>NZ_LGLW01000009.1 GCF_013620795.1 Pseudomonas sp. Q2-TVG4-2 | reverse complement strand
AAGCCTTTTATTTCGCTAACTTCTTGATTTAAAAGAGGTTTCGCCAAAGGCCTGCGCCGGAGAAGGTGCGCATTATAGGTCCTCAGATCGAGCCGTCAATGGTTTTCTTTGCTTGGCTTCGCGTGAACACCCTCCACCTATATATAGGAGATTGAAACGCCGCACGAACGACCGCTGACCCGCGTAATGGAGTTGCGAGACAAGGCTTCCACGCTGGGGTTCACCAAGAGGGCGCCTCAAGAAGTTAACTACTGCACATCTCCGGCGTATGCCCCACCGGTCCATAGCCTTAGGTGGAATCCACTTCACAGTCATCCTCAGCCTTCCGGCCTAGGATTCGCACCTCAATGACGTGCGGGTACTGCACGTAGCAAGTCGTTGCGCATGAAGCGCCCCTGCAACAGCAACAGTGCTAACGCAGGCATCAGTTGAGTCATGGAATGACGTTTTCTAGCAAGCTAGCCGCCCACGTATTGGCGGTAGCAAAAGTTCCAATAACGGCAACCTGCTTCGTGGGCGATGATGTTCGCTATGCCCCTGAGTATGAGGGGCTGGAGCAGGAGCTTGGCAAGGCGGCGTCCTTGCACGCGGCCGGGGCCGTTGACTGGGAAGCCGTGCGTGAAGGTAGTGAATGCCTGCTAAGTACCCAGACAAAGGATCTACGAATCGCCGCATGGCTGACCTGGAGCCTGTATCAACGCGATTCATTTCTCGGGCTGCATGCCGGCCTGGCCATGCTCGGCTTTCTATGCCGCGATCACTGGGGAGAGCTTCACCCACGCAAGGACCGCACCCGTGCTGCTGCGATCAACTGGCTGGTCCCCCGCATGGAACAGGTGCTTGCCGACCATGTGCCAATGGGCGAACAGCTGCCTCTATTCGAACAGATCGCGGTCGAGCTACGTAGCCTCGAAAGCTGCCTAGCGACACACCTCGGAACCCAGGCGCCGCTTCTTTTACCGCTGTGCCGTCGACTTGAGGAAATGGTCAAGCGAGCCGGCGCCGCGCATCCGCAGCCAGGAGCTGTCGGCGCCGCTATCGCCCAGGTCAAGCAGGCAGCGGCGCAGGTGTTCACCGCCAACACCCCGGTTGAGCATGAGAAAGACGCACACAAGAGCCAGCTTCCACTCCGCGTCCATCCAGGGCAAAGGCACAGCGGGAACTGGATCGTTATGGTTGACGATACGGTGATGGGTAAGCGGCTGGGCGGCTTTAACGAAAGCAGCGTCGCCGGCGCGGGGTGCGCCATAGGTGTAGAGCTGGGTATCATCGGACCACTTCCGGCGCAGCCAGTCTGCTAATAGCAAGGCGATCGCTCCGCCAAGGCTATGGCCGCAGACGATCAAAGTCTGCTCGCCTGTGTAAAAAGAATTGAGATAGCGCTCAACGAAGGGTTTCGCTGCTTGGAATCCTCCATAGAACCCGCGATGCGCTTGGCCTACGCCATCTTCAATTGGCACTTGGCGAGCATCAGCATCTCGGCTGGCGTCGGCCAATATCTCCTGAGTGCCGCGCACCGTGATCAGCACCACCTTGTCGTTATGGGTAATGAAGGCCTGGGTATTGGTGCCCGACTCCGTGTCGTAAAGAAAATGCACGTCCTCGGGATTTTTCCACCCCTCTTGCGTCTCTTTTTCGTAGCGCAGTGGATCGTAGGGCATGATTTCTAGTCGCTTCGAATAAGGCACCTCTTCACAGATCATATGGTATGGGCCAGCACTGTTGAATTGAGTTGGCTTTACTCGGCAGCCCAACTGATTCTGCAATACATGGCCGATACTTCCGATCGAGTTGTAAGGAGGGGGTGAGGAGCTGTAAGGCTTTTTGTCGGTACTAAAAGGGGCATAGACGAATGTGCTCATCAGCGCGAGGTGATAGGCGTTCAGTGCGCAGAAGTCATGAGCCCGAGACAGTAGTGGGCTATATGCGCGGAGCGCTTTGATTTCGATGACATGATGTTGGTTGCAGCCAAGGGCAACGCCACACTGGTCTGATGCTGAAACCGCGCGTTCTGGGCAGCCAGACCGCCGTGGTCACCGGTCCCGCTGGCGAAGAGATCCACTGCGATGAATACGGACGCATCAAAGTCCAGTTCTTCTGGGACCGCGAGGGGCTGAGCGACGAGAAGACCAGCTGCTGGCTGCGCGTGCGTTCGAACTGGGCCGGCGACGGCTATGGCGGCATCGCTATCCCGCGGATAGGTATGGAGGTGCTGGTCACCTTCCTCGAAGGCGACCCCGATCAGCCACTGGTCAGCGGATGCCTCTACCATGCCGAACACCAGGTGCCGTATGACCTGCCTGCGCACAAGACCCGCAGCGCCTTCAAAACCCTGAGTTCGCCGGGCGGTGGTGGCTACAACGAGCTGCGTATCGAAGACCGCAAAGGCGCCGAGCAGATCTACATCCACGCCCAGCGCGACTGGGACGAGAACATCGAGCACGACCAGAAGATTCGTGTTGGCAACGAACGCCACGACACCGTCGAGGCCGCAAGCTTCACCGAGCTCAAGGCCGAGGAGCACCTAACGGTCACCGGCGACCGCAAAGCAGAAGTCAAACCCGACGAGCATCTCACCATCGGCCAGGCCCAACACATCAAGCTCGGCACCGCTCAGCTGACCAAAGCCGGTCGCGAGATTCACCTCAAGGCCGGGCAGAAAATGGTCATCGAAGCCGGTATCGAACTGACCCTCAAAGCCGGCGGCAGCTTCATCAAGCTAGACCCCGGGGGAATCACCGTGTCTGGCCCACTCGTGAAAATCAATGCCGGTGGCGCACCGGGCGTGGGCTCGGGGGCCAGGATAAAATCGCCGTTGTTACCGAGGATGGCGGATGCCGACAAGGCAGGAAGCTTGTTAGAGCAGAGCTCGGCCAGTGAGCCGGTTAGTGCACCGATGAAACACAAGCGAATGCTCGATTTCTCGGGATAACAGGAACAGGCGCGAGTACGTTGAGCCGCGATGGGCGTTACGGCTGCGTTCGCTTCAGTGCGCTCGCCTGCATAGATCGAAGCCCATCTACCGAAGCAGTACAGGGTACGAATGGCTTCTTCAACAAGAGCGTGGGCTGCGTTTTTTGCCGACACAACCGGCCAACGGGATCTGCCGAGGTTTTCTCCAGGCAAAAAAAACCTCGAACTTCGTTGGGGGAGGGGGAAGTTCGAGGTCCAAATCCGGACCGCTAGGGCGAGGTCCAGAGATCTGCCAACACTTAACACAACAAGGAGCATCGAAGGGCTTTTACACCCTTCGTAGCCTCAGACCAGGCTTTTGCTCCGCAAGTTCAATGCTGACCGAAAATATTTTCTGAACCGCTCCGGCAGCGTCGACAACGACCATTCGAAGCACAGCAGGCGTGCCATTGACACGGCTCAATGCGCCTCGTCCCAGTTGTCGCCGATGCCTGCCTCAACCAGCAGCGGCACGTCCAGCTCGGCGGCCTGGCTCATCAGCGGGCAGATCTGCGCTCGCACCTGCTCAACCAGATCTTCACGCACCTCGACAACCAGCTCGTCGTGCACCTGCAGGATCACCCGAGCATCCAGTCCGCTCTGCCGCAGCCAGTTGTCCACGCTGATCATGGCGCGCTTGATGATGTCCGCGGCGGTGCCTTGCATCGGCGCGTTGATCGCGGTGCGTTCGGCGCCCTTGCGCATGGCACCGTTCTTCGAGTTGATCTCCGGCAGATACAAGCGACGCCCGAATAGCGTTTCGACAAAGCCCTGCTCGGCCGCCTGAGCACGGGTGCGCTCCATGTAGGCGAGCACGCCGGGGTAGCGGGCAAAGTAGCGATCGATATAGGCCTGCGCTTCCCCACGGTTGACATCGATCTGCTTGGCCAGGCCGAAGGCGCTCATGCCGTAGATCAGGCCAAAGTTGATCGCCTTAGCGCTGCGCCGCTGGTCGTTGCTCACCTGATCCAGCTCGACGCCAAACACCTCCGCCGCCGTGGCGCGGTGTACGTCTAGGTCGTTCTGGAACGCATACAGCAAGCCTGCATCCTGAGCCAAGTGCGCCATGATGCGCAGCTCGATCTGCGAATAGTCGGCTGCCAGCAGCTTATAGCCTGGCGCGGCGACGAAGGCTTGGCGAATTCGCCGACCTTCGGCAGTGCGGATCGGAATGTTCTGCAGGTTCGGGTCGCTGGACGACAGGCGCCCTGTTGCGGTTACCGCCTGGTGGTAACTGGTGTGGATGCGGCCGGTGCGTGGGTTTATCTGCAGCGGCAGCTTATCGGTATAGGTACCCTTGAGCTTGCTCAAGCTACGATGCTGCATGATCACTTTGGGCAGCGGATAGTCGCGATCGGCCAGTTCGGCCAGCACGCTTTCCGCAGTCGACGGCTGGCCACCGGCCGTCTTCGACAGCACTGGGCAGCCGAGCTTTTCATAGAGGATGGCGCAGAGCTGCTTGGGCGAGCCGAGGTTGAACTCCTCCCCGGCCATGTCATAGGCCTCACGCTCCAGCTCGGTCAGCTTGTTGCCCAGCTCGACGCTTTGCAGGCCGAGCAGATTGGCATCGACCAGTGCGCCGTTGCGCTCAATGCGCGCCAGCACAGGCACCAGCGGCATCTCGATCTCGTTGAGTACCTTGAGCAGAGACGGCGTGGCTTCGAGCTTGTCGAGCAGGGCTTGATGCAAGCGCAGGGTGACATCGGCGTCTTCGGCAGCGTAGGGGCCGGCCTGCTCGATGGCGATCTGGTCGAAGGTCAACTGTTTGGCGCCCTTGCCGGCGATGTCCTCGAAGCGGATGGTGCCGCGGCCGAGGTATTTCAGCGCGAGGCTGTCCATATCGTGACGGGTCGCCGTAGCATCGAGTACGTAGGATTCGAGCATGGTGTCGAAACACATGCCGCGCATTTCCACGCCGTAATGCATCAGCACGTTCATGTCGTACTTGCCGTGCTGGCAGATCTTCAGCTTGTTCGGATCCTCCAGCAATGGCTTGAGCGCGGCGAGCACCGCATCGCGGTCGAGTTGCTGAGGCACACCCATGTAGCTGTGGCAAAGCGGCACGTAGGCGGCCTCGCCCGCCTCGATGGCGAAGGAGACGCCGACCAGCTGCGCCTTTTGTGCATCGATGCTGGTGGTTTCAGTGTCGAAGGCGAAGCAGCCGGCGGCCTGCAGGCGCGCCAGCCAGCCATCGAACTCGGCCTGATCGAGCACCGTGCTGTAGCTTGCCTCGGCCTGGATCGAACAGTTCTCGGGCTGCACCTCGCAGTTCTCGCCGGCGGCCCTGGCCTCGCGTAGCAGCTCGTCGAGCCAGTTCTTGAATTCAAGTTCGCGGTACAGCGCGATCAGTGCCTCGCGATGCGGCTCACCCGGCATCAGATCGGCGACCTGCACATCCAGCGGTACGTCGATCTTGATCGTCGCCAGTTCGTAAGACATGAACGCCGCTGTGCGATGCTCCTCGAGCTTGGCCGCCAGCGATTTGGCGCCGCGGATCGGCAGGTCGCAGACCTTCTGGAGATTCTCGTAGAGCCCCTTGAGACCACCGGTGATGCCGTTAAGCAGCCCGCAGGCGGTCTTCTCGCCGACACCGGGCACACCGGGGATGTTGTCGACCTTGTCGCCCATCAGCGCAAGGAAGTCGATGATCAGCTCAGGGCCGACACCGAACTTGGTCCGGACGCCCTCAATGTCGTAGACGCTGCCGGTCATGGTGTTGACCAGGGTGACGTGCGGGCAAACCAGCTGCGCCATGTCCTTGTCGCCGGTGGAGATGATCACGTCGCGTCCCAGCGCCGCACATTGGCGCGCCAGTGTTCCAATCACGTCGTCGGCCTCAACACCATCGACGCACAGCAGCGGCATGCCCAGCGCACGTACGCTGGCATGCAGCGGCTCGACCTGGCTGCGCAGGTCATCCGGCATCGGCGGGCGGTGGGACTTGTACTCGGCGAACAGCGTGTCGCGGAAGGTCGGCCCCTTAGCGTCGAAAACCACGGCGAACGGGCTGTCCGGATACTGTCGGCGCAGCGCCAGCAGCATGTTCAGCACGCCCTTCACCGCCCCGGTGGGCTTGCCGGTGGATGTGGTCAGCGGAGGCAAGGCGTGAAAAGCGCGATAGAGGTAGGACGAACCGTCCACCAGAACGAGGGGCGTTTGGCTCATGAGCAGGATCAACCTTTTCGGCGGGCCCGCAGCTAGAATGCAGGGACCACTTGACGACAAAGGGACAAGGTTATCATGCGTGTGATCAAATCTCTGATGCTGGCCAGCCTGCTGGCGCTCGTGCCGCTGACCGGTTCTGCCCAAGAGTCGGTCGAGGGCGAGCCCGACGTCACCATTCGCCAAGAAGGTGAGCGGACCGTTGAGGAATACCGGGTCAACGGCTTCCTCTATGCTGTGAAAATCACCCCCAAGACCGGCAAGCCGTACTTTCTAGTACGCGCCGATGGCGATAGCAACTTCATCCGCGCCGACAAGCCGGACATGCTGATCCCGGCGTGGGAAATTTTTAGCTGGTAACGAAGCGACGACGTTAACGGAAGGCCACTCATGTCGGTATTCACCCCGCTGCAACGCGAAGAACTGGAAGCCTTTTTGGCGCCTTATCAACTGGGACGCCTGCGCGACTTCCAGGGCATCGCTGCAGGCAGCGAGAACAGCAACTTCTTCGTCAGCATGGAACAGGGCGAGTATGTCCTGACCCTAGTCGAACGGGGCCCGACACAGGACCTGCCGTTCTTCATCGAGCTGCTCGACGTACTGCACAGCGCGCGCCTGCCGGTGCCTTACGCATTGCGTACCACACGCGGCGAAGCGCTGCGCGACCTGGCGGAGAAACCGGCAATGCTCCAGCCGCGGTTGCCAGGCAAGCACATCGCCGTGCCGAATACGCATCACTGCGCCGAAGTGGGCCGGTTATTGGCGCGACTGCACCTGGCGACCCGCGAACAGGTCATCGAACGCCGCAGCGACCGCGGCCTGGACTGGATGCAGGAAGAGGGCCCTAGTCTCGCCATGGCGCTGCCCGAGGACCAGCTGCCACTCCTGCGCAACGGCCTGGCGGAAATCGCCGAGCTGAAGCCGAAGATTCTCGCCTTGCCCCGCGCCAATCTGCACGCGGACCTGTTCCGCGACAACGTGCTGTTCGAAGGCAACCATCTGACCGGCGTGATCGATTTCTACAACGCCTGCTCCGGCCCGATGCTCTATGACATTGCCATTACCGTAAATGACTGGTGCTCACACCCCAACGGCGAGCTCGACGAGGAGCGTAGCCAGGCAATGCTGGCCGCCTACTCCGCCTTGCGTCGGTTCACCCCGGCCGAAGCCGAGTTGTGGAAGCCGATGCTGCGCGTGGCCTGCATACGCTTTTGGCTCTCGCGCCTGATCGCCGAGCAGAACTTCGCCGGCCAACCCGTGCTGATTAAAGACCCGGATGAGTTCCGCCGCCTGCTCGCAGCTCGCCAGCAGTGCCATAGCGCTTTGCCGTTCGCGCTCTGAGGCCTGTCCGCCGACGCGACCCGCACGGGCCGCGTGGGCGATGCGACACCCTTCTCAGCCAAGCAATCGCTCTTTCACGCTACGGACAATCCGCACCGTTTGCGGTCGAACGCTTTGCCAGTAACGGCCAAGGAACGTTTTCGCGCGCCCGGCGTCAAGAAACCCCGCCCATGCTCATTGAAGCGGCTGGGGTAAGATGACCGCCTTTTCGCCATAGCCTGCAGCTGCGGGCTTTCCCCAACGCTTGGCGTCGCGCTGTCGAACCACCGCAATCGTGCGCTCCGGGCGATCCCGGACGTATCACATCCTGATGCACCTGACCTGCCTGGCTCGGTAGCATTTTTTCAGGGAACAGAACGAATGACCTCACGCTATGTAATCAATGCCTCGGTAAGCCCCAAAGGAAGCCTGGAAACCCTGTCCCAACGGGAAGTACAACAACTGAGTGAAGCCAGTTCGGGCAGCACCTATACGCTGTTCCGCCAATGTGTCCTGGCGATCCTAAACACCGGCGCGCGTATCGATAACGCCAAGACCATCCTCGAGGCGTACGACGACTTCGAGGTCCGCATTCATCAGCAGGATCGCGGCGTGCGGCTGGAGCTGCTCAACGCGCCCGCCGATGCCTTCGTCGATGGCGAGATGATCGCCAGCACGCGCGAAATGCTCTTCAGCGCGCTGCGCGACATCGTCTACACCGAAAGCGAACTGGGCAGTCCGCGTATCGATCTGAGCAGTTCCGCGGGTATCACCGACTACGTGTTCCATCTGCTGCGCAACGCCCGCACCCTACGCCCCGGCATCGAGCCGAACATGGTGGTGTGCTGGGGCGGGCATTCGATCAGCACGGAGGAATACAAGTACAGCAAGCGGGTCGGCCATGAGCTGGGCCTGCGTAACCTGAACATCTGCACCGGCTGCGGCCCTGGGGTGATGAAAGGCCCGATGAAAGGGGCGACCATCGCCCACGCCAAGCAGCGCATCCTCGCCGGCCGCTACCTGGGGCTGACCGAGCCGGGCATCATTGCCGCCGAGGCGCCGAACCCGATCGTCAACGAGCTGGTGATCCTGCCGGATATCGAGAAGCGCCTGGAGGCCTTCGTGCGGGTCGGCCACGGCATCATCATCTTCCCCGGGGGCGTTGGCACCGCGGAAGAGTTTCTTTACCTGCTAGGCATCCTGCTGCACCCGGACAATCGCGACGTGCCCTTCCCGGTCATCCTCACCGGCCCGGAAAGCGCCGCGCCCTACCTGCAGCAACTATGCGAGTTCGTCGGCGCGACACTGGGCGAGGAAGCCCAGAACCTCTACCAGATCGTCATCGACGACCCGGCCGAAGTGGCGCGGCAAATGGTCGAGGGGCTGAAAGCGGTCAAGCAGTTCCGGCGCGAGCGCAACGATGCCTTCCATTTCAACTGGCTGCTGAAGATCGAGGAAGGCTTCCAGCACCCCTTCGATCCGACCCACGAGAACATGGCCAACCTGCAGCTGACTCGCGATGTGCCACCCCATCTATTGGCGGCGAATCTGCGCAGAGCCTTTTCCGGAATCGTCGCCGGCAACGTCAAAGACAAGGGTATCCGCCGCATCGAGCAGTTCGGCCGCTACGAAATCCATGGCGACACGGCAATCATGAAACCGCTGGACGAGCTGCTGCAGGCGTTTGTTCTGCAGCACCGAATGAAGTTGCCCGGCGGGCGACCCTACGTGCCCTGCTATCGCGTGGTCAGCTGAGGCTGCTGGCCGGGCGGCAGAACCGCCACCCGGCCTCAGCTCATCGAGATCGCGGCCCCGGCGCCGCACGGAACACCAGCGCCAGACCCAGCAGAATCGCAGCCATGCCCAGCAGGCCGAGGCGCGACAGCTGATTGCCGAGGAACAGGTAATCCATCCCCACGGTTACCACCGGCACCAGATAGAACAGGCTGGTGACGTTGACCAGATTGCCGGTCTGAATCATGCGATACAGCAACAGCTGCGCCGCCACCGAAATAACCAGCCCCAGCCAGAGCACCGGAACGATGAAGCCGGCCACGGCTTCGATCCGGATTGGCTGAAACGGCACGAAGGCCAGGCACAGCAGCAGACTCACCGCGTACTGCGTCGGCAACACTTCCACCGGGCTTTGACGGATGCGCTGCTGCAAGATCGCCCCAAGCGTCATGCACAGCAGCGCACCAAGAGCGAAGAGCATTCCTGCAAGTGAGAAGCGCGCCAGCACCAGGCTCTGGAACACCACCGCGGCCAGCCCGGCCAGTGCCACCAGCAAGCCGACCAGGCGCAGCGGCGAGAAGCGTCGTTCGAGGAGCAGCAAGGTGAGTATTGGCTGCACGCCAAGCAGTGTCGCGATCACGCCCGGCGTCACGCCATGGTCCATGGCCTGGAAATAGCAGATCGAATAACAGCCGATCATCAACAGACCGGTAGCTGCCGTGTGCCGGCCAGTACCGGGCACCGGCCGCCAGCGCCATCGGTAAAGGCCGATCAGCGCCACCGCGCCCAGGGCCAGAGCAAAGCGCACGATCAGCAGCGCGAACGGGGTGCCGTGATCGAGCCCCCAGCGGGTAAAGATGGCCGCACTGCCCCATAGCAGTACGAACAAGGCCATGACGCCGTAGGACTTGCACGACGATTTGTCGATATTCATCAGTCATCCACCTGTCGAAAGCAAAACAGGCTCCAGCCGGACGTCGAGCACGTGGGCGCATCGACCCGTAGGGTCGGCGAGTCAAAGCTGGAGCTGCGAGGTGCGGGCGAATCAGCCCAGCGCAACCGCCTGTGGAGGTGGTGGCGCGATTGCCAGGACGGCAACGACAGATGGAGGAGGTGCAATCGCGCACAGCCGGCCCACACCGAACTCGGCAAGCTTCACTGGAAATAGGCTGTGGACAAGAGAGGACATGCGATCGGTGGCCGGATAGGTTGCCTTGATAACGATGCGCTGAAAACTAGCAGAGCCAGGCCCGCCCGGTAAAGCGGGCCTGACGAACGCCACGGCAGGCGATCAGTGCAGTCGGCTCAGCCGCACTTCGAATTGCCGCAGTTCAGACAGGTGGCGCAGCCATCCATCTGCACCACGGCCTGGGTGCTGCACTTGTTACAGAGTTGCGCACCGGCCGGAAATCCTTCGCCCGGCTCGAGGGCTACCGCGCCCTGGCTGGCCTCGTAGGCGGCGCGCTTTTCAGCCAGGTACTTGAGCTGGGTTTCGTCCAGCGCATGGCCTTCGAGCATGCCGATAGCGATTAGATGGCGCTCCAGCACGCCACCGATTTCGGCGACGATGGACGGCATGTAGACGCCACCCTTTTTCAGGTAGCCGCCGCGCGGGTCGAATACCGCTTTCAGCTCCTCGACCAGGAAGGTGCAGTCGCCGCCCTTGCGGAACACCGCCGACATGATGCGGGTGAGCGCAACGATCCACTGAAAGTGGTCCATGTTCTTCGAATTGATGAATATCTCGAATGGCCTGCGCTGCTCGTGCGGTGTGCCCGCGTTGAGCACGACATCATTGACGGTGACGTAAAGCGCGTGCTCGAACAGCGGCGACTTGATCTTGTAGGTCATGCCGACCAGGGTTTCCGGGCGCTGCAGACTCTCGTCCATCTCCACCACCGTGGAGGCCTTGCTGGTGGTGCTCTCGGGCGTCACGGCTGGGCGTTCGAGGGTCTCGTCGACGACCTTGAAGCCCTTGATGCGTTGGGTGATCTTGACGGTCATTACAGTTCTCCGTCCGGGCGACGCGCGCCGCCCGGCTGTCAGTCGGGGCTCAATACTTGCCGTAATAGCCTTCTTTGAGGGCGTCGAACAAGTTGGCGGCTGAATTGACCTCGCCGTCGTATTCGACCTCTTCGTTGCCTTTCAACTCGACCACGCTGCCGTCTTCGAGGATGAAGCGGTACAGGGTCTTCTCCAGGTCGGCCTCCTTGACCAGCACACCCTGGAATGCCGCCGGGTTGAAGCGGAAAGTGGTGCAACCCTTCAGGCCCTGACGCCAGGCGTAGCGGTAAATGTCCTTGAACGCCTCGAACGGGTAGTCGGTGGGCACGTTCGCGGTTTTGGAAATCGACGAGTCGACCCACTTCTGCGCCGCCGCCTGGATATCGACGTGCTGCGTCGGGGTAATGTCGTCAGCGGTGATGAAATAGTCCGGCAGCTGTTGTGACGGGTCACTGGAGCCTGGCTGCGCCTTGGAATTGATCAGGGTGCGGTAAGCCAGCAATTCGTAGCTGAAGACCTCGATCTTTTCCTTGGCCTTGCGCCCGGCCCGGATCAGATTGCGCGAATAGTGATGAGCAAAACTTGGTTCGATGCCGTTGGAGGCGTTGTTGGCCAGGCTCAGGCTGATGGTGCCGGTGGGCGCGATGGAGCTGTGGTGGGTGAAGCGCGCGCCCTGCTCGGCCAACTGCTCGATGAGTTCGGGGGCGTACTCGGCGATCCGCTGCATGTAGCGCGAGTATTTGGCATGCAGTACGCGGCCCGGCACTCGATCGCCGATCTTGTAGCCGTCTTTCTTCATCTCCGGGCGCTTGCGCAGCATCTCGGCGGTGACTTCGAAGGTTTCGGCCAGTAGAGGCGCCGGACCCTTTTCCTTCGAGAGATCGAGCGCGGCTTCCCAGCCGACCAGTGCCATTTCGCGCGCGACTTCTTCGGTGAACACGCAGGCTTCGGGGCTGCCGTAGCGTAGCTTGAGCAGCGTCAGGGTCGAGCCGAGGCCGAGGAAGCCCATGCCATGGCGGCGCTTGCTTTCTATCTCGTGGCGTTGCTGCGCCAGCGGCAGGCCGTTGATCTCCACCACGTTGTCGAGCATGCGGGTGAACAGGCGCACCACTTCGCGGTACTTGTCCCAATCGAAGCGTGCATTGACGCCGAATGGATCGATCACGAAATGGGTCAGGTTGATCGAGCCCAGCAGGCAGGAGCCGTAGGCCGGCAGCGGCTGCTCGCCGCAGGGATTGGTCGCGCGGATCGCTTCGCACCACCAGTTGTTGTTCAGCTGGTTGACCCGGTCGATGAGGATGAAGCCCGGCTCGGCGTAGTCGTAGGTGGAGACCATGATCATGTCCCACAGGTGCCGCGCCTTGACCCGGCCGTAGATCTTGCAGGCCACCAGACCGTCCTCACGAACGACGTAACCGTCGTGACTCGGCCACTCGCGCCAAACCACCTGAGCCGGATCGTCGAGGTCGAGCTCGGCCTTTTCCTTCAGGTGCAGTGGGAAGATCAGCGGCCAGTCGGCGTCGCTGTCCACCGCCTGCATGAACTCGTCAGTGATCAGCAAACTGAGGTTGAATTGACGCAGCCGGCCGTCCTCGCGCTTGGCGCGGATAAATTCGCGCACATCGGGATGACCGACGTCGAAGGTCCCCATCTGCGCGCCGCGGCGACCGCCGGCGGAGCTGACGGTGAAGCACATCTTGTCGAAGATATCCATGAACGACAGCGGCCCGCTGGTATGCGCGCCGGCGCCGGATACGAAGGAGCCGCGCGGGCGCAGGGTGCTGAACTCATAGCCGATGCCACAGCCGGCTTTCAGCGTCAGTCCGGCCTCGTGGACCTTGCCGAGAATGTCGTCCATCGAATCGCTGATGGTGCCAGAGACAGTGCAGTTGATCGTCGAGGTGGCTGGCTTGTAGTCCTGCGCACCGGCGTTGGAAATGATCCGCCCGGCGGGAATCGCGCCATTGCGCAGCGCCCAGAGAAAGCGTTCATACCAGTGCTGGCGCTGCTCGGTCTGTTCGACGTCGGCCAGCGCCCGCGCCACCCGTTGCCAGGTCGCATCGACGCTGTCGTCAATGGGCGCGCCGTCCTTGCTGGTCAGCCGATATTTCTGTGCCCAGATGTCCTCGGAGGCCGCCTGCAAGGCGATGCTGGAAGTGGTTCTGGTCTCGGCCGCGATGGGCCCGTCCGTCTTCGCCATGCGCTGCGCATCCTCGTCTTGATTGATAAAAAACGAAGCAGCAGCTTATGCCAGGAGCGACGAGCGCTTCCATGATAGATATCAATCAGGCGCCTGCCCCGTATAGAAAAGCGGCATTGTGGATCGACGGCAGCTCAACGGCCGCCGATCAGCGACGACGATCAGAGCGACTCCAGACACTCGGCGAGCGACGTGCCCAGATTTTCGATCAGGCCCTCGTATCCGCCGGCATTGGCCTCGATCCCGTGGCCCATGGCGTCCAGCTCGGCCACCCGCACCGGCAATCCGCGGACCAGACTGTCGGCCAGACGTGGACGGCTGGGGGGTTCGTGGAACACACAGCTGGGACCCGCCTGCTCCAGACGCTGGCGCATCTCGGCCACGTGACGCGCGCCGGGCTGGGCCTCACCGCCAGCGCTGAATACTCCGGCGTGTTCGAGCCCATAGGCCGCTTCGAAATAATCATAGGCTTCATGAAAAACGAAGAACGGCTTGCTGCGGGTATTACTCAGCCGCGTCTGCAGGCGCCGATCGAGCTCTCCCAGACGCTGCTTGAACGCCTCGAGATTCGCTTGGTAGCGCAGCGCATTGGCCGGATCGATCGCAGCCAGTTCACCGACCATGCGCGTGGCAATGACCAACGCATTGGCAGGCAGCAGCCAGAGGTGCGCATCGAGACTACCGGGGCGGTGCGCATGGTCGTGTTCGTCGTGCGCCGCTGCGTGCTCGTCATGACCCTCATGCTCATGATGCGATTCATGCGCGTGGTCGTCGTGCTCGGCGTGCCCCTGATGGGACTCGGCATGTTCATCACCGAAATGGCGCAGGGTCAGACCCGGCAGCGACTGTACGGCCACGCTCGGGCCCTTGCGGTCCTTCAGCACCGGCTCAAGAAAGCCTTCCATGTCCGGGCCGACCCAATAGAACAGGTCGGCGCTGCGGATATGCCGTACGTCGGAAGGTCGCAGGGCGTAATGATGGGCAGAGGCACCCGCCGGGAGCAGCACCTGCGGCTCACCGACACCGTCCTGAATGGCCGCAGCAATCAGCTGCAGAGGTTTGATACTGGTGAGCAGATCCACCTCAGCGCGGGCCGGGGCACTGCCGAGAAGGGCGATGGTCACAAGCAACGGCAACGAAAAAAGACGGAACACAGGCAACACTCGACTGGACTGAATGGGTAACATAATAACGTCTCTCAGCCACCTCGTCTCCGTCCATGCCCAAGACTCCACTGGCCTACACCACTCATGATCACGACCACTGCGTCAGCAACGCGCTGGCCGAAGCCGATACGCTCTGCGAGCGCTCCGGTGTACGCCTGACAGCCTTGCGCAAGCGCGTATTGGAACTGGTCTGGCAAAGCCACAAGCCGCTCGGTGCCTACGACATTCTCGCCGAGCTCAGCGCTCAGGACAGTCGTCGCGCCGCGCCGCCGACGGTCTATCGCGCGCTGGACTTCCTTCTGGAAAACGGTCTGGTGCACCGCATCGCGTCGCTCAATGCGTTCATCGGCTGTAACCATCCCGAGCACCCGCATCAGGGCCAATTTCTGATCTGTCGCAACTGCCATACGGCGATAGAACTGGAACAGCCGAGCATCAGCGAAGCCATCGATCAGGCCGCACGCACCGTTGATTTCAACGTTGAAGGCCAGACGGTGGAAGTGGTCGGCCTCTGCGCCCCGTGCCGGAGCGCGGCATGAGCGAGGCGCTGATCCGCCTGGATGACATCCATGTGCGCTTCGCTAAGCAGGCGGTGCTTGAAGGCGCCGAATTGCGGGTGCACCGCGGCGAGATCGTCACACTGATTGGCCCCAACGGGGCCGGCAAGACGACCCTGGTACGCGCAGTGCTCGGCTTGCTGAAGCCGGACAGCGGCACGGTATGGCGCAAGCCTAAGCTGCGTGTCGGCTACATGCCCCAAAAACTTCAGGTCGACCCGACCCTGCCACTCTCGGTGCTGCGCTTTTTGCGTCTGGTACCCGGCGTCGATCGTACCCAGGCCCTGGCCGCGTTGAAGGAGGTCGGCGCCGAACAGGTGATCGACAACCCTTTGCAGTCGGTTTCGGGAGGCGAAATGCAACGCGTGCTGCTGGCCCGCGCGCTGCTCCGCGCGCCGGAACTGCTGGTGCTCGACGAGCCGGTGCAAGGCGTCGATGTGGCCGGACAAGCTGAACTCTACCGGTTGATCGGTCGGCTGCGTGAGCGTTACGGCTGCGGTGTGCTAATGGTTTCCCATGACCTGCACCTGGTGATGAGCGCCACCGATCAGGTGGTCTGCCTGAATCGTCACGTCTGCTGCTCCGGCCACCCGGAACAGGTCAGCACCGACCCGGCCTTCGTCGAGCTGTTCGGTCAGGACGCGCGCAGCCTCGCCGTCTATCACCATCAGCACGACCACAGCCATGACCTGCACGGCAGCGTGGTCACCGGCAAACCCCACGTCCACGGCCCGAATTGCAAGCACTGATCGATATGCCCGACTTTCTATTGAACGCCCTGCTCGCTGGCCTCGCGCTGGCGCTGGTGGCTGGTCCGCTCGGCTCCTTCGTGGTCTGGCGGCGCATGGCCTATTTCGGCGATACCCTCTCGCATTCCGCGCTTCTCGGGGTGGCGCTGGGGCTGATGATGGAGGTCAACCTGACGCTGGCGGTGATCGTCTGCTGCGTACTGCTGGCAGTGTTGCTGGTGACCCTGCAGCAGCGCCAACCACTGGCGTCGGATACCCTGCTCGGCATCCTCGCGCACAGCACGCTGTCGCTCGGATTGGTATCGCTGAGCTTCATGCAGGACGTGCGCATCGACCTGATGGGTTATTTGTTCGGCGACTTGCTGGCGGTGGGCCCGACCGACCTGGCCTGGATCGTCGGCGGCAGCGCGCTGGTGCTGCTGGCGCTTATCCCGCTGTGGCGGCCATTACTGGCGGTGACCGTGCATGAGGAACTGGCGAAGGTGGAAGGGCTGCCGGTCGCGGCCATCCGACTGGCGCTGATGCTGCTGATCGCCATGGTGATCGCCGTGGCGATGAAGATCGTCGGCGTCCTGCTGATCACGTCGCTACTGATTATTCCGGCCGCCGCGGCCCAACGCCACGCCCGCACGCCGGAGCAGATGGCTCTGGGTGCCAGCTTGCTGGGCCTGCTGGCGGTCTGCATGGGACTGTCGCTGTCGTGGTTCGAGGACACCCCGGCCGGGCCATCTATCGTGGTCTCGGCGGCCGCGTTGTTCCTCCTGAGCTTCGCCTGGCGGCGCAGAGCCTGAATCCAAATGACGACATTGAAGTACCTGCGCGGTTATCCCGAGTCATTGCAACAGCAGGTTCGCCAGCTGATCGACGAGCAAAAGCTGGGCGACTACCTCGAACGCCGCTATCCGCAACGTCATCAGGTGCAGAGCGACAAAGCGCTGTATAGCTATGTGCAGCAGCTACGCCAGCAGCATCTGAAAAGCGCGCCGAGCATCGACAAGGTCCTCTACGATAATCGCCTTGACCTCACCCATCGCGCGCTTGGCTTGCATACCGCGGTGTCCCGCGTGCAAGGCGGCAAGCTGAAGGCCAAGAAGGAGATTCGTGTCGCCGCGCTATTCAAGGAGGCGGCGCCGGAATTCCTGCAGATGATCGTGGTACATGAACTGGCGCACCTGCGCGAGAGCGATCACAACCGCGCGTTCTACAAGCTCTGCGAATACATGTTGCCCGGCTATGCACAGATCGAGTTCGACCTGCGTTGCTACCTGCATTGGCGCGAATTGCCTGAGCGCTGATATACGCCAGCCTCGAACCGCCCATTGCAGGCGCGCCCGCGAATACAAGCGACCTGACGGTTCGGACGGCAAAGCGAACTCGCTTAAGACCGCGCGCTGCGACGATCCGCACGGTCTTTCACCGCCATAGTCGGTTTCACCAGCGGCGGGCTTGCTGCGCCAAGCATGCACAAACGCGTAGAATGCACGCCTTTCGCCGACTTATCCGGCTATTGACGACGCACCCACAAG
Organism: Pseudomonas sp. Q2-TVG4-2; assembly: GCF_013620795.1. GTDB lineage: Bacteria > Pseudomonadota > Gammaproteobacteria > Pseudomonadales > Pseudomonadaceae > Stutzerimonas. The sequence goes on along the minus strand of NZ_LGLW01000009.1, from coordinate 103,015 downwards.
GTTCGCCCGTGATCGAATTTCACCAAGTCCATAAAACGTACCGGAGCACCGGGCGTGAGATCCCCGCCCTCAAGCCGACACAGCTCGAAATCGGTGCTGGCGAGGTGTTCGGCCTGATTGGCCATTCCGGCGCGGGCAAGAGCACGCTGCTGCGGCTGATCAACCGTCTCGAGGAACCCTCCGGTGGGCGCATCCTGGTCAACGGCGAGGACGTCACCGCGCTGGACGCCGACGGCCTGCGGCGTTTCCGCCAGCGCGTCGGGATGATCTTTCAGCACTTCAATTTGCTGATGTCCAAGACCGTAGCGGATAACGTCGCCATGCCGTTACGCCTGGCTGGCAGCTACTCGCGCAGCGAGATCGATACCCGTGTGGCCGCCCTGCTGGAGCGGGTCGGGCTCAAGGATCAGGCACGAAAGTACCCGGCACAGCTGTCCGGCGGACAGAAACAGCGCGTCGGCATCGCTCGGGCGCTGGCCACCGAGCCGGACATCCTGCTCTGCGACGAGGCCACCAGCGCACTCGATCCGCAGACCACCGCCTCGGTGCTGCAACTGCTGGCAGAGATCAACCGCGAGCTGAAGCTGACCATCGTGCTCATCACCCACGAAATGGACGTGATCCGCCGCGTCTGCGATCGCGTGGCGGTGATGGACGGCGGCGAGATCGTCGAGCAGGGGCCGGTTACCGAAGTCTTCCTTCACCCGAAGCACCCCACCACGCAGCGATTCGTGCTGGAAGACGAGGCGGTCGATGAAGGCGAGCAGCGCGACGACTTCGCCCACGTACCGGGCCGCATCCTGCGCCTGACGTTCCAAGGCGAGGCCACCTACAAACCCTTGCTGGGCACCGTAGCGCGCGAAACCGGGGTCGACTTCAGCATCCTCTCCGGGCGCATCGACCGTATCAAGGACACACCCTATGGCCAGCTGACCCTCGCGCTGGTCGGCGGCGATATGGCCGCCGCGCTGGCACGCTTGGATGCCGCTGACGTACACGTGGAGGTGCTGCGCTGATGGAAGCTCTACTGGCAAACGTGGACTGGTACGAGATCTGGCTGGCCACGCTGGACACCCTGCTGATGCTCGGCGGCTCGCTGCTGTTCACCATCCTGCTGGGCCTGCCGCTGGGCGTGCTGCTGTTCCTTACCGGTCCGCGCCAACTGTTCGAGAACGGCCCGCTGTACGCCTTCCTCTCGTTCGTGGTTAACGTGCTGCGGTCGCTGCCGTTCATCATCCTGCTGATCGTGATGATCCCTTTCACGGTACTGATCACCGGCACCTCGCTGGGTGTCGCCGGGGCGATTCCGCCGCTAGTGGTGGGCGCCGCGCCATTCTTCGCGCGGTTGGTGGAAACAGCGCTGCGGGAAATCGATCGCGGCATCATCGAAGCGACCCAGGCGATGGGCGCCACCACCCGGCAGATCATCTTCAGCGCGTTGCTGCCCGAGGCGCGCCCGGGCATCATTGCCGCCATTACCGTCACCGCCATCACCCTCGTTTCCTATACCGCGATGGCCGGCGTGGTCGGAGCCGGCGGGCTTGGCGATCTGGCCATCCGCTTCGGCTACCAGCGCTTTCAGACAGATGTGATGGTGGTCACCGTGGTCCTGCTGCTGGTACTGGTGCAGGTGCTACAAAGCATCGGTGACAAGCTGGTGACTCACTTTTCCCGTAAATAACTGCCTAACCCGGCAGGAAGACAACTGCGCTCGCCTAGCCATCGCTCGCTACGTTTTCAACCACAGATGTTCGGCGATTGGTTCGTCGAACAAACAGGAGCTTTTCATGAAAAAACTGCTTGCCGCCTTCGCCGCTGTCGCGGCTTTTTCGACCCAGGCCGCCGATGAGCTGAACCTCGCCGCTACCGCCGTCCCGCATGCCGAGATCCTCGAATTCGTCAAACCCCAGCTGGCCGAGCAGGGCGTCGATCTGAAGATCAAGGTCTTCACTGACTACGTACAGCCGAACATCCAGGTGGCCGAAAAGCGCCTGGACGCCAACTTCTTCCAGCACCAGCCGTACCTGGATGAATTCAACAAGGGCAAGGGCACCGAACTGGTCAGCGTTGCAGGCGTGCATATCGAGCCGTTTGGCGCCTATTCCAGCAAGCTGAAGTCGCTGGACGAGCTGCCCAAAGGCGCTACCGTGGTCATCCCCAACGACGCCACCAATGGTGGCCGTGCGCTGCTGCTGCTGCAGAAGGCCGGCGTGATCACCCTGAAGGAAGGTGCCGGCATCACCGCCACGCCGAAGGACATCGCCGAGAACCCGAAGAACATCAAGATCCGTGAACTGGAAGCCGCGACCCTGCCGCGCGTGCTGACCCAGGTTGACCTGGCGCTGATCAACACCAACTACGCACTCGAAGCCAAGCTGAACCCGACCGAAGATGCCCTGTTCATCGAAGGCAGCGACTCGCCCTACGTGAACATCCTGGTCGCCCGTCCGGACAACAAGGACAGCGACGCGATGCAGAAGCTGACCCAGGCCCTGCACAGTGACGAGGTCAAGCAGTTCATCAACGAGAAGTATCAGGGCGCTGTCGTTCCGGCATTCTGATCCGCTCCAAGCTGATTACGAACCCCGCCGCGTGCGGGGTTCGTCGTTAATGGCTGGAGGGAGAGCAGATTTTTAGCGGGCGGGCCGCTGCGCCCGGTACGACTGACCAAGCCTTAACCAGCATTCCAAAGCGGGTCTCGCCTCCTCGGGTTGAGGCAAGGCTCAGCGGCTCCTGTGGGCGAAGCCTGTCTTTCAGACTCGGGGCTGAAGCTAGCCGGCAGCGCTTACTCCAGCGCCAGCACCGCCGGCAACTGCTCCGCGAGCTTCTCGGTGCGCATCGGTGCGCGAATGAAGCCGCGTAGTCGACCATCGGGCCCGATCAGGGCCAGGTTGCCGCCGTGGTCGACCGTGTAGTCTTCTTTCGTGGTATCACCCGGAATGAAGGGTACGCCGGCAGCGTTGGCCAGCGTCTGAATGTCTTCTAGCGGCCCCGTCAGACCGATGAACCCAGCGCCGAAGTAGTCCAGATATTTTTTCAGCTGCTCGGGCGTGTCGCGCTCGGGATCGACACTGACCAGGATCGGCTGCATCCCCTGGCGCGCCTCTTCTGGAAGCTTGCCTCGCAGCTGCCGCAGTTCAGCAAGGGTCGCCGGGCAGATGTCGGGGCAGAAGGTATAACCGAAGAACAGCAGGTTCCAGCGCCCTTCCAGTTGCGCCATCGAAACCGCTTCGCCGTCCTGATTGGTCAACGTCACGTCCGGCATGTCGCGCCCTTGCGGGAGTAGAACGATGCCCGCATCCAGCAGCTCGGCCGTGTCGAGCTGCTGCTCGGTATTGAGCACCTTGTAGACCGTCAGGCCGATAACCAGCGCGACCAGCGCGACGAGGATGAAGACGGTTTTTTGGATGCGGGTCATGGGATTCCTGTTATGGCTGGCCGGGCCGGCGAGACGTGCTCCGCATAGCCCTAGATATTCAGCAGCAGATAATGATCAACAAGCAGTGCGATGAACAGGGCGAACAGGTACCAGATGCTGAATTTGAAGGTCTTGATGGCTGCATGGGGACGGCTGTCGCGGTAGAGCACGATGGCCCAGAACAAGAAACGCGCGCCCAGCAGCACGGCTGCCGCCAGGTACAGGGGGCCGCTCATGTGAATCGCGAACGGCATAAAGCTCACCGCCAGGAGCACGGCGGTGTACAGCAGAATATGCACCTTTGTGTAGTGCTCGCCATGGGTCACCGGCAGCATCGGCACGTTGACCTTGGCATATTCCGCCTTGCGGTGAATCGCCAGCGCCCAGAAGTGGGGAGGCGTCCAGGCGAAAATGATCAGCACCAGCAACAGCGGTTCGGCAGTCACCTGCCCTGTCACCGCAACCCAGCCGAGTAGCGGCGGGGCGGCGCCGGCCAATCCGCCGATGACGATGTTTTGCGGCGTGGCGCGCTTGAGAAAGCCGGTATAGATGACCGCATAGCCGATCAACGAAGCCAGCGTCAGCCAGGCCGCCAGCGCATTGGTAAAGACCAGCAACATCGCCATGCCCGCAACGCTCAACAGCAACGCGAACAGCAGTGCCGCTGCGGGAGACACACGTCCTTCGGCCAATGGCCGCTTGTGAGTACGTGCCATCACCGAGTCGATGCGCCGATCCACCACGTGATTCACCGCTGCCGCACCGCCGGCACAGAGCGCAATGCCGAGATTGCCGAACACCAGCACGGTCCAGGGCACGCCGGCACGCGTGGCGAGAAACATGCCCACCAGCGAGGTGATGAGCATCAGCAGCACCACCTTTGGCTTGGTCAGCTCGAGATAGTCGCGCCAGCTGGCCTGGGCGCCGCGTTCGCTGAGTAGAGTCGCCATGGGGTTCTCCTTGTGGTCAAGCGTGGGGCAGGTCGAGCCCGCCCATCGTGTTCGAATCCGGACGTCTCGGGATCGCTGGCTCGCGTGCGGCGGCGGTGCCATGGCGAGTCAGATAGAGGCGATGATTGATCAGCACGGTCACCAGCAGCAGCAGTGCGCCACCGCCGTTGTGGGCAACGGCAACCGCCAGCGGCAAATTGAGCAGCACGTTACTAATGCCCAACCCAATCTGCAGGGCCAACGCCGCGATCAGCAACCCGGCGAGCCGCGATAAGCCGTTGCGCCAGAGCTGCCAGCCCAGCGCCAGCAACACCAGGGTCACGATCATCGCGCCGATGCGATGGGCGACGTGGATGGCGGTGCGCGCCTCGCCGTAGAGCATGCCGCCCAGATAGTTCGGGCCGATGTCGTGATGGGTCAGGTTGAAAGCATTGGCGAAATCCATTTCCGGCCACCAGCGTCCGTGGCAGGTAGGGAAATCGGTGCAGGCTACTGCGGCATAATTGCTGCTGACCCAGCCGCCGAGGGCTACTTGAAGGATCACCGCGAGCATGCTGACCGCCGCCAGCACTTTGAGCCGAGCCGGCATTGGTGCGGGCGCTGGTAGCCGGCCCGACAATCGCAGGCTGAGCAGAAACAGCAGGCTCAAGGTGGCAAAGCCGCCCAGCAGATGCGCCGTGACCACCTGCGGCCAGAGTTGCAGGGTGACCGTCCACATGCCGAACGCAGCCTGGGCGATGACCACAACCAGCAACAAGAGCGGGAGTTTTAGAGGTTGGCCCGGTAGCGATTGCCGCCGCACCGCTTGAACGGCAAGACCGAGAATCACCAGTCCCAGCGCACCGGCAAAATAGCGGTGCACCATCTCGTTCCAGCCTTTCTGCACCTCCACCGGTGCATCCGGGAAGCGAAGCGCCGCCAGGCTTTGCGCCTGCTCGCTCATCGGCACCGCAAGAAACCCATAGCAACCGGGCCAGTCCGGGCAGCCGAGCCCGGCATGGGTCAGCCGCGTATAGGCGCCGAGCAGCACTACCATAACGGCCAGCAACGTGGCGACGAGGGCGAGGCGGTAACCGGGTTTTGCCATCTCGTTCTCCTTGGGCGATCTCGTTGTGACTCCAGCGAGACGGCCGGGTGCCTGGTCAACCGATCTGGGAAATTTTTAGCAGATACTTGAGATCGTCGAGAATCGCCTTGCCGTTGGCCTTGGTGTCGTAGCGCAGTACCAAGTTGCCATGCGGGTCGACGATCCAGAGCTGCGCACCGCCAGGCACATCCGGGTTACTGACATAAACCGCAGGGTCCAGCACATAGCGGTGCAGCTGCGGATATTCGCGCTGCAGGCGCTGATCGTAGTCGGCCGCCAGCGCCTGCCCACTCGCCAGGGCATGGCTGGCACGCCCGGCTTCGCGTGCCAGGCCGATATTGATCTGTCGTGCCAGGTAGACCAGCTCCTGGCAGGCCTCGGCGCAGCCTTCCGGTGCGGTCACCAGCAATTCCCAGCGCGGCTCGGCCTTAGCCGGCACGCTGACTCCGAGCGCGTCGCGCCCCTGCCCATCGGCAACCAGCGCACCATCGTAGCTGCGGGTTTCCGGCAGCCAGAAGCCGAAGTGGTACATCGCTGAGGCCAGCAGCATGGGACCGATTACCACGGCCAGGATCAGCAACAATTGCAGCCGTCCGCGACGCCGTTGCACAGGTGCGGGATTGAAGGTCGGATTCATCGCATTCACTGCTTGCTCCCCCGTGCCTGATGCACGCCGAAATAGATGAACAGCGCCAGCAAAGCGGCCGCTAACGCGAACCACTGCACGGCGTAACCTAGATGTTGCTGCGGCTGCATGCTGGTGATCGACCAGTCAGCCCGGTAAGCAGCCGGTCCAGGCTCGAGTCGAAGCTCGTAGTCGATACCTTCACGCCCGAGCAGCTGCCATATCGTCTCGACATCGACGTGGCTGAGCAGCCGCGGCCAACCCTCGGCCATGCGTCGATTGAGCAAGAAAGGCTTTCCGGAAGGCGCGTAGACCCAGGCGGCCAGCTTCAAGGGGCGGTCCGGCGTATCAAATTTTGGCGCGACGCGCCGATCCGGCCAAGGTATCCACCCACGGTTCACCAGCACCCAACGACCGCTGGGCTGATCCTGAAAAGGCTGCAGCAGCTCGACCCCGACCTGACCATCGCGGGTGCGGCTGTCCAGCAGAAAACTGTGCTCGGCATCGAAACTGCCCTGCAAATGAATGCGAGCATAGGCCGGCTCGTCCATGTGCTCGATCTGCTCGGGTCCCACTAGCGCTGCCTGCTGACGTGCGTCCTGGCGAGCCAGCATGTCGCGCTTCTGCTCGCCACGCTCCAGCTGCCAGACGCCCAGCCAGACCAGCAACGGCAGCAAGGTCAGAACCACCAGCGTCGGCAGCAGACCGGGTCTGAACCCGCTCATGCCCCGCCTCGCGGCGTATCGATACGGCTGGCTATACTGCACCCCCACTTCCCCTGTTACGGACTCGCTCATGCTCAAGGCGGCGATTGTTCTGTTATTAGTAGCCACGCTGGTCAGTCTGTTCAGTGGTCTGTTCTTTTTGGTCAAGGACGAGGGTCGAACCTCGCGCGTTGTCACGGCCCTCTTCGTTCGTGTCTCCCTGACTGCGTTGACAGTCGCGCTGATCGCCTGGGGCTTTTATTCCGGCCAGTTGCAACCCGGTTTTGGACCCTGACCTACCCCTAAATCACGTAGACGAAGACGAACAGCCCGATCCACACGACGTCCACGAAGTGCCAGTACCAGGCCGCCGCCTCGAACCCGAAGTGCTGCTCGGGTGTGAAATGGCCGCGAAAGCTGCGCACCAGCATCACCGTCAGGATGATAGCGCCCATGGTCACGTGAGCGCCGTGAAAGCCCGTGAGCATGAAGAACGTCGCGCCGTAGATGCCAGAGCCCAGGGTCAGGCCGAGCTCGGTGTAGGCATGGATGTACTCCTCGATCTGCAGGATCAGGAAGATGACACCCAGCAACACGGTCAAACCGAGGCCGAGCTTGAGCTGCTTGCGGTTTTGCTTGCGCAGCGCATGGTGCGCCCAGGTCAGGGTGAAGCTGGAGCTGACCAGCAGAATGGTGTTGATAAGCGGCAGACCCCAGGGACTGATGGTGCCTTCGGGTGCGGGATAGACCTTGGGGTCCGGGTTGTTCAGCAGCGGCCAGGTGTATTCGAAGTTCGGCCAGAGCATGGCACTGACACCCTTGTCACCATCACCGTCGAGCCAGGGGCCGACCCAGTAGCGGATGTAGAACAGCACCCCGAAAAACGCGAGAAAGAACATCACCTCGGAAAAGATGAACCAGCTCATGCCCCAGCGGAACGAGCGATCCATCTGCGCGCTGTAGAGGCCTGCTCGCCCTTCGCGGACCACCGCACCGAACCAGCCGAACATCATGTAGGCGATCAGCAGCGCGCCGACAAAAAAGATCAACGGTCCACTGATCTCGTCGCGGCCGGCCTTGAGGTCGTTGAACCAGCTGCCCAACCCGAACACGGTGGTCAGCAGCGCCACGGTCCCGACTATCGGCCACTTGCTCTGGGCGGGAACGTAGTAGTTCTCGTGCGTGGTGGTCTGTTGGCTCATTGCAGACTCTCCTTGGCCGCCACCATGGACGCCTGATCAACGACGGCGACGGGAGGTTGGCGAGACGTGATATCGAACAAGGTGTAGGCGAGCGTCAGGTGACGCACGTCTGCGGGCAAATTACGATCGACGATGAAGCGCACCGGCATCTCGATGCGCTCACCGGGTTGTAGCACTTGTTGGGTGAAGCAGAAGCATTCGGTCTTGTGGAAGTAAGCGGCCGCTTTCGATGGCGAAACGCTGGGCACCGCCTGTGCTGTCATCGGCTTGTCGGTGGGGTTGTAGGCGACGAAGCGCATTTCACGGCTGGCACCGGGGTTGACGCTGATCTGGTCGGCGACCGGCTTGAATTCCCAGACCATCCCCGACGCGTTGGTGGCAAGGAACTGCACCCGCACTTGGCGATCCTCATCAACCGTCTGCTCGCCCTTGTAGGCACCCGCGGTTTTGCCGTTTATGCCGAACGCCTTGCACATGACGTCATAGATCGGCACCAGCGCGAAGCCGAAGGCGAACATCGCCACGACCACCAGCAGCAACCGGCGGACCAGTCGGCCAAGTGGCAGTTCAGTGTTCATGGCGAGTACCCGAATCCGGCAGGTTAATCATGCTTGGGCCCCGTACGGTGCTCGTGCAGCTGTTCCATGTTCGGCGGCACGCTGAAGGTGTGGTAAGGCGCCGGCGACGGCACGCTCCACTCCAGCCCCTCAGCCCCATCCCAAGGCTTGGCGGCGGCCACCGGGCCACCCTTGATGCACTTGATGACGATGAACAAAAACAACAGCTGGGTCGCGCCGAACATGAAGGCGCCAACACTCGAAATCATGTTGAAGTCGGCGAACATCATGTTGTAGTCCGGAATCCGCCGCGGCATACCGGCCAGCCCCACGAAGTGCATCGGGAAGAACGCCAGGTTCATGCCGACGAAGCTCATCCAGAAATGCAGCTTGGCCAACGTCTCGTCGTACATGTGCCCGGTCCACTTGGGCAGCCAGTAGTACGCCGAGGCGAAGATACCGAAGATCGCCCCGGGCACCAGCACGTAGTGGAAATGCGCTACCACGAAGTAAGTGTCGTGATACTGGAAGTCCGCCGGAGCGATGGCCAGCATCAGACCGGAGAAGCCACCGATGGTGAACAGGATGACGAAGGCCACGGCGAACAGCATTGGGGCCTCGAACGTCAGCGAGCCGCGCCACATGGTCGACACCCAGTTGAACACCTTCACCCCGGTGGGGACCGCAATCAGCATGGTGGCGTACATGAAGAACAGCTCGCCGGTCAGCGGAATGCCGACGGTGAACATGTGGTGCGACCAGACGACAAACGAGAGGAAGGCAATGGCACCGGTGGCGTAGACCATCGAGGTGTAGCCGAACAACGGCTTGCGGCTGAAGGCCGGGATGATCGAGCTGACCGCGCCGAAGGCCGGCAGGATCATGATGTACACCTCGGGATGGCCGAAAAACCAGAACACATGCTGGAACAGCACCGGATCGCCCCCGCCGGCCGCGCTGAAGAAGCTGGTGCCGAAGTGGATGTCCATCAGCATCATGGTCACCACACCCGCCAGCACCGGCATCACGGCGATGAGCAGAAAGGCAGTGATCAGCCAGGTCCATACGAACAGCGGCATCTTCATCAGGGTCATGCCCGGCGCGCGCAGGTTGAGCACGGTGGCGACCACGTTGATCGCGCCCATGATCGAGCTGATGCCCATCAGGTGGATGGCGAAGATGAAGAAGGTCACCGATTCCGGCGCGTAGGTCGTCGACAGCGGTGCGTAGAAGGTCCAGCCGAAGTTGGGTCCGCCGCCCTCCATGAACAGCGTCGAGACCAACAGGCCGAACGCCGCCGGCAGCAGCCAGAAGCTGAAGTTGTTCATCCGCGGCAGCGCCATGTCCGGCGCGCCGATCATGAGCGGGATCATCCAGTTGGCCAGCCCGACGAAGGCCGGCATCACCGCGCCGAAGACCATGATCAGGCCGTGCATGGTGGTCATCTGGTTGAAGAATTCCGGCTGCACGATTTGCAGACCCGGCTGGAACAGCTCGGCACGGATGACCATGGCCATCGAGCCTCCCAGCAGGAAGGCGCAGAAGCTGAACCACAGGTACATCGAACCGATGTCCTTGTGGTTGGTGGTCAACAGCCAGCGCGAGAGGCCCTTGGCCGGGCCGTGGTGATGGTCATGCCCGGCATGACCATGATCGTCGATCACTGCACTCATCACCTGATCCTCTTACTGGGTGGCTTCTTCGGCCTGTTTGAAGACGAGCACGTCTTTCGGCGTGACCATGTCGCCCTTGTCGTTGCCCCACGCGTTGCGCTCGTAGGTAATCACGGCCGCAAGGTCGACCTCAGACAGTTGCGGACCAAATGCCGGCATTGATGTGCCCGGCGCGCCCTTGACCACGATGCTGATGTGGTCTTCGGCATCACCCGTGGCGATCGGCGAGCCTTTCAGCGCTGGGAACATGGGCGGCAGGCCTTCGCCTGTCGGCTGGTGGCAGGATGCACAGTTGGTCTGGTAGACCTGCTCGCCGCGGGCGGTCAGCTCTTCGCGTGTCCATTCCTTGCTGGTCAGCTCGGCGAGCTTGGCCGCTTCGGCTTTTTTCTCGCCTAGCCAGGCGGCGTAGTCCTCGGTGGACTTGACCTCGACCACCACCGGCATGAAACCGTGGTCTTTGCCACAGAGCTCGGTGCATTGTCCGCGGTAGATGCCGGGCTCCTCGACACGGGTCCAGGACTCGTTGATGAACCCTGGGATGGCGTCCTTCTTCACCGCCAGATCCGGTACCCACCAGGAATGGATGACATCCGCCGCGGTGATCAGGAAGCGCACCTTGGCGCCCACCGGAATCACGAGGGGTTCGTCCACCTCAAGCAGATAGTTCTCGCCCTTGGGGGCTAGATTGTTGATCTCATCGCGCGGCGTGGTGAGGTTGCTGAAGAACTCGACGTCCTCACCCAGATACTTGTAGTGCCACTTCCACTGATAGCCGGTGATCTGGATGTCCACATCCGACTCGGACGCATCGTAGATATGGATCAGGGTGCGCGTTGCCGGCACTGCCATGCCCACCAGGATAAGCAGAGGTATGACCGTCCAGAGCACCTCGACTCGGGTGTTCTCATGAAAATGCGCCGACTCGAGCCGCTTGGAGCGGCGGTGGGCGAACATCGACCAGAACATCACCGCAAACACCAGCACGCCGATGATCACGCAGATCCAGAAGATGGTCATGTGCAGATCGAATACCGAGCGACTGACGTCCGTTACACCGGCCCGCATATTCACATCCCAGGCCGCCTGGGCCTGACCGAATAGCGACCACAGCCCAATCCCCATCCAGACTCGTGGATGTCGCGACATTAGCGGGTTCCCCTTATGGTTCTTGTTATCCCGCCGACTGCCTGTCCGGTCGAAGAGCAGAGCAAACGCTCGCTACGACGACCTGACTACGCTCTGATCTGGCTCCCCCCAATTCCTGGTTGCCAGTCCTCGCTTTGCACGCGCAGTCGGATTCAAACGGTACGCTTACGATCGGAGTATAGACAGCGATCCCGGACTGGCAATTTCATCAACCACTCGCGTTGGCTTCCGCTTCTGCTGGACGATCATTCTTCATCACCCCGCGGACATTCATCAGCGCCAGACACACCTGCAGCGTGATCAGCGCCCAAGCCTGGGCATACCAGCCCCAGATGACCCAGAGCAAGTTGCTCAGCAGAAAACACCAGAAGCCGACCGTACGTCGGCCCGGTCTCAGCGAGCCAATCAGCCAGGCAGCAAGCACCGTGACCACCATCGCCGGCCATTGCAAAAGATCGATCCAATCCACGATGCCTCCGGTGCGGGAATACAGGGATTGGTGCGACAGCGGCCGGGGATAGTTCCTGCGTGGGCCCGCTTGCCGACGGGCGCGAGGGCAGTGCGGCAGTGCCTGTGCGGCGTCCGCTTGGCTGCATGAGCCAAGGTCATCGAACGGCTGCGTCGCGGTGCGTGGCGGCGCTGCGGGCCAACCGGCGCCCTGCTCTGTAGGGTGGGCTTTAGCCCACCGAGGGTGTTTCGCTACCGATAGGCGAGATCCTACGGCATGGGGCTGAAGGCGTTCTGTTCTGGCGCATTGACTTGGTCCGGCGCCAAGTTTCGGTGGGCTGAAGCGGAGCGCCGTCCGGCCCACCCTGCGATTGCCTGGCAGGCGGCCGCGGTGGGTCACCCACCCATTCGGCTGCGGCAGGCTCAGATCAGGCTCATTTGCTGCCCGGGCGGCGCGAAGCGGCTGCAGTCGAGCCCGTAATTCTGATCGCGGCGGTTGTAACCCAGGCGCCTGCAGGCCAACTGGAAGCGCTGGGCGAGCAATTGCGCGAACTGGCCCTCGCCGCGCATGCGGCTGCCGAAACGGCTGTCGTAATCCTTGCCGCCACGCGACTGGCGCACCAGGCTCATGACGTGGGCGGCACGCTGCGGAAAATGTTCCTGCAGCCACTCATCGAACAACCCCGCCACCTCGTGCGGCAGGCGCAGCAGCACGTAGCCGGCCGACTGCGCGCCCGCTTGCCGCGCTGCCTCGAGCATCCGTTCGAGTTCCATGTCGTTGATCATCGGGATCATCGGCGCGCACATCACGCTCACTGGCACACCAGCGTCATGCAGCGTGCGCAGCACCCGCAGGCGCGCCGCGGGCGAGGCGGCACGAGGCTCCATGATGCGCTTGAGCTCGTCGTCCAGCGTGGTCAGGCTGACCGATACGCTGACCAGTTTCTGCTCGGCCAACGGCACCAGCAGATCCAGGTCGCGCAACACCAGCGAGCCCTTGGTAATGATGTGCACCGGATGTTTGTAGCGCAGCAGGATTTCCAGCGCCTGGCGCGTCAATCGCTGCTCGCGCTCGATCGGTTGATAGGCGTCCGTGTTGACCCCCAACGCGATGGGCTGCGGCACGTAGCCGGGTTTGCTCAGCTCCTGCTCCAGCCGCTCGGCGAGATTAGTCTTGGCGATCAGCCGCGTCTCGAAGTCGATCCCCGGCGACATGTCCCAGTAGGCATGGCTCGGTCGCGCAAAACAGTAGATGCAACCATGTTCGCAACCACGATAGGGATTTACCGAGCGGTCGAAACCGACATCCGGTGATTGATTGCGGGTAATCACGCTCTTCGCCGTCTCGCTGCGTACCTCCGTGGCACGGGTCGGCGGCACGTCCTGCTCCCAGCCATCGTCGTACGCCTCGCTGCGCGTAGGGGCGAACCGATTATCAGGGTTGACGGCCGTGCCGCGACCGCGCGGCGTAATCGACACAACGCGCATGGAAGCCTCCGAATACTGTTTATTCATACAGTATGCGGCATCGGTCGGCTCATTTCTTGCCAACCGTCGGGAAAAAAGCAAACCGACGGGGAATTATTTGGACTCACCCCTGCCAAACAAAGCCACGCTGCGAACCCAGCTTTCTTTGGTATCGACAAGGAGGTGAAGATGCCCGCCCACCCAGGCGCCCTGTTCACTCGCGAGAACAATTTCGACTTTCTGAGATTTTTCGCTGCATCGCTGGTCTTGCTCGTTCACAGCTATCCGCTGGCCGGACGCCGCCCCGACGAGCCCATCGAACTACTGACCGGCTACGAGAACGGTGGTGAGTTCGCCGTCGCGATCTTCTTCGTCATCAGCGGTTATCTGATCACGTCGTCCTGGATCGCCAGCAGCAGTGCCAGAAGCTTCCTGATCAAGCGCGCGTTACGTGTCTTTCCAGCGTTGGTACTGGCGGTCCTGCTATCGGCATTCGTCATCGGTCCGCTGGTGACCGAGGGCAGCATGACCAGCTACTTCTCGTCCCCGGTCACCTGGACGTACCTGCAGAATATCTTGCTCGTCACGCGTTTCGAACTGCCGGGCGTGTTCAGCCAGAACATCTATCCAAACGTCGTAAACGGATCGTTGTGGACGCTTCCGCTCGAGGTACTGATGTACATCGGTGTGCTGATCATGGGCTTGGTGGGATTGTTGAACCGCCGCCTGATCTTCCTGCCCATCGCCGGCCTCGCCCTAGGTCACTTCTGGGTACTGGGTAGGCTCGGCATCGAGTCATTTTTCATCAACAACATCTTTAAGCTGGGCCTGATGTACTACACCGGCGCGGCTATTTTCCTTTACCGCGACTCATTGCCCTGGCGTGGCTGGATTGCAGCGGTGCTGGTCGCCGCATTGGCGCTGACGTTTCACACCGCTGCCGGGCCGTTCGTTTACGTGATTGCATTGCCCTATCTGGTGATCTACCTCGCCTATGCACCGATCCCTCTGATTTCCCGGTTCGGCAAGTACGGCGACTTCTCCTATGGCATGTACATCTATGCGTTCCCGTTCCAGCAGCTCACGGTCTACCTGCTTGGTCACGAGATCGGTGTGTTCTGGCTGACCGTTATCAGCCTCGTGCCGACCTTGCTGCTAGCGATCTTGTCCTGGCACCTGATCGAGGCGCCGGCGATGAAGCTCAAGCAACGCTTCTCCCGTATGCCACAAGCTGGCCTGGTAGCCCCGAAAACCTTGGTTTGAATCAAAGCCACTGGAGCGGATTGCCTCGTCAGATCAGGCGACGCACCCGTGCCTTCTGGTAGCTGTCACTGCCACTACCGCTGAGTTCGAGGACACCACGCTGCGCCAGCTCACGAGCTCGCCAGTAAAGAAACAGATCGGTGGCGAAGAAGCCGTCGCAGCGGCCCATTATTTCGGCCATGGCACCGGCAAGCGGCATCCAGCCATGACCGCATGTCGCGGTCAATTCATCATCGATACGTGCATGGTCCTCACCGGCGAAACGCTTATTCATCCAGCGACGTATCGCAGCATTTTGCTCAACGGTAGTACGCCACTGGCTGGCGAGTTCGGACGTTCTGGCGGGCTCTACCGTGCGCGGTTGGTATAGCGCTGCCAGAGCGTCGGGCTGATGCATCGACACGGCCATTCGGCTAGCGACACGGCTATCGCCCGTGCCGCAAACAACCTCCTGGAAAGGCAGTGACGAGCCTTCCAATATCGCCGCCACGCGGGCCAACATCAGCTGTTCGGAGGCGCTGTCGCCGTGCCAGACCGTTACCGGCCGCGACTGGCCAGGCAGACCTGCCAGCCACTCGGCATCGTCGGCAATGCTCAAGAAATCCGGTCGAGGCTCCAGCCCGGCAGGCCAGACCCGCTCCCAGAACGCCAACCGCACCGTGCAGGGCGGGGTGTCAATACCAGCCAGCGGCCCGACAGCCAGGTCGTCGCGCAGAACGCGCACCTTGTCGCCGTTCCCTTCGCCCAGCAGCTGCCGGACGCTGTCAGCGGCAAGATCGCCACAGGTGATATGCCACACGGTGAGCTCCAGGCGGTCAGTCGGGTTTTTTCTTCAACTTCGGGTTGGGGAAGAACTGCACCGCCTGCACCTGCGGATCGGCCGCTTTCGGCTTGGCCTGGTTGACCCGCGTGCCCAGCTCGGAGGGCACCGACTGGCCTTGCGCATTGAGCGTGTCGGCATAGCCGCATTCGACGCATTCACGATGCGGGACGCCGCCGACGTCCCACATCTTGATGCTATCGCTGGCGCTGCATGCCGGGCACACGGCGCCGGCAATAAAGCGTTTGGTGGTGACTTTCACATCGTCGCTCATGCCACGTCCTCGCTCAGGCCGAGGTGGCGCAGCAGCGCGTCGGTAGACGGCTCGCGGCCACGGAAATCGACGAACAGCACCATCGGTTCCTGGGAACCTCCGCGTGCCAGGATGGCGTCGCGGAAGGCGCGCCCGGTCTCGGCGTTGAACACGCCCTCTGCCTCGAAACGCGAAAAGGCGTCGGAGGACAACACTTCGGCCCACTTGTAGCTGTAGTAACCGGCGGCGTAACCGCCGGAGAAGATGTGCGCAAAGCTGTTCGGGAAGCGGTTGCTGGCCGGCGGACGCATCACAGAAACCTCGTCGCGAATGCTTTCCAGCACCTCAAGTACGCTGCGACCGTCGCCATGGGTGGCGTGCAGTTCGAAGTCGAACAGCGAGAATTCCAACTGGCGCATCATCATCAGGCCGGACTGGAAGTTCTTCGCCGCCAGCATCTGGTCCAACTTGTCCTGCGGCAGCCGCTCACCGGTCTGGTAATGGCCGGAGATCAGCGCCAAGCCTTCCGGCTCCCAGCACCAGTTCTCCATGAACTGACTCGGCAGCTCGACCGCATCCCAGGCCACACCATTGATGCCCGACGCCCCGGCATGCTCGACCTGCGTCAGCAAGTGATGCAGACCATGGCCGAACTCGTGGAACAGCGTGGTGACTTCGTCGTGGGTCAGCAATGCCGGGCGCTCGCCCACCGGCGGTGTAAAGTTGCACACCAGATTGGCCACCGGCGTTTGCAGCGTGCCGAGGCAGGTGCGGCGCTTGTCGCGGGCGCCATCCATCCAGGCGCCACCGCGCTTGTTGGCCCGCGCGTAGAGATCGAAGAAGAAGCGTCCGACGTGCTCACGCTTCTCGCGAATCTCGAACAACCGAACGTCCGGGTGCCAGCTGTCGAAATCTTCCAGTTCGTGGATTTCGATGCCATACAGGCGCTTGACGATGGCGAACAGGCCGGACAGTACCTTATCGATCGGGAAGTAGGCGCGCAGCTCTTCTTGGTTCAAGCTGTAGCGCGCCTGGCGCAGTTTCTCGCCGAAGTAGTTGACGTCCCAGCTCTGCAAGTCGCTGATGCCGTGCTCGGCGGCGAAGGCGCGCAGCTCCTTGAGATCGCGCTCGGCGAACGGCTTGCTGCGCCTGGCCAGATCACGCAGGAAACCCAGCACCTGATCGGTGCTTTCGGCCATTTTGGTGGCCAGCGATAGCTCGGCGTAGTTGCCGAAGCCCAGCAGCTGGGCCAGCTCCTGGCGAAGGTCGAGGATTTCTTCCATCACCGGGCCGTTGTCGAACTGGCCGGCATTCGGCCCCTGATCGGAAGCGCGGGTGGAATAGGCGACATAGACCTCTTCGCGTAGCGCGCGGTTATCGGCGTAGGTCATCACGGCGTAGTAGCTGGGAAATTCCAAGCTGATCAGCCAGCCATCGAGTTCCTTGGCCTTGGCCGCTTCGGCCATCTGCGTCTTGGCCGAATCGGTGATGCCGGCCAGCAGGCTCTCATCCATGACGTGCTTGGTCCAGGCCTGGGTGGAGTCGAGCAGCTGGTTGGAAAAGGTGCTACCCAGCTCGGCGAGCTTCATGCGGATCGCACCGAAACGCTGCTGCTCGGCGGGCGGCAGGTCGATGCCGGACAGGCGGAAGTCACGCAGTGCGTGTTCGAGGATAGTCTTCTGTGCGACGTCGAAACCATCGGCCTCGGGGCTCAGCGCCAGCGATTGATAGGCGGCGAAGAGGTCAGCGTTTTGGCCGAGCTCGGTGGCATAGGCGGATAGCTTGGGCAGGCAGGCCTCGTAGGCGCTGCGCAGTTCCGGGTTGTTGCGCACCGCGTTGAGGTGGCTGACCGGACCCCAGGCGCGGCTGAGGCGCTCGTTCATTTCGTCCAGGCCGATCACCAGGGTGCTCCAATCGAGGCTTTCGGCCGGACGGCTGAGCAGCTCCTGCAGGGCGACGCGGTTGTCACCGAGTACGGTATCGACGGCCGGTTCGACATGCTCCGGACGAATCTCGGAATAGGGCGGCAGGTCGAAATCCCGAAGCAGCGGATTGGTATCGGTCACGGCAGTTGCCCCTTCTGAATAAATGATTACCGGCGCATGTTAAAGACAAACGCGCGCCCGCGCAGCCTGGAAACGGACCGATAGAGTGACGCTATACATAACGGAACCGCAGGGTTGACGCATCACGACAGCTCAGCGGCGCGGCGTCATCAAACCTTGTCTCGGGCTGGCGAGAGCATCTCTATTGCGACGGTTTCGAGCAGTGCGGGTTCCCAGGAACCGCTGTATCGGTAATTGACTGAGGAGTAGGCAAAGGGTGGCGGCACCGGCGAAGCCACGCTTAGGGCCGTCAGGCACTCATTACCACCCGTAGGAGCAAGCTTGCTCGCGATTAAGCGTGTTCGATCCATCTGGCAGCGTTGTGTGTTCTGCTGCCCAGGATCGCCAGCAAGCTGACGCCTACAGGCTGCAACGGGTGTTCGCGCGGTGGTGCGCCTACGAAGCGGCAGAAGTCACCGCGTAAACCAGACAATCATTGCTGCGCAGAACAACGCCCGGGCGATACAAATTACGCTACCGACCGGCGGGTTCGGTTTCAGGCTGCACCGACTCGGGACCCACTAGGCGGCGGGTGCTTCCACAGGCAATTCGGGACGCCGCGCATAGCGCTGCGCCAGCACTGCACAGACCATCAACTGTATCTGGTGGAAGATCATCAATGGCAGGATGATCATCCCTACCGCATTGGTGGCGAACAGTACCTGCGCCATGGGCACGCCGGTGGCGAGGCTCTTCTTCGAGCCGGCGAAAATGATGGTGATGCGATCTTCGAGATTGAAGCCCAGCCGCTTGGCGAGAAACTGCGTCAGCCACAGCACCATCGCCAACAACATGCAGCAGGCCAGCACCAAGCCCAGCAGATGCGTGAGCGGCACCAGTTGCCAGAGCCCCTCGACCACCGCGCCACTGAACGCAACGTAAATCACCAGCAGGATCGAACTTTGGTCGACGAGCTTCAGCCAGCCTTTGTTGCGCGTCACCCAGGCACCGATCCAGCGCCGCGCGATCTGGCCGGCAACGAAGGGGACCAGCAGCTGCAGGACGATCTTGCCGATCGAATCCAGCGTCGAGCCGGCTTCGCCCTCGACCCCCATCAACAGCAGCACCAGCACAGGCGTGAGGAAGATACCGATCAGGCTGGACGCGGCCGCGCTGCAGATCGCCGCCGGGATGTTGCCGCGTGCCAGCGAGGTAAAGGCGATGGCTGACTGCACCGTCGCCGGCAGGGCGCAGAGATAGAGCATGCCCAGGTACAGCTCGTCGCCAACCATGGGCGTCAGCACCGGCTTGAGTGCCAGTCCCAGCAGCGGAAAGAGCACAAAGGTGCAGGCGAACACCAGCAGGTGCAGCCGCCAATGACCCGCGCCGGCGAGGATCGCTTCACGCGACAACTTGGCGCCGTGCATGAAGAACAACAACGCAATCGCCAGGGTGGTGAGCCAGTCGAAAAACACCGCACCCCGACCTTCGCACGGAAACACCGTGGCGATCGCCATGACCGCGAGCAGGGCGAGGGTGAAGTTGTCGAACAGTATGCGGAGCTTGGCCATCACAGATTCCTTGGGTCTTGCGAACGACGGAAATGGACCTTAACGTGGTCGCCCGCTTCCGACTAGCGCCAAGCAGGCAAGAAATGTCTTCAAACGGACACAGCCCCACCTTGATGGCGCGCCTCAGCGAACTCAAACAGCTGCCACGCCCGGTCTATGGGCAGCTGGACTCGCCGCCGAACCTCAAGCTGGGCTATCGCCACAGCCACCCCTGGGTTCAGCTGTCCCATGCGGTCGAAGGCGTGCTCGAGGTACGCACCGACAGCGGTCGCTTCATCGCGCCCCCGCTGCGCGCGGTGTGGATTCCGGCAGGCATTACTCATCAGGTGTTCTGCGCCCCGAACACCTGCATTCGCAGCCTGTACATCGACCGCAGCGTGGCAGGCGACGCGCCCGACCACTGCCGAGTGCTGCAGGTGAGCCCGCTGCTGCGCGAGCTGATCCGCCATTTCAGCACGTTACCCGAAGCCTATGCCGCGGACGGTGCCGAGGGCCGGTTGGTACAGGTGCTGCTGGACCAACTGGGTTGCGCCCCGGAAGTCGAGCTGGTCCTGCCATTGCCGGCCGAGCCGCGTCTGCACCGCCTGTGCAAGCGTCTGCAAGCGCGTCCCGATTCGCAGGAAGGGCTGGCTGACTGGAGTCGCACGCTGGGCGTATCGGAACGCACCCTGAGCCGGCTGTTCCTGCGCGATACCGGGCTGACCTTTCGCGCCTGGCGCCAGCGTCTGCGACTGCTCAGCGCGCTACCCGCTCTGGAGCGCGGCGAGCGTGTCACCGACGTCGCCCTGGGCTGCGGCTATGAATCGCTGTCGGCCTTCATCGCTGCCTTTCGTGAACAGTTCGGCGCCACGCCTGGCGAGTTCTTCCGTTCCGGCACCCAGCACGGCGGCGACCGTGTCCATTGATCATCCAAGCGAGATGCCGGCATGCGTCCGCTACCCTTCCGGAAACCCCGCTTGGGTTTCCCACGATCCGTTTAGGAGATGCCCATGAGCATACGCACCTATCAGAACCACACCCCCAAGCTCGGCGAACGCGTTTTCGTCGATCCCAGTGCCGTGCTCATAGGCGATATCGAGATCGGTGAAGACAGCTCAGTCTGGCCGCTGACGGTGATCCGCGGCGACATGCACCGCATCCGCATCGGCTCACGCAGCAGCATCCAGGACGGCAGCGTGCTGCATATCACTCACGCCGGCCCGTTCAACCCCGACGGCTTCCCGCTGACCATCGGCGACGAAGTCACCGTCGGACATAAGGTCATCCTGCACGGCTGCACCCTCGGCAGCCGCATTCTGGTGGGCATGGGTTCGATCGTGATGGACGGCGCGGTGGTCGAGGATGAGGTGATCATCGGCGCCGGCAGCCTGGTGCCGCCGGGCAAGACCCTGCAGAGCGGCTACCTCTACGTCGGCAGCCCTGCCAAACAGGCGCGCCCGCTGACCGACAAGGAACGCAGCTTCTTCAGCTATACCGCCGGCAACTACGTGAAACTGAAGAACCAGCACATGGCCGAGGGCACTTAACAACAGCTGCAAGCCGGAAGGCTGAGGCATTCTCTAAATTGGAACCGTTAGCGCTCCTGACTCATGAACTCGAAAGCACGCGTTTGAGTGCATATGAGAAAAACGCACACACGAAACCACACTTTTTTGTGCATGTTGGCCTTGTCGTGTCATCGAGAAGGCATTTCTGCGTGCATGTAAGGCCTGCTGCCAACATCCAATAAGCAGTTGAAACAGCGCATCGTTGAGGTAGAAATTTTCTTTGCCGAGACGATGCTTGGTCAGCAACCCGATCCCGACCAGCTCATCAAGATAGCGGGACGCGGTGTTGCGGTGGACCTGAAGCTCATCCATCACAAACTCGATTTTGGTGTACGGATGGCGGAACAGGTTGTTGACCAGGTCCTGGCTGTAGATCTTCGGCAATTCGTCGCGTAGCCGTTCCTTGTGTTGTCCTTGGCAGGCGAATCGCGCTCGACCAGCAACTTCTGCATACGACCTTGTCCGGGCCTGCGCTCATTGTCACCGGACACGTACTGCATAATGTCCGGGCGGAAATGTAAATTGGGACCTGCTGATCTTTAACCGGATCCACTCGCTACGGCGTCAACGCCAGGCTATACCGCCCCACCGATTCCCCATGATGCTGCTGCGCTCCGGTGTCGCAGCGCAAACGCCACCGACGAGCTATATATGCACCACTCCACCATCCTGTTCGACCTCGACGGCACGCTCACCGACCCACGCGAAGGCATTACCCGCTCGATCCAGCATGCGTTGGCGCGGCTGGGGATCGACGAGCCGGATCTGACCAAACTCGAACCCTTCATCGGGCCGCCGCTGCTGCAGGCGTTCATGGAGTTCTACGGCTTCGACGAGCCGCGGGCGTGGGAAGCGGTCGGCCATTACCGCGAGCGCTTCAAGACGGTCGGGTTGTACGAAAACCTGCTGTTCGACGGCGTACTGGACATGCTGGAGCACCTTCGCGCTCAAGGCCGCACGCTCTATGTGGCGACGTCGAAGCCCTCGGTTTTCGCCCGCGAGATCGCGCGGCATTTCGCCTTCGACCATCACTTCAAGGTGATTTACGGCAGCGAGCTGGACGGCACCCGCACCAACAAGGTCGAGCTGATCGCCCATCTACTCGCGGAGGAAGGACTGGACCCCGAGCGCACGCTAATGGTTGGCGACCGTAAGCACGACCTGATCGGCGCGCGCAGCAACGGCCTGCAAGCGGCAGCGGTGGGTTACGGCTTTGGCAGCCACGCCGAGCTGATGGCCGAGTCGCCGGCGTACTACTACGCGACACTGCCGGCGCTGCGGGCAGCGTTCAGCTAACGCGTCTGGTCGCGCTCGGGGGCGAAGGTCACCGGGGGCGAGCCGTCGGCGTTGATCTGCTCCACGCGCGCCGGGCGACCCTCGGCGTCGAGCCGGACGCGACCGATACCTGCGCCGTTCCACAAACGCTCACCGGATCGGCTGCGGCTTGGCAGCCACGGCTGGACCCGCACGCGGCGGCGTTTGGTGAACCAGTTCAACGGCGAGCGCGGGGAATACAGCCAGCGGTTGAGCCGATCGAACATGTCCAGCAGACGCCGCGGAAACTCATTCTTCACCCCGCTGCTGGTAACCTGCCAGAGCCTGGGCCCTTCCGCACGGCCGCGAATCCGCACCTCATATGCGAAGGAGTAGTGCACATCGCCGGAGAGGATCACGTAGTTACCCGGCGTACGGGTATGACGAAAAATGTTGAGCATGACCTGCGCGGCGCCGCGATGGGCCATCCAGTTCTCCGCATCGACCAATAACGACAGCCCGGCCCAGCTGAACACGCGCTGTACTGTCTCGATCAGCTTCACCCCGAACATCGGCGCCGGCGAAACGATGACCACCGAGCGATGATCCAGTATGTGCTGCTGCAGATCGGTGAGCGCTTCCCAATCCATCAGGCCTGAAGGCCGACTCAGGTTGCCCTCGCTGCGCCAGCGTCGGGTGCGGGTATCAAGCACCACCAGCGCCGGTTCGCTGGGCAGCACATAGCCCCAGTTGCCATGCTGCAACAGCTCGTCCACCACGTGGTCGTGCAGGGCGCAATCAAGTTGCCCATCCTGTCCACTGACCAGCAACGCCTCAACCGCCTGCAACGGCGCGGCACAGGCGTCGGGATCATTGCCCCACGCCTGACACAGCAGATAGCCGAGCAGCGCATTGCCGACGATGCGTCGCGAGAAGGGATGACCATAGGCGGTTTGCTCCCAGCGCGCGCTGAGGTTCCAGTCATCCGTGATGTCGTGATCGTCGAAAATCATCAGCGACGGCAAGTGCGCCAGCGCCCGCGCCACCTGCGGCAGCCCCGTTCGGAACGCTTCGATGCACGCAGCTTCGCGCGCGTAGCGCTGGGCCATTGCCTTGTCCAATGTCGGCGCCTGCTGTTCGATCAACGTCCAGGGCACTGGCGACCAGACCAGCAGGTACATCGCCAGCACCTCGCCCAGCGACACCAGATGGTTGTGCGCGTTGGACGTGGTGAACACCGGCTTCTCGACCCCACCGAAGAAGCGTTCGCGCAGAGCCGCGTTGGATTTGAAAGCCGGCAGCAGCTGCTCGCGCCGGTAGTAGGTGGCCGGATGGGCCATGAGCTCATCACTGTCGGCGACTACCGCCCCTTCCAGGCATTCGCCGTACAGACCAAGACGACGGACCAGCGCGTGAATGGCCACCAGGGTTGGCCCGGCGACATCGTCTGCGTAGATCTGGTCGCCGGTCATTAACAGCGCGGCCGGCCATTGCCCGGGGGTTTGACGCGCTTGGGCGACCAGCGCATCGACCAACACCAGCCCGTCCGCCGCCGGATGATGTGGCTTGCGGCAAGAGCCGTGCAGCAGATCGTCATAGCGCGACCGCACGACAAAAGCCGGGCGACCCGCACCCTTGTGGATCAGGTGCGGTGACCATGCAGCCACGCCCTGTTCGAGGCCATTGCGCACAATCAGCAGGTCATATTCGATCAGCCGATCGACGGGCAGCGGTTTGTCGAGGCGCACATCGATCAGGTGCAACCAGGCCGAGGTGCCGATACGCAGCTGACGGCAAGCCTCGCCGTTCAGCTCGACCGAACGCGGCGCTTCGCCCTCAGGCTGCAGCATCAGGCGCACCGTCAACGGCTCACTCGCCACCAGCCAGAGCACCAGCCGTCCGGCCTCCAGCCTGCGCAGCAGCGGGCCAGCAAGTACAACGGGTAAGGACGAAAGCGCATCGGAAGGCACAGAGTTGGTCATGCAACGGCTCTTGGGCGGAGTGAACAGGGCCAGAGTGTAACGAACCCCGCCGGTACGCCTACGCCTGATGCTTCCAGCGCTGCCCGCGAATGGTCCCGATAGGCCAGCTCAAGATAGAAAACCGCTCAAAAAAAAGCGCGCCCGAAGGCACGCCAAAAGGTTGAAGCGCACGCGTGTCTATTTGATTTGGACGATCAGATCCCGACGCATCAGCGTCTTGACCTTGATGAGGTGGTCGTCTTCCTGGTCCTTCGCCTTATGGAACCCCTTGGCGATCTTCGGATGGCCGCCCGCTTCGGCCAGCTCGATGAGCAGTTCCCAAGCGGCGTTATCCTCGAGTTCGACCGTCAACAAGGCATTCAAGCCCTGCGCGACGTTGGTGCGTGGATCGGTCAGCACCTGCATCACGCCGATCGACTTGACCCCGACGATATCGGCGCAAGGGGTTTGCGCAGTGGGGTCTGCACCCAGCGTCTCAATCGCCTCGGCGACCAGGTTCATGTGCTCGAATTCTTCATCACGGATGTGCTGAAGTACCTGGACCATGTCGGAATCCGCCGGGCCTAGTGCCTTCGCCTTGGCGATCATCGCGTCGTATAGACGCACACCGCTGCGCTCGAACGCCAGACGTTCACCCAGCTTGTCGACCAGTAACTCCGGGCTTTTGCCCAGCGCCATGTCGAAGGTGGACTTGAGCATGCCCTTGGCTGAACCGGGGACCGGCACCGAACCGATGCGGTCGGCCTCCCCGGCACGGGTGGCGCGCTCGAGCATGATGCCCTTGGAGTCGCCCGGGACGTCCGGATGAATCTCGTTGACGGCGTCGAGCAGGCTCTTGGTGTCTTTTGGGGACATCTGTACGCCGGTGACATTGCTGCCCAATTTCGCTGAAGTCGCCATGTTCGTTCTCCTCAAGATACCTTGCGCATACGCATGAGTTCGCCACCCGGTGCCCACTGATAACCCGCCGAGACGATGTTCGACGCAATGCCTTCGGAGTTGAGGTGGGCGCGGTAATCAAGCGAGTTCTGTGGCTCTTCGCTCTTGTCGACGTACTGGGTGCCGCTGGTGCGCAGGTTGACTTCGGCGGCCAGAACCTGGCGGACGAACTCGCGCTGGCTCTTGAATTCGATCATTTTTGGCAACGGGCCTCCCAGAATTTCCGCTGGGTCGCGGCGCTCGATGTTCTTGAAATGCTCGCAGGCGACGGTCAGATGGCCGAGCTCGTAATCGAGGAAGCGCTCCCACATGGCCTTGATTCGCGGATTGGTTTCCTGCTCGGCACAGCTGGCGTAGGCATAGACCTCCATGGCCTCGTGGACTAGCCACTTCTCCATGAAGGATTCCTGCGGATCGGCGAGCGAGCCGTACTGGGTCACATGCTGCTCTTCCACCGAGGCGATCTCGGCATAGAGCTGGCGTGCCAGCGGGTCGGCGAATAGCGGGCCGACGTTCATGTAGTAGTCGTGGGTCTGGAACTCGGCCGCGGTGATCAACGCGCAGTGGATCTTGGTGATGAGATCCGCCTGCTCCTTCTCGTAGCTATCACGCAGGTCATTCGTTGGATGGCGGTGGTGCTCGGACGTCTGCCGACCCGGCACGATGTCGGTGTAGCCCTGCAGGATGTTGTTCGCATCCTTGCCCTCGAGGCGATCGAGCATGGCTGAGTAACGGTACAGGTGGTCGAAATCTTCCAGCAGGCCAAAGCGGTAGGTCTGCGCCTGGTAGGGATCGGGCTCGTTCTGAGCGACCGCAGCGGTCACCTCGATAGCCACCTGCTCATAGGCAACGGTGGTTTCCAGCGGAGAATGGTCGGCGGAAATCAGCCAATTGACCATGGTGGCCTGGTGCTGCTCGACGCGACGAATCTCAGCAAGCGGGCCACGTAGCTGGCCGGTGATGCGGGCGATGCCATGCTTGAGGCGCAGCGCATCGGTTTCGACACCGTTCATCAGGATGATCCGCACCCGGGTAAAGGCGTCGTCATCGAGCTTGCTGATCGGTTTGCCCGCCATTTCCTTCCACGTGAACTTCTGTTTTTCGAGCGGCGTGCCCTTGTTATCGAGAATGCCGGATAGATTGTCCATGGAGCCTCCATTGAACGGCTTTTTTAGGTGGACGTTTGAGCGCGTACGGCTCAATCACGGGTCAGCTAGGCTGACGTCCTAAAAAATGGACGGGGGCAAAGGGAAAACAATTCCATGGTTTGTGGCTTGAAAAAGCCGGAAGTCGATAAGTGGCGTGGCCAACCCCTTCGAACAGGACGCCATCCGATCTTTAGGAATTACCGCCATGCCTTGTCACGGCTAGCTTTAAACGAAGCGGCCGAAGGCTCAGCGAAACACTTCGAGCTGCTGCGCCCGCTCGTCGGCAGGCAGGCGACCCAGGGCTTCAACCCGAGCATGGAAAAGCAGCCATTCCCCGCCGACCTGCTCGAACAATGCCGCGAAAGCCGGCACCCAGCGATCATAAAGGCCGAATGGCAGAAGGCTGGCGTTGTTCAGTGGCTGGGCCATCCAGCGGTCGAAACGGTGATCACCCTTCCACGCGCCGTCACGCAGCTGGCGGTAGGCCTGGCGCAACCGCATGAACTCGGCGCGCTTGGCGGCGCGCATGGCCGCTTCGTCCAGGTCCGAGGCATACAGCTCGGCCAGCCGTTCGCGGGTATCGAGCATCAAACCGCTGAGTTCGGCATAGCGTCGCTGCGCCGTCTCATCGACCGGCGGCAGACCACGGCTGGTACGCCACTGGCGCAACCCCTCACGCTCGACGAAGGATGCATACGACTCGTTAAATGCGGTATCGCCGGCAATGTAGAGCCGCTGATGCGCCAGCTCGTGAAAGATCAGTCCGGCCAAACGCTCATCCTCCCAGCGCAGCATGGAGCTGAGCAGTGGGTCATCGAACCAGCCCAGCGTCGAGTAGGCCTGCACGCCGGTCACCAGGGTGTCATAGCCTTCGCTCCTGAGCATCGCTGCCGCTCCACGGGCGCGCCCCTGTTGGTAGTAACCGCGATAGGCCACACAACCGGCGATCGGAAAACAGTGATTCAGCGGCGCCACGGAGAACGCCTCGGTGGCGAACAGATTCCACACCACGAAGGGCCGCTGGATATCGACGTAAACGCGATAACTGTCGTTGTCCGGCAATGCCAATGTAGTGCTGGCGAAGCGTCTGGCCTGCAGGGCGAGGCCGAGCCGCTGACGCAGCTGAGGATCGGTTCGGGGGCTCTCGATGATCGTGGCGATGGGCTCGCGCAGGCGCAGCAGCTCCAGCTGACCGACCGCCAACTGCCCGTAATAGGTGCTGCATCCAGTCAGACCAACCGCCAGCAGCAATGGAACCCAACGCCCGCCGCGGTTGTCGACTAGGGCGGTTTTCAGCTTCGACATGAACAAACGCCTGCTCGCATTTGAAGACCCGAACGGTCGGTGCGCTGAGCCTACAACGACATCGAAGCCCGCCCAACCACTGAAGGCACCCGTGCCCTTGCAGCAGACCGCCCAGCCAGCGGCCGGAGATCTATCCATGCGAACCCTGATGCTTGCTCTTGCGCTGTCCACCCTCGGCGGCTGCGCCCTATGGATGCCCCAGCCAGACCCGAACCAGGCCTGGATCGAGTTGGTCCCGCGCGATGAAACCGAATTGAAAGCCGTTGCGGTGGACCAACGCCCTCTGAACGACCATCGCTACTTCCAGGTGACACCCGGCAGCCACCAGCTGGGCATGCACTATCGCTTCGAGGTGGGCGCGGCCAACGTAGGTGGTGACAGCGAAGCGCTGGAGCGCAATTGCCGCCTGACCTTGGATTACGACAGCTTCGATGCCGGTGCGCGCTACCGCCTGGTCGCCGGCGGCTATGGCTTCCGCCCGTGGGCGCGGCTCTATGACCAGCATGATCAGCTGCTGGCCCGAGCCAGCGAGCGCGGCTGCGGTGGTGTCGCAACTCGCTGACGCGCCGGAGCCCGCTTTAGCTGCCGCCGGTCGGGCCTGTTGCAACAGCGCCGCGGCTGGATCAGTCTCAACAGGACACCGCGACAGCACTGGGCTGACTGCGGCCTGTCGAGGAATCCGTCATGCGCCTGCTATTTGCCCTGCTCCTGGCCGCTGGCCTGACCGGCTGTGCCGGCCCGCTGCCCGTGCCCGATCCGAACATGGCCTGGGTCGATATGAGCGCGCAGCCGAGCGACATCTTCATGTCCGACCGGCTGGATAACAAACGCACGCCGGACGGCCGTTTTTTCCAGGTCAGCCCGGGCGCGCATGAACTCGAGGCGCGTTACGAATTCGAAATCAGCAGCGGCGGATTAGGCGAGTTCGGCGACACTCAGTATCTGCGCTGTACCATGGTCATCCGCTATGACGATTTTAAAGCCGGGCGGCGCTATCTGTTTCAGGCGCGCTCGCTGGGCTTCACGCCACAGGGCTGGCTGTACGACGAACAGCGCAACGTGCTGGCGCGCGCCGATGCTGAGCACTGCCACTGAGTCGCCCGTGTCAGCCGCTGCGGCCAACGGAGAGATAAACGATGTCCCGTATCGAACACACCCGCTTTTCCACCCTCGACCTGGCTCCGATCCGTGATGACGCCGACGCCGGCCTCGCCCTGCGCAACTCCCTGGCGCTGGCGCAGCATGTCGAAAAGCTCGGCTTCGAGCGCTTCTGGGTGGCCGAACACCACAACATGGACGGCATCGCCAGCGCCGCCACATCGGTATTGATCGGCTACCTGGCGGCCGGCACGTCGCGGATTCGGCTGGGCGCCGGTGGGGTAATGCTGCCCAACCATGCGCCGTTGGTGATCGCCGAGCAGTTCGGTACGCTGGAAGCGCTCTATCCTGGGCGTATCGACCTTGGCCTGGGTCGCGCACCGGGTGCCGATCAGTTCACCGCCCACGCACTGCGCCGCGACCGCATGGGCAGCGCCGATGACTTCCCGGCGGATGTAGAGGAATTGCAGTTGCTTCTCGGCCCCCGCCAGCGCAACCAACGGGTAATCGCCATGCCCGGCGTCGGCAGCAACGTGCCGATCTGGCTGCTCGGCTCCAGCTTATTCAGTGCTCAGTTGGCGGCGGCCAAGGGCCTGCCCTACGCCTTCGCCTCGCATTTCGCGCCGCGCTACGCCCATGAGGCGATTCGCCTGTACCGCGAGAATTTCCGCCCCTCCGAGGTGCTCGACAAGCCTTACGTGATGCTCGGTGTGCCGTTGATGACCGCCGACACCGACGAGCAAGCCGAGTACCTGGCAACCACGGCATACCAACGCATCCTGGCGCTGATCCGGGGCCAGAGCCTGGTGCTGGTGCCGCCCGTGGAAAGCATGCAAGGCAAATGGCTGCCGCATGAGCAGGACGCAGTAGGCAACTTTCTCGGCATGGCACTGATCGGCGGGCCGGAGAAGATCCGCGCGCGGCTGGAGATCCTGCTGGACCAGACCCAGGCCGACGAGTTGATGTTCACCTGTGATTTTTACGAAACCGCCGACCGCCACTACGCCTTCGAGATCCTCGCCGGGCTGCGCTAGTGGCGGCCTGAACACAGGTAGTAAAAGAACGCGATCAGCAAAAAACGGGCGCCGAAGCGCCCGATCACTTATCAGCGAGCCGTGCTACTACGGTCAGTCAAACATGTCCGGGCTATCCTGAACCAGCTGCTCCCAGATGGGCTGGAAATGCAGCCAACCGATATATTCGCTACCGACATGCTCGCGGCTGTAGCGCGCCCGGTCGGGCGTCACATACGTCGGCTTGATGCCCGTCGCCTCGATCAGCAACTGCTGTTGGCAGCAACGCTCCAGAGCTATGAACCAAAAGGCCGCCGATTCGATGCTATGACGGCTAGCGGTAAGCAACCCGTGATTCTGATGGATCGCCGCTTTGACGCCCTTGAAGGCCTTCGCCACGTTGGACCCCGCGTAGTTTTCCACCGCTACCGCACCCGCCTCATCACCGATGATGACGTGATCTTCGAAAAAGGCGCAGGCATCCTGAGTGACGGGCTCGATCGGCCTCCCAAGCGCCGCGAAGGCCGTT
This sequence comes from Pseudomonas sp. Q2-TVG4-2, assembly GCF_013620795.1. Lineage (GTDB taxonomy): Bacteria > Pseudomonadota > Gammaproteobacteria > Pseudomonadales > Pseudomonadaceae > Stutzerimonas. Next base: position 72,972 of record NZ_LGLW01000009.1, on the reverse strand, counting down.
CCATACACGCTATGCGCATGACACATGGCGATGATGTCCGGATGGGCTTCGTGGACATTGGCGTGCAGGATGAACCCCGCACGGTTCACCGCATATTCACCTTCCACCACCATGCCCTCATGGTCGACGAGGATCAGGTTGGAGACCTTCACCTGGGCGAAATGCACCGCCATCGGGTTGGTCCAGTAGAGCTGCGGCCGCTCTGGATCACGAACGGTGAGATGCCCTGCGAACCCGTAGTCCAGCCCATGCAGCGCAAAGGCCCGGCAGGCGGCCACCAGACGCTCCTTGCGGTGTTGGCGTTCGTCGGCAAGGTTGCTAAACCTTGGCATTTCCGGGAACTTTAGGCCCTTCTGCTCCGGCTGATAAATTGAAACCCGGTCACCTAAATCAAACATCGCACCACCTCTAAATTCGCTTAATTAGAACCCGAATTCTTTAAAGAAAAACACCGGGAAGCTCAAACTTAATCCGACCTGGAGCCAGCATCAACAGGTGCGCTCATATAACTATTATTAGCAATTAATATAAACGCACGCCATGAGTCCTAATGAGCCAAATTGCTTAGCCGAATACCGAAAGGAGACCGGGCACTAAGATAAAAAACACCAATAACGCGGCATATAACAGCAAATACGGGACAGTACTTCGACAAACATCCTCGAAGCTCCTGTTGGTAAGGTTCGTTGCGATAAACAGGTTTAACCCAACAGGGGGAGTGATCTGCCCAACCGCGACCGCAATTACGATGAATACCCCAAAGAATATCGGGTCGATGCCCATGGCACTGACTACCGGCATCAAGGTAGGCGTGATCAGAATAATGGCCGCCACGTTGTCCAGGAATGTGCCTAATACAAGCAGCATCGCCAAAATAATTAAGAGAATGACCGTCGGGCTGTCCGATAAACCGATCAAACCCGCGGCAAGCGTTTGCGGCACATTCTCCGAAGTGAGGATATAGGTAAATATATTGGACGTGCCAATCAGGAACAGAATTGTCGCGGTAACTTCTACGGTCTTCTTGCTCACCGTAAAAACACTGCTTATAGACATATTCCGATACCAGAAAAAACCAACTAGCAAACCATATGCGCTGGCTACGGCAGCAGACTCCGTCGGAGTGAACGCGCCGGAATAAATGCCACCCAGAATAATTAAAGGCATGGCTAGAGCGATCAGGCTGTCCCGAAAGATCCTCAACGCCTCGTCTCGGGGAATCGGCTCACTGCCGATATAGCCCTTGCGGTGCGCTATGTAGTAGTTCAGCGCCATCAGACCTGCAGAAATGATCAGCGCCGGTATGATTCCGCTGAGGAACAGATCACCGATCGATACGCCGGCAACCACGCCATAGAGCACCATGGTGATGCTGGGCGGCACTACCAGGCCAAGGATGCCCGAGGCGGCAACTACCGCGGCGGAGTCAGCCTGGTCATATCCCCGCTTGGCCATCTCAGGGATCATTACCGAGCCGATAGCCGCCGTGGTGGCATTGGCAGAACCGGAGATCGCACCGAATACAGCTGACGAACCGGTGGCCACCAACGACAGGCCACCCTTGAACCGACCAAGGAATACTGAGGCTAGCGCCACCAGGCGATCCGAGATTTTCGCCTCCGACATGAGGTAACCGGCAAACAGGAACAGCGGTATCGCCATCAGCGCGAACACGTCCAGCCCTGAATACATGCGCTGGATGATGAGCATCATCGGCATGTCGGTGAAGACCAGCAGCGACAGGATGGAAGCACAGGCTAACGCGAAGGCGATCGGCACGCCGAGAAATATCAGAACAAAGAAAGCCAGGAACAGTGTGATAACCATAAGTTTGCCTTCACTGCAAAGGGTCTTGAACCACAGAAGGCGGCGCATCCTTCGATACGAACAGCAACTGCAGCATTGGCGCGAGCGCATAGAGAAACATCAGCACGCCGCCGATGGGAAAGGCGTAGATGATCAGGCCCTTAGGGATCTGTAGCGCCGGGGTCGTTTGCATCATGGTCCGCTGCGCCAAATCGTTGCCCTTGATGATGAACAGCGAGGCGATGAACAGGATCGATGCGAAGTAGAGAAACGCAGCCATTTTCTGCAGCAATGGCGGGAACTTCTCATAGAAGTATCCGATCGCCATATGCGCCCGGTCACCCACGGCCACGGCGCTGCCGAGCATCACGATGTAAATCAGGATCGCCCGTGCCGCCTCTTCAGAACCGGTGAGTGGACTGTTGAGCACATAACGATAGAACACCTGCAGGCAGACGAGAGCTGCCATCGAGAGAAATGCCAGCGCGGTGACGCCGGTTATAAACCTGGTGAGTACGGCCAAGGCCTTCATATACATTTTTCAGCCTCCTATACAGCCGGGCGGAACCTGTCGGCCCGGCTGAAGACCGTTATTGGGTAGCTACGATGCTGTCGATCAGCTCGACGCCGAATACGTCACGGTACTTGGCAATGACCGGCTTGGTAGCTTCGACGAAGGGAGCCTTATCCACTTCATTGACCTGCATGCCGAGCTCTTGGATCTGCTGCCACTGGGACGCTTCTTCGTCGAGCACCATACGGGTGTGTTGCCCCGCCATTTCCTTGCCGGTATCCAACATCACCTTCTGATATTCGGCCGGCATGCGCTCCAGCAATGCTTTGTTAATAAGCACCGGGGATGACAGATAAATGTGTCCGGTCTTCGAGGCGTATTTCTGCACTTCGTAGAACTTCTGGGTGAGGATGTGAGCGGGCGGGTTTTCCTGTCCGTCAATTACCCCCAGTTGCAGGGCCGAATAAAGCTCGGTGAAGGCAATAGGCGTCGCGTTGGCACCCAGCGCGCGGAACGTCTCGACGAATACTGGCCCTTCGGGCACGCGGATCTTCAAGCCGTTAAGGTCCTCGGGTTTGGTGATCGGCTGCTTTGAGTTGGTGATATGGCGGAAGCCGTTTTCCCACCAGCCAATGACTACTGCCCCCTGCTGCTCAACTTTGGCCGAGAGTTCATCGCCAATCTCGCCGTCGAGCACCTTGCGTACGTGTTCAGAGTCGCGGAACAGGAACGGCAGGTTGATGACTCCGACCTCCCGCACGGTGTTGGAAAGCACAGCGTCGGAGGTGAGCACCATGTCGTTGGTACCAATGAAAGTCCCGTCCACCAGCTCAATCTGCTTGCCCAAAGAGTCAGACGGATAGGTCTTGATCTTTACCTTGCCGCCAGTTCGTTCATCCACCAACTGGGCGTAGCGTTCGGAGATTTTTTGGAAGTGATGATCTGGCGAGCCAGTGTGGCCGAGGCGGATCTCGAATACTTCGTCGTTTTCCGCGGCATTGGCCAGTGAGTGCCCCAGCGGCAGGGCAACAACCAGACCGAGCAAGGCGGCTAGCAACGGTGACGTTTTCTTGTTCTTCATTTCGTGTTCCTTTTTATTGTTGGAAAGTTTTTGGAAACGTTTCGCGGTCGAAGGGGGACCGTGAGCAGCAGTGGGCTATCTGCTGACCCGCGGGCGCAGTACAAGAGGAATGAAAAGAAGGCCCGCCCTGCCTCGCATCGAGAGGACGAACTGAAGCAGTGCAGGTCGGCTAACGTGCCCTCAATGGCCGACTCGGTGTCGTCAACGTACCGGTACGGCAGGACAGACGAATGATGCTGCTGGGTTGGCGAACAAGGCGGAGTCTGCGCTCCGAGGGCAGGCCTGCGATCATATCGTTACCTCGCGCTGACGCTTCCCTACCGGCTTGCCGACAACCCATGCAAGGCGTGGCCGATCAGCTTAGGTCTACCCTGGAGGAATCGGGGTTAGGGGCGTCTTTCGTTATTGTGTGCCTGCAATCTATCGGGCCGTCTCAGGGGGCGTCAACACGGTGAAACCCCATAAGATTTATTGCGAGCGCTGATGAATCGCGACTTCTGACAACCATGGCGGCTGTTTAAAAACCTCCACCAGGTAATCCACGAAGGTACGTATTCGCGGCAACAGCTCGCGTTCGGGCAGGAATACGGCGTGGATAGCCGTGTTATCGCGCGCCTGATGATCTTCCAAAAGCGGAACCAACAAACCGCTGCGGATCGCGGGCAGCGCCAGATGCTCGGCCAGGCGCATTACGCCGACACCGGCCATGCAGAGCTCGAACAGTGTCTGACCGCTGGTGCTTCGAAAGTTACCCCTCGCCAGCCAAGTCTGAGATTCCCCATTCTTTAGGAATGGCCAGCGATTGAGGTGGTCGAGCGGACCCTCCCACATCAGGCAGTTGTGATCGCGCAAGTCTTCAGGCTTGCGAGGAGTGCCATGCGCTTGGAGATATCCTGGAGCAGCCACGACGATCCGCTGGAGATCGCAAAGCTTTCGGCTCTTCAGCGAGGAATCGACCAGCCGCCCCATGCGAATAGCCACATCGACGTTGTCCTCAATTAGGTTGGAAACAGCGTCCGACAGCGCCAGGTGCAGCACCATTCTCGGATGGTCTGCGAGAAAAACCGGCAGACGTGGAACAATCTGGTCCAGTCCGAAGGCGATAGGTGCACTGATGCGCAAATCGCCACTGGTTTGCAGGCGGGCGGCTGAAACCTCAGCTTCGGCTTGCTCGATTTCGTCCAAGATGCGGTTGCATGACGCCAGAAAACGTTCACCCTCTTCGGTCAATCGGCTGCCACGGGTGGAACGGTGCAGCAGGCGCACGCCCAGCCTGGCCTCCAGGCTGGTAATAGCCTGACTGACGAATGGCTGGCTCAAACCCAGCACATGCGCCGCCGCGGTAAACCCCCCGGCGTCAACCACTACCTTGAACACACGCATTTCGAGGAGTCTGTTGTCCTTCATCTTCGATCCATACTTGGCGATGGTTTCTATAGCTGATTAACCGAGCCTTCACAATGCTGCGATCCGAACCAGATGTGCGCCGACGGTACATCGCCACAAACATGCCCGATTAACCGAACAGGGTCGAGTGTTGCACGTTCAGCGAGTCGCCAGCGTAGGCGGGACAGTCGCTGAATAGCCATCAGTGCACAGCCGTCTGCTCAGCGACGCAGGCGAATCAACTCATCGTGAACCGCCTGGCCTCCGCTTGGCGGCGCAGCTGAACCCCGCCGAGCCACGCCGTTCGAATCTTCAGCCTCGCGCACTTAGCGCATCACGCTCGCTTCCGGAAAACTGCATGAATTTTCTCGAATGGATGGCCGTGCTCGGCATCCTGCTGTTGATCCTCGCCCTGGCATCGGCCTACCTGCGCTGGCTGCCGGTAACCACGTCACTCATCTATCTCGGCTTCGGGTTGCTGATCGGACAGCTGGGCATCGGCCTGTGGGAGATGGAATTCCTGCTGATTGCTGGCTGGATGGAGCACCTCACCGAGGTCGTGGTGCTGGTGTCGCTGTTCGTCAGTGGCCTCAAACTTCGCATGCCGCTAGGCCATCCGGCCTGGAGGAGCACCTATATCCTGGCCGGACCGGTGATGCTCGCCTGTATCGCCGGCGTCGCGCTGTTCTGCCATTACCTGCTGGGGCTCGGCTGGGGCCTAGCGGTACTGACCGGCGCCATCCTGGCGCCCACCGATCCGGTTCTGGCCAGCCTGGTGCAGGTCAACAACTCCCGCGACAGCGATCATGTACGTTATGGGCTGTCCGGCGAGGCCGGATTCAACGACGGTACGGCCTTCCCCTTCGTGGTGCTTGGCCTGCTGCTGATCGAGCAGGAAGCCTTGGCGCTGGGCTGGGTCGGTGAATGGGCGCTGCATCGGCTGGTCTGGGCCGTTCCGGCCGGGCTGCTGTTCGGCTATATGCTCGGCAAGCTGATCGGCAAGCTGGCGATCTATTTGCGCACCCAGCACGCCGACACCTCGATGTCGCCGAACGACTCACTGGCGCTGGCCCTGATTGCCCTCGCCTATGTCGGCGCCGAACTCATCGGCGCCTGGGGCTTTCTCGCGGTATTCGCTGCGGGCCTGGGCTTGCGCCGCGCCGAAGTCTCGGTCGCGAAAAAATCCGAAACGCCGTCCGAAGAGCTGATTGCCCATGCCGTTCCGCATGTGGTCGAAGGCGGTCTGTCACCCCGTGAGCTTCCGCTGGAGAGCAAACGCATCGACGAACCCAAGGTGGCTGCAGGCGTGATGATGGGCGATATCCTGACCTTTGGCGGGCAGTTGGAGCGCAGCCTGGAAGTGCTGCTGGTGACCATGCTCGGCGTGCTGGTGTCGGCGCACTGGGATTGGCGCGCGGTGCCCCTGGCGTTGGCACTGTTTCTGCTGATCCGGCCGTTGAGCGTATGGCTGCTGATGCCACGCCGCTACCTGGATCGATCCCAACTGCTGACCGTCGGCTGGTTCGGCATCCGTGGCATCGGCAGCCTGTACTACCTGAGCTATGCGGTGACTCATGGTCTCATGCCGGATGAAGCCGAGCAGGTCATCCAGCTGGTGATCCCTGTGGTGGCGCTGAGCATTCTGATTCACGGCCTAAGCACCCAACCGCTATTGCGACGCTACGAGCGCAGCCGAGCGGCCTGACGACACAGCCAGCGCCAGGCTGCCCCGGACAGCCGACCTTCAGGCGCTGCCGGGTGGCCTGGGGCGATCAGCTGTCAGCGAGGCGAAAGCCGACCTTCATGGTGACTTGATAGTGTCCGACCTTGCCGTTTTCGACATGGCCACGAATTTCTCCGACCTCGAACCACTCGACGTTGCGCAGCGTTTTGCTGGCTTCGGCGATGCCGTTCTGAATCGCTTCGTCCACGCTGGTGCGCGAGGAACCGACGATCTCGATCTTCTTGTACGTGTGATGATCCGACATGAATGTATCCCCTTGTGGTCTGAGGAGCCTCCGCTCGGAATTGACGCGTCCTGTCCATTGAGGCCCGCAGAGCTGCCCGGAAGTTCAGCGAGGCGGCTCAATCGAGGCGCTGAATGCTTCGCGGATCACGCGATAACCGCCGGCTTGGTGAGATGATCGCGAGCAAGCTCGCTCCTACGGGGCGCTAGGTGCTCGGCCACTTACGGGAACGACGCCAGCTCGACCGATAAGCTCGGCAACCCTTGCCGTCAGCTGCCCGCGTAGACGCGTAGGGCGAATAACGCAAAGCTCATCCACCGCCTGCCCCTGCGTAGGGTCATCGATAGCGGTATCACCGAGGTGTCCGAAGTGGAAGATGCTTCGCAGTTTCCACCCTAGGCTGGCACCACTGCTCGCCTGCCGCCGATGTCACGCAAGGCGCCGATAGCGGTAATGCTGGGGTTTGAATACCTGATTGAAATACCGTCCCAGGGAATCGGCCTCAAGCAGCGCCTGCACCACCTCGGCGGGCACTTGCTCGTAGCGGTACACCGAGCCGTTGTGAAACAGCACCTCCAGAGCTTGCTCATCGGGGTCGTAACCCAGCTCACGGAGGCTGCGAGACTTGACCGCGACGCGCTTCATACCGCCGGATCGGGTTGCTGCTTGAAGCCCTCGGCCTGCATGCGCCACAGCGCGTCGAACGCGCCGCCACGGTTGCGCAGCTCATGCGGCGGGCCGTCTTCGATGATCTTCCCGTCGCGCAGCACGATGATCCGGTCGAAGCTCGACAGCGTCGAAAGGCGATGTGCCACGGCTACCACGGTACGGTGATGCACCAGATTGTTGAGTGCCGCCTGGATCTCCGCTTCGGATTGGGTGTCCAGCGCCGACGTGGCCTCATCGAGGATAAGGATCGGTGCGTCCTTCAAAAACGCCCGAGCGATCCCCAGGCGTTGACGTTGACCACCAGAGAGCATCACCCCGCGCTCGCCGACCAGGGTGTCGTAACCCTGCGGCAGCTCGCGAATGAAACCGTCACAAAACGCACTGCGTGCGGCTTCGACGACCTGCTCGTCAGTGGCGTCTGGGCGCCCGTAGCGGATGTTCTCGCGAATGCTGCGGTTGAACAGTGCGGTCTCCTGCGGCACCACCGCGATTTTTTCCCGCAGGCTGTTCTGACTGACGAAGCGGACGTCCTGGCCATCGATCAGGATGCGTCCGCCCTGTACGTCATCCAGACGCTGCAGCAGCTGGATGAGGGTGGACTTGCCTGCGCCAGACGGCCCCACCACGCCTACTTTCTGCCCTGCCGTGATATGCAGATCCAGATGCTCGAAGGTCGGCGCTCGGCCGGGATAACCGAAGCTGATGTCCTCGAAGGTGATGTCGCCTTCGGCCAGCATCAGCAGCGTTTCGGAATCCTCCAGTCCGTGCGGCTGGACAATGATGCGCAAGGTGTCGTTGATCGCACCCATCTGTTGGGTGGTGTCCACCAGCGCCAGCGCCAGATCACGTGACCCGTGCAAAATGCGGAAGGTCAGGGCGCTGACCAGCACCACATCGCCAGAGGTTACGGAGCCGCCAACCCACAGGTTGATCGCCCAGACCAGCATGCCGCCTGCCATGAGCGACAGGCAGATGTCGTGGATGACGCGCGCCTTTTCCAGGTACATCCAGCTGCGCCGCTGCGCCTTGGCCTCGTAGCCGATCTCACTGGCCAGCCGTTCGGCTTCGCGGTCCCGCGCTGAAAACGCCTTGATTGTCCAGACGTTGGACACCGCGTCGACCAGCTCGCCGCCCACCCTCGCCGACTGTGCCGCGAAGCGTTGATGCTTGGAGCGACCGCGGATGCCGAAGCCGGTGATCAGAACCGCGACGATGGCGACGAACATGATCAACGCAACGGCCATGCGCCAGTCTACGGTGAGCAGCACCACTACCGCGCCGATGAAGTCCACGATGGGCGGTACGATCTTCCAGGCCAGGCCACCGTAGATCGCGCCAGCGGCCTGGCCCAGCGCTGAGATACGGTTGCCCAGCGAGCCGGCAAAGTGCTCGGTGAAGTAGCGCATCGGGTGTCCGGTCAGGTGTTTGAACAGGTCGACACGGATATCCACCATGCTGGCTACCACGGTGCGGCAGCCGAGCCACCCGCCGAGCCGCCAGAACACGTTCTCGATGACGATCAGGCTGATGAACAGCCCCAGCGGGAACCAGACGTCGGCTGCGCCTCGGTTGGAACTCCCTTGGGCCATCGCATCGACCAGTAGCTTCATGCCGTACTGCACCGCCACCGCGCATGTCGCCGCGCTGACGATCAGCAACAGCAGCCCACCGAAATGCCAAGGCCGCGCACAAATGTAGTGCCACAGAAACGCGACCGGCCGATCCGGCAAACTTGGCAGCACCGATGGTTTGCGGGGCGCCTGCGCGTTCATGGCAAGGCTTCGGCGAGCTGCAGGGCGTGGTTGAACTGGCTGAAACGCATCTGCTGCAGTCGCAGCTCGTCGGCCAGGCCTTCGTGTATGCAGCGGTTGCCGTTTTCGTCGGGAAAGCCCAGCAAGCCGACCGGGCAGTGGCGCTCGTCGGTCCAGCCGGGATAGTCCAGTACCGGGTACAGGCAGATACCCTCGACCGGAACCCCGCGCTGCATGGCCAGTCCGGCCTGTTCACTGACATAGCGCAGCCAGTCGCCGCGCACGTCACCCTCGGCGCCAGTTTCGGCGATCAGCAGCGGGCGCTTATAGCGTTGCCAGATTTCCGTGAGGATGCCCTTGAAGGGACGGTAGTCCGGGTTGTCGCGCTCAATGGTGCGGCCGTCGCCGTGGTACCACTGGTTGTTCGAGTAATAGTTCACGCCCAGCATATCGAGGTATTCAGGCGCGCCGCCGAGGCCGGGCCAGAGCTCGCCGCAGAGCATGTCCCAGGCCTCGAACTGCGACTGGCGGAAGCGCTCGGCGTCGCGCTGCGGGCCGGGCCGATCATTCGCTGCGGCGACATGAATGGCCGGGTCGACCTGGACGAAGCGCGCCCGCGGCTCCACGTCACGGATCGCCTGCATTGCAGCGATGGTCGCGCGTACCAGTTGATGCTTGAGTTCGAAGCCGCGGCCGCGGGCCATCGGGTTGAAGTAGGCCTCATCGCCACCTGCCCAGGCCCAGAACGAGATCTCGTTGAGCGGCGCATAGAAGGGCACCGTGTCGGTTTCATCCTTGATCAGCTGGGCTACGGCGGCGGCATAGCGGGCGAAGCGCTCGACGAACTGCGGTCGCCAGATATCGATATCGTCCGGCCAGCCGTAATGGCACAGGTCCCAGATGACCTGGGTTCCCTGGCGCTGCGCGGCTTGCAGCATCGGCAGGAAGCTCGACCAGTCATACTCGCCGGGCGCGTGCTCAATCAGGTGCCAGCGCAGGCCGTCGCGCACGCTGTGCAGACCATGACGATGCAGCACGGCATAGTCATGGGCGGCCCAGCGATCGTGTCCAGTAGCGGCAAGCAGATCGAGACGCCGGCCGTCGCTGCGGCGGTGATTGGAGCATTCGAATCCCCCCATGAAAAAGCTCTTGAACAGCGTGGGCTGATGCATCTTGCGCCTCGTCTCAGGGTGCCTGTTCAGCCAGCGACTGGCTGTGTTCGGTGCTTTCGCCGGGCTCAGGGCCGCGCTCGGCTTCCTCGATGCGCTTGTACAGCGCCAGCGCCTGACCGACCACCTGATCCATGTTGTAGTACTTGTAGGTGCCGAGACGCCCAACGAAGGTGACGCCCGGCGTCTCGTCGGCGAGCTTCTGGTAGCGCTTGTACAGCTCGGCGTTTTCCGGCCGTGGAATCGGGTAATACGGATCGCCCTCGGCAGAGGGATATTCGTAGGTGATGCTGGTTTTCGGGTGGACCTGCCCGGTGAGGTGCTTGTACTCGCTGATGCGCGTGTAGGGCACCTCTTCGCTCGGGTAGTTGACCGTGCCGACGGCCTGGAACTGCTCCTGGTCGAGCTGCTTGTGTTCGAACTTCAGCGAGCGGTACGGCAGCTTGCCGAAGCGGTAGTCGAAATACTCGTCGATCGGCCCGCAGAAGATCAGGTGATCGTGCTGCACCTCGTCGCGGATTTCCCGATAATCGGTGTTGATCATCACCTTGATGTTCGGATGCGCGAGCATCTTCTCGAACATCTTCGTATAACCGTACTTGGGCATCTGCTGGAAGGTATCGGTGAAGTAGCGGTCATCGGTATTGGTGCGCGTCGGGATGCGCGAGGTCACCGACTTGTCCAGCTGCGATGGGTCCAGCCCCCACTGCTTGCGGGTATAGCCGCGGAAGAACTTCTGATACAGCTCACGTCCGATGCCGTTGATCACCACGTCTTCGCTGGTCTGGATGTCATCCACCGGCTCGGCACGACTGGCGAGGAACGCCGCCGCCTCCGCCTCGGTCGTCATGTTCAGGCCGTAAAGCTTGTTCAGTGTGGTCATGTTGATCGGGATCGGCACTTGCTGACCATCCACCTGCGCCAGCACGCGATGCTCGTAGGGTCGCCATTCGGTAAACCGCGAGAGGTAGTCGACGATGCGCTGGGCGTTGGTATGGAAGATATGCGGCCCGTAGCGATGGATCAGCACGCCGGCTTCGTCGTAGTGATCGTAGGCATTGCCGCCGATGTGCGGGCGCCGGTCGACGACAAGCACGCGCTTGTTCAGCCCGGCGGCGAGGCGCTCGGCCAATACGCTGCCGGCGAATCCGGCACCTACGATCAGGTAGTCGAAGCCGCGACGGCCACCGGACGGATGGTCGCTGGCGCCGCCACCTGCGTATTCGGGATTGCTGTCTCGCAGGCTCACATCGCGCATTGCATCTTCTCCTTCATCAACGCCCAGGTATGGTCCCAGGACATATCGCCAAGAATCTCATCGGCAGTCTTCAGCAGACGGTCGCGATCTTCACGGTCAGCCAGCGCCTTCTCGACCGACGCGATGAACGCATCGGGGGTATCGGCGATGTAGACGATGTCGGTATCGCCATAGGTGCGCACCACGTCCTTGATCGGCGTGGACACCACCGGGCAGCCACCAGCCAGGTATTCAGGCGTCTTGGTCGGGCTGATGAAACGCGTCGATTCGTTCATCGCGAAAGGCATGATCGCCACGTCCCAGCCAGACAGATAACGTGGCAGTTCGTCGTATGTCTTGCCGCCCAGGTAGTGGATGTTGTCGCGCTGCGGCAGGTCCGCCGGATCGATCTTGACCACCGGGCCGACCAGCACGAACTGCCAGTCCGGCCGCTTCTGAGCGACTTCAGCCACCAGCTCGATATCGAAGCGTTCATCGATGACGCCGTAGAAGCCCAATCGCGGCTGAGGAATTTCGGCCTGATCGTCCGGGTCGGCCTGGGTCCGCCGTGCTTCGGCGAAATGGGCCACGTCGACACTGCTGGGAAAGGCGAACGCGTTGTCGTGAAGCTCGCGCTTGGCTTCCCAAATGCTGTAGCCGCCGGTGAAGACCAGATCGGCGCGTTTGAGCAATTCGCGCTCGCGCTCGACCAGTTCCGGTGGCGCGCCGCGGAAGGCGGACAGTTCATCCATGCAGTCGTAAACGGTGAGTTTCGGCTTTAGGTGGCCGGCATAGCCCAGCGCCATCGGCGTGTAGTACCAGAGCATCAGGTCGTTGACGCCGAGCTTGTCCAGATAGCCATCGAGCAGGTCGCGCTGTACGCGCAACGCCGTATCGCCCTCACAGCCCTGTGGCAGACGCGGAACCAGCACCTGCACGTCGTTTTCCTCGGGACGCACCTCCAGCCAGGGCTGGGCGTCCTCGGTGGGAATCGGCTCTTCGACGAACAGCACGTTAAAATCCCGTGCGAACCGGGACATCAGGTGCTGGGGGCGCTGATAGACGAAGCTCCAGCGAAGATGCGAAAGACACAGCAGAGTCGGCACCAGCTCATCGAAAACAACTTCGGGCGGCGTTTCCTGCTTGTCGGGGGATTTTCCAATCTCGTATTGATAAGGGCCGGCCCAGCTCATGGCTACCTCGTGCAGATGGCGAAGTCCTCCAGAGTCCCTTCTGCCGCATCGCATAAACCCGCGCAGCCTGCGCGGTAAAGAAAAATCGAGGCGCACTGCAGCCTGCCCAACCGTGGCGATCACAAGCGCAGCTCGCCGGCTATGGACGACACAGGACGAGCCAAGGTTCCCCATACCGTAACCGGGCGGTCGGTCATCGGCTGACCGCCGCCTCGTTGGAACTTGCTCGCACCTTCCCCCGTCCCTATCACAGGACGCCTGATTTACCCCGGCATCGGCGCCGTGTGCTTCAGCAGTCAGCACCGCCCGACTCGCCGACACCAACCCTGGAGATGCTTGCAGCGGCCGCGCTCATACGGTCAGCGGTGTATCTCCGTGCGCGTCGAAGAATTTCCGCTATGCGAGGTAGACACATGATTCTGGTAACGGGAGGAGCTGGTTACATTGGGTCCCATGCAGTGCTGGAGCTGCTCCTGGCGGGCAACGAAGTGCTGGTGCTGGATAACCTCTGCAACAGCTCGAAGATTGCGCTGGACAGAGTCGAAGCCCTCACCGGTCGCAAGGCTCAGTTCGTCAAGGGTGACGTGCGCAACCGCTCGCTGCTCAATGCGCTGTTCGCCTCATACCCGGTGACCGCGGTGCTGCACTTCGCTGGGCTCAAGGCTGTCGGCGAAAGCGTGCGCGAGCCCCTGCGCTATTACGAGACCAACGTCAGCGGCAGCATTGCGCTGTGTCAGGCGATGGCCGAAGCGGGCATCTTCAAGCTGGTGTTCAGCTCGTCGGCCACGGTCTACGGCGATTCGCCTAAAATGCCGATCACCGAAAACTGCCCGACCGGCCTTCCGACCAATCCTTACGGTCAGTCCAAGTTGATGGCGGAAAACGTGCTCAAGGGATTGGCCGAATCCGATCCGCGCTGGTCGATCGCCCTGCTGCGCTATTTCAACCCCATCGGCGCGCATGAGTCCGGGCTGATTGGCGAGGACCCCAACGGCACGCCCAACAACCTCCTGCCCTACATGCTTCAGGTGGCGGTCGGTCGGCGCAAGCAACTCAGCATCTACGGCGCCGACTATCCGACCCCGGACGGTACCGGTGTGCGCGACTACATCCATGTGGTCGACCTGGCCAAGGGGCACCTGAAGGCGCTGGAGCGGCTGAATCTGGTGCACGGTGTTTCCACGTGGAACCTCGGCACCGGCCGAGGCTATTCAGTACGGCAGATGGTGACCGCGTTCGAAGAAGTGATCGGCCGGCGGCTGCCACACGTGTTCAAGGCGCGCCGCCCTGGCGACATCGCTCAATGCTGGTCAGACCCGACCAAGGCCCGGGAGGAGCTTGGCTGGCAGGCGGAGAAGGACCTGCTGACCATGCTCACCGATGCCTGGCGCTGGCAGAGCCGCAATCCGCAGGGTTATGCCGTGGAACAGACCGCAACCGGAAAGGCCGAAGCAAACCCCGAAACCGCGCTGGCGAGCTAGGCGTCGGCGCGGTTGCGATGATCAAGAGCCATGTCAGGACGCGCTGCAGGCCAGTTCACGGCGGATCTTGGCTACGTCTAGCCGGCGGTTCAGCTGAACCACCCCGGTAAGCTGCGGATCACGCACTGCGAGCCTCAGAAGCGCCGTGCGGATTTGCGCTGCCGTCGCACAAGGATTCAACGACGCGTACAACGCAGCAGCACCCGCCACGTGGGGCGCAGCCATCGAGGTGCCGCTCATATAGGCATAGCCGGCCGCACCGGTGGAAGTCGGCACCGTGGACACGATGCTCACTCCTGGCGCCGCGATGTGCACATTGTTCACGCCATAGTTGGAGAAGCTCGCACGGCGGCCTGCCTTGTCGATAGCGCCCACAGAAATCACGTTTGGCAGCGTGTAGCTCGCCGGATAGCTGGGCGTTTTATCGATGTTGAGTCCGCTATTTCCAGCAGCGGCAACGAACAGGATGTTGGCGTTGCCTGCGGCCTTGATCGCATCGTAAAGCGCCTGCGAATAACCACCCCCGCCCCAGGAATTGTTGGTAGCGACCAGATTGATCTTCTTCGCCAGCTTCAGCTTCGTCAGGTAATTGATGGCCTTTACCGCACCCGCCGTCGTGCCGCCGTTGACTCCGAGGAACTTGGCGGTAATGAGCTTGGCGGTAGGGCATACGCCGAACACGCCCGCGCCATTGTTAGCGACTGCGGCGACAGTCCCGGCCACATGGGTGCCATGATCATCTGCCGGTCCGTCGTAGATGCTGGCGTTGTTGGCGGCGAAATCCCAACCCTGAATGTCGTCGATGTAACCGTTTCGGTCATTGTCCTTGCGGTCAGCGCGGCTGCCTTCGCCCGGATTGATCCAAGTATTGGCGCGCAAGTCACCGTGGGCGGTCATGACGCCTTCATCGATGATGCCGATGTGAATCTTGTTCGAGCACAGCGCTCCGGCATTCCAGGCGCCTAGCGCGCCGCTACCGTAAGGCGACGCCGGTGAAGTGGTCGCGCCCTGCATGCCCCAGAGCAGGCTCAGTCCCGGGTCTTTGGGGTTGGCGAGCTGGCGATGATAGATCCAGTTGGGCTCGACGAAGGCCACCGCAGGATCGGCAGCAAGCCGCGCGATGAGCGCGGCATTCACCTTCTTGCCTTTGCCCAGTTTGGCCTGCACCAGATCGCCTTTGGCGTCCTTGCGGGCCGCCTTGTCGAGCAGCTTCTGCGCCGCCTTGGCGCCCTGCTTGCTCAGCGCGGCACCCTTTGCCGCCTCCGACGCGCCGGGCTTGAATTGCACCAGGAGCTCGCCCTCGACGAAGGGTCTGCCCGCCTTGAGTGAGGCTTCTACCGCCGGGCTCGGCTTGGCCGCTACCTGCTCTGCGCCAGCTGCCAATACAACGAATAGAAAAAGACCGACACGCCGCTTCTTGACCATCACTGTTCTCCTCGAACAACTGCAGATAGCCTGCGCCGAATCGCCAGGCAGGTCCCAGAGAGGGACGATAACGACTGTATCGGCAGCGACAGCGGCGGTTTAGTGGCAACAGACAAACGGCTCGCCGCTTGTCGGTTACCGTTAATGTCCGCCGACTTCCCAATCCCGTAGGGTGGTGGGCTTCAGCCCACCGAAACGCCTGGAGGGCTCAAGCGGGGCGCTGCTCGGCCCGGCCTAGCTCGCCGCTACCTTTGTGCGGTTCCGTTGCCGCTCAGCTCGTTGCGTAGCCACTCGGCCAGCCGCTCCGCACGGCGATCCAGCCGGCGGGACGGCACCCAGAGGGCCAGCCTGGCGCGGGTCTCGACAAATCCCCAAGGCGCCAGCAAGCGCCCCTGGCGCAGATCGTCAGCCACCAGCTGTTGTGGCGCGATGGCCACGCCGAGCCCCGCCAGCGCCGCTTCCAGCAGAAAGTAGAGATGCTCGAAACCCTGGCCCATCTGCAATCGGGCTGGATCGAGGCTGTTGCCGATCGCCCAGGCCGGCCAGGCCTGAGGACGCGATACGGTGTGCAGCAGCGGCTCGCCGAGTAGCTCGTCCGGCTGTGCCTGACTCAGGGCGGCACAGCGTGGATGGAGCGGACTCAATACCGGCCCGATGCGTTCGACGGCCAGCTCGTGCACCTGCATGTCCGCCGGCCAAGGCGGCTCGGCATACCAGAGCGTGGCGTCAAGGCCGGCGCGCCGCGGGTCCAGCTCACCCTCGCTCGCCGAGAGCTGCAGGTGCAGATCCGGCAGTTCACGGTTGAGGCGATCCAGCCGCGGAATGAACCAGCGCGCCAGCAAGCTACCCGGGCAACCCAACACGAAAGGCGCATCGGCGGTCTGCTGGCGCAGCTCAACACAAGCCCCCCGCAGCCGTTCGAAGGCATCGCCCGTCGCATCACGCAGCCGCAGCCCGGAATCGGTGAGTTTTACGCCGCGACCTTCCTTGCTGAACAGGGCGACGCCTAGGTATTCCTCCAGCAGGCGAATCTGCCGACTGACCGCTCCGTGGGTCACGCTGAGTTCCGCCGCCGCCTGGCTTACGCTTTGCAACCGGGCCGCAGCCTCGAAGGCGCGCAGGGCATTGAGAGGGGGAAGGTCTTGGCTCATTGGTGAGTTTTCCTGACAGATTGCAGCGATCTTATCGCTTTTTATCGGACCGCAAGTCGGTTAATTTTCACCCTATCGCGCATCCGCCGCTACGCGGAGCACCGCTTCCCTGCAGGAGATGACCATGACCTCATTGCGCAACGGCCCTGACGCCAAGGGCCTGTTCGGCCACTTCGGCGGTCAGTACGTCGCCGAAACCCTGATGCCGCTCATTCACGAGCTGGCCGCCGAATACGAAAAAGCCAAGACCGATCCCGAGTTCGCCAAAGAACTGGCCTACTTCCAGCGCGACTACGTCGGCCGCCCTTCCCCGCTGTACTTCGCCGAACGCCTGACCGAGCACTGCGGCGGCGCGAAGATCTATCTCAAGCGTGAAGAGCTGAATCACACCGGCGCGCACAAGATCAACAACTGCATCGGCCAGATCCTGCTGGCCAAGCGCATGGGCAAGCAGCGCATCATCGCCGAGACCGGCGCCGGCATGCACGGCGTAGCCACCGCCACCGTCGCCGCGCGCTTCGGCATGCAGTGCGTGATCTACATGGGCACCACCGACATCGATCGCCAGCAGGCCAACGTCTTCCGCATGAAGCTGCTCGGCGCCGAGGTGATCCCGGTCACTGCCGGTACCGGCACCTTGAAAGACGCAATGAACGAAGCCCTGCGCGACTGGGTGACCAACGTCGACACCACCTTCTACCTGATCGGCACCGTCGCCGGCCCGCACCCTTACCCGGCCATGGTCCGCGACTTCCAGGCCGTGATCGGCAAGGAGACCCGCGACCAGCTGCACGCCCAGGAGGGCCGCCTGCCCGACTCGCTGGTTGCCTGCATCGGCGGCGGCTCCAACGCCATGGGCCTGTTCCACCCCTTCCTCGATGACCAGAGTGTGGCGATCATCGGCGTCGAAGCGGCCGGCCACGGCATCGAGACCGGCCAGCATGCCGCGAGCCTCAATGGCGGCGTCCCCGGCGTACTGCACGGCAACCGCACCTTCCTCTTGCAGAACGAAGACGGTCAGATCATCGACGCCCACTCGATCTCAGCCGGCCTCGACTACCCCGGCATCGGCCCCGAGCACGCCTGGCTGCACGATATCGGCCGCGTCGAGTACACCTCCATCACCGACAAGGAAGCGCTCGCCGCCTTCCACAAGTGCTGCCGTCTGGAAGGCATCATTCCGGCCCTGGAAAGCGCCCACGCGCTGGCCGAAGTCTTCAAGCGCGCGCCGACCCTGCCGAAGGATCACCTGATGGTGGTCAACCTCTCCGGCCGCGGCGACAAGGACATGCAGACCGTCATGCACCACTACGACGAACAGGAAGAACATATATGAGCCGCCTGCAGACGCGCTTCGCCCAGCTGAAACAGGAAAACCGCGCCGCGCTGGTGACCTTCGTGACCGCCGGCGACCCGGACTACGCCACCTCGCTGGCCATCCTCAAGGGCCTGCCTGCCGCGGGCGCCGATGTGATCGAACTGGGCATGCCCTTCACCGACCCGATGGCCGACGGCCCGGCGATTCAACTGGCCAACATCCGCGCGCTGGCGGCCAAGCAGGACCTGGCCAAGACGCTGCAGATGGTCCGCGAATTCCGCCAGGGCAATCAGGACACGCCGCTGGTGCTGATGGGCTACTTCAACCCGATCCACAAAATGGGCGTCGAGCGCTTCATCGCCGAGGCCGTGGAAGCGGGCGTCGACGGCCTGATCGTGGTCGACCTGCCGCCTGAGCATAACGAAGACCTCTGCGACCCGGCCCAGGCCGCGGGTATCGACTTCATCCGCTTGACCACCCCGACCACCGACGACAAACGTCTGCCCACCGTGCTCAACGGCAGCTCGGGCTTCGTCTACTACGTCTCGGTAGCCGGTGTGACCGGGGCCGGTTCCGCCACCCTGGAACACGTCGAAGAAGCTGTCGCGCGCCTCAAACGCCACACCGGTTTGCCACTGTGCATCGGCTTCGGCATTCGCACCCCGGACCAGGCCGCCGCCATTGCGCGCCTGGCCGATGGGGTGGTGGTCGGCTCCGCACTGATCGATCAGATCGCTAATGCCAAGACCTCTGACGAAGCCGTCCAAGGCGTACTGGGTTTGTGCCGTGAGCTGAGTGAAGGCGTGCGAGGCGCCCGCGGCTGAGCTACTTCACAGTACCGAAACCTGAAGCCGCTGCCCCTTGACCAGGGCAGCGGTTTCTTCGTATCAGCAGCAAGCCATCCTCCCTTGTAAGAGCCAGCTTGCTGGCAATCAGCAGGCCCCTTGCCGTCCCGGATCGCCAGCAAGCTGGCTCCTACGAAAGCCGGTCGGCTACCCAACGTGGATGAGATCACCAAGCCGCTTGATTCGATCTGCCGCTGTGCATCGGCGTCAGCATCCGCACCCCGGACCAGGCTGCCGCCATTGCCCGTCTGTCCGATGACGTGGTGGTAGGCTCGGCCCTGATGGATTGGATCGTGAAAGCCAACTCGTCCGGGCAAGCCGTGAATGATGTACCGACCGTCTGCAGCGAGCTGAGCTTCGGCGTTCGCGGCGCTCGCAGCGGGTCGTTTCGCTCTCGATCCTCCCATCCCGCTGGCCGGTGACCGAGCAGCGGTTTGCGGCATTACTGCGACGGGGCTGGTGCATACTGGGTGTGCGTTACATGAACCTCTGATTTCGCGTCAGCCACATTCAGATCAGTCGCAGGCAAGCAAAACCCCGGTTGTCCCGGTGAGCTTAGCGGCGTCCAATCTTGCGGAGCAGCCCGATGCGTCTTGCCACTTTTATCCTCGATAACCTCGAGCCCATCCTCCAGTCGTGGGAAGACTTCGCCCGAACCATCCCAGGTGCCTCCCGCACCATGGACACCAAAGCCCTGCGGGACCATGCCGAGCAGATGCTGCGGACCATTGCCGAAGATTTAAGCATCCATCAGTCCGAAGCCCAGCGGTTCGACAAATCCGTCGGCAAGGCCGGCAGAGGCGGCGGTGAAACGGCGGCGGAAACTCACGCGGTCTTGCGTCATGAGGCCGGTTTCAGCATCGACGAGATGGTGTCGGAGTATCGCGCCCTGCGCTCCAGCGTGCTGAGGAAGTGGTTGCAGGCAATCACGTCCGGCACGGACTTCGAAGTCGAGGACATGACCCGCTTCAACGAGGCCATCGACCAGGCGCTCGCCGAGTCCGTGGCCACCTACTCACAAACGGTCCACGCCACGCGAAACATTTTTCTGGGTGTTCTTGGACACGATTTACGCACACCCTTGGGCGCGATTCAGCTCGGTGCGGAAGTGCTGCTCCTGGATGGCAGCCTCGGGGCCAAGCCGACCATGCTGGCGTCACGTATCTATACCAGCGTCAAACGTGCAAACAAGATCGTCAACGACCTGCTCGATTTCACTCGCTCGCAGAGCGGCACCGGCATTCCGGTGCAGCGGGTGGAAACCAACTTGGCGGCGGTGTGCGAAGGCATGGTGGAGGAAGTGCTCGCCTATCATCCGGACCGCAAAATCATCTGCAAGACCAGCGGAAACCTGACCGGCCTGTTCGATGCCGCGCGGATGGAACAGGTATTTTCCAACCTGATTGGCAACGCCGTGCAGCACGGCAGTCCCACTTCGCAGATCAGAGTGACCTTGCATGCCGAGCAGGCGCATGCGGTGTTCGCGGTGCACAACCAGGGGGAGCCGATCGCCGAGGAGGCTATCGCTGACATCTTCAACCCTATGAGCCGCCACTCCCACTACGCGGCTGGCGAGCACGGACCGAACTCGGGGCTAGGCCTAGGGCTTTATATCGCCAGCGAGATCGTGACGGCCCATCAGGGCACCATTCATGTTGAATCGAGCGCCGATCAAGGCACTACGTTTATCGTCAGACTGCCACTGACCGAACACGATCTGACGCCGCTCGGCTAGCCCTGGCTCGACGCTATCTCCCCTGGCAAGATCGCCGTAGGAGCTGCTGGCGATCTGCAACCTCCTGCCGTCCCGGATCGCCAGCAAGCTGGCTCCTACGAAAGCCTGCGCCTACGCAACGTCGATGCCCACTATCAACCCGCTTGATTTCGACCCTGCGGTTCAAACGCGTAGGATGCTGTGCACATACCTGGTTCAACTCACTCGTGGAGATTGCCCGTGCCTGACACCACCTACGTACCGCCAAAAGTCTGGACCCACGACGCACCTTCCGGCGGCAAGTTCGCCAACATCAACGCGCCCACCGCCGGCGCGCGGGAGGACAAAGCGCTGCCAGTCGGCAAGCACCCGCTTCAGCTGTATTCGCTGGCCACGCCCAACGGCGTCAAGGTCTCAATCATGCTCGAAGAGCTGCTCGCCCTCGGTCACAGCGGCGCCGAGTACGACGCCTGGCTGATCAAGATCGGTGACGGCGACCAGTTCGGCAGCGGCTTCGTCGAAATCAACCCGAACTCCAAGATACCGGCATTGGCCGACCACGGGGTCGAGGGCCAGCCGCTACGGGTGTTCGAGTCCGGCTCGATCCTGGTCTACCTTGCCGAGAAATTCGGCGCCTTCCTGCCCACGGAGACCCGCGCACGTACCGAGACCCTGAACTGGCTGTACTGGCAGATGGGTTCGGCGCCCTTCCTTGGCGGCGGCTTCGGGCATTTCTATGCCTATGCGCCGGAGAAATACGAGTACCCGATCAATCGTTACGCGATGGAGGTCAAGCGACAGCTAGACGTGCTGGATCGCCAGCTGGCCGAAAACCGCTTTGTCGCGGGCGATGATTACAGCATTGCCGATATGGCCATCTGGCCCTGGTACGGCGTACTGGTCCGGGGCGAACTGTACGAGGCCGGCGAATTTCTCTCAGTACAGGATTACAAACACGTGCAGCGCTGGGCGGCCGAAGTGGCTGAGCGTCCCGCCGTGGTCCGTGGGCGCAAGGTCAACCGCACCTGGGGCGAGGAATCGGAACAGGCTCCCGAACGTCACGACGCCTCGGACCTCGACTGAGCCGCCGAACGGATCAGGTTCATCCGGCCCTCCGGTAGGGTGGGCTTCAGCCCACCTCACAACCCGAACGGTGGGCTGACGCGGTACGCCGCGCGGCCACCCTACCGAAGCCACCACCGCCCTTCGCCCGTTTAGCCTCCGAAGGCGCCAATGGTCAGCGCTCAGAACAATCCTCGCTGAAGCCAGCCCGCAGCGGCCAAGCCACTCAAGCTGCCAAAGCGCGAAGCGAAACTGATCTGACTTTCCGACCGCTGATCCCTCCCTCGCTGAACTATGGCCGTACAGCCAGACCCAATATCCATGAGCGTTGCTCTTGACCGCCGATGAGGCAGCCATCGTTCACGGTTGCTCGCACCCAGACGTGTCGTCAGGCCCGTAGGCGCAGCGCTCGTCTACCCAGTTGTTCAACACAACGCGAGGTGAACCATGAAACACACATTGGTAGCAGCGTTCGCAACGCTGACCGATGCCAATCGTACCCAGGGCGACCTGATGGCGCGGGGCATTGCCAAAGAGCAGATTCATTCCGTAGGCGCCGAGAGCGCCGAAATCCATGCCTATGACGCGCCCTACTCCACCGCGGGCAGCACGGTGGACCCTGAGCATCACGAGTCCAAGGTTGCGCATTTCTTCAAATCGCTGTTCGGCCATGAGCCGCACGAAGAACATCGCCGTCACGCCACCGCATACCCCGAGGCCGTGCGCCGCGGCTCGCTGGTGATCGCGGTTGATGTGTATGACGAAGATCAACTGATCCGTGCGCGCGACGCACTGGAGTACAACGGTGCCCTCAGCATCGACGGCATCGGTGCCGGCGCGACGCCTGGCTATGCCGGTCCCACTAGCCCCTATGCCGGTGCGACTGGCGGCGACAGCCATCTGGACAAGCATTTCGCAGGCACCACCCACACCGCCGACGATACGCAACATGCCGGCGGTACGGCAGGCATAGGCCACACCACCGCGACCGACTCTGCCGACACTGGCCGCTACGACGTGGGTAGTGCGGCCAAGCGAGCCGGTACGGACTATCCGGAAACGACTGCGACCGCGAACCCCACCGGAGGCGGCCTGGCCGGCGAGACCGTCGGCACCCGCGACGCGACGCAAGGTATGGACGCCACCCAGGCGGGAACCTGTACTGACCGTGTATGCGTGATCAAACGGCCAAGCTGACCTTGAGTCCCCACGGGCCGCGCGATGCGGCCCGTCTTGGGGCCCGCTTTCAGCGCGACGCTGAGTCCTATTAGCTCGCCGGCGGTCACGCTTGATCCAACGCCATGTAAGAAACGGCAACGCTTTCCGCCGTCCTCAGCACAGCCCTTGGCGGACCCCCTCCGACTGTCACCGCTCGTTCAGCGCGCGCCGTAACCCGGCACTTCCGACCGCCAGTGCCAGGCAATCCTCTGTGAGCCCCAGCGCGGCATTGGTCAGCCAGTTGCTCTGGTAAGACTTACGCATGCTGAGCCCGATCTCGGACGCGACCAGCGCTGCCGTCGCTCCGATCAAGGCTGGGAGCCAGATCGGCTCGCGCCTCGCCCCAGCCAAAGCGGCCGCCGTTACGCCGCCGGATAACGCACGAAACAACATCGACGGCAGAATCGTCCGATCCGGCGCGAAGCGCATCTTGTCGCCCAGCAGCTCGGCGGCGGCCATCGGCATCAGAAACTGTTGCGCACGGTGCGAGGCCAAGGTGCGTGCAGGCTCATCGGCTCCATCGATATCGTCACGCGCAGCCAGCGCCCGGCTGACCATCATCGGCGCCAGCATGCTGCGCATGCCTGTCACCGCGCCAAGCGCCAGTGCGCCCCATAACAGATTGCTGGATGTCATTGCCGTTTCTCCCGGTGGTTGTTAACTGCGACCGGACGCTCGCTGCCAGCGTTCGGTGCGGCACGCGGCTTACGACGGACGACATGACCACCCGGCGACGGCAGCGGCTGGCATCAGCGAAACCGCACGTCGCCTCTCGCCAAAACGCCAACAAGCGGTCATCAACCTGCCATGGGCGCTACCTAGTTTCGGTCCGACCCCACCGCACCGAGGAAATAACAATGCATACGCGCCTACTGGATTGGCTGTTCGCGGCAAGCCTGGTCGGACTTGCCGGCCCAGCGCTGGCCCAACAAGGGCTACCCGAGCACGGTTCCATCGAGCAGGATTACCGTGACCAGCCGCTGGAAGGCCTCACCGCCAGGCAGCGGGCCAGCGAACGCCGCAGCTGGCGCGCCCCGGACTGGCGGCCCGAGCCGGTGGTGTCGGTCAGCCTCCTCAGCATCAACGATTTCCACGGCCAGCTCTCCCCACGCAGCGTAGCCGGGCGCCCTGCAGGCGGCGCGGCGGTGCTCGCCTCCTACCTGAAATCCGCCAGCGGCGAATACACCCTCATCGTGCACGACGGTGATCAGGTCGGCGCCTCACCGCCCAACTCCGCCCTGCTGCGCGATGAGCCTTCGATCAGCCTGCTCAACCTGCTGGCCAACCCGTATTGCCGCCCCTTCAGCCGCCAGATGGAAATGTCCCGCAGTGCGCAGCCCCTCGCGCAGCAGCGCTGCAACGTGATCGGCACCCTCGGCAACCATGAGTTCGATTACGGCAAGACGGAACTGCTGCGCCAGCTCACCGGCGGCAACCACGCCAACGGACCGTTTCTCGAAGACGAATGGAAAGGCGCGCGCTACCCCACAGTTTCGAGCAACGTCATCGATCAGGCGACCGGTGAGTCCCTTCTGCCGCCCTACTCCATCTACTACGCCGGCGGCGTGCGCATCGGCGTGATCGGCGCGGTTTTGAAGGAAACTCCTTCAATCGTGTCACCGAGCGGCGTCGCCGGCCTTCGCTTCGTCGACGAGGCGGATGCGATCAACCGATCGGTGGCCGAGCTGCGCCGTCAGGGTGTGCGCGCCATCGTCGTCGCCTTGCACCAGGGCGGTCAGCAGACCAGCTATAACGGCCCGACCAACCCGGAAGCGGACACCGTCGAGGGACCGGTGGTCGATATCATCGAGCGCCTGGATGACGAAGTTGACGTGGTCATTTCCGGCCACGCCCACGGCTTCACCAACGCGCTGGTACCCAACGCCAACGGCAAGCCGATCCTCGTGACCCAATCCTTCTCGGCGGGTACCGCCTACGCGGATATCGAACTGGTGGTCAGCCGCCGCAGCCGCGATGTCGTCGAGAAGTCCGCCGCTGTCCTCACCACCTGGGCCGACCAAGGCGCCGGCCTTTCGCCGGACCCGGAAGTCGCCGCGCTGGTGGCGCAGGCCGATGCGCGGGTCGAGCCACTGGTGGCTCGCGTGGTGGGCGTTGTGCAAGGTGACCTCACCCGCACCGAAACGCCGGCCGGTGAATCGGCTCTGGGCAACCTCATCGCCGACGCCCAACGGGTAGCCACCGACGCCCAGATCAGCTTCATGAACCCGGGCGGCATCCGCGCCGACTTGGAGAGTGGCGAAGTGACCTGGGGCGAGCTATTCGCGATCCAGCCTTTTGCTAACGATCTGGTCTCCATGGACCTGACCGGTGCGCAGATCAAGACCATGCTGGAACAACAGTGGGTTGGCCAAAGCTACGCGCGGATTCTCAAGCCCTCCGGTATCCAGTACAGCTGGTCCGCCAGCCGCCCCGAAGGCAACCACGTGATCGAGATGCGCGATGCGACCGGCGCGCTCATCAACCCGGCGGCAATCTATCGGGTTACGGTCAACTCCTTCCTGGCGGGCGGCGGCGATAACTTCACCGTACTCACCGAAGGTACCAACCGCGTCGTCGGCCCGGTGGATCTGGATGCGCTGGTGGGTTACATCGAATCGCTACCGCAGCCGTTTAGCGCCAGTGTCGAGGGGCGGATTCAGCGAGTGGATTAAATTGGGTGAGCCTCGCCAGGCTGCAATTTCGTAGGGTGGGCCTGCCCACGCATACAGTGGTGGGCTAAAGCCCACCCAACTGAAGATGCACATCACCAGTGGTAGAGCCCATAGGCAATCACACCCAGGCCAAACCCCATCTGCGCTAACAGCAGCGCGCGGATCGCGAACGTATAGCTGATGACCGGGTTCTGCCCCAGCGCATCGTTGGCGAACAGCCGGTAGCTGGCGGGAAAATCAGCCTCTATCTCCTTGAGCGCCGTGATGGTCAGTTGCAGCAGTTGGCGGCTGCGCGCATCGACCAGCCAGAACACCATCGCCAGCAGCACCGTGAAGGCACCCAGTAACACCAGCAGGCCTGGCGAGAAGCCCCGCTCCAACGCGGCCAACACACCGCCATCGGCAAAGATCGCCAGCACCACGAAGAAGTTGAACCCCCGCAGGCGCTGCTCGGCATTGAGCTTGAAATGCGCCCAAACAAACCCTCGACTGTCCATGCGCTTCCTCTTTTTATCGAATGGCCGGGCCTTGCTGGCCCACCGAATCCGGCGATGCGGCGCGGGAGCCCTTTTGCAAGCCATCCAAGGCTGCTGGAAAGACCTTAACGCCACCCACATGAGAACGTGATCGGTGCGATAAGTCCCATTCGGAAGCCCCTCAGATAGCGGAGCGAAGCCAGCCAACCCGCGCATGGAATAAGTGAACCTGGACGCACCCTTGCTCGGTTGTAGGGTGGGCTTCAGCCCACCATGACAGGGCTACCTACATCTGGCGGGCTAAACGGAGCGTCGTCGGGCCCACACCTATGTTCTTCAGCTCATCGCCCAAGCAAGACGCGAACATAGGCAACGGCCTGCTGCTCCCGGCTGGCCCAATCCCCGGCAATCTCCACGAACGGCTGCTGATGACGCTCAAGCCAGGTTCGGCAAGCCTCATGAAAGTACCAGCGCCCGCCGACATCCGGTTGGCAACGCTGACCATCTGCATGCCACTCGGCGCCTTCCGGTGACAGCAGCAAATGCTGGTCATACCGCCGCGCGAGCAGCTCATCCTCCAGCCACGCCGGGCAGCTGCCGAACAGCGTCTGGCTCCAGACCATATTGCTCAGCAAATGGGTATCGAGGATCAACAGCTCCGGCGTCAGCCCGCGTGCGGCGTCTTCCCACATAAGCTGCCCGCGCGCGATAGACGGAATGTCGCCCAGGCAGGTGTCGCGCTGTTCCTGCTCGATGAAATGACGAACATACTCGCCCACCACCACCCCGCCGAAACGCTGCTGCAACCGCGCCGTGAGCCAGCTCTTGCCCGTCGACTCAGCCCCTGTGAGCACCAGCACCCTCATTGCGCCGCGAGCCTCACCTGCCGCCATTCACGCAGCCCCATCACCGCCAGCACGGAGAACAACCCGTACAGCCCGGCGGTGAGCCAATAGCTCTGGACCAGAAAGAACCCCACATAGAGCACGTCCACCACGATCCACAACAGCCAGCACTGCCAGCGCTTGAGCGCCATCCACAACTGCGCCAGCAAGCTGAACGCTGTGAGCGCCGCGTCCGGCCAGGGATACGCCGCTTCGGTAGCTGTCGCCATCAGCAAACCCAGCCCAACGCTGCCCAGCGCCGCCACAGCCAGACCCGCGTTTACCTCCATCGCCGTTGCGCCCACCACCGGCCGCCCGCCATCCCCACCGCCGCCCCGCGTCCACTGCCACCAGCCATACAGCTGCATGGCGGCAAACACACCGTTGAGCAACACCTGCGAATACAACCGCGCCTCAAAAAAGAACCAGGCATAGAGCGACACCATCACCAAGCCGATGGGCCAGCACAGCGGGTTCTGTCGCACGGTAAGCCAAACGGCGAGCACACCGAGGGCTGAGGCGATGAGTTCAAGAATGGTCATGGGGATGGGTCAGAGGGAGAAACGGGTGGGCATGATACGGCAGCTGTAATGTGCTGTTTGAAACACGCAGGGATAACTAGGAGTAACCGTAGGGCAGATGCGCGGTATCACCATTGAAAGTACCGCGTGGACAAGTAAAGCGTTGTCCACCCTACGCCACCAAACCAGCCTGCTCCGCCGATGCTTCGGTATTGCGTAGGGTGGACAACGGCGGAGCCTTTTCCACGCGCCACTCCCAGGCTACCTCGCTATAAATAACGTTTGGATCTGATTGAGCGCGACCAGCAAGCGGAGAAGACGGATAAATTAATCTGTCCCCTTTTTCCGTTGGTTCGCGATAGAAGACGCAAAGCGCCATCAGCTGGCGAAAACGTTAACAAGTCGGACTCCTTGGGATGGCGGAGTCGATGAGCTCCGCCAGACTTGTTAGGGTTTTGACCCTTCACTCATAGATTACGAAAGGAACTCGTATGGCCAAGCCCGCTGCCCGCTTATCCGACACCCACTCCTGCCCCATCCCCGGCCACGGTTCCAACCCCATAGCGGTTGGTTCGCCGGACGTCTTGTTCAACAACCTACCTGCCGCCCGAGTCGGTGACACCAGTAACTGTGGCGGCGCGATATCAGCAGGCGAAGCCACAATCTTGGTCAACGGCAAGCCGGTTGCCTTCCTCGGCAGCCCCACCACGCACGGAGGCAGTATCGTGACTGGCTCCGGCAACATTCTGGTCGGCTCGTCAGTGAGCACGGCGCCCTTCACCGCGCCAGCGCCGATGCCGATGCCGATGCCTAACCAGTTGGACGAGCATTTCGTGCTCAGCGATACCGACACCGGCCTGCCTTTGGCCAACCGCCCTTACAAGCTGAAGACGGCCTCCGGCAAGGTCATCGAAGGGCTCACTGACAAGCACGGTAAGACCAAACGTGCCGCGGCCTATACGGCCGAGACCGTGTCCGTCGAGTTCGCGCCACAAACCGAAATCTACATTGGCTGAGGGCGCAGCATGTCGAGCACGGAGCCAGTCGTCGCACAATCGAACCTGAGCCCTGCGAGTAATACGCAAGGCACCCCAGTTCAGGCCAGGCTATTCAAGATCACCGACATTCCGGCAGCCATGGATGCCATCAATTGGCCGGTTTCCGCCGCGCTGATGCGCCACTGGTTTCAGGGACAACCCTGGCCAACGGGAAATGGCGGCATGTCGCAGCGGGTCAAGGAACACGCCGAGTGACCCCCGGCGCAGTACATCGAGGAAAGCATCGTCAAGATGAGTTGGGTGGCTAGTTTCGATAAGGTCCAGCCGGTTCTCGCCGAACTGCGTCGAAGCTGGAACAACGCCGCCGCCATGGGTGAGATTCGTAAACATCTGCTCAAGGCCTATGGCGACAAGGGGCTCGGCTGCTATCGCCTGGTTTTCCCGAACCTGGCGAGTGCGGTGGAGCGCTTCGGCTACTTCAACTCACGCGCGATCACCTTCTCCAAGTGGGGCAGCGAAGGTCTCAACGACCTGCGCGGAGCGCTGGCGGACTTCAACCTGCGGGTGGTGGCCGAGGGTGACGTAGAGGTGCATGCAGATCGCATTCTGTTTCGCCCGAGAACCTTGCTGTTCTATGCCGAGGACAACTACGACTTCAACGACGATGGCTCGGTGTTCAGCCAGCCGCTGGGCTTCTGGAACTTCGATGGTATCGCTCCCAGCCTGCTGGCGGCCACGGCGCATAATGCCGGCGTCGATGCGGTCTCCCGCGGCATCATGCAGCAGTCGTTGTTCGGCATGAGTGCGCAGAACCAAAGGCGCTACATAGACGAACAGAGCAAACGCTACATGCTTGTGCTGAACAGCCATTTCGCCGACTACCGGGCCAGATACAAACGAGGCGGAGACTTCCGCGTATTTTCCGATCTACTACGCGAACCCTTGCCACCTGGCACGCCCGCCATCACCCTGCCGAAACACTGACATGAACAAAGCCATTCTCGTTGTATGCAGCCTTCTCGCCGCGCTCGCCCTGCTCTTTGGCTGGAGCCTGGCCGATGCGCTGAGCGCGCCGCCGTCGGTTTCGCAAGTCAGCCCGCACGGTGGTCATTTGATCGAAAGCGTGCCGGTACAGGGCTTGCTGGCCCCTGGCGGTGGCCTGTCGTATCTGCGCATCGTCGACCGTGCGGATCAGTCGAAGGTATTTCGCAGCCCGCTCTTTACCAGCCGCTCAGTGGACATGCGGACGAGCGAGGACAGCCAAAGCCTGGGCGTGACCTGGATTGCCTTCGACAAGCGCACCCATGGCTTTACCCTGAGCATCCCTCAATGGCGCCCGGACTGGCGCAACATCTTCTTCAGCAATACGCCCTACGAGGTCGTGCCGAACGGGTGAGCCACAAGAGAGGGCCGTTGAAGCTGAGCGCAACATGGCTGGATTTCAAATCGGGCGGGCATGATTCCGACGCGGTGCCAGACCGTTCAGACGCGCCGGGTTATTTATGACGGAACAGGGACAGAAATAAATCTGCCCTTTCAATCGTTAATCGAAGAAATTTTGCTCTATAAGAGCTTTCGTTATTGCTGCGGATAATTGAGGAGGGACCGCATTCCCAATCATCTCTCTAAGCGCAGTTACTTTCGAGACTGAAGAGAAATCGAAAAAATCGGGTATACCTTGCAACCTTGCCGCTTCGTGCGCTGTGATGAGACGACGTCGAGTGGGATGTACAAACCGTCCCTGACCCATAGACCCAAATCCACCAGTAATGGTCTGGGCCGGCTCTCCCCACTTCATTCTTCCATACATTGACATATAACTATGTTTTTTATCTTTATGACAGCGAGGTCTTAATTCGTTTGGCAAATCATAGATATCATGATCAAAAAGATAATTCACGCGAGCGACATTTTCAGCTGTCATCTGGGAGGATTTATAGAATGCTGTGCTTCCATTCGACGATTCATCTTCGATACCGGACAAATAGTCACCTACTGAAAAATCGACGGTCTCGTTATCAGCCAAGCACCGGTCGAAATCGAAAGCCTTTTTCCTAGTTGCCACGAGTACATGACGCCTCCTTTTCTGCGGAACGCCTAGCCGGCTCAGATTAACCACGGCACTACAAACGTGATAGCCAAGCTTCATCAGCCTATCTGTTGCAATGTTAACTACCTCGCCCTCATCCCTGATCACTGTCGGCACGTTTTCAATGATCGCAGCCGCCGGCTCAAGTACTTCAATAGCTCGAATAGCCCGTAGATACAGCGCATTTCGCGGGTCTTTTCTACGCGTACTATTGTTGAGATCGGAATGACCCTGGCAAGGGGGGCCAGCAAGGATTAAGTCAGTCGCTATCGCATGACTCATAGTTCTCTGTTCTATTTCAGTTATTTGATCCCCTATTCTGCCGTCAAACAAACACTCAACCGGCGTTTCAATCGCCACCTTCGGAGAAACTTTGAAATTTTTCCGATAAACAGCTAAGGGGCGGCTTGCAATGTCAGCGGAAAGCAGGATTTCCAGCTTTCTTCCACTTAAGCGAGCACCTTCCCAAGCGCCCAATGTTAAGCCACCGAATCCCGAGAACAAGTCAACTACACGTAGAGGTGCTGAACCTCGCTTAACGGCAGGCCATTTTTTCGCCTTAACCCAACGAGGGCCTGCAACCGCAACTGGCTTTATCACAAAACGCTCTGTGCTGAATAATTTGATCTGCGTGGTCATGTTTCAACCAGATAACTCTTGCGTTCACTGAACTTCAAAATATTTCGCAAAATGCTTCTAACGAAAACTACTGTTTGTTGCTTTATCGCATCAATATCCCCAACCGTAAACTGCCTGCCAACCTCAACGAAAGACGCGTTTCCATGAGCTAGCGCATTCCTCTGCTTTTTCACAAGCCCTAACTTTTCACCACCATTAGCCGAGTAATGAGTAGCACTGGATATTCCGTGCTTCCTGCATATCTTTCGTATTTCTTCAGCATCAAGATTACCCGACACAGGCAGACGTGCCGCATCTAATATAACACTGCTATCTTCAAAAATGTCGTTAATTATTTTTATTGTAATTTCTTGATAATTACGAGGTGAAGCGGAATGCCCATCTAAAATTAGAAAGCGCTGCCGAACCCACAAATCTCTAAAAAGCATATTTAACTGGGAAGGAGAAAGCGAATCGTGCTTGATCGACTCATATACCAGATCAAAGGAGGAGCGTATTGATGACTCAATCAAGTTATATAACAAAAGAAATGCGGAAGCCTTCATGATTTTGAAGCAGCCATCATCAATTTGCTTATTTCGATGAGTCTTCTTTTCCGCCCGATGAACTGAAGCACCGCCCTCTTCAACCATGGCCAAAAAGCGGATGAATTGGTCAATTTCTTTAACGCGATCATTGAAGTCGCTGAGGAGCATACTCACGCGGCGCGCCCTAGCAAGCTATCTCTGACAAATTCTATCCTTCCACGTAAACGTGGCCCCGAATTGCTCGCATGCGTAGTTGTATGTTTTATAAACTCAGGGGAATCAAGCCAAGTCATACTAACTGGCGTTACATCAGGATCTATTCGAAGCGCTAAATTTATACCCACTGCAAGAGCTTCAAACCGGACGCGCGGCGTCGTGTTTATAGATTCCGACTTTGTGAAGCCGTGCTGAAGATACCGCTGCGTGAATTTCAACATCGATTCAAACTCCTCTCGCATGCGCTCCTTATCAAACACGTGTTGATGTTGCCGAGCGTAGGCATCTAAAAATTTATCAACGTCGTGCTGGAAATCTTGGTAATGATCAGAGTAGGCGAAGAAGCGTAGAACCAATTCCTCGCCCTCCCTCCTCGACTTTGCGACTTCACTTATGGGGCATAGCTTCGAGAAGAGATGGTTGCTAGCCATTTCGCTTACGAAATCCATAAAGGGACCTACATACGCGCCACGTCGCACTTCGCTAGCGCGAGCACGCTCCCCAGTTGTGTTTACCCTGTTGAAAATCTCTTGTCGAAGATCGGCAGTCGTAGTGTCTTCGAGGACAACCACTCGGAGCGCTTTTGTTCCAATTTTCCGCTGCTGTGAGATGGGCAAGTCGTGAAACCGAAACTTATTAATCGCAGGGAGACGATCAAGCTTAGATAATTTAATATCTCCGTTCATGAACTGCTCAAGCGTTTGGATTCGTTGTGCTCCATCGACAATCTCAAGCCTCCCGTCGTCCATATCTGCTACGAACATCATCGGGATCGGAAGCCCAAGAATTACTGACTCGATAAACCTGCTCTGCTTTTCAGGGTTCCAAACAAACTCGCGCTGATAAGGCGGAATATAAAAAAACCCATCTCGAAACTCTTTTACTATATAGTCAATCGTAAAGTCACGTATATCGTATTTAACTTCTTTCTGTTTTTCTTTAATCTGCATCTCGGCAGCTTCTTTTTGCTGCTCGCTTAGCTTACTTCTGTTAATTCTCTTAGGTTTTTCGCTAAGCCCCAGATCCAGGCTCTTCTGCTTGGAGGACGAGCTTTTATCTCTCGTAGGCATTTTTGTAATCCTATTTACGACCGCATTCCGATGTTAGCGGCTTACTAAAAGCCGAGACGTGATTCAAATTTACCGTGGATTCAGCTCGTCTAGCCACTTTTCCAGCCGCTCGGCAAAACGGCGCTCGCCAGGCGTATCGAACTGGCATTGCGACCGAACGGGGAAGAAGCGGGCCATCTGTACCTTCCATGGTGATCGGGCTAGTGCCCGTGGTGCTGCCGCTGAGCCCAAGCCTGGGCGGGGAGTGTGATACCGGGCGCAAAAGGAGCGCCGCTTCGCCACGTTACCCACGGCTGTGTCGTCGGTAAAGCAACTAAGGGCTTAATCCAGGCTTTTTATGCGGCTTCTGGATACACGGTTTCGCTTAGGTCTAGCGCGGGCAGGGCGGCGAGCAAGGTAGGACGCTTAGACCGGCCCGCTCAACGCTCAGGCGTTCCCAGCATTTCCTTAACCTTGCTGGCAAAGGCATCGATGGCGAACGGCTTGGTGATCACGGTCATCTCCGGGCCGAGGAAGTCGTTGGCGGCGAAGCTTTCGGCGTAGCCGGTGGCGAAGATGACTTTCAGACCGGGCCGTTGCTGG
The DNA here is from genome assembly GCF_013620795.1 of Pseudomonas sp. Q2-TVG4-2. Classification (GTDB taxonomy): domain Bacteria; phylum Pseudomonadota; class Gammaproteobacteria; order Pseudomonadales; family Pseudomonadaceae; genus Stutzerimonas. Next base: position 39,311 of record NZ_LGLW01000009.1, on the reverse strand, counting down.
CGGACGATCTCGGCCAGTTGCCGGCCGTTCATGCCCGGCAGGCCGACGTCGGTAATCAGCAGGTCGATACGATGGGCGCTTTCGGTGATGCTGAGGGCCTCGCTGGCCTCGCCGGCCTCCAGGGTCTTGTAGCCCAGGTCGTTGAGCACTTCGACCACCAGTGCGCGAACCACAGGTTCGTCCTCGACCACGAGAATGGTTTCGCCCGCGCCTTGCAGCGCGCGCTCCGGTTCGACCGGTAAGGGTGTCGAATCGCCCTTGTAGATGGGCAGGTAGAGGCAGACGCTGGTCCCGGCGCCTGGCTCGGACTCGATATGGATGTAGCCCTTGGCCTGTTTGATGTAGCCGTAGACCATCGAGAGCCCGAGGCCGGTGCCCTGGCCGATGGGTTTGGTAGTGAAGAAGGGTTCGAAGGCCCGCTCGATCACTTCCGGCGCCATGCCGGTGCCGGTGTCGGTGACGCTCAGCAGGACGTAGTCGCCTTCGGTCAGGCCGCGCTTTTTCGCATCGGGCTCCTTGCCCATATGGAAGTTGGCGGTCGCCAAGGTGATTCGCCCGCCGTGGGGCATGGCATCGCGTGCGTTGATGACGAGGTTGAGCAGCGCACTTTCGAGCTGATTGACGTCCATGCAGGCGTGCGGCAGGCCCGCACCGAGTTTGGTCTCGACGCGGATGTTTTCGCCCGTGGTGCGACGCAGTAGGTCTTCCAGCGAGGCCACCAACTGGTTGACGTCGACGGGCTTGAGGTCGAGCGTTTGCTGGCGTGAGAACGCCAGTAGCCGTTGTGTCAGCGCAGCGGCACGGTGGGCGGAGGTGACGGCGGCGTCGATGTAGCGCTCGACGTCCTGCACGTCGCCCCGGCGGGTGCGCCGCTGCATGAGGTCGAGGCTGCCGATGATGCCCGTCAGCAGGTTATTGAAGTCGTGGGCGATGCCGCCGGTGAGCTGGCCGACCGCTTCCATTTTCTGCGCCTGGCGCAGGGCTTCTTCGGTCCGGCTGCGCTCGGCCACCTCAGCTGCCACGCGGGCTTCGAGGTTATCGTTGAGCAAACGCAGGCGGTGCTCGCTGACCTTCAGAGCCTCTTCGGCACGCTTGCGCGCGCTGATATCGGCGCAGGCCCCGGCGACGCTGAAGGGTTTACCCGCGGCATCCAGGAATACTTTGGCCCTGCACATCAGCCATTTCACGGGGCCAGCGCGCGCCAGCCGGAACTCGACGGCAATACCGCGGCCTTCGGCACATCGGTCGAAGGCCAGCCGCACCGAAGGGCGATCCTTGGGGTGTACCAGCTCGAGAAACCGCTCATCGGTGTCGGGTTTCTGTCCCGGCGAGAGGTTGAATATCTGTTCCAGGGCACTATCGAAGTGAAGGCTGCCGTCGCACAGGTACCAGTTGAAGGTGCCCGTCCCGGACGCCAGCAGCGCTGCGCGGAAGCGCTCATCCCAGTATTCCGTCCGAGCGTTGGATGCGTCCGGACTGAGGACTCGGTCGGACACGTCCTCGGTATTGTGAACGATGCAGTACATCGTGCCCTTTTTGTCGAAGACCGGCAGGTTGATCGGGCTCCAGTAGCGCACCTCGAAGCCGCCACCTTCGGACGCCGGTCTGGTGACGTCGTAACGGGTAATCGCCATGCGATCGGGCACGCCGGTTCGCAGAACGCGCTCCAGCGAGGCGCGCAGCACACCGGCGCCGCAGGCTTCGGGCTTATCCGGGTCTTCCCCGAACACGTCGAAGATCGAACGACCGATGCATTCTTCGCGGCGCTTGTTGGTGGCTCGCAGACGCGCGTCGCTGGCGGCGAGCATGATGAAGTCGGGGTCAGCCGACAGGACGAGATTGTTTGCGGGCAAGGCCTCGAAGATGGTCTTGAAATCCAGTTCGTGCTTCATCGGGGCGGCCGCTGATCAAAAGCGAAAGCGCTCAATTGCTAAGACCGATGCCGCGTAAAGAGGTGCGCAGGCGGGCCCGCACGCTCATCCGAAAGATAGCGGGGAAGGCATCGGAATGGGCCGGAACAGGCAGCGCAGAGCGGGCGAGCCGGTCATCGGAACCCATCTGCGCTGGCGCATCGAGCAGGCGCTGCGTCGCCGGTTCGGTCACAGCGGCTCGAGTATCGATCAGCCGCAGGAAGGAACGGTCAATCGACCCTCGGCTCTACGGCAGCAGCCCCAGATCGATTGAGCAGCGAATGCTTACGGCGCGATCTCCAGCATGATCTTGCCAATATGCCGGCTGCTTTCCATCAGCCGGTGCGCCTGCGCCGCCTCCGCCAGCGGGAAGGTGGAATGGATCACCGGGCGGCACAGCCCTTGTTCCAGCAGCGGCCAGACCTTCGAGTGCAATGCCGTGGCGATGCCGGCCTTGTCCTCGCGGCTGCGCGGGCGCAGGGTCGAGCCGGTGAAGGTCAAGCGTTTGCGCATGATCGGGGAGGTGTCCAACTCAACACGGCTGCCTTTGAGGAAGGCGATCTGCACCAGGCGCCCGCCCAGCGCGAGGGATTTGACGTTGCGGGGGATGTAGTCGCCACCCACCATGTCGAGGATGACGTCAACGCCGTTGCCATCGGTGGCTTGCGCCACGGCTTCGACGAAGTCTTCCTCGTGGTAGTTGATGACCCGATCCGCGCCGGCGCGCTGGCACGCCTCGATCTTTTCGCTGTTGCCGACAGTGGTGAATACCGTGGCACCAAACTGCTTGGCCAGTTGGATCGCGGTGAGGCCGATGCCGCTGGAGCCGCCATGCACCAACAGGGTTTCGCCGGCCTGCAGCCCGCCGCGTTCGAACACGTTGGTCCAAACCGTGAAGTAGGTTTCCGGTAGCGCCGCCGCCTCCAGCAACGACAAACCCTTGGGAACCGGCAGACAGTGTTCGGCCGGCGCCACGCAGTATTCGGCATAGCCACCACCCGGGGTCAGCGCACAGACCTGATCGCCAATGGCCCAGCGATTCACCTCGGCACCGAGCGCGACGATCTCGCCGGCGATCTCCAGGCCCAGCAGCGGCGACGCATCCGGCGGCGGGGGGTAGCTGCCGGAGCGCTGAAACACGTCCGGACGATTGATTCCGGCGTAGGCCACTCGAACCAGCACATCGTGGGGGCCCGGCTCGGGAACTGGGCCGTCGGCCAGTCGCAGGCATTCTGCGTCGCCACCCGGACGATGCTCTATATGACGCATGGTTTGCTCACTCATGACTTTCGCTTTCCTTTCAAGGCCGGATCGGCGTGTTTTGCTTGAGGGTCGGTTCGTCGTCACAAGGTAGTGCGCAGCAGCCGCAACGCCAACCCTCGGATGAGATAGAGGTCCGCTTGCTGCCGTTGACGATGCCCTAAGCCGCCGACGACGGATTCATCGGCGGCTTGAGGCAGAAGGGAGCTCCCCGGTGAGCTCGCCAAGGGTGACGCGTGGCGGTTATTCCCGTTCCGATTTCGGCATTGGGATCGCTACGCTGCTTTCAACGCTGCCGGCCAGCGGGTTGCCCTCTTTGTAGAAGTGCTCAACCTCTTCGCGTGCCTGCAACCAGTGCTCGGCGTCCTGCCCTTCGGGGCGGCCTTTGGCGTCCCAGATTTCGTAGGCTCTTTCGCGTATGCGTTGTTCGATGTCCATTTGCGTCTCCTCGTGCGGTCGGTTCCAGGCCCGTCTTCGCGCCGTATGAGCCGGGTTAGAGGCCTCGGTTCGCCTCGGCAATTACGCGTCCTGGTATTTAGCAGAGGGGAGCGGGGCCAGGATGGTTCCGGTGTTTCGACCATAACCGACCAAAGCGTCATCTCCGGCGTTTCGGCGCCGGGTGCTCAGTTGTAACGGGCGCCCGCTCAGAGTACCGGTGACGCCGCACTCACCACGCGCAGGGCCATGCCCTCGTATGGATCGAGCTCAAGGGTCATCTCGCAGTTGTCGGTCAGATCGCCCTCGACCCGCTCGTGGATGATGTCCACCACCGGCCCAGGCGCGACACCCGGAAGGCAGATGGTTTCGCTGATGTGCTCGCCGCTGAAATTCAGTGCGGTGATCTGCACTCCCTTCCCGGCCGGCAGTTCATGCACCATGACCAGCAGCCCCGGTGCCTGAACGTCGGGAATCAGGATCTGCTTGCTCGCCGCAATGTCATAGGCGCGACGGACGCTGAGGATGTGCTTGAGCTGACAGGCGAAGGAGCCGGGCGTCTTCAGCTGCTCGACCAGGCTGCCATAGAGCGAGCGCGCTTTGGGCAGCCCTTCGCTGGAGGCGCTTGCTTCGGGTGCCAGATCCGCCAGATCGTAGGCGCCGCGGTGCAGCCAACGCGTGTCGCCATCGCCCATCAGGTGCTCGACCTGCTCAGCTTCCAGCGGCAGGGCGCCGACCAGATCCCAGCCGGAGAGGGCGAACACGCCAGGCTGCATGGCGTTGAACATTACCAGCAACAAATGCAGCCGCTTGATCTGCTCGACATCGGCCGGGCCAATGGTGCCAAGGTCGCGAATCCCGAGCGCGGCGGTGATGACGCTGACCGTGGTGCAGGACACGCCGTTGGTGACGAACTTGAGGTTGTAGGGCGCGTGCTCGCCAGTCAGCCGCTCGTACATTTCTTCGCGGATGTGCTCTCGGAGTATGCCGCCCGGCAGTGTCTGGCCGTGGTAGTGGTAATGGTCGTAGGCGTGCAGCGTCCAGAAGTGCACCAACTCCAAGGTCAGCTCATCATGGTTCTGCATGGCATGGATCAGCGAAGCCGGGTCGATGCCGAACGCGTGGACCTCGCGCAGCATCAGCCGCAGGAACTCGGTGTCACCGGTGAGCAGCGCGTGCTGATAGGCCGGGCGGGTGATGAAGTCGTAGGACAGGTCGGCACCACCGTGGGACATCGAGGCGATGTCATCGATGGTCAGGTTCAGCTCCTGAAAGCTGAAGCCGCCAGCCTTGCGGATCGTGCTGGCGATCAGTTGGTTGCCGGTCACCGACAGCGGGTGCCCCTCGGACCAGGCGGTGCCCTCGGCTCGGCGCTCGACACCGAGGAAGCCGTTGGCATCCAGACGGAGCACGCGCGCGCCGGAGACATCGATGGCATGCAAGGCATCGCCGATGATCAGCTGCTGGGCAGAGAAGGTCGGGTCCAGCCAGTTCAGCGAGGGCTGGCCTTCCTTGAAGTAGTGCAGATAGACCCAGCGCCGACGCTTGCCGTCGACGCCGGTCACCACGCCGGTGGCGCTCCAGTCGGTGTCCTTGATGCCGGGCTCGAAGAAGATGACCCGCTGCAGCTGACCGACGATGTAGTGCTTGTCCTTGAGTTGGTCGACCACCACTGGCGACAGGTTGATCGAGTCGCGTCCTTTGGGCACGTCAGGCAGCAAGGGCCAGTCTTCCTCGTTGATCTCGACCATGTGATAGAGGCCGGGATAGTCGCCGTAGGCCATTTCGGCGAGGCGGAAATCGGCCCCCTTGCCGGTGTGCGCCGGCACGATGTCGTCGATCACGATGGCATTGTGCGCCGCGGCCATGCGGCTGAGCTGCAGCATCTCTGCCTCGGTACCGAGGTTGGGGTCGATATCGAAGCTGATGCGGTCGAAATTGCCATCGATGGTCGGCGTGAACTCGCGCCCACGCAGGCCGCCAGAGCGCTTCATCGGGCCGTTGTGAATGCCCTGCACGCCGAGCTCCGACAAGGCACTCCAAAGGCGATCATCACCCAGCGCCTGCAGCACCGAGCCGCCCTCGGGCGTGATGATGGCGGCGGGGTAGGCAGTAAACCACACTGAGGAGATCGCGCTGGCGTCGCGCGGCCGCGCCTGCGCGTAGGGACGCTGCCAGAGCCGCGCCTGGCCTACATAGAGCCGGGCCCGCTGGCGGGCCGCGTGAAGCATGGACTGGCTTTCAAGCCATTCGATATAGGCGTTGTCTGGTGTGCTCATAACGACGTTGGGTTCCCGGTGCGCTGAGGGGAAATGTAGTCGTTTGAGTCGGACGCACCGGCATCGTTGCATCGAGCAACGTATCGATGCGCTGAAGGGGAACGCTCGGTGCGCTGGCTACCAGCGCTGATCGCATCGCTGCTTGGTTCGTTGTAGGAGCGGGCTTGCTCGCGAACGGCCGGAGCGTGCAGCGCTGTTGGCGAGCGAGCTTGCTTCTACAAATGCCTTCTGCTGCAACGTTTCAGCGCCCGCTGGCTACTGCGGTGGCGGCATCACGCGGCTGACCGGCGAGTTGGCGCTCGGCCATTTTCTGCTGCTTGTAGGCCAGCGCGGCGGGCGCCACTGGGGTCACCTTGCCGGTTTCCAGCCATTTCTTCAGGCGGCTGGCGTCGGCCATGTGGGTGTACTTGCCGAACGCATCCAGCACCACGAAGGCCACTTCGCGTTCATCCATGACGGTGCGCATCACCAGGCAATGGCCGGCAGCGTTAGTGAAACCAGTCTTGGTCACTTGGATGTTCCAGTCGGGTTTGCGCACGAGTGCATTGGTGTTGCGAAAGCCCAGCGTGTAGTTGGGTTTGTGGAACGCGACGGTCTTTTCGGACGTGGTGCTGAACTGCTCGATCAGTGGATAGGCCTGGCTGGCCTTGAGCAACTTGACCAGATCGTAGGCGCTGGAAACGTTCTGCTCGGATAGGCCGGTGGGTTCGACGTAACGCGTATGACTCATACCCAGCGCCATGGCCTTTGCGTTCATCGCCCGGATGAATGCGCTGTAACCGCCCGGATAGTGGTGCGCCAGGCTCGCGGCGGCGCGATTTTCGGAGGACATCAAGGTCAGCAGAAGCATCTCGCGCCGGCTGATTTCGCTACCGATACGCACCCGGGAAAACACACCCTTCATTTCGCGCGCATCGCGGATGACCACCGGCAGTCGCTGATCGAGCGGCAGCTTGGCATCGAGCGCGACTATCGCCGTCATCAGCTTGGTTACCGAGGCGATGGGCACCACCAGGTCCGGGTTGCTGGAATAGAGCACCTCGTTGCTCTTCAGGTCGATCAGCAGTGCACTGCCGGAGGCCAGCTCCTGCTGCTGAGTGATTTGCGGGGCAGCGGTAATTGAGGGGGACAGAATGACGCTACCGCAGGTGAATAGGAGACCGAGGAGGGAGTGACGAAATTTCAAGATGAACACCGATGAATTGGCAGTGAAAAAGACGCGCCGAAGCCGACGGACGCGGCGGGCATTATAGGTAAACCCGAGCCAGAGATAAGGCCTGGTAGCCGTTATATTTCGAGGCGTTGGGCGCCGCTTCCGACCCGTTCCGCATACGCCGTTTCGCTTGCTGGATGCGCCGCCGCAACGCCCTGAGTGTAGAAGAACATCGATTGCCTCGCTGCAGCAGCGGCCCGTGCTGGCTGACGCAGGCGTTTCCTTTGCTATCGGCAGCGGGGCGCATCGAATCAATCAGCCCGACGGACGGGAACCCGTACGGGCGAAGCGGGTCCGCTGCCTATCGGGGGCGTTGTCGTGAGGCCGCACCTTCGGTCGATGACGAGGTCAAACCAGCACGTTCACAAGGAGAGAAATCTATGTCCCGCTTCAGCCGCAAACCCACCACTCGCGACGAAATCGAGAGGGAAATCCACGACCTGATGGCCGCCCTCGACGAGCTCAAACACGACGCGACCCGTGGATCGCGGCATCGCTTCGACTCCCTGCGTGCACGCGCCGAATCGCTGTGGAACGACGCCGACTTGGACACGCACTACCGTGACTTGTCCAAGCGAAGCCGCGATGCCAGCCGTCTCGCCAAGGACTGCGTGCGCGAGCATCCGCTGAGCACCGTGGCGCTGGCCGCTGGCGCGGTCGCGCTGATCGGCTACCTGGTCACGCGTCGCTGAGCATCTCGTCCCGCACATGCTCAACGCCGAGACACCCCGTCTCAAATTCGCCCTTTACGGAGCGCATTCGAGCCTGGGCAACGCCGTGCTGTGCGAGCTGCTGACCCGACAGCACGAGGTCGTGGTCCTGGTTGATGACCTCAACTCGATGACCGTTCGACCGGGTCTGCGGGCCAAGACCGGCGATCTGTTCGACGCCATCAGCGTGTCGCAGAGCGTTGCCGGTATGGATGCGGTGATCTGCCTGTACGACAGCCCGTCGGTGCCCAGGGCCCCCGGTGCCGCCGCGTCAGGACAGCCGCGCGGCTTCTATCAGGCGGTCGACGCCTTGCTGTCTGGGCTGCCGAAGGTCGGGGTCGAGCGGCTCCTGCTGGCAGTGGACTTCAGCGTCCATGGCCAAGAGCCCGGTGTCGCCGCTGCCTTGCAGCGAATTGCCGCGCATCCATTGAAATGGACCTTGGTAGATGCCGGAACCGACGGCGAAGATCTCTCGATCGAAGACTTCAGCGACCTTGACGGGCTGGATAACAATGATCGTCGCGTGCAGCTTCGACGCATCGCTGCGGGGATGATCGACGAGCTGGAAGTCCCGCAACATCTGCATCAGCAGGTGCACTTCCGTCTCTGAACGTTTCTCAGCCCGCCAACTGGCGGCGCAGCTGCGCCAGGACCGGCGCCGAGGCCGGACGCACCCCACGCCACAGTTCGAAGGCGGCCGACGCCTGTTCGACCAGCATGCCCAAGCCATCGCGGGTCTGAGCGTCGAGACTGGCCGCCCATCGGCAGAACGGCGTCGGCTCTGCGCTATACATCATGTCGTAGCAGAAGGTCGTGCCCGAGCAGATCAGGCTGTCGGCAATGGGTGGCAGCTCGCCGCCGAGACTGGCGGAGGTACCGTTGATGATCACATCGAACGGGCCGTGCAGCTGATCGAAGGCGCTCGCGCTGGCCGACCCCAGTTCGGCGAATTCGCCGGCCAGTTGCTCGGCCTTGCTCAGCGTGCGGTTGGCAATGACCAATGCGGCCGGACGCTGCGCCAGCAATGGCTCGAGCACGCCGCGCACCGCGCCGCCAGCGCCCAATAGCAGTACGCGTTTGCCTTCCAGCGCCACGCCGGCGTTATCCAGCAGATCGCGCACCAGACCGATGCCATCGGTGTTGTCGCCCAGCAGCGTGCCGTCCCCGAGGTTCTTCAGGGTATTGACCGCCCCCGCCCGCCGCGCGCGCTCGGTCAGCTGGTCAGCCAGGCGGAATGCCTGCTCCTTGAACGGCACGGTAACGTTGGCACCGAGTCCTTCTTCAAAGAACGCCTGGGCAAACCTGGGGAAAGCATCCAGCGGCGCCAGCAACGGCTCGTAGCTGAGCGTCTGGCCGGTCTGCTCGGCGAACAGACGATGAATCTGCGGCGACTTGCTGTGGGCAATGGGGTTGCCGAAAACGCCGTAGCGGTCCATAGGATTCCTGCGCTGAAAACCAAAAGCCGGAAGCTTGCAGCTTTTCGCGTCCGGCTTCCAGCTTCAGGCTTCCGATTTAAGCCAGTCGCGGTCCTGCAGGAAAAACTCGGTCAACCGCGCTTCCGGCGTTCCAGGCTCGGGGTGCTTGTCATAGCCCCAGCGCACCAGCGGCGGCAGTGACATGAGGATGGACTCGGTGCGCCCACCTGATTGCAGGCCGAACAGGGTGCCGCGGTCATAGACCAAGTTGTATTCCACGTAGCGCCCGCGACGCAATTCCTGGAATTCCCGTTCCCGTTCGCCGTAAGGCATGGCCTTGCGCCTTTGCACGATGGGCAGATAGGCCTCGATGTAGGCATCACCGACCGCGCGCATGAAGGCGAAGCTGGTGTCGAAATCCCACTCGTTGAGGTCATCGAAGAACAGGCCACCGACACCCCGTGGTTCGTTGCGGTGCTTAATGTGGAAGTAGCGGTCGCACCACTCCTTGTAGCGTGGATAGACATCGGCGCCAAAGGGCGCGCAGGCATCACGGGCGACTCGGTGCCAGTGTATGCAGTCCTCCTCGTTGCCGTAGTAGGGCGTCAGGTCGAATCCACCGCCAAACCACCAGACCGGCTCTTCGCCTTCCTTCTCGGCGATAAAGAAGCGCACATTGGCGTGGGAAGTCGGTACGTATGGATTCTCTGGATGGATCACCAACGACACGCCGAGGGCCTCGAAGCCGCGGCCGGCCAGTTCCGGACGGTGCGCGCTGGCCGAAGGGGGCAGGCCGCTGCCGTGTACGTGGGAGAAGTTCACGCCGCCCTTTTCGATCAGCGCGCCGTTCTCGATCACCCGGGTCCGGCCACCGCCGCCTGCCGGACGGATCCAGGCGTCTTCGACGAAACGGGCGCCGCCGTCTTCGGCTTCAAGGGTGGCGCAAATTTGGTCCTGCAGGTCGAGCAGGTAGGCTTTGACGGCTTCGGTACGCTCGTTCACGAAATCACCTTGGCAAGTAACGGCACAGACCCGGCGACAGCGATCGCCCAGCAGTGCTTTAGCGGAAGGGCCGGCAAGCATATCACCCGGCCGATTGACGGATGCGCGCGGGAAGCGTTGGATAGGCTCCTTTGCATTCGCTCAGGAGTCGATATGTCACAGCGCATCCAGTTCAGCCAGCATGGTGGTCCCGAAGTCCTCGAGCAGGTAGACGCACCTGTCACGGCGCCCGGCGCCGGTGAAGTCCGGGTACGCAACCACGCGATCGGCTTGAATTTCATCGATACCTATTTCCGCAGCGGGCTCTATGTGCCGCCGAGCTTGCCATCCGGCCTGGGTGCCGAAGGCGCGGGCGAAGTGGAGGCGATCGGCGACGGTGTCAGCGGATTCCAGGTCGGCGATCGCGTTGCCTACGGTACCGGTCCGCTGGGCGCCTACGGCCAGCATCACACGCTGCCGGCGAGCCACCTGGTGAAACTGCCGGACTCAATCAGCTACGAGCAGGCCGCTGCGGTCATGCTCAAGGGACTGACCACCCAATACCTGTTGCGCCAGACCCATGTGCTGCAGGCGGGCGAAACCGTGCTGTTCCACGCCGCAGCCGGTGGCGTCGGTTCGATTGCCTGCCAATGGGCCAACGCCATCGGGGCCAAGCTGATCGGCGTGGTCGGTTCGGCGGAAAAAGCCGAGCGGGCCAAGGCGCTGGGTGCCTGGGCGACCATCGACCGGACACGGGAAGACGTGGTGCAACGCGTGCTGGAACTCACCGATGGCAAGAAATGCCCGGTGGTCTACGACTCGGTGGGCAAGAGCAGCTGGGAGATTTCGCTGGATTGCGTGGCGCCGCGCGGCCTGCTGGTCAGCTTCGGCAATGCCTCAGGCGCAGTCACCGGAGTGAACCTCGGGGTGCTGGCGCAGAAGGGCTCGCTGTACGTCACCCGACCGACGCTCGCCGGCTACGCGGATACCGCCGAGCACCTGCAGACCATGGCGGCCGAACTGTTCGAGATGATCGCCAGCGGCAAGGTCAAGGTCGAGATCGATCAGCGCTACCCGCTCGCCGAAGCAGCCGAGGCACAGCGAACGCTAGCAGCGGGCCAGACCACCGGATCAACCATTCTACTGCCCTGACGCAGACGTCAAAGCCGTCCTGTCTGCCATCAGGACGGCCGAATGACCTCGCCGCTACACAGATCCCGGATGGTGCTGGGGTTGCGTCGCCCGCCCAGGCGGCCGCCAAGCACTCCATCGAGCTGGCCCGGGAAATACTGCTCGACGCGCAAACGTGAACGCGCCGAAGGCCTGCCGGCGGGGTTCGCCGAAGTGGACACCAGCGGGCCGGTCAGTGCGCACAGCCGGGCGACCAGGGGATGATCGCTGACCCGCAGGGCCACGCTGTCGTGCTTGCCGGTGATCCACTCAGGCAGCCGCTGGCGATGCGGCACCAGCCAGGTATTGGGACCCGGCCAGGTCCCCGCCAGACGATCGAGCCAGGGCTCGGGCAGATCCTCCAGAAGAAACTCGAATTGCTCCACGCAATCGGCTACCAGGATCAGGCCTTTTTCCACCGGCCGCTCCTTTAGCGCCAGCAATCGATGCACCGCATCGCTGTCCCACGGATCACAGCCGAGCCCCCAGACCGCTTCAGTCGGATAGGCGATGACCCCACCGTTCCTGACCACACGGGCCGCCTGCTGCACACGCCAGTTACCGACCATCACCACCTCCGCTGACTAATCGGCGCAGTTTACCCAAGCGCATGAGGCTGCACAGCTGCGCTCAGCCGGCTCGCGCAACCCATAGGCCGTTCTCGCAGGCGACCAGGCCCTCGATTTCCAGCTCGGTCAGCTCCGCCAGTACCTGTGCCAGGGGCTGCGTCAATGCAGCGGCGAGCGTCTCACTGGTCATCGGTGCGGCATGCAGCTGAACGAGCAGGGGGTGAGTCGGCCGCTCTGGTGGCAGCTGAACGGTTAGCGAGGATCGATGCCAGCCCTGCAATGCCTGGAGAATGTCGTCGACGCCTTCCACCAGCGCCGCCCCCTGCCGAATCAGCTGATGGCAGCCGCGTGCGCCGGGATGATGAATCGAACCGGGTATGGCGTAGACCTCGCGGCCCTGTTCTGCAGCAAGCCGGGCGGTAATCAGCGAACCGCTTGAGGGGCTCGCTTCGACCACCAGCACACCCAGTGCAAGCCCGCTGATGATGCGGTTGCGACGTGGGAAGTTAGACGCATGCGGTGCGCAATCCAGCGGCAGCTCGGATACCAGCGCGCCGCCGCCTTCGACAATGCGCGCGGCGAGGCCGAGGTGGCGCCGTGGATAAAGCTGCTGCAGGCCAGTACCCAGCACGGCGATGGTCTTGCCGTTGACATCCAGCGCACCCTGGTGCGCCGCTCCGTCTATGCCAAGGGCCAGACCGCTTGTGATCACGAAACCGCCCGCGGCGAGGCTCCGCGCAAAGGCCATGGCATTGTCCAGGCCCGGACGCGAGGCGCGACGGCTACCGACCATGGCCAGCTGCGGCCGCTCCAGCAGGCTCGGGTCACCTTCGACGAACAACAGCGGCGGGGCATCCGGCAGTTCCGCCAGCAAGGCTGGGTAGCCGGGATCGTCCCACATCAGTAGCTGATGGCCTGGTTGTTCCAGCCAGGTCAGCGCCAGGGCGGCACGCTCGCGTATTGCCGAGCTACGTCTGGGTTCGGCGCAACTGGCTGGCAGCCCCAGTACGCGCCAGGCGGCGGCCGGGGCGCTGAGCGCAGAGGCGGCATCCGGGAAGGCACTGAGCAATTTGTGCAGACGCCGCGGACCAAGCTCTGGCAGCAGATGCAGCCGCAGGCGGGCTTCCAGTTCGGCAGGGGAAATCGCAGGCATGAGTGAACATTCCTTGTCTCGTCGCACCGCATCCATGCGGTGGTATCAGCAGAAAAAAGCCCCGCATTTGCGGGGCTCGGGTAACTCAGGGATTGCGGACCTTGTCCATCACCGCCAGCGAGCGGGTGGCTTGCAGCACCAGACCGTAGCTGAGCTTGTCGTAGGTACGGAACACCATCAGCAGTCCCGAACGCTCGTCAGGAATCTTGACGTTTTCACCCGTCACCCGGTCGCGGACGGTTTCGCCGGTCTTGTACACAGCCAGCACGTTGCCGATGCTCAGCCCGTCGCGTGCGCCCTTGTTCAGGGTGACCACATCGAACTGGCCGATCTGGGTCACGCCACGCGGCACGTCGAGGATCACGCCGTTGACTTCGCCTTCCGGCTCGCTCGGCATGAAGGTCGAGTTCACCGCGCGCTCCTCGCTGGGGAACATGCGATCGCCGATACGCGCTTCCTGGGTGACCCGCGTGAGCATCATGGTGGCGATATCGCCTTCCATGTCGAGTAGTTCGGCGGTACCCACGTCGTCGGCGTTGATGCCCAGGAACTCCTGGGTTTCGGGGTCCATGTAAGTCTTGCCCTGACGGAAGATGCCGTAGACGCCGATGCCGTCCTGGAATTCGCCACGTCCGTAGACACGGTCGCCGGATCCGCTGATGACGCGCTCGGCATTGCCGGCAACGATGTAGGGCGCGGCTTCGAATTCAGCGGCGCTGTCGACGATTCGGTTGCTCAGCAGGAAGCTGTTGATCGCTTCCAGCGGGATGGTGCTGATGGCCTCGGCCATGGGGGTGGTGCGGACGGTAGGTGATAGCTTGATGGTTCCGCGCGATGCGCCGCGGCTGAGCATGACGCGTGGCTGGCCGTCGACATAGACCAGGCTCAGATTGTCGCCGGGATAGATCAGGTGCGGGTTTTCGACCTGGGGGTTGGCGTGCCAGAGCTCCGGCCATTTCCAAGGCTCGCTGAGGAAGCGACCGGAAATGTCCCAGAGTGTGTCGCCTTTCACTACGGTGTACTGCTCCGGATGATCATCCTTGAGCTGCACAGCGGCCTGTGCCATGCCGCCAACCGCCACCAGGAGCAGGGCGAGTAGTGATTTCCTCATGTGGTGAATCCCTTTATGATGTGCTTTCACGTAAAGCGCCCTAGCGCCGCAGAAACCCTTGTGGAAAGCGGCGTTAAGCCGTTTACAAGCTGCTCGGCATCTTAGCAGCGGCTTTTGACTTTATTCCATAAGTGCATCACAAACGCATATGGCAATCCTGAACATCCTAGAATTTCCCGATCCGCGCCTGCGCACCATCGCTAAACCGGTGGACGTGGTCGATGACGGCATACGCCAGCTGATCGACAACATGTTCGAGACCATGTACGACGCCCCTGGCATCGGCCTGGCCGCGACGCAGGTCAATGTGCACAAGCGCGTGGTGGTGATGGATCTGTCCGAGGACAAATCCGAGCCCCGTGTTTTCATCAATCCTGAGTTCGAGTTTCTGACCGACGAGATGGAGCAGTACCAGGAAGGATGCCTGTCGGTGCCCGGCTTTTACGAGAACGTTGACCGGCCGCAGAAGGTCAAGGTCAAGGCGCTGGACCGCGATGGCCAGCCCTACGAGCTGATCGCCGAAGGCCTGCTCGCGGTCTGCATCCAGCATGAGTGCGATCACCTCAACGGAAAGCTGTTCGTTGACTATCTGTCCAACCTCAAGCGCGACCGGATCAAGAAGAAGCTAGAAAAGCTTCACCGTCAGCAGGCTTGATTCCGACCCAAAGGCTTGCAGCAGCAAGCCTTTTTATTGACGAGTCCTTTCCATGCGCATCGTTTTCGCCGGTACTCCGGAATTCGCCGCTCAGCATCTGCAAGCCCTGCTCGACGCCAAGCGTGATGTGGTCGCGGTCTACACCCAGCCGGATCGCCCTGCCGGGCGCGGGCATAAGCTCATGCCCAGCCCGGTCAAGCAGCTCGCACTGCAGCACGGGATTCCTGTGTACCAGCCGCAGACGCTACGCGACCCTGCAGCCCAGACCGAGCTGGCAGCGCTGCAGGCCGACCTGATGGTAGTGGTCGCCTACGGCTTGATCCTGCCGCAGGCGGTGCTGGATCTGCCTTGCCTGGGCTGCATCAACAGCCACGCGTCGCTGTTGCCACGCTGGCGTGGTGCCGCGCCGATTCAGCGCGCGATCGAAGCGGGCGATGCCGAATCCGGGGTGACCGTGATGCAGATGGAAGCCGGCCTGGATACCGGGCCGATGCTACTCAAGGTCAGCACGCCCATCGCCGACGACGACACCGGTGGCAGTCTG
This sequence comes from Pseudomonas sp. Q2-TVG4-2, assembly GCF_013620795.1. Classification (GTDB taxonomy): domain Bacteria; phylum Pseudomonadota; class Gammaproteobacteria; order Pseudomonadales; family Pseudomonadaceae; genus Stutzerimonas. The sequence continues at coordinate 23,906 of NZ_LGLW01000009.1, read as the reverse complement.
CATGATCGACTCGCCGAGCTCGGCTCGAATGCGGTGGTTGAAGCCGTCGCCGCGCTCGAAGCCGGCACGCTCGTCGGCGAGGTTCAGGACGATAGCCAGGCTACCTACGCGCACAAACTGAACAAGGACGAGGCACGCATCGACTGGAGCCGCCCGGCCATCGAACTCGAGCGCCTGGTGCGCGCCTTTCACCCCTGGCCGATCTGCCACAGCCAGTTGGATGAGGCCGCGGTGAAAATCCACGCAACGCGACCAGCTGCAGGGCAAGGCGCGCCCGGCCAGATACTCGACGCTGGTAAGGACGGTCTGCATGTAGCGTGCGGCACGGGCTCGCTGCTGCTTACGCGCCTGCAGTTGCCGAACGGCAAGCCGTTGAATTTCAGCGATCTGTACAACAGCCGACGTGAGCAATTCACGCCTGGCAAGGTATTCCAACAATGTCGATGAACCCGCGCCTCGCCGCCGCCCGCGCACTGGGCGTGGTGCTGTCCGGCAAAGCCTCGCTGAACAGCAGCCTGCCCGAGGTATTAAGCAAGGTCGATGCTCGCGACCGCGGCCTGACGCAAGAACTGGCGTTCGGCACCGCCCGCTGGCAGCCGCGCTTGGCTGGCCTTGCCGAGCGTTTGTTGCAGAAGCCTTTCAAGGCCGCCGACCGAGATGTCGAAGCCTTGCTGCTGGTCGGTCTCTACCAGCTGTTCTATACCCGCATACCGCCGCACGCCGCCATTGGCGAAACCGTCGGCTGTGCACAAAAATTGAAGAAGCCTTGGGCCAAGGGTCTACTCAACGCCGTGCTGCGTAACGCGCAGCGTGACGGTGAGGCACTGTTCGCTGAACTGGAGCACGACCCGGTGATCCGTTTCGCTCATCCGCGTTGGCTGCAGAAATCCTTGAAGGCGCACTGGCCGGAGCACTGGCAGGCGATCTGTACGGCGAACAACCTACATCCGCCGATGATGCTGCGGGTCAATCATCGCCAGGTCGAGCGCGATGACTATCTTGGCGAACTGCAGGTTGCCGGCGTCGAAGCCTTCCCCTGCAGCCACAGCGAAGATGGCATCCGTCTGGCCGCGGCCTGCGATGTCAACCAGTTGCCAGGTTTTGCCGAAGGCCGCGTCAGTGTGCAGGACGAAGCGGCGCAGCTGGCCGCCGGACTGCTGGATTTGGCGCCGGGTCAACACGTACTGGATGCCTGCTGTGCGCCTGGCGGCAAGACCTGCCACATCCTCGAGCGCGAGCCGAACCTTCAAAGCGTCGTCGCGCTGGACCTGGAGCCCAAGCGGCTGCAGCGCGTGCAGGAAAACCTCGACCGTCTGCAGCTGCAGGCGACGCTGGTAGCTGCCGACGCACGCGCCACCGACCGGTGGTGGGACGGGCAGCCGTTCCAGCGCATTCTGCTCGACGCCCCCTGTTCGGCGACCGGCGTGATTCGCCGCCACCCGGACATCAAGCTGGCCCGCCAGGCCGACGACATCGCGCCGCTGGCAGCCCTGCAGGGAGAGATGCTCGATGCGCTCTGGCCGACGCTGGCGGTCGGTGGCGTGCTGCTCTACGCCACCTGTTCCGTGTTGCCGATCGAGAACCGCGACGTGATCGAGGCCTTCCTGGCGCGCATGCCCGGTGCACGTGAGCTGGATCTGCCGAGCGGATTCGGTATCGAACAGTCACATGGTCGTCAGTTGCTGCCGCAGGAAGACGGCCACGATGGCTTCTACTACGCCAAACTGATGAAAATCGCGGCCCAACCCAACGGCCAGAATTCGCAATGAGCCAGGCACGATGCCTCGTTCAATCATGGATGCGGCGGCCACCAGCCGCCTTTCAGGAGTGATCGCGTGAAGATCATTATTCTCGGTGCAGGGCAGGTGGGCGGTACGCTCGCCGAAAACCTCGCGAGCGAAGCCAACGATATCACCGTGGTAGACACCGACCCAGATCGCCTGCGCGACCTGGGCGATCGCCTGGACATTCGCACCGTGGTCGGCCGCGGCTCCTTTCCCACCGTGCTGCGCCAGGCCGGTGCGGACGACGCCGACATGCTGGTGGCGGTGACCAACAGCGACGAAACCAATATGGTCGCTTGCCAGGTGGCGTACACGCTATTCCACACCCCGACCAAGATCGCTCGGGTGCGTGAGTCGGCGTACCTGACCCGCTCCGGTCTGTTCAGCAACGAGGCGATCCCGGTCGACGTGCTGATCAGCCCCGAGCAGGTGGTCACCAACTACATCAAGCGTCTGATCGAACACCCCGGCTCGTTGCAGGTCATCGACTTCGCTGAGGGCAAGGCGCAGCTGGTGGCGGTACGGGCCTATTACGGCGGCCCGCTGGTAGGCCAGGAGCTGCGCCAGCTGCGCAATCACATGCCCAACGTCGATACGCGCGTAGCGGCGATTTTCCGTCGCAACCAGGCGATCCTGCCCCAAGGCGATACGGTGATAGAAGCCGACGACGAGGTGTTTTTCATCGCCGCGCGTGGACATATCCGCGCCGTGATGAGCGAAATGCGCCGACTCGACGATTCCTATCGACGCATCGTCATCGCCGGCGGCGGGCACATCGGGGAGCGCCTCGCTGAAGCGATCGAAAGCCGCTATCAGGTGAAGATCATCGAGATGAACCCGGCGCGTTGCCGCTACCTCTCGGACACCCTCGACAGCACCATCATTCTTCAGGGCAGCGCTTCGGATCGCGACCTGCTGGTGGAAGAGAACATAAACGACGCTGACGTTTTCCTTGCGCTGACCAATGACGACGAGGCCAACATCATGTCGTCGCTGCTGGCCAAGCGCCTCGGCGCACGGAAGGTGATGTGCATCATCAACAACCCGGCCTACGTCGACCTGGTTCAGGGCGGCGAGATCGATATCGCCATCAGTCCGCAGCTGGCCACTATCGGTACGCTGCTGACCCATGTGCGCCGCGGCGATATCGTCAGCGCCCACTCGCTGCGCCGCGGTGCAGCGGAGGCCATCGAAGTGATTGCCCACGGCGATTCACGTTCGAGCAAGGTCGTCGGCCGCGCCATCGGCAAGATCGCCTTGCCGCCAGGCACCACCATCGGCGCAGTGATTCGCGACGAGCAGGTGCTGATCGCCCACGACAACACAGTCATCGAATCGGGCGATCACGTGATCCTGTTCCTCGTCGACAAAAAGCAGATTCGCGACGTGGAGCGCCTGTTCCAGGCTGGCCTGACCTTCTTCTGAGGTTTCAGAGCACCTCGGCTGCCACTGCGTCCACTGCACTTCGGGCGATCTCGACCACCTGATCGGCCTCCGCCTGCGTCAGCACCAACGGCGGGGCGAAGCCGAGGATGTCACCGTGCGGCATGGCGCGCGCAATCATGCCGCGCTCCAGGCAAGCAGCCGAGACGCGCGGCCCTACCTTCAACGCCGCATCGAAGGGCGTGCGGGCCTCACGGTCGGCCATGAACTCGAGGGCGGCGAGCATGCCGATACCCCGCACCTCACCGACCAGCGGGTGGCTGTCGAACGCCTGGCGCAGCTGCGCGTTGAGATAGGCGCCCACCTCGGCGGCGTTGCCCGGAATATTCTCTCGCTCCAGGATATTTAGATTCGCCAGTGCTGCGGCGGCGCAGATGGGATGCCCAGAATAAGTCCAGCCGTGTCCCATGGCGCCGTCTCGAGCCGAGGCTTCATCGATCACGCCCCAAACCTTTTCCCCGACGATCACTGCGGAGAGTGGTGCGTAGGCGCTGGTCAGACCCTTGGCGGTCGTGATCAGGTCCGGCTTCATGCCGAACAGCTGGCTGCCCATGGGCGTGCCTAGACGACCAAACGCGCAGACCACCTCGTCGGCAATCAAGAGGATGTCGTACCTTGCCAGCACCGCCTGGATCGCCTCCCAGTAGCCCTTGGGCGGGACGATGATGCCACCGGTGCCCATCACCGGTTCGCCGATGAAGGCGGCCACGGTATCCGGACCTTCCCGCTGAATCAGCTGCTCCAGATCCTCCTCGCAATGGCGTACAAAGGCAGCCTCGTCCATGCCGGCCGGCGCCTTGTAGAAGTGCGGGCAGGCGGCGTGCTTGATGTCCGCATGCGGTAGATCGAAATGCTGATGGAAGCTGGGCAAGCCGGTCAGGCTGCCGGTCATGATTCCCGAGCCGTGATAACCACGCTGGCGGGAGATGATCTTCTTTTTCTGCGGGCGGCCGAGCACGTTGTTGTAGTAGCGCACCAGCTTAATCTGGGTCTCGTTGGCGTCCGAGCCGGAGAGCCCGTAGTAGACCTTCTTCATGCCCTCTGGCGCCCAGTCGATGATGCGTTGCGACAGTTCGATGATGGCCTCGGTCGAGTGACCGACATAGGTGTGGTAGTAGGCCAGCTCCGTGGCCTGCTTGTAGATCGCTTCGGCCACCTCGGTGCGACCGTACCCGATATTGACGCAGTACAGACCGGCAAAGGCGTCGATGAACTCGCGGCCTTCATGGTCGCGGATGCGGATACCCGAAGCGCCGGTAACAATGCGGCCCTTGAGCGCTCCGCTGGCGTGGTCATGGGCATGGGTGGACGGGTGCATGAAGTGGGCACGGTCCTGGGCGAATAGCACGTCGTAGTCATGGCTCATGGGCTTCTCCGTTTGCTGTGATGGGATGGGGCTCGGAATGCTGCCCCCTCATCCCGACCCGCCCCGGCGGGGGCGTGATATTTCGGCTCATCAATGCCGGCTGCGTCAGTAACGCTGGCCCTGGTGATGGATGCAGACGTACTTGGTCTCGACGAAGGGCTCGAAACCTTCGCTGCCGCCTTCACGGCCTAGGCCGGAGGCTTTCATGCCTCCGAAGGGGATCGGGTGGCCGGTGAACTTGGTGCCGTTGACCGCGACCATCGCGTGATCGAGCCGACGGATGAGCGGGTGGACCACGTCCAGCCGGTTCGAGCAGATGTAGGCGGCCAGCCCGTATTCGGTATCGTTGGCCATGCTGACTGCCTCGTCCAAGCTGTCGAACGGCAGCACGCCGGCGATCGGTGCGAAATTCTCCTCGCGGTAGATGCGCATGTCGGGCGTGACGTCGGCCAGCAATGTCGGTTGCCAGAACCAGCCGCCGAGCGCATGCGGCTCACCGCCGACCAACAGTCGGGCACCCTTTTCCAGTGCATCGGCAACCCGCGCAGCGGTGGCCTCGAAAGCTGCCTGGTGCATCAACGGGCCGATCTGGCTGCGCTCATCCAAGCCGGGACCGACGCGCAATTCCCGCACGGCACGGGCGAAGCGTGCCAGGAAAGCGTCATAAATCGGCCGCTGCACGAGGATACGATTGGCCGCGCAGCAGTCCTGGCCGGACGTCTGGAACTTGGCATCCATGGCCACCTGCACCGCATGATCGAGGTCGGCATCGGCGCAGACGATCATCGGTGCATTGCCGCCCAGCTCCAGCGCCACCTTCTTCACGCCAGGCGCGGCGGCGGCCAGTATCAAGCGGCCGACCCGGGTCGAACCGGTAAAACTCACCGAACGCACGCGCGAATCCTGCACCAGGGTTTCCATGACCATCTGCGGTTCGCCAAGCACCACGTTGAACACGCCGGCAGGCAGACCCGCTTCCTCGGCGAGCTGGGCCAGGGCGAAGGCGGAATAGGGCGTTTCGTGCGCCGGTTTGACCACCACCGTACAACCGGCCGCCAGCGCCGCCGCAGCCTTGCGAGTGATCATCGCGCTGGGGAAGTTCCAGGGGGTAAGCAGGGCGCAAACGCCAACCGGCTCCCTCAGGGTGCTCAGTTCGGCATCGGCAATGTGGCTCGGAATGGTCCGGCCATAGAGACGGCGGGCCTCCTCGGCGAACCAGGGGATAAAACTGGCGGCGTAACGGATCTCGCCCCGCGCCTCGGCGAGCGGCTTGCCCTGCTCCTCGCAGAGGATGGCAGCGAGGTCTTCCTGATGCTGCAGGATCAGCTCGGCCCAGCGCTGCAACAGCACTGCGCGCTCGTCCAGGCTTTGCCTGCGCCAGTTCACGAAGGCACGCTCGGCGGCATCCACCGCGGCGATGATCTGCTCCCGTTCGAGCATCGGCACGTGGGCGATTTCGGCTCGAGTGGCGGGGTTCTGCACGGCGATGCTGGCGCCGCTACGGCTGTGAACCCATTGTCCGTCTACGTAGCAAAGGGATTTGAACAGCAGGGGATGGTTGAGCGGCATGGCAATGTCTCCGGGCCGAGTGGCATGGGAGACATGTTAGGGAAGGGCGGCTTGGTCTTTTTTCCGTAGCGCCCCGATTGGAAGGTGAATCTTTCTGTTCGGCGGCGGGAAAACAAGAAAAGCGCGCGGGGCTGGTAGCGGTGGATATTCACCGGGCCTTTGCCGGCTTTCCGCGTGCTGGCGGTGGAAAAGGCTGCGCCGTTTCCACCCGACGCAGAGGAGTCGCGAGACGGCGCTTCCGACGCTGTTGCCGTCTCTTGCGTTTACGCCGTGGCGGTCTTCTGCTGCGGCAGCATGCGCACGATGGCGTTGAGCAGCATGCCGTAGAGCGGCACGAACAGCGCCAGGCTGATGGCCAGCTTGATCACGTAATCGACGCTGGCAATCTCCACCCAGTTCGCCGCCATGAACGGATCATCGCTGTGCCAGAAGGCGATAGAGAAGAACACAAAGGTGTCCAGCAGATTGCCGAACACGGTGGAGGCGCTGGGCGCAACCCACCAATGGCGCAAGCGGCGCAACCGATCGAACACCTGGATGTCGAGGATCTGACCGAAGACATAAGCGAGGAAGCTAGCGATGGCGATGCGGAACACGAATAGATTGAACTCGCCCAGCGCCGCGACGCCACTGAACGCGCCCTGGTGGAACAACACCGAGACCACATAGGAGGCCACCAGCGCCGGAAGCATGACCTGGGCGATTACCCGCCGCGCCGGGCCCTTGCCGAGCAGGCGCACGGTCAGGTCGGTAGCCAGGAAGATGAATGGGAAGCTGAATGCACCCCACGTGGTGTGCCAGCCGAACAGGGTGATCGGCAGCTGCACCAGGTAGTTGCTGGCGATGATAATGAGGATGTGAAAGGCGATCAGCCCAGCCAGGGTGGCCCGGCGGACCGACGAAGGGATCTGCAGCACGGCATGTCCTTTTTGAAAGTGATGGGGTGAGGGAACCCATTTGCCGACCGATATGGCCGAGGCGGCGCGCATTCTAGTGCCAATCCGGGCGAGGGTATAGCCGCGTCGGTCAGAACGCCTCGGTTCGCGAGGCTGGAAATAGCTCATCGTCAAGCGTTGCCGGAGCGCCACCTTCGTCGCGCTTGACGCTTTTCGTGACGATGTAGGTGTAGTAGCGCTCGATGCCCAGATCTTCCATCAACAGCGTATCGATGAAGCGCTGGTAGTGATCGATGTCGCGCGCACGGATCATCGCGATGTAGTCGACGCCGCCACCGGTGGCATAGCAGAAGGCAACCTCCGGCGCTTCGGCCAGCCGCTGTTCGAAGCGTCGCATATCCTGCGCGGTGTGCCGCGCCAGGCTGATTTCCACCAGCACCTGCTGGGTGCGGAACAGCGCGCCCCAGTCGATCAGCGCTCGATAGCCGTGCACCAGCCCGACGGCTTCGAGCTTGCGCACGCGCTCCCAGGCCGGGGTCACCGACAGGTTGATGGCCTCAGCCAGAGCCGACTTGGTGATCCGCCCGTCCTTGGACAGGATATGCAGGATCTTCAGGTCATAGCGATCGAGCTTGAGCATGATTCCCCCTACCAGCCGGAACGCCCCGGGGCGCAGATTGCCTTTCCGCGCATCGGGCGAGGGCACCTGAAGGGTAGACGACGCCCCGTCGCGCAATTAGCGTCACCGTACCACCTCGGCGATTACCGCCAGCGTATCGCCACTCTGCACCCGTCCTGGAAAGTGCCGGGCGCTGAGCAGGCCGCCGCGCCGTGCCCGGTAATCCACCGGCACCACGCCGGTGCGGCGGGCATCATGCACCCGCGCTACCAGCTCACCTTCTTGCACGGTCTCCCCCAGATCCTTGCACAGCTCGAGCAGACCGTCGCTCTCGCTGCACAGGTAGCAATCGCCATCCGGCATGTCCAGCATCACCGACTCGGCCGGCTCGGTTTCACCCTCAAGCAGATCGAAATGGATCAGCAGATTGCGCACGCCACGCTCGGCGATGGCCAGGCTCCTGGCGCTGATGGAGCCGCCGCCACCGAGTTCGGTGGTGACAAATACCTTGCCCTGCGCTTCTGCCGCGGTGTCGTACATGCCTAGCGCGTCCTGCTCCAGCATGCGCATGCAGAAGGGCGCCGCGAAGGCACGCATGCCCGCCTCGCAGCGTGCCTGCTGAGCCTTGTCGGCCAGCACATGGCAGGCCGCGAACGGCAGGAAGTCGAGCGTCTTTCCACCGGAATGGATATCCAGCACCAGGTCGGCCAGTGGCAGCAGGCTGCGCTGGAAGTAGTCGGCGATCTTCTGCGTCACCGTACCGTCGGGCCGACCGGGAAAGCTGCGGTTCAGGTTGCCGTGGTCAATCGGCGAGGTGCGGGTGCCGGCCCACACCGCCGGGGCGTTCATGAATGGGATGATGATCACCCGCCCATGCACACGCGCCGGGTCAAGGCCGCCGGCTAGCTTGCTCAGCGCCAGCGGGCCCTCGTATTCATCGCCGTGGTTGCCACCGGAGAACAGCGCAGTGGACCCCGCGCCATTCTTTACCACGGTGATCGGGATCATCACCGCGCCCCACGCCGAGTCGTCGCGGGAGTGGGGCAGGCGCAGATAGCCGTGCTGCACACCGTCGCGCTCGAAGTCGACAGTGGGGCTGATGGGGTTGCGCAGCGAGGTTTCAGTCATGGTTCAGTCCTTGACGTAAAGCTTGCGCGGCAAGTCGCAGAAGGTTTCCATCCCGCTCTCGGTGATCAGGATGCTCTCGGTGATTTCCAGCCCCCAGTCGTCCATCCACAGCCCAGGTATGAAGTGGAAGGTCATGCCCGGCTCCAGCACGCTATCGTCGCTGGGACGCAGGCTCATGGTCCGCTCGCCCCAGTCCGGCGGATAGCTGATGCCGATCGGGTAACCGCAGCGGCTGTCCTTCTGGATATCGAACTTATCCAGCACCTTGCAAAAGGCCCGGGCGATGTCGCCGGCGGTATTGCCTGGACGCGCTACGGCGAGGCCCGCCGAGATGCCTTCGACTACCGCCTGCTCGGCTTCGAGGAAGTGTGCTGGCGGCTTGCCCAGATAAATGGTGCGCGACAGCGGACAGTGGTAGCGCTTATAGCAACCGGCAATCTCGAAGAAGGTGCCCGCACCCAGCCGGAACGGGTTGTCGTTCCAGGTCAGGTGCGGCGCGCTGGCATCGGCGCCGGTCGGCAGCAACGGCACGACGGCCGGATAGTCGCCGCCATGGCCTTCGACCCCAAGGATCCCGGCGCGATAGATGTCCGCGACCAGCTCGTTCTTGCGCAGACCCGGTTCGATGCGCTCAAAGATCGCCTCGTGCATGCGCTGGACGATACGTGCAGCGATGCGCATGTATTCGATTTCCTGTGGCGATTTCACCGCGCGCTGCCAATTGACCAGCACGGTGGCGTCGAGGAAACGCGTGCGCGGCAGATGCAGCTGCAGCGAGCGGAAGGCCGCGGCGCTGAAGTAGTAGTTATCCATCTCCACACCGATCGCCAGACGGTCCCATCCGCGCGCAGCGATCACCTCGCTGGAAAGATAGTCCATTGGATGCCGTACGCTGGACTGCACGTAGTGATCCGGGTAGCCGACGATATCGTCGTCGCCCATGTAAACCGTGCGGCGCGCACCATTGGCGTCCTGACTACGGCCGAACCAGAGCGGATCACCCTCGAGCGTCAGCAATACGCACTGATGCACGTAGAACGACCAGCCGTCATAGCCGGTCAACCAAGCCATGTTCGACGGGTCGGTGACGACCAGCAGCTCGATGCCGCGGGCAGCCATGGCCTGTCGAACCTTGGCGATACGCAACGCATATTCCTCCCGGCTGAACGGGAGATTAACGACGATCTCGGACATCTTCTTTGCCCTCGTGGATGGACCGCTTTTGCTCTGCAGGGGCGAGCTGGCTCGCGAACTGGGGCGTGTGGCCCGAGCACGAGTAGGCTCGCGTCTGAAGATCAGGGGTTGAAGACGAAACCCCTGCCCGTCGCGCGGGCTCGGTCGAAGGCGAAGCTGGCGATGGCAGTGTCCTGCGCGCCGGTGCCGGTCAGGTCGCAGAGCGTGACCTGGTCGGCCGAGGTGCGGCCGGGGTGATGCCCGGCGATCACCTGGCCGAGTTCGGCGAAGGAAGATGAGTCGTCCACCGCGCCAGCTGCCAGTGCGTGGTGAAGCTCACCGAGAATCCGGGTCTGGCTGAGCCGGTCGGCAACATAGAGATCGCAGGCAGCCAGGGCGTCGGCGGCGATCTCGTTCTTGTGCTCGGCGTCCGAGCCCATGGCTGTGATGTGCAAGCCCGGCTGCAAATGATGCGCCTGGATCAAAGGCGTACGGCTGGGGGTGGTGGTAATGGCGATGTCGATGCCGTCCATGGCGGCGTCGAGGCTGTCCATGAGCCGAACGTCTACGCCCTGCAGCTCGCCGGCGAAGACGGTCGCCTTCGCCGGATCGCGGGCCCAGATGCGCACCTCGCGGATGTCGCGCACCAGCCGCAAGGCCGCCAACTGCAGACGCGCTTGCTCCCCGGCGCCGAAGATCGCGACGCGGCTGGCGTTCCCACGGCTCAGCCATTTGGCCGCCACCGCACCGGCAGCAGCCGTGCGCACCGCAGTAAGAAAGCCGTTGTCCAGCAGCAGGGCATCGAGCAATCCGGTGCGCGTCGAGAACAGCATCATCAGCCCGTTGAGGCTCGGCAAACCGAGTGCCGGGTTGTCGAAGAACCCCGGACTGACTTTGATGGCGAAGCGCGGCAAACCCGGCAGGTAGGCGGTCTTCACGTCGACCTCGCCGTTGTGCTCGGGGATATCCAGGCGCAGGATCGGCGGCATCGCCACCGCCTCGGTGGCGAGCAGGCGGAAAGCGTGTTCGACCGCGTCGAGGCTGGCCGGATCGAGGGCCAGGCAGGCGCGGAGATCGGTTTCGCTGAGCAGGATGGTCTCGGCCATGTTGATCTCCATCGGTGATGCACCGGACGCACCGGTAACGGGGTTGACTGGGTTGGGTTGTCTATTCGCTGGCGCCGTTGAGCACCCGCAGGTGCTGCGCGGTGTCGACGTTTCGGCCGCTGACCACCACGACCACCGGCCCGCGAGGCTCGATCATTCGCTCGAGCAGGGCGGCGATGCCCACCACGGCGGCGCCTTCGAGCACCAGCCGCTCCTCGTGGTAGGCATGACGAATGCCCGCCGCGATGGCCGGCTCGTCGAGCAGGTGGATCTGGTCGGCCAGCTCACGAACGAGGCCAAAGGTGTAGCGATTGTTCAGCCCGATGCCACCGCCAAGCGAATCGGCCAGGCTCGCACGCTCCTCTACTTCCACCGGGTGACCGACCTCCAGGCTCGCGTGCATCGCCGCACCGCGGCGCATGCTGATGCCGTGGACGCGGATCGCCGAGCGTTGGTGTTTGAGACCCAGCGCGACGCCGGCAAACAACCCGCCGCCGGACAGCGGCACCAGCACTTCAGCGACTTCGGGGCACTGTTCGAGGATTTCCAGACCGAGCGTGCCCTGGCCGGCGATGATATGCGGATGGTCGAAGGGCGGAATGAAGGCAGCACCCTGCTTTCGGGCGATGCGTCCTGCCTCGATCTGAGCGTCGTCCTGGCTGTGACCGACGATAACTACCTCGGCGCCGAGTTCACGGATCGCTTGCACCTTGTTCGGCGGCACCAGCTGCGACAGGCAGACGATCGCCCTGACCCCCTGCTGCGCCGCGGCAAAGGCGAGCGCCCGGCCATGATTGCCAGTGGACGCGGTCACCACACCGAGGCGTTTCTGCGCGTCCGACAGTTGCGCCACTGCATGACTGGCCCCGCGCAGCTTGAAGCTGCCGGTCGCCTGCTGCGACTCCAGCTTCAACCACACCGGCACGCCGACCAGCTGACTGAGCGACGCCGACCGCTCCAGGGGCGTTTCCCGAACGAGGCTGCGAATGGACCTGCGGGCCTCGAAAAGCTGGTCAAGAACAATCGGCTGCATGGCGAACATCCCGATGGTGAATGTTGCCGAGTGTAGGAGCGCCGAATTCCGCAGCTGAATGTACTAGGACGCTATTTTTTTCAAGCCCTATATTGTTCCGCGCCAATCGCCGCAGTGCCCCGTTTTCGGGACTTCCGGCAATCAGACAATGCCGCAGAAGTGTTCCGTTGAGCGCGTTTCAACGGGCACCGCGAAACTCATGGATTTCCGGGTACTGCTCGAACACTTCGCGAACGCTCGACAGCCCTTCGCGCAGCCGTACGTCGTCGCATTCGGCGCCAACGCAGAGACGCATCGCCCTGGGGCGGCGAGTGCCTGGCGGGAGAAAAGGGTCCGGCAGAGTCAAGGCGACTCCGCGCCGGCGCAGCTCGCGCTGCAGCGCATCCAGCTCCCAATGTTCCGGGACGTTCAACCAGGCGCTGAGCGATAGCGGATGACTGCCGCGTAAATAATCGCCCAGTTCATCGCTGACTGCCGCCTGGCGGACGGCAATCAATTCGCGCTGCAGGCGCACCAGTTCGTCCGCCTGGCCATGCTCGATCCAGCGTGTGGCGATTTCCCCGAGCAGCGGCGCGGCCATCCAGCTGTTCACACGCAGTATGCTCTCGGTACGCAGCGCCAGTCGCCGCGGCATCGCCAGGTACCCCAGGCGCAGACCGGTGAGCACCGACTTGGTCAGGCTGGTGCAATAGAACGACAGCTCCGGCAGGTAATGGCTGATCGGCAGCGCTTCGCGGCGATCCCCGAGCAGCGGTCCGTAGACATCATCCTCGATTACGTAAACACCATAGCGTCGAGCGATCTCGGCGATCTCGCGGCGGCGAGCCTCCGGCATCACGCTGCTGGTGGGGTTGTTAAGGTTCGGGGTGCAGACCAGTGCGGTGACCCGCTCGTTGCCACAGAGGTCCTCGAAATGCTCTGGGTCCAGGCCGTAGCGATCGGTCTCTACCCCTTGCAACGTGAAGCCGAGCACCTGGGCGGTGCCGATCACCCCATGGTCGGTACAGTTTTCACAGAGCACCAGATCATCCGGCCCAGCCAGGGAGGCGAGCGCAAGGAAAACTGCGTGCGAGGTCCCGTTGGTCAGCAGCAGATCCTGCAGCTCTACCGTCAGGCCGAGACCGGCGAGCCATTGCACCCCAACCTCGCGATGGTGCTCGAAGCCGGCGATCGGTCGGCAGGCGTGAATCCACGGTTGCTCATGCTCGGCGGCCAGCTCTTCGCAGGTCTGTCGCCAGAAGCGGTCATGGGTCTCGGTGCGGATGATGCGTGCCGTAGAGAAGTCCAGCAGCGAATTTTCACCCCGGTCGAGCATCGAGCTGGCGACGCGCTCGCTGATGCGCCGGCTGACGAAGCTGCCACGTCCGACTTCGCACCGCACCCAGCCCTGGCGCTCCAGCTCCTTGTAGGCATTGGTCACCGTTTGCACGCTGACATCGAGTTGGTCGGCCAACAACCGCTGCGGCGGCAGGCGCTGGCCATCCTGAAGTCTGCCTTTCTCGATGTCGGTCGCGACGGCGGTCACCAGCAGTTTGTATTTCGACGCACCACTGCCAGCGGCGAGCAGGGCCTGTTTCCAGTTGTGCATAACAATCACCTCAGTCGAGGCGACAGGATCAACTGAAGCGCAATGTCATGCAATTGTCCTAGTGCAATCCCCGCTGGAAAACAGCTTTTGTATCCTCGTTTGGCGAAACGCGGCGCACGTTTCTTTCTAGAAGCAGTCAAAAACCGCGCTGTGGCAGGGAATGCCCTGTCCTGATGCTCTCTCCTATAAACGCAGCCCGCCTGCGAACCATAACAGCACAGGAGTACTCACAATGAGTCGCGCACGTCCCCTTCACTTTGGCAAGCTCATGCTGGCCTGCACCGCTCTGGCCGGCCTTTCCGTAGGTAGTCTGGCCCACGCAGACACCCTCGATAACATCAAGGACAGCAGTAGCGTCCGCATCGGCTATGCCAACGAAACCCCCTTCGCCTATACCGCCACCGATGGCAGCGTCACGGGAGAATCGCCGGAGATCGTTGAAAAAATATTCCAGCGGATGGGCATCGAAACCATCAAACCCGTCCTTACCGAGTGGGGTTCGCTGATTCCCGGTCTGCGCGCCAGCCGTTTCGATCTGATCGCCGCCGGCATGTACATCACCCCAGAGCGCTGCCAGCAAGTGATCTTCACCGATCCGCACTACCAGTTGCAGGACACCCTACTGGTCAAGGCCGGCAACCCCAAGCAACTGAGCAGCTACGCAGATATCGCTAAGGATGAAAGCATCAAGCTGGCGATCATGTCCGGCACCGTCAACCTGAACTATGCCCGCAACGCCGGTATCAAGGACTCCCAAATCGTTCAGGTGCCTGACACCACCTCGCAACTGCAAGCCGTGCGTACCGGCCGGGCCGATGCCGCAGTCGGCACTCAACTGACCATGAGAGGCCTGGCCGAGAAGGCTGGCGATCAGGTCGAGGCGACCGACGACTTCAAGGACGACCCGGCCAACACCGGCTATGGCGCCCTGGCATTCCGTCCAGAAGACAAGGCACTGCGCGACGCCGTCAATGCGGAACTGAAGGAGTGGCTTGGCAGCGACGAGCATCTGAAGACGGTCGAACCTTTCGGCTTCGATCGTTCGAACATCACTGACAAGACTGCCGAGGAACTCTGCAGCGCCTGAATGGAACCGGCGCGGCCAGTCTGGTGCCGCGCCGGGCTCTAAGTGAATAACCTCTCGATAGATCCTCCGCCTCCGCCCGGCCACATCGCTGCATCGCGATGCGCCGGCCCACGGCTGGCTGCACCCTGTCTTCGGAAACGAGACGGTACCGCAGCAACCGGACCGCAGCCCTCACGCAGGCAATCGCGCCGGGCGGCCTGCGATCTCAGCTCCGCCCCCCTGGAGCCAACCGGAAATCGACCATGAACGAACTACTTCCCCTCTTGCTGCAAGGCGCCTGGGTGACCGTACAGATCACCTTTTGGGGCTCCATGCTGGCCATCGTTGCCGCGCTGATCGGCGCCTTGGGACGGCTCTCGCCGATTGCGCCGTTGCGATGGCTGGCGATTGTCTATATCGAGGTGTTCCGTGGCAGCTCGCTGCTGGTACAGCTGTTCTGGCTCTACTTCGTCCTGCCAATGCCGCCGTTCAACATCGCCATGAGCGCCTTCAACGTTGCAGTAATCGGCTTGGGCCTGAATATCGGTTCCTACGGTGCCGAGGTGCTGCGCGGCGCCATACGGTCGGTGCATGAAGGGCAGTACGAGGCGTGCCAGGCGTTGAACATGACCGCCTGGCAGCGCCTACGCCGGGTCATCTTGCCCCAGGCCCTGCTGGCGGCGATCCCGCCGGGCACCAACCTGTTGATCGAACTGCTGAAAAATACCTCACTGGTTTCGTTGATCACGCTGTCCGACCTGGCTTTCCGAGCGCGCCAGCTGGACCAGGCCACCCTGATGACCCTGGAGATCTTTGGCCTTGCGCTGGTGATCTATTTCGTTCTTGCACAGATCATCAACTTCTCTATGCGCACGCTTGAACGGCGCTTGGCTCGCGGGCGTATGCGGGGAGGCCTGTCATGAACTTCTTCGACTGGCAATTCGCCTGGGAGATACTGCCCAGACTGCTCGATGCCTCGCTGAAAACCATCGGTATCACCATCGCCGGCTTCTCTATCGCCATCGTCCTGGGCCTGTTTCTCGCCGTAGGACGACGCAGCCGCTTCCGCTGGCTGTCGTGGCCGATGACCGGACTGATCGAATTCATCCGCAGCACACCGTTGCTGATACAGGTGTATTTCCTGTTCTTCGTGCTACCCAACTACGGCTTGAATCTCTCGGCACTGCAAGCCGGCATCATCGGCATCGCGCTGCACTACGCCTGCTATACCGCGGAGGTCTATCGCGCCGGGCTCGATGCAGTGCCTCGCTCGCAGTGGGAGGCAGTCACGGCATTGAACATGAAGCCGCTGAACGCCTACCGCAAAGTGATCCTGCCGCAGGCGTTGCGACCGATATTGCCGGCGCTGGGCAATTATCTGATTTCGATGCTCAAGGACACGCCGGTGCTGTCGGCGATTACCGTGGTGGAGATCATGCAACGCGCCAAGAACATCGGCTCGGAGCACTTCCGCTATCTGGAACCGATCACCATGGTCGGCCTTTTTTTCCTTCTTCTCAGTCTCGGCCTCGCCTGGTTCGTGCGCCGTCTGGAAAACCGTATGGAGCTAGCCCGATGAGCGCACCGATGCCTGCCGGCGAAACCCCGAACGCAACCAGCACTGCCAACGAGCCGGAGCTCATGGTGCGGTTTTGCGACGTGACCAAACGATACGGTGATCTGACCGTACTCAACCATCTCGACCTCGACGTTCGAGCGGGCGAAAAGGTTGCCATCATCGGCCCCAGCGGCTCGGGTAAATCGACGCTGCTACGGGCACTGATGACCCTGGAAGAAATCGACGAAGGCGTGATCATGGTCGATGACGAACCGCTGACCCATATGCCCGATGCCAACGGCAAGCTGGTCCGGGCCAATTCACGGCATTTGCGCCGGGTTCGTGGAAAGGTCGGCATGGTGTTTCAGAGCTTCAACCTGTTCCCGCACATGAGCACCCGGCAAAATGTGATGGAAGCGCCTATGCAGGTGCTGGGGATGCCGAAGAGGGACGCGCGCGAACGCGCCGAGGAGCTGTTGGCGATGGTGGGATTGGAAGACAAGCTCGACCATTACCCATCGCAGCTCTCCGGCGGCCAACAGCAACGGGTCGCCATTGCCCGTGCCATGGCCATGCGACCCAAGGTGATGCTGTTCGACGAGGTAACCTCGGCGCTCGACCCGGAACTCTGTGGTGAAGTGCTCAACGTCATTCGTCGGCTGGGCGAGGAGCACAGCCTGACCATGCTGATGGTCACGCACCAGATGGGGTTCGCCCGTGAGTTCGCCGACCGCGTATGCTTCTTCAACGAGGGCCGTATCCATGAAATGGGTACGCCGGACGAACTGTTCGGCAATCCTCAGGAAACGCGCACACAGGAATTTCTCAGTGCGGTAACTCAGGCAAGCTAGACGCCTCGCTGCACCACGGCCGGCCTAGCTATGGTTTGCACCGGCCCTGGCGAACTCGCCGTCGAAGGGGAAGAGCAATGCTCCAATCGTTGGAAAACATGCTGGCCAAAGGCATAGACAACTCCATGCTGCGCTTCGGACTCGGCAAGGGCTATCTGGATGCGGGCGACGCACCTCAGGCTGCCACCCACCTGCAGCGCTGCGTCGAGCTTGATCCCAAGTATTCCGCAGCCTGGAAGCTGCTCGGCAAGGCACTGCAGGCCAGCGGCGACAACGAAGGAGCGCGCCAAGCCTGGGAGCAGGGTCTCGCCGCCGCGCAAGCGCACGGCGACAAGCAGGCGGAGAAGGAAATGACTGTGTTTCTGCGCAAGCTGAACAAACAGGCCGACGCCTAGCTGCGGTTGTAGTCACGCAGCGAACTGGCCTAGCTGCTCTGAACGAAGCGCAAGCCGATCCCCTCGGCATCGACGCGCATCACTTCCATCTGCAACACAGGTGCCGGCATCGGCAAATCCTGAACTTGGCCACTAACAATCGCCCCCAGCTGCAGTTCGGCCAGCTGCGGATGCTTGACGTAGACACCGCCATCGGACAGATCGCGTGTGTAAGCGAACACTTCGCCAAATGACTCATGGGTGATGCGTATACGGCACTTCATGGGTGCACGCGCGTGCTGCCGCTGGTTTGCCATCTGACGTTCCTGTTGTCTTCGTAATGTTGTCAGTACCAGCGGTCTTCGTCGGCCGGGCGCTTCTTGAAACGTTTCATGGTCCACATGTACTGGCTCGGCCAGGTGCGCACGTAACGCTCGATGACACCGCTCATGGCCGCGACCGCGACCTCGACGTCCTCGTCGTACATCGCCGGCGGTGCCGCTTCAAGGATCACCTTGTAGCCTGACCCGTCCTCCAGACGCAACGCGTGGAGGAATACCCCGACCGCCTTGCCGCCGGTGAGCATGCCGGGTACGAACTTGCTGGTCAGTGCCTGGGTACCGAGAAAAGGCACGAACACGCCGGCGCCTTCACTGGGCTCGGGGTCCGCCGGTATCCCCACGGCGCCGCCTTTACGGACTTCTTTGATGACGCTGATGATGCCT
The DNA here is from genome assembly GCF_013620795.1 of Pseudomonas sp. Q2-TVG4-2. Lineage (GTDB taxonomy): Bacteria > Pseudomonadota > Gammaproteobacteria > Pseudomonadales > Pseudomonadaceae > Stutzerimonas. The sequence continues at coordinate 5,627 of NZ_LGLW01000009.1, read as the reverse complement.
TCGCGGGTTGATGGCGCAACCTTGTTGCCCAGCTGTACACGCTGGCGCTGCAGCAGATCATCCACGGCCTTGAGCTTCGGCGGGCGATAGAAAATGATCGGCTTGCACTGTGCGCAATAAAAATGATTGAGCACTTCCCAGTTACCGAGATGACTGGTGATGCCGACGACCCCCTTGCCGGAGGCCAAAGCCTGTTCCAGCACATCAAGCCCTTCGATCTGCTTAACCAAACGCAAGGTCTTATCTGCGGGCCAGATCCAGGCGCAGGCGCTCTCGGTGAAGGTCTTACCGATCTGTTGCAGGCTTTGCCTCAGAAGCTGTTCCCGCTCGGCATCGTCAAGCGCGGGAAAGCACTTGGCCAGATTGGTCCGGGCGACCTCGCGCGAACGGTTGGGCATTTTCCACATCAACCAGCCAATGAAGCTGCCCATTCCCTGCACCGCGCGCCAGGGCAACAGAGCGAACAGGCGCAAGAAGCCAACCACCAGCGCACCTTTGAACTTGTCCAAGGATCTCTCCCGAAAAAATCAAAGGCGCTAGTGTAACTGCTTCGTGCGCTCGGCTACTTGTGAAGCGTTCTCGGCGCTAGGCGATGCTGCGACGGCGAGCGATGCGTAGCGATCGCAATCGATGGTGTGGTCCATCACCATTCCGCAGGCCTGCATATAGGCGTAGCAGATGGTCGGGCCGACAAAGCTGAAGCCGGCTTTCTTCAATGCGCGGCTCATGGCCTCGGCTTCGGGGGTCACCGCAGGTACTTCTCTGCTCGATTCGAAATGGTTGACTTTCGGCTGGCCATCGACGAATGACCACAGCCAGCCAACCGGGTCTTCCAGCTCGAGCCACAGCTGGGCGTTGCGCCGCGCCGCTTCGAGTTTTCGCCGGTTGCGGATGATGCCCGCATCAAGCATGCGCTCATCGATTTCGGCGTCGCTCATTTGCGCCAGACGCGTTGGGTCGAAACCGAACAGGACCTGCCGATAACGCTCTCGCTTGCGCAGCACAGTGATCCACGACAGCCCGGCCTGAAAAGCCTCGAGAATCAGGAATTCGAAGAGGACCTGCGGATCGCGAGTAGGTACGCCCCATTCGCTGTCGTGGTACTCGATGTACAGCGGATCATTACTGCACCAGGCACAACGCGGCATTTCCCAGTCCTTAATGGAGGCGACGAGCCAGATCGTGGTGACCGCGGCGCCTTACCCGAAGCCACGCACCACCACGGGTTGCGGCCTTTATCGGGTATACTCCGAGGCTTTCTGTCGAAGCCAGCACAGGTGAAATTTTGACCCAGCCTACGCCTACCGTGCGCACCTTCCAAGACCTGATCCTCGCCCTGCAAAGCTATTGGGCGGAGCAGGGTTGTGTCGTTCTGCAACCCTATGACATGGAAGTGGGCGCCGGTACATTCCACACTGCCACGTTTCTGCGATCCATCGGTCCGGAAACGTGGAACGCCGCCTACGTGCAGCCCTCGCGTCGTCCGGCCGATGGCCGTTATGGCGAGAACCCCAACCGCCTGCAGCACTATTACCAGTTCCAGGTTGTACTCAAACCCAACCCGGACAACTTCCAAGACCTTTACCTCGAGTCGCTGCGCCGTATCGGCGTGGATACCTCAGTCCATGACGTCCGTTTCGTCGAAGACAACTGGGAGTCGCCGACGCTGGGCGCCTGGGGGCTCGGCTGGGAAGTGTGGTTGAACGGCATGGAAGTCACGCAGTTCACCTACTTCCAGCAGGTCGGTGGCATCGAGTGTTATCCGGTCACCGGCGAGATCACCTATGGCCTGGAACGTCTGGCGATGTACTTGCAGGGCGTCGACTCGGTCTACGACTTGATCTGGACGGATGGCCCGTTCGGCACCGTTACCTATGGCGACGTGTTCCATCAGAACGAGGTGGAGCAGTCCACCTACAACTTCGAACACGCCAACGTCGACAAGCTGTTCGAACTCTTCGATTTCTACGAATCCGAAGCCAACCGGCTAATCGAGCTGGAGCTGCCATTGCCCACCTATGAAATGGTGCTAAAGGCATCGCATACCTTCAACCTGCTGGATGCCCGCCGGGCCATCTCGGTAACGGCGCGTCAGCAGTACATCCTGCGCGTGCGGGCGCTGGCTCGTGCGGTGGCGCAGAGCTACCTGCAGGCACGTGCCAAGCTCGGCTTCCCCATGGCAACCCCTGACCTGCGTGACGAAGTACTGGCCAAGCTGGAGGCTGCAGAATGAGTGCACTGGATTTCCTGGTCGAGCTCGGCACCGAAGAGCTGCCGCCCAAGGCCCTGGGCAAGCTGTCCGACGCATTCCGTTCGGGTATCGAAAAAGGTTTGAAAGAAGCGGGCCTTAGCCACGGACGGGTGCAGGCATTTGCCGCACCGCGGCGTCTCGCGGTGCTAATCGAGCAGCTCGACAGCGAGCAGCCCGATCGCAGCATCAACCTCGACGGGCCGCCGCTGCAGGCCGCCTTCGATGCCGAAGGCGAACCGACCCAAGCCGCGCTGGGCTTTGCCCGCAAGTGTGGTGTGGACCTCGCCGAGATCGACCGTAGCGGCCCGAAACTCCGGTACAGCCGTTCGATCCCCGGCCAGCCGACCGCCGAATTGTTGCCCGGCATCGTCGAAACCTCCCTGAATGAATTGCCGATTCCCAAGCGCATGCGCTGGGCGGCGCGCAAGGAAGAGTTCGTCCGGCCGACCCAATGGCTCGTGATGCTGCTAGGCGACCAGGTCGTCGACTGCACCATTCTTACCCAGCGCGCCGGACGCGAATCCCGCGGCCATCGTTTTCACAGCCCGGGCCCGGTACGCATTTCCAAGCCGACGGGCTATCTGGAAGATCTGCGTGGCGCCCGCGTGATCGCCGATTTCGCCGAGCGCCGTGAGCTGATCGCCAAGCGTGTCGATCAGCTGGCCGGCGAACAGAATGGCAGTGCCATCGTGCCGCCTTCTTTGCTCGACGAAGTCACCGCGCTGGTTGAATGGCCGGTGCCACTGGTGTGTTCCTTCGAGGAACGCTTCCTTGAAGTGCCGCAGGAAGCGCTGATTACCACCATGCAGGACAACCAGAAGTACTTCTGCCTGCTGGATGCCAATGGCACGCTGCTTCCGCGATTCATCACCGTGGCCAACATTGAGTCCAAGGATCCAGCGCAGATCGTTGCGGGTAACGAGAAGGTGGTGCGCCCGCGTCTTACCGACGCCGAGTTCTTCTTCAAACAGGACAAGAAGCAGAAGCTGGACAGCTTTAACGAGCGACTGAAGAACGTGATCTTCCAGGCGCAACTGGGAACTGTGTACGACAAGGCAGTGCGGGTCTCCAGGCTCGCAGCCTTTATCGCTGAGCGCACCGAAGGCAACCCGCAGTGGGCAGCCCGCGCCGGTTTACTCTGCAAGTGCGACCTGGCCACCGAGATGGTCGGCGAGTTCCCAGAGATGCAAGGCATCGCCGGCTATTACTACGCCTTGAACGATGGCGAGCCCAACGACGTTGCCCTCGCACTGAACGAGCAGTACATGCCGCGTGGCGCGGGCGCCGAGCTGCCCAGCACCCACACCGGTGCCGTACTGGCGGTGGCCGACAAGCTGGACACCCTGGTCGGCATCTTCGGCATCGGCATGCTTCCGACTGGCAGCAAGGACCCCTATGCGCTTCGCCGCGCGGCGCTGGGAATCCTGCGCATCCTCATCGAAAAGCAGCTGGATCTCGATCTGGTAGAAGCCGTGCGCTTCTCGGTCGGCCAGTTCGGCAATCAGGTCAAGGTGGCAGGGCTGGCTGATCAGGTGCTGGATTTCATCTTCGATCGCCTACGGGCTCGCTACGAGGACGAGGGCGTCGAAGTTGCCTCCTACCTGTCAGTACGTGCCGTGCAGCCGGGTTCGGCGCTGGATTTCGACCAGCGCGTACAGGCCGTCCAGGCGTTCCGCAATCTGCCTGAAGCTGAGGCCCTGGCGGCGGCTAATAAGCGAGTCTCGAATCTGCTGAGCAAGTTCGAGGCGAAGCTGCCGGAAACCGTTGAGCCCCGTTACTTCGATAATGCCACCGAGTTCTCTCTGTATTCGGCATTGCAACAGGCCGAACAGGCCGTGCAGCCGCTGGCTGCGGATCGCCAGTACCGTGAGGCGCTCGCACGCCTAGCGCACTTGCGCGGCCCGGTGGATGCCTTCTTCGAGGCGGTACTGGTGAATGCCGAAGACGCTTCGGTACGCGCCAACCGCTACGCCTTGCTTGCCCGGTTGAGAGGATTGTTCCTTGGCGTCGCCGATATTTCCGCACTTGGCTAAGCCAGTGAAACTGATAGTGCTCGACCGCGACGGCGTCATCAACGAAGACTCCGACGCCTATGTGAAGACCCTGGATGAATGGATTCCTATTCCGGGCTCGATACAGGCCATCGCACGGCTAAGCAAGGCGGGCTGGACGGTGGCGGTCGCCACCAACCAGTCCGGACTGGCGCGCGGCATGTTCGACGCGACCACCCTCAGCAACATGCATTTCAAGATGCAGCAGCTGGTGATGGAACAGGGTGGCCGCATCGATCTGATCGTGCATTGCCCTCACGGCCCCGAAGATGGCTGCGACTGCCGCAAGCCGCTGCCCGGGCTGTTTCAGAAAATCGCCGAGCACTTCCATCTGGAAGATCTCAAGGGTGTGCCGGTAGTCGGCGATAGCCATCGTGATCTGCATGCCGGGATGCGGCTTGGGGGTTTGCCTTATCTGGTTCGTACAGGGAAAGGCATGAAAACCCTGGAAGGGACGCTGCCCCCGGGAACGCAGGTCTTCGATAATCTGGCGACAGTGGTCGATCAGCTGCTGGGGGCCAAAGGATGAACGTATTGCTGCCGGTACGCATCGCATTGTTCTACCTGCTTCTGGCGTTCACCGCATTTGCTTGGTGCCTGGTCAGCTTGGTCTTTGCACCCTTCATGTCGTTTCGCAAACGTTATCGGTTCGTGGTCCAGACCTGGTGTCGCAGTGCGGTGTGGCTGGCGAAAACCATTGTCGGCCTTCGCTATGAGATCAGTGGTCAGGAGAACATTCCGGAAAAGCCCTGCGTCATTCTGTCCAAGCATCAGAGCACCTGGGAGACCTTCTTTCTCTCGGCGTACTTCGAACCGCTGAGCCAGGTACTCAAGCGCGAACTGCTCCATGTGCCGTTCTTCGGCTGGGCAATCATGCTGCTCAAGCCGATTGCCATCGATCGCAACAACCCCAAGGCGGCATTACGTCAGGTCGCCAAGCAGGGCCAAGAGCGGCTGGAACAGGGTGCCTGGGTGTTGATCTTTCCCGAGGGTACACGCGTACCGGTCGGGCAGACCGGTAAATTTTCCCGCAGCGGCGCGGCGTTGGCGGTGAATGCCAATCTTCCCGTTCTGCCGATTGCGCACAATGCTGGAATGTTCTGGCCGAAGTCGGGCTGGGGCAAGCGGCCCGGAACCATTCGGGTGGTTATCGGGCCGGCCATGCGCGCCGCAAGCGAAGGACCGCGGGCGGTCGCCGAGCTCAATCAGCGCGCCGAAGACTGGGTCAACCTGCAGGTCAGCCAGCTCGAGGCCAAGGCCTGACCGAAGAAAACACAGGTAGGCGAAAACGAAGAAGGGGGAGCAGACCGAAATCTGCTCCCCCT
>NZ_LGLW01000008.1 GCF_013620795.1 Pseudomonas sp. Q2-TVG4-2 | reverse complement strand
TTGCGTGGCGAAAAAGTTGATCGGCTCTTGGGACTTGGCAGCAAGACGCCCGCCCAGTCACAGGCGCCTGCCGGCGATTTCTAATGGCAATGCGTGCCTGAGGAAATGGGTCACCGATGTCACGGGAATCGCTACCCTAGGAACAAGCTATTCCTAAGCGTGGTGCTTGATCTATACAGCAAGTTAATCGGTTGGCCGATGCAGCGTCAGGGTGGCCCGGCAATCCGGGCCGCGGAAAGGTATTTGGCGGCGCCTGGATAACGCTGCCCGTGGAGGCTTCTTCAGCCTGCTCAAGCTAATCGCGCGTATCGGACTCGCGACACAAAGCAGGAGTGGATCTAGATGACTGCCTCGAGCGGTTTGATAACCCAAGGATGCGTCATCGAGTCGCTCGTCAGGATCGGAAGTTTTCAACTCTCTTCAAGCTACCCGTAGAAGCGGAGTAGAGCCCGGCGAGCAGGCGAACATCTTAGGTTGCGGCTGTAGAAGTGACTGGAGAGAGGGTCTGGTCTTAATGTAAACGTCAAAGCGCCATCGCGCCTCAACGGCGCCTCGACCATCGGATGCCAAAATTTGAGTGTCAGACGACTTGGCAACTAATCCAGAACCCGTCTCGACAAGGCAGTTAAATCCCGCGGTACTCACAGCCACTTGTGCAGGTTTCGTGGATGCGTATCCGCGACAACTCCGGTAGTAGCGGCTTTAGCTTGTGCCAGATCCATTTTGCAAGGTTCTCGCTGGTCGGATTCTCCAGACCTGGCAGGTCGTTTAGATAGTTATGGTCGAGCTGGTCGTAAAGCGGTTTGAAGATCTGTTTTATCTCACCGAAATCTCGAATCCAACCAGTGTGCACATCCACTTCGCCTTCCAGATAAATCGCGATCCGAAATGAATGGCCATGCAAACGTCCGCATTTATGGCCTTCGGGCACATGTGGCAAGCGGTGCGCTGATTCGAACGTAAATTCTTTGTATATTTCCATTGAGCCGTCCAAAAGGTGAAGCGAATCGTTGCATCTTATCGTTTTGTATCCGGAAATCGCAGCTAAATAACAGCGAAAGGAAATCAGCGTAGATCTTGTTTGGTGTCTTGCAATGGCTCTTTGACACTCCTGTGGGCTTGAGGCAAAGTACGCGGCTTTTTACCGGCATGCGCCGCTTTGAGGAGTCAAGATGAATGCAGTAGTGGCAGCAGTCGGCATTATGCTGATTCTTAGCCTGTGCAGGGTCCATGTTGTTGTGGCGCTGATTGCCGGTGCTATTGCTGGCGGCGTTCTGGGCGGGTTGGGGCTTGACGGTAGCCTCGCTGCTTTCAATAAAGGGCTTGGTGGCGGCGCGACGGTTGCGCTGTCCTACGCCCTGCTTGGTGCGTTCGCAGTAGCGATCGGCAAGAGTGGGCTGGCTCACGCATTGGCCGATCGCGCATTGGCTATGGTCGGCAAGCGTGAGTCCCAAGCTGGCGGATCGGTCAAGTGGATGATGGTCGGGCTGCTGCTTGCGGTCGCCGTGTCATCCCAGAATATTCTTCCGATTCACATCGCATTCATTCCCCTGCTGGTCCCGCCACTGTTGTACGTACTGAGCAAGCTACAGATCGACAGACGACTGATTGCGTGCGTATTGGCGTTTGGTTTGGTCACGCCATATATGTTTCTACCCGTTGGCTTCGGGAGCATCTTCCTGAAGGAAATTTTGCTCGCAAACGTTGCCAAGAGCGGTGCTGACATCGTCGGAATCAATGTCAGCCAGGCCATGCTGATACCGGCGCTTGGAATGACGGCAGGCCTGCTGATAGCCATGTTTACCTATCGCAAGCCACGCGCTTATGACATGACCAAAGTCGATCAGTCGCAAACTACCGGTGCAAGCTACAGCCCGCTCACGTTGTTGGTAGCAGCTTTGGCTGTAGCCGCAGCGTTCATTGTCCAGCTGTGGTTGGACTCGATGATTATCGGGGCGCTGACAGGTTTCGTTATCTTCTCCGCCTCCGGAGTGGTGCGCTGGAAGGAGGCGGATGACCTATTCACCGAAGGCATGAAAATGATGGCCATGATCGGCTTCATCATGATCGCTGCCGCTGGGTTCGCAGAAGTGATGCGCGAGACTGGCGAGGTGAAAACGCTTGTCGACGCGTCTGCGGAATGGATCGGCAACAGCAAGGCCATCGGCGCCTTGATGATGTTGCTGGTGGGGCTGTTAGTCACGATCGGCATCGGGTCGTCATTTTCAACGGTTCCGATCATCGCGGCGATTTTTGTCCCGCTCGGGCTTGAACTCGGCTTCAGTCCATTGGCGATCGTCAGCCTGGTGGGGACGGCCGGCGCGCTGGGTGACGCGGGCTCACCTGCTTCCGACTCGACATTGGGTCCAACAGCCGGATTGAACGCGGACGGCCAGCACAACCACATCTGGGACACCGTGGTGCCGACTTTTCTGCATTACAACCTGCCGCTCCTGGCATTTGGCTGGATTGCAGCCATGACCCTGTAACGATGGGCTAACTGCTAATCCTCTCAGATTATGCGCCGTTGCCAAGACGGCGCTTTCACCACTGCCTATCGCTCGAATCAGCACTCCTTACGGCAATCGCTGACTAATAGATACAGCCGCAGCGATAGGATGCAGATAGTGAACTCGACCCTTGAGCAAAAAGTGTTTCTTGCTCTGTTACTTGTCGTAAGCATTGCGTTCGGCTGGATACTGTTCCCGTACTACGGCGCTGTATTCTGGGCCGTCATTCTGGCCATCATCTTTGCGCCACTGCAAAGCCGCCTCTCCCCTTATTTAGGTAACAGACGAAATCTGACTGCGCTGGTTACCTTACTGGTGTGCCTCATTGTTGCAGTATTGCCGGTCATTCTGATTACAGGTCTGCTGGTTCAGGAAGGCTCTTCGCTTTACAAGCAGATTGAAAGCGGTGAGCTCGATATAGGTAGTTTCGTCGGCGACGCGAAAGAGCTGTTGCCCGCGTCGTTTCAGCTACAACTGCAGCGGTTTGGCCTTGGCGACGTCGATCAGATCCGGGAACGCCTTGCAAGCGGTGCCCTAGAAGGCAGTCAATTTCTTGCGACCAAAGCATTCAGTTTTGGGCAGGGGACCTTTCAATTCCTCGTCAGCTTTTTCGTGATGCTGTATCTACTGTTCTTTCTCATTCGAGACGGACGAGAACTGGTGGCGTTAATCAGGCGAGCGCTGCCATTGAGCGACAATCAGAAACGTCGGCTGTTCAGCAAGTTCACGCGAGTGGTCAGAGCGACCGTAAAAGGCAATATCGTGGTGGCGGCCACCCAAGGAGTTCTCGGTGGAGTGATCTTTGCCATTCTGGGGATTCCGGCGGCATTGCTTTGGGGTGTACTTATGGCGTTCTTATCTCTGCTCCCGGCAATCGGTGCAGGGCTGATATGGACGCCAGTAGCGATCTATTTCTTGATGAATGGGATGATCATCCAGAGCGTGATCCTTACGCTTTATGGAATCTTGGTGATTGGTCTGGTTGATAACATCCTGAGGCCAGTTCTCGTGGGCAAGGACACTAAAATGCCGGATTACTTGGTATTGATCTCAACGTTGGGCGGACTCGCGCTGTTCGGCCTGAACGGCTTCGTGATCGGCCCCCTCATCGCCGCGCTATTCATGTCTACCTGGGGTCTGTTTACAACAGCCGAAGGGAAGTCGTCGGTCTAGTGCGTCCGGCTGTACCGGACGCACCACCAGGCTAAAGCACTCGCCCGCCATCATCACGGCTAATGATTACCGTCGCGGAGCGCGGTCGGCGGCCCGGACCATCGGGCCATACGCTCGTGTAGTCAGTGGATGTTGAGCCTTCGCCGGGATGTTGAATATTGACGAATAGGGTGCGGAAGTCCGGGGTCGCGGTAATACCGGTTACTTCGGCCCCCTTTGGTCCAACGAGGAATCGCTTGGTTTCGCCTGTTCTGGGGTCAGACACCAACATTTGATTGTTACCGAAGGGTCCGGTACTCAACTGGCTTCCGCTCATGTCGGTCTGGATCCAGAGCCGCCCGTCATTGTCGAACCAGAGTCCGTCCGGGCTTGCCAAAATATTATCTTCGTTCAGCGGCCCGCCACGTGGATCGCGGCTATCACTTTGTGGTCCGGCGAGCAGGTAAAGATCCCACTGGAACTGCGTGCCGATATGGTTTCTTCCGGCTTCGCGCCAACGAATGATGTGCCCGTAGCGGTTCGGTGCGCGAGGGTTTGCCGCCTCCGCATCCTCTCGAGCGCTATTGTTCGTCAGCGTGAAATACACCTCGCCGGTGTCGGGATGCACGGCACCCCATTCGGGGCGATCCATCTTGGTCGCCCCGACGACATCAGCAGCGAGGCGAGTGTTGATCATTACGTCACCCTGGTCAGCGAATTCGACGTTGGCCGCGGCACACGCCTGCTGGAATCCAGCATCCTCAACGTCCAGTGGTAGCCAGTCACCGCTGCCGTCCGGATTGAAACGAGCGACATACAGCGTGCCCTCATCGAGGAGGCGGCTATCGCTGCGCAGAGGGCGGTACCTGTCGCGGCTGACGTACTTATAGATGTATTCGTTCTGCGAGTCGTCTCCGGAATAGCATACGACTGGCCAGCCAGGTTTGGCGGGCGCAAACACCAGCCCCTCATGAGCAAAACGGCCCAGCGCAGTATGCTTCACAGGTGTCGAGTCGGGATCGAACGGATCGATTTCGACGATCCAGCCAAAGGTGTTGGGCTCGTTGCGATAGTCGGCTCTCGGGTCTTCGGCGGATGCTGTAGCATCGAAACGCTGGAATTCGTCGCCCTGAATCGTCTCCCAGCCATAGCGGCTCGTAGAGCGCAGCCCGTAGCGCTGCAAGTGGCGTGGAAGGTCGGTGTCTCGACTCGCGAAATAGCCAGCCCAGTTTTCCTCGCAGGTCAGGTAAGTTCCCCAAGGGGTATAGCCATTCGCGCAGTTGTTCAACGTTCCGCGGGTGGAGGTTCCGCTTGGGCTATAGCGGGTTTTCATCAGCTCATGGCCGCGTGCTGGGCCTTCGATCCGCATGGGAGTTGCGCCAGTGATGCGTCTGTTACGAGCTGTTGGCAGTACTGCCCATTCGCCACGGGCGCTGCGACGAATTTCCACAATCGAAACACCATGAGCGTTGATCTCCTTTCTGACCTCGTCGGCGTCGACGCGTTTGCTGTTAACCACGGAGGGGCCGTTCCGGTGTAGCAATGGCGCATTTATATACTCGTGATTCAGCGCGAGCAATCCGTGATCGCTCTTGCGTCCCTTGAACTTCGCATCCATGGGGAAGAAATGCATGCCGTCATGGTGCATACCGGTCTGCTGCGCTTGCTGTTCTGCGGTGTTGCTGGCGTCTTCGAGGTATGCCGGGTAGCTTCCGCAGATAGGCGTACCCCAGGGAATGAAGGTTTTCGCGGAATAGCCGGATGGGACCGTGACAGTGTCGGCTCTGGTTACGCTCACCGCACCGAATGGGAGGCGGGTGCCTCGCTGGAAAGGCAATCCACTACCAGTGCCGGTAGGCTCGGCTGCCCCAGCAATCGCAGGGATACCGCCTAGAAAGGCAAGGGCGCCAAATGCCGCGCCGCCGGCCAGCACCTTGCGTCGCCCCAAGCTGACGAGATCTTGAATATGAGGGTTGGCTGAACGGTTGCTGGGCAACTCATCGCCATTGCCGAACATTGTATTGTGGGTATCGTCAGTCACGACGCAGCTCCATTGGATAATCGACGGAACTGTGACGCTAGGCGGGGCGTGCGACAGCTTAATGACAATCCGTGTAGGCAGCGACAAGCGGTCCGTTTGATCATTTGCCAACAAAAAAAACCTCGGCGGATGCCGAGGTTTCGTTTACATCACCGACCTGGACCGCAAGCCGGTTTTGAAACCATTCTTAGTGGAACTGGTTCATGGTGTTGTCTTTGCCACTTGCCTTCAAAGCAGCTTCGCCAGCGAAGTACTCCTTGTGATTGTCGCCGATGTCGGAGCCAGCCATGTTCTGGTGCCTGACGCAGGCGATACCCTGACGCAGCTCCTGGCGTTGAACCCCTTTGACGTAAGCAAGCATCCCTTCTTCTGCAAAGTAACCCTTGGCCAGGTTGTCGGTGGACAGCGCAGCGGTGTGGTAAGTCGGCAGAGTGATCAGGTGGTGGAAGATACCTGCATGAGCGGAGCCGTCCTTCTGGAAGGTGCGAATCTTCTCGTCGGCGACTTGAGCCAGCTCGGTTTCGTCATAATCGACGCTCATCAGCTTGGCGCGATCGTAGGCGGACACATCCTTGCCTTCGGCAACGAACGCGTCGAACACCTGCTGGCGGAAGTTCAGGGTCCAGTTGAACGATGGGCTGTTGTTGTAGACCAGTTTGGCATTCGGGATGACCTTGCGGATCTCGTCAACCATGGCCGCAATTTGGCCAACGTGCGGCTTTTCGGTTTCGATCCACAGCAGGTCGGCGCCGTTCTGCAGCGAGGTGATGCAATCCAGGACGCAGCGCGCTTCGCCGGTGCCTTTGCGGAACTGGAACAGGTTGGATGGCAGACGCTTCGGGCGCAGCAGTTGGCCTTCGCGCTTGATCACGACGTCGCCGTTGTCCAGTTCGGCTTCGGTGATTTCTTCGCAATCCAAGAAGGAGTTGTAAAGATCGCCCAAATCGCCCGGCTCTTTGGTCACGGCGATCTGCTTGGTCAGGCCGGCGCCCAGAGAGTCGGTACGCGCAACGATCACGCCGTTGTCGATGCCCAGTTCGAGGAATGCATAGCGAACGGCGGCGATCTTGGCAAGGAAGTCGGCGTGAGGAACGGTGACCTTGCCGTCCTGGTGGCCGCATTGCTTCTCGTCGGAAACCTGGTTCTCGATCTGGATGCAGCAAGCGCCTGCTTCGATCATGCGCTTGGCCAGTAGATAGGTAGCTTCCGGGTTACCGAAGCCAGCGTCGATGTCGGCGATGATCGGGACGATGTGAGTTTCGTAGTTATCGATCTGGTTCTGGATTTCAGCAGCCTTGGCGCTGTCTCCGGCTGCGCGGGCGGCATCCAGGGCGGTGAACAGCAGATCCAGTTCGCGCGAGTCAGCCTGACGCAGGAAGGTATACAGCTCCTCGATCAGATCCGAAACGGCGGTTTTTTCATGCATCGACTGGTCCGGCAGTGGGCCGAACTCGGAGCGCAGAGCTGCAACCATCCAGCCCGACAGGTAGAGATAACGCTTGTTGGTGGTTTTCAGGTGCTTTTTGATCGAAATCAGCTTCTGCTGACCGATGAAGCCGTGCCAGCAACCCAGCGACTGGGTATAGACGGAGGAGTCGGCGTCGTACTCAGCCATGTCCTTGCGCATGATGTCAGCAGTGTACTGAGCGATTTCCAGACCGGTCTTGAAGCGGTTCTGAGCACGCATGCGAGCGACGGATTCAGGGTTGATAGCGCTCCAGCTGCTTCCAGCTACTTCTTTCAGAGCGGCAACGGCTTTGATGTCGTTTTGATAAGCGGACATGGTCAATCCTTCAAAAAATTCGTGTTTGGTTGAGCACCGACTTTTCCCACCGAAACCTACGTGCTAGCGCTGATCATGCGGACAACACGCGGCAGAGCGTCGAAATACCGACCGGGACGAGGATTGAACCAAGGAGAGGAGGGGTGTGCAGTCACGACCGCAAGAGGACTTCGGCTAGCTGCGGAATGATCGTGGCATTCCGGCACGCAGCGGCACGGGCCGTCGAGTGACTCAGCAGTACAAATGTCTCGAGCTGATGCGTTAATCGCTTCCCCGTCCCTCAGGACGACTCGTTCCAGTCGCAACCTCGTCAGTCCACCTTGTGGGCAGTACAGTCACGGAACGCCTCTGCTGGTTGGCTGAGTGCGATCCGGGGACCCTTGCCAGGGCCCCTGGTTAGCGGGAGCGGGGCCATAATGCGCTGGCGAAAAAGGTTCGTCAAATGTTTTGTAGTGCGTTTTTGAAGGCACTACATATCCTGAAGATAGCCGCAGGACGGCCGAACTTTTCTAATTCAGCGTGTCTACTTTCAGTCGTAGCGAAAGGTCCTGGCGTCCCTGTGTGGAATAACGCCGCAGGGTCCCGCTCTGATTGGAGATGGCGCTCTCGTCGATTCCGCCGAGAGAAATCCATTCTCCGAGTCGTCCGCTGACGCGGGTATCGGTTTCCTGGATATCGATGGTGTCTGGACGGGAAGGGCTCATGCGATCCTGACGGCTGCTGATGGTTACCTGTACGCGATCCCCGTGCACCGTCGCCGTGGCATAAAATCCGCGGGTGATGTCGCGAAATTGGGTCTGCTGATAAATCTGGCCGTAGCTATCGGCGCCGCTGGTGGTGATCGGCACGCTCTGACCCACCTGAATGAGCGCCGGATATCCTTCTGTTGCTTGGACCTGCTGAACGCCACTGCCCTGGCTGGTTGTGCTGCGCCGGATGATACGCACCTGATCACGACCGTTCTTCTCGCCACGTCCCGTTTGGACCTCGACATCGCCGACGCCGATCGAACCGTCGACGCGGTAACCGCTCTCGCCGCCCGCCGCGGAGTTTTGCGTATCGATGCTGATGAGCAACCTTCGGGGTTCGTTATCCAGCTGCGACAGCACATCACGCAGCTCGCTAATCACCGAGGAGGGCGCGTTGACGATCAGCTGATTGCCGTAGGCGTTCACCTTGCCCTGATCGCCGACAACGGATTGTGCGATCGGCAGGACGTCTTCGGCCAAGCGGAAGTTCAGCGGGATCACTTCGGTCGCAGCTTGAAGCGATAGGCTGGCCAGCAGCGAAAGGGCGGCGAGAAAGCGGCGATTCATAGCAGAAAGCTCCGCAGGTCGGGATCGGACAGGCTGTGATCCCAGGCCGTGTCGAATTGTCGTTGAAGCTGGCGCGCGCGGCCGGGATCCCGATAAAGTGCATAGCCAATGAACTGATCCGGCTCAGGGCGAACCAGCACGCCGCAGCGATCCGCTACGAGAAAGGCGCATGTTTGCGCGGGATAATCAGGGTGGAGCTTGCGGATCTGCATGCTGCTACTCAATCGACGTGCCAGGCTGAGCAGGCGGTGACCCTGCCTGACTGCTCGAGAGGAGTCCTTGAGCAGGACGCGAAGATGATTGCGCGGGTGCGCCAGGAGAAAACGCACACAAGCTTGATGAATGCTGCTGTGGTTGTACAGCAAGGGCTCGAAGTCAGGGCTGTAAAGCGTCAGAGTGCGCTGCGCCTGGCCGAGCAAAGCAAGTGCATGCCGGCGAGCATCGTCGGGAGATTCGAATCGCTGGATCGTCGTTGCCGTCCCGAGCGCGAAGGGTGCGGGCTGCCACTGATCCGGTTGATTCGATGACGCAGGCGGGTTGTGGACTATGAAGCGACCCGGCGATTGAAACTCGATCGCCGCCAGCTCAGGTGCGATGTTCGAACGATCCGGGTCGTCGGCGTTCATGCGGGATCAGCCGCTCTTTCGAAGCATGTCGACATGAGGTAAGCCCGCTTCGAGGAATTCATCGCTGATCACTTCGAAACCAAGCCGTTCGTAGAACGCGGTGGCATGGACCTGCGCGGTGAGTCGCTGTTCGCTGAGGCCGCGACGTTCGGCTTCTTTGATCACAGCTTGCATTAACGCGCCTCCGACATTCATTCCACGCCAATCGCGAAGGACCGAAACACGTCCGATGTGCCCGTCGCTGAGCAATCGCGCGGTACCGATTGGATAACCGCTTTCCAGAGCCAGAAAATGCACCGCCTCTGCATCGTCCGCATCCCACTCCAGTTCAGGGGGGACCGACTGTTCTGCGATGAACACGGTTTCACGAATCCGGCGTAGCTCGGCGTTGTCCTGGTGCCAGTCGGCGATGCGAACTTCTATCTCACTCATCAGCAAACTCCAGACTTCCCTGTTTGACCAATTGCCATATCAGATTACGCCCATCCTCGTCGCTCAGCCAGGCAGCAAGGTTTTCTTTATGCAGCGCCTCCGCCGAGCAGATCAGCTTCAGAAGATTCCGCAGGTGGCTCGGAAGCAGTCGACTTTGACCACTGGCAAACAGCAGCAGGCCGATGTCCACCTCGCTCCAGGCCAGTCGGGCGCTCAGGTTCCGCACCAGTATGGCGCCATCATTCAGCATAGCGAGCAACTCCTGCTCTTCAATTTCGGGGCCCTGCACACGCTCTGGGTAGCGAGGTTCGGTCATGAACTGACCAAACCATGTGAGCAACAGCCGCTCATCACCCATATGCTCGGCGAGCATGGCTCGCAGGCGCTCCAGCGCATCGCTTTGAATCTGGTGAGGGTCTTCAGCCGGGACCAGGTCGCCATCACTGTAACGCTCCTCCTCGGGCAAGAACTGCGCGAGAAAATCGGTGAAGTGGGTCAGCACTTCCGCTGCGCTGGGTGCCCGGAAGCCCAGGGAATAGGTCATACAAGCATCTTCGGCCGTACCGAAATGCGCGAGGCGCGGCGGCAGGTAGAGCATGTCGCCGGGCTCGAGCACCCATTCATCCGTGCCTTGGAAATCCGCGAGGATACGTAGATCGGCGTGCTGAAGTACTGGGCTGTCGCTGTCGCACATCTGCCCGACTCGCCAGCGGCGCTGGCCATGGGCCTGTAGCAGGAATACATCGTAATTGTCGAAATGTGGGCCGACACCGCCGCCCGAAGCCGCGAAGCTGATCATCACATCATCGATTCGCCAATTGGGTAGGAAGCGAAAGTGTTCAATAAGCTCAGCAACTTCCGGAACCAGCTGGTCAACCGCCTGGACCAGCAAGGTCCAATTGCGCTCTGGCAGGTTCTGGTAAGTATCTTCGCTGAACGGCCCGCGACGTAACTCCCATGGGGTTTCGCCATGCTCGATGACCAGGCGCGACTCGACTTCTTCTTCCAACGAAAGGCCGGCCAGCTCGTCTGGGGACACCGGGCTCTCGAACGAAGGGATCGCCTGGCGGATCAGAAGCGGTTTTTTTTGCCAGTAATCGCGCAGGAACTCGCGCGCGCTGATGCCGCCGAGAATTTGCAAAGGGATATCGGAAGTCATGCCAGGTACCTTGCTCTGCTACAGAGCTGCAAATAAAAACGCCCGGCACAGCCGGGCGTGCAAAGAGAGGGTTCGCTCAGATCCGCGCGGCTTGGGCTGCGGCATTGCCGATGTAGCTGGCCGGGGTGAGTTTGCGTAGATCTGCCTTGGCTTCGGCCGGTATTTCGAGCCCATCGATGAACGCCTGTAGGGCCTCGGGGCTGATGCCCTTGCCCCGGGTGAGCTCCTTGAGCTTCTCGTAGGGGTTCGCGATGGCGTAGCGGCGCATGACGGTCTGGATCGGCTCGGCCAGCACTTCCCAGCAGGCGTCGAGGTCCTGGGCTATGCGCGCTTCGTTGAGCTCCAGCTTGCCGATGCCCTTGAGGCTCGCCTCGTAGGCAATGACGCTGTGCGCAAAGCCGACGCCGAGGTTACGCAGCACAGTGGAGTCGGTCAGGTCACGTTGCCAGCGGGAGATCGGCAACTTGCTCGCCAGGTGCTGCAGCAGCGCGTTGGCGATGCCCAGATTACCTTCGGAGTTTTCAAAGTCGATCGGGTTGACCTTGTGCGGCATGGTCGAAGAGCCGATCTCGCCAGCGACGGTACGCTGCTTGAAATAGCCCAGCGAAATGTAGCCCCAGATGTCGCGATCGAAATCGATGAGAATCGTGTTGAAGCGTGCGACGGCGTCGAACAGCTCTGCGATGTAATCGTGAGGCTCTATCTGCGTGGTGTAGGGGTTCCACGACAGACCGAGATCACCCTCGATGAACTCGCGCGCGTTGGCTTCCCAGTCGACGTTCGGGTAGGCAGACAGGTGGGCGTTGTAGTTGCCGACCGCGCCGTTGATCTTGCCCAGCAGGGGGACGGCGGCGATCTGTGCGATCTGACGCTCGAGGCGGTAGACCACGTTGGCCAGTTCTTTGCCAAGGGTGGTGGGTGAGGCGGGCTGACCATGCGTGCGTGACAGCATTGGAACGTCGGCATGGGTTACCGCCAGCGTGCGGATGGCTTCTGCGAGTTGGCGCATCAGCGGCAGCAGTACGTTGTCGCGCCCCTCTCGCAGCATCAGCGCATGGGAGAGGTTGTTGATGTCCTCGCTGGTGCAGGCGAAGTGGATGAACTCGTTGACTTTAGCCAATTCGGGGAGCTGTTTGGCCTGCTCCTTCAGTAGGTATTCCACTGCTTTCACATCGTGATTGGTGGTGCGCTCGAATTCCTTGACGCGCTCGGCGTGCTCAACCTGGAAGTTCTCGGCCAGCTGGTCGAGCAGGGCGTTCGCCTCGTCGGAGAAGGGGGCGACTTCCGGTACGCCGGCATGTGCTGCCAGACGCTGCAACCAGCGAACTTCAACCTGAACGCGGCAGCGAATCAGACCGAACTCGCTGAAAATTGGGCGCAGAGCGCTGGTTTTGCCGGCGTAGCGGCCATCGACAGGGGAAACCGCGGTAAGCGAGGAAAGCTGCATAGAGGGCGTTCTCGGACAGTCGGGCAACGAAAAGAGGGCGCAGATTATACATGAAAGCGGGGGAATGACCGTCGCCGTGGCTAGAACGGTTGTCGCATAGCCTCGTCCTGGCTTATTCCGAGCGGAGCATGGGGTAAAGCGCGTCGAGCATTTTGCGACGGCTGAAAACCATCTGCCAACGATGCCCGCCCAGCTGACGCCAGAGTCGCGCGGAGCGAATTCCAGCTAAGAGAAGCGCGCGAATCTTGGCAGCGTTGTCGGTCTGTTGAAGGTGGCGCATGTCGCCTTGCACCTGGATGCGTTGGCGAAAGGTGCTCAGGGTGTCCTGATACAGGCCGCCAAAGGAGGCGATTACGTTTTCATGGGTCAGCCCGAAATGGTCTGCTTGTTGCTGTATCTGGTCCAGCCGAGTGCCGATCACCTGCAACAGGTCGCTGCGTTTATCCAGCTGGCGCTCCAGCCCTATCATGGCCAGCGCGTAGCGCAGCGGCTCGCGCTGCAGGCTGCTGGTGTCGCGCTCAAGTGCGCCGACCAGGGCTCGATAGCCGTCGCGCAGGTTCAGGTCGTCGCCGCCGTATATCTCCAATGCGGGCTTGTCCTCGCGCACCAGCAGGCTGCCCAGGATGCTGGCGAGCGCAGCATTTGGGACCTGTCCGGTCCGAGCGATTCGGTCGACCAGCGTCGCGGCTTCGAATACCGCGCCGAGCGCTACCAATTGTTCCCGTATCGGCGTCATGGGCGAACTCCGGCGAACCAGGGTTCCGCCGTCTCGATGACGCCACCTCCGAGGCAGACGTCGCCATCGTAAAGCACCACGGACTGCCCAGGCGTGACGGCGCGTTGAGGTTCATCGAATACAGCCCGATACCCATTGGCGGTCCGCTCCACCGTGCAGGTCTGATCACCCTGACGATAGCGAACTTTGGCGGTGAGCTGTAAAGGTTCGGGCAGTTCGATCGGGTTGACCCAATAGATCTCCGAAGCGAGCAGGGCGCGGGAGAACAACCAGGGGTGATCGTTGCCCTGCCCGACGACCAGCACGTTGCGCTCCAGGTCCTTGCTCAATACGTACCAGGGCTCGTCACTCGCATCCTTGAGCCCGCCGATGCCCAGCCCCTGGCGCTGGCCGATGGTGTGGTACATGAGGCCGTGGTGGCGACCGATGATTTCACCGTCGATCGTTTCGATGTCACCCGGCTGGGCCGGCAGATACTGCTTGAGAAAGTCGCTGAAACGGCGCTCACCAATGAAGCAGATACCGGTGGAATCCTTCTTCTTCGCGGTCGCGAGGCCGTGCTTTTCGGCAAGTGCCCGGACGGCCGGCTTTTCCAGTTCCCCCACCGGAAACAGCGTCTTGCTCAGCTGATCACCGCCAACCGCGTGAAGGAAGTAGCTCTGATCCTTGTTCGGGTCGAGCCCCTTGAGCAACTCGCTGTGCCCGTCAATATCGCGGCGGCGCACGTAGTGCCCGGTCGCGATCATGTCCGCGCCAAGCGTAAGTGCATAGTCAAGGAACGCCTTGAACTTGATCTCGCGGTTACAGAGGATGTCCGGGTTCGGTGTCCGCCCGGCCTTGTACTCGGCAAGAAAGTGCTCGAACACGTTGTCCCAGTATTCGGCGGCAAAATTTGCGGTGTGCAGTTTTATACCGATCCGGTCGCAGACGGCCTGAGCATCGGCCAGATCTTCCCGCGCGGTGCAGTATTCGGTGCCGTCGTCTTCTTCCCAGTTCTTCATGAACAGGCCTTCGACCTGGTATCCCTGTTCGAGCAGAAGAAGGGCGGAAACCGAAGAGTCGACGCCGCCGGACATACCGACGATAACGCGCAGGTTTTCAGGAGCAGCGGAGATTGAATCAGACATAGAAACTCAGGGCTGACTGCAAAAGGCGAATTCTAACAGGCTGACCAAGTCAGCGGTTAAGGCGGATTAGTCGCGAACGACGGCGAGGTCGTAGGTTGGCCCGGCGAGGTAGTCCTCAATGCAGCGCAGAATCAGCTCACTGCGCCAGCGTTCCGGCTGGGCCGCCAGTTCATCACGCGTCATCCAGCGAGTGCCGACAATGCCCGTATCGAGCTTTCGCTGTGGGTCGTGGCGAACCGCGTTGGCTGCGAAGCAGGTGCGTTGATAGGTCACGCCATTGCTCGGTGCGGTATAGAGATAGATCCCTACCACACCGCTCAGCTCGACGTTCCATCCCGTTTCTTCGAGCGTTTCGCGCGTAGCCGCCTGGCGTAGCGTCTCACCGGGTTCGAGATGGCCTGCGGGCTGATTCAGCACCAGCCGGCCCCCTTTCGATTCTTCAACCATAAGGAAGCGGCCATCTGTTTCGACGATCGTGGCCACCGTAATGCGGGGATGCCAGGTCATGTTCGGGTTTGTCCTGTCTAGGTTGATGATAGCGATCAGCCTGATTGAAAACAGAAAACCCCGACGCCAGGCCGGGGTTTTCGATTCAACAGCGCCACTCAGCGCCGAACGACTCAGGCCAGCGAGGCGAGCGCGGCGTTGAAGGTCGCGCTCGGACGCATGACCTGGCTGGTCAACTCCGAGTTGGAGCGGTAGTAACCGCCGATCTCCACCGCCTTGCCCTGAACCTCGGCAAGCTCAGCGACGATGACCTGCTCGTTGTCGCTCAACTGTTTGGCCAGTGGCGCAAAGTAAGCCTGAAGCTCCAGGTCTTCGGTTTGTGCTGCCAGTTCCTGCGCCCAGTACAGCGCCAGATAGAAGTGGCTGCCGCGGTTGTCCAGCTCGCCGGTACGGCGTGACGGAGACTTGTTGTTGTCGAGCAGTTTGCCGGTGGCCGCATCCAGCATTTTGCCGAGCAGCTTGGCTTTGACGTTCTCCGTCTTGATCCCGGTTTCTTCCAGCGATACCGCCAGCGCCAGGAACTCACCGAGCGAATCCCAGCGCAGATGGTTTTCTTCAATCAGCTGCTGTACGTGCTTGGGTGCTGAGCCACCGGCACCGGTTTCGTACATGCCACCGCCGGCCATCAGCGGAACGATCGAGAGCATTTTCGCCGACGTGCCCAATTCCATGATCGGGAACAGGTCAGTCAGGTAATCGCGCAGCACGTTGCCGGTCACCGAGATGGTGTCTTGGCCACGAATCAGACGCTCCATGCTGATACGGATCGCTTCGTTGTAGCCCATCATGCGGATATCCAGACCAGTCAGGTCGTGCTCCTGCAGGTAGGCTTCGACCTTCTTCTGAAGCTCACGATCGTGGGCGCGCTCGGGGTCAAGCCAGAAAATGGCCGGGGTGTCCGATTGACGAGCGCGGGTAACAGCCAGCTTGACCCAGTCACGAATCGGGGCGTCCTTGGTCTGACAGGCGCGCCAGATGTCGCCTTTCTCCACTTCGTGCTGCATCAGTACGGTGCCGTCGGCGAGTACGACACGCATGGTGCCGTCGGCAGCCATTTCGAATGTCTTATCGTGAGAGCCGTATTCTTCAGCCTTCTGCGCCATCAGGCCGACGTTCGGCACGCTGCCCATGGTGGTCGGATCAAAGGCACCATTGGTTTTGCAGAAGTTGATCATCTCTTGGTAGATGCGGGCGTAGGTGCTTTCCGGCATTACGGCCTTGGTGTCCTTGAGCTTGCCGTCCTTGCCCCACATCTGACCGGAACTGCGGATCATCGCCGGCATGGAGGCGTCGACAATCACATCACTTGGAATGTGCAGGTTGGTGATGCCCTTGACCGAGTCAACCATCGCCATTTCCGGGCGACCGGCATAGCACGCATGGATGTCCTGAAGGATTTCTTCCTGCTGGGAATCCGGCAGCGACTTGATCTTGTCGTAAACGCTGCTCAGGCCGTTGTTCGGGTTGACACCCAGCTCCTTGAACAGATCGCCGTACTTGTCGAACACGTCCTTGTAATAGACGCTTACGGCGTGGCCGAATACGATCGGGTGGGAAATTTTCATCATCGTGGCTTTTACGTGCAGGGACCACATCACGCCGGTCTCCTTGCAATCCTGCAGCGTTTCCTCGAAGAACGCGCGGAGCTTCTTGCAGCTCATAAACATGCCGTCGAGCACTTCCCCTTGCTGCAGGGCGATTTGCTTCTTGAGCTCGACTTGACCGTCTTTGCCTACGAATTCGATGCGAACGTCGCCAGCGTTTTCCATGGTGATGGACTGTTCGCTGGAGAAGAAGTCGCCGCCACGCATGTAGTCAGCATGGGACTGTGAGGCCTTGCTCCATTCGCCCATGGAATGCGGATGCTTACGGGCAAAGGCTTTTACTGCAGCGGGTGCGCGTCGGTCGGAGTTGCCTTCACGCAACACTGGGTTCACGGCGCTGCCGAGGACCTTGCTGTAACGCGCGCGTGCTTCTTTTTCCGCATCGGTCTGCGGATCTTCGGGGTAGTTGGGGATGTTGTAACCAAGGGCTTGTAGCTCGGCAATGGCGGCCTTGAGCTGAGGAACCGAGGCGCTGATGTTCGGAAGCTTAATGATGTTCGCGTCTGGCTGAACGGTCAGCTCTGCGAGTTTCGCCAGGTCATCATCAATTGCCTTATCGGCGTCCAGTTGATCAGCAAAGCTTGCAAGAATGCGCCCTGCAAGAGAGATGTCACGTGTTTCGACGGCGATGTCAGCGGAGGCGGCAAAGGCTTCTACAATAGGCAGAAGCGAATAAGTGGCCAGCGCCGGGGCTTCGTCGGTGAAGGTGTAGATAATCTTCGAGCGGGTGGACATGTAGAGTTGACTCTCTCTTGCTGAGCGTGCACAGAGTCCCGAAGTGCGCAGGTAGGCGCTCTGGCTGCGTTTGTTGAGCCAGTCTCGAGATCCGCCGCGATGATGTTGGATACAGCACCACTAGAGTGTTGAGCGTTTGATCCGTCTGGCTGCGGTTGGCGGCCTGGCGGGTTCAGGAGCAAGGTCTCGTTGGAAACCGGTTGGCCCCTCATGACTCGTTAGTCACCTAAGCAGTATATCACCGCGGCCCGTTGTCAAAGAATGCCCAGACCATAAGACGAACGCACATATGGTTTCGGCTGAATCAACTGGGTTACTCTTCGGAGATGACCACTGTTTAATGTTTAACCACAGAAACGGAGTCCAGCATGGGATACCAAAAGATCCAGGTGCCTGCCAGCGGTGACAAAATCACCGTCAATGCCGATAACACCCTGACCGTTCCCAGCAATCCGATCATCCCTTACATCGAGGGTGACGGGATTGGGGTTGATATCAGTCCGGTGATGATCAAGGTTGTCGATGCGGCCGTGGAAAAAGCCTACGGCGGTCAGCGTAAGATCTCCTGGATGGAAATTTACGCGGGCGAGAAGGCGACCCAGGTCTACGACCAGGACACCTGGCTGCCAAAGGAAACCCTGGAGGCCGTGCGTGACTATGTGGTATCCATCAAGGGCCCGCTGACCACGCCAGTCGGCGGCGGTATCCGCTCGCTGAACGTTGCATTACGTCAGGAGCTCGATCTCTACGTCTGTCAGCGTCCGGTTCGCTGGTTCACTGGCGTGCCCAGTCCCGTGAAGAAGCCCGCCGATGTCGACATGGTGATCTTTCGCGAAAATTCGGAAGACATCTATGCTGGTGTCGAGTGGAAGGCCGGTTCCCCGGAGGCGGAGAAAGTCATCAAGTTCCTCACCGAGGAAATGGGCGTCAAAAAGATCCGCTTCACCGAAAACTGTGGCATAGGCATCAAACCGGTTTCGCTGGAGGGCACTAAGCGCCTGGTTCGCAAGGCGCTGCAATACGCGGTAGATAACGATCGCAGCTCGGTGACGCTGGTGCACAAGGGCAACATCATGAAGTTCACCGAAGGCGCCTTCAAAGAGTGGGGCTACGAGGTGGCGCGTGATGAGTTCGGTGCGCAGCTGCTCGATGGCGGCCCCTGGATGCAATTCAAGAACCCAGTGACCGGCAAGAATATCGTCGTCAAAGACACCATCGCCGACGCTATGCTGCAGCAAATCCTGTTGCGTCCGGCCGAGTACGACGTAATCGCTACGCTCAACCTCAATGGTGATTATCTGTCCGATGCGCTGGCTGCAGAGGTGGGTGGCATCGGTATCGCGCCGGGCGCGAACCTGTCCGACACCGTGGCCATGTTCGAAGCGACCCATGGCACCGCTCCGAAGTACGCCGGTCAGGATAAGGTCAACCCGGGTTCGCTGATCCTCTCGGCCGAGATGATGCTGCGCCACATGGGTTGGGTAGAGGCTGCGGATCTGATCATTAAGTCGACCGAGAGCGCTATCGCTGCGAAGACCGTGACCTATGACTTCGAGCGTTTGCTGGACGGCGCGACGTTGCTGTCCTGCTCGGAATTCGGCGATGCCATGATCTCCCGCATGTAGCTAGCGGGAGCAACACAAAAAGGCCGATCAATGATCGGCCTTTTTGCTGCCTGAATCAGGCGTCTACGGTCGAGTCTTGTGAGGCCGGCGCCACTACTTCCGCAGTGGTCTGCAGTGACCGAATATTGGTTGCGTGCAGGCCCTTGGGACCTTGCAGAATGTCGAACATGACCGCTTGCCCAGCTTTCAGAGTTCTGTACCCTTCCATCTGAATGGCAGAGTAGTGGGCGAACAGGTCCTCATCGCCGCCGTCTGCTACGATGAACCCATAGCCCTTGGCGTTGTTGAACCACTTGACCTTACCGCTTAGCATGCTGTTATCCCTCTGCAAAGGAGTCCATCACTGGAGTAACATCCATTTCATTCCGCGCTGATGCAGCTCATGGCCCACACGCGCAGCCCGTTGCCGTTGTGGCACATACTGTTTGTATCATCGTTTTGCCGATAGTCAAGGCGACTCGTCAGGTGGCTGTGAAGCCTTTCCACTTACCCGGCCTCGGCGCCCCGATCTAGAACCGTTATACGCATGCGTGCATCTCCAGAGATTCGACTAATATTCAACCAGGACCGTCCCAAGCCATTGGATGACGACTCGTCCGGCTTGGCCGTCGAAGAAGCCAAACCACAGCTGAAGGCACCACCGATGTTCAAAGTTGTCATGTTTAATGATGACTACACGCCGATGGATTTCGTCGTAGAGGTGCTCGAAGGAATTTTCAATCACAATCGGGAGCTTGCCACCAAGATAATGCTGGCGGTGCATACCGAAGGGCGGGCCGTCTGTGGTGTCTACACGCGGGACGTCGCTGAAACCAAAGCGATGCAGGTCAATCAATATGCAAGGGAATGCCAGCATCCGTTGCTTTGTGAGATCGAGAAGGACGGTTAACCCCGACTGCTGGGTAAGAGGTGAAAGCTATGTTGAACCGTGAGCTCGAAGTCACTCTAAATCTGGCTTTCAAGGAGGCTCGTACTAAGCGTCATGAATTCATGACGGTCGAGCATCTCCTGTTAGCCTTGCTGGACAATGAAGCAGCCGCAACGGTTTTGCGTGCTTGTGGGGCCAGCCTCGATAAATTGCGACATGACCTACAGGAGTTCATCGACTCCACCACGCCTCTGATTCCCCAGCATGACGAAGAGCGCGAGACTCAGCCAACCCTGGGTTTCCAGCGCGTGCTTCAGCGTGCTGTTTTCCATGTTCAAAGCTCAGGTAAGCGGGAAGTTACTGGCGCGAACGTGCTGGTCGCGATCTTCAGCGAACAGGAAAGCCAGGCGGTGTTTCTGCTTAAGCAGCAGAATGTCGCCCGAATCGACGTTGTCAATTACATCGCCCATGGAATCTCCAAGGTGCCGGGTAATAATGCCAATTCTGAGGGCGATTCTGAGATGCAGGACGAGGAGGGTGGTGAGTCCGCCGCCTCTGGTAATCCGCTCGATGCTTATGCGAGCAATCTTAATGACCTGGCTCGTCAGGGGCGCATAGACCCGCTGGTCGGGCGTGAGCACGAAGTCGAGCGAGTCGCCCAGATTCTGGCGAGGCGCCGCAAGAACAACCCGCTGTTGGTTGGTGAGGCCGGAGTTGGTAAAACCGCAATTGCCGAAGGGCTGGCCAAGCGCATCGTCGACAATCAAGTGCCGGATCTGCTCGCGGACAGCGTTGTCTATTCTTTGGACCTCGGGGCCCTGCTGGCTGGTACAAAGTACCGGGGTGATTTCGAGAAGCGCTTCAAGGCGTTGCTGAACGAGCTCCGCAAGCGTCCCCAGGCGGTCCTGTTCATCGATGAAATCCACACGATTATCGGAGCTGGTGCGGCTTCTGGCGGGGTGATGGATGCATCCAACTTGCTCAAGCCACTGCTGTCATCCGGTGAGATTCGTTGCATCGGATCGACGACCTTCCAGGAGTTCCGCGGGATTTTCGAGAAAGATCGGGCGCTGGCTCGTCGCTTCCAGAAGGTCGACGTTTCCGAGCCGTCGGTCGAGGACACCATCGGCATACTGCGCGGTCTCAAAGGGCGCTTCGAGCAGCATCACAGCATCGAGTACAGTGATGAGTCACTCCGTGCGGCTGCGGAGCTGGCTTCTCGCTACATCAATGACCGGCACATGCCGGACAAGGCGATCGACGTAATTGACGAGGCGGGCGCTTATCAGCGCTTGCAGCCGGAAGATAAGCGCGTCGCGCGAATCGACGTTGAGCAGGTCGAAGATATCGTCGCCAAGATCGCGCGAATCCCGCCCAAGCATGTCAGCACCTCCGACAAGGAGCTGTTGCGCAATCTCCAGCGTGACTTGAAGCTGACCGTTTTCGGTCAGGACGATGCGATCGATTCGCTGGCTACTGCCATCAAGTTGTCTCGTGCCGGGCTGAAGGCGCCAGACAAGCCTGTAGGCTCCTTCCTCTTTGCAGGCCCCACGGGCGTCGGTAAGACGGAAGCTGCGCGGCAGTTGGCGAGGGCGCTGGGTATCGAGCTGGTGAGGTTCGACATGTCCGAGTACATGGAGCGGCACACCGTGTCACGGCTGATCGGTGCGCCACCGGGCTATGTCGGTTTCGATCAGGGTGGCCTACTGACAGAGGCGATTACCAAACAGCCGCATTGCGTGCTTCTGCTCGATGAAATCGAAAAGGCGCATCCGGAAGTCTTCAATCTGCTGTTGCAAGTGATGGATCACGGAACGCTGACCGATAACAACGGCCGCAAGGCGGATTTCCGCAACGTTATTCTGATTATGACCACCAATGCGGGTGCTGAGACCGCAGCACGTGCGTCGATTGGCTTCACTCATCAGGATCACGCCTCGGATGCGATGGAGGTGATCAAGAAGAGCTTCACGCCGGAGTTCAGAAATCGTCTGGATACTATTATTCAGTTTGGTCGCCTGAGCCACGAAGTCATCAAGAGCATCGTCGACAAGTTCCTCATCGAGTTGCAGACGCAGCTTGAAGACAAGCATGTCACGCTCGAAGTGTCGGATGCGGCGCGCGGTTGGCTGGCTGAGCGCGGCTATGATGCCCAGATGGGCGCGCGGCCAATGGCTCGTTTGATTCAGGACAAGATCAAGCGACCGCTGGCCGAAGAAATTCTCTTCGGTGAGCTGGCCGAACATGGCGGTGTGGTGCACGTTGATATTCGAGACGGCGAACCGTTCTTCGACTTTGAAACGTCAGCTGAGTTGGCTTAACGCATACTGCGCAGAAACAGAAACGCCCGGCAATAGCCGGGCGTTTTCTTTGATAGCTGTGTGACAGCAGTGCCGGCGCAAATTCGCTGGCGAATCTTGCCCGTATCCAGGGATAAGCAGAGTTCGGTTGCTTCGGTTTCTGCGAGCACAAACAAAAAGCCCGGTCATTACCGGGCATTTGTTCTCGCGTCCTGTTAGCGGGCGCGGTAAGTGATGCGACCTTTGCTCAAGTCGTAAGGAGTCAGTTCTACACGAACCTTATCACCGGTAAGAATCCGGATGTAGTTCTTGCGCATCTTTCCGGAGATATGCGCAGTAACGACGTGCCCATTTTCCAACTCCACGCGAAACATGGTGTTAGGCAGGGTGTCGACGACAGTACCTTCCATTTCGAAGCTGTCTTCTTTCGACATTCAGTAAAGCCCTCGGTGTCCAATGATTGACCCGGCGCGAAGAATGCGCGGGTAAAAGCGGCAAGTATTGTGCCTGAAAGGGTTCCGAGAGCCAAGGGCTCAGCTCAGAGTAATCCAGCGCTGGTTGACCAGTAGTTCGATAGGACGGTATTCGGTCTTGTAGTTCATCTTGCGGCAGTTCTTGATCCAATAGCCCAGGTAGATCGCCTTCAGTCCAAGCCGCGCCGCCTCGCCCACCTGCCAGAGAATGGCGAAGCGGCCGAGGCTGCGGCGCTCCTCGTTGGGGTCGTAGAACGTATAAACCGCTGACAGGCCATTGGGTAGCACATCGGTCACCGCGAGAGCGAGCAGACGACCTTCAAGGCGGAATTCGTAAAAGCGGGAGAAGGGCAGGTCGCGGACCAGGAAGGTATGGAACTGATCCCGGCTCGGTGGGTACATGTCACCGTCCGCGTGGCGCTGTTCGATATAGCTGGCGTAGAGCGAATAATACTCTTCGGTAAAAGAAGGTCGAACATTGGTGACGGTCAGGTCGGCGTTGCGCTTGAGAATGCGTTTTTGCTGACGATTGAGCTGTAGCCCTTCGGCTGGTATCCGCGCGGGGATGCAGGCGGTGCAGCGCTGGCAATGCGGGCGATAGAGGTGATCACCGCTGCGGCGGAACCCCATTTCGGACAGTTCGGCGTACACCTGTACATCCATCGGCTGGCTGGGGTCGAGGAAGAGCGTGGTGGCCTGTTCGTCGGGCAGGTAACTGCACGCATGAGGCTGGGTGGCGTAGAACTTGAGACGAGCCAGTGAAGTCATGGTCAGCTCTCATAAATCTTGAAGTCAGTGTAGGTCAGCTTGGCTTCGTCGACTAGGGCTCCCATCGGGCTGAACTGGGTTCGTCCAGATATTTGGCGAGCGTCTCGGCAAAGGCCTGGCGGGCTATGGCTCGCGCGCCGAAACTGGCCAGGTGTTGCGTCGGCATCTGGCAGTCAATCATTTTGAATCCCCAGTCTCGGAGACGTTCCACTAATGTCACGAATCCAGCCTTGGACGCATCGGTCGTATGACTGAACATCGATTCGCCGAAGAATAGTCGACCCATGGCGAGGCCATAGAGGCCGCCGACCAGCTGTTCGTCTTGCCAGACTTCTACCGAGTGCGCGATGCCCAGCTGATGCAGCTTTACATAGGCATTCTGCATCGGTGTGGTGATCCAGGTCCCGTCGTTATAGCTGCGAGGGCCGGCGCAGCCTTCGATTACGTCTCGAAAGGCTCGATCAAAAGTGACGTTAAAAGTGCCTTGCCGCAACTTCTTGCGCAGACTGCGCGAGACATGCAGTTCCTCGGGGTAAAGTACCGTGCGCGGGTCGGGTGACCACCAGAGCACCGGTTGCCCGTCCTGATACCAAGGGAAGCAGCCATGCCGATAGGCTGCTAGCAAGCGTTCGGGCGACAAGTCGCCTCCCGCAGCGAGCAATCCGTTGGGCTCGTGCATGGCCTTCTCTAACGGAGGAAATGACAGATCGTCGCGCTGCAGCCAGGTGAGCATATTGATAGCCACGAAAGGGCGGGGAGCCCGCCCCAGGGTGGGTTACTGATCCAGGTACTTTTCGGCATCGAGTGCGGCCATGCAGCCGGCACCTGCTGAGGTAATGGCCTGACGGTACACATGATCGGCCACATCGCCTGCCGCGAAAACGCCCGGAATCGTCGTGCAGGTAGCATCGCCTTCGCTGCCGCCTTTGATCTTGAGGTAGCCGTCTTTCATCTCAAGCTGACCCTGGAATAGATCGGTGTTCGGCTTGTGACCGATGGCGATGAATACCCCCGACAGTTCGAGCTTTTGTTCTTCACCCGACAAGGTGCTTTTCAGGCGCACGCCGGTGACGCCGCTGGCGTCGCCCAGCACTTCTTCCATCGTGTGGTTCCAGTGCAAGCGAATATTTCCGTTGGTCGCCTTTTCCATAATCTTGTCCTGCAGAATTTTCTCGGAGCGCAGCTTGTCGCGACGATGGATCAGGTGCACTTCCTTGGCGATGTTCGACAGGTAAAGCGCTTCCTCGACGGCCGTATTGCCGCCGCCGATCACTGCCACGACCTGATTGCGGTAGAAGAAACCGTCGCAGGTAGCACAAGCTGAAACGCCGCGCCCGGCAAATGCCTCTTCCGATGGCAGGCCGAGGTACTGAGCTGAGGCGCCGGTGGCGATGATCAGCGCATCGCAGCTGTAGGTGGCGCTGTCGCCCTTGAGGATGAACGGATGCTGCTGCAGTTCGGCGGTGTGGATATGGTCGAAGACCACTTCGGTATCGAAGCGCTCTGCGTGCTTCTGCATCCGCTCCATCAATGCCGGACCGGTAAGGCCTTCGACATCGCCCGGCCAGTTGTCCACTTCGGTGGTGGTAGTGAGCTGGCCGCCAGGCTGGATACCAGTGATCATGACCGGCTTCAGGTTGGCACGGGCGGCATATACCGCGGCGGTATAACCGGCCGGGCCCGAGCCGAGGATGATCAGACGTGAATGCTTGACTTCATTCATAAAAAGCCCTCATAAGCCTTTGTTGCAATTAGAGAAGCGTGCTCCAGTCGAGCCGCGCTGAAAAAACTGGCGTTTATGCTACACCGAAGCATCGAGAAAAGCCCAAGCCGGCGCGGAACCGGCATGCCATCGAATCGACAAACCCGTACAATGTCCAAGTTCAGGCTGACTACGGTTCATAGAGCGCGCCGCAGGCGCAGGAAATAAAGCGTTTTGAAGAATACCTCCTCTACAGCGCCGGCTTCCGTCTGGCGACAACAGTTGAATTACCGCCTCAAAGAGGGTGCCTTGATCGCGCTCGGCGCGCTGTGCGCCTACCTCTGGATGGCGTTGCTTACCTACGACCCGGCCGATCCCGGCTGGACCCATACGAGTAACGTCCAGCAGGTCCAGAACGCTGCCGGCCGCGCCGGGGCCTGGTTCGCCGATGTATTGTTCATGGCGCTCGGCTATTTCGCTTACTTGTTTCCGTTGTTGCTGGGCATCAAGACCTGGCAGGTATTTCGCGCGCGGCATCAGCCCTGGACCTGGAACGGCTGGCTGTTCTCTTGGCGATTGATCGGGCTCGTTTTTCTGATTCTGTCCGGCTCCGCGCTGGCTTATATCCATTTCCAGTTCGCCAACGATCTGCCTGCGTCGGCGGGCGGCGCATTAGGCGAAAGCCTTGGCCAGCTCGCGGAGGCTGCGCTCAATGTTCAGGGCAGCACCTTACTGCTGCTAGCGTTCTTCTTGTTCGGCCTGACGGTATTCACTGATCTGTCCTGGTTCAAAGTGATGGATCTGACCGGCAAGATCACCCTCGATCTGATCGAGCTGATTCAAAGTCTGTTCAGTCGGTGGTGGTCCGCCCGCAACGAGCGCAAGCAGATCGTCGCGCAGCTGCGCGAAGCCGACGATGTGGTCAACGAGGTAGCCGGTTCGCTCTCTGACCGTCGTGAGCGCGCCAAGGTCAAGGAGCGCCTGCTTGAGCGGGAAGAATCGCTGAGCAAGCACATGAGCGAGCGTGATAAGCGCCCGGCACCGGTCATACCGCCTGCCGCACCGCCGAAGCCGATCGAGCAAAGCAAGCGCGCCCTGAAGGAAAAGCAGGCCAATCTGTTCGTCGACCCGCTGATCGAAGGCAGCGTGCCGCCACTGTCACTGCTGGATGTCGCCGAGAAGCAGCAGAAGCAATACTCGCCCGAATCGCTAGAAGCCATGTCGCGGCTGCTGGAAATCAAGCTCAAGGAATTCGGCGTCGAGGTCATCGTCGAGTCGGTTCATCCGGGGCCGGTCATTACCCGCTTCGAAATCCAGCCGGCCGCCGGGGTCAAGGTCAGCCGCATCTCCAACCTGGCCAAGGACCTGGCGCGTTCGTTGGCGGTAATCAGTGTTCGTGTGGTTGAGGTGATTCCCGGCAAGACTACCGTGGGCATCGAGATCCCCAACGAAGACCGTCAGATCGTGCGGTTCTCGGAAGTGCTGTCCTCCGCGCCCTATGACGATGCCAAATCGCCGGTCACCATCGCCCTCGGCCACGATATCGGTGGCAAGCCAGTGATCGCCGACCTGGCGAAGATGCCCCATCTGTTGGTCGCGGGTACCACCGGTTCGGGCAAGTCGGTCGGTGTGAACGCTATGATTTTGTCCATCCTGTTCAAGTCCACGCCCGAAGACGCGCGACTGATCATGATCGACCCGAAGATGCTCGAACTGTCGATCTATGAAGGCATTCCGCACTTGCTGTGCCCGGTCGTGACCGACATGAAGGAGGCGGCCAACGCGCTGCGGTGGAGCGTCGCGGAGATGGAGCGGCGCTACAAGCTGATGGCGGCCATGGGTGTGCGTAACCTGGCGGGCTTCAACCGCAAGGTGAAGGAAGCGGAGGAGGCCGGTACGCCGCTCACCGATCCACTTTATCGCCGCGAAAGCATGGAAGATGAAGCGCCGTTACTGAAGAAGCTGCCGACCATCGTCGTGGTAGTGGACGAATTCGCCGACATGATGATGATCGTCGGCAAGAAGGTCGAAGAGCTGATTGCGCGTATTGCGCAGAAAGCCCGGGCCGCGGGCATTCACCTGATTCTCGCTACCCAGCGGCCATCGGTGGACGTGATCACCGGTCTTATCAAGGCCAACATTCCGACTCGCATGGCCTTCCAAGTATCGAGCAAGATCGACTCGCGCACCATTCTCGACCAGGGCGGCGCCGAGCAACTGCTCGGCCACGGCGACATGCTTTATCTGCCACCAGGTACCGGCCTGCCGATTCGTGTACACGGCGCCTTCGTTTCCGACGAAGAAGTGCACCGTGTTGTGGAGGCTTGGAAAGCGCGGGGCGCGCCCGACTATATCGAAGAGATTCTGGTCGGTGTCGAGGAATCCGGTAGCGGCTTCGATGGAGGGGGCGGCGACAGCGGCAGCGGTGAGGACAGTGAGGACGATCCGCTCTACGACGAGGCCGTACGCTTCGTCACCGAAAGTCGTCGAGCATCGATTTCCGCTGTGCAGCGCAAGCTCAAGATCGGCTATAACCGCGCCGCGAGAATGATCGAAGCCATGGAAATGGCCGGCGTCGTGACGTCAATGAATACCAACGGCTCGCGCGAAGTGCTCGCGCCGCCTCCTACCCGCGACTAGTTCGCCGAGGGCTCCATGCAATTGATTCGTGCGTTGTTTGCATCCGCTCTGCTATTTGCCCTGGTTCCGGCCCATGCCGACCAGGCCGCTTCGGTGCAGCGCCTGACCGGCCTGCTGCAGAAGGCTGAAACTCTGACAGGCCGCTTTTCCCAGCTGTCGCTCGACGGTACCGGTACCCAGCTCCAGGAGACATCTGGCGAGATGGCGCTTAAGCGGCCGGGCCAGTTCCGCTGGCATACTGATGAGCCGATGGAGCAGTTGCTGATTTCCAATGGCAAGAAAGTCTGGCTGTACGACCCGGACCTTGAGCAGGTGACCATCCAGACCCTCGACCAACGCCTGACTCATACGCCGGCACTGCTGTTGTCGGGTGACGTCTCGGCTATCAGTGAGAATTTCGAGGTTTCCCATCAGGAAGCTGGCGAGGTGGTGGATTTCACGCTGAAGCCCAAAGCCAAGGACACTCTGTTCGATACCCTGCGCCTGTCGTTCCGCGGCGACGTGATCAACGATATGCAGATGGTCGACGGTGTCGGTCAGCGCACCAACATCCTGTTTCACGGCGTCAGGCTGAACCAGCCGCTCAAGGCCGATCTGTTCACCTTCGAGATTCCCGAGGGAACCGACGTCATCTCCGAATGATCTGCGTCGGTACGCTCGCCAACCGGTACGGCCTGCTTTCCTGCAGGCCGTTTGCATAAGAGGTTCCCGCCCGCGATGGACCTGTTCAGTCGCGATCCTGTCGCCCAACCGTTAGCTGCACGTCTGCGTGCCGCCAGCCTTGACGAGTACGTCGGGCAGGAGCATTTGCTGGCGCGTGGCAAGCCGCTACGCGAAGCGCTGGAGCAGGGGGCGCTCCATTCGATGGTGTTCTGGGGACCGCCTGGCGTCGGCAAGACGACGCTGGCGCGATTGCTGGCCAAGGTTTCCGATGCCCATTTCGAGACCGTCTCGGCCGTACTGGCGGGCGTCAAGGAAATCCGCCAGGCGGTGGAAATCGCCAAGCAACAGGCCGCTCAATACGGTCGACGCACCATCCTCTTTGTCGACGAGGTGCATCGTTTCAACAAGTCCCAGCAGGACGCCTTCCTTCCCTATGTCGAGGACGGCACGCTGATCTTCATCGGTGCCACCACCGAGAATCCCTCGTTCGAGCTGAACAACGCCTTGCTGTCCCGGGCGCGGGTTTATGTGCTCAAAAGCCTCGACGAGGCGGCGTTGCGCAAGCTGGTCGAGCGCGCATTGACCGAAGCCAAGGGCTTGGGCGATCTGCGCCTGAGCCTACCGGACGAGAGTTTCCGCATGCTCATGGCCGCGGCCGATGGCGATGGCCGGCGGCTGCTGAATCTCTTGGAAAACGCCTCTGACCTGGCCGAAGAGGGCGGCGAGATCAGCGTGGAGCTGCTGCAGGATCTGCTGGGTGACAGCCGTCGTCGCTTCGACAAGGGCGGCGAGGCGTTCTATGACCAGATCTCGGCGCTGCACAAATCCGTCCGCGGCTCGAATCCGGACGCCGCGCTGTACTGGTTCGCACGGATGATCGATGGCGGCTGCGATCCGCTTTACATCGCGCGCCGTGTGGTGCGAATGGCTAGCGAGGAGGTCGGTAACGCCGATCCGCGCGCCATGGGGCTGTGCCTGTCCGCCTGGGACGTCCAGGAACGCCTGGGCAGTCCGGAAGGCGAGCTGGCGGTCGCGCAGGCCATCGTCTATCTGGCCTGCGCGCCGAAAAGCAACGCCGTCTACATGGCCTACAAGGCGGCGTTGCGCGAGGTCGCCGAGAACGGCTCGCAGGAAGTGCCTCTGCATCTGCGCAACGCACCGACTCGGTTGATGAAGGAGTTGGGCTATGGCAACGAGTACCGCTATGCCCACGACGAGCCCGATGCCTATGCAGCAGGTGAAGACTACTTCCCGGACGCCATGGCGCCACGGCAATACTATCAGCCAGTGCCGCGCGGCCTGGAAAGCAAGATTCGCGACAAGCTCGAACACTTGGCACGGCTCGACCGGGAAAGCCCGCTGCAACGGAGAAAGACATGATACGGATGGCGCTCGCGGTGGCGGCGGGTGGTGTGCTCGGTACCCTGATCCGCTTCGGCGTTGCGAGCTGGGTCTCGACGCACTGGCCTCGTCATTTCTATCTGGCAACGCTAGGGGTCAACCTGCTTGGTTGTTTGCTGATTGGCTATCTGTACGCGTCCTTCCTGGTGCGCCCGGAGATCTCGCCCGAACTGCGCGGCGGCCTGATCATCGGCTTTCTCGGGGCCCTGACGACGTTCTCGAGCTTCTCGCTCGATGGCTTGCGCTTGCTCGAAAGCGGGCAGTTTTCGACAACCTTCGGCTATATCGGGATCAGCGTGTTCGGCGGGCTGCTGGCGGCCTGGGCCGGGCTGGCGCTAGGTAGGTTATGAACCTGGCCGCGATCACAGTAAACTCCGCTTCCTCTTCGCCATTCCTCAAAGCTTTCACAGACGAGACCCACCATGCTTGATTCGAAACTGGTACGCACACAGCTGCAAGACGTCGCCGATCGCCTGGCTACTCGCGGCTACCAGCTGGATGTGGCGCGTATCGAGGCGCTGGAAGCTCAGCGCAAGACCGTGCAGACCCGCACCGAGCAGCTGCAAGCCGAGCGCAACGCTCGCTCCAAGTCGATTGGCCAGGCCAAGCAACGCGGTGAAGACATCGCACCGATGCTCGCCGATGTAGACCGCATGGCATCCGAGCTGGACGCCGGGAAGGTCGAGCTCGATAGCATCCAGGCCGAACTGGATCAATTGATGTTGAGCCTGCCGAACTTGCCGCACGAGTCGGTTCCGGTGGGCAAGAGCGAAGACGACAACGTTGAGGTGCGCCGCTGGGGCGCGCCAAAGACTTTCGATTTCGAAATCAAAGATCACGTGGCCCTGGGCGAACAGTATGGCTGGCTGGATTTCGAAACCGCCGCCAAGCTGTCCGGTGCACGCTTCGCCCTGATGCGTGGGCCGATTGCACGTCTGCATCGCGCATTGGCGCAGTTCATGCTCGACCTGCACACCCTTGAGCATGGCTACGAAGAGGCCTATACGCCGTATCTGGTCCAGGCGCCGGCGTTGCAAGGAACCGGACAATTGCCCAAGTTCGAGGAAGATCTCTTCAAGATCGCCCGCGAAAACGAGGCCGATCTTTATCTGATTCCGACCGCCGAGGTTTCGCTGACCAATATCGTGTCCGGCGAAATTCTCGATGCCAAGCAGTTGCCGCTGAAATTCGTCGCGCATACGCCGTGCTTCCGCAGCGAAGCCGGTGCGTCTGGCCGCGATACGCGGGGCATGATTCGCCAGCATCAGTTCGACAAGGTCGAGATGGTGCAGATCGTTGAACCGAGCCAATCGTTCGAGGCGCTTGAAAGCCTTACTGCCAATGCCGAGAAGGTTCTGCAGCTGCTGGGATTGCCGTATCGCGTGTTGGCGCTGTGCACCGGGGACATGGGGTTTGGCGCCACCAAGACCTACGATCTCGAAGTATGGGTGCCGAGCCAGGACAAGTACCGCGAGATCTCGTCCTGCTCCAACTGTGGCGATTTCCAGGCGCGGCGCATGCAGGCGCGCTTCCGCAATCCAGAAACCGGCAAGCCGGAGCTGGTGCACACGCTCAATGGTTCCGGTCTCGCCGTGGGGCGGACGCTGGTCGCAGTGCTGGAAAATTACCAGCAGGCGGACGGCAGCATCCAGGTGCCGGACGTCTTGAAACCCTACATGGGCGGTATCGAAATCATCGGCTGAGCGCTCGGTGCGCCATGTTGCCTGGAGTCGGAAGCCGGTGTGGTGAATTGCCGCCTAACGGGCTGCTTGCTGGCACTATCCTGACTCCTTGTTTACCGACAAGGGCCCTCTGCAGCGTAATGGTTGAGATGGTCCAATCTTTCTTGGTCACCAGGATTCGCTGATGGATTTTCTGCCGCTGTTCCACAACCTCAAGGGTCGCGCAGTGCTGGTCGTCGGCGGCGGCGATATCGCATTGCGCAAGGCGCGCCTGCTGTCCCAGGCCGGTGCGGTATTACGTGTCGTGGCGCCTGAAATCGAGCCACAACTGATCGAACTGGTGGAGCAGGGCGGAGGGCAGGCGCTCATGCGCGGCTACGCCCACGACGACTTGAGCGGCTGCGTGCTGGCGATCGCCGCCACCGATGACGGGCTGCTGAACGCACAGGTGTCGCAAGATGCCAAAGCGCTCGGCGTGCCGGTTAACGTGGTGGATTCCCCTGAGTTATGCACGGTTATCTTTCCGGCGATCGTCGATCGCTCGCCGCTGATGATTGCGGTATCCACGGGTGGCGATGCGCCGGTTCTGGCGCGTCTGATGCGTGCACGCATCGAAACCTGGGTGCCGGCGGTATACGGCCAACTGGCCGGTCTGGCGAAGAAATTTCGCAGTCAGGTCAAGGCCAAGCTGCCGAACGTGCAGCAGCGGCGGGTGTTCTGGGAGGAGGTCTTTCAAGGCAACATTGCCGAGCGGGCAATGACAGGGCGGGTGCATGAGGCTGAGCGGCTGCTGGAGGAAAAACTCTCCGGCGCATCATTGAAGAGCCTCGGTGAGGTGTATCTGGTCGGTGCCGGCCCCGGCGATCCAGACCTGTTGACCTTTCGTGCGCTGCGCCTGATGCAGCAGGCCGACGTGGTGCTCTATGACCGTTTGGTCGCGCCGGCCATTCTCGATCTGTGTCGCCGTGATGCTGATCGGATCTACGTCGGCAAGCAGCGCGCCGACCACGCCGTCCCCCAAGAACAGATCAACCAGCTGCTGGTGACACTGGCCCGGCAGGGCAAGCGGGTGCTGCGCCTCAAAGGGGGTGATCCCTTCATCTTCGGTCGTGGTGGCGAAGAGATCGAAGAGCTGGCCGCCCATGACGTGCCATTCCAGGTCGTTCCCGGCATTACGGCCGCCAGTGGTTGCGCAGCCTATGCCGGCATTCCGCTGACCCATCGCGATCATGCGCAATCGGTCCGCTTCGTCACGGGCCACCTGAAGGATGGCAGCTGCGATCTGCCCTGGTCGGAATTGGTCGCGCCCAGCCAAACCCTGGTTTTTTACATGGGCTTGGTGGGGCTACCAGTCATCTGCCAGCAGCTGATCGCTCATGGCCGCAGTGCCGAGACGCCCGCCGCGCTGATCCAGCAAGGCACCACCAGCCATCAGCGGGTTTTTACCGGAACGCTTGCCAATCTGGCCGAGCGTGTCGCCAGCGAGCAGGTGCAGGCACCAACGCTGATCATCGTCGGTGAGGTGGTGCAGTTGCGAGAGAAGCTCGCTTGGTTCGAAGGCGGCGATACCGAGACTGAATAGACGCAGCGCTCCGCGTGCATTCGCAGCAGCGCCGCTGCGAATGCCTCTGTTGGCAATCAGCGTGACCAGATTCCCTTGCCAGGTAGCCGTTCGCGATCGTGCATACGATCCAGTCCCAGCTCCGGCCCCTTGGGAATAATGCCGTTGGCATTGATATGGCGATGGCTCGCGTAGTAATGGCTTTTGATATGGGTGAGGTCGACGGTTTCGGCGATCCCAGGCCATTGATACAGCTCAAGCAGCCAATTAGACAGATCGGGGTAATCCTCGATTCGTCGCAGAT
The DNA here is from genome assembly GCF_013620795.1 of Pseudomonas sp. Q2-TVG4-2. Taxonomy (GTDB): domain Bacteria; phylum Pseudomonadota; class Gammaproteobacteria; order Pseudomonadales; family Pseudomonadaceae; genus Stutzerimonas. Next base: position 227,943 of record NZ_LGLW01000008.1, on the reverse strand, counting down.
TGCATTTGAAATGACCGTAATAGACTGAATCGAAGCGAACTATGGTGGTGAATAATCGCCAGTCCGCCTCGGTCAGATACTCTCCCGTCAGGTAGCGCCGTTCGCCGAGACGCAGATCCAGCCAGTCCAGTTCGCTGAACAATTCGTCGAACGCGCCCTCATAGGCCTTTTGCGTGGAAGCGAATCCGGCGCGATAAACCCCGTTGTTTACCCGCGGATAGATCCGCTCGTTGAGCGCATCGATCTCGGCACGCAGTGGTTCAGGGTAGAGGTCCAGGGTCGAGCCGGTCAAACCATCGAACGCAGTGTTGAAAATGCGGATAAGCTCGGCCGACTCGTTGTTGACGATGCGTTGCTGCTGGCGATCCCAGAGCACCGGCACCGTGACGCGGCCGGTGTAGTTCTCATCGTCACGGGTATAGCGCTGGTGCAGATACTGCAAACCGTCCAGTGCGTCACCGCTGGAACCGGTGTGCTTATCGAAAGTCCAGCCATGATCGGCCATCAGCCAGCTCACGACCGACACGTCGATCAGCGGTTCGAGTTGCTTGAGTTTGCGATAGATGAGCGCTCGGTGCGCCCAGGGGCAGGCGAGCGAGACATAGAGGTGATAGCGTCCGGCCTCGGCCTTGGCGGCCTGTTGACCGTCCGGGCCGGGCGAACCGTCTGCCGTCACCCAGTCGCGTCGTTGTGCCTGCTCGCGCTGGAATTCGCCGTCACGGCTGTTCTCATACCAGCGATCCTGCCATTGCCCGTCGACCAAGAGCCCCATATCTGCCTCCTCACGCTTTCAGGTTAGGGCTCAGTCTATGAGGGATAGTTCGATGGATGGGTCGCAATCCCCGGTCAAACCCATCGCCTAGCTCGATGAGTTGCGCCGTTCCCAATGCTGTCGTGCCTCGGCGAACGCCTGCTCGCGCGACCGCCCAAGGCCTCGTAATGCCAGAGCCATGGTCGCCACCACAGCCAGTTCACCATAGGCGTCTTCGGCAGTTCCGCGCCATACGGCGAGCAGCTGCTGCGGGTCGAGCTGTGCGGGCTTCACATGGCGTTGCGGTGACAGGGCCGGCCAGTCCTCGTCCCAGGCCTCGCCAGCGATGGCGCCGTACAGGTGTGCGACACCGTCCGGGTTAACCTCGATCTCGCCACCTTCGCCCTTGATGACGATGGCCGTGTCACCAAGCAGGCGGCTGGCTTCGCGGTGATTGGCCTGGTAGCCGGGATGGAAGATGCTTTGCAGGCCGCAACGTGCACCCAGCGGATTGAGGATGCGCGCCAGCGAGTGGATCGGCGAGCGCAGGCCAAGAATGTTGCGCTGATCAATCATCCGCTGCAGCCTTGGCATCCAGGCGCCCAGCGGCGTGAATGCAAGGTTGGTGCTATCCAGCACTGCGGAGACGCTGTCCCAGTCTTCGCAGTGGGAGATACCCAGTAGTTGGAGTTGCTGTTCGGTGTACATCCGTCCGGCCGTATGGGCCCCGCCGCCGTGCATCAGGATGCGAATACCGTTCTGTGCGAGGCATTTGGCTGCGAGCAGGTACCAGGGCAGATGGCGCTTTTTGCCGGCATAGGTAGGCCAATCGATATCCACGGCGATCGGCGGAGCGTGCAATCGCTCGCGTACGGCCTCGGTGAAGCCAGCAAGCTCTTCGGCGCTTTCTTCCTTATGCCGCAGCAGCATAAGAAAGGCTCCGAGCTGGGTCTCTTCGGTCTTGCCATCGAGCAGCATGCCCATGGCTTCGCGGGCTTCCTCTCGGGTCAGGTCGCGAGCGCCGCGCTTGCCCTTACCCAGGATACGGACGAAGACCGCGAAAGGGTGTTCGGACGGCGTGACGAGGCTCATATGCAATTGCTCGGTTTCGGCAAGCCCGCCAGCTTTGCGGCAAGCTTGGCAGGCGTACCTTTGAATAGGCGATTGAGGTGCATGCTGTTGCCCTTTTCCGGGCCGAGTTTCAGCGCGGTGTATTTGATCAGCGGGCGCGTTGCGGGGGAGAGCTGGAACTCGCGATAGAACTCGCGCAGCAGGTGCAGAATCTCCCAGTGTTCAGTATCGAGAGCGAGTCCGGCCGCTTCGGCCAGTGCTTCGGCAACCGGCTCGCTCCAGTCATCGAGATCGATCAGAAAACCCTCCTGATCCACAGCCACGTCTGTGCCGTTAACCATCAGCGCGTTCATAACCAGGCATTCGTCCGTGCGTACCGGCAGCAGAGCTCCACGAAGCCCGGATAGTCGACCTGCTGCAAGCGTTCGGGCAGATCGCCCAGGCCGCGCGCGACGATGTCTTCTTCCAGCGCGAACAGGGCAATGTTGTCCGGCATCAGCTCAAGTGCCTGGCGTTGGGTGGTTGCGTTCTGCAGCGCATAGACAGCATCGCCGCTGAGTAACAGGGCATCGTCGGCGCCCAGAAGGTGCAGGCAACTGGCCAGGCGGCCGTCGGCAAAGGGGGAGTGGGAAAGCAGGTGCAAGGTCGCCATCAGAGGGTAATCACATGGTCATAGCGGTTGATAAGGGCGCTAAGAGCGGCATCGTCGAGCACCTCGACCTGAAGCGGTAGTGCTGTCTCGTCCAGCCCCCGCTCGCTGAGGCTGCGTCTGGCTGCGAATAACGAATCGACGCCGAACATCGGCAATGCCTGCAGATTGGCTGTCAGGTCTTTCTGCTGCAGGTGCGCCGCCTGCTGCCCAGGTGCCAGCTGGAACACGCCGTCATCGAGAAACAGCAGCCCGAGAGGGAGCTCAAAAGCGCCTCCGGCCAGAGCGATGTCCAGTGCCTCGCGCGCCGAGGGTCCGGACCAGGGCGCTTGGCGGGTGATGATCAGCATTGAGCGAGCCATCAGTGGCCTCCAAAGCACACGAGACGGTCGGCTTGCTGGCTGGCTTCGTGCAGTTGGCCCAGCCCGGACAGCTCCCAGCCAGGCGCAAGGTTCGCAGCCGGGCGCTGATGGCGCTTCGCCTCCTGCTCGTCCAGCACGCCACGACGCAGGCCGGCGGCGATGCACACCACCCCATCCAGCCGGTGATGACTGACGAACTGGCTCCATTGCTGAGCTATATCGAGTTCGTCCTGCGCGCTCACAGTATTGGCCGATGCGCTATGTACACCGTCCTGGTAGAGAAACAGTCGGGCGATCTCGTGCCCATCGGCCAGCACCGCCTCGGCAAAGCGCAAGGCGCGTCGCGAAGCAGGAGAGTGGGCGGGAGAGAACAGGGCGATAACGAATTTCATGGGGCACCGTTGAATTGCTGGCTTACATGATACGCCAGCTTCAAAAACGAAAAAGCCCGCCGAAGCGGGCTCATTCATTGGGTGGCAATCAGTCGTCGCCGCCCATGATGCCCATCAGCTGCAGCAGGCTGATGAACAGGTTGTACAGCGAAACGTACAGGCCGATGGTGGCCATGATGTAGTTGCGCTCGCCGCCGTGAATGATCGCACTGGTCTGATAGAGAATGCAGACCGACGAGAAGAGCACGAAGCCGGCGCTGATTGCCAGTTGTAAGCCACTGATCTGGAAGAAGAAGCTCGCGACCATGGCGCCCAGCAGGACGAAGAAACCGGCAGTGATGAAGCCGCTGAGGAAGCTCATGTCCCTGCGGGTAATCAGCACGAAGGCCGACAGCCCGAAGAATACCAGAGCCGTCATCGACAGCGCGGAGGCGATCAGTTCACCACCGTTGGCGGTGCCCAGGTACATGTTGAGGATCGGACCGAGCGTATAGCCCATGAAGCCGGTCAGGGCGAAGGTGGAAAGCAGGCCCCAGGCGGAGTTGCGCAGCTTGACGGTCAGGAAGAACAAACCGTAGAAGCCGATCAGCACCACGAAAATATTGGGGTAGGCTGCGTTCGCCTGCATCGCCATGTAGGCGACCAAGGCACTGAAGCCCAGGGTGATGGCCAGAAGACCGTAGGTGTTGCGCAGAACGCGGCTGACTTCCTGTTGTTCAACCTGCGTGTGCGTAGATGCGTACTGTTGCTTGAGCATGGCGACACTCCTGTAAATGAATTCAGCCTGAGGTGAATTGCCCCGGATCATAGCAGAGCTTTTGTTTCAGCCTAACAACAGAGTTTGACAGTGTGTTTCGTTCCGGTACTATTGCGCCCGCTCTCTGCGGAGGAGTGGCAGAGCGGTTGAATGCAACGGTCTTGAAAACCGTCGAAGGGGAAACTCTTCCGTGAGTTCGAATCTCACCTCCTCCGCCATATCGCGAACTGAAGGCCCCGTATTCCGGGGCTTTCAGCATTTCTGAGGTAGGGAAATGCGGGCGTGAGTGTTCCCATATTGTTCCCAGCAGCTAAGGCCGCTCCCCAACCTCCCCCGCATAATGACAAGCCACCCACCGGCCATCGAGCGGCCGGAACACTGGCACTTCGGCGCGACAACGTTCCGTGGCGTGCGGGCAACGGGTATGAAAGACGCAACCGCCGGGCGGGTCGAGCGGGTTGGGTAGTTCGCCGCTGACCCTGACTCTCACCTTCGACGGATCGGGTCGGATACTCGGCGTCGCAGCCAGCAGCACCTGGGTATAGGGGTGCAGCGGGTGGGTATAAATCTGTTCGGCGGGGCCCATCTCCATCGGGCTGCCGAAATACATCACCAGTACCTGATTGGCTACGTGGCGGACCACGGCAAGATCGTGAGAAATGAACACGTAGCCTGCGTTGAACTGTTCCTGCAAGTCCATGAACAGATTCAGCACTTGCGCCTGGATTGACACATCCAGTGCCGAGGTAGGTTCGTCAGCGATCAGCACTTTGGGGTTGAGCATCATCGCCCTGGCCAGGGCGATACGCTGGCGCTGCCCGCCGGAGAACATGTGGGGATAGCGCTGATAATGCTCGGGGCGCAGCCCGACCTGCTCCATCATCGTCTGGACCCGGTCGCGGCGCTCGCTGCGTGACAGCTTGGTATTGATTACCAGCGGTTCGGCCAGTTGATCGCCGATCTTCTGCCGTGGATTCAGTGAGGCATAGGGGTTCTGGAACACCATCTGCACGTCACGACGCAACTGTTTACGCTGGGCTTTGTTGGCGCCAGAGACTTCCTGGCCGGCTATCTGCAGCGAGCCGGAGGAGGGCTCCTCAATCAGCGTCAGGGCGCGAGCAAGGGTGGATTTGCCGCAGCCGGACTCGCCGACAACGGCCAGCGTCTCCCCGGATCCGAGCTCGAAGGAAACCCCGTTCAGCGCTCGAACCGTGGCGTGGGGTTTGAACAAACCGCGGGATATATCGTAGTGACGGGTCAGTTCGCGCGCGGACAGTACGCTGCCAGTGGCTTGCTCAGTGGTGGGCATGGATACCTCCTGGCCGCTGGCTCTGACGCTGAGCCTCGGGCAGCACATTCGGCGTTTCCTCCCGCGTTATGTTTCGTGGATAGAAGCAACGTACTTCGCCTCGGTCATACGGCTCCAGCGCCGGACGCTCTTGGCAGCGCGGCTGTGCGTAGGGGCAGCGCGGCGACAGCAGGCATCCGGCAGGACGGTCGTAGCGACCGGGAACGATGCCCGGCAGCGTCGCCAATCGTCGGCTGCTCGAATGCTCGGGGATCGAGGCCAGCAACGCCTCGGTGTAGGGGTGCGCAGGTGTGTCGAACAGCTGCGGCACGCGCCCGGTCTCGACCGCCTGGCCGGCATACATCACGCAGACGCGCTGAGCCGTTTCGGCCACCACTGCCAGATCATGGGTGATTAGGATCAGTGCCATGTTCTGGTCGCGCTGCAAACTCAGCAGCAATTCCATGATCTGCGCCTGGATGGTTACGTCGAGTGCCGTAGTGGGCTCGTCGGCGATCAGCAGCTGTGGCTCCCCGGCGATGGCCATGGCAATCGCCACGCGCTGGCTCATGCCGCCGGAAAGCTGGTGGGGAAAGGCATCCAGACGACTGGCGGCACCGGGGATCTCCACGCGTTCAAGCAGCTCAAGCGCACGCTGTCGAGCGACCTTGCCCTTGAGTCCTAGATGCTGGCGGAGCACTTCTTCGATCTGAAAGCCCACCGTGTAGCTGGGGTTGAGCGCTGTCATCGGGTCTTGGAAAACCATTGCCAGGTCCTTGCCGATCAGTCGACGGCGCTGTCGGCCCTTGAGCGTCAGCAGATCTTGCCCGGCAAAACGGAGGCGGTCGGCAGCGACTTTGCCTGGCGCATCGACCAGCCCCATCAAGGCCATCATCGTGACCGATTTGCCGGAGCCGGATTCACCGACGATGGCCAGCACTTCGCCCTTATCGACGCTGATGTCGAGACCGTCAACGACAGGCGGTGCGCCACCGTCGCCGAAACGTACGCTGAGGTTCTGGATTTCCAGCAAGCTCATGACTGTGTCTCCGTTGGCTGTCGATGGATTTGCGGCGTTGGAACAGGCATCGAATGTATGCTCATGCCGCGTTCTTCAATTTCGGATCCAACGCATCGCGCAGGCCATCGCCTAGCAGGTTGATGGCTAGCACGCTGAGCAGAATTGCCAGGCCAGGCAGCGATACCACCCACCAGGCACGCTCGATATAGTCCCGTGCCGAGGCCAGCATCGTGCCCCACTCAGGAGTGGGTGGTTGCACGCCGAGGCCGAGAAAGCCCAGCGCGGCAGCGTCGAGGATCGCTGAAGAGAAGCTCAGCGTGGCCTGGACGATCAGCGGTGCCATGCAGTTGGGCAGCACGCTGATGAACATCAACCGAAGGGTGCCGGCGCCTGCCAGGCTTGAGGCGGTGACGTAGTCTCGGTTGAGTTCGGTCATCACGGCGGCGCGCGTCAGACGCACATAAGAGGGCAAAGACACGATGGCGATGGCGAAGATCGTGTTGATCAGGCCCGGGCCGAGGATCGCCACAATGGCGACTGCAAGCAGCAGTGAGGGCAAGGCCAGCATGACGTCCATCAGGCGCATGATGAACGGCCCCAGCCCGGTCGGAGAGAACCCAGCCAACAGACCCAGAAGAATCCCCGGGATCAGCGAAAAGACGACGGAGGCCAGCCCGATCAGTAACGACAGGCGTGCGCCGTGGACCAGGCGCGAGAGCATGTCGCGGCCCAGCTCATCAGTGCCGAGAAGAAATTGTGCCGTGCCGGCTTCCTGCCAGGCGGGCGGCGTGAGCAGAAAGTCGCGGAACTGCTCGCTGGGGTCGTAGGGTGCTAGCGCCGGGGCGAACAAGGCACAGGCGACCAGCAGTAACATGTAAACCAAGCCACCCAGGGCGGCTTTGTTACGCCGAAAGGCGTTCCAGAACTCGCCTAATGGCGATGGGTAAAAGGTGGTCGGTTCGGCTGCCGGCAGGGTCTCGATGCTGTTCATGCGTCCGGCCTCCTTAGCGCTGATGACGAATACGGGGATTGGCGAGGCCGTAGAGAATGTCCACGGTGAAATTGACCAGGATAACCAGGCATGCGACCAGCAGAATGCCGTTCTGCACGACTGGATAATCGCGTGCGCCGATGGACTCGATCAGCCATTTGCCGATGCCTGGCCAGGAAAAGATGGTCTCGGTGAGCACGGCTCCGGCCAACAGCGTACCGATCTGCAAGCCGAAAACGGTCAGCACCGGAATCAGCGCATTACGCAGGCCGTGCACGAACACCACCCGTTTCGGCGATAAGCCTTTGGCGCGTGCGGTGCGCACGTAATCCTCACGCAGCACTTCTAGCATCGCCGATCGGGTCATCCGGGCAATGACTGCCAGCGGAATCGTCGCGAGTACGATCGCGGGCAGGATCATGTGATGGAGGGCGTCCAAGAAGGCGCCTTCCTCATCGCTGAGCAGCGTGTCGATGAGCATGAATCCGGTCACTGGTGGTATGTCGTAAAACAGATCGATGCGCCCCGACACCGGCGTCCAGCCGAGGCCGACCGAGAAGAACATGATCAGGATCAGCCCCCACCAGAAGATCGGCATCGAATAACCAACCAGCGACACGCCCATGACGCCATGATCGAACAGTGAGCCGCGTTTCAGTGCTGCCATGACCCCTGCCAGAACACCTAGGGTTCCGGCAATGATAAGCGCCGCTAACGCCAACTCGAGCGTTGCCGGGAACAACGTGGTGAATTCCTTCCAGACGCTGGTGCGGGTGCGCAGCGATTCACCCAGATCGCCTTGTGCGAGCTTCCCGATGTAGTCGAGATACTGTAGGTGAAGCGGTTTGTTCAGGCCGAGGCGCTCCATGGCCTGCGCATGCATCTCTGGATCGACGCGACGCTCGCCCATCATGACTTCCACCGGATCGCCTGGAATCATGCGAATCAGCGCAAAGGTGAGCAGGGTGATGCCGAAGAAGGTCGGGATCAACAGACCCAGCCGGCGTGCGATAAAGCTGAACATCTTGGGAAGACTCCTGCTCAAGCTAGGCCACGCAGAGCGCCGCCGGTTTCTGGCTGCGAGCACAGCGTGGCGCCCTGGCCTGCGCCCTGGCCGCGGACGATTAGCTGTACGGTGGCAGCGAAGGAAGGGAGAACTAAACCCGTAACGGCAGGCAGATCGCAGGGTCTGCCTGCCGCATTCGCGCTAGCGCTGGTTTTCCACGCCGTAGAAGGAGTTGCGGCCGAAGGGGCTGATCTGGAAGCCCGTCACGCTATCCCGCATCGGCTGGTAGACCGTGGAATGCGCGATGGGTGTGATCGGCAGCTGCTGCTGGATGATCTGCTGAGCCTGTTTGTACAGCTCGGTACGCTCGTCCTGATCAGTGATACGTTTGGCTTGCTTGACCAGCTTGTCGTATTCGGCGTCGCACCACTTCGACCAGTTGTTCCCCTCCACTGCATCGCAGCCATACAGCGTGTTCAGCCAGTTATCGGGGTCACCATTGTCGCCGGTCCAGCCAATCAACATGGCGTCGTGTTCGCCTGCATGGCCGCGCTTGATGTACTCACCCCATTCGTAGCTGACGATTCGAGCGTTGATGCCGATCTTGGCCCAGTCGGCTTGGATCATCTCGGCCATGAGCTTGGCGTTGGGGTTGTAGGGTCGCTGCACCGGCATCGCCCACAGGGTGATTTCGGTGCCTTTCTCGACTCCGGCCTGCTTGAGCAGTTCGCGGGCCTTCTCAGGGTTGTATGCGGTGCCCTCGATGCTCTCGTCATAGGACCACTGGGTCGGGGGCATGGCGTTGACCGCCAGTTGCCCCGCGCCCTGATAGACCGCCTCGATAATGGAATTTTTGTCTACCGCCATATCCAGCGCCTTGCGCACTTCGAGCTTGCCGAGCGGCTCGTGGGTGACGTTGTAGGCGATGTAACCGAGGTTGAACCCAGGCTGGCTGGGTACTTGGATGTTCGGGTCTTTTTGCAGCGCTTCGAGATCCGCTGGACGCGGGTTCAGGGTGAGCTGACATTCGCCGGCGCGTAGCTTCTGTGCACGTACTGAGGCGTCGGTGGTGATGGCAAAGATCAGGTTGTCGATCTTCACGTCGTCCGGGTTCCAGTAGTCCTTGTTGCCCTTGAAGCGGATCTGCGCGTCCTTCTGATAACGGCTGAATACGAACGGGCCGGTGCCAATCGGCTTCTGGTTGATCTGAGCGCTATTGCCGGCTTTAAGCAGCTGGTCGGCATATTCAGCGGAGTGGATCGCGGCGAAATTCATCGCCAGGTTCTGAATGAATGCGGCATCCACGTGGTTGAGCTTGAAACGCACGGTGAGATCGTCGAGCTTTTCCACGCTGACGATGTTCTTGTCCATTCCCATGTCGGTGAAGTAGGGGAACTCGCTGGGGTAGGCCTTGCGGAACGGTTGCTCCTTGTCGAGCATGCGCTGGAAGGTGAACAGCACATCGTCAGCGTTGAATTCACGGGTCGGCTTGAAATAATCGGTGGTGTGGAAGCTGACGCCGGGCCGCAGGTGGAAGGTATAGCTGAGACCATCCTCTGCAACCTCCCACTTCGTGGCGAGAGCGGGAAGGGCACGGGTACCGCCGCGCTCGAACTGGGCCAGACGGTTGAATACCGTTTCTGAGGCTGCATCGAAATCGGTGCCGGTGGTGTACTGGCCGGGGTCGAAGCCGGCAGGGCTGCCTTCGGAGCAATAGACCAAGTTGCTGGCTGCGAAGGAGAGAGGGGAGCCGAGGATCAAGCCGGCGGCGAGCAAAGCTCGGATAGCACTGTTGTTTCGCATGCAAAACCTCATTTCTTTTTATTTGACGAGGGTCGGTCTCGTGGACCTGACAGTGTCTGACTGCACGCCGGTTTCGCCATGGGGTGTTGCCCGCTTGGCGCAGAACACTGCTGGCTGCGGTGCCAGATGCACCGCCTTAGCCTGGGCCGAAATTAAGTCATACTGAAAATTCGGTCAACCTGATTTAAGCATTGCTGAAACAGGTTGGCCCGGTTCGCGGCTGAAGCCGGCGCCAGTTAACGAGCGAGATCGTCGAACAGTCCCATGGTCGTCACCGTCAGCACTTCGGCGATCTGATTGCCGACATTGGCCAGGTGGTGGGGCTTGCTCGCATCGAAGTGGATCGAGTCGCCACTGGTCAGCGGGTAATCGCGGCCATCGACGGTATAGACGATTCTTCCTGAAAGCACATAGGCGAACTCGGCGCCTTCGTGGGAGATGAGCTCGGACTGGTAACCAACCGGCATGCTGACCTTGACGGCGTTCAACAGGTTGCCTGGAAAGCTCGTAGACAGGCGCTCGTAGGCCAGCGGCTGGCCCTCGATGGTGTAGCGTACGCGTTCGCCCTGGTGTGAATCAGGCTGGGCCTGGCTGGGCTGATCAAATAGCGAATTGAGCGGCACACCCAACGATTTCGCGATGTTTGCCAGCGAGGAAATCGATACGCCGGTCAGGTTGCGTTCGGCCTGGGACAGGAAGCTGGCGGTCAAACCGGATTCCTTCGCGACCTGACTCAATGTCTTCTTGGCGGCACGCCTGTGACGGCGCAGGCGCTCACCGATGCGATCAACTGTCATGGGATTCGCCCGTGGTTAAAGTGGCCAGTATACGGCCAGCGCAACGCTATCGTGCCAGCCTTCGTTCGGCCGTTGCATTGCCCAGCGAAGAAAAGCTTTGCATGAAAATTTAAGCTGTACTTAAATTTGGCGACTCAATCAGGTCCAGTTGGAGACGCGCATGACGATCGGTGTCGGTGGCACTACCGCGGAAGAGGCGCTTGGTCGCCTGCGGAATATGCTCGGTGGGGTCGAGCCGATAACCTTGAACGAATACCGGATGCGTATCGGCAACGCCCAGATGCGCATGCGGCACCTGGGTCTGGAAGCGATCTTTCTCAATGCCGGCAGTAATCTCGAATATTTCACCGGGGTGCGCTGGAGCCCGAGCGAGCGCATGGTGGGCGCCATCCTTCCCGCGAGTGGGGATATTGAATACCTAGCGCCAGCCTTCGAAGAGGGCACTATCCGGGATTTCATGGCGGTCGAAGGGGCAGTCAACAGCTGGCAGGAGCACGAGAGTCCGTACCGCCTGCTGTTCAGCTGCCTCCGGCGCATGGGCATCGGGCCGAACCCTGGCGCGCGTCCGACAATTGGTTTGTGCTCTTCGCTGCCGTTCTTCATGTTCGACGGCCTACGGATGCTGGACCCCGGTTATGCATTCACCGATGCAGGCGCCGTTACAGGCTATTGCCGGCAGCGTAAATCGGCAGCCGAGATTGCGCTGATGCAACGTGCAAAGGATATGACGCTTGAGGTGCACAGGGCCGCGGCGAGCATTCTTCGCGAGGGGATCAGCTCCACTGAGGTGGCTGAGTTCATCCATCAGGCCCATCGCAAGGTAGGCGCGCTTGGATCAACCTTCTGCATCGTTCTGTTTGGTCAGGCGAGCGCTTTCCCACATGGCGTTAAGCATCCCCAGGCGCTCAAGCGCGGCGACATGGTGCTTATCGACACAGGCTGTCGCGTGCACAGTTATCTTTCGGACATTACGCGCAGCTACGTTTTCGGTGAGCCGGACGAGCGTCAGCGGGCGCTTTGGGCGTTCGAGAAGGAGGCGCAGCTGGTCGCTTTCGCCGCAGCGCAGTTGGGCACCCGCTGCGAAGAGGTGGACGCGGCTGCACGCGACGCGCTCGAAGCCTGTGGCCTGGGCCCGGATTACCAGTTGCCTGGGTTGCCGCACCGCACGGGCCACGGCATCGGTCTCGACATTCATGAAAGTCCGTATCTGGTACGCGGTGACCAGACGCCCATCGAGGTTGGAATGTGTTTCAGCAACGAGCCGATGATCTGCGTACCCGGTGAGTTCGGCATTCGTCTCGAAGATCACTTCTACATGAGTGAGGCTGGCCCGCGCTGGTTCACCGAACCGAGCCACAGCGTGGACGATCCCTTCGGCTTGGCACGCTAAGGAGATTGGGTGCATCAACTGCACCGCCAAACAAATACCTGACTGTGCTTATCGTTCCATTCTTCGGCTGTCTAGAATCACTGATTCATCGTCCCGTTCGGGCTTGTCTTATGCCTTCGCGCTTTCCGCTGCTCCTCGTGGGCGCTTTTCTTGCGCTCTATCTGATCTGGGGTTCAACCTACTTCGTGATCAAGCTGGGGGTGCAGGCCTGGCCCCCAATGCTGCTGGCCGGGCTGAGGTTCGTCATTGCGGGCGGCCTGATGTTCGCGTGGCTGCGCTGGCGCGGTGTGCCGATGCCCACGGCGAACGAATGGCGGTCGTGCGCGATCGTCGGCTTTCTGCTACTCAGCTGCGGTAATGGTGGTGTGACGGTCGCCGAGCATCTCGGCGTGGCGTCGGCCGTGGCCGCGCTGGCAATTGCGACCGTGCCGTTGTTCGCGCTGCTGTTCGGGCTGATCTGGGGGCAGCGGACCACGGCGCTGGAGTGGGGCGGCATTCTGCTTGGGTTGATCGGCATCGGTCTGCTCAATCTCGGTCACAACCTGCAGGCGAGCCCATTGGGTGCGGTACTGGTACTGCTTGCGGCGGCGAGCTGGGCGTTCGGTTCGATGTGGAGCCGCCATCTCAGCCTGCCAGGTGGCGCCATGGCCAGCGCGGCGCAGATGCTCGTCGGCGGCGCGGTCCTGCTGCTCGGCAGCGCTGCAAGCGGTGAGCGCCTGCAGGAAATGCCGGATCTTGCGGGCTGGCTCGCTCTTGCTTATCTGACGCTGCTCGGCTCAATCGTCGCCTTCAGTGCCTATCTCTATCTGCTCAAGCACGTTCGACCCGCGGCGGCCACCAGCTACGCTTACGTCAACCCGGTGGTCGCGGTGCTGTTGGGCATCACCTTTGCCGGAGAGCGGATTGGTACCGAAGAGTGGCTGGCAATGACGGTCATCGTATCTGCTGTTGTGCTGATCGGTTTGCCTCAGTGGCGTAGACCAGCTGTTACGGGCGATGCGGAGCCAGTTTGAATCACCATTCCCTGCCGGCTCCGCTGCGGTTGTATGATGAGTCCTGCTTTGGCAAGATCTCAGAATCGTTCGGGCATGGGCGCATGCTCCTCGTCTTTACCTGAGCTTCGCTGATCCGGCACGCCATCTCATCCGCGTACAGTCACATCCACAGGCGAACCGATGCCCGCTGCCAAAACACCTGCTGCCAACGACACCTTCTTCATCCTTTCGTTGGTGGTGTTCAATTTCATCTCGTTCATCTCCATTGGTATTCCGCTGGCATCGCTGCCTGGCTATATCCATGAAAGTCTGGGTTTCAGCACAGCCATCGCCGGTATCGTTATCGGTGCGCAATACCTGACGACCTTGCTTTGCCGCCCCCTCGCAGGGCGGCTGGCAGATGAGCGGGGCGCGAAAAAAACCGTGTTGATCGGCATGGCGTCCGGCCTGGCCAGCGGGCTGCTACTGCTGATCTCGGCATTGCTTGAATCCTCGCCGATGGCGAGCATCGGTGTAATGCTGGCGAGCCGGTTGATTCTTGGCTTCGCGCAGAGCCTTATCGGCATCTCGGCGATTAGCTGGGGCATCAGTCGGTTGGGCCCGGAAAGCACCGCGCGGATGATTTCCTGGAACGGCGTGGCCGCTTATGGCGGGGTCGGTATTGGCGCCCCGTTGGGCGTTTTCTTGTCGCAATCGCTGGGGTTGTGGAGTCTGGGTGTGGTGACCATGTTGCTGGCTGCGACCGGATTGGCTCTGGCCTGGCGCCGAGGCGACGCGCCGCTCAACCCCGGCGAGCGCTTGCCGTTCGGCAAGGTGCTATGGAAGGTCGCTCCGCTTGGCCTCAGCCTGTCCCTAGCCACCATCGGCTACGGGACGCTGACCGCTTTTATCGCGCTGTACTACGACGCACGCGGGTGGGACGGCGCTGCCTGGTGCCTGACGGCTTTTGCGTTCGCCTTTATCGGGACACGCTTGCTGCTCCCTAACCTGATCAACCGTGTCGGGGGCTATTCGGTTGCGGTCGTCTGTCTGGTAGTGGAGATACTCGGCCTGACGATGCTTTGGCTTGCCGAGGCGCCGAGCATCGCTTTGGCCGGATCGGCCCTGACCGGGTGCGGGCTGTCCTTGCTGTATCCGGCGCTGGGTGTGGGCGTGGTGTCTCGCGTCGGGGCCGTCAACCGTAGCTCGGGACTCAGCGTTTTTGCCATGTTCTTCGATCTGGCGCTGGGGTTGTCCGGCGCGATCATGGGCGCGCTGGCCGTCTATATCGGCATGCAGAGTATCTTCCTCGGCGCAGCGCTAGTGGCGGCGGCTGGTCTTGCGATTGTTTGGACCCTGCTCAAACAGGAGCGCAAGGCCGAAGGTTGATTGGCACAACGCGCACAGTGCCGTTCGGCAGAGGTCATGGCTCGGTGGCGGGCTCCGAGGACGACTCGGCTGGTGCCTCGGTGCGGTCCAGCGCGATGCTGCCAAGGTCGGTCTGCAGCTTGCTCAGGTAATGCAGGAAGTTGACGCTGTCGTCGAAACTGAAACCCTTCAAGCCCTGCTCATAGAACTGGTAGATGCGCTGCTGCAGTGCATCCCAGTAGGTATGTCCCTGACCGGTCAGCCTCACCAGTCGCGCACGACCATCGTCGGGATGCGGCACTCGCTCCACGTGATAGTCCCGCTCCATACGCTTCAATACGCCATCCAGGCTTTGACGGCTGACCACCAGATACTCGGTCAGCTGGTTGAAGGAAATCCCGTCTTCGTAGCCGGGGCGCGACAGCGCGCCCAGCACGGCCCATTGCACGGTGCTGATGCCCATTTCCTTTTGCACCTGCCGCTGCAACACGTTACCCGTCTGAAACAACCGGAAGAAAAGCCGGTTGGGAATGCTCTTGGTTTCGATCGCAGTCATCTGATTTCCTTGCGGGGTGGCGGTGCGCAGCCGGTCGGCAACCGATACGGTCATCGGGGGATGCACTCGCGGGCGATGATATTTTTCATGATCTGCGCCGTGCCGTCACCAATCTGCAGCCCTAGCACGTCGCGCATGCGCTGCGAGAAGGGCAGGTCTTCGCCCCAGCCGGTATGTCCGTGGGCGAGCATGCATTGCTTGACCACATCGAATGCCAGCTTCGGGCCCCACCATTTGTTCATCGCCGCCTCGGCATTGTGAGGCTGCCCTGAGTCCTTCAGCCAAAGCGCGTAATAGCACTGCAGGCGGGCGGCCTGAACGTAGGTCTGGTATTCGGCGAGCGGGTGGGTCAGGCCCTGAAACGCCGCGAGCTTCTGCCCGAAGGCCTCGCGCTCGGTCAGCCACTGCCAGGTTTCATCCAGTGATTGCTGCGCTGTGGCCAGGCACTGCAGCCCGATCAACGCGCGACTGTAATCGAAGCCCTGCATGACCTGCTTGAAGCCTTTGCCTTCGTCGCCGAGGCGATGGTCGGCGGTTACCCGGACGTTATCGAAGAAGATCGAGCCACGGCCGATGCAGCGCTGGCCTGCGTCATCGAAACGAGTGGTGCTGATGCCCGCGAGATCCATAGGGACCAGGAAGGCGCTGATGCCGCTGGCCCGTGACTCCTGGGTTCCGGTGCGGGCGAACACCACCGCCACGTCGGCTTGGTCGGCCATGGAAATTGAAGTTTTTTCGCCGTTGAGGATGTAACAATCACCGCTGCGCTCGGCCTTTAGCCGCAGGTTCGCCGCATCCGAGCCGCCACCGGGTTCGGTCAGCGCAATGCACACCAGCTTGCGCCCGGCGGTGATCTCACCGAGCCATTCCCGTGCCAGTTCGGGTGAGGCGTGCTGGGCGATGATCTGGCCGTTGAGTGAGGCCAATAACGGGATATAGCCCACATTGAAATCGCCACGAGAGGTTTCCTCGATGATGATCCCGGTGGTAACGCAATCGAGGCCGCTACCGCCGAATATGTCCGGCAGTTCGCCACCGAGCAGGCCCATTTCGCCCATCTGCTGGATCAAGGGCCGCTCGATGAACCCTTCGCGCTCACGACGGCGGTAGCTGGGCTTGAGCACCTCGGTGCTGAAGCGCGCGACGCTATCGCGAATGGCGCTTTGTTGCTCATTGAAGGCGAAGTTCATCATGTTCTCCAGCCAAAGCCAGTATCGAGGGGGATCATCCGCCCCCTCATGGTCAGGGTTACTTGTAGAACTGGCGGAAGTTCGGTTTGCGCTTTTCCTTGAATGCCGCCGTGCCTTCCTTGGCTTCATCGGTTTCGTAGTACAGGCTAAGAGCCTGCATGCCGAGCCCGCCGATGCCTCCGATGTTGGCGCTGTCGGCGTTGAAGGAACGCTTGGCAATGGAGAGGGCGGTAGGGCTCTTTTCCAGGATTTCGTCGCACCACTTGCTCACTTCCGCATCGAGTTCTTGGTGGGGTACCACGGCATTGACCAAGCCCCAGTCGTACGCCTGTTGGGCGCTGTACTTGCGGCACAGGTACCAGATCTCGCGCGCGCGTTTCTCGCCGATGACCCGACTCAGATAGGCGGTGCCATAGCCTGGGTCGACCGAGCCAACCTTCGGCCCAACCTGGCCGAAAACGGCTGTCTCCGCGGCGATGCTCAAATCGCAGACCACGTGCAACACGTGACCACCGCCAATGGCGAAACCATTAACCCGTGCGATGACCGGCTTGGGCACTTCGCGAATCAGATTCTGCAGTTCCTCGACCGGCAAGCCGATCAGGCCACGACCGTCGTACTGGCCTTCATGCGCGCTCTGGTCGCCACCGGTACAGAATGCCTTGTCGCCTGCGCCGGTAAGCACGATGACGCCGATGGCCTTGTTCCAGCCGGCCCGGTTGAATGCGTCGAGCAGCTCCATACAGGTTTGGCCGCGGAAGGCGTTGTAGCGCTCGGGACGATTGATGGTAATAGTCGCGACGCCATCGGCTTCGGTGTAGAGGATGTCTTCATAGTTCATGGTGATCTCCTGTTCAGCCGGCCATGGTCAGGCCGCCGGACACGCTGATGACCTGCCCGGTAATGAAATCGGCGTCGTCGCTGGCGAGCAGGCAGACGATCCCGGGATAGTCTTCCGGTTGGCCAAGGCGGCGTTTGGGTACGGCGTTCTTGAAGGCCTCAAGCAGCTTTTCCGGATTGTTCGAGGTCGCTGCCACGCTTTTCAGCAATGCGGTATCGGTGGGGCCGGGACAGACCACGTTGAAGTTGATGTTCTTGCTCGCCAGCTCCCGAGCCAGGGTTTTCGACAGCCCGATCAAGCCGGCTTTGCAGGCGGCATAGACCGCCTCCCCGGAGGAGCCGACACGGGCTGCATCGGAAGCAACGTTGATCACCTTGCCGCCGCCGGCTTCGAGCATCTTGGGCAGTACCACGTGGTGCATGTTGAGTGCGCCGGTCAGGTTGATGTCGATCAGCTGTTGCCACATGCCGGGCTCGGTCTTCAGGAACGGCATGAAGCGATCGAAACCGGCGTTGTTAACCAGTACGGTCGGCACGCCCAGTTCGTCCTGCACCTTGCCTACCGTCTCGACGATCGCGGCGTAATCGGTGATGTCGGCGGCGAAGGCCATCGCCTTGCCACCGGTTTCGGCGATGAGGTCGGCGGTCGTCTGCGCGGCCGCCGCGTCACGGTCGAGGACGGCGACACGGCTGCCTTCGGCTGCAAAACGCAGGCACAGGGCACGGCCAATGCCGCCGCCACCGCCGGTAATGATCACGGTTTTTCCAGATAAGCCCTTCATATCGGTTCTCCAGGGAATGCAATTGGACGTGGCGCTCAAGCAGGCTTCGCCGCCGCGAGACTGATGCTCTTGGCCTGTTCACGCAGTTTGAATTTCTGGATCTTTCCCGACGGCGTGCGTGGCAACGCCGGCAGCACTTCGAGGTGCTCGGGCAGGTAGTTGCGGGTCAGCTGCTGTTCGAGCAAGAAGCTGACCACCTCCTGAAGGCTCAGCGATCGATGGCCTTCATGCAGTGTCACGTACGCGCAAAGGCGCTCGCCCAGGCGTGCATCGGGGCATCCGACCAGGGCCACCGCCGAAATGGCCGGATGCTTGTAGAGCAGGTTTTCGATTTCCACTACCGGCACGTTCTCGCCGCCGCGGATTACCACGTCCTTGGTGCGGCCGGTGATGCGGATGTAGCCCTGGGCGTCCATGCGCGCCAGGTCACCGGTAGGAAACCAGCCGTGCTCATCCACGTCGTAAAGATCCGGGCGCTTCAGGTAACCGATGAATAAGCTGGCGCCGCGCACCAGGAGATTGCCCTCGGTGCCCTGCGGAACCTCTGCACCGCTCTCATCGACGACGCGTACTTCCATGTGAGGCAAGGCGACGCCGTCGCTGTTGATGGCCCGCTCCGGGTCATCTTCGGGGCGAGTCATGGTCACCGCGCCGTTCTCGGTCATGCCCCAGGCGGATACGATTCGGGCGTTGATCGCGGCACCGGCGCGTTCAACCAACGCGCCCGGTATCGGCGCGCCAGCGGAAACGAAAATGCGCAGCGACGACAGCTCTTCGGGATACTGTGGCGCGATCTCGATCAGATCGGCCAGAAACGGCGTCGATGCCATGGTAAAGGTAGGCCGCTCGGCCTTGGCGACCTGGACGGCGAAGGCCGGGTCCCAGACGTCCTGCAGCACAGCGACGCTTTTTAGGTATATGGGCATCATCAGGCCGTAGAGGAAGCCGGTCTGATGGGCCATCGGTGAGGCCATGAAGACGATGTCATTGCTGCCCAGATGCAGTCGCTCGGCATAGGGGCGGATGTTGCTCCAAAGCGTATTGCTGCTGTGCAGGACCCCCTTCGGCTCGCCTGTGGTGCCGGAGGTGTAGAGCAGCTGCACCACATCGTCGCCGGCAGGTCGCCGCTCATTGAACAGCGCGTCGGTGTCGACTTCCTCTTCCCAGGCACGGTCCAGCAATACACGTTGGAAGCATCGGCTTTCATCATCGCTGTCGATCACCAGTACATGGCTGAGTGCCGGCAGCTCACCACGCAGGCCATCCACCATCGCGGCGTAATCGAAACTGCGGAATGACTGTGGAACGACCAGCACACGGCTCTGAGCATGGCTGAGCATGAAGCGCAGCTCACGTTCGCGAAAAATCGGCATCAACGGATTGAACACCACGCCGATGCGGACGCAGGCGAGGTGCAGCGCGGTCATCTGCCACCAGTTGGGAAGCTGGCAGGACACTACCTCGCCTTTGTTCACGCCCAATGAAGCCAGACAGGCCGCCATGCGTCGAACCACCTGATCCAGCTCCGAATAGCTGAGAGAGCGTCGCTCATTCTGATTGACGCGATACGAGATGAGGGCAGGGGCGTCGGCCATGCTGGAGACCGCCTGATCAAGGTGGTCCGTAATGATCATGTCATTCCAGGCGCCGGATTCGATCATGGAGGCGCGGCGCTCGCCTGACACCGTTGCGGTGATGTTCATATGCTCATACACCTTATTAGTTGGGTTTAGTTTTGTAGTTGTAGTGGTGAAGGAGACGTCAGGTCGCGGGATTGAAGATAGGTTCTCACAGCCAACTGTGTCAACGTCTTTACGTTAATGCTGCGATGGCAAGACTTTGCTGCAGCCGAAATGCTGCTTCGCATATTGCTCGCGCAGTGGGTAGGGACTGGGGTTGAAGCGTGTCTGACCGCCCGCACGATGGGGGGCGAAGAAGCCTAGCGGTGCGGACGGGCGAGTCGCGTGGCGCCGACGGAAATTCGTGGGGCTTGCAGATCGCGGCGTAGATTGCCGTTACTCGGAAATAGCGCTGAAGACGAGCAAGGGAGCGGTCAATTCAGGCATCGGAATGAGGTTGAATCAGGCGCGTGAATTTCGAGCGTCGGCTGCCGCATGCGAATTTAGCTGCAGTGATCAGAAGGAGGCAGGCAGGATTGAGTAAAGCGATCCCCCGTCGGGGTCACCGCCACGCCGCTGTGGCAGGTTCCGCAGCGGCGCTTCTGCACAAAGACGAGAACGCAGCTATCGTGCGGCCGCGCAGATTCCGAGGTCCATCGAGGCGCGTCTCGCCAGCGCTGCCGCACTGGGCCGGTAGTTGCCCTTGCCACGTTGCAGCTGCCTCCAGAACTCGAGCGGTTGTTTGGCGCTGAGGTCGGATTGCTTCACCAGATTTTCCAGGGTCTTGCTGCTCATACGGCCTCCAATAGCTCGATCGAGTGGTTGGTGGTCTTTGGGGGCGCGCATCCCTGCGCTAGCCGTCGCGGCTTTCCATAGAGCTGAGATTGCCTAGGATGAGTTACAGCTTGTTGACAACGAATTCAGGCCCCGCTGGGCGGACGAGCGGCAGGCCTTATGACGCTGTGTAATGAAGCGCTTCAGTAATAGAAGTATCTAAGGCTTGTCGTTGTTGAAACTACCGTTTCGTTGCTATTGAACTGCAATCATCTGGCCAGCGGTATATGGCAATATATATAACATTGAGAGATAGGCTGGGCGTTAATCAACCGCTCATCGTTAAGTGCAAATAATTTTCGAACCATCTTCTGCATATGGCTTTCGGAGATAGTGAGGCGGTTGTAATGCAGTCGCCATTGTTTCTTAGCACCACCATGTAACTGGAGAGATCTCATGTCGAATGATAAGAGCGGAAATCCGGGTAACTTTGCAAACGATCGCGAGAAGGCTTCCGAAGCTGGGCAGAAGGGCGGCCACAACAGCGGCGGCAATTTTGCCAACGATCCGCAACGCGCATCTGAAGCTGGCCAGAAAGGCGGCCACAACAGTGGCGGTAATTTTGCCAACGATCCAGAGCGCGCATCTGAAGCCGGGCAGAAAGGTGGCCAAAACAGCGGTGGCAACTTTGCCAACGATCGCGAGAAGGCGTCCGAAGCCGGTAAGAAGGGCGGCCAGAACAGCCACGGCGGTGGCCGTAGCTCCTGATGAACTAGCGTACCGCTAGCATCGGTAAGGGCGGAACTCGATTATCGAGTTCCGCCTTTTTATTATCTGTTACTTATCAATTTTTCTTTGTTGATGATTGAGTCTGCTTATTCACATTCCTGTGCGCGTTTCTCGTTTGGGTAATTAAACAAGGCAGCGGCGTGTTCAACCAACCGCTAGGTGAGGTACACGCTTCTGGTTGGTCTGGTCAATCGCGAGTGGAGGGAACGAGTCCAGCTCTTCGGGCTCCGTTACGTACGACGCTTCGGAACAGCATCCGAATGCCTGATATCACTCGCAACGCGGAGGACCTCCAATGGCCGAGGCCAAGCAGGATGAGCAAGGAAGTTTGGAGCAGGTAATCGATGGGATCATCGATCTCGGTAAGGACCAGGACAGGGTGCACGTCAGCGATATGCAGGATAGCCTTGGGCAGCGTAGCTTTGGGCCCTTCCTGTTCGTCCCTGCGATCATCGAGATCAGCCCCATTGGCGGCGTCCCTGGCGTACCGACGATGCTCGCGCTGATCGTTGCGCTATTTGCCATCCAGATGCTGTTCGGGCGCGATCACTTCTGGATTCCGGGCTTCCTTAGCAAGCGTTCGGTCAGCGGTGAGAAGCTCGACAAGGGCCTGAACAAGATTCGACCGGTGATTCGCTGGCTGGACAAGATCAGTCGCACGCGTCTCAACTGGGCCGTCAGCCAGGGGTTTCTTCGCGTGCTCGCAGTGCTATGTGTGTTGCTGGCCACTTCTGTACCGCCACTGGAGCTGTTGCCGTTTGCCAGTACCGCTCCGTTTTCTGCGATCGCGCTGTTCGGCCTTGGCATTACGACCCAGGATGGTCTGCTGATCGTACTCGGCCTGATTATTACGGTCGGCGCCTTTGTGCTGGTCGGCGCGGGCGTGATGGGCTAGCCAGGAGGCGCCATCTCGCTCGGACGCGGCTACTCCTCTTCCGTTTGCGCGTTCAGGTGCTCCGTGTGCGGTGGCGTGGGTCCGGGCCTTCGCGCATGAAGGCGCGTCAACGGCGCTGCGGTGACGCCGTGAAGCATGATCGAGGCAAAAATCAATGCGCTGGCTGCATGCCAGAACTGCGGATCGTGCAGATGGCTATGGGCAAGAGCGGCGTAGTAGATGGCTGCGATGCCAATCGGGCCGAACCAGCCGAGGAAAGCCGCATCCTGCTTGTTGAGTGATTGCTGCCACGTAGGCGCCAGCATCATCAGAACCGGCAGGCGGCGCAGTAGCAAAATCAGCAGTGCTAGCCAGAACAATGGCCAGCCCAGCGACGTCCATTCGCTCAAGGGCAGCGCGATGCCGAAGATGACGAACATGGGCAGCGTGAAGAGCTTGGCGACCACCTCCTGAGTGTTTTCTTCCTCGTGCTCCTCCTGCCTCTCACTGAACATGTTGAACATCAAGCCTGCAACGAACACGGCAAGCACACCGTCTGTGTGCAGCAACTTGGCCAGACCTAGAGTCAGCAGTGAAAAAGCGATGGAATAGCCAAGCAGAGATGTGCCAGCGACCAGCGCGTGGCGTTCGGCGGACGCCAACAGTTTCGCTGCGAAAAAGCCTATGAGCGCACCCAGCACTGACGCTCCGATCACACCGGTCAGCACTGATTCCAGAAGCCAACGAGACAGCGCCTGATCCGGCGTATGGCTAATCATCAAGATCGGCAGCATGACGAACACATAGGCGAGTCCGTCGTTGCTTCCTGATTCTGCCGACAGCGTGTCGCGCAGCCGCAGAGGCAGGTGTTGTTTGGCAAACTTGCCGGTGACGATGGAGCTGGCAACCACAGGGTCGGTAGGTGTCAGGATTGCGCCCAACAGCAGGGCGGTCCACAGCGACAGACCAAGCAACCAGCCGGCCAGCACCGATGAAATCAGCCACATCCCCAGCATCCCCAGCGTGAGCAGAAGGGCGATCGGGCGTAGCAAGGCCTTGATCGCTTCTCGCTTGAGCCGCAGCGCCACGCCCATCAGGCCGATTGCCAAGGTTAGTCGGGCTGCCTGCTCGAGCACCATATACGGATCACCCCAACGCGCCAGATCCAACCAGCCCAGCCCGTATGGGCCGACCGCCAGGCCGATCAGCACGGCAATGGACGGTTCCGAAACGGGACTGCGCTTGATAAGCGCCGAGAGCAGAGCGATACCGGCCGCGACGCTGCCCATGATGGCGAGCGCAATGTTCAGCTGTGTCATGGCGATCCCGTTTGTTGCCAATCGTCCTATTGCGAGTTGCATCGGTCGGGAATCGTTCCGCCAGTCGCTCAGCTGCGGGCGCGTTTCATGCAGGCCAGGTGCCGGTCGTTGACTCGATTGGCAAACCAGGCGGTGGTCAGGTTGCGCGTAATCTTCGGGCTCTCCAGGCGGATACCAGGAAGCACCGCACGCGGCAGCTGTTTACCCACACGCTTCTCCGCTAGGGCGAACACCTGCTCGTAAAGTCGGGTTTTCTCAAAGCCATGCGTGTCGCCGTGCTCCAGGGCGTTGCGAATCGCCGTTTCACTCATGTCGAGCTTGCTGGCGAGCGAACGTACCGCTCGCTCGGTCTGCCCGGCCTTGCTGCTGCCATGAATGATCAGGTCGCCATCGAGCGCCAGCTTGGTGCCGCTGGCCCGCGCCACCGCATTCTGAAAGGCGGCATTGCGGCTGGCGTACCAGCCGGCGTTGAAATCGGCGAAGCGATACAGCGGCTGGGTATAGCTGGCGGGGTAATCCAGCAGATGGGCGATGCCAAAGTACATGCCGCCACGACGAGTGAACACTTCGTCGCGTATCGAGCCCTTGTAGTCAAAGGGATATTCCCAACGGCGGTCTTCGGCGAAGGCGATGCTGACCTGCATTGGCCCGCCGGTCTTGACCGGGTTGAGCGTGCCGAAGAGTTGCTTGCCAAGCGGCATGATGCCGAGAAAGTCATCAAATATTGCGCTCAGTTGCTCTTCAGTGCGCACCGCATTCAGACGTTCACTATAGGTCCTGCCGTTGGGCGAACGGACATCCAGGGCGGCGTTAACTACGAAACGCGGGACATGCAGCCGGGCGGCACGACGGTAGATTTCTTCCCGTGCGATCTTCGCCAGGCCGGGCACGGGAGGTGTCGCCTGGAACGTGGACTCCTGAACGGTGACCGCGAGCACTGCACAGAGGTTTTCATCGGTCGGTGGAATCTCCAGCGCATCGAACGCGGCGTAGATATCCGTCGCCCAGCCCTTGCGGTCGGGGATATCGGCTGGAATCAGGCGTACGATCTTGCTGCGGACCTCATCGGGACGCGGCGCGGGTACTTCCGGCTGCTGGCTGCCACAGCCGGCCAGGCTCAGCAGCACGAGACCGCCGATACCGGCCAGCATGCGATGCAAGAAGGGCGTGGCAACCGCCCGCAGCGGTAATGCCGTCGGTGAGGTGGAGCCGGCCGAAGCCTGCTGTCGAAGCAAATGAAAAGCCATGCCGTCTCGTTCGTCTTGTACTGTGGGGCTTGGACAATAAAACAAACGAAGCTGCTGCGCAGTCTGCGTGAATGACTGTCGGCAAAGGCAGGCGGATACACGATGAACTTGCACCGCACGCGCTGTCCCAATTCAGACGTATCCACCCGCGCCGTGCCTGCTGGCGCTACGTGCCAATCGAGACCGATCAATGAGTGACAAGAATTTCGACATCCGTCGGCTGGAGCGTTACGACAACAGCACCAGCGAGTATCTGCTGGCGATTATCACCGACGAAGACCATGCCTCTCAGGTCGAGCTGAACGATGGTCGGGTCAGCTGGCAGTCGACGCTGCGCCATGATCGCCTCCATCGTAGGCTCGACCCGCAAACCGGGCGGCCTGGTTATCGCTTTGAAGACATCCCGGAAGCCCAGGGCGGCGAGTTCCGGTTGGTCAGCCTATTCGCCGAGGGCGGGCGGGGCGCCGAATTTTCCGAACTGGTAATGTTCGGTAAACGCCTGGTGACCTTCGATGATCGAACTGGGCTGGTCTGCGAAATTCGCGATCAGCACAAGCTGGTGCCGCGGCAGATCCTCATGACCGGCAGCGGTGATGAAGCGTTCAAGGGCTTCAAGAGCGAATGGGCGACGCTCTGGGAGGATCAATTGGTCGTTGGCAGTCACGGCAAGCGGCCGGCCGAAGAGTGGGTGAAGCTGATCGATCGCAACTACGGCGTGCGCAGCGTCGACTGGGCTGACCGCTACCAGCGCATTCGTGATGCATTGGGCATCGGGCCGGACGGTTACGTTATTCACGAGGCGGTGGAATGGCATCCGTACCGTCGCGAATGGCTGTTCTTCCCGCGCAAGATATCCTCCTCGCCGTTCGATCTGGCCGTTGACGAATGCGAGCGGGGCGCCAACACGTTGATCATTGCTAACGAAGATTTCAGCGAAATCCGCACCTTGCAAGTCGGCGACTGCAACCCCGAGCGCGGCATTTCCTCATTCAAGATCCTGCCGGGGCATCCCGACGAATGCATCGGGCTCAAAAGCGTGGAAATCGGCGATCGAACCGAAAGCTATCTGTTCTGTTTCAACCTCGACGGTGAAGTGCTGCAAGACGATATTTTCATCGGTGATTACAAATGCGAAGGGTTGGAGATTCTCTGATGCCCGAGCGCTAGGGATGCTTTGCTGCGCAGACGAGGTCTTTTGCCGAGTGCCCACCCGAAACAGCGCTGGGCGAAGGGCCGCGCGACCTGCTCTGCAAGCTCATCGCGTTTTCGACTAGGCTGATCGTTCCAGCGTGGCAGACCCGAACATGTACCCGACCCAGTCGAACCTCACATCACAACAGGCAGATGCGGGCTCCAGCTTCTGGCGGGACGCGGCGCTGCCTTTTATCGAGTCCCGTACGGTGGTGGACGGGCGCTGCGTCTGTTACGCCAGGCACAGTCATGAAACCTTCTCCGTTGGCCTGATCGATAGCGGCTCCAGCACTTACATCAACGGCCGGCAGCAGTGCCGCATCGACGCCGGGACGCTGGTGCTGATGAATCCCGGCGATGTCCACGCCTGCAATCCGATCGAGAACCAGCCCTGGGCGTATCGCATGCTCTACCTCGACGCTGGCTGGCTTGCCGATCTGCAGGCTGAACTGGGCCTGGGTTGCAGCGGGTTTCGGAGGTTCTCACCGATACTGACGCGCGATCCGCTGCTGCAGGCAGAGTTCAGGCGCCTCCATGCAGTGCTAACCGATGATCAGGCGGATCATTTGCAAAAACACAGCGCCGCGGTGGAGTTCTTCAGCGCCATGCACCGGCGATTAGGGATGGAGACGGCAGCCTCGGTGAGCGATCCGAAGCTGAAGCGAGCAGCCGAGTTCATCGCCGACAACTACCAGCGCTCGCTAAAGCTGGACGAGATTTGCTCGACGGCGGGGGTGTCGCCATCCGCTCTGATCCGTTCATTCAAAAAGCACTACGGCATGACACCGCACGCCTATCTGACCAACCGTCGGGTGCAGCTCGCCCGCGCCGAATTGCGCCGCGGCTTGCCGATCGCGGAGGTGGCGCTGGCCGCCGGCTTCGCCGATCAGGCGCATCTGCAACGCGCCTTCAAGCAACTACTGGCGGCAACTCCCGGGCATTACCGCGGCCAACGCCGGCCCTAAAGAGTGCGACGCTGTTCTTCGATGTGGCGGCAGGATCTGCTATGACAGCAATAGATAAGCTGCACAGCCGACCAGCAGCGCCGCCATGATCCGGTTGAACAATCGCAGCCGCGCCGCATCGCCCAGATAATGCCGCAGGAAGCTGCCAGCATAGGCCCAGCAAGCCAGCGAGGCGTAGCAGATCACAAAGTAGATCACTGCGAAGCGCCATACCGATGGCGCATCACCGGCGGTGGCGAACAGCCCCATGCCGGCCACCGAGGCGAGCCAGGCTTTCGGATTCAGCCACTGCATCATCGCCCCGTAGAGCATCGTCGGTTGCAAGGTTGGTTTGGCGCTAAGCCGGCCATCATCGCTCGCCAGCCGATAAGCCATGTACAGCAGAAATGCGACGCCAGCTAGACGGATGGATTCAGTCAGCCAGGGCCAGCGACTCAGCACCTCGCTTAGCCCAAGACCGATCAGCAACAGCAGCACGGTAAAACCGATGGTGGCTCCGCTGACGTGACGCATGGCGGCACGCAGGCCGAACTGAGCGCCAGCAGTGAGTGCGACAATGTTGACTGGGCCGGGTGAGATGGAAGAGGCCAGCGCAAAGGCGGCCATTGAGAGAAACAAGCTCATCGAAACTCCTCGTTTCGCGCAGGATTACTGCGCGAAGATAGGAGCCGGCAAGGCGCTGGTATTGAACGAAATGCGCGTTCGGCGCTTTACCAGCGCAGCAGACGAGGCCCCAGCAAGGCGCCGAGTGCGGTGGGTCCCAGCATGCCCAGCACATACCAGACCGCCCAGAAGGCAACGCTCATCTCCGGGCAGTGCAGGCTGTAAGCGAGTGTCGCCATCGAGCCGGCCAGCAGGCCGCCCGCGGCCCCTGCCAGACGCAGCCGGGTGGGTGCCAGTCCGCGCATGGCCCAAAACACCGTGACGAACGCAGGTACCGAAAGCACGGCAATGTTGAGCGGGCATACCTGCCAGGTCTCGCCAAACACCAGTACCCAGCGGCGCTCGGCGGATGCGCTGAGCAGCAGTCCCGCTGCCGCCAGCCATACGGCACCCACCGGCAAGCTGATTGCCGCCCAGCTGGCGCCGGCGCGCACGCCGGGCCGAGCCAGGCGCGTGCTCATCATCAGGGAGCCGCCAAGCAGCGTGGCCGGCAGCGCGACCTTGCCCCAGAACAACGGCGTGGTCGCCACTTCGGCGAGGTCCGGACGCACGCCGAAGAACGTCAGCAGCCCCAGCAGTGCGAGCAGCAGGCCAATCACGACCGCAAGGCTGAAGCGCCAGGCGACGATTCGGTTTCCCGTGGGGGGGACGTTGCTGGCGAGCATTGAAATCAGGTCATCGGTTTTCATCGGGCACCTCTAATCAGGGCGGCCAGCGCCTTCAGGCCGCGATGCACGCCAACTTTCACGGCGGAGACGGATAGCCCCGTGAGTGCGGCTGCCTCGCTCACTGAGAGCCCCTGCACCTTGACGTAAAGTATCGGCAAACGCTGCTTGTCCGGTAATTGCTCCAACAGCAGGGCCAGATCGCGCTGTGCCTGGTCGGCCTGATGATCTTCACGGGCGAGCAACATCGAATCGTCGTCCAAAGAGTCATTGAGGGCCTCGCGACGAGCATGGGCGCGGAAATGATCCGTCAATTTGTAGCGCGCAATCGCTTGTACCCAGGCGGTGAGCGGTTGGTCCGCGCGATAGGTGTGACGCGCGTTGTGCACCGCCAGCAAAGTTTCCTGCAGCAGGTCTTCCACGTCTGGTGTTTGCAACCGGCGCCGTAGAAAGCTGCGCAGATGCGCCCCGAGCAGCATGAGGAATTGCCGGTAAGCCGCCTCGTTGCCCTCTAGTCCCTGCAGCAGAAGTGCTTGCAGGCGGGCCTCGCGCTCTTTTAACGCTTTATGACTGGTAGTTCGTTGCATCGAGCGCTCTGGTTACAGAGGGAAGGAGTTTTCGCCGCGACAATTCAATTGCGTGTTACCAGCCGCCAGGCCGCCGCACGTCGCTACGGTAGAGCGGGCGAAAAATATCTCAAAGAAAATCTCCATCACTGTAACCGCGAGCGGTCGCCGCGCGAACTAACGATTGAGTGGCCATCAACAACTGTTGGCCGCATGTCGCGAATCGCATGGAGAACTACCAATATGAACAATCTCGCCCTTGCCGCCGCAGCTGTTGCCCTTGCATCCCTTGCCGCCGGAGCCACGGCTGCCGAAAAAACCGAAGGCGCCATGGAAAAATGCTATGGCGTCGCGCTTGCGGGCCAGAACGACTGTAAAGCCGGCGCCGGCACCAGTTGTGCTGGCACCTCGAAGACGGATTATCAGGGCAACGCTTGGAAGAACGTACCAGAGGGCACCTGCACCTCGATCGAGACGCCTAATGGCACTGGCTCGCTGACGCCGATCGACGCCTGATCGAGGACGCTGCCGATGGTCATGTCAGCTCACCTGGGGGCTGGTCTCAGCCTTAAGCCTGAGTACTACGAGGCGGCACAGGAATGTGGCGCCTGCGGAATCTGGTTCGAGGTGCACCCGGAGAACTACATGGCTGACGGCGGCGCCCGTCTTGCCTGGCTGGAGGCAGTCGGAGAACGCCATTCGCTTTCGCTGCACGGCGTGTCGCTGTCGCTGGCAGCCGACTGCCCACCGGACAAGGCACATCTGCAACGACTCAAAACGCTGGCTGAGCGGGTTCGGCCAGCCTTGATTTCAGAACACCTCGCTTGGTCCGCCTGGCGAGGGCAGTACCATCCCGATCTGTTGCCATTTCCACGCACCGACGCCGCGCTGACGCGGATCGTCGACAACGTTCAGCGCACCCAAGACCTGCTCGGGCGGCAGATCGCTGTGGAGAACCCCAGCCACTACCTGCGTATCGAGGGGCACGAGTGGGACGAAATCGACTTTCTTACCGAGCTGGCCCGGCGCAGTGGCTGCGGCTTGCTGTTGGACATCAACAACGTATTCGTCAGTGCACATAACCTCGATTTCGACGCGCTTACCTATGTCGATCGATTCCCCGCTCAGGCCGTCATCGAGGTGCACCTGGCCGGGCACAGCCAGGATTGGCAGGGAGATTCCGGTCTGTTGATCGATTCCCACGATGCACCAATCACCGCTGCGGTATGGGCGTTGTACCAGCGTCTGATCGAGCGAATTGGCGCGAGGCCCACCCTGATCGAACGTGACGACCAGCTGCCGTCGTTCGCAGAGTTGCTGGACGAGCGCGACTGCGCACAGCGGTTGCTCGATCAGCAGAGGAGGGTGGGATGAGCGTATCGCTTGGAAGATTTCAAGACGCGTTCGTCGAGGCCTTGCAGGGTGTCGAGCCCGAGGGCTCCGATGAGGCGGAATGGATGCGCGCGCTGACCAAGCAGCCAGGCTTCGCGGTGTACCGCAATACGGTAATGAAAGGCTGTGTGGACGCGCTGCGAGCCAATTTCCCCACTGTCGATCGACTGGTCGGCCCCCAGTGGTTCGCCGCGACCGCCGCACACTATGTCCGTAGATCGCCCCCGGTACTGGCGCAGCTGATCGAATATGGCGTCGATTTCGCTGACTTCCTTCAGACCTTCGAGCCGGCGCGCGAGTTGCCCTATCTCGCCGATGTGGCTCGGCTCGACCGTCTCTGGATCGAAGTGTTCTGTGCCGCCGAACAACCGCGTCTCACACTGAATGCGCTTGCCTCGCAGGCACCTGACGGGCTGGCTGGAATGCGCCTGCGGCCTTGCGCGGCAGTGCGCTGGCAGTGGTTTCCACTGCCTGTATTCACCATCTGGAGCTGTAACCGTGAACGGACTGATTTGCCTCAGCCACTCGTCTGGCAGGGCGAAGGGGCGCTGGTGTGCCGTCTGGATGGATGCATTGCTTGGCAGGCGCTGAGCGTCGGCGGCTGTACCTTTCTCGACGCCTGCGCAGCGGGCCGTACGCTGGATGAAGCCTCGACGTTGGCCCTGCGGGCCCAGCCCGAACTGGACTTCACCGACCTGCTGGCACGCCTGTTCGCGGCCGGCGTATTTGTCGCTGAGTACGGCGACCCGATGAGCAATGGAGACCGCTGATATGGATGCGCTACAAAAAACTTCAGCCAGCCCGGGATCGCGGCTGTTGCAACACTGGAACCGAGTCGCCGGCTGGCTGCAGGCCGTTATCGGTGATTCTGCGCTGAGCCTGGTGGCACGCCTGGCGATCGCAGCAGTGTTCTTCAATTCCGGTCGGACCAAAGTCAGCGGTGTGCTCACGATCAAGCCAGGCACGTACAGCCTGTTCGAGACCGAATACGCCGTGCCGCTGCTTTCACCTCAACTGGCGGCACATCTTGCTACCTATGCCGAGCACCTGTTTCCGCTATTGTTGGTGTTGGGCCTGCTGGCGCGACTGTCGGCACTGGCACTGCTGGGGATGACACTAGTGATCCAGATATTCGTCTATCCGGATGCCTGGCCAACCCATCTGACCTGGATCGGCTTGATGCTGATCGTGATCGGCCGCGGCGCGGGTTGGTGGTCACTTGATCGGCTGCTGGGGATTCGCTGAGCCGCCCTAATGATTGTCACCAAAGAGGCGGTAAAACTCGACGGGCTTGTTGCAGTCCAAGGCCTGTCTCCGCTTCTGGAGGCGTCGCGCCATTGCCGCGCATTCACCACCAGGAGATCCGATGGCCACTATCGACCTGCTGATCAGCGATTGCGATGGCGTTATCGTCGACAGCGAAATCATCAGCCACCGTGTGCTGTTCGAGGCGCTGAGCCTGTATGTGCCAGCCGACCGATTGAGTAGCGCACTGGAGGGTACCTTCGGCCTGACGGTGCCGAGCATCATCGACCTCATCGAAAAACGCTTCGACCTGACGATGCCGTCGACTTTCGATGCTGACCTGCGTCGGCAAAGCGAAAAAGCCGTCGCAGAAGAGGTTCAGGCGATCCCTGGCGTGCGTGAGGCGTTGCATGCCATCGATCTGCCTCTGGCGGTAGCGTCCAACAGCCGCCTGCACAATGTCGAATCGTCACTGCGACGCGCGGGTCTGACCGAGCGGGTAGCGGGCAACATCTTCTGTGCCGATATGGTGGCTTCACCCAAACCGGCTCCGGATGTGTATCTACTGGCTGCCGAACGCATGGGTGTCGCGCCCGGACATTGCTTGGTGGTGGAAGATAGCCCGACCGGCGTACTGGCCGCGCGCACCGCCGGGATGCAGGTGATCGGCTTCACCGGCGCCAGCCATATTCCGGCCGGCCATGATCAGGCGTTGCGTGAACTGGGCGTTTCGGCAGTGATCGATGACATGCGCGACCTGCCGGCTATGGTTGCGCGCTTCCTGGAAGGCTGAGCGATCGGTTACCGACCGGGAAGGCAACAAACTGCTCGCCTTGCGCAACGGTCCGGGCCTGGCCTTGTCTGTAATGAAACGGACAGATGGCGGATAACAGATGGTCGAACGTTGGAAGTGGTTTCTCATCCGCATCAGCAAGCGGCCCTGGTTCAGGGCGAGCCTGTTTTCAGTTCTGGGCGTCGCGACCGCGCTACTTGCTTTGGCGGTGGCGCCCTATATCCCCGACGATGTTCCTACCAAGATCGGTTCGGATGCGGTCGACAACATCCTTGGCGTGCTGGCCTCGAGCATGCTTGCGGTGACCACGTTTTCGTTGAGCATCATGGTTGCGGCCTATGGTTCAGCGACCAGTAACGTGACCCCGCGGGCCATTTCGCTGTTAGTGGAAGACCCCACGACGCAGAATACGTTGTCGACCTTTATCGGTTCGTTCATTTTCAGCCTGGTCGGCATCATCGCGTTGAGCACGGGGCTTTATGGTGCGGAAGGTCGCGTCGTATTGTTTGCTGCGACCATCGCCGTGGTCATTCTGGTGGTTTATGCCCTCTTGCGTTGGATCGATCAGCTGTCAGGGCTGGGCAGGGTCGCGGAAACCACGGCGAGAGTCGAACGCGCCGCTACCCGAGCGCTGTGCCAACGAATGGAGCAGCCCTATCTTGGCGGCTGTCCGCTTGAGGTAGACCCTCGAGCGCTGCCGGGTGCGCGTCCGCTATATGCCGACAAGGTTGGTTTCGTGCAACACATCGACATGCCTGCGCTGGGCGGGCTGACCCGATCGGAGCAGCATTCGATCTACATCTGCGTACTGCCTGGCATTTTTGTGGAACCGACCCAGCCGATCGCCTGGTCGATAGGCATCGATGAGCAGTGTGACGACACGCTGCGCGACGCCTTTGTCATCGGCGCGCAGCGAACCTTCGACCGTGACCCGCGCTTCGGCATAACCGTAATGGCTGAAATCGCATCCCGGGCATTGTCACCGGCGATCAACGACCAGGGCACAGCCATCGATGTCATCGGTCGCGGTGTACGCGTGCTGTCGCACCTGTCCAGACCTTCACCGCCTGAAGAGCCTAAGTTCGATCGAGTATTCGCACCAGGGCTCAGCGTGGCGGACATGCTGAATGACTTCTTCACGCCTATTGCCCGCGACGGCGCGGCAGTGGTGGAAGTGGGTATGGGGCTGCAGCAGGCGCTGGCTTCGCTGGCACGGCTTGGCGACGCAGCGATCTCGGTTGCCGCGCGCCGACAGGCCGAGCTGGCGCTCAAACGAGCTGAAACAGCGTTGACGCTGCCCGAAGACCATCAGCGTGTGCGGCAAGCTGCTATAGATGCAGGCTTTGCCGGATAAGTGCGCTAGCGATCTTCAGTTGGTGGCTTTCGGCTGGCGCCGGTGGCAAAACTTACTTTCCCTTTACGTCTGCTTCACACGAAGCTGACCATCAGGGGAGTAAAGTCCGGTTCAGGCTGACGGAACAGCCGGCTCCATTGGGTGGGCTTGCCGCGGCGGGCTGTCGTATCGTCAAACGGCCGTGCAAACGCGGCGGCCCGCTGCTTTTTTGACCTAGACTTTCGCATCCCGCCAGAGTGGGTCGGTCTTAAATATTTCGTGGGGAGACCAGTCACCATGATCCTTCATAAGAATTTCCTTGCTGTCGTGGCAGGCGTCGCGTTGTTCGGGCAGGCGGTCGTCGCTCAGGCTGAACTACCGGATTTCACACCGCTGGTCGAGGATGCCTCGCCGGCGGTGGTCAATATCAGCACCAAGCAGAGTAAACCCGTCCGCGGTGGGCCAGCGCAAATGCCTGACCTCGAAGGTATACCGCCGATGTTCCGGGAGTTCTTCGAGCGTGGGCTGCCGCAGCAGCCTGACCGTCGTCGCGAGGCTCAATCGCTGGGTTCCGGTTTCATCATTTCGGAGGACGGCTACATCCTGACCAACAACCACGTAGTCGCCGATGCCGATGAAATCATGGTGCGTCTGCCGGACCGCAGCGAACTGCAAGCCAAGCTGGTGGGCGCCGACCCACGCAGTGACGTCGCTCTACTCAAGATCGATGGTGATGATCTGCCAATCGTGAAGATCGGCAACTCCGAGGAGCTGAAGGCGGGCGAGTGGGTCGTTGCCATCGGCTCGCCGTTCGGCTTCGACCACACCGTGACGGCGGGTGTGGTCAGCGCGACCGGTCGCAGCCTGCCGAACGAAAGCTATGTGCCCTTCATTCAGACCGATGTAGCGATCAATCCGGGCAACTCCGGTGGCCCGCTGTTCAATCTGGAAGGTGAGGTGGTCGGCATCAACTCGCAGATTTTCACTCGTTCGGGCGGCTTCATGGGCTTGTCGTTCGCAATTCCGATCGACGTCGCGATGGATGTCGCCAATCAGTTGCGTGAGAACGGGAAGGTGAGCCGCGGCTGGCTCGGCGTGGTCATTCAGGAAGTGAACAAGGACCTGGCCGAGTCGTTCGGTCTCGAACGTCCTGCCGGCGCGCTCGTTGCGCAGGTGATGGACGGAGGGCCGGCAGCGAAGGGTGGCCTGAAGGTCGGTGATGTGATTCTGAGCCTGAATGGCAAATCCATCGACATGTCGGGTGACCTGCCACATCTGATTGGCGCGATGAAGCCGGGCAGCACTGCCAAGCTTGAGGTGGTTCGTGACGGCGATCGTAAGACGCTGAGCATCGATATCGGCGCGCTGCCGGAAGACGGTGATCTCCTGGCTTCTGGCCCTGGCACGGGCGGCAGCACCCATAGCGACAACCGAATGGGCGTATCCGTGATCGAGCTGACCGAGGCACAACGCCAGGCACTCGAAATCAGCGGCGGCGTGGTCATCAGGGAAATCAGCCAGGGGCCGGCCGCGATGATCGGTTTGCGCCCGGGTGACGTCATTACCCATCTCAATAACCAGGCCATTGATTCGGTGGAGACCTTCAGTCAGGTGGTCAAAGCCTTGCCGAACAACCGCTCCGTGTCGATGCGTGTGCTGCGTGAAGGGCGGGCGAGCTTCATCACGTTCAAGCTGCCGAAGTAATCCCAGGCACGATCGGAAAAGGCCCGCTTACAGCGGGCCTTTTTTCGTCCGTCGACGTTGGACGCAAGCCTTGTGCGCCTGTGCGAACTCGACTGGCGGGCAGCGGCTCCATATGGTTTGAACATGCATCTGGAGGCTTCGATGAAAATCTTTCTGACGCTGGGATTGCTGATACTGCCGGGCCTGACAGCGGCCGCGCCGCTGGCGCTCGAACGTGAACTGAACGATCTCCACCTCGATGTGGAGATCAGTGAGCTGGACACCGACACGCAAGCGGGCATCGAATCCGGGCGGGTGCAGGTAATGATCACCAATCACGAGCGCTTCAAGGTAGCGTGCCAGCTGCATCCGGGGGCGACCGAGGCATCCCCCGGCCTGGACAGCACGCCCATCACCATCATCGCGCCGGAGGGACGCCGCGCGCTCACGATGAGTGGCGAGTATGGTGATTCGACGTTGAACGCGTTACTGAGGTGTATCCGCGACGAGTGATGGAGGCAATCTACACGTTAGTTGGAACCGGCCGTCTGCCGTCAACTTTCCTGTTTTGAATGGTCTTTCGAATGTTCTTCGAGTTCCGGTGATAAGGGTTGACGAGATGGGCCGGCTGGGCGAAATGCCGCGAAAGTAGGGGGCGTCGTCTGATTGGAATCGCTTAAGCTAAAGTGCTCATCCAGAGCTGCATCCGTTTTTGAATGTCGGTGGGTTTGAACCACTGCCGACGCCCTTATCCGGCCGGGGCATCAGAGGTCATACTAATTTGAGTCACGCAAGTGGAGCGAAGCCGGCCCGGTCGGTACCGTTGCGCAGTCGTCTGCTGACCATCGCGCTTGCCGGGATCCTGCCTCTGGCCCTGGTTGCTGGCCTGGGTCTGATATCGATCGTCAGCGACCAGAAGCAGATGGCCCAGCAACGCAGCCTCGAAGCAACACGCCTCGCCGCTACGGCAGTTGAAATCGAACTCGTACGGTCACTGAACGTGTTGCAGGCGTTGTCGCAGTCACCGTTGCTTGGAGACGGTGCGCTCGACAGTTTCGCCGACATGGTCCAACGCGTACTGCCAACGGTCCCTGCCTGGCATTCGCTGCTGATCATCACGCCGGATGGCGAGGTCATCCGGCGAATCTCCTTGTATGACCCGCCTGAATCCAAGGCGATAGCGGAGCCGGAAAGCTTCGCTGAATTGATGCGCACGGGCGAACCGCAGGTGGGCAACATGGGGTTCGGGCCTGGTGACATGTGGGGCATCCCGTTGCGCGTACCTGTGCATGTTGGCGCCGAGATTCGCTATGTACTTACGGCCGTGATCAAGCCCTCGGCCGTCGGCAACGTCATCAGCAACCGCCGGCTGCCGGAGGGTTGGGTGACTACGGTGCTGGATGCCGATGGGTTGCGCATCACCAGAACCCACCGTCATATCGAGACGCTCGGGAAGCCGGCTTCTCCATCCCTCGTGGAGTTGCTGAAGGAGAACGAGGCGGAACAGGGTACCGGTATGACGACGACTGTGGAGGGTACGTCCGTCTTCACTGCGTTCGTGCGGTTGACCCCCTCGAGATGGGTGGTGGCGACGGGCGTACCCACCAGCGAAGTCCAGGCCGGTGCCGTCAGGGCATTCACGCTGTATGGTGGGGGGCTGCTGCTGTCTCTGTTGTTGGCGGTTGCTGCGGCGTTGTTCGCCACGCGACGAATCAACGTACCAATGCGTCAGTTGCGCCGCGCGGCGCAGGCAATCGGTCAAGGCCAGTCGGTGCGCCAGGGGCCGGACAGCGAAATTGAAGAGATACGGGAGGTCGGTAGGGCTCTGGCCGCCGCCGCGCAGGCGCGCAAGGCTAGCGAAGCTGAGCGCGACAGTATGCTGTCACGGCTGGAACTGGCCCAGCAGGACCTCACCGAGCAGGTCAGCGATCTGAAATCGCTACAGGCACTCGGCAACCGATTGCTTCAATTGCCGACGCTGGACGCGCAGCTACAGGCTATCGTTGAGGTGTTATGCGAGCTTCACGGTGCTGGACACGGGCTGCTTACCATCAGAGAAGGGGCGTCCTCGTTACGTATACATGCATCTGAGGGCTTCTCGCGCTCCTCGCTTGACCAACTGAACAATCTACCGTCCGGGGCCAGCGTGGACGCTACCGCCATCCTCGAAGGTCGCCGGGTTGTAGTCGAAGACACCGAGGCGGATCCGCGGTTCGCCGGGCTGCTTCCGCTCGCTCGCACCGAGGGCTTCCGGTCGATACACGCCACGCCGATCAGACACAGCGATGGCAGCGTACTCGGGACCTTGTCCGTTCAGCTCCGTGAGCCCCGCCTCCCTACCGAGCGCGAGGTGCGCCTGGCGGATCTTGCGGCGGGTCTCGCGGCAGTCTTCATCGACCGCGCGCGAGCCCAGACCAAGGCCGGCATGTTCGAGCAGCGACTGCGGGTAGCCCTGGAATCATCCACGGTGCCATTCAGCATCCTTTCCACGCTGCACGATGCGAGAGGCCAGGTGGAGGATTTCCTGTTGGCGTTCATCAACCCAACGGGAGCCGCCGCTCTGCGCGGAACGGTAGCGGATCTGACCGGACGCCGCCTCACCGAAGTGCTTGGTCCGAATGCTAATGCGCAGACCCTGGAGACGCTTGTGGCAGTGGCCACACACCAGCGGCCGCGTGATCTCGAATTGCGTAGTACTGCGTTCGGTGGTGACCGCTGGGTGCGCCTGGTTGCCACCCCGTACGAACAGAGTATCGCCGTCTGGTTTGCCGACGTGACCGAATCAAAGCACCAGGAACAGGCGATCCTGGAAGCTGATCGGCGTAAGGACGAGTTCCTCGCCACCTTGGCACATGAGCTGCGTAACCCACTGGCACCCATACGCCTGGCGGCTGGTCTCGTCGGTTCGCCGACTGCCTCCGAAGCGCAGAAGCAGCGTAGCCAACAGATCATCGAGCGGCAGGTCCGGCACATGGCGTTGCTGCTGGATGACCTGTTCGATATTTCTCGTATCACCCTCGGCAAGCTGGCGCTGCGTAAGGAGTCGCTGGATCTTGGAACGGTGGTTGAGGCAGCGGTCGAGACTGCTCGGGCCAAAGTCGAAGCGAAACAGCACGAGCTCATCTTGAATTTGCCGGAAGCGCCGATCCAGGTGGAAGCGGACCCTCTGCGACTGGAGCAAATTCTTGTCAATCTGCTGAACAATGCCGCCAAGTTCACTCCCCCTGGCGGGCGGATTCAGGTTAGCGCCGCATTGGTGGATGAGACCGCAACGGTATCGGTTATCGACAATGGATTGGGCATCGCACGCGAACACCTCAAGCTGATCTTTGAACGCTTTGCCCAGGTGCCCATGAGCCGGACGCAGGTCAACACCGGTTTGGGGATTGGCCTGGCGCTGGCGAAGGGCCTGGCAAACCTTCATGGCGGTGACATTCGCGTCAGCAGTGCTGGGTTGGAGCAGGGGGCGGAGTTCAGGCTGAGCCTGCCAGCGCTCGCGGTGCAATCAACCGACACACAACAGACAGAGCAAGGCAGGGCTACCATCAACATGCGGCGCGTCCTGGTTGCCGACGACAACCGAGACATCGCAGAGACCATGGCTGAAGTCCTTCGGTTGGAAGGTCATGAGGTGCATCTGGCTTTCGATGGTAACGAGGCGTTCGAACGCTATCAGCAGCTCAAGCCGGAAGTGGTACTGCTGGACATTGGCATGCCCGGCCTACGTGGCGATGAGGTCGCACGGATGATTCGTTCGCAGCCCTCGGATTTCCGCGTTCGGCTGATCGCCATTACCGGTTGGGGGCAGCCGAGTGACAAGGAGAATGCACTGGAGGCCGGATTCGACGTGCATATGACCAAGCCCGTCGATATTGCCCGGTTGATCGCTATTGTGGGAGCGTAAAGAAGTATCCCCCAGCCTGCTTGATCGGACCGCTGTGATCGTTTCGGGGCCGTAGGAGCGAGATGCACCAGGCTCCGTGGCGAGCGTTCCGGTCGCTTGTTGCTCCGGGTGGATCGCTCTTCGGTTGGCCGCAAAAAGCGAGTGCCATAACGGGATTTTTCTGGCACCTTTGCAACCTAAGTGGCAGTCGCCAGGCGTCGTTGATCGTGCTGGTGCACATGGTGTGGTATCGGGAGAGACTGTAGCGGCATCGCCGCCTGCAGCGCCGAAGGAGCAACCGCCCCGGAAACTCTCAGGCAAAAGGACCGATACCACAGCTTTAGACTCTGAAGAGCCGCCGGGCCGTCGTCGCCCGCCGCACCGAAGGAGCAAGTGGGCGCCGCTATGGCTGCTCATGAAACTCTCAGGTCCAGAACAGAGGGGGCGTCTGATCCGCCTATTGCGGACGGGCTCTAACCCTGACGTTCTGGAGCTTCAAGATGAAAACGATCGCTGTCATTGGTGGCGGTATCACCGGCATCACTACCGCTTACGCACTGGCCAAACGCGGATTTGCCGTCACTTTGTTTGAAAAGCACCGCTATGCCGCGATGGAAACTTCCTTCGCCAACGGCGGCCAGCTCTCCGCGTCGAATGCCGAGGTCTGGAACCACTGGTCGACCATCATCAAGGGTCTCAAGTGGATGCTCAAGAGCGATGCGCCTCTCTTGGTCAACCCCAAGCCGAGTTGGCATAAGCTGTCCTGGTTCGCCGAATTCATCGGCTCCATTCCGCAGTACCGTCGCAACACCATCGAAACCGCACGTCT
The DNA here is from genome assembly GCF_013620795.1 of Pseudomonas sp. Q2-TVG4-2. GTDB lineage: Bacteria > Pseudomonadota > Gammaproteobacteria > Pseudomonadales > Pseudomonadaceae > Stutzerimonas. The sequence goes on along the minus strand of NZ_LGLW01000008.1, from coordinate 188,125 downwards.
GGCTATTGCCGCCCGCGAGCATCTGTTCGCCTGGGCCGAGGAAGAGGGCATCGCCTTCGATCTGAAGAAGGTCGGCATCTTGCACATCTACCGCGATAAGGCTGGTTTTGACCATGCAGGTAAGGTCTCGACTCTACTAGCCCAAGGTGGCCTGCCGCGCCGAAGCGTGACACCGGACGAGATGCGTGCCATCGAGCCGACGCTGGCAGGGCAATATTACGGCGGCTATTACACCGAATGCGATTCCACCGGCGACATCCACTTGTTCACCAACGGCCTCGCGGCGGCGGCCGTTCGTCTGGGTGTCGAATGCCGTTACGGGCAGGAGGTGAAAGGCGTGACGACCAATGGCCGACAGGCCTCCGTTATCCTCGGCACGCCGGGTGGCGAAGAAACCCTGGAGTTCGACGGCATGGTGGTTTGCGCCGGAACGGCCAGCCGGGCGTTGGCTGCGCAATTGGGCGATCGCGTGAACATCTATCCGGTCAAGGGCTATTCGATCACCGTCAATCTCAATGATGAAGCCAGTCGCGCCGCCGCGCCGACCGTCAGCCTGCTGGACGATGAAACCAAACTGGTCACCAGTCGTCTCGGCGATCATCGTCTGCGCGTCGCCGGTACCGCCGAGTTCAACGGCTACAACCGTGACATCCGCGCCGATCGAATCCGTCCGCTGGTGGACTGGGTAGCCGAGTGCTTTCCCGGCGTCAGCACGCAAAGCGTCGTGCCTTGGACCGGCTTGCGCCCGATGATGCCGAACATGATGCCCAAGATCGGTCGCGGCAGCTCTGCGTGCGTGTTCTACAACACTGGCCACGGCCACCTCGGCTGGACCCTGAGCGCCATCACCGCAGACATGATCGGCGATGTGGTGGGTCAATCGCTGGGCTCGCCAAGTGCCGTCCAGACCGCCACTCAGCAGACCGCCCTGGCTTGATAGGCCACAATGACCGCGGCGAAAGCCGCGGTCGCTTCAGTCATCCCGCGTCAGCACTTCCAGCAGCTCGATTTCGAACAGCAGGTTCGAGTCCGGTGTGATGTGTTCGCCGATCTGGCGTTCGCCATAGGCGAGGTGGGCGGGGACCAAGAGTTTGCGCTTGCCGCCAACCTTCATGCCCATCAGCCCGATGTCCCAACCTTTGATCACGCGACCGGTGCCGATGACGCATTGGAACGGCTTGCCGCGTTCGTAGGATGAGTCGAAGGTGGTGCCGTCTTCCAGCTGGCCGCGGTATTCGGTAGTGATCAGGGCTCCCTTGACCACTGCCTTACCGTCGCCGAGTCGGAGGTCTTCGATCTGCAGTTCTTTGCCCATCTGTTTCTCTCCTGAATGGGTTGCTAGGGTCTGTTGCCGTTCCCATACTTGCAGCAACGAGGCTCGCGTTGAGACGGCAACAGACCCTATACCAGTACCTGACGAGTGCTGGCGATAAGCTGATGCACCTGTTTTTCCACCTCCGGCGCAGTGGGACTTTCCGGGCTGCGGCCTCGGGGGCAGGGCAGGCTCGCGGTAGTACCGAACAGTCGGCAGATGAGAGGGCGCTCGGCGTAGGCTTCGCAGCCATTAGGGCCGAGATGCACGCAGTCCCAATGCGCTAAGGCGGCATCGTGTTCGGCGTCGCTGCGGTGAGGCAGTCGAGCCATTTCCTCGGACGACGCCGTCACCGGCCCGCAGCAGTCATGGCAGCCGGGCTCGCAGGCAAAGCCGGGAATTTGCTGGCGTAGCCGATCGATCTTGCGGTTGGTGCAGCTCATTGCAGGCGCATCTGGATTGGGCGCGCGCATGGTACCTGCCCAAGGCGGCGATCGCAGCCGGCGCGGACTTTTTCAAGCAGGCGAGTCGATGATGTCGTTCCACTCCGGATGCTTCTTCACATAGTCGGCGACGAACCCGCAAACCGGTACGACACGCTTGCCTCGGCGGCGTGCATCGTCGAGCGACTCGCGGACCAGCTTACTACCCATGCCCTGTCCAGAGAGGCTCTGGTCTACCTCGGTGTGGGTGAATACCTGGCGCTGGCCGTCGTCACGGTATTCGGCGAAGCCGAGGTCCTGACCATCGACCTCCAGCACGTAGCGGCGCGCACCGTCATCGTGACGTACTTTGGCGTTGTTATCGCTCATTGAGTCTTCCTCCCGGGAATAGCGGTGGATCAGGGCGTTCTTCGAGGACCAAAAGGCCAGGCGAGAGCAGGTGTTACAGTTGATCGACCAGTTCTCTGCCCATCTCACAACCGCGCTCGAGCGCTTCATCGAAACTGCGGTAATGCTGCGTTTGATCGATGTTGACCGGGACGACGATTTCACGGTCTTTTACCACTTCGGCGCCCACGGCCCAGAGCGTCTCGCCGAAGGTTTCATACTCATAGCCAGTGATGTGCACGATCACGTCGTGGTCGCGGTAGACCAGCCGATGGCTGTGTGGGATCTGATGATCGCTACCGCTCGGGATGTGTGCGGGCGTATCGAAGTAGGGCTGTTCGGCATCCGGTTTGACGGCCTTGCTCATTGCTGGTCCTCCTGGGTTTGTCTGGATTGGGCCCGAGGCAGTAGCTCATCGTTCCCGACGTCGACGCTGCTTGCGATAAACGTATACCTGTCCGGGGCGGCCTAGACTGAAGTACTGCTTTTCTGACCTGCAAGTCGCATGGTGTCCAGAGGGCTGCTGATTAGCATGGGTGTATAACCACAAGCCTAGAGGCACCCATGACTCGCAGCGCCACCTTGATTCCGTGCGTGCGCGCGCTCTTGTTGTTGTGCGTACTGGTCAGCCCATCGCTCTTCGCTCAGGGCCTGGAGGAACAGGTCATGCAGCTGTTTCCCAAGGCCACGCGCATCGAGCCCAAGCAGGAAAGCCCGCCGGTCTACAGCGCGTATCAACTCGACGAGTTGCTCGGCTATGCCTTTGAATCCACCGACTACTCCAATCTCCAGGGCTTTTCCGGCAAGCCGATACGGCTGCTGATCGGCATGGATCCGCAGGGCGTACTGGCCGGCATCAAGGTGCTGGAACATCACGAGCCGGTATTTCTGCACGGGCTTGGCGAGCAATCTCTGTTCGATTTCGTTGAGCAGTATCGGCAAAAATCGATTGGCAAGCCCATTGTGGTAGGCGGTCGGGAAGGGGGGATGGCCGCGAGCGACTCCGTGACACGGATCGACGGCGTGAGCAAGGCCACGGTGTCGGTGGTCATTCTCAACGAAACCGTTCTGCTCTCCGCGCTGAGCGTTGCGCGGCAGTTACTCGAAGGTTTTTCCAGTGGCCCGCTGGCGACCGCCAAGCCTGATCTTTACCAGCCGCTCGATTGGGGCGAATTGCTTCGAGAAGGTTTCGTTCAGCGCTGGATGGTCAGTCGCAACGAGGTGGAGCGGGCGATAGGCCATACGCTCGATGACTATCCGGAACTCGTGGCGGACGGAGAGAGCAGGCCCTTCAGCGATCTGCATTTCGCCTACCTGAACGCGCCGACTATCGGCCGTAACCTGCTCGGTGACGCGGAATTCCAACGACTGATGGAAGAGCTGAAACCCAATGAACAGGCACTGCTGGTAATGTCGTCGGGCATATATCGCCATGTACCGGACGACTTCATGCCCGCCACCACGCCGAGTCGACTGGTCCTGATGCAGAACGATCACGCCATCGAACTGCACGACATGAACTTCAACAACGGTGCGGTGCTGGCAATGTTGAACGTGCCCATCGATGCGGATGAAGCGCACGTGTTCCGGATCAAGGCACACAATGCATTCAACCCCGCAGAGCCGGCCGGCCTGCGCCTCAACGTAAGGTTGCCGCGCAACCACCTGGTGGAAACCCACACCCAGTTCACCCGAGACTTTCAGCTCGCCCCCGAGCTGTTCGACGTCCAACAGGCACAGGTTGTTGCCGAGCCGGTCCCGGTCTGGCTGCGGATGTGGCAGGAGCGCTGGTGGCAGGTTGGAGTGTTGGGGCTGTCATTGCTGCTGCTGACCGGTGTGTTCATCTGGCAGCACCGCATCAGCCGGAATAGCCGAGGATTTCACCTGTTCCGGGCCGGTTTTCTGCTGTTCACGCTGGTGTTCATCGGCCTCTACGCCCAAGGCCAGCTGTCGGTGGTGAATATCTTTACGTTGCTTCTGGCGCTGTGGAAGAACTTTGATATCCAGGTATTCCTGATGGACCCGGTGATCTTCATGCTCTGGAGCTTCACCTTCGTCAGCCTGTTCATCTGGGGGCGCGGCGTATTCTGCGGCTGGCTTTGCCCGTTCGGCGCGCTGCAAGAGATGCTCGGTTGGATCGCCAAGCGCTTGCACATCCCGCAATGGAAAATCTCCGATAGCAGCCATCGGCGGCTGCAATGGTTGAAATATCTGATTCTGATCGGGCTGGTGTCCACGGCTTTTTATTCGCTGACCCTGGCCGAGCGGCTGGCCGAAGTCGAACCCTTCAAGACCAGCATCACGCTGTTTTTCGTGCGCTCTTGGCCCTTCGTGCTCTATGCCATGTTCCTGCTCGGGCTCGGGCTGTTCGTGCATAAGTTCTATTGCCGCTATGTTTGCCCGCTGGGTGCAGGGCTGGCGATGCTCGGCAAGTTTCATCTGTTTTCCTGGCTCACGCGCATCGACCCCTGCGGCAAACCCTGCCAACACTGCAAGAACCATTGCGAGATCGGCGCGATCAAGCGCGACGGGCGCATTGACTACGGCGAGTGCATCCAGTGCCTGGAGTGCATCGTTATTCTCAACGACCAGGATCAGTGCGTGGCAACCATAAGCGCCCGCAAGAAATCCGCTAAAGCTGATCGTCATCGTCAAGGCACGCTTATTGCCACCGATGCCATGGCGCCTCGCTCCCGGTCGGCCTCCTAGCAAGCTCGGAAAATGACCGATGCGTTCTGCGAATCTGCAGAGTTGATATGCGGGTTTTCCTTATTGTGCTCCTCAGCCATCTGGCTAGGATCGGGCTTATCCTCGCGCCATCGATCGGCGCGACCCGAGAAATAGCAGGGAGAACCCCCATGACAGAACGCGAAATCGTCGTCGTCGGCGCTGTCCGCACAGCGATCGGCTCTTTTGGCGGCGCGCTGAAGGACGTCGACCTGACCACCTTGGCCGCCACGGTCTGCCGCGGCGTGCTGGAGCGCTCCGGCACGCCGCCGGACGCCGTCGGTCATGTCGTGATGGGTAATGTCATACCCACCGAACCACGCGATGGTTACCTGGCGCGGGTTGCGGCGGTGGATGCGGGCATCCCACTGGAAACACCGGCGTTCAACGTTAACCGCCTATGCGGCTCGGGCCTGCAAGCGGTGATTTCAGCAGCCCAGTCGATCCTGCTCGGCGATACCGATGTGGCGATTGGCGGTGGCGCGGAGAGTATGAGCCGCGGCCCGTTCATCCTCCCTAACATGCGCTGGGGCGCGCGCCTCGGCGACAGCCAGGCGATCGATTATATGAACACGCTGTTGCACGACCCCTGGGGCAAGTTCCATATGGGCGTGACCGCCGAGAACGTCGCTGAGCGCTACGGCATCAGCCGTGAACAGCAGGATGCACTGGCGCTGGGAAGTCAGCAGCGCGCCTCCCGCGCCTTGGAGAATGGCTATTTCCGCGAGCAGATCGTTCCGGTTGAAACCCACAGCCGCAAGGGCTCCAGCCATTTCGACACGGATGAGCACCTGCGCCCGGATCTGACCGCCGAGCGGCTTGCGGCCTTGAAGCCGGTATTCAAAAAGGATAACGGCACCGTGACTGCTGGTAATGCGTCGGGGCTGAACGATGGCGCCGCGGCGCTGGTGCTGGCCGAGGCCGGGCGGGCACAGGGATTAGGCTTGACGCCAATGGCGCGGCTGGTCGGCTACGCCCATGCCGGGGTCGACCCAGCCTACATGGGCATCGGCCCAGTGCCGGCAGTGCGCAAGGTGCTTGAGCGCACCGGCATCAGCCTGGAACAGATCGACGTAATCGAAGCCAACGAAGCCTTCGCCGCCCAGGCCTGCGCCGTGATGCAGGAACTCGGCATGGATCCGGCGAAGGTAAATCCCAACGGCTCGGGCATCTCCCTGGGCCATCCGGTCGGTGCGACCGGCGCGATCATCAGCGTCAAGGCTATCCACGAATTGCAGCGTATCCAGGGGCGCTATGCGCTGGTAACCATGTGCATCGGTGGCGGGCAGGGGATCGCCGCAATATTCGAGCGCTGCTGACCGAAGGCTCGGCAATTCGTCGGAAGCCGCTCAGGCCACTGAAGATTTCGCCGCGCCGGCCGACAAGTTCTGACGAGGTGTTATCTACGCTACGAGACCGGCTCTCCCACAGGACTATTCATGAACAACGCATCCGCCACCGACGCCTTATCGCTTCTGCTATTCACGCTTCGCAGCGGCAAGCAGATGGCGATCAATCTGTTGAAGGTCAGCGAGATCATTCCGACGCCGTCGTTGACCCGCCTTCCCGAATCGCATCCTCACGTGAGAGGTGTCGCCACGCTGCGCGGGCAGCCGCTATCAGTCATCGACCTGAGCCTGGCCATCGGCATGGCGCCCTTGCAGGACCCCAAGGGTGGCTGCCTGATCGTGACCGAGATCAGCCGCTCGAAGCAGGGCTTGCATGTGCAGGCGGTGGTGAAGATTGTGCATATCCAGTCCTCCAAAATTCTGCCGCCGCCTTATGGGGCGCGAAACAACTCCTTTATTACCGGTACGGCCGATGTCGACGGTGAGCTGATTCAGATTCTCGATGTGGAGAAGGTGATCCAAATGATCGCGCCGATTCCGGGCGAGGCGGATATCTCCCATCTCGATGATCAGGATGCGCAGCTGCTTACCGAAACCCGCGCGCTGATCGTCGACGACAGCCAGGTCGCCTTACACATGTCGGTGTCGGCGCTGAGGAAGATGGGCATTACTTGTCATGCGGTGCGCAGCGCCCGCGAAGCCTTTGAAAAGCTCGATAAGCTGAAGGACAGCTACGAGGCAATCAACGTCGTGGTGTCGGATATCGAGATGCCGGAAATGGATGGCTATACGTTCACCCAGACGCTTCGCAAACATCCGGATTACGCCTCCATCTATGTGCTGCTGCATACCTCACTGGATAGCACCATCAGCACCGACAAGGCCAAGGCGTCCGGCGCTAATGACATTCTCACCAAGTTCTCTCCGCCGGAAATGGCCAAGTGCATGCTGCGCGCAGCACGGGTGATACATCTGGGTGAGGACGTCTCGGTCGCCTGAGGGACGCATTCGCGACAAGCTCGCTCCTACCGGGAGCGAGACGTGCTGAGCGCTTGTTGAGGGTCAGGCCTGAGCCTTGCCGAACGTTGCGTCGCGTGTGTTGACGTAAAGCGCGTACAACGAATGGCTGCTGGCCATGAACAGCCGGTTGCCTTTGCTACCGCCGAAGCAGAGATTGGCGCAGCGCTCAGGCAGCCTGATCTTGCCGATCGCCTTTCCCTGCGGATTGAAGACCATTACCCCATCCAGATCGGCGGTCACGGCTTCTGGCGAGCCCGAGCTGCCCCAGCCGCACCACAGGTTGCCGTCCTCGTCGCACTTGATTCCATCCAAAGCGCCGTAGGCAGGTGCTTCGATGTGCTTGCGGCGCTCGCCCAAGGTGCCGTTATCGTTGACCGGGTACGCCCATACCAGCCGATTGGGCTTCGCCCGGCCTTCGACGACGTAAAGCGTTTTCTGGTCTGGCGAGAAGCACAGCCCGTTGGGACCGGAGATGGAGTCGATCACACGGGTGACGACGCCGGTTTCGCCGTCGATGCGGTAGACGGCGTCCGGCAGCTCGGTTTGAATCTTGTGGCCCTCGTAGAAATTGCTGGTCTGGAAGGGCGGGTCGGTAAACCAGACCGAGCCGTCTTGGCGGACTGCCAGATCGTTCGGCGAGTTGAAGCGTTTGCCCTCGAAGTTATCGGCCAACACCGTGATGCTGCCGTCCGGCTCGGTACGCGTGACCCGACGACCTTGGTCGTTGGTGGTGGACCCTTCGCACACCAGCAATCGCCCCTGCAAGTCACGGTTCAGACCGTTGGAATGGTTCGAGGGTTGTCGATAAACGTCGAACGAGCCGGTGATCTCGTCCCAGCGCATGATGCGATTTTCCGGAATGTCGCTGACCAGCAAATAACGACCATCGCCGACCCAGACCGGGCCCTCGGCCCAGCGCATGCCGCTGGCGATTTTCTCGACGCTCGCGTTGAACAGTCGATACTTGCTGAAACTCTCATCAAGTATTTCCACGAGCTCATCCGGGTACCGCTGTGTCAGCGGCTCGGCGAGGCTGAGCCGGGGCAGGCCCAGGCTTCCCATCGAGGCGATTCCAGCGGACACCATCAACGTGTTTTTCAGAAAGGCTCGGCGGGCGTTGCGTGGGTCGTGATTGGCGGAATCGTCGTGCATTGTCGTCATGGCGTGCGTCCTACGTAAGGTTTTTTATGGGCGAACGAATCCGTTCCGCCGGAGATGGCGGTTAGGAGATCCGCGAGGGGTCAGTTAATCAGTCGAGGCGGGCTGTAGGCGTGACGCAACAGCGGCAGAGCGCGCACGGCGGTTGGGCATGAGGGCATGCGGCTTATCCATTGTTATTGTAAGCTTATGTCGTCGTACAACTGCGATCAGTATTGTTAGCGTATGGGCGTTTGTCAAAGCCGGATATTGGAGGGAGAAAAAGATCTTACGCCGCCTCGTCGCTCTTGTTCGACATCGTATGAGCCGCGCTTTCGCTCGGTCGCATCCGCTAAGTCATTGCCACGTAGAATGGTCGCCTCGAAAGAATAAGGACGGCGAACGGTGGATCTGCAGCAGGGCTTTGTCCTGACCCGGCACTGGCGCGATACAGCGGATGGGACCGAGGTGGAGTTCTGGCTCGCGACCGATGCCGGCCCGCGCCGGATCCGCGTGCCTTACCAGCCTTCGGTGGCGTTCATTCCAGCGGCGCAGCAGCACAAAGTGGAACTGCTGCTTAAAGGCGAGCGCGACGTCGAGCTGCGCCCCCTGAACCTGACCGATTTCCGCCATCGCCCGGTGGCCGGCCTGTATTGCAAGCAGCACCGTCAGTTAATGAATCTGGACAAGCGCTTACGCGCCGCCGGGCTGGATGTGTATGAGGGAGATATTCGTCCGCCGGAGCGCTATCTGATGGAGCGCTTCATCACCGCGCCGGTTAGTTTTACCGGTACCCCGAACGCCGAGAGCGTGCTGGTCGACGCACAGATCCGACCAGCGTCGGACTACCGGCCGCAACTCCGGCTGGTCTCGCTGGATATCGAAACCACCATGCGCGGCGAGCTGTATTCCATCGCGCTGGAAGGCTGTGGCCAGCGCCAGGTCTATATGCTCGGCCCGGCCAATGGCGACAGTTCCGCCGTGGATTTCCAGCTGAACTACTGCGACAGCCGTAAGCAGCTGATCGAGCGGCTGAACGACTGGCTGGCGCTGCACGATCCGGATGCCATCATCGGTTGGAACCTGGTGCAGTTCGATCTGCGCGTGCTGCGTGAACAGGCGCAGCGTTATCAGGTACCGCTGCGCCTGGGCCGCGGTGGGGAGGAGATGACTTGGCGCGAGCATGGCAGCCGAGGCAACCATTTCTTCGCGGCGGCGGCGGGCCGGCTGATCATCGATGGTATCGAGGCCCTGCGTTCGGCCACCTGGAGCTTCCCCTCGTTCAGCCTGGAAAACGTCGCCCAAACGCTGCTCGGCGAAGGCAAGGCCATCGACACGCCTTATCAACGAATGGATGAAATCAACCGCATGTTCGCCGAGGACAAGCCGGCCCTGGCGCGCTACAACCTCAAGGATTGCGAGCTGGTCACGCGGATCTTCGACAAGACCGAACTGCTAACCTTCCTGCTCGAGCGCGCCACCGTCACGGGATTGCCGGCCGATCGCAGCGGCGGCTCGGTGGCGGCGTTCGAACACCTCTATATCCCGTTGATGCACCGCCAGGGTTTCGTCGCGCCGAACCTTGGCGAGCGACCGCCGGAGGCCAGCCCCGGCGGCTTCGTGATGAACTCGCAGCCGGGCCTGTACGAATCGGTGCTGGTGCTGGATTACAAGAGTCTATACCCCTCGATCATCCGGACCTTTCTCATCGATCCGGTGGGGCTGGTGGAGGGGATGCGTCATCCCGAGGGCAGCGACTCGGTGCCTGGCTTCCGCGGTGCGCGCTTCTCCCGCACGCGGCATTGCCTGCCGGCGATCGTCGAGCGGGTCTGGGAAGGGCGCGAATCGGCCAAGCGCGAGGGCAACAAGCCACTGTCCCAGGCGCTGAAGATCATCATGAACGCGTTCTACGGTGTGCTCGGTTCCAGTGGTTGCCGTTTCTTCGATCCGCGCCTGGCTTCGTCCATTACCTTGCGTGGGCACGAGATCATGCGCCACACCCGCGAGCTGATCGAGGCCGAGGGCTACAGCGTGATCTACGGTGACACCGATTCCACTTTCGTCTGGCTCAAACGCGCCCACAACGACGAGGACGCGGCGCGCATCGGTAAGCATCTGGCGCAGCAGATCAACGGCTGGTGGCGTGAGCACCTGCAGCGTGAGTTCGGCCTGCAGAGCGCCCTGGAATTGCAATTCGAGAGTCACTTCAAGCGCTTCCTGATGCCGACCATTCGGGGTGCGGAGGAGGGCAGCAAGAAGCGCTACGCCGGGCTGGTTACTCGCCCTGACGGCAGCGACGGCCTGGTATTCAAGGGCTTGGAAACGGTACGCACCGACTGGTCGCCGCTCGCCCAGCAGTTTCAGCAGGAGCTGTACCGGCGCATCTTTAACCGCGAACCCTATCAGGACTACGTGCGCGATTATGTCCGCAGCACATTGGCCGGCGAGCTGGACGAGCTACTGATCTTCCGCAAACGCCTGCGCCGCCGGCTGGACGACTATGAGCGCAACGTCCCTCCGCATGTGCGCGCCGCGCGGATCGCCGATGACTACAACCTGCAGCAGGGTCGCCAGCGGCAGTATCAGAACGGCGGCTGGATCAGCTACCTGATCACTGTGGCAGGCCCGGAACCGCTGGAGGTGCGCCGGGCCGCGATCGACTACGACCATTATGTGAGTCGCCAGCTGCAGCCAATCGCCGATGCCATCCTGCCATTCGTGGGCGACAGCTTCTCAGCGCTTATTGATGACCAGCTTGGCCTCTTCTGAGGCGCCCTTCAAACTTCGTTGTAGGCCTGAAATGACGTTCCTTGCTTCTCAACTGTTCGGTTTCATTATCGGCACTGCCCGCTGAGCTGCAGGTCGCGGCGCTTCGTATACGAATTTAAATGTTGAAATCATTCATATGCGTAGTAACCTGTCCTCAGTGGTGATAACAGCGGAGCCGAAGATGAAACTCGAGCAGGCGGTCAGCAAGCCGGATATAACCTCCCCCGACGCAGGGCGAGTCGCGCTGACGTTTTTCTTCAACCTCATGCGGTTGTGGAATTGCAGCGCCGAACAACAGCGCGTGTTGCTCGGTTCGGTGGGCAATACGACTTACTTTAAATACAAGAAGCTTCCGGAAGTTCGCCTGCCGCGGGATACGCTGGAACGGATTTCCTATCTGATGGGCATCCACAAAGCGCTGCGTATTATTTTCAGCAATCAAACCGAGCGCGCATACGAATGGGTGCACAAGCCCAATGATGCCGCGCCGTTCAATGGTATGAGTGCCCTTGACTACATGCTGGCTGGGCAGGTGGTCGATCTAGCGGATGTACGCCGCTACCTCGACTGGGTGCGCGGCTGATGCAGGCGATTCTGCCAGCCTGGCGGCGGGCGTACCGCATCATCAACAGCTCGTTTCCGCCCTTGGATGTATATGAGGACACGCTTAGCCCGGACGACCTGGAGATCGCCTTCGCGCTGGAAGCCATGACCAACGATCGTCTGCGCGAAGAGGCCGGCTTATTGCAGCGCGTCGCGCCTGGAGATCGGGTCAGCGGACCGGGTTCGACGCCGGTAATGGCCGCCTTTACCCATATCGGCAATGCCAGTCGCTTCAGCGACGGCAGCTACGGTGTCTATTACTGTGCCAGTTCGATAGACGCGGCCATTGCGGAAACCAAGTTCCATCAGGAGCGCTTCTTCGCGGCCACGCGCGAGGCGAATGCCGAGATCACCATGCGCGCCTACGTAAACAAGGTTATGAAACCGCTCATCGACGTGCGCGACATACCCGAGCTGCATCAACCCGATCCGGCCGGCTATGGCAACAGTCAGGCTTTTGCACGCGAGCATCGCGACGGCAAAACCTGGGGTCTGCTTTATCGAAGTGTGCGACTGGAAGGGCACGAATGTGTCGCGGCCTTCCGACCGCACGCGGTCTCGCTGCCGGTGCAGGGGCCCCATTTTCGCTACGTGTGGGACGCCCGTGCGGGCGCGATCACGCACATTCTGCAGATCAGCGAAGTGTTGGTCTGAGCGACCAGTAAAGCCTCAGAACCAGCGGTCGTTACGCTTGCGACCGCGCGTCATCGCCGGAATGATCAGTCCGGCCAGCAAACCCGCGCCTGCGATGCTGCCGCCGTAAACCATGTAACGCATCAGCACTTGATTGTTTTCATCCCCGAGGCGCGCCTGGGCATCGCGCAGCTCCGATTCGGTGGAGGTGAGTGCGGTGTCCAGTGCCTGCCGGCGCGCTTCCAGTTCGTCGATCAAGGCTTTGCGCGAATCGAGCGTCTCCTGCATGCCCTTTACCCGAGCCTTCCAGCTGTCGTCGATGGTGCGCAGCTCTTCGCTGAGCTCGGCAACCTGCTGCTCCAGTTCCGGCAAACGTTCCGCCTGGCCGGGCATTTCTTGTAAATCGGCGCTGCGGATCCAGACCCGGTCGCCATTTTCGCTGCGGACCTGGCTGTAATCGCCCTGTGTGTCGAGCAGTTCGACTTTCTCCCCAGAAGTGAGTGTGCCGACGATGCGATAGCCGTCGGTTGGGCCGCTGCGTACGTAAGTGTTCAGGCTGTCACTGACCCAGCGGTCATTGGTCGCTTGCTGAGCCTGGGCCGGCACGATGACAGCCAGCAGTGTGCCGAACAGCCCGGCACGGAAGGCCCGGCGCTGCGTGGCGGACCCGGAAACGCGGGAAAGAAGGGCAAGAAGATGACGGGATATGAACATGGTGGTCTTCGCGTTGACAAAAAGATGATGCCCGGTGAACGGGCCGAAACATAAGCGGATCCGGAGCTGGGGAGCTCGTCGATTGCATACCCCTGTGGGGCAACAGCCGACATGCCGGATGTGCCGATTGCGAAAGGGAGGATGCATTCTCCCAAGATGGGCATCTGGCCCAGTGGGCCTGCAGACAGGACAGACAGCGTGAAAAGCTGTCGGTTCATTAAATTTTCATCATCCTATGCTGCGGCTGAATCAGCCCTGCAATGGTTTTGCGCCAGGCCCAGCTTCTGCGCACAACCTTGATCAACAGAGGCATCGCTACAACATCTCGACCAGCTGCGCCCGAATCAATAGCTGCTCCTGGCAGAAGCGAGTTTCCAGCGACGCCCGATAATTGGCCCACCAAGCGCGGTCGAGTTCGCAAACCATGACTTCGTAGATGATCAGGTCGTCGTGTACGGCATGGTTGTCGTCTTCGCGCCAGAGCCCGTCCACAGGAGCACGGGTGTAGGCGGTCAGTCCGCCGAACTGCTCCAAGAGCTCGTCGCGGACCTGGGCAAACAGCGTCTTGGGCAGTGCTTGCCCGTGGTTGTCGTAAAGCGGAAGCAGCAGCTGAGTCAGGTACATATCACCGCCCCGGTTGCGTGAGCTTGAGTGTAGTGATCCGACCATCGGTAGAGGCCCTTGGCAACGTCGTGCGGATCAACGGTGCGAACGCAGGCTCCGCTGATAGGCGGAGCCGAATTCGTCGACGAAGCCGGACTCCAACCTGCATAAGAATCCTTGGAGGTAGTCAAAGATGGAAACGCCGAACCACTCGGTCAGCGCGCTGCAAAAAGCCCAGGACATCACGTCACGCTGGTCGGACGGTGAGCTGGGCGCTGAAGAAGCGCAGCGCGGGCTCAAGTCCGTATTCGATCAATGGCAACCCGGTGACCCGGCTACCGAGGCTGAGCGAGTCGCAGAACAATCACTGACCGCCGCACGAATTGCGTTTCAGGATTGGCAGCAGCGCGGCGAGAACTGCGATGAACTGGTCACGCAATTGCGCTGGATTCTCGACCCTTCGAAGGATGGCATTACCGATCCGGCGCTTAACGTCTATGCGCCGCAGCGGCCGGAGTGATGTCCCACTGTTTGGCTGGCAGCTTGCCGTCTACCGTTTCAGCGGAGCAGCAGCACGACTACCGCAAACGCCAACGCCACGGATACGCCTTTCCAGAACATCACCGGGTTGCGCTCCAACAGCGGCGGCCTGGCCTTGTTGAGAAAGGCCTGGTTGGGCTGACGTAACTCGAAGACGAATTCGGACAGGTCCTCGTAGCGTTTGTACGGATCGGGGTGCAGCGCCTTGCGCAGCACATCATCGATCCAGGCCGGTACCGCGCGATCGCGATCGCGGATCGAGCGATAGCTGAGCTTGTTCTGTGCCGCACGGGTGCGGCAGCTTGCCACCCGAGTGCCATAGGGCAGGGCGCCGGTGAGCATCTGATAGGTGATCACCGCCAGCGAAAACATATCCGAGCGGGTGCTGCCACTTTCCCCGAGAAAATACTCCGGTGCCGTGTACTGAACGGTGCCGAGCAGATCGCTGCGCTCGATGGCCGAAGCGATTTCCATGACGCCGGCGACGCGGGTCGAGCCGAAGTCGATGATTTTCACCGTGCCGGTGGCGTCGATCATGATGTTTTCGGGGCGCAGATCCTGATGCAGCATCTCCAGCCGGTGAAAGGCGCGCAGTCCCTTGGCGATTTGCTCGATGATGCCGCGCACCGTTTCCAGATCCGGTCGCGGATTGTCGACCATCCACTGGGTCAGCGTCTGGCCTTCGATAAACTCGCTGACGCTGTAAAGAAAGTTGCGTTTGCGCGTCTGCAGGCACGGCTTGACCACATGGGCGTCGTTGATGCGCCGCGCGACCCATTCCTCAGCCAGAAAACGTTCCAGGTACTGCACGTCCCGCTGCAGGTCGATCGACGGGGTCTTGATGATCACCGGCGTCTGGTTCTCGTTGTCGGTGGCGAGATATACGTGGCTGCGGCTACTGGCATGCACTTCGCGCACGATGGTGTAGCCGTCGAATACGGCCCGCGCCTCGAGAATCGGCGGGAAGGGCAGCTCGGTCAGCTGCTGGTAGAGCTCGTTAGCTTGAGGTGATGGAAGCGCGTCGATGCGCAGGATCTGCACCGTGAGGTTGTCATCGCTGCCCTGGTCCAGTGCCTGGGCGACGATCGCTCGTGCGGCTGCGTCGAGGTCTTCAGCGTTGCGGGCAATGGCACGGAGCATTGATGCCGCGCTGATGTGCTCGTAAACGCCGTCGGTGGCGAGGATGAAGGTATCGCCGACTTCGATGGGCTCGGCGCGGTAGTCCAGATCCAATTGCGGGTGGATGCCCAGCGCCCGGCTCAGGTAACTCGTATCTTCGGAGACCCACATACGATGGTCGTTGGTCAGCTGCTCCAGGGCGTCGCTCAGGACGCGATAGATGCGTGAATCGCCCGCATGGAACAGATGCGCCGTGGTCGACTTGATGACCAAGGCGCTGAAGGTGCAGACGTAACCGCGGTCAGGGTCGAAGCGATAGGGGCTTTGCTGGCTTTGTGCATACAGCCAGGAATTGGTTGCCATCAGCACCCGCTGCGCGGACGTTTTCACCGACCAGGCGTCGGAGGTGCAGTAGTAATCGGCGAAGAAACCGGTGACCGCCGACTCGCTGGCAATATGGCTGACGGCGCTGCTGCTGATGCCGTCGGCCAAGGCAATGGCGATGCCCTTGCTGCTCAGTTGCGGCTCTTTGGGCGTGTAGATGCCGTGGAAGTCCTGGTTGCTTTCCTTGCGGCCTTTGTCGGTGTGTTGGCCCACCGACACCTTGAGTTGGTTGGTCATTTGCTCATGAGGTCGGTGAGTACTTCGACGTGGCTTTCTTGGGGCAAACCGCAGGGTCCTTGAGGGCGATCCGCCGCATTGCATCTGGTACAGCGATCGCCAGCAAGGATTCGGCGCCCCCCCTCGCTCCTACAATAATCGTGGTGCGATGACGCGTTGTTGGAAACGACCGGTCATTCGATCTTGTAGGAGCCAGCTTGCTGGCGATCTGCTTGGCCCCGCGAGCGACCGGCGTTTCTACAAACGTCCGGCTCAGCGCAGCGCTCGCTTCGCGCCGGTCTTGACGTGGGTGGTGTAAAGCGTGAGGCCGGTGAAGGCCAGACCGCCAACCAGGTTGCCCAGCGCGGTCGGGATTTCGTTCCAGATCATGTAATCCATGACCGAAAAGTCACCGCCCATGATCATTGCTGAGGGGAACAGGAACATGTTCACCACCGAATGCTCGAAGCCCATGTAGAAGAACAGCATGATCGGCATCCACATGGCGATCGTCTTGCCGCTGACTGTCGTGGAGATCATTGCACCCACCACGCCCATCGACACCATCCAGTTGCACAGCATGCCGCGTAGGAAAATGGTGACCCAACCGGCCGCGCCGAACTCGGCATAACCCAGGGTCCGGGCTTCACCGATGGTGGAGATTTTTTCGCCGATGACGCCCGGATCGGTTGCAAAGCCTGTGGTGAAGACGAACGCCATCATGAAGGCCACGGTCAGCGCGCCGGCGAAGTTACCGAGAAATACCAGCCCCCAGTTGCGCAGCACGCCGTTCACCGTCACACCCGGGCGTCTGTCGAGCAGCGCCAGCGGGGTCAGCACGAAGACGCCGGTCAACAGGTCGAACCCCATCAAGTACAGCATGACGAAGCCGACCGGGAAGAGCATGGCCCCCACCAGTGGCGAACCGGTTTGTACCGTGATGGAGATGGCGAAGACTGCCGCCAGCGCGAGGATGGCACCGGCCATGAAGGCCCGAATCAACGTATCCCGTGTGGACATGAAGATCTTGGACTCACCGGCGTCGACCATCTTGGTGACGAACTCCGAAGGGACGATGTAGGACATATTCGATTCTCTAAGTTGGCGATCCGGCCCGAACAACGTCGGGTTTATCTTTTCAGCGAGCCCCTCTGCGACTGACGCACACACAAGGGGCTGGCGGTGCTGCTCAGCCCGTGGCGATTTCCACCGCATCGCCGTTAAGGCGCACCGGCCAGACCTGCAGACGTTGTTCGGGGTACTCCAGGCAGGCGCCGTCCTGCAGGCGAAAGTGTTGCTTGTACAGCGGCGAGGCGATTACCAGATCACCGTTCAGCTGCCCGACAATGCCGCGGCCGATGACGTTAGCGCCGGACTTCGGGTCCTTGTTGGCGATGGCGAAAATATGCTCACCGGCCTCGGTATCAGGCAGGTGAAACAGCGCCACCTGCTCGCCATCGAGCCAGGCGACCACGCCTGAATGGGCGACCAGGTCCCGGCGGCTGCACAGCGCTCGCCAGCTGGCAGATTCTCTCGATTGCATGCGTACGGCGTTGGGCTGGCTCATCAGAGCACCTCCTCGGTGACGGGAATCAAATGGAGTTCGGACGCGTGCACCGGACGTCGCTGGCCGCGTTCCTTGACGAAATGAATGTCCGGGTCGCCGCGCTGATCGTTGACGAATGTGCGGAAGCGCTTGAGCTTTTCCGGATCCTTGATGGCGTTGGCCCACTCGCATTCGTAGCGATCGACCACCAGCTGCATTTGCGCCTCGAGCTCGGCAGCGAGATTCAGGCTGTCGTCGATGATGACTTCCTTGAGGTAGTCGAGACCGCCTTCGAGGGATTCACGCCATACCGAGGTGCGTTGCAGTTTGTCCGCGGTGCGGATGTAGAACATCAGGAAGCGGTCGATGTAGCGCACCAGGGTCTCGTCATCGAGGTCTGTAGCGAACAGCTCAGCGTGGCGCGGACGCATGCCGCCGTTGCCGGCGACATACAGGTTCCAGCCGTTCTCGGTGGCGATGACGCCGATGTCCTTGCTTTGCGCCTCGGCACATTCGCGGGTGCAGCCAGACACACCGAACTTAATCTTGTGCGGCGAGCGCAGACCCTTGTATCGGTCCTCCAGGCGTAGCGCCATGCCGACGCTGTCCTGTACGCCGTAGCGGCACCAGGTGCTGCCGACGCAGGATTTAACCGTGCGCAGGGATTTGCCGTAGGCGTGCCCGGTCTCGAAGCCGGCCTCGATCAGCTCGCTCCAGATATCCGGCAACTCGTGCAGCTGGGCACCGAACAGGTCGATGCGCTGGCCGCCGGTGACCTTGGTGTAAAGGTCGTATTTCTTCGCAACGGCGCCCAAGGCGATCAGCTTGTCGGGGGTGATCTCGCCACCGGCGATGCGCGGCACCACGGAGTAGGTCCCGTTCTTCTGCATGTTCGCCATAAAGGTGTCGTTGGTGTCCTGCAGCGGAATCAGTCCCGGATCGGTGATCGGCTGGTTCCAGCAGGAGGCGAGAATCGAGCCCACCGCCGGCTTGCAGAGGTCGCAACCGGTGTGGCCGCGACCGTGCTTGGCCAACAGCTCCTCGAAACTGATGATGCCCTCGACACGAACGATTGCGTAGAGCTCCTGGCGGGTGTGGGCGAAGTGCTCGCAGAGGCTCTTGTCGACTTCCACCCCACGGGCGGTCAGCTCGTGTTCGAAGACTTGCTTGAGCAGGGCCGAGCAGCCACCGCAGCCGGTGCCAGCCTTGGTCGCGGCTTTCAGCTCGCCGAGGTCGGTGATGCCGGCATCGACCTGGCAGCAAACGGCGCCCTTGGTAACGTTGTGGCAGGAACAGATGGTCGCGGTATCCGGCAGGGCGTCGGCGCCCAGCGTCGGTGCGCCATCGGACAGGGGCAGGATCAGGCTGGACGGATCGGCCGGCAACTTGATGCCGTTCTGCGCGTACTGCAGCAGGGTGTCGTAGTAGCTGTTGTCGCCGATCAGCACGGCGCCGATGACGCGCTTGCCGTCCTCGGAGAGCACCAGGCGACGGTAGCTGGCGTTGGCTTCGTCGATAAACCGATAACTCTTGGCACCGGGCGTTGCGGCGTGGGCATCGCCGATGGAGCCGACGTCCACACCGAGCAGCTTGAGCTTGGTCGACATGTCCGCACCGCTGAAGGGCTGGTGCGGCTCGCCGCAGAGCAGGGCAGCCAGGTTGCGCGCCATGGTGTAGCCCGGTGCGACCAGGCCATAAATCATGCCGTTCCACGACGCGCATTCGCCAATGGCGAAAATTGATCGGTCGCTGGTGCGGTAGTCATGGTCGATCACCACGCCGCCGCGCGGTGCGATTTCCAATCCGGCGCTGCGTCCCAATGCGTCCTGCGGGCGAATACCCGCGGAGAACACGATCAGATCGGTCTCCAGATATTGGCCGTCGTTGAAGTTCATCCGGTAGGCGTATTCCTCGCCGATGACGATCTCTTGGGTGGCGCGCGACAGGTGCACGCCGACACCCAGCGCCTCGATACGGGTCTTGAGCGCCTTGCCGCCTTCCTCGTCCAGCTGAACTGGCATCAGGCGGGGGGCGAACTCGACTACATGGGCTTCGAGGCCGAGGGATTTAAGGGCATTGGCCGCCTCCAGACCGAGCAGGCCACCGCCGACCACAACGCCGCGCTTGGCGTTGCTGGCGGCAGCGCGGATGGCGTCGAGGTCGTCCAAGGTGCGGTAGACCAGGCGCGAGTTGCCTTCGGCACCGGGAATCGGCGGCACGAACGGGTAGGAACCGGTCGCCAGGATCAGCTTGTCGTAGGCCTGGCGGCCTTCGATGGTGATCACTTCCTTGCGCTCACGGTCGATCCCCAGCACCTGCACACCGAGGTGCATGCGCACCCCGTGAGCGGCGTAATAATCCGCTTCGCAAAGGGCGAGCGAGTCGGCATCGCGACCGCCGAAGTATTCGGACAGGTGTACGCGGTCATAGGCGCGCTGGCGCTCCTCGCCGTACACGTGCAGCTGGTAATGGCCCAGCGCACCGCGCTCGATCAACTGCTCGACGCAGTGATGACCCACCATGCCGTTGCCGATAACAACCAGCGTTTCAGTCTTGATCGGGGTGACGATTGCGTTCATGGCCTGGTCCTCCGTCGATGCCGATCACGGCGTCGTCGTACAAAAACAAAAAGGCGCCTGGAGCTGTCGTGCAGCTCCAGGCGCCTTTGCCTGGTATTCGTAAGTTTTCGGGGGTGACTGTCCGAGCCTCGTTGCCCGTCGCACCCGCCCCGTGCCGTTTGCGGCTGATGGTCTTCGCTGACCTCGGGAGCCTCTGCCGAATCGCTCGGCAGGTTACTCAGGGCTTAGCAGGTTGCGTGCCAGCGATGTGTGAGGCGTGAGTGCGACGGGCCGATGCCCGTATTTGGTGGGCTGGTGGTGGGCTGAAGCCCGCCCTACAGATCGATTGGATACGTAGGGTGGGCTTCAGCCACCTATGTTCACGAACCACAAGGGTGCGGTATTCGCAAAACGTTCCCTTTTTTGGGGCGATATGCCAAACGTTCTCATCGGGAGCCGACTGACGCTGCCGCACGGCGCCGAACCTTGCGCGCTGGGCTCGGTCAGTACACCACTTCCAGTACTCGGCATGGTTGTCCTTGCTGCTGGCCTCAATCTCTGACGAATCGGGAGATACCTTGAACAAGGTCGTTGAGCAACCCCTCTTGCTGGGCATGATGCGCCTGATGCAATACCCCGAACTGGCGCAGCCACAAGCGCTGCTGGGCTTTCTCGAGCGCTGCGTCGAGCGCGGCCTGAGTGGCTTCGATCACGCCGACATCTACGGCGCCGGCGAATGCGAGGCGCATTTCGGCGCCGCTCTGAAGCTGCGCCCCGCGCTGCGTCAGCAGATTCAACTGATCGGCAAGGCCGATATCGTGCCTGCTTCGCAGGACAGCTCCCGCTGGCAAGTCAAGCACTACAACACCCAGGCGGCCTATCTCACCCTGGCGGTGGAGGGCTCGTTGAAGCGGCTGGGTGTCGAACGTCTGGATGGTTTTCTGTTGCATCGCCCAGACCCCTTGCTGCGGGTCGACGAGGCTGTCAGAGCGCTGGACGATCTGGTCGGCAGCGGCAAGATTGGTTGGCTCGGCGTCTCCAATGCCGAACTGCTGTACTGCCAGGCGCTGGCGCGGGAGCTGCCGCTGCGCTGCAATCAGATCGAACTGTCACTGCAGGCCCAGGCGGCTGCGTGGGATGGGCGGCTGCACGCCATGGAAAGCGAAGGGCTGCACGTGCTGGCCTGGTCGCCGATGGGTGGCGGACGTTTCGGCCCGCAATTGCTGCGGGCGCTCGAAGAGGTCGGCGCAGCGCTGGACGCCACTGCCAATCAAGTCGCCTTGGCCTGGGCAAGCTACCCGGCAAGCCGGTACCGATCCTCGGCAGCCTGCGCTGGGAGCGTATCGAGGAAGCGCTGCTCGGTGCCGAGCTGCAGCTCGACACTCCAACTTGGTTCTATCTTGCGCAGGCGGCGCGAGGGCATGAGGTCGCCTGATGCGCAGTCATGACCGGGCCGCTCGGCGCTTCTCAGTGTGCGGTGACGTCTGGTTGACGGTTGTTCAGCTATAGCCATATTCCTGACACAGTGATTTTATAAGGTGGTTCTCCGGTGCCAGAGTGCCGCGCATGTCGCACGGTGCCGGCTCCAATCGGATGGAGACACTGACTCATGCGAATCCCGAAGCCATTGGTCGTGGCGCTTGCCACGGCAATTTCCACCCCGGTGATGGCCGCCGGCAACACCCTGGTCGGCTGGGCGATGATGCCCGCCGATACCTTTTCAGACGGCCCCACCTCAGGTCAGATGGCCAGCGGCAACCCTTACGGCACTTTCCAGCCGCCTTATGAGGGCCGCCAGCCGGTGCAGGGGTTCTCCGCAGTGTTGCCGGGCGCGAATGAAAACAGCTTCGTGTTCATGACGGACAACGGATTCGGTGGGCAGGGCAACTCTGCCGATACGCTGTTGCGCCTGTACAGCGTGCGGCCGGATTTCCGTACTGCTAATGGTGGCAGCGGCAAGGTCAGCGCAAGTGACTACCTCAGCGGCGCTCCGCTGGCACGTTTCACCCATCCCTCACGTCTCACACTCAACGACATCAACCAGAAGCTCGAGCTGCCCATCCAGGCGGACTACCGCTTTTATTACAACGACGGGTCGAAGCCGCGCGTCGACAGCGCGATCGACTTCGGTCGCCTGCTAACTGGCGCCGATTTGGACATCGAATCGGTGCGTCGCGACAAGAACTGCGCGATGTGGTTTGGCGATGAGTTCGGGCCCTATTTGATCAAGACCGATGCGTCCGGCACCGTTACTCGCAGCGCCATTTCCCTGCCCGGTGTCTACGCGCCGCAGCACGTCGATGTGGTGGCGGGGCGCGCAACGGCAAACCTGGGCGGCTCCGGCGGTTTCGAAGGCATGGCGATCAACCCGCGCGGTGATCGCCTGTACGCGCTGCTGGAGAAAACCGTCAGCGGCGATCCGGCCGGCACCTTGCGCATCAACGAGTTCGATATCGATCAGGAGCGCTACACCGGCAACGTGTTCTTCTACCGGCTGCAGGCGCCCGAGCATGCGATAGGTGACATGACGGCGATCGATGAGACTCGCTTCCTGGTGATCGAGCGCAATGGTGCGACCGCCACCAGCGGCACGCCGTTCAAGAAGATCTATCTGATCGATACACGTGGAGTCGCCACGGGTGGGGCAGTGCATAAGACCGAGGTCGTCGACCTCATGCACCTGGCCGACCCTGATGATCTGAACGGCGACGGACAAAGGACGTTCACATTTCCCTACGTGACTATCGAGAGCGTGCTGCCGCTGGACTCGCGGACCTTGTTGGTCACCAACGACAACAACTTCCCCGGCGGCGGTGGTCGCGAGCTAGCGGCGGATGCCACGGAGTTTCTGAAAATCCGCCTGGCGAAGCCCATTCCGGGCGTTCGCCCGCCGCACCTGCAGCAGGCGAAGGGCGAACGCCGCTGCGCTGTCTCGGGTCCCACGGCTCAGTATTGATGTACCCGGACCGTACTCATTTGCAGCGCCAGCTGTTGAACTATGTCCACCGGGGGCCGGTGAAATGGCCCTGAAATAGTCCGCCCCCAGCAAA
Organism: Pseudomonas sp. Q2-TVG4-2; assembly: GCF_013620795.1. Classification (GTDB taxonomy): domain Bacteria; phylum Pseudomonadota; class Gammaproteobacteria; order Pseudomonadales; family Pseudomonadaceae; genus Stutzerimonas. The sequence continues at coordinate 165,015 of NZ_LGLW01000008.1, read as the reverse complement.
GCTGAGGGCGGATAAGGTCGCTGGATGAGCATTCACGCTGCGGTTTTACACATCGAGCCAGCCTTCGTCACCGGCGTCATCGCGGAACATGTTGTACTCGTCTTCGTTCCAGTCACCGCTCTTGTCGCGATCGTAGCTATTGTACAAACCTTGGCCATATTCATCGTCAGATAGCGTGCCGTCTTTGTCCGTGTCCCAGCGAGAGAACAACGTGTCGTTATCGAAGCCGGCATTCCACTCGTTGTAGTCGAGCGCTCCAGACTTATCGGCATCCCACGTGTTGTAGTCCATGTCGGCCGCATAAGCCAAAGTCGAACCACCGACGAGAGCTGTTGCGAGGGCGATACCACCAGCTGCTTTTTGCCACTTAGTGTTCATGCTGCTTCTCCTCTGTAAATTACTGAAGTAGTCATCACCAGAGGATGGCGCTGACATAACTTTTGTAATTAGTCAGCATCGATGGTTCCATCGGATTCCGTTATGTGCGCCAGAATGAAACTGACGGATCCAACTCCGTCAACACCGTGAATTTACTGACCGATCAGGTTGATTGTGTTGTTGATGGGCATGTCTCTGACCGACTGTGCCTGGGCGAGCAGTTGTGAAACCATCGAAAGCACGGCGCCGGATTGCCCGCCAGCGGGGCCCTTGGGAATCCAGTACTGATCGCCGGCGAACTCGGTGCTGACGACCGCATTTCTGGCCAATCCGGTTTTCACACGGATGATGGGCTGCGGCCCGGAGTGTGTCCTGATGGTCGGCAAACTGCGTTTTTCATCCTGCACGCGCACGCATTCACCCAGGTAGTCGAAGACTTCCGCCAGAGAGCGGGTATGCAGCTCCACCTTGCCAACACCCTTCGCTTCGAAGTACACGCGGCCTCCGCCCACACTGCCAAAGAAGTCGGGATCATCCAGCTGAAACTCTTTCCGGCTTTCAAGTTCGCAGCGGGCGCGCTTGAACAGCTTTTCGTGGGGCCGCACGAAGCAGAACCGAGCGCTCTCCACCGCTTCAGTCAGTTGGTAGCGGTTGTTTCCAAGGGCACTGAATGCAAGGTTCTCCTTGCGCGCGGAGACCAGCTGATCGATCGAGGGGGCTTGCTCAAGCTCGAGTACCGGCCCGTAGCGGCTGAGGACCAACGCGGTTTCCATGGTGATGCCCTGGTCCACGAAGCGGTTCACTACCTGTTGGAATCGCTCGAAGTCGCTGACCTTTGATGGATTGTTGTAAAAGCGCTCCGTTCCGTTCGGGCTCTGGATATGCACGCTTTCGAGGAACAGGGAAAGAATCAATTCTGGGGCATGGTCCTGGCGCAACATGAACGCCAACGACGGGGTGCTGATTGGTGCGACGTAGCCCCGGTAGAACTCCTGGTTATCCTGCGTCGAGACATCGAACCCCGGCCCTTGCTCGACGGATACATGCGGATTGAAACTGAAGTCCGATGGTGCCTCGCCACCGAATGGCAGGGTCAAGTTGGCGCCGGCGAAAACACGGCTACGGCCACGGATGGTGGTCACCGTCGTGAAATGCGCTGGCAGCGAAGCGCTACGGCGCACGATGTTCAGCAGTAACGCTTCGTCCTGCAGCCGGCTGTAGTCCTGATTGATCGTCGCCATCGCCGAGGCAAGGCGTTCGGTCCCTACGCAGCCTGCCAAAAGGGTGAGCGAGGCGGCGGCCAGTAGCCGTCCTGCCAGCATCGAGCGGCTCATGTGCATTGCATTCCCGATTCGCTTTCAAGGTGATTGGATAGCGAAGCGGCCAGACCCACCGGACATATTCGCCAACAGAGGAGGCGCATACCTAACGCTACGGAGCTCTGTGAGCTGATGTAGGGATGCGCCTGATCGAGGCGATTACGGCCCTTGCGTCCCATACAAGCGCGCCATGCAGGCAAGTCCCTGAGGATATCTCCATACGAGTGCGGTGCCGCCTGCTTTGCCAAGGTTGCCTCTATTCGAGTTCCCCTGGAGTCGCGGAGTGGTGTGGCGGATCGTCGGTCACCGTTTCCTGCTCGGTGCGATGCATGTTGCGGTTGGGCACCGTGTCGTTCTCCGGCATGCCTTTAACAACGCGACCATCCTCGGTGACGATCTGGCCTTGTTCATTACGGTGGGTTTCAAGCTTTTCCTGTGACGTCGGGGTGCCCATCTGACTCGGCCGTGCGCCGGTATCTTCTCGTGGAGTGCCTGCTGGCCACTGTGCAAAGGCAGATTGGGTGGCGGCTAGCAGTGTAGCCATCGTCAAAGATGCTAGAAGGGATCTGCTCATTACGATCTCCTGTCGATCAGCGTGTGGATGGTGGGAATCCTTGGTCAGTGTCCTGGAGCGCCTTCCGGCTTGCACACCAGCAGGGCGATTGGCCCACCACCGGAGTATTTGCCTGGCACTCGCATGACGACTTGCTCGTTGGGGTTCACCGAAAACGCCGGCGCTGCCGTCATGACGGTTTCTTCTGGTAGCGCGTGGAACTGACACGAAGCAATCTCGTTGCTGCGGTTGGTCACCTTTACTGCCGGCACGCCAATTAGATCAACCTTGCTGGACTCTGCTTCTGGTACTCCGAGCGGCGTCACTTCAATGTCCATCCCGTTGAGCCGAGTGGACACATCAACGTCCTGCGCAAGGGCTGGGATTGCTATAGCCAGGCTGGCCAGCGCCAATAACGAGCTTTTCATCTAGTTCTCCGCTTGAGCGTATAGAGCATGTGAACAGCACCGGCACGCTGAGTTCGGAGCGGGTGTCACGGTTTTAGCGGCGCTTACTGGGCTGCCCGACGCCACAAGCGCCTGGGCTGGCTCATTTCGAAGATCCCTGCCTGGTAATGATTCCTGTTTTAGCGTGTCAATAACTAAAGCCAGGTTTATGCAACCTCTCATTACCGTGCAGTGAACCTCCACGATCTTCGCCGGTCCGAGCTGAGCGCTGTGCCCAAATCCGGGAATCTGCCGCAGCGGTGTCCAAAACCTGCATGTACCACCGCCGGCAGTTGCTTGGCTGAAATGACCTGCCTCTCGATCAGAGACCAATCACCCCATGGATCAGATATACGCTGTCGTACTCTCGTACAAACGCAAGCATCTGCTTGAGCGCTGTCTGGCCGGGATCAATGCCCAAAGCCGACCATGCGACGCCATCATCGTCGTCGACAATGCCAGCAATGACGGCACAGAAGAGATGCTGCTCGAGTCGGAGCTCGAAAATCTCCAGGTATACGTGCTGTCGCACAACACCGGCGCCTCGGGTGGCTTCAGCGCCGGGTTTCGCATCGCCTATCAACAGGGTGCTGACTTCGTCTGGATGATGGATGACGACGTCATACCTGAGCCCGATGCCCTGCTAAAGCTGCTTGAGGCCGATGAGCAACTTCGTGCGCTCGGCAAACCACGCTCGTTCCTGATTTCGATGGCGCATACCGAAGAGGGGCTGCTGACCAACGTTCCCCGAGTCGATGAGCGTCCCAATGCGATCGCCTATGAAAACTGGCCGGCACTGCTGGACCTGGGCGTGATTCCGGTGCGCCCGGCAACCTTCGTCTCGATTCTGGTTCCCAGGGCCTCGCTGCAAACCTACGGGCTGCCGATTGCCTCGATGTTCATGTGGGGAGATGACACCGAGTTCACCATGCGCATCAGTCAGGATGCACCCGGCTACCTGGTAGCGGCGAGTAAAGTGCTGCATATGCGACGGGTCAGCGGTGCCATCGATATCCACCGGGAGACCGATCCGAATCGGGTTGCATTGCATCGTCATCTGGTGCGCAACGAGCTGTTCGTGGCACGCAAATATTTCCGCAAGCGTCGTGTGTTGGGCTTACTGATGTCGCGCCTGGGTCTGATAGCGCAGATGCTCCAGCGCCGTCAGTTCAACAAGGCAAGAATCGTAATGAATGGCCTGGTCGAGAGCTTCCGCTTCTCGCCAGAGCCAGAGCCGGCCGACGCGCCGGTTGAGGCGCTTGGTGTCACTATGCGCGAGTTGATCCTCAGGCCGCAGAGCGCTATATCGGCCGCGGACACACCACTCTTTTCCGCCGATACCGCACCGGTTGCTGCAGCGAATGCGCCCTCAGGGGGAGCACAAAAAGAGATATCGGAGCGCCCACGCACACCCAAGTCAAACATGCGCGTCCTGATATGCGGAGCCGGCGGCCAGGTGGGGCATTGCTTGGTCAATCAGGCTGCGAGCTTTGGGCTAGAGGCCATCGGGCTGATGCATCAGGATCTCGACATTAGATCTGCGGAGCAGATCAGCCAAGCGCTCGAGCGTTACCAGCCTGCCCTGATCATTAATGCGGCGGCTTATACCAATCTGGATCACGCTGAAGCCGAGGTCGCTCAAGCCGAAGCGGTGAATCGCGATGGCGCCGCAAACCTGGCCCGAGCCGCCAGGCACTTCGATATACCGTTGTTTCATCTGTCCAGCGAACATGTTTTTGCCGGTGACAGCTCGGTGCCTTACCGGGAGACCGACGCGGCTTTACCGATCAGCGTCTATGGAGAAACTCGGCGGGCGGGGGAAATCGCGATCCGCGAAACCTTAGATCGGCATTTGATAGTGCGCACCAGCTGGATCTACGGCGAGCACGGCAACAATTTCGTCAAGACGATGCTGAAGCTCGGCCGTAAGACGGACGAGGTATCGGTCGTCAGCGATCAGGTTGGCTGTCCGACGCGTTCGCGCAGCGTGGCGCGCGTACTGATCGAGCTTGCGCTGCGCTACTGTCGCGACGGCAATCTCGAATGGGGTCTTTACCATTACAGCGGTTCATCACCTTGCTCATGGGCCGAGTTCGCCGTTGAGATCTTTCGCGAAGCCGAACGGGCAGGCCTGGTCGACAAGGCGCCGAGGGTGCTCCCGGTTACCAGCGGAAGCCTGCCACGCGCCGCGGCTCGGCCAGCCTGGTCGGTCCTGGACTGCAGCCGGATCGAGAACACGTTCGGAATCAAGCCCAAACCATGGCGAGACGAGTTGCGCCATGTGATCAGGCAAATGAGCGATCTTCCTTCGACACCCTTCGGGCCGGCGCACAGTCGCGTGCCATTCCGGACTTATCCGCAAAGTGGAGGCGAGGAACCGAGCCTGGCGCGGTTCGCGGTCGCGCAAGCAGCAAGCCAACAGTGAGGCCGTTCAAGCTGGAAAACTTTTGCTAAATGTTACGGTCTGATTTTCACGTTAAAACGAATGGGATTCTGTGATGGCCGATTCAGCGGTTACACGCGTGGGTGTTTCAGGCACAGGGATGATCTCGCACTGTTTCGTTCGCTTGATCATGGCGCACTATGACGATCTGCAGATCAGCCGTGTCCTGACTCGTCGACACATCGGAGCGCTGGCCGATTTTCCATTGCCGGACGTGCTGACCAATTCCATCGACGAACTCATCGCACATTCGGACATCATCGTCGAATGCACTGGCGACGTGTTTTTCGGAACGGAAGTGATTGAGCGCGCTTTCGAAGCCGGACTGCCGGTCGTCACCGTCAATGCCGAACTGCAGGTCACCACGGGTTCCTATCTGGCGGGCAGGGGATTGCTCACCGAAGCCGAGGGCGATCAGCCCGGCTCCCTCGCTGCGCTGCGCGAAGATGCGCTGCAGATGGGCTTTCAGCCGCTCGTCTACGGCAATATGAAGGGATACCTGAATCACAATCCAACCCCTGAAGACATGGCCTACTGGGCCAAGCGGCAGGGCATCAGTATCGACCAGACTACGTCCTTCACCGACGGCACCAAGGTGCAGATCGAGCAGGTGGTGGTCGGTAATGGCTTCGGCGCGACTATATCGCGACGCGGGTTGGAGGGTTTGGCGTCCACCGATCTGAACCGCAGCGGAAATATTCTCGGCTTGATCGCCGACGGCATTGGCCAGCCCATCGTCGACTACGTCGTGCCCAACGGTTACCCCGCTGGCGGGGTTTTCCTGGTCTGTCGTCACGACGAGATCCAGGCGCCGGCGATCGAATATTTCAAGCTAGGTACCGGCCCGTATTACTTGCTGACGCGGCCGTTCCATCTGTGCTCGCTAGAGGTCGGAAAGACAGTACGCCGCGTGTTGGCCGGTGGCGGTGTGCTGTTGAACAATTCCGTCGAACCCACGCTGGGCGTGGCGGCCATCGCGAAACGCGAAATGAAGGCGGGCGAACTGATCAGCCGGGGTATCGGCGGTTTTGATGTTCGCGGCGAAGCAGTGCAGCTTGCCAGTGAAATCGACCATGTGCCCATTGGGCTGCTGCGCAACACCGTGCTTAAAAGAGCCGTTGAGCCAGGTCAGTTGATCAGCTTCGACGATATCGAAATTCAGCCCAGCCGGGTGCTGGACATCATTTTTCAGCAGCGCCAGAGAGTGATACAGCAGGTCGAGGCCGCCACGCAGGCGGATCGCCTAATGCAGCAGGCGTGCAGTTGAACGGGGCTCATGACGAGGCGGAAGTCTGGGCCGATGGCTACGGGTTCGTTGAATTCCAGCGAACCGGGACCGGTCTCATCCCGTATCACTACGAGCCGTGTGCATCCAGATTGGCGCTGCCAGCGGATGGGGCTGTTTCAGCTGAGGACAAATCCCGAGATAGCGGGATGCCGTCCAGCTTTCTGGCCTGAATCGAGCTGCGTACCAGCTGTGGCGGCATTTTGCGATACGCGTCTCGATGATCGCCGGACCGCCAGGCAAACATCTGTACCGTTCGCCAGGTGCCTCAGCTTCAAGCGTTGCGGCGCGGCTCGCCCGGGTGCGTTTCGTGCCCCATCGGGGTGGTATCGGGAAGGGAGACTTCTGGTTTCGCGAAGTCGGGGCTGTGCACTTCCGAGTCGAGAGGCATATGACTATAGCGCTGCTTCTTTGCCAGATCCTGATCGGGCTGCGGCTGGTCCGTTTCGGTGAGAATTCGCTTGGCCTCGCAGCGTCCGCTGATACCCCGCGCCAAGGCCATGCCGCCCATGGCCAATTGCATAAGACCGCTCACGCCACCGCGACGCAGGCCCCGGCCCAACAGCATCAACCCGCCGGCAACGGAAGCGGTACGTTCCCAGCCGTGCACGTTCTGGGGAGCGGTCTTGTTGAAAAGTCGGTTCATGATGATTTCCTTGAGCTTAATGTCGAAATGTCAGGGTTATGGCTCCCTCGTGGTGCATAGATTCGGCACCTTGCTGGGAGGATTCGTTCTGAGTGAGGGACGAGCGGCGCTCGGTGACGGGTGGCTCGGCCTCGGTGCTGGCCGATAAGGGCTTGACAGTCGAGCAAGGCTCCCGCAGATTTCGCTAAACGTAATTCAGTTACGCAAAATAATAGAGCGCTCCGAAGACGAAGCGCGACCTTGCATCAGGCGTGGCACCAAATATGGATCCATCCAGCTATCACCCGTTCGACTCGGATCGCCTCGACGAACGAGCAGCCGGCCGACCGGACGAGCCCGGTAAATACCCTTGCCCGGTACGGACGAGCGGCTTCGCGCTGCGCTCGCTCGGCGTACTGGCGAGCTGCTGAGATGAAAACTTTCGGCTTTCGACTGATTCTTGGCGATCACCTCGGTCGCAGCGTCCGTGGAATTTCCTGTGCACCGCCGGGCTGACGCTTCGCACGTCATCCCTTTCTCACGCACAGCCAGTCAAGGAGCCAATCATGGCCGACCTATTTGAAAATCCCATGGGCCTCATGGGCTTCGAATTTATCGAATTCGCCTCGCCAACGCCCAACGTCATCGAACCTGTTCTGGAAAGCATGGGTTTCTCCCATGTCGCTAACCACCGCTCCAAGGATGTTGCGCTCTACCGTCAGGGCGAAATCAACGCCATCGTCAATCGCGAAACCACTGGAATCCCCGCCTATTTCGCAGCCGAGCATGGCCCGTCGGTGTGTGGCATGGCGTTCCGTGTGAAGGATGCGCAAAAAGCCTACGCTCGGGCGCTGGAGCTGGGTGCACAGGCCATGGAACTGCCTACTGGGCCTATGGAGTTGCGCCTGCCTGCGATCAAGGGCATCGGTGGTGCGCCGCTTTACCTGATCGATCGTTTCGGCGAGGGCAGCTCGATCTACGACATCGACTTCGTCTTCCTGGACGGCGTTGATCGCCATCCGGTCGGTGCCGGACTGAAGATCATCGACCACCTGACACATAACGTGTACCGCGGCCGCATGGCCTATTGGGCAGATTTCTACGAGAAGCTGTTCAACTTCCGCGAGATTCGTTACTTCGATATCAAGGGTGAATATACCGGCCTGACGTCCAAGGCCATGACCGCGCCGGACGGCATGATTCGCATCCCGCTCAACGAAGAATCATCGAAGGGCGCCGGGCAGATCGAAGAATTCCTCATGCAGTTCAACGGCGAGGGCATCCAGCATGTCGCGTTCCTCACCGATAACCTGATCGAGACCTGGGACAAGCTGAAGGCCAGCGGCACGGTGTTCATGACCGCACCGCCGGAAACTTATTACGAGATGCTGGAAGGGCGACTGCCCAACCACGGCGAGCCGGTCGAAGAGCTCAAGTCTCGCGGCATCCTGCTCGATGGTGCGTCTGAAGACGGCGAGCAGCGCCTGCTGCTGCAGATCTTCTCCGGCACGCTGCTGGGCCCGGTGTTCTTCGAGTTCATCCAGCGCAAAGGGGATAGTGGTTTCGGCGAAGGCAACTTCAAGGCGCTATTCGAATCCATTGAGCGCGACCAGATCAAGCGTGGCGTGTTAAGCACCGCTGAGTGATCGAACCAACGGCAGCCGGCTTTGGCTGCCGTCCGCGTCCTAATACTAGGATCAAGCCGCTACAGCGGTCTGCTGGACGCGGCGGGAGGAGGGCGGTACTGGCGCCGCGGCGCGGTACCCTACCGGAAGCACACACCGGCCTCTGCGCGCAAACCCGTTCAGCGGGCTGACCGCTGTAATCGCCCGCGTCGCCCAGCAGCCATGCGTGGGCGCGGAGCGATTCCTTGATGGTTACGAATTTCGACGGGGGCGCATCGCGGTGTTCCGCTCGTTCGTTGAAGCGCCATTTTTCTACCGAAGCGTCCTCTACCGAAGCGTCAATCTGGTTGATATGACCTTTATGGAGCCGGTTCGATAGAAAGCATTGCTTCTCGCAGCTGCTCTATCAATACAGTCACGGCCAAAGGCATTTCGCGCTCGGCATGGCTGCACAGTGTCAACTGAGCCTTCGCAATATGACGATCGGCGAGCGGTTTGAACACTAGCTCTTCCCGAGCAAGCTCTCGAGCGATATCCAGCCGATTGAGAAAGGCCACACCCAGCCCTGACCGAACCAGGGACTTGATGGTCAGGATCCGGTTGCATGCGGATAAAGAGGTAAGGTCGACATCTGAACGCGCCAACACATGTTCGAGTGTCGAGCCATGAAACATCTCGGTTCCCGGCAGGATCGTGGGATATGAACTGAAATCGCGTAACCAAACAGTCTGCTTTTCAGCCAATGGATGGGTGGGCGCCATGACCGCACCGAACTCTAGCTCGACTTGTTCGATAAACCGGATCCTGCGGGTTAGTGGTGGGTTGATGCAAATGCCGATGTCGGCGTCGCCTATCAGCACCTGCTCCATAATGGTTTCTGTCATCCCCGTGGTAAGTATCGAGCGCACACGCGGGAAGCGCTCATGAAACCTAAAAAGGATGTCGGGCAGTACCTGGTCAGTCAACGACTCCACTGTAGCGATCCTAACTTCGGCACACCCGGCGCCCTTGATCTCCCCGAGATGCTCCAAAAGTCGCCGCTCATCTCGCTGCCATTGTCGTACTTGTTGAAGTAACAGCTCGCCAGCCGGTGACAGTCTCAGGCCACGCGGGAGTCGTTCAAACAACGGCACTCCGAGCTCATCCTCCAATTTCAAGATCTGGCGATTGATGGCCGAGGCTGCCACGTGCAGCCGCTCCTCGGCTTTACGTAGCGATCCCTGACGCACCACCTCTTCGAAATAACGAAGTCCTGGCATCAATAGATTCATTGTCCTGACCTTTTATGACCGTTGCCAAAATGGCAACAAAGCAGCCGAAATATTGTTATAGACCAGAACAGTCGAGGCTACTAGGGTTTGCTCATAGGGTGGCTACGCCGCCTTCAGTGAGCTCCCGAACACAAAAATAAAAGGACAGCTGCTATGAGAACGACCCAGACGCCTTTCGAAAAAAGCTTAGAGCCAGTTGATGAGAGGCTACCTTTACGGACCCTCATCATCTTCGGCCTGCAACACGTTTTGGTTATGGCGGCGGCCCCAATCACGGCGGCTTTTTTAATTGGTCACACGTTGGGGCTTTCTGATGATGTAACCATCAGTCTTATGAGCGCCATTTTCTTAGCCTGTGGCCTAGGCACCATCCTCCAATCCACCGGTGTGGCCGGCTTCGGGGCCCGGCTTCCCTTCGTACAGGTGCCAGGCGGGGCACCGTTGGTGATTTTTCTGGGTATTGCCGAGGTCACCGATCTACAAACCGCCACTGGTGCCGTCATCATGACGGGGTTGTTTTATTTCCTGGCGCTGCCTTTTTTTACCAGAGCTCTGAGGTTCTTCCCGCCTATCGTGATCGGCACCATGCTATTGCTGGTGGCTGTGAATCTGATCCGCATCTTCGGCAGCCTTATCACGGGCCGGCCGGGCTCGCCGGACTTTGCCAGCATGACGAGTGTCGCCTTAGCGCTGGTGACTATCGGATTTACCGTGGTATTTGCGCGCGTCTTTACAGGTATGTGGCAGCGCATTGCGGTCATGCTCGGTTTGCTTGCAGGTGCCGCGGTTGCGGTGGCGACCGGAAATATGGCGGTTGAAAACGTGATGAACGGGGCCATGTTTGCGCTGCCCGAGCCTTTTCCGTTCGGCATGCCTAAGTTTGATTTTTTCGCTTCGCTTCCGTTGATCATCTTTAGCGTGGTTTCGATGACCGAAGCGACTGGTCAGACCATGGCCACCGCTGAGATCGTTGGCCGAAAGGGAGACCACCACTCAATCGTACCGAAGAATATTCGCGCCGACGCGTTGGGGTCCGTATTCGGCGGTTGTTTTGGCACTTCGCTAATCATTACAAGCGGCGAAAACATCGGAATCATTCGCGCTACAGGTGCCCGCTCTCGCTATGTCACGATCATGGCAGGATGCATGCTCACGGTGATGGCTCTTTTCGTACCGCTCGCCAGGCTGGCCTACGCAGTCCCCAACGCGGTGGTTGCCGGCACGGCCGTAATCGTCTTCGCCATTATCGGGGTGATGGGGATCAACATCCTTCGCAGGGTTGATTTCAACACCAACGGTAACTTGTTCACGCTTGCATCAGCGTTGGCGATGGGCCTGATACCAATCGTAGTGCCTGGCTTTTACAGCGCGTTTCCCGCCCACTTTCAGGTTGTCCTAGGCAATGGTTTGGCCATGGGAACCTTGACGGCCGTGCTCGTGAACATTCTTTTCCACCATCTGGGCAGCAGCTCCTCTCCAGCTGAAACAGTTGAGGCAGATGTAGCGATGGCCCCCGCTGAACCTAATAAGCCTTCCGTTTCGGAATAGTCCCGCCTGTCTCGGCATCCGAGCTAGCCGCTCCTGAAGCTAAGGCTGTAGCCCCGCTCGCTCAACACTTAGGTGGTACGCCGCGCTATTCGCGACAAGAACTTCACCAAGCAACACGCAACCGCGCAATTTTTAAGGACTGATATGAACCCGGCGAAAGAACATCTACCGAACCAGGAGCAACTAATGGCTCCCAATCAATTGCTCGCGCCGGAGTGGCTATTGCTGCCTGAGGGGCCCCGCCAAAATCACGCAGTGTTAGTAACGGACGGGTGTTTTGCAGACGTGGGCCCCCTGCAAATTCTTCAGCACCGTTATCCGGAGTTACCGGTACTGCGGCTGCAAAGTCAGTTGCTGATGCCTGGGTTTGTCGATACGCATCACCACTTAAGCCAGAGCTTCGGTAAAGGACTTGTCTTCGGGGAGCCTTCCGAAATCTTCAGGCGCATCTGGGTGCCGCTGGAAAGCAGCCTGAACGCTGAGCTGCTCTACCTCACGTCCAAGCTGGCTACCCTCGAGGCTCTGCGCGGAGGCTTCACAACAGTTTGCGATGCAGGAACACGCGCGCAGGAGGGGCTGGATGCCATCGCCAAGGCTGCGAAGGAAACGGGCATCCGTTGCGTCCTGGCAAGAGTTTGCAGTGACCGTCACGGCGAGGGCGTCCTTGACTCCGGTCCCGTTCTTGCCGATGCCGAACGGCATCTATCTGCATGGGACAGCGACCCGCTAATCATTCCATCACTGGCAGTCCCGATCCCTGAAATTGCTACGGATGGCATGTTGAGAAGTGTGTATGGGTTATGCGCCGAAGCTGGGCGCGTGTTTCAAAGTCATGTCAATGAGCACCTGGTTGCAGTGGAACGGTCCCTCGAACGCTTTGGCTTGCGTCCGTTGGAGCATCTGCATAGAGCCGGCGCTTTAGGCCCGAGGGCTTTGTTGGCTCATGCCACGCTGCTTACGCCTTCTGAGCTGTCCCTGCTGAGGGATAGCGGCGCAGCGGTCAGCTACAACCCTGTAGCCAGTGCATGGAAGGGCAACGCTGTCGCGCAGGCCCTGATGATGCACAGCCTAGGGGTGCCGTTAGGGCTTGGCACAGACGGGACGCGCAGTGATGGATTCCGCTTGCTTGATTACTCCGAAGCAGCGCAGCGCTTCGCCCATGGCCTTGCTGTCGGGGATTCGGTTTGCGGCTCTGGTCAAGTCTGGCTGGATGCGGGCACGCAAGGCGGTGCCAAGGTACTCGGTCTCGGCGAAGTGACCGGACGCATCGCAACTGGTCTGTCAGCGGACTTCTTGCTGGTTGATCTTGCTGTACCCGAATTGCTGCCTTCATGGGATCTGTCGTGGGAGTTGGTTCGCCTCGTCAACCGCGACCAGATCCAGGCAGTGGTCGTGCAAGGGCAGTTACGGTTGTGGCAGGGATGGCCCACGGACTGGGACGCGCGCGCGCTCATGCGTCAGGTCGATGTGTTGGCCAAAGATGCGATCGCTCGAGCACCCATTCACAAGGTCAATCCCAGCCCTTTGAATCGGTAATCCCTTCCATCATTAACGTGCACGGATCCAGCCATGCTGATCGAATCGTTTTTTTTCATCGCAGTCGCCGTCGCCGTAGGTGCTCTTGTACAGGGCACGACAGGTATGGGATTTGCCTTGATTGTCGCGCCGGTGATGGGGTTGTTAGAGCCAACATTGCTTCCCATTACCTTGCTGGCCTTGATGCTGCCGCTCAACGCCATCGTTGCGTGGCGTGAGCGTGACGCCATTGATTTGCGGGGCAGCTCGTGGATTACCTTGGGGCGAGTGTTCGGCACGTTCGGCGGGATATGGGTGCTCTTCTGGCTACCGTTGTCCCAGCTCAACGTGTTGATCGGCTTGTCGACGATTGCTGCTTGTCTTGCCACGTGGATGGCACCGGTCTTCGTACCTGGTCGTTGCGCGTTCGTTTCTACCGGGCTCATTACGGGTATCACCGAGACGGCTACGGGTATTGGTGGTCCCCCATTGGCACTGGTCTACCAACATTCGCCAGTGGCAACCCTCCGTGGGTCCGTAGCCCTCTGCTTCCTGATAGGTGAAGTGATCTCCCTTGCAGTGCTCGCTGCAGGGAACCATCTGCATGCTGAGCAGTTTCCGCCCCTGTTGTGGTTGTTTCCGCCACTGGCGCTGGGCTTGGCAGCTAGCCACTGGGCTCGGAGCGTTCTCGACGATGCCCGTCTGCGCCGCTTCGTACTCCTGTTTGCCTTCGTCTCAGGATTGTTGCTCTTGGCTCAATAAGACGGCGTTGGTTTAAACGCGAAGGTTGCTCAATTCCGTCTAGCAGCAGGAATCGAACAGCACCAAGTCTTGATTAGTGCTGTGGCTGACTGACCTCCACCGCAGAACTATTTGCCGCCTGCGCGGCAGAACTACTCCCCCTCGCTTAGACATCCGCAACGGCGGCGGGGAGCCCTCAACCTTGAAAAAGGAAAACAACAACAATGAAACACCACACCACCCAATCAAGCCGCATCCTCGCAACCACCTTGCTCGCCGCGTCCATCGCCGCTCTCGTTCCGCTGACCGCCGGTGCCGGGGGATTCGTTGAAGACACCAAGATCACCGTGAACGCGCGCAACTTCTACATTGGCCGTGAATTCCGCGACGACTCCATCACCCGCACCAAGGCCGAGGAATGGACCCAAAGTTTCTTCCTAAACGCCCAATCAGGTTACACCCCCGGCCCGGTCGGCTTTGGCATCGACATGATTGCCGGTTTAGCTGTCAAACTCGACGGCGGCCGTGGCACTTCCGGCACCGCGCTGTTGCCGCGCGACAGTAGCGGCCGCCCGGTCGACGACTATGGCCGCTTGGGCGTAGCTGCCAAGGCCAAAATCTTGAATACCGAACTGAAAGTCGGCGAAATGATGCCGGTGCTGCCGATCCTCCGTGCGGACGATGGTCGCTCGCTGCCGCAGACCTTCGAGGGCGGCATGATCACCTCGCGGGCGTTCGACGGGCTGATGCTTTCTGCCGGTCAGTTCCGCCAGAACAGCGTGCGCGACAACGCGAGCATGGAAGACATGAGCTTCGGCGGTGGTGTCTCGGACCGCTTCAACTACATCGGTGGCGAATACGCCTTCAATGACAAACGCACCACCGTCGGCCTGTGGACCGCTGAGTTGGCGGATGTTTATGAGCAGCAGTACGTACAGCTGTTGCACACCCAACCGCTGGGCGCCTACCTGGCCCTGACAGCCAATCTCGGCTATTTCCAGGGCGATGAAGATGGCAGCGCCCGTGCCGGCGAACTGGACAACAAGACCTATTCCGGCCTGTTCGGTCTGAAGGCTGCCGGCAACTCCTTCTACGTTGGCTTGCAGAAGGTCAGCGGCGACGCTTGGATGCGCGTCAACGGCACGAGCGGCGGCTCGATGGCCAACGACAGCTTCAATAACAGCTACGACAACGCTGGCGAGCGTTCCTGGCAGCTGCGTCATGACTACAACTTCGCCGCAGTGGGCATTCCCGGCATGACCCTGATGAATCGCTACATCAGCGGCGACAGCATCAGAACAGCCAGCACCGAAGACGGCGAGGAATGGGGCCGTGATACTGAGCTGGCTTATACCATCCAGAGCGGCCCGGCGAAAAATCTCAACATAAAGTGGCGTAACTCAAGCTATCGCTCCGAAATCAACGCCCGAGATAACGACGAGAATCGCCTGATATTCAACTTCCCGTTTTCGATCCTGTAGCTGCGGCCGCTATTGTTCCGTTGAACGCACCGCTGCTGTGTGCTCTTGGCCCGTCATTGGCGGGTCTTTTTTAAGCGTCCCGAATCGACCTGGCTCTAGCCACTGGCAACGCGAGTAGCACGCTACGCCCCCATCCGCGCGCTGATCGCTCGCGCAACCTCAAGCAACCGCTTCGCCGCTTCGCCGTCCGCTTCGGCCGTAAAACCGGGTTCTGCGCCGACGACTGTGATGACCCCCGCCAATTTCTGCCCGCCGCTGAACAGCGGTGCCGACAGCGCATTGACGCCTGCCATCAACAGGCCGTGCACGGGTTGAATATGTGTGCGCTGCAGCGCGCTCATGGTGGTGAGCAGGGCATCTGAGGAGGGTGCTGACGGCAGCTGCATTTCGGCTTCGCGCAGCTGGACGGTTTCCGCGTTCGGCATGAAGGCATTGAACACCAGGCCGGTTGATGAGCCCAGCAACGGCAGCACCGAGCCCACCTGCGTCACCAGCGTGACGGCGCGTACTGCCTGTTCAACATGCACCACCGCCGGACCGCGGTTGCCCCATACCGCGAGAAAGCAGGTCTCATTGAGTTCATCGCGCAGTTGCGCCAGATGCGGTGTTGCCAGCTTGACCACGTCCAATCGCCCCAGCGCCGCCAGACCAACGAACAGCGCGGCGCGGCCCAGACCGTAGTGATTGGTCAGCGGATCCTGCTCGGCGAAGCCGCTCGCCATCAGTGCTTGCAAGTAGCGATGCACCTTGCTGGCAGGCATGCCGACGTGCTCGGCCAGGCGCGACAGGGAGGTCGCCGGGGCTAGTTCGGCCAGCGCCGTGAGGATCTCCGTTCCCACCTCTGCCGCCTGGACTTTCTGCCGCCTTGGCGCTGTTTCCGCGTTGTTGTCTGCCATGAGTTCGATTGCCTGCCCGTGAAGGCGCTGTTTATAGCTTGACGCTGGAACGAGTTCAAATTACTTTTTGCGTAACACGGTTACGCAAGTCGAGAGGCAGCCATGCTCAGCCAAGAACAAGATATCCAGGCTCATCGATACCAGTCCGGCTTCGGCAATGAATTCAGCAGCGAGGCGTTACCCGGTGCGCTGCCCGTCGGGCAGAACTCGCCGCAGAAGGTGCCTTATGGGCTCTACACGGAGCTGCTTTCCGGGACGGCCTTTACCGTCTCGCGCAGCGAGGCGCGGCGGACGTGGCTGTATCGCATTCGCCCATCCGCCAACCACGGCCAGTACCAACGGCTGGGGCACCAGCTGAACAGCACGCTGGGAGCGGTCACGCCCAATCGTCTTCGCTGGAATCCCATGCCGATGCCCGAGGTCGCGACCGATTTCATCGATGGCCTGATGTGCGTTGCCGCTAACGGCGAGCCGGGCCAGCCGACAGGCGCAAGCATTTATCGCTACGCGGCGAATCAGTCGATGGAACGGGTGTTCTTCAATGCTGATGGCGAGCTGCTGATCGTGCCGCAGCAGGGCGCGCTGAAGCTGGTCACTGAGCTGGGCGTGCTCGAGGTGGCACCATTGGAGATCGCTGTCATTCCGCGTGGAATGCGGTTCCGTGTTGAGCTGGTTGATGCGAACGTCAGCGGATATGTGTGTGAAAACCATGGCTGCGTGTTGCGTCTGCCCGACCTTGGCCCGATCGGCAGCAATGGCCTGGCCAATCCGCGCGATTTCCTGGCGCCGGTTGCGCATTTCGAAGAGCGTGACGAGCCGGTGCAGCTGGTGCAGAAATTTCTCGGTGAACTCTGGGCGACTGAGCTTGATCATTCGCCGCTGGACGTGGTGGCTTGGCATGGTAACAACGTGCCGTACAAGTACGACCTGCGCCGTTTCAACACCATCGGTACGGTCAGTTTCGACCATCCTGATCCGTCGATTTTCACGGTGCTGACTTCACCCAGTGCCATCCATGGGATGGCCAACATCGACTTCGTGATTTTCCCGCCGCGCTGGATGGTGGCGGAGAACACCTTCCGTCCGCCGTGGTTCCACCGCAACTTGATGAACGAATTCATGGGGCTCATCGCCGGCGCCTACGACGCCAAGGCCGACGGCTTCTCGCCGGGTGGTGCCTCACTGCACAACTGCATGAGCGCTCACGGGCCGGATCACGTTTCGACTGAACAGGCGATCAACGCCGAACTCAAACCGCACAAGATCGAGAACACCATGGCCTTCATGTTCGAAACCGGCCAGGTGCTTCGCCCAACGCGCCAGGCGCTGGAAAGCCCGCAGCTGCAGGATGATTACGACAGCTGCTGGGCCGGCCTGACCAAGACCTTCGACAAGAACAGGAAGTGACATGACCGCACAAAACGAACTACGCAGCTGGGTCGAGTCCGCCAATGACCATTCGGACTTCTCTCTGGCCAACCTGCCGCTGGGTGTGTTCAGCCGCGACGGCGGACAGCCACGGGGCGGCGTCGCCGTCGGCGATTACATTATTGATCTGGCTGCTGCCTGTGAGGCCGGCCTGTTCGAAGGGCGAGCCGCCGAAGCGGCAACAGCCGCCAGCGCCAGCAGCCTCAACACCTTCTTTGCCCTGGGTGTATCGGCTCGCAAGGCGCTGCGTGAAGCGCTGCAAGGATTGCTGGCCGAGACCAGCGAACACCGCGAGCGCCTGCAGGGCATGGGTGAGTCCCTGTTGAAGCCGATGGGCCAGTGTCAGATGCACTTGCCGGCCCGGGTTGGCGACTACACCGACTTCTATGTCGGTATCCATCACGCTAACAACGTCGGCAAGCTGTTCCGCCCGGACAATCCATTGCTGCCGAACTACAAGTACGTCCCCATCGGCTATCACGGTCGTGCGTCCACCATCGATGTTTCGGGCGCGACAGTGAAGCGGCCCAACGGCCAAACCATGCCGCCGGGTGCCACCGAGCCGAGCTTCGGCCCGAGCAAGCGCCTTGATCATGAGCTCGAACTGGGGATTTGGATTGGCGAAGGCAACGCCCGTGGCGAGGCTATCCCGATTAGCGAGGCGGGGCGTCACGTGGCGGGCTTCTGCCTGCTCAACGACTGGTCGGCTCGTGATCTGCAGGCCTGGGAATATCAGCCGCTGGGTCCGTTTCTCTCCAAGAGCTTTGCCACCAGCGTCTCGCCTTGGATCGTGACGCCGGAAGCGTTGGAACCCTTCCGCTGCGCCCAGCCGGTACGTCCCGAAGGCGATCCGCAACCGCTGCCGTATCTGTATGACGAAAAGGACCAGCAACAGGGCGCTCTGGATATCGAGCTGGAAGTGTTGCTGCTGACCGAGGCCATGCGCGACAAGGATCTACCGCCGCAGCGCATCACCCTGAGCAGCACTCGGAACATGTATTGGACGGTGGCCCAGATGGTGGCGCACCACAGCGTCAACGGCTGCAGCCTGCAACCGGGCGACCTGTTCGGCTCGGGCACATTGTCCGGCGAGAGCACCGACAGCTGCGGCAGCCTGCTGGAGATCACCCAAGGCGGCAAGCAGTCGCTGGAGCTGGCCAGCGGTGAGACGCGTACCTTCTTGGAGGACGGCGACGAGATCATCCTTAAGGCGCGGTGCCGACGTGAGGGTCATGCCTCGATTGGGTTCGGCGAGTGCCGTGGTCGGGTCCTGCCCGCTTCGCGCTAACTCAATCAACAAGCCCGGTGGCTATTAAGCACCGGGCTTTTTTCGTGGCGTTCAGCGAATCAAGGTGCCCCCGCTGTTTCCAAGGCCGGCGCAGGCCCTGGTCCGGTGGCCGCTTTTTGCATCTGCTCAGCCAGGGCAGCCGAGAACTCCTGGACGGCGGACCAGCGCATATGCACGGCATCGACGAACGAGGTGACCGGCGTGTTCCAGTCCTTGTCAGCGTTCCAGTAGGTACCGCTGGCGCCCAAACTATCGACAATGCGCTGGTCGAAGTCGGCGAGGAAGGTACCGTCCGGGTCGTATTTTTCCTTCCATTGCGGATGCAACGGGGTGGAGACCACCATTAATTGCCGACCTTCCTGCTGTAGGCGCGCGCTCAGTTCGCGTAAGGCGTCGAAGCAGTTGCGGTCCAGCGCGTCTGGACGGCCGTACATCAGCTTGCGGGTGTTTTCGGTTACCAGCGGGCCATCACCAAAGCGGTTGAAGACCAGCGGATCCCATTCGATCTGTCCGGCGCGCTGAGCTTTGACCGTCAGCGCGTTTCGCGCCAATGACTTCGGCGAGAAGTAGCGCATGTAGTAATTCCAGCGCGAGGCACCCTGATAGACGTAGGGGTCGACATGCTCGCGGCTGAAAACCGCGTCTTGTACCTTCCAGCAGCCGGCGAAATCCTGCGGATCGGCGATCATGACGACGCTGCGGATGCTCGACTCCCGGTCGAGTAGCCAGTGCGCGACATAAGCGGACTGATTGGCGAACAGACCGCAGAAGGCGCCATTCATTGGCCGAACCTCCGGCAGTGCCTGCGCCAGTACGTGGCCGTTCACGTGGCGCCAGGCCACGGAAGAACCAATCACCAGCAGGTTGGGGGACTTGATCCGGTTGGCACGCATAAAGCTGAGTTTTTCATCAACGCACAGGTTGTTGGAGAACGCTGGCGGCGGCAGGTTGCCGGTTCGGTCCAGACTCAGCAGCGTCAGACAAAACAGCGTCAGGGCACCGACCAGACCGGCAAACAAGGACAACAAATACAGTGAACGCATCTGGCCCGGCGCGCTGGCCGCGCTTGCATCTCCGCTTTGGGCGGCGTTCCCGTTCCTGGGTAGTCCAGCGGCATGGGCCATGGCTATTTCCCTTCGAGTTTTGCGCTGATGACTTGAGCGAAATGGCCAACGTTGCGCAGCGATTCAAGCTCCGCTGTCCGAAACTTGATACCGAAGCGTTGCTCCGCCGCGACGGTGAGCATCACATGAGCTTGGCTGTCCCAGCCGTCGATGTCGTTGGCAGTCATTTCCGGTGAGAGGATGATGCTGTCATCGTCGAATATGTCGTGGAAAACCGGGGTGAGCGCCGTGAGTACTTCTGATTCGGTCATGCCGTTACCTCGATAAAATGGCAGGGAATGCGGGTGGTGTTGAGGTCATAGCGCCAGAATGTCGCCTGGCTGGAGGAATCGGTGGGCGCGGGGTATTGATCAAACCCCAGTCGTGGATAGTGTTCTGCGACCATGCCATTGCGTTCGGTAGGTCGGTATTCGCCGATCAACGCGCGGTAGCCGGCGGCAATTGCGGCACTGGCGAGCACCTGAAGTACGGCGTCTTCGACCTGTCGACCGAGCACGCGGCAACTCATCAGCCAGCTGTCGATGAGCAGTTCATCTTCGGCGATAGCCTCGTCCGGGCGCGCCAGCACCACACTGATCAACCCGTTGTCGCCAAACTTGTCGGCCAGCCGGATGGCGAGCGCCACGCAGTGCGGGTCGCTGGCCATGCGCTCGACCTCCGCCTCGCTGTAGCGACGGGTGGCGAGGTTGAACTGGTTGGTCTTGTTGATCAGCTGGGTGCAGCGGGCCAGCTCGGCGGCGCCGATCGGGGTCGCGGTCAGCACCATTTCCAGCCCGCGCAGATAACCTTCCATATCGGTGGCCTGGCTCATCGCCGCCTTGCGTTCGGCATTGAGCGCATAGTTGCGGCCGCGGGTGGCGTCGTCGGACGTGAAGGACACCGCTTCGAAGTAGCCGGCCGCAGCCACTCGCGCGGGGTAATCGGCCACGTCATCGGGCAGCTCGGGCACAGCGACTTCTGGCAACTCGCGGCGCACGATGTCGCGCTCGGCCGGGTTGTCGTCGACGAAAACCAGGCTGTCCAGGCCGATGTCCAGCATCGACGCGATACGCCGCAGGTTGCCGGCCTTGTCGTCCCAGTTCGCTATGAAAGCGGCAACGTCGCTGCGTTTGAGTGCCATCTCTGGGTGATTGAACGCCGCCTCGGCGACGCTCAGGTCGTTCTTGCTGCACACGGCAAGGATGATCCCCCGACGGGCGAGCAGCGCGGCGTAGCGCTGGAAGGCAAGGAAGGCTTCGCCGCTGGGTGAACCTTGGCCCAGGTGAATGCCGCCAACACCGTCGTCGCCGACCACGCCGCCCCACAGCGTGTTGTCCAAGTCCAGCACCAGGCATTTACGCGACAGGCCAACGCTTGCCGCAGCGATGCGTGCCAACTGATCGCCGTACAACGGTGCCAGATTGGGGCTAACCAATTGCTTGGCCTGATGCCAGCGCAGCGGTTCGGCCAGACCATCACCGTAGCTGCCGCGTGCGGCTTCCCAGGCGAGATCCATCAACAGCACGCCGTCTTCACGAGCGGCGGCGCGAATGGCGGCGTTCAATCGGTCGATCACTGCGTAGGGCGCGGCCGGCACCAGCGCTTCGAAGGAGCCGAAGATTGGCGGATCGGCCGGCACTAGCGTTTGCTGCACCACCTGCGCGGCGAAGCGTTCCCGGGCACGTCGCCAGAGTAGCCGCAGTTCGTCGACCCGTTCGGCGACCGCTACGTCCACATTCGCCTGCGAGGCCTCCAGGGGCAGCTGCAAAGGTGCATCGCGCGCATCCAGCGCCAGCACCAGCAGTTGCGGGGCGAAGGCAGCCAACTCCGCGTCGTGTGTCAACAACGCCTGGCGATACATCCCATAGGGCGCAACGTGAACGGAGAGCGCCAGTCGGCGCTGCAGGCCCGCGACCCGGATAGCCGGTAGTAGATGGTCCACTGTGTGTGAGGAGAGCAGGGCGATGCGTAAAGAGCACAATCCCGACACGGACGCCTCGCCGCTGGCCACGCTGCGCAGGCCCTCGCTTGCCAGGCGATCCAGGCGCATCGTTTGGGTGAAGTCGCGGCGGTAGCCGGCCAAGCGTGCGGCTTCGATGAGTCGCGCGATCGGGTCGAGTTCGCGTTTGGCCTCGCTGATGGCGGCGCTCAGGTCCTGATGTCGGGCTAGCCAGAGAAGCTGATCCATTAGCCATTCACTCCTTGAAGATCAGAACTGGAAGTAGAGAAACTCGGTTGGGGCCACGGAGAACGCGACGGCCAACGCGAAGAAACCCAGCACGCCGATGGCCACGCCGATTACCGGGGTCGGGCTCCACAAGGCGACCGGGAACCAGCGCAGCAGCCAGTTTTCGCGGGGTTGCGCATCCAGGGCGGTACGAAAGCGCGCCATCCATTGCTGCACGTTGGGCATCAGCCAGACGAAGGCGAGTAGCAGGGCGATGGTGAGGAAATCCGATTTGTCGAACTTGGTGGCCTGCTCGCTCAGCCCAACCATGCCGGAGAGCATCGCCATCGCCGCCGGAACACTCGCTGCGCGGAAGAACACCATTGCCACGACCACGCAGAGGAAGGTCAGCAGGACGGCGCCGGTGTGATGCCAAAGCTTGTCGCTATCGAGAGGCAACCCCTGGCGCGCCTTATAGGCCCGGAAACCGTGCGCAACCACGAGATAGAAACCATGTAACAGGCCGAACACCACGAACTGCCAGCCAGCGCCATGCCAGACGCCGGAGATGAACATGGTCAGCACCGTCGGATAGGCGACCAGTACGACAAATGTGCTCAGGCTCATCTTGCCGCGACGTGGTAGCGGTTTGCCCGTCGCCATTCGCGAGCGAGTGATGCGCATGACGATGGGGTTGTAGATGTAGGCGGTCAGGAAGCGCGTCAAGGTCATGTGCCAGCGCGACCAGTAGTCGATCACGTTGTGGGCCTTGAACGGGCTATTGAAATTCACTGGCAAGCGCAGGCCGAAGAGCAGTCCGAGGCCGATGGCCATGTCGCTGTAGCCGGAGAAGTCGAAGTAGATCTGCAAGGTATAGGTCAGCGCGCCAAACCAGGCGTCGTATAGCGCCGGTACTGTGCCGTCGGCCGCGACGGCGAAGATCGGCGAGGCATTGGCGCCCAGCGGATCGGCAATGATTACCTTCTTGAACAGGCCAAGCAGGAATACCGTGAGGCCCAACGAAATGTTGTCGATTCGCGGGCGGAAGGTGCTGCTGTCGTTGAACTGCTTGAGCATCTCGCCGTGATGGGTGATTGGGCCGGCGATCAGTTGCGGGAAGAAGCTGATGAACAGGCAGTAATTGATGAAATCGTGTTCGCTCACTTCCCCATCGTGGGCGTCGACCAGATAGGCGATCTGTTGGAAGGTGAAGAACGAGATCGCTAGCGGCAGGATGATGTCGCCCACCGACCAGCCCAGGCCGAACGCATTGTCGAGCGCGCCGAAGAGGAAGCCGGTGTACTTGTAATAGCCCAGCAGTGCGACGTTGGCAGCGACGCCGAGCACCAGCAGCAGTCGCGACGGCCGGCGCAGCAGATATCCCCCGATCAGGTAGTTGACCACCATGCTGCCGACCAGCAGCGGCACATAGGCAGGGTTCCACCAGCCATAGAACACTAACGATGCCAGCGTCAGCCAGATCGCCGCGTAGCGTTGTCTGCCAGTGCCCGCGAAAAGAATGAAACCCAGTAAAACGACCGGAAGAAACCCGGCGATGAACACCACGGAGTTGAAGAGCATCGTCCTTTTCCCTATCCCTGAACATCCGCCGCCGTTCTACGATCAGAACCGCGGCTTAGCGGTGAACCACCACATACCGATAACTGCCTATCGGTGCGTTCGCTGAAGACTCCTCGACCTTTACTGCATGCCCTCAAGGGAGGCACTACCGCCAGGCTTGCTTCGTGAGGCACGCCGGCCTGGCTTGGGTCTGTTAATTGCGACACGGATTTGTAAAAAAAAGTTGCGCTGTTTATCTGGCCCTAGAACGTCCAGCAGACGAGCGGGCGTGTCGCCAAATCAAGCGAAACGCCTATTCCAAAGGGAACGTTTGATGTGCGTAGCCAATTGGAGGACATGTTGCCCCGTGCACCTGCGTGGTGCGCGGTTGCAAGGCGATGATGGCGCCTGGCTTGAAGGGAAGACCGGGCATCGCCAAGAGCGGCTGAGTGCGATCAGCGCTCTGGCGAATAGACTGATAGTGCTTTTGGCTTGATGCTGAATTCGGCTGGTGTATGGGTCGTCAGCTCGCCATCGGTATTGATCGGCATCGGCTTGCGCGTGGAGAGGGTGATTGCCGTGGTGCGAAATGCTCGCACGTCGCGGGTCGCACCATGGGTGCCGCGCCGCAGGCGAGGAAACAGCAGCAGCAGTTTCCACCAGCGACGAATTTCAAGGCTGTAGAAATCCAGATGGCCGTCGTCTGCCGTAGCGGTTTGTTCCACGGTCATGCCACCGCCGTAATATCGGCCATTGCCCACCGACGCCTGGATGGTTTTGACCATCATGCGTTCGCCGTCGTGCTCGATATACAAAACGAAGCGCCGTAAACGGCGCAACAGCCGGAAAGCGGTGATGGCATAACCCAGCCGACCCCACTTTTTCTTCGCTTCGGCGCTGAGCTGACGGGCCAGTTCCGAGCTGAACCCGATGCTCGCTACGTTCAGGAAGATATGCCCATTGACTACGCCAACGTCCATCGGGTGGGGCGTGCCGGATACGATCAGCAGTGCCGCCGCGACCGGGTTCGGCGGTATACCCAGCGTCTTTGCCAAGTCGTTGGCGGTGCCGAGCGGCAAAATGCCGACCGGAAGTCCCGCCATGATGAGCGCCGGTGCCGCGGCGTTTAGCGTGCCGTCGCCACCGCCGATGATGACCAGGTCACAGCCATCGGCGCTCTGGGCAATCTGCTCGGCGACTGGAGCATCCGGATTGCTTGGGCGCACCAGTTCGATACCGCCCTCGCGCAGCGTATCGAGCACATCGTCGATCAAGCCGGAGCCGTTACGCGCGTGACGGTTGATAACAAGCAGAGCGCGGCGGGTCTCGTCTGTTGGCATTGCAATACTCGAAGTCAGAGTTGTCACCGGGCGTCACGGCGGGGGTGGCGAGCTTACCGCTTGCCCAAGCCTGCCGGGCGAGCGCGCCTTCTGGCGTTGTTCACGCTGCATCGGATACGCCGCGCCTGTGATTGTTCATTCATCGAAGACAATCAGCGTGCCTGGCGGATAAGGTGAGCATGTATAGAGGGCGTTCTGGGTGCGAGCCGGTTGTATCCGACTATGGAGAGAGGCCGACGCCGTTGCGGCGTCAGCCTTTTTTATCAGCCGAGAAAGTACAAGCAGCCTGAAATGACGATGCCCGAGTACACCAGCATCAGCAGGCAGTAGCCCATGATGTCCCGCGCGCCAAGACCGACAATGCCGAGGATCGGCAATGCCCAGAAGGGTTGGACCATGTTGGTCCAGGCATCGCCCCAGGCAATCGCCATGGCCGTGACGGCTGGCGTCACGCCGAGTGCTTGGCCAGCAGGCAGCATGATTGGCCCTTGCACCGCCCATTGACCGCCACCGGACGGCACGAAGACGTTGACCAGACCGGCGCTGAGGAAAGCCAGCACCGGGAAAGTATCGGCCGACGACCAGGCGATAAAGGTGTCGGTGATCTGCTTGCCTAGCGAAAGCCCGTCAGCGTTGGCACCGACCATCATGCCCATGATCCCGGCGTAGAAGGGAAACTGAATGACGATGCCGCTGATGCCGCCAATACCGTCTTGGACGGCGCGCATGTAGCGCTCCGGCGAGCCATGCAGCGCCAGACCGATGAATAGGAACAGACCGATGACGATGTTCAGCGTCAGGGCGAAGCCGTTCTCAGCGAAGTAATAACCGAAGTAGATGGCACCCAGTGCGACGATGATCAGGTTGAGGATACGGCTGTCGTCCAGGCGTTGCGCCAAGGTGCCGCGCGGCAAGGGCTCATGTTCGGGATCGAGCAGCAGTGCCGGGTCGGCGACCTTCGGCTGCTTGGGGTGCATCGCCCAGTTGAGGATGGGCAGGCCGATCACCAGCAGGGCAATGATGGTCAGGTTCAGGGTGGTAAACAGCGTGTCGCCAACGCCGATGGCCGCTGTCACGACCCCGCCGGTCATACGTTCGACGTCCGCGCCGCCGGTGGCCAGTGACAGCGGAATGGAGCCGGACAGGCCGCCATGCCAAATCAGGAAGCCCGAGTAGGCCGCCGCCACCAGCAGAGGGTAGTCGACGCCTTTGACCTCACGCGCCAGGGCGCGGGCGAACACCGCGCCGATGACCAGACCGAAGCCCCAGTTGATCCAGGAACCGGCCAGCGCTATCAGCGTGACCAGCACGACGGCTCGGCCGGGTGTTTTGGCGGTGCGTGCCAATCCGGCAAGCAGACGATGTATCAGGGGGGCGCTGGCCAGTGCATGACCGGTGACCAGAATCAGCGCCATTTGCATAGCGAAGGTCAATAGATTCCAGAAGCCGGTGCCCCAGTGCTTGGCCATCGCCGGCAAGCCTTGGCCGGTGATGAGCATGCTGGTGGCGAGCACGATGAGGCTCAGCAGTATGGCGAAAACAAAGGGGGAGGGAAGGTAGCGCTGTACGAGCTTGACGCTCCACGCGGTTACGGTGTTAAGCATGGTGATCCTGCATTATTTTTCTTAGGGAGGGCGGCGCCGGTCTCCCAGGGCGCCGCCGTTGAGGTGAAGCGGTGTAATAGGCTATCCGGCCACAGTGACAGGACAGCGAACCTCGATGGCGGAGGCGGATGAGCCTCCTCAGTCGCGCTCGATTGCCAGCGCG
The DNA here is from genome assembly GCF_013620795.1 of Pseudomonas sp. Q2-TVG4-2. Taxonomy (GTDB): domain Bacteria; phylum Pseudomonadota; class Gammaproteobacteria; order Pseudomonadales; family Pseudomonadaceae; genus Stutzerimonas. The sequence continues at coordinate 138,236 of NZ_LGLW01000008.1, read as the reverse complement.
ACGCCTTGCCCGCCACCGATGCACAAGGTGGCGAGCCCCTTTTTGGCGTCGCGTCGAATCATTTCGTGCACCAGCGTGACCAGGATGCGGCAGCCCGAGGCGCCGATCGGATGTCCCAGGGCGATGGCACCGCCGTTGACGTTGACCTTGCTGGCGTCCCAGCCGAGCTCCTGGCCGACCGACAGCGCCTGCGCGGCGAAGGCTTCGTTGGCCTCGATCAGATCGATGTCCTCCAGTGACCAGCCGGCCTTGTCCAGGCAGCGGCGGGTCGCCGACACCGGGGCGATGCCCATGATCGCCGGGTCAACACCAGCATTGGCGTAGGCCTTGATCCGTGCCAGTACCGGCAAACCGAGAGCTTTGGCCTTGTCCGCGCTCATCAGCAACACCGCGGCGGCGCCGTCGTTGAGACTGGAAGCGTTACCGGCCGTGACGCTGCCGTCCTTCTTGAAGGCAGGGCACAACTTGGCCAGCGCTTCGGCGGTCGTACCGGCGCGCGGTTGCTCGTCGGTATCGAAACGAAGCGGCTCACCCTTGCGCTGAGGAATCTCGACCGGGGTGATCTCGTCCTTGAAGCGCCCGGCCTCAATGGCCGCAACCGCTTTTTGCTGCGAGGACGCGGCAAAGGCGTCTTGCGCCTCGCGGCTGATGCCGTATTTGTCCACCAGATTTTCGGCAGTGATGCCCATATGAAAATCGTTGAACGCATCCCAAAGCCCATCGCTGATCATCGAGTCGACCAGTTCTGCATGGCCCATGCGCAGCCCGGTGCGGGCCTTTGGCAGTACGTAGGGTGCCAGGCTCATGCTTTCCTGGCCGCCGGCGATGATGACCTCGGCGTCGCCGCAGCGAATCGCCTGGGTGGCCAGATGCAGCGCTTTGAGGCCGGAGCCGCAGACCTTGTTGAGGGTGAACGAGGGCACGGCGTGTGGCAGGCCAGCCTTGATCGACGTTTGCCGTGCTGGGTTCTGGCCGGCGCCTGCAGTCAAAACCTGGCCGAGGATCACTTCGTCCACGTCGGCGGGGTTCAGCCCGGTTTGGGCGAGCAGATTCTTGATGACCGCCGCGCCCAGGTCCGGCGCGGCGATATTGGCCAGCGCGCCCTGAAAGGAGCCGATGGCGGTACGGGTCGCTGCAACGATGACGACGTCTTGCATGTTCTTGCTCCGGTTGAGTCGGGTGTTGTAGAGAGCGGGCGGTCGCTGGGCTCTGTAGAGCCTGCGAGCAAGCTCGCTCCTACAGGGAAACGTGTGCGTTCAGAACGTCATTTCCGGCACGTGTTCCGGTACCACCAGCTCGCCGGCGGTCTTGGCGACGATTTCTTCGACGCTGACGCCCGGCGCGCGCTCCTTGAGCACGAAGGCGCCGTTCTCGATTTCCAGGTAGGCCAGGTCGGTCAGTACGCGCTTGATACAGCCGGCGCCGGTCAGCGGCAGGGTGCACCTCGGCAGCAGCTTCGACTCGCCGTCCTTCGACGCGTGGGTCATCAGCACGATGATGTTCTCGGCGCCGGCCACCAGGTCCATGGCGCCGCCCATGCCTTTGACCAGCTTGCCGGGGATCATCCACGAGGCGATGTTGCCCTGTACGTCAACCTCGAAGGCGCCAAGCACGGTGAGGTCGATGTGCCCACCGCGGATCATCGCGAACGATTCCGCCGAGTTGAAGATGGAGGCGCCGATGCGCGCCGTAACAGTCTGCTTGCCGGCGTTGATCATATCGGCGTCGAGTTCTGCCTCGGTGGGAAAGGTGCCCATGCCGAGCAGGCCGTTCTCCGATTGCAGCATCACTTCCATGCCCTCGGGCACGTAGTTGGCGACCAGGGTCGGGATGCCGATTCCGAGGTTCACGTAGTAGCCGTCCTGCAGTTCGCGAGCGACGCGCTGGGCCATTTGTTCGCGGGTTAGTGCCATGGTTTTGACCTCTTGTTCTTTCAACCACTAAGGGGGATCAGCTGCGGACGGTGCGCTTTTCGATGCGCTTCTCGAAGGTGCCGCAAATGATGCGGTCGACGTAGATGCCGGGCGTGTGGATCTGGGTGGGGTCGATCTCGCCGGGCTCGACGATCTCCTCGACCTCGACCACCGTGATCTTGCCGGCGGCTGCCGCCAGCGGGTTGAAATTCTGCGCGGTATGCCGGTAGATCACGTTGCCGTAGCGGTCGGCCTTCCAGCCTTTGACGATGGCGAAGTCGCCGGTGATGGCGTGTTCGAGGATGTGCGGACGGCCGTTGAACTCGCGGACATCCTTACCTTCGGCGATGGGCGTGCCATAGCCGGTGGCGGTGTAGAAGGCCGGAATCCCGGCGCCGCCTGCGCGCATCTTCTCGGCCAGGGTGCCTTGGGGCGTCAGCTCGACTTCCAGCTCGCCGTCGAGCAATTGCTTCTCGAACAACCCGTTCTCGCCGACGTAGGAGGCGATCATCTTGCGAATCTGACGGTCTTCCAGCAGCACACCCAGGCCGAAGCCATCGACGCCGCAGTTGTTCGAAACCACCGTCAGGTCGCGGGTGCCCTTGCGCTTGATCTCGGCGATCAAATTTTCCGGGATGCCACACAGACCGAAGCCACCGGCCAGCACGGTCATGCCGTCCTGGAGCCCGTCGAGGGCTTCGGCGTAGGTGCTGACGCGCTTGTCGAAACCAGCCATGAACCATTCCTCTTATTGTTGGAGACGCATGTCGTGCGACCGAGTGTTCCTGCTGAGAAGTGATTTGTTAAGTTGATTTTTAAGCGCTATTGATTGATAAAACGAATCAAGCTGATGCGATGACTGCGAATCGCACTTCCCGTGGATTGGGCCTATGACCGTAAAACAGCTGCGCGCCTTTCTAGCGGTGGCGCATACCCTGAGCTTTGCCCAGGCGTGCGAGCGCCTGCATCTATCGCAGTCGGCGCTGAGTCTGACTATCAAGGCGTTGGAAGACGGCCTGGGGGGACGGCTGTTCAGCCGCACTACGCGCGCGGTAAGCCTGACGCCCGAAGGCGAGGCGCTGTTGCCACTGGCGCGTCGGCTACTGGCCGATTGGGACAACGCCGAGGACGAGCTGCGCCAACGCTTCACCTTGAAACAGGGCCGGGTGGCGTTGGCATCGATGCCATCGTTCGCCGGCAATCTGTTGCCGTCGGTGCTGCGTACCTTTCGGGATCAGTACCCCTCGATCAGCGTCACGGTGCATGACGTGATCAACGAACAGGTCATGGAGATGGTGCGGGATCGGCAGGTCGAACTAGGCATAGCCTTCGAGCCGGAGCCCAGCTCACCGCTGAGCTTCATTCCGCTCTACACGGATCGCTTCGTCGCGGTGGTGCCGGCTGATTCGGCCTTGGCTCGCGATGGTGAATTGAGCTGGTCTGAATTGCTCCAGCATCCCTTCATTACGCTGCAACGACCCTCTACCGTGCGTTACATGCTCGAAGATCACCTGCGCCAGCGCGGCTGCAGTCTGCCGGTGCAGTTCGAGAGTCATCAGCTGGCCACGGTCGGGCGCATGGTAGCCAGCGGCCTGGGGGTCAGTGCTGTGCCGGCGCTGTGCCGCGAGCAGATGCTGGAGCTCGGTGCACGTTGTGTTGCCTTAGGCGACCCCGTAATCGAAAAGCCCGTCGGCATCCTGACCAAGCCCGGACACGAGCTCTCGGTGGCTGCCCAGGCCATCGCTGATACCTTGTGCGCTGAAAAGGGATATCCACGCGCCATTGGCTAATTGCCTCAGGTTGCGAAAACCGGGGGCGCCCGCCGGTCAGTGAGTACGAAAACGTGCGGTTACCGGACGGTACGGATGTTGGCCGTTCGTCCAATCTCCTATGCTTGGCAACAGCGATATGCTTCGCGCACAGGCTGAGTGACCACGGTCCCGGTCCGGTGTGACGACAGGCCTGGTGTCGCTTCGCAATGACACCAGCCTAACTATAAAAAAGACAAGAGTGCCCCTGTGATGGATAGTCTGCTGAACGCGAAAAGCAGGATTTTCGAGCGTGCCGATCCCCACGCGGTGTCGGAGTACGTCAATCAGCATGTTGGTGCGCACTGCATTCAGTTGCCACGCACCGGCAATCCGCAAGCCAGCTTGAGTCACTGTACGTTCGGCAAGCTCGATCTCTGCCGGCTGAGTTACGGTGGCAGCGTGCATGTTACGTCCCCGGCGCTGGAAACCATCTACCACTTGCAGCTGTTGCAACGCGGTCACTGCCTCTGGCGCGGCCGTGGTCAGGAGCACTATTTCACTCCCGGCGAGCTGCTGTTGATCAACCCGGACGATCCGGTCGATCTGACCTATTCCGATGATTGCGAGAAGCTCATCGTCAAACTGCCGGCTTCGTTTCTGGAAAAGGCCTGTGCCGAGAACCAGTGGCGCGCACCAGGCGAGGGCATTCGGTTCACCAGCAGCCGCTATGATCTCAAGCAGCTCGAAGGGATCGAAAGCCTGCTCGGGTTGATCTGCCAGGAGGCCGAAGCCGAGCATTGCATACCGCAACTGCAAGACCAGTACAGCCGCATCATTGCCTCGAAGCTGCTATGCACCCTGGCTAATAACATCCACCGCGAGCCGTTGAGCGACAGTTGCCCATCGTTCGGGCGCATCACCGATTACATCGACGAGCACCTGAAGAAGGACATTTCGGTAGAACAATTGGCGCAGCTGGCGAACATGAGCCCGCGCTCGCTGTACATGCTGTTCGAGCGCAAGCTCGGCACGACGCCAAAATCCTACATTCGCCAGCGCAAGCTGGAGCAGATCCATGGCCGTCTGAGTGACCCCTCGGCCAAGGTTCGCAACATCACCGAGATCGCGATGGACTATGGCTTCCTGCACCTGGGGCGCTTCTCGGAAACCTACAAAAGCGCTTTTGGCGAGTTGCCGTCCGATACGCTGCGCCGACATCATTAGAGCGCTCTAGTGGCCATTGCCCGCGCGTCGTTGCACATGAGCGACGCGCCCGAACAGTAACCCCCTCCCCAACGGCGGAATCCACAATTCCGCCTGCTCAAGAATGCTCCGCGATTGCCGCTGGGTCTCGATGCGAGAAACGGTCCGGTATGTAGAGCTCGTAGTTGATCTCAGCGGACCGCTCACACTGGTGGTGTAAAACTGACGCCCAATAATTGACGAGCCTTTACAAAGCTTGTACAAAACGCTTCGGCTGTTTTCTGTTGTACAACTTTTAAGGTGAATAGATGGACAGGTTCCGAAGCCTTCTGCTCGATATCAGCGTTAGACGCAAATTGTTATTGGGCTTCGGCCTTGTACTGATGATCACATTGGCGATCGCCTGGATCAGTTACCAGGCGTTGGATACGGTTCTGGAGCGGTTCGCCAAACTAAGTCAGGTCGCTGAGATCAAGGGACTGGTGGCCGAAGCACGGCAGAACGAGAAAAACTACCTGTTACGACAGGAGGCCGCCTTTCTGAACGAAGCCCGGCAGGCGATCGATAAGACCCTGCAAATTGCCGCCTCCACACGCGCCGACTTACGAAGCCCCGATAAAATCGCACAGTTGGACCAGCTCAAGCAGGACGGAGAGGGCTACCAGACCAAGCTGGGCGAATTCAGCCAGGCGATGCAGCAAAGCCAAATTGCCGAGGACAATATGGAAGAGGCTGCGCGCGACGCGCTCAATGGCTTCGCCACGGCGGAATCCGAATTACGCAGGCGGGCCGAGGAGCAGATCCGACAGACTGGCGACACCGAGAGTATTCAGACTCTGGATCGTTTCGATCAGGCCGCCGGACTGGCCAGGCTGATGCTGGATGCCCGCAGGCTGGAAAAGAACTTCGTCATCGGCGGCAACCAGAGCGATGCTGATGCCTTGCTTGCCCAGCTGGAGACTTCTGCCGTGGCAGGCGCAGCGCTGCGCAACAGCTTGCCCGAGGGTGACAGCAGGCGTGCACTGGACCGGGCGTTGCCCAGGCTGAACCAGTACCGACAGGAATTTCTCGGTTACCTCAAGGCGCATTCGACTCGCGTCGCCAGCGAGGCGGAGTTGACTGAGCGTGCGCGTCAGATGGTCGGTGTTGCACAAAATGCCTACGCCAGCCAGCTCGAAGAATTGCGTCTCGAGCAGCGCCAGGTTCGCATGGTCCTGATTGGTGCGACGGCGGTGGCGCTCGTCATGAGCTTGTTATGTGCCGTGTTGATCACCCAAATGATCGTCGGTCCACTGCAGCGCGTGGTTTCTCTCGCCCGGCGTGTGGCTGATGGGGATCTGTCGGAGAATCTCACCATTGATCGCCGAGATGAGCTGGGTCAGTTGATGCAGGCCATGCAGCAAATGACCGAGAATCTGCGCATGCTGATGACCCGGCTCTCGGATGGCATTGCCCAGCTTGCCGCTGCTGCCGAAGAGATGTCCGCGGTGACCGAACAGACCAGTGTCGGAGTGGGGCAGCAAAAGCTCGAAACCGATCAGGTGGCTACGGCGATGAACGAGATGACGGCTACTGTTCAGGACGTTGCGCGCAATGCCGAGTCGGCGGCGCATTCGGCAGCATCGGCTGACGTTCAGGCACAACAGGGGCAAGCGGTGGTCCGGCAAACCATCGAGCGTATCGAAGAACTGGCACGATCCATCGAAGCTTCAGCCGAATCCATCGAGCGGCTAAAGCATGACAGCAGTGGCATCGGTAGCGTGCTGGATGTAATCAAAGGCGTCGCCGACCAGACCAACCTGCTCGCACTCAACGCTGCAATCGAAGCGGCTCGTGCAGGCGAGGCGGGCCGAGGTTTTGCTGTAGTGGCTGATGAAGTACGAGCACTGGCGCGCCGCACCCAGGAATCCACATTGGAAATCGAGGGCCTGATCGGAGCACTGCAGAGCGGATCTCAGACCGCGGTTGAGGTCATGGGTAAGAGCTGCGGCCTGGCAGGCCAGACGGTTGAGGCGGCGCAATTGGCTGGAGAAGCACTCAATGCGATCAATGCTGCGGTATCGAGCATTCAACAAATGAACCAGCAGATCGCGACTGCGTCGGAGCAGCAAAGCGCCGTCGCGGAGGAGATCAATCGAAGCGTTTCCAGCATTCGTGACGTGGCCGACCAATCTGCTGCTGCCACAGAGCAGACCTCGGCAGCCAGCGCAGACCTCGCACGGCTAGGCAGCGAATTGCAGTCCCAGGTTGCTCGATTCCGCCTCGTCTGACGCCCACGCGCAGCGACAGCGAAGGCGCCGATTATCGGCGCCTTTTTTTTGGGTTACGAAATGGCCTCTTGAGCCGCGATGCCTCCCGGTGCGTACTCCCAGTGCGTCGGCTGGTTGGTTCTTGCACCAACCGGTCTCCGGCAGCTCAAGGGGCAAACCGTCTGGCGTCCTGCCGTGCTCAACCATTCCCCCTCCGTTACTCCTCTTGTTATAGGCCAGCCCGTCGACCGGCCGGCTCGGTGTGCCATTGCAGAAAACGGATAAAGGTGCTGCAGGAAACGGATATTGATGCCGCTTCTCGCGCCGTAGCCTTCATCACGTAGACACAATAACAATGGAGGCCCCGGTCATGTCCCTGGGATTCGACTACCTTGATTCGCTTGTTGAAGACGACAAAGAGAAGGGCATCTTTCGCTGCAAGCGCGAGATGTTCACCGACCCTCGGTTGTTCGAACTGGAGATGAAGCACATCTTCGAGGGCAACTGGCTGTATCTCGCTCATGAGAGCCAGATTCCCGAAAAGAACGACTACTACACGACCTATATGGGCCGTCAGCCGATCTTCATCGCGCGCAACAAGGAAGGCGAACTCAACGCCTTCATTAATGCCTGCAGTCACCGCGGTGCCATGCTTTGCCGCTTCAAGAGCGGCAACAAGGCCACCTATACCTGCCCCTTCCATGGCTGGACGTTCAATAACTCCGGCAAGCTGTTGAAGGTCAAGGATCCGAAGGAAGCCGGCTACCCGGACAGCTTCGATTGCGACGGTTCCCACGACCTGAAGAAGATCGCCCGCTTCGAGTCCTACCGTGGCTTCCTGTTTGGCAGCCTGCGAGAAGATGTCGCTTCGCTCGACGAATTTCTCGGCGAGTCGAAGAAGATCATCGACATGGTGGTTGACCAGTCGCCCGAAGGCATCGAGGTGCTGCGAGGCTCTTCCAGCTACGTCTTTGGTGGCAACTGGAAGCTGACCGCCGAGAACGGTGCCGATGGCTACCACGTCACGGCCGTGCACTGGAACTACGCGGCTACGCAGAATCAGCGCAAGCTGCGCGAAGCCGGTGAAGAGATCCGCACCATGAGTGCCGGTGGCTGGGGCAAGAAGGGCGGTGGGTTCTACTCCTTCGAGAACGGCCATCTGCTGCTCTGGACTCGCTGGGACAACCCGGAAGACCGGCCGCTCCACGCGCGCCGCGAAGAAATGATCGCTGAGTTCGGTCAGGCACGTACCGACTGGATGATCGGCAACTCCCGCAACCTCTGCCTATACCCGAACCTGTATCTCATGGATCAGTTTGGCTCGCAGCTGCGCATCGCCCGGCCGATCTCGGTCGACGAGACCGAAGTCACCATCTACTGCATCGCACCCAAGGGTGAGAGTGCCGAGGCGCGCGCCACCCGCATTCGTCAGTACGAAGACTTCTTCAACGTCAGCGGCATGGCCACGCCGGACGACCTGGAAGAATTCCGCGCCTGCCAGGCCGGCTTCCAGGGACGCGCCATGGAGTGGAACGACATGTCTCGCGGGGCCAAGCACTGGATCGACGGGCCCGACGAGGGCGCGAAGGAGATCGATCTGCATCCCAAGCTGAGCGGTGCCCGCTCGGAAGACGAAGGCCTGTTCGTCATGCAGCACCAGTACTGGCAGCAGCAGATGATCAAGGCCGTCAAGGCGGAACAGGATCAGCTGATCCATGTGGAGGGCGCATAAATGACCATCTCCTACGACGCTGCGCGCGACTTCCTCTACCGTGAGGCGCGCTACCTCGACGACAAACAGTGGGAAAGCTGGCTGGAAATGTACGCCCCGGACGCCACGTTCTGGATGCCGGCCTGGGACGATCGTGACCAACTAACCGAAGACCCGCAGCGTGAAATTTCGCTGATCTGGTACGGCAATCGTGGCGGCCTCGAAGATCGGGTTTTCCGCATCAAGACCGAGCGCTCCAGCGCCACCGTTCCGGATACCCGCACCAGCCACAACATCAGCAACCTGGAGTTGCTTGAGCAGTCCGATGGCGTCTGCAAGCTGCGCTACAACTGGCACACGATGAGCTTCCGGTACAAGACGGTAGATCACTTCTACGGCACCAACTTCTACACCCTCGACACACGCGGCGAGAACCCGCTGATCAAGGCCAAGAAGGTCGTGCTGAAGAATGACTACATCCGCCAGATGATCGACGTATACCACCTCTGAGGGCGCCGCCATGACCCATAAGATTGCATTGAACTTCGAAGACGGCGTCACTCGTTTCATCGACGCCAATACCGGCGAAACCGTAGCTGATGCGGCTTATCGTCAGGGCATCAACGTGCCGTTGGACTGCCGTGACGGTGCATGCGGCGCCTGCAAGTGCTTCGCTGAGAGCGGCAGCTACGACCTCGGTGAGGAATACATCGAGGATGCGTTGAGCGAAGACGAAGCCGAGCAGGGCTACGTGCTGACCTGCCAGATGCGTGCCGAGAGCGACTGTGTGATTCGCGTACCGGCCGCCTCGGATATCTGCAAGACCCAGCAGGCCAGCTACGAAGCGTCGATCAGCAATGTGCGCCAGCTATCCGAAAGCACCATCGCGCTGTCCATCCGGGGCGAGTCGCTGAATCAACTGGCGTTCTTGCCTGGCCAGTACGTCAATCTGCAGGTGCCGGGCAGTGACCAGACCCGCGCCTATTCCTTCAGCTCGCTGCAGAAGGATGGCGAGGTCAGCTTCCTTATCCGCAACGTGCCGGGAGGGCTGATGAGCAGCTTCCTGACCGGGCTTGCCAAGGCGGGTGATAGCGTCAATCTGGCCGGTCCACTGGGTGCTTTCTACCTGCGCGAGATCAAGCGGCCGCTATTGCTGTTGGCTGGCGGTACGGGCCTCGCACCATTCACCGCGATGCTGGAGAAGATTGCCGAACAGGGTAGTGAACACCCGCTGCATCTGATCTACGGCGTCACCCATGACCACGACCTGGTGGAGATGGACAAGCTCGAGGCCTTCGCCGCGCGCATCCCTAATTTCACCTACAGCGCCTGCGTCGCCAGCCCAGACAGCGCCTACCCGCAAAAGGGCTATGTGACTCAGCACATCGAGCCCAAGCACCTCAACGACGGTGAGGTGGATATCTACCTTTGCGGTCCGCCACCGATGGTCGAGGCGGTCAGCCAGTTCATTCGTGAACAGGGCCTGGAGCCGGCGAATTTCTACTACGAGAAGTTCGCCGCCAGCGCGTGAGCCGTTCGTTCCGGCCATAAATAAACAAAAGCTTCGCCCCGGGGCGGGCCTCCCACAGAGCACACGCGTCCGCCGGACCTGTGGGAGGCGCGCCCTCGCGGCGAACGCATATCGCAGATGAGTAGGGTGGGTAACCGCGAAGCGTTACCCACCGGACCCTGGCATTCCAGAGGTTAGAAACATGAACAAGCGTTTCCAGAACAAGGTTGCAGTGATCACCGGCGCTGCCCAGGGCATCGGCCGTCGTGTGGCCGAGCGTATGGGAGAGGAGGGCGGCCGCCTGGTGCTGGTCGATCGCTCCGAGCTGGTGCATGAACTGGCCGATGAGCTGGGCATGAAGGGTGTCGAGGTGGTCACCCTGACCGCTGATCTCGAACAGTTCGCCGATTGCCACCGCGTGATGAGTGCGGCCAAGGAGCGCTTCGGGCGCCTCGACATTCTGGTCAATAACGTCGGGGGGACCATCTGGGCCAAGCCGTTCGAGCATTACCAGGAGCACGAGATCGAGGCCGAAGTCCGCCGCTCGCTGTTTCCCACGTTGTGGTGCTGCCATGCCGCGCTACCGCACATGCTGGAGCAGGGCGCGGGCGCCATCGTCAACGTGTCCTCGATTGCAACTCGCAGCCTAAACCGTGTGCCTTATGGCGCGGCCAAGGGCGGTGTGAATGCCCTGACCGCCTGCCTGGCGTTCGAGAATGCCCAGCGTGGCATCCGGGTTAACGCCACCGCACCGGGCGGTACCGAAGCGCCACCGCGTCGTATCCCGCGCAACAGCGCCGAGCAGACCGAGCAGGAGAGAGTCTGGTACCAGCAGATCATCGACCAGACCGTCGATTCAACCCTGATGAAGCGCTACGGAACCATCGACGAGCAGGCCGGTGCGATTCTCTTCCTCGCCTCCGATGATGCGTCCTACATCACCGGCGTGACCCTGCCGGTGGGTGGCGGCGACCTGGGCTAGAGATCCGAAAGACAAGGTCGCTGCTGGGACTTGCTGCTCTGCAAGCAGCAATCCGCCGCGCAGCTGGCGTGCGCGGCGCCAGCCACGAGAGCCGGGCCGGTACGGCCGGCGAATCAAGACATACAAAAACAATAGAGAGTCATGCCATGCGAAAGATAGACGTACACGAAGTCATCGATAACGCTCGCTTCAGCGGGTTTCACTGGTTGGTCGTGAGCCTGTGCGCATTGCTGTTGATCTTCGACGGCTATGACCTGTTCATCTATGGCGTGGTACTGCCGGTGATCATGAAGGAGTGGGGGCTGACCCCGCTGGAAGCGGGTGCTCTGGGCAGCTACGCGCTGTTCGGGATGATGTTCGGTGCCCTGGTATTCGGCACCCTGGCCGACCGCATCGGCCGCCGGATGGGCATCGCCATTTGCTTCGTGCTGTTCAGCGGCGCGACGGTGCTCAACGGCTTCGCCAGTACGCCGACTGAGTTCGGCATCTTTCGCTTCCTTGCCGGTCTCGGCTGCGGTGGCTTGATGCCCAACGTGGTCGCGCTGATGAACGAGTACGCGCCAAAGAAGCTGCGTAGCACCCTGGTAGCGGTCATGTTCAGTGGTTACTCGCTGGGCGGCATGCTCTCTGCGGGACTGGGCATCTACATGCTGCCGCGTTTCGGCTGGGAAGCCATGTTCTTCGCCGCTGCCGTGCCGCTGCTGCTGTTGCCGGTGATTCTCTGGCATCTGCCGGAATCCGTAGGCTTCCTGGTGCGTCAAGGGCGTACCGATCAGGCGCGTGCGTTGCTCAACAAGGTCGATCCGAGTCGCCAGCTGACCGTAGCCGACGATCTGGTGATGACAGACGTAAAGGGCAAGAGCGCCTCGGTGCTGGCACTGTTTCGCGATGGCCGCGGCGTGCGCACGGTGTCGATCTGGGTTGCGTTCTTCTGCTGCCTGCTGATGGTCTACGCGCTGGGTTCCTGGCTGCCGAAGCTGATGGCCAATGCCGGCTACAGCCTGGGTTCGAGCCTGTCCTTCCTGCTTGCACTGAATTTTGGCGGGATGGCCGGCGCGATTCTCGGCGGCTGGTTGGGCGACCGCTTCAACCTGTCCAAAGTAGTGGTGGCGTTCTTCGCGGTGTCCGTGGTTTCCATCAGCCTGCTGGGCTTCAAGACGCCGATGCCGGTGCTCTACACCCTGATTTTCATCGCTGGCGCCACCGTAATCGGCACTCAAATCCTGCTGTACGCAACCGCCGCGCAGTTCTACGGCCTGTCGATTCGCTCCACCGGTCTTGGCTGGGCATCGGGCATCGGCCGCAACGGCGCGATCGTCGGTCCGCTTCTAGGTGGCGCGCTGCTGGGTATCAACCTGCCGCTGCAGCTGAACTTCATGGCCTTCGCCGTACCAGGCGTCGTCGCTGCCCTGGCCATGACTGTCTTCACCATTTCCAGCAGGCGCAGCAGTGCGACCACGCCGGTGATGATGTCGGCGGCCAAGGCCTGATCCCTGATCTCGAAAAACTGGAAATCGGAAATCGATATGAGCCCCATCCTGATTGAAAGCATCCAGGCGATCGTCGTCGACCTGCCGACCATCCGCCCGCACAAGCTGGCCATGCACACCATGCAAAAGCAGACGCTGGTGGTGATCCGTGTCCGCTGCTGCGACGGTATCGAAGGCATCGGCGAATCCACCACCATCGGCGGGCTGGCCTACGGTAACGAGAGCCCGGAGAGCATCAAGCAGAACCTCGACAGCCATCTCGGCCCGCTGCTGGTGGGTCAGGATGCGGCGAATATCAACGCAGCCATGCTGCGTTTGGATAAGGCGGCGAAGGGCAACACCTTCGCCAAGTCCGGCCTGGAAAGCGCGCTGCTCGACGCTCAAGGCAAACGCCTCGGACTGCCGGTCAGCGAGCTGCTCGGTGGCCGCGTTCGCGATAGCCTGGAAGTGGCCTGGACCCTGGCCAGCGGCAATACAGCCAAGGACATCGAAGAAGCCGAGCACATGCTGGACATCCGTCGCCATCGCATCTTCAAGCTGAAGATCGGTGCCAACGAGGTGAACGCCGACCTCAGACACGTCATTGAAATCAAGAAAGCGCTGGGTGACCGTGCCAGCGTGCGTGTCGATGTGAACCAGTACTGGGACGAATCCCAGGCCATCCGCGCCTGCCAGATTCTCGGCGACAACGGCATCGATCTGATCGAGCAGCCGATCTCGCGAATCAACCGCGGTGGGCAGATTCGCCTGAACCAGCGCAGCCCCGCGCCAATCATGGCTGACGAGTCCATCGAAAGCGTCGAGGACGCCTTCAGCCTGGCGGCCGACGGCGCGGCCAGCATCTTCGCCCTGAAGATCGCCAAGAACGGCGGCCCGCGTGCCGTACTGCGCACCGCGCAGATCGCCGACGCTGCGGGCATTGCGCTGTATGGCGGCACCATGCTCGAAGGCGCCATCGGCACCCTGGCCTCGGCGCATGCGTTCGTCACCATCAACAAGCTCACCTGGGCAACCGAGCTGTTCGGCCCGCTGCTGCTCACCGAAGAAATCGTCACCGAGGCGCCGGTTTACCGCGACTTCCAGCTGGAAGTGCCGCGCGCGCCGGGTCTCGGCCTGACCCTGGATGAAGAGCGCATGGCGTTCTTCAGCCGCAAGTAACCGGAGGCTGAAAAGATGCTGTTTCACGTGAAGATGATCGTAAAACTGCCGGTCGACATGGACCCGGCGAAGGCCGCCAAGCTCAAGGCCGATGAGAAGGAACTGGCCCAGGGCCTGATGCGTGAAGGCAAATGGCGCCACCTGTGGCGCATCGCCGGCCAGTACGCCAATTACAGCGTATTCGACGTGGCCAGCGTGCAGGAGCTGCACGACACCCTGATGCAGCTGCCGCTTTATCCCTACATGGATATCGAGGTCAACGCCCTTTGCCGGCACCCCTCGTCGATCCGTGAAGACGATAGCTGATCCTGTTACTCAATCGACCGGGTGCGCCGGTCCGTTGTCAGCGTGACCAAAATTACAAGATGAGGCCTGAGCCATGACTGTGAAAATCTCCCACTCCCCTGAAATTCAGCAGTTCTTCAAGGAAGCCAGTGGCTTCAACAATGACGCGGGCAGCCCCCGTCTGAAGCACATCGTCAATCGCATCCTGCTGGACAGCGCGAAGATCATCGAAGACCTGGAAATCACCCAGGACGAATTCTGGAAAGCCGTCGACTACATCAACCGTCTCGGTGGGCGCAATGAAGCGGGCCTGCTGGTGGCCGGACTTGGCCTCGAGCATTTTCTCGACCTGCTCGAAGACGCCAAGGATGCGCAGATCGGACTGACCGGTGGCACCCCGCGTACCATCGAAGGCCCGCTATACGTGGCCGGCGCGCCGATCGCTGAAGGCGAAGCCCGCATGGATGACGGCAGTGAAGATGGCGTTGCCACGGTGATGTTCCTCCAGGGCAAGGTCACCGGACCCGATGGCAAGCCGTTGGCCGGCGCTATCGTTGATCTGTGGCACGCCAATACCCAGGGCAACTACTCCTACTTCGACAAGAGCCAGTCCGACTACAACCTGCGGCGTCGCATCGTCACCGATGCCGAAGGTCGTTACCGTGCTCGCAGCATCGTGCCGTCCGGCTACGGCTGCTCGCCGGATGGCCCGACCCAGGAAGCGCTCGATCTGCTCGGCCGACATGGCCAGCGCCCGGCACATATCCATTTCTTCCTTTCGGCGCCGGGTCATCGTCACCTGACCACGCAGATCAACCTGTCCGGCGACAAGTACCTGTGGGACGACTTCGCCTACGCTACCCGTGACGGGCTGATCGGCGACATCCATTTCAACGACGATCCGGAAGCGGCACACGCCCGCGGTGTGGAAGGGCGGTTCGCCGAGGTCGAGTTCGACTTCCAGCTGCAGCAGGCGCCGGTACCGGAAGCCGAGCAGCGCAGCAGCCGTCCGCGGGCGCTGCAGGAGGCATGACCCGGAAAGGCCGGTCCCTGGATGCGCCGGCCTGGCTGCAGATGGATGCGACACCAAATGCCAAACCGGCCGTAGGGTGGATGGCGCTCTGTTCATCCACCGGCTTTGCGGAGTACGGCGGTGGTTGGGTGAAGCGTCATCCACCCTGCGCTGAACGGTTTCAAATGCGTGACCTACAACAAGAGCGATCCGGATACCGTCACGGATAGCCAGGCCTGACTTGCGAGGCTTCATGAATACGCTACTCAGAGACTTCTCCCTCTCCGCCGTGATTGCCGGTTTCATTGCGACGGTCATCTCTTACGCCGGCCCGTTGGTGATCATCTTTCAGGCGGCGAAAGCGGGCGGGTTGCCACACGACGTACTCTCGTCTTGGGTCTGGACCATTTCCATCGGCAGCGGCGTACTCGGTATCGTCCTTAGCCTTCGCTACAAGGTACCGATCATCATCGCCTGGTCCGCGCCGGGATCGGCATTGCTGGTGACCATGTTGCCCGACATCAGCATGAACCAGGCGGTCGGCGCCTACCTCGTATCGAGCCTAATTATCCTGCTGGTGGGACTATCCGGCGCGTTCGACAAAATCATCCACAAGCTGCCCGCGGCGATTTCCGCCGGGATGCTGGCCGGCATCCTGTTCCGCTTCGGCACTGGCTTGTTCGTTTCGGTGAAGGAGCAACCTTGGCTGGTGCTGGCGATGTTCGGCACCTATCTGCTGTTCAAACGGCTGATGCCGCGCTACGCCGTGATGGCGGTGTTGGTAGTCGGCGTTGCGATCGCCGTCGGCAGTGGCGAGTTGCGCAGTGAGGCACTGGTGATCGGCCTGGCCGTACCGGTGTGGATAACGCCAGAGTTCAGCTGGCAGGTCATCCTCGGCGTGGCCTTTCCGCTGGTGATGGTGGCCCTGACCGGGCAGTTCGTGCCTGGCATGGCCGTGCTGCGCAACGACGGTTACCAGACCCCGGCGAGCCCGCTGATCAGCAGCAGCGCGCTGGGTACCTTGTTGCTCGCACCCTTCGGTTGTCACGGCCTGAACCTGGCGGCCATCACCGCGGCGATCTGCACCGGTAAGGAATCCCACGAGGACCCCAGCAAACGCTATGTCGCCGGTGTTTCCGGTGGGGTGTTCTACCTGCTGCTGGGCGCGTTTGGCGCCACGTTGGTTTCTATTTTCACGGCGTTTCCCGCCGCGCTGATCGCGGCGTTGGCTGGCCTGGCGCTGCTGGCCGCCATTGGCGGTGCACTGAGCGCGGCCATGTCGGTGCCGGAAGACCGTGAAGCGGCGCTGATCACCTTTCTCGTCACCGCTTCGGGGATGTCGTTCCTCGGTTTGTCCGCAGCCTTCTGGGGATTGATCTTCGGTATCGCCGCGCACCTGCTGTTGACGCTGAAACGAGCGCCGGCTCCCTTGCCGGCCAGCCCGCCCGCATCCCTGGAAGAGGAGCAACCCGCCGGCTGATTCCCCGCCGCAGCGGTTCATTTTCGCAACCCCGAACCTTCGTCGTTTCTGTCGGCCTGTGCCGGCGGGGCGACGGCGTGCACCTGAAAAACAACAACAACGAGTTCAAAACCATGAAGAACAAGCCAGAACGTTCCCCTATTGCATTGGCCATCGGCGCCTCTCTTTGCCTCCCTTCGGCCTTTGCTGCCGAAGCAGGCTTCATTGACGGCACCACGGCGACGCTGCAAGCGCGCAACTATTACTTCAGCCGGGATTTTTCCGACATCGTCGGCACGAATCAGCAATCAAAGTCGGAGGAGTGGGCCCAAGGCTTTATTCTCAACGTGAAATCCGGTTATACGCCCGGTACGGTCGGTTTCGGTGTCGACGTGCTTGGTCAGCTTGGGTTCAAGCTCGACAGCGGTAGTAGCCGCGTCAATACCGGTCTGCTGCCCACGGGCAGCGATGGCAAGGCCGCGGATAACTTCGGACGCATCGGCGCGGCGCTCAAGGCGCGGGTGTCGAAGACCGAGCTTAAGATCGGCGAGCTGACGCCGAACCTGCCGGTGCTGACGTTCAGCGACATTCGTCTGTTGCCGCCGACCTACCAGGGCGCCAGCATCATCTCGCAAGAACTCGACGGGCTGACGCTGCAGGCCGGCCAATTCCATTCCGGCAGCGTGCTAAACGAGGCGGGCGACGGTGCGATGCGGGCGAAGCTAGGCCATGTGCCGCAACTGGGCGGCGACGTGGCAACCGATCGCTTCAACTATGCCGGTGCCGACTACGCCTTTAACGACAAGCGCACATCGGCGGGCCTCTGGTACGCGCAGCTCGAAGACATCTACAACCAGCGCTTTTACAGCCTCAAGCACAGTGAGCCGGTGGACGACTGGGTGTTTGGCGCCAACCTCGGCTACTACGACTCGCAGGAAGATGGCGAGCGGCTGCTCGGCGATATCGACAACCGTGCGCTATTCACGGTGCTTTCCGCCAAGCGCGGCGGCCACACTGTCTCCGTCGGTTATCAAGCGATGTTCGGCGATGACGCTTTCCCGCGAGTGTTCAACAACGTCAGTCCATTGGGCAATGAAGTCCCCACTTACGAATTCGCCGGCGCGGATGAGCGCTCCTGGCAGGTGCGGCATGATTTCGACTTCTCCGTCGTTGGCATTCCGGGTCTGGTATCCACGGTGCGCTATATCCGCGGCGATAACGTCGACACCGGCCGCGGCTTCGAGGGTCAGGAATGGGAGCGTGATCTGGACCTCGGCTACACCTTCCAGCGCGGTGTGCTGAAAAACCTCGGGGTGCGGGTACGTAACGTCACGGCTCGATCCAATTACCGCAGTGATATCGATGAGAATCGGCTGATTTTCAATTACACCTGGCATTTGCTGTAGCGCAGCGACCAAACGTGCGCGCTGGAAGACGTCTTTTACTGGCGAGTATTTGGCAGAATTTATATAGCGATCATTTTTCTGCCGATGCTGTTTTCGTTAATTAATCTGCCAATCATTTCCAGGGTTAGGTATATGCATATTGGATTCGTAAAATCAGTTGCTGCAGTTCTGTTTATTACTTCTGTAACAGGGACGGCGGCTGCTCAAGGCTGGGTTGAGCAGGCAGCAAAGGATGTCAACGCGCAAGTAGTTGCTTGGCGTCATGATATCCATCAACACCCGGAACTCGGGAATATGGAGTTCCGTACGTCCCAAATGATCGCGCAGCAGCTGGAAAACTTTGGTCTGCAAGTACATAGCGGCATTGGTAAGACCGGTGTGGTTGGGGTTTTAAAGGGCGGAATGGATGGTCCGGTGGTGGCGCTGCGCGCGGATATGGACGCATTGCCGGTCAAGGAAGAAACAGGGTTGCCATATGCGAGCCAAGCCAAAGGCATATTTCACGGCGAGGAAGTCGATGTCATGCATGCATGTGGCCATGATGCGCATGTCGCTATGTTATTGGGAGCGGCGAAAATCATGGCGGCCAACAGCGAAAAGATTCCGGGTACCGTCGTGTTTGTGTTTCAGCCAGCAGAAGAGGGTGCGGCAGATATAGATGTGTTTGCCCAGCCGGATGAGCTGTACGGGGCGCGGCGGATGATCGAGGAGGGCGTTCTCGACAACCCGAAAGTCGAGGCGATGTTTGGGCTTCACGTCATGGCAGGAATGAACAGCGGGCACCTGTTTTATAAAAAAGGGGCCACGCTTAACAGTTCAGATAGTTTCCGCATCACGTTGCAAGGTGACCAGACGCATGGTTCGATGCCGTGGGCAGGGACCGATAGCATTGTCGCTGGATCGCAGGTGGTCAACGCAATGCAAACGCTGGTTAGCCGGCATACGGATCTCTCAAAAGGCGCTGGTGTCGTCAGCGTCGGCAGCATACACGCCGGAACGGCAGATAACGTAATACCGGAGTTATTGCAAATGGGCGGAACCATACGCAGCAATCATCCGGAAGTACGCTCGGTGCTGCTTGAAAAACTTCCTGCGATCGTGAAGAACACAGCTGAGGCCAACTTCGTTAAAGCCAATGTTCAGATTGCCACTTTGATGCCGGTCACCATGAATGACGAAGCCCTTACTGAAAAGGTCATCCCGGGGCTGAGGGAAGCTGCCGATGGAAGACTCGAAGAGCTGCCGGCAAATCTTTCTCCAAGTGAGGATTTCGCCTTCTATGCGCAGAAGGTGCCCAGCCTATTTGTTTTCTTAGGTGTATCCCCGCAAGAAGCGGATGCTAGCGAGGTGGCCATGAACCATAACTCGAGGTTTATGGTGGATGATGGTGCGTTGGCTACAGGCGTCAGAGCGCATATCGAGTTCGTCCTGGCATTCGCCGAGGCTAGTTGAGGCCGATCAGATTAGGCGTGGACTATTTTCAGGCTTTAATCCACACGACTCGCCGCCATGGCTGCCATGCTTCGCCAGGGATTGTTTCTGGCAAGCGCAGTGACGTGCCGCAAGCTTGCCGGCGAGCGCAACGGGGTCAGAGAGGAGGGCTTTGTGATTATCGGTCGGTAGTACGATAATCGCACAATGCATCCCGACAAGGCTGTCCGCCATGAACGACGAGTCCCATTCCCGCATTGCTCCGATGGCGCCAGCCATCATCGCCTCACCAGCCAAACGCATCGACGCGTTGACGGGCGATCCGAACTTCATGACCTCGCTGGCACGCGGGCTGGCGGTGATTCATGCATTTCAGGAGCGCAAGCGTCATCTGACCATCGCGCAAATCAGCCACCGCACGGAAATCCCGCGAGCGGCTGTGCGGCGCTGCCTGCATACGCTGATCAAACTTGGCTACGCCACCACCGATGGCCGCACCTATTCGCTGCTGCCCAAGGTGCTGACCCTCGGCCACGCCTATTTGTCATCGACCCCGCTTGCGGTCACCGCGCAGCCGATTCTCGATCGCCTCAGTGACCAGCTACACGAAGCCTGCTCCATGGCCACACTGGAAGGTGATGAGGTGCTCTACGTGGCTCGCTCGGCCACCCCGCAGCGGTTGATTTCGGTCGATCTGAGCGTAGGTAGCCGGTTGCCGGCGTATTGCACCTCCATGGGGCGGATCCTGCTGGCGGCGCTGGACGACGCTGCATTGGATGATTATCTGGGCCACGCGGAGCTGCAGATCAAGACCAGCCGTACCCTGCATACGCCCGAGGCCATCCGTGCTTCGATCGCTGAAATTCGCCAGCAGGGCTGGGTGATCATCGATCAGGAGCTCGAGGTTGGGCTGCGATCGCTGGCCGTACCGCTGAAAGATTCCGCCGGCCAGGTGCTGGCCGCCCTTAACGTCGGCACCCATGCCAGTCGGGTGACCAAGCAGGAGCTGGAAACGCGCTTTTTGCCGGTGTTGCTGGAGGCAAGCAAGGAGTTGAGCACCCGCCTGTTCCATTGACTGGCGGCCTAGTGCGACAGCTTCGAAGACGAGATGAACCAAGGGGGAAGTGGGTCAGCGCAGTCTTTGGTAAATCTGAGGTTTTGTTCGGTAATCGCACGGTGATTCGATTATCGGATTGTCCTCCCGCAGCTCGATGTTTAGTGTTTGCCTCAAGCGCAAATTCGTTCGCGCACCCGGACACCAACACGAGACATGACCCATGGCCGAGCTCCTACCCCTAAACGAGGCAATCGATCGCTTCGTCAGTAACGGCGACACCGTCGCCCTTGAAGGCTTCACCCATCTGATTCCCACCGCTGCCGCTCACGAAATCATCCGTCAGGACAAGAAAGATCTGACACTGGTTCGGATGACGCCCGATCTGGTCTACGACCTGCTGATCGGTGCCGGCTGCGCGAAGAAGCTGGTGTTCTCCTGGGGTGGCAATCCTGGCGTCGGCTCGCTGCATCGTTTGCGCGATGCAGTGGAGCAACAATGGCCGCAGCCGCTGGAAATTGAAGAGCACAGCCATGCCGACCTGGCCAACGCCTATGTCGCCGGCGCGTCCGGTCTACCCTTCGCGGTGCTGCGTGCCTACCTCGGTTCCGACTTGCCGAAAGTCAATCCGATGATCAAGTTCATCGAATGCCCCTTCACTGGCGAGGTGCTGGCTGCCGTACCGAGCGTGCGGCCCGATGTGACCGTAATCCACGCGCAGAAAGCCGACCGCAAGGGCAACGTATTGATTGCCGGGATTCTAGGCGTGCAGAAGGAGGCCGCGCTGGCCGCCAAACGCTGCATTGTCACCGTTGAGGAAATCGTCGACGACCTTCAGGCGCCGATGAATGCCTGTGTTCTGCCGACCTGGGCGCTGAGCGCCGTCTGCCTGGTGCCGGGCGGCGCGCATCCGTCCTACGCTCATGGTTATTACGAGCGCGACAACCGCTTCTATCAGCAGTGGGATCCGATCGCGCGCGACCGTGACAGCTTCACCGCGTGGGTCAATGAGTACATCCGCGAGACGGCGGATTTCACCGCTTTCCAGGCCAAGCTGGCCGCGCAGCAGGAGGCCAAATGATGAGCGCTCACGCCAATGACTACAGCACCAATGAAATGATGACCGTGGCCGCTTCGCGTCGCCTTGGCGATGGCAGCGTCTGCTTCGTTGGTATCGGCCTGCCGTCCAAGGCGGCCAACCTGGCGCGCCTGACCCACGCGCCGGAAGTCGTGCTGATCTATGAATCAGGCCCGATTGGTGCCAAACCATCGGTGTTGCCGCTGTCCATCGGTGATGGCGAACTGGCCGAGACCGCCGACACCGTCGTGCCGACTGCCGAGATCTTCCGCTACTGGCTACAGGGCGGCCGTATCGATGTCGGTTTCCTCGGTGCCGCGCAGGTGGACAAGTACGGCAACATCAACACCACGGTGATCGGTGACTATCACCAACCGAAAGTCCGCTTGCCAGGGGCGGGCGGCGCGCCGGAAATTGCGGGGTCGGCCAAGCAGGTGCTGATCATCCTCAAGCAATCGCACCGCACCTTTGTCGACAAGCTGGCGTTCATTACGTCGGTCGGTTTCGGCGAAGGCGGGGAGCATCGCAAGCAACTTGGGTTGCCCGGCAATGGGCCGGTCGGGATTATCACCGACCTGTGCATCATGGAACCCGAAGCCGGGTCCAACGAATTCGTGGTGACCTCGCTGCATCCGGGTGTGACCCGTGAGCAGGTGATCGAGAACACCGGCTGGGCGATTCGTTTCGCTGATGTTCTGGGCGAGACTGCACCGCCGACCGAGAACGAACTGGAGGCTCTGCGCGCCCTGGAGGCCCGCACGGCCGCCGCCCATGGACAATCTGGAGGTGACGAGTGACACGCGAAGTCTTTATCTGCGACGCCGTACGTACGCCCATCGGCCGCTTTGGCGGTGCCCTGGCCGCCGTGCGAGCCGACGACCTGGCGGCAACCCCGATCAAGGCCCTGCTGGAGCGCAATCCGACGCTCGATCCGGCGGCCATTGATGAAGTTTTCATGGGCAGCGCCAATCAGGCCGGCGAAGACAATCGCAACGTGGCACGCATGGCCGCGCTGCTCGCCGGTCTGCCGGAAACTGTGCCGGGCATCACCCTCAATCGCCTCTGCGCTTCGGGCATGGATGCAGTGGGCAGCGCCTTCCGGGCCATCGCCTGCGGCGAGATGGAGCTGGCGATCGCTGGCGGCGTCGAGTCCATGACCCGTGCGCCTTATGTGATGGGTAAAGCCGATACGGCGTTCGGTCGCACGCAAAAGATCGAGGACACCACCATCGGCTGGCGCTTCATCAACCCGAAGATGAAGGACATGTACGGCGTCGATGCCATGCCGCAGACCGCCGACAACGTGGCCGAAGAGCATAAGATCAGCCGCGAGGACCAGGATGCCTTTGCCTTGCGCAGCCAACAGCGCACCGGCAAGGCGCAGGCCGCTGGTTTCTTCGCCGAGGAGATCGTTCCGGTGGTGATCAAGGGCCGCAAGGGCGACACCGTGGTCGACACCGATGAGCATCCACGCCCCGATACGTCCGCCGAGGCGCTGGCCAAGCTCAAGCCGGTCAACGGCCCGGACAAGACGGTCACCGCGGGCAACGCCTCGGGCGTCAACGACGGCGCCGCCGCGCTGATTCTTGCAAGCGCCGAAGCGGTACAGAAGTACGGGCTCACGCCACGCGCCAAGGTGCTCGGCATGGCCAGCGCCGGCGTTGCGCCGCGTGTCATGGGTTATGGGCCGGTACCGGCGGTACGTAAGTTGTGCGAGCGCTTGAACGTGGCCGTTGGCGACTTCGATGTGATCGAACTCAACGAGGCCTTCGCTGCTCAAGCGCTGGCGGTCACTCGTGGCCTGGGTCTGGAGGACGACAGCCCCAAGGTCAATCCGCAAGGCGGCGCGATCGCCCTCGGCCATCCGTTGGGCATGAGCGGCGCGCGTCTGGTGCTGACGACCGTGCATGCGCTGGAAAAATCGGGTGGCAAACTCGGCCTGGCGACCATGTGCGTGGGTGTCGGGCAGGGTCTGGCGCTGGCCGTCGAACGGGTCTGAGCCCGGCTGAGACGGATCTAACGATGGGTTGCATCCTGTAGGGCACCCATCGGCTTGTTCGGCCTTTGCTTTCGTCTTGTTTCCGAGCGCCGCGGCCGGTTGTTGTCGAACCCTCCGCGGCGCTTTCGTTTCCGTTATTCAGAAAGGAACATTCCATGCCCAGCGTAAAACTCGCCGATGGCGAACTGAATTACCGTCTAGATGGCCCAGTCGATGCACCGGTCTTGGTGTTATCCAATTCCTTAGGGACCGATCTGGGTATGTGGGACCCGCAGGTGCCAGCGTTCAGCGAGCACTTTCATGTATTGCGCTATGACACACGCGGCCACGGTGGCTCCTCCGTTACACCCGGTCCATATAGCATCGAACAACTCGGCCGCGATGTGCTGGGTTTGGTGGATGCGCTGGGGATCGACCGTTTTGCGTTCTGTGGCCTGTCCATGGGCGGCCTGATCGGTCAATGGCTGGGGATCAACGCCGGTGAGCGGCTGATGCGGCTGGTGATCTGCAACACCGGCGCGAAGATTGGGACCGAAGAGGTGTGGAACGACCGCATCGAAACCGTGCTGGAAGGGGGCGAGCAGGCCATGCGTGACATGCGAGACGCCTCTATTTCGCGCTGGTTCACGCCAACCTTCGCCAGCCGCGAGCCGGCCCAGACCAGCCGCCTTACCCAAATGATCGCCAGCACCTCGCCAGCCGGCTACGCCGCCAACTGCGCAGCAGTGCGCGATGCCGACTACCGTGAGCAGCTCGGGGCGATCAAGGTGCCGACGCTGATCGTCTGCGGCGGCAAAGACCCGGTCACCACGCCCGAGCATGGCCGTTTCATTCAGGAGCGCATCTCTGGTGCCGAGCTGGTGGAATTCGAAGCCGCGCACCTATCCAACGTTGAAGCTGGCGATGAGTTCACCCAGCGCGTGCTGGCATTTCTTCGCGGCTGATGCGATGAAAACCGGGCCGCATGGGCCCGGTAAATACAACAAGTAGGTCATAGGTGTTGCGTTCTGCTCTTACCAGAGCGGCAGGGCGTAGCTGACGATGAGGCGGGTTTCGTTCAGATCGGAGCCAAAGTTGCTGCGCACCGTGGCATTGCGCACTTTCATCCCCAGGTTCTTCAGCGGACCATCCTGAATGACGTAAGCAATGTCGGTATCGCGTTCCCACTCCTCGCCTTCGCTCAGGCCGGCACCCCGGTCGACGTTATCGCCTGTCACGTAGCGGGTCATCAGGCTCAGTCCAGGAATACCCATGGCGGTGAAGTCATAGTCGTAACGAACCTGCCATGATTTCTCATCTTCGTTGCCGAAGTCATTGATCTGCAACAGGTTGATGAGCGAATTATCGCCGCCGCTGATATAGGCGAAGCCGGTGTCGCCGCTCATCTTCTGGTAACCGGCCGTAAAGCCATGCCCACCGATTTTATAGGTGAAGAGGGCGCCGAAGGCATTGTTGTCGACGTTGCTGCCGCCGTCATCGGTGGAGCGCACGTAGCGCAGATCGGATTTGAAACTTTGGTTGTCACCGATCGGCAGCACATGCACCAGGTTGAAATTGTGCTGGTCGTAAATGCCGTCCAGCCCGCCGTAGTAATAGCTGCCGGTCAGCTCGGGCATGATCTGGTAGCGAGCGCCGGCGAACAGGAACTCATCACTGGTGGTCCTGTTACCGAAGCTGATGTTACGCAGGCCGCCGTTGAAGACAGTCATTTCCTCACTGTCTGACGAGTCTCGATAGCTGATGCGGTCGAGCTTGCCAATGTCGAAGGTGAGACCACTGACTTCCTTGCTCTGCAGCCAGGCACCGCGGTAGGTGTTGGGCAGCAGGCGGCTGTCGTTGCGCATGATCACCGGAAGGATCGGCTGCAGGGTGCCGACGTGCAACGTGGTATCGGACATCTTCGCTTTGGCGGTCAGGCCTGCCGAACCGTAGTCATCTTGCGCGCGGCCCGATTCTCTGTCTCTCTGCAGAACTCCGGTACCGGAACGATCCGGGCTTGAGTCTAGCTTGACCCCGAGCAGACCGAGGGCATCGACGCCGAAGCCGATCGGCCCCTCGGTATAACCGGACTCCATCTTCAGGATAAAGCCCTGAGCCCATTCTTCGGCCTTGGACTGCCCAGCCCCCGATCGGAAGTCACGGTTCATGTAGAAGTTGCGTAGCTCGACGCTGGCCTTGCTGTCTTCGATAAAGGCCGCGCTGGACGGTCCGGCAATGGTCAGAGTGGCTCCTGCACACAGCAGGTGGCAGATGGTTTTGCGGTCATGTTGCATGGGGTTTCCTCTTGTTGTTATGGATGCAGCGTTGCGGATGAATCAGTGGCGGATGTTCGTGGGATGATTGGAACGAGTGGCATGCCGGGCCGTCGTTCAGGCTTTGTTGTGTTGGCAAGCGCGCCCGGATCAAGTGAGTGTGTCAGAGCGAATGCCGTGCCAGCATCGGCGAGCCAGGGAGAAAAAGGTGAGGCGGCCCGCGATATGCGAGGCAGAGCGATCCGGACAGCTCACCCGAATGCGCCCTGACAATCTGGACGGCGGGCAAGCCTGTCAGTCAGGCTGGACATGCTCAGAAATCGGTTCGTCGATGTATTGGGAGTTGGACGGCTCAGTCGTCTGGGTTGGAATGCGATAAGGGTATCGCCGTGATCAAGTCGCAACGGCTGACCACGGCGTAGGCTTCGCGGGCGAATCCATCGGGCCAGCGCTGCAGGTGCAGGATGGTCCCGGCTGGATTTGGCCGATCAGCGTGCTCAGTGCTGGCCTTTCTGGCTCCTTACGCAAACAAAGCTCGATGCGTCGTTTACGTTGCCACCTTTGTACTTCGGCCAGGCGGGGTATTCGCAGAGCGGACGGGTGCGGCCCGGTACGGCGACGGTATCGGTGACCATCTGCCGCTTGGGCGCGATGCCTTCTTCAACCCAGTGTTCCAGGGCCGTCAAGGAATCCCATGCGGCGTTGAATACTGTGCTGGCGGCATGCGCGTAGCCGGGAATTTCGTAGTAGCGCATGAACCGGCGGGTCTGGCCGACGCCCATGTCCTGTTGGACACGTCGGTAATAGTCCGCGGTCGCGCGGGTACTGACCAACTGATCCGAAGTGCCGTGAGCCATGAGAATCTTGCCGCCATTGGCGACAAAGGCCGAAAGATCGGTCTGGTTAATATCTTGACGCAACGACAGCGCGTCGACCCGTGCCTGCCAGGGCCCCAGGTTGGCCGGGTCCAGCGTAAGCGAGTTGAACGCCGGATTGCGCGTGACAAAGTAGCGAACCCACTCATCCCAGAATCCCGAATGGTACGGCGCGCCTTCGGCGAAGCCTGTGCCGTGCACTGGCATCGGATAATCCGGCTGCAGGGTATTCAACCCCAGTCTGTTTACGATCAGTTGCAAACCCTCGCCGGGACGGCCGAGATCGGTTCCCCAGGTATTGAAACCGGGGTAACCACGCTCGCCGCTGGCCAGTGGTTGGCTGAAGCGGATCGGGGTGTCGAAGACCTTCAACGCGTTGATCTGCGCATCGGACAGGCAGCGCTCACCGCTGTCGGTCCCGGCAGGGCAGCGCAATGGGCGGCCGTTCAGCGTGGCTTTCGCCGGGTCGAAACGGGCATTGCACGCCGCCTGGTTGCTGATCACTCGGTCCTCTACGCCATCCAGCCCATCGCACGCCTGTATCGCCGCCTCCAGCAATGCTGCACGTTTTTCCAGGCTGGGATAGGCGCCTGGGGCGGCTAGCGCTCGAGTGATGCGTCCGAACTGCAGATCCAGTGCCGCCGCATTGTAGGCTGGGTAGAGGACGATGGCGCCGTGGAAGTCCTTTGGCCATTGCTGCACCACTGCAAGCGCCTCGCGGCCTCCTGTGGACCCGCCAGCGAAGTAGCTGCGAACCGGTGGCCGACCGTAACGCTGTTCGATCAGGTACATCGCGGTATCACGGGTTTTCTTCAGCGCATCGTGGGCGTAATTGGCCAGTGCCTCCTCATTCCAGGCGAAATCACCTGGATTGAGGGGGTTGGCCACATGGCCCGAGTCGCTGGCGAACACAGCATAGCCACGGCCCAGCGGAGTTGGTCGATCGGCGGGGCCAGCCGGGACGTTGCCGGCGACGTTGGGAACGGTGCCGTTGTAGCCACCGCCGCCGTACATCATCGCTTTGCTGTTCCACTGCTCAGGCAGCACGATGCGCATTCTGATCGTTGGTGCGCTCGGATCGACCGGGGCGATTTCAACGTTCAGGTCGCAATGTGGGCCGAACGTCTGCGGTGCGCTGCCACCGCCCGGTGTCAGTGTCGCGGACGTGACTCGAGCGCCTGAGGTCGGTAGCGCGATGGCGCCAGCGGGAACCCGGACGCCGGACAGTTCGTTGCAACTGGCAGCGAGGGTGGGCTCGGCAATCGCCGCTGCCAGCAGGGCCGGGGCTGCCAGCAAAAGACGCGACGACACTGCGCGTACGCAGCTTGCACGTGGTGCTTTCATGAGGGCTTCCTTCTTCTTGTTGTCGTGCCCCGCGGCAGACGCCACGAGGCGAGTGCGCCCGGGCGAAAGGATACGGCAGCGGCCAGGCGTATCGATCGGAGCCAAAGACGTGCCAGGGGCGGCCATTGAGGCTCCGCTTCCGATGGTCGGTCGCTGGCCGCCGGCGCGCGCCTCTAGCGTCACGAAACCAAGCGTAGACGGGATATGTGTCAATGCTGTCGGCTGTCCAGCGGACGCGACATGAACGGCAACGCTGTCCTATTTGCTGGACACTGTGTCTCGCAGGGCGGACTTGGATCACCACGGTCGGGCGAACCAGGCGCGCCAGATGCCGGCGCGCTGGAATGCGACATTCACGTGCACAGCGCAAAGAAATGTACCGGATGAGGAGGCTTCAGGCGATCGACGAGCAGATGCTGCAGACTTTGCGGTGCGAACTCGATTACGAAGAGGCGGCGCTTGGCTCGGGCGAGATGGCTAGGATGGATGCGCGGTTCGCAGAAATGGATAACAGACCTAGATGCCCGCCTGGTCCTGGTTTGGCTCAGGTTCGAGCACGGCGATGGTATGGTCGCTGTGCTTAAACGACACAAGCTCCGCTAGCCAGGCCTGCAGTACGGACGAATTAGCCTTCTGGTTGCGCATCGCAATGGACAGGATTTCGCGGGCAATGGTGACTACCGCGCTCTTGCTGCCGAGAAAGTGCCAATTGAACCAGCCGTCTCCGTACGTCAGCGGAACTTTCTGCCCGGGCGCTAGCGGGATGTAGACCTTCACGGAAAGGTCGAACAGCACCTCCGGCTTGGAAATGATCAGCAACTTTACATCTGTCACTTTGCTTAGCCAGTAGCGATGATCGAAACGACCGCCAGTCAGCGCCGCAGATTGGCTCAAGGCTTCGTTGATCAACGCGCGGTTATCGATGAGTTGCACGGTGGGCTCCGTTTGCAGATAGGCGATACCGAAACCTCGGCACCCGTTTGCAAACGAAGCAGCGCGACGAAACCGGTTTGGCAGCCGCAGCTCGAACACCTTGAGGAAGGCGCTTCGTTTGGCATGCCGGGTTATCGGTTGGTCGCCGCTTTTGTTTAGCCCGTTCAGGGAGATGTCTTCGCTGTGGCGGCAGTGGCAGGCGACGAAGCTGACCTCTGTTCCGTTCCAAGCACGAGCTGAGCGCGACTGGAGGGAAAGAGGTCGAACCTTGTTTGCGCGTACGTAGTGGTGGCCGCCGCTTAGACCGCGTACCCAAGCACTCTTGGCAGCCACAGCGCGATTTCCGGGAAGATTGCGACCAGCACAAGCGCGCTTCCCATCACCAGGACGAACAGCAGCGCCCAGCCGACCGTCTGCTCCAAGCGTATCTTGGCCACTTCGGCGGTGACCAACAGGTTGATCGCGACCGGCGGCGTGAATTGGCCGATGGCGATATTCATCGCCAGCAAAATACCAAACCACACCGGGTTCCAGCCGAAGTGCTGCATGACCGGAATCAGGATCGGCATGAGGATCAGGTAGATGGAAATCGCATCCAGCAGCATGCCGGCCAACAGCACAGCGATCATTACCAGAATGAGCAGTACCGCGCTGTTATCCGACAGCGAGATCAACCATTCGGCCAAATGCCGGAATGTGCCGAGCATGGTACCTGCCCAGGCGAAGATGCCAGCCAGTGCGATGATCAGCATGACCACACCCGAGATGACCGCAGCTTCGCCGCAAAGACGCCACAGATTGCGCCAGCTCAGTTCGCGCGTGACTAACAAGCCGACCAATACGCCGTACGTCACGCCGGCCACGGCCGCTTCGGTCGGAGTGAACAAGCCGCTGCGCAGGCCGCCCAGGATCAGTACCGGCGCGAACAGCGCAGGGAGCGCCTGGCGAAAGCTCTCGCCTAACGGCGGACGCTCGGCATCTTCCGGGTTTTCCCAGCCGTAGCGACGCGCCAACAGCCAGGCCGGCAGCAGCAGGACCAATCCGGCGATGATTCCCGGAAACAGGCCGGCGGCGAACAGCGCGCGCAAGTCTACGCCCGGCACGACGATGGAATAGAGGATCAGCGCAATGGACGGCGGGATCAGGATAGCGGTGGAGGCCGATGCAGCGATCAGGGTGGCCGAGAATGGCTTCGGGTAGCCCGCGCGGGTCATGCTTGGCAGCATCACCATGGCCACTGCTGCGGCGTCCGCCGGGCCCGATCCGCTCATGCCGCCCATGATCAGGCAGACCAGGATGGCAACCATCGCCAGGCCACCGTGGCGTGGGCCGATCAAAGCCTGGGCGAAGCGCACCAAGCGCAGTGCTACCCCGGATTTTTCGAATACCAGGCCGGTGAGGATGAACAGCGGTATTGCAATCAGCGGATACTTGGCGACGCCGTTGTAGGTATTGGTGCCCAGCGTCGCCAGCATGTCAGGCGAGAGCCCGGCGAGGATGCCGATGGCTCCGGACAGTGCCAGGGAGAACGCCACCGGTACGCCGATCAAAAGCAACAACAGAAAGCTGGCGAGCATCAGGAAATCAGGGCTCATCCGAGAGCCTCCCGTGCAGCCGATCGAGGGTCATCTGACTCAGCCGCACGGCTATCGCCAACGCCAACAATGGCAGCCAGACGACATACCACCAGTTCGGCAGGCCGAGGCCAGGAGACTCCGATTCCCATTGGTATTCTTCCAGAGCGAACTGACCGCCGAACCAGACCACCAGGCCGAGTACAAGCATACTGGCGAGCCATTGGAGGAGGATCAGCGGCGTGCGTAGGCGAGGGAAAAGTCGTTCGAGCAAGCTGATGCGAATATGGCGATTGCTGCGCATCGCCACGGACGCACCAGCAAAAGTCAGGATGACCAGCAGAAACACCGAAAGCTCTTCGGTGAAGGCAAAGGAGGCGTCGGTGAAATAACGCACCACTACGTTGGCCAGGCTGATCAGGCTGATAACGACCAGCGCCAGCGTGGCCAGCACGCGTTCCAGGCGCGCGTCCTGTCGATTGTTCATGGGTTTCCTCGGGTCCCGACGACATGACGTCGCCGGGCAGAACAGTTGTTACTCAGCGATGGCTGCGCGTGCTGCGTCCACCAGTTCGGCACCGATCTTTGGCGTCCATTTCTCATGTACGCCACGGGTCGCCTCGACGAAGGCCTGATGCTCTTCTTCGGTCAGTTCGACCAACTCCACGCCGCGGGCACGAATGTCCTCCAGGCGCTTGGCTTCACCGCTTCGGGAGAGTTCGATTTCCCACCTGCCCGCATCGATGGCAGCTTGGCGCAGCAGCTCGCGGTCGGCTTCCGGCAATTGCTTCCAGATGCGCTGGTTGACCGCAAAGATCAGCGGATCGGCCATGTAATGCCAAAGCGTCAGGTATTTCTGGCCGACCTGATCGACACGTGCAACGTCGAATACCGACAGTGGGTTTTCCTGGCCGTCGACTGCGCCAGTGGTGAGCGCCGGCTTGGCGTCGGCCCAGCTCATCTGTGTCGGGTTTGCGCCGAGGGCGGTAAAGGTGTCCTGAAAGAGCGGCGAGCCGACCACGCGAATCTTCAATCCGGCCAGGTCCGCTGGCGTTCTGACCGGCTTGACCGAGTTCGACAGCTCGCGGAAGCCGTTCTCACCCCAGGCCAACGGGACGATGCCGCGCTTCTCGATGGCGCTGAAAGCCTGCTTGCCGGCCTCGCCCTGAGTGATGGCGTCGAGGTCAGCGCTGTCGGCCATCAGGAATGGCAAGGAAAACAGATTCAGCTCCGGTACCTGCGGCGACCAATTGATCGTCGAGCCGACCGCCATGTCGATCAATCCGGAGCGCATGGCGGAGAATTCCTTGGTCTGGTCCCCGGCAACCAGCTGCGCGTTGGGGTAGACGCGCAAGGTGATTTCACCATTGGAACGCTCTTCGACCAGATCGGCCCACTTTTGAGCCGCCTGGCCCCAGGGGAACGCATCAGAAAGCACGGTGGAAACGGAATATTCGCGAGCCGAGGCGGAGAGGCTCGCGGACAGGGCGGCAGCGACGGCCAGCGCGGTAAAGCAACGGGTCAGTTTCATGGGGCGTCCTTGTTCGGATCGGTCTTTTGGTTTTTATCGGCGAACGGCCATACGCTTAATGGTAGCGACGGGCAGCGGCGACGGCGGATTGGCCATCGGGACGCGCGGGTAGCGCGAGTAGAGACGCGGCAGGCTGCGGATGGATAGCGGCAGCGAAGCGAATGGTGCGTCACAGACACCGAACGCCTTATGGGCGAACGGCATGCCAGCCGAGACTCAACTGGTCGGACAACTATCGCAGAAGGTGTTAGCGAGCGCTATCACCGGAACCACCGTGTGGAGGCACGGTGAACTCAGGCGTCGCGCAGCAGGTCGTGGGCGTTGAGCAGGCTGTAGGCGATCTCCGGCCGTCTCTCCAGCGCCCGACGGATCGCGGCGGGAATCGATTGACGGGTCTTGCGGCAGAGTCCGGGCAGCTCTGCTAGCTCGATGCGGATGCCTCGCATGCTGCGCACTTCGTTGGAGCCTGGCGCGATTTCGAGGCGAATGCCCAGCTGGTGGAAAATTCGCTGCTGCATGTGCTCAAGGTCCTCCAGGCTGGACATGTTCTCCAATCGTTCGAGCAGCCGATTCTCCTCGCGCCGGGTCAGTCGAAGGATACGCAAATCGCTGCCGGGCGTTGCCAGCAGTTGTTCATGCCCGCAGATGCAGGCAGTAGGCGGGCAGGGGGGGCGGATCGGAACCGAAACTGTCATGGGGCCCGATCATAGCGAGGAGCGAGCGGCATTGCCTCAGTCCTGGGCAACGTGGCGCGCCGACCCGATGAGCAAGAACTCCACAGGCGGCAGGCGCGCAGGACGCCCGGATATAGAGCATAACGGGTACGGCTTCGCGATCCGCCCTGCAGATGAAACCGCGCGCTAATTGAAGCGTCCATTGATTCCGCCAACGCTGTAGCGCCCCGCGCCGAGCAAGGCGATGGAGATCGAGCCGAAGAGGAACATGCCCTGCAACTCAAGCGCCCATCCACCCGACTGGCCGAGCGAGAACAGTTCCTGAAGGTGAGCCAGACCAAAAGCGAAGAGCATGTTACCGACCATGAGCAGTGCACCGATACGCGTGAACAAACCGATGATCACCAGTACCGGGCCAACCACCTCTCCGAGGTATACGCCGTAGGCTATGAATGCCGGCAGCCCGTAGCCGCCCAGCATCCCGGCGATACCGTCGATACCGTTCTGCAGTTTGGCGATCCCGTGCAAGAGAATCAGCAGAGCCACTGATACTCTCAATACCAGTTTTCCAATATCGTCTGTCATGGTTCGTCTCGTCCTGTAGGCGCCAGGGCTCTGGCATCAGCTTTCTAATAACATAGACCAGCGGAACTGCGGCTGCTGGTGGATTAACAGTGCGCGCCGAAATGCTCGACGCGGAGCTATGACAACGCACGCGGTTATGTGTCTGCAGGCCATCGGGCACCTCCGGTCATCGCTGGACCGGAGAACCTGAAATCTCGTCGTTTGGCGGAGCCCGGCGCTGTGGCTGTGCGAAGAAGCAGGCTCTTCGCGAGCAATGTCGTCCTTTTGGCCAAAATCTTCCCGAAAGTAACTCATGGCTCCGTTTGACCTGCTCTGACGGGCGGGGTGACTTCTGTTGTACGAGCCACTAGAATGCTTGCCCATTCTGGGGCCGGAACGCCGGCTTATGTCTGTGCAACGAGGAAAATCCATGCAAGTTTCTGTTGAAAGCACCTCCGCTCTTGAGCGCCGCATGACCATTGGCGTGCCGGTCGAGCGCATCGAGACCGAAGTCAACAAGCGTCTGCAACAGACCGCCAGCCGTGCAAAGATCCCAGGTTTCCGTCCCGGCAAGGTGCCGATGAGCGTCATTCGCCAGCGTTACGAAGCTGCCGCACGCCAGGAAGCACTGGGCGATCTTATCCAGGCCACATTCTATGAAGCTGTAGTTGCGGAGAAACTGAACCCGGCTGGCGCGCCCGCAGTCGAGCCGAAAGTGTTCGAAAAGGGTAAGGACCTGGAGTACGTTGCGACTTTCGAAGTCTTCCCTGAATTTAAGGTTGCTGCCTTCGAGGGTGTCGAGATCGAGCGTCTGCAAGCCGAAGTGGCCGATGCGGACGTCGACAACATGCTCGACATTCTGCGCAAGCAGAACACCCGCTACGAAAAAGCCGACCGTGCTGCCGAGGACGGCGATCAGCTGAATATCGATTTCGTCGGCACAATCGACGGCGAAGCCTTCGCGGGTGGTTCGGCGCAAGGTACACAGCTCGTCCTGGGCTCGGGTCGTATGATCCCTGGCTTCGAATCTGCACTGGTTGGTGCCAAAGCTGGCGAAGAGCGGGTTATCAACCCGACGTTCCCAGAGGACTACCAGAACCTCGATCTGGCCGGTAAAACTGCCGAGTTCACCGTGACCGTCAACAGCGTTGAGGCCCCTCAACTTCCAGAGCTGAACGAAGAGTTCTTCGCTCAGTTCGGCGTTCAGGAAGGTGGTCTCGAAGGTTTCCGCGCAGAAGTCAAAAAGAACATGGAGCGCGAACTGCGTCAGGCCATCAAGACCAAGGTCAAGAACCAGGTCATGGAAGGTCTGGTGAGTGCCAACCCGATCGAAGTGCCGAAAGCCCTGATCGACAACGAAGTGAACCGCTTGCGTGTCCAGGCTGTCCAGCAGTTTGGTGGCAACATCAAGCCTGATCAGCTGCCGGCGGAACTGTTCGAAGAGCAGGCCAAGCGCCGCGTAGTGCTGGGGCTGATTGTCGCCGAGGTAGTCAAGCAGTACGAGCTCAAGCCTGACGATGCGCGCGTTCGCGAGCTGATCGAAGAAATGGCTTCCGCCTATCAGGAGCCGGAGCAGGTGGTGTCCTGGTACTACAAGAACGACGAGCAACTGAACGAAGTCCGTTCTGTTGTGCTCGAAGAACAAGTTGTAGATACTGTCCTGCAGCAGGCTAAAGTGACCGACAAATCGGTCTCCTACGAAGAAGCAGTGAAGCCTGCGGAAGCTCCGCAAGCTGCCTGAGCCTCTTCAACCGTTTATATGCATATTCATAAGCCAGCCTCGTGCTGGCTTATGTCTTTGCGGCATGACATAGGGAGTTTCGTTGGAAATGTCCGGCAATCCGTTTATGCAAGCACCAGACATCCAGGCGGCTGGCGGCCTGGTGCCAATGGTTATCGAGCAGTCTGCTCGTGGCGAGCGCGCGTATGACATCTATTCCCGCCTCCTGAAAGAGCGGGTAATTTTCATGGTGGGGCAGGTCGAAGACTACATGGCCAACCTGATCGTCGCGCAGATGTTGTTCCTCGAGGCGGAAAACCCCGAGAAGGATATTCACCTGTACATCAATTCGCCAGGCGGGTCCGTAACCGCAGGTATGGCCATCTACGACACCATGCAGTTCATCAAGGCAGATGTCTCCACAACCTGTATCGGTCAGGCCTGCAGCATGGGCGCGTTCCTGCTCGCCGGTGGCGCGAAGGGCAAGCGTTTCTGCCTTCCGAACGCCCGTGTGATGATTCATCAGCCTCTGGGTGGCTTCCAGGGGCAGGCTTCGGACATCGATATCCACGCGCGTGAAATTCTTTACATTCGTGAGCGGCTGAACCAGTTGCTAGCCCATCATACGGGGCAGGATCTGGAGACGATCGAGCGTGACACCAATCGAGACTACTTCATGAGTGCTTCGCGAGCGTTGGAGTATGGGGTCGTCGATGCTGTTCACGAAAAACGGCAATTGCCGGTCTAAATGCTGGTCTTGGAGGGCGTAGTTAGCGGGCACCCGTCATGCGCGCTTTGTGCGCCCTTGAAAATGCCCGCATTTGCCTTCATCTTGTATTTCAAGCCTTCCCGATTGGATCGATCGAATGACTGACACCCGCAACGGCGAGGATTCCGGCAAGCTGCTCTATTGCTCTTTCTGCGGCAAAAGCCAGCATGAAGTACGCAAATTGATTGCCGGACCCTCGGTCTTTATCTGCGACGAGTGCGTCGACTTGTGCAATGACATCATCCGTGAGGAGGTGCAAGAAGCACAGGCCGAGAGCAGCGCGCAAAAACTGCCTGCGCCCAAGGAGATCAGCGGCATTCTCGACCAGTACGTCATTGGTCAGGAGCGCGCCAAAAAAATCCTGGCAGTGGCTGTTTACAACCACTACAAGCGACTCAACCAGCGCGACAAGAAAGAAGAGGTCGAGCTGGGCAAGAGCAACATTCTTCTGATCGGCCCGACCGGCTCGGGCAAGACGTTGCTTGCAGAGACGCTCGCGCGGCTGCTGAATGTTCCCTTTACCATCGCCGATGCCACCACCCTCACCGAGGCTGGTTATGTAGGCGAGGACGTTGAAAACATCATCCAGAAGCTGCTGCAAAAGTGCGATTACGATGTCGAGAAGGCTCAAATGGGCATTGTCTATATCGACGAAATCGACAAGATTTCTCGCAAGTCCGACAACCCATCGATCACACGTGACGTGTCAGGCGAGGGCGTGCAGCAAGCACTGCTCAAGCTGGTCGAGGGTACGGTCGCTTCGGTGCCGCCGCAGGGCGGGCGCAAGCATCCGCAGCAGGAGTTCCTACAGGTCGATACGCGGAACATCCTGTTTATCTGTGGCGGGGCGTTCGCCGGTTTGGAGAAGGTTATCCAGGGTCGCTCGACCCAGGGCGGCATCGGCTTCAACGCCGAGGTGCGCAGCAAGGACCTGGGGAAGAAGATCGGGGAATCGCTGCGAGCGGTTGAGCCTGATGACTTGGTCAAATTCGGCTTGATTCCCGAGTTTGTGGGGCGTCTGCCAGTCATCGCTACCCTTGACGAGCTGGATGAGGCCGCGCTGATTCAGATCCTGACCGAGCCGAAGAATGCGCTGACCAAGCAGTACGCGAAGCTGTTCGAGCTCGAAGGCGTGGACCTCGAGTTCCGTACCGATGCACTCAAAGCGGTTGCTAGCCGCGCACTGGAGCGCAAGACCGGAGCACGCGGGTTGCGCTCGATCTTGGAGGGCGTTCTGCTGGATACCATGTATGAGATCCCTTCGCAGAAGGATGTCAGCAAGGTGGTCATCGACGAGAGTGTTATCGAAGGCACATCGCAGCCGCTACTCATTTACGAAAATAGCGAGCCGCCCGCAAAGGCTGCGCCGGACGCGTAACAGAACAAGGGGCCTCCGGGCCCTTTGCTTTTCTACAGCATCCTTGTTTTTTACCCTGCGTGCCCTCATCTTGATTGCCAGGGTGTTTCCCGTTCACCGCCGTATGGCCGTCGTAGAGCTGAATTTATGAAGACAACCATCGAATTGCCCCTTTTGCCGCTGCGCGACGTAGTGGTCTACCCGCACATGGTGATTCCGCTATTCGTTGGCCGGGAAAAGTCCATCGAGGCCCTCGAATCCGCCATGGCCGGTGACAAGCAAATCCTGCTCCTGGCCCAGAAAAATCCGGCCGATGATGATCCATCCGAGGAAGGCCTCTTCCGGGTGGGGACCGTCGCGACCGTGCTACAGCTGCTCAAGTTGCCGGATGGTACCGTCAAGGTGCTGGTCGAAGGCGAACAGCGTGGCGTCATAGACCGCTTCTTCGACGTGGATGACCATTGCCGCGCCGAGGTATCGCTGATTGATGAGTCGGAAATTGAAGAGCGCGAAGCGGAAGTCTTTACGCGTAGCTTGCTGAGCCAGTTCGAACAATACGTGCAACTCGGCAAAAAGGTTCCCTCCGAGGTGCTCTCGTCGCTCGCAAGCATCGATGAGCCGGCGCGCCTGGTGGACACCATGGCCGCGCACATGGCGCTCAAGATCGAGCAGAAGCAAGCAATCCTCGAGATCACCGACCTGCCGACTCGGGTCGAACACGTGCTGGCATTGCTGGATGCCGAAATCGATTTGCTGCAGGTTGAAAAGCGAATCCGTGGCCGCGTCAAGAAGCAGATGGAGCGCAGCCAGCGTGAGTACTACCTGAATGAGCAGATGAAGGCCATTCAGAAGGAGCTGGGTGATATCGATGAAGGCCACAACGAAATCGATGACCTGAAGAAGCGCATCGAAAATGCCGGCCTGAGTAAGGATGCGCATGCCAAGGCGACAACGGAACTGAACAAGCTCAAGCAGATGTCACCGATGTCGGCAGAGGCTACCGTGGTGCGGACCTATATCGACTGGCTGGTCAACGTGCCATGGAAAGCTGCAAGCAAGGTGCGTCTGGATCTGACCAAGGCCGAGGAAGTGCTCGATGCCGATCATTACGGCCTCGATGAGGTGAAGGACCGGATTCTGGAGTACCTCGCGGTTCAGAAGCGCGTGAAAAAGCTCAAGGGGCCGGTATTGTGTTTGGTCGGCCCGCCGGGCGTGGGTAAGACCTCGCTAGCCGAATCCATCGCGCGTTCGACCAATCGCAAGTTTGTGCGTATGGCTCTGGGTGGGGTACGGGACGAGGCCGAGATTCGTGGTCACCGCCGCACCTACATCGGCTCGATGCCTGGCCGATTGATCCAGAAAATGAGCAAGGTCGGCGTCCGCAACCCGCTGTTCCTGCTCGATGAGATCGATAAGATGGGCAACGATATGCGCGGGGATCCGGCGTCCGCGTTGCTCGAAGTCCTCGATCCCGAGCAGAACCATAATTTCAATGACCATTACCTCGAGGTCGATTACGACCTATCCGATGTAATGTTTCTTTGCACAGCGAACTCGATGAATATTCCGGCGCCGCTGCTGGATCGCATGGAAATTATTCGTCTACCGGGATATACCGAAGACGAAAAGATCAACATCGCGATTCGCTATCTGGTGCCGAAGCAGGTCCAGGCCAATGGGCTGAAAAAGACCGAGCTGTTGTTCAACGAAGAGGCCATTCGCGACATCATCCGTTACTACACGCGCGAGGCCGGCGTCCGCAGCCTGGAGCGCCAGGTGGCAAAGGTTTGTCGGAAGGTGGTCAAGGAACACGCGACTGAAAAGAGCTTCGAGGTAAAGATCACCGCCGAGTCGCTCGAGCATTTCCTTGGCGTGCGCAAATTCCGCTATGGGCTCGCCGAACAGCAGGACCAGGTTGGTCAGGTGACTGGTTTGGCGTGGACCCAGGTGGGCGGCGAGCTGCTAACCATCGAGGCGGCAGTAGTTCCTGGTAAGGGCCGGCTGACCAAGACGGGGTCACTGGGCGATGTAATGGGCGAGTCGATTACCGCGGCGCTTACGGTCGTACGCAGTCGTGCCAAGAGCCTCGGCATCCCAGTTGATTTCCACGAGAAGCAGGACATCCATATCCACGTGCCGGAAGGCGCAACGCCAAAGGATGGTCCGAGCGCGGGGATCGGGATGTGCACAGCGCTTGTTTCTGCCCTGACGCAGATTCCGGTTCGCGCCGAAGTGGCTATGACCGGAGAGATCACCTTGCGTGGTCAGGTATTGGCTATTGGTGGTTTGAAGGAGAAATTGCTCGCTGCACATCGAGGCGGCATCAAGACAGTTATCATTCCAGAAGAAAATCAGCGTGATCTGAAAGAGATTCCTGAGAATATTAAGCAGGACCTGCAGATTAAACCGGTTAAGTGGATTGACGAAGTCCTCCAAATTGCGCTGCAATACGCGCCGGAGCCCTTGCCTGATGCGGCTCCCGATATTGTTGCAAAGGACGACAAACGCGAGTCTGATTCCAAGGAGCGAATCAGCACGCATTAGCCTGAAAGGCTTTGTTGACACATTTTCGGTGGCCTTGATATAAGCCGGCCCTCTGTGTTGCTGCTATTTCAGCACCGCTTTGCTTAACACCCAAAAAATTAAAGATACGACTCAACAGAAATAAGGGGACTTAGAGTGAACAAGTCGGAACTGATCGATGCCATCGCTGCATCTGCTGATATCCCGAAAGCTGTTGCTGGCCGCGCGCTGGATGCAGTGATTGAATCCGTCACTGGCGCTCTGAAGGCTGGTGATTCCGTGGTACTGGTTGGTTTCGGTACTTTCGCTGTCAAGGAGCGCGCCGCTCGCACTGGCCGTAACCCGCAAACTGGCAAGCCGATCAACATCGCTGCTGCCAAAATCCCGGGCTTCAAGGCTGGCAAGGCTCTGAAAGACGCTGTCAACTAAGCGTTTTCGATCCGACCAGTTGTCAGTTAGCACTGACCCTGGCTTGGAGCGGTTAGTCGAACAGGCAATGCCTGTTGCGTTCGGGCTTGGGGGATAAGGCCCAGCCGCTCCAAAAGCTCCGAGAAGGCGCATCCCTGGATGCGCCTTTCTTTTATTCGGATTCCACCCGTGCTGCAGTGACCATTGCGCAGCTGACTCCTGGGGGACGCATGCTTCAGAACATCAGGGACAATTCACAAGGCTGGATTGCCAAAACCATCATCGGCATCATCGTTGTGCTGCTGGCATTGACGGGCTTCGACGCCATCTTCAATGCTGCCAGCAACAGCCGAAATGCCGCCGAGGTCAACGGTGAGGAAATCTCGCTGGACGAGCTCAACCAAGCCATGAACATGCAGCGCCGGCAGTTGGCTCAGCAGTTAGGCGGCGACTTCGATCCATCGCTGCTCGATGACAAGCTGGTGCGCGAGTCATCCCTGCGTGCCCTTATCGACCGTGCGTTGTTACTGCAAGGTGCGCGTGACGCCGACTTCGCCTTTTCCGAGACAGCGCTCGATCAGCTGATTCTGCAGACGCCCGAATTCACCGTAGATGGGGCGTTCAACGCGGCACGCTTCGATCAGGTTATTCAGCAAATGGGCTACACGCGGCTCCAGTTCCGCGAGCTGCTGAAGCAGGAAATGCTGATTGGCCAGCTCCGCGCTGGAATATCCGGTTCCGGTTTCGTCACGGACGAGCAGATCGAAGCTTTTGCTCGCCTGGAACAGCAAACCCGCGATTTCGCCACCATCACCGTCCCAGCAAATGCGTCAGCGGTTGAAGTAAGTGACGAAGAGGCGCGTGAACATTACGAGCAGAACACTGACCGCTATCGCTCGCCGGAGCAGGTTGTTCTCGAATTTGTCGAGCTGAACAAAGCGTCGTTCTTCGATCAGGTCGAAGTCTCAAACAAGGAAGTGGAGGAGCTTTATCAGCAGCGCATCGCCAATCTCGCCGAACAGCGCCGCGCCGCACATATTCTGATCGAGGCCGATAGCTCCAGCGATACCGATGCCAAGGCGAAGATCGAAGAGATCGCCAAGCGCTTGTATGCGGGAGAGGATTTCGCCGCATTGGCCAAGGAAATCTCCGAAGATCCGGGCTCGGCCAATGAAGGGGGCGATCTGGGCTTCGCCGGTCCCGGCGTTTATGACCCGGCTTTCGAGGAGGCGCTGTATGCGCTTGAGGAAGGTCAGGTGTCTGCTCCGGTACGTTCCGACTTTGGCTGGCATCTGATCAAGCTGTTAGGCGTGCAGTCGCCCGAAGTACCCACGCTGGAAAGCATGAAGCCGGAACTGGTTCGTGAGCTCAAGGCCCAGCAGGTCGAGCAGCGCTTTGTCGAGGCGAGCAAACAACTTGAAGACACGGCCTTCGAATCTTCCGATCTCGCACAGCCGGCGCAAGAGCTAGGCTTGTCCGTGCAGACGACCGAGGCGTTTGGACGCGAGGGTGGAGCTGGCGTTGCGGCCAATAGGCAGGTTATCCAGGCGGCCTTCAGCGACGAAGTTCTGATCGACGGCGCCAATAGTGGTGTCATCGAGCTGGATCCGGACACTGTCGTTGCGCTGCGTGTGAAAGAGCACCTACAGCCGGAAGTGTTGCCTTTCGATGCAGTGAAGGATGACATCATTGCTCAGCTGAAGCGCAGCAAGGCGGCGGAGCAGGCGGGTGAGACTGGGGAGCGTTTGATCGCTACGCTGCGCGATGGTGGCGAGATCGACGAACAATGGCAGCCAGTCGAAGCCGCCTCGCGTAACCATGAAGGCGTTGAGC
This sequence comes from Pseudomonas sp. Q2-TVG4-2, assembly GCF_013620795.1. Taxonomy (GTDB): domain Bacteria; phylum Pseudomonadota; class Gammaproteobacteria; order Pseudomonadales; family Pseudomonadaceae; genus Stutzerimonas. The sequence goes on along the minus strand of NZ_LGLW01000008.1, from coordinate 96,188 downwards.
CAGCAGTACTTCAGCGAGTGTTTCGGATGCCAAAGCCTGGGGCGAGCGACGAGCCGAGTTACGGCAGCGTCCGCCTGTCTGGTGGGGAGTTTGTCGTGGTTCGTTTGAATGGAGTCAGCGAGCCGAAAGCCGAGCTTTCGGAGGAAGACAAACAGAACTACCGTCGCTTCCTGGCTTCGCGTAGCGGCCAGCAGGATTTCGCCGCTTACCGTCAGATGCTGCACGCCGACGCGGAAATCGAAACTTTCTGATCACGTTAGGCAATGTGTAGGCAAAAAAACCCGCATGTAGATGCGGGTTTTTTTTGCATGATAAATCAGTCTTCGATCGCACCCATTGCAGTGGTGTTAAACCCACCGTCGACATAGAGGATTTCACCACTGATGCCGGATGCCAAATCCGAGCAGAGGAACGCGCCGGCATTGCCGACCTCCTCGATGGTGACGTTGCGACGTAGCGGCGTCTGCTTTTCGTTGGCTGCCAACATTTTACGGAAGCTCTTGATCCCAGAGGCCGCCAGTGTGCGGATTGGGCCGGCAGACACGGCGTTGACGCGAGTGCCCTCCGGGCCGAGGCTGCCAGCCAAATAGCGAACGCCAGCCTCGAGGCTGGCCTTGGCCATGCCCATCACGTTGTAGTTGGGCATGGTGCGCTCTGCGCCCAAATACGAGAGCGTAAGGATGCAGCCGTTGCGACCCTTCATCATTGGACGTCCGGCTTTCGCCAGTGCAACCAGGCTGTAGGCGCTAATATCATGGGCGATGCGGAAACCGTCACGCGTGGTGACGTCGGTGAAGTCGCCGTCAAGCTGATCGCCCGGAGCGAAGCCTACCGAGTGGACGATACCATCCAGGCCGTCCCACTTCTCGCCCAGCGCTTCGAATACCTTGGCGATCTCATCGTCGCTGGCAACGTCGCACGGGAAGCACAACTCCGGTCCCGAGCCCCAGCCCGCCGCGAATTCTTCGACGCGAGCCTTGAGCTTCTCGTTCTGATAGGTGAAAGCCAGTTCGGCGCCTTCGCGGTGCATGGCGGCGGCGATGCCGGAGGCGATCGACAGTTTGCTGGCGACGCCGACGATCAGTACGCGCTTACCGGTAAGAAAACCCATGTGCTTGTCCCTCTTCTGGTTGTTCAGTGGCTGGGACCATAAAGGCGGATTCCAGCAACTGCTGTGTATATGGATGTTGGGGAGCGGCGAAGATAGCCTCGGCCATTCCCTGTTCAACGACCTGGCCTTGCTTGATCACCATCATCTGGTGGCTAAGCGCCCGCACCACCGCCAGATCGTGGCTGATGAACAGGTAGGTCAGGTTGTACTTGGCCTGTAGCGAGCGTAGTAGCTCCACCACCTGCCGCTGCACGGTTCGATCCAGTGCCGAGGTTGGCTCATCAAGCAGGATCAGATCAGGCTTGAGCACCAGAGCCCTGGCTATGGCAATCCGCTGCCGCTGCCCTCCGGAAAACTCGTGGGGGTAGCGGTGGCGGGTTTCCGGGTCGAGTCCAACCTCGACCAACGCATCGATGATCGCCTGCGCTTGTTCGGCGGCCGACCCCATCCCATGAATGCTGAGTCCTTCTCCAACGATCTGGCCGACCGACATGCGAGGGCTGAGGCTGCCGAAAGGATCCTGGAACACCACCTGCATCTGGCGCCGTAGCGGACGCACCGCCCGTTGCGACATCTTCTCCAGTGCCTGATCCCTGAACCGGATTTCGCCATTGCTCGATAGCAACCGCAGAATCGCGAGCCCCAGAGTAGATTTTCCCGAACCGCTTTCGCCGACAATACCCAGGGTTTGGCCCTTTGGCAGGCTGAACGTGACGCCATCAACCGCTTTGATGTGGTCGACGGTGTGTCTGAACAGCCCTTTCTTGATAGGGAACCAGACCCGCAAATCATTCACTTCCAGCAACGGCGGCGTAGAGGTCTCAACCTCTACCGGACCGCCGCTAGGCTCGGCCGCGAGCAGCTCCCGGGTGTAGGGATGCTGCGGCGATTTGAACAATTCCTCGCAAGGTGCTTGTTCGACGACGCGTCCGCTCTGCATGACACATACATGATGCGCGATTCGGCGGACCAGGTTGAGATCATGGCTGATCAGCAACAGGGCCATGCCCAGGCGCGCCTGCAACTCCTTGAGCAGCTCCAGTATTTTCAGCTGCACCGTTACGTCGAGCGCCGTAGTTGGTTCGTCGGCAATGAGCAGCTCGGGCTCGTTTGCCAGCGCCATTGCGATCACCACACGTTGGCGCTGACCTCCTGACAGCTCATGGGGATATGCACGAATTCGCTTGGCGGGCTCGGGTATCCCGACCAGCTCGAGGAGTTCGAGGGTGCGTGTCGTAGCCGCCTTGCTGTTTAGCCCTTTGTGAATCTGCAGCACTTCGTTGATCTGCTTCCCAATGGTGTGCAACGGGTTGAGCGATGTCATCGGCTCCTGAAAGACCATGGCGATACGGTCGCCACGTATGCCCCGCATGCGTTTCTCGCTTGCCTTGAGCAAATCTTCCCCAGCGTAGCGAATGACGCCTGCCGGATGCTGCGCGAGCGGGTAGGGCAGCAGACGCAGGATCGAGTGAGCCGTGACAGACTTGCCAGAACCGCTTTCACCCACAAGCGCCAGGGTTTCGCCCTTGCGAATATCGAAACTCACGCCTTCGACGACTCGCTGCGTCTGATTTCCGCTGACGAACTCGACGGCCAGATCGCGGACCTCTATCAGATTTTCAGCCATGCTATTTCCTTGGGTCGAAGGCGTCGCGAGCAGCCTCGCCGATAAACACCAGCAGGGTCAGCATGATGGCAAGAACCATGAAGGCGCTGATGCCCAGCCACGGAGCCTGCAGGTTGGCTTTGCCTTGTGCCACCAGTTCTCCAAGTGATGGCGCGCCAGGTGGCAAGCCGAAGCCAAGGAAATCCAAAGCGGTTAGCGTGCCGATCGCGCCGGTTAGGATGAATGGCATGAAAGTCATGGTCGAAACCATCGCATTGGGCAGGATGTGGCGGAACATGATGGCCCCATTGCGCATGCCCAATGCACGCGCCGCGCGCACATACTCGAGGTTGCGGCCCCGCAGAAACTCGGCGCGGACGACATCAACCAGACTCATCCATGAGAACAGCAGCATGATGCCGAGCAGCCACCAGAAATTAGGCTGCACAAAGCTCGCAAGGATGATCAGCAGGTAGAGCACCGGCAATCCGGACCAGATCTCCAGTACCCGTTGGCCAACAAGATCGACCCAGCCCCCGTAGAAACCTTGCAGCGCGCCGGCGATCACGCCTATCACTGAGCTGATGAGGGTCAGCGTCAGCGCAAACAACACCGATATGCGAAATCCGTAGATGACTCTGGCGAGTACGTCGCGCCCTTGGTCGTCGGTGCCCAGCCAGTTAGCCCAGGATGGCGGGGCGGGCGCCGGGACCTGAAGGTCGTAGTTGATACTGGAGTGGTGAAACGGGATCGGTGGCCAGATCATCCAGCCATCCTTCTTCTCGATCAGCTCCTGGATGTAGGGGCCCTTGTAGTCGGCCTGCAATGGAAACTCGCCGCCGAACACTGTCTCGGGATAGCGCTTGAATACTGGAAAGTACCAACCACCATCGAAGCGCACCACGATCGGTTTGTCATTGGCGATCAGCTCGGCACCCAGGCTCAGGATGAACAGTGTAAGGAACAGCCATAGCGACCACCAGCCGCGCTTGTGCGCTTTGAACAGGGCGAAGCGACGCTGATTCAGCGGCGACAGCGTCATGTCAGGCCTCCCTGCTTTCAAAGTCGATTCGGGGGTCGACGAGGGTATAGGTCAGGTCGCCTATCAGCTTGACCACCAGCCCGAGCAGGGTGAAAAGAAACAGCGTGCCGAACACGACGGGATAGTCGCGGTTGATTGCAGCTTCGAAGCTGAGCAAGCCAAGGCCGTCGAGCGAGAAGATCACCTCGATCAACAGCGAGCCGGTAAAGAACATGCCGATGAACGCCGATGGGAAACCGGCAATGATGATCAGCATGGCGTTGCGGAAGACATGACCGTAGAGCACGCGATTCTTGCTCAAACCCTTGGCCCGTGCCGTGATCACGTACTGCTTGTTGATCTCGTCGAGAAAGCTGTTTTTCGTCAGCAGGGTCAGCGTCGCGAAGTTGCCGATGACTAGCGCTGTGACCGGCAGCGCCAAATGCCAAAAATAGTCGATGATCTTGCCGGTAAGTGTCAGCTCGTCGAAGTTGCCTGAGGTCAGTCCCCTCAGCGGGAACCAGTTCCAGTAGCTGCCGCCGGCGAACAACACGATCAGCAGGATGGCGAACAGGAATGCCGGAATTGCGTAGCCGACGATAATCGCCGAGCTGGTCCAGACGTCGAACGGGCTGCCATGACGGGTCGCCTTGGCGATGCCCAGCGGTATCGACGCCAGATACATGATCAGGGTGCTCCACAATCCCAGCGAGATCGACACCGGCATCTTCTCGATGATCAGCTCGGTCACTGTCGCGTCGCGAAAAAAGCTTTCGCCGAAATCCAGGCGCAGATAGTTGCTGAGCATGATCCAGAAGCGCTCCGGTGCCGGTTTGTCGAAGCCATACAAACGCTCGATCTCGGCGATCAGATCCGGATCCAGGCCTTGCGCGCCGCGGTAGCTGTTGCTTCCGGTGGCGACCTCGGAGCCGCCCCCCGCGATGCGGCTTGTGGCACCTTCGAAACCCTCAAGCTTGGCGATTGCCTGCTCGACAGGGCCACCGGGCGCAGCCTGGATAATGATGAAGTTGATCAGCAGGATGCCGAACAGGGTCGGAATGATCAGCAGCAGTCGTCGGAAAATATACGCGAGCATGCCTATTGCTCCGCTGCTCGGGTGGTGTCTGATTCAACGGTTGGTTCGTCGCCGATCGGTTCGGGATCAGGTGTATCCACGTCGGGCTTATGCCACCAGGTCATCAGGCCGATATCGTAACGGGGCGTGGTTTCGGGGTGTGCCAGGTGATTCCAGTAGGCAACGCGCCAGGTCTTAATGTGCCAGTTCGGAATCACGTAGTGACCCCAAAGCAGCACGCGATCCAGCGCGCGCGTGCGGGTGATCAGCTCTTCACGTGAGTCAGCGGCAATCAGCTTTTCAACCAGCGTGTCGATTGCTGGATCCTTCAGTCCGATGAAGTTTCGGCTTCCGGGGTTATCCGCGCTCGCCGAGTGCCAGTATTCGCGCTGCTCATTGCCCGGAGAGCTGGACTGGCCGAATCCGCTGACGATCATGTCGTAGTCACGTGAGCGAAGCCGGTTGATGTATTGGGAGACGTCGACCCGGCGGATTTCCAGATCGATACCGAGGCCGGCAAGATTGCGTTTGTAGGGCAGTAGCACCCGTTCGAAATCCGCCTGAACCAGCAGAAACTCCAGCTTGACCGGCTTGCCGTCGGCATCGACCATGCGGTCGTTCTCGATTTTCCAACCCGCTGCAGTGAGCAGCTCATAGGCACGACGCTGCTGCTCGCGGATCATGCCGTCGGCGTTGGTTTGAGGCAGCTCAAATGGCTTTTCGAACACCTCGTCGGGTATCTGGCCTCGCAGGGGTTCGAGAATGCTCAGTTCTTCTTCGCTCGGCAGTCCTGAGGAGCCGAGCCCCGAATTATCGAAATAGCTGGTGGTTCGGGTGTAGGCGCCATTGAATAACTGGCGGTTAGTCCACTCGAAATCGAAAAGCAGCGCCAGGGCTTCCCGAACCCTGACGTCCTGTAGATGTTGCCTGCGGGTGTTGAAGATGAAGCCCTGCATGCCTTGCGGATTATGGTTGGCGATCTCTTCCTTGGTGATCCGCCCGTCTCTGACCGCCTCGGTATCGTAGGCAGTGGCCCAGTTCTTCGCGCTGGTTTCCAGCCAATAGTCGAAATGTCCCGCCTTGAAGGCTTGCAGCGCTACCGTGTTGTCGCGGTAGTAATCGAACTGCACGTGATCGAAGTTATAAAAACCCCGATTGACCGCCAGATCTTTGCCCCAATAATCGTCGACGCGGGTATAGCGCACCGAGCGGCCAGCCTCTACACCTTCTATTCGATACGGGCCGCTGCCCAGCGGTGGCTCCATGCTGCCGGAGGTGAAATCCCTTTCGTCCCACCAATGCTTGGGCAGGACTGGCAGCTGTCCGAGAATCAAAGGGAGCTCCCGGTTGCCCGCATGCTTGAAATCGAAGCGGACGCGACGCGGCCCCTCGACGACGGCTTTCTCGACGTCCGCGTAGTAGCCTCGGTAATGCGGCGCCCCCTTACTGATCAGTGTCTCGAAGGTGAACACCACATCTTCGGCCTGAACCGGCTCGCCATCATGGAAGCGTGCTTCGGGGCGCAGATGAAAACGTACCCATTCATTATTGGGACCTTTCTCGATCTTTTCTGCCAGCAGGCCGTAAACGGTAAAGGGCTCATCCAGGCTATTGGTCGTCAGGGTGTCGTAGACGAGACCGACATCGTCCGCGGCTACGCCTTTGTTGATGAAAGGGTTGAGTGAATCGAAACTGCCGAAGCCAGCCTGCCGCAGCGTTCCTCCCTTCGGCGCGTCCGGGTTGACGTAGTCGAAGTGGGAAAAGTCCGCCGGGTACTTGGGCTTCTCGTCATACAGGGTCAATGCGTGTCGAGGTGCCGCTTGGGCCGCTCCTGCGAGACAAAGGAGAGCCAGCGCGCCGGCATGCAGGATCGACGAATATAGGTTTCGTGTCATTTAGCCTTCTCCAGGTCCTTCAGCCACCAGGCGCGCAGCCCGAGCGTGTACGGCGGCGTGGTGAGGTGGGCGAACCGATTGCGATATGCCAAGCGGTGATAGCTGATGTACCAGTTGGGGATCGTGTAGTGGTTCCAGAGCAGGACGCGGTCGATGGCACGTGCTGCGGCAACTTGCTCTTCGCGGGTCTTGGCGACCAGTAGTTTCTCGATCAGCTTATCGATGATTGGGTTGGCTATACCGGCATAGTTACGGCCACCCTTGACGTTTACTTGGCTGGAATGGAAATACAACCATTGTTCGAGCCCAGGGCTGAGGCTCTGGCCCAGCGTAGTCAGGATTATGTCGAAGTCATACTGATCCAGGCGTTGCTTGTATTGCGCCCCGTCAACGCTACGCAAGCGAGCCTGTATGCCGACGCGCGCCAAGCTTTCCACGTAGGGTTGGAGAATACGCTCGAGCCGTGGATTGACCAGCAGGATCTCGAACTGAAAAGCATGACCTGCCTTGTCGCGAAGGCCATCGGGCGTCAGCTTCCAGCCGGCGTCCTCAAGCAACGCCAACGCCTTGCGCAAAGTATCGCGCGGGATGCCACGCCCATCGGTTGTCGGTAGTGTGAATGGCTCGGTGAAAAGCTGTGGCGGCAGTTGGTCGCGGAACGGGGACAACAGCAGCCACTCGCCCCCTTCCGGTGTGCCGGTCGCCGAAAATTCGCTGTTCGGGTAGTAGCTTTCGCTGCGCTGATAGGCACCGTAGAACAGCGCACGATTGGTCCATTCGAAATCGAACAGCATCCCCAGCGCCTGACGCACCTTGATGTCGGCGAAGGTTGGCCGGCGCCCGTTCATGAACAGCGCCTGCGTCTGGGTTGGGATTTGATGCGGGATTTCCGCGCGAATCACGTCTCCGCGCAGAACCGCCGGAAACTGGTAACCGTTGGCCCAGTTTTTTGCCTGATGCTCTATATAAAAGTCGAACTCACCCACCTTGAATGCTTCGAATGCAACCGTGCTGTCACGGTAGAACTCGACCTCGACCCTGTTGAAGTTGTACTTGCCGCGATTGGCTGGTAGTTCCGCGCCCCACCAGTTTTTTACTCGCTCGAAGGTCACCTGACGTCCCGGCTGGACGTCAGTGATTCGATAGGGCCCACTGCCAAGTGGCGGCTCGAACGTCGTCGCGCGGAAGTCGCGGTCCTTCCAATAATGTTGCGGTAATACGGGGAGCTCGCCGAGTCGCATGATCAGCAGTGGATTGTCAGGTTTGTCGAAGACGAAGCGGATCCGATGTCGATTGAGGATGTCGACACGCTTGACGCCCTGCAAGTCGGTGCGATAGCGGGGATGGCCATCCTTGATGAGCAACCGATAGGAGAAGGCTACGTCATAGGCCGTGATCGGCTGCCCGTCATGGAAACGTGCCGAGTCGCGCAGATTGAAGACTACCCAGCTATGGTTGTCGCTGTACTCGACGGTTTCCGCGATAAGCCCGTACGCCGAAGCCGGTTCGTCGCCGGAGGGGTCGTAAACGCCGGTGCCTACCATCAGTGGCTCGTTCAGCTCGCTGATGCCGTACTGGAAGAAACCAGGCGTCGCGGTTGGGCTGGTCCCTTTGAATGTATAAGGGTTGAGCGTGTCGAACGTGCCGGAGGCCATCAGTCGCACGCGACCACCTTTGGGCGCATCGGGATTCACCCAATCGAAATGGGCAAAGTCTTCCGCATACTTGAGGGTACCAAACTGCGCGTAACCGTGGCTTTCGCTGATGGTCGCGAACGACGGAAAGCTCAATCCCAGGCAGCTCAATAACAATAGGATGGGTCGCATTAAACGGTGAATCCGATCCATGGCGCTTTCAGTCTTTTCGGCGGAGTACAGTAACAGCTTGTATCCGCTGGAAAAAGGCCGACTATCTGGGCAAACTGCCTTTCCTTTCAGCCGCCCGATCGTTGGGTGAGGTCGCAGATTTTGAGTGAAACTAGCTATGGTTTGCAGTCATGGATAGACCGCTTGAACCAGTCCGAGTTACCGGCATTGGCGGCGGTCGTGCAGGACCTGCAACGACTCACGGAGCAGGAGCATGCATCCGTACAGCAGCTCGCAGATGTGTTGCTGCGCGACGCCGCGCTGACTTCCAAAGTGCTTCGGGTCGGCAATAGCAGTTACTACAACCCGTCGCAGGAAACCATCAAAACTATTTCCCGAGCCATCGTTATGATCGGCTTCGATAATGTTCGTCTGATCAGTCTATCCGTCAGCCTTATCGACGGCCTCTTGGATCGTGCACCACGCCAGCAACTGCAGGAACTGCTGGCGCGTTCGTTTCACGCTGCAGTGCAGGCGCGAAATATTGCCGGCTACGTTCTAACGAAGCACGAGGAGGAAGTGTTCATTGCGGCGCTACTCCATGAGGTCGGCGAGCTTGCTTTCTGGGGCTGCGGTGGCGCGCAGGCCGATGAGCTCGGCGAGGCGTTGGCAGCCACCGATACGGATCATGATCAGGCTGTGGAGAGGGTGCTTGGCACCAGTTTCCGTCAGCTGAATCTGGGACTGATCAAGAGCTGGAATATCGGTGAGCTCGCCAGTCTCGCCCACAGTTCGGCCAATATGCGCGACCCCGCTGTGCACTCGGTGAGCCTGGGTGTTCGCATTGGCGCCGCTGCCTTGAATGGGTGGGGCTGTCCGGAGATGGAAGAATTGGTCAAGGAACTGGCCACATTTAGCGGCATCTCCGAGGCGGATGCGATGCAGCAGATCCTCGCCAGCGCTGATGAGGCGGTCAATGTCGCAACGACGTTCGGCGCCAGTCGGCTTTGCAAGCTGATTCCTTCCACCGACCCTGAGCAAGTGCAGCTGCAGCAGGCGCAGCGTAAGGCAAGCCACTTGCAGCCGAATCTGCTGCTGATGCAGCAGGCCATGCAGGATCTAGGGATGATGGCCTCCAGTCGCGGCGACGTCGGGCTGATTCTTGATGCCTTGCTCAAAGGGTTGCACGAAGGTGCAGGGTTGGAGCGCGTGATGCTGACGGTTCTCGCCGATAAGCAGGCGACGTTTCGCGCCAAACGGGTCGCGGGGGAGCAGACTCAGCCCTGGCTGGAAACATTCGTCCTGCCTGCTGATCCGTCGGGTCAAGCACACATTTTTAGCTATGTGCTTCGTCAGCGCCAGCCACTGTGGATGGGCGTGCCGGCAAGCTATAACCTCGACGAGCTGGTGACGTTACCGCTTCGTCAGCATTTGGGTAAGGGGATGTTCTTAATCGGGCCGCTGATGGCAGGCCCGCGTGAGATCGGTGTGCTCTACGCGGACAACCGGATATCGGGGCGTGCGCTGAAGCATGAGCAGTTTGTCGCTTTCCAGCGCTTCACGCAGCTGGCCGGACGTTGTCTCGAAGCGTTGAGCAGGCGCGGTTGAAGGCGCGCCTGCTTGCTGGGCTTAGTGCGGGAGATACAGAGTAAGGGTCTGGCCTGGCTTGAGCATCACGCTATCCCTGGGATTCCAGGTCTTCAGGTTATTGATCCGTACATTGAAGCGTTTGGCGATTTCATAAAGCGAATCGCCTTTCTTGACCTTGTAATAGGTCGGTGCGGGCTTGGCTCGCTTATCGCTTCCGGCCGCTTGCAGAAACAATGCTTGGCCTACCTTGATATTGCTGCCCGATAGGTTGTTCCAGCGCTGTAGGTCACGTACCGAAACTTTCTGCGTTTTGGCGATTTCCCAGAGATTGTCGCCCTTGCGGACCCGATAACTGCGCGGTGCCGGCTGGCTTCGTGCAACGGCATGCAAGAGCTCGCGCGATTGTCCTGTTTCGGTCGGTTGAGGAATGCTCAGCACTTGGCCGATCTGCAGGCGATCGCTGCGAAGCCGGTTGATATCACGAATGACGTTGACCGAAAGACGATGCCTGTTGGCGATCGCACCGAGCGTGTCTCCAGGGCGCACCTTATACTGCTGCCAGTCGACTAGATCCTGCGGCTTCATCAGCGCCAGGTTGGCCGCGAACATTTCGGCCTTGGCGCTCGGGACCAGCAAATGCTGGGGGCCATCCAGCGTGATGCGGTGGGTAAACGCCGGGTTCAGCTGGTAGATCTCGTCTTCTTCAAGGTCCACCATTTCGGCGACCCTGGCGAGATCCATGCGCTGCTTCAGCGCTACCACTTCGAAGTAGGGCTCGTTAGCAATCGGGGTCAAATCGAGGCCATACGCCTCGGGGCTCTGCACCATCTGCGAGAGTGCCAACAGCTTGGGTACGTAGTCGCGTGTCTCGCGGGGAAGGGGCAGATTCCAGTAATCGGTGGGCAAGCCAAGCTTCTGATTGCGCTCGATGGCACGGCTGACGGTGCCTTCGCCGGCGTTATAGGCTGCCAAAGCCAGCAGCCAGTCGTCATTGAACAGGCCATGCAGGTAAGTCAGGTAGCGCAGCGCCGCGGTGGTGGACGCGGTGATGTCGCGCCTGCCGTCATACCAGCTGGTCTGTTGCAGATTGAAGTGACGGCCGGTCGAGGGGATGAATTGCCAGAGTCCCATAGCCTGGGCGGGAGAATAGGCGAAGGGGTTATAAGCGCTTTCGATTATGGGCAGCAGTGCCAGCTCGAGCGGCATATCGCGCTCTTCCAGCTGCTCGACAATGTAGTGGATGTAAGGGCTGCCTCGCTCGCTGGCCATCTCGATGGAGTTCGGCCGGCTGGAGAAAAGCAGGCGCTGTTGCTGTATACGAGGATTGCTGTCCAGGTGGTCCTTCAGCTTGAAGCCGTGCCTGATGCGATCCCAGATGTCCGAATGGGTCGCAGGCGTCGGCTTCTTTTCCGTGAGCCAGAAGGTCTCCTGAACCAGCGGCGCGGCGCGCACCTGGGTATCGCTGCCGGTCGGTGCGCGCGAAGCGGTGCTCTGGCAACCGGTGATAGCGAGACAAACTGCTAGCGCCAGGGCCCGGCCGGAGGCTGCCAAGGCGTCCGGACGAGGGCTATTCGAAAAGTCAGACGGCATTGGCTACAGGCTTCCCTTGGCGCAAATTCGGGGGAGTGTAGGAACGCCGTTCTGGTGGGTCAACCCAACGCCTCGTTTTTGGGGACTGGTCGACCTTCCTTTCAGAACGTATCTTTCCAGGCGCGTAGTGCCGCGAACACGCTCTCTGGTGTAGCAAGTGTACGACCTGCATGTTGGCTAGCCGCTGCTGCTACGCCAGGTTCGGCGCTGCGAAGGAAGGGGTTGGTAGCATGCTCGGCGCGCAGATCAGAGGGCAAGGTTATGCGTTTCGCTTCTCGCAAACGGATGACCTGTTCCAGGCGTCCTGCGATATCCGCGTTGCCTGGTTCAACCGCCTGGGCGAAACGCAGATTGCTCAGGGTGTATTCATGGGTGCAGTAAACTTGAGTTTTCGCGGGCAAAGCCGCCAGCCGCTGCAATGAGGTGAACATCTGGCTCGCGGTGCCCTCGAACAAGCGTCCGCAGCCCGCCGCGAACAGGGTGTCGCCACTCAGTAGCCAGGGCTCTTGAGCATCATCATGGAAGTAAGCGATGTGCCCGCTGGTATGCCCAGGCACCTCGATCACTTCCAGCTCATGCTCGAGCACACGAATACGCTGCCCGTCGATCAGGGCATCGTCCCTGGCAGGAATGTTTTCTGTAGCCGGGCCATAGACCTTTGCGCCGTGTTTGGCCTTGAGCTGCTGCACTCCGCCAACGTGGTCGTGGTGGTGGTGCGTTACCAGGATATCGGTCAGGTGCCAGTCGGGATGGGCATCCAGCCATGCCTGGACCGGAGCTGCGTCGCCTGGGTCCACCGCCGCGCAGAGGCGGCGCTGTGAATCCTGAAGGAGCCATATGTAGTTGTCGGTAAAGGCGGGCAGAGCTTCTATCTTCAACATATGTACCGGTCGCCAAGTGATTAGCAAAAGCGCATCCTAACAGCCGAATTGGAAACTTGAACCGACCGGTAGCTCCAATCGGATCGGCCAAACCGATGAGCGGAGGCTAGCCATGAGTGAGTCTTGTACCAAATCGGATGAGCGTTGGCTGTCGCTGATGCACGAGGCCAGTGCCTGGTTCGACAGCCCAACCGGCCGACAGCTGCTCGATCAAGAGCAGCGTGTAATCGGTCAGGAACTATCTCGTTGTTTCGGTAGTTATCTGGTGCACTACGGGCCCTTCGCCAATACAACGATCGAGCCGCAGAAGATCAAACGCAGCGTCCGATTGGGGCCGCCGTTTGAGGGCGTCGAGATCGTTTGCGAAGAGCAGAATTGGCCTATCGGCGAACATGCCGCCGATGTCGTAGTGGTTCAGCACGGCCTCGACTTCAGTCTGTCACCGCACGCCCTGCTGCGCGAGGCAGCGCGCAGCGTCAGGCCGGGTGGGCACTTGCTGATAATCGGCGTCAACCCTTGGAGTGCCTGGGGTGCGACGCGTTTGCTATCGCGCAAGGCTTTTCGCCATGCGCGATGCATCCGTCCCACACGTGTCGGCGACTGGCTCAATCTGCTCGGATTCGCGCTGGAGAAACGTCGGTTCGGGTGCTATTGTCCGCCGCTTTCTTCGGGGCAGTGGCAGGCGCGATTATCCGGGCTGGAGATCGCTGGCCAGCGATTGCAGCTGCCTACTGGCGGTTTCTATCTGCTTGTGGCGCGAAAGCTGATGGTGGGTCTGCGCCCTCTGCGCCAGAGCCGTCGGGAGCGTATGGGCCAGCTACTGCCACTGCCAGTGGCGAAGGTTAGCCGCCGCGATGCCGAACAGTAATGAGCAGATAATTCTTCATGAGCGATGAAACGGTCGAGATATATACGGATGGCGCCTGCAAGGGCAATCCAGGCCCTGGTGGCTGGGGCGCGCTGCTTATCTACAAGGGCGTGGAGCGCGAGCTCTGGGGCGGCGAAGCGGAAACCACCAATAACCGTATGGAGCTAATGGCGGCGATCCGCGCGCTGGAAGAGCTAAAGAGATCCTGCCAGGTAAAGCTGGTAACCGACTCCCAGTATGTGATGCAGGGCATCAATGACTGGATGCCTAATTGGAAGAAGCGTGGCTGGAAGACAGCTGCCAAGCAGCCGGTAAAGAATGCCGATCTGTGGCGTCAATTAGATGAGCAGGTCAATCGCCACCAGGTGAGCTGGGAGTGGGTGCGCGGACATACGGGCCACCCGGGCAACGAGCGCGCCGATATCCTGGCCAATCGCGGCGTAGTACAGGCCAAACGACAAACCGCTTGAGTGGATTGAATATGCGTAGCGTAGTGCTGGATACCGAAACCACTGGCATGCCGGTGACCGATGGCCACCGGATCATCGAGATCGGCTGTGTCGAAGTCATCGGCCGACGTCTTACGGGCCGGCATTATCACGTGTATTTGCAGCCGGACCGTGAAGTAGATGAAGGCGCCATCGCCGTTCACGGGATCACCAACGAGTTCCTGATCGACAAGCCTCGGTTTCGCGATGTCGCTGATGAGTTCTTCGAGTTTATCAAGGGCGCGCAGCTGATCATTCACAATGCCGCGTTCGACGTCGGCTTCATCAACAACGAGTTCGCCCTGCTCGGGCAGCAGGATCGTACAGAGCTGAGCGATCACTGCGGCATTCTCGATACGCTGCTGATGGCCCGCGAACGTCATCCGGGACAGCGCAACAGCCTCGATGCGCTATGCAAGCGCTACGGCGTGGATAACTCGGGCCGCGACCTGCACGGGGCTCTGCTCGACGCCGAGATTCTCGCGGACGTCTACCTGACGATGACCGGCGGGCAGACCAACCTGTCTCTGGCGGGTGATGGCGCCGACTCTGAAAACGGTGGCCGTCAACAGGCAACACCGATCCGCCGGTTGCCGGCTGATCGGCCCAGCACGCTGGTGATTCGCGCCAACGGCGAAGAAACCGCTGCACATGCGGCACGCATGCAGGCCATCGAAAAGGCAGCTGGCGCCGCGCCGCTATGGGTTCAGCTCGAGCAGCCCGCTGAACTGGAGGCTGAAGTCCTGCCGGCTTGAGCCTTGCCTCTGAAGCGCTCTGTACCGCGCCAGCGCGGCGCAATCGCATTTCACGCTTGGTGCTTGGGTGCGAAGCTTCTACGCTGGAGGGGAGCGCCTTCAGGAAGCACCCATGTATAAAGACCTTAAGTTTCCCATCCTTATCGTTCACCGCGACATCAAGGCGGATACCGTCGCCGGCGAGCGGGTACGCGAAATTGCAGCCGAGCTTGAACGGGACGGTTTTCATATCCTCCCTACGGGAAGTGCTGCTGAAGGTCGCATCGTTGCATCCACGCACCACGGGCTAGCCTGCGTTCTGGTGGCTGCCGAAGGCGCGGGCGAGAATCAGCGGTTGCTGCAGGATGTGGTGGGATTGATCCGCGTCGCACGGCGCCGTGCACCGCAGCTGCCGATCTTTGCGCTCGGGGAACAGATCACCATCGAGAATGCCCCAGCCGAAGCGATGGCTGACCTGAATGAGCTTCGCGGGCTGCTCTATCTTTTCGAAGACACTGTCCCGTTTCTGGCACGGCAGGTGGCACGGGCCGCGCGTGCCTACCTCGATGGCCTGCTGCCGCCCTTTTTCCGCGCGCTGGTCCAGCATACCGGCGACTCCAACTATTCCTGGCACACGCCGGGCCATGGCGGCGGTGTGGCGTTTCGCAAAAGTCCGGTCGGGCAGGCTTTTCATCAGTTCTTCGGTGAAAACACGCTGCGTTCCGATTTGTCGGTGTCGGTACCGGAGCTCGGCTCGCTCCTCGATCACACTGGGCCTTTGGCGGCGGCCGAGGCCCGCGCGGCACGCAATTTCGGTGCGGATCACACTTTCTTTGTAATCAATGGCACCTCGACAGCGAACAAGATCGTCTGGCATTCGATGGTGGCAAGGGACGACCTAGTGCTGGTGGATCGCAACTGCCACAAGTCGATATTGCACTCGATCATCATGACGGGTGCGATTCCGCTCTACCTGACCCCGTCACGTAACGAACTCGGCATCATCGGTCCCATTCCGCTCGAGGAGTTCTCACCGGAATCTATCCAGGCCAAGATCGATGCCAATCCGCTGGCCCGCGGGCGAACATCCAGAGTGAAGCTGGCAGTGGTGACCAATTCCACCTACGACGGGCTCTGTTACAACGCCAACCTGATCAAGCGAACCCTAGGTAACAGCGTCGATGTGTTGCATTTCGACGAAGCCTGGTACGCCTACGCCGCCTTTCACGAGTTCTATGACGGCCGGTACGGGATGGATACGCGCGAGCAGGGGCCTCTGGTGTTCACCACTCACTCGACACACAAGGTGCTGGCGGCGTTCAGTCAGGCCTCGATGATCCATGTGCTCGACAGTGAGCAGCGACAGCTGGATCGGGATCGCTTCAATGAAGCTTTCATGATGCATATCTCGACGTCCCCGCAATATGGAATTCTCGCCTCGCTCGATGTGGCCTCGGCGATGATGGAAGGCCCCGCCGGCCGTTCGCTGATTCAGGAAACGTTCGATGAGGCACTGAGCTTTCGTCGGGCACTGGCCAATCTTCGGCAGCATCTGGCAGCGGATGATTGGTGGTTCAGCATCTGGCAGCCGCCCGCGGCGGATGGCGCGGACGAACTGGTCACGGCTGATTGGCTACTGGAGCCGGAGGCGGACTGGCATGGTTTCGGCGATATCGCCGATGACTACGTGCTGCTCGACCCGATCAAGGTCACGTTGGTCACGCCGGGGCTCACCGCCGGTGGCAAGTTGGGCGAGCGCGGCATTCCTGCTGCGGTGGTCAGCAAATTCCTTTGGGAGCGAGGGTTGGTCGTCGAGAAGACGGGGCTCTATTCGATCCTGGTGCTGTTCTCCATGGGTATCACTAAGGGCAAGTGGAGCACGTTGCTGACCGAGTTGCTGGAGTTCAAGCGGCACTATGACAATAACGTGCCGTTATGCGACGCGGTGCCGACGGTCGTGCAGGCGGGTGGTAGCCAGTACGCCGGAATGGGCCTGCGGGACCTGTGCGATTCGTTGCATGACTGCTATCGCGAGAACGCCACCGCAAAAGCCATGCGGCGGATGTATACGGCATTGCCGGCACTGGCGATGAAGCCCGCCGACGCCTACGACAAGCTGGTCCGAGGGGAGGTCGAAGCGGTACCCATCGAAGCGCTCGAAGGTCGCATCGCCGCTGTGATGTTGGTGCCTTATCCACCTGGAATTCCGCTGATCATGCCGGGAGAGCGATTCACTGCGGAGACACGCTCGATACTCGACTACCTGGACTTCGCGCAACGTTTCGCAGCACGCTTCCCCGGGTTCGATGCCGACGTGCATGGGCTTCAGCGGGAGGAACACCCCGACGGCGCGCGCTACACCGTCGACTGCACCCTTTAGAGGGGACAGTATTTCCTTGGTAGAGCCGATATGGCCGGTTGTCAAAGCCGATGATACGCAAGGGCGTGGGCTGCATCACAACGTCCCGCATCGACTTTCATCCGGCTGTTGTTATAGTTGCTCGGCTGAGAACAGTCCCTGTTGCGGGACTGTCCAACCTGTTTCAGGCACTGAGGTGCCTCGGCTGTCGAGGATGATAGCGTGACTGAATATCAAGCCTTCCGTGTGGAGTTGAAGGATAAGGTCGCCCATGTAGCGATCAACCGGCCTGATAAGGTCAATGCCATGAACGCTGCGTTCTGGAGCGAGGTCGTCGATATTTTTCAGTGGATCGATGATACCGATGATATCCGGGTGGTGGTGCTATCAGGCGAGGGCAAACATTTTTCGGCCGGTATCGATCTGCAACTACTGGCACAGGCTGCTACCCAGATGGGCAGCGATGTCGGCCGCAACGCCGAGCGTCTGCGTCGCCAGATTCTAAAGCTTCAGGCCTCGTTCAATGCCGTGGATCACTGCAGGAAGCCAGTGATCGCGGCCATTCAAGGTTACTGCATTGGCGGTGCGATCGATCTGATCGCCGCGTGCGATATGCGTTACAGCACGCTCGATGCGCAGTTCTCAATCAAGGAAATCGATATGGGCATGGCGGCTGATGTCGGGACGCTCCAGCGCCTGCCACGGATCATCGGCGATGGAATGATGCGCGAGCTCGCTTACACCGGACGCACCGTTGACGGGCTGGAGGCACAGTCCATTGGGCTGGTCAATCGAGCGTATGCCGACCAGCCGACATTGATGGCAGCCGTATCCGAGTTGGCTACCGGGATCGCTGCGAAGTCGCCGGTGGCAATTCGCGGCACCAAGGAGATGATCCGCTATATGCGTGACCATCGTGTCGATGACGGTCTCGAATATATCGCTACCTGGAACGCGGCAATGCTTCAGTCGGCTGACCTCAAGGTGGCCATGGCTGCTTATATGAGCAAACAGAAACCGGATTTCGCCGACTGATGCATCATTTAAACGTTGCGCGGGAGGCGCGCTAGGCATGGTTACCGGAGCTACTTCACTCAGCCTGGTCCGCGATGAGCTTTTCGCTACCATGGAGGAGGCCGAGCAGAGCCTCGAGCATTTCATCATCGATCGAAACAACGGCAGCTTGCTGCAGCAGGCTGTCGAGAATCTCAAGCAAGTTCGCGGCACCCTCAAACTCATCGAACTGACCGGGGCCGAATTGCTTGCGCAAGAAATACTCCAGTTGGCGACCGACATTCCGGTCGGCGCAGGAGAGGATCGCGATACCCAGCTGGCGGCGCTGAGCAATGCGCTGTACGTGCTCGGGCGTTATCTGGAAAGCGTTGACGCCAGTCGTCAGGAAATGCCCGAACTGCTTCTGCCGCCGATCAATGCATTGCGACTCGTCAGTGCGCAGTCGCCGTTACCCGAAAGCTTTTTCTTCAGCGCCCGTCTCGATCATGCGCGGCCGACGGTAGTTGCGGCGGTGCGAGAGCCTGCAGCGCGTGCAATCGAAGCGCGGCGGTTGCGGCAAATGTATCAGGTCGGGCTGCTTGGCTTCATTCGTGAAGACAATATCCCGGCAAGCCTCAAGCTGATGGGGCGAGCGCTCAATCGATTGGATCTTCTGTTTGCCAACACCGCAGCTGGTCGCTTGTGCTGGTTGGGTAGTGCTGCATTGGAAGCTCAACTGGATGGCCAGTTACTGCCGCGTCAATCGCGCAAGCAGCTTTTCTCCAGGCTCGACCGGGAGCTTCGTCAACTCAGCAGCATTACCGGCTACGAGCCTCCGCGTGTCCTGCTCAAGGAGTTGCTGTACCTGGTTGCGCTGGCGGAAAGCAGTGGACCCATGGCAACTCAGGTCAGGGAAACTTTCTCCCTCGGCTCACTGCCCTTTACCGATCACCTTCTCGAGGACGAATCCCAGCGTCTCGCAGGCCCAGGCCAGGCCGTGATGCGCTCCCTGTCCTCGGCTATCCGTGAGGAACTCGCAGGCCTCAAGGACCTACTGGACCTCATCGAGCGGCAGACGGCGCCGGTCGAGTCGTACGCAAACCTGCATACGCTGTTGGGCAAGCTGGCGAAAACCCTGGGAATGGTCGGGCTTTCTTCTGCCTCGAGTACTTTGCACGCGCAACTGGTGGTGGTGTCTGGGTGGAGCGCTGAGCAGGCACCCGGTCCGCAGGCGCTGCTGAAGCTGGCCGATGCGGTGCTCTACGTCGAGAGCATGGTGGCGAGCCTGGAGCGCGGCGAACGCCGTGATACACGTTTGCAGACTGCACAGCCTGGCCAAGAGGCGGAAGCATTCGCCAATCACCAGCTCACGGAAGCGTGCATCGTGGTTATCGGGGAAGCGACTGCCGGCCTGGCGTTGGCCAAGCGTGCCATCACAGCCTATTTGGAGTCCAACGGGGAGAAGCTGCACCTGGCTAATGTCCCCTTCAGTCTGATGGCGGTTCGTGGCGGTTTACGTTTCCTTGAACAGGATCGCGCTGCCGAGCTAATCGGCGCGTGCGCCGACTTTATCCAGAAGCAAATGCTCGAGGGCGTACAGATGCCTCCCGAGCAAATGCTCGAAACCTTGGCCGATGCCCTGACCAGCCTTGAATATTACCTCGACGGCGGCGCGATACTGCGACGTGACGATTCGCGCGCAAGCGTGCTCGATCTCGCGACGGACAGCGTTCGGGCCTTGGGCCTTCCGGTGGCTGCCTGATGAACCCGCGCTGGCAGCCGGCGCTGCTCGATCCGTCAAGTGACGGTGGTTGGGCCGTCGTGCATTGCCAGCAAGGGTTTCTCTCAGATGCCAATGGCGTGCTGTTTCCCAGAGGTTGGCTGAAACGCCTCGATCTGCCATTGCTCAGTGAGCAGGGCCTGGGTTACTTCGATGGTGACCCGGTGTTCCTGCTGGAGCTGGCTTACCCGGTCGATATACCGAGTGCGGGCTGGCAGGGGCTACGTCAATTCATGATGCAGGATGACGATGTCGACAGGTTTCGCATGCTCGGCTTCGCCGCCCAGATTGGCACCTGGGCCAGTCATCATCGGTTCTGCGGCAGCTGCGGCAATCCGATGCGCCAGCATCCGACAGAGCGGGCGATGCAATGTGAGAGCTGCGGCATTCATCATTACCCGCGTATTTCGCCGAGCATGATCGTTCTGGTGACCCGTGGCGATGAGCTACTGCTGGCACGTTCACCGCGATTCGCCCCGGGCGTCTACAGCACGCTGGCGGGGTTCGTTGAACCGGGCGAGTCGGTTGAGCAATGCGTCCGACGTGAGGTGCATGAAGAGGTCGGTGTGTCGATTCACGAGCCTCGGTATATCTGCAGCCAAGGATGGCCATTCCCTCATTCCTTGATGCTGGGCTTTCACGCGGAATATGCATCGGGTGAGATTGTGATGCAGCCTGAAGAGATCGAGGATGCTGGCTGGTTTTCCATTCATGATCTGCCGGCGCTGCCTGCTTCGAAGTCAATCGCACGCCATCTAATCGATCTGTACCTGGCTCGGCGTTCAGGCCGTCCCGACCCAGTGCTGCCAGGCTAATCGCAGGCTCAATACCAGCACGACCACGAGAAAGATCGGCCGGATGAATTTCGATCCGCCCTGGATCGCAGTGCGCGCACCGAGGTAGGCGCCAATCATCAAGGCGAGTCCCATCCCGATACCCAGTGCCCAGGCGACCTGCCCGCTGATGACGAACACCGCAAGCGCCATACCGTTGCTGACGAAGTTCATGCTGCGCGCTGCGCCGCTGGCTCTGAGCAGGTCGAGCGGATAGAGCAGCATGTTGCTAACGGTCCAAAAAGCCCCAGTACCGGGGCCCGCCACGCCATCGTAGAAACCCAGCATCAGCCCCTGCGGCCATTGCCGGCCATTGGCGATCGGTGCCGCATTTGCCAGGGGCGTGACCGGGACCCGACCGATTAACAGATACAAGCCACAGGCGAAAACCACCAAAGGCAGCAACTGGTTAAGCCATTGAGCTGGGATCAGATGTGCCAAACCGGCGCCCAGCGCCGCCCCGGTCGCGGTGGCCACGAGTGCGAAACGCCATTGACGAGGATCGAACAGCTTGCGGCGATAGAAGGTGAAGCTCGCTGTGGCCGAGCCGAAGGTTGCGCACAGTTTGTTGGTGCCGAGCACCAGGTGTGGTGGTAAGCCAGCAGTGAGCAGTGCCGGCAGTGTCAAGAGACCGCCCCCGCCCGCGATTGCATCGATGAACCCCGCAAGAAAGGCAACGGCCATCAGGGCGGCTAGTACGAGCGGATCCGTGGCAAATTCAAGCATCGGCATGGCGTTTCACTCATGGGCGGATCGGCGAAGACAGGCGCCGCATGATGCCGCTTGCGCTGCCGCAAGCCAATGGTGAGCTGGCATCGGCGGCGTTGGTGGGTATGGCTTGTCGAGAGCGCGGACGCGGAATGTCGACTCGCCTGCAGTGTTCCGATATGGCGCTGGCCTCCCTACCGGGGCCTGTCGATAATATTTCGTCGAAAATTTATGGGAAGCTCGGTCGATGCAATACCTGGGGCTCGCGGTGGTTGTTGCTTCACTCGCATTGATTACCGTATTGATAGCGGTGCGCATGCTGGCCAGCGGACACTGGTTGCTGGGCTGGCTGCGCGGCACCATCGGCATGTTGGTCCTTGCACTAGGTGGCCTGATTGGCTTGATCGCTTGGGATGTCACGACCTATCGACCCCTTTCTCAAGGCGCGCCGTTGGCTTCGCTGTCCTTTCGGGCCGATGGCCAGCAGCGCTACCAAGTTAAGGTGGAAGAGGGCCGGCAAATCCGCTTTGTCACGCTGGAAGGCGATCTCTGGCAACTTGATCTGCGGACGCTTCATTGGAAGGGTCTGGCAACGCTAATCGGATTGGAGCCCGGCTATCGGCTGGAGGAACTCTCCGGACGGTACCTCGCCGTCGAGCAACAGGATCAGGCTAGCCATCCTAATGTAGAGCTCGGGCATAGCCAGGTCGGAGTGGATTTCTGGGCGTGGCTGCAGCGTTGCCAGTGCGCCTCGCTGATCATCGAGGCGGAGCCCCGACGGCTTAGCTACCTGCCTATCGCAGATGGCGCAGAATACACAGTGGAGATGGCACCCACGGGACTGCTGGCGAAACCGGTAAACGCCGCAGCCGAGCAGGCAATGAAGGATTGGTAGCGGCACGGCGTGTATAGGCGAAGAAAGGGAACCCGAGGGTTCCCTTTCTTCGTAACAGGCGGATCAGGCTAGATAACCACCGTCCACGTTGAGCGACAGGCCGGTGGTGTAGCTCGACGCATCGCTGGCCAAATACAGAACGGCGCCGGCCATTTCGCTGGGATCGGCGACGCGGTGCAGCGGAATATGGCGCAGCGCTTCTTCACGGATGGAGTCGTTCTTGACCAGTGCCGAGGCGAACTTCGTGTCGGTCAGGCCCGGGAGTAGCGCATTGCAACGGATTCCCTGCGGTGCGCATTCCTTGGCGAAGGCCTTGGTCATATTGATCACGGCAGCTTTGGTGACCGAATAAATTCCCTGGAAGTTGCCTGGCGTCACACCGTTAATGGAGGCGACATTGATGATGCTACCGCCGCCATGCTCGCGCATCAGCTTGCCAGCCTCGACGGACATGAAGAAATAACCGCGGATATTTACGTCGACGGTTTTCTGGAAGGCCGAGACATCGGTATCCAGGATATGGCAGAACTGCGGGTTGGTTGCTGCGTTGTTGACCAGGATGTCCAATCGGCCGAATTGCTCGCGGATCTGAGCGAAGACCGCTTGGATCTGCTCCAGCTCACCGATGTGGCAGGCTACCGGAGTCGCCTTGCCGCCGGCCGCAACGATGGCATCGGCGACCGCCTGGCAGCCTTCGATCTTGCGACTGGAAACAATGACGTGGGCGCCTTGCTGGGCGAGCAATTTGGCAATGGCCTCGCCAATGCCACGACTGGCACCGGAGACGAAAGCGATCTTGCCATCCAGGTCGAACAGGGTGGTTTTGCTCATGGAATGGTTCCCTCTTGGTGAGCTGTACTACAGCTTCGAATTGTCGATGACCCGCAAGCTTGCTTGTTCGAGCAGGGCGTTCATTTGCACGAATTTGGCGAAGCGCTTGTCCTGGGTCTGGCCGTGGAAATAGCGGTAGTAGATCTGCTGCACGATCGCCGCCAGTCGGAACAGACCGTAGGTGTAGTAATAGTCGAAGTTATCGATGCGTATGCCGGCACGTTCGGCGTAATAGTCGACGAATTCTTTACGCGTCAGCATGCCGGGAGCATTGCTGGGCTGCTTGCGGATCAGCTGCATGGGCGGCGGATCCGTCGCTTCGATCCAATAGGCAAGTGTGTTGCCCAGATCCATCAGCGGATCGCCAACGGTAGTCATCTCCCAATCCAGGACACCGATGATCTCCATAGGGTTGTCCGGACTGAGGATGACGTTGTCGAAACGGTAGTCGTTATGGACGATACCGGGCTTGTGATGGTCCGCCGGCATCTTGTCCCGCAGCCAGACTTTTACAGTCTCCCAACCGGGTGCATCGGACGTGATCGCGCGCTCGTAACGATCGATCCAGCCGGTGATCTGACGCTGCACATAGCCTTCCGGTTTGCCCAGGCCACCCAGGCCGCAGGCGTTGTAGTCTACGTTGTGCAAGTCGACGAACTTGTCGATGAAGCTCTTGCACAGCGCGGCGGTCTGCTCTGGAGTAATGCCGAGCTCGGCGGGCATGTCCTCACGCAAGATGATGCCCTTGACACGCTCCATGACGTAGAACTCGGCACCGATGAGCGTCTCGTCAGTGCAATGCACATAAGCCTTCGGACAGTATGGAAAACCCGCGTTGAGCTGATTGAGGATTCGGTATTCCCGGCCCATATCGTGCGCGGACTTTGCTTTATGACCGAACGGCGGGCGACGGAGCACCAATTCCTGTTTCGGATATTCCAGCAGGTACGTCAGGTTGGACGCGCCACCGGGAAACTGCGAAATGGTCGGCGTGCCTTCCAGTTCAGGAATGTGAGCCTTGAGGTATTGGTCGATGACCTCGGTAGGCAATTCTTCGCCTTCGCGTATACGGCTGGTCTGATCAGTTAGCGCCATGCTTGTCCTTCTTGTAATCAATGCCTCGATGAACTGTCCTGAGCAGCAGCTTTATCGGCTACGGTGCCAACTGACTGTCCGGCGCCGTAAATCTAATGGGGCTCCCATGCATCACCAAGCAAAGTCGGTCTCTATAGGTCGGGGTGTTGCTAGGTAATCAAGGTGCGTTATGGTTCGAAGTTCGTCAAAAGCGCATAAAAAAAACCGAAGTCGAAAGACTTCGGTTTTCGTTGTATCTCGGCAGATCAGGCCGGGAACAGCTCGCTCAGCTTCAGCGCGAGCATCATATCGCCCTCGGCGCGCAGCTTTCCTGCCATGAACGCTTGCATGCCATCGGTCTCGCCGCTGATAACGCCCTGCATGGTTTCACTGTCCATGATCAACGTTACGTTGGCATCGGCCGATTCGCCTTTATGGAACTCACAGGTGCCGTCTTTCACGACCAGATAATAGTTTTCCGCATCGGTGATATTGAATTGGAAAACCAGATCCAGGCCGGCCGCAGCACTTGGGTTGAACTTGGCCTTCATGCCTTGGATGGTTTCGTCGACGTTGCTCATCGGATATGTCCCTTTGTTGTCGTGGAAAACGCGCAGCCTTGGCCGCAGTTGATTGGAGCTTATCGATAGGTGATGAGCTCGGGATTTTTCAGCAGTTCCAGATGTACATGACTATTGAACGAAGCCAGCGCCAGGTCCCGGTCGCGAAACTTCAGCCGGCTGAGTGAGGTATTAACTATCTGCCAGTTCAGCTCGAATGCCTTGATGGGTGGCACACCGATGATCAATTGAAGCAGTGCCGTGATGGTCCCGCCAGACGTGAAAACGGCAATGTGGTCTTTTCTGTCTGCCTGATCGAGCAATCGGTGCAACCCAGCCTGGACGCGGTCGACAAAACTGGCCCAGCTTTCCAGGCCTTCCTTCTCATGCTCCCCGGATACCCACCGGTGGATAATGTATGTGAACAGGCGTTGAAACTCGGCTCGATGGTTGGCTGCGTTGCTAAATATCTGCATGGCCTGGGGCTCAACGGCTAGCAGATCATCCATATGCGCACGTATCACTTCATCAGCCCGAAATTCATTGAAGGCCGAATCAATCTCTATGGCGGACAATTGGCTTTGCTGGGGGAAGGCCATCCGCTCGAGGGTTGCCTTGGCCGTGTCCCGTTGCCGGTTCAGCTCACCACTTACACAGTGGTCAAAGCGAACA
This sequence comes from Pseudomonas sp. Q2-TVG4-2, assembly GCF_013620795.1. Lineage (GTDB taxonomy): Bacteria > Pseudomonadota > Gammaproteobacteria > Pseudomonadales > Pseudomonadaceae > Stutzerimonas. The sequence goes on along the minus strand of NZ_LGLW01000008.1, from coordinate 70,819 downwards.
CCCAGCTGTTTCAGATAATCGCCCAGGGCAGCTGATTGCTGAAAGCCAAGCGGAGAGAGGACATCGTAGTTTTCAGCGCCAAACGATGCCTGACCATGCCTGATCAGGTAGATACTGCCCATGCTCAACTCCGGGACCCTGTTTTTCGCGAGGGTAGGGGGATAGTCTTAGAGTGTCAACGATAAATCATACGTTTGTTTGAATTGGGTTCTGCTGGCTCAGACGCCCGTGAAATCGGTATGCTTGGCCGGTTTACGCCAAGTCGGGTTTCTGCTGGCGACCATAGCAACCGAGGAGGATCTGTGGAATTTCTTGCTGACTATGCAAGCTTTCTGGCGAAGACCGTTACGCTGGTAGCCGCCGTTCTGGTGGTATTGATCGCGCTTGCCTCGCTACGGCGCGGCCGAACCAAACAGGCGTGTGGTCACTTGGAAGTCCACAAGCTCAATGACTTCTATAAAGCGATGCGTGAGCGTCTCGAGCAGTCTCTGGTCGACAAGGACCAGCTAAAGCTGCAGCGCAAGCGTGAAGCCAAGGCGGCCAAGCTGGCGAAGAAAAGCCCGGAAAATCGTCCGCGGGTTTTCGTGCTCGATTTCGATGGGGATATCAAGGCATCTGCGGTTGAAAACCTTCGTCACGAAGTTACCGCACTGCTGACCCTGGCAACGCCGCAGGACGAGGTTGTTTTGCGGCTGGAAAGCGGCGGGGGCATGGTCCACGGTTATGGGCTCGCTGCGTCACAGCTGGTTCGCATCCGCGATGCAGGCGTGCCGCTGACAGTGTGCGTCGACAAGGTTGCGGCAAGTGGCGGCTATATGATGGCCTGTATCGGGCAAAAGATTCTAAGCGCTCCTTTCGCGATCCTCGGCTCCATCGGGGTCGTTGCGCAACTGCCCAATGTTCATCGACTGCTGAAGAAGCATGACGTTGATGTTGAGGTGCTGACTGCCGGGGAATACAAGCGCACCCTGACCATCTTTGGTGAGAACACCGAAAAGGGCCGCGAGAAATTTCAGGACGATCTGGAAACCACTCACGAGCTATTCAAGAATTTCGTCGCCCGCTATCGCCAACAGTTGTCCATCGATGATGTCGCTACCGGTGAGGTCTGGCTAGGCATCGCGGCACTTGGCAAGCAGCTCGTCGATGAGCTGAAAACCAGCGACGAGTACCTGGCCGCGCGGGCCCGTGAAGCGGACCTATTCCAGCTGCATTACGCCGAGAAAAAAAGCCTTCCCGAACGCTTCGGCATGGCGGTCAGCGCCACTCTGGAGCATGGCGTGCTGAAAGGTTGGACGCGACTTAACGAACAACGATTCTGGCAATAAGGGGCAAGTGATGAGTACGTTCAGGGCGCTACAAGCTAACGAGGATGCGAACGGCCGTTTCGAAACACGCATTATCGAGCGAGACACCAGCGAACTGCCGGCAGGAGAAGTGCTGATTCGCGTTAGCTATTCATCGTTGAACTACAAAGACGCTCTGTCGGCCAGCGGTAATCGCGGCGTGACCCGCAACTTCCCGCACACGCCGGGCATCGATGCGGCTGGCACAGTTGTCGAGTCAAGCATCTCGGAGTTTTCCGAAGGCGATGAGATTATCACTACCGGCTACGACCTTGGGATGAACACCGCGGGCGGTTTCGGCCAGTTCATTAGGGTACCTGCGGCATGGGTGATCAAGCGTCCAGCCGGGCTCTCCCTGCGTGAAGCTATGGCCCTTGGCACAGCTGGCCTTACCGCTGCGCTTTGTGTGGACAAGCTTGAGCAGGCCGGTCTCGAGCCGGTCGATGCACCAGTGCTCGTGACCGGCGCTACCGGTGGTGTCGGTAGCATTGCGGTCGCCTTGTTGTCGCGTCTTGGTTACAACGTGACCGCTGTGACCGGGAAGGCGGATCAGGCCGATTTCCTTACCAAGCTGGGGGCCAAACAGGTCATCGAGCGCAGTGCGCTTCAGGCAGGCACCGAGAAACCGTTGCTTAAGGAGCAATGGGCGGGGGCGATCGATACCGTCGGCGGCGACATTCTGTTTAATGTCGTCAAGTCGTTGCAGCGTGGCGCCAGCGTCTCCTGCTGCGGCCTGACCGCCGGAACGGGTTTCCAGGCTAGCGTGCTGCCGTTCATTCTGCGCGGCGTGAATCTGCTTGGAGTCGACTCGGTGGAAATTCCATTGGTTGTGAAGGCTTCAATGTGGGACAAGCTGTCTTTGCAATGGAAGTTATCGAATCTTGAGGACTTGGTGCAGGAAATTTCGCTGGAGCAATTGCCTATGGCTATCGAGCGAATCCTGGCCGGCCAGCAGACCGGAAGGATGCTGGTCCGGCTCGATTGAACGGCTGGTTTGTTCAGGCGCGATTATCGTTGTGCTTGCTATTGAAGGCATAGCCAAAACCGATTTCGCTGCGATGGGCGATCGAGGGAAGCTAACGCTACTTCAACGCAGCAGCAGGAATCGGTCATGAAAGCACTGGCAGAAAAAATCAGGGAAGCCTTCGGCAAGAAGCAGTCGACCGAAGGTGCGAACATCGAGCATCCGAACTTCTGGATGTACCAGTGAATGAAAAACCCGCCGAAAGGCGGGTTTTTTGTTTCGACAACCGCCGAATCAGCCTTGTCGCCGGCGGAACAGCGGTAGCGGCTCGTCAACGGCAGCTTGGTAGGTGACGGAGAAATCCTTCAAGCTTTCCAGTGCTTCATACGGGTCGCGGTCGGGACGCACCGCAAAGGCGTCAAAACCGCAGCGACGCATGTAGAACAGCTGATCGCGCAGTACGTCGCCGATGGCGCGTATCTCGCCTTTGTAGCCGTAACGCTCGCGCAGCAGGCGTGCACTGGAGTAATGCCGACCGTCCGTGAAGGCCGGGAAGTTCAGGGCGATGACCTGAAAGCGCTCCAGATCGCCAGCGATCTCTTCCACGGCTTCGTCGGAATCCAGCCAGATCCCCAGCCCGCCATCGCGAGCCTTCAGCGCATGGGCATGATCAAGCCACAGCTGATACGGAACGATCAGATCGTCGCAGTTGGACAAACCGTCAAGGGTTACGTCCTTGGGCAGCAGATGCCAGGTCTCGTCGATGACCTGACCATCCTTAATGATTCGCTGCATAGACGCGCTCCTTGAAGGGGTCGATCCCGATACGGCGGAAAGTGTCGAGAAACTGTTCATCTTCTGTACGTTGCTCCACATAGACGCCGATGACCTTTTCGATGACGTCGGGCATTACGTGCTGAGCGAAGGACGGCCCGAGAATCTGGCCAAGGCTAGCGTTGCGGCCGGAGCTGCCTCCGAGCGAAACCTGATAGAACTCGGCGCCTTTCTTGTCCACGCCGAGAATACCGATGTGACCCACGTGGTGGTGTCCGCACGCATTCATGCAGCCGGAGATGTTCAGGTCGATATCGCCGATGTCGAACAGATAATCCATATCATCGAAGCGGCGCTGGATGGCTTCGGCAATGGGAATCGACTTGGCGTTGGCCAGGGAACAGAAGTCACCGCCAGGGCAGCAGATGATATCGGTCAGCAGGCCGATGTTCGGTGTCGCAACACCGAGTTCGCGCAGCTCGTTCCACAGTTCGAACAGATGCGATTGCTCGACATCCGCGAGGATCATGTTCTGCTCGTGGGAGTTGCGCACCTCACCGAAACTGTAGCGATCGGCCAAGTCAGCGATGGTATCGAGCTGCTTGTCGGTTACATCGCCGGGTGCCACCCCGGTACTCTTCAGGGACAATGTGACGGCTGCATACCCGGGCTTCTTGTGTGCCACCACGTTACGCTGGCGCCAACGGGCGAAGCCGGGATGCTCGGAATCGAGTCGAGCCAGGACAGCGCTCTGGTCTTCCAGGGTCTTGTAAGTCGGGTCGATGAAGAACTTGCTGATGCGCTCGACTTCAGCGTCGGTCAGGGTGTTCGGACCATCCTTCAGATAGGACCACTCGGCCTCGACGCGCTCGGCAAACACTTCAGGCGTGAGCGCCTTCACCAGGATTTTGATCCGGGCCTTGAACTTGTTGTCGCGACGGCCGTAGCGGTTATAAACGCGCAGGATGGCGTCGAGATAGGTCAGCAGGTGCTGCCAGGGCAGAAATTCATTGATGAAGCTGCCGACAATCGGCGTACGGCCGAGGCCGCCACCCACCGACACGCGGAAACCCAGCTCACCGGCATCGTTCTTCACCGCTTCGAGGCCAATATCGTGCACCTCGATAGCGGCGCGATCGCTCACCGCACCGTTTACCGCAATCTTGAACTTGCGCGGCAGGAAGGCAAATTCCGGATGGAACGTCGACCACTGCCGAATAATTTCGCACCAGGGGCGCGGATCAACCAATTCGTCTTTGGCCACACCGGCGAACTGATCGGTGGTGGTGTTACGAATGCAGTTGCCGCTGGTCTGGATGGCATGCATCTGCACAGTAGCCAGCTCGGCGAGAATGTCCGGTACATCCTCCAGCTCGGGCCAGTTGAGCTGGACGTTGGTCCGGGTACTGATATGGGCATAGCCCTTATCATACTTGCGAGTGATATCAGCCAGCTTGCGAATCTGGGTAGACGACAACAGCCCATAGGGCACGGCAATGCGTAGCATCGGCGCGTAGCGCTGAATATACAGGCCGTTCTGCAGGCGAAGAGGCAGCAGTTCCGCGTCAGTCAGTTCGCCCGCTAGGTAGCGGCGAATCTGATCACGGAACTGACGCACGCGATCCTCGATGATGTGTTGGTCATACTGGTCGTATACGTACATAAATGTCCTGTTTTTCAGGCTGTCTACAGCTTTTTGCGCGCACGGCCGCGCACCCGTTGAGGGAGGCCGGCAAGATACCAGTTAGCGTTTATGCGTAAAAGTGATGTTTGGGAATATGTTTAGAACGAAACACCGCTTTTATAGCATTTAAACCCCTGCGCTTGAGCGCCTCGCTCTGGTGGTCTTAACTGCAACCAACGCGAGCCTCAACAACAAGGAGAACAGCCGTGTCCGAGCATTTCAATCATCGCAGTAACGACAGTAGGGCAGACGCCGCCGCGATATTCGTCCTGATACTTTTGGCGGTTGCGACGGCGGTTTTCTGGGTCAGCCATCAATAAACGCCTGGGTGGGGCTATCACAGCCCCACGAGGTACAACACCAGCTTGACCACGCCAAGAATCACCAGCACGAACACCACGGTGAAACCCACCCCCAGCAGGATGAAGTGGCTGGGCTTGCCGTGACTAAAGTCACGTGCCCGGTTCTTGCCGCTCTGCACACCGAGTGCGCCGGCCAGTACGCTTTGCAACATCTGCCGCAACGTGAGTGGTTTGGGTTGTTTATCGTCGTTCATGGCTGTCCCCGTATGCCTGGATGCCCTGAAGTCTAGCCACCATCGAGTGCGCCGTCGCATCGAAGCCTCGTTGGTGCAACGCGGCAAGGGTTCGTCGCTTGATCTTGCTTTGTGCGCCGCGTAAGGTTCGCGCCGTCAGCCGCTAGACGGCTGCCTTCATGGAGTATGCGGTGCCCGGGTCTAGGTCCGGGTTAAATGGGAAATCAGTGCCAAGCTGATGCTGCCCCCGCAACGGTAGGGTCGAATTCTCCGACCGAGCCCGATACCAGCCCGTACTCCCCAGGAATTGTCGCGGTGGGCGACATCCTCAGAATGCCTTGCGCCTGTCACGGGCTGTGCGGCCGTTCTGCCGCCCGCGCGTCCCGAGACGGAGTGGGCATGTCTATCGTTTTCCGCTGGGTCGGTTTAGCGCTTTCGGTGCTGCTCGCCCAGCCCGCCTTGGCTGGCCAGATCAACGCAATCATCTCGCAATACAGCGCGGCGGAATTCGCCTCGGCTGTGGCCTTGTTTAAAGAGCGCCACCCGGACGAAATCATCGATGCGCGCACCCCGGAACAGCTGAGCGAGATGAACGATGCCAGCGTAGCCGAATGGCTGCACGGCGGTGCCACGCTGCTTGCTGTCGGCGTGTTCGGACCCGAAGTGGAGCGCTTGCGTCCGTTGATCGAGGCGCACCGCTCCGGTGATCGCTACATCATGCACAGCGACCAGGAGCTGGTTGCGATGAGCCGTATCGGTGGCAAGACGGTCTTCCGTGACCGTGAACAGGCAATACGTCTCGGTGCGGAAAAGCCGGGCGAGGACCTGGTCGGCTGGGTCCGCGAGCTTGGCGATGCCAACCCTGATCAGGCCGGGTGGATCGAGGCGCGCAGTTACTGGATCGGCGGCGGGAGTGAGAATATTGCGCGTCTGCTCGGCTGGCTGGTCAGGCGGGGCGATCCCTCTGCACAGATCCTGCCTCCAGAGCCCCGCCCGGCGCTGCGCTTCTATCAGGATGGTCGGGTCGCCGAGCCTGATGAGCTCGTCTGGCGCGGCGAGCGCTTGGTTGCGATCATCGATCACGGCCGTGCCGATCGCCGGGGCGACGCCGATCTCAATAATGCGCTGTGTCAGACGCTGCAACAGCGAGACATGGCCTGCGTCAGCCTTTTCGCCGGCTGGGGCGACGGCACCTTGCAAGCGCTGCGCTGGCTGGAAAATGAGGAGCATCCGCCATTGGCCGCCGTGGTCGTGCTGCAGGACTTCGTGCTTGGCGGCGGCGAGGGGCGTGAGCAGGCAACCGAAATGCTCGGACGTCTCGATGTGCCAGTGCTAAAGGCCCTGCGCCTGGATGACCGTGACGAGAGCTCCTGGCAGCTTTCCACCGATGGACTCGGGCGCGACAAGGTTCACTACCAATTGGCCATGCCGGAGCTGCAGGGCAGCAGCCAACCGATGGTGCTGGCTGCATGGGAGTCGGCGCAGATCGATCCGAATTCTGGCATCCGTTTTGGTTTCAGCCAGCCCTTGCCGTCCCGAATCGACGCGATCGCCGCGCGGATCCATCGCTGGCAGCGGTTGCAGCGCAAGGCCAACAGAAACAAGCGTGTCGCTATCATCTATTACAACCATCCTCCGGGGCGTCACAACATCGGTGCCGACAATCTGGACGTACCGCAATCCCTTTTCGCCATCCTGCAGCGCCTCAAGGCCGAGGGCTATGAAACGGGCGAGTTGCCGGCATCCTCCGAGGCACTGCTGAGCATGCTGCAAGAGCATGGCGTGAACCTGCCCGAGCAAGGGGATGCGCTGGCCGACATGGCCGGGAAGGTGCCCGGGCTCGACCGCAATGATTACCTGCGTTGGTATCGTGCGCTGCCACCAGCCTTGCAGGGAGAAATGGAGCATGGGCCGCTGGGCTACTGGAACGTGCAGATGCGTCGGGCGCTACAGTCATCTCATCTGGATATCGCCAGGCAAACCTTGCGCGATGGATCGAGCGAGCTGCATCACGTGCTCGATGGCGTCGAGCATCCGGCGCGGGCCCGCGCGCTGGATTTGCTCGAACAGCTGGAACGCTTCTACGAGCGAGCACTGGAGCAGCCCGGGCTGGCCGCCTGGGGTGACGCGGACGAGCTGATCTGGGCGCTGTCGGCTACGGGAATAGAAGGGTTACGTGGTTGGGGCGAAGCGCCGGGACAGGTCATGGTGCAAGGGGAGCGAATGATTTTCCCCGGTCTGCGCCTGGGCAACATTTTTCTCGGTCCGCAGCCGCCGCGAGGCTGGGAAGTCGACGAGGAATTGCTCCACGCCAACCTGGTCTTCCCGCCGCCGCACCAGTACCTGGGCTTCTATCACTGGCTGCGGGATGACTTCGGTGCCGATGCGCTGGTGCACCTTGGACGCCACTCCACCTACGAGTTTCTGCCGCGGCGACGTGCCGGGCTGAGCGCCGAGGATTATCCGATGCAGATTGTCGGCGATCTGCCGAGCATCTATCCCTACATCGTCGATGGCGTGGGTGAGGGCATCCAGGCCAAGCGCCGGGGGCTCGCCGTGATGATCGATCACCTCACACCGCCGCTGGTAGCGACGCCGCTCTACGACGATCTGCTCAAACTGCGTCAGTTGATCGAGAGTTTCGAGGCGGGGACTGGCAGCACCGAAGGACCCGCTCGGCGCGCCACCATCGCAGAGATCAAACGCCTGGTGAGCCAGTCCGGCTTGGAACCCGAGCTGCGCGATTCCATGGCCGGGCCGCTTGCCGCGCGCGGCATCGATTTCGAGCAGGTTGACGATGATCTGCTGGTGCACGAGGTTGGCCATTACCTGACCAACATTCAGGAGCGATTCATGCCGCTCGGGCTGCACGTGTTCGGCAAGCCATGGACCGACGAGGCGGTCGACACTCTGATGGCGTCGATGGGCCCCGGGCAGGCCCAGTATCGCCAGGCATTGGTCGATTCCCCAGCAGCGGAAATGCAGGCACTGATCCATGCCCTCGATGGGGGCTTCGTTGCGCCGGGCAAGGGTAACGACCCGATCCGCACGCCGGAGGCGTTGCCCACGGGGCGCAACTTCCATGCGCTGGACAGCAGTCTGTTGCCGAGTCGCATAGGTTGGGGGATCGGGCAGGAACTGGCCGACCGCGCCCGTGAGCGAGCCATGCCGGAGGGCGGCCGTGAAGCGGTCATTCTGTGGGCGTCCGACACGGTACGAGACGAAGGCGCCATGGTTGCGTTCGGTCTCGATCTGCTCGGCGTCGAGCCGGTCTGGAACAGTCGCGGGATCGTCGAAGGGATCAAACGGGTACCGCTTGAGGAGGGCCGCGAACGCCGCGACCTGATGTTCACCACCTCTGGCCTGTTTCGGGACCTATATGCCGATCAGCTCGCGCTGCTCGAACGCGGTGTGTTGCTAGCGCTGGACGGCGCCAGCAACACCATCCGCCGGGATTTTCCCGCCCTGCGCATCGCCCTGGATGCTGCCTTGCAGCCAATCGGTGCGCTGGCGACTGGTGGTAATGAGCCGCTTTCACAGAACCGGATCGCCGCCAACTGGGTAACGGACGCGGCACGCCGACTGGACGGCGGCGCCGATGCCAAGCAGGCCGGGAGCCTGTCGGCACTGCGCCTGTTTGGGGTGGCGCCGGGGACCTATGGTGCTGGCATCAACACGCTCGTCGAACGCTCCGGCAGTTGGCAGGATCGTGGTGAGCTGGCGCGCAGCTACATCAACCGGATGGGCCATGCCTATGGCCTGCAGCACAACGGCGAGCCGGTCCAGGCGGTGTTCGAGGATGGCTTGAAGCAGGTCACCCGCACCTATCTCGGACGTTCCAGCAATCTCTACGGGCTGATGGACAACAATGATGCGTTCGATTACCTCGGCGGCCTGAGCCTGGCCGTCGAGCACCTGGCCGGCCAGGCTCCCGAGAACTTCGTCAGCTGGCACAACGATCCAGCCAAGGTGCGCCTGGAGCCGTTGCAGCAAGCCTTGTTGGCGGAGCTCCGAGGGCGCTTCCTCAATCCGGCCTGGATCAAGGCGCTTATGCAGCACGACTATGCTGGCGCACGCACCATGGGCAGCGAATTCCTCGAGTACCTCTGGGGCTGGCAGGTCACCAATCCGGACATCATCCAGGGCAGAGCCTGGGAGGAGGTCAAGGCGGTGTACCTCGATGATCGGTACGAACTGGGGATCGACTCGTTTCTCGAGCAGGGCGCAAACGTGCATGTGAAGACCAACATGCTGGCGATCATGCTGGTGGCCATCCACAAGGGCTTCTGGCAGGCCGATGAGCAGACCCGACGGGAGCTGGCTGATGCCTTCGCCACGCTGGTGTCCGCGAACGGACTGCCTGGCAGCGGCCACACCCGACCCGATCATCCAATGATCGAGTGGTTGTTGCCACAGCTGACCCCGAGCGTCCGGGATGCTTTGCAGGCGCGCCTGGATGCGGCCAGCCGCGAGCCGCAACCGAGCGTGAAGGCACCTAGCAGCATCAGCGAGATCCAGCCCGAGGCAGCGGAGCGGCCGGTCGATCAGTCCGAGGCGCAAGGGGAGGGCGATGCAAGCGCCAGCCAGTACCTGTGGCTGGCCTCGCTGATGGTGCTATCGCTGCTGAGCCTCGGCGTCTGGCGTGGTCGCGGAGCGCCGTCAAGGGGAGGCGTTTGAGCATGCTTGATGATCGGTTGTTCAGTTGGTTGCACCTCCTGGTTGGTTGGCTCCTGCAGCCAGTGACGTGGGCGCTGTTCGGGCTCCTGGCCGCGGTGATCTGCGACTCGGGCGTTGCAGCCGGAGAGCGGTTTGGCGGGCTACGGCGCTGGCGCATGCTGCCGGTGGGAGAAATCGAGCGGCGGGCACGGCGGCGACTTGACCGTGCCGATCTGGTCGCCCGCGTCGGACCGATGCTCGGCCTGATGGGCACGTTGATACCGCTCGGTCCAGGCTTGGCGGCGCTCGGCGACGGCAATGTGCAGATACTCAGTGTCGCGATGCGGGTGGCCTTCGACACCACCGTGCTCGGGTTGCTGATCGGGGTGGGCGGCTTTGCGCTCGGTCGCTTGCGGCGGCGCTGGTATGACGAGCTACTGGATGAGGTCGAAGCGGCAGAGGAGCGCGACAGTGAGTCGACGGTGGCGCTCTAGCCGCTTTGCTGCAGGCGATGACGACCCGCTGGGACCCTTGGCCAATATGGTCGACGTGGTGCTGGTATTCGCCTGTGGCCTGATCGCCGCCCTGGTGGCGCAGACCGACCTGCTCGAACAGCTCGAAGCCGCCAGGCAACCCGTTGCCGTTGAGCGCGGGCGCGAACTGCCGCGCCTGCCAGACAGCGTCGAGGGTGACTCCGGCAAAGGGCTGGAAAGCGTCGGGCAGGTCTACCGTGATCCCGCCACCGGCAAACTCATCCTGATCGGCGAATGACGGCGGTCGCTGCGTGGTTCAGTGTCAGCCCTTGAACCAGTCCCACAGGCCGAGCGAATGGTTCGGCAGTAGATTGATACCAAGTGCTGACTTGAGCAGGTACAGCGCCACCATTCCCAGCAGAACGGAGAAGAGCAGGAACATCGTGATCGCGCTGGCCTTCGCCGCTAGCGATAGGTTGCGTTGTCCGCGAGACAAGTTGCGCTTGTTGTGACCTCCGACCAGCACGAAATAGTACTGGTTGCTCCATAGGCTGAAGGTGCCACGCCAATCGACTTTGTGCCGCCCCCATGGACGCGTGGCAAAAGCGCTGCGAAGCCCCGCCAGCTGCTCGTCGGTGAAGCTTTCTCGCAGCTCTTCGGGCAGGCGCTGCTTCAGGCCAATGATGAATGGGTCGTGCTTGAGCGCGGCGGCATTATCGGTGGCCGAAGAGCGAACGGGAGTATCGGAGGAGCCAGGTTCGGAAGGGAGCATAGCGTCAGGTTGCCGTCGGTCCAGTGAATAGGAGGAACTCTTATGCAACTAGCCGGCCGTAACGGGGCTCGCCTGGCCGATTGTTTCCAGTTCGCGCTTCATTTCGCTGAAGGCCGGGCGTTGCGCTGGGTCGTCGAGCATACATTGGCGCTGGATCTTGCAAAGCCGTGCGAGATCCGGTTCGTCATCGGTCAAATCGCAGCGCTCCAGCAGTTCTTCAAGCAAGCAGCCGAACGCTCGGGCTTCGAGCCGTTGGAGCGCCTGACCTAGCTCGCTTTGCGGGGTATAGAAGGAGGCGGCGCCGAAGTCGCTTAGCAAGGCTCTGCCGATCGGGTCGACCAATAAGTTGTGAGCATATAAATCACCGTGAAGAATGCCGCGTTGGTGTAGATGGCTAACCGCCGAGGCCACACCCGCTGCGATGCGTAGCACTTGCCGGGCGGAAAAGCGGCGCTCCTGCTCGTAACAGTCACGCGTGCAGCTGGCGAAGGATGGCGGCCCCGCGAGAACCTGATACGAAGGATCGATGAGCTCCATCAGCAAGCCGGATGGCTCTTCGGCGCGCTTCTCCAGCGGGCCGGCGATACCGATCAGGTTGCGATGCTCACCTGCCGCGATGCAGGCGGCCATCTCGCTATGCGGGAGGCCATCGCTGGTCAGGGTGCCTTTGAATAGCTTGGCCGCCATGGTCCGTGGCGCCTGGCCGGCGCGCTGCCAGTTGGCTCTATGGATGATGCCCGAGGCTCCCTGGCCGAGCACCTCACCCAGGACAATCTGGCTGCGGTCGATCGGTGGTTGGGGATGTTGCGCCAAGGTATCTGCCTCGATTGTGTCGCTGAAGGGATTGCCGGCAAAGGCCAGCCAGGTCAGTCGAGGCATCGCCAACAGCCAGTCGGGCAGGGCAGGCAGACGATTGGCGGCGATGCGCAGCAGTTCCAGGCGGCTGCAGCTAGACAGGGTTTCGGGCAGCGTTCGCAGCTGATTACCGGCCAGCATCAGTTTCTGCAGCCGGGTGCAACGCCCAATCTCGTCAGGTACCGATTCGAGCCGGTTGTCGGTAAGAATCAACCAGCGTAGCGCAGGCGGCAGCGCCTCGGCTGGGAGATGGCGGATACGGTTGGCTTTGAATCCGATCATTTCCAGCTCGGGACATTTGCCGAGCCCTACCGGCACTTCGGTGAATAGGTTGTTCGAGCAGAAAAGGATGCGCAGCTTATGCAGTCGCCACAGATTGGAGGGCAACTGGCTGAGCCGGTTGTCGGAGAGATCAAGTATTTCCAGGCTATCGGCCAGGTCGAAGATTTCGCTGGGGAAAGTTTCCAGCTGTTCCGATAGTTTCAGCCGCGTGACGCCGGTCAGTTCGCCGCGTTTGAGCTGTGCCAATGTGTTCATGCTGTTCTCGAGCGAGCCTGAATCAGGCTGCGATGGTGGCCGGTTGCGCGGGGGGGCTGATGCCCGCCCAGACTTTGAGCGGGCAATGCGCTACGACACTAAAGGCGGCTTGGAGGTTCAGTCGCGCGCTCTGGCAGGGGGTATTCCGCCGGCCGTCCGCGCGTACGGATGGCTCGCTCGGCGCGCGCGCGCAGCTGTCCACAACCGCCATCTATATCCTGCCCGGCCGAATTGCGCACCTTGGTCAGCACGCCGTTCTGGTGCAGGTAGCGCATGATCTGGTGGATGCGGTCGGCGGCGGGGCGTTGGAATTCGTCATCGTTGAGGCTGTTGTAGGGAATCACGTTCATGATCGCGAACTTGCCCTTGAGCAGGCGGATGATGCCGTCCATCTCGTCCTGGCTGTCGTTGATGCCTTTGAGTAGCGTCCACTGATATTGGATCGGATAGTCGACCAGGCGTGCATAGGCCTCGCCCAGCTCGACCAATTCGGCAGGGTCGTACGCGGGCGCCCGCGGAAGCAGCTCGCGACGCAGCGCTGCATCGGTACTGTGCAGCGATAGCGCCAGCGCGGGTCGCACCTTCTGCTGAGGCAAACGCTCGAACACGCGCGGGTCGCCAACGGTGGAGAACACCAGATTCTTGTGGCCGATGCCGCCATCGGTGGCCAGCAGATCGATGGCTTCGAGCACGTTATCGAGGTTATGCGCCGGCTCACCCATGCCCATGAACACCACCTTCTTCACCGGGCGGAAGCGCCTCGCGAGAGCAACCTGGGCGACGATCTCGGCGCTGCCAAGCTGACGCAACAGGCCGCTCTTGCCTGTCATGCAGAACACGCACCCGACCGCGCAGCCGATCTGACTCGAAACGCACAAACCGTCGCGAGGCAAGAGCACGCTTTCAGCCATCTGTCCGTCCGCCAGCGCCACCAGCAAGCGGACGGAGCCATCGCCGCCGGGGTGTTCGGAGCGCAGCTGGACCAGCCTCTCAACGGCTTCGCCGATCGCAGGCAGGCCGTTACGCACCGACATTGGCAGAAAGTCTTCTGTTTTCTGATGCCGAGTCCCGGCATCCAGCGCCTGGCCTTGGAGCCAGGCACGCGTGATCCGGCCAATATGGACGGGCTTGGCGCCGATCTCGGCAAGCAGCTGATGAATGTCTTGGATGCGCATAGGGCGCGCATTCTAGCCAAACACCGAGACCCGGTCTGTAGCGAGGTGGAGCCAGCAGCTACCGTACTCTCCTGTCGAGCTCATTCCTTGAAGCGACGACTGCCCAGCGCGAGTGCGAACAAAAGCACAGCAAGCAGGCCAAAGGCGAGGGTCAGGGAACCATAGTGAGCAATCACTCCAATTACCGCCGGGCCGGCCAGAACGCCAGCGAAACCGATGGTGGTTGCTGCCGTGATGGCCTGATGTACCGGCATGCCCTGCTGCCGACTGAGCGAGGAGATCAACACTGGCGAGACATTGGCGCAGCCAAGGCCGCACAAACCGTAGCCGAGAAGGGCGAGTGCCCAATGTTCGGTGGCGATGCTCAAGCCGATGCCGATCCCGGCCAACAGTCCGCCGAAGCCGATCACGCGCGCTGTGCCCAGGCTGTTTACTACCGGCGCCCCAGCGAAACGGCCAATGGTGACCATCAGGGCGAAGCTTGCATAACCCAGTCCGCCCTTGGCGGTTTCCAATGCCTTGTACTCGGTGAGGTAGAGGGCGCTCCAGTCAAGCACCGCACCTTCGGCCAGGTAGACCACGAAACACAGGGCACCGACCAGCAGCACCATGCTGGTGGGACGAATGAAGGTGACTCCGCCGGCTGGCGCCTTGTCCCGTAGAAACCCGGACGCCACGGCGAAGTTCGCCAATGCGATCACGGCGATCATAAGCAGCGTGCCGGTTGCAGGAGCAAGGCCAGAAGTCAGCGCGACAGTGAGTGCCAGCGCGCCGCAGATCGAGCCCAGGCTGAACATCCCATGGAAATTCGACATGTGCCGCTTGCCGGTGTCGCGCTCGATCAGCACGCCCTGGATATTGAGCACTACATCGATAACCCCGAGGCTGCCACCGAAGCAGAACAGCGCCAGAGCGAGAACCCAGATCGACTCGGTGAGGGCCATTCCGAGCAGGGCGAAAAGCAACAGCACGATGCTGAAGAGCACGACCGGGCGAATGCCGCAGCGGGTAACGAATAACCCGGACAGCGGCATCCAGGTCAACGAGCCGATGCCGATGCATAGCAGCAGCGTGCCGAACAGCGCGTCGCTCATCTCGATGCGCTCACGCACATACGGGACCAGCGGCGCCCACACAGACAGGCCGAACCCGGCCATGAAAAAACCGACGCGGGTGGCGCGGCGGGCAACGGGCGATGCGGCATCAACGGAAAGGGTCGCCGCAGGCATGCAGAAGGATCCTTGATCAGCAGGGTGAGTGTGGCCCTTACGCGTCAGAGCCGACTGTGCAGGCTATTGTGTCAAAGAAGAGTAGGCTCGGCGCGCCCAGCCGCGAGTGCGTGCATGGTAATCTTCGTCTTTGCCAGAAACGTGGTCCGGAGCGGCACATGAAGTTCATTCACCAGCGCGAACACCTCAACGAAGACGACTTTGTGATCATCGAATGTTCGCAGCCCTGCAATATCCGTCTCATGAACGACAAAAATTTTCGTAGCTTCAAGAACGGCGGTCGTCATGCCTATCACGGCGGTGCTTTCGACAAGTTTCCAGCGAAGATCAAGGTGCCAAATACCGGATTCTGGAACATCACCATCGACACGGTGACGCGCAAGGCCATCAGTGTCACGCGCAAGCCAGCGCTCACGCATTCAATCAAGATCGTCCGCAACTCCCCCTCCGAACTGCGATAGCTCGCGGCATCCGGTTGCGCTCAGTGACTGAGCGTCACCCGTCGGCTTGTCCATCCTCAAGCGGCGTCAACGCTTGCCTTTCGCATTGCATCTATTTAGCTTTACGTAAAGATTCTTTTGCTGGAGCTATTCATGCGCAGACCCGCCTCTGATGACCATGTCGACGGTGTGCTCGCTCAGTGGCACAACGTACGTCCCGAAGGCGACGCATCGCCGATGGCGATTTTCACGCGGGTATACCGGCTTTCAAAATACCTGAACCGTCGTATCGCTGCGGTGTTTCGCAAGCATGGTCTGCATGATGGCGAGTTCGATCTGCTGGCAACCCTCTATCGCAGCGGTCAACCGCAAGGACTAACCCCGAATGCCTTGCGCCATGCCGCCGTACTCAGTTCGGGCGCCATGACCAATCGGCTCGACCGTCTGGAGGAAGCCGGTCTGATCCAGCGCGTTCCTAATCCGGACGACCGCCGGAGCCTACTGATACGGCTCAGCGACCAAGGGCAGACCGTGTTGCTCGGCTGTCTGGATGAGTACTTGGCAACCCTGCACCGCATGCAGGCGCCGCTCGATCAGCAACAAAAACAGGCCTTGGCGAATGGTTTGCGCACACTGCTGCTGACACTGGAGAAGGGCGATGACTGAGGCGAAGCGTGGCATCACTCGTGCGCACCTGGGCATGCTGCTGTGGGCATTGTTCGTCGGTTTGTCCTTTCCCGCGGTAGGGCTGATGAGCGAAGGACTGCCGCCGCTGCTGCTGACAGCCTTTCGTTTCAGCATTGCCGCGCTGGCGTTACTGCCATTGGTGTTACGCCAAAGCAAGCGCTGGCCGAGCTTTCCGGGCTTGTTGCTATATGCGCTGATGGGCCTGAGCCTGGCGGGCTTCTTCGGAACCATGTTTTGGGCCGCGCACCGCATCAGCGCACTGTCGATGGCTACGCTGTTCGTCAGCGTGCCTTTGCTGGCCTACTGCCTCGGCCGTGGTTTGGGTGTCGAGCGGCCTGCAGGCCGGCTGTTGGCGATCCTCGCGCTGGGCGCGTTCGGAGCGCTGGGGCTGGCGCTAGCCGAAAACAATGGAGACCTCGCGGAACTGAAGTTTGGCGTTGGTGAACTGGCTTTTTTCTTCGGTTGCATCGCCTCCGCGCTGTACCCAGTGTTGAGCAAGTGGGGACTGTATCGTGGTGTACTGGCGCCGCAGGCTGGCTTGCGCACGTTCTGGAGCCTGCTGATAGGCGCGATTCTGATCGCCACGCTCGGGTTCATCTGGGAGCAACCGGCCACATTGGCGCGGATGGATCTGCGTGACGTGGCGCTGGTGATCTACTTGGGCGTGTTCTCTAGCGGAATGACCTTTTTTCTGCAGCAGCGAGCCACGGCGGTGCTGACGCCAGGCGCAGTCACGGCTTATAGCTATCTGGTTCCTTTCGTATCGATGATGCTGCTGTTCGTGTCCCAGCCACAACGAATCGGTTGGCATTGGCTGCCGGGTAGCTTGATGGTGGTGCTCGCCATCGCGTTACTGCTACGGCGTGGCGCGAAACATGAATGATTGGCGGTGCGGGTGCGGGTGCGGGTGCGAATCGCGATCACTCGCCATCAGTGCTTGCGCTGGTTGCCCCGAGGCAGCGGATACGTGTCTGCGGGGAGCCCCCAAGGACCCAGTGCTGCTTGTCTTCTAGATACTGCGCTTCCATCACGCTGTTGTAGCTGAACGTCCAATGGCGCCGCTCGCGGCCGTCGATCGACTCGATGCGGACAACGATATCGTCGCTGGCGAATGGCTCACCCGCGATCGCAGCTGCCTCGGCGCGATCGAGCAGTTCGTCGTTGAGGGTGAATTGCCAGGCATGCAGGCCATCGACTTCGAGCATGTCGGCTGTTTCGAGTTCATCGAGCAGATAGCGGGTTTCGGTAGGCATGGTGTGCTCGCGTAAGGGGCGGGGATTGCTGGCAGGTCTGTATGGCCCGCAATACCTATACAAGTATCGAGGGCCATGCCTGGTCTCAGTTGTCGTAGCCGAGGTTAGGCATCAGCCAGCGTTCTGTCACGGCAAGGTCCTGCTCCTTGCGCTTGCTGTAGCTCTCGACTTGATCCTTATCAATCTTGCCGACGGCGAAGTACTGCGCCTTAGGGTGAGCGAAGTACCAGCCGCTGACGGCCGCTGTAGGAAACATAGCGTAATGCTCGGTCAGGGTGACCTGGCTGACGCCGTCGGCATCGAGCAGCCGGAACAGCGTACCTTTCTCGGTGTGATCTGGGCAGGCCGGGTAACCGGGGGCAGGGCGGATGCCCTTGTACTGCTCCTTGATCAGCTCTTCGTTACTCAGCTGCTCCTCTGGATCATAGCCCCACCATTGCTTGCGGACCTGCTGGTGCAGCCATTCGGCGCAGGCTTCGGCCAGCCGGTCAGCCAACGCCTTGACCATGATCGAGTTGTAGTCGTCGCCGGCATCCTGGTAGGCCTTCGCGACCTCTTCGGCGCCGATCCCAGCGGTGGTGATAAAGCCGCCTACGTAGTCAGTCACGCCGCTGTCCTTCGGCGCGACGAAATCGGCCAGCGAGAAATTCGGCTTGCCGTCGGTCTTCACCGTCTGCTGACGAAGATGATGGAGTGTCGCCAAGGCTTCGCCTCTGTCGCCATAAACCTGGATATCGTCTTCGTCGACCTGATTGGCCGGCCAGAAGCCAAACACTGCACGAGCCTTGATCAGCTTTTCATCGACCAGCTTGGTGAGCATCGCCTGAGCATCGTTGAACAGCGAGGTGGCGGCTTCGCCGACGATCTCGTCCTCAAGGATGCGCGGGTATTTGCCTGCCAGATCCCATGAAATGAAGAACGGCGTCCAGTCGATGTACTCGACCAGCGTGCGCAGATCGATATCTTCCAGCACCTTGCGACCGGTGAAGGTCGGTTTAATCGGTGAGTAGTCGCTCCAATCGAACTTGGGCTTGACGGCGACAGCTTCGGCGTATGTCAGACGCTCGGTACGAGCGCTGCGGTTGGCGGTGCGTTCGCGAATCATTGCGTACTCTTCGCGAATCTTCTGTGCAAAGACTGGCTTTAGCTCTTTCGACAGCAGCGTCGTGGCCACACCAACCGCGCGCGAGGCATCGGTGACGTAGACCACCGCATCGTTCTTATAGTGGGGATCGATTTTCACAGCCGTATGGGCCTTGGACGTAGTCGCACCGCCGATCATCAGCGGCAAGTGGAAGTCCTGTCGCTGCATCTCGCGGGCCACATGAACCATCTCGTCCAGCGACGGGGTGATCAGGCCGGACAGTCCGATGATGTCGCACTTCTCGGCGATAGCGGTCTGCAGGATCTTCTCGGCAGGCACCATGACGCCCATGTCAACGACGTCATAGCCATTGCAGCCGAGCACCACGCCGACGATGTTCTTGCCGATGTCATGCACGTCGCCCTTGACCGTTGCCATGAGAATCTTGCCCTTGGCTTCGGGCTTGTCGCCTTTTTCAGCTTCGATGAAGGGGATCAGATGCGCAACGGCCTGTTTCATCACCCGGGCGGACTTGACCACCTGAGGCAGGAACATCTTGCCCGATCCGAACAAATCACCGACTACGTTCATGCCCGACATCAGCGGCCCTTCGATGACCTCGATGGGCCGTGCACACTGCTGGCGGAACTCTTCGGTGTCTTGAACGATGTGAGTCGTGATGCCCTTGACCAGCGCATGCTCCAGTCGTTTTTCAACGGTATAGCCGCGCCATTCCTCGGTTTCCGCTTCCTTGACGCTGCCGTCGCCCTTGAATTCGTCGGCGATCGCCAGCAGGGCTTCGGTGCCATTGGGCGTGCGGTTGAGCACAACGTCCTCGACGGCATCGCGCAGCTTCTTCGGGATCTCGTCGTAAATTTCCAGCTGTCCGGCGTTGACGATGCCCATCGTCAGTCCGTTCTGGATCGCGTAGTACAGGAAGACCGAGTGGATCGCCTCGCGCACCGGGTTGTTGCCGCGGAACGAGAACGACACGTTTGACACGCCGCCCGAGGTCAGCGCATAGGGGAGGTGGTCGCGGATATAGGCGCAGGCTTCGATGAAGTCGACGGCGTAGTTGTTGTGCTCATCGATACCGGTGGCGACCGCAAAGATGTTCGGGTCAAAGATGATGTCTTCCGGCGAGAAGCCGACCTCGTTGACCAGGATGTCGTAGGAACGCTGACAGATCTCACGCTTGCGCGCGGCGGTGTCGGCCTGGCCGGCCTCGTCGAAGGCCATCACCACCACGGCGGCGCCGTAGCGCTTGCACAGGCGGGCGTGATGCTTGAACGCCTCGACGCCTTCCTTCATGGAGATCGAATTGACGATGCCCTTGCCCTGGATGCACTTGAGCCCGGCTTCGATCACTTCCCATTTAGAGGAGTCGATCATGATCGGTACGCGGGAAATGTCCGGTTCGCCTGCAATCAGATTGAGGAAGGTCACCATGGCCTTCTTCGAATCCAACATGCCCTCATCCATGTTGATGTCGATCACCTGAGCGCCGGCTTCCACCTGTTGCAGGGCGACTTCCAAGGCTTCGGTGTAATTATCTTCGCGAATCAGACGGGCAAAACGGGCAGAGCCGGTGATGTTGGTCCGCTCGCCAACGTTGACGAACAGGGAGCTGCGATCAATGGTGAAAGGCTCCAGGCCCGACAGTCGACAGGCTTTTGGAATATCCGGGATGGCACGCGGCGCATATTTGGCCACGGCCTTGGCGATCGCCTCGATGTGGGCAGGGGTCGTGCCGCAGCAGCCGCCAACAATGTTGAGGAACCCGCTGGCAGCGAAATCCTCAACGACGGAGGCCATTTCCTCCGGACTCTCATCGTACTCGCCGAAGGCATTCGGCAAGCCAGCATTCGGGTGGGCCGAGACATGGGTTTCGGCCTTGTTCGACAACTCTTCTAGATAAGGGCGTAGCTCTTTTGCGCCCAGCGCGCAATTGAGCCCGACAGAGATGGGTTTGGCGTGACGTACCGAGTTCCAGAAGGCCTCGGTAGTCTGCCCGGACAACGTGCGGCCGGAAGCGTCGGTGATGGTGCCGGAAATCATGATCGGCAGCTCGAAACCGATCTCCTCGAATACCTCCTGCACCGCAAAGATCGCGGCCTTCGCATTGAGTGTGTCGAAGATTGTCTCGATGAGAATCAGGTCCGAGCCGCCCTCGATCAGGCCGCGAGTGGCTTCGGTGTAGTTTTCCACCAGTTCGTCGAAGGTGACGTTGCGGTAGCCGGGGTTGTTCACGTCGGGCGACAGCGAGCAGGTACGGCTGGTCGGGCCGAGTACGCCGGCAACGAAGCGCGGGCGATCCGGCGTTTCGGCTGTCTTTGCATCGGCGGCCTCACGGGCGAGGCGGGCGCCTTCGACGTTCAGTTCGTAGACCAGCTCCTCCATGCCGTAATCGGCCTGGGAAACGCGAGTGGCGTTGAAGGTGTTTGTCTCGACGATGTCGGCGCCGGCGTCGAAGTACGCCTTTTCGATGGCGCTTATGGCGTCCGGGCGGGTGAGGATCAACAGGTCGTTATTACCCTTCAGATCCTGCGGCCAGTCGGCGAAGCGCTCGCCGCGGTAATCGGACTCCTCCAGTTTGTAACTCTGGATCATGGTGCCCATGCCGCCGTCGAGAATCAGGATGCGCTCCTTGAGGGCCTGCTGGAGAGCCTGGAGACGGGCGTTTCGGTCGAGCATGGGAACTACCTGAAGCTGATTGCGAGAACGGGGAATGATAGCAAAGCTGCATGCTTTTTGATCACTGTGCGCTTTGCATGAATTCCCTTCATGTTAATAAGCCGTCAGAAGGCGTTAGAAAGGCAGTGATGTCACGCGGTCCCGGGCTGCGTGCTGCCTGATCACGGTCTCGGTACAGAGATGCGGCAGCCGAGACTGAACCTCCTCTTGTATCAGCGAGACCGCGATATTGCTATCTCCTACTAAAATACTGGGACTTTATCCGGCGCGGTGGTTGGCGTACACTGCCCTCCATGTCTGAGAGGAGTTCCCATGAGCGCCATTACCATTACCGAAGCTGCACACGATTACCTGGCCGATCTGCTTGAAAAGCAGAACACCACAGGCATCGGCATCCGGGTCTTCATTACTCAGCCCGGCACGCCTTACGCTGAAACCTGCATCGCCTATTGCAAGCCTGGCGAAGAAAAGCCGGATGACATCGCAATCGCACTGAAGAGCTTTACCGCGTGGATCGATGGCGTCAGCGAACCCTTTCTGGAAGATGCGCTAGTGGATTACGCCACCGACCGCATGGGCGGTCAGTTGACCATCAAGGCACCGAACGCCAAGGTGCCGATGGTCAACGAGGACAGCCCGCTGAACGAGCGTATCAACTACTACCTGCAGACCGAGATCAACCCGGGGCTCGCCAGCCACGGTGGCCAGGTCACGCTGATCGATGTAGTCGATGAAGGTGTGGCGGTGCTCCAGTTCGGTGGCGGTTGCCAAGGCTGTGGCCAGGCCGACGTCACGCTCAAGGAAGGTATCGAAAAAACGCTGCTGGAAAGAATTCCCGAGCTCAAGGGGGTGCGTGACGTGACCGACCACACCAATCGGGATAACGCCTACTACTAGGCTGTAACAGCCCAAGCGATGGCTGTTTCAGCCAATCATGGGCAAAATGCCACTATTCTTTTCATAGCACCACCACGGCGCTCGCTCGCTGAGATAAGCTGTCCAGGTCCCCGAGACCTGGCTAGCTGAGCGAGCGCTGCATGTCTGCCGTTTCCCTGTTGATTTGCGATGATTCGAGCCTGGCGCGCAAGCAATTGCTGCGTGCGCTGCCTGCTGCTTGGCCGTTGGATATCTCGCAAGCGGCAAGCGGTCGTGAGGCGCTGGATAAGGTTCGTGCAGGCAGCATTGATGTCCTCTTGCTCGATCTGACCATGCCCGATATGGACGGCTATCAGGTGCTTGCCGCGCTCCGCGACGAACATCTCGATTGCAAAGTCGTGGTCATCTCGGCGGATGTCCAAGAAGAGGCTGTACGCCGCGTGCTGGAGCTGGGTGCGCAGGCATTCATTCGCAAACCAGCCGATCCGGTGCATCTGCAACAAACCCTGGCTGGACTCGGGGTGGTCGGAGATGAATTGCCGGTACTCGGTGAGAGAAAAGCGGGAGCCATCCCTTTTCGCGACACCTTTCGCGAGGTGGTGAATGTCGCGATGGGTCGTGCGGCGGCGCTGCTTGCAAAAGTGCTCGGGGTTTTCGTTCAGTTGCCCATTCCCAGCGTGAACATCCTTGAGGTCGGTGAGTTGCACATGGCACTTGCCGATGTGGCCCAAGGCGATAAGTTGACTGCGGTTTGCCAGGGGTATATCGGCGGTGGTATTGCCGGCGAGGCGCTGCTGATCTTTCACGATTCGGAAGTGGCAGATATGGCGCGTCTGATGCGCGCCGACGACTACCTTGAGCTTGAAATGCTACTCGATTTGTCGAGTCTGCTGATCAGTGCGTGCCTCAGCGGTATCGCCGACCAGATCGATGTGGTTTTCTCTCAGGGGCATCCGCAGTTGCTTGGTCAGCATGCTTCGATCGACGAGCTTATCCGGCTCAACCGCCAGCGTTGGAAGAATACGCTCGCGGTGGAGATCAGCTACAGCCTGGAGGGGCACGATGTTCATTTCGATTTATTGTTGCTGTTCACCGAAGACTCGGTTGAGCTGCTGTCTCGCAAACTCGCCCACCTGATGAGCTGAGCATGTCCGACTCGATCAATCTGAGCGAACTTCACTGGCTGCTGGCAATCGTCCAGAGCATCGACGTCGGTGTGGTGGTGCTCGATCGCGAATACCGCATCAATGTGTGGAACACCTTCATGGAAAACCGCTCCGGGCGGTTGCCCGACGATGTGCGAGCGAAATCCTTTTTCGAGCTGTTCCCTGAAGTAGACGAGCACTGGTTCCGGCGTAAGGTGGAAAGCGTCGCGACGCTGGGCACGCCATCGTTCACCATCTGGGAGCAGCGCCCCTACTTGTTGCGTTTCAAGAATTACCAGCCGATCACAGGGCTGGAAGATTTCATGTACCAGAACACCACGCTAATGCCATTGAAAGGGCTCAGTGGCGGCATCGAGCAGATCTGTTTGATCATCTACGACGTGACCGATGTGGCCACCAATCGCCTTCAGCTGCAGGCGGCGAATCAGGAGCTGCAACGGCTGTCCAGCACGGATCGCCTGACGGGGCTGTTCAACCGAGGCCATTGGGAGGAAATGTTGCGTCAGGATTATGCCCGGCACCGTCGTTACGACCGCAACGCGGCGCTGGTGATGTTCGATATAGATCACTTCAAGAAGATCAACGACAGCTACGGTCATCAGGCGGGCGATGCCGTGATCCAGCAGACCGCCGAACTCATACGCCAAAGTATGCGCGATGCCGACATCGCGGGCCGTTATGGCGGCGAGGAGTTCGTCGTGTTGCTGCCGGATACGGAAAGCGAGGGTGCGGTTACATTCGCCGAGAGGCTGCGCCAATCTATCGAAGCGCACGAGGTCGTCCATGACGGGCAGGCTATTCGTTTTACCGTCAGTCTCGGCATTGCCGACCTAAGCCAACCCACCAGTGGTTATGCACAACTCATCGAGCGGGCCGACACTGCCCTTTATCAGTCGAAGTCTGCCGGTCGCAACCAGGTTTCGTTGTATCGTTAGTTGGCCGTGTCACGCGCAACCGCGCGCGGTCAGAAAGTTCAGCAAGGTGACTTCCTCGCTGCTCATCCACTTGCGCTTTCTCGCCTTGGGCAGCTGCGCGAGCTCGCCCGAAGCAAAGGCCTCCAGGACGTCGGGATGGACGTAGCACTGGCGGCATACGGCCGGGGTGTTGCCAAGCTGGCGGGACACTTCCTTAATCGTTTCGGCTAGGTTGTGGCGGGCCGCGGCGTCCGGTTTCCATACACACTTGCGCAGATACTCCAATGCCAGCGCGCTGCCCGCCCAAGTGCGGTAGTCCTTAGCGGTAAAGTCGCCGCCGGTCATCTGTTGAATGAACTGATTCACGTCGTTGGAGCTCACCGGATGACGTACACCGTCTTCGTCCAGATACTGGAAAAGGTGCTGCCCGGGGAGCTCCATACAGCGACGCATGATGCGCGCGAGACGCTGGTTCCGTAGGGTGACATGATGCTCTACGCCGCTTTTACCGCGAAATTGAAATCGGATCGCGGCACCTTGCACGGCTACGTGGCGGGTCCGTAGCGTGGTCAGGCCATAGGAACGGTTTTCACGCGCATAACGCGAATTGCCGACACGAATCAGGGTCGACTCCAGCAGCTGTACGACTAGTGCCATGACTTTCTCCCGCGGCATTCCGCGCAGGGCCAAGTGCTGTTCCATCCGTGCGCGCAACCGGGGCAAGGCAGCGCCAAATGCCAGGATGCGCTCATATTTATTGCTGTCACGAATCTCGCGCCAACGGGGGTGATAGCGATACTGCTTGCGGCCGCGTGCATCGCGCCCGGTGGCCTGCATATGGCCTTGTGGGTCGGGGCATATCCAGACATCTCTGTACGCCGGGGGGATGGCCAGCTTGTTGATGCGCGTGACCTCTGCGGCATCCCGAATGCGCTCTCCCGTTGGCAGGAAGTAAGCGAACTTGCCCCTCAGTACCCGGCGCCTGATGCCAGGACTGCTGTCATCGACGTAGTGCAGGTCGACTGGCAGAGGCGGGCAGAGCGCCGTGCCCGTATCGGGTTGCTCGTCCGCTGGCACCGGACGTACACCTTCCGCCAAACCGAGAGACGTCTCACTGCTCTGATCAACCAGCATTCGAAACTCCTTTCTTAACGTCGTTCCGGCGCTGGGCAATATGGTCAGGCCACGGTCCTTCTGGCCAGTGACCGCCCAGCGAGAGCCGGCGGCACATGAGGCTGGCTGCGTATGCGATCAGCTTTCCTTTTCTTCACTATTGCGCATCAACAACCGAATCGCGGCTACCAGCTCATCAATCGCTTCGCGATAAATCGCCGGATCTGCGCTTGTCTCAGCATGGTCAGCGTGCTTTCGTGCGGTTTCGAGATGTTCATTTATCGAGGAATAGTCGCCTAGCATAAGTGTGCTCCTGAATCGCGAGTGAAAAGCGCAGTCGCGCGGAAGGGTCCCGTCGCGGTGCCTGTCCCTATAAGGGACCGATGCAAGCGGAGGGGGTTCGCGCCGCATATCAGCGCAAGCGAGGGTTGGTCAACGCAAGGGCCCATTGCTCGTTGCTGCAGCGTGGGCAGACCGCCGACTGCTGCCCCTCGATGATTTGCGGATATCCGCAGCGCGTGCATGCATAAAGACCGCTGGCCGGTACCTGCCGGTACATGGATCGATACTCCCGCGGCAGCACCGAGAGCCCGGGGCGTATCGATTCGGCGTCTTGGAAGAAGAGGCTGACATCTCCGTCGGTTTCGAGAATGCCCAGGCGGACCTGACCCAGATGTTCGACGCCTTGCTGGCGCAACTCCATGAAGAACTCGTCAGAGGAAATGTTCAGCTGTTCAAGGCTGTTCAGCTCGTACAGACCATTCTTGATGATGGTCACCGGTTTGCCTTCCATCCAATTGGAGAACCGCTCGCTGCATGTCATGGCCCACACCGTCGCCCGATAGAGCAGCAATAGGGTGACGAACACCGCCGCTATCGGTAGCAGCGGTACATCTTCATAGAAGGATACGTCACCGGCTGCGGACCCCAGAGTCAGAATCACCACCAGCTCGAACAACGACAGTTGTCGAACCCCTCGACGCCCGCTGATTTTCAGAAACAGAAACACCGCAGCAAAGGCGAACAGTGCGCGTAGCGCCACCTCGGCCAAGAACAACAGCGGAAAGTCATTCAACAGCATTCGCTGCCAATCGAAAGCGGTCACGCTGGTTCCTCTCAGCCGAGCCCGATCATCCGTTGGTGCCCGGCTGCGAAGGCATGGACCATGCGCCCAGCGGTACGCCATCCTTGCTGAGCTGCAGCCGCGCGTTTTCCAGCAGCCCGGCAAGGTGAACGGGATCGGTATATTGGGAGCGAGCGATATGAGGAATCGACAATATTTCGTCTCCAGCAGCGTCGACCACCCTCAGTGAAAAGCTGGCGTCCTCGTTATCGGCCATGGCGGTCGCATGGCAGGGCAGAAAGGCCATTTCGCTGATGCGCATGGCTTCATTGAGTGCAAGGCGTTGACTGGTCATGGTCATGCTCCGGTGTGGCGTTTGTTCATTCTGCGGAGGCGACATCGAACACAAGGTCTATCCCGTCGCCACTGCCGTCCCCGACGACTGAGCCTTGCACGGGTCGATGCGTCACTTTTCGGCCTACGTAGAACTCACTCAACCGTCGGTGTGCCACTTCGCAGACATGGGTGATCAACCCGGTGAACTGAGCATCGCGCGGGATGATGAATTTCAACGTGATGCAATGGCCCTCAGGACCCTCCGGCAGGTTGGCCAGTCCACTGCTATGCCACTGATCGTTGACGTAGGCTTCTGCACCTTTCATTGCTCACTCCTCTTGATTCACTTATTGCTGGGACCGTGAAACAAGCGAATGGATCAGTTGAATAAGCGGGACCCGGTGTGCCGCGGTGCGTCCGTACAACGAAAAAGGCCCGGTGTTTAAACATCCGGGCCTTTGGTAATCGGGGCGGGTATTTATTCCGGCATATGCCAGGGAGCGAGGTTAACGCCCTGGCGGCTCAGGTCGGCGCGCGCCTGTTCCAGGGACTCGCCGAGTTTGACCGGGTCGGAATAGACACTGCTGGACAGCTTGCAACGGCCGACGGCGCGCGATTCGCTGCGATCTACGACGGTGATGCTGAGTTCGCCATTGCCTTCGAGTAGCGTCCAGGCGACGCACTGGAACGGCTTGAATGCACGATCAGTAATGAGAAGGGCGTCGTTGAAACGAAGGGGGCTATTCATGGGGCATGTCTCTCTGTGTGATAACCAAGATCGGATTGGAGCCTGCCGCCAGGCTGCCGGCGTTGGCCTTACATATCCATTGATGTACACAGAGGACTGATAAGTCACATTGAGAGTTCGTGGTTGAGGAAAATTTTTGCAATTAGCCGAAAGTATAGGCTTAGTTCTACGCAGCGTTTCCAGATTAACCTGCCGTTGAAGCCTCGGTTTAGCTGGGTTACAGCACGTTTGAGGTTGTCTTGGTGTCGGCGTTCTTCATCGCTTGGGCTGCTTCGGTGTGATGAAAAGCCCGCAATCAGTTAAACCAGATAGACGGTCAGCTCCCGTTGGGAGACTGACCATCTGTATACAAAAGCAGGTCGGTATTGGCGCTTAGCGGTCAGACCTTGAACTGCTTCAGCAGGCGGTTCAGCTGCTCGGCCAGCTCGCCGAGCTCTTTGCCTGCCGCGCTTGATTGCTCGGCGGCCTGGGTACTTTCCTGTGCCAGCCCCGCGGCTTGAGTGACGTTCTGATTGATGTCCTCGACCACGTGCGTCTGTTGCAACGTTGCGCTGGCGATCGAGGCGTTAAGGCCAGACAGATTGCGCAGAGCCTGCGCGATCTGGTCGAGGCTCTGTCCGGCCTGGCTGGCCTGTTCGACCGTAGCCTGAGAGGCTCGACTGCTTTCCATGATGACGGTGACGGCAGCGCCTGAATTTTTCTGCAGGCGATCGATCATCGTGTGGATTTCTGCGGTTGAGGTCTGGGTGCGCTGCGCCAGCAGACGGACCTCGTCAGCTACGACGGCGAAGCCGCGGCCTTGCTCGCCAGCGCGAGCAGCCTCGATCGCAGCGTTCAGCGCGAGGAGGTTGGTCTGATCAGCGATCGATCCGATGACTTCGAGAACCGAACCAATCTTGGTGGTTTCGTCGGCTAGAGATTGAATCACCCCAACCGCTTCGTTGATGGTGGTGGACAGCTGGTCGATCTGCTGAAGGCTGGCTTTGATATTGCGCTGACCCTGGCTGGCCTGCTTTTCCGCATCACCGACTTCGTTCGAGGCATGCTCGGCATTCTTCGCCACTTCCTGCACGGCGTAGGTGACTTCGTTCACCGCGGTGGCGACCAGTTCCATTTGCTGTGATTGCTGCTGGCTTTGCTTGTGCGCCTGACTGGCCAGTCCGCCCAGCGAGTTGGACGATTTTTCCAGCGAGCCGGACGTCTCGAACAGCTGCGCCATGACAGTGCGGAGCTTCTGAATAAACATATTGAAGTCGCGACTCAGGGTCGTCAGCTCATCGTTCCCCGACACGTCAAGGCTGCGCGTAAGGTCGGCTTCGCCGCTCGCTATGTTGGCCATGGCTTGCATCGAATGGCGCAGCGGCTGGGTAATGCTGCGGATGAGGATCGCGACCAGCAACGCCATCAGGACGGCGATGGCCAGGCCGATGGTGGAGAAGCGAACCACATAGTTCTGGAACTCCGCCTCGACGTCGTCGACGTAGATGCCCGAGCCGATGATCCAGCCCCAGGGCTTGAACAGCTCGACGTAGGAGATCTTCGGGACGGGGTTTTTCTCTCCCGGCTTCGCCCACTCGTAATCCACCAGGCCGGCACCATGAAGTCGTGCAACCTTGACCATCTCGTTGAACAGCGCCTTGCCGTTCGGGTCCTTGGTCTGGGAGAGATCCTTACCTTCGAGTTCGGGCTTCATAGGATGCATGAGCATCGTCGGGTTCATGTCGTTGATCCAGAAATAGTCGTTCTGCCCGTAACGGAGCAGCCGAATCTGGTCCATTGCGGCCTTCTGCGCTTGCGCAGTGCTCAGAGAACCATTTGCCTCGAGCTGCTGGTAGTAGCCAAGAACGCCGGTTGCCGTCTCGACGATGTTCTGGGTCATGACCTGCTTGCCCTTGTACAGGTCGATCCGCACTTGTTGAACCATCAACAGGCCGAGAACAAAGAGCATGGCGACAGCGACCATAGGGATCAGCCAGAGGCGCTTACTGATTGGGAAATTTCGCAGCAGATTCATTGGGTTGTAAGCTCCTGTTGAGACTTTGTCTTGTTTATTATTGTGTCGGCGGCTCTGGGTGGAGCATGGCGCCATGATTCGCCTTGATCACTTGCGCTGTGGCAGCAGACGTTTTGCTGGGCCGTCGGACAGCTTTTCGGCATCAGCGGAAAAAAGATGAGGGCTGTCGTCAACTCATTGAATTTAATTGTCAGAAGCAGGTCAGAACAGCGCCTGCAGTGGCTATCTGACATATACCTTTGTTGCATATTCAAGTGCGGTGGTTTGCGCCGCTATTGGGGATTAGATGGATTTTTGGATCGCCTTCCAGGCGTTGCTTCTAGGCGTGGTCGAGGGCATTACGGAATTCCTGCCGATCTCCAGCACCGGGCATCAGATCATCGTTGCCGATCTAATCGGTTTCGGCGGAGAGCGAGCGCTGGCCTTCAACATCATCATTCAGCTGGGCGCTATCCTGGCGGTGGTCTGGGAATATCGCTGCAAGATTATCGATGTAGTGATCGGGCTTCCCAAGGAGCAACAGGCGCAAAAGTTCACGGCTAACCTGGTGGTGGCATTCTTACCAGCCGTCGTCCTAGGTGTGACCTTTGCGGATCTGATTCACGAATACCTGTTCAACCCGATCACCGTGGCAGCGGCTTTGGTCATCGGCGGCGTGGTTATGCTCTGGGCGGAAAAACGCCAACATGACGTTCAGGCCGAAACCGTCGACGACATGCGCTGGACTCATGCGCTCAAGGTAGGCTTCGCGCAATGCCTGGCACTCATCCCCGGAACATCCCGTTCCGGCGCTACCATCATTGGCGGATTGCTGTTCGGTCTTTCCCGCAAGGCGGCCACAGAGTTTTCCTTCTTCCTGGCGATGCCGACCATGGTCGGTGCCGCGGTCTATTCGGGCTACAAATACCGTGACCTGTTCCAGCCGGGCGACTTTCCGGTTTTCGCGATCGGGTTCGTCACTTCGTTCATTTTCGCAATGCTGGCAGTACGCGCCTTGTTGAAATTTATAGGCAACCATAGCTATGCGGCATTTGCCTGGTACCGGATCATCTTCGGCATCATCATTCTGGCCACCTGGCAGTTCAGCCTGATTGACTGGAGTACCGCTGCTGGCTGAACGCACCAAAGGCAGATAGCTGAAGGAGCGCTCCGTGCACGCATACGAACATCAACTGCTTTCAGTCAATGGCATCACCCTCAGCGTTTATTGTGCCGGACCGACGCAGGGCCCTGTGGTTTGGTTGGTTCATGGGTTTCCAGAAAGCTGGTACTCATGGCGCCGCCAAATACAGGCATTGGCCGATGCAGGCTACCGCGCGATGGTTCCGGAGATGCGCGGCTATGGCCAGACCACCGCACCGAGCGATGTCGCCAGCTACGATCTGATAACCGTCTGCGCAGATATCCAGGCAGCGATGGATCTGCTCGGGCAGCGTTCTGTGGCAGTGGTGGGTCATGATTGGGGCGCACCGGTTGCCTGGCATCTGGCCCTGCTCGAGCCGGAGCGAGTCAAGGCGGTGGGTGCCATGGCCGTTCCGTATGGTGGACGGCCAAAAAAGCCTGCCATCGAGATCATCCGCAGCCACTACGCCGAACGCTTCAACTACATCCTCTATTTCCAGGAGCCAGGCATTGCCGAGGCCGAGCTGGATCAGGATGTCCGACGGACCTTGCGGATGATGATGCACAACACATCAGCAGCGGTCCCTAAGGGCTTTTTTCTACAGGAAAAGCCTGCTGGGAGCTCGCTCTATCTAGGCATGCAGGACCCGGGCTCGCCCCCGGCCTGGTGCGGCCCGGAAGCCTTTACCGTTTACGTGCGTACCTTCGAGGGGCGCGGATTTCACGGTGCGCTCAACTGGTACCGCAATTTCGAGCGTAACTGGGAGCGGACTGCGCCACTGTCCGAGCGCAAGGTCGAACAGCCGGCGCTGTTCCTGCTGGGTGACAAGGATCCAGTCGGTACGCTCGAAGCGCATACGTTGCAGAAGATGCCTGCCTGGGTTCCTGACCTGGAGCAGCACGTGCTCGGCAATTGCGGCCATTGGGTACAGAGCGAGCAGCCGGAGCAAGTCAACAGACTGCTGTTGGACTTTCTAGATCGCCGGTATCTGCCGTCCCGATAGCGGAGGAGCGGCTCCCCGCTAGCGAGCAAAGGCATTAAAATCCCCGGTTTTGCCACCGGCCTAGCTGTCATGGAACTACGCGGTCAGCTGAAAAGCTGGAACGATAAAAAGGGGTTCGGCTTTATCCGGCCGGAGCAGGGCGGTGAAGACATCTTCGCTCACATCTCGGCCATGCGTGGTCCTCGCCGACCGATGCAGGGCGACCGCGTGTTGTACCTGCGCGAGCGTGACAAAGGCGGACGCTTGCACGCCACGCATATTCGTCTGGATGCCCCGCTGTCGCTCGACGAACCAGCCACTCGCGGTAAGCCGGCTACACCAACGTATCAGTCAGCGAGACCCACCAAGCCCGAGCTCCGAAATCGGCATAAAGGGGCGACTCGACAGCCTGTATTTAGATTGGTGGGTTTGATCCTGCTCTGTGTCCTGCCGACGCTCGGTACTCTTCGATTGGCGGAACAGGACCACTATTGGCCGGTTCTTGCTTACCTAGTGGGGAGTCTGGTGGCCTTTGGGTTGTATCTGCATGACAAACGCAGCGCGCTGCGCAGTGGTTGGCGTACGCCGGAGGCCCGCTTGCATCTGATTGAGTTATTCGGCGGCTGGCCAGGTGCATTACTGGCGCAGCAACTGCTACGGCACAAGACTCGCAAGTTCTCGTTCCAATTGGTGTTCTGGCTGATTGTCATGGCGCACCAGATGATGTGGCTGGATTACCTGTACCTCCAACGTTTGGAGGTGCTGATACAGCTGCCGGTTTAAGTGAAGGGATGCGTTTCGACAGGCGTAACGCGTTAATCCTGACCGAAAACTTTCACGAGATGATCTATCCAGGCGCGAACTGCAGGCAGCATTCCGCGCCGATGAAGATATGCAATCTGCAAATAGCCGCCTGGTAACGTCCAGCCTGGTAAAACACGAATTAGCTGGCCGCTTGCCAGTTCGTCTTCGCAGTAACCACGCGGCAACAAGGTCAAGCCGAGCCCCGCCAGCGCCGAGGCCTTTCGAACGCCGAAGTCATCGACAACAAGCCGTGGCTCCAGCGCGACCTCACGGACTTCACCATCGTCGTTGAAGAGCCGGTAGCGCACCTTGCGGTCCGCATCTGGTGCGCCTAGCGCAGGGAGCTTTGCCAAGTCTTCGGGGTGATTGATGAGCTGCTCGCCAAGCAGACTGGGCGAGCAAACGAGATAGGCGATGGCCGGCTGCAGACGACGGACGATCAGCGAAGGATCCTCATCATCTGCGGTACGAACCCGCAAGGCGACGTCAATGCCCTCGTTGACCAGATCCACGCGCCGGTTGGTCACGATGGTTTCAAGCGTCACCAGCGGATAGGCCATAAGAAAACCCGCTACCACGTCGGAGAATCCAGCCACCGCTACGGGGCAGGAAACACGCACGCGCCCTCTGGGTTCGCTGATAAGGCTTGCCACGACTTCGTCTGCCTGTTCCGCTTCAAGCAGCATCGCCTGACAGTGGCGATAGTAGCGATCGCCAACTTCGGTCACTGCCAGCTTTCGCGTGGTGCGCTGAAGCAATCGCGCACCGAGGCGCTCTTCAAGCTCTGCGATTCGCCGTGACAGCCGTGATTTGGGGATGCCGAGCTGGCGACCGGCTGCGGCAAACCCACCGGCTTCGACCACCTTGGCGAAGTAAAAAAGGTCGTTGAGGTCTTGCATGGTTGTATCGTCCTATGTGCAGGACAAACTATCGCATTTTTGCTGACTAATCATTGATTGGATTCATCGGTAGGCTTTCTCCATCGAAACGAACCTGCGACGGAGACTTGATATGAACGTACTGCACCTTGACTCGAGCATCCTCGGCGACGCCTCGGCTTCGCGTCAGCTCACCCACGCCGTCGCGACCGCCGTGCGGGCTGCCGAGCCGGAAAGCATCTTGCGCTATCGTGATCTCGCCGCTGAAGAACTGACCCACCTATCCGGGGCGAGCCTGGCTGCGGCCGGCACTCCCGACGAGCTGCGCGACGCCGCGCAGCGTCAAGCAGCCGCATTGGCAGAAGCAACGTTGAACGAATTTCTCGCGGCGGATCTGCTGATCATCGGCGCGCCAATGTACAACTTCAGCGTGCCCAGTCAGCTCAAGGCGTGGATCGATCGTATCGCCGTGGCAGGCAAGACCTTCCGCTACGGCCCCAACGGCGCGGAAGGCTTGGCTGGCGGCAAGCGCGTCATTCTCGTTTCAACCGCCGGAGGTATGCACGCCGATCAGCCCACCGGTGTCGCCCACGAGGGCTACTTGAGGTTGGTGCTGGGCTTTCTCGGCATCACCGATATCGAGATCGTCCGGGCTCATGGTCTCGCCATGGGTGGTGATGCACGCGAAACGGCGATGACAGCTGCACAGCAGGCAATCGAGGAGCTGTTCGAAGCCGCCTGACGTAAACGGTTCATGCAAAACGCCCCGCACTGAAGGGGCGTTTTTTTATTGCCGGCAACCCTCAGATCACACCGAGGCTTCGCAGATAGTCGTCGTAGGTGCCGCTGAAGTCGGTCACGCCTGAATCCGATAGCTCGATGATGCGCGTCGCCAGCGAGCCGACGAACTCCCGGTCATGGCTGACGAAGATCAAGGTGCCTGGATAGTTTTCCAACGCGAGGTTCAACGCCTCGATAGATTCCATGTCCAGGTGGTTGGTGGGCTCATCCATCACCAGAACGTTGGGTTTTTTCAGAATCAGCTTGCCGAACAGCATGCGGCCCTGTTCACCACCAGAAATCACCCGAACGGATTTGAGAATTTCATCGTTGGAGAACAACATGCGACCCAGCGTGCCACGCACGACTTGTTCGCCACCCTGGGTCCACTGACCCATCCAGTCGAACAGCGACACGTCATCTTCGAAGTCGTCGGCATGGTCCTGCGCGTAGTAGCCAAGATCCGCACTTTCGGTCCATTTCACCGAGCCTGCATCCGGTTGCAGTTCACCGACCAGGGTGCGTAACAGCGTTGTTTTGCCGATGCCGTTCGGCCCGATGATGGCGACCCGCTCACCGGCCTCGACCGTGAAGCTGAAATTCTTGAACAGCGTCTTGCCATCGAAGGCCTTGGCCATGTTCTCCACGGTCACTGCCTGGCGATGCAGTTTCTTGGTCTGCTCGAAGCGGATGAACGGGCTGACGCGGCTCGAGGGTTTGACTTCGGCCAGCTGAATCTTGTCGATCTGCTTGGCGCGGGAGGTTGCCTGCTTGGCTTTCGAGGCGTTGGCCGAGAAGCGGCTGACGAAGGTCTGTAGTTCGGCGATCTGCGCCTTCTTCTTGGCGTTGTCGGCCAGCAGCTGCTCACGCGATTGGGTGGCCGCTGTCATGTACTCATCGTAGTTGCCTGGGAACAGC
Source organism: Pseudomonas sp. Q2-TVG4-2 (assembly GCF_013620795.1). Lineage (GTDB taxonomy): Bacteria > Pseudomonadota > Gammaproteobacteria > Pseudomonadales > Pseudomonadaceae > Stutzerimonas. The sequence goes on along the minus strand of NZ_LGLW01000008.1, from coordinate 35,946 downwards.
CGCAGCTCACCGTAATCGAGATCGGCCATGTGTGTGCACACGCTGTTCAGGAAGTGCCGGTCGTGGGAAATGATGATCATGGTGCTGTTACGCGCCGTGAGAATGTTTTCCAGCCAGCGGATGGTGTTGATATCCAGGTGGTTGGTCGGCTCGTCGAGCAGCAACACTTCGGGATCGGAGAACAGCGCCTGAGCCAGCAGCACCCGCAGTTTCCAACCCGGCGCCACTTCGCTCATCGGGCCGAAGTGTTGTTCCAGCGGAATACCCAGACCCAGCAGCAATTCGCCGGCACGGGATTCGGCGGTGTAGCCGTCCATCTCGGCGAATTCTGTCTCCAGCTCGGCGACCGCCATGCCATCCTCTTCGCTCATTTCCGGCAGCGAGTAGATGCGCTCGCGCTCGGCCTTGACCTTCCAGAGCTCCTCATGACCCATGATCACTGTGTCGATGACGTTGAAATCTTCGTAGGCGAACTGGTCCTGGCGCAGCTTACCCAGGCGTACATTGGGTTCGAGCATGACCTGGCCGGCAGAAGGTTCCAGATCGCCGCCAAGAATTTTCATGAAGGTCGACTTGCCGCAGCCGTTGGCGCCGATCAAGCCGTAGCGATTGCCGTTGCCGAACTTGACAGAGACGTTTTCGAAAAGCGGCTTGGCGCCGAACTGCATGGTGATGTTAGCTGTAGAAATCAAGAAGCTCTATCTCGTGGGTTTCAGAGTATTAGGTTTCGGCCTGGGGCGTTTTTGGGGGCGAACATTTGCTCATCTCCGCTCAGACATCCTCGCCATCGATCCAGCGGGTATACCGAGACAGCAAAATCTGTATCGAATGGCCGAGCTGTTTGGCGATGAAGGAGGGGCATTCCCACCAACAGGCACATGGTTGCGTAAGTGTGGCGCGCATTGTACGGAGGACGGTACCGAATACCCAGTGCCTTAAGGCTTCATGGTCTTGGTTCGCTCAGCGATTTTTGCCCGAGGTCGCACCAAAGGAGGCAAGACCGATTGCCCTGGCAAGGCCGAGACGCCGATCGCTATAGAACGAGTTGTAGCAGCAGCGCCTGATAGGGCTTCCGGCTGGAATCAATACAGGGCGACCGCCACGCGATCATGAATCGATGGGGTCGGAATGATCGATACCGAGTCTTCCCGACTTGATGCGATCGTTTAGTTGCTTCGCACCGATGACGCACAGGCAAAAAATCCCACAGGCCAATGAGGCTGCTAAGGTTTCACCCGCCGTCGGAAACGCGATGATCCAAAAACCGTGGCCCTTAGCGGTCCCGGCGAAGCTGGATGCGCAAAACGGCATGAAAAAGAAGCGGAATACCTGCCAGCGGCCAAGACCGATCGGCCTGGACGGGAAGCCCGTTGAGCTGAAAAGCATGCCGAAGCCCATCAGCAGCCCGATCCCGAGCGAGGTTAACCACAACGCGGGGGAGGAATCGAAATACAGCACAATTGCAATGCTGTACCAAATTAGATAGCACCAAAGCACCGCGCGCCCAAACGAAAGTCGGCAAAAGTAACCGTACATGCGTGACCACCGATATATGGGTTCGCTACTGGTGCGGTCCGAGCCAGGTCTGATGCCCCGGCCCGAGTCGTACACCCTGTTTGCCCGCATCGTTGAAGATCAACCGCTTCGCGATATCGTCCCCAGCGGAGACACGGGTTGCCTTCCAGCGTCTGTGTGAAGGCTTAGCCGAGGGAGCTGAGCAACCAGTCCGCCATTTCGGTCAGGTTGCGCACCGTGTGCGTCGGCTTTGCATCCAGTTCATCAAACGCGCCGTTTTGCCGATTGATCCAGCAGACCGGGAAACCAAAGTTGCTGGCTGCACTCGCATCCCAGGCGTTGGATGACACGAAGAGGATGTTTTCCTTTGGAAACCCCATGCGCTTCTCCGCAAGGCTATAGACGCGGCTATCAGGTTTGAATACCTGCACTTCCTCGACGCTGATCAGCTGATCGAACGCCCAGCTCATCTGCGAGTTGGTCACGACTTGCTCGATCGAACCATGAGAACCGTTGGAAATGATGCCGAGCGGCAGACCGGCGGCCTTCAAGCGGCGCAGCGCGTCAGGAGTATCGGAGTAGGGGTTGAGATGCAGATAGGCGTCACTGAGGCGTTGGTGGGTTTCATTGTCAAGCGGCAGACCCAGCTGCGCGCAGGTAAAGCGCAAGGCATCCTCCGTTGCTTTCTCGAAATTCACGTAACGGCCCATCAAGCTCCTGAGCCAGGTGTATTCCAATTGCTTTTGCCGCCAGAGGCGAGAAATAGCGTCGCCTTGGCCCGGATACACTTCCTCACAGGCTTGCACCACGGAATGCACGTCGTAGAGCGTTCCATACAAATCAAAAACGATACCCTGGATGTTTTTCATTGGTTATTTCCTTTGGATAAATGCTTATTTCAGCGCCTGTTGCTTGAAATACGTGACGTTTAGAACCAGTCCCGAGAGCAACCATTGAAACAGGCTGATTACCTGGATGAGTTCATCGACCTGCGCTTCGCTGAGGCCCGCCTGCAGCGCATCGTTCCTGCTCATTCGGTAAGCAGTCGGCAAGCCATCGAGCGCCGCTAGTGCCTGCGAATGGATCTGGTATCGGGCGGCCTGGTAGGCCCGCGTATCAATGGAGGGTTTCAGCGCGCCCCATGCCTGATCCAGGTAGCTCGGCCAGCGAGCCATGGCCTTGTAGTCGCTGTTCACGAAAGGCAGTTGCAGGGTGTCCTTGATGTCGCCATAGATTTGCGAGAGGGCGCCAATCGCGTGGTGCTCCTCGACCATTACAGGAATTGGGTCGATCTGGCGGATCGGTGAGCGCGGGAATTGGCATCGCGCATCGCTTGCCGTGCCCCCGAACGTGCTACCGCTCACCAGGCCTTCCTTGATCGCAGTGGCGAACATCAAATATTTCGGATTGCCGTAATCGAAGATATCCAGCACGGTCCGAATCTGATCTATCTCACGCGGCGAATAGCCTATCTCTAGCAGCCGACCTGTCTGGCCTTCGATAACAAAGGACTGCCCAATGAGCTCCCAGGACCGGATCCGTATGTCATCACTGGCACGCTCAAAAAAATGCGTTTTCGCCGACGGCGCGAAGCGTCGCCATGCTTCTGCAAAGAAGGGCCGGTAGTAAGCGACCGCCTGCGTGATGACCCCGACCCAGGGAACGCCGAACGTGGCCTTCAGGTCCCGGTAGATTTCGCTCAGTTCTTGATCCGCGCGGTGTTCCGGAACCGGGCGGATGGTTGCCTCGCAGATGGGCCGCGGCAGTTGAAGATGGATGGATTTCTCAGGCAGGTTCATTTTGAGTCCTCACACCGGTATGGGCTTTGAAAAGCACCTCGTCGTAACGCTGTTCGTTGGCGATATCCCGACCACCCAGCCAGGTGCCCACGAACGCGCCGAGAAAGCCGAGCGGCATGCTGAGAATTGTTGGATTGACGATGGGAAATATCGCGTCCTTACCCATGAAGGCTGGACCGATATAGGCGAGGCCTAAGGCCGAGATACCGCCCACCGCCACGCCACCGATCACACCAGCAGTGTTGAAGCGACGCCAGAACAGCGACAACAGGATGATGGGGAAATTGGCCGATGCCGCGATCGCGATCGCCAGGATTACCAGGACGGCGACATTCAGACCCTCGGCAAGCAAGCCAAAGCCAATCGCAAGGGCTCCCACCGCAAGCGTGGAAAGCTTGGCAACGCGCACCTGCCCGGCCTCGCTTACCTGGCCCTTCTTGATCACATTGACGTACAGATCGTGGGCGATGGTTCCAGACGTTGCCAGCGTAAGTCCCGCGACTACTGCCAATATCGTCGCGAATGCTACCGCACAGACCACCGCCAGGAAGATCTCGCCCCCGAGGGTTCCCGCGCCGCCTCCCAAGTACTGGGCCAGTAGCGGCAGTGCGAGATTGCCGCCTTTATCGACCGCGCGGATCTGGTCCTGACCGACGAAGATTGCCGAAGCCAGACCGATCAAGGTCGTCACGACGAAGAAGCTGCCCGCCAGAAACATCAGCCAGATGACAGACTTGCGTGCGGTTTTCGCGTCGGGCACGGTGAAGAACCGCGTCATGATGTGAGGCAGGCCTGCGGTGCCGACAATCAGGCTCAGGGCCAGTGAAAAGGTATCCAGCGGATGCTTGAGGTAGTTGCCGGGCGCAAGCATCTGCGCGCCGTATTGATCTTCCACGGCAGAAAACAGGTTCAACGGATTGAAACCGACCTTTGCCAACAGCCACACGACGATTACCGCCGCAGTGGAAAGCAACAGCACGGCCTTGATGATCTGCACCCAGGTGGTGGCAATCATGCCGCCGAAGCGCACATAGACGACCATACCGATCCCAACGAATACCACTGCGGTCGAATAGGGGATGCCGAGCAACAGCTTCATCAGCACTCCGGCACCGGCCATCTGCGGGATCATATAAGCCAGGTTTACGACAGTCGTTCCGATCACCGCAGCCAGCCGGGCCTCTGGCCGGCGCATCCGGTAGGCGATCACGTCGCCCAGGGTGAACCGCCCGGTGTTGCGAATGGGCTCGGCAATCACCATGAGGATCAGCAAGAAGGCTGCGAGCGCGGAAACCGCATAAAGCGAGCCGTCCATTCCATACAAGGCAGTCAGACCCGTGAATCCGAGAAACGCAGCGGCGCTCATCCAGTCACCGGCGAGCGCAAAGCCGTTTTCCTTCGCGGAGAGGTTGCCGCCTGCGGCATAAAACTCGCTTGCCGTATTGGTTCGTTTGGCCGCCCAGTAGGTCACTACCAGGGTCAACGCCAGGATGATGAAGAAGATAACCAGCGTCAGTACCTTCATGGTTCTTTCCTCTTCTCGTCATGCTCGATGACCAGTTTGGTTTTGGCATCGAATGGCCCGTTGGCGGCACGAACGTAGAGAAGCGCTCCTGCCCAGCAAATAAAGTACGCCAAGAGAATCAAACTGAACCCAACGTTCAACGGACCGACCAGCTTGATGGTCATGAACTCCTTGGCATAGCCCGCCAGGAGCGTCATCACTGTGAAAAAGCCAAGGGTGACGAACAGCAGCGGACCGATGATTCGCTTTTTTGTCTGTATGAGATTCTGAAAGTGCGCCGACCTGCATGGTGAGCAAGGTCTCTGCTCGTACCTTTCAGGGATGGCTGCCTCGTGTTCGGAAACCACTAGCTTTGCCGTCATATCCGTTCTCCCGCCGTTTTTCGGCATTATTGTTTTTTAACCGCGCTTGAGCGCCGTTATGTTCAGTCGGATAGCAGCAACCGTGCCAATCGTCATAACTATCTGTTTAATCAGCATTTCCTCTAATCGCCAGCGCGACAAGCAAATCTTTGCTTGGTATAAATGGGCTAATTCGATTCATAATCGACTCATCTGAGTCAGCTTTGATTTGGTGCGTTGTCGACCATTTTAGAGGCGCTGCTCCTGAAACAGGGCTCTTAGAAAGTGCGCACCGATTCATATATGAATCGCAACCACTGTCGTTAAGACGCGTCTGATCACATCAATCGCATGAGATTTCATATGTCATCTACAAGCGAGTTCGTCGCAGCCCTGGTTGATCAATTTCCGATTGGTATCCTGCAGATATCCCAGGGGGGAACCGTGTGGATAAACGGATACTTATCCTCTCGCCATACTCAGCTCAGGCTTGGTGTCGACCATTGGCAGGAACCAAAGCTGGAAGACTGGGCGCGAACAGGAATACTCAGCGATCCACTGCTGGACATGGATGGCGAGCACTATCAGTTAGCGGCCCATTCGGTGCGCGACGACAGGGCATTGGTCTTCTGGCCCGCATCAGCAGTGGCGAGGTTTTCACCGCAGGTCAAGCAGCTCGAACAGCTGTACCTGGACTTCAGGGAGATCTACCGCAATTCATTCGATGGCATCTTCATTACGGATGGCACTGGCAAGACGCTTCTAGTCAATGAGGGCTGCGAGCGGAACTACGGCATCGTAGCGGCGGACCTGGTCGGTAGGAATGTCTCGGAATTTGAAGGGGCAGGGCTTATCCGGCCCGTCATTGCACCTCGTGTGATCGAGACGCGTAAAAGGGTCACCGCGATTCAGGAAACACGAATCGGCAAGACGATCATGGTTACGGGTATCCCGCTGCTTGATGAGCAGGGCAACGTGCGGAAGGTCATTATTAATTCCCGTGATACGACGGAGCTCATCCAGCTACAGGAAGACCTTGCGCGCGCCCAGGAAAAACTGCGCCGCTATGAGCTGGAGGTAAGCCAACTCAGGATGAGCAGTCCCTCTATAGCAGGAATCATCTTGCGTAGCCCATGCATGCAGCAGGTCGGCATGCTCGCCATGAAGGTTGCCACAGTCGATACCACCGTACTGATTACCGGCGAATCCGGCGTCGGGAAGGAGGTAATGGCCCGCCTCATTCATACCGAAAGCTCACGCAGCGAAGGGCCTTTCGTGAAAATTAATTGCGGCGCAATTCCACGTGAGCTGCTGGAATCCGAGCTGTTCGGCTATGACGCGGGTGCTTTTACCGGCGCTCAACGCCAAGGCAAGATCGGGATGATTGAGGTAGCCAACCATGGCACTCTTTTCCTGGACGAAATAGGCGAACTGCCGATCGATCTGCAGGTAAAGCTGTTACAGGTGCTGCAGGATAAAACGCTGGTGCGTTTGGGCAGCACACGCTCTATTGCGGTCAACGTCCGGATAGTCGCGGCAACCAACCGGGACCTGCAGGCAATGGTCGATTCGCGCCAATTCAGAAGCGACCTTTTCTACCGGCTCAACGTAGTGCCACTTCACGTCCCGCCGTTGCGCGAGCGGCGGGAAGACATATTGCCTCTGGTGCAGCATTTTCTGGATGAGCTAAATGGGCAATACAACCTCACCAAACGCTTTTCCGAGCAGGCGCTGGCGGCGCTGCTTGACTACAGCTGGCCCGGGAACGTCCGTGAGCTTCACAATATGATCGAACGGCTGGTCGTGACCACGCCGGACTCGCTTATCCGCACCGATTATCTGCCGTCGCAGCTGTGCTTATCGCGCAATAAAAGCCAGGACGCCGCCACCGATCTTAGGGTCCGGACCGCGCGCTTCGAGCGCGAGCTGGTGATGGAAGCCGTTGAACGCTTTGGCAGCACCCGGGCGGCGGCGAAGCATCTGAAGATCAGCCAGTCTTCAGTCGTGCGCCGGATGAGGCCGGACGATTAACTCCGTTCGGAGGCGCTTGTTGGATCGTAGATCACCGAAAGGGCGCCCAGCCGAATCACCTTGTTTTTTCACCAATACCGCTGCGCAGAGCGCCCGCAACGCCAATGGCCGGGTTGAGTTCATGAGCGGACGACCGAGCGCGAGGTTCGCCGGCACGCCCAGTAATTGCTTTAGGGCGGGGTTGATCGACCAGACAAGCCGTTGTTATCCAGCGTCGCGGCCCTTGGGTATATACCGCAGCACGCCATCGAGATGGCGCAGCTTGGCGATCTCGACTCGTTGGCCATGCAGGATGCCGAGCGCTTCCTCCCGTGCCTTGCGCGCCGTGTCGGCGCTCACGGACAAGACGCCATGCAGGCCGGCTTGTTCGGCCAGTTCAACCACGGTGGATGCGCCGATTATCGTCTGGCAGCTCAACTCGCGCATCCGCTGAACCGCGTCCCGGGCATCTTCCAAGGTGGTAAGCTCTCGCCGGTCGGCTTCGCAACCTAACCCATCAGCTTATCGGCCTGGATGTGCGCAGTAGAGACTTTCAATGAGACGCTCCGGTCCGCCGCGTATCTTGTCTCTCAGGAACATTCAGTTGACCACCAACGGATGCTATTCACCGATAGGTCAGCTCCGTCTCCCAACTCTCTGAGCTTTCTTCGATAGCCGCCTGAACCGCGCTGGCATCGCGCGCCACGAAGGCTGCATAGATATTTCTATGGTCTTTGAGAGCGACGTCCGGCAACGTCTGCATGGATGTTTCGAGTGCGGCCTGTATGAGCTGCAGCAGCGTTTCGCCCACACGAATCGTCATCGGATTCTGGGTGGTATGCAGAATGGCGCGATGGAAGGCAATGTCATGATGAGAGGTCTGCTGGCCGAGAGCGATGGCTGTTTCCATGTCTTGGATGGTCTCCTCTATGCGGATGTAATCCTCGGCGGTGGCATTGGTCATGGCCTGAATTGTGTATGCCGGCTCGAATATGCGTCGAAATTCCAGAACGTCTCGGGTGACTCCTCGAGCGAGGATCATCCCAAAAGCCATAGGATCGACTAGTGGTTCACCCGGTTCACTGCGAATGACAGTGCCCCGGCCTCGCTGTACTTCCACCACACCAATTGCCTGAAGCATCTTGATGGCTTCGCGCACGCTCGATTTGCCAATGCCAAAGCTCTGTGTCAGCTCCGTCTCCGAAGGAAGGTAATCGCCTGGATTCAACTCCCCCCGGAGCAAGGCAGCTTTGATTCGCTCCAGAATCTGCAATGTAATGGAACTGCGCTCGAGAGATCCTCCAAGACTGCCCGAGCCCCGCAGGGCGCAATGTGGTTTTGGCGTCAAGCTCATTTGTCGTCTCTGCCTGTACTGGTTGTAGATGTCGGTGTCACGCGTGCGCCTGCCATGAACCGTCTCTTGCGCAATCCCGCCTTGCGTTTCACCCTCGGTTGTCTAGTCTGGCATATGACACCACACATCTGATGTCTGCTGTATCGCTTAACCGAGAGGCGACCCTGCCAACGCTGGCATAACCATGGGGTTCGAGATGACGAAACGGAAAGTCGTTGTTCTAACGACCGGGGGCACCATAGCAAGCTTGCCGGGCCAGAGCGGCTTGAACGCTTCGGGCGCCATGACCGGGGAGTCATTGCTGGAGCGTCTGGCTCTCACGACAGAGATGACGACCGATGTCCAGGTTTGTTCCGTTCTGCAAAAGCCCAGCAATGCCATCACCCTTGCCGATCTGATTGAAATCCATCGTCTTTGTGAAGCTTTGGCGCGTGATCCAGCCGTGCACGGCATCGTTATCACCCACGGAACAGACACGCTCGAAGAGACGGCGCATTTCTTGGATATCACATTATCACTCAAGACCTGTGCACTGGTTGTTACAGGTTCTCAGCGTGCGCCCCATGAACGTGGAACCGATGCGTACCGCAATATTGCAGACGCGATCAATGTGGCGGCGCACCCCCTCATGCACGGCGTTGGCGCATCGGTTGTATTCAATGAATCGATCTTTGCTGCCCGCCACGTTCGTAAAGTCAATACCTATCAGCTTCAAGGTTTCGATTCGCCGGGCTACGGCAAACTGGGCTATATCGACGGGACCCGGATACACCTGGTCCAAGCAGTTCGCAGAGCGGCTCCGTTGGCGCTTGGCGAGGCGTTGCCGCGAGTCGACATTGTGCCAGCGTATCTTGAAGCCCCCAGCACTTTGATCGACGCTTCGGTCGCTGCCGGGGCTCGCGGCCTAGTGATTGATGGGCTAGGGCGGGGCCATGTACCGCCCTGTTGGGTGGAACCAGTCGGGCGTGCCATACAGCAGGGAATTGCTGTCCTGATAGTCAGTTCCTGTTATGCGGGGCCTGTGCACCGAAGCTATGAGTTTCCCGGCAGCCTTGCGAGCCTCGAACAGCGAGGAGCGATCGCAATGACGGATCTGAGTGCGCGCAAGGCAAGACTGACCCTAGCTGTCCTGCTTTCTACCGGAGCGGCTGGCGGAGGTGTTGCCATGCGACTGGAACAGATGACGCGCATACAAGCCGCAGGGCAACCCTGCGGCTAACCGACTCGCGGAACCACAACATACGATAGGTGCTGACATGTCCAATAAGATCACCCAGTTCTCTCTAGCGATTGCCATAACCGCCGCTTCGTTCGGCATCACTCAGGCGCAAGCGGCAGAATACAACTTCACTTTCGCGCATGTTCTGATCGAAGACACGCCCAATGCCCAAGCCGCGTTACGCTTCAAGGAAGAGGTCGAAGAGAGGTCGGACGGCCGCGTCAGCATCGAAGTGCTGCCGGCTGCCCAGGTTGGTGGGGATGTCGAAATCATCGAGCAGATCCAGATGGGATTGGTCGATATTGGCATTCCGCCCACCGCCACCTTGGGAAACTTCGAGCCGCGTATGCAGATTCTCGACCTGCCGTTCTTACTATCGGATTACGACACCATGGTTAAGGTTCTGGATGGCGAGGTGGGCCGTGAAATTCTCGATACGCTCGAAGATGACAGCATGTACGGGGTTAACTTTTGGGGCGCCGGGTTCCGGCACATGACCAACAACGTGAGGCCGATTAAAACACCTGCGGACCTAAACGATATCCGTATGCGGACCATGCAGGCGCCAATCATCATCTCGACGTATGAAAATTTTGATGCCAATGCCACGGCAATGGCTTTTACCGAGGTGTACAACGGTCTGCAGCAGGGCGTGGTCGAGGGGCAGGAAAACCCACTGGCCAACATCTATACGATGCGCTTCCATGAAGTGCAAAAATACCTGTCATTGACTAATCACGCCTACCACGCTTACGCGGCAGTTATCAATAAAAGCGCTTGGGACTCCCTGCCGGAAGATCTGAAGGCGGTCATGATCAATGCGTTCAACAATGGCCGTGATACGTCTCGCGAGCTGACCAGGCAGGATGAAACCAAGATTCTTGAGCAGATCAGCAGCGAGATCGAAATCAACGAGATCACCGACGAGGCTCGGGCGGCCTTCGTCGAGGCGAGCATGCCGGTACATAAAGAGTACGAAGACATCGTAACGACCGACCTGTTGAACAAGGTCTATGACACCGCTGGCATTGAGCGCTGATTTCATGTTTGACGCGCTCAACAGGTTTATTGACCGTCTAGAGAACGTGGCGATGGTTGCATTCATGGCGATTGCTACCAGCGTCACGACGTTCCAAGTGGTTTACCGATATGGCTTCAATAACTCGTTGTCATGGGCGGAAGAAGTCGTCATCTATTCCATTGTCTGCATGAGTTTCGTAGGCGCCAGCATGGGCGTTCGTCACGGCGTGCACATCTCCGTCGACGTGCTCAATGCCTTTGTGCCCCCAGCCTTCAACCGCTGGCTGTATATCATGGCAGCGGTTCTGGGGATTGCTTTTGCTATAGCGCTGGCGTATTTCGGATTTCGGTTGTTCGGCAGCACTCTGAAGCGAAACATGCTCTCGCCGGCTCTACGCATTCCCATGGCATGGGTGTATCTACCCATCGGCCTTTCCGGGGTTCTTCTGGTCATTCGTTATTGCTGGGTAATTCGGGAAGCCTGGGTTAGGCCACCGATTAGCTTGGCCGAAGAACTTGCTTCGGAGAAAGACAAGCTGGTCTGAGCAGCACCTGCAAGGCGTCTCATAAAGAGGGAGACTCATGATAACGGCGTTGCTGCCTATCTTTTTCGCTGTGCTGCTGCTCGGCTTACCGATTTTCGCAGCGCTGGCCTTTTCAGTCATCTTGGCTATCCAGTTCTTCGGGCATACCGACCCGGTCATCGTCCCGATGCGAATGTTTTCAGGAATGAATAACTTTTCGTTGATGGCTATTCCATTCTTCATCCTGGCTGCCGAACTGATGCGAATTGGCGGGCTGTCCGAGCGGCTGATCGAACTGGCCAAAGCGCTTGTCGGTTGGGTGCCGGGTGGGCTAGGGGCGGCCACGGTTCTCTCTTGCCTGTTCTTTGGTTCCATTTCCGGTTCCAGCCCGGCAACCGTGGTAGCGATTGGCAGCATCATGTTTCCAGCCTTGGTTGCAGCCGGCTACGATAAACGTTTCGCGATCGGGCTGATCGCCACGGCCGGTACACTCGGCCCCATAGTGCCACCGAGCATCGCCTTGATTATCTATGGATCAGTGACCGGCACCTCCGTGGGCAGATTGTTCGCTGCAGGCCTCCTTCCGGCAATCCTGATTGCATCGCTGCTCATTGCCTACTGCATCCTCTACGCGACCACCAAGGGCTATGCGCGAACGCCTTTCCCCTCGTTCCGTGAGATTGCTACTGCGTTCAAATCAGCAGCCTGGGGGCTGGGGCTGCCGTTCATCCTTCTGGGTGGAATTTATAGCGGCGTGTTCACGCCGACTGAATCAGCAGCTGTCGCCTGCTGCTACGGACTTTTCGTCGGCATGGTGGTGTATCGCCGAATCAATCTCAAAACTCTGGCTGGGACGTTGAACAGCTCCGGGCTAATGTCCGCGTCATTGCTGTTGATTACTGCGGGCGCTTCGGCTTTTTCCTGGCTACTGGCAATCACCGGCGCTCCAACCCAATTGGCTAGGGAGGTCCTATCGCTGAGCGAGGATCCTGTCCAGATCATGGCTCTGTTCAACGTGGTAATGATCGTCGCAGGCTTCTTTCTCGATAGTGCCTCGGCAATCATTGTCCTTTCGCCCCTCCTGCAGCCGATCGCGGCCCAGGTCGGGGTTGATGCAACACACTTTGGTGTCATTACTCTCATCAACTTTTCCGTGGGTATGATCACGCCGCCGGTGGGGCTCAACCTGTTCGTCGCGATGGCGATTTCCAAAATGACCCTGCAGGAGGTGTTCAAGGCCTGTCTGCCGTTGATCGGACTGATGCTGCTTGCACTGATAATCATTACTTACGTGCCTTGGTTCAGTACATATCTTCCGTCGCTAATCTACTAGAAGGATTGCATGTATGAGCCGATGGCTCCTCGGTGAACACCTCGATGGGCAGCGCCTCTGGGACGATGTGCGGACAATGGCTCGCATTGGCGGGCTCGAGCCAAAGGGTATTTGTCGACTAGCTCTGGACGAACAGGATAACCAGGCGCGGTTGTGGTTGGCGGAGCAGGGCGGGGCATTGGGTTGCTCTGCCTATTACGACATGCTGGGCAATGTTTTTCTGCGCCTGGAGGGGCGAGATTCCGCTCTAGCACCGTTGCTTATCGGTAGCCATCTCGACAGCCAGCGTCGCGCCGGGGCACATGATGGTGCGCTAGGCGTGCTGGCTGGCCTGGCCGTGCTACGCACACTGCATGACCAAAATATTACTCCGCACCGTCCGGTAGAAGTGGTTGCTTGGACCAACGAGGAGGGCGCCCGCTTCGCGCCAGGCGCTTCAGGTTCTTCATGGTTTGCCGGCCAACGCCAGTATGACGAGATAGTTAATGCAATCGACGGCCAGGGAATCCGCTTCGGCGACGCTTTGACGCAATGTCTGGCGCTGCTGGGCGCCCATGGTCTCGCCTATCGACCACGGCCCTTTGTGCCCCACGCTTTTCTTGAGCTGCACATCGAGCAGGGGCCAATTCTGGAGGCGCTGGGTAAGCCGGTGGGCGTGGTCAATGGCATTCAAGGCGTGAACTGGTATCAGGTTACCGTCGAGGGGCAGGCCAACCATGCAGGGACCACGCCTCGAAACGCACGGCGCGACGCCTTCGACGGGGCGCATGAACTCATCACAGCGCTAAAGGCCGCCACGCTCGAACAGGATGATGACTTGCGCTTCACGATTGGGACATTCGCCCTCTGGCCAGATTCGGTCAATACCATTGCCCAACGGGCAACGTTCACTATCGATCTTCGTCATCCCAGTCAGGCTGTATTGAGCACCCTTGATGCTCGCTTTCATGAACTGGCTGAACAGCAGTGGAGTAGCTGTAGCGTTAGCCTCAAGGTCTCGTCGCGAGTGGCGCCGGTGATGTTCCCCGACTGCTTACTTGACGCTTTGCGTGAGAGTGCCGGTAGATACTGCCCTGACGTACCGGAACTCGTATCCGGTGCCTTTCACGATGCGATTCATCTGGTCCACGTTTGCCCGACGGCGATGCTGTTTACGCCATGCCGGGCCGGTATCAGTCATCACCCTGATGAGCATATCGAGCGCGACGATGCCACGATTGCAACGCGCGTCTTGGCGGACACGACCGAAACGCTTCTGAACTGTTAACGCGGGAGCTTTTGCTCCAATCGCCATGACGACACTCCATGAGAGGTCCATCCATGAACGAGTCCCCAATCCTTCTCCCGTTGCGTGAACAACATGCCAGGTTGCGTCAGGCCACGCTTAGCGCCACCGAGCTCGCCGAGTCGGCAATTGAGCAGTTCAGTGCTCGCGGCGAGCATGATCACGCATATCTGACCTGGAGCGGCGATGCTGCGCTCAGGGCTGCCCGAGCAACCGACGCGGTCTTGTCCGCTGGAGGCGATACGGGGCTTCTGATGGGCATGGCTGTTTCTATCAAAGATATTTTCGCAGTCCCCGGCATGCCCACCTACGCAGGTTCGGCACGGCGCCTACCTCCGCGCTGGGAGCAAGCCGGCCCCGTGGTAGCGGCCTTGCTGCGCCAGCTGCCCAGCGTGATGGGTAAGACCCACACGGTAGAGTTTGCCTTCGGAGGCTTGGGCACCAACGCTCATTGGGGCGCCCCGCGTAATCCCTGGGACGTGGTCAACCATCGAGTACCAGGCGGGTCGAGTGCCGGTGCCGGTGTCTCATTGATCAGCGGCACCGCAGCGCTGGCGTTGGGTACCGACACAGCCGGTTCAGTTCGTGTTCCAGCAGCAATGACTGGCGTGGCCGGCCTGAAAACAACCCGAGGACGTTGGTCGACGCAGCAGATCGTGCCGCTTTCCTCAACGCTGGATAGCCCCGGTTTACTGGCTCGCAGTGTCGACGACTTGGCCTTCGCCTTCTGCGCACTCGACGGCGAGCTATACGGCAAGGGGGGGCTGGTGCCTGGTGCGCCCGACCTGGCCGATTTGACGTTTGGCGTGCCGGATGCTTTTTTCTGGGAAGACTGCAGCCCCGGTGTTGCCGAAGCCGTGCAGGCTGCGATCCATCAGCTCGAAGCGGGCGGTGCCCGCATCGTTACGGTCGATCTGCCTCGCACCGAGGATGCCTATCTGCTATTCCGGCAGGGAGGTGTGGCAGCATCAGAGCTTGCAGCCTTCCTCCATGCCGAGCTACCGGACATGCTTGATGCACTAGATCCTAATGTCGCGGCCCGCATCAAGGCAGCCGACGATATCCCAGCCTGGGAATATATAAGGCGCCGCACCATGATCGACGCGCTCTCGGCAAGCGCAGTCGAACGGCTTGCCACTATCGATGCGCTATTGACGCCCACCGTAGCCATTACCCCGCCAGCTTTGGGTAGTTTGGCGCCTCAAGGCGCCTACCCGAAGGCAAACATGCTCGCGTTGCGCAACACGGTGATAGGCAATTTCATGGGCTTGTGCGGATTGACCTTGCCGGTCGGCAAGGACGCTGCCGGGATGCCGGTGGGGCTACAGGTTCTAGCTGCGCCCTGGCAGGACGCTCGCCTGTTAGCAATCGGTCAGGCGATAGAAGCCAAACTAGGCAACGCATTGACGGTACTCGGCCTACCTCCTTGCGTTAAGTAAGCCAATGCAAAGGTGCCCGAATCGGTCTGAACAGCCTGGGAGGTGGCGTGATGGAATCGCATCAAGGCATGACCATTGAAGAGTACCAGCGCCGGCTCGCCTTAGGCCAAAGTCAACTGGCCGATTGGTGGCAGGCCTGCCGTACACAAATCGCGATCCGTGAAGCGCATATCCAGGCATGGGAGTACCTTTCGGACGAGACGCCCAAGCTCGACTTGGCGATGGCTGACCATGCATCGCTCAAGGGAGTCCCCGTTGGCCTCAAGGACCTTATCGAGACACGGGACATGCCCACCTCCTGGGGAACCGGAGGTTATCTTTCAAGCGCTGGCTCCTTGGTCGACGCTCCGCTGGTGACCCTGTTGAAGCGTCAGGGAGCAGTGATACTAGGCAAAACGGTAACCACTGAACTGGCCTATTTCCAGCCCAGCAAGACGCGCAATCCGCATGATCTGTCTCGCACCCCGGGCGGGTCGTCAAGCGGGTCAGCGGCGGCAGTAGCGGCCGGTATGGTGCCTTTGGCTTTTGGCACGCAAACGGTGGGTAGCATCATCCGTCCTGCAAGTTACTGCGGCGTATTCGGTTACAAGCCCACGTTTGGCACTGTCAGCTTTGCAGGGATCAAGCCGTTTGCCCCCTCTATGGATACCTTGGGCTGGTTCGCAAACAACGTGGACGATATTTGCACCACGTTCTCTGCGCTTACTCGGTCGGCGCGTATTGAATCGAGGCATGATCTGTTGGGGGTAAGAGTTGGAATATGCAGTTTGCCGACCGACGCAAAATTAACGGCCGAGGTCCAGCAGGCGGTAAGTCAGGCACAGGCCTTGATGGAGCGGCGAGGCGCGAGTGTTGCTCCCTTGCGGCTTGATGCTGCGTTCGATGCGCTGATTGAGCATCAGCAAGCGGTATTGGCTTACGAAGCGGCTCAATCCCTGGCAGGCGAGTACCGGCAGCATGCTTACGAGATGGGAGCTAAACTGGTCGAACTTCTCGAGCAGGGAATGGGGCTTCCGTATCACCGTTATGTCACTGCCAAGCGAGAGACTGAACGGCTGCGGTGGTTATTATCTGAAGTGTTTGTGAAGGAGGTGGACGTTATTCTTGCGGCCAGTGCGCCGGGAGCGGCACCCGAAGGTCTGGAATCCACGGGTGATCCCCTTTTTTGCAGAGCCTGGACGCTGCTTGGAGTGCCCTGTCTCAATCTGCCGTTGAGTCATAACGAGCGGGGGCTTCCTGTAGGCGTCCAATTTATCGGTGATCGCTTCCGGGATGACTCGCTGCTATCGATAGCGCGAACGCTCATGGCCCCACGATATTAAGGACGGGGCAAATCAGGCCAGATGTGTTTCATACGCGGCCGGTCAATCGACCTTATTAGAAGCCACCAGTTAGCTGGCAGCGCAGGGGGCGCTCGATGAGATAGCTAACCAGACGTCTAACTGCTCAGTTCAAGGGTTCTCTGGCGATGGTGCCGGTTCCTTACCGGCCGACCGCGGTTCTAGACGCAGATGATAAGCGTGGTACGTTCGAGTTCATGATCCGAACGAGCTACGGTATAAAAAATATGGTGTTCCTGGCTGGTTCATTGACGCACCAGCGAATTCGGCTCGATCCGAGCGGTATAAGGTTTAGTCTGGAATAAACAACGCTACCCAGTGACGTATCAGCTGCGGGCAACCTTGGTCGCACCAGTTCAATGAGACGATAGGGTGCTGTTGTGCTTAGCTTTCTAACGTTCAGCACTGCTGACCTAGCCTAGTGCACAGATCGAGGCGTGCCGTGCAGCGGTGGCGAAAGATGCGGACCGAGCGTGGTGCCGAGGGTGACGTAGTCGGTGTGCAGATACTCCGTCACCGAGCGCAACGTGCTTAACACTGTGCGTCCTGCGCTGCAAACAACGGTACGCCCCCAGGAAAACCAAGGGCTCAGGGGGGGTTAGGTTGCGGCAAGTTTTCTCGCCAAAGCATTGCCAGGCTGCTTTGGCATTTAGAAATCGACGTTGTGACCCGTTAGTGCGCAGCGCCGGGTTTTTGCTGGGTGTCCAAAGCGGAACGAACGCCTCGCGCTAGTTCTTCGGGTTTGCCACTTCCCCAGTAATGCAGAAAATAATAAGGTGGCGTCTCGCCGATCATATGGTTATGAAGGGCGACGATGTGAATGCCGGCGCTGCGTAGGGCATGCATAACAGGTTGGACTTCGTCGGCAGTCATAGCGAAATCCCCGTCGACGATGGCTTGGTCCTCGCTCCCCGAGAAAGCCGCCCAGGTAGACAGTCCCATCGACTCGCCAAAGTCCGCCCCGTGCATCATGGCGCTGCGTCCAAAGGTAAATTTCAGTACCGGACCATTGAGGCTGCCCTCGGCGTCCAAAATGGTTTTCAGCGACTCGATGTCATATTGACCGGTGATTTCAAAAGCACTTCTGGAGCTACGCTCCACTGGGGTGGCGTGCTCCTTGCGCACTGCCTTGATGGCGTCCCAGATGGCTTTAACACCTAGGGCGAGCTTTTCGGCGCTCTGCTCATGACCCCCGATGTGCATGAAGTAAACGGGCGGGCGGTCGAACACGAAATGGTTGTGCAAGGCAGTGATTTCCAGGCCATGAGCGAAAGCGGCATCCATGGCAGGCGTAATTTCATCCTCGAATACCACTGTGTCTCCCATCAACATTACACCGCCATCAGGTACTGCCTTAAAGGCCGCCCAGCTGCCCAGGCCTGCCGGCGCCGGCAGCTTCACGCCATCTACCATGACGGGCACATCGTCGCGTTGCCAGCTGATCCGCACGACACCGTCCGGTTTGACCGTCACCGGTGCGTCCGTCGCTTTTCGAATTAGCTCAAGGTCCGGTCCAATGGAGCCACCAGCGATGGATATTGGCGCGACTAGGAGCGCAGATACGATGGCTAGTGCCCTAAACAGAGGGGTATTCATAACGATCCTCGATCTTTTAACTTTGATTTCATCCCGCTCGTTGGTGAACCAGATTAACAAGCCGGATATTTGACCACTTGGTGCGCGCTACATAGCCGGAGCGTCTGCGAATAGCAGGTAGTAACCAATACCTAACAGCGCGCTGACGAGAATGACCGGTAACATACCGATCTTGAAGCGCAGCATGGCAATGAATGCGCCTAACGCCAGCACAACATTGGCGATTTGAACGCTGCTCCACGTCGGCACGAGCAGTTGCATACCAAATGCTCGAACCGTATTTACCTCCCCAAAAGCGAGGTGTACTGCGAACCAGATGGCCAAATTCAGCATGACACCCACCACCGCCGCAGTCACCGCCGATAGTGCCGCGCTCACTGCCAGATTTTCTCGCAGTCTTTCCACATAGGGCGCTCCGAGGAAAATCCACAGAAAGCAGGGAACAAAGGTGACCCAGGTCGCAAGCATCGATGCAAGAATACCCGCCGTGAACGGATCGAGCGTCCCAGGCGCTCGGAAGGCGCCCATAAAACCCACAAACTGCACCACCTGGATAAGAGGGCCGGGCGTGGTCTCCGCCATGCCCAAACCATCCAGCATTTCACCTGGCGCTAGCCAGTTGTAATTCTGCACCGCCTCCTGAGCCATGTAAGCGAGGACTGAGTAGGCACCACCGAAAGTGACGACCGCCAGCTTGCTGAAGAAAAAACCGATCTGGGTGAAAACATTGTCGTTGCCTAGCGCAACCGCCAATACGATCAACGGTATGAACCACAACGGCAACCAAACGGCGAGTACGTTGAGGGCCCGCTTGCGTGTTGCTTTTGTGTGTTGCGCCCCGCCGCCATCCATCATGGTATCGATCGCCTGATCAACGTCTTCCGGGGCACTATGCCCTTTGATGACCACGAACCGCTCTGGGTCAACATGCCGTCCCAAGAGGCCGATGAAGGCAGCACTGAGGATTACCACCGGAAATGGTACAGCGAAGAAGAAGATTGCGATGAAGGCAACGGCTGCAAGCGCGTACATGTAGGCGTTTTTGAGGGCGCGCTTGCCGATTCGGATAACCGCCTGGATCACTATCGCCAGCACCGCTGCCTTGATGCCAAAAAACAGCGCCTGGACTAAGGACGCATCCTGAAAGCCTGCGTAAAGCACACTCAGCGCCAGAATGCTTAGGAACCCCGGTAGCACGAACAGGCCGCCCGCCACGAGCCCGCCTTTGACACCATGCAGCAGCCAGCCGATGTAGGTAGCCAGTTGCTGGGCCTCGGGGCCGGGCAACACCATGCAATAGTTGAGGGCATGCAGAAAGCGGTTCTCACTGACCCATCGTTTTTCGTCTACCAAAATACGATGCATAACTGCGATCTGACCGGCAGGGCCACCGAAACTCAGCATCGCGATCCGCAGCCAGACACGCAGGGCTTCCGCGAAGGAAATCTGGTGACCAAACTCGTTAATGTTGGTCCCCTCCGTTTCTTCTGTATTTCGTTTCGTACTATCAGGCGAGGAGCTCGAGCCAGGCGACGCTTGCATGGTTACTTACCCTTTGCGTAGGTTGAATAAAGGCTGTCGAAGACCATGTTGGCCGCCAGCAATAGCTGCCCATCGTCTCCATAGGTCGCGCGAAGACCCATCAATACACACTCAACCCCGGAAGCCTCTGGTGGCTGATGGCCGCCCACGTCTAGGTAGTGCACCATTTCTCCGATCCGGTGCAGAGCGGGCTGAGACAGATCAAAGCTCGCCAGCAAAGTTTCGAAGGTGACCTTTTCAGCCACGTGGGTAAACGCCGCCCCGTCGAAATCGAAACCCAGCGCGTCATCGGGGCAATCGTTCGGAGAAGCCAGCCATAGAAACCGCGCGGCCGGATCGATGAAGCGCGCAATCAACCAGGCGCTCGCCAGCCGATCCACCCAGGGGCGGCTACGTGTCGCCCAAACTCTGCCTTGGTAATCTTCACGCTTGAGAACAGGGATGGGATTCGAAGCAGGTAGCGGCTCATCAGGCGACAGGATTCGGCTGGCGTCGGTTTCCAGTTCCCTTAACGCGTTGTCGGCGTGAGCAAGAGCAGCGCCGGGGAAAAAATCAATCTGTGACAGCGTTGTAAAGCGTTTACGCAGTCTTCGAGACTCTTTCATAACGTCCATTGCCGAGTCTGGCGAGAGCCGGCTGCGTAGCTCCGCAACTGCTGAGAACAATGCTTCGTATTCTTCTGAACGATCGAACAGTGCGGAAAACCCGTCGGCCTCCGGGTCGTCGGTGGGCAGCACATGAGCGACTCCCCCAGCCTGCCGGACATCTCGGGCAATGCCTTCCAGCTTATCGACATGATCGGGGCGGGCAGGTAACAGATAGACGCCGTCGCGAAGCGAAGCTGCTCCCAACGTTTTAATAGAGCGCCAAGCCCGCATCCGAGCCGTCGCGTTTCCAGTGGGCAGAGAGAGTATTAGCAATATCCAGGACATTGTGTAGACGTTACTACGGAAATGTAACGCCTGCTACTTACATTTCCGGTCCAATTCCGAGGAGAGTCTGCCTTGGCCAGGCGCGTGCCATTCGAGAAGAGCCCCAAGATCGGAACGAAGTCGGGGATTCAGATCAAAGGGCTTGGGCATAAGCGACCACTGCGTGGCTACAGCTTGGACGGCCGAGGTACATTTGGATGCCGGCAGCTAAACCACACATCATCACCTGTCGTTTGAATGCCTCGGCCTGTCGAGAACGTGCTGCGGTGCTTTGCTCATTTTGTCGCATCCGCTACGAGCCCTAATATCCTCCTCCTTCTGCTGGACCGCCCGGTTTGAGCGGACAAACAACATTTCGCTGAGACCACGCCGTGCCCTCAACCCGCCATGGCAGTGCCGCTTCCCGGCTGTGATCTGCCACCTAGGCAGGAACCCGTTTCCTACCGGTCAGCCAAACAGTGCAGTTAATCGGCAATCACACCATATAACCGATATCGGAGGCGCCGGTTGGATAGGCAAACATCGTCGATCTGATGTCCTCAGCCGTCAGGCCATGACGGATCGCCAAGGCAAACAAATTAATCACTTCATCGACATTTGGCCCCACCAAGTGGGCGCCAAGCACTCGGCCGGATTCTTCTTCGACCAGAACCTTGAAGCCATAAACCGACTCGGCGGCCTGACGCGCGGTGAACCAGCCGGAGGCCTGCTCACTTTTAAGACTGAACTTCAAACCTTGCTCACGCGCCTGCGCCTCGCTCAAGCCAACGCTCGCAATAGGCGGGATCGTAAAAGCTACACTGGGAACGCCCTGGTAGTTGGGCACCTGGCGATTGCCTTCCAGTAGATTCGCTACGACTACTTTGGCGTCATGGCTCGAAACTGGGGTGAGGGGAGGGCCTACCTGTGCGGCATCGCCGGCAGCGTAAACGGCCGGGTTGGAGACGCTTTGCAGGTATTCGTTGAGCTTAAGCTTGCCACCTTCTGTCGCGACCCCTGCAGCCTGAAGATTCAAGGCCTTTAGATCGGGTGCGCGTCCGGCGGCATGGACCACGCAGTCGGCCTCGATCTGAAGCTTTTGCTCGCCGCAAGACGCCCGCACCTGGTAACCCTCGCCGATCTTCTCAATGGCTTCGACCTTCGTCCCGGTGCGCACCTCGATTGCTGCTTCCTGGAACGACGCCATCAACCAATCGACCAGATCGGGATCGAAGTGCTTCAACATCCGGGTGCCCCGTTGTAAGACCACCACCTCTGCACCCGCCCGGGCGGCAAGGTTAGAAAATTCTGCGGCGATATAGCCGCCGCCGACCAAGACGATCTTTTTCGGCAGTTTTTCCAGGGTCAGGAACCCTTCGTTGGTAATCAAATATTCTTCACCGGGAATGCCCAGCGGAATCGGCTCTGCACCCGAAGCGATAAGGATGTTCTCTGCCTCGAGTGACTGGCCTTCTACGTCGAGCGTGTTGGGGCCGGTGAATCGGGCACGCCCGTGATAGGTATCGATGCCCTTATCGGCGTACCGGCGCTCCTGCTTTTCAGGGACCGGATCGGTGAAGCTACGCTTGAAGCCCACCAATTCCAGCCAGTCGATGCGCACCTCGCCAGCGACACCTTTACCTTGCATGCGCTGGGCATGATCCAGTGCTTGGGCGCCGTTGATCATCATTTTTTTGGGATCGCAGCCACGCAGCGCGCAGGTCCCGCCAAAAGGCCGAAAGTCTATGACAGCTACTTTTCGGCCGGCCTGCTGGACCCGCATTGCCGCCCCCATGGCAGCCGTTCCCGCGCCAATTACAATAAGTCCGTATTGTTTGTTCATGATTTTCCTCCTCTTTCACTGATGAACATCGGGCTGTCAGAAGCAACTTTTCTTGAATTCGCGAGTTGTAGAGCGGGCTTGGGCAGGTATGCGGTAGCTGTCGCGTGTGCAGCGCGGCTGACGCTTAGCCTTCTTCCTGAAAAGCGGGGTCGAGCAGCATGCCGCCATCTACAAGCAGGGCGTGCCGACGATATATTCGAAGTCATCGAGGCAAGCCAGACCGCAGCCTTGGCACATCCTCAGGCTCACCGATCCGCCCGTAGATGACCATAGTGGTTGCGCGAAACCCACTCCTCAGCCATCGGTGCGGTAACGACGGCCCTTGGTTGTAGCGGCACGTGAGATCGCTCATGAAGTTACCCCCAAGGGGTTGCAGCTGAAACACTTTCGATCACTGGCTACGCCTTCACTTCGAAGGCAACGGTTTATTTACTGATATCAATAAACACACCGCGTTCACCATGAGAGACGTACCTATGTACGGCTATAAGCGGTCGATAAATGCCATAAAAGGATTGAGTTGACGTCTCCCGAGCGTTTAGCAAAAAACATAGCCGAAACAATTACGGCATGTCGTTCTGCCAAAACAGGTCGGCCGTCAGACAACGGGAATGCCTCCGGAGCATTTGCAACGGCTCGGCACGACACATCTAATTATGCTTATGGAAACGCGGTTTTGAAGGTGAATCTTCTGGTGGCCTTGGTCAATTTACCAAAGATGGTGGTTGGCAAAATGCAATGGAATAAACCACCGAGCATGAAAAGCATGGGCGGAGGGCGGAGGGCGGCGAAAAGCTCTCTACCTCTCACGTAACCCGAGTGGCGGCCTTTGATTTGGGAAATGGCTTTCTTTGATAAGAGAGAAACTATTAGGAGGCTTGCATCGGCTTCAGCTAAAAGCCCAAGTAACAACTGCGATATAGCAATAAAGTTTGGGTCGCAGTTATACCTATGGCGTTATTGATTGGCTCGGTCCTTAGCTTGGTTATCCCAAGCATTCGCCTTCCCCTTCCGAGAGCGATCGGCATCGGATCTCGCGTCCAAACGACGCTCTATCAGAATACTGTCTATCCGTTAGACGGTTCCATTCGAACCCGAGAGCAAAGTCAATCGATAGTTGCTTGGCAAGCAAAGCGAGCGTTGCTTGCCGCCTGATGTAATGATGCGATGAGTGGGCAGCGGGTATCGTTATCCCGACTACGGCATTGACTCACCCATTCAGATAACACCGTATGCATCTGCTTCAAGTCCTGCAAGCGAGAGCTTATATCCGCCAACTTGTGCTCTGCAATTTCCGCCGCTTCAGCGCAGTGCGTTCCGTCTTCGAGCGTAAGCAACTGCGCCACTTCGTCCAGGCTAAAGCCGAGACGCTGCGAAAACTTGATGAACTTGACGCGCGCGATATCCGAATCGCCGTAGCGGCGGATGCTTCCGTAGGGTTTCTCGGGCTGGGGTAATAGACCCTTGCGCTGGTAGTACCGAATGGTCTCGACGTTAACGCCGGCTGCCTTGGCGAAAACCCCAATGGTGAGATTGTCGAGTTTGGCTTTCATAACGCTTGACTCCGTAGCTGGCTACGGAATCAAGCTTAGGTCATTCACCCATCGATAGGAAGGAAGCCATGGCGGGACCACCAAGCGGCCGTGCGGCGCTGATCACCGGAGGGCTTGCCGCAATCGTCGCCTCCGCTTGCTGCTTGGGGCCCCTCATTCTGATAACGCTCGGCATCAGCGGGGCATGGATCAGCAATCTGGCAATTCTGGAGCCTTACCGACCGATTTTCATCGGCGGAGCGCTGATCGCGATGTTCTTTGCCTATCGGCGTATTTTCCGTCCGACGCAGGCCTGCTCGCCGGGCGAAGTCTGTGCGGTCCCTCAGATCCGCACCACCTATAAGTTGCTGTTCTGGTTGGTGGCGTTTCTGGTGGTGGTCGCGCTCGGCTTCCCCTACGTTCTTCCCTTGTTTTACTGATCAGGACTTTGCCATGAAAAAAGTGCTCGCAGCCTTCGCCTTCGCCGCTTTCGCCAGCCCCATCGCCGTGCCGGTCTGGGCTGCCACCCAAACCGTCACCCTGTCAGTGCCGGGCATGACCTGCGCCGCCTGCCCGTTCACGGTGAAAAAGGCACTGACCAAGGTCGATGGCGTGACTGGTGCCGATGTGAGTTATGACGACCGTGAGGCCATCGTCACCTTTGACGATGCCAAGACTGGTGTAGAAGCCCTGACCAATGCCATTGAGAACGCAGGCTATCCCGCGTCGATCAAGGAGTGAACAAAGCGTAAAGCCGGTGTGTATCAGCCGATGCAAAAACAGGAGAAAGCCAATGATTCAGCTTAACGTGGAGGGCATGACCTGCGGATCGTGCGCGGAACATATCAAGCAGGCATTGGAGACGGTGGCGGGTGTGCGCTCGGCGAGCGTTTTTTATCCGCAAGGGTTGGCTGCGGTCGTGACCGATGGCGATGTGAGCCTGGGGCCGCTTATCGCGGTGGTCACGGCACTCGGTTATCGCGCGCGGGTCGTCGGCAGTTCTACCGGTACACTCGTCCAGGCGTCAGGTCGGCAAACGTTGCGGGCGGGCAGGGAGCAACCGGTGCGCGTTGCCGTCATCGGTAGCGGCGGAGCCGCCATGGCGGGCGCTCTTAAGGCTATTGAGAATGGTGCGAACGTCACCCTGATCGAGCGCGGCACCATTGGCGGAACTTGCGTCAACACCGGCTGCGTACCGTCGAAAATCATGATCCGCGCCGCGCACATCGCGCATGTGCGCGGCGAAAGTCCCTTTGATGGAGGGCTTTCGGCCGCAGCTCCGACTGTATTGCGCGACCGGCTATTAAAGCAGCAGCAAGACCGCGTCGACGAACTACGCTACGCCAAGTACGAAAGCATCTTGGACAGTAGCGATGCAGTGAAGGTGATCCGCGGCGCGGCGCGTTTCAAAGATGGCCATACCCTGACCGTGACATTAGCCGAAGGCGGCGAGGGCGAAGTGAACTTCGACCGCTGCCTCGTCGCAACAGGCGCGAGGGCGACCATTCCAGCAATCCCCGGACTCGACGGCACTCCGTATTGGACATCCACCGAGGCATTGGTCAGCGAGACCATTCCGGAACGGCTCGCAGTGATTGGCTCGTCTGTCGTCGCGTTGGAACTGGCGCAGGCATTTGCCCGCTTGGGCAGTCAGGTCACCATTCTTGCCCGGCGCACGCTGTTTTCCGGCGAGGACCCGGCCATAGGCGAGGCCGTGACAACCGCTTTCCGCGCCGAGGGCATCGAAGTTTGGACACACACCCAGGCAAGCGCTGTGTCATATGCCTGCGGCGAGTTCGTACTGACCACTGACAAGGGCGAGCTGCGAGCTAATAACCTGTTCATAGCCACCGGACGCTCACCCAACACTAAGGACTTGCACCTGGAACGTGCTGGAGTGGAACAGGACCAGCGTGGTCGCATCCTGATCGATCAGGGCATGCGCACCAGCGCACCGAATATCTATGCAGCGGGCGATTGCACCGACCAGCCGCAGTTCGTTTACGTCGCAGCCGCCGCGGGCACGCGTGCAGCAATCAACATGACCGGCGGCGATGCGAAACTGGACCTTGATGCAATGCCGGCCGTGGTGTTCACCGATCCGCAAGTCGCCACCGTTGGCTACAGCGAAGCAGAAGCCGAGCGGGCCGGCTTGGCAACCGATAGCCGTACGCTGACGCTCGACAATGTGCCGCGCGCGCTCGTCAACTTCGATACGCGCGGTTTCATCAAGCTTGTCGCCGAGGCTGGCTCGGGCCGCCTGCTTGGGGTGCAGGCAGTGGCACCGGACGCGGGCGAAATCATCCAGACCGCGGTGATCGCCATCCGTGCTCGCATGACGGTACAGGATCTGGCCGACCAGCTCTTTCCCTACCTGACGATGGTCGAGGGCCTAAAGCTGGCAGCACAGACGTTTTCCAAGGACGTTAAACAGCTCTCCTGCTGCGCGGGGTAAGGCTAGACACCGTTTTTATAGGTACGCTTATATGGCTTAGCGCGCCATCAGACAGTCGGGACCGGAGCGTATTCTCGGCATGCAGCGCCAGCGGCTTGCGCTATCTCTATGTCGCGCGCAACCGTTCCGTTAATCCCAATCCAGCAGCTAGCAGGTGCGCAGCCTGGTCGGCCGTCGAACTTGCTGTTCGGGGTATGGCGTTCAGATTTTATGGGACATCACCGGCCACGCGCCTCATTTCATTAACCCGAGAGAACAGTATCTATGAGCGAACAGAACGACATCTTGTTTCGTAGTTTCAAGTTGGGCGATCTGACGTTGCCCAACCGGATCGTCATGGCGCCATTGACCCGGTCGCGTTCCTCGCAGCCGGGCGACGTGCCCAACGAGCTCAACGTCGAGTATTACCGTCAACGTGCCGGAGCAGGGTTGATCATCGCCGAGGCCACTCAGGTCTCGCCCCAGGGCAAAGGCTACGCGTTCACGCCCGGTATTCACTCTAATGCTCAGGTCGAGGGTTGGCGTCAAATCACCACGGCAGTGCATGAGGCGGGCGGGCGCATCCACCTTCAACTGTGGCACGTAGGGCGCATCTCTCATTCACAACTGCAACCCAATGGCGAGACACCGGTTGCCCCTTCGGCGATCAAGCCCAAAGGCGCGCAAACGTTCATCACCGCCGAATCGGGGATGATTGATATCTCAGAACCGCGAGCACTGGCTACAGACGAAATTCCTGCAGTGGTGGAGCAGTTCCGGATCGGCGCGGAGAATGCCAAACGCGCGGGTTTCGATGGCGTGGAAATTCATGCCGCCAATGGCTATCTGATCGACCAGTTTCTTCGCAGCGACAGTAATCAGCGGACCGATGAATATGGCGGCTCGGTAGAGAACCGCCTGCGCTTCCCAATGATGGTCGTCGATGCGGTAATCGGCGTCTGGGGTGCCGAGCGTACTGGCATCCGCGTCAGCCCCACCGGTAGCTTCAATGACATGCGAGATGCCGATCCGGTCGGTACCTATGGCGCGTTCGCCAAGCGCCTCAACGAGGCAGGCATCGCGTACATCGAGGTGGTCGAAGATTCCTTTCAGGGCAATCTCGAAAAAGGACGGCCTCAACAGGTGATCGATGCGATCCGAGCCAACTTCAAAGGCCCATATATTGGCAATGGACATTACACCGCCGACGAGGCGCGCCAGCGTATCGAAGCGGGGCTATGCGATCTGGCGTCCTTCGGCCGTCCGTTCATTTCCAATCCCGACCTGCCGGAGCGGTTTCGGCGAGGCGCGCCGTTGAACGAGTGGGATTCCAATTCCTTCTATGGTGGCGACGAGCGCGGCTATACCGATTATCCGGCGCTCGGAAGTACCAGCCAGTCGTGACCTCGGTCGCGCTCCTGCGTGCTACTGGTTGACTCCTCCTGAACCGCGGCGAGCTGCCGCGGACTTCAGGATGGGAAAGCTGAATCTGGCAAGCGGCGGGAGCTGATCATCGTGTTTCTGGCCATGCTTCGGATAGTTCGCTCTTCGTTTACCGAGCTTGAACTTAAATATTGCTCAAGCTTTTAGGTTCTCCGAGCAGTTTGCCGGAATGTGAGTCCTTTCATGAGTGGATTGGAATGCGGATTTGTAGTCGACCACCGCTCCGATAAGGGCTGCGTGTGTGAAGGCCTGCGGAATGTTGCCAAGCATCTCTCCAGTTTGAGGATCGGCTTCTTCAGCAAAAAAGCCCAGGTCGTTTGAATAAGTCAGTGCGGCGTCCAGTATCCTTGATGCACGCACCTGATCGTTGCGCATGATCCAATACTGAGCCACCCAAATCGTGCCAGCCAGGAATGCGCCTTCCTTCCTGGAGTCGAAGTTCTCCAGATGGCGCCAGTACAAATCGGATTGGCAGTAATCGCGCTCTAGAACGCGAAGCGTGGCCGTTATTTCTGAGGCATCGGCTGCCGCGAAACCCCAGATTGGAAAGAGCACGGCGGAGACATCCACTGCCTCCTGGCCGGCAATCGCAGCGTAAGCGCCTTCGGAGTTTAAGCAGTGGCTGGCGACATACCGCTGGATCTCGTGTGCCGTGTTGCGCCAGCGCTCCGCTTGGGCTTGATCCTCGGTGCATTCAGAAATGTAGCGTAAGCCGCAAGACGAGATAACCTTGCCCAAGGTGTACTGCGCTTTTTCGTTTTCTTCCCAGATGCCGTGATCGGGCTCGTGCCAATGTTCCGCGAGAAAGTCTGCGATCTTCTCGACGGTTTCCCAGTGATCGCGCGTGTCGTGTCGGCCATAGATGAGTTTGGCGGCAAGTAGGACGTTACCGAACCCATCGAGCTGGAGCTGCTGACCTGCGGTATTGCCCATGAGGACGGGGCTGCTACTGCGATATCCAGCGAGAGGAAGCTCTTGCGTACTCGGCGCGGATTGAAAATCCAGGGACATGAACGGTGGTAGTAGCGGTTGATTGGGATCGGGCTGCTGCGAGGCGCAAATGAACTCCAGAAACCGCTTTTCGTCAATTCCCGCACTGCCAGCCCGGACCATGGCGCTGACGATCATCCCAGTATCGCGCAGCCAAACATACCGATAATCGTAGTTGCGGCTCCCTCCCAGCACCTCTGGCAATGAGGTGGTGGCCGCTGCAATCACGCCGCCGTTCGGCGCATAGGTAAGTAAGCGAAGCGCGCGCAAAGAATCGGCAATCTGCCGAACATACGGGCCTTTGTAATGAATTCTCGTGGCTATTTTGTTCCAGTAGCTCAGGGTCGAGTCGTACCAGGACTCCAGCAGCGAAGCGCTCGGGCGCTCGATCGCTTCGTCGACCAATACCGCCCAACCGCACTCGCCCTTGGGAACCTTGAAGCTTGCCGTTTGATCCTTAACCCATATGGGATGGGACGCATAGAGCCAGTGCTGGCCATTGACACAAACGCCTTGGCCGGTAACTTCGAGTTCTAAAGCATCCTGTGCATAGTTAGGCGCGGGCGAGATGACTATGTCCGTGTCGCAGGGAGCAATCGAAAAGCGACGGCAGATGCCGCTTGGCGAGCTATCTCCGGCGGGCATCCAATCAGTAATGGTAAATGGATGGCCCTGCAGGCTGAGCGACGTCTCAAGGATAGCGCTGTCTCCTACATAGCGCCGCTCCGTGGCAACTGCGTGCGGCAACTGAATATCCCATACGCCACCTTTATTGGGATCGAGCAAAGCCGCAAATAGTGAGGCACGGTCAAAGCGTCGAGGGCAGTACCAAAGAATCGAGCCCCAACGGTCCAGTACTGCCACCGTTTTCTGGTCACCGATCAGACCGAGGTCTCGAATCTCTGGCACTTTTGCCACTGGCGCCCCCTTCATGTTTAAAACGACCTAACGTAAAAAGCGTTACGCACCTTGCCCCTGGAATTGCATAAGGCCGCCATCGACGACGATGGTTGTGCCGTGCACGTAGCGCGCTTCTTTCGATGCGAGAAACACCGCTACATTGGCGATTTCTTCCGGCTCGGCCGCGCGCTTCATCGGGATCGACTGGACCTGTTTTTTAAGTACCTCGGGATCGTCGATTGCTTGTTGGTTGAAAGGTGTCAACACCATGCCTGGCGCAATGTTGTTCACATTGATATTTTTTTCAGCCAATTCCAGGGCAAGGGTCCGGGTCAGGTTCCTCAGCCCGCCTTTCGCGACATCGTAACCAGCAGCCCCCGCCCTCGGTATTTCCTGATGGACGCTGGTGATGTTGATAATCGTACCGTGTTGCTCGGTGCCCTCGAGGCCTGCGATGAATCGCTGACAACAGAAGAACGGGCCGTAAAGATTGGTTCGAATGGAGTCGTCCCATTCTTCCAAGGTCATATCTTTAACAGACTTACCGGTCGCATCGATGCCCGCGTCGTTGACCAAAATCGTGGGCGTGCCCAAGCTTTCTCGAGTCTCGCGAAACAAGGTGTCAACGCTGTTCGGGTCACGCTGATCCAGGTGCACAACAATCGCTTTACGGTCTTCGGCTTCCACACCGCGCTTGGTTCTCTCGGCGCCTTCTTTATCGTGAAAATAAGTGACAGCGACATCGGCGCCTTCTTTGGCAAAGGCGATAGCGGTCGCCTGTCCGATACCGGAGTCAGAGCCAGTAACAATGGCGATTTCTTTTGCTAGTTTCTGTGTCATTGTCGGTTCCTCATCGTTAGCGCAGCAGGTTAGTGGAATAGCTCGCCGGCTGTGACGGCTTGTCAATCTTTACGCAGCGTTTACAAAATCCCATGATGTAACAGAGTGGACCTTGGTCTGTATTGACAGTTCAAAATTAAGAGACCGGAAGACCCTACTTTTATCCAGCTGTAACCTCTACATGTTTAGCAAGATTAAAGCCCGCGACCAATAGGCGCTTCTGACCCCGACAGTGTTCTGACCATTGGGGTATGAGTGATGTTATGGAAAAACTTAGCCGATTAGATGCAATTCCCAATTAATTGGCCATCTTGAGGCGTTTCGGAACTTGCCTCATAAACATTCGACACGGACGTCAGTGGCGCTACCGTCGAGTAGGCTGATAAGCCAGCCGGAGTATTTTTCTCGCGATGCCGGCCGCTTGGACTTGACCTTGGAGTACGGTCCAAGGTCTATGCTTTAGCGTAAGCCGTAAGGCTGGGGACACGTCGAGTCGTGGCCAACTGATTCCACTTCCGCTGAGATGTACGAATAAGCGCAATTTTATAGTTCGGCTTAATACCTTATCACCAGAGAAAGGCACGCAAGCATGAATATCAATAATACAGATACCGCCGTAGTCATCACCGACCCGCAGAACGACTTCCTAAGCCCGGAGGGTGCCGCTTGGCCATTGGTGCACGAGGGTGTAGCGGAAAATAACACCATCGAAAATATCGAACGCATCTTTAATGCGGCGAGAGAAGGAGCTTTCAAGGTTTTTATATCTCCCCACTACTATTTCCCCCACGATAACGACTGGAAATTCGGCGGGACGATTGAAAATAAGATGCATGAGATTCAGATGTACAGTCGTAAAGGTCCGCTTGATTTGGAAGGATTTGAGGGCTCAGGCGCTGATTGGCTCGAACGCTATAAGGTTCTGATTAATGCTGACAACGTTGTTGTTTGTAGCCCTCATAAGATTATGGGGCCCGAGAATAATGATCTGGCGTTGCAGTTGCGTAAGCATGGTTATAGCAAAGTAATTTTGGCGGGCATGTCCGCAAATCTTTGTGTCGAAGCGCATATGCGAGAGCTGATTGAACAAGGCTTTGAAGTAGTGGTGGTGAAAGACGCTACCGCGGCGGGGCGACATCCCGATCTAGGCGACGGCTATGAGGCGGCCCTTATCAACTTTCGATACATAGCCAGCGGTGTGCTCACCACGGATGAGGCAACGCAAGCGATGGTTGTTCGCTAGCGGTGGTAGAGCATCAACCAAAACGACCGGACAGGCAGCGCTGCGGCGCGAAGCAGGTGTCTAGGCCCCTTACCTGGTGGGTCGACTCGCCGCGTGTCTACTAAACAATGTGCGGTAGCCCTAGCCTGTTAGAAACAGAGCGTCGGGTGTGCCTGGCCGGGGCGATAGCGCTTCGCCAGGCCTCGATAGGGCGCGCGGTTCCGATCCTGCTTGGCGATTGCAATCGATGCCTAGTTCGCCTTCCTTTAGTGCGAATTCGCTGCGAAAGGCTCATCGGCATGCCGTGCCGATGAGCAGCAGGCGGTTCGGTAGCTCCGTGTGTTGCCTGTGGGTGGCGTCATCTTCATCTCGCAGACGTCGAGCCTGCTGGCGTTTTTGCTCCATGCTGTGATGCGCCGGCATCTCTTCGCACAACGGGTTGGCCTCGTAATTCGTTCAATCGCCATGTCTTGCCGTCGATACCCTGAACGGTGAAATCGGGGGCCAGATGCGCCAGGCATCTGGCCCCGGCGAAGACATTACCAACGTCACATGCTTGCCAAGCGTTCTTGGATTAAACCGTCGTAATTATATGTAGAACGAGGAACTCGGATATTCGTTTTACCGGCTGATTACATTATCAAGACCTTTCTGCGGTTAAGCCTGTTTGGCGGGTTTTGCTCAGTCTGTAACAGAGCGCTGAAACTGTTTATCAGTGGTCAACACGATGAGCGGTATCGTGGCGGGACGAGGTGTTTTTAACGCTTCTGCCGTAAACCCAACCCAGCACAGCGCCGAAGATAAGATGAAGCATCAAGGTCATTACCGGAGCCATTAACCCTAGATCCATGCCAAACAAGCCATTGCCTGTCATTGGCATCAACACGATCATCATCACGAGCCATCCAGCAGTCCCAAGAATCACCCCGGCGACGGTCGCAGAGACCGGTAATGTGCGAGCCAACAACGCTATGGAAATGCCATAACCCAACGTGCCAATCATGAAATGTACAATCCAGGCGATTGATTTTCCTACGCCAAGCATGCCGCTGAGCATGGCGATGACATCGAGTTGCGGCATGAACCCCATCATTGCTTTCATAATCATCATGGCGGACAGCACCAAGGTGGCAATGAATCCCGCAAGTATTCCCTTCGGAATGTTTCGCTCTGAAGCCGTTGTTGAATGGTTCATTCTGGTTCTCCCGTTTTGTTGTTAAGGGCATCCGGCGAACTGCGTTCGGCTTGTCGCCCTCTTAATTGAGAGCGCTCGCATTCTGTCGAATTCGTTGCTGTCGGCCCAACGGTCGTAAAGAAAAACATATAACTGACACTTTCGGCTTAGCCGCGATTTATATCGCAACGAGGTCTATGCGCTCGTGCAGTTCGAGCGGATTGTGGCGGACTTACAGAACTGGGCGCCAGCGTACTTTCGGAACAGTCTGTGCTGATGAAATGTAGTCTTTTTCGGGCGGCCCAGTGCCGCTTTTATCAGGCAGGTAATTAAGCCGTTCAGCAAGCTTAGTTACCATGCGGGTTGCTAAGACTGGGAAACTTATTCGCATGAAGGAGCTATAGGTCATACGAATGATGCAGTTCAGCTACCGAGTTCACGGCGTGCAGTTTGATGGCCGACACGGCAACGCGACATCGACCCTGGGCTTCTGCTTGCCGTCGACGGGGCGGGTCGTTTGCAGACTACCTGGCCGGGTGATCGATTACGTTCTGTTCGATGGCAGCGGGGGCAAGTCCGGCGGCTGTACCCACACAGGCGTCTACCCTTGCGCCTTGAAGAATCAGGCGGCCGGTCCGTCCATGTGCGCAGCCGCCAGCCGCTCGAACCCCATGATAACGGCATAGGCTTTTAGCCAAGTCTCCGTACCACATCATCAGCAAGGCCTGGTCGGCTAGCCGGCGGCCATCGCCACGAGGAAGCGATGGTGCACGGATAACTGTGCTGTGTCACCGTGATGCAATTGCCTGATTAGGCCCGCTTCTCTCCCATAAATACTCCACTTGATACTCGGTATCACTTGGCTCGGATTGAAGCGACGTTGGCACTGATCTCCTTGGGTTTCGCCACGTCGTTGGACGTATTAACGCTGCTGTCATCGAGCGGATCGCATGCGATCCAGCACCAATCGATCATCGTCGCGGTAGGCGATCAACAACAAGTTGCCAGCGAAAATGATCAGTGACGGGTAGAACAATTCGTTGCTGCCTTCGAATACCCATCCCCAGGGATCGACGACCGACGGCATGACAGCCAACAGCGAAGCGCTATTGACTAGCAGCTGTACAGGGTATGCCCAGCGCCGCGCGAAGCCGACCACCACCGCCAAACCCACTAGCATTTGCAGGGCACCGCCCAAGCGCAGTGCACTCTCGGCCGCGAGAAAGCCGAAGTAGAATTTGTTCGCGACGGCCATTCCATGCTCGACGTTGAATATCTTGTCTGCGCCCCAGATGACCAGCAGCCAGCCCAATGACACACGCAGCAAGGCCAGGGTCCAGTTTTTCATTTGATGTCTCCTTGATTAGCGCCGAGGTTTTATTCAACGCGAGGGGGGTGTCTGTCCACGCTTATGCGCGGACAGGTGAGCGGGTATTTCGGTGCCGGTTAATGAAGCTGTGATCAAGCCGATCTTTCCACCTACCGAGCAACCAACCTTCTGCCGTGAGGCCGGACCAGCTCATCAGGGCGCCTTCGCGACCGTCGGCGAGCAGGGCAAGGGTATGGCGTTGCGGCACGAAACGCTGAAAAGGCTGGCCCAGTAGCGCGGCGCGCAGGTTTGCCGCAAGGGTCGGTCCCTGGCGTACCGCGTAGACGCCGTTGCGTGGTGTATCCGGCAGGCTGGCGCAATCGCCACTCGCGAAAATTCGGGGGTTAGACAGGCTCTGCAGCGTATTGCCTATACGGATGAAACCGCGCTCATCGACAGCCAATTCGGCCTGGCTCAGCCAAGGTAAGGGCGTCGCCCCAGTAGCCAGAATGGCCCGCGTGCCCTTCCAGACCACCGTCTTGTCAGCGACCAGAACGCCGTTCACCGCAGCGTCGATGGCGGGGCCTTCTCGAACTGCTACGCCAGCTTCGGCGAGATGACTCAGAGCTCTCCGGCGCAATGCGGAGGGGTGTCCCTTCAAAATTTGGCCAGTACTCAGCAGGGTTAACTCTGGAACCTGAGGGGCGAGTGCGAGTGCTAATTCGACTCCGGCAGCACCTCCGCCAACGATGGCTAATGGCTGAGGGTCGCGTTGCCACATATGCCAGCCTTCAATGAAGGCGGCGAAGGGCTTCACTTGCAGCAAGGCCATGTCGCCTTGTGGCATAGGAAGCTTTTGGGGCAGCGAGCCCAGATTAAGTGACAGGAAGGCTGCCGATATGCGGCGGCTATCATCCAGCACAAGGCAGTTGATGGTGGGCTCGAGCCCGACTAGGCGACCAATCACTAATTCTATGTCGGCGTCTTCGCACAGCCGCTGCAGTGGTACGCGGCATTCCTCGGGGTGGTAACGTCCCGCCAGCAAACCTGGCAACATGCCGGAGTACCATGCGAAGGGCCCGTCATTGATCAGAGCGATGCGCCCCGGCGGCCGTTTTTTTCCGCCGCGCCAGAGCCGCAGCACGCCCAGGTGTGCATGACCGGCCCCGGCGAGCAACAGATCGAATGGGCCGCTCACGAGGGCCGTCTGTCGCGTAGGGATGTTAGCTCCGCTTGACTTACGTAGCCGCCGAGTCGCCAGCGATGGAAGCCGGCAAGCCAGCGCAGGACACTGGCTGTCGGATGAGCGCGCTTCCATTCCCCCACAGCGTATTCGTCCGCCTTGAAGCGTTTGAAATCGCCGAATAGCCCGTTCACCGCGCCACACCAGGCACGGTGTGCGGAAACATGGGGGAATTGGAAGGGGCCGGTCACATCACCAACGGCGAAGCGCGTTGCCAGGTGCATGGAGTGAGCTCCTTTTGGTCATAGTCTGGTTTTGGTTAT
>NZ_LGLW01000007.1 GCF_013620795.1 Pseudomonas sp. Q2-TVG4-2 | reverse complement strand
CCTCACAATTACACGTCAACGGTTGTTTGCAAGTTTGTTTCAATCAATGGATCGCACTCGCTTCGCCATGCCGCGACCGGCGAGCTTTCGTTCTACCGGTGGCAACCGCGCCAGCAGCAAGACAGCGGCAACAGTGGCGTAGAGCGCACACCGCCCCGCGTCGGCTCGCACCACCCACAGCATGTGCAGCAGTACGATCAGGACAATCGGATAAACGATCCGATGCAGTTTCTTCCATCGCTTGCCCAGCCTGCGCATGCTCCAGAGGTTGGAAGTAGCGGCGAGCGCCGACAACCCCAGCAGCGCAATCGCGCCCACCGCGATATAGGGGCGCTCGACAAGCTCAGCCGTAAAGCCGGTGAAATCAAGCCCCAGAAGAAAATACAGATAGGCCGCGACGTGCAGCACTGCATAGGCGAACGACCACAATCCAAGCTGGCGACGAAATGCGATCCATCCGGGCCAGGATGTGAGTCGCTGCAACGGGGTCATTGCAAGCGCACACAGTAGTATCACCAAGGCGCCTTGACCCAAGTTATCCACCAGCACCTTGCCAGGGTCGGGGCCCAGTGCAGCGATAGCCCCCAGGAAAAGCCAATAGCAAGGCACGCTCGCCGCAGCTAGAAACAACAGCAGCCGCCACCATGGGTAGCGCATCAGTAATCCTTGCTCAGATCCATTCCGGCGTACAGGCTCGAAACTTCATCGGCGTAACCATTGAATGGCAGCGTCGCCCTGACGTTGGGACTGAACAGGCTACCAGGCAGTCGGCGCTCCCTCGCCTGGGACCACCGCGGATGGGAGACGTCCGGATTCACGTTGGCATAAAAACCATATTCCTGAGGCGCCATTGTCTGCCAGGTCGTTGCCGGCTGCTCCCGAACAAAGCTGATGCGCACAATGGACTTGATGCTCTTGAAACCATACTTCCATGGAACAATCAGGCGAAGGGGCGCGCCGTTCTGGTTTGGCAGCACGCGACCATACATGCCGACCACCATCAAACTCAGCGGATGCATCGCTTCATCCATTCTCAGCCCCTCGATGTAGGGCCAGTCGATCAGTGAAAAACCGGCACGCATTCCCGGCATCTGTTCAGGCCTGGCCAGAGTCTCGAAACGAACAAACTTTGCGTTGGAGGTCGGCTCGAGGCGGCGGATCAGTTCAGCCAGCGGAAAGCCCAGCCAAGGGATGACCATCGACCACGCCTCGACGCAGCGCAAGCGATAGATACGCTCCTCGAGCCGGGGCGCAGCAAACAGATCCTCGACGGAGTATGTCCCTGGGTTCGCCACTTCACCATCAACCATGACCGTCCAGGGCTCGGTCACGAGCTTGGGGGCATGAGCCGCGGGGTCGCCCTTGTCGGGGCCGAACTCATAGAAGTTGTTGTAGTTCGTAGCATCGCGGTAGGGAGTGATGGCTTCACCTTCCGCGACGACGGCTTCCCAACGCGCCTCATCGCGCTTGGCATCGAACCAAGCAGGAGCATCGGCCGCGTCCACACCTTCGTACCGCCCTTCCTGCGCGTGCGCCATCAGCGGGAGGCCCGCGCAGGCGACCGACAACGCAGCCCCCTGCAATACCTGCCGGCGATTCAGATAAAGCGCTTCGGGCGTTACCTCGGATTCACGGCAATCGCTGCGACGAGGAATCTTGATAAGCATGATGTGCTCCGCTGCCTGAGGCCTGGGCCATTCAATAGACAGCGGATCACCGGAGAAATCAACTTTCGATGCGTTTACGACGACGCATCAAGAACTGCACGGGTCCGGAGACGGCGTAGGCAAGGAAGATCAACAGCAGAATGCGCGGCGGATCGCTGAACACCACTGCGAAAACCAGGACCACCACCAGGATCGCCACGAACGGCACCCGGCCTTTGAGGTCGAGGTCCTTGAAACTGTAATACTTGATATTACTAACCATCAGCAGGCCGGCCGTGGCGACCAGCAGCGCAAACAGCATCACCACTGCGATCGGCAGATCCGCGCCCCGAATACCCGGTTCGTCCAATGCCCAGACCGCCCATACCGAGCCGGCGACTACTCCCGCAGCCGCCGGGCTGGCCAGACCGATAAACCAGCGCTTGTCGACCTTGCCGATCTGAGTATTAAAACGCGCGAGGCGCAACGCGGCGCACGCAACGTAGATGAACGCGATGGTAAGTCCGACGTTGCCCAAGCCTGATAGCGCCCACTCATACGCCAGCACAGCCGGCGCCAGGCCAAAGGCGACCATGTCCGACAGCGAATCGTATTCGGCACCGAAGGCACTTTGTGTGTTGGTCAGCCGTGCCACACGACCATCGAGACTGTCTAGCACCATCGCCACGAACACCGTCGCGGCAGCTACGTAAAAGTTGCCATTGATGGCTGTAATGATGCAGAAGAAACCGGCGAACAGATTGGCCGTGGTGAACAGGTTGGGAAGCAGGTAGATGCCACGATGACGAACCTTTCGACCCTCTGAATCTTGGATCTCTTCGACATGTTCGTCGATCGGCAGCAAGCTTTCCGGCTCGACTGGCTTGTTCGGCTCTTCGGGATGCTCACTCATGCAATTTACCTTACAGCAAGTTTGAATAATTTCGACAGACCCTAAGATCACGGGTTCAGCTGGGCATCAAGCAATCGATTTATACCAGATGCCGATAGGCATAACGAAAGAACGCGGCCTAGGCCGCGTTCTTTCCAAGCAGAACCGCTATCAGTTCTTGCTCTTGTCGACGATCTTGTTGGCAGCGATCCACGGCATCATGGAGCGCAGCTTCTCACCGACCACCTCGATGCCGTGAGCGGCATTGTTGCGGCGATAGGCAGTCATCGACGGGTAGTTAGCAGCACCTTCGGTGATGAACATCTTGGCGTACTCACCGTCCTGGATGCGCTTGAG
Source organism: Pseudomonas sp. Q2-TVG4-2 (assembly GCF_013620795.1). Classification (GTDB taxonomy): domain Bacteria; phylum Pseudomonadota; class Gammaproteobacteria; order Pseudomonadales; family Pseudomonadaceae; genus Stutzerimonas. The sequence continues at coordinate 265,515 of NZ_LGLW01000007.1, read as the reverse complement.
CGCGTTGCGCATCGCGGCGCGGGACTCGGCGTTGATGATCTCTGGGCCCGTAACGTACTCACCATACTCAGCGTTGTTGGAGATCGAATAGTTCATGTTCGCGATGCCGCCTTCGAACATCAGGTCAACGATCAATTTCAGCTCGTGCAGGCATTCGAAATAGGCCATTTCCGGCGCATAGCCGGCCTCGACCAGTGTTTCGAAACCGGCTTTCACCAGCTCGACGCAACCACCACACAGAACGGCCTGCTCACCGAACAAGTCGGTTTCGGTTTCGTCCTTGAATGTGGTTTCGATAACGCCGGTACGGCCACCGCCGACACCCGAAGCGTAGGACAGCGCGACATTCTTGGCGTTACCGGATGCGTCCTGGTAGATGGCGATCAGGTCGGGGATGCCACCGCCCTTGACGAACTCGGAGCGCACCGTATGGCCCGGAGCCTTCGGCGCGATCATGATCACGTCAAGGTCAGCACGCGGTACAACCTGGTTGTAATGGATCGAGAAGCCATGAGCGAAGGCCAGAGTGGCGCCCTTCTTCAGGTTCGGCTCGATCTCGTCACGGTACAGGCGACCCTGGAATTCGTCCGGAGTGAGGATCATCACTACATCGGAAGCAGCAACAGCGGCCGCGACGTTATCAACCTTCAGGCCATGAGCTTCAGCCTTGGCAACCGATGGGGAGCCTGCACGCAGACCAACGGTGACGTCGACACCGGAATCCTTAAGGTTGCAGGCATGCGCATGCCCCTGAGAACCGTAGCCGATGATCGCAACCTTCTTGCCCTGGATGATGGAAAGGTCGCAGTCTTTATCGTAAAAAACTTTCATGAAATTACCCCTGTTACTGGCCGGTCGGGCCATTCAATAAAATGGTGTTAGATGCTCAGCACTTTGTCGCCGCGGGAAATCCCGGTGACACCGCTACGCACAACTTCCAGAATCGATGCGGTACCAACGGCCTGGATGAAACTATCCAGCTTGTCCGACGTACCTGCCAGCTGGATGGTGTACACGTTGGCCGTCACGTCGACGATCTGGCCGCGGAAAATATCCGTGGTGCGCTTGACTTCAGCGCGCTGAGCGCCGGTGGCCTTCACTTTGATCAACATCAGCTCGCGCTCGATGTGAGCGCTTTCCGATAGATCCACCAGCTTGACTACCTCGATCAGCTTATTGAGGTTCTTGGTGATCTGCTCGATCACCTCCTCATGGCCGGCGGTGGTCAGCGTCAGTCGTGACAGGGTCGGATCTTCTGTCGGAGCGACCGTCAGGCTTTCGATGTTGTAGTTGCGCTGCGAGAACAGACCAACCACACGGGACAATGCACCCGGTTCGTTTTCCAGCAGCAGGGAAATGATGTGTCTCATGATCAGGTCCGCTCCGTCTTGCTGAGCCACATATCGCGCATTGCGCCGTCTTTGATCTGCATCGGATACACGTGCTCACTCGTATCCACGGCAATATCAAGGAAGACCAGGCGGTCCTTCATGGCGAAGGCCTCTTCCATCTTCGATTTGAGGTCCTTCAGGTCAGTGATGCGCATGCCCACATGCCCATAGGCCTCGACCAGCTTGACGAAGTCGGGCAGGGATTCCATGTAAGAGTGCGAGTAACGGCTGTTGTACTGCATGTCCTGCCACTGGCGGACCATACCCAGCGCACCATTGTTGAGGTTGATGATCTTCACCGGGAGGTCGTATTGCAGACAGGTCGACAACTCCTGGATGTTCATCTGGATGCTGCCTTCACCAGTCACGCACGCAACATCGGCTTCAGGGAAGTTGAGTTTGGCACCCATGGCGGCAGGGAAACCGAAGCCCATAGTGCCGAGACCACCCGAGTTGAGCCAGCGGTTGGGCTTGTCGAACCGGTAGTACTGGGATGCGAACATCTGATGCTGGCCAACGTCGGAAGCGACATAGGCCTCGCCCCGCGTCACTTCGCACAGCGTTTCGATAACCGCTTGCGGCTTGATAATCGTGCCGTCGCCCTTGTCGTACGGGAACAGCCCGCGGCTGCCACGCCACTCCTCGATCTGCTTCCACCAGCTGGCAACGGTATCGACGTTTGGCGTCTGGCCGATCTCCTTGACGATGGCGACCATTTCGGTGAGCACGCTATCCACCGGCCCGACGATCGGGATGTCGGCCTTGATGGTCTTGGAAATGGAAGCCGGGTCGATATCGATATGGATGATCTTGGCGTTCGGGCAGAACTTGGTCGCCCCATTGATCACGCGATCATCAAAACGCGCGCCAACGGCGAGAATCACATCGGAGTGATGCATCGCCAGGTTCGCGGTGTAGCTGCCATGCATACCGAGCATGCCAACGAACTGACGATCGCTGCCCGGATAGCAACCGAGGCCCATCAGGGTGTTGGTCACTGGTAGGTTGAGCATCCTCGCCAGCTCGGTCAGCTGTGATGACGCGCCCCCCATGATCACGCCGCCGCCGGCGTAAATGATCGGCCGCTTGGCCGCCAGCAAAAGCTCCGCCGCTTTACGGATCTGTCCCGAATGGCCACGTACCGCCGGACTGTAGGAGCGCAGCTTGGCCTTTTTCGGATAGCTGTACTCAAACTTCTCAGCCGGGTTGGTCATGTCTTTAGGAATATCGACGACAACCGGGCCGGGCCGACCGGACTGAGCCAGGTAAAACGCCTTCTTCATTACCTCGGGAATTTCCGAAGGATGCTTGATCATGAAGCTGTGCTTAACGATCGGCCGGGAAATACCGATCATGTCGGTTTCCTGGAAAGCATCGGTGCCCACCATGTTGCTGGCGACCTGACCTGAGATCACCACCATCGGAATCGAATCCATATAGGCGGTGGCGATGCCGGTGATGGCATTGGTTGCGCCTGGACCCGACGTGACCAGTACGACGCCCGCCTTGCCGGTAGCGCGAGCGTAACCATCCGCCATGTGAGTCGCAGCTTGTTCGTGACGAACGAGGATGTGCGTGACTTCCTTTTCCTTGAACAGCGCATCGTAGATGTGCAGCAAGGCGCCGCCCGGATAACCGTAGATGTACTTAACGCCTTCGTCGCGCAAGAAGCGGACGACCATTTCAGCGCCGGATAAAAGTTCCACGTTGTTCACCTCTAAAACGCCAGATAGCCGCCCCGCGTCGGACCGGCCAGAAATAGGTTTACTGCCAGGCAGCGCATGAGCGACGGTGGTCGCCGACTACGTCAGCTGCTGACTAGCAAGTATTAGGAAAGCCCCAAAGTGTTGCGGGGCACTCCTCCCAGCGCGAGGTAACGCGTTGCGGGTGTTACAAGTCGGCGCGGGTGTGCACCTTCATGATTGACTGAAAGGCCCGTTTCATCGGCCCATCAGAACAGCAAGCATGGAATTGTTCGGATTAGGCTCCAGCAAGTCAAGTCCACTGTTGACCTTCCGCCTGTTTCAGCTGTGATCCAGCGCAGAATGGGGGCACTCGGCTTTTGCGTATAGTACCTACCTGATTTTGCATCCACAGAAGGAATTAGCATGCGTTTGACGATTCTCGCGGGTGGCCTGCTGCTTGCCTTGAGCTGCAGTGTCATGGCCGGCCAGGTTTACAAGTGGGTGGATGCACAAGGGGTCACCCATTTTGGAGCACAGCCCCCGCAGGGCCAATCCGCGGAAGCGTTAAATACCGCAAAGCCGCGGCCCAAGCCCGCCACAGCGGCGCCAGCCGTACCCGAACCTTCCGGCGAATCGGAACAGCGCGATATCGATCGCCAAGTGAAGAAACAGGTGGCCGAACAGGAGGCGGAGCGTCAGCGATACTGCACGACATTGCGAACCAATCTGGCACAGCTGCAGAACAATCCACGAGTACGCGTCGAAGAGGAAGGCCAAATGCGTCGACTGAATGAAGAGGAACGTCAGACGCGCATCAGCGAAACCCAACAGAAAATCGCCGAGACATGCGACTGACCCCTTGGCTGGTGCATCGCACCTAGCCGCGGCTAATCAGGACATCGAAGCTTTCCAGCGCTCGCAACAAGCCGGCCATTTGCTGCGGCTGGCCCTGATAGACCATTTCCGCCATGGCTAGGATTCCCGAAGTATTCGGTAGCGCCTCGCCCTGTTCCAGGATGATTTTCATACGAGGCAGAAAGATCCACTGCAGCCATTGTTCGAACGACAGCGTATCGACGCAGAATGGCTCCTGGCTGGCGAGAGCAGCGGCGTCCGGCGGCGAGGAAGCCCAAAGATCGCGAACACGCAGCTCTTTTTCGATCAGCAACAACTGCTCGGCCAGCTCGGCAACGCGATCATCCATCACATCGCCACCTTGGCTCGCTCGCGGGCCTGCGCGGCGCCCGCGGCGTTACCCTGGCGCTCACGCGCCTGGGCGATCAGCTCCCACAGACTCGCCTGCAGCGCTGGGCGTCCGCTGGCATAACTCAAGCCCCGCCGGGAAAGCTGCTCAGCCTGCACAGCATCTCCTTGAGCCAGGCGCACCTGAGCCAGACGATACAAAACCTGGGGTTCCCTGGGTGCGATCCGCTGAGCACGCTCAAGACTGGAAGCCGCACCGTTCAGGTCGCCTCCGCCCTGCTGCTGCTGAGCCGTGGTAAGCAACGCCAGTACCGGCCCATCAAGCCGCTCATCAGCTGACAGCGTTCCGCTGCTGGAGGGAATGCCGGTTGGCGTGGATTGGCTCGGTGCCGGAGCAGGTTGCGGCGCGCGCCACTGCTCTGAAGCGGTCGGTACCGGATCCGACGATCCCGAGAACGCGCCATCTGGCGCTGGAAAGGTCTGCAGCGGCTCGGAACTCTGCTGAGGCACCATGACCATGACGCCGGCATCTTCCGACGCAGGTCGCACCGTTGAAGCAGACGGGCCGGTGGAGCGTGAGGACTGTCGAGCCGAAATTTCCTCAGACACGGGCGCTCCAGAATCGACGACGGGTATCGCCCCTCGCTCAACCGTTGCGCAGCCCTGCAGCAGCACAGCAGCTGCTACGACCATCACCCATTGCTTGCTCAATATTCGAACCTCTTGAAATTTTACTCAGCTGGCGATCCCTTCAAGGTAACCAGCCACGAACCCAGTCCATAACCGAATCAGCCGGCGCCCGGATGCCGCAGCCTGGGCCCGACACAGGCTCGCTGCCGCGAATGTACGGGATCTGCACGGCGTCGGGGCAATTCTCCGACGTCCCCTCGCCGGTCTGTGCATCTACCCACGCCATCTCGACATTCTCTGGCAGCGAGGGCTGTAGCGGCAGCGGATCGGCCCGGCGCATGAAGTCTGCCCAGACTTGCAGCGCACCAGTGGCACCGGTCAGAGATGTCTTGCCGTTATCATCACGCCCGAGCCAGACCACCGCCAGCAAATCCTGACTGAACCCTGCGAACCAGCTATCGCGTGAATCGTTAGTCGTACCGGTCTTGCCCGCCAACGCCAACGACTTCGGCACATGATTGTAGGCTGAGCGGCCCGTTCCCTCGAGCATGGCGCGCTGCATGGCGTACTGAGTCAAGTAGATAGCGCCGGCATCAAAACGCTGCTCCACTTTGAAGGGATAGCGGCTGAGTGGCTCGCCATCAGCCGCGACAACGCTGCGAATCCCGCGCAGCGGTGTATTGAAACCACCGTTGGCGAGCGTCTGATACATACCCGCAACCTCGACTGGCCGCAGCCCACCTGCACCCAGCAGCATTGAAGGATAGGCCGGCCATTGTGGCGAGACACCTAACCGCTCCAACATTTTCAACACGTGTGGCACCCCAAGCTCGAGGCCCAGCCGCGCCGTGGACAGGTTGTAAGAATTGGCCAGCGCCTGATAGAGGTAGACGGTACCGTGCGCGGTGCGCCCATAGTTCTGCGGTTTCCATACTTGCCCGTCGGCCCCCTTGACCGAAAACGGCTCGTCTTCAAGCAGGCTGGTCAGGGTGTACTGGCTGGGTTTCTCCAGCGCCGCAAGATAAATGGCCGGTTTGATCAACGACCCGATGGGGCGCGAAGCATCCAATGCCCGATTGAACCCGGCGAACCCAGGCTGGCGGCTGCCAAGCATCGCCTGAAGCTCGCCGGTTTCCGGATTGGTGACCAGCATCGCACCCTCGACGCCCTCGGCCGCCTTACCGAGGCGCTTCAGCGTCTCGCTCATAGCTTTCTCGGCCTTGCGCTGCAGGATCGGATCAAAACTGGTGAAGACCCGCAGGCCCTCCTCAGTCAGGTCCTCCTCGCGGTAATCCTCGCGCAGCTGGCGCTTGACCAGATCCAGGAATGCCGGATAGGAGCTGTCGGCAAGACTGCCTCGCTGCGTCACCCCAAGCGGCGTGTTCCGAGCCGCTGCAGCCTCCTCGGGACTGAGCACTTGCTGCTCAGCCAAAAGGTCGAGCACCAGGTTGCGACGCTCCAAGGCCCGCTCTGGATGGCGCCGTGGATTGTAGTAGGTCGGCCCCTTCACCATGCCGACAAGCAGCGCGACGTGCTGAACCTTGAGTTCAGCAAGAGGCCGACCGAAGAAATACTGGCTGGCCAGGCCAAACCCGTGAATGGCCCTGCGACCGTCCTGCCCGAGGAATACCTCGTTGAGATAGGCCTCGAGAATTTCATTCTTGTCGTAATGCAGCTCCAACAGCACCGCCATCATCGCTTCGGTAGCCTTACGGCTGAGGCTGCGCTCGTTGGTTAGATAAAAGTTCTTAACCAGCTGCTGGGTCAACGTGCTGCCACCCTGGCGCACTTCACCGGCGGTCAGGTTGACCCAGACAGCTCGTGCAATGGATTTGGGCGACACTCCGAAGTGATCGAAAAACTCCCGATCCTCGACCGCAACCAGCGTTTCAATCAGGTAGGGCGGCGCCTGATCAAGCTTGATGAGAATACGGTCCTCGTTGTGTGCCGGATAGAGTCCGCCGATCGTGACGGGCTCCAGGCGCGCCACCGGCAGCTCGCCTCCATTGGCTCGCGTCAGACCGGCAACGAAGTCACCGGAGAAACGCACCCGAATGCGCTGCGATTCCTCTGTCCCTTCATAGAAGCGAAATCCGCGGGTGTGCATTTCAACGGCGTTTGCGGCAACCGACATACTACCGGGCCCACTGACAGTCTTTTCGCGGCGATACCCCAGCGCATCGAGCTCGGTCAGGAAATCTTCCTTGGCCAGCTTCTGCCCAACGAACAACTCGAGGGGCCGCGCGTAGACCGTTGCGGGGATGGTCCAGCGCTTGCCGGAGAATTTCTCCTGCACCACGGCATCGAGGTAAACAGCCACCCCGGCAAGTATCACCAGGCCCACTATGGACAGCTTGATCATCCAGCCCAGCCAGGGGCGTGTACCACCAGAACGGCGCTTGGAACGGGAACGAGAGGAGCGTGCTTTAGTCATGGCGGCGCATTATACGCACTTTGATTTACTCACAAGACGGCCTCTTGGCGGTTTGCATGCCTAGCCGGGGCGGACATAATGGGCGCTTTCCGACCGTGTGACCCACGTCCCGATTGGCTCGCACACCCCGCCCAATAATCTGCAAGGAATGACCGTGAGCCAAGCATTGATCGCCGCATTGCAAGATCCGGCCCTCTACCCCCACCCGGTCGATGATTTCAGGGTCATCGAAACCCACATTTCCTGGGTCATCCTCACCGGCACCTACGCCTATAAGATGAAGAAACCGGTTGATTTCGGCTTTCTAAACTTCACTGACCTGGCGGACCGCAAGCATTTCTGCGAAGAAGAGCTGCGCCTGAACCAACGCATGGCGCCAGACCTGTATCTGCGCGTTCTGCCCGTTACCGGCAGCCTCGAGGCCCCGGTGATCGGCGGCGACGGTGAACCGATCGAATACTTGCTGCAGATGCGCGAGTTTCCACAAACCCAATTGATGGCAGAAGTGCAAACGCGCGGCGAACTGACTGACGCACACATCGATGCTCTCGCCGAACAGATCGCCCAGTTTCACCTGAGCATCCCCCAGGTGCCAGCCGAGCATCCGTTGAATAATGCCGAAGCGATCGTCGCGCCGATGCGGCAGAACTTCGAGCAGATCCGCCCGTTGCTGACCGAGCAATCCGACCTGCAACAGCTCGACGCGCTGCATGACTGGACCGAAACCAGCATTGCCCGCTTGCATCCTTTGCTGAAGCAGCGCACCCAGCGGGGCTTTATCCGCGAATGCCACGGCGACCTTCATCTGGGCAACGCCACAATCATTGAGGATCAGGTCGTACTGTTCGACTGCATCGAATTCAACGAGCCCTTCCGCCTGATCGATATCGCCTCCGACGCCGCCTTCCTGGCAATGGACCTGGAAGATCGCGGACTGAAGTGCCAGGCACGCCGCTTCATCAACGGCTGGCTGGAACGTACTGGAGACTACGCCGCCCTCGAATTGCTCAGCCTGTACAAAGCGTATCGGGCCCTGGTTCGCGCTAAGGTCAGCCTATTTCGATTACATCAGGAACAGGACGCCGTGCAGCGCCGGGTAATCCTGCGCCAGTACCGCCGTTACGCCAATCTGGCTGAGAGCTACAGCGCCATTCCATCCCGCTTCCTCGCGATTACCCATGGCGTTTCGGCGGTCGGCAAGAGCCAGGTTGCGCTACGCCTGGTCGAGGCCCTTGGCGCAATCAGGTTGCGCTCGGATGTCGAGCGCAAGCGACTATATGGCGAACAGCCCGGAGCCTTTGCCACCGAACTGGAGGCCGGCATCTACAATGCAGAAGCTGGCGAGGCGACCTACCAGCGACTGCACTCACTGGCCGAGACGGCACTGAATGCGGGCTTTTCGGTGGTGATCGATGCGACCTACCTCAAGCAGAAGCACCGCCAGAGTGCCTGGCAGGTGGCGGAATCAACTGGCGTACCGTTCATGATCCTTACCTGCGAGGCACCGGATGCGGTTATCGAACAGTGGCTGACCCAGCGACAGACCGAAGGCGGCGACCCGTCCGACGCGACCATGGCGGTGATCAAGGCACAACAGGCGTCACGCGAGCCGCTTACCGACCGCGAACAGTTGCTGAGCCGGCAGATCGATACGCCCGATGTGCAGAGCTTAGACAATCTGGTGAGTGCAATTCGCCAGCGGCTACCTGGGCTCTAGCGCGAGAACCCAAGGACCGAGCCAGACACGATCGGCAGTAATCAGGCACCGTTCCGGGCAGAACCCGCCGGTGTCTCTATACTTGGACAGGTCTGCCCGCGGAAGTCGACCATGCCACATAGCGTTCTGCCATTAATGCTGCCGGGCCATCACCATGGGTGACAGCGTCCGGCTTTTCTCGATTCGCTCCGACGATTACGCCCAGTTCCGCCCGACTTATCCGGATAGCCTGTTCGACTGGCTCGCCGATCAATGTCCGCAAACTCAGCGCGCTCTCGACGTTGCCGCCGGCAGCGGTCAGGCGACGCTCCCCCTATTGGCCCGCTTCGACAGCGTTATCGCCTGCGATGCCAGCCTTGACCAGCTGACCGGCCACTCAAACTGGCGGTCCGCGCAACGTTTCGCTGCCCAGGCCGAGCGGTTACCGCTGCGCGATGGTCTGGCCAACCTGATGGTAATCGCACAGGCGCTGCACTGGTTCGCGACCCCGGCGTTTTTTTCCGAAGCAAAGCGGGTGCTCGCTCCAGATGGCCTGTTCTGCGCGTGGTGCTACAGCCTGCTTCGCATCGAGCCGTCGCTGGATGCCGTTATCGCTCGCCTGCACGGCGAAACGTTAAGCGGTTATTGGCCGCAAGGCCGCGCCAGCGTCGATGCGGGCTATCGCGATATCAAAGCCCCGTTCGAAACCATCGCCCCTCCAGAATTCGCCACTGAGGCCCAGTGGAACCTCCATCAGATGCTCGGTTATCTGCGCACGTGGTCGGCGGTGAAGGAATGGCAGCATATCCACGGCAGGGATCCCATAGCTGAGCTGGAGCCCGAGCTTATGCGGCTTTGGGGCGTGCCCGAACGGCAGCGCAGAATCCGCTGGCCGCTTCATTTCCTGGCCGGCTACCCGGGTCGATAGGAGCAAACATGCACGACGAGCTGCTGACCTTGAGAAATCTCGGCAAGACATCCGCCCAATGGCTGCACGCTTCCGGCATCCACACCGTGGAGGACCTGCGCAGGCTCGGTGCGGTCAGCGCTTACCAGGCGGTCAAATCACGCGGATTCAGCGCGTCACGCGTGCTGCTTTATGCCATCGAAGGTGCTCTACGCGACATCAACTGGAAGGAGCTGCCTGACGCACTCAAGAGCGAGCTGAACCAGCATCTGGACAGGCACGACGTCAGAGACAAGAGCTAGCTCACAACCTCTACGTGGCGCGATTTACTCCCGCCTGCCGCGGCCTTATTGTGAATACGCGCATCGCTCAACCTTTGTGAGCCCGCCTGTCCAAGGATTGCCGTTATGTATTTACTCGGGGAACAACCGGCCTACGCCGATCAACTGATCAACCGCTTGCAGGGGATCCCCGCGCAACTCCTTGAAGGCCTGACACCCTTCGCACCACCTATCGAAATCAAAGGCTCCGACGATTTGGCGGGGGAGCTACCCGAGCAGCAACTGTTCATCATCGAAAGCGGGTTGCTGCACGCGCTCGTGGATGATAGGCCGCTGTTCTACGTGCAGGAAGGAGATATTCTAGGCCTCCGCCAAGGGATCGAAACGCCGACCTGCCGCTATCGCAGCGACGAATCGATTCGCCTGATCCCGTACTCGCGCAGCGCGGTATTTCAGCATATTCATGCTGATCCACATCGGCAGGAGCTCTTTACTCAGTACCTCATTGGCCAGACCGCACTCCTCTGCGATGCACTGGCGCGGCTGAAGCAACCCGAGATCCATCCCACGACCGGCTTTCAGCATTTTGCCGCTGGCGAGGAACTGATTCGCCAAGGCGACGATGCTGACAACGTATTCATCATCATTGACGGGCACGCCGAGGCGATTGTTGATGGGCAGAAAGTCGGTGACGTGCAGCGCGATGAAATCTTCGGCGCAATGGCTGTATTCACCCAGGAAAAGCGCAGCGCGACAGTCGTTGCCACCTCCGCCTGCACCGTAATGCTGATCCCCAAAGACCAGTTCCTCAGTTTGATGCAGAGCAATCCGAAAATCGCTCACAGCCTGATAGAAAGCATGGCCAGACGCATCGACTTGCTCAATAAGGAAGTCACTCAGCTGCGCTTGCCACTTTCTGCGTAGCTCGATCAGGGCCGGTGACGAACGGTGAATTAATTTCGAATCGCCTGTTGACCCAAGAATGAGAATTGTTATTATTAGCACCACTGGTCGCGAGATCAGCTGGTAAGCTGGAAGGCCGGGCAGTCGGACTTTCAGATTATCTCCTCATCAGGCTAATCACGGTTTTGACCCGGCTCCTGCCGGGTCTTTTTTTGCCCCGGATAAGCCGTGCCTGCGTCACAGGCTGCGTCTGCCGGTTATTTGGTCTTGCCGCGGAGTTCCGCACAATGGTCCTGCTGCCGCTGGGCCGGGGTAAACCAGACGAAATCGGCCTGCCCCGCCTGCGGCGACGCTCCCACTTCCGCAAGCAACAGCACCCGGGTAGTGCGGATATCCTCTCGATCCAGGTGCAAAGGTACCCCAAGGTCGCGACGCACGTGAAAGGCACCTGCAATCAACATAGCTGGTATCCGCGCCGCCTCCAGCCGCTCGGCCATCCGACGGTCACGTTGCTGCTGCACGGCCAGCATCGCCGGCAGTTGCGCCTCTGGCAGCAGATCACAGTGGGAAACCCGGATTTGCTCCAGTAACGCCTTTTGCACGTGATCGGCGGCCGCCGCCCCGGTCAACCGCGGTTTGCGACGATAGATACGGGTTATTTCGGCGCGATCAAGATTCGCCGACAGCACCGGATAGGACTGCGCCAACGCATACTCGACCAAAGGTGCGTACAGCTGCCAATCCCACCCGTTTTGCCATCCCAGCGCGGCAGGCAGATCCGCCGGCCAGTGTCCTCGCTCGATCGATTCCTGCGCGCGGGCCACCTTCTCCTGCTGATCCGGATTGAGCGTTTCCAGAAGCAGGCTGCCCTGCTCACGCCGCTGCGCCAGTGCGTTGAGGAGCCAGCGCTGCAACGCATGGTGGTCAGGGTTGTCATGGCGCTCGCCAACCAGTACTCGATCCGCGCCGGCCAGTTCCGCCACCAGCTGTTGCGGCGTAAGCCTGTTACCGCTACGCATGTCGATGATCTGGCCGAGATCAGCCTGGTCCAGACCTGCGGGGCTCTGCCAGGACGGCAGTGGCGGCGTCGATTGACAGGCAGCGAGCAAGACCAGGGCAACGGACAACAGAAATCGCATCAACGGTTCCTCAACGGGCAATCACGAGCGGGTAGCCACGCTCTGGATGCGTCTGAATCAGCACGTCGAGGCCGAACACGGCTTTCAAAGGCTCGGCACGCAGCACCTCTTCAGGCGTACCGCTCAGCCGGGTGCAGCCATCCGCCAAGAGCAACAGGCGGTCACAATAGCGTGCAGCAAGGTTTAGATCATGCAAGATCACCAGCACCGCGCCGCCCTGCTCGGCAAAGTGCCGGACGGCGCGCAAGATACTGTGCTGATGCAAGGGATCGAGCATGGCAGTCGGCTCGTCGAGCAAAAGCACCTGCCCCGAGCTACCCGGCCACAGCTGCGCAAGCACACGGGCCAGGTGCACACGCTGCTGCTCACCACCAGATAACGTCAGATAACTTCGGTGAGCCAGATGCTGCGCATCCGAAGCGTGCAGCGCAGCGGCGACGATTTCCGTGTCGCGCTCGCGGCCGCTGGCGTGGGGCAATCGACCAAGGCTGACCACTTCATCGACCCGGAAGCCGAAGCTCAAAGTCGAACTCTGCGGCAGCACCGCCAGGCAACGTGCGCGCTCAGGTCCATTCCAGCCGTGCAGCGATCTCCCCTTTAGCAACACCTCGCCGGCACTGACCGCCAGCTCGCCGCTCAACGCGCCAAGCAAGGTGCTCTTGCCTGCCCCGTTGGGCCCTAGCACACCCAAAACCTCGCCGGGTACCAATTCGAGATCGATATCGGCCAGCACCGTTGATACACCACGCCGCACCGAGATGCCCTGAGCGCGGAGAATCACTGGCGCCCTCGCAGTAACAGGTAAAGAAAGAAAGGGGCGCCTAGCAGAGCGGTAACGATACCGATCGGCAACTCCGCAGGTGCCAACATCAGTCGCGCCAGCAGGTCGGCCAGCAACAACAGGCTTCCCCCGACCAGCGCCGAGGCCGGCAACAACAACCGATGGTCGGGGCCGATCATCAGCCGCACCAAATGCGGAACCACCAGCCCCACAAATCCGATCATGCCGGCCGCCGCCACTGCCGCACCCACACCCAGCGCGGTACAGAACACCAACTCACGCTTGAGCCGTTCAACATCGAATCCCAGGTGACGTGCTTCGGATTCCCCCAGCAGCAGCGCATTCAGCGCCCGGGAGCGGCGCGGTAACCAGATCGCCACTGCCAACGTGACCAGGAGCAGCGGCCATAGCCGTGAATAGCTCGCGCCATTGAGGCTGCCGAGATTCCAGAACGTCAGGGTGCGTAGCGTGCTGTCATCGGCAAGATAGGTGAAGAGCCCGATCACAGCGCCCACCAGAGCAGTCAGCGCAATACCGGCGAGCAGCATCGTGGCCACATGGGTACGACCATCGCGACGCCCGAGGCGATACACCAGCACGGTGACACCGAGGCCACCGACGAATGCGCTCAGCGACAACAGATACGGCTCCAGCAGTGGTGGAATGCCGCCCATGAGCTCGCCGCCGACGATGGTCACCGCGGCGCCCAATGCGGCGCCGCTGGATACTCCGATCAACCCCGGATCGGCCAGCGGGTTGCGAAACAATCCCTGCATGGCGACACCGGACAGCGCGAGTACAGCGCCTACGCTCAACCCGAGCAAGGCGCGCGGCAGCCTTATCTGCCCCAGGATAAGCTCGGCCGACCCGAGGCCCTCGTCGCGCAGCGGAACGCCAAGCAGGCGAAACATGGCACTCAGCGTTTCGCCAAGCGATAAACTGACCGGCCCCAGCGCCAGCGACAGCCAGAAGGCAATCAGCCACAACAGGCCCAGCGAAAGAAACAGGGGGCGCGCAGACAGCACAGGGCTCATCAGGAGTATCGCCAATCGGAGTTCGACGCGAAGGATAAAAGCCAGCTGGCGGGGCTGCCAGCATTAATCGGTCACGCCCTGCATCTATCCAGACAACCAGGTCATAGTCGCTGCGGTCAACGGAGGGGGAAAATGTTTCGATTGTGTGTGGCGAGTGATATCGCCGAAGGCCAGAGCAAGGGCCTGGAAATACAGGGCCAGCGCCTGCTCGTGATACGCAAGAACGGCGCCTTGCACGTCTACGAAAATCGCTGCCCGCACCGGGGAATACCCTTGGAGTGGCTGCCGGATCAGTTTCTCGACAGCAGCGGAAGTTTGATCCAATGCGCAACTCACGGGGCACTGTTTCTGATCGATACTGGTGAATGCGTGGCGGGTCCCTGTGCCGGTCAAGCCCTACGAGCACGGTCTGCCATCGAACGCGACGGCATTATCTGGTTGCAAAACGAGCAATAGTGCGACGTTGCGCCCGGGCGGTGATGCGCCACGTTGGGTATCATGGCGCGATTGCACCCTGTGAGATGACCATGCGCCGTTTGCTGAGTCTGCTGATCCTGCTGTTCGCCCTCCCCGCCGCTGCCGGCCTGTTCGATAGCCGTCCCAGCGCTACCCTGGGCGGGTTGAATAACAGTGCGGACTTCCTCCCCGTGCGCGAAGCCTTCCGTCTGAGCCTGATGGACACGACGCCTGAGCAGATCAAGCTGCGCTTCGTCGCAGCGGAAGGCTATTACCTTTACCGTCACCGCTTCCAGTTCAAGGCCAGCGATGCCGGCGTGGTTATCGGGGAGGCGAAGCTACCCGCAGGCGAGCAGAAGACCGACGATTATTTTGGCGAGGTCGAAGTCTACTACGGCGTGCTCGACGTCGAGCTGCCGGTGCGGAACCCCGACAGTCGCCCGTTCACGCTGCAGGTCACCTATCAGGGCTGCGCCGATAAAGGCCTTTGCTACCCACCGGAAACAGAGGCCTTCGACATCGGTGGCACACCGGCGCCCACCGCGTCTTCATCCGACACCTTTAACAGCGCGGCAGATGACAGCACCGCGCTGTCCTGGCGCTCGGTGGCATTGTTCTTCCTTGCCGGGCTGGGCCTGACGTTCACGCCTTGCGTACTGCCTATGCTGCCGATCCTCTCTGGCGTGGTCCTGCGTGGTCAGACCGGCGGAATGCGCAGCTTCCTGCTATCGCTCGCTTATGTGCTGCCGATGGCGGGTGGCTTCGCTCTATTGGGCGCGCTGATGGGCGTGTTCGGCGCCGAGTTGAATTTGCAGGCACGCCTGCAATCGCCTTGGGTACTGGTACCCTTCGCGCTGTTCTTCATCGCTTTCGCCCTGGCCATGTTCGGCCTGTTCGAATTGCGCCTGCCTCAGGCACTGAGCCGTCGCCTCGATGCCCTTGCGGGCAATGCCAAGGGCGGCTCCTTCATGGGTGCTGCACTGCTGGGCACCGTCTCCAGTCTATTGGTTTCCCCGTGCGTCACTGCCCCCCTCGCAGGTGCACTGCTTTATATCAGCGCCAGCGGCGATGCCCTAGGCGGTGGCCTGAAGCTATTTGCCCTCGGCCTCGGCATGGGAGCGCCACTGATTCTGTTCGCCACCGGAGGCGGTGCTTTGTTGCCCAAGAGCGGCCCGTGGATGGTTACTGTGCGCAACACGTTTGGCGTACTGCTACTGGCGGTTGCGGTGTGGATGCTCGAGCGAGTCCTGCCAGGCTCCCTAGCACTGGCACTGTGGGGTTTGCTGGCGGCCGGTGCTGCGCTGTTTCTCGGCACGCTTGAATTTACGCCTAAAACAGCACGGCAGAAACTCGCACAGCTGCTTGGCCTAACCCTGTTGGTTTACGCACTGGCAGCATGGGTCGGCGCCTTGCAAGGCGGCTCCGATCCGCTGCGGCCGCTGCCAAGTCCGGTTTCGTCTATCGGCGGGGGCATCAGCAACGAAGCCGAAGGCTGGCATACCGTCTCTACGCCTGCCGAACTCGATGCTCAGCTCGACGCGGCTCGCGCAGCCGGGCAACCCCTGATGCTCGACTGGTACGCCGACTGGTGTATCAGCTGCAAAGTGATCGAACGCGAAGTATTCGCCGACCCAACGATTGCCCCACGCCTGGCTGACTATCGCCTGATTCGCTTCGATATCACCGACAGCAACCCGGAGCAACGCGCCTTGCTCGATCGTTACAAGCTCTTCGGCCCTCCCGCGGTTCTGTTCTTTGGTCCCACAGGACAGGAGCTGGCCGAGGCACGCGTCGTTGGCGAGATTGATACCCGCCAGTTCGCCGAACGACTCAACCGCGCCGAGGCGTTCTTCTAACAAGAGCTCCCTGCGGCAATCTCCAGCCATAATGCAGGCATTTACGCCGATTGAGACATGACTGGACAGTCAGCCCTCGCTTCGTGCATAGTTTTTCCTTTCACCATCACGGCGCTCGTCGGCGTTGATCGGACAGAACAACAAGGAATACTCATGGCGACGTTTCTGGTCCTGCACGGTCCGAACCTGAATTTGCTCGGCACTCGCGAACCCGGTGTTTATGGCGCAGTCACGCTGGCGCAGATCAACCAGGAACTGGAGCAGCGGGCCCGTGATGCCGGCCATCACCTGCTGCATCTGCAGTCCAACGCTGAATATGAACTGATCGAGCGGATCCATGCCGCGCGCGGCGAAGGCGTGGACTTCATTCTGATCAACCCTGCAGCTTTCACGCATACCAGCGTCGCGTTACGTGACGCGCTGCTGGCGGTGAGCATCCCATTCATCGAAGTGCACCTGTCAAACGTGCACAAGCGTGAACCTTTCCGCCATCACTCCTATTTTTCGGATGTCGCGGTAGGGGTGATCTGCGGCCTTGGCGCCAGCGGCTACCGCCTGGCATTGGAGGCCGCCCTGGAACAACTCGCTGCTTCCTGACAGGACCGCGCGCGGCATGCGTCGGCCTCGAAGAAGCGAGCAGCAATGCCCTTTGAACTTACCTGGGAGTTACCGCTTCATGGATATTCGCAAAGTTAAGAAATTGATCGAGCTGCTGGAAGAGTCCGGTATCGACGAGCTGGAAATTCACGAGGGTGAAGAGTCCGTTCGCATCAGCCGTCACAGCAAGCAAGTGGCCATGCAGCAGCCTTATTACGCTCAGGCGCCAATGCCGGCTCCCGCAGCCGCTCCGGCCGCCGCCCCGGCAGCCGCCGACGCCGCCCCGGCCCAACCGAAGTTCAACGGCACAGTGGTTCGCTCACCGATGGTGGGTACCTTCTACCGCGCCTCTTCACCAGAGTCGGCCAACTTCGTTGAAGTGGGCCAGAGCGTTAAGAAGGGCGACATCCTCTGCATCGTTGAAGCCATGAAGATGATGAACCACATCGAGGCCGAAACCAGCGGCACCATCGAATCCATCCTGGTGGAGAATGGTCAGCCGGTCGAATACGACCAGCCGCTGTTCACCATCGTTTGAACCGCGGAGAACCAGCGATGTTGGAAAAAGTACTAATCGCCAACCGCGGTGAAATCGCCCTGCGGATTTTGCGAGCCTGCAAGGAGCTGGGGATCAAGACCGTCGCGGTGCATTCCACCGCTGACCGTGAATTGATGCATCTGGCCCTGGCCGACGAGTCCGTCTGCATCGGCCCGGCCCTTGCTACCAATTCCTATCTGCATATCCCGGCGATCATTGCCGCGGCGGAAGTGACCGGCGCGACGGCGATCCATCCGGGGTATGGCTTCCTGGCCGAGAATGCCGACTTCGCCGAGCAGGTGGAGAATTCCGGCTTTGCCTTCGTCGGGCCGAAAGCCGAAACCATTCGCCTGATGGGCGACAAGGTCTCGGCAAAGGACGCCATGATCAAAGCAGGCGTACCCGTGGTGCCCGGCTCCGAAGGCCCACTGCCGGAAGACGAGGCCGAAGCGCTGCGCATCGCCCGTGAAGTCGGCTATCCAGTAATCATCAAAGCAGCAGGTGGCGGCGGCGGTCGCGGCATGCGCGTGGTCCACCAAGAAGAAGACCTGATCAAGTCGGCGAAGCTGACCCGTACCGAAGCTGGCGCGGCGTTCGGCAACCCGATGGTCTACCTGGAGAAATTTCTCGGCAACCCACGCCACGTGGAAGTCCAGGTGCTCTCCGACGGCCAGGGCAATGCCATTCACTTGGGTGATCGGGACTGCTCGCTGCAGCGCCGTCACCAGAAAGTCCTGGAAGAAGCACCAGCTCCCTACATTGACGAGAAGGCACGCGAAGAAGTACTCAAGCGCTGCACCGACGCCTGCGTCGAGATTGGCTACCGCGGTGCCGGCACCTTCGAGTTCCTTTACGAAGACGGCCGCTTCTACTTCATCGAAATGAATACCCGCGTTCAGGTTGAGCATCCGGTAACCGAGATGGTTACGGGTGTCGATATCGTCAAGGAGATGCTGAGCATTGCCGCCGGCAACAAGCTCTCGATCAAACAGGAAGACGTGGTCATTCGCGGCCATTCGCTGGAATGCCGGATCAACGCGGAAGACCCCTCCAACTTCCTGCCCAGCCCAGGTAAGGTCAAGCACTTCCATGCCCCCGGCGGCAATGGCGTGCGGGTCGATTCGCATCTGTACAGCGGCTATTCGGTACCACCGAACTACGACTCGCTGATCGGCAAGCTGATCACCTACGGTGCCACTCGCGAAGAGGCCATGGTGCGCATGCGCAATGCCTTGGACGAAATCGTCGTCGACGGCATCAAGACCAATATCCCGCTGCACCGGGATCTGGTTCGCGATGAAGGGTTTTGTAAGGGCGGCGTGAACATCCATTACCTGGAAAAGAAACTGGGTATGGACAAGCACTGATCCAGTGTTGCGCTGACAAGGGCTGCCGATGGCGGCCCTTGTCGTTTCTGACGCATGCGAATGATGGAAGCCAGCGCTGCTGCACAGTAAGCTTGCTCTTTTTCTGACCGCCCGCTCAAGCGGCCGTCCATATCCGAGAGGCTTTCATGTCCTGGTTACAACTTCGTCTCGCTATCACTCCAGAACAGGCGGAAACCCTCGAAGACGCGCTGCTGGGCGTCGGTGCAGTATCGGTAACCTTCATGGACGCCGAAGACCAGCCGATCTTCGAGCCAGATCTCGGCACCACACCGCTGTGGTCGCACACCCACCTGCTGGCCCTGTTCGAAAGCGATACCGACGAGGCCAACCTGCTCGCCCATTTGCAGTTATTGATCGGTGGTGAACTACCCAACTATCAACTGGAGCGCATCGAAGACCAGGACTGGGAACGCAGCTGGATGGACAACTTCCATCCGATGCGTTTTGGCCGCCGGCTGTGGATCGTGCCCAGCTGGCACGCCGCCCCCGAACCGGATGCAGTGAACCTGCTGCTCGATCCCGGTCTCGCCTTTGGCACTGGCACCCACCCGACGACGGCACTGTGCCTGGAATGGCTGGATGCTCAGCGGCTGGACGGCCTGCAGGTGCTGGATTTTGGCTGCGGATCGGGCATTCTCGCAATCGCCGCCCTGCTCCTAGGGGCCGAGCGGGCGGTAGGTACCGACATCGACGTGCAAGCGCTGGAAGCATCGCGTGACAACGCCGGGCGCAACGGCATCGCCCCGGAGCGCTTCCCGCTCTACCTGCCGGAGCAGTTGCCGGCGGGTCAGTCTGACGTGGTCGTGGCCAACATTCTCGCCGGCCCGCTGGTGGCGCTGGCGCCGCGAATTATCGAGCGGGTCAAGCCGGGCGGCCAGCTGGCCCTGTCGGGGGTCCTGGCCGAGCAGGCGGAAGACGTCCGTGCCGCCTACGCGAGCCAGTTCGACCTTGACCCTACCGCGGAGAAGGACGGCTGGGTACGAATCACCGGTACCCGGCACCGCTGAACCCGGCCGAGTATCGAGCGGGATCGTCTAAGCAAATCCGCGATCCCACCGCTAACCGCCGCTGCCGCTCATCGGCAAGCATGCGCTAGACTACGGGCATTTCCGCCGGACCAATGCATGACCAGCTTCGTCACCCAGTGCCCACATTGCCGCACCAGTTTCCGTATCAGCCGCACCCAGCTCGCTGCTGCCCATGGCGTGGTGCGCTGCGGCGCCTGCATGGAGCTGTTCAATGCAGCCCGTCACCTGCACGGGGCCGATGCGAACGACGGCAGTACGGCGGATACAGCCGAAGCCAGCAACCCCCTCGCTACCGCCCCTACACAAGCCAGGACGCAACCGCAGACGACGCCTGCGGCTGAAGACAGCACGTTGTGGATCCACGATGATCTGGACTTGGACAACCTCGATCTGGACGAAGAACTGGCGAAGCTCGAGCGGCAGGAGTTGGAACTGTCGCGTGAGTTTCTCGAGCTCGAGCCGCAATCCAGGGAGAGCCTGCAGTCGCGCGCCGACGATCAGCCAACCGAGGCTGACGAGGTTTGGGCCGAACAGTTGCTCCGTGCGGAAAGCGACACGCCAGGTTCCGACCATCGCACACAAGCGGAGCCATCCTTCACGGCCGAATCACCCTCCGGCACGACGGAACTGCACTTCACCCCCGTCAGCGCCGAGCACCCGGCGCCGCCCAGCCCATTGACGAGCCCGCGCGGCCCGCTAGCGAAGCGTCTTGACTCAGAGGATCGCGTCGAGCCTGTATTTGATAGCGTTATCGAGCCCGATGACGAGCCGCCACACACCAACCTGCCGGATAGCTCCGACGACGAGGACCAGCGCACCGTAGATCGCTCGAGTCGCAGGGATGAAGACCCTCTGTTCGAGCTCGATGACGAGCCATTGCAGCTCGATTGGCAAGCACGCCGCCGGCCCTGGGGCCGCTGGTTAGGCTGGGGTCTTTTGAACCTGATCGCCCTGCTTGCTCTGGCGGCCCAGTACGTGGCGTACAACTTCGACGAGGTGGCGCGGCAGGACGAATACCGGCCATGGCTCGAGAAAATCTGCCCTGCGCTGGGCTGCGAATTGCCACCCCGCGTGGATATCAGTCAGATCAAGAGCAGTAATCTGGTGGTGCGCAGCCATCCGGATTTCGCTGGAGCGCTGGTGGTCGATGCGATCATCTACAACCGCGCCTCCTTCCCTCAGCCGTTCCCGCTGTTGGAAATCCGCTTCGACGATATCAACGGGCAGACCCAGGCGCGCCGTATTTTCAAGCCCGGCGAGTATCTTTCCGGGGAGCTCGCCGGCCAGCGGCAAATGCCATCGCAGATCCCGATCCACATCGCGCTGGACATCCTTGACCCAGGCGCCAAGGCAGTCAACTACAGCCTGAGCTTCCGCTCACCCGAATAGACGTTCGCTCGGGTTGCGGCGTCCTAGAGCGCTGCGATCAGGTGCCGCCTGTCGCATCGACATGCCAATCCCGCTGTCGGTTATAAGCTTGAGGCTGTTCAGATTTTGTTCAGAACAACCTTTAACCCGTCATCCGGAGCGGGTATTATGCACACCCTTTTTTGCTGTCCCGATCGACCTAACAAGCAGGCTCCAAGCAGGGAATCTTCATGTCAGCGGTACGCATCGGTCCTTATATCCTTCCGAACCGATTGATCCTCGCGCCCATGGCTGGCGTGACCGATCAGCCGTTCCGTCAGTTATGCCGGCGTCTCGGTGCCGGCTTGGTGGTATCGGAAATGGTGACCAGCGATGTACGCCTATGGAACAGTCGCAAGTCGCGTCTGCGCCTGTTGCATGAAGGAGATCCGGAGCCCCGTTCCGTGCAGATCGCCGGGGGCGATTCACGGATGCTTGCCGAGGCCGCCATTCGCAACGTCGAGCTTGGCGCGCAAATCATCGATATCAATATGGGCTGCCCCGCGAAGAAGGTTTGCAATAAGGCCGCAGGCTCGGCATTGATGAAAGACGAACGACTCATCTCGGAAATACTCGAGGCCGTGGTCGGTGCGGTTGACGTTCCGGTGACCTTGAAGATCCGCACCGGCTGGGACAGGCAGAACAAGAACGGACTTACGGTGGCGAAGATCGCCGAACAATCCGGAATCGCAGCGCTGGCCGTGCATGGTCGTACACGTGCCGACCTTTACACGGGCGAGGCCGAGTACGACACCATTGCGGCGATCAAGCAGGCGGTGTCGATTCCGGTATTTGCCAATGGAGACATCGATACGCCGCTGAAGGCAAGCCAGGTACTGAAGGCAACAGGAGCCGACGCACTGTTGATTGGTCGGGCAGCCCAGGGGAGACCCTGGATTTTTCGCGAGATCAATCACTACCTCGCAACCGGTGAGCTGCTGGCCCCGCCGGACCTGACCGAGGTCGAAAGCATCTTGTTGGATCACCTGCGGGCCCTCCATGCTTTTTACGGCGATGTGATGGGCGTGCGAATCGCGCGCAAGCATGTCAGTTGGTATCTCGCAACACTGCCCGGCGCGCGCGAGTACCGCGCCCGGTTCAATGGTTTGGAAGACAGGGACGCGCAATGCGCCAGTGTTCGGGCCTTTCTGGCCGAACGCCGAACAGGCCCTGATTCAGGGGATGGAAAAGGGGTGGCTGCATGACGCTGTTGAACGAAACACTGGTAACTGGAATAACATCCGTGAGCGACAACGTGAACCTCAAGCAACACCTCAACACACCGAGCGAAGCAGGCCAGACCCTGCGCGGCAGTGTAGAAAAGGCGTTGCACAACTATTTCGCCCATCTCGAAGGCGCTGACGTCACGGACGTTTACAACCTGGTGCTTTCCGAAGTGGAAGCGCCGCTGCTGGAAACCGTGATGAATTACGTCAAGGGTAACCAGACCAAAGCCTCAGAGCTGCTGGGTCTGAATCGCGGCACCCTGCGCAAGAAACTCAAGCAGTACGATCTTCTCTGACACAGCGGCGCGCTCCGAGGGAACGGTAGCAAGCCGTTTCGCCTGGGGCCTCCCGCTTGCAGCCTGTAGCTCCTAGGAAATGTCTATGACCGACCAAAGCACCCGCCTCCCCGTCCGCCGCGCGCTGATCAGCGTGTCCGACAAGACCGGCGTCGTTGAATTTGCCCGCGAGCTCGCCGCTCTCGGCGTCGAGATCCTGTCCACCGGCGGTACCTTCAAGCTGCTGCGTGAAAATGACATCGCCGCAGTCGAAGTCGCCGATTACACCGGCTTTCCGGAAATGATGGACGGCCGGGTGAAAACTCTGCACCCGAAGATTCACGGTGGCATCCTCGGCCGCCGCGATCTGGATGGTGCGGTCATGACAGAGCACGGCATCAACCCGATCGATTTGGTCGCGGTCAACCTTTATCCCTTCGCTGCCACCGTCGCCAAGCCAGGCTGCTCTCTGCCGGACGCTATCGAGAACATCGACATTGGCGGCCCGACCATGGTCCGCAGCGCCGCGAAGAACCACAAGGACGTCGCCATCGTGGTCAACGCCGATGATTACGCCAGCGTCATCGAGAACCTGCAGAGCGGCGGCCTGACCTATGCCCAGCGCTTCGACCTGGCGCTCAAGGCGTTCGAGCACACCGCGTCCTACGACGGCATGATCGCCAACTACCTGGGCACCGTCGACCAGCGCGCCGAAACCCTTTCCACTGAAGGCCGCAGCCTGCTCCCGCGCACCTTCACCACTCAGTTCGTGAAGGCGCAGGACATGCGCTACGGTGAGAACCCGCATCAGATCGCGGCGTTTTACGTCGAAACTGCCGACGAAGCTTGCATCGCCACTGCCCGCCAGTTACAGGGCAAGGAACTGTCCTTCAACAATGTCTCCGATACCGACGCCGCACTGGAGTGTGTGAAGAGCTTCGTCAAGCCGGCCTGCGTCATCGTCAAGCACGCCAATCCTTGTGGCGTCGCGGTGGTACCGGAAGACGAAGGCGGCATCCGTCAGGCCTACGAGCTGGCCTACGCCACCGACAGCGAATCGGCATTCGGCGGCATCATCGCCTTCAACCGTGAGCTGGACGGCGAAACCGCAAAGGCCATTGTCGAGCGGCAATTCGTCGAGGTAATCATCGCTCCGAGTATCTCCGCCGAGGCCCGCAATGTAATCGCCACCAAGGCCAATGTGCGCCTGCTCGAATGCGGCCAATGGCCAGCCGAGCGTGCGCCAGGTTGGGACTTCAAGCGTGTCAACGGAGGGCTGCTGGTACAGAGCCGCGACATCGGCATGATCCATGAAGCTGATCTCAAGGTAGTGACCCAGCGGGCACCAACAGAGCAGGAAATTTACGACCTAATCTTCGCCTGGAAGGTGGCCAAGTTCGTCAAGTCCAACGCCATCGTCTACGCCAAGAACCGCCAGACCGTCGGTGTCGGCGCGGGGCAGATGAGCCGGGTCAATTCCGCACGCATCGCCGCGATCAAGGCCGAACATGCCGGCCTGCCGGTTCCAGGCGCGGTGATGGCGAGCGACGCCTTCTTCCCCTTCCGAGACGGCATCGACAATGCAGCCAAGGCCGGCATCACTGCGGTGATCCAGCCCGGCGGCTCGATGCGCGATGCCGAAGTGATTGCCGCTGCTGACGAAGCTGGCATCGCCATGGTATTCACGGGCATGCGCCATTTCAGGCACTAAAGCTCGAAGCCTGAAGCTGGACGCCTGAAGCCCCCCCGCTTTCAGCTTTCAGCTTTCAGCTTCCAGCTCTCAGACGAGAGATTCGAGTATGAATGTTTTGATCATTGGCAGCGGTGGCCGTGAGCACGCCCTAGCCTGGAAGGTCGCGCAGGACCCACGCGTCAAAAAAGTCTTCGTCGCCCCCGGCAACGCTGGCACCGCCACCGAAGCGAAATGCGAAAACATCGCCATTGACGTGCTAGCCATCGAGCAGCTGGCCGACTTCGCCGAACAACATGTGCAGCTGACCATCGTCGGCCCCGAGGCCCCGCTGGTCAAAGGAGTGGTCGATCTGTTCCGCGCACGCGGTCTAGATTGCTTCGGCCCCACCGCCGCCGCCGCGCAGCTGGAAGGCTCCAAGGCCTTCACCAAGGACTTCCTGGCCCGCCACCAGATCCCCACAGCCGGCTACCAGAACTTCACCGAGGTGGAGCCTGCGCTGGCCTATCTGCGTGCCCATGCCTTGAAAAGCGGTGGCGCGCCCATCGTAATCAAGGCCGACGGCCTGGCGGCCGGCAAGGGCGTGATCGTCGCCATGACGCTGGCGGAGGCAGAGGAGGCCGTGCGCGACATGCTCTCGGGTAATGCGTTTGGCGATGCGGGCGCCCGGGTGGTGATCGAGGAGTTCCTCGAGGGTGAAGAAGCCAGCTTTATTGTCATGGTGGATGGCGCCAACGTGTTGCCGATGGCCACGAGCCAGGATCACAAGCGTGTTGGCGATGGCGATACGGGCCCGAACACTGGCGGCATGGGCGCCTATTCGCCAGCGCCAGTGGTCACTGCAGAGATCCATCAGCGCGTCATGGACGAAGTGATATGGCCGACCGTCAAGGGTATGGCTGCAGAAGGCAACGTCTATACCGGCTTCCTCTATGCCGGCCTGATGATCGACCGGAACGGGGCGCCCAAGGTAATCGAGTTCAACTGCCGCTTCGGTGATCCCGAAACCCAGCCGATCATGCTGCGCTTGCAGTCCAGCCTGGTCCTGCTAGTTGAGGCCGCGCTGGCCAAGGCGCTGAACAAGATCGAGGCGCAATGGGATCCGCGGCCGAGCCTTGGCGTCGTGCTGGCCGCTGGCGGCTACCCCGGCGATTACGCCAAGGGCGCCGCGATTCGGGGCCTGGACGCAGCCGCCAAGCTGGACGGCAAGGTCTTCCATGCCGGCACAGCGCTGCAGGATGGGACGATCGCCACAGCCGGCGGTCGCGTGCTTTGCGCGACGGCCATGGGCGAAACGGTGTCAGCTGCCCAGCAGAACGCCTATGCGCTGGCCGCTCGCATCGAGTGGGACGGACACTTCTACCGCCACGACATCGGCTACCGCGCCATCGCACGCGAACAAGGCGAAGGCTGATCGAGAAGATCACTGTAATGTGTGCAACGGTAGAGCTTATCTGCCGTTGCATGCGTTACAGGGCTTCATTGCGATGGCTATAATCCGCCGTCACATAGATGAAGGGACTTCAATCGTGCGTCGAGTCTGGGTCGCCATTGCTTTTGCCTTCACTCTATTGCTGGCTGCGCTCAATGCGTTGCCGGCTTTCGCCATGGCGACCGAGCCGGTCTCCCCTCCGGCAGCCACTGATACGACACAGGCAACAGAGCCGAACTGGCGGTTGCTCGTCGATCAATCAGGCTTGCTCACGCTCAAGGAAATTCTGGATCAGCGCAGTCTGTTCCAGCGAATCGATCAACGCGCCTACGCCGCCCCCGCGAGCGATAACGCCGTCTGGCTACAAGTGAGCCTGCCCGCCTTCACCCAGCCGAACTGGCTGTGGATCTTTGCCCCACGCGTGCAATATCTCGACTTTTATCTACTGCGGGACGGACAGATCGAGCGCCATATTGAAACCGGCGAGCTAAGGCCGTTGGAGTCCCGCCCACTGCCCGCACGTGCGTATCTGTTTTCTCTGCCTAACGATGGCGCGCCCCGCGAAGCGTACATCCGTTTGCAGTCATCGCACCCGATCATGGCTTGGTTCCACTCGGTGGATGAGGTTGGCCTCGTCGAGCTGGCCCGCCCGGCCTACCTGTTCGGGGCACTGTTCGGCGCTCTGGCGTTGCTGATGATCTACAACCTGCTGCGCTTCGCTTATACGCTCAGTTACAGCCATGTCTGGCTCGCCCTGATGCATGGCGCGCTGCTGACGTGCGCCATGGCGAACCTCGGTCTGCTGGCGATATGGTCACCCAGGTTGATCTATAGTCAACCACTGATCGCCGACATCGCCGCACTGTTTGCTTGCCTTTGCTTGCTCATCTTCACCTTTAGCTTTTTTCATTTCCGCAGGACAGCTTGGGTGACGGGCCTGCTCGCGCTACAGGCAGGCCTCCTCATCGCATTGGGGGCGACGATACTGATCACCGGTCAGCTCTGGTTCAGCTGGCTCATTTACGCGATGGTGCTGGCGACTGCCATCAACGTTACCGCGGTGGCTATCCACCATTGGCGTCAACGCTACGATCCAGCTCGGCTGTTGGTCGCCGGCATGCTGTTGTTCGATGGCGGCTTCATACTTGTTCTGCCGATCCTGCTGGGTTTCAACCAGTTCGCCCCCGACTGGCTGACCGGGGTTATGTTCAGCGTGGCCACATGTGCCGGGCTTATTCTCAGCTTCGCACTGCTCGAAAGGCAGCGGCAAATTCAGTCCGACAGCCGCAACCAGCATACGGCCGAAGCGGTGACCAGCGCCGAGTTGCGGACAAAGGCGGATTTTCTGGCGAAGATGAGCCACGAAATTCGCACCCCGATGAACGGGGTACTGGGTATGAGCGAGCTGTTGCTCAGCACCTCGCTGTCAGCCAAGCAACGCGACTACGTGCAGACGATTCACAGCTCCGGCAACGAGCTGCTCAACCTCATCAACGAGATCCTGGACATCTCCAAACTGGAATCCGGGCAGATCGAGCTGGACGATGTGCAATTCGACCTCAACGCATTGATCGAGGACTGCCTCGGCATCTTCCGCGCCAAGGCCGAGCAGCAGAAGGTCGAACTGATCAGCTTCATCCAGCCGCAAATGCCGCACGTTGTCGCAGGTGATCCGACCCGTCTGCGCCAAGCCTTGCTGAACCTGCTTGAAAACGCATTCAAACAGACAGAGGAAGGCGAGGTTCTGTTGATCGCGGCGGTGGACGATCTCGACGGTCAGCCTCGGCTGCGCATCACTGTACAGGACAGCGGACGGCCGCTGGAAACGCAGGAGCGCGACGCCCTGCTCAACTCCGCTCTGGATAGCCGTGACTTCCTCGCTGCAACCCGCCACGGCGGTCGCCTCGGCCTGATAATCGCCAGGCAGCTTGTTCACCTCATGGACGGCGAGTTCGGCATTCAAACCGGCGGAATTGCCGGCAATACGCTCTGGATAAGCCTGCCACTGAGCGCGGAGTTTTCGGAGCAACCAGGCAGCGATCTCGACAACCAGCTGAAAGGCGCACGCCTGCTCATCGTCGATGACAACGATACCTGCCGCAAGGTGCTCAGCCAGCAGTGCAGCAGCTGGGGATTGGACGTGAGTGCGGTAGCATCAGGCAAGGAGGCGCTGGCACTGCTGCGCACCAAGGCGCATCTGCATGAATACTTCGATGTAGTCTTGCTCGACCAGGACATGCCGGGCATGACGGGCATGCAACTTGCCAGCAGGATTAAGGAAGACTTCAGCCTAAACCACGATATCCTCCTGATCATGCTGACCGGCATGAGCAGCGCGCCAAGCAAGATCATCGCGCGCAATGCCGGGATCAAACGCATCCTGGCCAAACCCGTGGCAGGCTATACCCTGAAAACCACCCTGGCCGACGAGCTCGCTCGCCGCACCAGCGCGATTGCGCGGTCCACCATCACCCAAGCCAGCGCGCCGTTTTCGATGCCGGACGATTTCCGCATCCTGGTCGCAGAGGACAACAGCATTTCCACCAAGGTCATCAGAGGTATGTTGAGCAAACTCAACCTCAAGCCGGATACAGCCAGCAATGGTGAGGAGGCGCTCGCATCGATCAAGGCGCAATCTTACGACTTGGTGCTGATGGACTGTGAAATGCCGATCATGGATGGCTTCGAGGCCACAGCTCGGCTACGCGCCTGGGAGGCTGCCGAGGGTCGCCCGCGGACGCCAGTGGTCGCCTTGACGGCGCATATCCTAAGCGAGCATCGGGAACGCGCCCGCGAAGCCGGAATGGATGGCCACATGGCAAAGCCTGTTGAGATGTCCCAGCTGCGCGAGCTAATTGAGCACTGGGTAGGTGTCAGGGCTACCGCTGCGGATCGCTGACGCTGTTTCGCTGCCGCGCCGCTACGCCTCCTGCGGCACGGGCCGTATATCACTGATGACTAGCAAGCCTTCCGGTTGCGCTGGCATTCGGGACTCATCCATGTGCAGGTCCTGAGCGGGTACCGCATAGTTCATCCGCCTCGTCAGCATGCGCAGCGCACTCGTCAGTAACGCAATCGCCAAAGGCTCTCCTGGGCAGCGATGGCCTGTGGCCACACTGCCCCCACCTTGGGTGATGAAGTTGAACGCACCGCCATCCCAAGTGGCGAAGCGCTCGGGGCGAAAGACCTCGGGCTCCGCCCAGAGTCGCGCGTCTCGGTTGGTACCGTAGAGATCCAGCAACACCCGGGTGCCTTTGGGAAAATGATAGCCCTTCCATTCGAAATCCTTTCGAACGCGCGCCGCGGTGAAGGGGAAGAAGGCATGGAGGCGACGAACTTCCTGGGCAAAGGGTTCCAGCGCGTCATTATCCTCCTGCAGACGCTGCCGCCATTGTGGGTGCGCCAGCAATTCCATCGCGGCATAGACGATGAAACGTGCCACCGCGACGGTCGGGCGCAGCAGGTTGAGCATTTCCACAGAAGCGATCCGCTCCTCCAGAACGGCCCCATCGGTATCGCGATACCGAGCGACCACCGCCAGCGCCCGGTCGTCGCCAATCTCCATGGTTCCGTCACGCACTCGATTGATCAAGTCGACTATCCAGCGTTCCGCCTCTTTACGCGCCTTACGGGCACGCCAGTGACGGGCTCCAACGCCACCCGCACCATCAATCATGGCCGCCAGCTGATCGCGACGCTTTGTCAGTTCATGCTCCACGAGCGGCACGCCGGCCCACTCGCATACAGAGCGAGTAAGGATCGCCTGCACCTCGGGCATAAGGACCACACGATCGCTAAGCTGCCACGCCTCCATGGCCGCCAGCCAATTGGCCTCGCTCAACCGCACCAACTCTGCGATCGCATCATTCGTCAGCAACGATGAGAACAGTTGCTTGCGATACCGATGCGCCTCGCCATCCAATCCCTGCACGCCACCCTGGCCGAACAACGTCTTTTGCAGCATACGCGGGGCCGCGTGCTGGCGTTGAAACAGCTGCTCGTCGTAGAACAATTTGGCAGCATCTTCCCCGCTCATGCAGATGGTGTTCTGCATCAACAGACGGACCTGAAAGAGATCCGATCCGAGCCGCCGACACCGGCTGGGAATGAACGAGTAGCCTTCGCTGAGTAGCGAAAGCGAGCTTTCCGCCTGTGAGTCTCGCGGGATGTCCGGCATAAGCACGCCTCCATAAACAGACTGGTTCACCGGTAGACCTCGCAGCGCTGCATGGGTGCCGGCGCCTCGCCCGCGCCTGCTTCGAAATGAACAAAACGCGCGGTTCGCTGCCGATAAAAGACCGGCCGAATTATTCCGCGACGCATGCACCATCATTGTCCGAACCTTCGCTTCGAGGCATAAGCCGTCGCCAAGGAGCCAACGTAATGATGAAGAGGAGCGATGTCGCCTGGACCCTTGTCGGCATCACGGCGGTACTGCTTTCCGGCTATCTGCTTTATCAGGAAATTCGCAATCTTTCGCTGGCCGAACTCACCGACAGCCTCGAAGCGATCAGCAATGGCGACTGGTTGCTGGCAGGCCTGGCGACCGTCGGTGCCTACAGCGCGCTGGCCTGGTACGACCGAATCGCCATAGCCCATCTGGGCAAGAACATTTCATGGTGGTTCATTACGCTCTGCTCGTTCACCACGTATGCCTTGGCCCATAACGTAGGTGCGTCGGTGTTTTCCGGCGCGGTCGTGCGCTACCGCGCCTACCGCAGCAAGGGCCTTACCCCACACGAGATCGGCGTGCTGATCGTGTTCTGCTCATTGACGTTTTTTCTCGGGACCCTACTGGCGGGCGGCGCCGTGCTAGTTCTTCGACCCGACCTGCTGAACAGGCTCATCGACGCCGAGCCATGGTTGTCGATCGCAGTTGGCTCCTCTCTGCTATGTCTGGTCGGCCTTTACGTAATTGGCGCCTGGCGACATTTCGCACCGATGCACGTCGGCAAATGGCGCATCGACTATCCACGCCTGCCAATTGTCGGAAGACAGCTAATCGCCGCACCGCTGGAGCTCGCCTGTGCCGCCGCGATCATCTACTTTGCCCTCCCCGAGGCGCAGAACCCCGGCTATCTGGTGGTGCTTGGGGTGTTCCTCGCATCATTTTCCCTGGCCTTGCTGTCCCATGCGCCGGGTGGCCTCGGAGTGCTCGAAGTGACCTTTATTGCGGCTTTGCCTGAGCTGGCGACTGCCGACGTCCTGGCAGCCCTGATCGTATTCAGGGGCTTCTACCTGCTGCTGCCATTCGCCCTCGCAATTCTCGTGGTGTCGGTCTTCGAAGCTGCGCAATGGTCAGAAAGGCGACGCAAAGGTGGTACCGGTCAGTAACCTGTTGTGACGGAACACCACCATTGCACTATGGCTAAGGACGCGCTCTCGGGTGATCATGCGCGCTCTTCCGAGACGAACACGAATCACATGACCAATACCCGCACCAACCCACCCGGCGCCGGCCAGCCGGCCGACCACAAGCCTCGGCCCTTGATGGACCTGGCCATCAGCATCGTGATTCCTTCGGTGATCCTGATGAAGCTCAGTGGCGAAGACCGCCTCGGCGCAGACGGCGCGCTATTGCTGGCACTGGCATTCCCGCTCGGCTGGGGATTGTTCGAGTTGGCGAAGTACCGCAAATTCAACTGGATCGCGCTGCTGGGGCTGATCAGCGTGCTGCTTACCGGTGGCATCGGCTTGCTGCAGCTCGATCCGCAGTGGCTGGCAATCAAGGAAGCCGCCATTCCAGGCATTATCGGCATCGCCGTGCTGGCCTCTACCCGCACTCGCTTTCCGCTCATCCGCACGCTGCTGTACAACCCCAAGGTACTCAACGTCGAGAAGGTTCACGAGCAACTCGAACGCAACGGGCAGACCGCTCACTTCGAGACACGGCTGCTGCGCGCCACTTACTTTCTCAGCGGCACCTTCTTCTTTTCGTCGTTCATGAATTATGTGCTGGCCAAATGGATCGTCAACAGCCCGGCCGGTAGTGAGGCATTCAACGCTGAGCTCGGCCGCATGACCTTGCTCAGCTATCCGATGATTGCGATTCCGAGCATGGTGATGATGATGGCGATTTTCTATTATCTCTGGCGCACCATTCACGGCCTGACCGGACTGCGCCTCGAGGACATCATCGCCCCCCACGCGCACGGTGATCGACGCGGCAGGTCCTGAAGCCGCCTGCGGACTCACGTAGACGTCAACAGCATCCACAGCGGCAGGCTGATCGCCGCGAGCAGGGTCGAGAGGAACACGGTCGAACTGACCACGCGGGTATCTTCCTGATTAATCACGAATGCCAGCACGTTGACGCCACTCGGGCAAGCCGCCAGTAGCACCAGCACGCTGCGGGCCTCGTGACTGAGTCCGGGCAGCAACCCCCCGACGCACCACACCAGCAGCGGGAACAAGCCCAACTTGACCAATGCCAGCCCCAGCACCGTAGTGCTCGGGCGCAGGCGATAGCGCGACAGGCTGATGCCCAGCACGATAAGCGCGCAAGGCAAGGCGGCCTGAGCCAACCAGTCTGCCATGCGCCACACCGGTTGCGGCAGACCCAACCCAGACACGTTCAGCAAGGCGCCGAGTAACAAACCCACGATGAGCGGGTTAGCAAGGTTTTTCAGCAGCGCAGTGCCACTGACCTTTTGCGCTGAACCGAACGCACCGTAGAAGCTCTGCAGCGAAAACAGAATCAGGCTGTGGAAAACCAGGATGGCGAACACATAGACCAGGCTCTCCGGCCCAAGCAGGGTTGTGACCAAGGGGATCCCGACCAGCACGTTATTGGAATAGGCCGCCGTCAGTCCGAGGGGCGAAGCCCGTCCAAGCAAACGGTGGGCAACCAGGCCCACCAGAACGAAAATGGCGAGCACCGGCCCAAAATAAGCCAGCAACAGCATCGGCGACATGCCTTCGCTTAGCTGCGCGCGCGCAATGCCAGTAAACAATACCGCCGGCATGAACAATTTGAAGGTGATATTGGCGAGCCCGGCCGCCGCTTCACCCGCGAGCCAGTGTCGCCAACCCAGCAGATAGCCGAGCATGATCAAGCCAAAGATAGGCAGAATTGCCTGAAACACGACCAAGCGGCTTCTCCAGCAACCGGAGCGACCAGATGTCGCCCCGCAAAAGCCGCAAAGAATACCCCGAGTCGCGAGCCAGATCACCCAACCGGATGCAGACCATGTTCAGCGAGGGGCCGATCCGGATGATCAGGCCTGGGAGTGCTGCGCAGCAGCAACCGCGGCACCGGACTCCGCCTCGATCAGCGCATCGAGCACAACGGACAGATCATCATGCCAGTCGTGCGTATCGATGCCGAAGGTTGCTTCGAACTTCGTGCAATCGAGCACCGACCAGGCCGGCCGGCGCGCCGGTGTAGGGTATTGGGCGGTGGTGATCGAGGACACCTTCGGTTTTGTTGGAAGAATGCCCTTGACCTCCGCCTGACGAAATATCTCTGCGGCGAAATCGAACCAGGTGCAGGGCGACTTTCCGCTGTAGTGGTAAAGCCCCCAGGCAAGCGTACCGTTCTGAACATAACGCTGAGCCAGCTGCAGCAATACGTCTGCAATGCTACCGGCCTGGGTTGGGCAGCCAAACTGATCGGCGACGACCGACAGCGAATCGCGTTGACGTCCAAGACGTAGCATCGTCTTAACGAAGTTATGTCCGTGCACGCCATATACCCAACTGGTCCGCAGGATCACATGCTCGTCCAGCACCGCTTGGATAGCTGATTCACCGGCCAGCTTGCTCGCGCCGTAAACCCCCGTTGGGGCGATATCGTCTTCCTCACGGTACGGCAGCCGGGCTTCGCCGGAAAACACATAATCGGTAGAGATGTGCAGCAACGGAATGGACGCTTGCCGAGCGGCCTCGGCCAGCCTGGCGGCGCCATCGCGGTTAGTCGCGTAAGCCTGCTCGCTGTGCGTCTCGGCGTTGTCGACATGCGTGTAGGCGGCTGCATTGATAATCATGCCCGGCTTGAGCTGGCTGATGAGACCTGCGATTTGGCCAGCATCGGTAATGTCCAGTTGCTCCCGAGTCATGCCAAGCGCCTCGAGACCATACGCACCAGCACGGTCTACCAACTCGTGGCCGACCTGGCCACCGGCTCCGCATACAAGGATTCGCATCTGGTTATCGCCTCATTCAAAGCTCACCGGTAGCGGCAAGCATAGATTTTTGAAACAGATTCGAAACACGAACATCACGCTGTAACTACCGAGATAGCGCGGCTCGTGCCTCTTTCAGGCCAGCATAAACGAATTTCGTTCCGCTGAAGTGAAGCTGGCCAAGGTTTGTTGTTGCTGTACCCGGCCCACCTACATGCATTTTCAACTGCCATGTCGCGGCACGGCCAAACCGGACGACCGATGCGGTAGGCGGAACCTGCAATGCTAACACGCGTGAAACTCAAGGCCTGGCACGAGGACCAAACAGAACACAGGCATCGTGGCACAAGCCACTTTAGGGCAAGCACCTGCGGCCCCACATGTTCTACTGGCACGAGGTAAATCATCATGCCCAGAGGCGAAAAATCTAAATACACCGACAAACAGCAGCGTAAAGCCGAACATATCGAAGAGAGCTATGAGGAACGTGGGGTGCCAGAGGAAGAGGCCGAAGCCCGAGCCTGGGCCACCGTCAACAAGCAATCTGGAGGTGGCGAGCGCAAGGGCGGCTCGGGACAAAAGAAAAGCGACACAGCCAAGCGGGCCGATCGCAAGGATTCAGCGCATCGGGCGGCAAAGGCTCGTTCGGGTGACTCCCCCAACAAGGGATCGGCACGCAACGACCGCTCGGGCAGCACCTCCCTCACCGATCTTACGCGGGACGAGCTGATGCAGAAGGCTCGTGAGCGTGACGTTCAGGGTCGTTCGAAAATGCGTAAGGACGATCTCATCAAAGCCCTCAGTTGAAGGAGCATTCCATGCATGACCCAGACCCGAGGGATGACGGAACGCCAAGCCCGATCCCAGAACCAGAGCGCAAGGACCCTGGCAAACCGGTACCCATCGAAGAGCCCGGTAAGGCGGACCGGCCGGAAAAAGACAAGCCTGGCTAAACTTTCCTCCTCCCCGCCCATCACAGATTAGGCCCAGTGAGACGCCAGAGGCGCGACGGCAGCATAGGCTGAACGATACACAGCCCTACAGACTCAGGAGACCGTGATGAGCTACGTACAGTTGAGCGACAAACAGACGTTGCGCGAGCGCGCCCGCCAGCACGTCGAGAAGGGAGCAGTGACCGAGAGCTACTCGGCCGATCGCGATACGGTGATCCACCTGCTTAACGAGGCACTGGCAACCGAGTTAGTTTGTTATCTGCGCTACAAGCGCCACTACTACATGGCGACAGGGTTGAAATCGAGCGTCGCGGCCGACGAGTTTCTCGAACATGCGAACGAAGAGCAGGAACATGCCGACCGGTTGGCCGAACGCATCGTACAGCTCGGTGGCGCCCCGGACTTCAATCCGGACAGTCTCACCGAACGCGCCCATGCCCAATATGCCGAGGGCAACGGGCTGCGTGACATGGTCTTTGAGAACCTAGTCGCTGAACGTATCGCCATCGACAGCTACCGGGAGATCGTTCAGTACATCGGTGATAAGGATCCCACCACAAGGCGGATCTTCGAAGACATCCTCGCGCAGGAAGAAGAACATGCCGATGATATGGCCGGCCTGCTAGACGGTATGAACTGACCGAGCATTCGCAAGCGAGGGCAGCCTGCCCATCGCTTGTTTAGAAATAAAAAAAGGCCACCCGAAGGTGGCCTGAAAAAGGAAAGAGAGTACTGCTCAGCCGGCAGCTGCCGGACGCATGTAGGAGATCGGTGCGGTCTGGGAATCATCGAATGTCACCATTTCCCACGCGTCCTTCTGTTCCATCAAGGTGCGCAGCAAACGGTTGTTCAATGCATGTCCGGATTTAAAGCCGCGGAATTCGCCGATCAGACTGGTGCCCAGCAAGTAGAGATCACCGATTGCATCGAGAATCTTGTGCTTCACGAATTCATCCTCGTACCGCAGGCCGTCTTCGTTGAGCACATGGTCTTCATCGACCACGATCGCGTTGTCGACACTTCCACCCAGAGCCAGGTTGTGCGAGCGGAGAAACTCAATATCGCGCATGAACCCGAAAGTCCGTGCACGGCTGACTTCCTTGACGAAGGAAGTACTGGAGAAATCCACGCTGGCGGTCTGGGTGCGACCGCGGAAAACCGGATGGTCGAAATCGATCTCGAAACTCACCTTGAAGCCTTCGAATGGCAAGAACGTGGCGCGCTTGTCGCCATCTTCCACCGAGACCTCGCGAATGATGCGGATGAACTTCTTGGGGGCGTCCTGCTCCTGCAGGCCGGCCGATTGAATCAGGAATACGAAGGGGCCAGCGCTGCCATCCATGATCGGCACTTCCGACGCGGAAAGCTCAACATAGGCATTGTCGATGCCAAGCCCAGCCATCGCCGAAAGCAAGTGCTCCACCGTATCGACTTTGACATCGCCGCTGATCAGCGTAGTCGACATGGTAGTCTCGCCGACGTTCTCGGCCCGCGCGGCGATTTGCACCGGCGGGTTGAGATCGGTACGACAGAACACGATTCCGGTGTCCACGGGTGCCGGCTTCAGGGTCAGGTATACCTTCTCCCCCGAATGCAGGCCGACGCCAGTGGCGCGAATGATGTTCTTCAAGGTGCGTTGTCTGATCATGGCTTGGTTTCGCTAGTGCGCTGTTGCGAATGGTTTCCAACAAAGATGGCGATCATAGCAGAACCCCACTTTGCTGAACACCAATCACCCCGATAGTCCTGATGCATTCAATCAATCAGCCTGGCGACGCAGAAAAGCTGGAATATCTAGATAGTCCAGATCCTCCTGCGGATTCATCTTAGCCGCCGTCGCGGCCGCATGGGCCTGATTGCGCATAACAGTCGGGCGGTCCAGGTCGCGGTAGTTCACCGCAGCCTGATCCTGACGCGGAGCCGGTGCAGCCTGAGGGGCCACCGCAGCGGTCTGCAGCGTGTTATCGACAACCTTGACCGGCTTCTCATTGCGCGGGCCGAGGCCGGTAGCCACGACCGTGACGTGCAGCTCGTCGAGCATATCCGGATCGATCACAGCGCCAACCTTGACGGTCGCTTCATCGGAAGCGAAGGCCTCGATGATCTCACCCACCGCAGCGTACTCACCGAGCGAAAGATCCAGACCAGCGGTGATGTTGACCAGAATGCCGCGAGCGCCCTGCAGGTTGACGTCTTCCAGCAGCGGATTGCGGATCGCAGCCTCGGTCGCCTCGCGAGCGCGGTTCGGTCCGGTCGCACAACCTGTCCCCATCATCGCCATGCCCATTTCGCCCATGACGGTTTTCACGTCGGCGAAGTCTACGTTCATCAGGCCGGGACGTTGCATGATGTCGGAAATGCCACGCACGGCGCCGGTGAGGACGTCGTCGGCCTTGGCGAAGGCAGACAGCAGGCTCGCATCCTTACCGAGGATGGTCAGCAGCTTTTCGTTGGGGATGGTGATCAACGAGTCGACGCACTCGGACAGCTGACGGATGCCTTCGTCAGCGACCTGCATGCGGCGGCGGCCTTCGAACGGGAATGGACGGGTCACCACAGCAACCGTCAGGATCCCCATTTCCTTGGCGACCGACGCGATGACCGGCGCGGCGCCGGTGCCGGTACCGCCGCCCATGCCGGTGGTGATGAATACCATGTCGGCGCCCTGCAGCACTTCGGCGATGCGCTCACGATCGTCCATCGCAGCCTGACGGCCGATATCGGGATTGGTGCCTGCGCCCAGCCCTTTGGTAATAGCGGAACCCAACTGAAGTACGGTCCGCGCTTCGATTTTCTTCAGCGCCTGAGCATCGGTGTTGGCGCAGATGAATTCCACGCCTTCAACGTTGTTGCGCACCATGTGATTGACGGCATTGCCGCCGCCTCCGCCTACGCCAATGACCTTGATCACTGCACTTTGCGGGGTATGATCTACGAGTTCGAACATTTCCCTCTCTCCTTCCAGCTTTCTAGTTTTAGGTACAGCCGCACTGCTCAGAAATTGCCCTGGATCCAGCTCTTGAGCCGGTCCACGACAGATGTCTTGGGTTCATCGGCGAAATTGCCGAGACCGGACATGGACGTGCCGTCGGTCTGCTTGCGCATCCCGTACAGCAACAGGCCAACGCCCGTTGAATAGATAGGGTTGCGGACCACGTCAGTGAGTCCGTTGATGCTATGCGGCACGCCCAAGCGCACCGGCATGTGAAAGATTTCCTCGGCCAGTTCGACGGCACCTTCCATCTTCGCTGTGCCGCCTGTGAGGACGATCCCTGCAGGGACCAGGTCCTCGTAGCCGCTGCGACGCAGCTCGGCCTGGATCAACGTAAAGAGTTCGTCATAACGCGGCTCCACGACTTCGGCCAAAGCTTGCCGCGAGAGTTCCCGCGGCGGACGGTCGCCGACGCTCGGTACTTTGATGGTCTCGCCGGGGCCGGCCAGTTTGGCAAGTGCACAGGCGTAGCGGATCTTGATCTCTTCGGCGTATTGGGTCGGCGTGCGCAGCGCCATGGCGATGTCATTGGTGACCTGATCACCGGCAATCGGGATCACCGCGGTGTGGCGGATGGCGCCCTCGGTGAAAATGCAGATGTCGGTGGTACCGCCGCCGATATCCACCAGGCAGACGCCCAACTCCTTCTCGTCATCGGTGAGCACGGCATGTGCCGAGGCGAGCTGTTCGAGAATGATGTCGTCGACTTCAAGGCCACAGCGACGCACGCACTTTTCGATGTTCTGAGCGGCATTCACTGCGCAGGTGACCACGTGGACTTTGGCTTCCAGGCGCACGCCAGACATGCCCAGCGGCTCACGCACGCCTTCCTGGTTATCAATCACGTAGTCCTGTGGCAGGGTATGCAGCACACGCTGATCCGCCGGAATCGCCACGGCCTGCGCCGCATCCAGCACGCGTTCGAGGTCGGCGCTGCTGACTTCCCGATCACGGATGGCGACGATGCCGTGGGAGTTGAGGCTACGGATATGATTGCCTGCCAGGCCGACAAATGCGGAATGGATGCGGCAGCCAGCCATCAGCTGTGCCTCTTCTACGGCGCGCTGGATCGACTGAACGGTGGACTCGATATTGACCACCACGCCTTTTTTCAACCCGCGCGACGGGTGAGTGCCAATCCCGACGATCTCAAGCTCGCCATCGGGCGTCACTTCGCCCACCAGCGCCACCACTTTGGAGGTGCCGATATCGAGACCGACGATCATCTTGCCGCTTTGCACGCTAGACATGTGTTTCATTCCTCAATTCTTCGCAACGACGGATTCGTCCGGCGCGGTCGGGCTCGGCTCATGCCACGCAACGGCCAGGCCGTTGGCGTAGCGAAGGTCGATCCGCGCAATTCTTTCGCTCTCCTGCGCCAGCTCTTGCTGGTAGATGGCAGTGAAGCGCCGCATTTTTTCGATTATCTGGTCTCTTCCCAGCAGCAGCTCAACGCCCTGCTTGGTCGTCGCGAACCAGCTGCCCCGCGCACGCAACTCCAGGCGGGCGATGGAAAAACCGAGCGGCCGCAGCATCTGGCTAAGCATCTGGTACTGCTGCATGACCCGCTGCTGGGCCCGCTTCGGACCATACAATTGCGGCAAGTGTTCATACTGAGTCAGGTCATCCGGCGCAAAGGCCTGACCGTTATTGTTCAATAGCGCCTCATCGCCCCAGCGAGCGATAGGCAGCTGTTCGTCGAGGCGCACCATGACCTCGTCCGGCCAGATCCGGCGTGCCTCGACATGGGCAATCCACGGCATTTGCTCAAGGTCGCGACGCAATGCATCGAGATCCACCTTGAAGAAACTGGCTTCGACGAAAGGTGCCATGCGCGCTTGCACCGCCTGCTGATCTACATAGGTCAGCTCACCCCGAACACTGACTTTGGCGATCGGCCTATCGGCATAGGGCGCAAGCTGCTCACCCAGCTCGAAAAGCCCGACGGCCAACGCCACCAGCATGACCGGCCACAGGACACGCTTGAGCGAACTCAAGCTGGGACGCGGCAAGCGCGCCGAGAGTGGCTCGCGCTGCACCAGACGGCTCGCGCCCCGCTGCACCGCCTTGCGCGAAGCACGACCGGTCCCGGGCTGTGAGTGACGCAGCGTAGTGATCATCGGTCAGTTCCCTACCGCCATACTGGCATCAAGGATCGCCAGCACCAGCTGCTTGAAATCCAGCCCCGCCGCACGTGCGGCCATCGGCACCAGACTGTGATCGGTCATCCCCGGAACGGTGTTCACTTCCAGCAACCAGAAGGCACCGGCGCTGTCCTGCATGACGTCGACGCGCGCCCAGCCCTGGATCCCCACGGCTTCGCAGGCGCGCGCGGAGAGATCCTTAAGCTCCTGCTCTTTCGCCGCATCCAGACCACACGGAATGCGGTACTGGGTATCGTTGGCCAGATACTTGGCGTCGTAGTCGTAGAAGGAATGCGGTGTGCCCAGGCCGATGGGTGGCAGCACCGCGCCACGCAGCGTGGCGATGGTGAATTCCGGGCCCTGGATCCACTGCTCGACCAGCACCTGAGCATCGTAAGCACTCGCAGCGCGCCATGCGGCGATAAGCTCGGCGATGCCGGCGACCTTCGCCATACCGATGCTCGAACCCTCATGCGCCGGCTTAACGATCAATGGGAAGCCCAGACGCTCGGCCGCCGCGTGGCAATCGGCCTCGCTCGCCAGCACGGCATGCCGTGGGGTTGGCAGACCAAGGCTTTGCCACACCTGCTTGGTGCGCAACTTGTCCATGGCCAGCGCCGACGCAAGAATGCCGCTACCCGTATAGGGAATCCCGGCACATTCGAGCAGCCCTTGCATGCTGCCGTCTTCGCCACCACGCCCATGCAGGACGATGAAGGCACGGTCGATGCGCTCACTATTCAGGCGGGTCAGCAGATCGTCACCCACATCGATGCCGAACGCATCGACGCCGGCCGCCTGCAGCGCGGCAAGCACCGCAGCGCCGGATTTAAGCGACACTTCGCGCTCGGCACTCTTGCCACCGAAGAGCACGGCAACCCGGCCGAAAGTCTGGGGGTCACGAGTTGATTGCAGGGCAGTCATTCGCTTTTCCTCGCGGCGCTTGCGTCGCCAGCAAACAGGGGACTGTTGATGAGTTGCGGGGCCAGCCCGCCGATGTCGCCGGCACCCTGGCACAGCAGAATATCGCCCGGGCGCAGCAGCGGCTTGACCAGCGGGGCCAGTTCGACGCCGCGCTCTATATAGATGGGGTCGAGCTGACCGCGCTGACGGATGCTGTGGCACAGATGACGGCTATCGGCCCCGGGAATGGGTTCCTCGCCGGCCGGATAGACCTCCATCAGCAGCAGTACGTTGGCTTCGGTCAGCACCTGAACGAAGTCGTCGTACAGATCGCGGGTTCGGCTGAAGCGATGAGGCTGATAGACCATGACCAGCCGGCGCTCCGGCCAGCCGCCGCGAACCGCCTGAATCACCGCTGCCACCTCACGCGGATGGTGGCCATAGTCATCGACCAACATCACGCTGCCGTCTTCCACCGGCAGCTCGCCATAGACCTGGAAGCGCCGACCGACGCCGCCGAACTGCGAAAGCCCTTGGACGATGGCGGCGTCGTCGATGCCCTCGTCGGTGGCGATCGCAATAGTGGCCAGTGCATTGAGCACATTGTGGTTGCCCGGCATGTTGACCGACACGTCGAGCGCATCGAAACCATCGCGTAGCACGGTGAAGTAGGTGCGCATGCCTTCCTGTCGGATGTTGATGGCCCGCACGTCGGCATCTTCATGAGTGCCATACGTGGTGATCGGTCGGCCTACCTGCGGAATGATCTCGCGCACTATCGGGTCATCGACACAGAGCACTGCCAGTCCGTAAAACGGCAAGTTGTGCAGGAACTCGACGAAGGTTCGCTTGAGCTTGCCGAAGTCACCGCCATAGGTGCTCATGTGATCGGCATCGATGTTGGTCACGACCGCAACCATCGGCTGCAAATGCAGGAAGCTCGCGTCGCTCTCGTCGGCCTCGGCAATCAGGTAACGGCTGGTGCCCAGCTGAGCATTGGTACCAGCTGCGGTCAGACGCCCGCCAATGACAAAGGTGGGATCGAGCCCACCCGCGGCAAAGACCGATGCCAACAGACTGGTGGTAGTGGTCTTGCCGTGGGTACCGGCAACGGCGATGCCATGGCGATAGCGCATCAACTCGGCAAGCATCTCGGCGCGGGGTACCACCGGGATACGCTGTTCGAGCGCGAACGCCACCTCAGGATTGGTGGCATTGACCGCACTGGAAACCACCAGTACATCGGCACCGGCGACATTGCCGGCCTGATGCCCAATGAAGATCTGCGCACCGAAATTCTGCAGGCGCTCAGTACTTGCGGAGGCTTTTAGATCCGAGCCGGAAACGTCGTACCCGAGATTCAACAACACTTCAGCGATGCCGCACATACCGACGCCGCCGACACCGACGAAATGAATCCGGCGAATGCGGCG
Organism: Pseudomonas sp. Q2-TVG4-2; assembly: GCF_013620795.1. Classification (GTDB taxonomy): domain Bacteria; phylum Pseudomonadota; class Gammaproteobacteria; order Pseudomonadales; family Pseudomonadaceae; genus Stutzerimonas. Next base: position 222,990 of record NZ_LGLW01000007.1, on the reverse strand, counting down.
CATGCGTCGGACTTCAGCCTTTACCGCAGCGGGGGATTTAGCCATGCGCCACCTCCAGGCAGATATCGACGACGGTACGGGTGGCGTCCGGCCGAGCCAGGCGGCGCGCCGTGGTTCCCATGGCCTTGAGTTTTTCCGGCTGCATCATTACCTCGGTCAGCTGCGCGGCTAGCGCTGCAGCATCGGTGTTTGCTTGAGGGAGAAGAACGGCTGCGCCCTCCTTCGCCAGATATTCGGCATTACGCGTCTGGTGATCGTCGATTGCATGCGGCAGCGGCACTAGGAACGACGGCAGCCCGGCCGCCGCAAGCTCGCACACCGTCAGGGCGCCAGCGCGGCAGATCACCAGATCGGCCCAAGCGTAGGCACGCGCCATGTCCTTGATAAAGGGTGCGACTTCGGCCTCGACGCCCGCCGTGAGATAGCGCTCTTGGGTGATGTCCGCATGCTGTTTGCCGGCCTGATGGAACACCTCGGGCCGCAGCTCAACGTCCACCTGCGCGAGCGCCTCGGGCAGCAACTTGTTCAAGGGCTCGGCGCCCAGACTGCCTCCCAGCACCAGCAAGCGGGGCCGACGGCCCCGCAGCGTCTGCCTGGGCGTTTCGAGAAACAGCTCGTGGCGCACCGGATTGCCGGTCGTACGCCGCTTGGCGCTGTCGCTGAAAGTATTCGGAAACGCCTCGCAAACCCGCGCGGCAAAAGGCACCAGGCTACGGTTGGCGGTTCCGGCGACGGCGTTCTGCTCATGGATGATCAGCGGTACTCCGGCAAGCTTCGCCGCCAGGCCACCGGGGCCCGTCACGTAGCCGCCGAGCCCGAGCACACAGACCGGCTGCAGCTCGCGCATGATGCGCCGAGCCTGCCCGAGCGAGCGCAGCAGCTGGAATGGCGCCTTGAGAAGCGAGGTCACACCTTTGCCACGCAGCCCGCTCACCTGAATCAGGTGCAGCGGCAAGCCTGCGGCTGGAACCACTTCGTTCTCGATACCGCGCGGTGTACCCAGCCAGTGCACGCTGAAACCGCGGCTCTGAAATTCATGGGCGCAGGCCAACGCTGGGAATACGTGTCCGCCGGTTCCGCCAGCCATGATCAGGACGTTAGCGGCCATGCGCGACCCCCTTGCCTTTTGGCGCAGGCGCTTCGGCAAAGTCATCTTCGCTGAACTCGGCGTCTTCGCTGCCCAACACGGTGCGGCTTTCCCACTCGATGCGCAGCAGCAACGCCATGCTGGCGCAGGTCACAACCAACGAACTGCCGCCATAGCTGAGGAACGGCAGGGTCAGGCCCTTGGTCGGCAACAAGCCGACGTTCACACCGACATTGATCAGGAACTGCCCAAGCCAGAGGAAGGCGACGCCCCAGGCGATATAGGCCGCAAAGAACTGACGCGCACGCTCGGCGGCCAATCCGATGTAGAGCGCACGCACTCCAACGAAGGCAAACAGCATAATGGTCAGCAGCGCACCCACCATACCCAACTCTTCGGCCAGCACGGAAAATACGAAGTCTGTGTGCGCTTCGGGCAGGTAGAACTGCTTTTGCACGCTGTTGCCAAGGCCGACTCCCAACCATTCGCCACGACCGAACGCAATCAGCGCCTGGGTCAACTGGTAGCCGGCGCCATACTGGTCGGCCCAGGGATCGGTAAAGGTGATCAACCGCTGCAGGCGATACTCCTGCGTCTGCACAAGAATGAACACAGCGCCGACCGCTAACAGGACCAGCAGACTGAATCGGATCAAGCCGACTCCGCCGAGGAACAGCATCGCCACTGCCGCACCCATCATGACCACGGTCGCACCGAAGTCGGGCTCGAGCAGGAGCAGCATCGCCATTGGCAGCAGCACCAGGAACGGCTTGAGGAAGCCCCACAGGCTTTCACGCACCTCTTGCTGGCGACGCACCAGATAACCCGCGAGATAGACCACGACGAAGAGCTTGGCCAACTCAGAGGGTTGCACGTTGAAGGCACCAAAGCCGATCCAGCGCATGGAGCCGTTGACCTCACGACCGATACCGGGGATCAGCACCAGGATCAGCAGCGCAAAAGCACCCAGCAGCAGCATCCAGTCCAGCCGCTGCCAGGCCGACAGCGGCACCAGCAGCACAGCAGTGGCTGCGCCCAGACCAATCAGTACGTACACCAGATGGCGGACCATGTGGTACAGCGAGTTGCCGGCATTCACCGCCGCGACTTCGGAAGAGGCCGAGGTGATCATGACCAGCCCGAGCCCCAACAGCGCTAAGCAGCCGGCGAGCATCGGGAAGTCGAGATCCAGGCCACGGCGGCCGAACAGCGGAGAGGGCGCACTGCGCAGGAAGGCGAGCATCAGCTGAGCGCCCCCACGGCAGCGGCGAACTGACGTCCGCGATCCTCGAAGTTCTCGAACATGTCGAGGCTGGCACAGGCTGGCGATAGCAGCACCGCATCGCCAGACTGCGCCAGCTTGGATGCCAACTGCACGGCTTGCTGAAGCGTCTGGACACGATGGAGCGGAGCTGCGCCTTCAAGCGCCACGGCGAGCCGCTCGGCATCGCGGCCCAGCAGAATCACCTCCCGGCAGTGATGCGCGACCGGGCTGTGCAGGGTCGAAAAGTCAGCGCCCTTGCCGTCGCCGCCAGCAATCAGCACCAGCTCGCCGTCGATGTCGCTGCCCAGACCATCGATCGCTGCTAGCGCGGCGCCAACATTGGTCGCCTTGGAATCATCGTAATAGCTGACACCCTTGCGCTCGCCGACCCACTGGCAGCGGTGGGCAAGCCCAGTAAAATTGCGCAAAGTCGCGAGCATCGGCTCGAACGGCAGTCCCACCGCGTACCCCAGCGCCAAAGCCGCCAGCGCGTTAGATTGATTGTGCGCGCCGCGGATCTTTAGCTGGTTGGCCGGCATCAGCGCGTCGAACTGGAAGGCAAGATATTTCTCACCGTTCTCCTCGAACAACCCGAAGCCCTTGAAATCTGGTTTGCCGAGACCGAACGACCAGGCCGGAACGTCATCCGCAATCAGCGGACGGCTGAGACGATCGTCGCGATTGATCACCACCTGTCGCGCACCGCGGAAAATCCGATGCTTGGCTTGGTGATAAGACGGCAAACCGTCGTAGCGGTCCATGTGATCTTCACTAAGATTCAGACAGGTCGCGACTTCCGCATCCAACCGGTCAGTTGTCTCCAGCTGGAAGCTCGACAGTTCCAGGATATAGAGTTCGACGTCATCTTCGAGCAGATCCAGTGCCGGCGTGCCCAGATTTCCACCCACGGCCACCTTGCGACCGGCTGCAGCGGCCATTTCGCCGACCAGGCTTGTCACCGTGCTTTTTGCATTCGAGCCAGTGATCGCCACGATTGGCGCCTTGGCTTCGCGCGCGAACAGCTCGATGTCGCCGGACAGCTTCACTCCATTGGCGGCCGCCGCCTGCAATGCGGGCGTGCTGATCGGCAGACCGGGGCTGACCAGCAACTCGCTGGCCCGGCAGAGGAACTGCGGATCGAGTTCACCGCAACGGACTTCGACGTTCGGGTACTGCGCTTGCAGAGTGGCGAGTTCCGGCGGGTTCGCGCGCGTATCGGCCACGGCAAACGGCACCCCGCGGCTCGCCAGGTGGCGGACCAGGGACATGCCGCTCTTGCCGAGACCTACGACGATGCGGAACTGATCGGAAGCGATGAGCACTCTTTATTACCTCAATTTCAGGGTAGCGAGACCAACCAGCACCAGGATCACCGTGATGATCCAGAAGCGCACGATGACCCGCGGTTCGGGCCAGCCTTTGAGTTCAAAGTGGTGATGGATCGGCGCCATGCGGAAGACCCGCTTGCCGGTCAGCTTGAACGAGGCCACCTGAATCATCACCGACAGGGTTTCCATCACGAACACCCCGCCCATGATGAACAGCACTACTTCTTGCCGAACGATCACAGCGATGGTGCCCAATGCGGCGCCGAGTGCCAGCGCGCCGACATCACCCATAAACACCTGCGCCGGGTAAGTGTTGAACCAGAGAAAACCGAGCCCGGCACCGATCAAAGCACCGCAGAACACGATCAGCTCGCCCGCGCCGGGGATATAGGGAATCAGCAGGTAGTCGGCAAAATTCACGTTTCCGGACAGGTAGCAGAAGATGCCCAGCGCGCCGCCGACCATCACCGTCGGCATGATCGCCAGGCCGTCGAGTCCGTCGGTGAGATTCACCGCATTGCTCGAGCCGACGATGACGAAGTAGGTCAGCACTATGAAGCCGATTCCCAGCGGGATCTCGATGTTCTTCAGCAATGGCAGGATCAGGGTGGTCTCGACCGGAGTCTGCGCAGTGATATAAAGGAAGATCGCGGCACCGAGGCCGAATACCGATTGCCAGAAGTATTTCCAGCGGCTCGGCAGGCCGCGGGAGTTCTTCTCGATCACCTTGCGGTAATCGTCAACCCAGCCGATCGCCCCGAATAGCAGCGTCACAGCGAGTACTACCCAGACATAACGGTTGGCCAGATCCGCCCAGAGCAACGTGCTGATGGCGATTGCGCTGAGAATCAGTGCGCCACCCATGGTCGGTGTTCCGGATTTCGACAGGTGCGTTTGCGGCCCATCGGTACGCACCGACTGGCCTATCTGGCGTAGCTGCAGCGTGCGGATCAGCCAAGGCCCCATCCACAATGAAAGCACCAGCGCGGTGAGCACGCCGAGAATTCCACGCAGGGACAGGTACTGAAAGACCGCGAAGCCCGTGTGGAAGCGTTGCAGATACTCGGCGAGTAGCAGCAGCATCAATGTTTCTCCATGCCGGATGCGGAAAGCGCAGCGACGACCTTATCCATCGCAGCGCTCCGTGATCCCTTGATCAAAATGGTGGTGGCGTTGCCCTGCTCCAGGCGCAGCGCCTCGATCAGACTTTGCTGATCGGCGAAATGACGACCGCCGGCACCGAAGGCGTCAACGGCATGCTTCATCAGCGGTCCAACCGCGAACAAGATATCTACCTTGTCTGCGGCGTAACTGCCGACCTCGCGATGGCCCTGCTCGGCCCAATCACCCAACTCGCCCATGTCGCCCAACGCCAGCACGGTGCGTCCGGCAAAGCCGGCCAGCACATCAATGGCCGCGCAGATGGAGGCCGGGTTGGCGTTATAGGTGTCATCAATGAGGCGTACACCATTACTGAGTACCTGCGCGACACCTCGGCCCTTGACCGGCTGCAGGCTTTCGAGGCCTGCGACGATGTGTTCGCGCGCGACGCCCAGCGCACTGGCAGCTGCAGCGGCGGTGAGTGCGTTGGCGACGCTGTGGCGGCCGAGCAGATTAAGCTGGACGCGCACCGTCCCGGACGGCCCGGCCAGGACGAAGTTGGGGCAACCGCGTAAGTCGTAGCCGATCGAAGCCGGATGAAAATCTGCCAGGGGGCTCTTTATTGCGAAGCTCACCACGCGCTTGCCAGCCGCGCGTCCCTCCCAGGTCGTGTACGCTCGGTCATCGCGGTTGAGCACGGCGATGCCATTAGCGCCTAGGCCGTCGAGTATCTCGCCCTTGGCCTCGACAATTTTGTCCGGCCCACCGAATTCGCCAACATGGGCGGTGCCAGCATTGGTAATCACGCTGACATCCGGCTGTGTCAGGCGGACGGTATAGGCGATTTCTCCGACACGCGAAGCGCCCAGTTCGATCACTGCAGCCTGATGCTGAGGCGCCAGTTCAAGTAGGGTCAGCGGAGCCCCAAGATCGTTGTTGAGGTTGCCTCGAGTGGCCAACACCGCATCGGCGCCATAGGCAGCACGCAGAATGCTGGCGAGGAGCTCCTTGACGCTGGTCTTGCCGCTGGAGCCGGTAATCGCCGCGACCGGCCCGGTAAAGGCGGCACGATTCAGGGCCCCTAGCTGACCCAAGGCGATGCGACTGTCCGCGACCACCAGCTGGGGCAGCGAAGCGTCTGCCACATGCCGCTCGACCAATGCGGCCACGGCGCCTTTGGCGGCGACCTCGGCCAGATAGGCATGGCCATCGAAACGAGGGCCGGTCAGCGCCACGAACAACTGCCCTGGCTCGATGGCGCGGCTATCAGTGCTGACCGAGATGAAAGTCGTATCGGCGTTGATCAGCTTGGCGGATAGCGGTTCGACCAAATCGGTCAGGTGCATAGCTTCAAGCATTGGATTTCCTCCAGACAGCCAGGGCTATAGAGGCCTGGTCAAGATCGGAGAACGGCAAACGTTCGCCCTTGATTTCCTGATAATCCTCGTGGCCCTTGCCGGCCAGCAGCACGACATCGTCAGCATGGCTACCGGCGATGCAGGCGGCGATGGCTGCGGCCCGGCCCGGCATGAAGACAGCTTGCTCCGGCGCTCCGAAGCCGGCGCGAATCTCATCGAGAATCTGCACGGGATCTTCATTTCTTGGGTTGTCATCGGTCACCACAACACGATCGGCCAACCGCTCGGCGACCCGGGCCATCAGCGCGCGTTTGCCGCGATCGCGATCGCCGCCGCAGCCGAACAAGCACAGCAGCTTGCTCTGGGTATGCGGGCGCAACGCATCAAGGACCTTTTCCAGCGCGTCGGGCGTATGGGCATAATCCACCACCACCAGCGGGCAATCACCGCCACCCAGACGCTGCATGCGGCCGGCAGGACCTTCTATTTGCGGTAGCACGGCGAGGACTTCATCCAACGGATAGTCCATCCCAAGCAGTGCACCGATCGCCGCGAGCACGTTGCTGACGTTGAAGCGACCAAGTAGCGGACTACGCACCGACCGTTCACCCTGCGGAGTAACCAGCCGCGCATGGATGCCGTCATCGTCCAGCCGTGCTTCTGGGCAATAGAGATAAGCAGCAGCGTCGTCCAGGCTGTAGGTAATCAGCCGCGATTCCCCATGCTCTGCCGCGAGGACGCGCCCGAACGGATCGTCCAGATTGATCACTCGGCAGCTGAGCCCCGGCATCTTGAACAGTCGGGCCTTGACCTCACCGTAGGCTTCCATGGAGCCGTGATAGTCAAGGTGGTCGCGCGATAGATTGGTGAACACGGCCACATCGAATGCCAGCGCGGCAACCCTGCCCTGAGCGAGGCCGTGGGAAGAAACCTCCATCGCCACGGCTCGGGCACCCTGCTTGCGCAGGCTTGCCAGGTTGGCCTGCACGCCGATGGCATCAGGCGTCGTGTGCTGCCCGAGTACGAGCTCGCCGTGGAAGCCGGTGCCAAGGGTGCCGATGATGCCGCAACGCTCCCCCAGACGATCCAGGGCCTGAGCGATGAGGTAGGTCACGCTGGTCTTGCCGTTGGTTCCGGTGACGCCGGCCAGATGCAGGCTGCGGCTTGGCTCGCCATAAAACCGACCGGCGATCGCAGACAACTGCTCCGCCAGGCGGCGGACCGGCACCAGCACCGCACTCTCCGCGGTCATCTCAGGCGCATCTTCGGCTTCGTAGGCGACCGCTGCGGCGCCGCGGGAAATTGCATCCGCAATGTGTATGCGACCGTCTTGCCGAAGGCCCGGCACAGCCAGAAACAGATCGCCTGGACGTACCTTGCGGCTGTCCAAGGTGAGCTCACGAATCAGTGTCGCGCTGACAGCCTGAGGCAGCAGTTGGTTCAACGGCATCGGCATCAAATCCGCCCTCCCTTGGCCTTCGCCGCTTCGGCGGTCTGAATCTCCGCAGGTGGCGGCAGGTTGTCGGGGGCCACGTTCATCAGCCGCAACGCACGAGCCGCCACCTTGCCGAACACTGGTGCAGAGACGAGGCCACCGTAGTAGCCGCCCTCGCTGGGCTCGTCGACGACCACGACGATTGCGATGCGCGGATCGGAGACTGGCGCCACACCGGCGAAGAACGAGCGATAGGCATCCTTGGTATAGCCACCGGTCCCGGAGACCTTTTTCGCCGTGCCGCTCTTGCCCGCAACGTGATAGCCCGGCACCTTGGCCCGCGCGCCGCCGCCACCCTCTTCCTCAACGACGGATTGCAGCATCCGCAACACGGTACTTGAAATGTCCTTGTCGATGACTTGCACGCCTTCCTGCGGCTGGTCCAAACGGAGCAGCGACAGAGGAACGTTACTGCCTTCGTTACCCAGTACCGCATAGGCGTGAGCAAGCTGAGCCGCGGTCACCGACAGCCCGTAGCCGTAAGCGAGCGAAGCGGTTTCGGCATCGCGCCATTTACGATGATTAGGCAGGCTTCCGACGCGCTCCCCAGGAAAGCCGAGGCCGGTGGACTGACCGAATCCCGCCTGGTGCATGATTGCGTATACCGGCTCCGGGCCGATATCCAGCGCAATCTTGCTGATCCCGACGTTGCTTGACTTCATCAGAATGCCGGTGAGGTTGAGCATGCCCCCACGGGACACGTCGCGAATGGTGTAACGACCGATACGCATCCAACCCGGCAATGTATTGACCACCGACTCAGGCTGATATTTGCCGGTCCCGAGCGCCGCCGCGATACTGAATGGCTTGACCGTCGAGCCGGGCTCGAACACATCGATCAACGCTCGGTTGCGCATCGCCGAGGGCGTCAGGTTGCGTCGATTGTTGGGGTTGTAGGTCGGCTGGTTGGCCATGGCGAGGACTTCGCCGGTCTTCACATCGACCATCACCAGGCTGGCTGCCTTGGCACCGTATTCCTGTACGACCTTGCGCAGCTCGCTGTGCGCCAGATATTGCAAGCGCAGGTCAATGGACAGTGCCAAGGACTTGCCGGCCTTGGCATTCTTGACCACCTGCACATCCTTGATCAGCCGCCCACGACGATCCTTGAGCACCTGGCGCTTGCCGGGGACGCCTGCCAGCCACTCGTCGTATGCCAGCTCCAAACCTTCTCGGCCGCGATCGTCGATATCGGTGAAGCCAACCACATGCGCGGCCACTTCGCCTGCCGGATAGAAACGGCGAAATTCCTCCTGCGAATACACGCCGGGAATTTCCATGTCGAGCACGCGCTGGCCCTGCTCGGGCGTCAACCCGCGAACGAGGTAGATGAACTCGCGCTCGGCTTGTTCCTTGAGGCGCTGCCCAAGGACAGCAGGCGGTTGCCCCAAGGCCTCGGCCAGTTCTGGCCAGCGCGCCTGGGCTGCTTGCAGTTCGCGTGGATTTCCCCAGAGAGTGGTCACCGGCGTACTGACCGCCAGCGGCTCGCCATGTCGATCGGTGATCAAACCGCGATGCGCGGGGATGGGTATGTGCCGCACGCTGCGTGCATCACCCTGGTCCTTGAGGAAACCCTGATCGATCACCTGCAAGTCGACGATGCGCCAGGCAATGGCGCCGACCATCAGCGCCAGCAAGGCCAGCACGATGCGGAAACGCCAGGGATAGAGAGCGCCCTGAAGCTTCATGGGGCCACCAGCCTGACATCCGCCGCTTCAGGGATGAGCATCTTCAACTGCTCGGCAGCCAGCGTCTCGATACGGCTATGTGCCGTCCAGGTGCTTTGCTCCAAAATCAGACGCCCCCATTCGGCCTGCGCCTTGTCACGCACACTGAGTTCACCGTACAGCTCATTAAGCAGTTGGCGGTTCCAGTGAGCGCTATAGGCGACGGCGATCGCCGACAGAAGTACAGCAACAAACAGCACCAGCATCAATAAGCTGCCGTTGGGCATGGCGCGGCGGAGCTGATTCACCGCAACTTCTCCGCAACGCGCATTACGGCACTACGTGAGCGGGGGTTGGCCTTAACCTCATCCGCGGACGCGTACTGCGGCTTGCCCAACAATTTCATGCGCGGAACGAACCTCTCTGGAATGATCGGCAGGTCACGCGGCAGCGTGTCAGCTTCGCCCTTGGCATGGCGACGCATGAATTGTTTAACGATGCGGTCTTCGAGCGAATGAAAGCTGATCACGACCAGCCGACCGCCGACCTCGAGCGCTTCCAGGGCAGCCTCGAGTCCGGCTTCCAAGTCGCCGAGCTCATTGTTGATGAAGATGCGCAGCCCCTGAAAAGCGCGAGTCGCCGGGTTCTTGCCTTTCTCCCAGGCAGGATTGGCAACCGTCAGCACCTGGGCGAGATCGGCCGTGCGCTCAAAGGGCCGCTCACCTCGGCGCTGAACCACGGCGCGCGCCATGCGCTTGGCGAAGCGCTCCTCGCCGTACTCTTTGAGTACGCGAGCGATGTCATCCTCGCTGGCCGTGGCAATCCATTCGGCGACACTGATCCCGCGGCTGGGATCCATGCGCATATCCAGCGGACCATCGTTGAGAAAGCTGAAGCCGCGCTCAGGATCGTCCAGCTGCGGCGAAGACACGCCGAGATCCAACAGGACACCACTCAAGGTGCCAGTCCAGCCGCGTTGCGCCACTTCAGCGCCGAGCTCGGCAAAACTTCTTTGCACAACGACAAAGCGGCCATCCTCGGCCGCCAGTGCTTGCCCCGTAGCGATTGCTAGCGGGTCTTTATCGAATCCTAGCAAACAGCCATCAGGCCCAAGCTGCCGCAGCAGGAGGCGGCTGTGCCCACCGCGCCCGAAGGTCCCATCCAGATAGCGGCCATCCGGCCGCACAGCGAGCGCCGCAACGGCCTCGTCGAGCAACACGGTCACATGGTTGTAGCTGCTGGTCTGGCTCACAGGATTAGATCACGCAATTCTTCCGGCAACGCGCCGGGTTGTTTAATGGCCGCCAGGTCCGCATCTGCTTGCGCGTTCCAGTCGTCCTCGTTCCACAGGCTGAACTTGTTCAGCTGACCTACCAGCATGGCCCGCTTATCCAGGCCGGCGTACTCACGCAAACGTGGCGGCACCAGCACGCGACCACTGCCGTCCATTTCTAGATCCACCGCGTTACCGATCAGCAAACGCTGCAGTCGGCGACTCTCCTCTCGCAGCGATGGCAGCTCGCGGAGCTTGGCTTCGATCTGCTCCCACTCGGGCAGCGGATATATACCGAGACAGCGATCAACCGCGTCGATGGTGATGATCAGCTGGCCCTCGCAGCGCGAAACGAGCTCGTCACGATACCGGCTGGGCATGGCTAGCCGCCCTTTGGCATCGAGACTGATGGCGTTTGCTCCGCGAAACACGGCTGCGTTCCCTCTGAGTTAGCTGTTCGTGCCCATAAAAACCCACTTCGTTCCACTTTCTACCACTTGTGCGCACTATAGAAATGCAGCAGCCCCACCGTCAAGGTGAGCCTGACGGGAAAAACCCTTATGGGACGGGAATTTAGCGAGCAGAGAGGGGATAAACGGTAAAGCAGAGCAGAGACAGGGTAGATATATTCAGGCAAGCCAAAAACCTGCACTTCAAAGTTAAAGTACTTTGTTAAGAGCAAGAATATTTTGGACTTAAAAGCAGGACGTAACGGAAGGGTCGGAGAGTCGATCTGTAAGCCGGGTTCTGTCGAGGACAGTCATTCCTCTACGACAGCCATCACTGACTGCCTCTAGCAACCTACCCGGATCCAGCGCGGGCCACGCCAATGGATCCCTATTTGGTCTTGCTCCAAGTGGGGTTTACCTAGCCACGGACTGTTGCCAGCCGTGCGGTGCGCTCTTACCGCACCTTTTCACCCTTACCGGCGCCGAGGCGCTTAGGCGGTTATTTTCTGTGGCACTTTCCGTAGGCTCACGCCTCCCAGGCGTTACCTGGCACTTCGCCCTATGGAGCCCGGACTTTCCTCCCTCCTATCCTGTAAACAGGATAGAACAGCGACTGTCCGATCGACTCTCCGGCCGCTAGGGTACTTTGCCCGCCCCCGGCCTGCAAGCTGACAGCCCTCCGTGACGCAGCCAGCACACCGACGAATAAAAACGCGACTACCGATCCGATTGCTTGTTCTGTAATGCAAGCTGGTAAAGCAGGTTCTTTTTAACACCGGTTATCTCGGACGCAACGGCCGCTGCTCGTTTCACCGGCAGCTCCGCCAATAACAGGTGCAGCACACGAAGCGTATTCGCATCGACCGCGTCATCGCCCTGCGGCGCCTGCCAGCCTCCAATCACAAGCACGCATTCCCCGCGCTGTTGATTGCTGTCGGATTCCACCCAGGCGCGCAGCTCGGCAAGTGGCGCCCCCTTCAATGTTTCGAACGTCTTGGTCAGTTCGCGCCCCAGCACAGCTGGCCGATCCGGACCGAACACCACCTCCAGATCGATCAGCGAATCGAGGATACGATGCGGGGCCTCATAGAAGATCAACGTACGCGGTTCTTCTCGCAACTGTTCCAGGCGGGACCGGCGCGCGGCCTGCTTGGCGGGCAAAAAACCCTCGAAGATGAATCGATCGGATGGCAAACCCGCGGCAGAAAGCGCGGCAATCAGCGCACAGGCTCCCGGGAGCGGCACCACGCGTATGCCTGCCGCGCGCGCTTGCCTGACCAGATGGTATCCGGGGTCAGATATCAATGGCGTGCCGGCATCGGATATCAGCGCCACATCGCCACCGGCCAGTAGCCGCTTTATAAAACGCCCACCCTCGTCCCGCTCATTGTGCTCGTGACATGCAGCCAGAGGTGTGCTGATACCGAAGTGCTGCATCAGCCGAGCCGAGTGACGGGTATCCTCCGCTGCAATCAGCGCTACCTCTGCCAACACGCGCAACGCCCGCGCACTAATGTCTTCCAGATTACCAATGGGCGTAGCGACGACGTAGAGCGTGCCTGCCGCGGAATTCACATCGTCTGGCGCAGTCACAGGGCATACCTCAATCACGGAAAACGCGCATTGTAGCCCGTTTAGCGGCCGCGACATCGCAGCCCCGCCAGCGCTTGGGTACAATCCTCCGACACCCGCCAGCGCCTCCAGGAATGATCACATGATGGCTCGCTTTCGCCCGCTTCTTTTCTTATGCATTGCTGCCGTGCTTTCAGCCTGCGCCAGCTCGCCATCCTCGACACTGGGCGAGCTACCACGCACCCCTCAGGCATCAACGCAACAGCTGCTGAAGGAGGCCGACGCCAGCGAACCCGGAAAGGCCGCCCTGCTGCGATTGTCAGCGGCCGACCAGAGCATGCAACAGGGCGACCAGGCGCAGGCTCGACAGATACTCGAGCAGGTCGCTATTGAGCAACTGATGCCGGCGCAACAAATGTTTGCAAAAACCCTCGAAGCGGAGCTGGCACTGGCCGAAGGCGAACCGCAGCGCGCCCTTCAAGCCCTGCAACACCCAGCCTTCGAGCGTCTCGCGGAATTGCCCGTCGAACAGCAATTACGCGCTCAGCTGACACGCGCGCAAGCGCTCGAAGCAAACAAGCAGCCGCTCGACGCGGCACGCGAACGCACGTTCATCGCCCCCCTGCTGAGCGGTGACGCGGCCGAGCGGAATCACGAAACAATCTGGTCGCTGGTTTCGGCCCTGCCGCCCGATCAGCTGCAGCCCACCCCAGACGTGGATCTGGCCGGCTGGCTATCACTTGCAGCCACCGTCAAGCAGGCAGGTACCATCGGCCAGCAACAGCGGGCGATCGACGCCTGGATACAGCAGAACCCCAACCACCCTGCCGCCCGGCGTCTGCCTGAGCCGCTGATCAAGCTTCGCGAGCTGGCGGACAAGCCCTTGTCACACGTGGCCCTGCTGCTGCCGATGGACGGTCCGCTGGCCAGCGTAGCGCGCGCCCTGCGTGACGGCTTTCTCGCCGCTCATTTGGAAGCGCGGCAAGATCTGAAGATCGAGCTGTTCGACAGTACCCGCCTAGCCTCGCTGGACGACTTCTACCGACAAGCAACCGCCTCCGGCGTCGAACTGGTGATCGGCCCGCTGGAAAAGGACATGGTCCGCCAGCTGGCTGCCCGCGAGCAGCTCCCAATCACTACCCTCGCTCTCAACTACAGCGATGCGAATCAAAAGGCGCCACCGCAGCTGTTCCAGTTCGGCCTGGCCGCAGAAGACGAAGCGCGCGAAGTGGCACGCCGCGCCTGGGCCGACGGGCACCGCCGTGCGATAGCGCTGACGCCTCGTGGCGATTGGGGCAACCGCGTGTTTGAAGCCTTTCGCCAGGAGTGGCAGGCACAAGGCGGAGTAGTCATAGCTGCCGAGCCCCTGGCCGAACCGATCGAGCTGGCCAATCAAATCGCCAGGCTGCTGCAGGTCAGCAGCAGCGGAAACCAAGCGCAGCGCGAGAGCATCACCAGCAATAGCGCCGAGTCTCAGCCATCACGCCGCCAGGACGTGGATTTCCTCTTCCTGGCAGCGACACCTCAGCAGGCGCAGCAGGTCAAACCCACCCTGATATTCCAGTACGCCGGTGACCTGCCCGTGTATGCCACCTCCCACTTGCACGCTGCCACCGACAATCGCACGCAATACCTTGACCTCGAAGGCATTCGCTTCACCGAAACGCCCTGGCTGCTCGATGCTCAATTACCACTTCGTCAAGAAATCGAACGCAAGTGGCCGCAAGCCCGAGGCAGCCTCGGCAGGTTGTACGCCATGGGCGCTGATGCCTATCTGCTAGCACCGCGCCTGAATCAGTTGCTGGCACTCCCGGACACACGGCTCGAAGGTCTATCCGGCACGCTGAGCATTACCCCAGAACAGCGAATCGAGCGAAGCCTGCCGTGGGCCGAATTCCGCGACGGTGATGTTCAGCCGCTGACGGATACGCCCTATTGACCACTACCAGCAAGCAGATCAGCGGACAGGCCGCCGAGGATTTTGCACAGCGCCATCTGCAACAGCATGGACTGACTCTGTTGTGTCGGAACTGGGCATGCCGCAGCGGCGAGCTTGATCTGGTCATGCTCGATGGCGATACAGTAGTATTCGTCGAGGTTCGCTACAGACGCCACGCCGCATGGGGTGGCGCGCTCGAAAGCGTCGACCTGCGCAAGCAGCAGAAGCTGATCAAGGCTGCCCAGCTTTTCCTGCAGAAGGAGAGTCGCTGGGCAAGGCATCCTTGTCGCTTCGATGTGGTGGCCATAGGCGCGGCAGTCAGCAACGCAGAGAAGCCCAACTGGATCCGGAATGCGTTCGATAGCTGACAGACTGCACGCCAGGTCGCTCTACAGCGCATCGCGACGATCACATCGCCCAAAGATTTCCCTACGGCACGGCCCAAGCAGCCAGCCCGTCACCTGAAGGTTTAACTCCGATGGACATGCAATCCCGTATACGCCAGCTTTTCCAGGCCAGCATCGAAACCAAGCAGAACGCGATGGAGGAGCTCGCTCCCAGCATCGAACAGGCCGGGCAAGTCATGGTCAACACGCTGCTCAGCGAAGGCAAGATTCTGACCTGCGGAAACGGAGGATCGGCTGGCGATGCTCAGCATTTTTCATCGGAGCTGCTCAACCGCTTCGAACGGGAGCGCCCCAGCCTTCCAGCGATCGCACTGACGACAGACAGCTCCACATTGACCTCCATTGCCAATGACTACAGCTATAACGAGGTCTTTTCCAAACAGATCCGCGCGCTGGGCCAGCCGGGCGATGTGCTGCTGGCGATCTCTACCAGCGGCAACTCGGCCAACGTCATACAGGCAATACAGGCGGCGCACGACCGTGAGATGGTGGTGGTCGCGCTTACGGGCCGCGACGGCGGCGGAATGGCCTCACTGCTGCTACCTGAGGACGTCGAGATTCGCGTGCCGGCGAAAGTGACCGCGCGTATCCAGGAAGTCCATTTGCTGACCATCCATTGCCTGTGCGATCTGATCGACAACCAACTGTTCGGGAGCGAAGAATGAATTCGGTTCGACTGCACACATTTACGCTTGCACTATGCCTAACCGTTACCGGCTGCAGCTCAGTGCTCAACGCCACGCGCGATGACCCCATCAATGACGACCGAGGGACGCGCACGATCGGTAGCACCATCGACGATTCGCTCATCGAAACGAAGGCGGCCGTAAATATCGCCAAGGCCCATCCGGATCTCGACCAGGGCTCACATATTGTCGTCGCGAGCTACAACGGTGTGGTGTTGCTTGCCGGCCAGACACCACGCGCGGAGCTGAAGCAGATGGCCGAGCAGGCCGCCAGCTCCGTACAGCGCGTCAAGCGTGTGCATAACGAACTCCAGGTACTGAGGCCATCCTCCGCACTGGCTCGCAGCAATGACTCTTGGCTGACCACCAAGATCAAAGCGCAGATGCTCGCAGACGCAAGCGTTCCCGGGTCACGCATAAAAGTCATCACCGAAAACGGCATCGTCTATTTGCTTGGCCTCGTCACTCGCCAGGAAGGCAATCGCGCAACAAGCGTGGTGCAAGGCGTGTCCGGCGTACAACGCATCGTCAAGTTGTTCGAATACATCGACTGAGCGAGTTACAAACTGATCCCACGTGGCAGCCAAGCCTGCAAGGTTGCCACGCTTTTCCTGGACTTACTTGACGACCTTCAGGCTAGGACGCCCGCCGGAAGCCGGACGCGGCGATGTGCCTGTGTCGGACGAATCGTCAGCCGGTGTATCGTCGCCAGGTGGGGTAGGCTCGATCTCGAACACCATCCCCTGCCCATTCTCTCGGGCATAGATCGCCATGATCGCGGCAGATGGGACATGCAGGCTGTGGGGCACACCACCGAAGCGACCTTCGAAGCTGATCGCCTGGTTGTTCATCTGCAGATGGCGAACAGCACTTGGCGCCACGTTCAATACGATTTGACCATCACTGGCAAAGCCATCCGGCACCTGAACGCCGGGGTGATCAGTATTGACCAGCAAATGCGGGGTGCAGTCGTTATCGACGATCCACTCATACAGCGCCCGAACCAGATAAGGACGACTTGAAGTCATATACAGCCTCTCTTAGCGCATGCCGCGCTCAACGGCGGATAGACTGACCTGGAAGGCCTCTCGAGCAAAGTTGACTTCCATGTAATCAAGTAGCGGTTTCGCGGCCCGCGGCAGCTCTATGCCGAGTTTGGGCAAACGCCACAAGATCGGCAACAGACAGCAATCCACCAGGCTGATCTCATCGCTCATGAAGAATGGCTTCTCAGCGAACACAGGCGATACACCTGTCAGGCTTTCTCGCAGCTCCTTGCGCGCCTGCGCTCGTGGCGCATCGGCAGTACGGCGATCGGCGATTCGATCCACCAGGGCACACCAATCCCGCTGAACCCTATGCACCAGCAGTCGGGTATTGGCTCTGGCCACGGGATACACCGGAAGCAATGGCGGGTGCGGATAACGCTCTTCCAGGTACTCAGTGATCACATTCGGCTCGTACAGCGCCAGATCACGATCCACCAGCGTAGGCACGCTGGCGTATGGATTTACCTCAGTCAGTCTGACCGGACAGTGCGCCGGGTCAACGTCTATTATCTCTACGCTGACGCCTTTTTCAGCGAGTACATAGCGTACCCGATGCGAATAATGGTCGGCGGGATCGGAATAGCAGGCCAACCGATTGGTAGCGGCCATAGGGTCCCTCCTTCATTGGAATTGTGGGATGGCATAAAAAAGCACGCGCCCAAAAGGGCGCGCGCAGAGTACCGCAAAACAGCGAAGGATCAGTGGACGTCTTTCCAATATTCCCGCTTGAGCAGATAGGCAAAGACGAAGAAGAACGCCAGGAACAGCAGTACGTAGGTACCGATGCGCTGACTTTCCAGCTTGACTGGGTTCGCCGAGTAAGCCAGGAAGGTCACCAGGTTCTTGATCTTCTCGTCATACTCCGCCTCGGTCAGCTCACCGGTGCCCGGCACAACTGTCATGGCATTGCAGTCTTCGTGCGTGATCGGGGTACCGGTCAACGGATCGAACTGCTTGCGGCCATCTTCAACGACCTGAACCTGTTTGCAGGCTACGGATTCGCCCTCAGGCAGCTTGCCCGGCAGAACCTGGCGGCCTTGCAGCGGCGCGAGAACATGCGGCATACCGACGTTGGGGAAAACCGTGTTATTGACGCCGTAAGGGCGCGCCGGATCTTCATAGAAGCTGCGCATGTACGAGTACAGCCAGTCGTTGCCACGCACTCGCGCTACCAGTGTCAGATCCGGCGGAGCCGCGCCGAACCAGGCCTTGGCGTCGTCCGGCTTCATCCCAATCTTCATGTGATCGCCAATCTTGGCACCACTGAAAACCACACTGTCGAGCATCACATCCGCTGGAATCCCCAGATCGGTCGCGACACGCTCGTAGCGCTGGTATTGCGCACTGTGACAGCCCATGCAGTAGTTGGCGAAAGTCTTCAGACCATCCTGCAGCGCCACCTTGTCGGTCAGATCGATGTCGACCTCATCAAGGTGAGCGCCACCGCCAGCGGCGAAACCGAATGCCGGCACCAGTGCAAGAATCAATGCAGCGAATTGCTTTTTCATCAGCCAGCCACCCTTTGCGGAACTACTTTGGTCTTCTCGAGCTTGGTGTAGAACGGCATCAGGATGAAGTAACCGAAGTAGATAGCAGTACAGATCCGAGATACCAACGTACGCTCAGGCGTCGGAGACAGCACACCAAGCACGCCGAGGATGACGAAGGAGATGCAGAACAGCACAAGTGCGATCTTGCTCATCCAGCCCTTGTAACGCATGGACTTGACTGGACTACGATCCAGCCATGGCAGCACGAACAGCACGGCGATGGCGGCACCCATGGCGATAACGCCCAGAAGCTTGTCCGGAACGGCGCGCAGAATCGCGTAGTAAGGCGTGAAGTACCATACCGGCGCGATGTGCTCAGGCGTCTTGAAAGCGTTCGCAGCCTCGAAGTTCGGCTTCTCTAGGAAGTAGCCACCCATCTCAGGGAAGAAGAACACGATGGCGCAGAACACGAACAGGAATACCACCACACCGACGATGTCCTTGACCGTGTAGTAAGGATGGAACGGAATGCCATCCAGCGGCATACCTGCTTCGTCCTTGGTTTTCTTGATGTCCACACCCATCGGGTTATTCGAGCCGACTTCGTGAAGCGCCAGGATGTGCAGCACGACCAGGCCAAGAATCACGATCGGCAGCGCGATGACGTGCAGCGCAAAGAAACGGTTCAGCGTGATACCGGAAATCAGGTAATCACCACGAATCCACTGGGTCAGATCCGCGCCGATCACCGGGATTGCACCGAACAACGAGATGATCACCTGGGCGCCCCAGTAGGACATCTGCCCCCAAGGCAGCAGATAACCCATGAACGCTTCGGCCATTAGAGCGAGGTAGATCATCATGCCGAAGATCCACACCAGCTCGCGCGGCTTCTGGTAGGAACCGTAAAGAATGCCGCGGAACATGTGTAGATAGACCACGACGAAGAACGCCGATGCGCCTGTGGAGTGCAGGTAGCGAATGATCCAGCCGAACTCCACATCACGCATGATGTATTCGACGGACGCGAAGGCACCCTCGGCGGACGGCTCGAAGCTCATGGTCAGCCAGATACCGGTGATGATCTGGTTGACCAAAACCAGCAGCGCCAGGGATCCGAAGAAATACAAGACGTTGAAATTCTTCGGTGCGTAGTACTTGCTTAGATGGTCTTCCCACATTTTGGTCGCGGGGAAACGCGCATCCACCCATTCCATGAACTTGCTCATCATGCGCTCTCCTGATCCACGCCGATGACGACCAAAGAGTCCGTCTCGTAGGTGTGAGGGGGAACCGGCAGGTTCAAGGGAGCAGGCTGCCCCTTGTAGACGCGGCCAGCCATGTCATATTTTGAACCATGGCACGGGCAGAAATAACCACCGAGCCAATCGGCGCCTAAATCAGGCGCGGCAACTTCAGGACGGAAGGAGGGAGCGCAACCAAGATGCGTGCAGAGCCCGACGACAATCAGCAGTTCCGGCTTGATCGAGCGAACCGTCGGATCGACATAAGCCGGCTGTTCGGACGCTTCGGATTTCGGGTCGGCGACCGTATCGGTTAGCTTGTCCAGGTTAGCCAGTGCCTCCTCGGTACGACGCACGATGAACACCGGCTGACCGCGCCACTCGGCCACCATCTGCTGGCCTGGCTCAATCTTGCTGATATTTACCTTAACCGGTGCACCGGCTGCCTTGGCCTTGGCACTTGGGAACCACGATCCCACAAACGGGACCGCGGCACCCACCGCTCCTGCAGCACCTACTACCGAAGTAGCGGCTACGAGGAAGCGACGCCGGCCAGCATTCACGCCGTCATTGCTCATTCAGTCGTCTCCCATCAGTTTCTTATGGCCTACCGAAGGCAGGCATCTACTACGTAAAATCAGCCGCGAAAAATTCGCCAAATGGTAAAGAAAAGCCCCTCGCATGACAAGGTAATAACCGGACACAACTTGCCGCGAAGCCCCGAAAACCGGGCCTCTGTTAACGCGACATGCTGTCGCACGACACAAAACAAGCCCCAAAAAAAACGCCCAGCTTCGAATAAGCTGGGCGTTTTTTGTGAAGCGGAAGCGGATTAGCGCTTCGAGTACTGCGGACGCTTACGCGCTTTACGCAGACCGACTTTCTTACGTTCAACTTCGCGAGCATCACGAGTAACGAAGCCAGCCTTGCGCAGAGCAGGACGAAGCGACTCGTCATACTCCATCAGTGCACGGGTGATACCGTGACGGATCGCACCGGCTTGGCCACTTACACCGCCACCCAGAACGGTTACGTAGATATCGAATTTCTCGACAGTCTCGGTCAGTTCCAGCGGCTGACGAACCACCATACGAGCGGTTTCGCGCCCGAAGAAGTTGTCTAGCTCACGGTTGTTGATGGAAATCTTGCCAGTACCAGGGCGCAGGAATACGCGCGCGGTTGCAGTCTTGCGACGGCCAGTGCCGTAATTTTGAGTCGCCGACATAATGAACTATTCCGTTAAATCTTCAGTTCTTGGGGCTGCTGAGCGGTGTGAGGATGATTAGCACCCTTGTACACCTTCAGCTTACGATACATGTCGCGACCCAGCGGGTTCTTAGGCAGCATACCCTTGACCGCGGTCTCGATCACACGCTCTGGCGCCTTGGCGATCAGCTTCTCGAAGTTGATCGACTTGATGCCACCCGGGAAACCGGAGTGAGAGTAGTACATCTTGTCGGTGGTCTTCGCACCAGTAACACGCACTTGCTCGGCATTGATAACGACGATGTAATCACCGGTATCGACGTGAGGGGTGTATTCCGCCTTGTGCTTGCCACGTAGGCGGCTAGCGATTTCGGTTGCCAGACGACCCAGGGTCTGGCCGGCAGCGTCGACGACGAACCAGTCGCGCTTGACGGTTTCCGGTTTAGCAGTAAAAGTCTTCATTCGTTATAGCCTCAGGGGCCGCCCTGAAAATAAGACGGCGAATCTTACTGAATGGTGCTCGCCCTGGCAAGCCAGGACAGCCGGAAACAGACGCTATCGGGGGCTCGGGTCAGCGCGTCCGCTACGGCAGTGTTCGGTAGGCTAGGCATCCCCTACCTTGGTTTTGCGTCAGCGGGCTAGGCATCCCCGGCGACAGGCTGCGGAATTATCCGGATTACCAGCAAAATAGCAAGCACGTTCGGCTGCCGTATTGCCAAGGGTTACGTCACCATAGTTGCCAGGGGCATAATCGAGCGCGCGTTCGAACTTCCCGGAGGCGCTGAACGAAGCGAAACTTATCGCCCGCCTCCGCAATCCGATCCACCAAACCTCATAGCACAGAAGGATTCCGCATGGAACTGCGCCAACTCGGCCGCACCGAATTGAAAGTCAGCTCGCTATGCCTCGGCAGCATGACCTGGGGCGAGCAGAACGACCAGGACCAAGCGTTCGCCCAGCTGGACCGCGCCAAAGCCGCAGGCATCAACTTCCTCGATACCGCCGAAATGTATCCTGTGCCGCCGCGCGCGGAAACCTACTCCACCACCGAGCGCTACATAGGCAATTATTTCAAAGCCCGCGGAAACCGAGCCGACTGGATTCTCGCGAGCAAAATTGCCGGACCCGGCAACGGTATCAGCCACATCCGTGACGGTCAGCTAAAGATGAACCGCCAGCACATCGTCACCGCACTGGATGCAAGCCTGCAGCGGTTGCGAACGGACTGGATCGACTTGTATCAATTGCACTGGCCGGAACGCAGCACCAATTTCTTCGGCCAGCTCGGCTATCGCCATCAGGATCAGGATCAGGATCAGGATGTCACGCCGATCGAGGAAACCCTTGAGGTGCTCGACGAGCAGGTGAAGGCCGGAAAGATCCGCCATATCGGACTATCGAACGAAACGCCCTGGGGCACCATGAAGTTTCTGCAGTTGGCCGAATCCAGGGGCTGGCCCCGTACTGTTTCGATCCAGAACCCTTATAACCTTCTCAACCGCTCCTTCGAGGTCGGCCTGGCCGAAATCGCGATTCGCGAACAGTGCGGCCTGCTGGCGTACTCACCACTGGCCTTCGGCATGCTCAGCGGCAAATACGAGCAAGGCGCGCGCCCGGCCGGAGCCCGGATCACGATGTTCAGTCGTTTTGCCCGTTATACCAACCCGCAGTCGCAAGCAGCCTGCTCCCGATACGTTGCATTGGCCCAGGAGCATGGTCTGGATCCGGCCCAGATGGCGCTGGCTTATGTAACTCGGCAGCCGTTCGTCACCAGCAATATCATCGGTGCCACTTCGCTCGAACAACTGGACAGTAACATCGCCAGTACCGAGCTGCAGCTGTCCACCGAGGTGCTCGAAGCCATCGAGTCGATTCACACCGAACAGCCAAACCCCGCCCCCTGAAGCTCGCCCCGCTCGGACGACTGAGAGCGGGTCGACTATCGTTCCGCAGTGATGAAGCTGCGACCGCAAAGCCAGCGCAGGCGCGAGGAGCCCTGAAGATGATTGCCGCGGAACTGCTCGCACCGACCAGCCTTTTCCTGGGCTGGTTGCTTTATGCCGGCGGGTTGACATGGGCCTGCGCGCGGACACCCTGGGTGGAGCTGTTCAGCGACACCCGCCGCCAACATTTGCTGCTTGGCGCAGTACTGGCGATTTTTTTGCTATGGCTGGTCCGCCGAGATTTCAATTCTGGGCTGTCCGTCCATTTCATTGGCCTGACGGCTGTGACCCTACTGCTGGATTGGCCACTGGCGATACTGGCAGCCTTTGCCGCTCAGCTGGGCCTCACCGTTACGGGCCATCAACAGCTGGCTGCCCTCGGCCTGAACGGCGTGTTGCTGGTGCTGATACCCGTTACGGTGACGGAGCTTTGCGCGATTGCGGTCGAGCGCACCCAGCCCCGCAACCTCTTTGTGTATATTTTCTTTTCCGGATTCTTTGCTGCCGGCCTCGCGGCGCTGTTCTGCATTCTGGCGGGGCTGGGGGTTCTGCTGATCGATGGCCGCTATCCAATGCCACCCTGGCTGGAAGATTTTGCCGGCTACATCTGGCTGTTGATGTTTCCCGAGGCGTTCATCAACGGCACCATCGTGAGCGCGCTGGTGGTGTTCTATCCAGATTGGATGGAGACCTTCAACCGCAGCCGTTATCTCCAAGCGCCTTGGAAAGACGACGGCAACAAGCAGGCTTGAGCGCATAACAACGCGACCCAATTAGAGCAACACCCCAACCCGAACCAGACTCAGTGCTGGCGGGGAGGCATATCATCGGAAAACAGATCATCTTCGAGTTCATTGCCCGGGATCGCATGCTCTTCCGAGGCCCAGGCGCCAAGATCGATCAACTTGCAGCGCTCGGAACAAAAAGGCCGGTTAGGGCTCTTCACGCTCCACTCAACCGGCGCGCCACAGGTAGGGCATTCAACAACCGTTATACTCATTCCTGACCCCCTCGTAGCGTCAGATAGAAATTATGCAGACGTTCCACCTCTGATTTTAACCATGCCAGATCACGATCATTGATCAGCACGTCGTCGGCGTGGCGCAAGCGCTCTTCGCGACTGGCCTGCGCCTCGAGAATGGCCCGAATCTGCGTTTCGCTGGATTGATCACGCCGGGCGGCGCGCTCCAGCTGCAGAGCCTCAGGCACATCGACCACCAGCACGCGATCAACCTGCCGATACTGGCCGGACTCCACCAACAGCGGAGAGACCATAATGGCGTAGGGTGAACTTGCCCGAGCGAGATGCTCAGCAACCTCCTGGCGAATCAGCGGGTGCAATAGCTGCTCGAGCCATTTGCGCTGATCCGGATCGCGGAAAACCAGATCACGCAGCACCGCGCGGTCCAGACTGCCATCAGCGGCGAGAACGGTCTCGCCAAAACGCTCAGCGATCAACCCAAGCGCTGGCCTGCCCGGCTCGACCACCCAGCGCGCAGCATGGTCGGCGTCGACCCAATGCACCCCGAGACGACCAAACTCCTCCGCCACAGCACTCTTGCCGCTGCCAATACCGCCAGTCAAACCAAGCACCCAGGGCTTCATCACGAACCGTCCAGCAAGAAAACGACGCGCAGTAGTAACGCCTGAAAAGCGAGGATGCAAGAGGTCAGGCCGAGCGTAGCCCGATCAGAGGGCGATGAGGCGCCACCCTAGATCAAGTAAACAGCCGACTTCAGCCGACAATAGCTCTGACTTCGCCACAAGGCACATCGCCTCATCGAAGTGTCGCGAGGCGGACGCATCAGATTCGATTGTCTCCACGCTCTGTGACGAAAACTCAGCTCTGGATGTCTGCACCCCGCTATCTAGAAGCGGGACGTCCGAGATGTTTTAGAATCCCGCGAATTGTAGATAACCCGAGGTGATCTGATCACCCCAAAGCAGCGCGATCCAGCCGGCAATTGCCAGGTAGGGACCAAAGGGGATGGCCGTACCGCTGCCTGCCTTCCGCATGCGCAGCATGATAATACCCAACAGCGCGCCTACTACGGATGACAGCAGAATGGTCAGCGGCAGAACTTGCCAGCCGCCCCAGGCCCCAAGCATCGCCAGCAGTTTGAAGTCGCCATAGCCCATGCCCTCCTTGCCGGTCATGAGCTTGAACAACCAGTACACGGACCACAGGCTTAAATAGCCAGCAATAGCACCCCATACGGCATCAGGCAGTGGCGCGAACAGCCCGAAGTAATTAACGATCAACCCCAGCCAAAGCAGCGGCAGCACGATGGAGTCGGGCAGCAGCTGATGATCGACATCGATCATGCTCATCGCCAGCAAGCCCCAGGTCAGCAGCAGCATCGCACCGGCCTGCCAGGAAAAACCGAAGTGCCAAGCAACGTAGGCGGACAGTAGCCCGCAAAGCAGCTCGACAAGAGGATACCGACCGCTAATCGACGCACGACAGGACGAGCACTTGCCCCGCAAGGCAAGCCAGCTCACCAACGGGATATTTTCCCATGGGCGAATCTCATGATCGCAGTGAGGGCAATGGGAATGGGGAAGGACGAGATTGAATGTCGCAGCAGGCTCCGCCGACAGCTCAAGAAACTCACGCGCCTGAGCGCGCCAGTCCCGCTGCATCATGATCGGCAAGCGATGGATCACCACGTTGAGAAAACTGCCGACCAGCAGACCCAGCACCAGCGCGCATAAAACAAAGGCCAGCGTGTTGTTGGCCAGAAAAGTCGCTACATCCATTTTAGACCACGGACCCCAACTGGAAGATTGGCAGGTACATTGCGATGATCAAGCCGCCAATCAGTACACCGAGAACCGCCATAATCATTGGTTCCATCAAGGCAGTAAGCCCATCAACCATATTGTCCACTTCGTCCTCGTAGAAGGTTGCGACCTTAGCCAGCATTTCATCCAGCGAGCCGGACTCTTCACCGATGGCTGCCATCTGGACCGCCATGCTTGGAAATGTCCCGGTTGTGCGCATGGAAAAGTTGAGCTGCATACCGCTGGACACATCACTCTTGACTTTCATCGTGGCGTTTCGGAACACCACGTTGCCCGTAGCGCCCGCAACCGAATCCAGAGCATCCACCAATGGGACACCAGCGGCGAAAGTGGTCGCCAAGGTTCGCGCAAATCGCGCCACCGCGGACTTATAAAGAATATCGCCAACAATCGGGACCTTGAGCAAAAACCGATCAAACCAGTTTCGAAAGCGCTCCGATTTACCGTGGGCGGTCTTGAAGCTATAGGCGGCGCCGAACAAGCCAAGCAGGACCGCATGCCACCATGCCTGCAACGCCTCGGACAGGCCGATGACCATCAGCGTGAACGCCGGCAGCTCCGCACCGAAATTGGCAAATACATCCTGAAACTGAGGAACGACCTTTATCAACAAAATGGCCGACACGATGATTGCGACCAGCACTACTGCGATGGGGTAATTCATCGCCTTCTTGATCTTCGCCTTCAGCGCTTCGGTCTTTTCCTTGTAGGTGGCGACCCGATCCAAAAGGGTTTCCAGGGAACCGGACTGCTCCCCCGAATCGACCAGGTTGCAATACAGATCATCAAAATACTGAGGCTTCTTGCGCAGCGAGGTGGCGAAGCTGTTACCGGCAGCGACCTCCTGCTTGAGATCATCAACCAGCTTGCGCATGTTCGGGTTATCGAAACCCTCACCAATGATGTCGAAGGATTGGAGCAGCGGAACGCCGGCTTTCATCATCGTCGCCATCTGCCGGGTGAACAAGGCGATGTCCATCGGCTTGATTTTCTTACCGGCGCTGAACAACGACACCGATTTCTTACGAACCTTTTGCGGATTGACGCCCTGCTTGCGCAACTGCGCCTTCACCAACGCAGGACTGACGCCGCTCAGCTCGCCCTTGATCTTAGCGCCCTGCCTGTTAGTACCTTCCCAGGCAAAGACACTGTTTTTTATCGCTTTTTGCGCCATGTTAATCCTTGGTCACCCGGTTGACTTCTTCCAGGCTGGTCACGCCCTGCATGGCCTTGACCAAAGCCGAGGTTCGCAGATCGTTAAAGCCGTCTTTGCGCATCTGGGTGGAAATGTCGATGGAGTTGCCGTCTTCCATGATAATCCTGGCCAGGGCCGGCGTGTTTTTAACCACTTCATAAATACCGACACGGCCTTTGTATCCGCCCTTACAATTTTCGCAGCCCACCGGGCCGTAAATTTTGAAGGTGCCAACCTTATCGGCAGGGAAACCCTCTTCCAGTAGGGCTTCGCGCGGCAACTCCACTTCTTTTTTGCAGCTGTTGCAGAGTTTGCGCGCCAGACGTTGAGCAATAATCAGGTTGACCGAGGTGGCGATATTGAACGCCGCCACGCCCATGTTCCGCAGACGGGTCAGGGTTTCCGCTGCGCTATTGGTGTGCAGGGTGGACATCACCATGTGGCCGGTCTGTGCTGCCTTAATTGCAATCTCTGCGGTTTCCAGGTCTCGAATTTCCCCCACCATGATGATGTCCGGATCCTGACGCAGAAACGCGCGCAGCGCCTGGGAGAAATCCATGCCCTGCCTGGGATTAACGTTGACCTGGTTGATGCCTTCCAGGTTGATCTCCACCGGGTCCTCGGCGGTGGAGATGTTCACGTCCACCGTATTAAGAATATTCAAGCCGGTGTATAGGGATACCGTCTTACCCGACCCCGTCGGGCCAGTCACCAGAATCATTCCCTGCGGCTGCTTGAGCGCATTCATATACAGCTCTTTTTGCGACTCCTCATAGCCCAGCGCATCGATGCCCATCTGCGCACTGGACGGATCGAGAATCCGCATCACGATCTTCTCGCCCCACAAGGTCGGCAGGGTGTTCACCCGAAAGTCGATGGCCTTGGTCTTGGACAGCTTCATCTTGATTCGGCCGTCCTGTGGCTTGCGGCGCTCAGAAATGTCCAGCCCAGCCATCACCTTAAGGCGCGCGGAAATGCGCGGGGCCAGCTGAATCGGTGGGCGGGCAACTTCGTGAAGGATACCGTCCGTACGGAGCCGTACGCGGAATGCTTTCTCATAGGGCTCGAAATGCAGGTCGGATGAGCCGCCGCGTATCGCATCGAGCAGCATCTTATTGACGAAGCGAACGACCGGGGCGTCGTCTGCAGCCTCACCACCCTCCTCGGTTTTACCATCATCGCTAACGGTCTCAACATCGACGCCGTCCAGATCGACCTCGCCCAGCTCCTCCAGCCCGGTCGTGCCGCTTTCGTACAGCTTGTTGATCGCATCGCCCAGCTTGTCGTCCTCAACGAGAATCGACTCGATCGTCAACCCGGTACTGAACTGGATATCGGCGATTGACTGGTGGTTAGCGGGGTCGGAGATGGCGACATAGAGTTTGGTGCCGCGCTTTGAAAGCGGCAGGACACGGTGCTGACGCGCCAACTTCTCGCTGATCAGATCTTTGGGCAGCGACTCCTTATCCAGCGCGGACAGGTCGAGCAATGCGACACCGAATTGCTCGGAGGCGAGCTCTGCTATGGCTCGGCCTTTCGCTAACTTGTTCTGCACCACGTACGTAACAAAGGATGTTTTACCGCGAATAGCCTGGGCCTGCGCCTGCTGGGCTGTTTTTTCATCCAACACGCCGGCCACGACCATCTGCCGTGCCAATCCGGATAGGGAAATGTTTTCGCTCATGGCGGCCTCGCTCCAATCTGTGCCCGCCTTATAGCGCAGATGCCGGGCCCTGCAAACAAGGTCAGCGGCAGGTGACGCTATTGGTCACATATCGCCCGTAAAGAGCCAGCCATGAGTTGCGACGCATCCACTTCGTGTTGGTGTTTGAAATATGGGAGGCGAGCAGCAATCGGAAAACATCGCTCAGTAACAACAATAGATAGAGGTGCTTCACAGTATTGGCCGCTGCGCTTGGCGCAAACGAGAGCTGGCACGCCAACTGCTTAGCTCTGGCAGGCTCACAGCCTTAACACTTAAAAGGGGACTCAAATGAAAGCTCAAATGCAGAAAGGCTTTACGCTTATTGAATTGATGATCGTTGTGGCGATCATCGGTATTTTGGCGGCGATTGCGATCCCGCAATATCAGGACTACACAATCAAGGCTAAAGTGGCTAACGCTCTGACAGCCGCGGCCCCGCTTAAAACCGCCGTTGCACTATGCGCCCAGGAGGCAGGAGGGGTTTTGACTTCGTGCGATACCACAGGCGGCACCGTGACTAGCATTCCAGTATTTACAGCGACCAAGGAGGTTGCAAGCGCAACTGTTACTGATGGTGTTATTGCACTGACTCTTGCAACAGGAATTGGCAGTGGCGTTGATGGCTTGGTTATTACGATGACTCCGACGTCTGCCGCTGATAGCACTGCACTAACTTGGGCTAACACAACCACCGTTACTCAAACTGCAGCACTGGCAGCAATTACGAAGAATAATATTTAGCCCTGAAACCCGCACGGTTAAGTACCGTCTGACAACACAAGACCCTGCCTTTTCCGGCGGGGTTTTGTGTTTTTATCGTTCCACGCTCCCGCGTGGGAACGCCTTGGGTGACGCTCTGCGTCACGGCACCAACCCCGGTGCGGCGGATCGCTCTTCTTAAGATGGAATCGCCAGAAGGCGCCTCTGTGGTTTACCGCGAATCGGGGCAAATCGCTGGCAAATGATCCGGCCTACATTGCGGGTCCGTAAAAATGTCGGAGAGGCAAAGATGCCTAACTATCGTCGCGCCCTCGTGCCAGGGGCGAGCTGGTTTTTCACCGTTAATCTTCTGGAGCGCCGCAGCAATGATCTGCTGGTGCGACATATTGATGTACTGCGAGCTTCCGTCCGGCGTGTACATCGACTCCATCCTTTTACCATCGACGCCTGGATGGTGCTGCCCGAGCATATGCATTGTGTCTGGACGCTACCGCCGGATGATGCGGACTATCCGCTGCGTTGGCGATTGATCAAGACATTCTTCTGCCGTGCTTTACCACCTGACGAATATCGCTCGGCTGTACGACTGCATCGAGGCGAGCGTGGCATCTGGCAGCGTCGTTACTGGGAACATCTGATCCGCAACGAAAACGATTTCCGACGACATGTCGACTATGTGTACGTAAACCACTCAAGCATGGTCTGGTTCGGCGCGTAGGGGATTGGCCCTTTTCGAGCTTTCATCGTGACGTTCGTGCCGGACTGTATCCTGCCTACTGGGCGGTAACCCTAAGCTTCTGGTGTCAGGAGCCGAGCGTGTGCCCCGTAATTCAT
Source organism: Pseudomonas sp. Q2-TVG4-2 (assembly GCF_013620795.1). GTDB lineage: Bacteria > Pseudomonadota > Gammaproteobacteria > Pseudomonadales > Pseudomonadaceae > Stutzerimonas. Next base: position 193,173 of record NZ_LGLW01000007.1, on the reverse strand, counting down.
AAGATGGAATCGCCAAAAACCGAACGTCGGATTACGCCTTCGGCTAATTCGACCTACGTCGATGCGGCATCGCGAATCCAAAGGCGCTTCCATCGTTCACCGCGAATCAGCTGCGTCCATTGCCCCACATCGCAACCGTACCCATCCACTCAAACTACGCCTTTGGCTATTCCAGCCTGGTCCTCCTGCATATTGCTGGGCTAGCATCGGTGCCTCCTTGCCAACGAGACATATCGCAGGCAACACTGATTTCTGGAGGAACCATGAGCTTTACCGTTTACCTATCTGGTGAAATCCATACCGACTGGCGTGACGAGATCAAGCGTGGCGCTACCGCCGCCGAGCTGGACGTAGTCTTCACTTCCGCCGTAACCGATCATGAGGCTAGCGATGCTGCCGGTGATTGCCTTGGTGCCGAGTCCAGCGCCTTCTGGCGCGATCACAGATCCTCCAAGGTCAATGCGATTCGCACTAAGACGCTGATTCAACAAGCCGACCTGGTGGTGGTGCGTTTCGGCGACAAGTACAAGCAGTGGAACGCCGCCTTCGATGCCGGTTACTGCGCGGCCTTGGGCAAGCCATATGTGACGCTGCATGGCGACGACATCGTGCATCCACTGAAAGAGGTCGATGCGGCCGCCATGGCCTGGGCGACCAGCACCGAGCAGGTTGTGGAAATTCTCAAGTACGTGGTGCGATAGCAACCAGAGTCACGGATTACTTCAACGCCCGGGCGGCTTGCACCGGCCTTATGAAACAGTATCTGCAGCGCGCTCAGCCGTAGGCAGAGCCAAACGCTTCGCGCCGGGTCGGCCCTCCCACGAAGCGGAAAGCTCGCACTGTACCGCCTTTGCAGGAGGCGCGACCCACAGCGAAGTGAAGTGAAGGTCCGTCACGTCCTTTAGTCCTCCTTCGGAGGCAAGCCGTCCATAGATTCGATTTCCTAAAAAGCGAAACCCCGCCAATCAGCGGGGTCCGACATCAACCAAAACGCCCTGCACCTGCAGGGCGTTTTGCTTTGCCACATCGAGTCAGATAGCACCGCGCTTACGCAGCAGATCAATGACCTGCTTGGCGCCCTCTTCGACCGTCAGCGACTCAGTATCGACGATGAGATCAGCATTGCCCGGCACGTCGTAGGGGAAGGACTCGCCAGGAATGTTATCGCCAGCCGCCGCATACAGACCCTGCGGATCGCGTTGCTGACAAGCCTGCGGTGAAGCCTGGACGTAGACGGTGACGACCCGGCCACTGCCGATCAACGCCTTTGCTTGCTCGCGGCCTTCGGCATCCGGCGCGACGAATGCTGCCAATGTCAGCAGACCTGCCTCGTTGAACTGACGCGCCACATGCGCGGCACGGCGCCAATTCTCGGTACGGCCGGCGCGGTCTTGCGGAAGGCCTTTGTTCAGATCGTGACGCAGATTCTGGCCATCCAGTACGTAGACAGCGCGGCCCATATCGAACAGTTTGCGTTCGACCGCGTAGGCCAACGTGCTCTTGCCGGCGCCGGAAAGACCGGTGAACAGCACGGTCGCGGGTTGCTGACCAAAGCGCGTTGCGCGCTCTTCGGTAGAGACATGAGCCAGCGCGCCGTGATGCCCGGACGAGCCCGACGCAACCGGATCGGCGATGATCATGCCCGCGCCAACGGTACCGTTGGTGAGGCGGTCGATGATGATGAACGAGCCGGTAGCCGGGTTCGTCGCATAGCCGTCCAGTGCAATCGGGGCGTCGAGGCTGACTTTGATCCGACCAATCTCGTTGAGCTGCAAACTGCTCGCCGGGCCGTGCTCCAGGGTATTCACATCGACCCGATGGGTGATACTGGCAATGGAGCCCGGCACGTAGCTGGTGGCGCGCTTGATATCGTATTTCTTGCCCGGCAGCATCGGCTCTTCGGCCATCCAAACCAGCATGGCGTCGAAACTGTCAGTGATGCGCGGCAGGTTGTCGGCGTGCACGAGCATGTCGCCGCGGGACACGTCGATCTCGTCTTCCAGGGTCAGCGTAATGGCTTCGCCTGGCGTAGCCTGCTCCAGCTCGCCGTCATAGGTGACGATGGATTTGACGGTGCTGCGCTTACCGGATGGCAGCACGACGATCTCGTCGCCCTTGCGCACGACCCCGCTGGCGAGGGTACCGGCGAAGCCGCGGAAGTTGAGGTTGGGTCGATTGACGTATTGCACCGGGAAGCGCAGGTCGTCGAAGTTGCGGTCGCCAGCGATCTCGACACTTTCCAGAATTTCCATCAGCGACTGCCCCTCATACCAGGGCGCACGCTCGGAACGATTGACCACGTTGTCACCCTTCAATGCCGACATCGGCACGAAATGCAACGAGGATGGCTTGAGCTCGATGCGCTCGGCGAAGGCCAGGTAATCGGCTCTGATACGCTCGAAAACGGTCTGATCGAAGTCCATCAAGTCCATCTTGTTGATGGCCACTACGATGTGCTTGATGCCGAGCAAGGAGGTGATGAAGCTGTGGCGCTTGGTCTGGGTCTGCACACCATAGCGCGCATCAACCAGGATGATCGCCAGGTCGCACGTCGAAGCGCCTGTCGCCATGTTGCGCGTGTACTGCTCGTGGCCGGGGGTATCGGCGATGATGAACTTGCGCTTGGCGGTGGAGAAATAGCGGTAGGCAACATCAATGGTAATGCCCTGCTCGCGCTCGGCCTGCAGCCCATCGACGAGCAACGCCAGGTCGACATCGTCGCCTGTGGTGCCGGATTTCTTTGAATCACGGGTGATCGCTTCAAGGTGATCTTCATAGATCATCTTCGAGTCGTGCAGCAGGCGCCCGATCAGGGTGCTTTTGCCGTCATCGACATTACCGCAGGTCAGAAAGCGCAACAGCTCTTTGCGCTCGTGCTGCGCCAGGTAGGCGAGGATGTCCTCGCTGATCAAATCAGACTGATGAGACATAGTGCGGAATCCTTAGAAGTAGCCCTGACGTTTCTTTTCTTCCATCGAACCGGCGCCATCGTGGTCGATGACACGGCCCTGACGTTCGGACGTACGCGTCAGAAGCATTTCCTGGATGATCTCCGGAAGGGTCGAGGCAGTGGATTCCACCGCGCCGGTCAACGGGTAGCAGCCGAGGGTGCGGAAGCGGACCATGCGCTTCTCGATGCGCGCCTTTTCCTCGTCGGTGAGGTGCTCGAGGATACGCTCGTCATCGATCATGATCAGGGTGCCGTTCTTCTCAATGACTTCGCGCTCGGCGGCGAAGTACAGCGGCACGATCGGGATCTGCTCCAAGTAGATGTACTGCCAGATATCCAGCTCGGTCCAATTCGATAGCGGGAAGACGCGGATCGACTCGCCCTTCTTCACGTTGCCGTTGTAGACGTTCCACAGTTCAGGGCGTTGGTTTTTCGGGTCCCAGCGATGCTTGCTGTCGCGGAAGGAGTACACGCGCTCTTTCGCCCGAGACTTCTCTTCATCACGCCGTGCGCCACCGAACGCCGCATCGAAGCCGTGCTTGTCGAGCGCCTGCTTGAGACCCTCGGTCTTCATGATGTCGGTGTGCTTGGCACTACCGTGAGTAAAGGGGTTGATGCCCTGCGCAACACCATCCGGGTTGACATGGGTAATCAGGTCCAGGTCCATCTCGGTGACCATCTTCTCGCGGAAACGATACATTTCCTGAAATTTCCAGCGAGTGTCGACGTGCATCACCGGGAACGGCAGACGACCAGGAAAAAATGCCTTGCGCGCCAGATGCAGCATCACGGCCGAATCCTTACCGATGGAATAAAGCATCACCGGATTATCGAACTCGGCGGCCACCTCACGGATGATGTGGATGCTTTCCGCCTCCAGCTGTTTCAGATGCGTCAGTTTGTCGACCATGGCTACTCACGAATTTGCAGGTGGACGGCCGGCAAGGCCGGAACGAGGCGCAACTTTAGCACGGCACAAAATTCTAATCAGGCCGCTTCTTAGATCTAAATGCTCTAGGTTTATGCCGACGAAACCGCGCTTTATCTCCCGCGCCAAGTAGGGTTACGGCCAGCAGGGGCGGCGCATCAGGCCGGATTGGGACAGTCGATGAACAGGTGTTCGACGGCAAATCGCTTCGCCAGATAGTCGCCGAGCGCCTGCACGCCGTAACGCTCGGTGGCGTGGTGCCCGGCTGCAAAGAAACTCAACCCGCTTTCACGTGCGATATGCACGGTGGGCTCCGAGACTTCTCCGGTCAGATAGGCATCGACGCCGGCCGTCACAGCTTGATCGATATAGCCCTGAGCGCCGCCCGTGCACCAGGCGATCCGCCTGATAAGCCCGGCTCCTTCGATCATCAGCGGCTCGCGTCCGAGTACGGTCTGTATCCGACGCATGAAATCAGCGGGCGCAAGCGGTGTATCGAGCGAGCCAACGAGACCGACCGAACGCGGGTTGTCAGGCTCCAGCGATCCTTCCACGATTAGCCCGAGCAACCGCGCCAACTGGACGTTGTTGCCCACTTCGGGGTGCACGTCGAGCGGCAGGTGATAGGCGAGCAGGCTGATGTCGTTATTGAGCAGCGTCTTCAATCGGCGCTGCTTGATGCCAACGACGCGCGGATCTTCGTTTTTCCAGAAATAGCCGTGATGCACCAGCACCACGTCGGCCTGCGCCTCGACCGCGGCATCGAGCAACGCCTGGCTGGCCGTAACCCCGCTGACGATGCGGCGAACCTGCGGCCGTCCTTCTACCTGCAGGCCGTTCGGGCAATAGTCGGAGATCTTCGCGGTGTTCAGGTAGCGATCCGCTTCGTCTACCAGTGTGGTTAGCGCAACGGCCATGCAGGCTTCCTCTCATTGAATATGCCGACGCTGGCCGCGCTGATAACAGCCACCGCCCGGTCTGGAACGGAAATGAACCAAGCGGCTTTGGCAAACCAGCACAGAATCACCGTGGCAAAGCTGCAATTCGCAGCCAGCTTCGTATAATGCCGCCACCTTAAGGGGCGCTATCGCCCTCCGCAACCTGTCCGGATTTCGAATCGCGATGATCAATGCCCTGCGTTTTTTTGGCTGGCCGTTGCTGGTGGGCCTACTGGTGGCCCTGCTGATCATTCAGCGCTACCCGCAGCTGGTAGGTATGAACGCCGAACCGGAATATACCCTGCGACAAGCACCGCTCGTGGGCATACCGCAGCAAGGCCCGTATTCGTACGCCAATGCGGTCAGCAGCGCAGCGCCAGCGGTAGCCAATCTCTATACGACCAAGCTGATCGATAGTTCCAGCCAGCAGCCAATGCTCAAGGACGATCCGTTATATCAGCGGTTCTTCGGTGACAACCTGCCACGCCAGCGCCGTATGGAGTCGAGCCTGGGCTCGGCGGTGATTATGAGCCCAGAAGGGTATCTGCTGACCAACAACCACGTCACGGCCAATGCCGAGCAGATCGTGGTGGCCCTTCGCGATGGCCGCGAGACACTCGCTCGGGTAATTGGCAACGACCCCGAGACCGATCTCGCGGTGCTGAAGATTGATCTGGCGGACCTGCCTGCAATCACTATCGGCCGCTCTGATGGCATCCGCATCGGCGACGTGACTCTGGCGATCGGCAATCCGTTCGGGGTTGGGCAGACCGTGACCATGGGCATCATCAGCGCCACAGGACGCAACCAGCTGGGGCTCAATACCTATGAGGACTTCATCCAGACCGACGCAGCCATCAACCGCGGCAATTCCGGTGGCGCGCTGGTCGATACCGCAGGCCATCTGATCGGCATAAACACGGCGATCATCTCCGAATCTGGCGGTTCGCAGGGCATCGGCTTTGCGATCCCGGTGAAGCTCGCCATGGACGTGATGAAATCCATCGTCGAGCATGGTCGGGTAATCCGCGGCTGGCTCGGCGTGGAGGTGCAGTCCCTGACGCCGGAACTGGCCGAGTCGTTTGGCCAGGCGGGCCGACCGGGAATTGTCGTCGCTGGGGTCTATCGAGAAGGTCCTGCGGAACGCGCCGGCTTACGCCCGGGCGATCTGATTCTCAGCATTGATGGGGAGCAGGCCAGTGATGGTCGAAACTCGATGAACCAGGTCGCCCGCGCTCGGCCTGGCGACGAAATCGATATCGACATCCTGCGCAACGGCAAGCCGCTGACGCTGACCGCCGAAGTCGGCATGCGACCGCTGGTAGAGAAAAGTCCTCAATAAGCCTGAGCCGCAAGCAGCCCAGGATGTTAGCGGCTAGGCTAATCAGCCGATGCCCTTCAGTGCGTCGAGCAACGCCTGGTTCTGCTCCGGCGTGCCGATGGTAATTCGCAGGAATTGCTCGATCCGGGGGTGCTTGAAATGTCGCACGATCACGCCCTGCTCTCGAAGCCCAGCGGCAAGCGCTGCAGCATCGCGCTGCGGATGCCGGGCAAAAATGAAGTTCGCCGCAGATGGCAGGACCTGGAAGCCCAATCCCTGCATTGCCGAAACAACCGCTTCGCGGCTGGCGACCACCTGCTGACAGGTCTGTTCAAAATAAACGCGATCTTCGAACGCAACCGCGGCGCCAGCGATGGCGATGCGGTCCAGCGGATAGGAGTTGAAGCTGTTCTTGATGCGCTCCAGCGCCTCGATCAGATCCGGATGTCCGACGGCCAGGCCAACCCGTAGCCCCGCCAGCGAGCGCGATTTCGACAACGTCTGGGTGACCAGCAGGTTCGGGTAGCGATCTACCAGCGCAATGGCCGAGGTGCCACCGAAATCGATATAGGCCTCATCCACCAGCACGACGGAATCGGGATTCGCCTGTAATAATCGCTCGATCGCATCCAGCGCCAGCAGGCAACCCGTCGGCGCATTGGGATTGGGAAAGATGATTCCACCGTTAGGCCGGGAATAACCGGCCACGTCAATCTGGAACTCATCATCCAGCGCAATGGTTTCGTACGCGATCCCATACAGACCGCAATAGACCGGGTAAAAGCTGTAAGTCACGTCGGGGAACAGCAATGGCTTGCTGTGTTGGAAAAGGCCATAAAAGGCATGGGCAAGCACCTCGTCCGAGCCATTCCCGACGAATACTTGGGCCGGCTGCACACCGTAATAGTCGGCAACTGCACGCTTGAGGCGCTCGCCGTTCGGGTCTGGGTACAGCCGCAGGCTATCGTTCAGCTCGGCCTGCATCGCCGCGATTGCTTTCGGCGATGGGCCATAAGGATTCTCGTTGGTGTTGAGTTTGACAAGATTGGTCAGCTTCGGCTGCTCACCCGGCACATAGGGCACCAGATTCTTGACGAAGGGGCTCCAGAATTTGCTCATGGGGTTCTCGCAATTCACGTTATTTGTGTCTGACTGGCATGGTGCAGTTTCGAGGCAAGTCGCTTGGGCGTTGATAGGATCGGCAGCCAGTGGCTGGACGAAAGAGCACCGCGCTTGGCTCTTCGCCCGACCTTCAGCGCACTTATCGGCTTTACCGCTTTATACGGTACTCGGCACTGCGCGCGTGTGCAGTCAACGACTCGCCGCGAGCCAGTACCGAGGCGATCTTACCCAGCTCCGATGCGCCTTCGGCCGAGCAGTTGATGATGGATGAACGCTTCTGGAAGTCGTACACCCCGAGCGGCGACGAGAATCGTGCGGTTCCCGAGGTAGGCAGCACGTGATTCGGGCCGGCGCAGTAGTCACCCAGCGCTTCAGCGGTATAGCGCCCCATGAAGATCGCGCCCGCGTGGCGAATCTGCGGTAGCCATTGATCCGGATCGGCAACGGAGAGCTCCAGGTGCTCAGGCGCGATGCGGTTAGCCACGTCGATGGCCTGTTGCATATCAGCCACTTGAATCAGCGCCCCGCGGCTCTGCAGAGAGGCGTGAGCGATTTCGGCGCGCTCGAGGGTTGGCAGTAGGCGGGCAATGCTTTCAGCGACCCGATCGAGGAACGCCGCGTCCGGGCTGACCAGGATCGATTGCGCATCCTCGTCGTGCTCGGCCTGGGAGAACAGGTCCATCGCGATCCAGTCAGGATCGGTCTGGCCATCGCAAACCACCAGAATCTCGGAAGGTCCGGCGATCATGTCGATGCCAACCTTGCCGAACACGTGGCGCTTGGCAGTCGCGACGTATATGTTGCCCGGGCCGACAATCTTGTCCACCGGCGGCACGCTTTCGGTGCCGTAGGCCAGTGCCGCTACGGCTTGAGCACCACCAATGGTAAAGACCCGATCAACCCCGGCGATGCATGCCGCCGCCAGCACCAGCTCGTTGATTTCACCGCGAGGCGTCGGCACAACCATGACCACTTCCGGCACACCGGCCACCTTCGCCGGAATGGCATTCATTAATACCGAAGACGGGTATGAGGCCTTGCCGCCGGGCACGTAGAGCCCTGCGCGATCGAGTGGCGTGACCTTCTGACCGAGCACGGTGCCATCGGCTTCCGTGTAGGTCCAAGAGTCCTGCTTTTGTTTTTCGTGATAGCTGCGGACCCGCTCCGCGGCGGCCTCCAGCGCCTGGCGCTGGGCCGGACTGATGCGATCGAGCGCTAGCTCAAGGCGCGCACGCGGCAGAATCAGGTCGGCCATAGAGGCCACTTCAAGGCCATCGAAACGCTGGGTGAACTCGACCAGTGCGGTATCGCCTCGCTCGCGCACGGCCTTGATGATTTCCAGCACGCGCTGATTGACGCCATCATCGGACACGCTCTCCCAGCTCAACAGATGATCCAGGTGTCGCGAGAACTCAGGATCAGCGGCATTGAGTCGGCGGATATCGATCGGAGCGGTCATAACAGGCCTCATGAGAGATACGTGCAAGCTGATTTCAGGCGCCCCTAGATTAACAAGCCCGCCGTGTGGGCACCTGAAAATCTAGGCTATGACACGGATAGGCGAGCCAGCTGCCCAGCAGCCAGGCAAACGTTAACCCTGGTGCGCTATTGCGTTTTGCAAAGCATCGATCAGCGCCTGAATCCGCGCATGCTGCATCTTCATCGACGCCTTGTTGACTACCAGACGCGAACTGATCATGGCGATCAGCTCCTGCGGCTCCAGCCCGTTGGCACGCAACGTGTTGCCGGTATCGACCACATCGATGATCTTGTCTGCCAGACCCACCAGCGGGGCCAGCTCCATCGATCCGTAGAGCTTGATGATATCGACCTGACGGCCCTGCTCGGCGTAGTAGCGTTTGGCGACATTGACAAACTTGGTCGCGACCCGCAGTCGCCCCTTGGGTTCTGGCGCACCGACCTTGCCGGCGGTCATCAGTTTGCAGTTGGCGATTTTCAGGTCCAGCGGTTCATACAACCCTTGTCCGCCGTATTCCATCAGAACGTCCTTTCCCGCCACGCCGAGATCCGCCGCGCCGTGCTCGACGTAGGTCGGCACGTCAGTGGCGCGCACGATCAGCAGACGCACGTCATCCTGCGTGGTCGGAATGATCAGCTTGCGGCTTTTTTCGGGGTTCTCGGTGGGGACGATACCGGCTGCCGCCAGCAACGGCAGGGTGTCATCGAGGATGCGGCCTTTGGACAGGGCGATGGTGAGCATGGACGGTTATTCCTTGGAAACCTGTTGATGGCGACCCTGACGCAGGCATGGGCAACCGAGCCAAGCGCAGGTTCCAGCCGGGGCCGCCCGCTCAACCAGCGGACGACTGCGGCCCATTGCCGATAGCTAGCCCGGTACGCGGCGGATCTTGGCGCCCAGCAACTGCAGCTTTTCCTCGATGCACTCGTATCCGCGGTCGATGTGGTAGATGCGGTCGATGAGGGTATCGCCCTCCGCCACCAGGCCAGCAATTACCAGACTCGCCGAAGCGCGCAGGTCGGTCGCCATGACGGGCGCGCCCTTCAGCTTGGAAACCCCGGTCACGATGGCGGTGTTGCCCTCGACGAGGATTTGCGAGCCCATGCGGTTCATTTCGTAGACATGCATGAAGCGGTTCTCGAACACCGTTTCGATCACCGTACCGGTGCCTTCGGCGACCGCGTTCATGGCAATGAATTGGGCCTGCATATCGGTCGGGAAAGCCGGATACGGTGCCGTGCGCACATTCACCGCTTTCGGCCGATTGCCCTTCATGTCCAGCTCGATCCAGTTGCTGCCGGTATCGATATGAGCACCGGCCTCTTCGAGCTTGTGCAACACCGCCTCCAGCAGGGTGGCATCGGTGTCCTTGAGCTTCACACGACCGCCGGTCGCCGCAGCGGCGACGAGATAGGTGCCCGTCTCGATACGGTCAGGCATGACGCTGTAGCGGCCGCCACCCAGGCGTTTCACACCGTCGATGGTGATGGTGTCGGTACCCGCACCGGAAATCTGCGCGCCCATGGCGTTGAGGAAATTGGCCAGGTCGACCACTTCCGGCTCGCGCGCGGCGTTTTCCAGTACGCTGCGACCGTTGGCCAGCGCCGCGGCCATCATGATGTTCTCGGTGCCGGTCACGCTGACAATATCGAAGAAGAAATGCGCACCGCGCAAACCCCCAGCCGGCGCCCGCGCCTTGATATAGCCGCCTTCTACGTCGATCTGTGCCCCCATCGCTTCGAGGCCGCGAATGTGCAGGTCGACCGGGCGCGAACCAATGGCACAGCCGCCCGGCAGGGCAACTTCCGCCTCGCCGAAGCGCGCCACCATAGGCCCGAGCACCAGAATCGAGGCGCGCATGGTCTTGACCAGCTCATAAGGCGCCACCAGCGTCTGGATGCTGCTGGCGTCGACTTCGACGCTGAGCTTTTCATCGATGATCGGCTGCACACCCATGCGGCCGAACAGCTCGATCATGGTGGTGATGTCGTGCAGATGCGGCAGGTTGCAGACAGTTACCGGGGTATCGGCAAGCAGGGTAGCCGCCAAGATAGGCAGAGCCGAGTTCTTGGCACCGGAGATGCGAATCTCGCCGTTGAGGCGGGCACCGCCGGTAATGATCAATTTATCCATGGATGTTCCCGTAACCCGCAGGCTCGAAGCACTTGCGAAGAGGAGCCGTGCGCGACGTCAAAAACTCGCGCACGGGCTGAAAGATGTTGCGACCGGCGATCAGCTACGTGCAAGCCAGTCGGCGCGGCTGAAGAATTTCATCGTGACGGCGTGAATACTGCCGTCGGCGATCCAAGGGTTCAGGTGCGCGTAGATGTGCTGCTGGCGCTTGACCGGACCCAGACCAGCCAACTCGTCGCTGATCACGTTCAGCTGGAAATTGCAGCCTTCGCCTTCGACTTCAACCTGTGCACCTGGAAGCTTTTCTTCCAGAAAATTCTTAACTTCTACGGCCTGCATGTTCAACCTCGATCAGCGCCGGACGCGCGCGGCCGGCCATCATACAAAAAAGCCCGAAGGCTGCGAACCCCGAAGCCGCGCGGGGTGACGAAGCTCACCTACTCAAGCGCCTCCGCCTCGCTATCGGACGGACGCGGATGACGGTTACCCGCCGCTACCGCAGGAAATTTCGAGGAGGCAAAGCGCACCACCAAAATGGCAACAGCCAGCAGCAGAATCGCTCCGGAAATATAGACCACGCCCATGTCTGGACGATGATGATGCGAAACATCGGAGATCAGTAAGCGAGTCAGCGCAGTAATAGCCACGTAAATGAGGAAACGCACAGGCATGTGGTTGGTCTTGAAATAGATACCAACCATCGCGCCGAGCTCAAGGTAGATGAACAACAACAGGATGTCATCGACGCTGATGCTGCCCTTGTCGATCATCCCGAGGAAGGCCACCAGCCCTGCCCAGGCGGTGACCGCACCGATGGCGAACAGCGCCAGGTAATGAAAGGTTTCGACGAGCAGGTTGCCCAGCGACTCCGCGGTCGCATGGACCTTCCCGCGCATCGCTTCCGCCCAACGGAGCATCAAACGGCTCCTCGTGTTTCGTCTGACAGCGAAAGAACATCAAGCAGACCGGACACTCTGGCAATTTCGCGCATGTCGTCAGGCATACCGGCGATAACCACTTCCTGACCGGAGGCGATCGCGTCTCGGGTGAAGGCCAGCAGCAGTGAAAGCCCGACGCTGCTGGATTTTTCCACTGTCGAACAATCGATCAACAACCGCTTCCCTTTGTGCTCACGGATCAAGGCCTGGCCGGCCCGGCGCATGGCCGGCCCGGATTGGTAGTCGAGCACACCGAAGAGCCGCAGCTCGCCGTTGACGCCACTTTCGACACGTGCGTCAGTCATCATCGCCCGCTGCCTGCTGGCCAGCCTCGGTGTCCTTCGCGCGCGCGACCACCTCAGCCCACCCATCAATGGTCTTGTCCAGATCACCACCGTTCTTCTGCATGGCGTCGGCGAACTGATCACGGAACAGTTTGCCGATATTGATGCCGTTGATGATCACGTTGCGCACCCGCCACTCATCACCTTGATTGACCATTGTGTAGGACACCGGGTAGATCTCGCCCTGGCGGCCGGTCACTTCCATGCCGACGCTGGTACGTTCAGCATCCTGCTTGCCGCTCGCCGGCGACACCCGGATCTGCTGGTTGTTGTATTCCAGCAATGCGTTGCCATAAAACTGCATGAGGCTGCGCTTGAAGTTTTCCTGGAAGCGAGTCATCTGTTCAGGACTGGCGTTACGCGAGTATTTAACCGTCATGATGCTTCGGGATATCCCTTCCGCGTCCACCACCGGGCCGAGAATATCGTTGAGCGAGTCGTAAAAAGCGCTCGGGTCTTGGCGGTATTGGTCTTTATTGGCTTTGAGATCCGCAAGCAGCTCATCGGTGGTCTTCTGGATCACTTCATGAGCGCTGGGAGCCGCAAAAGCCTGCATAGGCAGGGCTGCCAGCAATACCAGCAAGCCGCGACGCAGGGCAGTCATCATGTGGATACTCCTCATTCTTTATTGACCGAATTGAGCAAAAATTTGCCGATCAGCTCTTCCAACACAAGGGACGACTGAGTATCGCGAATGGTATCGCCGTCGCCCAGGGTCTCCTCTTCGCCGCCGACGCTGATGCCGACGTATTTTTCACCCAGCAAGCCGGCGGTCAGAATCGACGCGGTGGAGTCCATCGGCAGGATGTCGACATCTTTCTGGACTTCCAACGTGACACGTCCGGTATAGCTCTCACGGTCCAGGTCGATCGCCGTCACCTTGCCGATGGTTACGCCAGCCATGGTGACCTTGGATCGGACACTGAGTCCGGCGATATTGTCAAAATAGGCGTAAAGCTTGTAAGTGTCGGTGCTGCCGACGTTCAGCCCACTGACACGCAGCGACAGCAACAGCAAGGCCAGCACACCTGCCAGCAGGAACAGGCCAACACCGATTTCCAGGGTGCGGATACGCATCAGAAGTCTCCAAACATCAAGGCGGTCAAAATAAAGTCGAGGCCGAGTACCGCCAGCGAGGCGTAAACCACGGTCCGGGTGGTGGCGCGACTGATACCTTCCGAGGTCGGCTCGCAATCGTAGCCTTGGAATACCGCAATCCAGGTGACCACGACGGCAAACACCATGCTCTTGATGACGCCATTGAGCACATCCGAGGTGAAGGTGACGCTGTTCTGCATGTTCGACCAGAACGAGCCCTCATAAACGCCGAGCCAGTCCACCGCAACCATTGCCCCACCCCAGATACCGACCACATTGAAAATGACGGTCAGCAAGGGCAAGGAGATGAAGCCGGCCCACAGCCGCGGCGCGATGATGTACTTCAACGGGTCGACGCCGATCATTTCCAGGCTGGACAGCTGCTCGGTGGACTTCATGTTTCCGATCTCGGCAGCCAGTGCAGACCCGGCGCGCCCGGCGAACAGCAACGCGGTGACTACCGGCCCCAATTCGCGAAGCAATGTCAGGGCGACCATCTGCCCGACCGCCTGCTCGGAGCCGTAGCTGCTGAGAATGCTATAACCCTGCAGCGCCAGCACCATACCGATGAACATCCCTGAAACCACCACGATGGCCAGCGACAGTACGCCGACCGAGTAGAGCTGCCGGACCAACAGGGAGAAGCGATTGCTCAGCCCACTAGGGCCGAACAACGCATGAAACAGAAACAGCGTCGCGCGCCCCTGCGCCGCGACCACATTCATCCCAGCCTCGCCAAACATCCGGATTCGCTCGATCAATGAACGCTTACGCATCGGAGCCTCGCAACAGATCCTCGGCATAGGCCGGTGCCGGAAAATGGAAAGGTACTGGACCGTCCGCCGCGCCCTTCATGAATTGCTGAATCCGTGGATTGGTCGACTCACGCAACTCAGCAGGCGTCCCCTGCCCGAGCACCTGGCCGTCACCCACCACATAAATGTAATCCGCGATGCTCGCGGTTTCCGCCAGGTCGTGGGAGACGACGATACTGGTGATGCCCAGGGCATCGTTGAGCAGTCGGATCAGTTGCACCAGAACACCCATCGCAATCGGATCCTGGCCGGCGAAGGGTTCGTCGTACATGAGAATCTGGGGGTCCAGAACGATCGCACGAGCCAGCGCCACGCGGCGCTTCATGCCACCGGACAGCTCGTCTGGCATCAGTTCCACCGCACCGCGCAAGCCCACCGCTTGCAGCTTCATCAGAACGATGTCGCGGATCATTTCCTCCTGCAGCTTGGTGTGCACGCGCAATGGAAAGGCAACATTCTCGAAGACGTCGAGGTCCGTAAACAGGGCGCCACTCTGGAATAGCACACCCATCTGCTTGCGCATGTCGAACAGCTCGCGACGCGACAGAGTCGGCAGGTTGGTCCCGGCGACCCAGACCTGTCCACTGGTCGGCTTGAGCTGGGCGGCGATCAGGCGCAACAGCGTGGTCTTACCGCAGCCGGACGGCCCCATGATGGCGGTCACCTTGCCTTGCGGTATGACGATGTCGACATCGTTGAAAATGCTCCGCTCACCGCGCATGAAGGTGACGCTCTTCAGCTCGACGGCGTTAGCGTTGGCGGCGCTCATCGGATCTCCTTGGATACAGCCTGCGAATCAGACGTCATCCGGCTTTGCGGAGTTACTTCGCATGCCGTTTTCGGCGGCGGACTATAGCACCGCGCCACTGCGCACCCAAACAAGGGCCCTGTATCGGCGCGTGACGGACCTCTCTCCGCGCGACACGGGACAGCTCCCCGATGTTAACGGACGCTACAGCTTTTCGGTGAGCGACGCAGGGTTTGCCGCTATAATCCCGCGCTTTCATTCAGGCGACGACGCGAACATGAGCCAGAGCAGCCAGCTGATCGAGACTGCCCAGCGCACTATCCGCATGGAGATAGAGGCAGTCGAGCAACTTAAAACCCGCATCGATGCGCAGTTCGTCAAGGCCTGCCAGCTTATCCTTCAATGCAAGGGACGCGTCGTCGTGGTCGGCATGGGCAAGTCGGGGCATATCGGGAACAAAATCGCCGCCACGCTCGCCAGCACCGGCACCACCGCATTTTTCGTCCACCCAGCCGAAGCCAGTCATGGCGACATGGGCATGATTACCCGTGACGACGTTGTACTGGCCCTGTCCAACTCGGGTACCACCAACGAGATCGTGACGCTGCTGCCGTTAATCAAACGCCTCGGCATCACCTTGATCAGCATGACCGGCAACCCCGAATCGGTGCTCGCCAAGGCGGCGGCCGTTAATATCGACGCAAGCGTTGCCATCGAGGCCTGCCCGCTGAACCTTGCACCCACCTCCTCGACCACCGTCAGCCTGGTGCTCGGCGACGCGCTGGCGATTGCCTTGCTGGAAGCGCGAGGTTTCACCGCTGAAGACTTCGCTTTTTCGCATCCGGGCGGCGCATTGGGCCGACGCTTGCTGCTCAAGGTCGAACACGTGATGCACGCCGGCGACCGCCTGCCTCAGGTCAGCCGTGGCACTCCGCTACGCGAAGCTTTGCTGGAAATGACCCAGAAAGGGC
The DNA here is from genome assembly GCF_013620795.1 of Pseudomonas sp. Q2-TVG4-2. Lineage (GTDB taxonomy): Bacteria > Pseudomonadota > Gammaproteobacteria > Pseudomonadales > Pseudomonadaceae > Stutzerimonas. The sequence goes on along the minus strand of NZ_LGLW01000007.1, from coordinate 177,387 downwards.
TCGGCATGACGGCGGTGATCGAGGCCGACGGCAGCCTGGCCGGCATATTTACCGATGGCGATCTGCGCCGCACGCTGGACAAGGGAATCGACGTGCGTCAGGCCAGCATTGATCAGGTCATGACCCTTCACGGCAAGACTGCCATTGCCGACATGCTCGCCGCCGAAGCACTGAAAATTATGGAAGACAACAAGATCAACGCGCTGGTCGTGGTCGATGAAAACGACCGTCCGGTCGGCGCGCTGAACATGCATGATCTGCTGCGCGCAGGAGTGATGTAAGTGAACGATCTACTACGCCGTGCCCGCGATGTTCGCTTAGCGATTTTCGATGTCGATGGCGTACTCACGGACGGCAAACTGTACTTTCTCGTCGATGGTAGCGAGTTCAAGACCTTCAACACGCTCGATGGTCACGGCATCAAGATGCTGATCAACTCCGGCGTACGCACCGCGATCATCAGCGGGCGTAAAACACCGGTGGTCGAGCGTCGCGCGCAGAACCTGGGTATTCAGCACCTGTACCAGGGGCGCGAGGACAAGCTCGTAGTGCTCGATGAATTGCTCGCCGAACTCGGACTCGACTACGCTGAAGTCGCCTACCTGGGTGACGATCTGCCAGACCTGCCGGTCATCCGCCGCGTCGGCCTGGGCATGGCTGTCGCCAGTGCCGATGCTTTTGTCCGCCAGCATGCACACGGCGTGACCGCCGCCCGCGGTGGCGAGGGCGCGGCACGAGAGTTCTGCGAACTGATCATGCGCGCCCAAGGCAGCCTCGAAGCCGCTCAGGCCGCCTATCTTTAGAGGTTTCAATGCTGAGCAGAATCCGCTTTCCCGCCATCCTTCTGCTAATCGCCCTGCTTCTGGTCGCGGTCGGCTACTGGAACATTCGCCCCGAGAGCTTTATGCAGGAAGCCCCGGTGGCACAAGGCGAGGAGTCACCGATCGACTTCTACGTGATCAACTCTCGAACCGTCCAATACCAGCCGGATGGCAAGCGCAACTATGAGCTGTCCGCCGAGAAAGTGGAGCACATCAAGGCCACGGACATCAGTTTGCTGACCCGCCCCGATCTGCGGTCCTACCGGGGCTCGGAGCTGCCGTGGCACGTGACCAGCGAGCGCGGTGAAGTCGGCCCGCAAGGCGAGGAAGTCGAGCTGATCGATAACGTCAGGATCGAACGCACCGATGCTAAGGGACGCCCGACCATTGTCACCAGCAGCCGAATGACAGTGCTTCCCGAGAAGGATTATGCCGAGACCCGCCAACCCGTTAGAATCGTCGCCGCGAACGGCGTAACGACCGCTACGGGTATGAAAGCGTATCTGAATGAAGGCAGGATGCTCCTGCTATCCAATGTAAGAGGCCAGCATGAGCTGCGTTAAGACTTTCCCCCTTCTGATCGGCTTGAGCATCTTTCTGCTCGGCTCGAATGCCCATGCGCTTCCGGAGGACCGCAACCAGCCCATCCGCGTCCAGGCCGACACGGCGGAGCTGGACGATCGACAGGGCGTTGCCGTGTATCGCGGCGACGTAGTCATCACCCAGGGCACGATGAAGATCACCGGTGACACCGTGACCATCACTCAGAACAGCAACGGTGATGTCGAGGTCTTCACCTCCATTGGCAAACCCGCCTACTACGAGCAGAAGCCAGCGGTGGATAAGGAAATCGTCAAGGCGTACGGCCTGACTATCCAGTATTTCGCCGCAAACGAGCGCATCGTGCTGATCGATCAGGCAAAAGTCGTACAGGAAGGCAACACCTTCGAAGGCGAAAAGATCGTCTACGACACTCAGCGGCAGATCGTCAACGCCGGCCGGGCCACCAATACCGATGTCACCACGCCGCGCCCTCGCGTGGATATGGTCATCCAGCCGCGCAAGAAAGAACAACCGGCAGCGGAGCAGACCGAGTAATGGCAATTCTGAAGGCCCAGCACTTGGCGAAAAGCTACAAGAGCCGTCAGGTCGTACGCGATGTCAGTCTGTCCATCGAAAGCGGACAGATCGTCGGCCTTCTAGGACCCAACGGCGCTGGCAAGACGACCTGTTTCTACATGATCGTAGGCCTGGTAAAAGCCGATCAGGGGCGCGTACTGATCGATGAGCAGGATGTCACCCATCTGCCCATGCATGGCCGCGCCCGGGCCGGCATCGGCTACCTGCCGCAGGAAGCCTCGATCTTCCGCAAGCTGTCGGTGACCGATAACATCATGGCGATCCTGGAAACCCGCAAAGATCTCGATCGCAGCGGTCGCCAGCAGGCGCTGGAAGGGCTGCTACAGGAATTCCACATCCACCACATCCGCGATAGCCTCGGCATGAGCCTTTCCGGCGGCGAGCGACGTCGCGTCGAGATTGCTCGCGCGCTGGCCACTGCGCCCAAGTTCATCCTTCTTGACGAACCCTTCGCCGGTGTCGACCCGATCTCGGTTGGTGACATCAAACAGATCATCCATCATCTGAAGGCCAAGGGCATCGGCGTGCTCATCACCGATCACAACGTACGCGAGACGCTGGACATCTGCGAAACCGCTTACATCGTCAACGACGGCCAACTGATCGCCGAGGGCGATGCGGAAACGATCCTAGCCAACCAGCTGGTCAAGGAAGTTTACCTCGGGCACGAATTCCGACTCTGACACCGGTTTTTTCGACCGAGACGATCGTCTAGGGCTAGGCAAAGGCTTCTGAAGCAGGCATATAATTTGCTTACATCGGCGCCAGCAGCGCCAGCGAAATCGGAACAGGCGCGGTTGCGCCGGCAAACAAGGTTCGAAGTCCTCTGCCATGAAACCATCGCTAGTCCTGAAGATGGGCCAGCAGCTGACGATGACACCGCAGCTGCAACAAGCCATACGATTGCTCCAGTTATCCACGCTCGATCTGCAGCAGGAGATCCAGGAAGCGCTGGACTCCAACCCCATGCTCGAACGCGAAGAGGACGGGGACGACTTCGATAACTCCGACCCGATGGCCGAGTCGATCGAGAAGAAGCCGGAAAGCACTTCCACCGAGCAGAGCGAGCCAGACAATCACTACGAGGAACCCATCAACACGGTGGAGAACCTTGAGGAAGGCGACTGGGGCGAGCGCATCCCTAACGAACTGCCGGTAGACACCGCCTGGGAAGACATCTACCAGACTAGCGCCAGCAGCTTGCCCAGCAGTGATGATGATGAATGGGATTTCACCAGCCGCACCTCCACCGGCGAAAGCCTGCAGAGTCATCTGCTCTGGCAGCTCAACCTCGCACCCATGAGCGATACCGACCGCCTCATCGCCACCACCCTGATCGACTGCATCAACCCGCAGGGCTATCTCGACGAAACCCTCGAAGAGGTATTCGAGTCGTTTGATCCGGAATTTGAAATCGAACTCGATGAGATTGAGGTGGTGCTGCGGCGCATTCAGCAATTCGAACCGGCCGGCATCGGTGCACGAGACCTGCGCGAATGCTTGCTGTTGCAACTTCGCCAGCTTCCCGAGCGGACACCGTGGCTGGGTGAGGCGACGCAGCTGGTGAGTGATTACCTGGATGTCCTCGGCAGTCGCGACTACAGCCTGCTGATGCGCCGCATGAAGCTCAAGGAGGACGAGCTGCGCCAGGTCATCGATCTGATACAGACGCTCAATCCCCGCCCCGGCTCACAGATCGAAGCAGGCGAGCCGGAGTACGTCGTGCCCGACGTGATCGTGCGCAAGCACAATGGCCGCTGGCTGGTCGAGCTGAATCAGGAAGCGATGCCGCGCCTGCGGGTGAACGCGCAGTATGCCGGCTTCGTCAAGCGTGCTGACGCCAGCGCCGACAACACCTTCATGCGTAACCAGTTGCAGGAGGCGCGCTGGTTCATCAAGAGCCTGCTCAGCCGCAACGAAACACTGATGAAGGTCGCCACGCAGATTGTCGAGCACCAGCGCGGCTTCTTCGAACACGGCGATGAAGCCATGAAGCCTCTGGTGCTACATGACATCGCAGAGGCGGTAGGGATGCATGAGTCGACGATTTCGCGGGTCACGACGCAGAAATTCATGCATACGCCCCGCGGCATCTACGAACTAAAATACTTCTTCTCCAGCCACGTCAGCACAGCCGAAGGCGGCGAATGCTCGTCCACAGCGATACGGGCAATGATCAAGAAGCTGGTCGCTGCGGAAAACGCCAAAAAGCCATTGAGCGACAGCAAGATCGCTGATCTACTGGAGGCACAGGGTATTCAAGTCGCGCGCCGCACTGTCGCCAAGTACCGCGAGTCACTCGGTATTGCGCCATCCAGCGAGCGTAAGCGGTTGATGTAAATGCCAGGCGACCTGATTGATGTCTTCCGGTGGCGGGTACCTATCCCGCCAATCCGCATGTGGCAAAAAGGAGATGCAGTATGCAAATAAACATCACTGGCCTTCACCTGGAAATCACAGACGCCCTGCGTGACTACGTCGAGGAGAAGTTCGACCGACTGGAGCGGCATTTTGATCGCATCATTGCCATCCAGGTGATCCTTCAGGTCGAGAAACTCAAGCAGAAAGCCGAAGCCACGCTGCATGTAGCTGGACGCGAAGTCGTCGCCAATGCCGAACATGGCGACATGTACGCCGCTATAGACCTGCTTGCCGACAAGCTGGACCGGCAGCTCATCAAGCACAAAGAAAAACAGCTCGACCATAACCAGGGCGCCCTAGCTCGCTGACCCATCATGATCCGAATCGAAAACATACTGACCCCCGGACGTTCCTTGGTGAACGTACCGGGCGGCAGCAAGAAACGCGTCCTGGAACAGATCGCCAAAGTGCTTGGCCGAGACCTTCCAGACCTCGACTCCCAAGCCATCTTCGAAAGCTTCATTGCCCGTGAGAAGCTCGGCTCCACCGGCTTCGGCAATGGAATTGCCATTCCTCATTGCCGTATGCCCGGCTGTACGTCACCGCTCAGCGCGGTGCTGCGGCTCGATACGCCGGTGGATTTCGATGCCATTGATGGTGCGCCGGTCGACCTGCTGTTCGTCCTGCTGGTGCCGGAAGCGGCGACCGACGAACACCTTGAGCTGCTTCGGCAGATCGCCAGCATGCTGGACCGCGAAGAGGTCCGCGAACGCCTGCGTCAGGCCAATACGGGACCGGACCTGTATCAGGCCGTCGTCGATATTCAGAGCGGTCGCTAGGGCCTGTTGACGTTTCGCCGTGGCCGCGACCGAGGCCCTGCTGGCGGAACGGCATTCCATCGCCCTACGCTGAGTGAGGAAGAGACGTGCCCATAACCTGCCAACTCCTACCCTACCCGCGCTGCGTACAGCATGGCGATCAAGCCCGCGCCCTGTCGAACATGACGCCGCAATGCGCCTGATCATCGTCAGCGGCCGCTCCGGTTCCGGCAAGAGCACGGCGCTCGATGTGCTCGAGGACAACGGCTTCTACTGCATCGACAACCTGCCCGCCGGCCTTCTGCCTGAGTTGGCAGAACGGGCGCTGCTGCACACGGAACTGCTACAACCGCAGGTCGCGGTCTCTATCGATGCGCGCAATCTGCCCAGCCAGCTGAAGCGCTTTCCCGAACTGCTCAAGGACGTTCGCGCCCGCTATATTCAATGCGATGTGCTGTACCTCGACGCCGCCGACGAGACGCTACTCAAGCGCTTCTCGGAAACGCGCAGGCGTCACCCGTTGACCAATCAGAACCGCTCCCTGGCCGAAGCCATCCGTGACGAAGAGCTGCTGCTGGCTCCCATCATCGATCACGCCGACCTGAAGATCGACACGACGCACCTCAACCTGTACCAGTTACGCGACACGCTAAAGCTGCGCCTACTCAACAAGCCTGAACCGGGCACGGCGTTTCTCTTCGAATCATTTGGCTTCAAGCGCGGCATGCCGGTTGATGCCGACTTGGTGTTTGATGTGCGCTGCCTACCCAACCCGTACTGGAAGGCTGACCTGCGCGATTTTTCGGGATTGGATCAGCCCGTCATCGATTACCTCGCCACGCAAGCGGATGTTGAAGAGATGTTTCAGGACATCCTTGGCTATCTGAGCAAATGGCTTCCGCGCTTCGCAGCCAGTAATCGCGCCTATGTCACTGTCGCTATCGGTTGCACGGGTGGGCACCACCGCTCGGTTTATCTTGCTGAGCGACTCGGGCAGGCACTGCGCGAACCCCTGAAGAACGTCCAGGTCCGCCACCGCGACCTGGCTTAGGAACTTACATGCCTTCGTGCGAAATCATCATCATCAACAAGCTGGGCCTGCATGCCCGCGCGGCCGCCAAGTTTGTTGGTGTCGCTAGCCGGTATCCCTGTGACATCCGCGTCGGGCGCTGTCCTGCTAGCCTCATCGATGGCAAAAGCATCATGGCCGTCATGATGCTTGCCGCCAGCAAAGGCACCACCCTGCACCTACACACCCAGGGCGAACAGGACCAAGAGGCACTCGAGGCGTTGACCGCGCTGATCGAAGACTATTTCGAGGAGGGCGAGTAGCAGAGCTGGAAGCTGGAAGCTGGAAGCGAAACAGTGTCGAGCCCGACCAAGCCTTTTCAACTTTTAGTTTCAAGCTTACAGCTGCTATTCCGTCTAGCTTTCCATCGGCTTCCAGGTTGCGGCTTTAACTCCCCGCCACCTTCATCCGCTCGATCAGCACAGACCCGGTGTGAATGCTGCTACGCGTCTCAACATCGCAACCCACCGCGACGATCTGACGGAACATTTCACGCAGGTTGCCCGCGATAGTGACTTCTTGCACCGGGAACTGAATTTCACCGTTTTCGACCCAGAAGCCGCCGGCACCACGCGAATAGTCTCCCGTAACCAGGTTCAAGCCCTGCCCCATCAGCTCGGTGACCAGCAATCCGCGTCCCATACGACGAATCAAAGCCGCCTGATCTTCATCACCGTGAGTGACGAAAAGGTTGTGCACGCCGCCGGCATTGGCAGTGCTGGGCATGCCCAACTTGCGCCCAGAATAGGTGCCCAACACATAGGAGAGCAGTTTGCCGTTCTCGACGAACGGCTTGGCATAGGTCGCCAGCCCATCGCCGTCATAGGCCGAACTGGCCAATCCGCGCGGCAGATGCGGACGCTCGTCGAGGCTTAACCACTCGGGAAATAGCGTTTGTCCCAACGCGTCTTCCAGATAAGAAGACTTTCGATAAAGATTGCCGCCCGAAATCGCAGCGAGGAAATGGCCGAACAGCCCCGTCGCCAGTTCCGACGAGAACAGCACCGGGACATCGCAGGTCGGTACGGGACGGGCACCCAGGCGGCGAACCGCGCGCTCGGCGGCACGTCGACCAATAGACTCGGCGGACGCCAGGTCACCAGCGACACGGGAGACATCGTAGTGGTAATCCCGCTGCATCTGCCCTTCGGCCTCGGCGATCATCACGCTGCTAAGACTGTGGCGGGTGCTGCAGTAGGCTCCGATGAAGCCATTACTATTGCCGTAACCCCGGCAGCCCTGGTGAGTGCTCAGGCTGGTACCGTCGGCATTGAGGATGCGTTTGTCGGTGGCGAAGGCCGCCGCCTCGCAGCTGAGCGCCAGCTCTACCGCCTCGTCGGGCGAAATGCTCCAAGGGTGGTAAAGATCCAGCTCCGGCACGTCCGTCGCCATTAATGCCGGATCGGCGAGGCCGGCAAACTCGTCTTCGGAGGCATGTTTGGCGATCGCTAGCGCGGCTGCCACCGTTTCTCGAATCGCCTCGTCACCGCTGCCGGTGGTACTGGCCGAACCTTTGCGCTGGCCGACGTAGAGCGTGATGCCGAAGCCCTGGTCGCGATTGAACTCGACCGTCTCTACTTCACGCTGGCGGACCGTCGTTGATAGGCCCTGCTCCATCGAGACGGACACTTCGCAGGCACTCGCGCCCTGTCGGCTGGCCTCCTCTATGATCCGCGCGACCTTTTCGCGCAATCCAGGTAACGCGTGCGGACCGATCCCCTCAATTTCACTCATAAACACTCCAACAACTGATTCGATCAAGTCGCAGCCAAGGGTGCTCGATTGAGCTCCGCAGCAAGGCTGCTGTTATCATGGCGGCATTTCCTACTGGACCAGCCCCATGCCTGATATTTCCGATCTCGACGGCTTCGAGGAGAAAAGCAAAACCCAGGTCAAGCGTGAGCTGCACGCCCTCCAGGAGCTGGGTGAACGCCTCACGACCCTCAAGCCCGATGTCCTAGACCGTCTGCCACTCACCGATGCACTGCGCAAGGCGCTGGCCGATGCGCCGAAGCACACGGCTCATATCGCGCGCAAACGCCACCTGCAATACATTGGCAAGCTGATGCGCGATCAGGACGTCGACGCCATTCTGGCTCTGGTCGACCAACTCGATGCCTCAACCCGCCAATACAACGAGCGCTTCCATGCACTGGAACGCTGGCGCGACCGCCTGATCGCCGGTAACGACGAGACCCTCGAAGCCTTCGTTACTGACTACCCAGAGGCCGACCGTCAGCACCTGCGTGGGCTGATCCGCCATGCCCAGCACGAAGCGGCGCGAAACAAGCCGCCAGCCGCCACCCGCAAGATCTTCAAGTACATCCGCGAGCTGGACGAGACCCAGCGCGGGCTGCGCTAACCAAGCAGCTGCAAGCTTTACGCTTCAAGCGACACAGTAACAAAGCGCACCTCGCGCTGGCTTGAAGCTGAAGCATCCGTCAGGCCCCTGTTCCTCCCACCGTTATGCCGTCTATCTTCAAGGTCGGCTGACCAACGCCGACCGGCACCGACTGGCCATCCTTGCCGCAGGTGCCGACACCACTGTCCAGAGCCAGGTCGGTACCGACCATCGAAACCTTGTTCATCACCTCCGGCCCGTTGCCGATCAGGGTAGCGCCTTTCACTGGCGCGGTAATCTTGCCGTCTTCGATCAGATAGGCCTCACTGGTCGAAAACACAAACTTGCCGCTGGTGATGTCCACCTGCCCGCCGCCAAGGCTCGCGCAGTAGATGCCCCTCTTCACCGAGCGGATAATTTCCTCGGGGTCGCTTTCGCCCGCCCGCATATAGGTGTTGGTCATCCGTGGCATCGGCAGGTGCGCGTATGATTCGCGCCGGCCGTTGCCGGTGGGAGCAACGCCCATCAAGCGCGCGTTAAGCTTGTCTTGAATGTAGCCTTTGAGTATTCCGTTCTCGATCAGCGTGGTGCACTGAGTCGGTGTGCCTTCGTCATCGACGCTCAGCGAGCCACGGCGGTTGGCCAGGGTGCCATCATCGACGATGGTGCACAGCTTGGAGGCGACCTGCTGGCCGATTCGGCCGCTATAGGCCGAACTGCCCTTGCGATTGAAATCGCCTTCCAGCCCGTGACCGACGGCCTCGTGCAGCAACACGCCCGACCAGCCCGGCCCCAGCACCACCGGCAAAGTACCCGCTGGCGCCGCAACGGCTTCGAGATTCACCAGTGCCTGTCGCAGCGCCTCCCGGGCATAACCCATCGCCCGGTCTTCGCTGAGGAAGTAATCATATCCGGTACGTCCGCCGCCACCATGCCCGCCGCGCTCGCGGCGCCCGCTCTGTTCGACGATGACGCTGACGTTGAAGCGCACCAGCGGGCGTATATCGGCCGCCATGCCGCCGTCCAGACCGGCCACCAGAATGTGCTCCCAGACGCCTGCCAGGCTCACAGTGACCTGTTTGATGCGTGGATCCAGCGCCCGCGTGGCGACGTCAATCCGCTTGAGCAGCTCGACCTTTTCCGCCCGGCCGAGCCCATCCAGCGGGTTGTCCCGGTCATACAGCGACGTGAAGGTGGCCTTCGACAGCACCTGAACACGGCCCTGCTGACCGCCGCGGGCGATCGAGCGGGCCGCTTCGGCGGCCTGGCGCAGCGCATCGGCAGTGATCGCATTGCTGTAGGCGAAGCCGGTCTTTTCGCCCGACAGCGCGCGAACGCCCACGCCTTGCTCGAGGTGAAAACCGCCTTCTTTGACGATGCCGTCTTCCAGCACCCAGGACTCGGTCACCTGATCCTGAAAATACAGATCTGCGGCATCGATACCGGGACCAGCCAGCTCGCCGAGCAAGCCTGGCAGATCGTCGAGGCCCAGCCCGCCCGGCGTCAGCAGGCGCTCGGTGACAGGTAACAACAGTTCACTCATATCTACTCCAAAGTGCCCGAGACAATGCGGGGCGCGGTGAATCGGCGATGGCTCAGCACTGGCATGCGCAGGCGCGTAGCCGCCTGTTCGGCAGTGTCTCGGTCGGCAACCAATGCCGCTTCGCCAGTTGTATGTTTGCTCAGCACACTCCCCCAATGATCCACGATAGACGAATGACCGTGGGTAAGCCGCCCGCCAGGGTGTTCGCCACCCTGCGCTGCAGCCAGCATATAGCATTGAGTCTCGATGGCCCGCGTGCGTATCAACATCTCCCAATGCGCCTGGCCTGTCACGCTGGTAAAAGCCGAAGGAGCGCTAATCAACTCAGCACCGGCCAGTCGCAGCGCCGAATACAGCTCGGCGAAACGCAGGTCGTAACACACCGTCATGCCCAGTCGGCCCACCGGTGTATCGACCACCACCAAGCGCTCTCCCGCCGCGTAGTCGTCCGATTCCCGATAGCGCCCGCGCGCATCACTGACTTCAGCGTCGAACAGGTGCAGCTTGTCGTACCGCGCAACGCGCTGGCCCTGATCATCGACCAGCAGCGAGCAGGCCTGGACCTTCGATTGCGGCTGGTCATCAGGTGGCAGCGGCAGCGTGCCGGCGACTATCCATAACCTGAGGTCACGTGCAGTCCGTTTCAACCATGGCAGTATCGGCCCGATCCCCTCGGCTTCGGCGCGGCCGACCGCCGGCAGATCGGTCCGTCCCATAGCGGCGAAGTTCTCCGGCAACACCGCGAGCCGTGCACCGGCCTCGGCGGCCTGCTCCAACAAGCGTCTGGCGACCGCTAGATTCGCCTGGATGTCGGCCTGGCTGACCATCTGAATAACGGCTAGGGTCATGGATGGATACTCTCCGTACGCTCGGCCAACTGCACAAAACAATCCTCAGTTGGGCTTCTCGAAAGGCTTGTCGAAGGTAATTTTGGGCGCCTGCCAAGGGCCCTCGACCTTGTATTGGACCGTCGCGAAGCGCGCGACTTTGTCCCCCAGCAACTTGTCGACGACGAACAGGGCGCCGCCAATGGCCGGCGCGCCAACAATCAATGCCGCCAGCGGCAAGTTGTTGCTGACCGGAAGCGTCACCAGCAGCTTTGCATCGATACGATCATTGACCAGATCCAGCTTGCCATCCAGCTCCAGATTACTGGACGGCCCGGTGACCGTCAGCGGCTGAGAGGTCACGTAGATACCGTCGGTCGCGACCAGCTCGGCCTTGATCCGGTCGTAGCTCAAGCCCTTGCTGAACAGATCCGAGAAGTCCAGTCGCAGCCGCCGACCAATTGAATCGAAATTGAGCAGACCAAACACCCGCAGCGCCTGCGCGCCGCCATCCACCTCGCGAAGTTGGCCATTACGCAGCCGAGCGTCGAGTTGGCCGGACAACCGATTCAGCGCGAAGAATGCCGGCGAGCCCGGCCAGCTGGCGTCCACGTCCAAGCGAAAATCCTCGCTGGTAGTTGAAGGCGCGAAACCCCAGGCCAGCAGTACATCGGCGAGATTCGCCCCCTCCAGCCGCCCTTTGTACCAGGTTCGCGATCCACTCCAGCCACCGTTGCCACCAAGTTTCAAACCCTTGAGATCCAGATCGAGATCTGAGAACGCCACCCCCTCCGCGCTCGGCCGCACCTTCAACGACCATGCACCCAGCGACTCCTCGCCCCGCAGCAACTCGGCTACGGCAATATCCATGGCCGGCAGGCGCTTCGGATCGACATCGGCCAGCGCATCGCTGGGCTGCGCCTGCGTTTCATCCGTGGCGGCCGCTGGCAGACGCAATCGCGACAGATCCAGCGCGATGGGCTCACTGCCGTTATCCGGCAGGCGAACGGCGCCGATGACGGTCTCACTATCCAGTCCGAGCAACCAGCCTGTGGGAAGTCGCTGCACGGCGACTCCGAGATTGTCGATCTGAGTGCCGAAGCCCTCGAAGGTGCCGATATCGAGCTGGACCTGGCGCAACATCGAGGCCCCCGTCTCATTCGTCGAGGCCTCGCCGTAGGTCGCCAGCAGCGCTTGCCATTCGCTCAGATCGAAGCGCGAAATATCGCCGCGAACATAAAGGCCCTGGTCTGTGCGCAGGTTCGCCGCCGCGCCGCCCAACACCAGTTCACCGCCGCCCTCGCTCCAATTGCCGGTCGGCGCGACGAAGGTCAGCGCCGCCAGTGCGTCGTGTCTGAGCGTGTAACGCTGGCGCTCGCCACCCAGGGTCATTCGCAGCGTGGTATCGCGCCGCTCCTTGGATGCCTTGCCGAACGGCGCCGGAAGCGCCAGCTCGGTACCCAACAACGACGAATCCACCTGAAGACGGTTCTCGGTACCGCCCAGTAAAAGCGTCAGCCGCAGCGGCAGATCCCCCGAAGCCGGCAGCGGTTGTTCGATTTTTCGCCACGCCAGAAGGCGATCCAACGTTACCGTGCCGGACGCCTCGATCCGTGTGGATGGCTTGCCTGGCTTTCCAGTGGCGATTGCCTTGCCTTGTACCGAGGCGCCCAGCGTACGGCCACGAAATGTCTTTGCACTGAAACCTTGCTCACTGTCATAGCGAAACTCACCGCCCAGCGCTTCGAGCTGCAGATCCGCCTGCGCGATGAACAGTGACGCATCGCTGCTGGCAAACTCGGCCACAACCTGAGGCCGACCGCCCTGGGCCAGTGGAATACCCAGTTCGAGCGTCCCGCTCAACGGGCCATCACCACGCCAGCCGGCGAACAGTTCACCGGTGCCGATCGGCGCCACCTGCATCAGCGCCAACGCATCTCGCAGGTAGCCATCCACCTGACCCTCGACATCTAACCGCAGTGGCTGAGCGCCACGGTTGCGAGGAACTTCGGCCGTGGCGTCATGTACAAGGCTGTCGAGCATGCGTGCCTCAGCCAGGCGTACCCGCACGCCCCTATTTTCGATCAGCACCTCGCCGCGACCTTCGCGCAACACCGGCCAGCCGGGTTGAAACGCAAGCTCGGCATCTTTCACCTTGAAATAGAGGCTCAGGCTCCGCGCGGTGTCGTCAGCGCCCGCAGCCAGCGCGCCCTGATACTGAAAGTAGCCCTGCTCGACCGTGCCACCGCGAATCGCCGTATTCAGCCACTCGCTCAACGCCGGGCTCAGCGCGGGCGAACGTGTCGGCAGATACTTTTGCGTGTAGCGAGCATCCCCGTCAGAGATGCCGACCCGCAGGTCCATGTAATCTTCTACCGCCGGATCGCGCATCAGGCGGATCAGGAAATCGCCGGCGATGCGCCCCTCTTCACCGTCGACCTGCAGATAGGGCGCGGCGAGCGTGACGGCCTGGTCATCCAGCGTCCAGCGTAGGCTGCCACGGGCACGATGGTACTCCCAGGGACGCGGGAATAGCTGGGCCAGATGCAGCGCGAAATCACGATTATCGAAACGCAGCTCGCCCCCGGAAAGAGTGCCCTGTACGGCGCCGCTGACGTTGCGCACGGCAGGCACCCAGTTGTGTGCACTGATGCTGACCGAATCGAGATTGGCAGAGAACACCAATTGCTCGGCGCTGGGCGCCGCCGGGCGATAGTCGAGCTGCAGATTGCGCAGCGTCCCGCTCGGTGCCAGCCCGAGCAGATACTCGTTTGCCAGCTCAGGCAATGGCGCCACGGCGTGAACCAGAGCCGCCACCGGCCCGACAGCAAGGTGATCGGCCTGCAGACGCCAGCGATCTTCGGCGGCGTGTTGTTGGATCACTACTGCGGTATCCCGCCAGCGCTCCCCTTCGAGCGTGAAGGCCAGGCCATCGAGCTGCAAGCGATAGCCATCAGCCGCCCGATCGAGATAAGCGTTCACAGCTAGATCCTCAATCAGCACGGGATCACGTTGCTGTCGCCTCAATTGCAGTGTCGGCGCATTCAATCGAGCCACCGCCCGCGCCAATCCCTGTGCGCGCCAGTCAATCCATATCTCGCCGCCAGCCTGGAGCTGCTCAAGGCTCCAGCTGCCGGCCAGGCCCGCCGGCACCCAGGCGGCCCAATCGCTCTGCGGCAGGCTCAGATAGAGCTTGGCCTCACTGGCCTGCCAGTCGTTTGTTTGCACCTGCGCCTGGGCCCCCAGGCTCAGTGGCTGGCCATTCGGCAGCAATACACGACCATCCAGGCGCAAGCGCTCGCCGGCGATGCGCAGCTCCAGGTTGGCATACGTCAGGGTCAGCGGCGCTTCGGCATGCGCCTCGAAAGTAATCTGGCTATCCAGAAGCCGCAGACTTCGAATTCGCTGCAGCTCGGCAAAAAGCTTTGCCGGGTCGGCCGGCGGTTGTTCGTCGCGTTCAGGCAGCCCATCGATACGCCATTTGCCTTCGGCGTTTTGCACCAGACTCAGATGGACACCGGTGAACTCGATGGCCTTCAGTTGCAGCTGACGGGACAGGAGAGTGGCCGCAACGTCCGGCACCAACGCCAGGCGATCCAGCCGCACCGCTGCATCGCCTTCGCCTAGAATCACATCGTGCCCCAGTAACCGCGGCGAAAAGCCCTCCCAGCGACCTTCCAGCCTGCCGAGCGCGACCGGCATATCCAGCAGCTCATGCGCCTTGTCCTGGATTTCGAGGCGATACTCGGCTACCAGCGGGACCAATTGCCGGCCAAGACTCACATAGAGCGCAAGCAGCATCAGCCCGATTGCGCCCAGCCAGAGGCTGCGGCGCAGGAAAACGAGCACAAGGGCCAGAAGCCGACTCATACGGATGCGCTCCACCCTTCCAGGGCCGGATGGCTAGGTTTGCATCTATTCAGAGCAGCACCACGTCGTACTGTTCCTGGGAGTACATGGTTTCGACTTGGAACTTGATCGAACGACCGATAAAGCTTTCGAGGTCCGCCACATTGCCCGACTCCTCATCGAGCAGCCGATCGATAACCTTCTGGTTCGCCAGCACACGGTAGCCTTCGGGTTGGTAGGCGCGCGCCTCGCGCAGGATTTCACGGAAGATCTCGTAGCAAACGGTTTCCGGCGTTTTCAACTTGCCGCGCCCTTGGCAGCACAGGCAGGGCTCGCACAGCACCTGCTCAAGGCTCTCGCGCGTGCGCTTGCGGGTCATCTGAACCAGGCCCAACTCGGTAATGCCGATGATGTTGGTCTTGGCGTGGTCACGCTCCAGCTGCTTTTCCAGCGTACGCAAGACCTGCCGCCGATGTTCCTCGTCCTCCATGTCGATGAAGTCAATGATGATGATCCCGCCGAGATTGCGCAGCCGCAACTGGCGAGCAATGGCGGTGGCCGACTCCAGGTTAGTCTTGAAGATGGTTTCCTCAAGCGTCCGATGACCAACAAAGGCGCCAGTATTTACATCGATGGTGGTCATCGCCTCGGCCGGGTCGATGATCAGGTAACCGCCGGACTTGAGCATGACCTTGCGTTCGAGCGCCTTCTGGATCTCGTCCTCGACGCTATAGAGATCGAAGATCGGCCGTTCGCCTGGGTAATGCTCAAGATGTTCACTCAGCTCAGGCATCAGCTCGCCGACGAACTGGCTGACCTTCTGGAAGTTCTCGCGCGAGTCGATGCGAATCTTCTCGATACGCGGATTGACCAGGTCGCGGAGGGTGCGCATGGCGAGCGACAGATCTTCATAGATGACCGAGGGCGCGCCGGCGGTTTTCATCTGGCCGTCGATCTGTTCCCACAGGCGGCGCAGATAGCGAATGTCCATGAGGATTTCATCGCTGCCGGCCCCCTCGGCGGCGGTGCGCAGGATGAACCCGCCAGTTTCCTTGATGCCTTCGGCCGCGACGCACTCGGCGACCACCTGTTTGAGTCGGTCACGCTCGGCTTCTTCTTCGATGCGCAGGGAGATCCCGACATGGCTGGTCTTGGGCATGTAGACCAGATAGCGTGAGGGTATCGACAACTGCGTGGTCAGCCGCGCGCCCTTGGTACCGATCGGGTCCTTGGTGACTTGCACCACCAGCGCCTGCCCCTCATGGACCAGCGCGCTGATGGGTTCGACCGCGTTGCCTTCACGACTGGATATTTCCGAAGCATGAATAAAGGCGGCGCGTTCCAGGCCGATGTCGACAAACGCCGCCTGCATGCCGGGGAGCACCCGCACCACCTTGCCCTTGTAGATGTTGCCAACGATGCCGCGACGCTGGGTGCGCTCGACATGCACCTCCTGCAGGACACCGTTCTCCACCACCGCCACCCGCGATTCCATGGGGGTGATGTTCATCAGGATCTCTTCGCTCATTGTTATTCTCGGCCGATGGGCGGATGAACCAGCCGAAGCTGACGGATTGGTTCGATTCTAACGGCATACGCCGCCAAGCCACAGGCTCTAAACGGAGCTTTTAGTCCAGTACTCGATCCCATGTGCGGCGAGCATCTGTGCCGTTTCGCATAACGGCAGGCCGACGACGCCCGAGTAGCTGCCCTCCAACGCGCTGACGAAAATTGCGCCCCAACCCTGAATGGCGTAGCTGCCCGCTTTGTCCTGCGGCTCGCCGCTGGCCCAATAGGCCTCCATCTCGTCGGGCCGAATCGAGCGGAAGCGTACCCGACTGGTGACCAGCCGAACCACGCAGCCCGACTGGCTGGCCAGCGCGACCGCAGTCATCACCTGATGCTCGCGGCCGGACAACGCCTGCAGCATCACTAGCGCGTCCGCTTTGTCGGCCGGCTTGCCGAGAATCTGCTGATCCAGCACCACCGTGGTATCGGCGCCCAGCACGCAGGCCGAGGCATCCCCGGCCAGCGCCAGGCCCGCCAACGCTTTCTCGCGCGCCAGGCGCTGCACGTAGATATCTGGCGATTCCGCTAAAGCGGGCGTCTCGTCGATGGAAACCGAAAGCAGGGAAAACGGAACGCCGATCTGCGTCAGCAGTTCACGGCGTCGTGGTGACGCGGAGGCGAGAAACAATGCAGGCATGCCGGCTCCTTGGGGAAAAGAGCGAAGCAGGTTCGCATATCCAGGCGATGCCCGAAAGCACGGCGGCTCAGTAGACGTTGAAGCGACGCCGAGCCCATTGCAGGGCGACGAATACCCAGGGCCAGAGCAGCGCGCTGACCGGCACAGGGATGAGGAACAGCAGCGTCGGCGGGCGATTGCCAGTCAGCGTGTTGAGCCACAGCTGCACCAGTTGAGCGATCCCCAGAATCACCAATAGCACCAAGCTCTGCTGCAGCAATGGGAACATGCGCAGGCGCTGCTGCAGACTCAGCACCAGGAAGGTGATCAGGATCAGCGGAAGACCGTTCTGCCCGAGCAACGTGCCGGACAGGACATCGAGCATCAGCCCGAAGAAAAACGCCGCGCCCATACCGCCGCGGTGGGGCAACGCGATCGCCCAGTAAGCGATGAACATGCCGAGCCAGAGGGGACGCGCTAGCCCGAAGCTCGCTGGCATGGGTGCCACGCTGAGCAGCAACGCCAGCATTAGCGATAGCCAGATGACCCAGCCGTTATTCGGCCGCCCGTTGATCATGGTTGCACCTCGCTTGCCGGTGCCGCCGCGCCCGCTGCAGCCGGGGCGATCTCGGGCTCTTGCGATTCCGCTGCCGCTTCATTGGGGGCAGGTGCCGCCTGCTCGGCGGCCTCGCGATCGGCCGACTCCTGCGCTTGCGCAGCGGCCGTGGCACGCTCTTCGGGACTCCGCGAATCGCTGAAGACCAGCAAAAGATAGCGGCTGCGGTTAAGCATGGCGGTGGGAATGGCGCGGACGATGAGGAATGGCTGACCGGAGCCGCGCACCACCTCGGTGACCTGAGCAACCGGGTAGCCGCTGGGAAAGCGCTGCCCCAGCCCGGAACTGACCAGCAGATCACCTTTTTTGATATCGGCTGTCTCGGCGACATGACGTAACTCGAGATAGTCGGGACTGCCTGTGCCGACAGCGATCGCCCGCAGACCGTTGCGATTGACCTGCACCGGAATGCTATGGGTCACGTCCGTCAGCAACAGCACCCTGGCGGCGTAGGGCATGACTTCGACGACCTGCCCCATCAATCCACTGGCGTCGAGCACTGGCTGGCCGAGAAACACGCCGTCGCGCTCGCCTTTGTCGACAAGAATGCGGTGTGTAAAAGGATTGGGATCCAGGCCGATAAGCTCGCCGACGATCACCTTGTCATCGACCAGCGCTGCAGAGTTGAGCAGCTCACGCAGGCGCACATTCTGTTCGGTCAGCATCGCCAGCTTTTGCAGGCGCCGCTGCATCAGCAGCGCCTCGGCCTTGAGCTTTTCGTTTTCGGCCACCAGGCTGGTACTGCTGCTGATCTGCTCGGTTGCACGCTGCCAGGTACGCACCGGCAGGTCGGCCAGCCAGTAGAAAGGCGTCAGCACCAGCCCCATCTGGCTGCGCAAGGGCTTCAGCGTCTCGAAGCGGGCGTCGACCACCATCAGCGCGACACAGAGCACGGAAAGCACCAGCAGGCGCACTCCGAGCATGGGTCCTTTGGCGAATAGTGGTTTGATTGACGAGTCCTCACAGCTGCAGGCTTCAAACTAAACGCGACAAGCCGAGAGCAGAGCTGACCCTGCTTTCGGCTTGCGCTTGGAGCTTATCGCTTGTAGCTCACTCCGTGGACAGCAGGTCCATGGCATGACGGTCCATCATTTCGAGCGCCCGACCGCCACCGCGAGCGACGCAGGTCAACGGCTCTTCGGCGACGATGACCGGCAGACCGGTCTCTTGTGCCAACAGCTTGTCAAGGTCACGCAACAACGCACCGCCGCCGGTCAGCACCAGACCGCGCTCGGCGATATCCGACGCCAGCTCGGGTGGCGATTGCTCCAGGGCACTCTTAACCGCCTGGACGATGGTCGCCAGGGATTCCTGAAGCGCCTCAAGGACTTCATTGGAGTTGAGGGTGAAGCTGCGCGGTACACCTTCGGCCAGGTTACGCCCGCGAACGTCGACTTCGCGAATATCGCTGCTCGGGAATGCAGTGCCGATTTCCTGCTTGATGCGCTCGGCGGTGGATTCGCCGATCAGGCTGCCGTAGTTGCGACGCACATAGGTCACGATGGACTCGTCGAAGCGATCGCCGCCAACACGTACGGATTCAGCGTAGACCACGCCGTTGAGCGAAATCAGCGCGATCTCGGTGGTGCCGCCACCGATATCTACAACCATCGAACCGCGGGCTTCGTCGACGGGCAGGCCGGCACCGATGGCGGCCGCCATCGGCTCCTCGATCAAGAAGACTTCGCGCGCGCCGGCACCGAGGGCCGACTCACGAATTGCACGGCGCTCGACCTGCGTGGATTTGCACGGAACACAGATCAGAACGCGAGGGCTGGGCTGCAGAAAGCTGTTTTCGTGAACCTTGTTGATGAAGTACTGCAGCATCTTTTCGCAGACGCTGAAGTCTGCGATCACGCCGTCTTTCATCGGGCGGATGGCGTTGATGTTGCCAGGGGTACGGCCGAGCATGCGTTTGGCGTCGGTGCCGACCGCGACGACACTTTTCTGGTTGCCGTGGGAGCGGATGGCAACCACAGACGGCTCGTTCAAGACGATGCCACGATCGCGCACATAAATAAGGGTATTGGCAGTGCCCAGGTCGATCGACAAATCGCTGGAAAACATGCCACGCAGTTTCTTGAACATGGAGAAAGGGCCCTGGGGCAAACGCGTGGGGAAAAAAGTGCCGCAAACTCTAACAATGGTGGGAACTTAGGGCAAGGCGCACGTCGGCGCTCATCGGGCCAGACGTGAGCCACTGCTCGAAAAATGAACAGATGCGATAAATAGCCGGACGGACCGCAAGCCGCGGCCATGCTACCGACAAGTGCCGTAGGCATGTAAGATTGATGGCTTTTCCGGGCTCGAATGCCCACCGCCGCGGCTCGACCGCTGCTGCGCTTGCGTCGGCCTTAGCCGACGGAAGGTGTACTCGACTCGCTTCCCGCTGGAGAATCCCGATGGCGCTTGAACGCTCCGAGGTGGAAAAGATCGCTCATCTGGCCCGCCTGGGCCTGAATGAAAACGACCTGCCCCGCACCACCGAGACCCTGAACAACATCCTCGGTCTGATCGACCGCATGCAAGCGGTCGACACCACCGGCATCGAGCCGCTCGCCCATCCGCTGGAAACCCACCAGCGTCTGCGTGCAGATGAAGTCACCGAGCATAACCAGCGCGACGCCTATCAGGCGATCGCACCGGCCGTGGAAGACGGCCTGTACCTGGTTCCACGGGTGATCGAGTAATGAAGGACGCCGACATGCATCAACTGACCCTCGCCGAGATCGCCCGTGCGCTGGCCGACAAGCGCTTTTCGGCAGAAGAGCTGACCCGCTCGCTACTCGAGCGCATCCAGACGCTCGACCCGCAACTGAACAGTTTTATCACCGTCACCGAGGAACAGGCGCTTGCCCAGGCGAAAGCCGCCGATGCCCGCCGCGCCGATGGCGAGAACGGCGCGCTGCTGGGCGCGCCGATCGGTCACAAGGACCTGTTCTGCACTAATGGTGTGCGTACCAGCTGCGGCTCGAAGATCCTCGATGGTTTCAAATCGCCCTATGACGCTACGGTCGTCGAGCGGCTCGCCGCCGCGGGCGCGGTGTCGCTGGGCAAGCTGAACATGGACGAATTCGCCATGGGCTCGGCCAACGAGTCGAGTTTCTACGGCGCAGTGAAGAACCCCTGGGATCCGACCCGCGTCCCTGGCGGCTCCTCCGGCGGCTCGGCGGCGGCAGTTGCCGCGCGCCTGCTACCGGCGGCAACCGGCAGCGACACCGGCGGTTCGATCCGTCAGCCCGCCGCACTGACCAACCTCACCGGCCTCAAGCCCACCTACGGACGCGTCTCGCGCTGGGGCATGATCGCCTATGCCTCAAGCCTCGACCAGGGCGGCCCACTGGCCCGCACCGCCGAGGACTGTGCGTTGATGCTAGGCGCCATGGCCGGCTTTGATCCGAAGGATTCGACCAGTGTCGACCAGCCGTTGGACGATTACCTGGCCGCTCTGACCAAGCCACTGACTGGCCTGCGCATTGGTCTGCCGAAGGAATACTTTGGCGATGGCCTGGATGCCAAGATTGCCACGGCAGTCATGGCCTGCGTCGAGGAGCTGAAGAAGCTCGGCGCCACAGTGAAGGACATCAGCCTGCCGAACATGCAGCACGCGATACCGTCCTATTATGTGATCGCCCCTGCCGAGGCCTCCTCGAACCTGTCGCGTTTCGATGGCGTGCGCTTCGGCTACCGCTGCGAGAACCCGGTCGACCTGACCGATCTCTACAAACGCTCCCGCGCCGAGGGGTTCGGCGACGAGGTCAAACGGCGCATCATGGTCGGCACCTATGCGCTCTCGGCCGGTTACTACGACGCCTACTACCTGAAGGCGCAGAAGATCCGCCGCCTGATCAAGAACGACTTCGTCAGCGCCTTCGATGAGGTCGACGTGATTCTCGGCCCGACCACACCGAACCTGGCCTGGAAGCTCGGCGAGAAGAACGCCGACCCGGTCTCCGCCTACCTCGAAGACATCTACACCATCACCGCCAATCTCGCGGGGATCCCAGGGATCTCGATGCCGGCGGGATTTATCGACGGCCTGCCGGTAGGCGTTCAGCTGCTCGCGCCGTACTTCGAGGAAGGTCGCCTGCTCAATGTTGCGCACCAGTACCAACAGGTCACCGAGTGGCACAAACAAGCACCGGCCGGGTTCTGAGGAGATTGATGATGCAATGGGAAACCGTAATCGGGCTGGAGATTCACGCACAGCTCGCTACTCAATCGAAGATTTTCTCCGGCAGTGCCACCACATTCGGCGCCGAACCCAACACCCAGGCCAGCCTGGTTGATTTGGGCATGCCGGGCACCCTGCCGGTGCTCAACGCAGAAGCCGTGCGCATGGCCTGCAAATTCGGCTTGGCGATCGATGCCGAGATCGCCGGGAAGAACATCTTCGCGCGCAAGAATTACTTCTACCCGGACCTGCCCAAGGGTTACCAGACCAGCCAGATGGACCACCCCATCGTCGGCAAAGGCTTCCTCGACATCACCCTGGAAGACGGCACGCAGAAGCGCATCGGCATCACCCGTGCGCATCTGGAAGAAGACGCCGGCAAGAGCCTGCATGAAGATTTCCACGGCATGAGCGGCATTGACCTCAACCGTGCCGGCACGCCACTGCTGGAGATCGTCTCCGAACCGGACATCCGCAGCGCCAAGGAAGCAGTAGCCTACGTCAAAGCCGTCCATGCCCTGGTGCGTTACCTCGGCATTTGTGACGGCAACATGGCCGAAGGCTCGCTGCGCTGCGACTGCAACGTGTCGGTGCGTCCGAAAGGACAAGCCGAGTTCGGTACTCGTGCCGAGATCAAGAACGTCAACTCGTTCCGCTTCATCGAAAAGGCAATCAACCACGAAGTGCAGCGGCAGATCGAGCTGATCGAGGATGGTGGCAAGGTCGTTCAGGAAACCCGCCTGTACGACCCGAACAAGGACGAAACGCGCTCCATGCGCAGCAAGGAAGAAGCCAACGACTACCGCTACTTCCCTTGCCCCGACCTGTTGCCGGTGGTCATCGAGCAGCGCTTCCTCGACGAAGTACGCGCCAGCCTGCCGGAACTGCCGGTGGAGAAGCGCGAGCGCTTCCAGCGCGAATTCAGCCTGTCCGCCTACGACGCCGACGTGCTGGCCGCGAGCCGGGAAATGGCCGATTACTTCGAAGCGGTGCAGAAGGTTTGCGGTGACGCCAAGCTGGCCGCCAACTGGGTCATGGGCGAACTCTCCAGCCTGCTCAACAAGGACAATCTTGAGATTGACCAGTCGCCAGTATCAGCCGAGCACCTAGGCGGCATGATCCAGCGCATCAAGGACAACACCATCAGCGGCAAGATCGCCAAGATGGTGTTCGAGGCCATGGCCGCCGGCGAAGGCTCGGCAGACGATATCATCGAGAAGAAGGGCCTCAAGCAGGTGACTGATTCCGGCGCCATCGAAAAGATGCTGGATGAGGTGCTCGCTGCCAACGCCGAGCAGGTCGAGCAATACCGCGCCAGCGACGAAGCCAAGCGCGGAAAGATGTTCGGCTTCTTCGTCGGCCAGGCGATGAAGGCGTCCAAGGGCAAGGCCAATCCTGCACAGGTCAACCAACTGCTCAAGACCAAGCTCGAGGGCTGATCGGGCGAGGCGGCCCGCCCAGGGCCGCCTCGTTTCCATTGGACCGCAGCATTTGCAACCACCCACCAAACCGTTGAACGGCTGCGTCCATTAGCGCTCAAAGTTTTTCGAAGGCCATAGAACCCATCCGCTGGCCGGCATCAGATTGGTCCCGCCCGGAAGGATTGGCTCATGCGAAGACTGCTGCTTGTTCCGCTGTTCCTCGGCCTGTTTGGTGGCTGCGGCGACAATCAGGATGCTCACTCTAAAGCCGGGACCACCTTTACCCAGCAGGGCAAGGCCTCTTATTACGCGCGCGGCTTTCATGGCGAGGAGACCGCCAGCGGCGAGACCTTTAATCAGAACGAATTGGTCGCCGCGCACAAGACCTTGCCATTCGGCACGCGGGTGAAGGTAACCAACCTGGACAATGGCAAGCAGGTCACGGTGCGTATCGTTGATCGCGGCCCCTTCGAGCCGGGACGCATCATCGACCTCTCGCGGGTCGCCGCCGCCAGGCTCGACCTGCTCGAAGACGGCATTGTCGACGTGAAGATCGAAGAAGTGAACTGACAGAACCCGCAGATTCAATCACACGGAGCTTTGATGAGTTTGATGATATTCGCCTACCTGATCGGCGGGCTGGTCTTGCTGGTAGTAGGTGCGGAGGCACTGGTACGCGGCGCGGCGAAACTGGCGGCACGCTTCGGCATCTCGCCATTGATCATCGGCCTGACCGTCGTCGCGTTTGGCACCAGCGCCCCGGAAACGGCAGTGAGCATCCAGGCCTCCATGAACGGCAATGGCGACATTGCCGTCGGCAACGTGATCGGTAGCAATATTGCCAACATTCTCCTGATCCTCGGGCTATCGGCACTGGTGGCGCCGCTGCTGGTATCACGCCAGCTTGTGCGCCTCGACGTGCCGGTGATGATCGGCGCTGGGCTACTGACCGTTGCGCTCGCGTGGAATGGCAACGTCAGCCGGCTGGACGGCTGCATTCTGCTGACGCTTCTGCTGCTCTACACGCTGTTCCTGGTCATCGCCAGCCAGCGCGACAAGCAGCGCGCGCAAAAGGACGAATTCAACATTGAGTACGGCCCGGAGGACCGGGCCAAGCCATTCGGCTGGGCGATCCAACTACTGCTGGTCCTGCTTGGGTTGGGTCTGCTGGTGCTCGGCTCCAACCTGCTGATCGAGGGAGCGGTGGCCCTGGCGCGTGCGCTTGGCCTGTCAGAACTGGTGATCGGCCTCACCGTAATCGCCGTCGGGACCTCAATGCCAGAGTTGGCGACCTCGCTGCTGGCGGTTTACCGCGGCGAACGGGATATCGCCGTGGGCAATGTCGTTGGCAGCTGCATTTTCAATCTGCTGTTGGTACTGGGCGCCGGGGCGCTAGTTTCATCCGACGGCCTGTCCATCTCGCCTAATGCGCTGGCCTTCGACCTGCCGGTCATGCTCGCGGTGTTTGCGGCCTGCCTGCCGATTTTTTTCTCCGGATACCGCATCAACCGCTGGGAAGGCACGATGTTCCTAGGCTATTACTTCGCCTATACGCTTTATCTGGTGATGTTCTCCACGGGCCTGCCGGCTATCAACCTGTTACGCCATGCAATGACCTGGTACGTTTTGCCCTTGACCGTTGTCACGCTTTTGGTGATCTTTCTGCGCGCCTGGAAACACCAGCGCTGAGCCTCTGCCTTCCCTTCCTGGAGCAACCTTTTCGTGACCTTGATGACGTTTGTGTACTTGATAGCCGGCCTGGTGCTGCTTGTCGCCGGCGCCGAAGTATTGGTGCGCGGCGCGGCCAAGCTGGCCGCGCAGTTCGGCATCCCACCACTGATCATCGGGCTTACCGTGGTCGCCTTCGGCACCAGTGCGCCGGAGACGGCGGTGAGCGTGCAAGCATCACTGAATGGCAGCGGTGATATCGCCATCGGCAACGTGCTTGGGAGCAACATCGCCAACGTGCTGCTGATTCTCGGTATGACGTCGCTGATTGCGCCGCTGATCGTCTCTCGTCAGCTGATTCGCCTCGACGTACCGATCATGATCGGCGCCAGTCTGATTACCTATGCCCTGGCATGGGATGGCGCGCTCAGTCGCCTCGATGGTGCGCTGCTGTTTTCCGCTGTGATCGGTTATACGCTGTTCCTGATCGTCAGCAGCCGTCGCTCCAATGCAGCCGCAACCGCTGACGATGAGTTCACCAAGGAATTCGGCCTCCATGCCAAACCCAAACCCTACGCCAGCCTGATCAACGCGGGCCTGGTACTTGCCGGCCTGGTGCTGCTGGTAACCGGCTCGAACTTTCTGGTGGAGGGCGCCGTGTCGCTGGCCCGGGCGCTGGGCCTGTCGGAGTTGGTGATCGGCTTGACCGTCATTGCCGTGGGTACCTCGCTCCCGGAACTGGCGACCTCGATTCTCGCCGCCATCCGCGGTGAGCGCGACATCGCCGTGGGCAACATTGTCGGCAGCAATATTTTCAACCTGCTATGCGTACTGGGCCTGGCCTCGCTGGTTTCGCCGCAGGCGATCAGCGTGGCCGCTAGCGCGCTGGCCTTCGACTTCCCGGTCATGATCGCGGTAGCGCTGGCGTGCCTGCCAATCTTTTTCACCGGCTACAGCATCAACCGCTGGGAGGGTCTGCTGTTTGTGGCCTACTACGTCGCCTATACGGTTTACCTGGTAATGGCCAGCACCGGGCGTCCCTTTGCCGAAACCTTTGGCGACGCGATGATAGGCTATGCGGTGCCGCTGACTGCGGTGACTTTGCTGGTGATCGCCAGCCGCGCCTGGAAGCAGCAGCGCTGATCCGATAGCGCTCCTGCGAAGCGACTTGAACCAGCTAAGAGACTGTTGGATTGCGTCCGGCAGCCCCTCGTTTCAGCCTTCGCGAACCTGCAGCCGCGGCAGCTCGACGACTTGCGCGGTGTCCTCGTCGGCATCCATTCGATTGAGCGTGCCGTCGACGACGGCACCGTTCTCCATGCTCAACTGACGATAGCGGATATTGCCGCGCACTCGCGCGTTGGAATGCAGTTCGAGTAGGTGTTCGACAACCAGGTCGCCAACGATAGTGCCATCGATCAGCGCATCGTAGCTGCTGACGTTGCCCTCGATTCGTCCTTCGGCGCTCAGTGCGAGAAGGCTGTGTGTCCCGGGCTTGTGGCAGACGTTGCCGCGCACCGTGCCACTGACCTTCAACCCCTCTTCAAATGCCATATCGCCGGCCAGCGAGACGTTGTCAGAGATCAAACTCGAGAACTGGTCGATGATGACCCGAGGCACCGGTTTCTTCTTGTTGAACATCGTCTACTCCAATGAATTAGCGGGCGTCTTTCTGCTGGCGGAAAAACGCCAGGTCTGTCTGCAAACGCTCGATCTGCGCGGATAACTTGGCGATACGCCCGAGCAGTTGCTCCTGTGTCGCCTCGGCTTCTTCATGCTGAAGCAGGCTTTGTGCGAGCGCGTCCTGAAGCGACTGGTTCTCCGCCGCCAGTGCGGCGAACTGCTGCTCGTGCGCTGCACCCTCGCTGATACGCAGATTCACCAACGCAGCGATCATGCAGAGCATTACCAAGACTACCCAGAGCCACGAGCGCGACCGGCGCGCGATCAGCAGACGGTGCTCGGCTCGGACCAGCTGGCGCGTATCGGGCGCTCTAGTCTTCAGCCAGAGCATCGCTGACCCGCTCCAGATCACCCAGGGCAAGGAAACGCTGAGGGTCGACAAATCGTCCCTTGTGCAGCACTTCGAAATGAAGGTGTGGGCCGGTGGAGCGTCCGGTAGATCCGACGGCTCCGATCAGCTGTTCTGGCGTGACCACATCGCCTCTTTTCACATGCATCCGTGACAGATGCGCATAGCGAGTCACGAGCTGGTTGCCGTGGTCGATTACCACCAGCTTGCCGTACCCGCCACGAGTGCCGGCGAAGCGAACCCGACCACCTGCGGCGGCGAGCACATCCGAGCCGGAGCGCAACGAAAAATCCACTCCCGAATGGAAAGCGGCCTGCTTTTTAAACGGATCGATGCGGTTGCCGTAGGCTGACCCCAGACGCGCCGCACCAACCGGCCGACGAGAAGGAATCGCCATGAGCGCCGCGTTGCGTTCGGCCACACGCTGCATCAGTTCATCCAATACCGCACGCATGCAACTCGCGGACGTCTCGGTGCGCTCCAGGTCAGCCAGCGATACGCTATCGGGCGCCAGCAGCAGCTCGCCCGAGCAGCCCTGCGGCGGCAGTAAAACGCCGCCCTGCCCGGCGCTGCCACGAGCCGAATCCTTTGGAATCAACAATGGCAGCAGGCTCGGGTCCAGCGCCGAGAGCTGCGCGCTCAGAATGCGTTGCTCGCCCACCATCTGCTGCAACGCGAACACATCGGACTCCAGCGACTTCAGCCGTCCGACCACCTTGCCGACACGCGCAATGGCGAAACGCCCTTCATCGCCAAGACTCGGCTCATCCAAGCTTATAGGCTCATGCGCGACGTCCAGGTCCCGCCCAATCCAGACGCCACCTGCGAAAGTGCCGAGATTCAGCAGCAGCACCAACGCCAGACCGGGACCGAGCTTGCGATGCAGGTTGACGACGCGATTGGCATCGCGAGTCAGCGAACGACTCGTAGGTGTAAATAGCGGCATCATGAGTTCTCAGAAACAAGGCGGCCAACCCCTGTAGGCAAGCCATCAATTGTCCGAGGCAATGTGACGGAAACGGGTATTTTTTTCTGAGGCCTATTGAACGATTACGACTACCCCAGTGCCTTTCTTAAGCGAGAAAGCCGATATCGATCACAACACCGATAAGCGGTATCCAAGGGTTTGGGGTATCTGGCTGGCGTGAAGCAGCACCGAGCCTAGAGCCACCCCAACCAGCCGAGGATGAAAAGACCGACGTTGATGCTCACCGCGGCCATGAGTGTGGTGATCACGATAATGACCGCGGCCAACTGATGATTGGCGTTGACCGCCCGCGCCATGACGAAGCTGGCCGAGGCCGTCGGACTGGCGAAATACAGAAACAGGATGCCCAGTTCCGCGCCACGGAAGCCGAAGAGCCAGGCGCCTAGTGTTGCCAGCGCGGGGAGCCAGACCATCTTCATCAGGCTTGAGCTCATCGCCATACGGCTGCTCTCGCGCAGGACCGAGAGCGACAGCGTGCCGCCGATGCAAATAAGCGCCAACGGTAGCGTCATCTGAGCGAAGTACTGGCCGGAGGTCATTACCCAGTCCGGTAACGGAATCTGCCAATAGGCAACGGGAACGGCAGCTGTCACGCCGATGACCAAAGGGTTGCGCAGGATGCTCAGCAGAATGGCTCCGGCGCCGACACGCCCGCCCGGGCTGTAGATGGCCAGAATCAGCGCCGACAGGCTGTTGTAGACGAGTATCACCACACCGGCCAGAACGCCGCCCAGCGACAGGCCATAATCACCATACAGGCTGGTCGCCAGCGCCAGGCCGACGATTCCGTTATTGCCGCGAAACGCGCCCTGGATATAGACGCCGCGATCCGCTTGCGGGCAGCGCCAAAGCGCCCAAACCCATGCTAGAACGAAGGTCGCCACGGTGGCCATGACGTAGTAGATCAACAGGCCCGGCTGCAGCGCAGCGTCCAGGTCGGCCTTGATAATCGAGAGGAACAGCAGGGTCGGCATTGTGGCCCTGAACACCAGAGCCGATGCGGTCTGGACGAACGCCGCATCGATCCAGCCCAGCCGCTTGAGCGCAACACCGATGAACAACATGATGAAGACCGGAGCGGTGATGCCCAAGGTCTGAATGGCAACGGAAAGCATGAGCAAGCTCGGGTGCGAAGAGACCGCCTATGGTAATCGCTTACGAGCTGGAAGCTGGAAGCTGGAAGCTGGAAGTATGGGCTGCCCCAAACCGCTTACAGCTTGAGGCTGCTCTTCTCTGAAAATGGCAGGATGAGAACCGCCAAACGACTCGCTCGCGCTTCCGGCTTCAAGTTCAAGGCTGCTTTCTACCGCCTTACCGGGCGTTTCTGCAGTTTGCGCTGCAACGTCCGACGGTGCATGCCCAGTGCCCGTGCCGTGGCGGAAATATTACCGTCGTGCTCGGCGAGCACGCGCTGGATGTGCTCCCATTGCAGGCGATCCACCGACATCGGGTTCTCCGGCACCAGCGTATCCAGGTCGGCATGCTTGGAGAGCAGCGCGGCCAGCACATCGTCAGCATCGGCGGGTTTGCACAGGTAATTGCAAGCGCCACGCTTGATGGCTTCAACGGCGGTGGCGATGCTCGAATAACCGGTAAGAATCAGCACCTTCATTTCCGGGTCCAACTCGAGCAGCTTGGGTAACAGGACCAGACCCGAGTCGCCCTCCATCTTCAGGTCCAGCACTGCATAGTCAGGCAGGTCCTGCTTAGCCATTTCCAGGCCTTCCTCAGCCGACCCGGCGATGCTGACCTGTAAACCACGACGGCTCATGGCCCTGGCCATGACTCGGGTAAACGTCGGGTCATCATCCACCAGCAGCAGATGGGGCTGGTCTTCGCCTTCGTGCTGCAGCTCTTCGGTCATGCTTAGATTCCTCGCGTTAGGGTCAGGTTCAGACCCGCACCGAGCCATGCGGCAGGCGCAACTCGGTCAGGGTGCCACCGTCTTCATGATTGTAGAGCTTCACCGTACCGCCCGCGCGCGTGACGCTGGCCTGGCTCAGGAACAGGCCGAGGCCGAATCCCTTGCCCTTGGTCGTGATGAAGGGTCTGCCGATCTGCTCGGCGATAGCCAACGGTACACCGGCACCGTGGTCTCGGATGGTCAGTTTGATCCACTGCGCATCCCAATCCAGACGGATATCGAGGTTGTCCGGACTGGCATCGGTCGCATTGTTCAGCAAGTTAAGCAACGACTGGCCCAGATCCGCCGGGGGCATCAGACGGGGTGGGGTACCCTTGCCCAGACACTGGAAGCGATAGGTTGCTTCGGGGTGCATCAGATGCCAACGCTGCAGGACCGACGCAACCCATTCCCGCACGGTCTGTTCAACGACGGCCTGACGGCGATCCGCCTCGGCTGCGCGCACCAACTGGCGCAGACTCTCCTTGCATAGCTGAACCTGTGACTGGAGCAGAGCCAGGTCTTCGTTCAGCTGAGGTTGCTGGTATTCCTGGCGCAACTCTTTGAGCAGCACGCTCATGGTCGCCAGCGGCGTGCCCAGTTCATGCGCGGCACCGGCAGCCTGGGTTGCCACGGCCAATAACTGCTGGTCGCGCATGCTCTCTTCGCGGCGCTGGGCCTGGAACTGTTCCTGGCGTCGCAACTGTTCGGCCATGCGCGCAACGAAGAACGTGATCAGCGCCGCGGCCAGCGCAAAGCTCAGCCACATCCCGTAAACCAGCAACGTCGTGCGGTCGACGGGCGGTGCGATGACCGGGTCGTACCACACCAGCATCAGTGTATAGCCCACCAGTGCCAGGCCGGACAAAACGATCGAATACAACCACGGCAGCGTTGCCGCGGCGATGGTGAGCGGCACCAGATAGTAGGAAACGAATGGATTGGTCGAGCCGCCGGAGTAATACAGCAGCGCGCTGTGAATCAGCAGGTCGGCGGCCAGGTGCACCGCGTATTCGAGCTCGGTCACCGGCCAGGGTCCACGCAGCCGTAATGCCGTGCCCAGGCAGATCAACGCAGAGATGGCCAATGTGATGCCCAGATGCAACCATGGCAGGGCAAACAATTGAGTCGCATAGGCGAGCCCCACCGCACCCGCCTGAGCAGCGAGCACGAGGATGCGGATCAGGGTGAGCAGACGGAGGTTCTGACGGCTGGCAGACAGCAGATGAACGGATGCGTACATGGGGTCTCCAAAGGAGTCGCGAGTATAACCAAGCCATCGGAAGGACAGCGGATCTGCGGCAACGCGACGCACGGAAAACCTGCGTCGCTCGCGCCAAAGGGCTAAAGTCTCTGCGCCGCACCGCTGGTGCATCGAACTCAGGAGCCTTCATGTTCGTATCTGCCCCCCGCAGCATTGCGCTGCTGGCCTGCATCGCCTGCCTTCCCGCTGTTGCCGACGAGCAACAATACAATCAGATTTCGCTGCGCGCCGAGGCCAGCAGCGAGGTGGCCCACGACCGCATGCACGTCACGCTATACAGCGAAGCTCAGCATCAAGACCCGGCGCAACTGGCCGCACAAACCACCGAAGCCATGAACAAGGCCTTGCAACGGGCACGGCAGGCGAAAGGCATCGTGGTCAGCCAGGGCAGCCGCAGCAGCTATCCGGTCTATGAGGAAAAAGGCCAGCAGATCACCGCCTGGCGCGAGCGTGCCGAGCTGCGCCTGGAAAGTGGCGACTTTGCCGCTCTGTCCAAACTGACCGGTGAGCTTATGCAGGACCTGAAGATGGGCAGCATGCACTTCAGCGTCTCCGATGCTATCCGCAAGCAGAACGAAGATGCCCTGCTGAAGGACGCCGTCGACGCCTTCCGCGCCCGCGCACAGTTGGCCACCGAAGCGCTTGGCGGAACCGACTATCGCATCGTCAATCTCAACTTGGGCAGCGGTGGCGGCTATCAGCCTGTGATGCGCAACTTCGCCATGAAGAGCATGGACTCGATGCCGACACCGGAGGTAGAGGCTGGGACCCGCCAGGTCAGCATCAGCGCCGACGGGGTCATTGAAGTGCAAATGCCCTGATTGGTTCTGCGGCCAGCCGCACACGCTCAACGAGCGGGCCGCTATGGGCGGAACCTGTACTGATCCGGCATCGCGAACCGCGATCGCTAAGCTGGCTGGCGCGCCCAAACGGCCATCTTAACGCCCTCCCCGGCGCGAAGCAGTAGAGCGCTGCGAAGTCCGCCGTGCCAGCCAGAGTTTCGCCCCGCACCGTGGCGAAGCGGACCGATGACCCACCCTAAAGGCGAGCCCTTCAGATACGGCCTACCGGAAAGCAAAACCCCGCCAGGAAGCGGGGTTTCATTGGGCTGCCGCCGCGAATATCGCGGCGTTCCAATAGCGCTACTTAGATGTAGTAGGCCTTCAGCGGCGGGAAGCCGTTGAATTCCACCGCGCTGTAGCTGGTGGTGTAGGCACCGGTGGAGAGCCAGTACATGCGATCGCCGATTGCCAGGTTCAGCGGCAGGCCGTACTTGTAGTTCTCATACATGATGTCGGCGCTGTCGCAGGTCGGGCCGGCGATGACCACCTCTTCCATCTCGCCCTTCTTCTCGGTCCAGATCGGAAACTTGATGGCTTCGCCCATGGTTTCGATCAGACCGGAGAACATGCCGACGTCGGTATAGACCCAGCGCTCGACGGCAGTGCGCGACTTGCGCGCGACCAGCACTACTTCGCTGACCAGGATGCCCGAGTTGGCGATCAGCGAGCGACCCGGCTCGAGGATGATTTCCGGCAGCTCATCACCGAAGTCTTCCTTGAGGAACCGGATGATTTCCTCGGCGTAGGTTTCCAGGCTGTTGGTACGAGTGATGTAGTTGGCCGGGAAGCCGCCACCCATGTTGATCATTTTCAGCTCGATACCGTCTTCTTCCTTCAGACGTTCGAAGATCACCTTGACCTTGGCAATCGCGGCGTCCCATACGGAAATATCGCGCTGCTGCGAACCGACGTGGAAGGAAATGCCGTAGGGCTCCAGTTTCAGCTGACGAGCCAGGATCAGCAGATCCATCGCCATATCGGTCTGGCAGCCAAACTTGCGCGACAACGGCCAGTCGGCGGTGGTCGAGCCTTCGGTCAGGATGCGCACGTAGACTTTCGAGCCCGGCGCGGCCTTGGCGATGTTGCGCAGGTCGGCTTCCGAGTCGGTGGCGAACATGCGCACGCCCTTGTCATAGAAGTAGCGGATGTCCTTGGCTTTCTTGATGGTGTTGCCGTAGCTGATGCGCTCCGGGCCAACGCCGCGAGACATCACCTTGTCCAGCTCGTAGATCGAAGCGATGTCGAAGCTCGAACCCTTGTCGCGCAGCAGATCGATGATTTCGACTGCAGGGTTGGCCTTCACGGCGTAGTAGACCTTGGCGAAATCGAAACCGGCGCGCAGATCGTCGTACGCCTTGTCGATGGTCTGGGTATCAATGACCACGAATGGCGTTTCGTGCTGGTCAGAGAAATCCTTCATCTTCTGGAAGGTGGAACGGGAGTAGTAATCTTCGATCTTGATCGACATGCATGGCTCCAAATCGGGAAACGTAAAGTCGGATTGGGGACTAGGGTCTGTTCCCGTTTCGCTGCGAGCCGCGTTGCTGCGCCAAATGACGGCAGGCCGGGCACGGGATGCCGGTAATGATCGCTCCTTGCCAAGTCCCGCAACGCCGCATGGCGTCATTTGCCGCGCAACCCGCAGGGACGGGCCGGTTTTAGCGCGATACTGCGTTTCTCGTCGCTTATTGGACGACCAAACTGTGCGACTCGTGCCTTGCCTCGCGCTAAAACCGGCTCCGTCGCGGCCGCGACGAAAACAGACCCTAATTAGAACGCCTGATCAGTTTCCCCACTTTGGTTCGCCTACTTCCCAAGGCATGTCGCCGAGTATCACGGCCAGGCCCACGGCAACTGCTGCAGCGGTCTGGTGAAAATCGTGATCTCTCGTCGTCAGTACTTGAGCCGGATGGATCGTTGCCAGCATGGACGTTCGGGCGCGAACTTTAGAACCACAGCCGGTTGAGATCAATGAAAAATCCGCTCTCGCTCCATCTTTTGCCGCGTGGGCGAACCTACCCTATTCAAACCGACAGATGTGCTGCCGCGATGTTCCATCCATCTCGCCCCGCTGCGATTGACGGGGCCTTGGCGAGCCCCCTTGACGGCCCACGCCTGGAGCGCCCTTTGCGCTATAATCGCCGGCTTTTTCCGACACGCTTTCTATACCGGGACCGCCATGACCTCTCAGGCCGCCGAAGTCGCGAAGCGCCGCACCTTCGCCATCATTTCCCACCCCGACGCGGGCAAGACCACCATCACCGAAAAGCTGCTGCTGATGGGCAAGGCCATTGCCGTGGCCGGTACCGTGAAGTCGCGTAAATCCGACCGCCACGCGACCTCCGACTGGATGGAAATGGAAAAGCAGCGCGGCATTTCCATCACCACCTCGGTGATGCAGTTCCCCTACCGCGAGCACATGATCAACCTGCTCGACACCCCGGGCCACGAAGACTTCTCGGAAGACACCTACCGCACCCTGACCGCGGTGGACTCGGCGCTGATGGTCCTCGACGGCGGTAAGGGCGTCGAGCCACGCACCATCGCCCTGATGGACGTCTGCCGCCTGCGCGACACACCTATCGTCAGCTTCATCAACAAGCTCGACCGTGACATCCGCGACCCCATCGAGCTGCTCGACGAGATCGAGGCGGTGCTGAAGATCAAGGCCGCGCCGATCACCTGGCCGATCGGCTGCTACCGCGACTTCAAGGGTGTCTACCACCTCAAGGACGACTACATCATCGTCTACACGCCAGGCCACGGGCATGAGCGCACCGACGTCAAGATCATCCAGAACCTGGATTCCGACGAAGCGCGCAAACATATCGGTGACGAGTACGATCGATTCGTCGAACAGCTTGAGCTGGTTCAGGGCGCCTGCCACGAGTTCGACCAGGACGAGTTCATCAACGGCCAGCTGACCCCGGTGTTCTTTGGCACCGCGCTGGGCAACTTCGGTGTGGATCACGTACTCGATGCCGTCGTTAACTGGGCGCCGCGCCCGCTGCCACGCGCCGCAAACGAGCGGGTGGTCGAGCCGGTCGAAGACAAGTTCACCGGTTTCGTCTTCAAGATCCAGGCGAACATGGACCCCAAGCACCGCGACCGCATCGCCTTCATGCGCATCTGCTCGGGCAAGTACGAAAAAGGCATGAAGCTGCGCCACGCACGCATCGGCAAGGACATCCGCATCGCCGATGCCCTGACCTTCTTCTCCAGCGAGCGTGAACAGCTGGAGGAAGCCTGGGCCGGCGACATTATCGGCTTGCACAACCACGGCACCATCCAGATCGGCGACACCTTCACCGAAGGCGAAAACCTCGGTTTCACCGGCATTCCGCACTTCGCCCCGGAACTGTTTCGCCGCGTACGTCTGAAGGATCCGCTGAAATCCAAGCAGCTGCGCCAAGGCCTGCAGGAACTGGCCGAGGAAGGCGCCACCCAGGTGTTCTTCCCCGAACGCAACAACGACATCATCCTCGGCGCGGTCGGCGTGCTTCAGTTCGACGTCGTCGCCAGCCGGCTGAAAGAGGAATACAAGGTCGAGTGCGCCTACGAGGCGATCAACGTCTGGTCGGCTCGCTGGGTCGAGTGCGGCAACGAGAAGAAGCTCAAGGAATTCACCGACAAGGCCTACGAGAACCTGGCGGTCGATGGCGGTGGCCACCTGACCTACCTGGCCCCGACGCGGGTCAACCTGAGCCTGATGGAAGAGCGCTGGCCCGAGGTGAAGTTCAGGGCTACGCGGGAACATCACTAAGCGACGGACGGAGCGGCAATCGCGAGCAGCTTTTTGTAGGAGCGAGCTTGCTCGCGAACCGTCCCAAAAAGCTTCGCCAGCAAGCTGGCTCCTACAAAGCAACGACACCCCGTGGGAGGCCTGCTCGCGAATCTCGCCAGCAGCCGCAAGCGCGGCACTGGGACACAAGTTCGGTATGAATCAGAAGGACGCAACGGAATGCGCTTTCACGGACGCGATTTACGCAAAGGGCGAGTCAACCTACCCGACCAAACCTATGTACTAACCTGTGTGACGCTGGGCCGAGCCGCAGCATTTGGAGAGTGGCCGGCAGCGTCGTTGCTGGCGCAAGAGATTCATCAGACTGGACAATCGGACGCGATTCAGTCCCTGGCCTGGGTAGTAATGCCCGACCATCTGCACTGGCTTGTGCAGTTGAAAACCGGCTCGTTGAATCAGCTGATGCAGCGCTTAAAATCGCGGAGCGCAATCTCCTTGAACAGACTCCACGGCACACACGGGGCAATCTGGCAAAAGGGGTATCACGACCGTGCCATTCGCAATGAGGAAGACCTGCGCGACGTAGCGCGCTACATCGTAGCGAACCCGTTGCGGGCCGGGCTGGTCAAGCGCATCGGCGACTATCCGTTCTGGGATGCGACTTGGTTGTGATGATGCTCATCCTCAAGAGCTTCGCCAGCAAGCTGGTCCTACATGAGCAACAACCACCTCGCCCGTAGGAGCGAGCTTGCTCGCGAATCGCCCTGAAAGCTTCGCCAGCAAGCTGGCTCCTACAAAAAAGCACGCGCGGGCAGGGTTCGATCCCCCGAAGCAATGCCTTTGGGAAAAACAACACGGCCGAAGCAACCTCGAACCGTAGGAGCCAGCTTGCTGGCGATCCTGGGCATTCCCGACAACCGCAGAATGCTAGGAAGACAGCCGATCGCCAGCGAGCTCGCTCCTACAAAAAAACAGCCTGCGCCCTCTGTAGGAGCGAGCTTGCTCGCGAATTGCTTCATGTGACGACGCTCAGCAGAGGCCCTGCCGAACCTACCGTCCCAAATCCACCCCAATCACCAACGGATCATGATCCGACGCCCGGTAAGGCTCGGCGCTATACAGCAAGCTTTGCTGACGTGGCGTCTTGAACTCCAGATTGTAATCCAGCACCCGCGGCTCGTCGGCGTTGAGGTGCCATTCGGTTGCGCCACGCACTTGTGACGCCAGGCTGACGCTGGCCAGGCCGTGGTCGAGGTAGCCCGATTCGCCAGAGAACACGTATGAGTAGGCCTTGCCATCACCGAAGCGCGCCAGCAGATCGGTATATCCCGCCGAGCGGATCACGTTGATGGGGTCTTCCTTGGCGTAGGCGTTGAGGTCGCCGATGATCAGCCGGTCCGGATCGTAGGACCGGGTCGGATCGCGACCCAGCCAGTCAATCAGTGCCTGGGCCGCGCGTACGCGCGTCAGGTTGCAGTTGCCCTGGCCGTCGCCCATATCCTTGTCGCCCCGGTCATCGCAACTCGAGCCCTTGGATTTCAGGTGGTTGACCGCCACGGTCAGGCGCTCGCCGCTACGCCGCTCACGAAAGGTCTGCGCCAGCGCCGGGCGGTTACGGGTGTCGTCGAAACGCGAATCGACCGATGCGTCCAGCACCGCCGCAGCCTTGTGCGGGCTGACCATGTCCTGGCGGTAGATCAGGCCGACGGCGATTGCGTCTGTGCCTAACCGGCTGCGGCGCGGGTCGATGAAGGCGTAGCGGTCCCGATTCGGTGACGCCGCGTTGAGCCCGGCCACCAGGTCGGCGATGGCGCTGTTCTCACCGTAGCCATCGTTCTCGATTTCCATAAGCCCGATGATGTGGGCATCGGCGCCGAGTATCGCCGCGATGATCTTGTCGCGCTGGCGGTTGAATTCCTCGACCGTATCCGCGCCTCGCGAGGTCGGGAAGCCGGCCCCACGACCGTCCCCGTTGAAGTAGTTGAGTACGTTGAAACTCGCCACACGCAGTCGCCCATCAATGGACGCTGGCGATCTCGGCCGGGGGTTTTTCGGTACGAACTGCGGCGTCTGCGTGGGCTGCACCCGATAGCTGCCAGCCAGGTAATGCAACACCCCCTGCACCTCGTTGACCTCGTAACCAATCCGCAACGTGCGGTAGGCGTCGAGCTCCGGTGAGGGATAGCGAACCGGATCAGGGTTTTGCCCGCTGCGACCGTCATCGAGAACGATTCGGTTGAGATTGTTCTGCGCCTGCAGCTGCCGAGCCGGCTCGCCGGGCGAAACCTTGTTCGTGGGAATCCACAGCCGTCCGCCAGACGACAACACGACCTCACCGTAACGGCCCAGGTTGTAAACCTCGCTGACGGTCAGGGTCTGGGCGAAACGCACCTGCATGCCCTCGTAGCGTTCCAGCGCATCAGGAGCGGAAACCGGCAAGCTGATCTGCGTTACGGCCGGCAGCGGCTGGGCACGGGCCAGCACGTTGACCTGCGGCAAGGTCAGCTCGGTAAGGCCGTTGTGCTCGGCGACCATCCCGCGCACCTGGACACGATCGCCCACCTGCACGTCCGTACCCTTGCCGGCGTCATAGACGTACAGCCCTTCCGAGGTGAGCGCGTCGTTGTCCGTCTCGCTGTCCGGTGCCTGGATAAAGAAACCGCCCAGCTCGCCCGCGCCCTGGAAGCCGGCCACCACGACGCCTTCCACCGTCACCATCTGGTTGACCAGCGGACTGGCATCGCCGTGGCCTTGCACCTCGGCAATCGAGCGGCGCCCCGCATCGCCACCGCCCGGCTCACCTTCACCACCATATTGACCGAGATAGGCAAAGGTGTTGAGGGCGTAACCCTGCCACTCTGTCGATGGATCGAACGCATCTTGTGGGTTGCGATCGCCGGTTCGGATCGA
Organism: Pseudomonas sp. Q2-TVG4-2; assembly: GCF_013620795.1. Taxonomy (GTDB): domain Bacteria; phylum Pseudomonadota; class Gammaproteobacteria; order Pseudomonadales; family Pseudomonadaceae; genus Stutzerimonas. Next base: position 138,873 of record NZ_LGLW01000007.1, on the reverse strand, counting down.
TGTTCTGCGGGTCAGTGTGCGATCGGCCGTCTGCGTTTGCCCCGCGCCCCAGGCGCTGCCTGGATCGGCGCCGAGCTGGCCGATGCTGTCCAGAACCTCACCGGACGGCCCGCGCAACACGACGGCATCGTCGCCGTTGTACCAACTGCCGCTGCCGCGCTGGTTCGCCGTGGCTTGCAACGCGGGGTCGCCGCTTTCGTGCGCCAGGACATGCACGCCACCCGGTGCCACTTCGCCCGCCAGACTGATGCTTCGGCCGCTGACGGTCGACCCATTGAAGTAGAAGTCGACCCGGTACCCGTCGAGGGAAATCGCCGTCTCGCCGGCGTTATAGAATTCCAGCGCCTTGTTATTGCCGCTGCCCTCCACATATTCGGAAATCAGCAGGTCGGCCGCAGCCATTGAGCTCGCGCTCAACGAGGCGATTGCCAGCAAGGCGGAAGACAGGGGGTGCGGTTTGAATCGGGCGTTGCGGCGCATGGCTATCGCTCCGTTCTCTCAGGCGTGCTGGGGTTCAAGGGTTCTGGAAAAGACCGAGGTGCCATCGATGTCGCGAAGGGTGACGCTCAAGGAGCCGCTGCGGGAGTCGATTTCGACTTCACCAAAAAACTGAAAACCGGCATAGGGCGATGCGTTGGCGGTCGGGGGCGCCTTCTGAAAGACCACTTGCGGACCGAAGGTGGCGTCCAGCGGGTTGGGACCAAAGCTACCCGCATTCAGCGGCCCGGCGACGAATTCCCAGAACGGATCGAAATCCTGGAAGACCGCGCGGTTGGGATGGTAGTGGTGCGCCGCGCAATAGTGCACATCGGCGGTCAGCCACAGGGTGTTGCGCACCCGGTGGCGGCGAAGGAAGCCGAGCAGATCGGCGATCTCCAGCTCGCGCCCTGCTGCCGGACCGTCCTGCCCATTGGCGATCGCCTCCCAGCGCGCCCGGCCGGCCGCATCGGTGCCATCCGGAACGTGTAGGCCGATGGGCATGTCGGCAGCGATGACTTTCCAGGTGGCGCGTGAGCGGCGCAGTTCGCGTTTGAGCCAGGCCAGCTGCTCGGCACCGAGAAAAGCGGTCTCGGGCCCCTGTTCCGATTGCAGGTTATGGGTGTTGGGGCCGCGGTAGCTGCGCATGTCCAGCACGAACACATCCAGCTGCGGGCCGTAGGCAATCTTGCGGTAGACCCGACCGGACGCATCCCGGCCAACCAGGCGCATGGGTGCGTACTCGAGAAACGCCTGGCGACCACGACGGGCCAGCAATTCAATGTCCTTGACCTGATAGCGATCGTCCAGCTGCTTGTCCGGCGACCAGTTGTTAGTCACCTCATGATCGTCCCATTGCCAGATCTGCGGCACCTCGGCGTTGAATTGGCGCAGGTTGTGGTCGAGCAGGTTGTAGCGATAGTTGCCGCGAAACTCGTCCAGCGTCTCAGCGACCTTGGTCTTGGCTTCGGTGACGATGTTGCGCCAGAGGCGCCCGTCCTCGGCCGTCACTTCAGCCTGGATGACGCCGTCTGCGTAGATGGCATCGCCACTCTGGATGAAGAAGTCCGGACGGCGCTGGCGCATCGCTTCATAGATGCGCATGCCGCCGAAATCCGCGTTGATGCCCCAACCCTGGCCGCAGGTATCGCCGCCCCAGACGAAACGGATATCCCGCGCACGCCTGGGTGCAGTGCGCAAATGGCCCATCCAGGGTTCGCTGCGGACATGATCGCCAGCATCCTCGAAATAGGCCCGGTAGAAGATCGATTGATCCGATGGCAGCCCTCGCAGATCGAGGCGCGCCGTGTAGTCGAGCCGTTCATCCGTAACGGGTGAGATCATCCGTCGGGCATTGCCGAACCCGCTGGTGGTATCCCATTCCACGACCAGCCGTGCCGGCCGATCACAGCGGCTCCAGATCACGGCGCGGTCTGCCAGCACGTCGCCGGATTGGACCCCGTCAGTGATCCAGGGACGCGCAGTAGGCGCCGCGATGATCGCCGGCGATACGCCAATGGCTGGCAGCGCCAGGCCCGCGCCGATGCCTTGAACGAGGCGGCGGCGTGTCTGGTCCAGTTCGGCTTTGGTTGATCTGGTCATGTTCGGTCCCCTTCATCAGTGGCTGAAGAAGGGTTTAAGCGACACGCTTGACAGAACCGTGACGCCCGGACGAACGGTCGCCAACAGCACGTCTTTTCGCAAGGCGAGCCTCGAGATTTTCACCGCCTGTCGCCAACAAAGAAGGCGTCCTGGGAGCGACGCCTTTTAGTCAGCAGAGCGGTCTTGCCGCTATTGCCCGTCTTCAAGCGTCCAGGCAATCACCGAGTCGCCGATCTTGGTGCCGAACGACCCATGACCGCCCGCCACCTGCACCACGTACTGTTTGCCGGTTTGCTCCGAGACGTAAGTCATCGGCGTGGCCTGACCGCCCGCGGGCAACCGCCCTTTCCATAGCTCCTCACCGGTCTGCAGGTCATAGGCGCGCAGGTAGTAGTCCAAGGTTCCGCTCATGAAGGCCACCCCGCCGGCCGTGACGATCGGACCGCCCAAGGCTGGCGTACCCACCGGCAAAGGCATGCCCAGCGGCGCACTGTCGCGGCTGGTGCCGTTCTTGTGCATCCAGACCTTCTTCATGGTGCGCAGGTCGACGGCGGTGACATAGCCCCACGGCGGGCTCTGGCAAGGCAGGCCCAGCACCGACAAGAACGGTTTCAGGCTCACCATGTACGGCGCGCCAAGGTTGGGCTGCAGGCCGGTTTCGCCGCCACCGGTGCGCGCCTCGGGGTCGACCCCGAGGCGCTTGAACATCTGCGAGACGAATGCCAGGTAGTTCGGCGCGCCGAACAGCAGCTGGCGGCTGGGGTCGACCGCCACGGATGGCCAGTTGAACGTGCCCACGTTGCCTGGGTAGATCAGCGAACCCTTTTCCGACGGTGGGGTGAAGTCTCCCTGGTAACGCAACTTGCGGAACTGGATCCGACACATCATCTGATCCAGCGGCGTGCCGCCCCACATGTCGCGTTCGTACAACGGCTCTTCAGGTGCATAGCTGAGCGCGGAAACCGGCTGAGTGGGCGCGGTGAAGTCACCGTAATCGGTGCCCTGCGGAACAGGTATTTCCTCGACTGGCACGATGGGCTCGCCGGTGCGGCGGTCCAGCACATAGAGGTCGCCCCGCTTGGTCGCCTGGATGATCGCGGGCACCTTGCCTTCCGGCCGGTCGATATCCACCAGCGTTGGCTGGGAGGGCAGGTCGCGGTCCCAGAGGTCGTGGTGCACGGTCTGGAATTCCCAGCGCACCTTGCCGGTCGCCAGGTCCAGCGCTATAAGCGCATCGGTGAAGCGCTCGGTCTGCGCCGTGCGATCAATCGCCCATTGGTCCGGCGTTTGATTGCCGGAAGGGATGTAGACCAGGCCCAGCGCCTCGTCAGCCGTCGCCACGGTCCAGGAATTCGGCGTACTGCGCACGTAGGTTTCGCCCAATGGCAACGGCTCGGTAGCGTCCGGATTGCCCGGATCGAAATTCCACACCAGGCGGCCAGTCTTCACGTCGTAGGCGCGAATGACGCCGCCGGGAGAATCCACGGCACCATTGTCGGTGACCGAGCCGCCCACGATCACCAGCTTCTCGGTTACGACGGGTGGCGAGGTCGGCAGGTAAATGCCCAATGCGCCCTCACCCAGGCGCAACTTCAGATCGACAACACCGGCCTCGCCGAAATCCTCGCAGGGTTTGCCATCTTCTACATCGAGCGCGATCAACGTGGCGTCGTTGGTGGGCAGAAACAGCCGACGCACGCAACGTGCGGCTGGTTGGTTCGGCTGGCCGTCTGCCGAACCCGGCGAGGAATAACGGGTGCCGTCGTGGAAGGCCAGGCCGCGGCAGGTCATGTGTTGGTAGTACGCGGCATCGCGATTGATGCTCGGGTCGAAGCGCCAGCGTTCCTCACCAGTGTCGGCATCCAGGGCGATAGCGATGCTGTGTGGTGTGCAGATGAACAGGCTATTGCCAACCTTGAGCGGCGTTACCTCGTAAGTGAATTCGCCTGGATCGTTCGGGCCCGGCAAATCACCCGTGTGGTACTCCCAGGCTTTCTTCAGCTTGCCCACGTTTTCAGGGGTGATCAGAGCAGCCGTCGAATACCGATCGCCCTGCTCTGATCCGCCGTAGGAAGGCCACTCGCTGTTCGAGCGACCAGCCTGCCCCTGCGGATCGAGACCCTGCATCTGCGCGTCGCTGAACGCCCCCTTGATCGAGTGGTAATCCTGGGTCAGCGAGAACCCCGCCATCAAGGCCCCGGCCAGCAGACCGAGCCCGAGCAGGCCGCTGGCACCGTCACGCCAGACAAGCCGGTCGCTCACGTAGCGATTGACGAAGGGCAGGATCAACCAGAGGCCGAGGATGCACCAGAGATCGATCCGTGGCGCCAGCTGCCACCAGTCGAAACGGACCTCATAGAGCGACCAGGCCAGGGTCGCCAGCAGCAGCACGGCGTACAGCCAGATAGCCGCGCGACGCCGGGCAAACAGCAGACCGGCGACAACAAGCAGTCCGATACCCGCGGCCAGGTAGTACCAGGACCCGCCTAATATCGCGAGATAGCCACCGCCGACCGTCATGAGTACACCCAACACCAGCACGACAATGGCGGTCAGGGTGATACGCAAGGGACGCGGCCCGTACTCGATGCTCATCTGCAATCTCCAACCGACTCGTTTCAAGGCAACCTGCGGCGAAACCTTCTGAAACAAACGCCCACCCGCTATCAGTGGATACGGCCGCGAGGCCTTAGTTCAGCCTTTTCAGGCAGATGCTCAGGCGACAGCCCCGACGGCAAGCGGTTGCGCCTCGGACTTCTTGATCACGGCGTAGATCACCCCGGTGAGCAGGCTGCCGGCCAGGATCGCCAGCAAATACAACAGCGCATGGTTGATGGCGTTGGGAATCAGCAGCACGAACAGCCCGCCGTGGGGCGCCAACAGCTTCGCGCCGAAGGCCATGGACAACGCGCCGGTCAGGGCACCGCCGGCGATGCTCGCCGGGATCACCCGCAGCGGGTCCTTAGCAGCGAACGGAATTGCACCTTCGGAAATGAAGCAGCAACCCAGCACCAGCGCCGCCTTGCCGGCTTCCCGTTCGGTCTGGGCGAACTTGCGTCGGGCGATAAGCGTCGCAATGCCCATGCCGATCGGCGGCACCATGCCCGCCGCCATGGTCGCGGCCATCGGCGCGTAGCTCTGCGACGCCAGCAGGCCCACCGAGAATGCATAGGCCGCCTTGTTCACCGGCCCGCCGAGGTCGACGCACATCATGGTGCCGAGCAGCAGCCCGAGCAGGATGGCGTTGGAGGTGCCCATGGTGTCGAGGAATCCGGTGAGTCCGGCGAGCATTTTCGCCACCGGCGTGCCAACCACGTAGATCATCACCAGGCCGGTGAACAGGCTGGCCAGCAGCGGGATGATCAGAATCGGCTTGAGCGATTCGACGCTGGCCGGCAAGGGAATCCAGCGATTGATGGCCTTGGCCGCGTAGCCCGCGACGAAGCCGGCGATGATCCCGCCAATGAAGCCCGCGCCGAGGGTGCCGGCCAGCAAACCGCCGATCATGCCCGGCGCCAGGCCTGGCCGGTCGGCAATCGAGTAAGCGATGTAGCCCGCCAGCAACGGCACCATCAGTTGGAAGGCTGTTTCCCCGCCGATTTTCATCAAGGCGGCAGCCAGGGTGCCCTCTTCCTTGAACGCCTCGATGCCGAACACGAACGACAGCGCGATCAGCAACCCGCCGGCGACCACCATTGGCAGCATGTAGGACACGCCAGTGAGCAGGTGCTTGTAGACGCCCGTTTTCTCACCCTTCTGCTCGGTGCCGGCGGCACTGACTGCGGCGGCGCTGCTGAGCATCGAGGCTTCTTCCAGCGCGCGATCAAGGGTCGCCTCAGGCTGTTTCAAGGCCACGCCAGTGCCGCAACGGAACACCCGCTTACCGGCGAAGCGGGCAACGTCCACCTCGATATCCGCGGCCAGCAGCACCACGTCAGCGTCTTCGATGGCCTGGGGTTCGAGTACGTTGCGTGCGCCCACCGAGCCGCGGGTTTCCACCTGCAGATCGTAACCTTTGCGAATGGCGGCCTGCTGCAAGGCTTCGGCCGCCATGAAGGTATGTGCAACACCGGTCGGACAGGCCGTGATAGCTACCAGCTTGGGCTTGCCGCTGGTGTGAGCGGCATCGGCGTCATCAGCCTCGTGCAGCTCGGTCGCCGTATCGGCGGCACTGCGCAGGAAGCCTTCAGGATCGAGCAGAGCTTCGGACGGCGTCGATTGCACAACGCGCTTGCCGACGAAGCGTTGCAACGATAGCGGCCCCGTCTTAACCACGACCACCAGGTCCGCATTGACAATCTGCGAGGGTGTCAGCGGCGAGCCGATGGCCTTGGGATCGTGGACTTCCACAGCAGTCGACCAACCCAGACGATGAGCGGCCGCTTCAAGCAGGCGTGACGTCAGCACGCTGGTGACCATTCCGTTGGGGCAGGCCGTGACGATGAGAAGATTCATTCTTTCACCTCTTGTAATTATTGGCTCAGCGGCTGGAGCCGGACTGCGGCCTCCAGCTCTGCAAGTGCGTCCGTGTCGGTGATGCCGAAGCCGACCTGCCCAACCGCCTGAGCGGCGATGGCGGTGGCGTGAGCGAGCGTGCGTCCAGCCGGCCAGCCTCCCAGCAGGCCGTGAAGCATGCCGGCCAGCAACGAGTCCCCTGCACCAACGGTGCTGACTACCCGGACCCTGGGCGGATGGGCGTGCAGCCCTGCACCAGGGACGAACCAGCTCACGCCCTCGGCACCCTGGGAGACGACGACATGCTCAATGCCTTCAACCTGCAACCGCCAGGCCTCACGGGCCAGCGCCTCTGGCTCGACAAGCTCGATGCCGCGCGCCTCGGCCAGCTCTTCTTCGTTGGGCTTGATCAGCCAGGGCGCGGTTGCAAGCCCCTCACGCAGCGCCGGGCCACTGGTGTCCAGCGCCACGCGCACGCCAAGTCCCTTGAGCGCTTGTAGCAGCTCGACGAACCACTCGCTGTCGACGCCGCGCGGCAGGCTGCCGGCCACCACCACCAGCTCGTGCGCCGGGGCCAGCCGCTTGATGCGCTCCAGCAGTTCGCTACGGTGCGCATCATCGACCACCAGTCCAGGGCCGTTGATATCGGTGACCTGCCCGTCCGCTTCGGCCAGTTTGATGTTGCTGCGGGTTTCGCCGGCGACGCGGACGAACTCATCGGCGAAACCACGTGTGGCGAACAACTGCTCAAAGGCATGCGGATTGGCCTCTCCGAGGAACCCGGTGACGGTCAGCTGGTGGCCGAGGTCGGCCAACACCTGGGCCACGTTGAGACCTTTGCCCGCAGCATGAACCTGCAGGCTTTCGCCGCGGTTGACCTCACCCAGGCGCAGCGATGGCAGCTGCACGGTCAAATCAAGCGCGGGATTGAGCGTGACGGTCAGGACGCGGGCCATCAGCAATGCTCCCCGACGAAGGCGCGTACTTCATGCGCGCCCGGCAACATCAGCGCTTGCTTGGCCAACCGCTGACAGGCCGCGAAATCCAGCTCGCGCACCCGCGCCTTGACCAGCGCGATGCTGCGTGCCGATACGCTCAATTCGTCGACGCCCAGGCCCACCAGCATCGGCACCGCCAGCGCATCGGCGGCCAGCTCACCGCAAACACCGACCCACTTGCCGTGCGCATGCGCCGCCTCGACCGTCATGCCAATCAGCCGCAATACCGCCGGGTGCAGCCCATCGGCTTGACCAGACAGGCTCGGGTGGCCGCGGTCGATGGCCAGGGTGTACTGGGTGAGGTCATTGGTGCCGATGCTGAAGAAATCGACTTCCTGCGCCAGCACCGGCGCGATCAACGCGGCGGACGGGATCTCGATCATGATCCCGACCTGTAAATCGGCCACGGGCAGGTCAACACGCAGACGATCGACCATGGCCTTGGCGGTGCGCCACTCATCGATGTTACCGACCATGGGGAACATGATTCGCAGCGGGCGGCCATCGGCCGACGCGAGCAAGGCACGCAGCTGGGTTTCGAGAATGTCCGGGCGCTGCAGGCTCAGGCGAATCCCACGCACGCCGAGGAAAGGGTTTTCCTCGGCGGGCATCGGCCAGTACGGCAGCGGCTTGTCGCCGCCGACGTCCAGCGTGCGCACCACCAGCGGCCGCCCTTCGAGGGCTTCCAGCACGCGGCGGTATTCGGCTTCCTGGGTCGCCTGATCCGGCGCCTGGGAGTGGTTCATGAACACCAGCTCGGTACGCAGCAAGCCGATGCCTTCGGCGCCCATCGCCACCGCTTCGGGGGTTTCGCCGGCCGCGCCGATGTTGGCGGCGACTTCCACTGGATGGCCGTCGCGAGTCATTGCCGGCTCCATCCGCCGCTCATTGGCCAAGCGCTTGCGTTGCTCGCGCGTGTCGCGTTCGCTTCTTGCCTGTTCCAACTGCGCCGCAGTCGGCGAAACCAGTAGTTCGCCGCGCTCGCCATCGAGCAGCAACAGGGTGTTTGGCGCCAACCCGAGCACACCCGGCCCGGCACCAACGATGGCCGGAATACCCAATGCGCGGGCGATGATGGCGCTGTGTGAGGTGGCGCCACCGCCCGCGGTCAGGATGCCCGCCACGCGCTGGGCATTGAGCGTGGCGACGTCCGAAGGAGCCACCTCGTCCATCACCAGGATGTAGGGCTCGTCCGGTGCCTGCTCGGCTTCGATGCCGGTCAAACAGGCCAACACGCGGCGACCCACGTCACGCAGGTCGGCGGCACGCTCGGCCAGTAGCTTGTCGTGCAGGGATTCCTGCTGCTGCGCCGCGCTCTCGATTTCCTCCATCCAGGCCGCTTCGGCGCTCAAGCCTTTTTGCAGGCGAACCTGCACTTCCTCGCGCAGCGCCGGATCACGGAGCATGGCCTGATGGGTGGTGAAGATGTCGCGAATGCTTTCGACCTGGCTTTCCCTGATCAGCACGCCGATTTCGCTATGCACACGATCCAGCGCCGCATCCAGACGTTGCAATTCAATCGCCGGCGACTTGCCCCGCTTGGGGTAATCGATCACCTGCGGCTTGCGCACCAGTACCGGGCCGATGGCGATGCCGGGCGACGCCGCAATCCCGTTCACCTGATCACCAGCGCGCAATGCGGCCTGCTCGATGGCCGACTCATCTGGCTGCGCTGCGATGATCGGTTGCTCCGCGCGCTCACCCTGGGCCGGCAAGGGCTCGACTTTTTCGCCGAGCCCCTCTGCCACGGCACGCACCAGCGCTGGCAGCGCATCGCCGGCAATTGAAGGCTCGGCGATAAATTCGAGCACCTGACCGCGATGCGCGCCCATCGCCAGCAATTTGCTCAGGCTCTTGGCCGACACCCCCGCGCTTTCACTACCGGCCAGGCGCACGCGAATCTCGCCATCGAAGGCTTGCGCGACCTCGGTCAACGCCTTCGCCGGGCGCGCATGCAAACCATGGGCGTTGGCCAGCGGCACCTGGGCGCTCGGCCAGTCTGCCGGCACCTCACCGCCCAAGGCTTCGAGTACCACTCGACTGCATGTCGCCTGGCTCAGCTCCTGCCCGCGCCCTTCGATCAACAGATTGCACAAGCGCTCGAGCATGGCTTGATGCGCCTCGCCCAGGCTGGCCAGCACGAACAGCCCGTTTAGCGGCTGGCCCAGATGTTCAAGGTTCGAGGCCGGCGTGACGAACGCCAGCCCCGGACTCTGCACCGACTGCTCGCTGCTCAGCCACCACAGGCCATCGCCCAGTGGCAACGCCTGGCTCAGCGGCAGGCCGGCATTGAAGCCAGGCTCCACGCATTGCGCGCGTTTGAGCAGCTTGACGCCCTGCCAGGCCAGCTCGTCGAAGTCGTCGGCGGCGACGCCCAGCCCCACCAGCTCGCCGTCCAGCGCCAGCGCCTGCGGCGCGCCTTGCAGCAGGTCAATGATCGCTTCGGCGGACTCCGCCTTCTGCAGCGCCTCGCTCAGATCGCCCTCGCCCAGCGCTCGGGTCAGCAACTGCAGCAGGCGCAGATGCTCATCCGAACGCGCGGCAATGCCGATCGCAAGATAGACCTGCTGGCCGTTGCCCCAATCCACTCCATTAGGGAAGTGCAGCAGCCGGACGCCAGTGGTGAACACCTGATCGCGGGTCTCCGGCGTCCCGTGGGGAATGGCAATACCTTGTCCCAGAAAGGTCGAACCCTGCGCTTCCCGCGCGCGCAACCCGTCGAGGTAACCGGGCGCCACCAGCCCGTCGGCAACCAGCACCTCGCCCAGCAGGGCCAGGGCCGCGGGCTTGTCCGCCGCGGCCTGATGCATGTGGATGTGCTGGGCATTCAACTCAAGCATGGAGAACTCCTTGCGGGCTCGCGATTGTTTATGTCGGCTGAGGCGCCGACACGGCCCGAATCCTGGGCTGGCGCTTATGACCGAATAGCTGCTGAAACGTTTCACCAAAGGCTGGCACATTACGCAATATTGGGTAATTCTAGAAGCCCGAGTTCATACCACCCGTCTCAGGACCCTCTGTTGAAACTGACCGACATCGCCCGCCTCGCCAACGTTTCAGTGACCACCGCCAGCTACGTCCTCAACGGCAAGGCCGCGCAGCGACGGATCAGCCAGGCGACGGTCGAGCGAGTCATGTCTGTGGCCGAACAGCAAGGCTTTCAGCTCGATCAACAAGCCGCTGGTCTGCGCCGCGGACAGTCGCGCACGCTCGGTTTCATCGTCCCGGACCTGGAAAACCCCAGCTACGCACGCCTGGCCAAACTGCTCGAGCAACGTGCCCGCCAGCGCGGTTACCAGCTGCTGATCGCAGGCTCCGATGACGAGCCGGACACCGAGCGCCAAGTCATTCAGGTGCTGCGCTCGCGCCGCTGCGATGCACTGATCGTCGCCAGTTGCCTGCCGCCGGACGACGGGAGCTACCTCAAGATCCAGGCGGGCGGGACGCCGGTGATCGCCCTCGACCGCGCGCTGAATGCCGAGCACTTCTGCTCGGTAATCAGCGATGACCGTGAGGCGGCGGCGCAGCTGACCCGCTCGCTGAACATCCCAGCCGATGCGCACATTGCTCTGATCAGCGCACGGCCGGGCCTGCATATCAGCCAGCAGCGTGAGGAAGGCTTTCGCCAAGCGCTTGCTCAGCATCAGGGAAGGATCAGCCTGTTACAGGCCGATCAGTTCAGCCGCACCGGCGGTCGCGAGCAAATGCTCGCCCTGCTCGACCACGGGCCGATGCCCGATGCACTGATTACCACCGCTTACGTGTTGCTCGAGGGCGTCTTCGATGCGCTGCGCGAGCGCGACCTGCTGTGGCCCGAAGCACTGCGCCTGGCCACCTTTGGTGATGCGCAGCTGTTGGATTTCCTGCCGATCCGGGTCAACGCGATTTCCCAGCAGCACGAGCAAATCGCCGAACGGGTGCTGGAGCAGGCGATCCGGGCCATCGAGCAGCGCGATTACCGTCCCGGTGTGCTGGCCATCGAACGCGAACTCAAGGTACGACGGCTCTGAACGCCCTGCCCCTTGCGGGCACTGGCGCACTGACGGAAGCTTATGGCCTGTTTGGCCTGTTTGGCTTGATCGGTTTCGGCATCCATGGCGCCGATTCGGTGTTGCCGCTCCTTGCCTCGAACCATGAGCATCCGAACTGAGTGCATTCACCCGCCGCACAGACCATTGCCTTAGCGAGCCCGCCTTTCCCTGATGAACATCGACCAGATTACCCAACGCCTGCACGCGATCCGCGATCGTAACGACTGGCAGCGCTTTCATAGTCCAAAGAACCTTGCCATGGCCGCCAGCGTGGAGATGGCCGAACTGGTGGAAATCTTTCAATGGCTCGGCGAAGACGAATCGCGCCAATTATCGGCCGATACGCTCGCGCATGCCGGCCAGGAGGTCGGCGACATCCTCATGTATCTATTGCTGATGTGCAGCGAACTGGGCATCGACATGGAACAGGCGCTGCTGGACAAGCTGGCCGACAACGAGCGGCGGTTCGCCCGATGAGCGATCGGCATTTCGACGAGCTGGCGACGCGGTTCGCCGAGAAGATCTACGGCGGCGCCAAGGGTGCGATCCGTCTCGCCGTGCTGCAGGCCGACCTCGCGGAGATACTGCCGCAGCGCCCGCTTCGGGTATTGGACGTCGGCGCAGGCCTTGGCCACATGAGCCTCTGGTTGGCGCAGCAAGGCCATGCTGTGACGTTAGCCGAACCCGCCGAACCGATGCTCGAAGGCGCTCGCGAGCGGTTCGCAGCGGCGGGCCAGGTCGCCACCTTTATTCAGGCGCCCTGGCAGGACATCGAAAACCACGTCGCGGGCCGTTTCGATCTGGTCATCTGCCACGCGGTACTGGAATGGCTAGCCGAGCCCCAGGCGATCCTGCCGGTGCTGCATCGTCTGGTGGTCGCCGATGGCTGGCTGTCACTGGCCTTCTACAACCGCGACGCGCTGATCTACCGCAACCTGCTAAAGGGCCATTTCAAGAAGCTGCGCAACCAGGCATACGCCGGTGAACGGCAGAGCCTGACGCCGCAGCAACCACTGGACCCCAGAGAGCTGGCCGCGCAACTCGCGCCGCATTGGCAGGTCGAACGTACCAGTGGCGTGCGTGTGTTTCATGACTACATGCCCGCCGATTTCCAGGCCCGCACCGAGCCTGCCGACTTGATCGAGATGGAATTGGCCTACCGCCGCCATCCCGCGTTTGCCGGCCTCGGGCGCTACCTGCACTGGTTATGCCGGCCGAGCTGAGCGCCGGCCGGAGGTATTGATGCTGACACGCGCAGGGCTGTCCCTGCTCTGTCTGAGCCTTGCGGCCTGCCAGAGCAGCAATCCCTATACCAGCGAATCCAACCCAATCCCGCCGGCGCCACCGGTCGAGCAGGTGCAGTCGCCAACCTACCCGGCCGCACCGCGGGACTTTTCCAGCTATCAGAACTGGAGCTGGCGCAACCCGCCGGCTGGAACGGCTTCGCTCGCCGCCGAGGAGCTGCAGGACATGGTGTCCGGCGCCCTCGATCAACGCGGCCTGCGCCCGGCGCCCGAAGGCGCCAGGGGTGATGTGCAGATCAGTGCCAGCGCCAGCATGGAGACGCGGGTGCGGCAGGTCTACGATGACTATGGCACCCGCGTCGGCGCCGGTCGCTATGGCGGATACGGTCCCGGTTACGGCTCGGGCGTCGGTATCGGGGCCAGCGCGCCGCTGGTGCGCAACTACGAAGAGGAGGTCATCACGGTGCGCATCGAGATGATCGATAGCGCGTCCGGCCAGACCGTGTGGAGCAACCGCGCCGAAGCCCTTAGCGGCAGCAGCCAGGCCGAACGCAAAGACGCAGCACGCGATGCAGTGAACCGCGCGCTCGCCGACTATCCGCCGCGCTGATCGCGCGGCCCTGCGAGGAGAACCGCCATGTTCCGCTCACTACTGATGCTTCCCTTGCTGGTGTTGCTGACCGCCTGCCAGACCACGCAGGTGCAGCGGGATTTCGATCCGCAGCGGGACTTTTCTGCCTATCGCAGCTGGAACTGGAAAGAGCCGGCGCTGCAGTACCGCCCGGATGACCCGCGCATCAAGAGCGACCTCACCGAGCAGCGCATTCGCAGCGCGATCAGCGAGCAACTGGATCAGCGTGGCCTGCGCCAAGCCCAGCCCGGCGCTCAGCCGGACGTGCTGATTCAGGCCTGGTTCATCATCGATGAGCGCAGCCAGCAGTACACCACCACCTCAATGAGCGCTTGGGGCAGTCCTTGGCATGGTTTCTGGGGCGGGCCAACCTTCGCCGATACACGGACCATCCATTACCAGGTCGGAACCCTGCAGATCGACTTCTATGACGCCGATGATGGCAAGCTGGTTTGGCGTGGCAGTGCCGAACAGGTGCTGCGCAACAATCCCGGCGGCCCTCAGGACCGAGCCGGGATGTTCCGCGAAACGGTCACCGAGGTACTTTCGCAATACCCGCCGCACTAAACTGGCCGCCAGTTGATCCCGCCCGCCGTCCTGGCGGGCTTTCTTTTGTCCCGTATCGGAGTAATTCGCATGCCCGTCGTAGCGTGGTGGCTTCTCGTTCTGCCCTTGATTGCCGGGGCATTCTTGCCGCTACAGGCCGGCATCAATGGGCAAGTGGCCAAGCACTTCGGCAGTGTCATGAGCGCGGCGATGCTGTCCTTCGCGGTGGGCACCATGGCACTGCTCTGTATCGTGCTGTTCCAGCGGGAAGTACCGGGACTGCAGGCGCTGCGTGGCCTGAACTGGTGGCACTGGTGCGCCGGTCTGCTGGGTATGTTCTTCATCGCCACGGCGGCCTTTGCCGGTCCGCGTATCGGCGCACTGCTGTTCATGGCGCTGGTCTTGGCCGGGCAGCTGGGCATGGCGCTGCTGCTCGATCACTTCGGCTGGGCGGGGTTCCGACAGTCCTCGGTGAGCCTCGGCAAGATTGCCGGGCTGCTGCTGATCGTCGGCGGCGTGTGGATGATCCGTCGCGGCTGAGGCGACGGACCGAGAGCGGCTACTTGCGCTCGAAGGCGTAGAACAGGTTGGGTTCGCTGACCAGATAGAGACTGCCCTGCGCATCGAAGGTCATGCCCTCGGCCTGCGGCACGCTGCTTTTCAGTCCTGCGAAACCGCTCCATAGCGAACGAAAGCTGACCATCTCACCCTGGCTGTCGAGCTCCAGCATCATCTTCGCTTCGTCGCTGAGCAGCACCAGATGGCCGGTGCGCTCGTCGAAATGCACCGAAGCCAGATCGCTGGCCATGTCCTTGTCTTCTATCCAGGCCTCACGGTCGATAACGTTCAGGTTCAGCTGGCCGTGCAGGCTGGCCTTGATGCCCTGGATTTCGTAGAGCTTGCGCGGCGTATGCTCTTTGACCACAAATAGCCGGTCACCGGCGCGATCGTAGCCAAGCCCCTCGAAGCCGGCATTATCTCCTTCCCCCAGCCCCAGCGAGACCGACGCATAGTCGTCACGCTGCAGCTCACCGGGCTCCGCCGGCACAGGCATGATCACGATCGATTGGCTTCGCTCCTCGACGACCGCAAGCAGGTTGTCGCCCAGGTAGGTAATACCTTCGACATCTTCGAATCCCTTCAACGGGTAGCGCGCGAGGAATTGGCCATCCTGGTCCAGCGCAATCAGTTCCTCGGGGTTGTTCACCACCGCCCAGAGATGGTTGCGCTGCTCATCAAAGGTCAATCCCGAAAGGTTGTTCGCAACCGATGCCACCGGCAAAGCCTCGACACGCACCTGGTACTCGGGCAACCACAGGCTGCGCGATTCCCAACTGTTCTCGTGCCAGGCCGATTTCAGCGAGTAGAAAACTCTTTCATCAAGATGAAGGGCGGCGGCTGCATAGAACGCACCGGCGACCAACATACCCAGCGCCCAGAGTCGGGGGCGCGTACCTGACAACCACTGAGATTGCAGTTCGGTAACAATCGACATCGTCTTTTCTCTCAGAACAATGGCACACAGCCTGATCGGGACGGATTGCAATTGCATGACGGCGCAAATCCCGACGCCGACAGCCGTGTACAGACCCACCCGCCGCAGGCGGGTTCAATCGGCCATGGGAACTGCCAAGCGGATTGGTAGCCCAATGCCCCAGGAAACGGCTGCGCTTTCAGCCTCGGATCGTATAGCAGGAGAGCAACATGCGGGTGGAAAGCTTTTTCGAATGGTTGGGCCAGGCGCTCGGCACGGTGATTCGGTACATCGTCGATGCGTTGAGCGGCTTCTTCGGATTATTTGCCGACGCCGGTGCCAACTTTCTCGAGGGCCTGTCGCGGACCCTAGGCATGGACCGCTCGCTGATTAGCCTGATCGCCTTGGCGATCGGCCTGATGCTGCTGGTTGGCGCGTTCCGCGCGTTCTTCCGACGCTCGTTCATCGCCGGGGTGATCTATCTGTTTCTGGGGCTCTGGTTGTTGAGCTGGCTGATTCACTAGGCGCTGGAAGCTGGAAATAAAAGCCTAACGCTGGGCAAGCAGTAGGCGTTCGAACTCTTTCCGGCACCGACGCGAAGTATCCACAGTCCTGCTCTGCACCGTCGCGGCGCCACCTCACCCCCGGACCTCTCGCTGGTCGCTTGCGTTACGGCGTATCATGCCGGGCTGCTCTGGAGCCCTCATGTCTCGCTTGATGACCGCCTGGCAGCACGCGCCCACCCATAAACGGGTCTGGGCGCTCGCTGCGCCAATGATCCTGTCGAATCTGTCCGTGCCGCTGGTGGCCCTGGTCGACAGCGCGGTGATCGGTCATCTGCCGCACGCCCATCAACTGGCCTCGGTCGCAGTGGGCGGCAGCCTCTACACCCTGTTGGTCTGGGTCATGGGCTTTCTACGCATGGGCACCACCGGTTTCGCAGCGCAAGCGGCCGGACGCGAAGATGGCGGTGCGCTGCGCCAGGTACTGCTACAAGGATTGCTGCTGGCACTCGGCTTCGCCCTGTTGCTGAGCATCGTCGCGTTACCGCTCAAGGACTACGCATTGCAGCTGATGCAACCCTCGGCGGAACTCGACGCGCTCACCCAAAGCTATTTCCATACGCGCCTGTTCGGCCTACCCGCCGCCCTGGCGAATCTAGCCCTCATCGGCTGGTTTCTCGGCACCCAGAACGCTCGCGCGCCTTTGGCAATCCTGCTGACCACCAACCTGATCAACGTTGGGCTGGACCTCTGGTTCGTCATCGGCCTGGATTGGGGCGTGGCCGGTGCCGCACGCGCCTCGGTGATTGCCGAATGGAGCGGCGTGCTCGTCGGCCTGACGCTGACCCGCGGTGCCCTGTTGCGCTATCCGGGCCGGCTGGATCGCCATGCGATGCGCCGTTGGGCCAGCTGGAAACCGTTGATATCGGTCAATCGGGATATTTTCCTGCGCTCGCTGGCGCTGCAGTTGGTGTTTTTCCTGGTCACGGTGCAGGGCACGCGACTGGGCGATGCCACAGTCGCCGCTAACGCGCTGCTGCTCAATGGCCTGATGCTCACCGCCCACGCACTGGATGGGCTGGCTCACGCGGTGGAAGCCTTGAGCGGTCATGCCATCGGTGCGCAGAACCGCACCGAGCTGCGCCGGATCCTGACAGTCGCCGGAGGCTGGTCACTGCTCGCCAGCCTAGCCTTCGGCCTGTTCTTCCTGCTCGGCGGCGAGCTGTTCATCAGCCTTCAAACCGACATCCCCGCAGTACGCGAAACCGCTATCGCCTACCTGCCTTATCTGGCGGCGCTGCCGCTGGTGGCCGTCTGGAGCTATTTGCTCGATGGCCTGTTCATCGGCGCCACCCGCGCGCGGGAAATGCGAAATGCGATGCTGCTGGCCGTGCTGATTTCGCTACCATTGGGCTGGCTGCTGCGCGCAATGGGCAATCATGGATTGTGGTTGGCCTTTCTCGCCTTCATGCTGCTGCGGGGCATCTGTCTCGGCAGCATCGCCCGCAGGCTGCAGCACCAGCAGCAATGGTTCCGTTCGACCCATGCCGCAGCCGTAGCAACCCCACCTAAAGGACACTGAAATGGCCTACGCCGTCGCCGCCTACCTACATTTTGTGGCGATCTTCCTGCTCTTCGCCTTGTTGGCACTGGAGCACCAGCTGTTCAGCCAGCCGCTGGATTTCAAGCGAGCGCGCAGTCTGTTCCGCACCGATATCGCATTCGGCATCGTCGCCGGCCTGGTGCTCGTCACCGGCCTCGCCCGCGCCATGCGCTATGGCAAGGGCATGGACTACTACCTCAATAACAGTTTCTTTCACGCCAAGATCACGCTGTTCGTGGTCGTCGCCTTATTGTCCATCTACCCGACTGTGACCTTTCTCAAATGGCGTCCGGCCCTGAAAGCAGGCCAGGTCCCGACCATCAGCCCGGCCAGTGCGCGCTGGGTTCGGCTGATCATCCGCGTCGAACTGCTAGCCCTGCTGCTGATTCCTCTGTTTGCCACGCTGATGGCGCGGGGGTTCGGGGTGATTCCGCTGTAGAGCACGGCGTCGCAAACGGCCCGTCCGACAGAATGCTGCCGCAGCTGCAACAAAAGCGGCGACCTGAAAAACACCCATCGGCTGTCCGATGCATGGCCCGAACCAGCCATCTGGCTGAGTGGCTTCGCCCCAGCATGGTGCCGGGGCGCCCATCCGCATCCATTATCGCCAGATGTCGTTGTTGATCTTCGCCTTCAGCTCCGGGTAATCCGCCGCCTTGAAGGTCGGCACGTCGCCCGCCTTGATCTGCGCCATGTAGTCCTTGGTGAGCTTCACCACCGTGCCCGAGAGCAGCACGATGGCGATCAGGTTGATTGTCGCCATCAGGCCCATGGAGGCATCGGCGGCGTTGAACACGGTGGTCACCGCCTCATAAGCGCCCCAGATAACCATCCCCAACGCGGCCAGACGCAGCAGGGTCAACCCGAGCTTGTTGCCGGCACCGAGGAAGATCAGCGCGTTCTCCGCATAGGAATAGTTGGCAACGATCGAGGTGAAGGCGAAGAACAGGATCGCAATGGCGATGAAGTAGGTTCCGGCCACGCCGATATGGCTCTCCATCGCCTGCTGGGTGAGTTGCGTGCCGGTCACGCCCGAGCCCGGCTCGAGCACACCCGCCAGCAGAATCATCACCGCCGTAGCGGTGCAGATCACGATGGTATCGATGAATACACCCATCGCCTGCACCAGGCCCTGCGACGACGGATGATGCGGCGCGGGGGTTGCGGTCGCCGCCACGTTGGGCGCCGATCCCATGCCCGCCTCGTTGGAGAACAGCCCGCGCTTGATTCCGTTTAGCATCGCCGCGGTCACCGAGCCGGCCACACCGCCGGCAGCCTCTTCAAGACCAAAGGCGCTGCGGATAATGGTCATCAGCACACCAGGCACCTCGGTAATGTTGATCGCTAGCACGATCAGCGCCATGAGCACGTAAATACCTGCCATCAACGGCACCACCAGTTCAGCGAATCGTGCGATCGAGCGCAGCCCGCCAAAGATCACCATCCCCGCGAGAATCGCGACAGCGATACCCACCCACAGCTTGGGAATGCCGAACGCCCCTTCCATCGCATCGGCAATCGAGTTGGCCTGCACGGCGTTGAACACCAACCCGAAGGAGATGATCAGCGCAACGGAAAACACCCCTCCGGCCCACGGCGCTTTCAGACCCGTGGCGATGTAGAACGCCGGGCCGCCACGATACTGGCCCTCACCGTCACGGACTTTGTAGAGCTGAGCGAGCGAGCTCTCGGCGTAGGCCGTCGCCATCCCCACCAACGCCACCATCCACATCCAGAAGATCGCCCCAGCGCCACCGAGATACAGGGCAACCGCGACACCCGCCAGGTTCCCGGTGCCCACTCGCGAAGCAAGGCTGGTACACAACGCCTGAAACGGGGAAATCCCGGATGCATCGCTCTGCCGCGCTCCCCTAATGGCGCGCACCATTTCGCCAAAATGCACGAACTGCAGGAATCCCAGGCGGACCGTGAAGAACACCCCGACCGCGAGCAGACCGTAAATAAGGACATAGCCCCAGAAGATCGTGTTGAGGAAGTCGATGATCGCGGTCATGGGAAACGCCTTGTGATTAGGGATGGGTGTGTAGGGCTACCTCAAGCAACCAGGCCTGGAAAGTACCCGCAGAGCGCCGCATCGATCGGAACCGTCATGCGGATGAGACCGCTTGCGCACAGCGGGATCAGACGCAAGGTCAGAAACGTCTTCGCTGTGAGGGTTCCATCGACCACGACAGGTCGGTGGTGAACCGCCGGTCGCGGTGGCTCGATCCGGCCGCTATATCGCAACCCGCCCTCATCGGCGGCAGCTGACTATGGCCGCACGGGCGCGACTGGCGTTAAGGTCGTCACACATCCACCCAGGGAAGAGTCATGGCCAGCAAACCCAGCAATACCCGTCAACAGATTCATCTCGCCGTACTCATCGACGCCGACAACGCGCCCGCCGCCATCGTTGAAGGGTTGTTCGAGGAAATCGCCAAGTACGGCGTCGCCAGCGTCAAGCGCATCTACGGCGACTGGACCAAACCCAACCTGGGCAGCTGGAAAAAGGTACTGCTCGATTACTCCATCCAGCCGATCCAGCAGTTCGCCTATACCTCGGGCAAGAATGCCACCGACAGTTCGCTGATCATTGATGCAATGGATCTGCTCTATACCCGGCGTTTCGATGGCTTCTGCCTGGTTTCCAGCGACAGCGACTTCACCCGCCTGGCCGCGCGTCTGCGCGAGGAAGGCCTGACCGTCTACGGTTTCGGCGAACAGAAGACGCCCTCGCCCTTCGTCTCCGCCTGCGACAAGTTCATCTACACCGAAATCCTCCGTGCCGATGCACCCAAAACGTCACAGGAGCCGCCGATCAATGGAGAAAAGCCGTCGGTACAGATCACGACTGACGATACCAAGGAAGACACCAAGGCCACCGACAAGAGCGTTCAGGTCAAATCACAGAAGGTCCCGGTGGACTTCATCGCCAAGGTGCTCGCCGACATAGCCGATGACGAGGATGACTGGGTCCAGCTCGGCGAGCTTGGTTCCAATATCAGCAAACTCCGCCCCGCCTTCGACCCCCGGCTCTACGGGTTCAAGAAACTCAGCGACCTGATCAAATCCCAGCCAAAGCGCTTCGAACTCGAAGCTCGCGGCACGACATCCACCGGCGGCAAGTCGTTTTATGCCCGCAACCTAAAGCTTTCAAGGTAGGCCGTAACGGGCTCCAAGCATCTTGCAACCAAATCGGGAACATGGAACCGAACCCTCGCCCTCCGAGCCCTTCTAAGCAGACACGACTCAAGGAGGCACCCATGACCAAGCCACTTCTCATCGCCTGCGGCATCGCCCTCTGCGTGCCGATGGCCTTCGCCCAGACGCCAAAACCCGAGGTCGTCACGCACTTGAACGGGCTCGATGTCGAAGTCAGTGCCATGGGCGTGCCGACTTCGAGCGCCGAGGCCGGTGTCGAGCTAGTGGGAATCCGGGCAATTCGGGTGATGAACAAGAGCGAAGAGACCGTGACCTGTGAATTTCATGTACCGGACGAAGCGCGAGCGGATACCTCCGCGCCGCCGGTCTTCACCGTCACCTCAAACAGCCAGCGAGTCGAACGGGTGCCAGGCGACTATTCGCCCGATAAGCCTTTTGCAGAGCTGACCTGCCGTGCCGCCAGCCAGAGCATCGGTACGTCGTCTACGGTGCCGTCCAGCGAGCCCGGTGCCGAAGCTGCTCCAACTGCCGAACCGGTAGCGCCGGGTACGCCTGGCGCCGAAGATGACGGCGCGATTCGATCTCGCGGAGAATCCAGCCGCGAACGTTGAGCGCAGGCCTCCGGTCGGACAGCAGCATCCGCAAAGCGGACCAGCACCGCCCTTGGCGAAATGAAAGGATTCGTCCGCGCGCTCGACCGATCCCGCCTGATAACAACACGGCACCCTCTTTAATCATGCGCCCTTCTCTGGCGCATCTGAGGATTCCAAGCCTGCTTCAACGCTCTGGGCGGCGGCCTTGGCAGCCAATCGGAGTGAACTATAGGCCAGCTGTACGATCCCCTTTTAAGCACACTCAGAGCGAGCCTGGCGGCAAAGCATCCGCGCCGAGCATCCGGCCAGGGTCGCCCAGCGATGAGGATCCGCCGTGACCGTTATCACCCAAAGCACTCACCACACGACACACAGCATCTCCCGCCACGTGCCAAACCCGCTGCATGCCGCGCTGCTGGCCGGGACCATCCCCTTGTTTCTTGGCGGCCTGCTGAGTGATATCGCCTACTTTCGCACTTACCAGATTCAGTGGAGCAACTTCTCCTCATGGTTGATCGCCGGCGGCCTGGTTTTCTGCGGCCTGGCGCTACTGTTTGCGCTAGCCAACCTGATCCGAGCCAACCAGAAGAAAGGGAGGCCGCTGGTTTACCTTCTTCTGCTGCTGGCGACCTGGGTACTGGGCTTCATCAATGCTCTCGAGCACGCCAAGGACGCATGGGCGACCATGCCCTTGGGCCTGATTCTGTCGGTAATCGTGACGCTGCTGGCCTGCGCGGCCACCTGGATCGGCTTAACCAACCTTCGCGCAGGAGGTGAATCATGAAACCGACGAGCGCACTTTCCGTTCTGACGATTTCGCTGCTGCTCAGCGCGTGCGGTGGCGCCGACGACAACACCCAGTCGCTCGGTGCCGAGCCCAAGCTTCCCGACCCCCAGCGCGGCCTGTTGCCCAGCATGACGATTGCTGATCCGGCGCAGTGGGGCGATCAGACGCCTACCGTGCCGGAGAATTTCACCGTCACGGCGATCGCGACTGATCTGAAGATCCCGCGACAGACGCTCGTCCTGCCTAATGGCGACATCCTCGTAGCGGAAGGCCGAGGAGGCAGCGCCGGGAAGCTCAAGCCGAAGGATGTGATCGCCGGTTACATCAAAGCCCAGGGCAACACCTCGGTCAAAAGTGGGAATCGCCTGACACTGCTGCGAGATGCCGACGGCGACGGCAGCTACGAGCTACAAACCGTGTTCGCCGACAACCTCAACGCGCCGTACGGGCTGGCGCTGTTCGAGGGCAATCTATACGTGGCCAACCAGGATGCGCTGGTGCGCTTCGATTATCAGGAGGGCCAGACCGAGGCCAGCGGCCCACCGACCAAGGTCACCGATCTGCCGTCGGAAATAAACCACCACTGGACCAAGGCGATGACCATCAGCCCCGACGGGCGCTTTCTGTATGTCGGCATCGGTTCGAACAGCAATATCACCGAGCGCGGAATGGAGGCCGAAGCCGACCGGGCGATGGTCTGGCAAATCGACGCCGAGACAGGCGCCCACAAGCCCTACGCAACCGGCCTGAGAAATCCTACGGCACTGGCGATTCAGCCCGGGTCCGGTCAGTTGTGGGCGGTGGTAAATGAACGGGACGAGCTAGGCCCGGATCTGGTGCCGGACTACCTGACGTCGGTCCAGGAAGACGGCTTCTACGGCTGGCCTTACAGCTATTGGGGCCAGAACGTTGACGACCGCGTGCGCCCTCAGAACCCGGACAAGGTCGCGGCCGCGATCAAGCCTGACTACGCCCTGGGCTCACACGTCGCCGCGCTCGGCCTGGACTTTTCCTCGGACGTCATGGGCAGCGAGTATGCCGAAGGCGTGTTCATTGGCGAACATGGCAGCTGGAACCGCGAAAACCCGGTTGGCTACAAGGTCGTTTTCGTGCCATTCAGCGATGGGCGCCCTTCAGGCGAGCCGGTGGATTTCGTCACGGGCTTTCGCTCATCCGACGGTAAGACCCGCGGCCGCCCCGTCGGGGTAACCGTCGACCCAAGTGGTGCACTGATCGTCGCGGACGACCTGGCAAATACCGTGTGGAGGGTGATCCGCACTCAGTGACCGGTTAGCCAGCCGCCCGAGTAAAGCCAACGACCGATATGGTCGTTGGCTTTAATTGCGCAGTAATACCCGTTGCGAGGACAGCTTTAATCCGCGTAACGGTTTTCGTTGCACTCGCCTAGGCTTTCAGCTCGCGACGGATGCGTGCCCTCGGACTTGAGAGCGCTTGCTGCGGGACGCTCGTCTTCTGAGCGGCATATTTCTTTGTTTGCGCGATTACATTCGATCCAGAGGGCTCAATACCGCCAAGCCGCCACGATTGAGTACATGCGTATAAATCATCGTCGTCTTCACGTCAGCGTGCCCCAGCAATTCCTGCACGGTGCGGATGTCTTGCCCGCTTTCCAACAAATGAGTAGCGAAGCTGTGCCTCAAAGTATGCGGAGTTGCGAGCTTGGCTATTCCAGATGTTTTTACCGCGCGCTTGAACGCGCGTTGCACTCGCTTCTCGTCAAGATGATGCCGGCGCACCGCGCCGCTGCGCGGGTCACCGAAAGACTAGATGCGGGAAATACGTATTGCCACGCCCACTCCCAAGGCGCCTTGGGATATTTGCGCGCCAAGGCATCGGGCAGGTAGACGTCTCCTCTGCCCTCGGACAATTCCAGATCATGGATAGCTCGGGTACGGGCGATGTGCTGCTTGAGCGACCCGACCAGACTCGCAGGCATCACTGTGACGCGGTCCTTCTGGCCCTTACCGTCGCGAATGATGATTCGTTACGAGCAAAATCAACATCCTTAACGCGAAGGCGAACCCCCTCCATCAGGCGCATTCCTCCACCGTATAGAAGCCGCGCCACAAGCCCGACCTGGCCATCCAGCAGCCCAAGTATCTGCTGCACCTCGTCTATCGAAAGCACCACCGGTAAGCGGGCCGGCTTCTTGGCGCGCACAATTTCCCCCAACCATGGCAGGTCATGCTTGAGAACTTGCTTGTACAGAAAAAGCAACGCAGCCAGCGCCTGGTTCTGCGTCGAGGCCGAGACATCACGGCGAACAGCAAGATCGGATAGAAAAGCTTCTACCTCTGGCGCACCCATCTCTACCGGATGTTGATACTGGTGAAAGCGGATGTAGCGCTTAACCCACTCGCAATAGACACGCTCAGTTCTGATCGAGTAGTGTTTGAGCCTGATCTGCTCGCGCACCTGATCCAGTAATCTCGGTTTTCCATCCATGGTGTATAACTCCCTTATACATTCATCGTCCCTCGGAAGCGCCCAGCCTAGACAAGGAGAGTCTCGATGACAAGGGACGTTATACACCAAGCCTGTTCGGCGTCTTACACCACTTGGTGTCTAATTATAGTTAGCCTATGACAGAAGAAGCCCAACTCAGCCTCATAATCGGTCTCACACTCAGCCTCCCAATAGGCGTGATTGCTGGCCTTTATTCTGGCCTTATAGTTACAAGATATTCGAGGTTTTCTGAACTTCGAAACGAAGCACTTCGTATAATCCGCACAATCAACTATACACAGGAAGAAAAAAAGATAGTCGTAAGTGAGAAAAATGATCTCCCTAAACTCACACTAATTTCCAGCGATCTATTCTTCCTTAAGCATCGCAGAGCTGCAGATAGCATCGTCACACTATCAGCGGCAGTTTTAGAAACAAACCAAGAAGCAGAATATGGACGAATCTCTATCGATGTATACAGTCAGCGATACCTTCACTGGCAAAACATGGTCAGAAACCTGCAACCTAGCAAAAGAAAAATATTTGCAATTACATGGAATCTTTGAGCCCGGCTAACAAATGATTCAAACCGTTCGCTTCGCTCACTGGGACGGGCTAAGCCCGCCCCTTAACCAAACGTTAGGCGTCATTCTTTTTAAGGCTCGTGCACACATGGAAGTTTGTATTGCCGCCGCTCATTCCGCTTTAAGTACTCAACCGTCGCAATGCCAACCAGCGCGTCGTCTGTGCTTGCCTAGGCTCCGAGCCCGGCAACCAGAAGCATGCAGCGGTGTGAATCAGTCATCACGTACCGGCTTGAACCCTCGAAGCCATTCGGCCACTGTGCGGCATCAGCCAGCGAGGCCCAGCTTGCTCCGCTGCCTAACAAGCGGTTCAAGCCGCTCACTCCGTTCGCTGGGACGGGCTAACGCCCGCCCCTTAACCAAACGTTAGGTAGCAAAAGGAAAAATTGGAGACATGGACGCCCTCACTTTCATTTCCAAAGCAATCGAGTCAGCGGCATGGCCTGCGGCCGTAGTTCTTCTTGCACTCATGCTTAAAAAGCCTATTGCAGAACTAATCCCATTTCTTAGAAAGCTAAAATATAAAGAGCTAGAATTAGAGTTTTCCAGAGAGGTAGCAGAGCTAAAGGCCGACGCAACCATCACAACACCTACAAAAGAGCACCAAACAACCACAGAAGCCGCGTCAGAGAATCGGCTACTTCAACTAGTAAACTTCTCAACGCGCGCAGCGGTAATGGAAGCTTGGTTAGAGGTTGAGTCCGCAGCAACGGCGGTTGCAAGTTCGTTCTGGAGCGCACCACCAAACGAAGCCGTCAGGAACTACCCAAAGCTTGGCGAATACTTGCTCCAATGCAAGGTTATTAATCATAAGCAACTAGAAACATTCAAAAAGTTAAAGCAACTTCGCAATAAAGCTGCGCATGCAGAGGATTTGAACCTTAGCGAGAATGATGCAAGAGCTTATGTCGAGTTGGCTTCAGCGCTAACCGCTCATATAAGAGCGGCGTAGTTGCCACCTAACAACTGGTTCAAACCGTTCGCTTCGCTCACTGGGACGGGCTAAAGCCCGCCCCTTAACCAAACGTTAGGCGAAATCATGAGATTAAAGTATTGAGCAAGCAAACTATAATTCCAGAAAAAATAAACAAACCAATACAGCTACTTGGCGCTTGGCTTGCAGGCCTTTTTTCAGTCGAATCTTGTTTTCTCTTCGCCGCATCACAGATGCCCACAGGATCTTTTGAGTCCTTGGCACTAGTTGGTGCTGCAATTGTAAATGTCCCTATATTTCTTATAGCAGTGTTCCTCTTGCAAACCAGGTTTCGCCCAGAGCTACAGGAAGACTCGTATTATTCAACGTATCTATCCCAGAAAACAAATGAACCAATCTCCGTCAGAAAAGAAGACGCCCGGCTTACTGAGCTTTCCCAGAAAATTGCTAGCCTAGAAGTAGCAGTCACTGAAAGACAAGCGCCGGGATCTAGTGGTGAACTTTTGAACGGAGTACTCTTCGGAGTCAACGAATTCTTACCCGGCCGTGACGAAGTCAAATCTGTTTTAAGAGGTAAAGACATTCTAGGAGTGTCGTCATTTGGTAATCCTGATCTTCCACCACCAAAATTCGCGGTTGCCATTTCCGAGTATTTACCAAAGCAAGTCAGCAATTACATAATAGAAATCGCCAAAGAAGCTGGCGCTACGCACTACGCCTTTTTTGATAACCATGAAGAAGAAACAGCCGAAGAGGTCTTGTTTGGCGCTTATCACGCAGACAGCTTTGAAATCGCCTAACAACTGGTTCAAACCGTTCGCTTTGCTCACTGGGACCGGCTAAAGCCGGCCCCTTAACCAAACGTTAGGAGCATTGCCTGTGGACGGAGAGGACTTCAAGGAAGTATGTGCCTATTACGGAGCAGCAATGTACTTTGCTCAATGCTTAGAGCACGGTATTGCTAACGCCATGATTTTCTTAGACCTAATTCCTCGCACTAAAGGAAAATGGACTGGCGAAGAATACGAGAATTACTACGCATCCAATTTTGATAAAACTCTTGGGAATTTAATAAAAGCACTTAAGTCAGTTTCCACTTTACCAGCAGACCTTGAAGAAAAACTCACCGGATCAAGAAACAAACGAGCATATCTAGCTCATCATTTCTTCAGAGAGGCCATGGACATGCTGGCGGCGGGAAAATATGAGGAAGTCATTGAGAGCCTAGAGAACTACCGGAGCTTCTTCGAGGAAACAGACCAAAGTCTTGATAAATTCGTAATGCCCGTAATGATCAAAAGCGGATTCACCGAAGAGCGCATGCAGCAAGCCCTTAAAGAATACAATGAGCTCCTGAAAAATGGCTCCTAACTACTGGTTCAAGTCGTTCGCTTCGCTCTCTCGGGACCGGCTAAAGCCGGCCCCTTAACCAAACGTTAGGGAAATATAGGAATCATCGTGCTCAGCCTTACTCAAATACTTCCCGCCTCTGTAATTGCAACAGTTTTGCTGTTTGCAACAAAAGAGATTCTCGAATGGAAAAGAAAGAAGAAATCAAAAAAATCCAGGAAAGAAGCCTATGCCCGCGTTATAGGGAAGGAAATAAAAGAAAATTACGCATCAATAGATTCATTTTTTAAAATCATTGAATTTCTAGAAGAGCACCGAGGCCACCCCAACCTAGAGCTTCAATTCATATGCTTAAAACACGGCTATGAATCATGTGTAATCGCAACAGATAAATCACGCCTTGAAATGCCAATTCCAATATTCAAATCGGAATGGTATGCGAAATTTCTCATGGAGCTATCTGAGCAAGAGCCTGAGATTGCCGAGAAAATAGAGAAGGCATACGACTCACTGAGTTTTCTATCCGAAAAGAGAAATATGCTTGCCTCTCTTATGGCAGGCGAACTCAATTCATTCTTAAGAATGTGCGCCGGCTCACTTATTGACTTTCTACCACACGAAAGAGAAAGAATTGAAAATGAGCTAAAAGACGCCTACAAAGCACTTACTGGCAACGAGCGGATATTCCCCTAACAATGCGCTCAACTGCCGCTCACTTCGTTCGCTGGACAGCCAAAAGCTACGCTTTTGTCTGCCCGTTAGCTTAATCGTTAGGCGTAACAATGAAACCACACCTCCGCATCGTAAGGCATCCGTATGAAGAGCCTTACCATTTAAATCTGGTAGTGAGCGCGTCAAACGGCAACTTGTCTGCCGGGTTTGAATACTATGAAAATGCGAGAGCCATTCATGAATGGGCAAGCGTGTTAGAGAAGTTCCCGCGCCATAGTAGCGATGTTTTTCTTCACGAAATCGGCTCAGAAATTCCAGAAGATCGCACCGCTTACTACTTTCGACTACGCGTTTTCAACACAAACTCAGCCGGAGGCTGTGCAATCCAGCTTCGCTTCAATAATAATCAGAGCCTGCCGGATCGAGAGATATTTGATTTTTGTATTCGTGCTGAACCATCACAGATAAATAGGCTTGGCAAATTACTCCGAACATTTGCTGAGCTGAGGCATGAGGTTCTAGAGTGGAACGTTACAGAAGGTGAACTCCATGAGTTCTCCTGAAAAGCCTAACAATCGGCTCAAATCGCTCGCTTCGCTCACTGGGACGGGCTAAAGCCCGCCCCTTAACCAAACGTTAGGCGTCATTCCTTTTTAGGCTCGTGCATACATGGAAGTTTGTCCCGCCGCCGCCTGTACCTCTTTTAATATGCGTTCGTTGCGTTTCTATCTAGCGCGTCGTCTGTGCTCGCCCTGGCTCCGGGTCTGGCGACCAGAGGCATGCAGCGGTGTGATTCAGTCGTCACGTGCTTGCTTGAACCATCGAAGGCATTCGGCCACTGTGCGGCATCAGGCAATGAGGCCCGCTTTGCTCCGCTGCCTAACAAGCGGTTCAAGCCGCTCACTCCGTTCGCTGGGACGGGCTAAAGCCCGCCCCTTAACCAAACGTTAGGCCTTAAAGGAAAACTCATGCGCAATAAAAGTAAAAGTCGGCCAGACAACAGCAATGTAGATTGGAGAAATCTGACAAAGGATCGAGAGAGCTTCCGAAAATTCAAATTCTTCAAAGCTCGCTTTGAGTTAAGCAAGCTTACCAACTGCATTCTCATGCGCCACCGTGCGATCTTGTTCGGCTTGCTCGGGCTTTTTCTCATCTATGCGGCGTTTCGTCCGTCCTTTCAACGGGTCGCCTTCATGGCGGGATTCGTGAGTGCTGCATCCTTTCTAGCCCTCGCTCATTCAATCGGCGGCTATAACTCAGGGGTTGCTCGGGTGGTGTCGGCGGATTGGGTGGCACTCGTCTGCCTTGCGGTGGGTGCTGGTGCTGCTATGGTGCGGCCCGCGCAAGCGCGTGATTAATGCAGAAGCGGCGAAGCCCGACACCGAGGCTGAGCCGTTATGCTGATGCATAGCGCAATTTCATCGCACCCGAGGGTGTAGGTTTCTTGGTGGGCTTCAGCCCACCAATTCCAACGTTGGGTACCATGACCGACGTCACGTCCACTGTGAAGATTAAAGAACAGGTGTCACAGGCATGCGCTGTCATAGAACGTCACCTGGCATCAACGCTCCGGGCCATACACCTGTTCGGCTCTGCGCATGATGGTGGACTGAAGCCGCATAGCGACATTGATCTGCTGGTTACCGTCAATGCTCCGCCCGACGAGGCTATCCGGCGGGCACTCTCGCTTGAGCTCACAGCGAAGCGCAACGGCCGCTGGAGATGACCGTTGTTTCGCTCAGTGAAGCGATGCCCTGGCGCTACCCGGCCCTGTGCGCCCTTCAGTTCGGGGAGTGGCTGCGACAGGACCTTCTGGCGGGTGTCTTCGAGCCGCCCGCTCTGGATATTGATCTTGCGATCCTATTGACGAAGGCGAGACAGCAAAGCCTTGCGTTGGCTGGCCCGGCGGCGGACAGGCTTTTCGAACCTGTACCCAAGGAAGACTTCTACTCCGCGCTCGCCGATACCCTCAGGCAGTGGAACGCCCCTGCGGATTGGGCGGGTGATGAACGAAATGTCGTGCTCGCATTGGCTCGGATCTGGTACAGCGCCTCGACCGGCCGGATCGCGCCTAAGGATGCTGCGGCTGCCTGGCTGCTGGATCGCCTACCCCCTAGCATCAGCCGGTACTGCATGAGGCTCGGCACGCCTACCTCAGTGGCCTGCCGGATAATCTGGCTACTCGTGCAGAGAAGACGACGGCGTTTATACGCTTCGCCGGAACCACGATCTCCGCTTTGTCGGCCATTTCCGAAACAGATCATTGCATCTGAGCGCAACGAGCCCCCGTCATCGTCCTGTAAGAAACCCAGCCTAGCGTGTTTTGGCTAACCCCAATCATCGAACGCCGAGGCCCGCATGAGATCACCGACCCGCCTGACCCGCACTGCGCTATCGACCGCGCTTACTTTGGCTCTGCTGCCGTTGGCCTCGCAGGCCGCGTCATCGCGTGCTGCGGAGTATTTCGAGCGGGTCGCGACCTTTCCGGTGTACCGCAACCTGGGCGCGGACGAGGACGTTACGCGGCAGACCGTTGCCGAAATCACTGCCGTGAGCCGCGATGGCCGCACGTTGATCTACACCGACAGCCCCGGCGAGCGAATTGGTTTGGTGGACATTCGTGAACCGAAATCACCAAAGCCGGCGGGATTCGTCCAGCTCGAAGGTGAGCCGACGTCAGTGGCCGTTCACCAGCACTATGCGCTCGTCGCCGTAAACACCTCGCTCAGCTTCGCCCAGCCCGATGGCGTGCTGGCGGTGTTCGACATTCGCAACCCCGCGCAGCCCAAGCGCGTTGCTACCCTTCCCATGGGTGGTCAGCCTGATTCGATCGCCATCAGCCCTAAGGGCCGTTATGCCGCCGTGGCGATCGAGAACGAGCGTGACGAGGATCTGAACGACGGACTGATTCCGCAGCTGCCGGCCGGTTTTCTGCGCATCGTCGACCTCAAGGGTCAGCCCTCGCGCTGGGCCGCGCGGGACGTCGACCTGACCGGCCTCGCCGAGGTGGCGCCGGGCGATCCTGAACCTGAATACGTCAGCATCAATGACCAGGACGTCGCTGCCGTCACGCTGCAGGAAAACAACCACATCGTGCTGGTCGACCTGCGTCGTGGCCGCGTGCTGCGCCATTTCAGCGCCGGCCAGGTCGACCTTGAAGGCGTCGATGTGGGAGAGAACGACCTTATCGAACCGGTCGGCGTGCTTGCTGGCAAACGCCGCGAGCCGGATTCGATCGCCTGGGTCGGTCCGCTGCTGGCGACCGCCAACGAAGGGGATTACGAAGACGCCAACGGCGAAGAAGGCGGCAGTCGCAGCTTCACCTTGTTCGACTACAACGGCAGCGTCTGGCATGAAGCCGGCGCCTCGATGGAGCACGCGTTTATCCGCGCAGGCCATTACCCGGAAAACCGCTCTGAAAACAAAGGCATCGAGCCCGAGGGCATCGCCTCGGCCAGCTTCCGCAAGCAGGATTTCCTGTTTGTCGGCAGCGAGCGCGGCAACGCGGTAGCCGTCTACGACGTCGCCCGCCCGTGGGCGCCGGTCATGCACCAATTGCTGCCGGCTGGCATGGGACCGGAAGGGATTCTGCCCATTCCATCCCGTAACCTGCTGGTCGTCAGCAGCGAAGAAGATTCAGCCGAAGACGGCTACCGCTCGACGATTTCGATCTATCAGTACGGCGCGAAAACCGCGTCGTATCCGGAAATCCATTCCACCGGCAGCGCGCTGATCCCCTGGGGCGCATTGAGCGGTATGGTCGCAGACCGTGCGCAGAGCAACCGCCTCTATGCGGTGCCGGACAGTTACTACAAGGCCTCGCGCATCTTCAACATCGACGCGAGCAAGACGCCGGCGGTCATCGATGGGCAGATTGAATTGCGCAAGTCAGGCAGCACCGTCGATTACGACCTCGAAGGCATCGCCCAGGGTGCCAATGGTGACTTCTGGCTCGCGTCGGAAGGCAATGGCAAAGCCAAGCCGAACCTGCTGATCCATGCCAGCGCGCAAGGTGACGTGCTAGCCGAGTATCCGCTACCGGCGGCTGTCGCGGCGCAACAGACCAGCAATGGCTTCGAGGGCGTTTCGGTGGTGGGCGAAGGCGCCAGCACGCGCGTTTATGTGGCGTTCCAACGGGAATGGAAGAACGACCCCGCCGGCAAGGTACGCCTCGGGGTGTTCAACCCTGCAAGCGGCGAGTGGAGCTTCTACCACTATCCGCTCGACGCAGCACCTGATGACGCATGGGTCGGGCTTTCTGAATTGACATCGATCGGCAACGGCCAGTTTCTGGTAATCGAGCGCGACAATCAGCAGGGGCCGGCAGCCGCGGTCAAGCGCCTCTATCGCATCGACCTGAGCGGTATGCAGCCCGCCGCTGAAGGCCAGGCCTTCCCGCTGGTGACCAAGCGCCTGGAACGCGATCTGCTGCCTGACCTGAAGAACACCGGCGGTTGGGTGCTGGACAAGGTCGAAGGCGCTGCGGTCGACAAACATGGCCGCCTCCTCGTCGTCACCGACAACGACGGCGTGGAAGATGCCAGCGGCGAAACGCGCTTTATGCGGCTCGGGACGGTCAAGCGCTAAGGCGAAGACGGAAACGATCCAGTAACCAAGTACCAACACCGTTCCCTGTAGGAGCCAGCTTGCTGGCGAAGCTTTCAAAGCTATTCGCGAGCAAGGCCGGCATCCCCTCGCGCCTGCAGGCGTGAAGCATCGGGGCGGCTACTTCAGTTTGCTATCAAGCCGACTGATAGCTGCCCGGCACCGGCGCGAAGGATACGCCGAAGCGATTCCACGCATTGATGGTCGCGATGGCCAGCGTCAGGTTGGTGAGCTGGGCCTCGGAGAAATGCTGGCGCGCCTCGTCGAACAGCGCTTGCGATACGCCTTGGGGCAGTAGCGTGTTGGCTTCGGCCCAGGCCAGTGCGGCGCGCTCGCGGCCAGTGAAGAACGGCGTCTCTCGCCAGGCGCTCAGCGCGTAGAGACGTTGTTCGGTATCGCCCAATGCGCGAGCGTCCTTGGTGTGCATGTCGATGCAGAACGCGCACCCGTTGATCTGCGAGACGCGGATATTCACCAGATCCATCAGGGGTTTGTCGATGCCGTCTTCGCTGCGGCTCTGACGCGCCAGGTAGGTTTCCAGCCCGATCATTGCCTTGACCGCCTCGGGTGCGGCCGCTTGGTAGTTCATGCGCATGGTGGTGTCTCCTCGGTTTGAATGGAGCCCAGATTACGCAGCGGCCGACCTGCGCTATTGTAGATTTTCGACATTTGAACGCTGGGGCCGCCATGCCCGCTTCCTTGCTTGAACGCCTGCCCTGCCTTCAGGGATTCGCCGCCCGCTTGCCTAGCCCGGCGCTGGCAGCTTACGTGCAGCGATTCTGGTGGTTGGAGGGCGATACCACGCGTGTCTATGACGAGCAGATGCTGCATCCGGACGGTGGTAGCGGTGTCATCTTCAACTTTGCTGATCCGCTGAACTTCGATGGCACCGCGCGTAGGCCGCGCGCCTTGATCGCCGGCCCGCAGCTTGCCAGCACCCGCCTGCAGCTGGCCGGTCAGGTGAAACTGATGGGGGTACGTTTTCGCCCGGGCATGGGTGCCGCTTTCTTCGGCATGGGCCTGGACGAGCTGTCCGGCTTTCATGACGCCGACTGGCCCCGGCTGGGGCTGGCGGCTCTGGTCGATCAGCTAGCCGAACTGAGCCGGGACGCGCAACAAGCGTTGGTTGAACGCGAATTGCTCGGACGCCTCAGGGAGGCGCAAGCGCGTCGCTCGCCCGTACAGCAGCTCCTGACCCAGATCGCCGCCAGCCATGGCCGGGCACGCCTGGCCGACCTGCTGCAAGCGGTACCGCTTGGGCAGCGACAATTGGAACGCCTCTTCCGCTACCAGGTGGGGCTGACACCCAAGCAGTTCAGCCGCATCCAACGTGTGGCGCTGGTCCGCCGTCAGCTGCAACAAGGCGAACCCCTGCTGGATACCGCGTTGACGTGCGGATACAGCGATCAGGCGCACTTCATTCACGACTTCAAGACAGTGGTCGGCATGACACCGGGGCAATACCGGCTTCGAGCCAAAGCCGCAGGCAAATTAACGCGTCCCGCGGCGACAACGGAGTCAGATCCGCACGCGGGATGACCGAACCCTCATTGACCGGCCCTTGAAGGTTGCTTGCCATGGCAAGATTCGTGGGAGCCTTGTCATTGCGACATGAGCGCAGCCGCCGCAGACTGCCTGCACTTCCCTGTAGAGGTGCACCATGGACGTCACCCGCATCATTGCCTGTCTTGTTTACCCCGATGTCATGAGCCTCGACGTCACCGGACCAATGCAGGTGTTCGCCTCAGCCAATGTCGAGCGTCAACGCCAGGGCCTGCCGCCCCACTACGAACTCCGGTTGATTGGCGAAACAGCCGGTCCCTTTGCTACGTCTGCAGGATTGAAGCTGGTCGCTGATGCCGAGTGGTCCAGCATGGATTCGGCAACGTTGGACACGCTGCTGGTTCCAGGAGGCAACGGCGTAGAGGTGCGGCGGGCAATGTGGGTTTGTGCAAAGCAACTCGGCATACTCGCCCTTCCGTCACCGCCCGCCAGCTTGCTCGGTGTCTTCTCCGAACATCATTCGATGTCCATCTGGCGTCGCCACACCAAACTCGCGCATGCCCCGGGGTTTGTCACACAGCGGCTGAAAGATGTCCGCTCCGCGCTGCTGGTACGCCGCGTAAAGGTCGTCGATGTCCTCGCAATTCACATAAGCGAAGTAGGAATGCTCACGGGTATCGGACGCCGGCATCTCGTCCGGACAGCGCCCCAGCATCACATGAAAGTCGCCTAGGCTGATGAACGACCAACCCTCCACACGAAACCGAACGGAAAAGCCGAGCATGTCCACAAAGTACTGCTCGGTCTTTTCCAGATCCCTCACCGCCAGAACATGCTGGGTTGCCTTTACTTGAAATGACATGACGTTCCTTAACGAATAGAAGCATGGGAATCCCAGCTAACAAGCGCAATGGTTGGAAGCTGCGACGCGCTCGGTGCAGCCGGCCATCGCGTGTCACGAGTCGCTAGAAGACATGATGAAACCGGGACCGCTGCTGCTTGTTTGGTACCCGGCGCCGCCCCTAGACAATCCTGCCAAGGCGCAATCAACCCTTACGCGCAAACAGCAGCCCAACGCCGGCGCTGGCAAGCAGTGCCGCACAGGTCCTGTTGAAGATCCGCCTCATTGAAGGACGGGAAAACCAGTGACGCAGCGCGCTGCCAAAATAGGCATAGCCAGCAATCGCCACCCACTCGAGTATCAGAAAGCAAGCGCCAAGCACAAAGAACTGAAAGCCTACGTTGCCGGAAGGGTCGACGAACTGTGGGAGGAACGCTGTGAAGATCAATATGGCCTTGGGGTTGCCGACTGCCAGCAAGAACTCCTGCTTGGCAAGACCAAAAAGACTCTTGTGCGTCGATGAGCCGCTACTGCTATCCGAAGGGTCAGCGTTCCATAGCTGGATGGCCAGCCAGAGCAAATAAAGACCGCCGACTAACTTGATCGCAAAAAACAGTTTCTCTGATGCGTAAAGAATCGACGCAAGCCCTGTGGCCGCGAGGGTAAGCATGCCGACAAATGCAACGAGCCGACCGATACCTGCATAGCAAGCAACACGGACGCCGTAGCGCTTCGCGTTGGCCATTGAAAGCAGATTGTTCGGCCCAGGCGCCATGTTCAATGCAAAACATGCCGGTAGAAATAGCAATAGCGTCGTTAAGTTCATGCCGTGTCTCTCGTGGTACCCGGTTGCCTGGAGTTAAATGGCTACAGGCTTCGCTGGCGTCCCATAACAGTAGCGCTGCGAGAGGCAGTACGGCGAGCAGCCATAACCGCTGCCGGGCGCGCGTCGTCAAACCTGCTACCAGAACGCCACCGAGCTACAAGTCAGCAGCTTGAAGATGGACGTTCTGGCTGGTGCGCCAGACTCCAACGCGCCACAGCTGTTGGTCCTTCTAATATTTAGACCGTGCGAGGCCCGGGCCGTGAACCCGCTGAGCCTAGTTCTGAACCATCGGCTCAAAGCCACTACCCCGCTGGCTCGTAGGGTGGGCTTTAGCTTCTCCGCTCCGAATGCGGTGGGCTCAAGCCCGCCCTACAAAGCGCTCGCTCGCGACTCGCTGGGAGCGGGTTTCTGTGGATGCTTGCGTTCCCATAGCTAGCAGCGATCTGCACAATCAAGTTAATGTTATGTTATAACTACAACACACCCATTACCCGCACGCACCGTCATGACCGAAGCCGAACTCCTCGCCCAACCAATCGATGACTATATGAACGAGGCGCAGCAGGCTTTTTTTCGAAACCTGCTGCTGCGCCAACGCGCGGAATTACAGGCGCGGATCGCCGAGGAATTTCAGGCACTGCGTGAGCAGGAACCCAGCAGCGACCCGTCCGACATCGGCACCGCCGAAGAACAGCGCCACTGGCAGCTGCGACTGCTCGAACGGGAAAAGAAGCTGCTCGACAAAATTGACGATTCGCTCGACAGCCTCGCCCGCGGCGAATACGGCTGGTGCGCCGAGACCGGCGAGCCCATCGGCCTGCAACGGCTACTGCTGCGCCCCACCACAACACTGTGCATTGAGGCGAAAGAGCGCCAGGAACAGCGCGAGAAACATCAACGAACCGCCTGAGAGGCCCTCATGAAACGCCTTCCCGTCACCGTGCTGTCCGGCTTTCTTGGCGCCGGCAAGAGCACCTTGCTTAATCACATCCTGAAGAACCGAGAGGGCCGTCGCGTCGCGGTCATCGTCAACGACATGAGCGAAATCAACATCGATGCCGGCGAGGTCCAACGGGGCGTTCATCTGAACCGCGCCGAAGAAAAGTTGGTGGAGATGAGCAACGGCTGCATCTGCTGCACCTTGCGCGAGGACCTGCTCGATGAAGTCGGCAAGCTGGCCCGCGAAGGTCGCTTCGATTATCTGCTGATCGAATCCACCGGGATATCCGAGCCGTTACCCGTGGCCGAAACCTTCACCTTTCGCGACGAACAGGGGCAGAGTCTGTCCGACTTGGCGCGGCTGGATACCATGGTCACGGTAGTCGACGGGGTTAATTTCCTGCGCGACTTTCACGAGGCCGAGAACCTGGCGAGCCGCGGCGAAGCGCTTGAAGAGGACGAGCGCTCGATCACCGATCTGCTGATCGAGCAGGTCGAGTTCGCCGATGTCATCCTGATCAGCAAGATCGATCTGATCTCCAGGGCCGAGCGCGAAGAGCTCGCCGCCATCCTGAGCCGCTTGAACCCCCACGCCGACGTTCTGCCGATGAGCATGGGCAACGTGCCGCTGGGCCTGATTCTCGATACAGGCCGCTTCGATTTCGAGCACGCCGCCCAGGCACCTGGCTGGCTGAAGGAGATGCGCGGCGAACACGTGCCCGAGAGTGCCGAATACGGTATCGCTTCGATGGCTTATCTGGCACGTCGGCCTTTTCACCCGCAGCGTTTTCACGATTTGCTCAATCGTGAGTGGACCAACGGCCGCCTGCTACGCTCGAAAGGGTATTTCTGGCTGGCTAGCCGCCCACAGGAAGCCGGCAGCTGGTCGCAGGCCGGCGGCTTGATGCGCTACAGCTATGCCGGACGCTGGTGGCGCTTCACACCTGAGGACCAATGGCCGGAAGACGATGAGGCGCGTGCAGCCATACGCGACAAATGGGATGACGCGTGCGGCGACTGCCGGCAAGAGCTGGTTTTTATTGGACAGACCATCGACTTCGGTCGGCTACGCGCTGAACTCGATGAATGCTTACTCAGCGACATTGAGTGGAACCTCGGTGCCGAGCGCTGGCTGCGAATGCCCGACCCCTTCGGCTCCTGGCATCCGGAGGTCGCGTAATGCTGGCGCAGCAACTCGCGCAACCCAGGCCGACGCAGGTTTTCGGCGATAAGCCTGCTGTGCTGGGCGAGTCGTTGAATGACCTAATCAATCTCGCGGTATGGCAGCGCCAGCTACCGCTGCACCTCGATGGTTTTGCCCAGACGCTGCTGGCGCTGGGCGAGCCGCTGGCCGAATCACTGACGATTGAGCTGGATACTGACGGCGACGTGCATATACCGGATCTGGCGGCGCGTTACCGGGACCTTCTAGGCCATGCGGGATTCGTTGCTGATGTCGCCTGGCTGGTGGGCGCGTTTGCCTGTTTGGTCGAAGCACACCGTATTGGGCTTCGCCTCCGAGCGCTGGATAAGGCGATGTGCCCCCGCTTTCACATTGATCACGTGCCCCTGCGGCTGATCACCACGTATGCCGGTGCCGGCAGCCAGTGGCTGAGGGAAGGCGCGATGGACCGCCACCGATTGGGCGAGCCGGCCGCTGAACCCACCGAAGCCAAACTCATCGAGCAGCTCAAGGTAGGCGAAGTCGCACTGTTCAAGGGAGAAAACTGGCAGGGCAACGAAGGGGCTGGAATCATCCATCGTTCGCCGCAGCCTAGGCCGGGTGAACGTCGGCTGATCCTTACGCTGGACTGGCTGGCCTAAAAGGGTCGGCAGCAATGGCTACGCGACCCTTTGGATTGGCGGCGTGGTCATCAGGCCGCCATCTTTTCGCACTCTTCGGCACACTTGCGGCAGGCCTCGGCGCAGGCTTGGCAGTGGTCCGCCTGATGCTTGGCGCATTCTTCGCCGCAGTCGCGGCAGACTTGAGCGCAGAGCTTGCAAAAGGCCTGAGCATAAGCGCTGTCACGGGCCATCAACATCGCAGCCATGGCGCACATGTCAGCGCAGTCGCGGTCCAGCTCGATGCAGCGAGCCATCATCTTCACGTCGTCCTCGCGCAGACAGGACGCGGCGCAGGTCTCGCAGACCTGTGCACAGTTCGAGCAAGCCTGAATACACGCCTGATATTTGGAGTTGAGCATCGCCATTCCTCCTCAGTGGTTGCTGCCTAAAGATTGAGCACTTCCCGACGGGCAGGTCGTTATTCGTTGAGGCGGCCCTGCGTCTTAAAGTTCAACCTGATCCACCGAATGGCACCGCTATCCGGCGTGCCAGCAATGTGCCGATCGCGCACCGCCGCTACAATGTCCGCCCACCCGACCACGCATGCCCGCCTCGATGACATTCACCCTCGCCGCGCCTTGTGAATATCACGAAACCGTCTGCAAGAGCCGCTTTCTGGCCAAGGCGGCGCCCGTATCCAGCCCGGAAGAAGCCCAGGCGTTCCTTCAGGCCGTCTACGACCCCACCGCGACTCACAACTGCTGGGCCTGGAAGATAGGCAATCAGTATCGCTTCAGCGATGACGGTGAGCCGGGCGGTACCGCAGGCCGGCCGATGCTCACCGCGATCGAGGGCCAGGACTGTGATCGGGTCATGGTCGTGGTGATTCGCTGGTTCGGCGGCATCCAACTCGGCACCGGCGGCCTAGCCCGCGCCTACGGCGGCTCTGCGGCGAAATGCCTGCAGTCAGGTGAGCGCATCGAGCTGGTGAGGCGAGACCGTTATAGCTGCCATTGCCGCTTCGCCGAGCTGGCCCTGCTGAAGGCGCGCCTGGGTGAATTCGACGCCCTGATCGAAAGCGAGATTTTCGACGCAGAAGGCGCGCAGCTGGTGTTGGCGCTGCCGCCGGAACATCGACGACGACTGCAGCAAACGCTCGCTGATATCAGCCGTGGGCGGATGGAACTGCGCTTGCTGAGCCTCTGACCAGCCCTCTGTGTTGAACTGCGTGCAACGCGGGAAGTCCCTATTACAACGGCACTTGCCGTTGGGTCCGCAATGTCTATTGCTCGCTTTGGCCCGGCGAATCGTGGCAGTGCCGAAACGCGCATTCCGTTGCGATAGAGGAGTCAACCATGAAAAGCAATTACAAGTGGCTTATTCCAGGAGCCGTATTGCTCGCATCGCTAGGCCTTGCCGGCTGCGATGTGGAGAAAACCGAAGAAGGTTCGCTGCCGGACGTGGAAGTGGAAGGCGGCAACATGCCCGAATATGACGTGGATGCGCCGGAAGTGGATGTGGGCTCCAAGGAGAAGACCATCACCGTACCCGACGTAGACGTCACCGCGCCTGACGATAATGAGCCAGACGTCGGCGAGCCCGTAGAACCTCGCGCTCCTGCACCGGCGCCTGAGCCTGCCCAACAGAACTGACATGCTCGCGTGGATCCGGTCCACCTCAAAGCCATGCCGACCTAGTCGAGCATGGCTTTTTTACGCCTGATGTTTCCACTATTGGTGTGCATGTTGTTGTGGATAACCTTGGGAACAAGCGCTCTAAATCAATGACGACGCGCCTTCGAGACAAGCGGCTATTTTTTAACCAATCCTCCCGAATTTTATCTAACGTCGATAACCTTATTGATTTCCAAAGCTTTTTTTGGTTTCCGGCCGTTTCCGAAACGACATCAAAAAGCCATCTCCGCTGGTTTCGCTTATACGCAAATTGGGTGGAAAATTCTGTGGATATTCTTTGGAAAGAGGTCGGTCGGTTAGCCCGCTCTCGCTTGCAGCGCTCTGTTTATTTTTTGAGCAGCTCTCGGCGGCAACCTAGCTAGGTTCAGAAGGATCGGACGCTCCAACTTGACTCTGTGGTCAATTACGTCAACCCGGTTAGAATGTTATTTTTTCCGGACGGGGTTTCTCATGTACGACTGGCTCAACGCCTTACCCAAAGCCGAGCTCCACCTGCATCTCGAAGGCTCCCTCGAACCCGAGCTGCTGTTCCGCCTGGCCGAACGCAACAAGATCGCCCTGCCGTGGGACAACGTGGACGCGCTGCGCAGCGCCTACAACTTCGGCAACCTGCAGGAATTTCTCGATCTCTATTACGCCGGCGCCGATGTGCTGCGCACCGAGCAGG
Organism: Pseudomonas sp. Q2-TVG4-2; assembly: GCF_013620795.1. Lineage (GTDB taxonomy): Bacteria > Pseudomonadota > Gammaproteobacteria > Pseudomonadales > Pseudomonadaceae > Stutzerimonas. The sequence goes on along the minus strand of NZ_LGLW01000007.1, from coordinate 97,901 downwards.
ATTTCTACGACCTCACCTGGGCGTACCTGAAAAAATGTGAAGAGCAGAGCGTTGTTCACACTGAGCCCTTCTACGATCCGCAGACCCACACCGACCGCGGCATCCCGTTCGAAGTCGCCTTGCGCGGCATCAGCGGCGCACTGGCTGACGGCCGTGAACAGCTGGGCATCAGCAGCGGCTTGATTCTGAGCTTCCTGCGCCATCTCTCAGAAGAGGAAGCCTTCAAGACGCTGGAACAGGCGATGCCTTTCCGGGATGCGTTCTTTGCGGTCGGTCTGGACAGCTCCGAAATGGGCCATCCGCCGAGCAAGTTCCAACGGGTCTTCGCCAAGGCGCGCGCAGAAGGTTTTCTCGCCGTTGCCCATGCCGGTGAAGAAGGCCCGCCGGAATACATCTGGGAAGCGCTGGATTTGCTCAAGATCAGCCGTATCGACCATGGCGTGCGCGCCTCCGAGGACCCGAAGCTGGTCCAGCGGCTGATCGAAGAGCAGATTCCGCTCACAGTCTGCCCACTGTCGAATACCAAGCTCCGCGTGTTCGATGACATGAGCCAGCACAACATCCTGCAAATGCTGGAACAAGGCGTGAAGGTCACGGTGAACTCCGACGACCCGGCCTATTTCGGTGGTTACGTCACCGAGAACTTCATGGCCCTGCATGAGAGCCTGGGCATGACGGAAGATCAGGCGCGTCGTCTGGCCCAGAATAGCCTCGACGCCCGCCTGGCCAAGTGATCGATGGGGCCGCCAGGTGCGGCCCCGCATCAATGCGCGAACGGAGCCAGCTGAATCAGCCGCTGGCATCGCCCGACCAGATGTTCACGCAACAGCCGCACCCTTTCACCCATATGTGCACGATGGGCGCAGATCAGGTTCAGCGGCGCCGGTTCGCCCAAAAGCTCCGGCAGCAGCGCGACCAGTCGCCCTGCCTGCACGTCCTGAGCGATGTCGAGCCAGGATTTGTATACCAGCCCTTGCCCCGCCAGCGCCCAGCGCCGCACCACGTCGGCATCGTCGCTGATGCGATCACCGCTCACGACCTGCTCCAGCTCACGTCGGCCGTCGTGAAAGCACCAGCGTTCGTGCACCCGCCCCGCCAGCATGAAGCGCAGGCAGTTGTGGTCGGAAAGGTCGGTAAGCGAACGCGGCGCCCCATGTGTCGCGAGGTAGCCTGGCGCGGCGCAGAGCACCCGCCGATTAGTCACCGCCACGGGCAGCGCCACCAGGCTAGAGTCCTCTGGCTGACCGTAGCGCAGCGCGATATCCACCGGCTGCCGAAACAGATCGGCATTACGATCAGCCAACAACAATCGCAGGCTCAAGAGCGGATGCTGCAGCTGGAACTCGTCCAGCCAGGGCAAGAGCACATTGCGGCCGAAATCCGACGGAGCCGATAGCTGAAGGGCGCCACTGATGGTCGCCTTGCCACCGACCAGCACCTGCTGACCGTCGACAAGGCTCTGCAAGGCAGAGCGGGCATGGGGCAAATACTGCTCGCCCTCACCTGTCAGCCTCAGGCTGCGGGTCGAACGTACCAGCAGGCGGCAGCCCAGTTCTGCTTCCAGCCGTTTGAGGGCCGCGCTGGCCACCGCGGGCGATATCTCCAGGCGCCGGGCAGCGGCGGACAGGCTGCCCAGTTCAGCGGTCAGAACGAATATTTGCAGGTCATCGCTGCGCAGCATTTTCAAGAATCCATTGAAAGAGCCTCTGCCGAATATGCTGTTTTTCTCCATAACGCGAAAGCCGACAATGCTCAGATTCTTCTCTTCCCTATAACGGAGCGCATCATGAAAGCTATTGGCTACCAGCAATCCCGATCCATCGACGATCCGCAATCGCTACTCGACATCGAGCTGCCCGAGCCCACGCCCGGCCCACGCGATCTACTGGTTGAGGTGCGAGCCATCTCAGTGAACCCGGTCGATACCAAGATCCGTATGCGCGCGCAGCCGGAAGACGGTCAGTACAAGGTGCTTGGCTGGGATGTGGCCGGCGTGGTGCGCGAAGTGGGCAGTGAGGTCAGCCTGTTCAAGCCCGGCGACGAGGTGTTCTACGCCGGCGCGCTGGACCGCCCCGGCGCCAATAGCGAACTGCACCTGGTGGACGAGCGCATCGTTGGCCGCAAGCCGGCCAGCCTCGACTTCGCTGCAGCAGCGGCGCTACCGCTGACGTCGATCACTGCTTGGGAGCTGCTGTTCGAGCGCTTGCAGATAGGCGAAGGAAAGGAAGACCGAAACCAACGTCTGCTCATCATCGGCGCAGCGGGCGGCGTGGGCTCCATCCTCACGCAACTGGCGCGCCAGCTGACCGGGCTGCAGGTCATCGGTACGGCCTCTCGCAGCGATACCCACACCTGGGTGCGTGAGCTGGGCGCTCATGACGTGATCGACCACAGCCAGCCGCTGGCCGCCGAACTGCAGCGCCTGGGCATCGCCGACGTCACCCATGTTGCCAGCCTGACCCACACCGACCTGCATCTGCCGCAGATCGTCGAGGCGTTGCAGCCACAAGGTCGCCTGGCCCTGATCGATGACCCGGCGAGCCTCGACGTCAGCCTGCTCAAGCGCAAGAGCCTGTCGCTGCACTGGGAGTTCATGTACACCCGCTCGCTGTACCAGACGCCGGACATGATCGCTCAGCACCAACTGCTCAACCGCGTTGCCGAGTTGGTCGACAAGGGCGTGCTGAAGACCACATTGGGTGAGCATTACGGCACGATCAATGCGGAAAACCTGCGCCGCGCCCACGGTTTTATCGAAAGCGGCAAGGCCAAGGGCAAGATCGTCCTCGAAGGGTTCTGAACCAACCCCGCTGCGCAGCGGGTTGCGTCGTCAGGAGGATGGGGCCCGCTGCGCAATCGTTTGCTGACCGGTGTACCAAGCCAGACAGCCGGCCGCCAGCGCGCAGACAGTAATCACCAGCGCCATCGGTACCGCCGTGCCGTTATGCAGCGCACCGACTGCCGCTGACGCGGCGGCTGCAACGCCGAATTGCAGGCTGCCCATCAGGGCCGAAGCCAGTCCCGCCTGCTGGCCCTGGCGCGCCATCGCGCAGGCAGTCGCGTTCGGCAGAATGCTGCCAAGGCTTCCCAGCCCCATGAACAATGGGATCAGCAGCGGCCAGAGCGATTCCGGCTGGTTCCAGGCGATCACCAGTAAGGCAGCGCTGCAAGCGAAATAAAACCAGACGAAACGCCGCAGCCAGAAACCCGGCCCGCGCAGCCTTAGCAGTCGCGCGTTGATCTGCGACACCAGGATAAAGCCCGCCGCATTACTACCAAACAGCCAGCCGTAGTGTTCGGCCGGGACGCCATACAGCTCAATAAACACGAACGGAGAGCCCGCGATGTAGGCAAACATGCCTGCCATCGAAACACCACCGCAGAGCGCGAACGCGATGAACTCGCGGTCGCGGAACAAGCCAACATAACGTCCTAGCGTGCCACCGAGCGGGTGCTTCGGCGCATCGGCCGGCAGCGTTTCCGGCAACCACAGCGCGACCGCAAGGCCGCACAGGGCGCTGAAGACCGTCAGCGAGACGAATATCGATTGCCAGCCGAACGCATTCATCAACAGCCCGCCGGCCAGCGGCGCGAGAATTGGCGCCAGCCCCATCACCAGCATCAGCTGCGAAAAAACCTTTGCGGCCTGCACCGGATCACAGCTGTCGCGTACCACGGCGCGCGTCACCACAATACCGGCGCATCCGCCTAGTGCCTGAACGAATCGCGCGGCAATCAGCCAATCCAGCGTTGGCGCGAAGGAGCAGGCCAGCGACGCCAGGGTAAACAGCGTCACGCCAATCAGCAGCGGCCAGCGCCGCCCGTAGCGATCCGCCAAGGGACCATAAATCAGCTGACCGAGGGCGAGCCCAATGAAATAGGCCGCCAGAGACAGTTGCACATGCTCGACGTCGGTGGAAAACGCCCGTGCCATTGCTGGAAACGCGGGCAGATAGAAATCGATGGCCAGCGGGCCAAAGGCGCTGAGAGCACCCAGTATCAAAAGAAGCGGGAGGCGCATTGGAAAAACTCGAGAGCAGAAAATCGATTCGCCAGCGCACGACAGCGTCGTGATTGACATCGAACATTTACAGAGAAGGTAAGATGCTGTTACATACACGGACGATTGTAAACAACCAAAGTTGCAGCAGGTTGAAGGATCAGCGCCGCATCGCCCGCCCTTAAGGGTCCCAACGCAGCCCGAAGCTGCCGTAGCCAGATATGCGAAGAACCAAAGAAGACGCCGAAAAGACCCGTATTACGCTGCTCGCGTCCGCCGAGCGGTTATTCCTGGACAAGGGTGTGGCGCACACCAGCCTCGATCAGATCGCCCGCGACGCTGGCGTGACGCGTGGAGCGGTGTATTGGCACTTTCAGAACAAGGCTCACTTGTTTCATGAAATGCTCAACCAGGTGCGGCTGCCGCCAGAACAGATGACCGAGCGACTCTGCGGCTGCACCCAGCAGCAGCCCCTACGGACGCTGCGCGACCTTTGCATCGAAGGAATCGGTGCGCTGGCCCGTGATGAGCAGAAACGCCGCGTGATGACCATTTTGCTGCATCGCTGCGAGTTCACCGAGGAACTGCGCGAAGCCGAAGAGCGCCACCATGCGTTCATCAACATGTTTATCGACCTCTGCGAAAAGCTGCTGGAGCGCGCCGCCGGTAGCCTGTACCCGGGTGTGACACCACGTCTTGCCGCGCGCACGATCCATGCGCTGATTGTCGGCCTGTTCAGCGACTGGACCCGCGACCCTAACCTGTTCGATCCGGAAATCGATGGCCCGGCGCTGGTCGATCCGCTGTTCAGAGGACTGGTCCGTGACTGGGACACCGCAGGCAAGGCGAGCAGCTGACCGGTCCTTGTCCATGCATGCGGCAAACCGCTGTTGCCGCTGCTGGCTCACTGCAGTTGATACCCTTCTTCCTCGATGGCCTCACGAATCGCCGCATCGCTCAGATCCCCTTCGACCTCCACCACCCCTGCCTGCAGATCGACTCGAACCCTGGCCTGCGCATCACTCGCCTGGATTGCTCTGGTCACGGCGCGCTCGCAATGGGCGCAGGTCATGCCTGTTACCTTGAATGTTTGCATCGATGACTCCCGGTGTTTGTCCTATAGGTAGGTTCAAGCTTGTCATGCGGATAAGGTCAATGGCGTTAGCTACGAACGACCTGGCCCTTGACCTTCCCATAAGGTAAAGGTTGAGCATTGCGACGATAGGCTATTCGGAGCGAATCATGTCCAACTCAACCTACACGCTGCCCATCAACGGGATGACCTGCGCCAGCTGTGCCGGACGGGTTGAGCGTGCCCTGCTGAAAGTACCCGGCGTGGAAAGCGCAGCCGTGAACCTCGCCGCTGAACAGGTCCGTATCGAAGCCACCGAGGGCGACGTCGCCGACCTGATCCAAGCCGTGGAGAAGGCCGGTTATGGCGTGCCGGTGCAAACCTTGGAGCTAGCGGTCGATGGCATGACCTGCGCCAGTTGCGTCGGCCGCGTCGAGCGCGCCCTGCTCAAGGTGCCAGGCGTGCGCAGCGCCTCGGTCAACCTAGCCAGCGAGCGCGCCCACCTCGAAGTTCTCGGTGCGGTCGATCCGGCGGTACTGATCGAGGCCATCGAAGCGGCTGGCTACCAAGCGCGAGCCAGCGGCGACGAACGGCCGGGTATCGACAACGCCGAGCGTCGCCTGCAACGTGAGCGCATCGCCGTGACCGCCGCGATGCTGCTGGCTACGCCGCTGGTGATTCCGATGTTCGGCGAGCTGTTCGGCCAGCACTGGATGCTGCCACCGTGGTTGCAACTCCTGCTCGCCACGCCGGTGCAGTTCATTCTCGGTGCGCGTTTCTACGTCGCCGGCTGGAAGGCGGTGCGCGCCGGGGCCGGCAACATGGACCTGCTGGTTGCCATCGGTACCAGCGCCGGATACGGCCTGAGTCTTTATCAATGGTGGGCGGTGCCAGCCGGGCAGACGCCGCATCTATATTTCGAAGCCTCAGCGGTAGTTATCGCTCTGGTGTTGCTGGGTAAATACCTGGAAAGCCGCGCCAAACGCCAAACCAGCGCTGCTATCCGCGCCCTCGAAGCGCTGCGCCCGGATCGGGCGGTGCGGGTTATCGATGGCCGTGAAGAAGACGTCGCGATCGCCGCACTACGGCTGGATGATCTGGTGCTGGTCAAACCGGGTGAGCGCTTCCCGGTGGATGGCGAAGTGGTGGAAGGTGAAAGTCAGGCGGACGAAGCGCTGATCAGCGGTGAGAGCCTGCCGGTGGCCAAAGCGCCCGGCGACCGCATTACCGGCGGCGCAATCAATGGCGAAGGTCGGTTGCTGGTACGTACCACGGCGCTGGGTGGTGAGACGGTGCTGGCTCGCATCATCCGTCTGGTCGAGGATGCTCAGGCGGCGAAGGCACCGATCCAGAAGCTGGTAGACAAGGTCAGCCAAGTGTTCGTCCCAGCGGTTCTGGTCATTGCGCTACTTACCGTCATTGGTTGGCTGCTAGTCGGCGCGCCAGTGGAAGTCGCGCTGATCAATGCCGTCGCCGTGCTGGTGATCGCCTGTCCCTGCGCCCTTGGGTTGGCAACCCCAGCGGCAATCATGGCGGGGACCGGCGTGGCCGCGCGTCACGGTATTCTGATCAAGGATGCCGAGGCACTGGAAGTCGCCCATGCCGTCACGGCGGTCGCCTTCGACAAGACCGGCACGCTGACCTCCGGCAAACCGCGCATCGTTCACCTGCACGCGATCGACGACGACGAAACGGCACTGCTGCAACAGGCAGGCGCACTGCAACGCGGCAGCGAACATCCGCTGGCCCTGGCGGTACTCGACCGCTGCGCCGAACTGGACCTGATCGTTGCTGATGTGAACCGGAGCCAGTCGCTGACCGGACGCGGTATCGCTGGCGACCTGGACGGTCGCTCGCTGGCCCTTGGCAACCGCCGACTGCTCGACGACAGCGGCCTGCAGCCGGGCGGGCTGGGCGCCATGGCCGAGACCTGGGAAGCCGAAGGTCGCACCCTGTCCTGGCTGATCGAGACGGCGCCGCAACGACGAGTGCTTGGCCTGTTCGCCTTCGGCGACACGCTAAAGGAGGGCGCAACCGACGCCATCGCCAGCCTCAATAAGCGGCATATCCGCAGCCATCTGATCACTGGCGACAACCGCGGCAGCGCCCGTGTGGTTGCCGAGGCGCTGCATATCGACAGCGTACATGCAGAAGTCCTGCCGGCTGACAAGGCCGCCACGGTTTCCGAATTGAAGCAAGGCGGCGCCGTGGTGGCCATGGTCGGTGACGGCATCAACGATGCGCCAGCGTTGGCCGCCGCTGATGTTGGCATCGCCATGGGCGGCGGTACCGATGTGGCCATGCATGCAGCCGGAATCACGCTGATGCGTGGCGATCCGCGGCTGGTGCCGGCCGCGCTGGAAATCAGCCGACGCACCTACCGCAAGATTCAACAGAACCTGTTCTGGGCGTTCATCTATAACTTGGTGGGCATCCCGCTGGCGGCCTTCGGCTTCCTCAGCCCGGTGGTGGCCGGGGCGGCGATGGCGCTGTCCAGCGTCAGCGTGGTCAGCAACGCGCTGCTGCTCAAGCGCTGGAAACCGGAGGAATGATGGCCGGTTCCGACGCTTGTCGCTGCGCTCACCCCCTCGCATGTGGTTGAGCACAGCGATACCCATCGTCATTCAGCTTCTTCATCCGATTCAACACGTGTGGATACCGCATGAACATTGGCCAAGCAGCAAAGAAAAGCGGGTTGTCGGCAAAGATGATCCGCTACTACGAGTCCATTGACCTGATCTCGCCCGCGGGGCGTAGCGCCAATGGCTACCGTCATTACGGTGACGAAGACCTGCACCGCCTCGCCTTCATCAAGAGAGCGCGCGACATGGGTTTCTCACTGGAGGAAGTGAGCAAGCTGCTCACGCTCTGGCAGGACCGCCAGCGAGCCAGCGCGGACGTGAAAGCACTTGCCGGCGCGCATATCGACGCCCTGAACCAGAAGATTGCCGAGTTGGTGGGGTTACGTGACACCCTTCAGGAACTGGTCGACACCTGCCAAGGCGATGACCGGCCGGACTGTCCGATTCTCAAGGATTTAGAGTCAGGCGGATGCTGTTGAAAGCGCGGTGCACTCATCACAGGTAATGTTCTCAGGGAACAACCAACCCGGCTATCGTCGGCGGTGCGCAGTCCAGACCAGGACGCAGATCAGCGCGGTCATGATGCTCATCTCGAGCATCAACGGCGCGGCAAGCAGCTGATGCAGGACGCCCCGGTCCTGATTCAGCAGGTAGGCCACCAACAGCAAGAGGGCCAGCGCGCCCATGAATACAGCAGTACCTTGAACGACTCCTCTCCAGCGCCTCATCATCCGCCACCTCCCTGCGACGTTAGGATTTGCATACTGGCGTATTGATCTCGCTGGAGCGACCCGGTTCCCAAAATACGAAAAAAGATCTGGCTGTCGTCAGGCCTGCGACTGCAGATAATTTTGCAAACCGATGCGGTCGATCATGCCAAGCTGCTGTTCCAGCCAGTAGGCGTGATCTTCCTCCGTATCCATCAGTTGCGCCGCCAGAATGTCGCGAGTCGGGTAGTCGCCGTGCGACTCGGCCAGTTCGATGCCTCTGGCCAGCGCTTCACGCACCTTGTATTCCAGCGCCAGATCGCTGCGTAACATTTCCGGCACGGTATCCCCGGGAGTCATCGCATCAGGGACCATGTCCGGCGTGCCTTCGAGGAACAGGATGCGCTTGAGCAGCGCATCCGCGTGCTGGGTTTCTTCTTCCATCTCGTGATTGATCCGCTCGTAGAGCTTGGTGAAACCCCAATCGGCATACATCCGCGAGTGCAGGAAATACTGATCGCGCGCCGCCAGCTCTCCGCGCAGTAGTTCTTTCAGATATTCGATGACCTGTGGCTGACCTTGCATTGCAACTTCTCCTGCACTGACATTGAAACGCCAGGCAATGATACGCCCAATCGCGAGTTCACGAACCGCTGGCCGTTGCCGCCGATCGCGATTGGCTGGCCAGCATAGGCTGAACGCCGAGCCGGCGCATGGGCGCGGTCAGAGACGAGGCGCAGCGTAAACCCTCGAGTCAGCGGGCTCGTAGAGGCGAGCCCTTCTGCGCTTGAGCCTCAGTTACGCATCCACGGCGGGGTGGGCGGTTCGTCGCTGGGCTCGTCCGTTGCATTGCGCAACGCTTCCTTGCGCGCCTGATCGGCCAGGGTAGCCTTGATTTCGCGCATCACCGCGTCGAGATCGGCGGCATCTTCCGGTTCGGCAAATTCACCGGTCAGCTCGGAGTCCGGCGTCAGCTTGCCATCTTCGTAAAGTGCCCACATTTCCTTGGCGTAGCGGGTGAACTTCAGTTCCGGCGCGAACTGGCCGAAATAGGCCGACATGTTGCCCACGTCACGCTCGAGCATCTCGAACGCATGGTTGTTGCCGGCCGCATCCACCGCCTGGGGCAGGTCGATGATGACCGGCCCGTGTTCATCGAGCAGCACGTTGAATTCGGAAAGATCACCATGAACCAGGCCGGCGCAGAGCATCTTCACCACCTCGCCGATCATGAACGCATGAAATTCACGGGCATCGTCAGGGTGGAGGTCGACGTCATTGAGGCGCGGTGCGGCATCCCCATCTTCCCCGGTAACCATCTCCATCAGCAGCACGCCGTCGAGGAAGTCGTACGGCTTCGGGACACGAACGCCGGCATCCGCCAGACGGAACAATGCCGCGACTTCGGCGTTTTGCCAGTTCTCTTCCTTTTCCTTGCGCCCGTGCTTGGAGCCCTTGGCCATGGCGCGGGCGTCGCGGCTACTGCGCACCTTGCGACCTTCCTGGTACTTCACCGCCTGGCGGAAACTACGGTTGTTGGCTTCCTTGTAGACCTTCGCGCAACGCAGCTCGTCACCACAGCGCACCACATAGACCGCTGCTTCCTTGCCGCTCATCAGCGGCCGCAGCACTTCGTCGATCAGCCCATCCTCGACCAGCGACTCGAGTCGTTTTGGCGTTTTCATCAGCGACTTACAGACCCTTTTCGACTATGCAGGCCTGCAGGTTACGGTAATCGTCAACGGGCTTCCATGCTCGTCCGCAAGTTTAAAAGCGCGTTGTGGATTGGCATCGCAGGCGAGCAGGACGGACAATCGAAATCACTCACTCATGGAGCGCCCCAATGCTCGATTTCGACCGCTGCTGGCACGCCCTCTGCGACCGCGACGCAGGCTTTGATGGTCGCTTCGTATTCGCCGTCCGCTCGACCCGAATCTTCTGCCGTCCAAGTTGCCCGGCTCGCCGCCCACGACGTGACGGCGTCAGTTTCTTCAGCAATGCCGCAGATGCCGAAGCCGCCGGCTATCGTGCATGCAGGCGCTGCTCGCCACAGGGGCAAAGCCCAGCCGAACAGCTCGACGCCTTGGTCATCGCCGCCTGTCGCCTGCTGGATGAAAGCCCTGAGCCGATGACGCTGGATCAGCTTGCAGCACGTATCGGTCTGTCCTCATCGCACCTGGCCCGCGCGTTCAAGGCCCGCACCGGCCTTACCCCACGCGCCTGGGCTGCAGCGCGCCGCCGGGAGCGACTGGAGACGCGCTTACCTGCAGCCGATTCGGTGTTGAGCGCAGCCTTGGATGCAGGCTACGGAAGCACCCGCGGCGCTTATCAGGATGTCACGGCGCTGAGCCCGGCTCAGCGACGTCGCAAGGGGGCCGGCGAGTCGCTGCGCTATGCCATCGGCGCGTGCCCGCTGGGCCTGCTGTTGATCGCCGCCAGTGACCGCGGGATCTGCGCGCTGCTGTTCGGTGACGATGAACAAACGCTGCTGAGCGAATTGCAATCGCGCTTCGCCGCAGCGCAATTGCAGCGTGATCAGGAGGGCTTGGGCGAGTGGTTGCATTCGATCTTGGCGCAGCTGGAAGAACCTTCACGCGCCGCCCGGCTGCCGCTCGACCTGCGTGGCAGCGCGTTTCAGCAACGGGTCTGGCAGGCGCTGCAAGAGATTCCCCCGGGCCAAACCCGACGTTATGGCGAGCTGGCCGAAAGCCTCGGCAGCCACGCCCGCGCCGTCGCTCGTGCCTGTGCGAGCAATCCAGTCGGGCTTCTGGTGCCCTGCCACCGCGTGGTGGGCGCCAATCAGTCGCTGACCGGCTATCGCTGGGGCATCGAGCGCAAAGCGGCGTTGCTTGAATCGGAGCGTGAAGACTCGGGAGCCTGACGGCGATTTGGCGGTCCGATGTTCCACAACCTGGACTCGAGAGCCGCCATGACCGACCTGAAACGCTACCGTATCCACTATCTGATCAACGGCAATCCAGCCTCGCTGACGCTCAGCTCCTTCGAAGAGCCGGACATCGAGCAGGCCGAACTGGAGATTCTGCTGCATCATGTTCGCGAGCCACGCGCGGCGACCGATGCGCCTTGGGAGAATCCGGAGCGCCCTAGCGAGGACAGCCGCATAGCGGAGTTGGGGGTCAGCGATATCCAGATCGAAGAAGAGCCGAGCCGCTGAACTGCCACTTCATCCGTATCCAGCTCTGACCAGGAGAAACCGGCCGTGCGCCTGATTGATACCCACACCCATCTCGACTTCGACCCCTTCGATGCCGACCGCGGTGAGGTACTGGCTCGCAGCAAAGCGGCCGGCGTCGAGCGCATTCTGGTGTTGGGTGTGCATCAGGCGAATTGGGCAAGGGTCTGGCAGCTGGCCCAGGACCTGCCGGCAGTTTACGCCGCGCTGGGGCTGCATCCGGTGTTTCTGAAGGACCATCGACCCGAGCATATCGACAGCCTGCGCGAGTGGCTGCGGCAGTTGCGCGGCGAAGACAAGCTCTGCGCCATCGGCGAGATCGGTCTGGATTACTACATCGTTGATCCCGACAAGGAGCGCCAGCAGCACCTGCTCGAAGCCCAGCTGGACATGGCTGACGAATTCGAGCTGCCGGTCCTGCTGCATGTTCGCCGCGCCCACGCGCCGATGATCGCAACGCTGAAGCAACGCAAAATCAAGCGCACCGGCATCGCCCATGCTTTCAGTGGCAGTTGGGAAGAGGCACGCGAATATATCCGGATGGGCTACAAGCTCGGCCTCGGCGGTGCCGGCACCTGGCCCCAGGCGCACCGCATGCATCGCGTGCTGCGACAACTACCGCTGGAAAGTATCGTGCTTGAGACTGATGCGCCGGATATTGCGCCTCACAGCCACGCCGGCCAGCGCAACAGCCCCGAGTTTCTCCCTGATATCTGCCGCGAGCTGGCCGAGCTTCGCGGCATCAGCCCCGAGGAACTGGCAGACGCCAGTTACCGTAACAGCTGCGAACTGTTTGGCTGGAGCTGAGCCATCAATCCTCGTTAGACGCGGAATGCCCCGATCAGCTGTTGCAGGCGCCCGACCAGCTCGGTGAGCTCGCGACTGGCCTGTTCGGTGTGCCCTGCGCCTTCGGCGGTGCGTTGGCCGGCCTCGTTGATGGCGACGATGTTGCGATCGATATCATGCGCGACGGCCGTCTGCTCTTCGGCAGCCGCGGCGATCTGCTGGTTCTGATCGACGATGATGCCGACCGCACCGAGGATGTTCTCTAGGGCCTGTTGGACCTGAGCCGACTGGCTGACGGTTTCTTCGGCCATCGAGTGGCTGGAATGCATAGTCTTGACCGCCGCTCCGACACCGCCCTGCAGCCGGCCGATCATTTGTTCGATCTCCTCGGTGGACTGCTGGGTGCGTTTGGCCAGGTTACGCACCTCATCGGCGACCACAGCGAAGCCGCGGCCCTGCTCGCCAGCACGCGCCGCCTCAATCGCCGCGTTGAGCGCCAGCAGGTTGGTCTGTTCTGCAACGCCCTTGATCACATCCAGAACCTGACTGATGGCTTTGCTATCGCTGGCCAACTGATTGATCACGTTGACCGACTGCTCGATCTCCGCTGCCAACCGCCCGATGCCGTCGACCTGCGCCTCCACCAGACTACGTCCGTTCGCTGTTTCATCGTTGACACCCTGAGCACTGCCGACCGCGGCTTCTGCGCTGGTCGCGACGCCCTGAGCGGTTGCCGACATCTCGTTCATGGCGGTGGCGACCTGCTCGATCTGACCGCGCTGTTCGGAGACCGTCTGGTTGCTCTCGCCGGAAATGGTTTCGACTCGCGACGCCTGACGCTCCACCTCGCCCACCGTCTGACCGACGCGTTCGATCAGCTCGCGAATCTTTGCCACGGTCTCGTTGAAGACCTGTCCCAGCTCGCCCAGCTCGTCACGGCTCTGCACCTCGAAACGTGCCGTCATATCCCCCGCGGCCACTCGGCCCATGGTGGCGCCGAGGCTGCGCAGCGACGCGCGAGTAGACATGTAGAAGGCGCTGTAGAGGTAGACCACCAGCAGGAAAACCAGCGCCAGCGCGGCCAGCAACAAGACCATCAATAGGCGTTTCTGCTCCAGGCGCAGCTCGAGCTCATCACCAAGAAAGCCGAGAATGGCATCGTTGAGCGCATAGGTCTTTGCCATCTCGGCGCTGATCAGGTCGTAGAACTCATCCCAGGGGCGATCTAGCGCTTCGGCCATGATCACCTGATCCTGAAAAATATCGCTGCTGATCTGAAGGGAGCCGCGGCTGGCTTCGGTGTAGCTTTCGAGCTGACGCAACGCGGCGGCACTGCCGCCGAGAACGTCCTGCAACTGGGCGCTGTATTGAGCCTGCTGCTTCTCCAGTTCAAGCAACAGCTCGTCCAGCTTATTGCTGGCATCGGAGTTCAGAAAGCCCTGACCAAACGTGTAGGAACCGACCGCCCGGCCTTCGCCGAGCGCCGCAGTAATCGATGGCGTGACCGAGGTCAGCAGTTCGGCGAGCATCCGTACATCCCGCTGGCTGTCCTGGCTCAGCCCCGACTGACTGGCGATCAGCTTGATCATCACCTGAGCCTTGCCCAGCAACGCTCGCGCCATCGCCGCCTTGGCCTGCAATGACTGCTGTCCCTGGGCCTCGCGCAGGGCAGCGCCGAGCTCGTCTCGACGGGTGTTGAATTCAGCCACCTGCTCGGGATTGTCGCTGACCGGCTCCAGCGCTTGCATTCGAGCGGAAAGCTCTCGCTCGGCATCATCCAGCCGACTCACCAGTGCCTGCACCTCGCCAGTCTGGCCGATGATGCCCTCGATCTCGACCAGATCTTTCCAGTCTTCCATCTCGCGGCGTAGTTGCAACGCCGTGCCCAACAGCTCCAGGCTCTGCAGCTCGGTGCGGGTACCAACGAACTCCCGGTACGAGTCACGCACCAGATAGAAGTTGGTCAGCAACATGGGAACAAAGAAGAGGACGCTGATCAGGCTGAACTTCATCCCGAAGCTCAAGCGGTTCATCAATGCAATCGCGGGATACAACAGACTGTTCAAAAGACGTCTCCCAATTTCTTGTTTTATTGCCGGCAGCATCGAGGGCAGCAGCAGGGCTCGTCAGAGAGTGGCGCGAGAAACTTATACGGGATATCGGTCGTTGTTTATGTAACTTAAGGTAATGGCATGATGATGGCCAGGCAAGCGACAGAAGGCACACCGATCCCGGCATATCCAGCGTGCTTATCCGACGCCTGGCTGCCGGCGCGCGCTGCAATCAGGCGCGATGCGAGGCGGCCTTCTGGAATGACCGAGAAGGGCTAGAGAAGAAGAACCCAGAGGGCAATGGCCGCGTACCAGAGCATGCGAGTGCGCACCAGCAAAGCGGCGAGACTATCGAGCCGGACGATACCCGCCTCGCCTTCATACGACTCGCTCAGGTCAGCCGCAACCGGACCAACCTCTGCCAGCAATCGTGAAGCGGGAATTTCCCAGTGCAGCACCTCCTGCAGCAAGACGCGATTAACCGCGACGAAATTGCCAACCAGTCCGAAGCTGGCGAGCAGGACCCGCACCGGCAGCCAATCGAAGGCGTGCCGCAGCTGTGCGGCCCGTTCATGGGTGTTTTCACTTCGAGAATGTTCGATAGTCAGCGCAAGCAGCCGGTAGGCCAGTGCGGCCACGGGGCCAAGCAACACGTACCAGAAGATGACTGCAAAGAAACCCTGGTGGCTACGCCAGAGCAGTTGCGCCTCGACGGCACGCAGCAGGCTCGGCGCATCCGACGCGCTAAGCCCCAGATCGCGCTCGGCTACCAGCGTGGCCGCTTCGCTATCGCCCCGGCGCCAGGCATCGCGGAACGCGCCGAATTCCCGCTTACCTTGCCCGCGACCCAGGCTGTAGAGCAGCACCAGCAGATGTAGGGGCAGGCTGAGCCAACCGTAGGCCAACGGCTTGAGTGCAATCAGCAGCAGCCCGAGCAACAACACCGGCAAGAGCACTAACAGCGATAAGCCCAGCCATGGCCTGGAGGACATACCCGCGTGCCCTTCGATCCGCCGCAGCAGTTGCAGCCAGGGCCCATCCTGCTGCACGTCACGCCGCCAATCGGTGAGCTTGTCTATGAGGAGCGCCAGCAGCACTACGAGAAAGGTCATTTCGACATCCTGTATGGGCGGTTTCAGACAACGATCGAGGTCGAGCGCAGACGCTGCCAGTCGAACGCAGGGCCCGGGTCGGTCTTGCGCCCCGGCGCGATATCGCTGTGGCCACGGACCCGCTCGGGCGTAATCGCCGGATAGGCTTGCTGAAGCACCTGACAGAGGCGAATCAGACTGTCGTACTGAGCCTCACTGTAGGGTGCCTCATCAGTGCCTTCGAGTTCGATACCGAGGGAAAAGTCATTGCAGCTTTCACGCTCACCGAAGCGCGAGATTCCGGCGTGCCAGGCGCGATCCAGACAAGACACGAACTGGGTAATCGCGCCATCACGCTCGATGAGGAAATGCGCCGACACCTGCAGACTCGCGATCTCCTCGAAAAAAGGGTGCTCGTCTGTGGGAAGGCAGTTCTGAAAGAATTGCTGAACCTTGCCGGTCCCGAAGCATCCAGGCGGCAGGCTGATGTTGTGGATGACCAACAGCGAAATCTCGCCATCCGGACGCTGGTTGAAGTTGGGCGAGGGACAGTGATGAATGCCTCGGCACCAGCCTGTCGCATGATCCAGCTGCATCGGGGCGACACCTGGGTAATCTGCGGGTTTGCAGGCTAGCGCCTGCGGGCGGCCGGCTGCAAGCTTGCCTGCCTATTCGAGATCCATGGCCTGCTGGCTGTCGGCGCGCTTTTCATCGCGGCACGAGGCAAGGCGATCGGCCAGCCGCGTCGGCTCCGGCAGGCGATAGCGCGTGACATAGCGCATCACAAGTAGCGGCGCAGTCGCCAGACTGACCCGATTGCCCGGCGAGATGATCAGCGGCCGAACCTTGTCCTTGCTGCGCAGTACGGTGCCGATAAGCTTGCCGCCCTTGTCCAGCAGATCAACCTGATCGCCACGCCGCTCGCCGAGCGCATCATGCTGGCCGGTGAGGATCTTCTTGGCAACGCCGATGGTTGGCAGGCCGGTAATGACGCCCAGATGCGCGGCGATACCGAGGCCCCGCGGGTGCGCGATACCGTGCCCGTCGGAGAAGATCAGATCCGGCGTCTGCCCGAGCGAGTCGAGCGCCTGCAACACGGCAGGCAGCTCGCGAAAGGACAGCAGTCCGGGGATATAAGGCATGCTGGTCGGAATCCGCGCCAGCGTCTGCTCCAGCGGTTCAAGGGTGTCGGCATCGAGCAGTACGACCGCCGCGCGGGTAATTTTGCCACCCTCTTCGAAGCCGACATCGACCCCAGCGATCAGCCGTAGCGGCCCAAAGTCATCCTTCAGTACGACCTTGCTGGCCAGCTGTTTCTGCATCTCTCGGGCGGCGGCGGGACTGCCATCCCACCCGCTGAAGGCTTCGGACCTAGGCTGCGGTGTGTTTGTAATCATGGAAGTCCTCTCTGTCCTTGTTCAGATAGGCGGCGCCTTGAGCGGTTCCGCCGTGTTAGACGGATGGATGACTGGACAGTCAAGGCAAAAAATAAGACGCTCCCGCCGGGCTACGGCAGTTTTACCCTGCTTTGCCCTACAAAAATAATCAGAGTCACCGGAAGACAAGGCATGCCCACCGCTCAACCATTGAAACGTATCAGCATTCTGGCCACTGACGGGGTATTTGCATCCACCCTGCTGCACGCCAAGGATTTCTTTCACATGGCCAGCCTGCGCTACGGCAAACAACTGGGCCTGGATCTAACCCCTGCCTTCGAGACTGTACTGGTAAGCCCCGATGGTCGGCCTGTCACTACCTTCAGCGGTCCTCGCATTGAGGTAGACGGGCCGCTGGATGATGCCGACGCGGTGATTCTGCCGGCGTTCTGGGCCGATTTCGACGTGCTCTGTCGGCAATACCCGCAGGTCGCACCCTGGTTGCAGGCGCGACACGCGGCCGGCAGCATCATCTGCGGCGAAGCCTCGGGAGCGTTCTGGATGGCCGCAGCAGGATTGCTCGATGAGCGCGAAGGGACCACGCACTGGCGCTTCGCCCGCGAATTCGCCGAAAGGTTCCCACGTGTGCTCTTCACTCAGGAAAAGCATCTCACCGATAGCGACAACCTGTACTGCGCAGGTGGCACCACCTCAGCCTGCGACCTCTACATGCATCTGGTCGAGCGCTTCTGCGGTGCGCACATCGCACAGGGCATGGCCCGTGATGTGCTCTTCGAGGTGCGGCGCAACTACAACCCCGGACGCATCGGCTTCGGCGGCCAGAAACTTCACCTGGATACCCGCGTCCTGCAGATTCAGGAGTGGCTTGAGGAACATTTCGCGGAAAAATTTCGCTTCGAGGACGTGGCGCGGGACCACGGCATGAGCATTCGCAACTTCATGCGGCGGTTTCAGGCGGCCACGGGCGACAAACCGCTGCACTATTTGCAGCGGTTGCGCATCGAGACAGCCAAGACACTGCTCTCCACCACCCGCAAGAGCATCAAGACCATCAGCTACGAAGTGGGCTACGACGATGCCAGCTTCTTCGCTCGACTGTTTCGCCAGCACACCGAGCTATCGCCGAATCAGTACCGGCAGCAGTACAGGCATAAGGGCAGCTAGAAGCTGGAAGCTAGCCTGGATGGGGCGCTTAGCTTCAGCTTCAGGCTGCCTCTTCAAGGTTTGTGTGGGCGCGCCAGGTATTCGTGCGACTGCATTTCCAGCAGACGACTCAGGGTGCGCTGGAATTCGAATTCCAGGCGCCCGCCGGCATACAGATCCTTGAGTTCGACTTCGGCCGAGAGGATCAGCTTGACGTTGCGATCGTAGAACTCGTCGACCATGTTAATGAACCGACGCGCCATGTCGTCCTTGGAGACATCCATCCGCTCGATGTTGGCAACCAGCACCGCGTCGAAGATCTTTCCCAGTTCGATATAGTCGTTCTGGCTGCGTGGACCATCGCAGAGCTCGCGGAACTCAAACCAGGCGACGCCGCCTGCCGCCTTGCGCGCGACGATCTCGCGATTCTCGATCATCAACGCTTCGTTCTCCTGCACCCGGCACTGCTCCGGCAGCAGGCTACGAAAGCTCTTCTCCAGGCTTTGCTCCGCCTCGGCATCGAGCGGGAAGTGATAGAGCTCGGCCTGCTCAAGCGCGCGCAGGCGGTAATCGATGCCGCTGTCGACGTTGACGATTTCGGTATGTTTCTTCAACAGCTCGATCGCCGGCAGGAAGCGCGCGCGTTGCAGGCCATCCTTGTACAGGCCATCCGGAACGATGTTGGAGGTCGCTACCAAACACACGCCGTTCTTGAACAACTCCTCAAGCAGGGTCGCCAGAATCATCGCGTCGGTGATGTCGGAGACGAAGAACTCGTCGAAGCAGATCACTCGCGACTCGTCGGCGAAGCGCTTGCCGATGATCGTGAGCGGGTTCTTCTCGCCCTTGAGGGTGCGCATTTCCTCGTGCACACGCTTCATGAAGCGGTGAAAGTGGGTGCGCGTCTTGCGCTCGAACGGCAGCGCATCGAAAAAAGTGTCGACCAGATAAGTCTTGCCGCGGCCAACACCACCCCAGAAATACAGGCCTTTCACCGGTTCCTGCTGTTTCTTGCCGAACAGCTTACCGAGCAGGCCGGACTTACTGCGGTCGTCAGCAACCAGGTCGTCATACAGACGCTGCAGATGGCGCACGGCAGTTTCCTGGGCGGCATCGTGAAAAAAGTCGGGACGTTTCAGGTCTTCCTGATAGCGCTCAAGAGGGGTCATGGCGGGGTCTGGGTAGTGAAACGGGGCCGACACTTTAGCCGCGCCCTCAGTGGTTGGCAATTTACGCAGGTCGTTCAAGCGCTTGAGCCTCGGGTGGTATCAGGGGATCGGCAGGGGTCCGCTGGTGCGCAGCGATCGGCGAACCTCTGCTGGGATTACACGGAAAGTGTCGCCAGTGCCTGACGCAGGCGCAGCATGGCGGCTTCCAGAGCTTCTTCATCGGCATAGCCAGGGCTGTCGGCAATGCATTCGCCGTCCAGCCACAAGGTGAATTGATTATCTTCGTCAGCACGAAGTTCCAGCGCATCCACACCCTGAGCAATCAAGCGCTGGCTGATCATACCGATTGCCTTCGGGTCGTCGAACGGGCGTGAAAGTAGCAGCTCCTCACCGTCGGCGGCGAAAAAGCGGAAACGGAAGCTGCCATCGTTTTCCCGGAAACTGGCGAAACGAGCGGCCTTGCCGCCTTTCTTCTTGACCGGCGCGGTGCTCAGCGCTTCGCTGCGAAAATTACGCAGCCCGACCGCCTCGCGCAGCTCGCCGAGAAACGGCGTAGCGACCTTGCGCGCCTTGGCAGCACCCGCCTGAAGAATGTCCTCCAGATCACCGGGGCGCTGCATCAACGCGTGGTAGCGCTCGCGCGCCTCTCCGAGCTCGTCGTCGAGCAGCTGGAATAGACGCTGCTTCGCCTCGCCCCAGGCCAGCCCGCCGATCAATTCGGCGCGGAACTCGGCCAGCTGCGTCGGCGTGGCGAAGGCCTGGTAGATGGTGAACAGATGGGAGTTGTCCGGATCTTTCGGCTCGCCAGGCAGCTTCGAGTCGGTGACGATGCGCGCGATAGTGCTCTTTAACGCCTTAGCGCTGGCGAACAGCGGGATGGTGTTGTCGTAGCTCTTGGACATCTTGCGCCCGTCGAGCCCAGGCAGGGTCGCCACGCTTTCCTCGATCAGCGCGGCCGGTAGGGTGAACAGGTCCTTGCCGCTGCCGAACAGGTGGTTGAAACGCTGGGCAATGTCGCGGGCCATCTCCACATGCTGAATCTGATCGCGCCCGACCGGTACCTTGTGTGCGTTGAACATGAGGATGTCCGCCGCCATTAACACCGGATAGCTGAACAGCCCCATGGTGATGCCGGCGTCCGGGTCCTCGCCTAGCTCGACATTCTTGTCCACCGACGCCTTGTAGGCGTGTGCCCGGTTCAATAAGCCCTTGCCGGCAACGCAGGTCAGCAGCCAGGTCAGCTCAGGGATCTCGGGAATGTCGGACTGACGATAGAAGGTCACTCGCTCAGCATCCAGGCCGCAGGCCAGCCAGGTGGCGGCGATTTCAAGACGCGATTGTTGAATACGCTGCGGATCGTCGCATTTGATTAATGCGTGGTAATCGGCGAGGAAATAAAAGGAGTCGGCGTCGGCTTCCCGACTGGCCACGATAGCCGGCCGGATGGCACCAGCGTAATTGCCCAGATGGGGCGTGCCCGTGGTGGTAATACCGGTGAGGATTCGGGTTTTCATACAATCATCTCGATTCAATCAGAGCGAGCGGCGAGCCTGTGGTCGGACCGTGTCGTTAGCCAGCCGCGTGCCAGACCTGGCGGCGTGGCACGCGTGGGAGTCAGCGAACTAGCCCAGGCGCGGGGCGACCAGCTCTTTCAGCTCGACCAGTTTGCCGTGGAAAAAGTGGCTGCATTCTGCCACTTTCAGCAGCTCATGGGGGCGCTGGAGCCCGGCCGAAAAGCCATGCACTGAAGCGGGGTCAATGACTTCATCCTCGTCGGGTTGAATGATGGTCAACGTGCAGCGCTCCGCCAATGGCTGGTCAGCCAGCCGCGAAACTGCCGGCGCTACCATGAACAACCGCTCCAGCGTCTCACCACGCGCCTCGAGCCGCCCTGCCAGCGCCGCCGCAACGAAGCCGCCAAAGGAGAAGCCCAACAGCGTCACCGGCAGCCCAGGGTGCTGCGTCTGGAACCAGCGCAGCGCAGCCTCGGCATCGTCGATCTCGCCAGTGTTCATATCATGGCTACCGGCGCTGCCGCCGACGCCGCGATAGTTGAAGCGAAGCGTGGTGTAGCCCGCATCGCGAGCCGTGCGCTGAAGCGTCGAGACCACCTTGTTGAGCATGGTCCCGCCCTTGACCGGATTGGGATGACAGATGAGCGCCAAACCGCGCGCATCGGGCAGATCGAAATGCAGACCCTCCAGTACACCGGCGGGACCTGCGATGGATATGGGGTTTTCACGTTTCAACAAAGTAACTCCGTGACCTTGGGGCTCGTCGACTCGTCTTGCTCGTACCTGCTAGTGATCGCCATATCGCGTTGCGGTATACAGGGCAGGTACGAGACGTTAACGTATCAGGCCGTGGGAAAACCACCGTATAAGACGGTGCAGAACCCGGGGGTCAGCTGTGTTCTGGCTCGACAGCCGCCCTGCCCGACCAACACCGCAAGATTTTTCGCTGCTGCACAGCACAGCCGTTATTTAGAGGAAGTACTCGTGGAACAGACCCTCGCGACCTGGTTGCTCCCGATCGTCGGCGTGATCGCCGGCATCGTCATTGGTTATCTGATTGCGCGCAACAGCGCACCAAGCAGCACGCAGCGTCAGGTGGATGACTTGCAGGAGCGCCTCGATGCCTATCAGAGCGAGGTGGTTACGCATTTCAACACCACCGCCAGCCTGCTGCGTAAACTGACCAACAGCTACCAGGACATGCAGAATCATCTGTCCGAAGGCGCCGATAAGCTCGCGCTCGATGAGCAGACCCGGCAACGTTTGCTCGCCGCCTTGCACAGCGAAGAATCCCATAGCCACCGGGAGCGCTTGAATTCGCCGACGTTCACCGAGCCGCCAAAAGACTATGCGCCCAAGGATGCCGATGTCCCCGGCACGCTGGATGAGAACTTCGGGCTGAAAAGCAGGCATTGAGTCATCGCGGCGGCACGCTTGAGTGCCGCCCCCCGTTGCGCTACTGCTTCAGGCGCATCGATAGATCGATTGCCCGGATATGCTTGGTCAGGGCACCGATCGAAATGTAGTCCACGCCGGTTTCAGCGATCGCGCGTAGCGTCTCATCATCGATCCCGCCGGACGCCTCCAGCTTCGCCCGACCAGTCGCAATACCGACTGCGGTGCGCATGTCAGCCAGACTCAACTCATCCAACATTACAACATCAGCACCGGCGCACAGCGCCTGCTCCAGCTCCGCGAGGCTTTCTACCTCGACTTCCACTGGCTTGCCCGGTGCAATGCGATGAGCGGCCGCAACGGCTTCGGCGATCCCGCCGCAAGCCGCGATATGGTTTTCCTTGATCAGGAAGGCATCGTACAGACCGATCCGATGGTTATGGCAGCCGCCACAGGTGACTGCGTACTTCTGCGCCAGGCGTAAGCCGGGAATGGTTTTGCGGGTATCGAGCAGTCGCACACCGGTGCCTTCGACAAGATCGGCATAGTATCGGCAGCGGGTCGCGACACCCGATAGCGTCTGCAGGAAATTCAGCGCCGCGCGCTCGCCGCTAAGTAACGCACGCGCCGGACCTTCGAGATGAAACAGAACGCGATCGGCGGCAACCTGCTCCCCATCGACCACTTGCCAATGCACCGCAACACGCGGGTCCAACTGTCGAAACACCGCGTCGACCCAGGCCGTGCCGCTAATGACCGCCGCCTCGCGAGTGATGACAGTAGCATGGCCAAGCCGCTCGGCCGGGATCAGCTGCGCCGTGATGTCACCCGTGCCGACATCCTCAGCCAGCGCTTTGCGTACATTGGTTTCAATTTCGGCGGATAGATCCGCTAGGGTGATATTGGCCACGACGAGCTCCCATTGAATTCGGGGCGAGAGTATAAGACGTAGACAAGCTTGGCAGCACATGGGCCTGGGACGACGCTGACAACTCTGTCAACGACGACCGCCTGTAGGATCCCGAGAAGTATCTGTGAGCTGCGTCATGTCCAAAACAAAACCGCGCTAGGCTAATGAACAAGATGCATATAATGGCGTCAGAAATTGGCGCCATTGAAATGGCGGCACCTTGCCATGATTGCCAAGCCGTTGCCCCCGCCCCTGATCAGCGGCATGCTACGCGTTGTTGAGCGCTTGAATATTGCAGGCGACCGGAGAGTTCTCGATGCGAACCGATGCGAAAGTGGTGCACCTGAAGGCCACCCCTGAGCAAAAGCCGACCTCGCCGGCAGGTAGACTACCTGTCGCGCTCATCAGCGTGCGTGACAAAGCGGCTCAACAGCTGCGCCTGGCCTTGCAGACACTGTTCGACAACGCCGATGACTCGCTCTTCGAGATCGCTGATCGCGCCACCAGCAATGCCGAGCAGAACGCCTTCTTTGAAGCCATGCGCGACCTGCGCATGAAGCGCCGCGGTATCGAGCGGGGCTTCCTGCAACAGGTTTTCGAATCCTTCGCCAAGCTCAATCAGTACGAAATAGGCAAGCCCGCGCAACCGGAAGCGTCATTTGACAGCCTGGCGCTGGTACAAAACGACGAACTGGAAGAATCGGTCGCGATCGACACCATGGTCGCCAAGGTGATGAGCCGCGCCAGCCAACCGCTCAGCCACCTCACCACTCGCATGAATGTGCTGGTAAGCAAAAAGCTGGACGACAAGAACAATCCACTGAGCCCCCAGCAGCTGTGCGAATACTTCCTCGAGGCCTGTCGCAGTCTGGGCGTCGAAATCAAGGTCAAGCTGATCATTCTCAAGCTGTTCGAGCGTTACGTGCTCACGGATCTCGAACAGCTCTACGCCGAATCGAACCAGACATTGGTCGCTGCGGGCATCCTGCCAGAACTGCAGTCGGCGATGCCGCGCCGCTCCCCGAGCCGTTCAGCTGCGACGGGAAGCAGCGCACCGCGATCAGGAGCGGGAACAGGTGTCAGTGAATCGTCGGCATACGCCGACGATGGCGTTCATGAAGCGTTTGCCGCACTGCAGGCACTGCTTTCCGAGCTGCGTGGCAGCGTACTGCCCGCCCGTAATCTGCCCAACGATGCCGTCCCGATCTCTAGCAACGACCTGATGCGGCTGCTCTCGCATCTTCAATCACGCGCTCCCCAGCAGGTTAATGAGTACGATCTGCCGGGCCAGCTCGAGCAGCTCCTGCAGCGGGTCAGCGCCAAGAGCGGTAAATCACGTGTGGTCGGCGAAGTCGACGAAGACGTCATAAACTTGGTGTCGATGCTGTTCGAGTTCATCCTCGACGACCGCACCCTGCCCGATTCGCTCAAGGCACTGATCGGTCGCCTGCAGATCCCGGTATTGAAAGTCGCCGTTCTGGACAAAACCTTCTTCAGCCGCGGCAGCCACCCGGCCCGGCGCCTGCTCAATGAGATCGCATCGGCTGCCATGGGATGGGGTGAGCAGGACGAAGCCCAACGCGACAGCCTGTATCAGAAGATCGAGCAGGTCGTGTCTCGCCTGCTGAACGACTTCGTAGATGACCCGGCGATCTTCTCTGAGCTGCTTGCCGATTTCCTCGCCTTCACGGGCGATGAGCGTCGCCGCAGCGAGTTGCTTGAACAACGCACGCGGGATGCCGAAGAAGGACGGGCCAAGGCTGAAATGGCGCGTCAAGAAGTCGAGCATGCACTCAATCAGCGCCTGCTCGGCAAGACCCTTCCGGAAGTGGTCGTCCGGCTTCTGCAAGAGGCATGGAGCAAGGTTTTGTTGCTGACCTGCCTGAAACACGGCACGCAGTCCGAACAATGGCAAGCCGCGCTCGGAACGATGGATGACCTTATTTGGAGCGTCACGCCACACGACGACCCCGAGTCCCGCGCGCAGTTGCTGGAACTGGTTCCGAGCCTGCTGAAAAATCTTCGTGAGGGACTGGTCAGCGCGGCGTTTGACCCGTTCTCCACAAGTGACTTCTTCACTCGACTCGAAGCGCTGCATGTCCAGACGCTGCAGCAGCTCACCCAGCCGACCCAGCCTGCCCCGACCAACGCCCCCCTTGCTCGCGGGGAGATCGTCACCGAGCAGAAGCTGGAGCTACCTCCGCGTGAGGATGAGGCAGATGACCCCATCTCCCCAGCGATGGTCGAAGTTAATGAAGAGATCGTCTTGCTGGCTCCGGGTGAAAGCCGCGAGCAGGAGCCCGAAATCAACCTGGCCGACAATGATGAAGCACTGACTCAGGTAGACAACCTGCGAGTCGGCAGCTGGGTTGAATTCCAAGAGGACGAGGATCACAAGCTCCGCTGCAAACTGGCCGCTGTGATCAAGCCCACGGGCAAATACATCTTCGTTAACCGCACCGGCATGAAAGTCCTGGAAAAGACCCGGATGGGACTGGCTATCGAGTTCCGTCGCGGCGCCATACGCCTGCTCAACGACGCGCTGCTTTTCGACCGCGCGCTGGAGTCGGTAATCGGAAACCTCCGCAGCCTGAAGCACAGCGGTCGCTAACGCTTAGGCATGCAGGAGCCAGCGCTCTTCATGCCGCAACGCTTCCCCCAACAGAGATGTCCATTTCGCCTCGTTCTGCTCCGCCGGTAGCCGCCATCAGCGGCTGCCACGCTTGGCTTTTGCCACCGCACCGCTAGAATGCCTGCATCCCCTTTCGAGGTGCGTATGCCTAGCCGCCTGAATCCCGAAGACCAAAAACGCGTTGACCAATACCTCAGCACGCCTCAGCACCAAGTCGAGCGCCGTCCCTTTCGGCCCTGGCTGCTTCTTGTGTTGGTGCTGGCAGTGGTTGTCGGCCTGGGCCTGCTGAGCCGCCTCCTGAGTCGCCTAGTGCTATGAATAGCCCCTCCTCTCGGCGCCTGATCGAATTCCGTAAAGCCTTATGAGTTCATTCCATGACACATCGCATCGTAATCGTCGGCGGCGGCGCCGGCGGCCTGGAGCTCGCCACCCGACTGGGTAGAACCCTGGGCAAACGCGGCAAGGCCCGCATCACACTGATCGACGCCAATCTGACCCATATCTGGAAACCGCTCCTGCACGAGGTGGCGGCCGGGTCATTGAATTCGTCCGCCGATGAGCTCAACTATGTTGCCCAAGCCAAATGGAATCACTTCGAGTTCCAGATGGGCCGCATGAGCGGCCTGGAACGTGAACGCAAATGCGTACATCTAGCTGCGTCGTTCGACGAGCATGGAGTCGAGCTGGTACCAGCCCGCACGCTCAACTATGACACGCTAGTGATAGCGGTCGGCAGCACGACCAATGATTTCGGCACCAAGGGCGCGGCTGAGCACTGCATTTTTCTCGATACGCGTGAGCAGGCTGAACGCTTCCACCGCCGCTTGCTCAGCCATTACATGCGCGCCCACGCCACCGAGGGCCACCACAGCACCATTGAAATGGCCATCGTTGGCGCCGGCGCGACCGGCGTCGAACTGGCAGCGGAACTGCACCATGCCGCACGCGAACTCGCCGCCTATGGCCTGGATGGCATCAAGCCGGAAAATGTCCGTATCACTCTCATCGAAGCAGGCCCCCGGGTTCTTCCAGCGCTGCCAGAGCGCATCGGCCAGCCGGTACATCAGACGCTCCGCGACCTGGGCGTAACCGTACTCACAGACGCCGCTGTGAGCGAGGTCACCGAAGAAGGCTTGCACACCAAGAGCGGCGACTTCGTTCCGGCCACGCTTAAGGTATGGGCAGCCGGCATCAGAGCGCCGAGCTTCCTGCATGAGCTAGACGAACTAGAGACCAACCGGATCAACCAACTGCAAGTTTTGCCAACTTTGCAGACCACCCGAGACGAGAACATATTCGCCTTCGGCGATTGCGCCGCCTGCCCGCAGGCGGACAGCGACCGCAACGTTCCACCACGGGCGCAGGCCGCGCACCAGCAGGCCTCGCTGCTTGCCAAGTCGCTTGCGCGACGGCTAGAAGGCCAAAGCCTGCCCAGCTACCGTTACCGCGACTACGGCTCCCTGATTTCCCTGTCGAGCTTTTCCGCGGTCGGTAACCTAATGGGTAACCTCACCGGCAATGTCATGCTCGAAGGCTGGCTCGCACGGATGTTTTATGTCTCGCTGTACCGGATGCATCAGATCGCACTGTATGGAATTGCGCGCACTGCACTGATGATGATCGGCGACAAGATCAGCACCAGCACGGTGCCCCGCCTCAAGCTGCACTGACCGGGCACATCTAAGTAGCGTCTCTCCGAACAGGAAAGGCGCTGGCAGAACAATCTGCAGACATGTGACGAGACGAGCAGCAGTGTCTGACAAAATTCAGGCAATAAAAAACCGGAAGATCCGCTCGGATCTTCCGGTTTCTTGCGCCTTTTGCAAGGCTGTTTGGTGGGTCGTGTAGGATTCGAACCTACGACCAATTGGTTAAAAGCCAACTGCTCTACCAACTGAGCTAACGACCCAAAATTGGTCGGGGTAGGGGGATTCGAACTCCCGACATCCTGCTCCCAAAGCAGGCGCGCTACCGGACTGCGCTATACCCCGATTGGAAATTGGCTCCGCGACCAGGACTCGAACCTGGGACCCAATGATTAACAGTCATTTGCTCTACCGACTGAGCTATCGCGGAACTATCATTTCCAGCTCCTTGGGTGGCTTGCTGTGTCGCTTTGCAAACCCCCCTCAGAGGCGCGCCATTTTACGGTTCTCGGCGCGCCTGTCAACAGAAAAAACACGATTTACTACAATGCGTTGCGAGTGGACCCGGTCTTCGCACCGAACCACAGCGAAGCCCCTACCGGAACGGCCCCCAGGGCCGTCCCGTCTGACGGCCCCGCAAGCCTGGTCAGGCTTTGGCGAAGTGAATCTCTTCGCCCTCCACCCTTCCGACGATGGATGAACCCGACTCGAACGTACCAGACAGTATGTTCTGGGCCAGCGGGTTCTCGATCCAGCGCTGAATAGCGCGTTTCAACGGCCGCGCGCCATAGACCGGGTCGTAACCAACGGCAACCAGCTTATCCATGGCCTCATCGCTGAGCTCCAGACTTAGGTCGCGCTCCGCCAGACGTTGCCGCAAGCGCCCCAACTGGATCTGAGCGATGCCCGCGATCTGCTCGCGCGCCAGCGGATCGAAGACCACGACCTCATCGATGCGGTTGATGAACTCCGGCCGGAAATGGCTGCTTACGGCATCCATGACTGCTGCACGCTGCGCATCTGGATCGCCCACCAGTTCCTGAATCTGGCTCGACCCCAAGTTCGACGTCATCACGATCACGGTGTTGCGAAAATCCACCGTACGCCCGTGACTGTCGGTCAGGCGCCCATCCTCGAGCACCTGCAGGAGGATGTTGAATACGTCTGGGTGAGCCTTTTCGACCTCATCCAGCAGCACCACCGAGTACGGTTTGCGACGCACGGCCTCGGTCAGGTAACCGCCCTCCTCGTACCCCACGTAACCTGGAGGCGCGCCAATCAGACGCGCCACCGAGTGCTTCTCCATGAACTCGGACATGTCGATGCGGATCATCGCCTCCTCAGTATCGAAGAGGAACTCTGCCAGCGCCTTGCACAGCTCGGTCTTGCCCACACCGGTCGGGCCAAGGAACAGGAAGGAACCACTGGGCCGATTCGGGTCGGCCAACCCGGCGCGTGATCGACGCACCGCATTGGCGACCGAAACCACCGCCTCGTGCTGGCCGATTACCCGCTGGTGCAACAGGTCTTCCATCTTCAGCAATTTTTCGCGCTCGCCTTCGAGCATCTTCGAGACCGGGATACCCGTCCACTTGGAGACGACTTCCGCGATTTCCTCATCGGTCACCTTGTTGCGCAACAGCTGGTTCTCGGTCTTGCCGTGCTGATCGACCATCTGCAGGCTGCGCTCGAGATCGGGGATGATGCCGTACTGCAGCTCAGCCATCCGCGCCAGGTCGCCCTTGCGCCGCGCCGCCTCCAGATCGGCCTTGGCTTGCTCGATCTTCTGCTGCATCTGCGCGGAGCCCTGCACCTCAGCCTTTTCTGACTTCCAGATCTCCTCGAGATCGGCATATTCGCGCTCCAGCTTGACGATTTCCTCGTCGAGCTTGGCCAGGCGCTTCTTGGTCGCCTCGTCGTCTTCGTTCTTCAGCGCCTCACGCTCGATCTTCAGCTGGATCAAGCGCCGATCAAGGCGATCCAGCGCCTCCGGCTTCGAGTCGATTTCCATGCGGATACGGCTGGCGGCCTCATCGATCAAGTCGATTGCCTTGTCCGGCAGCTGCCGGTCCGTGATGTAGCGGTGCGAGAGCTTCGCCGCCGCGATGATCGCGCCGTCCGTGATGGAGACACCGTGGTGCACCTCGTAGCGTTCCTTTAGGCCGCGCAGGATGGCGATGGTGTCTTCCTCGCTCGGCTCGTCGACCTGCACGCGCTGGAAACGCCGCTCCAACGCTGCATCCTTTTCGATGTACTGGCGATATTCATCGAGCGTGGTGGCGCCAACGCAGTGCAGCTCGCCACGGGCCAGGGCTGGCTTGAGCATATTGCCCGCATCCATGGCGCCCTCGGCCTTGCCGGCGCCGACCATGGTGTGCAATTCGTCGATGAACAGGATGACCCGACCTTCCTGCTTGCTCAGTTCGTTGAGCACCGCCTTCAGGCGTTCTTCGAACTCGCCGCGAAACTTGGCCCCAGCGATCAGCGAGCCCATGTCCAGCGCCAGCAGGCGCTTGTCTTTGAGCCCGTCCGGCACCTCGCCATTGACGATGCGCTGGGCCAGCCCTTCGACGATGGCGGTCTTGCCGACGCCGGGCTCACCGATCAACACTGGATTGTTCTTGGTACGCCGCTGCAGTACCTGGATAGTCCGACGGATCTCGTCATCGCGGCCGATCACCGGATCGAGCTTGCCGTCCTCAGCCCGTTTGGTCATGTCGACGGTATATTTGTCCAATGCCTGACGCGATTCCTCGGCATTGGGATCGTTCACCGCATCGCTACCGCGCAGATTGCTGATGGCGTTCTCCAGCGCCTTCTTGCTGACGCCCTGCGCCAGCAGCAGCTTGCCCAGACGGGTACTGCTGTCCAGCGCCGCGAGCAAGACCAGCTCACTGGAGATGTATTGATCACCCTTCTGCTGCGCCAGGCGGTCGGCCTGATTGAGCAGGCGCGCCAGCTCCTGCGACATGTTCATATCGCCCGTGGGATTCTGCAGCTTGGGAAGCTGATCCAGCTCTTTGGTCAGCGCTTGGCGCAAGCCGTTGATATCGAAGCCCACCTGCATCAGCAGTGGCCTAATTGAGCCGCCCTGCTGATCGAGCAGCGCCTGCATCAGATGCAGCGGTTCGATAGATGGATGATCAAGGCCCACGGCGATGGACTGGGCATCGGAGAGCGCAAGCTGTAGCTTGCTGGTCAGACGATCGATACGCATGTAATCACCTTTCTGGTTAGGCAGGCCGGCGCAATCAATCGCACCTCGACAAAAGCCTGCGAGATGGAACTTAGATGAGGTTGATTGTTGGAGATTCAAGCCGGATGGCATTGATCCAGATCTCAGGCGATTCGCTGGCGCGGGCTGACGAGTCCGCGAGCTATCGATGCGGATCTACTGCTCAATCAAGCCAGATCAGGCTTGCGAAGCGTCCGGTACGAGCGGCGCGACGGTAGGAATAGAAACGAGGGTCACCCAGAGTACAGAAGCCGCCACCGAACACGGCAGAGACGCCGCAGGCAGCAAGACGGATCCGGGCAAGCTGGTAGATATCGGCCATGTAACGGCCGGCGTTGCGGCTGGGGGCAAAGGCTCCGACCGCCGCGGCATGGCGTGAAACGAATACCTCGCGCACCTCGGCGCCGACCTCGAATGCCGCTGGCCCGATGGCAGGACCGAGCCAGGCCATCAGTTGGGACCCAGGTGTTTCCATTGCGGCCACGGTCGTTTCCAGTATGCCAGCCGCCAGCCCGCGCCAGCCGGCATGCGCAGCCGCCACCCGGGTCCCGGCGAGGTTGCAGAACAACACCGGCAGACAATCAGCGGTCAGCACGGCACAGCCAACACCTCTCGCGCCTGTCCAGCAGGCATCCGCGGTGGGGCAGTCTTGCGGGCTGGCTTCCACAACGGTGCTCGAATGGACCTGGCTCATCCAGGCCGGCTGGCAACCGAGCGCCTGCTGCAACCGCTGCCGATTAACAGCCACCGCTTCCGGGGCATCGCTCACGTGATCGCCCAAGTTGAAACTATCGAAAGGGGCCTGACTCGTCCCGCCTTGGCGCGTGGTGACGCAGGCCTTCACCCCCATAGGTGCAGGCCAGTCGGGAAGGACCCAATCGTCAGGCCAGCCACTCACCCGACGAACGCCTCGCGATCCTGCTGCAGCAACGTCAGCAACCAGATGAAATCATCCGGCAATGGCGACTCCCATTTCAGCCGCTCACCGCTGATCGGATGATCCAGCTCAAGGAAGCGCGCATGCAGAGCCTGACGGGGGAAATCGCGCAGCGTTTGCACCATGGTTGGATTCGCCGCAGGCGGGATTCGGAACCGCCCGCTGTACAGCGGGTCGCCCACCAGTGGATAGCCGATATGCGTCATGTGCACGCGAATCTGATGCGTGCGACCGGTCTCCAGCTTGACCCGAACATGGGTGTGCGAACGGAAGCGCTCAAGCACCCGATAGTGGCTGACGGCAGGCTTGCCACCTTCAACAACAGCCATGCGCTGGCGCTGCTGACCGTGGCGCCCGATGGGTGCGTCGACCGTACCGCCAGTAATGATCACGCCGATGACGATGGCCTCGTAGATGCGACTGACGCTGCGCGCCTGCAGCTGCTCGACCAGCCGCGTCTGTGCCTGCAGCGTCTTGGCAACGACCATCAGGCCGGTCGTATCCTTGTCCAGGCGATGCACGATGCCGGCGCGCGGCACATTGACGATGTCCGGCACGTGATGTAGCAGAGCGTTGAGCAGCGTGCCATCGGCATGCCCGGCTGCGGGGTGCACCACCAAGCCGGACGGCTTGTTCAAGACGAGGATGTGCTCGTCCTCGAAGACGATATCCAGCGGAATATCCTGCGCCACCCACTCACCCTGCGCCTGCTGCTCAGCGGACAACTCCAGAATCGCGCCAGCATGCACCGTGTCACGGGGGCGCAACGCGGCGCCGTCGACGGTGAGGAGCCCCTCCTTGATCCAGCCCGACAGGCGCGAGCGGGAATGCTCCGAGAACAACTGAGCCGCGACCTGATCGAGGCGCTGCCCGCCGAGGTCGAACGGCACCTCGGCGCGGAGATGAATGGCCTGAGTGGTGATCGTGGACATAATTAAGAGCGCTTCATAAATTAGGAGGAAGAGACAACAATGCGGCCCACGGCCGGGGTGGCAGGCGTTTGCCAGTGGCATTCGCGAATGACGCGATGCTTCAGGACCGACTGGCATGCCACAGGCTGGGCTGCCGCCCGGGCCGCTTACCGGAGGCGAACATCCCATTGATGGCGGCACAGGTGGAGCCTTTGGTTTCGGCAACACGCTTGTGTTTAAATACGGCGTCTTTGTCCCGGCCAGCCGGGGCGCCCATCATAACAGGACGGCTCAGCGCGAGACAGCCAGCCGTCACAGGGACGCAAGCCGCCATGCAAGTGAAACACCTGCTGCTGATCGCCATTTTCGCCCTTACCGCTGCCTGTTCGTCCAACGAAACCATTAGCGAGAACCTCGGCGAAGCGGAACTGTACCGGCAGGCGCAGGCCGACCTGGACAATAAGAGCTACACCAGCGCCATCAACAAACTGAAAGCCTTGGAGTCCCGCTATCCCTTCGGCCGTTTTGCCGAACAGGCGCAACTGGAGCTGATCTACGCGTACTACCGCAACACCGAGGCCGACGCCGCGCGCTCATCCGCCGAGCGCTTCATCCGCCTGCATCCGCAACACCCCAGCGTCGACTACGCCTATTACCTGAAGGGGCTGGCCTCCTTCGACAAGGACCGCGGGCTGCTTGCACGGTTTCTCCCGCTGGACATGACCAAGCGTGATCCGGGTGCCGCGCGCGATTCGTTCAACGAGTTCGCGCAACTGACCACACGCTTTCCGAACAGCCGCTACGCGCCGGATGCCAAAGCGCGAATGGTCTACCTTCGCAATCTGCTGGCCGCCAACGAGATTCATGTCGCCGACTATTATCTACGTCGTCAGGCCTATGTTGCCGCCGCCAACCGCGGGCGCTACGTAGTCGAGAACTTCCAGGGCACGCCGACAGTCGGCGATGGTCTCGCGGTGATGACCGAAGCCTACCAACGCCTTGGGCTCGATGACCTTGCCAGCACCAGTCTGGAAACGCTCAAGCTCAACTACCCGGAACATCCAAGCCTTGAAGAAGGCGAGTTCGTGCCACGCCAGCAGGAAACTGACAACCGTGGCTGGCTGTCCCGCGCCACGCTCGGGCTGATCGAGACGGAAAACAAGACCCCGGACCGCTCACAATCCAACCGCGACGTGGTCCGTCAGTATGAGAATGCCGCCCGTGATCTACCCGATGAATTGCGCCCCGTGCTGAGGGAAGCAGAAGCCGAAGCGGAGAACGAACAGCAAGACGAAGGCCGCTCCTGGTGGAGCTACCTGACTTTCGGCCTGTTCGATTGAAATAACGCCCGGCGTCAGGATCCATCGATCAGGGTGTATTACCACACGGAGCCTGCCAGACCGGCAAGCCCGCATGGCTTAGCCAGGAAGTAAAATATGGGTCTGTTTCGTCTGTTGTTCTGGATCATTCTGATTGCCGCAGCGTTCTGGCTTTGGCGTCGCCTGACAAGCAAGCCCACGTCGTCCAGCAAACCGCAGGAGACTACCGTAATGACGGTTCGCTGCGCTCAGTGCGGCGTCCACCTGCCACGCGAGCAGGCGCTGCAGAGCCATGAGCGGTGGTACTGCAGTCAGGCCCACCTGGAACAGGGCAGCAAGTCGGGTGGCAACTGAACGTCTGACGTTCCTCGGCTCCCAAGGTAGTCGAATCCTCCGGCTTTACCATTTGTATCGCGTCGCGATCGGCCTGGTGCTGGTTCTGCTCATCAGCAGCGATCTGCATAACGACCTGATGCGCATGATCAACCCGGCGGCGTTTCACTACGGCGCCTGGCTCTATCTGATCCTCAACACCCTTATCGCCGTATTGCTGCAGAGCCCGAAGCGGGAACTGCCGGTTCTGGCCCTCGCGCTGCTGGACGTCACGCTGCTCTCGACGCTGTTCTACTTCGCGGGCGGCACACCCAGTGGAATCGGCAACCTGTTGATTGTCGCGGTCGCCATCGCCAATATCCTGTTGCATGGACGCATCGGCTTCTTCATCGCTGCGGTTGCCGCGACCGGCCTCATCTACGTGACCTTCTACCTCAGCTACAGCGACACCAATGCGAGCCGTCAGTATGTCCAGGCAGCAGCGCTCGGCACGCTATGCTTCGCCGCTGCGCTGCTGGTGCAAGGCCTGACGCGACGGCTGCAGGCCAGCGAAAGTCTGGCCCGCCAACGCGCAGAAGAAGTCGCTAATCTTGAGGCGCTGAACGCGCAGATCCTGCAGCGAATGCGCACCGGGATCCTCGTGCTCGACACTCAGGAACGCGTGTTGCTCGCCAATCAGGGTGCTCTCGAATTGCTCGGCCAACAAGCAATGACCGGCGAGCCACTGGCGCCCCGCTGCCCTGAGCTGATCAAGGGCTTGCAGCTGTGGCGCGACAATCCAACCCTGCGCCCTCGCAACTTCAAGGCAACGCCCAACGGCGCCACGTTGCAGCCGAGCTTCGCTACACTGCAGCATGGAGAAAAGCAGGACACCCTGGTATTTCTTGAAGACATCTCGCAGATCGCGCAGAAGGCCCAGCAGCTCAAGCTCGCCTCGCTCGGTCGACTGACCGCCAGCATCGCCCACGAGATTCGCAATCCGCTCGGCGCCATCAGCCACGCCGCCCAACTGCTGCAGGAATCCGAGGTACTGGACGCGGCCGATCTGCGGCTGACGCAGATCATTCAGGATCATTCGCGGCGCATGAACCTGGTCATCGAAAACGTGCTGCAGCTGTCACGTCGACGCCAGGCCGAACCGCAGCTGCTGGACCTGAAATATTGGGTGCATCGCTTCGCCAGCGAATTTCGAAGTTCGCTGCCACCTACCCATAGCGTGCATGTGGAAACCCGGGGCAGTTCACTGCAAACCCGCATGGACCCGAATCAGCTGATCCAGGTACTGACCAACCTGGTACAGAACGGCCTGCGCTACAGTGGCCAGACACATGGGCAGGCGCAGGTATGGCTACAGGTATTCCGTGACCAGGCCAGCGATCTGCCTGTACTCGAAGTACTTGATGACGGCCCGGGCGTGCCGCCCGAGCAGCTGCAGAATATCTTCGAACCCTTTTTCACGACGGAGAACAAGGGCACCGGATTGGGCCTCTATATCTCGCGCGAGCTGTGTGAAAGCAATCAGGCTCGCCTGGACTATCGTGAGCGAGACGAAGGCGGCAGTTGCTTTCGCATCGTTTTTGCACATCCGCGCAAGCTGAGCTGAGCCTATCGAGGCGGCACGGGTCACACATCGGCACGGTCGCGGTACAAAGCACGTACGGTAGCGTTAACATTGCGGGCCTCCGCACCACCCACGCCAACTGAAAGACCGAGACCATGACCGCCCGCCAGAAAGCGCTGATCATCGATGACGAACCCGATATCCGGGAGCTCCTGGAGATCACCCTTGGACGCATGAAGCTCGACACCCGCAGCGCCCGCAATCTCAAGGAAGCCCGCGAGTGCCTGGCCCGCGAGCACTACGACCTTTGTCTGACAGACATGCGCCTGCCCGACGGTTGTGGCTTGGAGCTGGTGCAGTTCATCCAGCAGCAGTATCCGCAACTGCCGGTGGCGATGATCACCGCCTACGGCAGTCTCGACACAGCCATCGGCGCGCTCAAGGCGGGTGCTTTCGACTTTCTCACCAAACCGGTGGATCTCGGCCGGCTACGCGAGCTGGTCAACACTGCATTGCGGCTGCGCACCCCGAATCCCAATGAGCTGAAGGTCGATGGCCGTCTGCTCGGCACTTCGCCACCGATGAATGTGCTGCGCAAGCAGATCGGCAAACTGGCACGCAGTCAGGCGCCGGTCTATATCAGCGGCGAATCCGGCAGCGGCAAGGAGCTGGTGGCGCGGCTGATCCATGAGCAGGGCCCACGTCACGAGCGCCCCTTCGTGCCGGTCAACTGTGGAGCAATCCCATCGGAGCTGATGGAAAGCGAGTTCTTCGGCCACAAGAAAGGCAGTTTTACCGGCGCCATGGAAGACAAGCCGGGCCTGTTCCAGGCCGCCGATGGCGGCACCTTGTTTCTCGACGAAGTGGCGGACCTGCCGTTGCCCATGCAGGTGAAGCTGCTGCGAGCGATCCAGGAAAAGGCCGTGCGCTCGGTCGGCGGCGCCAAGGAGGTCGTGGTCGATGTGCGGATTCTCTGCGCCACCCATAAAGATCTGGCCAGCGAGGTCGCCGGGGGCCGTTTCCGCCAGGATCTTTACTATCGGCTGAACGTCATCGAGCTGCGCGTGCCGCCTCTGCGCGAGCGCCGTGAAGACATCGCCCAGCTAGCTGAGGCCATGCTCCGTCGGCTTTCGCAAGAATGCGGCGATACGCCCGCGCGGCTGCACCCAGACGCGCTGGCCAAGCTGCAGAGCTATCGGTTCCCGGGCAACGTCCGTGAACTGGAGAACATGCTGGAGCGCGCCTACACCCTCTGTGAAGGTGAGGAAATCAAGCCCAGCGATATGAGGCTGTCCGATGCGCCGAGCATGGCGGAGAATGGCGAAGCAAACCTGGCTCAGATCGATAATCTCGAAGACCACCTTGAGGACGTCGAACGCAAGCTGATCATGCAAGCGCTTGAGGAAACCCGCTGGAATCGTACGGCCGCCGCGCAGAGACTGGGCTTGTCGTTCCGCTCCATGCGTTATCGCCTGAAAAAGCTCGGGTTGGATTGAACCGCAAACTGCGACCCCAGAGGGCCGCAGGCCGCTTTACCCCTGCGACAGCAGATTGCGCAGATCAATGATCGCGGCATTAGCACGCGAGATGTAATTTGCCATCACCAGCGAATGGTTAGCCAGCACGCCATAGCCGCTGCCGTTCAGCACCATCGGGCTCCACAGCGGTTGCTGTGCGGCCTCAAGCTCGCGGATGATCTGCCTGACGCTGATTGCGGCGTTCTTTTTGGCGAGAACATCAGCAAAATCCACCTCAATGGCACGCAGCAGATGGGACAAGGCCCAGGCTTGGCCCCGCGCCTCGTAGAACACGTTATCGATGTGCAGCCAGGACGTCTCGACGCGTTCTTCCTCGACCACCTGTTGTACGCCATCGCTCGCCAGGTCCGGCGCAACCTGGGCGTCCAGCCTTACCCGTCCGACGCTGGCGGATAGCCGCTGCGACAGGGAGCCTAGCCGGGTACCCACATCTCCTAGCCAGTTATTGAGATTATCGGCCCGCGAATAGAACTGCGCCTTGGGTGCAGGGTCGCTCAGGCGCGCCAGATAGCGATCCAGAAAGCGGATAGCGTTTCGGTACTCCGATTCGCTGGCAGGCAGCGCCCAACTGCGATTGTCGAAATTGAACAACGGCTCGGCCTTGGACAGATCGGCATCTTCGGTCGACTGGGATTGCGAACGGGCAAAATCCTTGCGCAACGCACGGCTGAGATCGCGCACTTGAACCAGCACCCCATATTCCCAGCTGGGCATGTTATCCAGCCACAGGCCGGGGGGCGCGACGTCATTGGTCAGGTAACCGCCCGGCTTCTCCAGTAGGGTGCTGGCGACCTGCTTGAGGGTCTCGACCGTGGTGTAGCCATTGACGATCTGCTGCTGCGAAGCCTCAGCCGCCTTGCGGACCTGCTGCTGCACCGGGAAACGATCAGGCTCGGAACTCCAATACCAGCCCACCAGCAGCGCGACCAGCAAGTAGAGCCCAATTACTGCGGCCAGCGCGAGCAACAGCGGATTGCGACTCCCCGCTTCCGCTCTGGCTGTGTTTCCTGATGAGCCGAGGCGGCCGAAGCGGTTCTTCCAATCCAACATGGGCGTCTGTCCTTCTCGTTTTTCAGAATTCGATGATTCGACCGCCGGTCACTGAGAGCGTTGCGGCATGTGAACCACTATAACGCAGCCGGTCCGCAGCAAGCCTCATAATGAGAACCAGACCGCCTTCGCAATGGCTTTGCAACGACAAGATCAGTGGTAGCATGGCGCCACTACAGAGGCCTCTGAAAGCATCGTCGCAGCAGGCCAGGGAACCGGACATGTCGGACCAGGAAGAACTAAAACAGCATTTCGCGCAACGGGTCATTCACCAGGCACGTGAGGTGCTTGAAGTCTGGCAACAGCTGCAGCGTAGCGAGTGGAACGACAGCTATCGGACCGCGCTTGCCGATGCCAACCAGCGCTTGCGGCGATTTGCCGAGCGCTTCGAACAGGCCGAGCACCGCCAACTCGCGCTCGGCATCGAAGATTGCCTGGGTGATATCAAAGACAACCGTGGCCGGTTGTCGAGCGACACCATCACGACCCTCAGCCAACTGATCTATCGCCTCGCCCGTACCGGCCTGCGCCATGGCGATCCGCGCGGGCAATCCGGGTACGTCCCGCCATTAAGCAAGCCCGTCTATATCGCCTTGGAAGATCATGAGCGCGCCAACCACGTGGTCCGCCAGCTTGAGTTCTTCAGCATGACCGCCAGGGCATTCGCCAGCGACAGCGAGTTTCGTGCAGCCATGCATGAGCGCCATCCTGCGGCGCTGGTCATGGATGTCGATTTTCATGGTCCCGGCGAAGGCCTGAAGCTCGCCGAGCGCGTGCAGCTGGGGCTGGAGGAGAAGCTGCCATTGATCTTCTTCAGCCACCAGGAAACCGATACGCCCATGCGCCTGGCCGCCGTGCGGGCTGGCGGCCTTGAATTTTTCACCGGCACCATCGATGCATCGAGCCTTCTCGAGAAAATCGAAATATTTACCCGTACCGCCCACTACGAGCCCTTTCGCGTGCTCATCATCGATGACTCGCGCGCGCAGGCGACGCACACCGAGCGGGTCCTGAACAACGCGGGCATCATTACCCAGACGCTCAACGAGCCGATTCAGGCGATCGCCTATCTCGCCGAGTTCCAGCCGGACCTGATCATCCTCGACATGTACATGCCCGAGTGCATGGGCACCGAACTGGCCAAGGTGATTCGCCAGCACGAACGCTACGTGAGCGTGCCGATTATCTATCTGTCAGCCGAAGACGATCTCGACAAACAGCTCGATGCGATGAATGAAGGAGGTGATGACTTCCTGACCAAGCCGATCAAGCCCAGTCACCTGATCGCCACGGTGCGGACGCGGGCCGAGCGGGCTCGCCATCTCAAGGCCAGGATCGTTCGTGACAGCCTCACCGGGCTGTACAACCATACGCACAGCCTGCAGCTGCTTGAGGATGCGGCGTCGCGGGCCCGCCGCGACGGCCAATCCCTGTGCTTCGCCATGATCGACATCGATCATTTCAAGAAGGTCAACGACACCTACGGACACCCAATGGGCGATCGGGTCATCAAGAGCCTTGCCCTGTTTCTCAAACAACGCCTGCGCAAGACCGATCATATCGGCCGCTATGGGGGCGAAGAGTTCGCCGTAGTGCTGCCGGACACCAACGCGCAAGACGCCATGAAAGTACTTGATGAGATCCGCCAGCGCTTTGCCGAGATCCGCTATCCGGCACAACCGGCCGATCTGGCTTGCACGTTCAGTTGCGGCATTGCCGAGCTTACGACTGACGCCGATATCAAATCACTGACGCAACAGGCGGACGAAGCCCTTTACCGCGCCAAAAAAGGCGGCCGCAACCGAGTGGAGCGTTTCACGCTGTCATGTGAGTGACATCAAATAGCCATACATTGCTGACCTCCCCATCGCTTGGAGGCCAGGATGCGCCTGAAGTCGCTCACCACACTCAACACTTTCCTGCTTATTGCGATCTGCCTCGCGCTGGGCCTCACTCTCTGGTGGTCGGAGCGCGAGCTGCAGCGTCCCTATCAATTGATGGATCGCTACCTTGGCCTTTCTCAGCGGTTCGAGCATCAGGTCGCGGGAAACGTCCGCGACTACCTGGCTGGCGGTAATGCGCTACGCCACAGCGCGGCCATGCAGGCACTGGATGGTCTCGCGACAGATCTAACAGCTTTGCCTAGCCAATTTGCCGATCGGCTACGACCAAGCCTGGAGCAGCTCAATCATTTCACCGCCACCGAGCTTCTAGCAGCCGGCAAGCTCGCAGGGGATCCTCAAGGCCTGTTGCTACAGGCCGAGCGGGAGATGGCCGGTACGCTATCACGGCTGCACCAGTATGCGGCGCAAACCACCCAGGTGGCGGCGAGCAGGTACCAGACGCCTCTGTTCGAGGCCGGCCGTCAACTGCTACGCCTTAGCCACGCGCGCGGCAAACTGGTCAGCAGCGGACAAGACGAACTGGCGGCTGACGTTGAGCAAGCCCTGCAGGCGCTGAGCAAGGAAGCCGCCCGGCTGGACTCACTGCCCTTGCTTGACATCACCAGCGAACAACGTACGGGCGCCAGTGCTTTCGCTGCATTACTGGACCTCGGCGATCAGCAGCAAGAGCAGGTCAGCGAAGACCAGGGCGTCGCGCCCAAGCGTGAGCTGCTCAGCCTGATCAAGCGCTACCCCGCGGAACTTCAGCGAACCCGTGAGCTGATCCGCCAGCGCAGCGAACTGATGGCCAGCAGCGAGCAGAAGATCGCGGCGTTGCAGCGAGCGCTCGCGGAGCTGGAGCCGGTAATCCGGGCCGAGCATGGGCGCATTCAGGTGGAGGTGCGCCTCATCCAGGGCACCATCTGCGCAGCTACTTGCTGATGCTGGTCGGCACGCTGCGCCAGCATGCACAAGAGGTCGATCACAGCAGTCGCAGCCTGGCGCAAATGAGCAGCGACTTGCACCAAGGGGCCAGCCGCCAAACCGGTGACACGGCTCAGATTCGCGACTCGCTCGGCGAGCTGGAAGCGACCATTCAGGACGTGGCAAGCGGTGCCAGCCAGACCGCAGAAGCCAGTCGCGCAGCAGGCCAGGCCGTCGGCCACGGGCAACAAGTCATCGGCCAGAGCCTCACCGGCCTGCAGGGACTGGTCAATGAAGTCCAACACAACGCTCAGGCCATCGAGCGCCTGGCCGACGAAACCAGCGTTATTGGCAAGGTGTTAATTGTCATCCGCTCGATCGCCGAGCAGACCAATTTGCTGGCACTGAATGCGGCCATCGAGGCCGCCAGAGCCGGTGAGCAGGGTCGTGGTTTTGCTGTGGTGGCCGACGAAGTGCGTACGCTGGCACAACGCACCAGCGGAGCCACCGAGGAGATTCAACAGCTGATCGGCAATCTGCAAAAGGCCGCTCATCAGTCAGTCGAGGCCATGCGAACTCAGGTGAGTCATGCCGAGGCCACCGCCGAACTCGCCGAAACAGCCGACCTGGCGCTGAAGCAGATCGTCGCCACCATCGGCACTATCGAACATATGGCGGAACAGATCGCATCAGCTACCGCCCAACAGAGCGACACCGTGAGCGAGATCCGTGGGCATAGTGAACGCATCCATCAGCTGGGCGACAGCAACCTGGCACACATCAGCCGCGGCCGCGAGCAAAGTGAGCAGATGCTGCGCCTGGCGAACGAGCTGAACCAGGCGACGCTTGCGTTCAAATGCTAGCTAGCTAAACGGTCCTGAATCGGCGCCAGCGACGCTCGCGCCGGAGGCTCGATCAGCGCGGCGCGACGGGGCGCTGCGACGGCTTGCGATTCTTGCCGGACGGCTTACCAGCGCCACCTGCAGCAGCCTTGCGCCGGGCCTCGGCGTCCGCCTTGGCCTGCTCGCGCTTGTCCCAGGCATTGCCGTCGTGGCTACGCGGGGGCAAGCCGTTGTGCTGGGTAAGAATCTTGCCTCCCTGCCCCGCCTTCTTGCTACCGACCGGGGTGGAGTTCTTGCGCCGCGCACTCTGATAGCCATCGATGGCCGGTTGATGAGCCGGAATCAGCTGATGCTTACCGCTACCGATCAGGTCGGCCCGCCCCATGCGCTGCAAGGCCTCGCGTAGCATCGGCCAACCCTTGGGATCGTGATAGCGCAGGAACGCCTTGTGCAACCGACGCTGCTCTTCGCTCTTGACGATGGCGACACCCTCGCTCTTGTACGTCACCTTGCGCAGCGGGTTCTTGCCGCTGTGGTACATCGCCGTGGCGCTCGCCATCGGTGAAGGGTAGAAGGCCTGCACCTGGTCGGCGCGGAAGCCGTTGGCCTTCAGCCATAGCGCAAGGTTCATCATGTCTTCGTCGGTGGTACCGGGATGCGCGGCGATGAAGTAAGGGATGAGGTATTGCTCCTTACCCGCCTCCTTCGAATACTTGTCGAACATCCGCTTGAACTTGTCATAGCTGCCAATCCCGGGCTTCATCATCTTGTCCAGCGGACCGCGCTCGGTGTGCTCCGGAGCGATCTTCAGGTAACCACCAACATGATGAGTGACGAGCTCTTTTACGTACTCAGGCGACTCGACAGCCAGGTCATAACGCAGACCGGATGCGATCAGGATTTTCTTCACGCCCGGTAGCGCACGCGCCTTGCGGTACAGCTCGATCAGCGAACTGTGGTCGGTGTTGAGGTTCTCGCAAATGCCCGGATAGACGCACGACGGCTTGCGGCAGTGCGCCTCGATTTCCGGGCTTTTGCAGGCGATCCGGTACATGTTGGCGGTCGGCCCGCCGAGGTCGGATACCACGCCGGTAAAGCCCGGCAGCTTCTTCATCTCCTCGATCTCATGCAGGATCGACTCGTGGGAGCGGTTCTGGATGATCCGGCCTTCGTGCTCGGTGATCGAACAGAAGGTGCAGCCACCAAAGCAGCCGCGCATGATGTTGACCGAGAAGCGGATCATCTCGTAAGCGGGAATCTTCTCACCGCCATAGGACGGATGCGG
This sequence comes from Pseudomonas sp. Q2-TVG4-2, assembly GCF_013620795.1. GTDB lineage: Bacteria > Pseudomonadota > Gammaproteobacteria > Pseudomonadales > Pseudomonadaceae > Stutzerimonas. The sequence goes on along the minus strand of NZ_LGLW01000007.1, from coordinate 54,795 downwards.
AACGCGCGCGTAAGGCGAAGCGAACACATAATCCATCTCTTCGGTGGTCAGCGGGATCGGCGGCGGGTTCAACCAGATGTCGTGATCGCCGTGGCGCTGCACCAATGCACGAGCGTTGCCCGGATTGGTTTCCAGATGCAAGACGCGGTTGGCGTGGGCATACAGCGCCGAATCGTTGCGCACTTTCTCGAATGACGGCAGACGGATCACCGTCCTGTCACGCTCGATCTTCGGATTCGGCAACAGCTGAACAACCTTGGGTTCGTTCGGGTCTTCGACGGGCCCCTTCTCCTGCTCGATGGCGCAGGCTTGCAGATCCTGGGTGTTGACGTAAGGGTTGATGATCTTGTCGACCTTACCGGGCCGATCGATCCGGCTCGAGTCGATCTCGAACCAATCCTGCGGCGCATCCTTGCGGATGAAGGCGGTGCCACGCACATCAGTGATCTGATCGACTGCCTCGCCCCGCGCCAGACGCTGTGCCACCTCGACGATAGCGCGCTCGGCGTTGCCGTAAAGCAGAATGTCCGCAGTCGCATCCATCAGGATCGAGCGACGCACCTTGTCCGACCAGTAATCGTAATGGGCGATACGACGCAGCGACGCTTCAATGCCGCCGAGCACCACCGGCACGTGCTTGTAGGCCTCCTTACAACGCTGGCTGTAGACCAGGCTGGCGCGGTCAGGACGCTTGCCAGCCAGGCCGCCGGCCGTGTAGGCATCATCGGAGCGAATCTTCCGATCGGCCGTGTAGCGGTTGATCATCGAATCCATGTTGCCGGCAGCAATTCCGAAAAACAGATTTGGCTCGCCGAGCTTCATGAAATCGTCTTTGCTCTGCCAGTTCGGCTGACTGATGATGCCGACGCGGAAACCCTGGGCTTCCAGCAGGCGGCCAATGATCGCCATGCCGAACGACGGGTGGTCCACATAGGCATCGCCGGTGACGATGATGATGTCGCACGAATCCCAGCCGAGCTGATCCATCTCCTCCCTGCTCATCGGCAGGAACGGTGCCGGACCGAAACATTCGGCCCAGTACTTTGGATAGTCGAACAGGGGTTTGGCGGCGTGCATGGCTAGAAACCGGGGCAACGAAAACGGGCGCGGAATATAGCACAAAAATTGATCAGGAAGGCCGACTGTGTCGGTCGGCCTTTACCCAAACGCCGCAAGCGAAACACCACTCAGCCGTTGATATAGCGCCGCGGCACTCGCTGCGTAACTTTGGTCAGCAATTCATAGCCGATGGTGCCGCAGGCTCGGGCGAGCTCGTCGATCGACGCCTGCGCGCCCCATAGCTCGACCTCATCGCCGAGTGCCGCCTCTGGCAGATCGGTGATATCGGCCGCGAGCATATCCATCGAGACCCGCCCGACCAGCGGCATCCGCTGGCCTCGAATGATCACGCTGGTGCCAGGCGGCGCCGTACGGGGATATCCATCAGCGTAGCCACAACTGACCGTGGCGATACGTGACGGGCGCTGCGCCACCCAGCCGGCACCGTAACCGACGCATTCGCCTGCCATCACATCGCGAACCGCGATGATCGCGGCGGTCAGGGTCATTACTGGTTTTAATCCGAGCGTTTCTACACTCAGCTCAGCGAAAGGTGAAGCGCCGTAAAGCATGATGCCGGGGCGCAGCCAGTCCATATGCGCGGCCGGCAGCGCCAACACCGCAGCCGAGTTGGCGAACGAGCGGTGATCGAAGCCCAGATCCAGCAGGCCGCTGAAGCGTTCGAGCTGCGCTTCATTGAGCGGATGACCGCGCTCGTCTGCACAGGCGAAATGGCTCATCAGGTTGATTTCGGCGACCTGTGGCGCGCCCTTCAGCCGCGAGTGCCACCGGCGCAGCGCCTCGGCGGCGAATCCCAGGCGATGCATGCCGGAGTCGAGCTTCAGCCATACATTTAGCGGCTGGGTGATTGAGGCGTCCAGCAATGCAATCGCCTGCGCCTCGCCCTGCACCGCAACATCCAGCCTCAGCTCTGCCGCCCTGATGTACTCCTCGGGCTCGAAGCAACCTTCAAGCAACAACAGCCGCGCGTCGCGATCTACCGCTCTGACCTGCTCGGCTTCTTCCAGAGACGCGACCGCAAAACCGTCGGCAACGTGAGCCAGGCACGCCACGGCGGCCGGAGCACCGTGCCCGTAAGCGTTGGCCTTGACCACCGCGAAGGCCTTGCGGCCAGGCGCGCACTGTTTGGCAAGCTGGTAATTGTGACGAAGCGCGGCCAGATCGACCGTGGCAACCAGGGGGCGCATGAGAAGTCCTTTGGAGTGAGAACAGACGACGCCCATTGTCCGGCGTCTTCCGCCAGGGCCGCAAGCGCTTGGCAACACATCAGCTCGCGCCGCCATCTCTCGGATCGACGATTATTCGTCGTCGAACTGGTAACTGCCGGGCGCCAGATTCTCGAAACGCGAATACTTGCCAAGGAATGCCAGTCGCGTGGTGCCGATCGGACCGTTCCGCTGCTTGCCGATAATAATCTCGGCGACGCCCTTGTATTCGGTTTCCGGGTGATAAACCTCGTCCCGGTAGACGAACATGATGATGTCGGCATCCTGCTCGATGGCCCCGGATTCGCGGAGGTCAGAGTTGACCGGGCGCTTGTTGGGCCGCTGCTCCAGGGAGCGGTTCAACTGCGACAGGGCAATCACCGGACAGTTGAATTCCTTGGCCAGGCCTTTCAACGAACGGGAGATTTCGGAAATCTCGTTGGTGCGGTTATCGCCGCTTGAGCCGGGAATCTGCATCAGCTGCAAGTAGTCGACCATGATCATTCCGATTTCACCGTGCTCGCGCGCCAGACGCCGTGTCCGGGCGCGCATTTCAGATGGTGATATGCCGGCGGTATCGTCGATAAAGAGCTTGCGATCATTGAGCAGGTTGACCGCCGAGGTCAACCGGGGCCAGTCATCATCGCTGAGCTTACCGGTCCGCACCTTGGTCTGGTCGATGCGTCCAAGGGAAGCCAGCATACGAATCACAATGGAGTCAGCAGGCATTTCCAGCGAGAACACCAGAATCGCCTTGTCAGAGCGCAGCACGGCGTTTTCCACCAGGTTCATCGCAAAGGTGGTCTTACCCATCGATGGACGACCGGCCACGATGATCAGGTCCGCCGCCTGCAGGCCACTGGTCGCCTCATCCAGATCGGTAAAGCCGGTCGAGATCCCGGTGATCGCCTCGCCGGCGTTGAACAGCGAATCGATCCTGTCGATTGCCTTGACCAGGATGTCGTTGATTCCCATCGGCCCACCCGTCTTGGGACGGGCTTCGGCGATCTGGAAGATAAGCCGTTCGGCTTCATCGAGAATCTCCTCGCCAGTGCGACCCTGTGGTGCATAGGCGCTGTCTGCAATCTCATTGCTGATACCGATCAGCTGGCGCAGCGTCGCGCGCTCGCGGATGATCTGCGCATAAGCCTTGATGTTCGCGACGGATGGAGTGTTCTTTGCCAACTCACCGAGATAGGCAAGCCCGCCGACCTGTGGCAGGTGGCCTTCCTTGTCCAGCTGTTCAGACAGGGTCACCACATCAAATGGCGAGTTGCGCTCGGCCAGGGTGAAAATGGCGCGGAAGATGAGCCGATGGTCATGGCGGTAGAAATCGCCATCAGAGACCTGATCAAGCACCCGCTCCCAGGCGTTGTTGTCCAGCATCAGCCCGCCAAGCACAGCCTGTTCGGCTTCGATGGAATGCGGCGGCACCTTGAGTGCGGCGGTTTCCAGATCGTACTGTTGGGGGACGCTGATGTCGTTCATGGTACTCAAATTCTTTAACGTTCAGAAAGACAAAGGGCACGCTCCACTCGCGTGGAGGCGTGCCCGATGTTACGCGTCAGGCACCAGGGGTGCCAGACGCAGGCTGGTCTCAGCCAGCAACCACGATCAGCTTCACGGTCGCTTCGACGTCGGTGTGCAGATGCACAGCTACGTCGTACTCACCAACCTGACGGATGGTGCCGTTCGGCAGACGGATTTCGCTCTTGGCCACTTCAACGCCGGAGGCGGTCAGGGCGTCGGCGATGTCGTGCGTACCGATGGAACCGAACAGTTTGCCCTCATCGCCCGCGGTCGCGGTAATGGTGACTTCCAGCTCAGCCAGCTGAGCAGCGCGAGTTTCGGCAGAAGCCTTACGCTCGGCAGCAGCTTTCTCCAGGTCAGCACGGCGAGCTTCGAACTCGGCGATGTTGGCCGGGGTTGCAGCAGTAGCCTTGCGCTGCGGCAGCAGGTAGTTGCGGCCGTAACCAGACTTGACGTTTACCTTGTCGCCCAGGTTGCCCAGGTTTGCGACTTTTTCCAGCAGGATGACTTCCATTTGAGTCTTACCTCTTTAACTTAACCTTCACCGTTCGCAGGTCCCGCATCGTCATCACGAGATGCCCGACCGCGAAAATCAAACAAGCTGTCGACAATGGCCAATACGGCCAGTAACGGATAAATCAACTGCATGAACAGCACCAGCGTGACGTAAAGCCCCACCAGCCAGAACCGCGACATCCGGCTCTGCGCCACCAGTCCGTGCACCAGCGCAATACCGGCGAACACCAGCGGAACACTGCACAGCGGAGCCAGCATCGCTACCTGCACACCGAGGCTCGGCCCGAGCAACATGCCCGCGAGGAGCACCATTGCCGGCACGGGCGTGAAACGCAGCGCCCGAAACTCAAGACCGAAGCCACCTGGGTTGTACAGCAACGCCTGCCAATATCGTCCGAGCATCAGACTGAGCAGGGTGGTGATTTGCAGCAGCGCCGCCAACAAGCCGGTCAGAACCGGTGTCAGCAGTGCTCCCAACCGCGCCTGCTCTTCCACCGAAAGCTGCTGATAGGCATCCGACAGCATGTCGGGTAACACTTTCTGCAATTCGGTGGCGAGCGCCGCAATCGGCTCGCCAAAAACCACTCCAAGCGCCCAGGCATACAACAACCCGAGCGCCACACTGCACAGCATCACACGGCGCCAGGAGTTCTGACTGCGCAACAACAGCGCCAATCCGAACGATCCGAGCAATACCAGCAGAGTCCGCGGATCGCCGAAGTACCACCAGGCCAATGCGGGCAATACAGCCCACACCAACACACCCAGTGCGTCGTTCAGCCCGCGACGCAGCAACACCAGGCTTCCTGCCGCGGCACACAGCCAGAACAACATCGGCAGCGCCGCAGAGCCGGCCACCACAACAATTGCCTGCATACGGCCGCGCATGATGAAGTCAGCCAGGGCGCGCATGCGATCTATCCTTTACGTCTGTCGAACAGTTCGATCAACGGCTGTGGCTGTCAGTGTAGGGCAGCAGAGCCAGGAAGCGGGCCCGCTTGATAGCGGTGGCCAGCTGGCGCTGATAGCGTGCTTTGGTTCCGGTGATACGGCTAGGAACGATCTTGCCGGTTTCGGAAATGTAGGCCTTCAGCGTGTTGAGATCCTTGTAATCGATCTCTTTCACGTTTTCTGCAGTGAAACGGCAGAACTTACGACGACGGAAAAAACGTGCCATGAAATAGGCTCCTCAATAGGTCCGTGGATTACTCGTCAGCGTTGTTGTCGCGGCTGTCGCTGTCATTGTCGTTTTCATTGACATTGTCAGATTCAGGGCGATCACGACGCTCACGGCGCTCGCTACGGTTTTCCTCGGCCTTCAGCATCTCGGACTGTTCAGTCTCGGCTTCATCGCGACGAATGACCAGGTTACGGATGACGGCGTCGTTGTAGCGGAAGTTGTCTTCCAGCTCAGCCAGTGCCTTGCCGCTGCACTCGACGTTCAGCATCACGTAGTGAGCCTTGTGCACGTTGTTGATGGCGTAAGCCAGCTGACGGCGGCCCCAGTCTTCCAGACGATGAATCTTGCCACCGTCCTCTTCGATCAGCTTGGTGTAACGCTCCACCATGCCGCCAACCTGCTCGCTCTGGTCGGGGTGGACCAGAAAGATGATTTCGTAATGACGCATTGTTGCTCCTTACGGGTTGCAGCCTGCCGCACAACACGGATCAGGCAAGGAGTGAATGAGTATGTTTGTCTTGCCTGCCAGAGAGGCGCGCAAACGCCTGCCATCCGGGCAAGGGGCGCAATTCTAGAGAAGCCCGATCAACCACGCAAGGCGCCTTGGTGATTATTTAACCAGCCGGACTCAGCCTCGCTTGGCGAGGGAGCGCTCGGCTCGAATACTTTCAAGCAATGATCGGACCTGATGGATATCGTAAGGCTTGAGCATGGTCCGCATATCTTCCAGACCTTCGTCACGTGCATTGATGGCATAACCGGAGGCGATCACGACGCTCAGTGCGGAATCGCGCGATTTTGCTTGGCGCACCAGTTCGATGCCGCTCATACCGGCCAGCCCCACATCGGTTAGCAGCACATCGAAGCGACGCTGTCCCAACTGCTCCAGCGCGGCCTCCGCCGATTCGCATGCACTGACTTCATGGCCAAGCTCTTCCATCACCTCGCCAGTGAGCATACGCAGCGTCGGATCATCCTCGACAAAGAGAATACTCAAACCAGTGGCCTGCTCCGGCAACGCCTCGCCCTCACCAGGCGATGTCGTCAGCGCCGGTTTCAGATCGCTGCTGGCGATCGCCTCCTGAACGTCCCGCTGCCGCTCGGCGGCATCACGCGGCAGGTATACGCTCACGGACGTACCGCCCCCCTCTTCGCTTTCCAGCACGACGAATCCGCCGCTCTGCTTGACGAAGCCATAGACCATGCTCAGACCGAGACCTGAGGCATTGGCGTCCTGACGGGTGGTAAAGAACGGCTCGAATGCGCGCACCTTCACCTCCGGGCGCATTCCCACACCTCCGTCGATCACACTCAACTCGACGTACGGCCCCGCAACGACATCCGGCTGACCCGCGAGCTGCGTGGGGTCCAGCGAGCGGTTGCGCAAGCGTATACACAACGCACCACCACCCACCATTGCATCACGCGCATTGACCGCAAGATTGAGGATCGCGGCTTGCAGATTGCCTACGTCGGCAAAGACCGGCCACAGGTTCGGCTGAGCATCGATCTCCACATTCATCGCCCGACCTAGAGCGCCACCCAGCAACTCGCTCATTTGCCCGAGCAACTCGCGCAGATCAACCGATTGGGGCTGAAGCGGCTGGCGACTGGCGAACGCGAGCAACTGCGACGCCAGACGCGCACCTTTCTCCACACCGCCAACTGCGGACTCCAGACGCCGCTGCGCCGTCTCGTCGGTGCCCAGGTTCCGACGCAACAGCTGGAGGTTGCCGCCGATGATCTGCAGCATGTTGTTGAAATCGTGAGCGATGCCACCAGTCAGCTTGCCCACCGCTTCGAGTTTCTGCGATTGCATCAGCGCCGCCTCTGCCACGCGGCGTTCGGATTCGCTATGTAAGAGCTCACGCGTCCGATCACGAACCAGCTCCTCTAGATGCTCGCGGTGTTCGCGCAGCTCCTGCTGGTTGCGATGCTGCTCGGTCACATCATTGCCCTGCACGAAAATGCCCGATACTTGGCCGTCGCGCTCGACGATTGGCTGAAACACGAAATCGAGGTAGACCTCCTCGAGCCCTGCACCGGGACGACGCTCAAACAGCGCTCGCATCCCCTTGCCAATGTAGGGTTCTCCAGTGCGATAGACCTCGTCCAGCAACTCGATGAAACCCTGCTTCGACAACTCGGGCAGACCATCGCTCACACGCTTACCGATCAGCTGGCGATAGCCGGTCAATTGTTGATGGGCTTCGTTGACCAACTCGTATACATGCTCCGGGCCACGCAGAAAGCAGACGAAACCCGGCGCCTGGGAGAAAAGTTGGCGCAGTTGATTGCCTTCGTCTTGCATCGATCTAGCGCGCGCCATGATCGCGGCCTGAATCTGCTGCAAGGGCTGACCCCGGGACTCGGCCGAACGCAGGGAATCCTTGAGCGATTGCAGCTCGGTGATGTCCACCGTGTGCTGCAGGATAGCGCTCACTTCGCCGCGTTCATCAAGCACCGGTGTATGCGTCGCGCTCCAGTAACGATCCTGATAGGACGCGCCGCGATCGGAGCTCACCGCGATCGAGTAACGGATGACCGGCAACGTATCAACGGCCTTGCTGCGCAGCACCCGAGCAAACGACTCCAGTAGCTCATCGACATGGGTCGTTTCCGGCGCTTTCGGATCCGCCGCGAACGCCTCGTGTATGCGCCGCCCCGCGATCTCATCGAGCGTACGCGCGGTGAGCTTCAGATATGCGTCGTTAGCATCCAGTATGGTCAGCTCACGGTCAAGCAGCAGATAGGCGTTCGGAGAAACCCTGAACAGTGCCTCGAAAGGCGGGCGTTGCGGCATACAACCTCCATGGTGCGTGCCTGTCGCGGTCTACATCGAGAGTGACCACCGGACGCGCAAACCAACAGCCGACGGAGCCGGCCGTAAATCAGGAATGGGCAGTTGACCGCGACGGAGGCGATCCGTTTCGAATGAGGCGGTAACGCTGGGGTCGACGGCGCTGCAGCGGCCGCTTGCCGACTAGACCGACCTACCCGAACGACGCTGGCGCAGCGCTTCGAACAGACAGACGCCGGTGGCAACCGACACATTGAGGCTACTGACAGACCCGGCCATTGGCAGTCTCACCAGGAAATCACAATGCTCGCGCGTCAAGCGCCGCATGCCCTTACCTTCCGCTCCCATCACCAGAACAATAGGGCCACTGAGGTCCTGGTCGTAGATCTCCTGCTCGGCCTCCCCAGCGGTACCGACGACCCATAAGCCACGCTGCTGCAGCTTTTCCAGCGTTCGCGCAAGGTTTGTAACCGCCACCAGCGGGATGACTTCTGCCGCACCGCAGGCCACCTTGCGCACCGTGGCGTTCAAGGTTGCAGATTTGTCTTTGGGAATGATCACCGCCAGCGCTCCAGCCGCATCGGCGGTACGCAGGCAGGCGCCCAGATTATGAGGGTCCGTGACGCCATCGAGCACGAGCAACAACGGCGCACCTTCAGTCCGGTCCAGCAGCTCTTCAAGCATCGCGTCACCCCAGACCTGGCTGGGACTGACATCGGCCACCACGCCTTGATGGACACCTTCGACCCAAGCATCCATTTCTCGGCGTTCGCAGTGGCCGATACGCACCTTCGATTGCGCGGCCAACTGGATCAGCGTCTGCACGCGTGGATCGTCGCGCCCTTCGGCCAGCCAGACCTGCTTGACCCGCTTCGGATGATGGCGAAGCAAGGCCTCTACGGCGTGTAGGCCGTATATTTTTTCCAAATCACTCATGACTTGGCCTTGCGCTTGCGTGGCGCACTGCCGTCCGGCGTGCTGGATGGTTTGGCTTTTGACTTCGAGGAGCTGCGCTTGGGTTTACCTTTCGCCGACTTGTCCCCCTTGGCATCGCCAAGCAGAGCCTTTTTCATCTCGCGGCTTTTGCGCACCTCAGGGCTGACGGATTCCCGCGCCTTGGGGGATGACGCATCCGCCTTTTTGCTGCGTCCATCCTTACGCGCGCCCCGGCCATCCGCTGAGCTGCGCTCAGCGGTGCCGGTCTTGCTGCCGCCGCTAATCAGTTCGAAGTCGATCTTGCGCTCGTCGAGATCGACGCGCATGACCCGCACCTCAACGCTGTCGCCGAGACGGAAGCTGCGCCCACTGCGCTCCCCCGAAAGGCGATGATGCAGCGGATCGAAGTGATAGTAATCGCCGGGCATGGCGGTCACGTGGACCAGACCCTCGACATAGATATCGGTCAGCTCGACGAACAGGCCGAACCCGGTGACTGCCGTGATGACGCCCGGAAAGCTTTCGCCAACCCGATCTTTCATGAACTCGCATTTAAGCCAGTTCACCACGTCGCGGGTCGCTTCGTCGGCACGCCGCTCGGTCATCGAGCATTGCTCGCCCAACTGCTCCAGCTTCGCCTCGTCATACGGATAGATGCGCGCCTTGGGCATGCTGGTCGCACCCTCACGACGCACATGGGACGTATCCCGGCGCGAGCGGATGATGCTGCGGATTGCGCGATGAATCAGCAGATCTGGGTAGCGGCGGATCGGTGAGGTGAAGTGTGCGTACGCCTCGTAATTCAGACCGAAGTGACCGTTATTATCGGGACTATAGACCGCCTGACTGAGCGATCGAAGCATCACCGTCTGAATCACATGGAAATCCGGACGCCCTTGGATACGCTCGAGGAGCGCCTGATAATCCTTCGGCGTCGGCCCTTCCTTGCCTTTATGCAGAGTCAGCCCCAGCTCGCCTAGAAACGCCCGCAACTTCTCCTGGCGCTCGAGTGGTGGGCCGTCGTGGACGCGATACAGGCCCGGAATATCATGATCCTGAAGGAAGCGTGCGGTGGCCACGTTGGCGCACAGCATGCATTCCTCGATCAGCTTGTGAGCGTCGTTGCGCTCGGTGGGTTTGATCGCCGCGATCTTGCGCTCGGCACCGAAGACGATGCGTGTTTCCTGGGTTTCAAAGTCGATCGCACCCCGGCTATGACGCCCCTTGAGCAGCACTTTATATAGCGCATACAGCTGCTTGAGGTGCGGCAACACCTCCCCATATTCACCGATCAGGCGCTTGCCTTCGGCCGAAGATGGCTCCTCCAGCATGCTGCTGACCTTGTTGTAGGTCAGCCGTGCATGGGAGTGAATGACAGCTTCGTAGAACTGGTAGTCCGTCATCTTCCCCGATTTGTTCAGGGTAATTTCACATACCATGGCCAGACGGTCGACGTGCGGATTCAACGAGCAGAGGCCATTCGACAGTTCCTCCGGCAGCATCGGCACGACGCGCTCAGGGAAGTACACCGAGGTGCCTCGCAACTCGGCCTCCTGATCCAGTGCTGAACCGACCTTGACGTAATGCGAGACGTCGGCGATCGCGACGTACAGGCGGAAGCCACCAGAGAAAAGTTTCCAGCCGCTGAGCTTCTCGCAATAGACCGCATCGTCGAAGTCCCGCGCATCTTCGCCGTCAATGGTGACGAAGGGCAGATGGCGAAGATCGACGCGTTTCTGCTTGTCTCTCTCCTCCACTTCCGGCTTGAGCTTGGCCGCCTCACGCTTAACCGCATCAGGCCAGACATGAGGTATATCGAAGCTGCGCAGGGCGACGTCGATTTCCATACCCGGCGCCATGTAGTTGCCTATCACCTCGACCACATCGCCCTGAGGCTGAAAGCGCTGAGTCGGCCAATGGGTGATCTTGATCTCGACGAACTGCCCCGGCTTGGCATCCATGGAGCGCCCTGGCGTCACCAGGACTTCCTGCTGAATCTTGGGGTTGTCGGCCATAACGAAACCGATTCCGCTTTCTTCCTGATAGCGGCCAACGATTGTTTCATGGGCACGACTGATCACTTCGACGATGGCCCCTTCGCGGCGACCGCGGCGATCGAGCCCGGCCACACGGGCCAGGCAACGGTCACCATCGAATACCAGACGCATCTGCGCAGGACTCAGGAACAGGTCGTCGCTGCGATCATCGGGGATCAGAAAGCCAAAACCGTCGCGGTGGCCACTGACACGACCGCAAACCAGATCCAGCTTGTCCACCGGGGCATAGGTGCCGCGCCGGGTATAGATCAGCTGACCGTCACGCTCCATCGCGCGCAAACGGCGGCGCAGAGCTTCGATATCGTCTTCGGAGGATAATCCGAACTCTTCCACCAGCTGCTCACGCGCCGCTGGCGAGCCACGCTCGCTCAGGTGCTTGATAATCAGCTCGCGGCTGGGGATGGGGTTTTCGTACTTTTCCGCTTCACGTGCGGCCTCGGGGTCGAGGGATTGCCAATCGGCCATTAAGAGATGTCACCTTTCATTCATTTATAGAGGCAGAACGCCCTATATCTATTGAAGCGCGAAACGCGTGCCGACGGCAGCTTTCGAGCGAATTAATTTTTCCTTTGCTGGGCTTTACAAGGCGTAACCCCGCCCGTATAGTTCGCGCCCACAATGTCTGGTAGACGTTGTAACACGGAAACGACGAAGTATCATCGTTTGCAGTGCCCAGGTGGCGGAATTGGTAGACGCACTAGGTTCAGGTCCTAGCGATGGCAACATCGTGGAAGTTCGAGTCTTCTCCTGGGCACCATTTACTTGATGAGGTTCTTGCCAATGGCGAGAGTCTCATAGACGCGAGGTTTGTCGGCCTCGACCAGCAATCGACAGAAGCCGATGAGCAATCATCGCAATGTGCCCAGGTGGCGGAATTGGTAGACGCACTAGGTTCAGGTCCTAGCGATGGCAACATCGTGGAAGTTCGAGTCTTCTCCTGGGCACCATTTACTTGATGAGGTTCTTGCCAATGGCGAGAGTCTCATAGACGCGAGGTTTGTCGGCCTCGACCAGCAATCGACAGAAGCCGATGAGCAATCATCGCAATGTGCCCAGGTGGCGGAATTGGTAGACGCACTAGGTTCAGGTCCTAGCGATGGCAACATCGTGGAAGTTCGAGTCTTCTCCTGGGCACCACTCTTCAGAAAAAACCGAGCCACTGGCTCGGTTTTTTCGTTTCCGCCCGCAAAGAAGTGGCCCGGCAGCACTGGTTAACTGGACGTTTAGATTCATGCACCACTGCATTTCGGCCCGCTCAGCCTGCCACTCAGCACTCAGCCAGAACGAAAAGACCGCCCGAAGGCGGTCCATTTCTTTGCCGTGATAATCAGGCGTAAGGGTGACGCAGCACGATCGTCTCGTTGCGATCCGGGCCGGTGGAAATGATATCGACCGGCGCTTCGACGAGCTCTTCGATTCGCTTGATATACGCACGGGCGTTAGCCGGCAGCGCATCGAGCGACTTGACGCCGACAGTGGACTCGCTCCAGCCAGGCAGTTCTTCGTAAACTGGCTGCAACCCCTGATAGCTGTCTGCATCGGTCGGCGCATCAACCAGCGTTTCTCCGTTCCGATCCTTGTACGCCACGCAGATACGGATAGTTTCCAGTCCATCAAGCACATCCAGCTTGGTCAAGCAGATCCCCGACACACTGTTGATCTCAATGGCGCGGCGCAGGATCACTGCATCGAACCAGCCGCAGCGACGCGCCCGGCCAGTCGTAGACCCGAATTCATGGCCACGCTCAGCCAGGCGAGCACCCACCTCATCGAACAGCTCCGTCGGGAACGGACCTGAACCAACGCGCGTCGTGTAGGCCTTGGTAATACCGAGGATGTAATCCAGATACAGCGGACCGAAACCAGAACCGGTTGCCGTGCCGCCAGCCGTGGTGCTGGAACTGGTTACATACGGGTAGGTACCGTGATCGATATCCAGCAACGAGCCCTGAGCGCCCTCGAACATGATACGCGCGCCCTGCTTGCGCAACTCATGCAGGCGAGCCGAGACGTCAGTCATCATCGGCTTGAGGATCTCGGCATAACCCAGCGCTTCGTCCAAAGTCTTTTGGAAATCGACGGGCTCAACCTTGTAGAAATTCTGCAGAATGAAATTGTGATATTCGAGCAGCTCACGCAGCTTGACGGTAAAGCGCTCGGGATTGAACAGATCACCAATTCGCAGACCGCGGCGCGCCACCTTGTCCTCGTAGGCGGGGCCGATACCGCGGCCCGTGGTGCCGATCTTGCCTTCAGAGCGAGATGCTTCGCGGGCCTGATCCAGAGCCACGTGATACGGCAGAATCAGCGTACAGGCGGGACTGATGCGCAGACGCTCGCGCACCGGCACGCCCTTTTCTTCCAGCTTGGTGATCTCGCGCATCAGGGCGTCTGGCGCAACGACCACACCGTTGCCAATCAGACACTGCACGTTTTCACGCAGAATCCCGGACGGAATCAGATGCAGCACGGTTTTTTCGCCATCGATGACCAGGGTGTGACCGGCATTGTGGCCACCCTGGAAACGAACCACGGCCGCCGCCTGGTCGGTCAGCAGATCGACGATCTTGCCCTTGCCCTCATCACCCCATTGGGTGCCCAGGACCACGACATTCTTACCCATAAACCTTTGTCCTCTTGGCGAAGCATACCGGTCACGACCGGCGAAAAAATCTGGAAAACCAGCCTGGCGCAGACAGCGAAACCCGCTTCAGCGGGCCAGTGGCGTTACGGCCCAGGAACCTTCTTGCAGAAGCAACTGCCGGTCGCAGCCAACGCTTAGTGCCGCATCGCTCTGCTGCCCCTCCAGGGCCTGCACCACACGCTCGCCCCGCTCACGCAGCCGGCATACCGCCTGCCATAACGCAGGATCGGTGCTATACGGCGCCCAGACACCGACGACGGGAGCCACAAGCTGGGCATTACCAAGGCTGACCAGGGTTTTCAGGTCCGTCGAAAAGCCGGTCGCCGGGCGCGCCCGGCCAAAATCCGCACCAATGTCGTCATAACGACCGCCCTGGGCAATTGATTGCCCAACGCCCGGCACGAACACCGCGAATACGACACCGGTGTGATAGTGATAACCGCGCAATTCACCCAGATCGAAATACAGCGGCAGCTGCGGGTACCGTGCTGCCAGCTGACTGGCAATATGGACCAGGTCTTCAAGCGATTCGAGTACCGCGGCAGGCGCACCGGCAAGCGCCGTACGCGCCGCATCCAGCGTCTCGCGCCCGCCGCAAAGCCTCGCCAGCGCGCGCAGCATGCCCGCCAGCGCCGGCTCGACGTTGGTTGTCAAAGCGAAAATCTCATCCATTGCCTTACGCTGCAAGGCATCGAACAGCCGCTGCTCGGCATCTCCGGACAGGCCCGCCGCCTGCGCCAACCCGCGATAGATACCCACATGCCCGAGGTCCATGTGCACTTCAGGCACATCGGCCAGACCGAGGGTTTCCAGCATCAGACTGATCACCTCAAGGTCGCTGGAGATGCTGCTGTCACCGTAAAGCTCCGCACCGAGTTGAATCGGGCTGCGCGAAGTGGCGAGCGCCTGGGGCTTGGCATGCAACACGCTACCGGCGTAGCAGAGCCGACTGGGGCCTTCCCGGCGCAAGGTGTGGGCGTCCACGCGCGCGACCTGTGGAGTGATATCCGCACGCAAGCCCATCTGCCTGCCCGACAACGGATCGATGACTTTGAAAGTCTTGAGATCAAGGTCCTGCCCCGCACCGGTGAGCAGCGACTCGAGAAACTCCACGTGAGGGGTAATGACCAACTCATAGCCCCAGCGCTGGAACAGATCCAGCACGCGACGTCGTGCGGTCTCGATACGCGCCGCCTCGGGCGGCAGCACCTCTTCGATGCCATCTGGCAGAAGCCAGCGGTCTACCGTTGCCATTTCGCCAATCACCTCTCGATACGGCAAGCCTAGTCAAGCAGACGAACACCGGGGCCACAGCCTGAGCCGCCCACCGGTCGCGTGCGATTGTGTTCGAACCATGGCGACAACGCCATGCCCTGAAAGGGGATCAGCATGGCTGGCCATGCCCGGATCCGTCTGCGACCCACTGGGACACAGACGCAAAAAAGCCGGGTTTTCCCCGGCTCGCGGATCATAGCAATGTTTCGCCAACGGGTCACCCGGCGGACGACATCGTCCGGCCGGATGGCCCTTGCGATCACTGCGCTGTCGAGGATTCCAGATAACGGAAGAAGTCGCTATTCGGATCCAGCACCAGCACATCTTCCTTGTTGGCAAAGCTCTCGCGATAGGCCTGCAAGCTGCGATGGAAGGAATAGAACTCCCGATCCTGGCCGTACGCCCCAGCATAGATCGCCGCCGCCTGCGCATCACCATCACCGCGCAGCTCCTCGGCCTCCCGGAACGCCTCAGCCAGCAGCACACGACGCTGACGATCAGCATCGGCACGGATACCCTCGGCCAATTCCTTACCTTTCGCCCGGTGCTCACGCGCTTCTCGCTCACGCTCGGAGCTCATACGCTCGAACACGCTGCGATTCACCTCGCGAGGAAGATCAATGCCCTTGACACGAACATCGACCACTTCGATACCGAGCTCCTGCTGCGCTGCCCGATTCAAGCTGTTGGTCACCAGACTCATCAGCTCGTCGCGCTGACCTGACACGGATTCGTGCAGGGTTCGCTTACCGAACTGATCTCGCAGTGCAGCCTCCAGACGACGCGCAAGGCGCTCATCTGCAATCTGCTTCATACCTGAGGTCGCAGTATAGAAACGCTCGGCATCATCCACACGCCATTTGGCATAGGAGTCGACCATCAAGGCTTTCTTTTCCAACGTCAGGAACCGCGACGTGGTGGTATCGAGCGTCATCAGACGGGCATCGAACTTGCGCACGCTGTTCACGTAAGGAATCTTCAAATGAAGACCCGGCTTCACGTCCGGCTCGACGATACGACCGAAGCGCAGCATTACCGCACGCTCTGTCTGCGAGACAATGTAGAAGCTATTCCACAACACGATCGCCAGCACTACACCCACAATCAGGGCGGTCAGGGACTTATTGCTCATCAGCGGACCTCCCTTGTACGCACTTCGCGCGGATCCAGCTCAGGAGGCAACCGCGTAGTCTGAGTCGAGGAGCCCGACGCGGATGCCGCCGCAGACCGCTCGGAAGCAGCGCCACGGCTGTTAATCATCTTGTCCAGCGGTAGATAGAGCAGGTTGTTCTGCCCCTTCTCGCCAGTCACGAGGACCTTGCTGGTATTGCTCATCACTTCCTGCATGGTTTCCATGTACAGGCGTTCACGCGTCACGTCAGGTGCCTTTCGGTACTCGGCAACCAGCTTGGAGAAGCGGTCCGCCTCACCCTGAGCCCGTGAAATCACCGCATCGCGGTAGCCGCTTGCCTCCTCCAACATGCGCTGAGCCTGGCCGCGCGCCTCGGGGATGACCCCATTGGCATAAGACTCGGCCTGATTCTTCTCGCGCTGCTCGTCTTCACGAGCACGGATCACGTCATCGAAGGCTTCCTGCACTTCGCGTGGCGCTGCCGCACTCTGAAGGTTGACCTGGGTGACGATGATGCCGGTGCCGTAGTTGTCGAGGAAACGCTGCAGGCGCTCCTTGACCTCACCAGCCATAGCTTCACGCCCTTCGGTCAGCACCTGATCCATGGCGGTCGAGCCCACCACATGACGCACCGCACTATCGGTCGCGTGCTGCAACGACGCTTCCGGATCATCGACGTTGAGCACGAAGGCCTGCAGATCGCTGATCTTGTACTGCACCGTCAATGGCACTTCGATGATGTTCTCGTCTTCGGTAAGCATTTGCCCCTGCTTGCTGTAGGAGCGCTCACGAGTGACATTGGCCTGGAACTTACGATCGAACGGCGGGAAATATATATTCAAACCCGGCCCTACGGTTTCGTGATACTTGCCGAAGCGCAACACCACGGCCTGCTCCTGCTCATCGACGATATAGATCGCGTTGAACAGCCAGACGGCGAGCAGCAGCACCAGGCCGATCCAGAGCAGCCCGAACCCGCCGCGCCGTCCGGCACCACCACCTGACGACCCGCCGCTACGCTTTTTGCCGCCGAACATGCCGTTGAGGCTGTCCTGTAATTTTCGGAAAGCCTCATCCAGGTCCGGCGGACCCTTCTGATCGCCACCACCGCGACGACCACCGCCACCGCTACCCCAGGGATCCTGGTTGTTCGAGTTGCCACCCGGCTCATTCCAAGCCATAGCGCTCTCCATTCAAATAAAGCTAAAGGCGCGCCAACGGCGCGCCCGCCAATGCTACCGAAAGCCCGGAACGAACGGCTTAAAAGCCCCCCGAGCTTTATTGCAAAGTGTGTTGTTCGAAAAACTGCTCCACCTCGAGACCTGCCCGACTAATCAGACGATGCAGTTCGACACGCTGCAATCGCACATCGAGCAGGCTGCCACCCTCTTCATCATGAGACTCGGACTGAACCGCACCCAACTCGAAGAGCTGCGCCCGCAGCCGCCCAAGGCTCTGAGGGAGCCGAAGCGTTCCCACGAATAAATCATTGCCGAGCAATTCGGCGACCGCCTGCTTCAGCAGATCGAGGCCGAGTCCCTGCTGTGCCGATACCCAGACCCGCTGCGGCACGCCATCGGCGTTTCGCTGGATCTGCGGCTCGATGCTTTCCAGCAGGTCTACCTTGTTGTAGACCTCCAGAATCGGCAGCTCGTGCGCGCCGATCTCAGTCAGCACTGCTAACACCTGCTCTATCTGTTGATCGCGCTCGGGCTCGTGAGCATCGATCACATGCAACAGCAGATCGGCATTGCTCGACTCTTCGAGCGTCGCCCGGAAGGACTCAACCAGCTTGTGTGGCAGATGACGAATGAAACCCACCGTATCGGCGAGCACTACCGGCCCGAGGTCACTCAGCTCTAGACGACGCAAGGTCGGGTCGAGCGTGGCAAACAGCTGGTTGGCGGCGTAAACGTCAGATTCGGTCAGGGCATTGAACAGCGTGGACTTGCCAGCGTTGGTGTAGCCCACCAGAGAAACCAGCGGAATGTCGGCCCGCCGGCGACCCCGACGGGCCTGCTCACGCTGACCACGGACCTTTTCCAGGCGTTGTTTGATTTGCCGAATGCGTACTCGCAGCAGGCGTCGGTCGGTTTCCAGCTGAGTTTCACCCGGGCCGCGCAGACCGATACCACCCTTCTGCCGCTCAAGGTGGGTCCAGCCTCGCACCAGACGCGTGCTCATATGTTCCAACTGGGCCAACTCAACCTGCAGCTTGCCCTCATGGGTACGCGCCCGCTGAGCAAAGATATCCAGGATCAGGCCGGTTCGATCAAGCACGCGGCATTCGAGCGCTCGCTCAAGATTACGCTCCTGACTGGGCGTCAGTGTGTGATTGAAGATGACCAGCTCGACCTCGCCATCCTTGACGAGACCATGCAATTCTTCGACTTTGCCGCTGCCGATTAAAAACTTGGCTGAAGGTTGATGCCTGGCGATATTGACGAAGCCAACGGTTTCGGCGCCGGCTGATCGCGCCAACTCCCGAAATTCCTGAGGGTCTTCACGCGCCGCTGGATCCTGGCCATCCAGATGAACCAGGATAGCCCGCTCACCGCCACCGGGACGTTCGAAGAACAATGAACGCCCCCTTTAGTCGTTACCCGACTCGGACTGCTCTGCATCACCCGTGGCGGGCAGGCGCACCGGACGGCCAGGAACAACGGTCGAAATGGCGTGCTTGTAAACCATCTGGCTGACCGTATTCTTCAACAGGATGACGAACTGGTCGAATGATTCGATCTGCCCCTGGAGCTTGATGCCATTGACCAGGTAGATGGAAACCGGAACGCGTTCCTTACGCAATGTGTTCAGGTAAGGGTCTTGTAGCGAATGCCCTTTTGACATGTGCCGCACTCCTTAAAGGATCTTTTCATTAGTTTTTTAGAATCAAACACGGCCGATCAATGTCTGAGGATAGCCGGTCAGATTACAGTGTCAGCTCAATATGGTGAGCCTCTCCAAGTATTTCAATGCTCGCGGCAGATTGTCGCAGGCCGAGCTTTCCAGCCAGTGAACCCCCTCCCATCCCCGCAGCCAGGTCAATTGACGCTTGGCCAGCTGTCGAGTAGCGATAACGCCGCGCTGAACCATCTCGCCCCGCGAATAGGCACCGTCCAGGTAATTCCAGACCTGGCGATAGCCTACGGCACGCATGGAGGGCAGCTCGGGATGCAGATCGCCACGCCTACGGAGTTTTTCGACCTCTTCGACAAAGCCCTGTTCAACCATCGCCACGAACCGCTGTTCGATACGCTGATGCAAGACCTGTCGCTGCGCGGGCGCAACGGACAACTGGGCGACAGTATAAGGCAAGACGCCGCCGTCTGGCGTGCCCGCTACGGCTTTTTGCAACCTTTGTCGGGCACGGTGCTCGCTCATGCTGATACCGCTGACACGGTAGACCTCTAGCGCCCTGATCAGACGTTGAGGATCGTTGGGATGAATCCGCGCGGCAGACTCCGGATCGACCTCGGCCAGCTGTCGATGGAGCGCTCCCAACCCTTCGACCTGCACCTGCGCCTCCAACTCGGCGCGCACAGAGAGATCAGCCGCAGGCATATCGGCGAGACCCTCAATCAATGCCTTGAAGTAGAGCATGGTCCCGCCAACCAATAACGGGATGCGCCCCGCAGCGGTACTGTCAGCCATCGCCGCCAGCGCGTCGTCGACAAACTCCGCCGCCGAGTAGCTTTGCGCCGGGTCACGGATATCGATCAGCCGATGCGGGAACTCCCGGAGCAGCTCGGCCGATGGCTTGGCCGTACCGATGTCCATGTCCCGGTACACCAAGGCTGAATCGACGCTGATCAGATCACAGGGGAGCATGCTGGCGAGCTGCATCGCCAGATCGGTCTTGCCTGCGGCAGTAGGGCCCATGAGGAAAATGGCGGGCGGTAATCGGGACATCGATGGCTCGAAAGTAAGGTGGTTCGGGTACGCAGGATGGAATCGATGCGGCAATGGGGCGATCCGCCTACAGGAGCCTAACGCCCCCTGAGAAACAGCTTATCCAGATCACCCATACCCATCTGGGTCCAGGTCGGGCGGCCGTGGTTGCACTGACCACTGCGCTCGGTCTGCTCCATATCGCGTAGCAGGCCGTTCATCTCCGGCAGCGTCAGGCGCCGGTTGGCACGAATTGCCCCGTGGCACGCCATGGTGCCAAGCAATTCATTAAGATGCGCCTGAATACGATCGCTGGTGCCGTACTCCAGCAAATCGGCCAGCACATCCTGCACCAGTCGCGTCGCCTCAGCCTGCTTGAGTAGGGATGGTATTTGTCGGATCGCCAAACTTTCAGGGCCGAGTCGTTGCAGCTCGAAGCCAAGCATTCGGAACCAATGCGCGTGCTCCTCGGCGCAGTCCGCCTCACGCTGCGCGACGGCGATCGACTCGGGCACCAGCAGCGGCTGACCCCGTAACCCCTCGCTGGCCATCGCGGTTTTCAGCCGCTCGTAGGTGATCCGCTCGTGTGCCGCGTGCATGTCTACCAGCACCAGCCCGTGTGCATTTTCGGCCAGAATGTAGATGCCCTTGAGCTGGGCCAGCGCATAGCCCAGCGGCGGAACATCGTCCTGGCTCTCGGGCAACGCCGCCGGCCCGACTTCAGGCAAAGGCGTGAAAAACTCCCGGTAGGCGCCCTGGGCTTCCGCAGCGTTCGCCATCGACATCGCCCGAGGCGTCTGATAGCCGGCACCCGCCCCGCGCCAAGCCGGTTGTTGAGCCTGCGGCTGTTCAAGCACGCTGGCGGCGAGGCTCATCTCGTTCTGCCCGGCGAATTCTCCGGCGGCGATACCACTGGCCTGGGTGATCGACGTCATGCTGGCCGGCGCCACCAACTGATCTTCCGGGCGTACATCGCCTAGCGCACGATGGAGCGTGCCGTAGAGAAAGTCGTGGACCATACGGTTGTCGCGAAAACGGACCTCATGCTTGGTCGGATGAACGTTGACGTCCACCACCGCCGGATCCACATCGAGGAACAGCACGAAGGTCGGATGCCTGCCGTTGAACAATACGTCGCGGTAGGCCTGGCGCACCGCATGGGCAACCAGCTTGTCACGCACCATGCGCCCGTTGACGTAAAAATATTGCAGGTCCGCCTGGCTGCGCGAAAACGTCGGCAAACCGACCCAGCCCCAGAGGTGCAGACCGTTGCGCTCGATTTCCACCGGCAGTGCTTGCTCGAGAAATGCCGGACCGCACACCGAAGCCACACGCCGCGCCCTCGATGCGGCATCGCTGGCCTGATGCAGAGCGAGCACCACCTTGCCGTTGTGTCGCAGATGAAACGCCACATCGAAGCGCGCCAGCGCCAACCGCTTGATCACTTCCTGCAGATGATCGAATTCAGTCTTCTCGGTGCGCAGAAACTTGCGCCGGGCCGGTGTGTTGAAGAACAGGTCGCGCACCTCGACCGACGAGCCCACCGGATGCGCCGCGGGCTGCACCCGCGCTTCCATATCCCGGCCTTCGGTTTCGACCTGCCAGGCCTCAGCGGCGTCGGCCGTGCGCGAGGTCAGTGTCAGCCGCGACACCGAGCTGATCGACGCCAGCGCCTCGCCACGAAAGCCCAGGCTCATTACCCGCTCGAGATCTTCCAGGTCACGGATCTTGCTGGTTGCATGCCGGGCCAGGGCCAGCGGCAGGTCATCGGCCGGAATGCCGCAGCCATTGTCGCGAACGCGCAGCAGCTTGATCCCGCCCTGCTCGACGTCCACCTCGATACGATCAGCGCCAGAGTCGAGACTGTTCTCCAGCAGCTCCTTGATCACCGAAGCGGGCCGTTCGACCACTTCTCCGGCGGCGATCTGGTTCGCCAGCCGCGGGCTGAGCAGCTGGATACGCGCCGCTTCGGTCATGGCTGCGATGCCAGGGTGGTAGCAGGAATGTTCAGCGTCTGACCGACCTTGATCGTGTCACCTTTCAGACTGTTGGCGTTGCGCAATGCGAGCAGACTGATCTGATAACGCTCGGCGAGCAGGGCCAGGCTTTCGCCAGAACGGACCACGTGCTCACGAGGCGCGCTGGCGATCTTGCCGGAATCCCGCAGCCAAGCGACGTAGGTACCAGGCGGCGGGTTCTCGTGGAAAAACTGCCGAACGCCGCTGTGAATCGAGCGCGCTAGCGACTGTTGATGGGATGCGGTCTGCAGCTTACGCGCCTCGGACGGATTGGAGATGAATCCTGTTTCCACCAGGATTGATGGAATATCGGGAGACTTCAGCACCATGAACCCCGCCTGCTCCACACGGCTCTTGTGCAGTGGGGTAATGCGACCCATGTTACTCAGTACCTTCTGCCCGACATTGAGGCTGGACGACAATGACGCAGTCATCGACAGGTCCAGCAGCACGCCGGCCAGCATCTGGTCCTTGT
Source organism: Pseudomonas sp. Q2-TVG4-2 (assembly GCF_013620795.1). Taxonomy (GTDB): domain Bacteria; phylum Pseudomonadota; class Gammaproteobacteria; order Pseudomonadales; family Pseudomonadaceae; genus Stutzerimonas. Next base: position 32,059 of record NZ_LGLW01000007.1, on the reverse strand, counting down.
CACCGAGGCTGACATTACCGGCACCGCCGATGAGATCAGAACGGTTCTCGCTGTCAGCCAACCATCGTGCGGTTTCCGAGGTAGCGCCGCGGTCCGACAACGCAAACACGGAGGCTCCATAGGCGGCCGAACGCGGCGCCGCGTCGGCATGTATCGAGACGAACAGGTCCGCACCCTTCTTGCGCGCGATCTCGGTGCGTTTGCGCAGCGGAATGAAGTAATCACCGGTCCGCACCAGCTCGGCACGGAAGCCCTTTTCGGCATTGATCTGGCGTTGCAGCTCTTTGGAAATCTGCAGCACGACCCCTTTCTCATAGACTTTGCCCGGGCCGATCGCGCCCGGGTCCTCGCCACCATGGCCGGCGTCGATGGCAATGACGATGTCACGCTTGCTGCTTGGTAGCGGCGGCAGTTTCAGCGCAGGCAGGGTCGGCGACACGGGCGCAGCGGGAGTACTTGGCGTGACAGTCGCCGGGACTTCGGCGCTGCTGGCACCTTCATCGAACAGATCGACTACGAGTCGATGACCGTACTGCTGATTGGGCGTCAGGGTAAAACTCTTGGGTGTCACCTGCGCAGAGAGATCAATGACCACTCGCAACGTATCGGCGTCGAACTTTGCCGCACGCAGGCCGGAGATGGGGGTGTTTTTCAGCGGGAGCTGTTCGAACGGCTTCGGCAGATTGCCGCCGTCGACGTCGATGACAATGCGATCCGGCGCCGTCAGGGTGAAGACGTTGTGCTGAACCGGACCGGAAAGATCAAATACCAGACGAGTGTTGTCTGGCGCCCGCCACAAACGCACGCTCTGCACATCGGAAGCAGCCAGGACCTGCACCGACGCAAGCATTAATGCCAAACCACTTACCAGCGCGCGCATGCGCATACCCAACCCCATGATTTTCATTGATTACCGATGGTCAGGATGGAACACCAGCCTTCACCGCGCTCGCCTCGTGGCGTCAGGCGCAGCATACGACCGGCCCCGTGCGGCGTAATGGTAATGTCCAGGTCAGCCTTTGGCAAAATGCCGGCGCCACGTTCCGGCCACTCTACCAGGCACAAGGCATCCCCTTCGAAATAGTCGCGAATGCCAAGAAATTCCAGTTCTTCCGGATCGACCAGGCGGTAGAGATCGAAATGAAAGACCCGCGCGCCGGGCATTTCGTATGGTTCGACCAGGGTAAAGGTCGGGCTCTTGACCTTGCCCTCATGACCGAAACCGCGAATCAGCCCGCGCGACAGCGTGGTCTTGCCTGCTCCGAGGTCCCCGTGAAGGTAGATCACGCCCCGACCACCGGTCGCCTGGGCGATGCGCGCGCCAAGCGCGAGCATCGCATCTTCGTCGGCTGCGAAAAGCGTTACCTGCGGCATGGTGATTGCTCCTCGAGCAACTGGCGGATGGCTGGAATCAGATCGGCGGCTGCCAACCCGCGCCCGCCCTCGCCGGTATTTTCGCCGGCAACGGCATGCAGCCATACCGCCAGACAGGCCGCATCGAACGGCGCCAACCCCTGCGCCAACAATGCACCCGCAACACCCGCCAGAACATCACCAAGGCCGGCGCTGGCCATCGCCGGGTGGCCGCGATCACACAAAGCTAAGCGGCCATCACGGTCGGCGATCAAAGTACCTGCGCCCTTGAGCAGTACCGTACAACTGTAACGACTCGCCAGCATCCGCGCCGCCGCCGGGCGATCGGCCTGCACGTCGGCAACAGAGGTATCCAGCAATCTCGCGGCCTCTCCCGGGTGCGGCGTCAGCAGGCAGCCGGCCGGCAGATCGATTGCGCCTGCTGCCAATAGATTCAACGCATCGGCGTCCCACACCTGCGGCAACTGACACTGCGGCGCAAGCGACAGCAGGCTGCGCCCCCAGGGTGCCTGCCCCAGGCCCGGGCCGATGACCAACACATCGGCGCGCTGGGTCAGCGCCGTCAATGCATAGGTGGACTCGACACCGCTGCACATGATTTCCGGTCGCCGTACCAACGCGGCCGTTACGTGCTCAGGACGCGTCGCTAGCGTGACCATCCCGGCACCGCAGCGCAGCGAGGCCTCGGCGGCAAGCAGTGCTGCGCCACCAGTGCCCAGATCGCCGCCGATTACCAGCACCTGGCCGAAGCTGCCCTTGTGCGCAGTCGGCGAACGGGGCGCCAGCACGGGAAGATTCGCCTCACATAGGCGCTCGAGGCCGGGTTCGACCTGGTCGAGGATGGCTGCGTCGGCCTGCAGGTCATCAAACGCCAGCTCACCGACCCGACCCGGCCCCTCCCCCGTAAACAGCCCGACCTTGAGACCAATGAAAGACACCGTGAGGTCTGCCCGCACCGCTTGGCCGAGCACGCGGCCGGTATCGGCGCAAAGGCCGGACGGCAGATCGACCGCCAGGATCGGCAACGCGCTTTCGTTCATCGCGCTAATAGCGCCGACATAAGGCTCGCGCACCTCGCCGGTAATTCCGGTACCGAGCAGCGCATCGACCAGCACTCCGTGCAGTTTGACGTCGGCGGACCACGACACCGGCGTAACGCCAGCTTCCTTCGCCTCAGCGAGCGCTTGCGCGGCATCGCCTTGCAATTGCTGCGGATCGCCCACCGCAAGCACCTGAACCTGACGGCCGGCACGCTGCGCCAACGCCGCGATGAGATAGCCGTCCCCAGCGTTGTTGCCCCGCCCTGCCAGCACGGTGATTCGTTGCTCGTCAGGCCAACGTCGGCGCAGTGCACGCCACGCAGCATGGGCCGCCCGCTGCATCAGTTCGAAGCCGGGTGTGCCGGCGGCGATCAGGCGAGCATCGATATGTCGCACCTGGGCGGCGGAATATAAAGCGGTAGGCAGGGTATCGGTGGTCTGAGACATGAATCACCCGAGCAAATATCTGGCAGAATTATACGCATGCGCCTGCCGAGCCGCCCGCGGCGCGTCGAGATTCACGCGTTTCAGGCGCATGGCGGCAGTCGATCGGCGCAACTTGCCGAATCGAGACCTTCAGCCCGCAATCATCGCCGCAACGCCCGACGACTCGAATCCATGCCCAGCACATCACTCGACCCAGCCGCTCTTGCCGACTCCATCAAGGAGTGGGGCCGTGAGCTTGGCTTCCAGCAGGTCGGCATTACCGGAGTCGATCTGGGTGAGCATGAGGCGCACCTCGAACGCTGGCTGGCTGCGGGCTATCAGGGCGAGATGGACTATATGGCTGCTCACGGCAGCAAACGTTCCCATCCGGAGCAGCTGGTGCCAGGCACCCTGCGGGTCATCTCGCTGCGCATGGATTACCTGCCGGGCGATACAAACATGGCCGAGCGCCTGGCGCAGCCGGAGAAGGCCTATGTGTCGCGCTACGCGCTGGGCCGCGATTATCACAAGCTGATCCGCAAACGCTTGCAGCAACTGGCCGAGCGCATCCAGCAGGTGATCGGCCCCTTCGGCTTCCGTGCGTTCGTCGACAGCGCGCCGGTACTGGAGAAGGCCGTGGCGCAGCAGGCTGGCCTTGGCTGGATCGGCAAGAACACCCTGGTGCTCAACCGCAAGGCCGGCAGCTGGTTCTTCCTCGGCGAACTCTTCGTCGACATCGCCCTGCCCGTCGACGAGCCCACAGCACGCGATCACTGTGGCAGCTGCCACGCCTGCCTGGACATCTGCCCCACCGAAGCCTTCGTCGGCGATCGCGTGCTGGATGCGCGACGATGCATCTCTTACCTGACCATCGAACTCAAGGGTCCGATCCCAATCGAACTGCGGCCGAAGATCGGCAACCGCGTATTCGGCTGCGATGACTGCCAGATCGTATGCCCCTGGAATCGCTTTGCCCGCCCGACCGAGCAAACCGATTTTCAGCCGCGCCATAGCCTGGACAACGCCGAACTGGCCACGCTGTTTCGCTGGACCGAAGAGGAGTTCCTCAGCCGCACCGAGGGTTCCCCCCTGCGTCGGACGGGCTATCAGAGCTGGCTGCGCAACCTGGCCGTAGGACTAGGCAATGCGCCTTCGAGCATTCCCGTACTCGAAGCACTGCAGTCGCGCCGCGAGGATCCGTCCGAGCTAGTGCGCGAGCACGTCGAGTGGGCATTGGCGCAGCATGAGGCCCGCCAGCGCAGCTGAACCTTCCGCGTTTTTTTGCGCCCGGAAGACATACCGATTCGCGTATCGCAGAGACCGCAATTCGTATTGGGACGGAATGGCTCGGCTGTCTAGGCTTTAGCCGGCGCAACGCCGCCAGGCCTTCAATCGACCTTGGCGCCGTGCACCCACGCAGAAAACAACAACAATGTCAGGTGAAGCCATGCAACCTAGATTGCTACTCAACGGAATTGCCCTGTCTCTCATGATCAGCACATTTGGCGCCCAGGCCGCTGGCCTGTCTAACCAGCACGGAAGCTTCGGCAAGATGCCGGACGGCACGCCCATCGAAAAGTACACATTGAAAAACAGCCAGGGGATTGAGGCGGTGGTGATCACCTACGGTGGCGTGCTGCAGTCGCTCATGGTTCCGGATAAAAACGGCAAGCTCGAAGACATCGTGCTCGGTTTCGATGAAATCGACGGCTATATCGAGAACGGCAACGTCTATTTCGGCGCCACCATAGGTCGCTTCGGCAATCGCATCGCCGATGGCCGCTTCGAACTCGACGGCACGACCTACCAGATTCCACAGAACGATGGCAGCAACGCCCTGCATGGCGGACCCAAGGGCTTCGACAAGCGAGTCTGGAAGGCCAAGCCCGCAGACGAGGACGGATGGGTCGGCGTCGAGCTGAGCTACGTGTCGCCCGATGGCGAGATGGGGTTCCCCGGCACCATGACCACCCACGTGACCTATAGCCTCAACGAAGATAACGAGCTGCGCATCCAGTACCGCGCCACCACCGACAAACCCACCGTACTCAACCTGACCAACCACAGCTACTTCAACCTCGCCGGGGCCGGCAGTCCGAGCGTGCTCGACCAGGTCGCGACGCTGCACGCCTCGCGCTACACACCAGTGACCGAGAAGCTGATTCCCACCGGCGAACTGGTCGAGGTCAAGGGCACGCCGATGGATTTCTTACAACCGACTCGCTTCGGTGAGCACATAAAGGGTGACCATCAGCAGCTGAAATTCGCCGAGGCCAAGGCCGGCGGCTTCGATTTCAACTGGGTGCTGGACACCGACGGAGACGTGAGCAAGCTGGCGACCGAAGTGCTTGACCCCGAGTCCGGGCGGCGGCTGTTGATGTACACGACAGAGCCCGGCGTGCAGCTCTATACGGGCAACTTCCTCGACGGAAGCATCACGGGCAAAGGCGGCAAGGCGTACCCGCACTGGAGCGCCTTCACCTTGGAAACGCAGCATTACCCGGACTCGCCGAATCAGCCGGATTTCCCGAGCACACGCCTAGACCCGGGCGAAACCTATACCCAGACCACGATCTACAAATTTCCCAAGCCCTGACGCGGAAGGCCCCGCAAGGGGCCTTCCGGCTGTAACGAGCCTCGCGGTTGGCGAGGTCGTTTTTAGCAGCCGCTTTGCTTGCAGCACGGTTGGTTTCATAGACCGTTGTGGATCCGAACCAGCGTTCGCCGCGGGGCGCGCCTCCTACAGCGGTTCGGTGCGCACTGGCCGCTTTTGTGGGAGGCCCGCCTCGGGGCGAAGCTTTTGGCTCTTGCTGCAGCCTACGTGCCCGTGAGGCCTGCCGTGCGCCTGACCACAACCATGTCGCTGCCCTACCACTCGGCCACGCTGCCATCCGCGTGGCGCCAGATCGGGTTACGCCAGCGATGGCCGATGCGCGCCTGCTCCAGCACGTAGGCCTCGTTGATCTCGATACCCAGCCCCGGCCCGTTCGGAATGGCAACGAAACCATCCTGATACGCGAACACCTCGGGGTTGCTGATGTAATCGAGTAGGTCATTGCCCTGGTTATAATGGATACCCAGGCTCTGCTCTTGAATGAAAGCGTTGTAACAGACGCCGTCGAGCTGCAGGCACGCAGCCAAGGCGATCGGCCCAAGCGGGCAATGCAATGCCAGCGCGACATCGTAAGCCTCGGCCATGCTGGCGATCTTACGCGTCTCGGTAATGCCGCCGGCATGGGAAACATCCGGTTGGATGATGTCGACGTAACCTTCGGCAAGGATGCGCTTGAAGTCCCAGCGTGAGTAAAGCCGCTCCCCCAACGCGATCGGCGCACAGGACAGCGGCGCCAGTTCTCTAAGCGCCTCGTAATTCTCGCTCAGCACGGGCTCCTCGATGAACATTGGCCGATACGGCTCGAGTTCCTTGATCAGGATCTTGGCCATGGGTTTATGCACGCGGCCATGGAAATCGACGCCGATGCCGATTCCCCCCCCCACCGCGTCGCGCACAGCGGCCATGTTCGCCAGCACCGCATCGACCTTGGCGTGACTGTCGACGAATTGCATTTCCTCGCTGGCGTTCATCTTTACCGCGCTGAAACCTCGCGCCACGGCGTCTCGCGCAGCATTGGCGGTGTCGGCCGGGCGATCACCGCCGATCCAGGAATACACACGAATGCGTTCGCGCACCCTGCCGCCGAGCAGCTCACTGACCGAGACGCCGAGCGCCTTGCCCTTTATGTCCCACAGCGCCTGGTCGATGCCAGCGATGGCACTCATGTGGATCGCTCCGCCGCGGTAGAAGCCGCCCCGGTACATCACGGTCCAGAGGTCTTCGACGTTGCGTGGATCGCGGCCAACAAGGTAGTCGGACAGCTCGTCCACTGCGGCGGCAACGCTGTGCGCGCGGCCCTCGACCACAGGCTCGCCCCAGCCGGTGACGCCTTCGTCGGTTTCGATCTTCAGGAACAGCCAGCGTGGCGGCACAACCAGCGTAGTAAGGCGAGTTATTTTCATCGGCAGTCTCTCGAAGGTTGCAATCAGCCCGTTAATGGCCAGTGTGGTGTCGAACGTACGGATCTCCTGCTGTCTCGGCGGCGACCAGGCCGGCCCCCGTGGCGATCTTCCAGAGCCCGGCGGCCGTCGCCTCGGGCGCGAAGCGCAGAGACTCGAAGCCGCAATGCTCCAGCGCCCACAAGTAACGGGCACACAGGGTCGAATTGCCGATAAGGACGATGGGCTGGGACGACGACAGCTGCAGCCCGGACGTCATGGCAGCCAGTTCATGGCCGATGAGCAGCCCGGACAGGTAATCGGCCTGAGCCGAGCCGCTAAGTTCGCCGGTCAGCACCAGGGTGCGGCTGCTGAAGATGGTCGACAATGGGCCACCTTGCCCTTCGTTTGATGTGGCCACCCGCAGGCCCCGCTCGAAAGCCGCAGCGTTAAAGGCGTCACCGATCACCGCCGTGCGACCGAGAATCGTGTGGCCGAGCAGCGCCTGATAGACCTCGCCGGTCATGAACGTCTGGAACTGGCTGAGCTGGCCATCTTCAACCATCACCCACTTGCTATGGCTGCCGGGCAGGCCGATCAGCAACGGCCCGGCGTGATCGGCGTCGCCGTCGAACAAGCCGAACACCTGAGTTTCCTCGCCGCGCATAACGTTGGGTAGAGCACCGCGCTGTATCACACCCGGCACCAGCCACAGCGGCATACCTTGGGAGCGGTGAATCGGTAGCAGCGCCGTACCCAACCCGTCGGCGCCAAGCGGCGCCTCGACGTAGCTGACTTGGCGCCAGCCCTGCGCGCTGCCGATCATGCCGCAGGCAATCATCGGCACCGCCGGATTCGACCGCTGCCAGTCGCCACAGGCTTGTTCCAGCGCGCGTTCGAAGTCGGCCTCGCTGCCATCGAGCTGCATGATGCCCAACGGCAGGCTGCGTTCTTCCAGCGTTTCGCCGGCCGCACCGAGCCGATAAGCGCGCAATGAACTGGTGCCCCAGTCCAGCGCTATCAGGCGTGTATTCACGGGTTCTCCAGCGCGCTGGCACGCGACGCGAATGGGATCAGCGCTGCTTCAGCCGATCGATGATCACCGCGATCAGCAGGATCGTGCCGCGGATGACGTACTGATAGAAGGTGTCGATGTTTTTCAGGTTCATCGCGTTCTCGATGATCGCGAGAATCAACACCCCCGCGATCACGTGGCGAATCATGCCGATGCCACCGCTGAGCGACACGCCACCCAGTACGCAGGCGGAGATCACCGTCAGCTCGAATCCCTGGCCGATCATCGGCTGCCCGGACGTCATCCGCGACGCCAGCACCACACCGGCCAGCGCACCGATCAGGCCATGCACGGCGAAGATGATGATCTTGGTGCGATCGACATGGACCCCTGCCAGCAGCGCCGCTTCCTGGTTGCCGCCGATGGCCATGGTGTTGCGGCCGTAGGTGGTGTAGTTGAGCAGCCAGCCGAAGAAGGCGAAGCACACAAGGGTGATCAGGATAGGCACCGGCACACCGAACAGGCTGCCGTTGCCGAACAGGAAGAACTCTTCCTGCATCACCCCCACCGCTTTGCCATTGGAAAAGATGTAGGCCAGCCCGCGAACGATCTGCATGGTCGCCAGCGTCGCGATCAGCGCATTGATACGCAGCTTGGCGATCACGATGCCATTGACCAGCCCGACCACCAGGCCCATCGCCAACGCCGCCGAGACGCCGAGGAAGACGCTTTCGGTATCGCGCATCACCACTGCCGCCACCACACCGGCGCAGGCAATCACCGACCCGACCGACAGGTCGAAGTGCCCGGATGCCAGGCAGAACAGCATGGTGCAGGCGGCAATGCCGACGGTCGAGATCGCCAACCCGAGCCCGCGCATGTTCAACGGCGAGAGGAAGTTTTCGATGAAGATCGCCGACAGCACGAAGATGCCGAGTGCGGCCAATACCATGACCCAGTCATCAAGGAAACGGCGCATATTGAGGCCCTGCCGCGGCGCGGACAGAGCGTTCTGTTGAGCAGACATAAAGCACCTCATCATTGTTGTTCAGCCGCGCGAACGCGGGAGTGCCAGTTGCAGCAGGCGGGACTCATCGGCCTGCTCTCGAGGGAGCTCGCCAGTGATCGCCCCCTCGCTCATTACCAAAATACGGTCGGAGATACCGATGACCTCCATCAGGTCGCTGGACACGACGATCACCGCGATACCGCTCGCCGCGAGGTCATGGATGATCTGGTAGATCTCGGCCTTGGCGCCGATGTCGATGCCGCGGGTGGGCTCGTCGAGCAACAGCACCTTCATCGGCATCGACAGCCAGCGACCGAGGATCACCTTCTGCTGGTTGCCGCCGGAGAGGTAGACGATCTGCTGATCCGGCGATGGCGTCTTGATGTTCAACGCGCGAATCTGTCGGTCGGCGTTCTCACGCTCCCAGCGGCCCTGCACCAGGCAACCCAGGCGCGCGTTGCGGCTGCGCGCGCCGATGTTGATGTTCTCCGCCACGCTGCCCAGCGGCACGATGCCTTCTTTCTTGCGGTCTTCGGGACACAGCAGAATGCCTGCGGCGATGGCATCGCGCGCCGACTTAAGTTTCAGTGGTTGCCCATCGAGCTTCACCGTACCGGCTTTGTGCGGAGCAAGCCCGGCAAGCAGGCGCAGCAGCTCGGTACGCCCAGCACCGACCAGGCCGAAAAAGCCGAGCACCTCGCCACGGCTGACCGAGAAACTCACCAGCTCCTGCAAGCCGTGACCGAGCAGGCCCTCGACGCGCAGGGCCTCACCCTGCTGCTCGCGGGGGCGATAGTTGTAGATATCGTCGATATCCCGACCGACCATGCAGGTCACCAGCTGGTCGTGTGTCAGTTCGCTCATGTCGTCGAACGTGCAAACGAAGCGACCGTCCTTGAACACCGTGACCGCGTCGCAGATACGGAAGATCTCTTCCATCCGGTGCGAGACGTAAAGCACCACGCGCCCTTCGTCTCGCAACCTGGCGATGATGGTCATCAGCCGCTCGATCTCGCGCGCCGACAGGCTGCTGGTGGGTTCATCGAAGGCGATCACGTGGGCATTGCGCGACATGGCCTTGGCGATCTCCACCAGTTGGCGCTGCCCCAGCGACAGGCTGCCCAGGCGTGCCGCCGGTTCGATTTCGTCCGCCAGGCCCTTGAGCAGTTCACAGGCCTGACGATGCATGGCGCGCCGATTGACCAGCCCGAAGCGCGACGGCATGTGCCCGAGCATCAGGTTCTCGGCCACGCTCATCTCCGGCACCAGGTGCAGCTCCTGATGGATCACCGCGACGCCGCTGGCAATGCTTTCCCCGGCCGAGCGGAACGTCAGGCTGCGCTCGCCGATCTGCAGCTCACCGCTGCTGGGCTGGTAAGCGCCACCAAGGATCTTCAACAGTGTCGACTTGCCGGCGCCGTTCTCGCCCATCAGCGCATGCACGGTACCGGGTCGCGCGACGAAGCTGATGTCCGACAGCGCGCGCACGCCCGGGAAATTCTTGCCGATGCCGTTGAACTGCAGGCTGTCGCCCGCTTTGACTTGTTGGAACATGGAGCGTCTCCACGCTCGCCCGATCGACCGGACGAGTTCGATGCTGAAATCGGCCTGAGATCAGGCCTCCCGCCAATGGACCGAGTTATTTCCAGAGGCCGATCTTTTCCAGTTCTTCCTGAAAGTTCTCGCGGGTGATCAGGGTGACTTCGTCCATCGCGGTGTACTTGGGCGGCTCTTTGCCCTCGGTGACCCACTCGTACATCATCCGCGCCGTCTCGTAGCCCTCGATATGCGGGCTGGGCAGCATCGAGCCGTAGAAGCCACTGTTGTCCTTCTTCAGCTCGCCGATGGCATCGGTGCCATTGATGCCGATACCGATCACGTTCTCGGCGCTGAAGCCGGCGCTCTCGGTGGCGCGCACACCACCCAGCACCGTGTTGTCGTTCATGCCGCCGATGATCAGGTTCTTCGCGCCGCGCGGCAGCTTCACTAGTGCCGAGGTGGTGGCGTTCATGCTGCCCGGCACGTCGAGGGTTTTCTGCGGGGTATAGAGAATGTGGTCTTCAGGAAAGCCGGCCTTCTTCAGCGCATCCACCGAGCCGTCCGTGCGCTTCTTGCCGGTGTCCAGCTCGTTATAGGTGTTGATCACCGCGTAGGTATCGTTCCAGTCCCAGCCGCGCTTCTTGGCTTCCTCGGCCATGGCTGCGCCCTGCTTCTGACCGACCTCGAAGGCGGCCATGCCGAGATAGGGCACGTCTTCCATGAACTCGCCCTTGGCGTCGACGAAACGATCATCGACCGCCATGACCTTGAGGTCATTGAACTTGGACTTGGCGACGATGGCCGGGCCGAGCGCCACGTCAGGTGGGCAGATGACGAAGCCCTTGGCGCCATTGGCCGCCAGGCTGTCGATGGCGGCGAGGGTCTTCTCGCCGTCCGGTACGGCGATCTTCAGCAGGGTAAAGCCGTGCTCTTTGGCAGCCTTCTCCGCGAACGCCCATTCGGTCTGGAACCAGGGCTCTTCGGGTTGCTTGACCAGAAAACCGATCTTGACTTCTTCTTGGGCCAGGGTCGCAGCGGCGAAACTCATCGCACCGACCGTTAACGCCGCACAGCAAAGCGAACGGATACCGAAAGAACGAAACATAGCTACCTCCATTGTTCTTATTGAATAGCTCTGATTAGCCGGGTGCTCATCACCCTCACACGCCCCACCGAATGCTTGCTGGCGGCTTTCCGCAGGGCCGCTGGCGGCCCTTTTGAATCGAATGCCTGAACTGATCGCGCCGTTAATCGTGGTAGAGCACCGAACGCCCGCCATCGATGGTGATACAAGCGGCATTGATGAAAGGCGCTTCGTCGGTGGCGAGAAACAGCGCGGTCATCGCCACTTCGATCGGCTGGCCGATGCGACGCGGCGGATGCATGTCGAAGGCGCGCTGGCGCTCGGCCTGCGGGTCGGAAAAATCGTTCCAGTAATCGACGTTTAGCTGCGTCTCGATGTAGCCCGGCGCGATGGCGTTGACGCGAATTCCCTTGGGGGCATATTCGATGCCGAGCGCGCGGGTCAGGCCGAGCAGCCCGTGCTTGGCGACCGGATAGGGGAAGCAGCCGGGGATGATGTTGGTCGAATGCACCGAAGCGATGTTGATGATGTTGCCGACCCCGCGTTGCACCATGTGTGGCAGGGCCGCCTTGCAACCAAACCAGACGCCATCCAGGTCGATGGCGAAGCAGCGCCGCCAGTCCTCCTCGGTCATTTCCAGCGGGTCGCGGAACACGTTGACGCCGGCGCAGTTGACCAGCACGTCGACCTGGCCGTAGTGCTCGAGGGCCAGTCCGACCAGCGCTTCCAGCTCGGCCGGCTGGGTGACGTCGGTCTTCAGAGCTCGCACCTCGCCGCCACGCTCGCGCCAGCCGGCGGCGACCCGCTCGGTCTTCTCGCCCTGGATGTCGCCAATGACGACCTTGGCCTGTTGCGCCTGAAAGCAGGCAACGATGGCTTCGCCGATGCCCTGGGCACCGCCGGTGACGACCACGACCTTGCCTTTCAGGCGTTCGCCGCGCGGGGGTTCGGGTGTCGATGGCAAGGTGAGCGGTGCGGCCATGTGAACAACTCCTCTGACGAATGATTGGCCGCCCGGCGGCCTGAAAAAAATGGATCAACCGGCAAAGCCTGTACAAGGCGTGCCGGCGATGCCGACGTCGGCCACCAGCACGGCGCCGTCCAGCTCGGTCGACGCCTCGTCCGACCTGGCCGAGGTGACATACAGATGAGTCAGGTTGGGTCCGCCGAACACGCAGCTGGTGGGATGACTGACGGGCAGTTCAACGATGCGATCCAAGCAGCCATCCGGCGCGAAACGCAGCAGGCAGTGGCCACCCCAGCGCGCATTCCAGACGCAGCCCTCGACATCCATCGCCGAGCCGTCGGGCACGCCACGCGGATGCGGGCCGGCCCAGGTGTCTCGACCGATCAGCTGCCCGTCGTCGTCGATGCGGTGGATGTAAAGCGTCTCGTCCAGCGTGTCGCCACAGATGAGCCGATCGCCCGCCTCGTTCCACAGCAAGGTGTTGACGATGCCGAGGTCGCTGAGCAGCTGCGTGACCGAGCCATCCGGGTCGACCCGGAACAGCCCGCCGGAACGCCGAGTGATCGGCAGGTCGCCGCCATCGCCGGCAATGTTGTTTTGCATGGTGCCGAGCCAGAGCCGCCCCTGGCCGTCGCAGCGCGCCTCGTTGGCGCGGTTGCCGGGCGTGGCGTCGGCAACGCAGAAACGTTCGAGCGCAGGTGCAGCGTCAGCAGCGTTAGGATCGAGGCGATAGACGCCGCTGGCCAGGGTCACCAGCGCGTCGCCACGCAGGCAGGGAATGAACGCCGATACCGGCTCGGCCAGCTGCCATTGCCGGTAGCCGTCCGGGCCCAGCCGGCAGGCCAGCCGCCCGACGATATCGGCCCAGTAGAGCGTCTGCTCCCGAGCGTCCCAGAAAGGGCCCTCGGCCAGCCTGTAGCGTTGTTGCGAGATGGGCAGCCATTGCATGGTCGCACTCCGCTTTCATTGTTTTTATGGCGCGGTCTGCTCGCCGCGTAATACGACCAGTTCGGGGTAATGGCGTGAAATGGTCAGGGCGGCGCGCTCGATCAGCGTCATGCAGGCCCAGACGCCGCGCGCGACGTCGCGGCTGGCGATGGCGTCGGCGATGTCCTTGTGCAGCGGCAGGGTCAGGCCGAGCTCGTCAGGAACCGTCGATGACACTTCGAAGGACACCGCCAGCAAGGCGCCCAGCGCGGGCACCATGCGCTCGATGAACTGGTTGTGGCTGGCGGCAAGCACCGCCTCGTGGAACAGCTTGTCGGCGCGGTTGTATTCATCCTTGTCGCCGAGGGATGCGGCCAGCATCTGGTAGGCCGCCTGGATTTCGGCAATCTGCTTCGGTGTTGCGCGCTCGCACGCCCAGCGCACGGCGGTCGGCTCGATGGTCCGGCGCAGATCGAGCAGGTCCATCACGAAGCTTTCCGGCAGCCCGTTCTCGGCCAGCCACCCCACCACCTGTACATCGAACAGGTTCCAGGAGCGCACCGGGGTCACGCGGGTGCCGACCTTCGGCCCGACATCGAGCATGCCCTTGGCCACCAGCGTCTTGATCGCCTCGCGGATCACCGTGCGGCTGACACCGAGCTCTTCGCAGAGCCCCGCTTCGACCTTCAGCGCCTCGCCTGGCTGAACCTTGCCCGAGGCGATCCAGGAGCCCAGCCATTCCACCGTTGCGCTGTGATAGTTGTTCGACATGCGAGCCCCTGTGCGGCTGCCCTTGGTTCCATTGAACCCTATCATCATATGATTGGCTGTCAAATCTGACTGGCAACTCTCACATCGAAATCGCCCGAACGATTGAGCGGGTAAGCGGCCGGCGCCACGCCATGGCGACATATTGAAGAAGCGAAGACGGCTTTCGGGGGCGATCACAGCAACGGAACCTAGCCGTACCGAACGGAGACAGCTGGTTCCGCCAACCGTCGAGCGGCCCAGCAAGCTAGCCTTCTGATCATATGAATAGAAAATGCCGGGCGTCTGAGCGCCACGCTCGGGATTTGCGATCAGGCCAAGCCTCATCGTCTTTCCTCGCTTTTTATTATTCTGGAATGCCGGCCACTCTAAGAAGCACCGCTAACGCTGCCTAGTGACAGCTGCTGATCGCGCGATAACCAATACTTATCGGCAAACGAGCTTCATCACAGGACCACTTGCCTCGACCTGGGCATCGAACCGAGGGGCTAGAGACCGCCTTGTACGTTGACCCCCAGCCCAAGCACGGCCGCGAGCGAGAGTGGCAGTAGCAGCGTGTCGAGCAATACGCTGGCGGGCAGGTCGAGGGCCGCATATTTCGGCGCTTTGGCCCCGAAACGATCCATGGGACAGCAACCATCGTTGAGGCGGTACCAGTCCAGTCGGGTGCCCGAGTAAACGATGGGCGCGCCGGGCTTGGCTGCATGGAGGGTGCGCACTGTGGCGCAACCGGAGAGCAGCAGTACGAGCGCCAATGTCGAGCCGAGTCGCATAGCCGATCGCTTCATGGGCGCCTCCTCCGGTTGTTGTCGAACGCTGGCGCGGCCGTGCTCAGTCGTCGCTGACGATATGGTGCTCGCCCCAGCGCGGCAGCATGTCCTGCGGGATGTTGAGCACATTGAGGATGCGCGCGACGACGAAATCCACCAGATCATCGATGGTTTGCGGTTGATGGTAAAAGCCCGGCGAGGCCGGCAGGATGGTCGCGCCGAGATTGGACAGTTTGAGCATGTTCTCCAGATGAATGCTCGAATA
The DNA here is from genome assembly GCF_013620795.1 of Pseudomonas sp. Q2-TVG4-2. GTDB lineage: Bacteria > Pseudomonadota > Gammaproteobacteria > Pseudomonadales > Pseudomonadaceae > Stutzerimonas. The sequence continues at coordinate 16,882 of NZ_LGLW01000007.1, read as the reverse complement.
CGGCGCTTCACGAGGGACGAGGATCAGCTGGCGGCGCTCCTTGAGAGCGACGTCAGCGGCGCGCTCGATCAGGTTGTTGCAGGCACCGGTGGCAATCGCCGACAGGGTACCGGTGGAGCACGGCACCACCACCATAGCGGTCGGCGCGCCGGAGCCCGAAGCCGGCGGTGCCATCCAGTCTTCCTTGGCAAAAACCCGGATCTGCCCGACCGCGGCGCCGGTGTATTCGGACAGAAACGCCTGCATGGCCTGCGGCTTGGCCGGCAGCACCACATCGGTCTCGGTGGCCATCACCAGCTGCGCCGCCTTGGAGATTAGGAAGTGCACCTCGCGGTCTTCCTGAATCAGGCAATCGAGCAGTCGCAAGCCATATTGCGCCCCGGAGGCGCCGGTCATGGCCAATGTGATGCGTTCCGGTCCGTTCATACAATCTGCTCCGTCAAGCGGGCACGCCCGCCGATTATTTGTCTCGGGGGCTCCGCTCGCCTCCGGATCTCTCCTACAAGGGCCCCGGGCTCAGCCATGGGGCCGTTGCGTGGAAATGCCTTCGGCGATTTCCACCTTGGGCGATCAGCCCAACGCCTCCGCCAGTTTGACGTGCAACCCGCCAAAACCACCATTGCTCATCACCACCACCTGCGTGCCCGGTTTGGCGTCGGCTTTCACCTTAGCAATGATCGCGTCCAGCGAATCACAGACGGTCGTCTCGACCGGCGAACCGGCCACGGTGGCGGCCAGATCCCAGCCGAGATTCGGCGGCGCGTACCAGATCGCCTGATCCGCCAGTGCCACCGAGTCAGCCAGGCCTTCACGGTGCGCGCCAAGTTTCATGGAATTGGAACGCGGCTCGATCACGGCAATGATCGGCGTATCGCCCACGCGCTTGCGCAGCCCATCAAGCGTGGTGGCGATAGCGGTCGGGTGGTGTGCGAAATCGTCATAGATGGTTATGCCGTTGACGTCCGCGACCTTCTCCATGCGCCGCTTGACGCTACGGAACTCGCTCAACGCCTCGGCGCCCAGCTTCGGCAGTACGCCGACATGACGCGCTGCGGCGAGGGTGGCCAGGGCGTTGTTGACGTTGTGCAGGCCAGTCAATTCCCAGTCGACCACGCCCTGAACGGCGCCATCGAAGATCACCTCGAAACGCGACCCGTCGGCGCTGAGCAGGTTCGCCTGCCACTGCCCGCCTTCGCCAGTGGTCTGCACCGGCGTCCAGCAACCCATGCCGACCACGCGTTTGAGTGCGGCTTCGGATTCGGGATGAATGACCAGGCCTTCGCTGGGCACGGTGCGCACCAGGTGGTGGAACTGCCTTTCGATCGCAGCGAGGTCCGGGAAAATGTCGGCGTGGTCGAATTCCAGGTTGTTCAGGATCGCCGTGCGCGGACGGTAATGGACGAACTTGCTGCGCTTGTCGAAGAAGGCGCTGTCGTATTCGTCGGCCTCGACCACGAAGAACGGCGTACCCCCCAGGCGCGCCGAAATACCGAAGTTCTGCGGCACACCACCGATGAGAAAGCCCGGGCTCATGCCAGCGTGTTCCAGCACCCAGGCCAGCATGCTGCTGGTGGTGGTCTTGCCATGGGTGCCGGCCGCTGCCAATACCCAGCGGCCCTGCAGAACATGGTCGGCCAGCCATTGCGGGCCCGACACATAGGGCAGGCCCTTGTTCAGCACGTACTCAACCGCCGGGTTGCCACGAGACAACGCATTGCCAATCACCACCAGATCGGGCGCCGGCTCGAGCTGGCTCGGCTCGTAGCCCTGAGTCAGCTCGATGCCCTGGGCTTCAAGCTGGGTGCTCATCGGGGGGTAGACGTTGGCATCGGAGCCGGTGACGCGGTGGCCGAGTTCCTTGGCCAGCACCGCCAGCGAACCCATGAAGGTGCCGCAGATGCCGAGAATGTGAATGTGCATGAATGACCTCTGGAAAGCGCTGCGCCAAACGGAGGGACCCCGCGGCACAGCCGCGCGTGTCGGCGCCGAAAACTGCGGCGCAGATTAGCACAGCACCTGCTCGCTGGCCCCCGCACCGCACGTCGCCTCGCCTACCGACGAACGGGCTTTGTTCTACGCTGAATCACAGCAGTCCCAACACAATTACAAGTTCCGGAGACTCACCATGCGTTACGCCCATCCCGGCAGCGAAGGCGCTGTCGTTTCCTTCAAATCCCGTTACGGCAACTTCATCAACGGCGAGTTCGTCGAGCCAGTCAACGGCCAGTACTTCACCAACCTGTCCCCGGTCAACGGCCAGCCCATCGCCGAATTCCCCCGCTCCGACGCAGCCGATATCGAGAAAGCGCTCGATGCCGCCCATGCCGCCGCCGATGCCTGGGGCAAGACCAGCGTGCAGGCGCGCTCGCTGATCCTGCTGAAGATCGCCGATCGCATCGAGCAGAACCTCGAAATGCTCGCCATCACCGAAACCTGGGACAACGGCAAGGCGGTACGTGAAACGTTGAACGCCGACATTCCGCTGGCCGCCGACCACTTCCGCTATTTCGCCGGCTGCATCCGTGCTCAGGAAGGCACTGCCGCCGAGATCGACGAGCACACCGCGGCCTATCACTTTCACGAACCGCTGGGCGTGGTCGGGCAGATCATCCCCTGGAACTTCCCGATTCTGATGGCCGCCTGGAAGCTCGCCCCGGCGCTGGCCGCCGGCAACTGCGTGATACTCAAGCCGGCCGAGCAGACACCGCTGGGCATCGCCGTGCTGATGGAACTGGTGGGTGATCTGCTGCCGCCCGGCGTGTTGAATGTCGTTCAGGGCTTCGGCAAGGAAGCCGGCGAGGCACTGGCGAGCAGCAAGCGCATCGCCAAGATCGCCTTCACCGGCTCCACCCCGGTGGGCTCGCACATCATGCAGCGCGCCGCTGAAAGCATCATTCCAAGTACCGTCGAGCTGGGTGGCAAGAGCCCGAACATCTATTTCGAAGACATCATGCAGGCCGAACCGACCTTTATCGAAAAGGCCGCAGAAGGTCTGGTGCTGGGCTTCTTCAACCAGGGCGAAGTCTGCACCTGCCCGTCGCGTGCGCTGGTTCAGGAGTCCATCTACGCACCCTTCATGGAAGCGGTGATGAAGAAGGTTGAGCAGATCAAACGCGGCGATCCACTGGATACCGACACCATGGTCGGCGCTCAGGCCAGCCAGCAGCAGTTCGACAAGATCATGTCCTACCTCGAAATCGCCAAGCAGGAAGGCGCCGAAGTGCTCACCGGCGGCGGAGTCGAGAAGCTCGAAGGCTCTCTCGCCACTGGCTATTACATCCAGCCGACGTTGCTCAAGGGCACCAACCAGATGCGCGTGTTTCAGGAGGAAATTTTCGGCCCGGTCATCGGTGTCACCACCTTCAAAGACGAAGCCGAAGCACTCGCGATCGCCAACGACACCGAGTACGGCCTCGGAGCGGGCGTCTGGACCCGCGACATCAACCGCGCCTACCGCATGGGCCGGGCGATCAAGGCTGGCCGTGTCTGGACCAACTGCTACCACCTCTACCCCGCGCATGCGGCGTTCGGTGGCTACAAGAAGTCCGGCGTCGGTCGCGAGACGCACAAGATGATTCTCGACAGCTATCAACAGACCAAGAACCTGCTGATCAGCTACGACATCAATCCTCTCGGGTTCTTCTAGCCCGCTCGCTGAAACGCTCCGCCAAGGTGCCAGCCCGACGCCATGCGCGCCGGGCTGGTGCGGCGGTGCCTGCAATAAGGCGCAGCAGAGCGTGAGAAAACACCAGGCACAGCGCTTGCTTTAACGATCCTGCCGTACCGAACCCATCAGAGGATGATCCCATGGCTCTCGAACACAGCAGTGCGACACCCCCGACACACGCCATCGATTTCGAAGCAGTTGGCAGTACCTATTTTAAGGAACGCGAACTGAAGAAAGGCGCCGCCGGCTGGGTGCTACTGGTGGGCCTTGGCGTTGCCTACGTGATTTCCGGCGACTATGCCGGCTGGAACTTCGGCCTGGCTCAGGGCGGCTGGGGCGGGTTGTTCATCGCCACGCTGCTGATGGCGACGATGTACCTGTGCATGTGCTTCTCCCTCGCCGAGCTGTCCTCGATGATCCCCACCGCGGGCGGCGGCTATGGTTTCGCCCGCAGCGCCTTCGGCCCGCTCGGTGGCTTTCTCACCGGTACGGCGATCCTCATCGAATACGCCATTGCCCCGGCCGCCATCGCCGTGTTCATCGGCGCCTATTGCGAATCGCTGTTCGGCATCGGGGGCTGGGCGATCTACCTAGCCTTCTACATCATCTTTATCGGCATCCATATCTTCGGCGTCGGTGAAGCCCTGAAGCTGATGTTCATCATCACCGCGATCGCCGCGCTGGCGCTGGGCGTATTCATCGTCGCGATGGTGCCGCACTTCTCCGTGGACAACCTGCTGGATATCGCGCCGACAACCGCCGCTGGCGCCAGCGCATTTCTGCCCTACGGCTACGTCGGTATATGGGCGGCGATTCCCTATGCGATCTGGTTCTTTCTTGCGGTCGAAGGCGTGCCACTGGCTGCCGAGGAAACCAAGAACCCGCAGCGCGACATGCCACGCGGGCTGATCGGCGCCATGCTGGTGCTGCTCGCCTTCGCCGGGCTGATCCTGCTGGTCGGGCCTGGTGGGGCCGGTTCCAGCACGCTGGTGGAATCCGGCAACCCGCTGGTCGAAGCGCTGACCACCGCCTATGGCTCCTCAACCTGGATGAGCGGCTTCGTCAATTTGGTGGGTCTAGCCGGGCTGATCGCCAGCTTCTTCTCGATCATCTACGCCTATTCGCGGCAGATCTTCGCGCTGTCGCGAGCCGGCTATCTGCCGCGCAGATTGTCGCTGACCAACAAAAACAAGGCGCCGGTGATGGCGCTGGTGATCCCGGGTGTCGTCGGCTTCCTGCTCTCGCTGACCGGTCAGGGCGATCTGCTGATCCTCGTCGCGGTGTTCGGCGCGACCATTTCCTACGTGCTAATGATGGCCTCGCATATCGTCCTGCGCCTGCGCCGGCCGGACCTGCATCGCCCGTACAAAACGCCCGGCGGTGTGCTGACGTCCGGCGTCGCGCTGGTGCTGGCCTGCCTTGCGGTAGTTGCCGGCTTCCTCGTCGACCCGCGCGTGGTGATCGCTGCGGCGGTGATTTACGGCGTGTTCATCGCGTACTTCGCTATTTATAGCCGTCACCATCTCGTCGCTGGTACGCCGGAAGAGGAATTCGCGGCGATCGAGAATGCCGAGGCATCGCTTAACTAGCAGGCTGCTGAAAACGTGAACGAGGCAGGCAGTACAAGGCGCAACGACCGAAGGGAGTAACAGCCAAAAGGCTGGCCCGAAGGGCGAGCGCCGCGAGTCAAAGCGGCCGAAACAGCGGACCGGGCTCGCGTACGAGTTTACGTATTGTAAATGAGCATGTTGAGGGCGCTTTTAACGCAGGAATGCCAACGCAGGTAGTTTTCACAGCTTGCTATGGGAGACGAGCATGGCGGGATACACACACAGCGTAGGCGGCACCAACTGGCGTTTCGACAGCCTGCGCGAGGTGATGGCCAAGGCCAGCCCGGCGCGCTCCGGCGATTTCCTCGCCGAGGTTGCGGCGGGTAGCGATGCCGAGCGGGTCGCCGCGCAGATGTGCCTGGCTCAGATCTCCCTCAAGCGCTTTCTCGAGGAAGCGCTGATCCCCTACGAGACGGATGAAGTCACCCGCCTGATCATCGACAGCCACGACGCAGCAGCCTTCGCCCCGGTCAGTCACCTGACCGTCGGTGACTTCCGCAACTGGCTGCTGGGCGACGACGCCGATGAGTTGACACTGAAAATCCTGGCGCCAGGGCTGACACCGGAGATGGTCGCCGCGGTATCGAAGATCATGCGCGTGCAGGACCTGATTCTGGTGGCGCAGAAAGTCCGAGTGGTCAGCCAATTCCGCAACACCATCGGCCTGCGCGGGCGGATGTCCACTCGCCTGCAACCCAACCATCCCACCGATGAGGCCGCCGGCATCGCCGCGAGCATCGTCGACGGCCTGCTCTACGGCAACGGCGATGCGGTGATCGGCATCAACCCGGCCACCGATAGCACCAGCGGCATCTGCGAACTGCTGAAGATGCTCGACGCCATCATCCAGCGCTACGAAATCCCGACCCAGAGCTGCATTCTCACCCACGTCACCACCTCCATCGAGGCGATCAACCGTGGCGCGCCGCTGGACCTGGTGTTCCAGTCCATCGCCGGTACCGAAGCGGCCAATACCAGCTTCGGCATCAACCTGGCGGTACTGCAGGAGGGTTACGAGGCGGGCCTGTCGCAGAAGCGCGGGACCGTCGGCGACAACCTCATGTACTTCGAAACCGGCCAGGGCAGCGCCTTGTCGGCCAACGCCCATCATAGCGTCGATCAGCAGACCTGCGAGGCGCGCGCCTATGCCGTGGCGCGCCGCTTCAAACCGCTGCTGGTCAATACCGTGGTCGGTTTCATCGGCCCGGAATACCTTTATAACGGCAAACAGATCATCCGCGCCGGGCTGGAGGATCACTTCTGCGCCAAGCTGCTCGGCGTGCCCATGGGCTGCGACATCTGCTACACCAACCACGCCGAAGCCGATCAGGACGACATGGATGTGCTGCTGACCCTGCTCGGCACCGCCGGCGTCAACTTCATCATGGGCATTCCGGGTTCGGATGACGTGATGCTCAATTACCAGACCACGTCGTTCCATGACGCCCTTTACCTGCGCCAGAGCCTCGGGCTTAGACCTGCACCAGAGTTCGAAGAATGGCTCCAGAAAATGGAAATCTTGCGCCAGGATGGCGGTCGTTTGCAGATGGGCGAACAGCTTCCCCCTGCCTTTCGCCAAGCGCTTGAGCGGATGGCATGACAATGTTGAGGCTCTGCGCCGCCTGTAGGAACGAGGGGGGCGCCCAGCTCTTGCTCGCGAACCCGACCTGCATGGTCGTTTCGAACCGATTCGCCAGCAGGCTGGCTCCTACGCGTCACCGCACACATATACGCCATGCCTATTTTTGTAGGAACCGGCTTGCTGGCGATCAAGGCCATGAGCGAGCCCGATGGTTAGAGCGATACGTGATTGCCGTCCGCCGAAGACATCAACGGAGCAACAGAAATGAGCACTCGCCCGCCCATTGCCATCGCCAACCCTTGGAGCCACCTGCGCCAGCTCACCCCGGCGCGCATCGCATTGGGCCGCGCGGGCGCCAGCTTGCCCACCGAAGCCCAGCTGGATTTCCAGTTTGCCCACGCGCAGGCACGCGACGCCGTGCACCTCACCCTAGATACCGGCGAGCTGGCCGCGCAACTTCAGGAAAGAGGGTTCAACACCCTGCGACTGCACAGTGCGGCAACCGATCGCTACATCTACCTGCAACGTCCCGACCTGGGTCGACGGCTGGACGACGCCTCCGCCGAGCGATTGGGCGACCATGCACAGCAACACACGGCTGGCTACGACCTGGCAATCGTCATTGCCGACGGACTGTCGGCGTTGGCAGTCCAGCGTCACGCCCTGCCCTTGCTCCAGCGCATCGAAGAGCAAATCGAGAAAGATGGCTGGAGTCTCGCGCCGATCAGCCTGGTGCAACAGGGCCGCGTTGCACTCGGAGACGAGGTCGGCGTACGGCTCAAGGCGAAAATGGTGGTGATGCTGCTGGGCGAGCGGCCCGGCCTGAGCTCGCCGGACAGCCTAGGACTGTATTTCACCTACGCGCCGAAAGTCGGGCGCACCGATGCCGACCGCAACTGCATCTCCAACATCCGGCTGGAAGGGTTGAGCTACAACCTCGCCGCGCACCGCTTGAGCCATCTGATGCGCGAGGCTTGCAGACGCCAACTTTCAGGGGTCAGCCTGAAAGATGAAGCGGAGATGCTCAGCCTTGATGACGACACGCCGAGAACCAGCAATTTTCTGTTGGGTTGAATGGATCGCCTGTCGCGAGGCAGACGCACAGCCCGATCTGCTGCGCCAGGTGCTCCGGGCTCGCCGACAAGCAGCCTCTAACGAGAGCGCCGTTTGCCGCCTGGCGATGACCGATCCACATCGCCCAACAGGCACACCCTGTTGGGCTCACGGCCGGCGCCTTGCTCCATCACGCCCCCCGCTTGCCGACAACTACCACCCCGCTTAAGGTTGTCGCCCCCAGGCTGGAAGCTCCCTCATGTGGTCATTTCGCGACTGGCGCCGCAAGCGCATCCTCAGCCGTTTCGCCATCGAGCCGGCACTCTGGCAACGCGTGCTGGATAGCTTGCCGATTCTCGACGGCCTGAGCGTCGAGGAAACCGAGCGGCTTCGCCAGCGCAGCATCCTGTTCTTGCATGCCAAGCGAATCACAGCCCTGCCCGGCACCGAACTGGAACCGGCAGACCGGCTGCGTCTGGCTGCCCAGGCGCAGCTGCCCTTGCTCCACCTGGCCGACCTGGACTGGTATCAGGGCTTCCATGAAATCGTCATCTATCCCGGCGACTTCCACAGCCCGCAGAAGCACCGTGATTCAGCTGGCGTCGTGCACGAGTGGGACGGCGAGCACAGCGGTGAGGCCTGGCTGCAGGGTCCGGTGATCCTGGCCTGGCCAGGCGTGCAGGAGAGCGGCGGCTGGGAAGGTTACAACCTGGTGATTCACGAACTGGCGCACAAGCTGGACATGCTCAACGGCGACGCCAACGGCCTGCCACCGCTGCACCGGAACATGCGCATCGACAGTTGGGCGAGCGCGATGCAAAGCGCCTATGACTCGCTGAATACCACCCTGGACTCCGATCCGGATGCCGAAACACCGATTGATCCCTATGCGGCAGAGAATCCAGCTGAGTTCTTTGCCGTCACCAGCGAGTACTTCTTCGCCGCGCCGGACCTGCTGCATGCGACCTATCCCGAGGTCTATCAGCAGCTCGCCGCCTTCTATCACCAGGATCCGCTGACGCGCCTGCAGCAACTGCAGCACAGCCATCCGCAGTACGCGGAACCTCACTGACTCCAGGCCGTCGAATGCGCGCATCGCCAGGCCAGTGAGCTTCGCCACCGCTGGCATGGCAAAACGCCCGATACTGCGCCTATAATCGCGCCCACTTTTTTCGCCCCAGGCCGCTTCGGCCGACCACGGAGCAATGTCCATGAGCTACAGCAAAGTCCCGGCCGGCAAAGACCTGCCAAACGATATCTACGTCGCCATCGAAATTCCGGCCAACCATGCGCCGATCAAGTACGAAATCGACCACGACACCGACTGCCTGTTCGTCGACCGCTTCATGGCCACACCGATGTTCTACCCGGCGAACTACGGCTTCATCCCGCACACCCTGGCTGACGATGGCGACCCGCTCGACGTATTGGTCGTCACCCCCTACCCGGTTGCCCCAGGCTCGGTCATCCGCGCCCGTCCCGTCGGCGTGCTGCACATGACCGACGAAGCCGGCGGCGATGCAAAGCTGATCGCCGTCCCGCACGACAAGCTGAGCCAGCTGTACGTGGACGTGAAGGAATACACCGACCTGCCCCCGCTGCTGCTCGAGCAGATCAAGCACTTCTTCGAGAACTATAAGGATCTGGAGAAGGGCAAGTGGGTCAAGGTAGAAGGCTGGGGCGACGCCGAAGCCGCCCGCGCAGAAATCACCAAGGCTGTGGCGGCTTATCAGAAGTAAGCCAAAACCGCTAACGGAAAGCCGGCCACAAGCCGGCTTTTTTTATGCCCGTGGAAAGCCCAAAAACATTGCTGAAACCCAGCATTCATGCGGGCTGGCCTCTCTGAAACCCCACACTTCTTCCGCCGGCTTTACCCTGACCCACCCCGAAGTGTGGATCAGGAGGTGGGGGCAGGGTTTTGGAGGGAGGCATGACTCCGATCTGCCGAAGAAGCGCCGGGCATTCATGAATGATTGGGCGGCGTTTGCATGGGCGCTACGCAGCGCCTAGCCCCACGTTGATCAAGAAGATCTGACTCAGCCTGCAATTGGAATTAAAACTCTAGTTACTCTCTGAAATTCAACGAACCAAGAAATATATTGCTTGAAACAAGCTACTTGGCTAGCATTTCAGGAATTATGTTTCCGGTTACCACTCCATGCCCGAACAACTGACCATCCAAACTTTCATTAACGGTCAGTGGTACGACGCCCTGCAGCTGACTGTGGATGATCCCGCAGACGTCAGGAACGGCATCTGCTCGACCGCCTATATGCCGAACTACCTGATCCATTTCCTGGATTGTATCGACTCGCCCCTCGATCCTGCGGTCAGCGTCAATTTGCCCATTAACTGGACGGGGACCCGCACCAGGGGCTTTCCCGCATTCATCTACGACATCATTCCCGCTGGCGCTGCGCGAAAGTCGCTGGAAAAGCGGTCTGCAGGTGAAAAGCCCAAGGACATGGACCTGGATCTCTTTCTGCTGAAGCGTTGTACGCCGGCGCCCATTGGCCATATGCGCGTGAAAGAGTCCTTCGAGCTGACCGACACCAGCCGGACTGTCGCCTTCCCGCGCCGGGAAATCATCGAGCGAACGAACGACTTCCTTGAGTACGCCTATGAACTCGGCGCAGCCATCGGCGGCGCAACGGGTGCTCAAGGGGAAGCCCCCAAGCTGCTGATGACTGAGGATCTTCATGGCGGTTTCCATGCCGATGCGGTCCTGCCTGACCACCAGGTGCGCCGGCATTGGCTCGTGAAGTTCGCTCGAAACAAGGCAACCGAGCGAGACAAGAACATCCTGCGAGCCGAGTACCACTACTACCGTGCGATTGCCGCGCTAGGGCTGGACACCATTCCTACGGAGGGGCTGGCTCTTGAGGAAGCGCAAAAACCAAGCCTCTGGATGCCACGCTTCGATCGTCGATTGTTGCCGGACGGAAATGTCGAGCGCATCCCGATGGAGTCGATCTACTCAATCTGCGGCAACACGGAGCCGGGATCGAACATGCGTCATGAGGAGGTTGCGCATCGACTGATCGAGCTTTGGCTCGCCAACGACCAGGCCGACGAGATCGCAGGGCTGGTGTTCGAATACATACGTCGCGACTTGCTCAACCGCATCGTCGGCAACTCCGACAACCATGGTCGCAACACTTCGATTTTCCGGCATGATGGACGTTTCCAGCTCGCCCCGATCTACGACCTGGCCCCCATGGTGCTGGACCCCGAGGGCGTCACGCGCGTCACGAAATGGGAGAACGAGCGACTTGGCGCGCCGGATTGGTCTGCGGTGTGCGCGCTATTTCGGGAGCACGTCGACCCCGCCCATCTGTTTGCCCGGCTACGGGCGGCAGCCGAGGAATTCAGAGCCCTTCCTGGGCTTTTGAAAGACATGCCGGAAGACATACGGCTCGCGCAATCGATCCCCCTCAACAATCTAGATGCCCGCCTGAAGGAGTGGGGCTTGCTATGAAAAACCTCACGCCCATGGATCGCCAGCAACTCATCGAAGACATCCAGTTCAAGAGCGCATCGGGTGAAGAAAGCCTCGGAAAATCGATTCGCCGTCTGCGCCTCGAGATCACCGGGCTAGATCAGGACTCGTTCGCCAGGATGTGCAAACTAACGACGAAGACCCTGTCCACACTTGAGAACGACAGAGGCAACCCAACGATCAACACCCTCAACGGCATTCTCAAACCATTCGGTTTAGCGATAACGCTCGGCGCGTTGCGCCATCAACCCACCACGCCAATCCGCCAAAATGAGGAGGAGCCAGCGCGTAAACGGGGAGCCAGCCCGAAACGCCAGAAGGCTGCGCTCCAAACGTCGCCTTTCCAGCCTGTGGCCGAGTAAACATCTCCTCTTCGAGGCCAGGGGATTGACCATCGCATCGGGTTCGCAGGTTTCGCACCAAGTGCTTTGCGCCTGCCCTGTCCACAAGCCGCAAGGCGTCTGAACATCTTCGCCCTGGGGCTGGCCTCGGACCAGTTTCAGGCTAAGAAGTGGCGTTTTATCGAGGCGCGCAAACGGCTTGGCGCCGGCCCGGTTGAATTGTTCCGCAAACCAACAGCCAATGCGGAGGCGAGCGCTATAGCATTTGTAACTGGCAGGACCTGAAGGTGTCTGCCGTAATAGATGAAAGCGATAGTCCCGAATATCTGAGCGGATCCTTCGATGCCTACCACCTACAACACAGCACTGGTGAGCCTGTCTATCCTGATCGCCATTGCTGGCTCTTTCACGGCGCTCGATCTGGCCAGCCGTTCGCGCGCTTCCGTGGGTTGGATGCGGCACGTCTGGCTTTGCGCGGCAGCGGTATGCATGGGCGGCAGCATCTGGTCGATGCATTTCGTTGGCATGCTCGCGTTCGGCATGCCCGGCATGGAGATCCAATACGATCTGAGCCTCACCCTCTGGTCGCTAGTCGTGCCGATTGCGGTGACGGCGATCAGCTTTTTTGCGGTTGGCATTAGCGGCCTGGGCCGAAAGACGCTCGGTATTGGCGGTTTGTTCATGGGCCTCGGGATTGGTGCGATGCATTACATGGGCATGGCCGCCATGACGATGCATGCCGAACTGTCCTATGACCCGCAGTGGGTTGTCATTTCGATCCTTATTGCCATCGGGGCGGCAACTGTAGCGCTCTGGCTCTCCGCCCGGGGCCGGCGATTATCGCTGCAGGCCATCTCCGCCGTCGCGATGGGGTTTGCCGTGGCAGGCATGCACTACACAGCCATGGCAGGCGCGCGCTTCACCCCGCTGGACGATGCGATGCCCGCACCGTCCGGAAGCGGTCTGGACCTGCTGACGTTGGCGTTATCGGTCGCTGGCTCGACCTTCATCGTGTTGTTCTTCGGCCTTGCTGCCTCGATGCACGACAGGCGCATGGCGATCATCAGCGAGCGAGAAGCGGCAGCATTGCGCCAGAGCGAAGAGCGGTTCCGCGAGCTCTATAGCAAGACGCCGCTGCCTCTGCATTCGCTGGACGAAGAAGGCCGGCTTGAGTCGGTCAGCGATGCCTGGCTCGTGCTGATGGGCTATCGCCGAGAGGACGTGATCGGTCGGTCATTGATCAGCTTCATGACCGAACGCTCCGCGCGCCAGATGCTCGACAAGGACTGGCCGGTGTTGCTCGAAACCGGGGAGTGCCTCAACGCCGAATACCGCCTGGTAGCCAGGGCTGGCGCATTCATTGATGTGCTGGCCTCCACCCGTCTCGAGCAGACCACTCGCGGCGCGCTCATCATCGGCGGTCTGGTGAATATCACCGAGCGCCGGAACGCCGAAGCCGCGCTCCGCCAGGCGCAGAAGATGGAGGCGATCGGCAAGCTTACCGGCGGCATCGCTCATGACTTCAACAACCTGCTGGCGGTGGTCGGTGGAAATCTCGAACTGCTCCGCAAGCGGCTGCCAAACGACACGGCTCGTGTCGCAAGCCTGATCGAGAACGCGCTGCAGGCGACGCAACGCGGCTCAGGTCTGGTCCAGCGCATGCTGGCCTTTGCCCGCAAACAGGAGTTGAAACCGAGCTCCGTCGTGCTACCGGACGTAGTGCTGAACATGCGGGAGCTGCTGCAACGTTCGGTCGAAATCAACATCAACATCGAAACGAGATTCCCGCTTAGCCTGCCGCCTGCGTACGTCGACGCAAATCAGCTCGAAATGGTGCTGATCAATCTGGTGGTCAACGCACGAGACGCGATGCCGGCGGGCGGCACGATCCGCATCGAAGGCCAGCTGCGCACCCTCAGATCATCAGCGGAACAGCCGACGCAGGAGTTTGTCGCTTTGATCGTGTGCGACGACGGCACGGGCATGAGCCCGGAGACACTCGCCCGAGCAACCGAACCCTTCTTCACCACCAAGGGACCGGGCAAGGGCACCGGCCTTGGCCTTTCGATGGCGCACGGCCTCGCTGAACAGTCAGGGGGGCGATTGGTGATCGAAAGCAGCGCGGGCAAGGGAACGACAGTCGAGCTGTGGCTACCGCTGGGCATCCCTGCTCCGGTGGCCGCGCCGGAACCAGAGATCGCGAACGAGCCCATCGGAACATCCATACCCGCTTTGTCGATTCTCGTGGTGGACGATGATCCACTGGTGCTGACCAATACGGCCGAGCTTCTCGAGGACCTGGGTCATCGAGTCACCTCTGCCGACGGTGGCGAGGCCGCTCTCAGCATCCTCCGTCAAAGCGCTTTCGATATCCTGATCACCGATCAGATGATGCCAGGCATGACCGGAACCCAGCTGGCGGAGATCGTCAACGCTGAAAAGCCCGATCTGCCGGTTCTGTTGGTCAGCGGTTATGCGGAATTGACCGAGGAGGCTCGCCCGCTGCACACGCTGGCCAAGCCGTTTACGCAACACTCGCTAAGCGTAGCCATCGGCGACGCACTTGGCCGTCCGGGCTCGGGGGTCGTGGTGCCGCTGCTCGGCCGGCGCTAGATACGCCCGTCGAAAACGAAACGCAGCACCTATGCGCCTGAATTCAGACGCACCGGGACTGCGTTTCGCCCATCAGGCTCAGCCCTTCTTTACGGCCTTGCCAGAGCCCAGATCGGCTCCTGTCATGGGATCGGCGGAGACGTCGGACTGGGTCCGCACCGCCATCTGCTGCAATACCTTCTGCTGGTCCTTGTTCAGCTCGACGGAAGGTTTACCATCGCCACCGTCCACGGCAGGCTGCGGACTCTCAACGAACTCCCATTCAGGCCCTTGATTCCATGGGCCCCGCAGATCCCCTTCGCCCTGCGACAGGTTGTAGTAGACGTTGGCAAATTGCGGCTCGCCCGGCAGCTTGCCCTGAGGGAAGTTGGGCTGGATGGCATGTAGCGCCTTTTCGAACGATTTCTGGTGCGCGATTTCGCGGGTCATGAGGAATTTCAGCGCGTCCTTGATGCCCGGATCATCCGTCACGTTGATCAATCGCTCGTAAACGATCTTGGCCCGCGCCTCGGCTGCGATGTTGGAACGCAGATCCGCCGTTGGCTCACCGATCGTATCGATGTAGGCGGCCGTCCATGGAACCCCGCCTGAGTTGGTTAGCGGCGTGCCGCCACCGTACAGCAACGAGGTAACGTGCGAATCATTGCCGCCGTCCGTCAGCGAGCGATACAGATCCGCTTCCTCTTCGACGCCCTCGGCCACCTGGCCTTTGGCGCCTTTGTTAAGCATGCCAACAATGGAGCCGATCACCTCGAGGTGGCTGAGCTCTTCGGTGGCGATGTCCATGAGCATGTCCTTGCGGCCTGGGTCATCCTCGGACACGGCCTGAGTGAAATAACGCATGGCGGCAGCGAGCTCACCCTGCGGACCGCCGAATTGCTCAAGCATCAGGTTGGCCAGGCCCGGATTGGGGCCCGCTACTCTTACCGTGTACTGAAGTCGTTTGTTGTGGACGAACATGGTTCACCTCTCAATTTTGGACTTCCCTAGTGACTGCCTCCTTCGATCAGTTAACGGGGCACGGCGATTCGGTATCTGACTGCATCGCAGGCGGCCCTAGTGGTGGAGTACAAGCTGCGGCAGCCGTCCGATTGCTTTTTCCAATGACGATGATTGACCAACTCAATGGAGCGAGTGGATCGCCACGGTGTCTCGCGCAGCGATCGGGCGCCCCTTTTTTGCTGAACGTATTCAGACCCAGCGACTCTATCGTTGCCGTGGCACTACTGACTCGAGGTGAAAAATGCTCCGTTCGACAAGCCCCAGCCTGATTAAAGCTCTTGGATTGGCGGCGCTGATAGCCGTCTGCAGCGCACCGGCTTTGGCCGATTCGCCTCAGGTGTTCGGCTGGGTCGAGGAAGGGCTTATCTTTCCTGAGAAAGTCGCCGTGAAGTTCAAGCTCGATACCGGTGCGCTGACCTCCTCAATGCATGCCGAAAACATCGACCGATTCGAGAAAGACGGCGACGATTGGGTGCGCTTTACCCTGGAAATGGAAGACATCGATACCGACAGGAATATTGAGAAGCGCCTGGAGCGCGAAGTGGTGCGGGACATCAAGGTGCGCGGTGCAGGCGGTGCCGAAGAACGCCCTGTGGTGCTGATGAAGGTATGCCTGGGTAACAAGATCTACGAAGAGCAGTTCTCACTCAACGATCGCGACAAGATGAACTATCCGGTACTCGTTGGCCGCCGTACGCTGGAGAATCTGGGCTTGGTGGACTCGTCCAAGACCTTTACCGTCGAGCCGGATTGCTCTGAATAGCAGCCCCCTCAAGTGCCAGCCCTCCGGCAGATGAGGAGCGCTGGCGACTGCGGCCGTTATCTTTCTTCGGTGCGCCGGCCAGCGCTAATTTTTCTGCAACTCACCCCGCCTCCCCCGGTCAACTGACCAGCAGCCTGGTTTGTTGCCGGAGGCAATACCCGCCCCGGCCTGAACGCGACATGCTGCCATTCTTCGAGCGGGGGAGTTCATGGAGCATCAAGCGGAATACTTGCGGCGATCAGCCATGCGCCCGAACATGGGCATGGAAGAACATATGGAGATGATGGAACGCCGCCATCTCGCCACGCTGTGGTGCCATTTCGCCAACGCCTTGCTCGGCTTTTGGCTGCTCAGCTCGCCCTTCATCTTTGGCTACGCGAACATTTCCAGCACTGATCTGGATCTCGCCCGCCTGGCCTCGGAACGCGATCTACCCGAAGTCGCCACTCGCGCGCTGCTGATGACCTGGAATGACATTATCAGCGGCGCCCTGATCGTGCTGCTCTCGGTCCTTTCGCTAAAACGGATCAGCTGGGCGCTGTGGGCCAATACGGGCATGGGGCTCTGGCTGATGTTCGCCCCGCTGCTGTTCTGGACCCCGTCACCAGCCAGCTATGGTAATGCCCTGCTGGTCGGCGGGCTGGTGATTGCCTTTTCCACACTGGTACCGATGATGCCCGGCATGAGCATGTCCGGGATGATGCAGAAGGCCGCAGTTCCACCGGGCTGGGATTACAACCCCTCGACCTGGC
>NZ_LGLW01000006.1 GCF_013620795.1 Pseudomonas sp. Q2-TVG4-2 | reverse complement strand
TGCACCGTCTCGAAGGGCGCTTCGGCGCGCAGGCGAAAGATAAAGCGCTGGGTCTGAGCGCCGAGACGGTAGGCAAGCTAGCCGCCGGTGGCCTGGCGGTGATCGGCGTACTGGTCATCGCACTGGTGGCGGCCATAGCCAGTTGATCAGCGCCAGCGGCGTCACAAACGAGCTACGTGCAGTTCCTGCCGCGCCTGACGCACCACCGAGTAACCGGCGAACAATGCCAGCCCCGCCATGATCAGCGCCACGATAAAGTCCGGCCAGCCGGAACCGGTGCCGAAAACCCCCGCCGCGGCGACCATGACCGCGATATTGCCCAGGGCATCGTTGCGGCTGCAGAGCCAGACCGAACGCATATTCGAGTCACCCTCGCGAAACGCATAGAGCATCAGCGCCACGATGACATTAGCGACCAGCGCCAGCGCGCCGATGACGCCCATGGTCAGCGGCTCCGGCACCACGCCGGTGTGGATAGCCCAGCCGGCCCGCGCAAGCACGAACACGCCGAAGGCGAGCATCGAAAGGCCCTTCACCAGCGCCGCGCGCGAACGCCAGACCAGGCCCATGGACAGCACCGTGAGGGTGATGGCGTAGTTGGCGGCATCGCCAGCGAAGTCGATGGCGTCGGCCAGCAGCGAGACTGAACCGGACCGCAACCCGCTGACGATTTCCACAAGGAACATGACCAAATTGATCGCCAGGGCGACCCATAACGCCTTGCGAAAGCCTGGGCTGACCGCGGGGGTTGAACAGCCCGAATCACAACATCTCGAGGACATGGAGTGTCTCCTGAACTATATTCGGAGCCATTGCACACCCTGGAGCAGCTCCAGGGTCAAGCCGACCAAGTTTTGGCCAACGATCACCACGAGAAGAAGGAGCGATGATGCGCATCGGCGAGCTGAGCACGACGGCAGGCGTGGACGTCGAAACCATTCGCTACTATGAAAAAGTCGGCTTGATGCCCGCCCCGGAGCGTGGCGCCAATGGCTACCGGTCCTATTCGACCAAGCAGCTGGCACAGCTGGTATTTATCCGGCATTGCCGTGCGCTGGATATCGGATTGGCCGATATCCGCCGGCTGCTGGAATTCTCGAACCACCCGGACGCCAACTGCGGCGACATCAACCTGCTGATTGACGAGCAGCTCGAACGCGTCCGCGCGCGCCTGGAAAGCCTCCACGCGCTTGAGCAGCAACTACAGGCGCTGCGCAGCTGCTGCACCGGCAATCGTCCGATGCAAGGCTGCGGCATCCTTAACGAGCTGACCAGCACGCGACTGGACGAAGCCCGGCGGCCTTCCGACCGGTAGCGGACCAGCAGTCGGATTGCAGGCGAGCGTAATACAGCCAGCTATGTACGACGCCTACATGGCATCGGAGCTATCGCAGATCTCCTCGTGCTTGGCGAAGCGCAGCGGCAGGGATAATCTGCATCCTTTTGCCGCGAGCCCCACCGATGCCCTTGTTCGACATGCTGCTACTCATCGCTGCCGGTTTCGCTGCCGGTGGCATGAATGCCCTGGCCGGAGGCGGCACCTTCTTCTCGTTTCCGGCGCTGCTGGCCACTGGCTTGCCACCGGTCACGGCCAACGCGACCAATGCCGTGGCGCTCTGGCCCGCCAGCCTCGCCGGCGCCTGGGCGGCACGCTCGGCGCTACGCCCACTGGGCCGGTATCTCGTTCCGCTGCTGCTGGCAGGATTGGTCGGTGGTCTGCTCGGTGGCCTGTTGCTGCTCGCCAGCGGCGATGACGTGTTCAGCTTGCTGATTCCCTGGCTGCTGCTCGTCGCTACCGCCCTGTTCGCCGCCAGCCCCTGGCTGAGCCGCTGGCTGGCGGCCCGCCGCAAGGACGAAAGTGCAGTACCGCCGCATGCGCCTGCATCGCTCGCGGCGCATGCCCTGGTATCTATATACGGTGGTTATTTCGGCGCGGGCATGGGCATTCTGCAGCTGGCGGCCTTTTCCATCGAAGGCCACCAACTGGTCCGTGCCAACGCGCTGAAGAACCTGATCTCAGCCGTCATCTACAGCGTCGCCACCGCCACCTTCATCATTGCCGGACGCGTGAGCCTGTACGAACTGGCGATTCTGCTGATTGGCACCACGCTTGGTGGTTATGCTGGGGGGGCACTGAGCAAGAAGCTGCCAGCCACCTGGCTGCGCACCTTCGTCATCGTGGTGGGCAGCACCATGACGCTCTACTATTTCCAGGCCATATACTGGCGCTGAGCGCCGCCTAGCCCGGGCGGCTTATGGCTTATGCGGCCCAGCTCTGCTAGTGTCGCGCCCGTTTCAGAGCAGCCGCAGAGAACAGGTTCCGCCATGGCCCGCAAGAAAGTCGCCCTCGATTTCGAACAATCCCTCGCCGAGTTGCAACAGCTGGTCGAGCGCCTGGAAAGCGGCGAGCTGTCGCTGGAGGATTCGCTGACCTGCTTCGAGCAGGGCATCGGTCTGACCCGCGACTGCCAAGCCGCACTCAGCCAGGCCGAGCAGAAAGTACAGATCCTGCTCGAGCGTGACGGCAAGCTGCAGGAAGCGCCTTTCGAGGTGGATCCCGAAGCATGATCGGCGACTACCAACAGCGCTGCCAGCAACGTGTCGACCGTTGCCTCGATGCGCTCTTCACCTCGCCACGGCCACAGCTCGAGCGCCTTTACCAGGCCATGCGCTACAGCGTCATGAACGGCGGCAAGCGCGTGCGCCCACTGCTGGTTTACGCCGCCTGCGAGGCGCTCAAGGGCGATAGCGCCCAAGCCGATGGCGCCGCCTGCGCCGTCGAGCTGATCCATGCCTATTCGCTGGTGCATGACGACCTGCCGGCCATGGACGACGACGACTTGCGCCGCGGCCAGCCGACCACTCACAAGGCGTTCGACGAAGCCTGCGCGATCCTAGCCGGCGACGGCTTGCAAACCCTGGCCTTCGAAGTGCTGGCGACCGAGGCGCACAACCCGCAGGACCCGGCGCTGCGCCTGGAAATGGTCACCAGCCTCGCCTGCGCGGCGGGTCCGGCCGGGATGGTCGGCGGGCAGGCGATTGATCTCGGATCGGTCGGCCGCAAACTGGATCGTAATGCGCTGGAGCTGATGCACCGGCACAAAACCGGCGCGCTGATCGAAGCCAGCGTGCGCCTCGGCGCCCTGGCCAGCGGTCACTCCGATGCCGGCACGCTTGCCGCCTTGCAGCGCTACGCGCAGGCCATCGGCCTGGCGTTTCAAGTGCAGGACGACATCCTCGACGTGGAGAGCGATACCGTCACGCTGGGCAAGCACCAGGGCGCCGATATCGCCCGCGACAAACCCACCTACCCGGCGCTTCTGGGCATGGACGCAGCCAAGGCCTACGCGCACGAGCTACGGGATACGGCGCTCGAAGCCGTCGCACCCTTCGGTGCCGCTGCCGAGCCTTTGCGCCAACTGGCCCGCTTCATCGTCGAACGCCGCAGCTGAACCCGGGCAACGCGTAGCCGTGCCGCTGACAACAGCGGCGACGACCGTTGATGCCTGGGTCATTCTTCTCGCTGTAACCATCGGGTAAACTGCGGCTCTTTTTTCAGCCAAAACGATTCGCCCGATGCCCAAGACGTTCCATGAGATTCCTCGGGTCCGCCCTGCGACGCCCGTCCTAGATCGCGCGGCCACTCCCGAGCAGCTGCGCCGGCTGGGCGAAGCGGAACTTGAAGAACTCGCCAACGAGCTGCGGCAAGACCTGCTGTACAGCGTCGGCCGGACCGGAGGGCACTTCGGCGCCGGACTCGGCGTGATCGAGCTGACCATCGCCCTGCACTACGTCTACGACACCCCAAAGGACCGCCTGGTGTGGGACGTCGGCCATCAGGCCTATCCGCACAAGATCCTCACCGGACGCCGCGAGCAGATGGGCAGCCTACGCCAGAAGGACGGCCTCGCCGCGTTTCCACGCCGCAGTGAAAGCGACTACGACACCTTCGGCGTCGGCCACTCCAGCACCTCCATCAGCGCCGCACTGGGCATGGCCATCGCCGCCCGCCTGCAGGGCAAGAAGCGCAAGTCCATCGCCGTGATCGGCGACGGCGCGCTCACCGCCGGCATGGCCTTCGAGGCCCTGAATCATGCGCCTGAAGTCGGCGCCGACATGCTCGTCGTGCTCAACGACAATGACATGTCGATCTCGCGCAACGTCGGCGGCCTGTCCAACTACCTGGCCAAAATCCTCTCCAGCCGCACCTATTCGAGCATGCGCGAAGGCAGCAAGAAGGTCCTGTCACGCCTGCCGGGTGCCTGGGAAATCGCCCGCCGTACCGAGGAATATGCCAAGGGCATGCTGGTTCCCGGCACCCTGTTCGAAGAGCTTGGCTGGAACTACATCGGGCCCATCGACGGCCATGATCTTCCGACGTTGATCGCCACCCTGCGCAACATGCGCGATCTGCCCGGGCCGCAATTCCTGCATGTGGTGACCAAGAAAGGCAAAGGATTCGCTCCGGCGGAAGTCGATCCGATTACCTGGCATGCCATCAGCAAACTTGAACCCGTAGGCGGTCCGGTCACCCCGAAGAAGCCCAGCGGTCCGAAATACTCGAACGTCTTTGGCCAATGGTTGTGCGACATGGCCGCCGCCGACCCGCGCCTGACCGGCATCACCCCGGCCATGAAGGAAGGCTCCGACCTGATCGACTTCAGTGAGCGTTATCCGGATCGTTATTTCGACGTAGCCATCGCCGAGCAGCATGCCGTGACCCTGGCGGCCGGCATGGCCTGCGAAGGTGCCAAGCCGGTAGTAGCGATCTATTCGACCTTCCTCCAGCGCGCCTACGATCAGTTGATCCATGACGTCGCGGTGCAGAACCTCGACGTGCTGTTCGCCATCGACCGCGCCGGCCTGGTCGGCGAAGACGGTCCGACCCATGCCGGTAGCTTCGATCTTTCCTATCTGCGCTGCATCCCCGGCATGCTGGTGATGACTCCCAGCGATGAGAATGAGATGCGCCGCATGCTCACCACCGGCTATCACTTCGACGGTCCGGCGGCGGTGCGTTATCCGCGCGGCACCGGGCCGAACGCGACGATCGAGCCCGGCCTCGATCCGCTTGAGATCGGCAAGGGCGTGGTGCGTCGCCAGGGCAGCAACGGCAGCGGCCGACCGGTCGCTCTGCTGGTCTTTGGCGTGCAGTTGGTCGAAGCGCTGCAGGTCGGCGAAGCACTCGACGCCACCGTGGTCGACATGCGCTTCGTCAAACCGCTGGACGAGGCGCTGGTGCGGCAGATAGCCGACGACCACGAACTGCTGGTGACCATCGAGGAAAACAGCATCATGGGCGGGGCCGGTAGTGCCGTCGGCGAATTCCTCGCCGCTGAAAATCTGCAGAAGCCGATCCTTCATCTGGGACTGCCGGATTACTACGTCGAGCACGCCAAGCCCAGCGAGATGCTCAAGGAGTGCGGGCTCGATGCCGCCGGTATCGAAGCGGCGATCCGCACCCGGCTGGCTCAGCTCTGACACCCTGTTGCGCTGGGTACGCCCGTACCCAGCACCGCCTCGCCGCCTGCTCGGCATTACCAAATCCATCGCATCACGACGGCACATGGACGCCTGTTAGTGCGCCGGCGCCCCTTTCCGCTACGCCTGGCCACGTATCCCCTCGCGCAAACTTTCTCCCGGCACCACGCGCTTTGCTTGTTTTTCTCCCGAGCAGCCCTTAAGGTTCCCGCGATTTCTGATCCGCCCAGGTGTGCACGACCGCAAGGTCCGCATTAAACGGGAAGCCGGTGCGCTCGATGAGCAAGGCCGGCGCTGCCCCCGCAACGGTAATCGACCGTGATCCCTTGGATCACCGCCTGCTCAACCGCCACTGTGCCCTGCATGGGAAGGCGAGCGGGGTGCGTGTCGAAAGCCCGGAGACCGGCCTAGCGGATTCGACTGGTGTTGCGGAGGGCAGCACCGTCAAGCGCTGCGCATTGTTTTCTGCACGCTTGTTCCTGCCCTCCTCAAAAGCTCCGTTCTTTTGAGGATTGTTCTTGATGAAAATGTCCCGTCTCGCGCTGGCTGTGGCGCTGTTGCCCGGCGCACAGGCCCTTGCTGCCGATACCAGCCATGAGCTGCCAAGCATGCTCGTTACCTCGGCCCGGCAGGCCGAACCGCGCATGCAGGCCACCGCTGCTAATACGGTATTCTCCCGAGCTGATATCGAGCGGCTACAGGCGCGTAGCGTGCCCGAACTGCTTCGCCGAGTACCCGGTGTCAGCTTTTCGAGCGCCGGCGGGCTACCTCAGCTATCCGTGCGCGGCACCAGCACAGCGCAAACGCTGGTCCTGGTCGACGGCCAGCGAGTTGCCTCTTCGACCAGTGGCTTCGCCCGCCTCGACTATTTGGCCATCGACAATATCGAACGCGTCGAAGTCATCCGCGGTCCTCGCTCGTCGCTTTACGGTGCCGATGCCATCGGTGGCGTCATCCAGATTTTCACGCGCAGCGGTGAGCCTGGCCTGAACCCACAAGTACGCCTGGCCGCGGGCAGCGACCAGACGTTCCAGCGCAGCCTGAACCTGTCTGGCGGTACCCAGCAGACCCGCGTGCACCTCGGCGCCAGCCTCGACGAACGCGACGGATTCGATATCACCCGCGACAATCGGGGCGCTGACCGCGACGACGACGGACAGCGCACCAAGGCCATGCATTTGAAACTGGACCATCGCTTCGACGCCAACTGGAAAGCGGGCCTGAGCCTCAACGACCAGCGCGGCGAGAACGAATACGACGACGCCTACGCATTCGCCCCCGGCGTACCCCAGGATGAGTTCCGCGTCAGCAGCTACAGCAGTTATCTGGACGGGCAACTGAGTGATATCTGGAACAGCCGCCTGGAGCTGGGTCGCAGCGTCGACCGCAACCGCGCGGTGGGCTCCGCCTTCAACGACAGCCTGCTGGAAACCACCCGCCACTCGGCCGCCTGGGTCAACCGCTTCTCGCTCACCGAACAACAGCAGCTAGCGCTCGGGACTGACTGGTACGAGGACCGCCTGGATGCCACCACGGCCTATCAGGAAGACAGCCGCGACAATCTGGCCTTCTTCGCCCAGCACAGCTATCAGGGCGACGGCTTCGGCACCGAGCTGGGCCTGCGCCACGATGACAACCAGCAGTTCGGCAGCCACAACAGCTGGAACGCTGCCTTTAGCTTACCGGTCGGCCAGTCGCAGCGATGGATACTGAGCTATGGCGAAGGCTTTCGCGCACCGACCTTCACCGACCTTTACGCACCACCGGCCTGGGGGCCCAACCCGGACCTGAAACCGGAAACCTCGAAGACCTACGAGCTGCAGTGGCGCGCCGATTTCAACGGTACGCAATTAGAAGCCTCGTTCTACCGCACCGATATTGAAGATATGATCGCCTGGGGCGGCCGTCAGGTTGAAAACATAAACCATGCTCGAATCAACGGTTTCGAGGCCAGCGCGGCCCATGAGCTGCTGGGCTGGCAAGCCAATCTCGGCCTCAGCATCATCGATCCACGCGACCGGAACAGCGGCCGGGTGCTGCCACGTCGCGCCAAGCGCACATTGAGCTTGGACCTGGACCGCCAGTTCGGCACGATTGGCCTCGGTGCGACCTGGCAGGCGTTCAGCCAACGCTTTGATGATGGCCCCGTCAACGCGAACTTCCAGTCCGAGCGCAGCACAATCCCGGGCTACGCGGTACTGGATCTGCGCACCAGCTGGCAGGCCACACCCGAACTGCGTTGGGAAGCCAAGCTGGAGAACGTACTGGACAAGGACTATCACCAGGCGCTGTACCAACGCACCTTCGCCGACATGGACAGTGTTTATGGTTACCGCGAACAGGGTCGTACCGGCCTGCTCGCGGTCATCTGGACGCCAACGCTGTAGCGCACCTCAACGGCGGCGCTCGCTCAGGGCGCCGACCGCGCCATCACCGCGCAGAGCTTCCCGATGGCGTCGAGCATCTGGAAGCTCGGCCGCTCCAGCCCCTTGTCGGGTACTTCCCAGAGGTGCCCCTTGCGCACCGCAGCCAGCTGCGGCCAGGTCTTCCATTCGGACAGCTGAGCGCCGCTACCCGCCAAAATCACCTCGGGATTGCGCGACAGCACTGACTCGATGCTGACCTGAGGCGCTGGCAGCTGGAGATCCGCGAACACGTTGCGACCGCCACAGACTTCGATGGCATCGCTAATGATTTGTCGGCCGCCGAGGGTGTACAGCGGACGGTTCCAGACCTGATAGAACACCGCCAGCGGTTGCTCGCGGTGGTAACGCCGCCGCAACTGATCCAGCCCCTGTTCGAAACGTCGCGCGAGCGCCCGCCCCTGCTCACCCCGCCCAACCCGCTCGCCAATCAGTGCGAACTGCTCTGCCAGCTGCTCCAGCGACACCGGTTGCGCAACCAGCACCGGTATGCCGAACTGTGTCAGCTGGTCACGTTGTGCGCGGCTGATGCTGTCCGGCCGGAGCAATACCAGCGTTGGCTGCAGTGCCAGCAAGGTTTCCATTTCCAGCTGGCCGAGGCGTCCGACGGATGGCAAACCGGCCAGCGCATCCGGCCGCTCGCCGCCGTCGAGCACGCCCACCAGCAGATCGGCGGCGTCCAGCTCCAGCATGATTTCACTGAGCGAGGGCGCCAGGCTGACGACCCGCTCGGATGCGGCAAGCAGCGGCGAAAGCAGCAACGCCACGACCAACGACAGTACTCGCATCATTGCAGCTGACGCGGAATGCGATAGAGCACTAGCAACGCCAGGCTGCCACAGACCAGTAGCACCTGTGCGACGGGCTCAAGCCCGAGCGGCGCGCCGATCGCCGCCAGCCAAGCCGGCAGCGCTGCGATCCACAGTGCCCGTAACCGGACGGCACGCAGCGCCATCCAGGCCGACGATTCGTCGTCGGTATCCAAGCCCTTTTCGGTGGCGATCAAGGCGTGCTTGTAGGCAGTGAAGCGGGGCAAATTGAGAAACAGCGTGGCCAGACCGATGATGAACAGCGGCAAGGCGAGCGACTCGCCGAAGCGGCCAGCCAGCTCGGGAAGCTGGCGACTGATGAGCACGGGGACGATGATCAGTAGCAGAAACAGCCAGCCATCGCGAGAAAGCTGGCGGCGAGTGGCCGTACGGTTCACGACTGCTCGGCTTCGCCCTGATGGATCTCGCCGAGCATATGGCCGAGCTTGCCGGCCTTGGTGGCGAGATACTTGCGGTTATGCGGATTGTGGGCAATCTCAAGCGGCATGCGCTGGGCGACGCGGATGCCGAAGCCCTGCAGCGCCTTGACCTTGCGCGGGTTGTTGGTCATCAGCTTGATCTCGGCGATGCCCAGGTGTTCGAGCATGGGCAGGCAGATCGCGTAATCGCGCATATCAGGCGCGAAGCCAAGGCGCTCGTTGGCCTCGACGGTATCGGCACCGCCATCCTGCAACTCGTAGGCACGGATCTTGTTCAGCAGGCCGATGCCACGGCCCTCCTGGCGGAGATAGAGCAGCGCGCCGCGCCCCTCTTCCGAAATCGCACGCAGTGCGGCTTCCAATTGAAAGCCGCAATCGCAGCGCAAACTGAACAGGGCATCGCCCGTCAGACATTCAGAGTGCAGGCGCCCCAACACAGGCTTGCCATCGGCAACATCGCCCAGCGTCAGTACGACATGCTCTTTGCCGGTGTCCTGATCGAGAAACCCATGCATGGTGAACACACCGAACGGCGTCGGCAATTTGGAAGCGGCGACGAACACGACAGACACCGGAGAAACTCCAGAAGGCAGAAAAGCGGACATTGTAACAGCAACCGCAAGCTGGAAGCTGGAAGCTGGAAGCTGGAAGCGAATCAGTATGGGGGCGCCCAGTGCCTGACAAGCATAACCGCCGCTGTGTGATTTATGGCACGTGGAACTTCAGCCTTTCAGCTACAAGCTGCGCCTTTCTTAGATCTTCGACTCGAGCTTCAACACACCTTGATCCTCGCGCCAGCTGACCCGACCGAGAAAGCTCATGCCGAGCAGTGCCTCAGACGGAGCCGCGCCCTCCACGACTACTGCCTCGACACCCAGCACATCAATCGTGCCGACTTTGACGCTGTTGAGCTGCACTCGCCAGGCCTTCGCGGTGCCGCTGGCTGTATTGACCACCATCTGCCGGCCATCGACCCGATAGTCGATGCCCAGGCGTCGCGCCTGGATCTCGCTGACCGCCACAGAGGTGGCGCCGGTATCGACGAGAAACTGCACCGGCTGGCCATTGATCGAGCCGGCCACCCAATAATGGCCGCCCTGCCCCTGAGCGATGCTCAATTGCCGGCGTTCGGGCTCGGCGAAACCGGCGCTGAGTTCGCGGCTTAATCCGTACTGACGCTCGATACCCTCGACGCGCAGCACCGCACCTTTCGAGTCGGCGCTCAGCACTTCCACGCCGCCCGGCCCCACCTGACCAACCCGAACCAGCTTGCGTTGGCCATCGACAGTCAACACGGCAGCACCAGGAAACAAGCCAACTACCTGCACCCGTGGCGCCGCCGTGCTGCCGTATGAAAAAAGCAAGAGATTGGCGGCGAGCATCAAGACAATGGCGCGCATCAGCGGGGCTTCCTTGAGACGGGTAGGTCGGCATTCTTCCATGAGCCTGACCACCCTTACAGCGACCAGACGCACAGCTTGAGCCGGGCGGCCTTTACGGTAATTCGTTTATCCATAGCTTAAGCCTGCCCGAAACCTCGCCGCAGCTTCACAGATAGGCTCAAATCGGCGAACTTGAGGTTACCAGCTAACAGCTCTAGCCCAACCACAACACCGCAAGGTGCATCAGGCCGCAAGCGGCCAAGCCGGCGAGAATGTCGTCGAGCATGATGCCCAGCCCGCCGTGAATCTGCCGATCGACCCAACTGATCGGCCAAGGCTTGAGGATATCCAACAGGCGAAATACGACGAAGCCGAGCAGCAACCAGTACCAGCCTGCGGGAACCAGCCAGAAGGTGATCCAGATGCCGGCGAACTCATCCCAGACGATACCTTCATGGTCATGCACCCCCAGATCCTGGGCGACCTTACCGCACAGCCAGATGCCGAACAGCATGCTGGCGATGATCACCAGCCCGTAGCCCCAGCCCGGCAAGGCCTGCCACAGCGGCACGAACGCCAGGGCCGCCAGCGAACCCCAGGTGCCGGGCGCCTTCGGCAGCGTTCCAGAGCCCAAGCCGAACGCCAGGTTGTGCCAGGGGTTGCTCCACACCGAGAGTGGAATCGGTTCGGCGGTGGGCTGCAGCGAATCAGTCAAACGGCTGTCCTCTCTGTTCTGGCGGAGCTATCCGAGTCGCTCAGCCACTGAAATGGTTGTAACCCTGACTGGCGAGAGTGATCGCCTGGCCATCGGTATTCAGCAGCTGCACGCCCGCTCCGGCTGCAACATGCCCGATCACATGAAGCGACCAGCCATCGGCCTGCAGGGCCGGCAGCTGTTCGGCGGGCAAGGTAAATGCCAGCACGTAATCATCACCGCCCGTCAGGCCATGCTGCAGTGCTTGATCATGTCCAGCGAACCGTACCAGGGCGTCCGACAAGGGTAGCTTCTGCTGTTCGATGCACAACAAAACGCCGGACGCGGCGGCGATATGTCCGCAGTCAGCCAGCAGACCGTCGGAAATATCCAGTGCCGCGCTCGCCTTGCCGCGCAATGCCTGCCCCAGCGCCAGCTGTGGTTGCGGCAACCAGTAGCGCCTGAGCAGCGCCGCCGCTTCGGCGGTGCCCTGCTCGCGCTCACCCAGCACGATCGGCAGCGCGCCAGCTGCATCGCCAAGAGCCCCACCGACACAAAGCAGATCGCCCGGCTGCGCGCCGCTGCGCAGTAGCGCCTGGCCGGCTGGTACCCGCCCGAACACCGTCAGGGTCATGCTCAGCGGGCCACGCGTGGTATCGCCGCCAATCAGGCGCATGGCACAGCCCGCCGCCATCGCGTCGAGGCCACGAGCGAACTCGGATAGCCAACCGGGATCGGCCGCAGGAAGGGTCAGGGCGAGGGTAAAACCGATGGGCGTCGCGCCCATGCCGGCCAGATCGCTGGCAGAAACCGCCAGCGCACGCTGGCCAAGCAGGTAGGGATCGCAGGGATCGGGGAAGTGCACGCCGGCGACTAGCGTGTCGCTGGAAACCGCCAAATGCTCGCCCGCTGGCAAAGCCAGCAAGGCGCAGTCATCTCCGATGCCCAACGCCACATCACCGCCCGCCCTGGCGCAAGCGGCGGCGGCGAAGTACTGGCGGATCAGCTCGAACTCACCCATCAGGCCGTGCAGGCTCAGCGCTTGTGAGCGCTGACCTCGGCACTGCGAAGACTGGGCGCCAGCTTGTCCAGCACACCGTTGACGAACTTGTGTCCGTCGGTAGCGCCGAACACCTTGGCCAGCTCGATGCCCTCGTTGATCACCACCCGGTAGGGTACGTCGATGCGATGCATCAACTCGTAGGTGGACAGGCGCAGGACAGCCAGCTCGACAGGGTCCAGCTCGTCCAGCGGGCGATCAAGGTGCGGCACGATGGCGCCGTCGACTTCGGTCTTGGCACGCGCCACACCGGTCAGCAGTTCATGGAAGTAGTTGCCGTCGACGCCGGAGAAATCGTTGTCGACCCGAAACTGCGCCTCGATCTCGTTGAGGCTCTGGCCAGCCATATGCCACTGATACAGCGCCTGCATGGCCAGGCTGCGCGCCACACGGCGTGTGGCGATCTTGCCCTTGGCCTTGGGCTGGGGAGCGTCCTGGCTGTCGTCGCGATTCAGGCTCACTTGGCCTCCAGCTGCGCCAGCAGGCTAACCATTTCCAGAGCGGAGAGTGCAGCTTCGGCGCCCTTGTTACCGGCCTTGGTGCCGGAGCGCTCGATGGCCTGCTCGATGGAATCGACGGTCAGCACGCCGAAAGCGACCGGCACGCCGAACTCCATGGAGACCTGCGAAAGGCCCTTGGTGCATTCGCCTGCAACGTATTCGAAGTGCGGGGTGCCGCCGCGAATGACCGCGCCGAGGGCGATAATGGCGTCGTATTCACCCTGCTGAGCGACTTTCTGCGCTACCAGCGGAATTTCGAAGGCACCCGGTGCACGGATGATGGTGATGGCGTCTTCACGTATGCCGTGGCGTACCAGCGCATCGACAGCGCCGCTCACCAGGCTCTCGACAACGAAGCTGTTGAAGCGGCCAACGACCAGGGCGAACTTGCCCTGCGGGGCGATGAAGGTACCTTCGATGGTCTTCAGTGTCATAGGTGGTTTCTCATCTCTTTAAAGAACGAAGGCGCCGCGTTTCGTCGCGGCGCCCTGGCATCACTTATTCGGCGGGCAGGTATTCTACAACTTCCAGATCAAAGCCGGATATCGCGTTGAACTTCATCGGCGAACTCATCAGTCGCATCTTGCGCACGCCAAGGTCCCGAAGAATCTGCGAACCTGCCCCAACCGTGCTGTAGGTCGCCGGCGTCGGCAGCTGCTGGCGGTTGAGCTGAGCCAGCAGTTGCGGACCGGTCAGCGGATTGCCCAGCAGCAGCACCACGCCACTGCCAGCCTTGGCCACTTCACTCATCGCGGCGCGCAGGCTCCAGCGTCCCGGCACGGTCACCAGCAGCAGATCGCGCAACGGCTCCATATTGTGCACACGCACCAGCGTCGGGTTTTCCGGCGATATCTCACCGCGGGTCAGCGCCATGTGCACGGTGTCTTCCACACCGTCGCGGTAGGTGACCAGCTTGAATTGTCCCAACTCGGTTTCCAGCGGCTGCTCGGATACTCGCTCGACGGTACGCTCGTGGATCATTCGGTAATGGATCAGGTCGGCGATGGTGCCGATCTTGAGGCCATGCTGCTCGGCGAACAGCTCCAGCTCTGGACGACGCGCCATGGTGCCGTCGTCGTTCATGATTTCGCAGATCACGCCGGATGGTTCGAGCCCGGCCATACGGGCCAGATCGCAAGCCGCCTCGGTGTGACCGGCACGCGCCAGTACTCCACCAGGCTGGGCCATCAGCGGGAAAATATGACCGGGGCTGACGATATCCTCGGCCACCGCGTCTTTCGCCACGGCCGCCTGCACGGTGCGGGCGCGATCAGCAGCGGAGATGCCGGTGGTGACGCCTTCGGCGGCTTCAATGGAGACGGTGAACTTGGTGCCGAAACCGGAGCCGTTGCGCGGCGCCATCAGCGGCAGCTGCAGGGTTTCGCAGCGCTCACGCGTCATTGGCATGCAAATCAGGCCGCGTGCGAAACGGGCCATGAAGTTGATGTGTTCGGCGGTCACGCATTCGGAGGCGATGATGATGTCGCCCTCGTTCTCGCGGTCTTCGTCATCCATGAGGATGACCATCTTGCCGGCGCGGATGTCTTCGATCAGTTCTTCAGCGGTGTTCAGAGCCATTTGGCCGTTCCTTCTGTTCTTAACGAGCCGGGTTGAGGTAACCGTGTTCGGCCAGGAAACTTTCCGTCAGACCGGAGGCATTTGGCTCGGCCGCCTTGTCGCCCATCAGCAGGCGTTCCAAGTAACGGGCCAGCAGATCCACCTCCAGATTCACCTGCCGCCCGGGGCGGTAGTCGACCATGATGGTTTCGGCCAGAGTATGCGGGACGATGGTGAGTTCGAATTCGGCGCCGTTCACCGCATTGACGGTGAGACTGGTACCGTCAACGTTGATCGAACCCTTGAGCGCGATGTACTTGGCCAGCTCGCGCGGCGCGCGGATGCGGAACTGCACGGCGCGGGCATTTTCCTCGCGCGCCACCACTTCGCCGACGCCATCGACGTGACCGCTAACCAGGTGGCCACCGAGGCGGCTGGTTGGCATCAGCGCCTTCTCCAGATTCACCCGGCTACCGGTCTTGAGGTCAACGAAGGCCGTGCGCGCCAGTGTTTCGCGGCTGACATCGGCCCAGAAGCCGTTGCCAGGCAATTCGACCGCAGTCAGGCAGACGCCGTTGACCGCGATGCTGTCGCCGAGCTTCACATCGGCCAGGTCAAGCTTGCCGGTCTCGACCAGCACCCGAACGTCGCCACCCTTGGGCGTCATCGCGCCAATGGTTCCGATGGATTCGATTATTCCGGTGAACATGCGGCCTCCCATGGAAGGCTGTGGAAACGGTGCATATGACGAACTCCTGTTTTGGATAAAACAGGGCGCTGCAGATCGATAGGGAGTAGACGCGCGCACGAACGGCGCCCGTCGAGGCATCCCGCTCTCTCTCATCCGGACTATACCGTCGGCCCCGGAATCACACCGGGTCTGCTGACCTTGCCTGAGCAAGCGCTCGCGGGCTAGACGCAAACTGAAAGCTTACTGCGCCCAGGTCACGCTGCGTTTGTAACCCTTCGAATGCTCATTTACCCCAGTAAATTCCGCTTCGTCGAGTCACGCCTGCCCTGCCCTGCGCTCGCTACGCTTTCAGCCCTAACAACTGCGCCATTACCGCCGGTGGGGAATTTCGCCCCGCCCTGAGAACGTGAGCCGATTATGGCCCGGCGCAGTTTTTACCACAGATGGGCCAGTTCTGCAGCCGGCAAACGACCTTTGGCCGCGTCGCGACAAAAAAGCGACACAGCGCACGAGCTGCTTCGTGGGGACCCCGCTCCGGGGCGAAGCGCTTTGGACACCGAGCGACACGCTCGCCGCGGGTGCGCCTCCCACACAAAAATGGCGACCAGGCGCTTCGTCGTCACCCGGCCTGCCCTGCAACTTTACAAGCGCAACGCGAAACTAGCGTTGCGCTTGTTTGTCCATACCCATCGCAGCGCCTGAACAGAAGGACCATGCGTTCAGAGGCGATGGCAGAACAAGACGATCAGGATGGAACGTCGCTCCGGCATTCATCGCACCGATACGCCGAGCCAGGATCAGCTCGTATTTTGACGATCCCCCGTGCAGATCAGGCCGCGATCAGGAACACGCTCCGGACCATTTATTCATGTGCCGAGAGAGATGGATATGTCAGGGGTTGCTACTACGGAGCGGACGGCTGCGCAATGGGCGGCCGAGATCGACTCCAATGGCTTCACGGTGCTGGAAAACTACCTTTCACCTGAACTGCTCGAACAAGGCCGCGTTTTCATCGAGCAACAGGCGGCGAGCCATGACGGTGAGTATTTCGCGATCCACGGCATTGAAGCATTGAGCGGCAGCGTCATGGCGATCCTGGCGCTTTCTGCGCCGTTCAAGGAGATACTGGCGGACCTCTATCGGCTCCAGACCGGCAGGGAGCCTTCCGCGACGGAGCAGATCTTTCCAGTGATCCGCTGCCTGCAGGGCCGGAGAGGCCTCCGGCAATCGCATTTCTACCATTTCGATGCTACCGCGATCACCGCCCTGCTCCCCTTGTTCATTCCCACCGAAGGCGAGCACTGCGGGGACCTGATCATCTTTCCGAATATCCGCCCGGTCCGCTTCAATGCCCTTCGCAACGTGATCGAGAAAGCACTGCTGCATAACACCCTCAGCCAAAAACTGGTCGCCTTTGCGGTGCGGCGTGGCTGGCTCACGCCGATCCGCCTGAAGTTGGTCCCAGGCAATCTCTACCTGTTCTCGGGCTACCGCAGCCTGCACGCCAATGACGAGTGCGATCCCGCCATGCTTCGCGCCACCACGCTGTTCCACTTCGGCAACCCTCACCATGACAGCCTGCTCGCGCGGCTGGTGCTGGGTACCAACAAGCGCCGCGCCAAGCTGGATCACAATGGCTTCAAACCGGCGAATTGAGTGGGCACGCCCCTAGCGGGCCGTGCCTGCGGGCATCACTTGGCCGGGTGGGCAATGATGCGCCAGTCGTCGCCGACCGCGCGGATGCTCTCGATCTTCAACCCAGGGGCATCGCTCATGTGCGTCAACGACAGATCAAGCAGCGGGCGGGCCGAGGAACCGAGGAATTTGGCGGCGACGAAGATCTGGTACTCGTCGATCAGTCCCAGGGCGGCGAAGGCACCGGCTAGACGCGGGCCGGCTTCGAGCAGCACTTCGTTAGCGCCGCGACTGGCAAGCTCACGCAGCAGGCCGCGCAGGTCGACACGGCCGTCGCCGCTGTCCAGCTCCAATACCTCATGACCGGCAACGCAGTACGGCTCGGCGCGGCCGGCTGTGGATGTCGCTACCAACGCGGTGCCGGCCTGGAAAAAGGCGGCCTTCAATGGCACCCGCAACCGGCCATCGATCAGCACCCGCAGCGGCGGGCGCTGCATGGCCAATGCGGTGAGTTCGCCATCCAGCCCCAGCTCGGCGGCGCGCACCGTCAGGCGCGCCTGATCCATCAGAACCGTATCGGCGCCGGTCAACACCACACTGGATTGCGCGCGCAGACGCTGCACCTCGGTGCGAGCGGCCGGGCCGGTGATCCACTGACTTTCTCCACTGGCCATAGCGGTGCGGCCGTCGAGGCTCATCGCCAGTTTCGCGCGTAACAGCGGCAGGCCGGTTTCCATGCGTTTGATGAAACCAGCATTCAATGCCCGCGCTTCGTTTTCCAGCACACCGCTGGCGACCTTGATGCCTACGCTCTGCAGGCGAGCCAGCCCACGGCCGGCCACTTGTGGATTGGGGTCTTGCATGGCGGCCACCACGCGTCCGACGCCGGCGCTGACCAATGCTTCGGCGCAGGGCGGCGTACGTCCATGATGGCTGCACGGCTCGAGCGTGACGTAGGCCGTTGCGCCGCGGGCGCGCTCACCGGCCTGACGCAGCGCATGAACCTCCGCGTGCGGCTCACCAGCCCGTACGTGCCAGCCCTCACCGATCAGCTCGCCATCGGCGACGATCACACAGCCAACCCGGGGGTTGGGATGCGTCGAATACAGTCCCTTGCGCGCCAACTGCAGCGCGCGGGCCATCCAGGCGTGGTCGGAGGCGGTCATTCGTTTTTCACGGGCTCGCGGGAAAGGCGATCGATTTCCTCACGGAACTCGTTGAGGTCCTGGAAGCGGCGATAGACCGAGGCAAAACGAATGTAGGCGACTTCATCGAGCTTCTGCAGCTCGACCATCACCAGTTCGCCCAGCACCCGCGACTTGATTTCCCGCTCGCCGGTGGCGCGCAGACGATGTTTGATATGCGCGATCGCCTCTTCCAGACGCTCGACACTGACCGGGCGTTTCTCCAGCGCGCGTTGCATGCCGGCACGCAGCTTTTCTTCGTCGAACGGCTGCCGGCTGCCGTCCTGCTTGATCAAGCGCGGCATGACCAGCTCGGCGGTTTCGAAGGTGGTGAAACGTTCGCCGCAGGCGAGGCACTCGCGGCGACGGCGCACCTGATCGCCCTCGGCTACAAGGCGCGAATCGATGACTTTGGTGTCATGTGCACCACAAAAGGGACAATGCATGGGTTAGAGCTGTCAGACGTCGGGAGAGCCATGTTAGCGCATCCGGTCGGCAAGACAAATCGAGCGGATTGTTGCTATACAGGCGCGCATTACCGCCAGATTCCGGAGTCGTCCGTGCCGTTACGCCCCCTTGTTCTGCCCCTCTTGTTGCTGGTGCTGGTTGGCTGTTCAAGCCAACAGTCCCAGCGCCCATCCGCGCCTGTCACGTTCGAGGAACCGCCTCAGGCGACCAGCGTGCTGCATGAGTTGCACGGCAGCCTGATCGGTGCCCCAGCCGGCAGTGAAGTCGAGCTGGCACTGCTGGAAGTCAATCGGCGCGACCAGCCCGACCGGCTGCTGAGCAACGTCCGTCTGCAAGGCCGTGGCAACGAACTGCCGTTCATCCTCAAGTTCAACGCCGAGAAGTTTCCCCAGGGCCAGCAGGTCGAACTGCGCGGCCGCGTGACCCGCTCGGGGCAACTGATCATGCGCCTGCCAGCCGTGCAGGTCAGCAGTCCTGCCAGTCAGTCACTGGGCCCGCTACGCCTGGTGCCGGCACCTTGATACCGCCCGAAGCATTGCAGGTCGCACTGACCGACCTGCTCGGCGATGCGTGCCTGATCGCTGAAACCCTGCCCGATACCGACATCCGGCTGTGGCTGATCGATGCGGCGAACATGGGCCGTGCGTTCAGCCCCGAGGAAACTCGGCGGATCCTGGAAGAGCCGCCCTACTGGTGTTTCTGTTGGGCCAGCGGCCTGGTGCTGGCCCGCTGGCTGGCCGCGCACCCTGAGTGGGTACGCGGCAAACGGGTGCTGGATTTCGGTGCGGGCTCAGGCGTTGCGGCCATCGCCGCGGCCAAAGCCGGCGCGCTGGAAGTCGTGGCCTGTGACCTCGACCCGCTGGCGCTGGCGGCCTGCCGTGCCAACGCGGCGCTCAACGGCGTACAGCTGCGCTATTCGACGGATTTCTTCGACGAGGCCGATCGCTACGACCTGATCATCGTCGCCGATGTGCTTTATGACCGGGCGAACTTGCCGCTGCTGGATCAGTTTCTGAGCCGGGGTCGCCAGGCGCTGGTTGCCGACTCGCGGGTGCGAGATTTCCAGCATCCGCTCTACAGCCGCTTGGCACTTTTCGACGCCTGTACCTGGCCGGACCTCGCCGAGCCGGCTGAATTTCGCCGGGTCAGCCTCTACCACGCCACTCGACAGGCAGCGGCTGAATCACGGGCAGCCGGCTAGGGTCTACTGCAGGTCGCGGCAACACCGATGCCGAAGGAGCAAGCCATGACCACCGACAATCCCCTGCGTCTGTTCTTCGCCCTGCCCTGCCCGCCGGAACTGGCAGAAGCCATCGGTAGCTGGCGTGACCAACAGAACCTTGGCGGTCGCCCTGTGGCGCAGGCCAACCTGCATCTCACCCTGGCCTTTCTCGGCAGCCAGCCGGCGGCGCAAATGGACGGCCTGAAGCGCCTCGGCGGTCACCTGCGCGCCGACGCCTTCATGCTGCGGCTGGATCAGTTGCAGACGATCGGCCATGGCTTCGCCTGCCTGATTCCGAGCCAGGTCCCGCCGCCGCTGAGCCAACTGGTCGAGCAGCTGCATGCAGGCCTGTCCGCCCATGGCTTCGCGCTCGACTCGCGACCGTTCCTGCCACACGTGACGCTGTCGCGCGACGCGCAGGTTCAATCGAACGCCAAGCCGCCCAGCTTCGACTGGCGGGTCGAGCACTTCGGGCTCTTCGTGTCCGAAAACACCCCCAACGGCGTGCGCTACCGTGAGCAGGAGCGGTGGCGGCTGACGGCCCCCAACGGTTGAAATCGATTCGTGCCACTTGCTTCCGCTCCGGCGCGTCCCCACTTAACATGCACGCCTCACTTCGCATGTGCCCATTCCGAGACTTCCGATGAGCCAGACTTCCTACATCTTCGATGTCAGCAGCGCCAACTTCGAGCAGCTGGTGCTGGAAAACTCCTTTCACAAGCCGGTGCTGGTGGATTTCTGGGCCGAGTGGTGCGCGCCGTGCAAGGCGCTGATGCCGCTGCTGGCGAAGATCACCGAGGAGTACCAGGGCGAGCTGCTGCTGGCCAAGGTCAACTGCGATATCGAGCAGGATGTCGTGGCCCGCTTCGGCGTGCGCAGCCTGCCCACCGTGGTGCTGTTCAAGGATGGCCAGCCGGTCGATGGCTTCGCCGGTGCGCAGCCGGAGTCGGCTGTTCGCGCCATGCTGGAACCGCACGTACAGGCGCCTGCGGCCCCCGAGGCCGATCTGCTGGAAGGTGCACAGGAATTGTTCGCCGAGGGTCGCATCGGCGAAGCGGAGAATCAGCTCAAGCTGCTGCTGGCCGAAGACAACGAAAACGCCGCCGCGCTGATCCTTTATGCACGCTGCCTGGCCGAACGCGGTGAACTGGGCGAGGCCGAAACGGTGCTCGGCGCGGTCAAGGGTGACGAGCACAAACAGGCCTTGGCCGGCGCCCGCGCGCAACTGACTTTCCTGCGTCAGGCCGATGGCCTGCCCGAAGTCGCCGATCTCAAGAGCCGTCTGGCACAGAATGCCGAGGACGATGAAGCGGCCTACCAACTGGCGATTCAACAACTGGCACGCCAGCAGCACGAAGCGGCCCTGGACGCTCTGCTCAAGCTGTTCATGCGCAACCGCAGTTACGCCGACGGCCTGCCGCACAAGACCTTGTTGCAGGTGTTCGATTTGCTGGGCAACGACCATCCGCTGGTCACTACCTATCGCCGCAAGCTGTACCAGGCGCTCTATTGACAAGGCGAAGGATGGGTTGCGCTTATCGCTTATGTAGCCGCGAGCTTGCTCGCGATTCGGGCCTCGCACGCAGCGTCGATCCGTAGCACAACGCTTCGCCAGCAAGGACGAGGCGTTCCCCCGGCTCCTGCAAAACATCAGTGACGGCCGCAAGCCCGCATATTTTGTAGGAGCCAACTTG
Organism: Pseudomonas sp. Q2-TVG4-2; assembly: GCF_013620795.1. Classification (GTDB taxonomy): domain Bacteria; phylum Pseudomonadota; class Gammaproteobacteria; order Pseudomonadales; family Pseudomonadaceae; genus Stutzerimonas. The sequence goes on along the minus strand of NZ_LGLW01000006.1, from coordinate 466,609 downwards.
CTGGCGATCGAGTTGCCGAGGCCAGATCTCCAGCAAGGGATCGGCGCCTCTCGCTCCTACAAGAGCAACAGTCAGGTGAATGGGTTATCTGTCGGCTTGCTCAGCCCAACGCCCGCAACAATTCCGCGCAATCGCGGGCATGCAACTCGGTCAACTCCGGCCAGAGGTTCTCTGGCAGATTGACCAGTACACCTCGCGCGCCCGCCGCCCTGGCGCATTCCAGGTCGAAGCGGTAGTCACCCACCATCACCAGTTCGTGCGGCGCAACGCCCCACCTGTCCGCCAGATGCAACAGCCCCCCGGGATCAGGCTTGGGCGGCGCCTCGTCGCGGCCGAGGATGTCTTCGCTGGCGAAACAGTCGCCCATGCCGACTGCCTGCAGGGTCACCAGCGCCAGTTCGTGCGCGTTGCGCGTCAGCACGCCCAGCCGACAACCGCGATCACGCAATGCGTGCAGTAGCTCACGCGCGCCCGGCGCCGGGCTGGCGACGTAAGCCAGTTCGCGCTCGTGCTCCAGCAGCCAGGCACGCTTGCCCGCCGCCTCGTCGGCCGGTAGCGCGGCGAGATGGTGCAGGATGTCGTCATCCTCGGGAATTTCCAGCGCCCGCTTGATGGCCGGAAAATCGTGCACAGCGAGCGTCAGGGTGCCGTCCATATCGAACACCCAATGCCGCGAATCGGACAGGCTCATTTCCAATCCTCGCGCACGCGAATCAGTCCCTCCTGTGCCACCGACGCGACCAGCTCTCCGGCGCGATTGAAAATGCTGCCGCGGGCGAAACCGCGAGCATTGCCCGCCCACGGGCTGTCCATGGAGTACAACAGCCATTCGTCCGCACGCACTTCGCGGTGGAACCAGATGGCATGGTCGAGGCTTGCCAGCTGAATGAATTTGCTCCAGGAGCTGACGCCGTGGGGCTGCAGCGCGGTGCCGATGAAGCTGAAATCCGACGCGTAGGCGACCAGGTACTTATGCAGCGCAGGGTTGTCCGGCAGCGAGCCATCCGCGCGGAACCAGATATGCCGGATCGGTTCGATGGGCTGGGGATTGACCGGGTCCTGCAGCGTCACCGGACGAATCTCGATGGGCTTGGGCCGACGCAGCTTCTCCGCCACTCGTTCGGGGACCAGTGGCGTCAGCTTGTGCATCAGCTCCCACTCGCTGAGAAGGTTTTCCGGCCCAACCACCTCGGGCATCGGCAACTGATGCTCGAAGCCGGTCTCATCCGCCTGAAACGAGGCACTGCAGGTGAAAATGGTCTGGCCTTTCTGAATCGCACTGACGCGACGAGTGCTGAAGCTACCGCCATCACGCACCCGATCGACGTCATAGACCACCGGCTGATGGGAATCGCCAGGGCGCAGGAAATAGCCATGCATGGAGTGCACATGACGCTCAGCGACCACGGTCTGGCTGGCCGCGGACAACGCCTGACCGACCACCTGGCCGCCGAACAGCTGCGGAAACCCTAAGTCCTGGCTGGCACCGCGAAACAGGTTTTCCTCGATTCGTTCCAGCGATAGCAGGTTGACCAGCGTGTCTAGGGTGTCGGTCATGGTGTTGTTCCTTTAGGTATACGGCACGGGGCAGGCGCGCAATGTTACGTATTCCACCGGACTCACTCCAGTAATTGTGCTTATCGTCGGGTATCGACCCAGTTATCCCGCGTTATTCGGTACAGCACGTGAGCACCCAGCGGATGGCCATCGGGCACGTCCGGATGGTCGAAGTCATCTCGCGCTTCATGCCGCATGCCCAGCGCACCCATCAGCGCCCTGGACGGTTCGTTGATCGCGGCGGTGTAGGCCACCACTTCCGGCAGCTGCAAGCGCTCGAAAGCGCAGGCCAGGCCGGCTTCTGCCGCCTCGCGGGCCAAGCCCTGGCGCCACTGGTCGCGGGCGAGTCGCCAGCCGATTTCGACGGTGGGGCAGAACGGCTGGTGCAGGCGGCTCCAGGCCAGCCCGGCGATGCCGATGAAGCGTCCATCATCCTTACGCTCCAACGCCCAGAAACCAAAGCCGTCGCGTGCGAAGTGAATCCGATAACGCGCCATCGCTGCGGCGCAGTCATCGCGCGACAGCAACGCCGGGAAATAGCGCATCACCCGCGGGTCCGCGCACATCTCGGCCAGGGGGTCGAGGTCTTCGTCCTGCCAGGTACGCAGCCGTAGACGTGGGGTGTCCAGTTCGATACGCGCTATCGCGTCTTTCATGCCATGTCCTTGAGAGGTTCACTGCCGAGTCGGCATACTTTCGGCTGACCACTCGGGCGCCGATCGATGTTGCTACCGCTGATATACCATGACGACTACAGCCCGCCGCTGCCACCGGGGCATCGCTTCCCGATGGAGAAATTCCGGCTGCTGCGCGATCACCTGGTCGCCAGCGGTTTGACCACAAACGAGGCGCTATTGCGTCCAGCGCTTTGCCCGACCGAGCTGCTCGCACTTGCGCATGACCGCGCTTATGTCGATCGCTATTGCAGCGGCGACATGAGCCGCGAGGAATTGCGCCGCCTGGGCCTGCCCTGGAGCCCACCGTTGGCGCAGCGCACCGTGCGCGCGGTCGGTGGCTCGCTGCTGGCCGCCGAGCTGGCGCTGCAGCATGGGCTAGCCTGCCATCTGGCCGGCGGCACCCACCATGCCCATCACGACCACGCCTCAGGCTTCTGCATTTTCAACGATCTGGCGGTGATCGCCCTCTCGCTGCTGGAGAGCGGTCGCGTCGGTCGCGTGCTGATCTTTGATTGCGATGTACATCAGGGCGACGGCACTGCGCGGATCCTCGAGCATACGGCCGACGCCGTTACGGTCTCCCTGCATTGCGATAATAATTTTCCAGCCCGCAAGGCCCGCAGCGATTGGGACATAGGCTTGTCCCCGGGCCTCGGAGATGCCGAATACCTCAAGGTGGTCGATGACACCCTCAATTATCTGCTGCCGTTGTACCAGCCGGACCTCGTGATCTACGACGCCGGCGTAGACGTCCATCGCGACGATACACTGGGCCTGCTCAACCTGAGCGACGAAGGACTGGCGATGCGTGACCGCGCAGTGATCGAACATTGCCTGGGCCGGGACATTCCGGTGGTCGGTGTAATCGGTGGCGGCTACGACAAAGACCGCGCACTGCTCGCTCGCCGTCATGCGCAGTTGCATTTCAGTGCGGCCGAGGCATGGCGGCGCCACGGATTGGGTTGAGGCAGACACGGCGGCACGGAACTGGACTGCTGGAACAACCGCGACCGATGCCGGTTCCGCAGAAATGACCCGCGTCGGGCCCAGCCGCTACAATGCGTGCCCCGCAATCGCCGGCTGCAACCATGTCTCTTGCTGAATCTCGCGTCGCCATCATCGGCGGCGGCCCCGCCGGGCTGATGGCCGCAGAAGTGCTGAGCCAGGCCGGCGTCGCAGTCGACCTGTATGACGCCATGCCGTCGGTCGGCCGTAAATTCCTGCTGGCCGGCGTCGGCGGAATGAACATTACCCATTCCGAGGCCTTCGAGCCCTTCGTGGCTCGTTATCGCGAGCGTGCATCCGAGCTACGGCGCCTGCTTGAGGCTTTCGACCCCGAGGCGCTGCGCCAATGGATTCACGGGTTGGGAATCGACACCTTCGTCGGCAGCTCCGGTCGTGTATTCCCGTCGGACATGAAGGCCGCTCCGCTGCTGCGCGCCTGGCTTCGCCGCCTGCGCGACGCCGGGGTACAGATTCATACGCGCCATCGCTGGCTGGGCTGGAACGCCGATGGCAGTCTCCGGCTGCAAGGGCCGGACGCTGAGGTCAACGTCCATGCCGATGCCGTCCTTCTGGCCCTGGGTGGTGGCAGCTGGGCGCGACTGGGTTCCGATGGCGCCTGGGTACGCCTGTTGCAGGATCGCGGGATCGGCGTCGCGGCGCTGCGCCCGGCCAATTGCGGATTCGAGGTGGCGGGCTGGAGCCAGTTCCTGCAGGACAAATTCGCCGGCGCGCCATTGAAGACAGTGAGCCTCACGTTGCCAGGCAATACGCCGCGCAAAGGCGAGTTCGTGATCACCGCCAGCGGTATCGAAGGCAGCCTGGTCTACGCGCTGTCCGCCGAGATCCGCCAGGCTATCGAGCAGAGCAGCAAGGCCACCGTGGAACTGGACCTGCTGCCCGATCACTCGCTGGAAAACGTCATCCGAGCGCTGAGCAGACCCCGTGGCTCGCAATCCATGGCCAAGCACCTCAAGCGCCAGCTGGGCCTCGACGGCGTAAAGGCCGGTCTGCTCCGCGAGCTGAGCAGCGCCGAGACGTTTCAGACCCCTGAAGCGCTCGCCGCGGCAATCAAGGCGCTGCCCATCACCCTGCTGCGCCCGCGGCCGCTGGAGGAGGCGATCAGCAGCGCTGGCGGCGTGACATTCGAGGCGCTGGACGACGGCCTGATGCTGCGCCAGTCGCCCGGCGTGTTCTGTGCCGGTGAAATGCTCGACTGGGAAGCACCGACCGGGGGATACCTGCTCACTGGCTGCTTCGCCAGCGGACGGGTGGCGGCTGTCGGCATGCTTCGCTGGCTACGGAACTGACCGCCCGCCAGCGCAGGACACAGACTTCCGCCATAAGGCCGTGTCTATCGAGCCGGGCTCAGAGCTGCCGGAACAACGCCACGGCAATCACCCCGGCGGCGATCGCCGGCAACGGTTTCTTGACCAGCAGCATCGTTACCGCCGTGACCAAGAAAGCCAGCCGGGCACCGTTGTCTCCGTTGACCGCCATGGGTGTCAGCAGCGCCACCAGCACCGAACCGGACATGGCGCTGATGAACTGCTCCGTCCTGGGGCTGATGGGCACGAATGACATTGCAAACACGCCGCCCCAGCGAGTCACCAGGGTCACTACGGCCATGATCAGAATGATGATCAGCACGCCGGATCCGGCCGTCTCGATAGTCACTTTTTCTTCTCCATCCACAGCGCGCCTAATATCCCACCTGCCAGCGCGCCAGCAACCACATGGCTATTGGCGGGCAGGTACCAGTACGCCAACATCGATGCACACCCTGCGACTATCCAGATAACAGTCATGCGCAGGTTTTTCTTCCCGCCGACGACCATCGCCAGAAGGAAACACCCCATGACCATGTCCAGCCCCCAACTGACCGGGTCATGGATAGCACTGCCGAAATAGAGACCAAGCCAGGTGCCCAGCACCCAGAACGTCCAGAGCGCAAGGCCGCCGCCAAACAGAATTCCCAGACCAGGCTTGCCGAGGCTGAACGCCTGCATGGACATTGCCCAGTTGGCATCCGAGACGACGAACATGACGGCATAGCGTTTCGCCGGCGGCAGATGGCGTAGCCAGGGGTATAGGGTCGCGCCCATCAACAGATGCCGAGCATTGACGGCAAACACGGTCACCACCAGCGGAACGACGGGAACATGCGCGCCCCAAAGCTCCAGTGAGGCAAACTGTGAGGCACCGGCAAAAACCAGGGTGCTCATGATGATGGCGGAATAGTTATCCAGCCCCGCCTGCGTCGCAGCCAGCCCAAAGGCCAGACCAAACACGACAACGAACAGTGAAATGGGCGTCAGCTGCTTGAACCCAGCCCATACGTCATGACGGCTGAGCTCGTTAAGCTCTGCATCGGCATTTGCCAAAAGACACCTCTCTTACCGCCATTTCCGATTGTTCAGCGGAGCCTACCGAAACCCGCCGGTAAAGGAAGCCACCGCAACGACGATTACTCACGAAAGCTCGCCATCACAACAGCCCAGGCGGGAAGGTCGCGGTGATTTATCTGATGCATGCAACGGCAAACATCGCTGTTGGTCCAGCGGCACGCCGCAGGAAAATCACCTTCCGTCAGCGCTTCTTCGCCGGCTTCGCCCCGCCCAGGCTCGGAACCTTGCGAATCGGCTTGGCGTTGGGTTTTTCGCTCTCATCGAACCAATTGCCCAGATGAACACGGCCTTTGCCAGCGGCGGTCTTGGGCTTTTTTGGTTTCTTCGGCTTCTTGATGATTTGTCCACCGGGCTGAGTAGTCGGCACTCGATGATCAGGGACGAAACCTGGCTCGTCGTGGCGCGGCAGCACCTGCTGAATCAACGTCTCGATGGCCGCGAGCTGATCGACTTCGTCGGCAGCCACCAGCGACACTGCTTCACCCGTCGCGCCGGCACGGCCGGTGCGGCCGATACGATGCACATAATCCTCGGCGACGATGGGCAGGTCGAAATTGACCACCTGCGGCAGGTCATGGATGTCCAGTCCGCGTGCAGCCACGTCGGTGGCCACGAGTACCTGCACTTCGCCGGCCTTGAAGCGCTCGAGCGCGCGCAGTCGCGAGGCCTGCGGCTTGTCGCCGTGAATCGCATCGCTGGCGATGCCCTCGGCCTGCAGCTCATCCACCAACTGATCGACGCCCTTGCGGGTCTTGACGAATACCAGCACCTGGCCCCAGCGCCGGTCCGCCAGCAGATGCAGGAACAGCTCGGCCTTGCGCTTCTTGTCCACAGGCACGAGCCACTGCTTGACGGTCTTGGCGGCAGCATTGCGCGGGCTGACTTCGATCGACAGCGGATCGCGCAACAGCTCGCCAGCCATCTGCCGGATGGCATCGGAGAAGGTCGCCGAGAACAGCAGTGTCTGGCGCTTCTTCGGCAGCGCGCTGAACAGCTCGTCGAGCTCCTGCGAGAAACCAAGATCCAACATGCGGTCGGCCTCGTCCAGCACCAGCGCCTGCACCTGGCCGAACTTCACCGCGTTCTGCCGATACAGGTCGAGCAAGCGCCCCGGTGTCGCCACCAGCACGTCGATGCCCTTGCGCAGCGCCATCATCTGCGGGTTGAGGCTGACCCCGCCATAGACCGCATAGGTGCGCAACGGCAGATTCTGCCCGTAGGTGCTGAAGCTCTCGTGGACCTGTTCGGCCAACTCGCGGGTCGGCACCAGCACCAAGGCGCGAATCGAGTTGCTCGCCACCTGCGGCCCTTCGTGGAGTAACCGTTGCAACAATGGCAGGGCGAAACCGGCGGTCTTGCCGGTGCCGGTCTGCGCCGCGGCCATCAGATCGCGCCCCTTGAGCACGGCAGGAATCGCCTTGGTCTGGACAGGCGTGGGCTTGGTGTAGTCGAGGGATTCGAGGGTGCGCAGCAGCGGATCGATCAGGCCCAGGGAGGCGAAGGTCATGGCGAAAACCGGGAGTACGAAAACGAGGTGGGCAGTTTACTCGGAAAGGCAGCTGGAAGCTGGAAGCCAAGCGCAGGGTGGATGCCGCTTTCTACATCCACCGCGACCTTGCTCGTCGGGTCGGCAAGGCGCGGCCCGACCTACACCTTGAAGCCCACCAGTGTGCGGGCACGTTCGGCGTTCGCTTCGAGCTTCAGCTCATGGCGCTCCACTTCCTAGCGCAACAGCAGCTTGCCCTCGATCGGCACATAGCGGGTCGCGGCGCGAATCAAAGAGTTTGCCGTCAGGCCCGGCGCGCCATAAGCCGTCGCCTCGGCGCCACCAGCGCGCACGCGCTCAAGCAACAAATCGAAATCACCGTCGCCTGAGGCCAGCACCACTTCATCGACACGCCCCGCGGCGTCCAGTACGTCGATGGTGATTCCCACATCCCAGTCGCCCTTGGCCGACCCGTCGCTGCGCTGGATATAGGGCTTGAGCTTCACGGTGAAGCCGAGGTTGCGCAGGATCTGCTGGAATTGCTGCTGCTTGGCGTCACCCCGATCGATGGCATAGGCATAGGCCTCGACGATCTCGCCGCGCGCGCTGACCTCGGCCCACAGCGCGGCATAGTTGAAATGGCAGCCGTGAGCCTGGCGCACCGTGTAGTAGAGGTTCTGCACATCAGCAAACAGGGCGATCTTCTTCACGCAGCGACCCGAGCGGTGAAAGGGCTGACCAGTATGGACGGCAATACCGCACATGTCGCCGGCCGGTTGCTTGGGCTAAAGTGCGCGCCTGTTCTTCCGAGAGTTGCTCTGCCGCGATGAATGTTCTGTCCATCCTCCGTGACGCCTGGTTCTTCTACTCCCGCAACCTGGCGTCCATCGCGCGTCTCTGCCTGCCACTGATCGCGCTCGAGAGCTGCGCCCGTTTGGCCGTCGACCATCTGTTCGGCCGGGACGCAGTGCCCGCCCAGGAGCTGCTGGTCGGCTTGATTTTCTATCCGCTCTATATCGGCGCGCTAATCCTGTTTCTCGACGCCCGTAGCCGCGGCCATGCGCCGCCGCTGCGCGAGGTGCTGATGCGCGCCTTGCCGCTATGGCCATCAATGGCTGTGCTGGCCGGGCTAGGCACCGTGCTGATCATGCTCGGCGCCTCGCTGTTCGTGCTGCCGGGGCTCTGGGTGATGGTCAAGATCGCATTTGCCGAATACCTGTTGGTGCTGCGCGGCCTGACCCCGTTGGCTGCTCTGAAGGAAAGCTTCCTGCAGACCCGTGGCCATTTTCTGCTGGTGTTCGGCTGCATCCTCGCGGTTCTGTTGCCGCTATGGGTGCTGGAAGCCTGGCTCGCCGCGCAATTCTGGGCCGGCGAGACGCCCCCTGGGCTGCTGGCGGTGCTCGTCGACAGCGCCGTTGGACTGGTGCAACTGCTGGCGACCGTGGTGCTATTTCGCTGCTTCATGATTTGCAGCGAGCCGGTCATCGGCCGCAACGAAGAAAGCTGAGGGTCAGGCGGCGGGCAACGATCCGACGGGCTAGGCTTGGTAACCCATTCCTTTTCGGAGGGCTCCACCATGGCTGGCCAGAACCCCAGCATCCTGTCCCACGTATCCCTCGGCAGCAACCGCTTCGATGACGCCGCCACCTTTTACGACCAGACCCTCGCCACTCTGGGCTGCAAGCGCATCATGGCCCACCCGGGGGCAATCGCCTGGGGCCGCGAATACCCCGAGTTCTGGCTGCAAATACCGATCAACGCCCAGACAGCCACCATCGGCAACGGCACGCATATCGGCTTCTTCGCCGCGGACAAGGCTTCGGTCGATGCCTTCCACCGCGCCGCGTTGGCCGCTGGCGCAACGGATGAGGGCGCACCGGGGCCTCGCGAAGAATATGGCGAGCCCTATTACGGCTGTTTCGTGCGCGACCTCGACGGTCACAAGATCGAGGCCGCCTTCTGGGATATGGGTTTGATGTAGCAACGTTACGTCGACACCCCAGCGGCCTAACCGGCGCCCGGCGAAACCCGAGCGCCGGCCAGCCGCGGCAATAGCAGATGCTCGAACAGCCGTGGAAAACAGCGCGCCACCAGCCGTGCACGCCAGTCGAGATTGGACAGCACCAGCAGCCGGCGTCGCTTCAGCGCGCCCTGGTAGATGGACTCGGCGACATCCTGCGGTGATGACACCCGCCCCACCGTCAACACCGGCTGTGCCGCGGTGGAGCCGTCGCCGATCAGCACATTCTTGCGCAGATCGGTCGCGGTATAACCGGGACAGACCAGCATCACATTGACCCCGGTATCGGCCAGCTCGCTGCGCAGGGTCTCGAACAGCCCGTGCAGCGCATGCTTGCTGGCGTTGTAGGCGCCACGGTCAGGCACTGGCGCGTATTGCGACAGCGAGCTGAGCACGATGATCTGCCCTTCCCGAGCGATCAAACTCGGCAGCGCGGCCTGAGTGCAGTGCAGCGCACCATAGAAGTTGACCGCCATGATCCGCTCGAACACCGCCAGGCTGGTTTCGGCAACGCGGCTGCGATGGGTAATGCCGGCGTTATTGATCAACACGTCGATACCGCCGAAGCGCTCCAACACCAGAGCAACAGCTTGCTGCACTGCCGCCGCCTCCGAGACATCGCAGCGCAAACCCAGTGCATCGGCATTGTGGTGATCGACCAGATGCTGCACCAGGCCATCGATAGCGTTCTGATCGAGATCAAAAATTACCACCCGCGCTCCGGCCTGGGCCATCCGCTCGGCCAGCGCGCGGCCAATCCCCGCACAGCCGCCGGTAATCAGCACCACCTTGCGATCGAACACTTTGCTGGCGAAAACCTTGCGATACATGGAACACCCCATCCGAACTTGATCAAGCACTCACGGCCTGCCAGCCGTCTATCTTCAGCATAGTCAGCCTGTCACCGACCCGTGCGATCGCATGCCCACTTCGCGAGCGCCGGAACATCGTGCTGCTGCTACTCGACCGGGCGCTACGGTTATGGACAGCGAAACGCCGGGCGACCATGCTTGCCGACGCGCAAACCACAAGGGGCAGTGAATTACCTTGAAGCCTTTACTCTGGATCCTTTTTGCAGCGGCTCTGGCAGGGCCTTGCTTTGCCGCGCCCGAGGCCGAGCCGCCACGAACCCTGACCGTTGGCTATTACGACTTTCCCCCAGCCATCTACAGCGATGCGCAAGGCCGACCGCAGGGGCCAGTGGTGGAACTCACCCGTCGCGTACTCGAGCATGCCGGTTATCAGGCGCAGTTTCGTGGATTACCGAGCGCACGCCTGTATGGCGCTTTGAAGAGCGGCACCGTCGACCTCTGGCCGGGCGCGCCAGGCAAACCGGAGCTGCAGGCCGATACGATCGAGGGTCGTCAAACCCTCGCGCAGATCAGCCTCAACCTCTATCACCGCCCCGACACCCCACGGCCAGAGGTGCCGGACAGCCTGCGCAAGCGTGGCATCATCATCATCGGCGGCTATAACTACTGGCCGCAGGTGAACCGGATGCTGCATGACCCGCAACTAGGGATTCGCCTGCACCGTACCAGCACCCACACTTCGGCACTGGAGATGCTCAAACATCGCCGCGCCGACTATTTGCTCGACTACCAAATCCCGGTTAACCAGGCGCTTCAGCGTCTCGGCATGCCGGCATTGCCCCACGTGGAGCTGCACAGGGTAGCCATTCGTTTCATCGTCTCGCGTCATGCCGACGACAGCCGAACCGTGGTCGATGCGCTGGATCAGGCCTATGCCGAGATGGTGGCTTCCGGGGAAAACCTGAGCCTGCCGGACGAATAAAGACAGCTGGCAAGCGAAGCCGTATGGGCGAGGCTGAGCTGCGCCAGCTTACGCTTCGGTTCTGCTTGAGGCCTGGGGCTGCTTTCAGGTCCCGCGCGGCTTGGCCCGCGCGGTAGGTTCGGCGACTAACGGATCATCCGGCCAGTAATGCTTGGGATAGCGCCCCTTGAGGTCCTTCTTCACCTCGATGTAGGTGTTCGCCCAAAAGCTGGCCAGGTCCTGGGTCACCTGCACCGGACGGCGCGCGGGTGACAGCAGATGCAACTTGACTACCTGCCGACCACCGGCGATCCGCGGTGTATCGGCCAGGCCGAACAGTTCCTGCAAGCGCACCGCCAGTACCGGCGGTGAGTCGCTGTAATCGAGGCGTATCCGCGAACCGGAAGGCACGGCAATGGCGATCGGCGCCAGTTCGTCGAGCCGCTGCGGCAACGGCCAGGGCAGCAAGGTCGAGAGCATGCCCTTGAGATCCAGCTGGGCGAAGTGCGCCAGCCGCGACACCTTGCCCAGAAACGGCAGCAACCAGTCTTCCAGGCGAGCCAGCAACGCGGCATCGCTGACGTCCGGCCAGTCGCTGGCACCACTGATGCCTAAATCAATCTGCCGGAGCAGGGCGATACGCGCCTGCCATTGGCGCAGATCTGACGTCCATGGCAACAGCTCAAGCCCCTTGCGCCGGACCAACCCGAGCAAGGCGCGGCCGCGCGCGTCGTCATCCAGCCCCGGTAGAGGCTCACGGCTGAGCACCAGCTCGCCGACCCGCCGCTGGCGCTCAGCCCTCAGCACACCTTCACGCTCGTCCCATTCGAGCTCGTCGCGTTGGCTGATCTGCTCGGCCAGCGCCTCGTCGAACAGGCTTGGGTCCAACGCCGCCGCGCGATAGATACGCTCCTCGCGCTGGCCCTGACGGCTGCCCAGCTCGGCGATCACCAACCAGCGTTCTTTCATCAGCGCGTCAGGCTCTGCGAACAGTGCCGCGCGACCATTGGCCAAACGGTACTCGCCACCACCCTCGCGACGCTGCCGAGCGACCCGGTCGGGGTAAGCGAAGGCCAGCAGCGCGCCAATCCAACGGTGATCGCCCCTATCGGCCGGGGCGGCTCCGGCCGGACTGCGCAGCAGGCTGCGAAACTGCCGGGCCAGCTGCCGTACGCGCTGCACGCCGGAATGATGCCCGGCGCCGCCTTCGAGCAGCGCGAGGCGCGTGGAAATATCAGCGCCGGCGCCACGTTGAATGTCGCGCTCGACCAGCAAGGCCCCGAGATCAGCTGCCTGCGCGCCGATCCCCAGCGAGTGTCCGCGCAGCAACATATGGGCGATGCGCGGATGCGCGGGGAGCTCAGCCATGGCAAGGCCATGAGCGGTCAGTTGCCAGCTGTCGCGAGCGTTACGGCTGAGCGCCCCGAGGCGTTCGAGGAGATCCTGCGCCTGGGCGTAGGCTGCCGCAGGTGGCGGATCCAGCCAGACCAGCTCGTCCGGCTCGACACCCCAGCGCGCCAGCTGTAGCGCCACCCCAGCCAGGTCCGCCTGAAGAATTTCCGCTTCGCCGTATGTCGCCAACTGGACGTGTTGGTCTTCCGACCACAGCCGGTAGCACGCGCCAGGTTCGAGGCGCCCGGCACGGCCTGCCCGCTGCGTCGCCGAGGCACGGGAGATACGTCGGGTATCCAGCCGCGTCATGCCGCTGCCGGGATCGAAGCGCGGCACGCGGGCCAAACCGGCATCGACTACGACCCGCACGCCTTCAATGGTCAGGCTGGTCTCGGCGATATTGGTAGCGAGCACGACCTTACGCTTGCCGGCAGGCGCCGGTTCGATGGCCGTTCGCTGGGCGGTCAACTCAAGCTCGCCGTGCAGCGGGCAGAGCAAGACGTCGCTACGCCCCGACAACTGTTCACTCAGCGCTTCGTTCACGCGGCGGATTTCGGCCTGCCCGGGCAGAAAGACCAGCACGCTACCGGACTCTTCATCCAGCGCCTGCATGACGGTCTGTACCACTCGCGACTCGATGCGCTCACCGGCCTGAAACGGCCGTCCCCAGCGCTGGACGACCGGATACATGCGCCCTTCGCTGCGCACTACCGGCGCCTCGCCGAGCAGGCTCGATAGCCGCGCGCCCTCAAGCGTCGCGGACATCAGCAGCAATTTCAGCGGCTCGTCTCTGAGCAGGTCGCGGGCATTGAGCGTCAGGGCCAGCGCCAGGTCGGCGTCGAGGCTGCGCTCGTGGAATTCGTCGAAGATGACCAGGCCAACGCCTTCCAGGCCCGGATCGTCCTGCAGGCGACGCGCCAGAATGCCCTCGGTAACCACCTCGATACGGGTCTTCGGCCCGACCTTGCTGTCCAGGCGGATACGGTAACCGACTGTTTCACCAACTTTCTCGCCCAACTCACTGGCCAGGCGCTCGGCTGCGGCGCGTGCCGCCAGTCGCCGCGGCTCGAGCATGACGATCGATTGCCCGGCTAGCCAAGGCTCGTTCAGCAAGGCCAGCGGCACGCGGGTGGTCTTGCCGGCGCCCGGCGGCGCTTCCAGCACGGCTTCGTCACGTTCGCGTAGGGCCCGGCGCAGGGCCGGCAGGGCTTGGTCGATGGGTAGGGCGATCATGGAGACTCCGCTTTCAAGGCCGCGATTATAACGATCCACAGCGTGGGAAAAGCGGTTGGGTTATCCCGGCGGCAAGCATCCTGACCAAGCCGAACAGAGCGCCCGGCCAAGCTGTCTGATATCGAGAAAACATCACGCAGCCCTTGTATAGTTGCGCCACTTTTCCCGGAGGTCCTTATGCGTACTCGTTCCCGTGTCATCGGCGGCGTGCTGGCCGTCTCCCTGTTCACTCAACTGACGGCTTGCGGCACCCTGTTCTACCCAGACCGCCGAGGCCAGATCGACGGCAAGATCGACCCGGCCATCGCGGTCGCCAATGCCGTGGGCCTGCTGTTCTATGTGATCCCCGGTCTGATCGCCTTCGGCATCGACTTCGCCACCGGCGCCATTTACCTGCCCGACAACGAGTACTCCGTAGTACCGGAGAAGCTTCAGGAAGCCATTGGCGCCGATGGCGTGGTCGATCAGGCCAGGCTCAAGGCGATCATCGAGCAGGAAACCGGCCGCAGCCTGCCGCTGAACGATCCGCGCCTGATTCAGCACAGCGGTAGCGTCGAGCAGCTCGCCGCCTTCGGATTGCGCCCGGCCGCCTGATGCAACACGCCCGCGAGCGCAAGGGCGTCAGCGCCGAGCATGCTCGGCTGATGCGCCGCGCCACCCGGCTGGCGCTGGCTGTCGCCCTGACGCTTGCATTCAGCAAGGCGCTGGCCTGGTGGCTCAGCGGCTCGGTCAGCCTGCTGGCTGGGCTCACCGATTCGCTGCTGGATGGCGCTGCGTCGCTGCTTAACCTGCTGGCAGTGCACTACTCGCTGCGCCCAGCCGATGAAGATCATCGCTATGGCCATGGCAAGGCGGAAGCCCTGGCCGGGCTCGGCCAAGGCGCATTCATCTCGGTCAGCGCCATCCTCGTCTGCGTTCAGGGCGTTGACCGCATGCTGCATCCGGAGCCACTCGGCGCACCGGCGCTGGGCATCGCGGTCATGCTGCTGTCGCTGGTGCTGACCGTGGCGCTGCTGGCCTATCAGCGGCATGTGGTGCGCGAAACCGGTTCGACGGCGATTCGCGCCGACTCGCTGCACTATCGCTCCGACCTGCTGCTCAATTGCAGCATCCTGGTAGCGCTGATCCTTGCCGGCTATGGCTGGGAGCGCTTGGACGCAATCTTCGGCATTGCCATTGCGGTCTACATTTTCTGGAGCGCGCTGAGCATCGTGCGCGAAGCCGGCGCCGTGCTGATGGATACCGAGCTACCACCGGAAATCAGCGAGCACATGCACCGGTTGGCCTGCGATGTACCGGGCGTGGTCGGTTGTCACGACCTGCGCACCCGTGTCTCCGGCACTCGCTGGTTCGTGCAGATGCACTTGGAACTTCCCGGTGAGCTGCCGCTGATCGAGGCGCATGCCTTGTGCGATCAGGTCGAGGTGGCGATTCACGCCAAGTACCCTCGCGCCGAAGTACTGGTGCATGCCGATCCGCTGGAGGTGGTGAAGCCACGCCCACCCCAGGCCCCCACCGACAACGCATAAGAAAAGACCACGTGGCGAGACGTGGTCTTTTTCAATACTGCTCTGAATTCGCTGGCCGCTTGTGGCGGATTCTTCGGCAGCGCCTTGTGGGCGATGCTGGCCCGGACCGACGACCTCGGTAAGGTCGGCGGTTGGCGCGGCGGGATAGCGACCGCGCCAGTTCTGCCGGGGCTGAAGTTGACTAAAGCTTACGCCCCGCCTGCCAGCAGATGTTTGCGAAAATTGCTCGATTACAGCCCCATTGCGCAATCGATCATCGTCAGCGCATAGTTCTTCGCAACGAAACGAAGAGACACATCTGAAATGAGCAAACTCGATCGCTACGACCTGCGCATCCTCCATGAATTGCAGCACGACGCCCGCATTTCCAATCAGGACCTTGCCGAGCGCATCGGGCTGTCGCCCTCGCCCTGCTCACGGCGGGTCAAACAACTCGAGGATGACGGCTATATCGCCCGTCAAGTCGCCCTGCTAGACCGCAAGAAACTTGGCCTGACGCTCACCGCCTACGTGCTGATCGGCATGGATCGGCACACGCCGGAGCGTTTCGAACATTTCGAAGGCGTGATCGGCAAATGCGCGGAAGTGCTCGAATGCAGCCTGGTCACCGGCATGGATGCCGATTACCAGCTCAAAGTGGTAGTGCCGGACATGGAGCACTACCAGGCGTTCCTGCTCGGCACCCTGACGCGCATCGAGGGTGTTTCCAGCGTCAGGTCGAGCTTCGTCCTGCGCCAGGTCGCCTCCAGCACCGAGCTGCCCCTGGAACATCTGCGCACCTGAGACCCATTGCCGCGGTGGGCATCATCGATACCAGTCCTGGCGTATACTCGCGCCGCCTTGCTATGCCCCCGCGCGCCATATTCGAACAAGCGCTTCGCTCGCTCATACCAGGTCCGCCCGCTGTCATAGCTGTTGTCGTCTGCATCCAGACTTAGCCAAGCGGAGAAATCGATGGATCCGGAAGTTTTCGAAAAGTGGATGATGATCGTCCTGGTCGGCGGGCTGATGGCCTTCATGGCGTTCATCATCTGGGACCTGGCCAAGAAATCGAAAGCCGGCCGGCTTGGCACGGCAATTCTTTTCCTGGGCCTGGGTCTTTGCCTGTTCGCGTTCCTCGCCAAGCCGGTCATCGGCTACATCATCGAAGTGTCTCAAGGCATCCCGCACTGATTGAACGCGTCAGCTCCGGCGCGGTAGCCGCGCGGGTTCCTCGCGCCACTCGCCAGGTTGCAGACCGTCGAGCGCCCAGTCGCCAATACGTACCCGCACCAGCCGCAGCGTTGGCAACCCGACCGCAGCGGTCATGCGTCGCACCTGACGATTGCGGCCCTCGCGAATGACCAGCTCCAGCCAACAGGTAGGCACACTCTTGCGGAAGCGCACCGGCGGATTGCGCGGCCAGAGCTCGGGCTCGGCCAGCAGCCTCGCATCGGCCGGCAGCGTCATGCCATCGTTGAGTTCGACCCCCTCGCGCAACCGTGCCAGGTGTTCCTCGCTCGCCTCACCCTCCACCTGAACCCAGTAGGTCTTCGCCAGCTTGTGTTTGGGATCGGCGATACGCGCCTGCAGTTGCCCATCGTTGGTCAGCAGCAACAAGCCCTCGCTGTCCCGGTCCAGGCGACCGGCAGGATAGACGCCCGGCACCTGGACATAGTCCTTCAGGGTCGCGCGGCCGTCGGCATCGTTGAACTGGGTGAGCACGTCGTAGGGCTTGTTGAGCAGCAGCAGGCGCGGCTCCGCAGGTGGCGCCTTGGCGGCACGCCGCTGCACGGCTGTACCGGCCGGCCGCGGCGGGCGTGGGCGAGAAGTACGTGGCATGACGAAGGTTCCGGATCGGGCCGGCCATGCTAGGGCGGCAACGCAGGGGCCGCAAGCCATCAGCCAGGTCCGTTTATGGCCAGACCAACGTTGCCCCGCCGCCAACCATATAGGTGCGACCAGCGTTCACCGAGCGGTTGGCTGGCCCTGTTTCGCACCGCAGATCCTTGGTGCTCCGTTACGCCGCACGCACCTGAAACGGCTGCAATGCCTTGGCGCAGCGGATTCCAGCGAAGTGGCATGAGTGCTGCGACAGCGCTCCACATCCCACCGAACCCACCCATAATTGCGCATCAACAGCCAAGGCGCTGCCCACCATGAAACGATCAGAAACAGCGCTGACCGCCCCTGGTAGCGAGCGATTACTCCCCTATCTGCTTGCGGACGATCTTGCCGTTTTCCACCACAGCCATGGTGGTCGGCGTGATGAAACCGCCGTCCTCGGTAATGCCCTGGATTGAGTAGAGGTTGTACTTAGGGTCCATGGAGCTGATCGCCTCACCCATCTTAGCCCGGACCTGCTGCGGTTCGGTGCTGCCGGCCAGCTCCATGGCCTTGGCCATGGCATGGAAAGCCAGGTAATTGTAGGCCGCTTCCGAGCCCGGCACCTTGCCGTGCGCTTCTTTGTAGCGCTCCACGAAGACCTTCGCGACCTCGCTGTCATACTCCGACAGCGGTACGACACCGATGGAGTTTTCCAGCAGATCCAGGCCACCGGTCACCATGGCGATCTCGTCCAGCTTGGCCTGGTCCATCACGATGAAGCCTCCCTGGAAGCCCATCTGACGCGCCTGCTGCATGACCAGGCCAGTGGGCTCCGAGGCCCCGCCGACGAACATCACGTCCGGATTCGAGGCGATAACTCGGCTCACCCCGGTATAGAAGTCCGTCGACTTGTTGTAATCCATGGAATTGCTGGCGACGATCTCCCCACCCTTCTGCTCCCACGCCTTGGTCATCATGTCGGTCCAGATCTTGGCGTATTCATGGGTCGCGCCGGCGATGCCGAGCCTCTTGCCGTAGTGCTTGAGCGCGTAGTCGGAAAAGGAGTCGACGTAGCCGGTGAATTCCGGCGGGATGCGCACGGTCAGCGGGTTACCCTGCTCGGTCACCGAGGGCACGCTGGTGTAGGCCATGATCAGGAAGTCGTCGCCGACGTTGAAATCCTGCAAGGCGAACACGCCTCCGGTATGCGGGACGAACACGGCAGCGGCTTTTGATTCCTTCACCAGACGCTTGGCGTTGGTGGCCGCCTGGCTCGGCGAATACTTGTCGTCCAGGCTGATGAGATTGACCTTGTAGGTCTCGTCCCCGACCTTGATGCCGCCGGCCTCGTTGGTGTCGTCCACCGCCATGCGCAGGCCCGACAGGGTGTTCTCGCCATACAACGCAGCACCGCCGCTGAGCGGGCCGGTGAAGCCAATGTTGAGCGTCTGCTCGGCATATACGCCGCCGGCATGGGCTGCGGACAGGGTGGCAATCGCCATTCCAAGCGCTTTGAGCGTTTTCATTGTTGTCTCCTTGGTCATGACTGTTCAGGCGCCGATGTAGGCCTTGCGTACGGCTTCGTTACCCAGCATGGCCTGCTGGTCGCCTTCCATCACCAGGCTGCCGCCTTCGATGACATAGGCGCGATGGGCGATTTTCAGTGCCGCAAACGCATTCTGTTCGGCCAGCAGCACGCTGGTGCCGGACGCGTTTATGCGCGAGATCACCTCGAACATTTGATTGACCACCAGGGGTGCCAGCCCGAGCGAGGGCTCGTCGAGCATCAGCAGCCGGGGCCGGCTCATCAGCGCCCGGCCGATCGCCACCATCTGCTGTTGGCCGCCGCTCAGTGAGCCGGCCGGCTGGTGGCGCTTGTCATGGAGAATGGGGAACAGATCGAGCACCTCCTGCAGGTTACGCTTGTTGCCTTCGCCATCACGCCGGTGCAGATAAGCGCCGAGCGCGAGGTTCTGCGAGACAGACATTTGCGGGAACAGCTTGCGCCCCTCCGGACAGTGCACAACGCCGGCTGCGACCAGGCCCGAGGGCTTGAGGCCGTCGATGCGTTTGCCCTCCAGCATGATGCTGCCAGCCGTCGGCTTGAGTAGCCCGCTGATGGTGTTGAACAAGGTGGTCTTGCCCGCGCCGTTGGCGCCGAGCAGCACCACCAGCTCGCCGGCGCCGACGGTCATCGATATCTGGTTCAGCGCCTTGAAACTGCCGTAGCAGACATCGACCCGATCAAGCTGCAGCATCGTAGTCACTCCCCAGGTAGGCTTCGATGACGGCCGGGTTCGCCTTGATCTCGGCGGGCGTGCCCTCGGCGATCTTCTCGCCGTAGTTGAGCACCATGATCTTGTCCGCCAGCCCCATGATCATGTCCATCTTGTGCTCGATCAGGCACACGGTCAGACCGTGCTCGGGCATCTTGCGGATCAGTTGAGCGAGGCCTTCGGTTTCTTCCGGGTTGACCCCCGCGGCCGGCTCGTCAAGCAGCACCAGCTTCGGTTCGGTGGCCAGCGCCAGGGCGAAGGCGACGCGCTTGCGCTCTTCCTGGGAGATATCCAGCACCACCCGATTTTCCAGGTGCGCCAGGCCGACGAAATCCAGCGCGGCGCGAGCCTTCTCCCGACATTCTCGTTCTTCGTGCTGAAGGCGCTTGGAGTTGATCAGCACATCCCACAGGCCGGAGCGGGTGCGCAGGCGATGCCCGACGATCAGGTTGTCGAGGACGGTGGCCTGCTCGAACAGATGCGTGGTCTGGAAGGTACGCCCGACACCGAGCCGGGCCACGCGGTCGCAGCGCATCCGCGAGACGTCGTGTCCATCGATCAGGATGCGCCCCGAGCTGGGCTTGTGAACGCCGGAAATCAGGTTGAAGAAGGTGCTTTTGCCGGCGCCGTTGGGGCCGATGATGGCGTTGATCTTGCGCGCCTCGAACTCGATGCTGACGTCGTGTACCGCTGCCAGCCCGCCGAACATCTTGGTCAGGTTCTCGACCTTAAGCATTGTTATTCACCTCTTTGCCTGGGGTGACCTTGGTCGCAGCGCGCGGCTCCCTGGCCCGCGCCGCCTCGGTGTCCTTACGCAGCTTCCAGCCGAGGAAGGTGCCAACGACGCCGCGCGGCATGAAGATCACCAGCACCACGATCAGCGGGCCAAAAATGATCATCCGGTAGTCCTCCAGGAACTGCAGCGACTGGGTGATCCAGACCACCCCGACAGTGCCCGCCAGCGGGCCGAACAGGGTGCCGAAGCCGCCCACCAGCAGGTAGGTGATCATGTCGAAGGTGTGGTTGGGATTGGCTTCTTCCGGGCCGATGAAGCGAATCATCGAGGCGTACAGCCCACCGGCAACACCGGCGTAGGTGGTGGAGAGGACAAAGGCCAGCAGCTTGTTGCGCATCAGGTCGATGCCCAGCGACTGCGCCAGCGCATCGCCGTTGCGGATGGCCATGAAGGTACGGCCCAGCAGCGAGCGCGCCAGACGGCCGGCGAACCAGATCGCCAGGACCAGAAACAGCAGCGCGAGATAGTAGAACGGCACCGTCTGGCTGAAATCCACCAGCCCGAAGCCGTCCGGCGCAGCGATGCCGCGAATGCCGATGGCACCGTGGGTCAGCTCCTCCCACTTATCGATCAGCAGGTAAATGATGAAGCCGACGCAAAGCGTGAAGATGGCGAAGAAGTGCTCCTTCAAGCGCAGCGAGACGATGCCGACCAGCGCACCCACCGCTGCCGAAACCAGTGCCGCAGCCACGAACGCCGGCCAGAAATTCCACCCATGATCGGCAGTGAGAATCGCCAGCGTGTAGGCGCCGATGGCGAAGAAACCACCGTGGGCCAGGTTCAGCTGGCCGCAGTAGCCGGTGATGATGTTCAGGCCGTAGACCGCAATGGCCCAGATGAAAGCACTGGCCATTACATAGACCTGATATTCGCTCTTGGCGAACAGCGGGAATGCCAGGGCCAATGCCAGCAGCACCAGCTTGGAGCCGCGGCCGGTCAGTAAGGAAGCGAAACGATGCATCAGTGAGCCCCCTTGGCGAACAGCCCGGTCGGGCGGAAGGACAGGATCACCACCAGCAGCGAGAAGGCGATGATGTCCTTGTAGTCGGACGAGAGGTAGAAGCCGCCGAAGCTCTCCGCGAAGCCGAGGATCATGGCGCCGATGATGGCGCCCGGAATGCTGCCCATGCCGCCGAGCACGATGATCACGAAGGCCTTCATGATCACCAGATGCCCCATCGCCGGGTACACCAGGTTGATCGGCGCGTAGAGCGTCGCGGCAAAGGCGGCGAGCATGCCGGAGATGGCGAAGGTCAGCATCGCCACGCGGTTGGAGTCGATGCCGACGAGAAACGCACCTTCGCGGCTCTGGGCCATGGCGATGATGGTCGAGCCCAGCATCGTCTTGCGCAGGAACAGGTGCAGCGCCAGCATCAGCGTGAACGCGCCGACGATGATCAGCAGGCGCTGCTCGGGGATGATCAGCCCGTCGAAGTTGAGGATGCCGCCATAGGGCGAGGCCATGCGGCGGAAGTCCGAACCCCAGAGCATCTGCACCACCGCCTCGAGAAACAGCAGGATGCCGATCGCAGCGATCTTGTCGTGGATCGGCGGCGCATTGCGCAGCGGGTGGAACACCAGGCGCTCGGACAGCACCGCCAGAACGGCCACCACCACACCGGACGCCAGCATCGCAATCCAGTAATGCAAGCCGATGTCGGTCATGAAGAAATAGGATGCGAACGCGCCGACCATGTACAGCGCGCCGTGGGCGAAGTTGGGGATGTGCAGGATGCCGTAGACGAGCGTCAGGCCGAGGGCGACCAGCCCGTAGATGCTGCCCAGGGTCAAACCATTGAGCACTTGCTGGAACAATAGATTCAATGCGGCGTCTCCGTGGGTCTTGTTGTTATGGGTGCCACCACCGAGCGACTCTCGATCGGCCTGGGCCGAACGAGGGTTCGCTCGACTGACATTGGCACTCGCCGACAGGCCCGTCAAACGAGCCGCTCGGAACAGATACAAGCCCATAAAAAGGAGTGATGCTGGCGCATGGCCAGATCGCGACGGCTAGGTCATAGACTCAGCGGCGCGGGCGCGGACCTCGGCCATAGACGGGTCTGCAGATAAGCTGAACGCACCAAACCGAGTCACGTTTTCAGACTTGCGGCCATGACGCATCGAAATGGTGCAACCGCACGCCTCGGCATTGGGTCAACTCGAATATCCTCGCGGACCGTAACGGGGGGCTGCCAGCAACGGTGGCGCACCGCGATGGGGCAAAAGGCATGGCAATTGCTCGGAGAATTCGGTCGACGCTACAGATCTATGCCCCACATGACCGCCCTGCCCCAAAACGCCCGCGACGACCAAACGGTAACCGAGCTGATGCGCTTCGGCACAACACCCTGCGCAAGCGATGGACGGTGCGCGGTAGATGATTCCGGGTATGCAGATCGAGGCCACCGTCGCCTGACGACACAAGCTGGTCGCCGTGCCTCAACCAATCCGGTGATAGTGAGGTCAATGAATGTTGCGGCCAAGACCGTGAAGACCCCGAACCGCTTTGAAGGATATCAACGTGCAGATACGTGACGCCCTGGACGCCGACCTCGAAGGCATTCTGAAAATCTACAACGATGCGGTGCAGAACAGCACGGCGATCTGGAACGACCACGTCGTCGACCTCGATAACCGCCGCGCCTGGCTGGCCGAACGCCATGAACAGAACTACCCGGTGCTGGTAGCCATTGACGACGAACAGCGCGTGGCCGGCTACGCGTCGTTCGGCCCTTGGCGCCCCCACGATGGCTTTCGCCACACCGTTGAGCATTCAGTCTATGTCAGCGCGGACCACCGCGGCAGCGGCATCGGCCGCAGCCTGATGCAGGCGTTGATCGAGCGCGCCCGGCAGCTGGACAAGCACGTAATGATTGCCGCGATTGAAAGCGAGAACCGCGCTTCCATTCATATGCACCAGCAGCTTGGCTTCGTCCATGCCGCGCAGATGCGCCAGGTCGGCTGCAAGTTCGGCCGCTGGCTGGACCTGACCGTGATGCAGCTGACCCTGAACAGAAGATCCAACCCATGATGCCCCGGCAAGTATCAGTGGCCGCTCGATCAGAGCGGATATCGACGCCGTTTTCGCGGTGACGGCTGCAGTGGAAGTCTTTGCAAGCCGCGTGCTAGACAGCCCCTGGTGAAATCGCATAACAAAACGATTATTTATGTATACAAAGTGTAGGCGAATCTGAAATTAAGCTTCTAGGCTGTGCTTAGGTCTCAGGCTCCTGACGGCGCCAACAAGGCCTGAATTCGCGGTCTCCGCCATATGCGAAACAAGAACTGCATACAAAAACTATCAACAGTCTTGCACAGAGCGCCTACAGATGAATCACAACGACTTTCAGATCAAGCAGATCGATCCCAGTCTGTATAACGCTGACCTCGCCCCGCTCGCCCCCGCCAAGCGCAAGTGGGGCTGGTTCGAGATCTTCAACGTCTGGTCCAACGATATTCAAAGCCTGTTCGGCTACACGCTAGCCGCAACATTGTTCATCAGTTACGGCCTGAACGGCTGGGCGGTGTTGGCGGGCATTGTGTTGGCCGGCTTCATCGTCATGGGCCTGGTGCAGCTGACCGGCAAACCAAGCGTCAAGTACGGCATCCCGTTCCCGGTCATGGCTCGCGCCAGCATGGGCGTGCGCGGCGCGAACTTCCCGGCGGTGGTGCGCGGCATCGTGGCGATTTTCTGGTATGGCGTACAAACCTACTTCGCCTCGACCGCCGTGGCGCTGCTGATTCGCACCCTATTCGGCTCGGGCTCGGAAGCCACGCTGCTGGGGCTGACAGCGATCGACTGGGTCGCCTATGTGGTTGTCTGCGTTTTTCAAGTCGCGCTGTTCGTACGCGGTGTCGACTGGGTGACGCGCTTCCTGAATTGGGCCGGGCCGCTGGTCTATCTGGTGATGATCGCGATGATGATCGCCATCTGCTACCAGGCCGGCCCGAGCCTAGCCGGCGCGCTGGGCAGCATTTTCAGCGGCTCCGGCAGCTACGCTGGCGGTCCGATCGCAGCCTTCGCCGCGGTGGTCGGCACCATGGTCGCTTACTTCGCGGCGGTGGTGATCAATTACGGCGACTTCGCGCGCTTCGTGAAGAATGAGCGGCAGATGCGCATTGGCAACTTCCTCGGCCTACCGGTGAGCCTGGCGGTCTTCTCGCTGATCGCGCTGGTGATCACCGCTGGTACGGTGGTGGTGTTCGGCGAAACGCTGACCAACCCCACCGATATTGTCTCACGCATTGATAATGTCGGCCTTACGCTGATCGCCGCGATCACCTTCTTTGCCGCCACCGTTGGCATCAATCTAGTCGCCAACTTCATCCCGCCGGCGTACGACATCGCCAACCTGGCACCAGCACGCATCAGCGCCCGTACCGGCGGCTTCATTACCGCCGCGATCGCCTTCTTTATTGGTGCATTGTGGGTGTCGTTCATCAGCGCAGTCGGCATCGCCGCCTTCGTCGATACACTGGGCGCCGTGCTGGCACCGCTGTACGGTATCATCGTCGCCGATTACTACCTGGTGCGCCGTCAGCAACTGGACGTGCAGCAGTTATTCTCGGCCGAGCCCGGCTCGACCTACTACTTCAACGCCGGCTGGAACCGCAAAGCGATCATCGCGTTCGGGCTCAGCTCGGTTTTTTCGGTAGCCTCGGTATGGATGCCCGGCTTGGAAAGCCTGTCGGGCTTCGCCTGGCTGCTGGGCGCGCTGTTCGGTGGCGCGGTGCATTACCTGCTGATGCGCAAGCAGTCGCTACCGGCAAGCGCGGCACCTACCTTGACGCCTCACGGCTAAAGCTGGGCATTTTAAACGGACCGGCTGCGGCGGCCGGTCCACATCAGCGTGTTAAAGTAGCCAGCCAACTGCTCTGCCAATATCCAGACATGATCACCATGAGCCGATCGGTGACTGACGACATCGCAACTATCAGCCGCATCAGTGCGGTACCTGCCATTCTGCAAATCATCTGCGAAACCACCGGTTTACGCTTCGCCGCCGTCGCCCGCGTTACCCATGATTCCTGGACGGCTTGCGCGGTTCTCGACAAGATCGATTTCGGGCTGCATGTAGGTGGTGAGCTGGATGTGGTTACTACGCTGTGCCACGAAATTCAAACCTCCCACGAAACGATCATCATTGAAAAGGCCAGTGAGGACGATCGTTACGGTGACCATCACACGCCTAAGCTGTACGGCTTCGAAAGCTATTTATCGGTGCCAGTGTTTCGTGCCGATGGCAGTTTCTTCGGCACGATATGCGCGCTTGATCCGCTACCGGCCACGTTTTCCAGGCCGTCTATATCCGCGATGATGGAATCGTTTGCCAAGCTGCTGGCGAGTCAGCTGGAGGCCGAGGAACAATTCGAAGCAACCGAGGCTGCTCTGCTTGACGCCAAGCAGACGGCAGAACTGCGAGAACAGTTCATTGCCTTGCTTGGCCACGACCTGCGCAACCCGCTGTCATCGATCATGTCCGGGGCCCAACTACTATTGCGGCGCTTGAAGGAGCCGTCGGTTTCCGGCATTGCCAACCACATGCTCACCGCGGCTCGCCGTGCGTCGCGACTGGTGGACGATGTGCTGGATTTCGCGCGCGGCCGCCTGGGTAATGGGATCCCTTTGATCCTTCGCGACTGCAGCAACTTGCGTGACGTCCTGACCCATATCGTCTCGGAGATGCAAAGCGCCCATCCACAGCGGCTAATCGAGGCCGACATCGCTCCGCTCGATGCCGTCCGCTGCGACTCGGATCGCCTGGCACAACTGCTATCCAACCTGCTCGCCAACGCGCTTACCCACGGCACGGCGGACGGCAGCGTATCGGTCAGCGCACGCATCCAAGCCGGCGAGTTCATCCTGGCCGTGAACAATCAGGGCACGCCGATCCTACCTGAGCGCTTGAGTCAGCTGTTCCAGCCGTACTGGCGCGAACCCTCCAGCACCCAATCCGGGCTCGGCTTGGGTCTCTATATCGCCAACGAAATCGCAATATCACACGGGGGCCGGATGCAGGCGACTTCGGCAACCGAAACCGGCACGACCTTTACCTTCACCATGCCAGCCGGAGCGTCGCCGCGAGGCTAGGCGTGCTCCGCTTCATTGGCCCGCAGCACCAACGCAGGTCGGCGAACGAAGCTCTGGTTTCGCGCGGCCGTGCATCGGCTGCTGCCTATGACCGACAAACGTTCCGCCACAATCAACGCAGCTGGCTGTCCTTGCTGCCGCGACGGTTGTAGCCGCTGAACTTCGCTTCCTGGAAATCCTGTTCCGCCTGGCATTTCACGCAGAGCCGTACGCCCTGGACTGCCTGCCGTCGCGCCTCAGGAATCTTCGCATCACATTCTTCGCAGTGCGTCAGGCTTTCGCCTCGCCCCAATCGGCTACGCGCTCGCTGGACCGCATCTTCGATGGTGCTGTCGATCTGCTCCTGCACGGCGCCTTCGTTCGCCCAACCCGTGGCCATCATTGCCTCCCACCTGCCTGAAGACAGGTCATTTGGTACCAACCTATTGGATCGGCGTAGCGGACAACCGTTCCAGCGCAACGTCAACCCAGCAGTATTACCGGTCGCCAACTAACCGGCACCCGTCCGTCGTTAGCTTGGCGTCAAACGACGAGCGGGGACCCCATCGAGGCTGCATCGTCTACCCTTCCCGCGATTGATCAGGCAAGCGAGCGCAGACACCACCTCTGGCGCTGTGGACTTGCCGTTTTTGCGGTCGCCAACGGGCGGCTTGTATCAAATCCACCAGTGAATCGGTGTATGAGCAAGAAACTCGCAATGGCGCTGATGCTCGGCCTCGGCGGATGCGCCAGTCAACCACAGATCGTCGAGCGCGAAGTCGGACAGTTCGACCTTAAACTCGGCACGGCTCCTACCCGCAGCATGGCCCAGGGCCTGGTCAGCCCGACCGCCGGAAGCACCTTTCGCGGAGGCCTGGACCTGGCCCACACCAGCGGCATGTACGTGGGCCAATGGGCACCGAGCATGGGTCTTCTCCAAGGCACGCTGGAGCTGAATACGTATGTCGGCTACGCCCAGCAGCGCTTTGCCGACACACCGGGTTTTGAGCTGGGTGTGATCCGCTACAGCTTCCCCGAAATGGAAAACTGGGACCGGCATCAGTACTACGCTGGCATCAATCTGGCTGGAAGCCGCCTGGGTGGCGCGTTGAGCAGTTCGCCGGGGCGTACCGACAGCACGCTGCTGCTGGAACTCGGGGCGTTTCGGCCGTTTGACCTCGACGTACGCCTGAAATATGCCAGCCACTCGATGGACAGCCCGATGTACCACGTCGGCGGCAGTGTGCGGGTGTTTGACGATTGGTCGTTGAACCTGTCCCGCCCGCTACTCGGCATCCACCTGGACCTGTCCTATACCGACTCCAACCTGAGCGGGTCGGAGTGCGGCGTCTACACTGGGCAGAACGCCCATTGCGAAGGTTTCTTCATGCTCAAGGCCGAGCGCGCGCTGTTCTGAGCGGCTAGCGAAAGCGCATCCGTGCGTGCAGCACGGCCAGCAGAAATGCCGCTGTCGCAAAGCCGTAGAGCAGGGTCAGATTCGAATCCTGATACAGCCAGGACCCTAGCACCGGTCCCGTGGCCATCCCCATGAAACGGAAGAAGTTGTAACTGCCCACGGCGGTGGCGCGGTTGTGCGGATACAGATCCATCAGCAGGCTGGTCTGCACCGGCAGTGACAATCCGAGGAACAAGCCAAACGCGGCCGCCGCCATCACCAGCCAGGCAAGCGACAGCTGAGCAACGCCGAGAAACAGCAGCACACTGAGGACATTGCAGCTGGCGGTCAGTAGCAGCATCGGCCGTGGCTGCCAGCGCGCCAACAACCGACCACCGGCGAAGCTGCCGACCACCACCGCGATCGACAGCGGCAGGAAGACCAACCCCTTCTCGCTGGCGCTGAGGCCGTAGGAGGTGTCGAGCACCCGTGGCATGAACACCAAGTAGTTATAGAAGGCGTAGTACTGCACAAAGCTCAGCAGCATGATCGCCAATCCCTGGCGGTTGCGCAGCACGTCCAGATATTCGGTGGGATGGAAGGCGTTGGGCGTGACGTTGGCGGGGAGCGTTTCCTGCAGCCAGAGCGCATTGGCCAGCAAGACGAGTGCGCCAACCGCCGCCAGCAACAGAAACACATAGTGAAAATCCACATGCTCGCCGATGAAGCCGCCGACGACCGGACCAACCACCGGGCCCAGCGCCACCATCATCTGGAATGAGCCCATCGCCCGGCCGCGCTCCGCACCCTCGAAACGATCACCGATGACCGTGACCGCCACCACCGCACCGGCAGCGATTCCCACCGCCTGCAGTGCGCGGAACACCAGCAGCAATTCGATGCTCTGCGCCAGAAAGCAGCCCAGCGAGGCGCCGACGTAGACCGCCAGCCCCAGCAGCAGGATGCGTTTGCGACCGTTGCGATCCACCAGCGGCCCGTAGACGATCTGCATGAACGCCAGCACAAACGTGAAGATCGAGATACTGAGGTTGATCAGCAACGGCGTGGTCGCCAGCGCCGCCCCCAACTCTGGCAGGATCGGCGCGTAGACCGTCTGGGTAAAGGGTCCGAGAAACGCGGCGAAGGCCACCATGAACGTCAGCAGACGTGGACTCATCGGATCTCCAGGGGCGCTGGCGGCGGCGCTGCAGGTGGCGGTTATTCCTTGACCTGCATGTATTCCTCTGCCCAGACCATGTACTCGTCAGCGGTTGAGTACTTGACCGACAGCTGCGATGCGTTGAGATCGGACGCATTGATCTGGCGCTGCTCGCGCAGACAGTCGTAAGTCGCCTTGATCGCCGCGAAGTAGGCGGCGTGACCGTTGACCACGATCCGCACGCCGAGCGCAGCCAGTCGTTCGTTGTCACGCAGACGTGGATTGCCGTAGGTGACCAGCATCAAGGGCACGCTGAGCTTTTCGGCAACTTGCTCCAGTTGCTCGAAATCCTCGAGACCGACCAGACAGATCGCGTCGGCACCCGCGGCCTCGTAGGCCTGCACCCGGGCGATCACTTCTTCCAGGCCGATCACGCCAGCGTTGGTACGGGCGATGATGCAGAGTTCCGGATCGATCCGTGCTTCGAGCGCCGCACGGATCTTGCCGACCGCCTCGAACATGCCGATCAGGTCGGTGGACTTGCGGCCGAATTTTGCCGGCAGCAGGGTGTCTTCGATGGTCAACGCGGCGATTCCGGCGCGTTCCAGCTCGACCACGGTGCGCATGACATTCAGCGCGTTGCCGTAGCCGTGATCGGCGTCAGCGATGATCGGCAGGCGCGACACGCGCCCGATGCGTGTTGCCTGCTCGACGAATTCGCTGAGGGTGATCAGTGCGAAGTCTGGCGCCGCCAATACCTGCAGCGACGCAACCGAGCCGCCGAGAATGCCGACTTCGAATTCGAGGTCGGCGGCAATACGGGCCGACATCGGATCAAATACCGAGGCGGTGTGATAACAGCGGTCCGAGGCCAGCAGCCGGCGGAAGTCGTTACGCAGGGTGTGGTGAGAAATTCGTTGCATGTGTTTTTCCTGATAAAGCGCACGCAAGGGTCGAGTCGCCCTTGTTCGGTCACGTGTTGGAAGCTGCGCGGAGGGCCCTACGACACATCCGCGGGTGTATCAAGTCGAGGACGCGGCTGGCGCCCCTGAACGTAGGCCATGCTGAGCCCGCTGGCGATGATGATCGCCATGCCCACGATCGCGCCGAGATCCGGCACATGTCCGAAGGCGAAGAAGCCCACGACCCCGGCGAAGATGATCTGCGCATAGGTGAACGGGGCCAACGTGGCGGCACTGGCAAAACGGAATGCGTTGGTCAGTAGCAGATGCCCGCTCATCGCCATCGCCCCGAGCGCCGCCATCATCAGCGCGTGATGCAGGGTCGGCGTTTGCCAATTGAAAATCACCAGCACACTCATCACCACACTGCCGACCAGGCTGGTGAGGAAATTGCTGGTCACCGGATGGTCAGTGCTGCTGAGCCGGCGAGTGATCAGCTGATAAAGCGTGAAACTGACTGCCGCACCGAAGGGCAACAGAATCGCCGGGGTAAACAGCGCACCGCCCGGACGCACGATGATCATCACGCCGAGCAGGCCACAGCCCACCGCTAGCCACTGACTGCGGCTGACCCGCTCGCCCATCAGCGCCGATGCGATGGTCACCAGCAACGGAGTCAAGAAAATCACCGCTGTAGCCTCGGCCAACGGGATGTAACTCAGCCCACTGATGAACAGCATACTGACGCCGACCAGGCTGATTCCGCGACACAGCTGCAGCCTGGGCCGCAGCGTATGAAAGACGCGGCGCCCCATGCGCGGCGTGAACAGCGTCAACATCAGGAGGGTCTGCGCCATGTACCGCGCCCAGATCACCAGGAACACCGGGTAGAGCTGCGTCAGGTACTTGGACAGCCCATCGTGCGTGGCGAGCGTCAGGCACGAAACGAGGATGAGCAGGACGCCAAGCAGAGGGTGGTGTGAATTGTTCAATGACGGACTCAGGGAATAAGTAGCTAACTAAGGATTATGCCCGCAAAAGGTGCTGACGTCAGTCATCACGAGCCTTACGCCGACCAGCCGCATGCGGACGAAACACGGTGCGGCGCCACAGATCCAGCCCGGATGTTCGCCAGTGGCCACCAGGCGGAATCTCCGCTGCCATTTTACCGTCCTGCGAGCGCCCGCCACGCTCGTGAGGCATGCGGCATCAGCCCTTCCGTCGGCTGGCTTACGCCTATTCTTCTGATCGCGTATGATCGCCGGCCCGTTGCGGTCGCAGAGCCGGCCGAGTCCGTTCGAGTGTTCAGATGTTCCAGTTGAGAGCGATGCAGGCGCGCGATATTCCTGCCGTGATGTCGATTCAGGAAGAATCCTATGCCGCTGCAGTCCTTGAAGACGAAGCGGTGATCCGCACCCGCCTTGCCGCCTGCCCTCAGCTGGCCTGGGTCGCGGAAGATGCCCTCGGTGTCTGCGCCTATCTCTTCGCCTACCATTCGCGGGTCGGCAAGGTGACCCCACTGGACGGCGAATTCCAGCATCACGCCAAAGCCGATTGCCTGTACCTGCACGACCTTGCTGTCTCCCGTCGTGCCAGCGGCCGCGGTATCGGCCCGGCCCTGGTGCAAAAAAACCTGGAGCAGGCCCGCACCCAGAAGCTGCGATATTCGGCGCTGGTCTCGGTACAGGATTCGGAAGCCTTCTGGTCCCGCCTTGGTTACGCCGCGCATACCCAGCTGGATCAGCCACAGACCAGCAATCTCGCCAGCTATCAGATCCCTGCCGTCTACATGGTGCGCGCGCTGCATTGAAGACGCACCCAAGCAGGACAACGCAAAAGCCCGAGCAGGACTCGGGCTTTTGCTATCCGGCCTGACCGTTCGGTTACCTGAACGGGGGCTCGTCGAAGCTGCGCAGCTTACGCGAGTGCAGCGAGTTGAGCTGGTTGCGCAACAGATCCAGCGCGGCGATGCCGATCTTCAGGTGCTGAGTCACGGCGCGCTCGTAGAAGGCATTGGCCGAGCCCGGCAACTTGATCTCGCTATGCAGCGGCTTGTCTGAAACGCAAAGCAAGGTGCCGTAGGGCACCCGCAAGCGATAGCCCTGGGCGGCGATGGTGCCGCTTTCCATGTCCACTGCAACTGCACGGGATAGGTTGATCAGCGGCCGTTCCTGCGCCCAGCGCAACTCCCAGTTGCGGTCGTCGTAGGTCAGCACGGTGCCGGTGCGCAGCCGCTTCTTCAGCGCTTCGCCCTTGTCGCCGGTGATCTGCGCGGCGGCTTCCTGCAGTGCCTGCTGCACTTCGGCCAGCGCCGGCAGCGGGATGTGCGGCGGCAGCACCCGGTCGAGAATCCCATCACGACGCATGTAGGCGTGGGCCAGCACGTAGTCACCGATCGATTGTGACTGCCGCAGGCCGCCGCAGTGGCCGATCATCAGCCAGCAGTGCGGGCGCAGCACGGCCAGGTGATCGGTGATGTTCTTGGCGTTCGAGGGGCCGACGCCGATGTTGACCAGGGTAACGCCATCGCCATCGGCCGCCTGAAGGTGATAGGCCGGCATCTGGTAGCGGTGCCAGAGCACACCGCCGATGATCGACTGGGCTTCGCCCTCCTCCATACCGCGCTCAATTACGATGTTGCCCGGCAGCACCATGCGCACGAAGCGGGTGTCGTCGCGCAGCATGTCGAGGCCATGGCGAATGAACTGGTCGACGTACCGGTGATAGTTGGTCAGCAGAATCCACGGCTGCACATGCCGCCAGTCACTGCCGGTGTAATGCACCAGCCGGCGCAGGGAAAAGTCCACCCGCGCCCCGTCGAACAAGGCAAGCGGATAGGGATCGGCGTGCTCCCAGTCATAGAGGCCGTCGGCGATGTCGTCGGTGGCGGCGGACAGATCGGTGCTGGGGAACACCCGCGCCAGTTCAGCCGCGGTTACGCCTGTACCGGCCAGCTCGTCGCCCTGCTCGATCACATAGGGATAGGGAATGTTGCGCTCGCTGATGCGCACCTCGACCTTCACGCCGAAGTCATGCATCAGCGGCCGCAACTGATCGAGCAGATAGCTGCGAAACGCCGCCGGATGGGTCACGGTGACGCTGTAGACGCCCGGCGCCTGTACCTTGGCGTAGGCACGGGTAGATGCCGGCACCTCGCCATGACACTCGTAGGTCAGGCGCAATTCGGGGTAACGGAACATCGCCCGCTCGGTCGCATCCGGCTCCTGACGCGACGCCACGTAGCGCTTCAGCGCCTGGTGCAATGACGAAGTGGCATGCTGATGCAACTCGGCAAGGTGATCCACGGCCGCCTCAGCGCTGGTGGCAATACGGAAGGTTTCGCCTGCTGGCTTCATGATGGTTCCCTTGTTCGGTCATTGGAAACATCTTGCCTGCTGTTCGATGACAGCGGTAGCACCAGCGCGCGGAGAATCACCGAACCGAGGCGGCCGCCCGACCCATGATCGATCCGCGCCCCAACCATTGATACATAGAGGGGAGCCAGTCCTGGGGTGGCATTCGTATCTCACGACCAAGTAGAGGATACGGCGCAGCCGCTTGACGCACGGGGCGGCTCGCACGGTCGGTTCGGACCATGCTTGGCGGCGCCGTGTCTAGGCGGATTCAGGCGCAGTGTAATGCTGGCGTGAACGGACAGGCAGAACGCCGCCAGCAGCCTGGACGCCATACCGACCTACTCGACGAAGGGCGCGCTGCGCGCCAGCAAGGCGCTGATGTCCAGCCCGCGCGGCAACGTACCGAAGACCCGCCCATGGCCATCCAGGCGGCTGGCGATAAAGGCATCGGAGACAGCGCTGTTGCCGGCTTCGAGCAGCAGTTTGGCCTGCAGCGCGACGGCGACGTCTTCGGTCAGCTGGCGGGCGCGGTACTGGATATCGGCGGTGTCGGTGAACGCGGCCTGCAGCCGGGCGATATGCGCCTGAAGGCGGGTGTCGCCATGGCCATCGCCAAGTTCGGCGAACAGCACGTCGATCACGCCGGGCTCCTTCGACAAAGCGCGCAGCACATCCAGGCACTGCACGTTGCCCGAGCCCTCCCAGATCGAGTTGACCGGCGCCTCGCGATACAAGCGCGGCATGATGGTCTCTTCGACGTAGCCCGCTCCGCCCAGGCATTCACTGGCCTCGGCAATCATTTCCGGCGCGCGCTTGCAGATCCAGTACTTGCCGATGGCGGTAACCAGCCGGGCGAATTTCTCTTCCTGCTCATCGAAAGGATTGTCCTGCGCGCGACCCATGCGCATGGTCAACGCCAGCGCGGCCTCGCTTTCCAGCGCCAGGTCGGCCAGCACGTTCTGCATCAGCGGATGCTCGGACAGTGCCCGCCCACCGACCTGACGATGCGCACAGTGATGCATGGCTTGGGTCAGCGCCTGTCGCATCAACGAACTGGAGCCAATCATGCAGTCGAAGCGGGTCGAGGAGACCATTTCGATGATGGTCGGCACGCCGCGGCCTTCCTCGCCAATCATCCAGGCTAGAGCCCCGCGATATTCGACTTCGCTGGAGGCGTTCGACCAGTTGCCCAGTTTGTTCTTCAGCCGCTGGATATAGAACTGGTTGCGGCTGCCATCTGGACGATGTCGTGGCAGCAGGAAGCAGGACAAGCCCTTGTCGGTTTGTGCCAAGGTCAGAAAGGCATCGCACATGGGCGCCGAGCAGAACCATTTGTGCCCGACCAACTCGTACAGCTGCCCGGGACCGCGTGCCCCCACTTCATGCCCACGGGTGGTATTGGCGCGCACGTCAGTACCGCCCTGCTTCTCGGTCATCGCCATGCCGATCGTGACGCCGCTCTTCTGCTCCATCGGCAGGTTGCGCGGGTCGTATTCGAGGCTGAGGATCTTTGGCAGCCAGAGATCGCCGACGCCGGGCTGCAGGCGCAAGGCGGGGACGCTGGCGTAAGTCATGGTCAGCGGGCAGCTTGAGCCCGATTCGGCCTGATTATGCAGGTACATCAACGCCGCACGAGCGACCTGAGCTCCCGGCTGAGGATTGGTCCAGGGCAGCGACGGTATGCCGTGCGCGACCGCGGTACGCATCAGTTCATGGTAGGCCGGATGGAACTCCACCAAGTCGATACGGTGCCCGTAGCGGTCGTGACTCTTGAACACCGGCTTGTTGTCATTGGCGAGAAAGCCCGCCGCCATCAGCGGACCACCGGCCAGTGCGCCGTAGGCGTCCAGCCGCGACTCGGCCCAGCCGCCCTTGTAACGTCGCACCCACTCCTGCAACGGCAGGTCGAGGCGATACAGGTTCGCACCGTCCAGCGGCGGGACTTGGTTCAGCACCTCGTGGGTTTCAGCATATTGATGCAGGCTCACGGTCGTCTCCTCGGCAGGCGAAAGCGGTGATCGACCAGGCTGAAAGATGCTGCGGTGATCTCGAAGGGGTCGCTCCCTCTCACCGTCTGGATATCGCCGGGCCGACGCGAGTCGCCTCTCTCAACGACCCGCAAGGAGAGTGAAGCACGCATACTTGCGCTGAAAAAGTGAGGTTTCGGCCAAAACCTGCGCATCGCGTCTGGGAAATCGCCGGGCATGTTCCGGCTTCGCTGATTCGGCACAGCCTCGGGCCAATATCGGATGGATTCAAGGCAACTGGAGCGGCAGGCGCACCTTGAAGCGGCTGCCCCGCCCCGGTTCCGACTGATAAGAGATTTCACCGCCTTGCAACTCGACCAGCTGCCGACAGAGTGAAAGGCCGATGCCCAGACCGCCATATTGTCGGGTCATGCTGCCGTCCAGCTGGCGGAAATAGTGAAAAAGAGTGTCATCGGCGGGCGTTTTGAAACCGACCCCGGTATCAGTCACGTCCACTTCCAGCATGAACCGGGAATCAGCCTCGTCATGTCCGGTTAATGCCAGCGTCACGCGTCCCTGCAGGGTGAACTTGATGGCGTTGTCGAGCAGATAGCCGAGGCACTGCTTCAGCTTGGCGGCATCGCCGACCAACCTATCGGGCAGCCGGCTGGCAAGGTCGAGCTCGAATCCCACCCCACGCACCGCAGCACGGGCCCCGTAAAGCATATAAAGCTCGTCGACCATTGCCCGCAACCCGAACGGCTCATTACGCACCTGAAGCTTGCCGGCCTGCAGTTCGGTCAGAGCGAGGATATCGTTGACCAAGCGCATCATCTCGCGGGCCGAGCCAGTTGCGATGCGCTGGTATTGTTCCAGTTCGCCAGTCAGCTCGAGGGTCCGCATCAGGTCGAGGCCGCCCAAAACGCCATGCATGGGCGTGCGCAGCTCATGGGTGACATTCGCCAGGAATTGATCCTTGAGACGATTACTCTCGGCCAGCTCGCGGTTCATCTCCTCCAGCTTCCGGCCGGTTTCCTCCAACATAATGGCGCGCTCTTCCCGCATCGCATTGATGCGGTCGGCCAATGCCAGCGATAGCAACGCAACCTCGAGGGCGGAGCCGATCTGCCCGGCATACATGGTGATAAAAGTGTGCGGCAGATAGCCCAACACCATCAGCGTGTTGATTAATCCGCCGAGGAGAAAGGCCGTCCAGGCGATCAAAAAATAACGGGCCACACGCATCCCACGGTACCAGGCCACGCTTCCGGCGATGAGGATCACCACAATGAAACAGAGCGCGAGCAAGGTGGCCAGGCGCAGCGCCAGCGAATAGCTGTTCGTGAGCGCTAACACCATGGTCAGCCCCCCGAACGCCATCAGCGCGATGAGGGCGCGGTCGATCCAGAGGCTGTGCTCGCGGGTATGCAGGAAACTACGGGCGAACTGACTGCCGAAGAGGGCCGCCGCACCGATCAGAAACGGCGTGGACGCATTGGCCCACCATGACGAGTCAGGCCAGAGATATTGCACGCCCAGGCCGTTGACCGAGACCTGGTAGAGGCCGAACGACCCGATATAAAGGATGTAATAAAGGTAGCTGCGATCTCGCACGCTGAGGTAGATGAACAGGTTGTAGACCAGCATCACCAGCAGCACGCCATAGATAATTGCCAGCACGTAGATGTGTGCCGACTGCTCCTCGAGATAGCCCACTGGCGCCCATAACGTCAGCGGCACCTGGATCGAGCCCTCGCTCTCCACCCGCAGGTAGATCCGTTGCGGCCGGTCAGGTGCCAGCTCCAGCTCGAACAGGTGGTTGCGCTGCTTGATCTGCCGTTGGCTGAAAGGCAACGAGTCGCCGCTCTGCCCGGCTATGTAGTAGCCACCCTGACCATCAGGCAGATAAATATCCAGTCGATCCAGCGGCGGGTACGCCAGCTCCAACCACCAGCGATTACGCTCGTGGGAATGATTGGCGCGGTATTGCAAGTCGACGCGCAGCCAGAAGGCCGAACGCGAATAGCCCGCATTGAGCACATCGTCCCGATGATCGATGAAACGCCCGGCCGCATCGAGCGCGAGCACATCCGCGATGGTGGCGCCCCGGCCGGGGTCCTCCAGCACCGCCATGTGATGACCCAGCGGTAGACGCCGAGTGCTGTCGTCGAACACGACTGCGCCAACCAACGTCGGCAGCAGACCGAGAATGAAGATGAAAAAGTAGCGCATGGCATTTAAGACCTGCCGGGCCGCGTCAGAAGAATCCGGCTCCCTGAACGCTCGCGGCCCGCAAATAGATGGCACTTTAGCATGCCAGGATGAACCCACGAGGCCGTTCTGCAATCAACGCGCTCGCCACTCGTCCGTGCAAGCCGCCCAAGTCGATTGGTGATAAGCTCGCACGCCTTAAAATTGGCTGCGCCTAGCCCTGGCCAACCATTACGCCACGCATACGGGGAACCCATCGATGACCGGCCCTTGCTCTCGCCCTGTCGTTCTCTGCCTTTCCGGCCACGACCCGAGTGGCGGCGCCGGATTGCAGGCGGACATAGAAGCGCTGATCGCTCAGGGTTGTCACGCCGCCCCGGCCGTCACCGCACTGACCGTGCAGGACACCGTTGATGTTAGCGATTTCCGCGTGCTCGATCGCGACTGGGTGCTGGCCCAGGCCAATGCGGTCATCGCCGATCTGCCGATCGCTGCAGTCAAGCTGGGCATGCTCGGCTCGGTGGAAATGGTCGAGACAGTGCTGGAAATCATGCAGAAACTGCCCGGCGTACCCCTGATTTGCGACCCGGTGCTACGCGCTGGCGGCGGCGGCGCACTGGGCAAGGACGAAGTCGGCTACGCCATGCGCGAGAGCCTGTTTCCGGTGGCGACTATCGCTACGCCGAACCTGCCCGAAGCGCGAATTCTTGCCGAATTGCCCGAGGGCAGCGCCGACGAGTGCGCGCAGAAGCTATTGCCTTACATTCGTCATCTGTTGATCACCGGCGGACACGGCGACGAGACCGAGGTCCACAACCGTCTCTACTCGCGCGACGGTAGCCGACACGATTTCAGCTGCCAGCGTCTGCCGGGTAGCTATCATGGTTCCGGCTGTACCCTGGCCAGTGCTCTCGCCGGCCGTCTGGCCCTTGGCGAAGGGCTCGCCAGCGCCGTCAAATCCGCCCTCGACTACACCTGGCGCACCCTTCGTGATGCTGAATCCCCCGGCCGCGGACAGTACATCCCCCGTAGGCTGCCGCTGGATCTGCCCTGACTGGAGCCTGCAGATGAAAGACACCAAGCTGCGCGGTCTCTACGCCATCACTGACAGCAAGCTGCTGGCCGACGGGCGTCTGCTGCCGTACGCCGAGGCGGCGCTGAAGGGCGGCGCTCGGCTGCTGCAGTACCGCGACAAGTCCGACGATGACAAGCGTCGGATACGTGAAGCCGAGGCACTGCGGGAGCTCTGTGAACGCCACGGCGCTCAGCTGATCATCAATGACGACGCCGAACTGGCTGCACGCCTGGGCGTCGGCCTGCATCTGGGTCAGGAGGACGGTTCGCTTTCGGTGGCGCGGGCCCTGCTGGGCCGCACAGCCGTCATCGGGGCGACCTGTCATGCTCGCCTGGACCTGGCTGAGCAGGCCGCTCATGAGGGCGCCAGCTATGTCGCCTTCGGCAGATTTTTCGATTCCAACACCAAGCCCGGCGCCCCGGCCGCCACCCTGGAATTGCTCGAGCAGGCACGGCAGCGCATCACCCTGCCGATTACCGTGATCGGCGGCGTCACGCTGGAAAACGCGCCGGATCTGATCGCGCGTGGGGCCAGCCTGGTCGCCGTGGTGCATGCGCTGTTCGCGGCCGAGTCGGCCAGCGAGGTCGAACGTCGCGCGCATGCCTTCAGCGAACTGTTCGCCGGTAGCTGACCGGCGTCATGGCAGGACGCCCGCGTCCAACCTGTATTCCCGTATTCCTTGATCGAGAGGCCCGCATGTCCCGTTCCGAAACCCTCTTCGCCAATGCGCAGAATCACATTCCCGGCGGCGTAAACTCCCCAGTTCGCGCGTTCCGGAGCGTTGGCGGCACGCCGCTGTTTCTCAAGCACGCCGAAGGTGCCTACGTCATCGACGAGGATGACAAGCGCTATGTCGATTATGTCGGCTCCTGGGGCCCGATGATTCTCGGCCACAGCCATCCCGAGGTCCTCGACGCAGTGCGGCGCCAGTTGGAACATGGTCTGTCCTACGGCGCGCCGACCGCCATGGAAACCGAAATGGCCGAATTGGTCTGCAGCCTGGTGCCGTCCATGGAGATGGTGCGCATGGTCAGCTCCGGCACCGAAGCGACCATGAGTGCCATTCGCCTGGCTCGTGGCTATACCGGACGCGACAGCATCATAAAGTTCGAAGGCTGCTACCACGGGCACTCCGACAGCCTGCTGGTAAAGGCCGGCTCCGGCGCCCTGACCCAGGGCGTACCCAGCTCTGCGGGCGTGCCGGCGGCGTTCGCCAAACACACCCTGACCCTGCCGTTCAACGACCTGGCCGCCGTCGAGAAAATGCTCGCCGAGGTCGGCGCCGAGGTCGCCTGCATCATCGTCGAGCCTGTCGCCGGCAATATGAACTGCGTACCACCGGCACCCGGTTATCTGCAGGGGCTACGCGAGCAATGCGATAAACATGGCGTGGTGTTGATCTTCGATGAAGTCATGACCGGCTTTCGCGTCGCCCTCGGCGGTGCCCAGGCCCACTATGGCGTCGCCCCGGACCTGACCACCTTCGGCAAGATCATCGGCGGGGGCATGCCGGTCGGCTGCTTCGGCGGCAAGCGCGCCATCATGGAGCGCATCGCCCCGCTGGGTCCGGTCTACCAGGCGGGCACCCTGTCCGGCAATCCATTGGCGATGGCTGCCGGCCTGACCACCCTGAGGCTCATCAGCCGTCCCGGCTTCCATGAGGAACTCACCGCCTACACCACCCGCATGCTGCAGGGTTTGAAGGCGCGCGCAGCGGCCGCCGGCATTCCCTTCGTCACCACCCAGGTCGGCGGCATGTTTGGTCTCTATTTCAGCGAAGCGGACGACATCGTCACCTTCGACGACGTCATGGGCAGCGACGCCGAGCGCTTCAAGCGGTTCTTCCACCTGATGCTCGAGGGCGGCGTATAT
The DNA here is from genome assembly GCF_013620795.1 of Pseudomonas sp. Q2-TVG4-2. Classification (GTDB taxonomy): domain Bacteria; phylum Pseudomonadota; class Gammaproteobacteria; order Pseudomonadales; family Pseudomonadaceae; genus Stutzerimonas. Next base: position 426,646 of record NZ_LGLW01000006.1, on the reverse strand, counting down.
CTTGCGCCCAGCGCATTCGAAGCCGGCTTCACTTCCATTGCCCATGGCGACAAGGAGCTGCAGCTGACCCTCGATGCCGCCGAGCGCGCCTTTTCCCGGTTGAAATCAGCCTGATGTCCGACTTGCTACAAGCTGCACTGCTAGTGGTCACCGCGCTGGCCAGCGCGATCTGGATCGGGACGGCGCGCCGCGGTTATGGCGAGCCGGACCAGCCAGCCCTGTTCTGTGCCTTGCTCGCCTTTAGCCTGGCGGCCGGCACCGGGGCCTGCGCTCTGGCAAGACAGGCATTCGGCCTCGACACTCTAGAAGCAGAGCGCTGGTTATTGCAGGCGACCCTGCTGCTCGGACTACCATTGGTCGGCGTGGTGGCGCTGACGCTGAGCCGCCAGTGGGTCTGGAGCCGCCCTACCTGGGGCCGAGTCGTAATAGGACTGTGCGCCTTCTTCGAACTCGCTCGGCAACTCGGCTGGAGTGCACCTTACGCGCTCGCATTGGGCCTGCTCAGTGCACTGCTGGTGGCTTACGCCGGCCTGCTGCAATGGCCCGCGCGGCGGCAGGCCGCTGCAGGCGTGGCCTGCGGCGCGCTGATGCTGGCATTGTTGTCCTGGACCGGGCTGTCGATCGGACCCAACCCGTTCGGTGCTTATCAGCAGCTTTGGCTCGCACTGGTCTGCCCCTTAACTGCCTGGCTGTTGCTGAATTTGCCAGGGAATCTTCGCGAGGAGCGCAGCGCGCCTGCATAAAAGCCGAACACGCGCCATCAAAGCCTTTGTAAGCAGGCATCGGCTTATCCATAATGTGAACGTCGGCTCGTTTCTGCCGGACATTCAGTCACCGCCCTGCTCTTCGAGGCGCCTTGATCCATGACTCGCACCGGCCGCAGCCTCGCCCTTGGCTGCCTGCTGCTTCTCACGCCCCTGCTGGCCACCGCAGGCGGCAATTCGCTGCTGATTCCGGCAACTTCCCGCTGTGCGCTCAATACTGCCCCGGAAGCGATGCGTGAATCCCTGCGCGCGTGCGAGCAGGCCGCCAATGAAGGTGATCTGCAGGCCGCCTATGAGCTTGGTGAATACCATTACGATGGTCGTCGCACGCCTCGCGACTTGGCCAAGGCCCTGCACTGGTTCGAACAGGCATCCCTTCAGGGCCACGCTCTGGCGCAGCACCGACTCGGCGTGATGTTCTTTCGCGGCGAAGGCGTGCCGGCAAACAACATCCAGGCCTATGTGGTGCTGAAGATGTCGGCGGTCAATGGTGAGGAAGACGCACTGGACACGGCCGATCGCGTTTCAGCACAGATGCGCCGCGACGAGCTGGAAATCGCCACTCAGGTGCTGGGACAGATCTTTCGCGATTATCTGATGGACCTGCAGACGGCGGGTGAGTAACAAGCTGCAAGCGAGCTGGCACCAAAATGGGTGTAAAACGGTTCGGCTTTTTACTTGAAACTTGGTTTGAAGCTTACCGCTGCTCTTCCGCTTTTATCGCCCACGTCCTGGCCGTATAATCGCCGGTCATTTTTTGCACAACGCCGGCCCCGTAACATGACCCGCAAGCTCTATATCGAAACCCATGGTTGCCAGATGAACGAGTACGACAGCTCGCGCATGGTCGACTTGCTGGGCGAGCAGCAGCCTCTCGAGATCACCACCAACCCGGCTGAGGCCGACGTGATCCTGCTCAATACCTGCTCGATTCGTGAAAAGGCCCAGGAGAAGGTGTTCTCGCAACTGGGTCGCTGGCGTGAGTTGAAGCTGGACAACCCGCAGCTGGTGATCGGTGTCGGCGGCTGTGTGGCGAGCCAGGAAGGCGCGGCGATCCGCGACCGTGCGCCCTACGTCGACGTGGTGTTCGGCCCGCAGACCCTGCACCGTCTGCCGGAAATGATTGACGCGGCACGTACTACGAAAAAGCCGCAAGTGGACATTTCCTTCCCTGAAATCGAGAAATTCGACCGCCTTCCCGAGCCGCGCGTCGATGGCCCGACGGCTTTCGTCTCGGTCATGGAAGGCTGCAGCAAATACTGCACCTTCTGCGTCGTGCCCTACACGCGCGGCGAGGAAGTCAGCCGACCGTTCGACGATGTGCTCGCCGAAGTGGTCCATCTCGCCGAAAACGGCGTTCGTGAAGTCACGCTGCTGGGCCAGAACGTCAACGGCTACCGTGGCGCCACCCATGACGGACGCACCGCCGATCTGGCCGAACTGATCCGCGTGGTGGCCGCGGTCGATGGCATCGACCGCATTCGCTACACCACGAGCCATCCGCTGGAATTCTCCGACGCGCTGATCCAGGCCCACGCTGAAGTGCCGGAGTTGGTGAAGTACCTGCACCTGCCAGTACAGTCGGGCTCCGACCGCGTGCTGGCGGCCATGAAGCGCAACCATACGGCACTGGAATATAAATCCCGGATTCGCAAGCTAAAGGCAGCGGTACCGGACATTCTGATCAGCTCGGACTTTATCGTCGGTTTCCCCGGCGAAACCGAGAAGGAATTCGAGCAGACCATGAAGCTGATCGCAGACGTCGGCTTCGACTTCTCCTATTCCTTCGTCTACAGCTCGCGGCCCGGCACGCCGGCGGCGGATCTGGTCGACGAGACGCCGGACGAGGTGAAAAAGCAGCGGCTGGCGGTCCTGCAACAACGCATCAGTCAGCAGGGCTTCGAGAACAGCCGACGGATGGTGGGTACGCAGCAGCGCATTCTGGTCACCGATTACTCCAAGAAAGACCCGGGCATGCTTCAGGGCCGCACCGAGCACAACCGCATCGTCAATTTCCGTTGCGGCAATCCGCGCCTGATCGGCCAATTCGTCGACGTATATATCGACGATGCCTTGCCGCACTCGTTGCGTGGCACGCTGCTGGAGCAAACAGCGAGCTGAGCAGGCCCGCGCTGCGGCTGGCATTCGAACGAGCGTCAGTCGCATGTTCGCCAGGGCCGTCACGCCGCTGTATTTTTCGTCGCGCGGCGCTATTCTCATCAAACCTTATATGCAGAGCAGGTCAATCAAAAGCCCTTGAACGCCCCCATAGAACCTCATCGTTTCACCCTGGATCCCTTTGAAGCCAACCGCTTCGCCAATCTGTGCGGTCAGTTCGACGAGCATCTGCGCTTGATCGAACAGCGCCTGGAACTGGAAATTCGTAATCGTGGCAACCAGTTCGAGTTGGTCGGCCCAGCCGACGTGACCGCAGCCGCGGAACATCTCCTGCGACGCCTGTACCGCGAGACCAAGAGCACAGAGCTTTCGCCGGACATGGTCCACCTGTTCTTGCAGGAATCCGCGATGGAAGAGCTGAACAACTCTTCCACCACGCCAAACATTTCGCTGCGCACGCGCAAGGGCAATATCCGTCCACGCGGAGCCAACCAGCAGCGTTACGTGCAGTCGATCCTCGACAACGACATCAACTTCGGCATCGGCCCAGCCGGTACCGGCAAGACTTATCTGGCGGTCGCCTGCGCCGTCGATGCGCTGGAGCGCGAGCAGGTCCGTCGCATCCTGCTAGTACGTCCGGCAGTCGAGGCCGGGGAGAAGCTTGGCTTCCTGCCGGGCGATCTGGCGCAGAAGATCGACCCCTACTTGCGCCCGCTCTATGACGCGCTCTACGAGATGCTCGGCTTCGAACACGTGGCACGCCTGATCGAGAAGCAGGTGATCGAGATCGCACCGCTGGCCTATATGCGCGGGCGCACGCTGAACAACAGCTTCATCATCCTCGACGAGAGCCAGAACACCACGCTGGAACAGATGAAGATGTTCCTTACCCGCATCGGCTTCGGCTCCACTGCGGTAATAACGGGTGACATTACCCAGGTCGATTTGCCACGCGGCACCAAAAGTGGCCTGTCGCACGTGATTGAAGTGCTCAAGGACGTCAACGGCATCAGTTTCACCCACTTCAAGCCCAAGGATGTGGTGCGCCACCCTCTGGTGCAGCGCATCGTCGAAGCCTACGAGGCCTTCGAGGACAACCAGCCCCAAGCCGGGAAACGGGGTGCTCGGGACAGCCACGGTGATTGAACTCGATGTGCAATGCGCCAGCAACGACGCGGTGCCTGACGAAACAGACCTGCGCCGCTGGTGCGAACTGGCGCTGCGCCAGCGCAGTGCCGATTCCGAGCTGACCATCCGCCTGGTGGACGAAGCCGAGGGCCGCGAGCTGAACCGCACCTGGCGGCAGAAGGACTACGCCACCAATGTGCTGTCCTTTCCCGCCGACGTACCGGACGAATTGCTGGATATCCCGCTGCTCGGGGATCTGGTGATCTGCGTACCGGTGGTCGAGCGCGAGGCGGCCGAACAAGGCAAGGCGCCGCAGGCGCACTGGGCACATCTGGTCATCCATGGCTGCCTGCACCTGCTCGGCTACGACCATATCGACGACGACGAAGCCGAAGAAATGGAGAGTCTCGAGCGCCAACTGCTGGCAGAGCTGGGTCACGCCGACCCCTACGCCACCGAATAGCCCAAACGGGCACCGCAAGGACCATTGAGTCAAAAACATGAGCGAAGACCGATCGAGCAACGGGCAGAAGTCCTGGTTTGGGAAAATCACCCAGGCTTTTGCCCACGAGCCGAAAAACCGTGAGGAGCTGCTGGAAGTACTGCGCGGCGCCCACCAGAACAAACTGCTGGACAACGAAGCCTTGGCAATCGTCGAGGGCGCCATTCAGGTGGCCGACCTGCAGGTACGCGACATCATGGTGCCACGCTCACAAGTGATGAGCATCCGCGCCGACCAGTCGCCGAAGGAGTTCCTGCCGGCGATCATTTCCGCCGCCCACTCGCGCTACCCGGTGGTCGGCGACAGCCTCGACGAGGTGATCGGGGTACTGCTGGCCAAGGACCTGTTGCCGCTGATTCTGCAGGACGAACAGCAGCCTTTCGATATCAAGGATCTGTTGCGACCGGCCACCTTCGTACCCGAATCCAAGCGCCTCAACGTCCTGCTGCGCGAGTTCCGCGCGAACCACAGCCACATGGCGATCGTCATTGATGAATACGGCGGCGTCGCTGGTCTGGTTACCATCGAAGACGTGCTGGAGCAGATCGTCGGCGATATCGAAGACGAGCACGACATTGAGGAAGACAGCTACATCCGCCCGCTGCCCAGCGGCGACTTCCTGGTCAAGGCGCTGACCCCGATCGACAGTTTCAACGAATTTTTCCAAAGCGAGTTCCCGGACGAAGAGTTCGACACAGTGGCCGGCCTGGTCATGAGCACCTTCGGTCATCTGCCCAAGCGCAACGAGGTGACCGAAATCGACGGTTTCCGCTTCCGAGTGTTGAATGCCGACAGCCGCCGCGTGCACATGCTGCGCCTGACCCGCACGGAAACAGAAAGCCGCTAGGCTTCCTGCCCGCGCACCGAAACCTTCGGTAGACTCGTCCGCTCCGTACTCCCACCGCCGGCCGCCGTGTCGGCGATGGTCTTTCAAGGAACTCCCATGCGCTGGATCACCCGCCCCGGCTGGCCGGGCAACCTGCTGGCGCTTGCCGCTGGTGCCCTGACTACGCTGTCGCTCGCGCCGTTCGATATCTGGCCGTTGGCTTTGCTGTCGATCGGATTGATTTACCTCGGCCTGCGTGAACTGGCGCCAAAGCAGGCCGCCAGTCGCGGCTGGTGCTACGGGTTCGGCCTGTTCGCCTCGGGCGTCAGCTGGGTTTACGTCAGCATTCATGACTTCGGCTCGGCGCCGCCCATTCTGGCGGGCACGCTTACGCTCGGTTTCGTTGCCGGCCTGGCATTGTTCTTCGCGCTGCTCGGCTGGCTCTGGTCGCGCTGGCTGAGGCCGGCACATGCCCCGCTGCTCGCTCCATTGGTGTTCGCCGCGCTGTGGCTCGCACTGGATGCATTGCGCGGCTGGGTGTTGACCGGATTCCCCTGGCTCTACGCCGGCTACAGTCAGCTCGAAGGCCCATTGGCCGGGCTTGCGCCCCTTGGCGGTGTCTGGTTGCTCAGTTTCGCGATCGTACTGACCGCAACCCTGCTGACCGAGCTGCCTCGTCTGTTCGCACGCAAGCGCGCGCTGGCTGGCTCGCTGGCAATCCTGGCGGCGGTCTGGGGCGGCGCGCTGGGCGTCGGCCAACACCCGTGGACGACGGCCAAGGCCGAGCCGATCACGGTCGCGGCAATGCAGGGCAACGTCGCGCAAAGCATCAAGTGGGACCCGCAGAAGCTCGAGATGCAGCTGCTGCTCTACCGCGACATGACCTTCCGCAGCCGCCCCGTCGACCTCATCGTCTGGCCGGAAACCGCCGTGCCGATCCTCAAGGAGCACGCCGAAGGCTACCTGACGATGATGAACCGCTTCGCCAAAGAACGTCAGTCGGCGCTGATCACCGGCGTGCCGATACGCCAGCCCAACATCGAAGGTGAGCTGCGTTACTACAATGGCTTGACGACCGTCGGCGAGGCACACGGCACCTACCTGAAGCAAAAACTGGTGCCTTTCGGCGAGTACGTACCCTTGCAGGACCTGTTACGCGGCCTGATCACCTTCTTCGATCTACCGATGTCCGACTTTGCCCGGGGCACGCCGGAGCAAGCGCTATTGCAGGCGAAGGGTCACCAGATCGCGCCATTCATCTGCTACGAAGTCGTCTATCCGGAATTTGCCGCCAGCCTCGCCGCCCAGAGCGATATTCTGCTCACCGTCAGCAACGACGCCTGGTTCGGCCACTCCATTGGACCGCTGCAACATCTGCAGATGGCGCAGATGCGCGCGCTGGAAGCCGGACGCTGGATGATTCGTGCCACCAACAACGGCGTCACCGTACTGATCGATCCACAGGGACGCATCACCGAGCAGGTTCCTGCCTTCGAGGAAGCGGTCCTGTACGGCGAAGTCACGCCGATGCAGGGACTGACACCGTACCTGCACTGGCGCTCATGGCCATTGATTCTGGTATGCGTGCTCCTGCTTGGCTGGGGCTTGATCCGCCCCCGGCCGGCCTGACCGACACGATCGTGCGCCAATGACGGCTCATCCCTTCATTTGGCGTTGCCGTCATAGAGCAGCGGATAGACCAGCAGTCCCACCGCCTCGTTGAGCAGCAGTCCGTTTTGCCAGACCGCTTTCGACTCGGGCAGCCAGCCGCCGAAAGGCCGCCCGTTGGGCACGCCGAGAAAGCCCATGGGCGCGGCGATCACCTCTAGGCCGTTCTGCTCGAAGCACCAACGCGACCTTGGCATGTGCGACGCCGAAGTCACCAGTACGACCCGTTCGATTCCGGCAGCCTTGAGCATCTCGGCACTGTACAGCGCATTTTCCCAGGTGGTGCGGCTGCGCTCTTCAAGCCAGCGAGTCTGCGTGGAGAAATCGCGCTGCAGCGCCTCGGCGGCCAGCAAGGCTTCACTCGGTGGCTCGCCATAATGTAATCCGCCGCTGGCCAGAATCGGCAGCCCCGATGCCTTGGCCAGCCGTGAGGCGTAACGCAGCCGCTCGAGCGCAATATGGCTGGGCTGATCCGCCCCCCAACCTGGATCGGCCTGCTCACGACCGGCGCCGAGTACCACGATCGCCTGCGCCTGCTGCGCGAGATCCGGCCATTCCGCTTGATCCAGCGCCGTCTCGCGCTCCAGTGCCCGCGCCGCCCATTCCACGGTAACTGGCAGACTCATCAGCCACAGCCCGCCGAATCCCAGCACGAAACAGAGCGCGGCGAGCCGCGGCGCACGGCGACGGAGCCACCAGGCGGCGAGCAATAGCAGTAGCAGGCCGCCCGGGGGCAGCAGCAGTTGTTTGAAAAAATAGCGAATCGGCATATGCAGCTCCGGCAAATGATCGCTGCAACTTTACCCGCCGAAGCGGCCGCTTGTCGGCAGCCGGGACGTCGTCAATGCTTTGGGTAGGTATGCAACCGCTGCCTTGCACGGAGCAGCTGAGAGCCGCAGGCCGAACAGGCGACGGGACCTGCGCCTTCGGGCCAAGTCACGCTGGCACCACAGAGCGCACAGTTCATCGCCTGTTGGAGTGACAGGGGTGCCTGTTTGCTGCGCCTGCCCGGATGGTGGCGCAGTACGTTGCGCAGCGCTGGACGCGTCGCCTGACGCACCAGCTGCGCCTGCTCCTCGGCGGCCGCGTGCCATCCGGACAGCCACTGCGAATCCTGTTGAAGATACGCACGGATTAGGTCGAACTCAGCAGGGGTCAAGCCGCCAACCTCAAGCTCGCCCATAGCCGCGGCATTGCCATCTGCGGTTCGTTCCGCCTCTTCCAGGGCCACCGTCAGCCGCTGCAGCACGCGTCCGTACAGGTTGCCCTCATCTGCCTGGCGTTCTCTAGCCATGATTCACCTCTTCGTTCGTCCCGCCCCCTCTACAAGCGTAGCTCAGCCTCGAACGACGACGCCGCCCGCGACCAACGGAGCCGCGCCGCGCCGGTAAATCGGGTTTCCCTCGGTCGCTGGGGGTCATGTATGCTACGGCGCTTCCATGCGTTCGCATTCGCCCGTAGCGCCGCCGTCTTCGCCAGGCCTCAGCCCGGCATTTCCGCAGCCTTCGCCGCTTCGCGAACAGCCAGCCTCTATTCAACGCCAGTAGCCATGTACGAACAGTATCAGCCCCGCGAAATCGAAGCCGCCGCGCAGTCCCACTGGGACACGCAGAAATCCTTTGAAGTGAGTGAACAGCCAGGCAAGGACACCTTCTATTGCCTGTCGATGTTCCCTTACCCCAGCGGCAAGCTGCACATGGGCCACGTGCGCAACTACACCATCGGCGACGTGATTGCCCGCTATCAGCGTATGCAAGGCAAGAATGTCCTGCAGCCCATGGGTTGGGACGCGTTCGGCATGCCGGCCGAGAACGCCGCGATGAAGAACAAGGTTGCGCCGGCCAAATGGACCTACGAAAACATCGACTACATGCGCACTCAGCTGAAAAGCCTGGGCCTGGCGGTCGACTGGACGCGTGAAGTCACCACCTGCAAACCCGACTACTATCGTTGGGAGCAGTGGCTGTTTACTCGCCTGTATGAAAAAGGCGTGATCTACCGCAAGAACGGCACCGTCAACTGGGACCCTGTCGACCAGACCGTACTGGCCAACGAGCAGGTCATTGATGGCCGCGGCTGGCGTTCCGGCGCGCTGATCGAGAAGCGCGAAATCCCCATGTACTACTTCAAGATCACCGCTTACGCGGATGAGCTGCTGGAGAGCCTGGACGAACTGGATGGCTGGCCCGAGCAGGTCAAGACCATGCAGCGCAACTGGATCGGCAAGTCACGCGGCATGGAGATCAGCTTCCCCTACGATGTCGCGAGCATCGGCAGCGAAGGCGTGATGAAGGTGTTCACCACCCGTCCCGATACGCTCATGGGCGCCACCTATGTTGCGGTGGCGGCCGAGCATCCACTGGCCACCCTGGCGGCCCAGAACGATCCCGACCTACAGGCCTTCATCGACGAGTGCAAACGTGGCGGCGTGGCCGAAGCCGACATCGCCACCCAGGAGAAGAAAGGCCTGCCCACATCCCTGCGCGTCCAGCACCCACTGACCGGCGAGTTGCTGCCGGTATGGGTCGCCAACTACGTGCTGATGAATTACGGCGAAGGCGCTGTGATGGCAGTGCCTGCCCATGATGAACGGGATTTCGCTTTCGCCACCAAGTACGACCTGCCGATCAAGCCGGTGGTGCGCACCAGCGCCGGCGACGGGACACCTGCGCCATGGAACGATGCCTATGGCGAGCACGGCGAACTGATCAACTCCGCTGAATTTGACGGCCTGGATTTCGACGGCGCATTCGACGCCATGGAAGTTGCCTTGCAAAACAAGGGGCTCGGCCAGGCGCGTACCCAGTTCCGCCTGCGCGACTGGGGCATCAGCCGTCAGCGCTACTGGGGTTGCCCGATCCCGATCATTCACTGCGATGCCTGTGGCGACGTGCCGGTGCCGGAAGATCAGCTGCCGGTGGTGCTGCCCGAAGATGTGGTCCCGGACGGCGCCGGCTCACCGCTGGCACGCATGCCTGAATTCTACGATTGCAGCTGCCCCAAGTGCGGCGCCGCCGCTCGGCGCGAAACCGACACCATGGATACCTTCGTCGAGTCGTCCTGGTACTTCGCCCGGTACGCCTCGCCGCATTACGACCAGGGCATGGTCGACCCAGCGGCTGCCAATCACTGGCTACCGGTGGACCAGTACATTGGTGGCATCGAGCACGCCATCTTGCACCTGCTCTACGCCCGCTTCTTTCACAAGCTGATGCGTGACGAAGGGCTGGTCAGCTCCAACGAACCATTCAAGAACCTGCTGACCCAGGGCATGGTCATCGCCGACACCTACTACCGCACCCTGGAAAACGGTGGCAAAGACTGGTTCAACCCAGCGGACGTCATCGTCGAGCGTGATGCCAAGGCCAAGGTGATTGGCGCCAAGCTCGCCAGCGATGGCCTGCCGGTGGAAATCGGCGGCACCGAGAAGATGTCCAAGTCGAAGAATAACGGCGTCGACCCGCAAGCGATGATCGATGCATACGGTGCTGACACCTGCCGCCTGTTCATGATGTTCGCCTCACCGCCGGACATGAGCCTGGAATGGTCCGATTCCGGCGTCGAGGGTGCGAGCCGCTTCCTGAGACGCGTCTGGCGCCTGGCTCATGCCCATGTCAGCGCTGGCGCGGCCGGCAAGCTGGATCTTGCCAGCCTCGATGATCAGCAGAAAGCCGTACGCCGCGCGATACACCTCGCCATCAAGCAGGCCAGCCAGGACGTCGGGCAGCACCACAAATTCAACACCGCCATCGCCCAGGTCATGACGCTGATGAACGTACTGGAGAAGGCCGCAACGATCAGCGAACAAGACCGCGCCCTGCTCCAAGAGGGCCTGGAAACCGTAGCCCTGCTGCTGGCACCGATCACTCCGCATATCTGTCACGAAGTCTGGACCAACCTGGGCCACGACGGCGCGATCATTGATGCTCGTTGGCCCACCGTGGATGAGACGGCACTGGTTCAGGACAACCTGACCCTGGTAATACAGGTCAACGGCAAGCTGCGAGGGCAGATTGAAGTATCGGCCAGCGCCTCGCGCGAAGAAGTCGAAGCCAGTGCACGCGCCAACGAGAATGTGGTGCGCTTCACCGAAGGACTGACGATTCGCAAGGTCATCGTGGTGCCCGGCAAACTGGTCAATATCGTCGCTAACTGATTCGCCTCGGCGCCGCGCGCCAAGGCTGGCAAGGGGATAACAAGATGATCAAACGCAATCTCGTGGTGGCCGGCCTGGCCCTGCTGCTGAGCGCCTGTGGTTTTCAGCTACGCGGCACTGGCGAAACCAGCTTCGCCCTCGAGGAAATCAACCTGCAGGCGCGCAACAGCTATGGCGAGACCGCCAAGCAGCTCGAGGAATTGCTCAAGGACAACGGCGTCCGTGTCTTCCCGGGGGCGCGCTACGCCCTTGATCTGGTCCGCGAACAGACCCGCCAGCGCACCGCCAGCTATACAACCTCGGCGCGCAGTGCCGAATACGAACTGACCAGTGTGCTCGATTATGAATTCCGGGGCCCGCAAAACACCGTGCTATTGGAAGACAGCGTCGAGGTGCAGAAAGTCTACGTACATGACAGCAGCAACCTCATCGGGTCCGACCAGGAAGCCGATCAGCTGCGTCAGGAAATGCGCCGCGAGCTTCTGCAGCAGCTGAGCATGCGCATCCGCGGCATCACCCCGGCACAGCTCGACCAACTGCAGCAGACCGCCGAGGCCAGGCGGCGCGCTGAAGCCGAAGCCATCGAGGCGCAGATGCGTGAGCAGAGCCAACGTCCGCTGCAATCCCCCATCGAACTACCCATTCAGTGATGAAGGCGCAGCCACCACAGTGGCTGCCGTTCTCTGGACCTCATGAAACTTTCCCCTGCCCAACTCGACAAGCATCTGCAAGGCCCGCTCGCGCCGGTTTATGTCGTCAGCGGCGACGAGCACCTGCTCTGTCAGGAAGCCTGTGATGCTATCCGCGACGCCTGCCGTCAGCAGGACTTCAGCGAGCGCCAGGTGCTCAACGTCGAGACCGGTTTCGACTGGGGGCAACTCATCCAAGCCGGGGCCAGCCTCTCGCTATTCGCCGAAAAGCGCCTGCTGGAGCTGCGCATGCCCAACGGCAAGCCCGGCGACAAGGGGGCCACGGCGCTGATCGATTACCTGGCGCGTCCGGCCGAGGACACCGTCCTGCTGGTCAGCCTGCCCAAGCTCGACGGCAATACGCAAAAGACCAAATGGGCCAAGGCACTCATCGATGGCAAGCAGGTGCAATTCCTGCAAATTTGGCCGGTGGATGCTCAGCAGCTGCCGCAATGGATCCGTCAACGCCTGTCCCAGGCCGGACTGGCGGCTGACCAGGACGCCGTGGAGCTGATCGCGGCACGTGTCGAGGGCAACCTGCTCGCCGCCGCTCAGGAAATCGAAAAGCTCAAACTCCTTGCCGAAGGTGGCCAGGTGACTGCCGAAACCGTGCAGGCCGCCGTCGCCGACAGCGCCCGCTATGATGTCTTCGGCCTGATCGACGCTGCGCTGCTGGGTCAGCCGGAGCACATCCTGCAGATGCTGACCGGCCTGCGCGGCGAAGGCGTCGAAGCGCCCGTCATCCTCTGGGCCGTGGCTCGCGAGGTTCGCCAACTGGCCAATATTGCTCAGCAATACAGTCAGGGCGTGCCGCTCGACCGCGCCTTCAGCCAGGCGCGCCCGCCAGTCTGGGACAAACGCAAACCGCTGGTCAGCAGGGCGCTGCAGCGCCACGATGCCGCAGGCTGGCAGCGCCTGTTGATGGATGCGCAGCGCATCGATGAACAGATCAAAGGGCAGGCCGAGGGTGATCCTTGGGTCGGGCTGACGGATGTCTGCCTTCAGTTGAGTGGGCGTAGAGTCCGGCTGTAGCGGGAAGCGAGAAACGGGAAACGGGAAACGGGAAGCGAATCGATGCCGTAGGTGCCGCGTCGATACCGCCCAGCTTTTACTCGCTTACTTGAAGCTCACTGTCGAACTATCGCTCTGGACATTTTTTGTACAGTCTCTATGATGCCCTCGCCTTGTTAGAGGCAACCAAGAGGGTACGTAATGAGCAAGCAACGAAAGCGGCCGAACAAGGCCAAGACCCTGGTGGCGCAACCCCTGTTTCGCAGCCGCCAGGAACAGCCGAAAAAAGGCAAAGGCAGCTACCGCCGTGAAGCCTCCCAGTCCACCAGCTGGGAGGCTTCGGTCCTTCTGGCGGCTTGAAAAGCCAAGCTATCCAAAGCGTGATAATGTCACCTGCCGATGACTTGCCGAGAGTGGTGCATGCTTTACACCTTCGTTCCCGTACTGCTGCTGCGTACCCTGATTGCCGGGTCAGCCCTGAGCATCGTGGTCGCCTGCGCCGCCGAGCCCATCACACCAATTACACAGGCCACACCCAGTCAGCCGACGACAACCATTACCGAGGTCAAACCGGACAAGCCGGCCGAAGCCGAGCCGGAGCAGCAAAGCTTCGCCGAGTGGCGCGCGGCGTTCCGCAACGAAGCCCTTCAAGCTGGAATCTCGGCGCTGGTGTTCGACCGTGCCTTCGCAGGGATCACCCCTGATCCAAGCATCATCACTGCCGATCGCAGCCAGCCGGAGTTCACACGCCCGGTCTGGCAGTACCTGGACGGTGCCCTTTCGCAACAGCGGGTCGATGGCGGCAAGCGTTTGCTGAGTCAACACCGCGCGACGCTGGATGGCATCGAAGCGCGTTATGGTGTCGACCGCAATACCTTGGTAGCGATCTGGGGCCTCGAAAGCAGCTTCGGGCAGATCATGGGTGACAAGGACGTGATTCGCTCGCTCGCCACATTGGCACATGAAGGCCGGCGTCCGGGCTTCGCCAAGAGTCAGTTGCTGGCAGCGCTGGAAATTCTCGAGCACGGCGACGTCGCCGCCGGCCAGCTGCGTGGCTCCTGGGCTGGCGCCATGGGTCAGACCCAATTCATTCCGACCACCTATAACACTCATGCGGTGGATTTCGACGGCGACGGCCGCCGGGATATTTGGAGCAGTTCGGCCGATGCCCTGGCTTCCGCTGCCCATTACCTGCAGGCCTCTGGCTGGAAAGCCGGGCAGCCATGGGGCTTCGAAGTCAGCCTGCCGGAAGGGTTCGACTACGCAATGGCCGATAGCAGCATCCGCAAGCCATTGGCTGAGTGGCGCCAGCTCAGCCTGAACGGGCTGCCGGCGGGCATGGATGAAGCATCGGCGAGCCTGCTGCTTCCTGCCGGTTATCGCGGTCCCGCGTTTTTGGTCCTGGATAACTTCCGAGCGATTTTGCGCTACAACAATTCATCTTCCTACGCGCTGGCGATCGGTCTGTTATCCGAACGCTTCGACGGCGCCGGCAAGGTTCGGGCAAGCTGGCCACAGGGCGAGCAGCCGCTGAGCCGCTCCGAGCGCCTCGAGCTGCAGGAGCGCCTGTCGAACCAGGGCTTCGACCCAGGTGCTGCAGACGGCATCATCGGCGCCAATACCCGCAACGCCATCCGCAGCTTCCAGCAACAGCTCGGTTGGCCGGCCGACGGCCATCCGACGCAGGAACTGCTGGGACGCCTGCGGGCAGAGCCTTAGCGAGCATGGCCGAACTATTCCGGCCATGCTCTGGCCCCGAGCCGCCCATATCCGCAGACAGGTCGCGCAGCCTCGGTAGCCAATCCCTGATTGGCCGTACCGCCTCCTGATAATGCACGTGAAGCAGCCGGCTGGTAGGCCAGCTGCACAATGCACGGCATACACATCGACCAAGCCCCGTTGGCGCAGCATGTTCACGACAACACCTCGTAGGGTGCGCCGCGCTCAGTGTAGCGCTGGCCCTGGAGCAGTTCGCCAGCCAATTGGAAGATTGAACCCGCGCTCGGCGGCTGGCCGCCGGCCTGGACCGCACGGTACTAGACGGACTGAACGGTCAGTGCCTGTGATAAACTTCACGGCGGCCACAAGCCGCCTCGTCCACGGAGCCTCTAGCGGAGCCCAGATTGCCGATGTCCGATATCTCCCAGCCCAAAACTGTTGCCAGCGGCGATAAATTCCGCACTACTCAGGGCATCACCGCGATCAAGGACGGGCAGAAGCGCCGCGCCTCAAGCGAACCCCAGGTGTTCGAACCCAAGCCCAAGTGGCTGCGGGTCAAGGCACCCAGCGGCAGCCGCTTCGAAGCGGTCAAGCGCAATGTCGGCGAGCACCGTCTGAGCACCGTATGCCAGGAATCCCACTGCCCGAACATGGGCGAATGCTGGTCCAACGGTACTGCCACCATCATGCTGATGGGCTCGGTATGCACCCGCGCGTGCCGCTTCTGCGCGGTGGATACCGGCAATCCCAACGGCTGGCTGGATCAGGAGGAGCCACAGAACACCGCCAAGTCGGTGGAGCTGATGGCGCTGCGCTATATCGTGCTGACCTCGGTGGACCGCGACGATCTGGACGATGGCGGTGCCGCACACTACGCCGCCTGTGTGCGCGCCATCAAGGAGCGCACCCCGCAGGTGGTAGTGGAGGCCCTGACCCCGGACTTCGACGGCGACCTGCAAGCCATCGAACGCGTAGCGGACTCTGGCCTGGAAGTCTTCGCGCAGAACGTCGAGACGGTCAAGCGCCTGACCCGTGAAGTGCGTGACCCCCGCGCCGGCTACGAGAAAACCCTACGCGTGCTGGAGCACGCCAAGCGCCATCGTCCGGAGATGCTGACCAAGACCAGCCTGATGCTGGGGTTGGGCGAAAGCGACGAGGAAGTGCTGCAGACCATGGATGACCTGCGCGCCATCGGCGTGGACATCCTCACCCTCGGCCAGTACCTGCAGCCGACCCGCAACCACCTACCGGTCAAGCGCTGGGTCAGCCCGGAAGAATTCAACCGTTTCCGCGATATCGGTCTAGAAAAGGGCTTTATGGAAGTCGCCGCTGGCCCGCTGGTGCGCTCCAGCTACCGAGCCGACCGGGTGTTCGAGAAGAACAACCTGGGCCTGGCCGCCCCGGTGCCGGTGCCGGGCCAGCCCTTCGACAGCAGCCTGATTCCGACCCTCAATCTGAACTGATCGGGTTGAACAACGCCTGACCCTAGACTCCTGCTGGGGGCAGGCGTCTTTATAGCCGCCATGCCCCGCTCACACTGGATAAGCAAGCACCCGGCTTAGCCGTCTATTGCGCCCGTCAGCGCCTGCTGCTGCGCGTAGCCGAGGTGCTTGACCAGCTGTTCACACAGGCGGGCACTGACCTCGGAAAACGCTATCGGCCCAGCGATCAGATCAGCCAACTGAGTCATGGCCATACCGGCGTAGCCGCAGGGGTTGATCCGCCCGAAGGGTTCCAGGTCCATGTCCACGTTGAGCGCCAGGCCATGGAACGAGCGCCCGTTGCGGATACGCAGCCCGAGTGAAGCAATCTTTGCGCCATCGACATAGACGCCTGGCGCGTCGGGCTTGGCCAAGGCCTGCACATCGTAGCTGGCCAGCATATCGACCAGGCTTTGCTCGATTCGACTGACCAATTCGCGTACGCCGATGCCCAGCCGCCTGACGTCCAGCATCAGATAACACACCAGCTGCCCAGGGCCATGGTAGGTCACCTGCCCTCCCCGATCGGCCTGGACCACCGGAATATCGCCGGGCAACAACAAATGCTCGGCCTTGCCTGCCTGCCCCTGGGTGAATACCGGAGGATGCTGCAGCAACCAAATCTCATCATCGGTTTCAGGCGTGCGCTCGTTGGTAAAGCGCTGCATGGCCTGCCAAACCGTCTGATATTCGACCAGTCCGAGCTCTCGAATGCCGAGGATAGCGGCACTCATTGTTGAATACCCGAAGCAGGGAAATTGGATGCAAAAACCGCGGCCGCTGACCGATGACTCATCAGAGCACCATGTGCACGCGCCCGGTAGCGCGCAGATCGACATGGATCGCCTGCAGCTGCTCGACACTCGTAGCAGTAATTAGCACCTGCACGGAGAGGAAGCGCCCGTTGCGACTGTCCCGAGTCACCAGTGTGGTTTCGTCAAAATTCGGCGCATGTCGCCGGATCACCTCTACCACCGCCTCGCTGAAGCCCTCGCCAGCATCACCGATCACCTTGATCGGATAGCGTTCGCAAGGGAATTCGATTTTTGGTGGCTGTGTTTCGCTTTTGCTTTCAGTCATGGCGACGGACTCGTGATCCGCAAGCGCGCCCGGCGAATAATCAGGGCGCGCTCAAGAGATATCAGTTGAAGAGATTGAAGAAGAACAGCTGAATGCTATCCCAGAAACGGCGGAACAACCCACCCTCTTCCACGGCGTGCAGGGCGATCAGGTCTGTGCTCTGCAGCACTTGCCCGTCGAGAGTGACTTCCACCTTACCGATCACATCGCCTTGCTGGATGGGCGCCGTCAGCTCGGGATTGAAGGTCAGGCCGGCCTGCAGCTTGTCCAGTTGCCCGCGTGGGAGGGTCAGAGTCAGGTCGTTCGCCAGCCCTGCGCTGACTTTGTCCTGCTGGCCTTTCCAGACCCGCGACTGTGCTAGCTCGACACCCTTCTGGTAGAAGGTCTTGGTCTCGAAGAAGCGGAAGCCGTAGGTCAGCAATTTCTGCGTTTCGGCGGCGCGCGCCTGCTCGCTGTCAGTGCCGAACACTACGCTGATCAGGCGCATGCCGTCGCGCACTGCCGAGGCCACCAGGCAGTAGCCAGCTTCTTCGGTATGCCCTGTTTTCAGCCCATCGACGGTCTTGTCACGCCACAGCAGCAGGTTGCGGTTGGGCTGCTTGATGTTGTTCCAGAAGAATTCCTTCTGCGCGTAAATGCCGTAATGCGCCGGATCTTCATAGATGATGGCGCGAGCCAGCTTGGCCATGTCGGCTGCGGAGGAATAATGCTCCGGATGCGGGAGGCCGGTGGAGTTCATGAAATGCGTGTTGGTCATGCCCAACCGCTGGGCCGTACTGTTCATCAAGTCAGCGAAAGCTTCTTCGCTGCCGGCAATATGCTCGGCCATGGCCACGCTGGCGTCATTGCCGGACTGGATGATGATGCCATGCAGCAGATCGTCGACCGAAACCTGCGTGTTGACCTGGATGAACATCCGCGAACCGCCGGTACGCCAGGCCTTTTCGCTGACGGTGACCATGTCGCTTTCGGATATCTGGCCCTTCTGGATTTCCAGGGTGGCGATGTAAGCAGTCATCAGCTTGGTCAGACTGGCCGGCGGCAGGCGTTCATCGCCCGCATTCTCGACCAGCACCTTGCCGCTGGCCGCGTCCATCAGAACATAGGATTTCGCCGCCAGCTGCGGTGGCGACGGAATGATCGGCTCGGCCCAGGCGGCTGGCGCTACGGCCAGCACGGTGACGAGGAACAGGCGGTGCACGAAGGTGGTGATAGTCATTGCTCTCTCAGAAAGTGGTGTTGGCAAAAACAGTTGTTGGATCAGCGTCGTTTTCCATAGATGGCCCGGGCATGGCCTTAATCGCCCCGTACTCGCCGTGGATTTCCCAGATTGGCGAGGCGGACACTCTGCTCGAGCTGCGTGGCTTCATCCAGCGAGTCGATCGGCCCGAGGCGCACCCGATGCAGGATCTGATCCTGATGAACCACCGAACTGACGAATACCGGC
Source organism: Pseudomonas sp. Q2-TVG4-2 (assembly GCF_013620795.1). Taxonomy (GTDB): domain Bacteria; phylum Pseudomonadota; class Gammaproteobacteria; order Pseudomonadales; family Pseudomonadaceae; genus Stutzerimonas. Next base: position 408,057 of record NZ_LGLW01000006.1, on the reverse strand, counting down.
GCGGCGGTCATGCTGCTGAGCTTGTCTCGCAACAGCTGGGCAGCGTCTGGATTGGCGAACGCACCGACTTGCAGGAATACCCCAGGCTTGGCAGTGGCCGCCTTGCCGCTATCGCCGACTTGGACCGGCACGGTTGCGCCTGCGTGCTGCGCTGGCGGCGGCGTGTATTGCTCGACCGGCTGCGCTAGCGAGTTACCGGCAGGTTTACTGGCAGCCTTCTTTGGCTGGGCCAGCAGCATCGGTGCGGGTTGACCACGCTCGGCCCACCATTGCTCGGGGTCGATACCTTCGACCTTCACCCGCGCCGTCCCGGTTTCTGCGTAACCCAGCTTTTTCGCCGCCGCGAAAGACAGATCGATGATCCGATCCGAATAGAACGGGCCGCGGTCGTTGACCCGCAGCACTACCGTCTTGCCGTTATCGATGTTGGTCACCCGAACGTAACTGGGCAGGGGCAAGGTTTTGTGTGCCGCACTCATGCCGTACAGATCGTATTTCTCGCCGTTGGCGGTCGGCTGACCATGAAATTTGGTGCCGTACCAGGACGCAGTACCGGTGGCCCGATAGTTGCGCCCATCACCGATCGGATAGTACGTCTTGCCTAATACCGTGTAGGGATTGGCCTTGAACGCCCCGTTATGTGGCGTGGGGGTCGCATCGGGAATACTGGACACATCAACGTCCCACCAGGGCGCGCCGTCCTTGTGCGGGCGGGAATACTCATCGGGGCCACTGATGCCCGCGCTCGGAGTAGGCGCTGGCGACGGTGGCGTCGGTGATGAAGAACAAGCGGTCACAAGGACAACGGCGACTGTCGTCGCCAGCAAACGAACCGTCATGGGGTCCCCCGCGCCTGGGCTAGTTGCTCGGCAAGCTGATGCACCGCCATGGCATACATGACGCTCCGGTTGTAGCGTGTAATGACATAGAAGTTCGGCAAGCCTACCCAGTATTCGTCACCGTCGGCGCCGTCCAGACGGAAGGCAGTCACGGCGGTGTCGTCCGCCATGTTCTTATCACTCTGCCATTGCCAGCCCAGTTGGCGCAGCTCGGCGGCATTCTTGACCGGCTCGAGGCCCTCGGTCAGACCATCGCTGTGCCGTTCACCCTTGACCGTCGCCCGCGCTACGACTGGCTCATCAGCCGTCCAGCCGTGCTGCTTGAAATAATTGGCGGCGCTGCCGATGGCATCGACCGGGTTCTTCCAGATATCGATACGACCATCGGCATCGAAATCCACGGCATAGGCGCGAAAGCTGCTCGGCATGAACTGCGGCAGGCCCATTGCACCGGCATAGGAACCGGTCAGTGTCAGCGGATCGACCTGCTCTTCGCGGGCCAGTAACAGGAACTCCTTGAGCTGCTGGCGGAAGAACGGCTGGCGCGGCGGATAGTCAAAGCCCAACGTTGACAACGCATCAATGACGCGATAGCTCCCGGTGTTACGACCATAAAAGGTTTCGACGCCGATGATCGCAACGATCACCTCGGCCGGCACGCCATACTCCTGCTCGGCGCGTGCAAGCGCGGCCTGGTTTTCCCGCCAGAAATCGACCCCCTGGGCCACGCGCGAATCGGTGATGAAGATCGGACGGTATTCCTTCCATGGCTTGACGCGTTCAGCCGGCCGCGAAATGGCGTCGAGAATCGCCTGTTTGCGCTCCGCCTGCGCCAGCATTTCAACCAGCTGCTCGCTGGCGAACCCATAGTCCTGGGTCATTTCGCGAACGAACTCGGCGACCTTTTCGCCCTGGTAATCCGCCGCCAAAGCCGCCGGAGCAATGCCGAACGCACCGAAAAGACCCGCCCCGCAGAGCGCTCGCATCAACCAGCCACGCCGTAATGGATTCAAAAGATTCACTCTAGTCAAACCTGTGCGATCCACTTGCGATGGGTGTGGATCGACATTAAAACCCCGAACCCTGATAGCAGGGTCACCAATGAAGTGCCACCAAAACTGATAAAGGGCAGCGGCACCCCTACGACCGGCAGCAGCCCGCTGACCATACCGATATTGATGAACACATATACGAAGAACGTCATCGTAAGCGCGCCGGCAAGCAGTTTGCCGAACAAGGTCTGCGCCTGAACCGTAATCACCAGCCCCCGCGCGATCAACAGCAGATAGACCAGCAGCAGCAGGCAGACGCCGACCAGGCCGAACTCTTCGGCCAGGACCGCAATGATAAAGTCCGTATGGCTTTCCGGCAAAAAATCCAGGTGCGACTGGGTGCCTAGCAGCCACCCCTTGCCGAATACACCGCCCGAGCCGATCGCCGCCTTTGATTGAATGATGTTCCAGCCGGTCCCTAGCGGGTCGCTTTCCGGGTCGAGGAAGGTCAGCACGCGCTGTTTCTGATAGTTGTGCAGGACGAAATACCACATGGCCACAGCAATGGGCACCAGGGCCGCGATAGCGGTCAGGATCCAGCGCCAGCGCAGCCCGGCGATGAACAACACGAACGCACCGGAAACCAACACCAGCAGCGAAGTACCCAGATCCGGTTGTTTAAGGATCAATACGAAGGGCACCACGATCAGCCCCAGGCTGATTGCCGTGTGCTTGATATTGGGCGGCAGGGCCCGTGCAGACAGATACCAGGCGATCGTCATCGGCATGATGATCTTCATGAACTCGGACGGCTGGAAGCGAATCACCCCGGGAATGTTGATCCAGCGGGTCGCTCCCATTGCCGTGTAGCCGACGAATTCCACCGCTAGCAACAGCGCGACGACCGCGAGATAGCCGAGCGGGACCCAACGCGCCATGAATCTAGGCTCCAGCTGCGCAATAACGAGCATCGCACCCAGGCCGATACCGTAGGAGGTGGCCTGCTTGATCAGCAGCGTCCAGTTTTTGCCTCCTGCCGAATAAAGAACGAACAGGCTACCGGCCGCCAATAGCAGCAGAAGCAGCAGCAAGACCCCATCAATATGCATGCGCTGCAGCAGCGTCGCCCGACGGCGCATCACATCGGTAGTCGAGAGCGTGCGGTCGAATGTCCCGCTCATGGCTTGGGTCCCTCGGCCGTCAGCTGCGGCGCATACTCGGCCTTCAGCTCGCCCGCCTCGTTGAGCAACCAGGCGTCCATGACCTGTTTGGCCACCGGGGCCGCCACACCGGAGCCGGACTCTCCGTTCTCCACCATGACCGCGACCGCGATCTGCGGGTCATGCACGGGTGCAAAGGCTACGAACAGAGCGTGGTCACGATGCCGTTCGGCGAGCTTTTCACTGTCGTATCGTTCGCCCTGCTTGATGGCCACCACCTGGGCGGTGCCGCTCTTGCCGGCAATGCGATAGAGAGACGTATCACCGACCTTCTTGGCCGTACCGCGCGCACTATGCAGTACCGCTTCCATGCCATCGATTGCGGCATCCCAATAGTCAGGGTCGCGCAGCTGGATGTCCGGCACCGGCTCGGGATCGACTGGCGACACGCCTTCTATGCTCTTCGCCAGATGCGGCCGAATCCATTCGCCGTGCGTCGCCATCAGTGCGGTCGCCTGCGCCAGCTGCAGCGGCGTGGTCTGCATGTAACCCTGCCCGATCCCTAGAATGACGGTTTCGCCCGGATACCAGGGCTGCCGGTAACGTGCCCGCTTCCACTCCCGCGACGGCATCAGGCCGGCGGTCTCTTCGAACATGTCCAGCGCCACACGTTGACCGATGCCGAAACGGGTCATGTACTCGTGCATCCGGTCGATGCCCATCTTGTGGGCCAGATCGTAAAAGTAGGTGTCGTTGGAACGTAGAATCGCCGTTTCCAGGTCCACCCACCCATCGCCACCGCGGTTCCAGTTTCGGTACTTGTGCTTCACATTCGGAAGCTGGAAGAAACCGGGATCAAATACCTTACTGTCTTCGGTTACGACACCCGTGTCGAGGCCGGCCACCGCCATCATCGGTTTGATGGTCGACCCAGGCGGGTACAAACCGCGCAGCACGCGGTTGAATAGCGGCTGATCGATCGAGTCGCGCAGCTCACCATATGCCTTGAAGCTGATTCCGGTGACGAACAGATTGGGATCGAAGCTCGGCTGACTGACCATCGCCAGCACCTCGCCAGTAGCAGGCTGCAATGCCACTATCGCTCCCCGGCGTCCCGCCAACGCGGCCTCGGCCGCCTCCTGCAACTCCAGATCGAGCGTCAGAGTGATGTCCTTGCCTGGAATCGGATCGGTGCGTTTGAGCACTCGCAACACCCGGCCGCGAGCGTTGGTTTCGACTTCCTCGTAACCGACCTGGCCATGCAAGGCGTCCTCATAGAACCGCTCGATGCCGGTCTTGCCGATGTGGTGGGTGCCGCTGTAGTTGACCGGGTCGAGCTGCTTGACTTCCGCCTCGTTGATCCGGCCGACGTAGCCGACCGAATGCGCGAAGTGCTCGCCCTGCGGGTAATGCCGGACCAGCTGCGCGGCAACCTCGACGCCTGGCAGACGGAACTGATCCACGGCGATGCGAGCAATCTGCTCCTCGGACAGTTCGTACATGATCGGCACCGGCTCGAACGGCCGCCGCCCCTGCAGCACGCGCTTCTCGAACAGCTCACGCTCCTCGTTGGATAGCTCCAGCACCTCGACCACGGTATCCAATGTCTTGCGCCAATCTTCGGCGCGCTCACGAGTCACCGTCAGGCTGAAGCTAGGGCGGTTATCCGCGATGATCTTGCCGGTCCGATCAAAGATCAGCCCCCGATTGGGCGGAATCGGCTGGACATGGACGCGGTTGTTTTCAGAAAGGGTGGAATGGTGCTGGTACTGCACGACCTGCAGGTAATACAGGCGCGCAATCAACACGCCGATCAGCAGCAACACCATTGCACCGCCCACAAGCACGCGCTGACGCACCAGACGGGCGTCCTTTTCATGGTCCTTGAGGGGAATCGGCTGGGACATCTTGGGCTTGGCTGTACTACTTGTGGTAAGGGTGACCCGACAGCAACGTCCAGGCGCGATAGATCTGCTCGCCGATGAGAATGCGCACCAGCGGATGTGGCAGGGTCAGCGGCGACAGTGACCAGCGTTGTTCACTACGCGCACAGACCTCGGGCGCCAACCCCTCCGGCCCGCCAACCATCAGGTTGACGTTGCGCGCATCCAGCCGCCAGCGCTCCAGTTCGGTCGCCAATTGCTCGGTGCTCCACGGGCGACCCGTCACTTCCAGGGTGACGATCCGCTCGCCGGGCTGCACCTTCGCCAGCATGGCCTCGCCTTCCTGGCGAATCAACCGCGTCACGTCGGCATTCTTGCCGCGCGTGTTAAGCGATATTTCATGCAACTCCAGCGGCAGCTCGGACGGCAGGCGCTTGGCATATTCATGCCAACCATCTTCGACCCAACGCGGCATCTTCGAGCCCACCGCGATCAGCTTGATCCGCATGGATCGATTATTCCTGCTCGCCTGCGTGCTGCGCGCGGCTCTGCTCGGCGCCTTGCCAGAGACGTTCGAGGTCATAGAACTGGCGAGTCGGCACCTGCATGACATGCACCACCACATCCCCCAGGTCGAGCAACGCCCACTCGCCGCCGTCCAGGCCTTCGCTGCCAAGCGGGCGCACGCCCTGCTCCTTGACCTTCTCAAGCACGTTGTCGGCCAGTGACTTCACGTGGCGGCTGGAGGTGCCGCTGGCGATCACCATGAAATCGGTGACGCTGGTCTTGCCGCGGACATCGATGGTGGTGATGTCGGCGCCTTTCAGATCTTCCAGGGCGCTAACGGCCAGCTGGACCAAAGAATCATTTTGCATAACTTGAAACAACCTCAGTTCGACGCCCGGTAGAGTCCGTGCGCGTTGATATAAGCCAGTACGGCGTCGGGTACGAGAAAACGGACCGACCGGCCGCTGGCCAGAAATTGACGAATTCGTGTTGCCGACACCCCAAGAGGCGCCTGCCAGACGAAGGCGATTTGCCCGCTGCTGCCGGCAAGCGCCAGCGGGTCGCTCACGCTGCGTGCCGCCAACAGGTCCCGCAGCGCTTCCGGCGCCTCACTGTCGGCATCCGGCCGCTGCATGATGAGAATATGACAATGATCGAGCAGCTCTTCCCAGCGGTGCCAGCTGGGCAGCCCGCAAAAGGCGTCCCAACCGACGATGAGAAAGATCTGGTCGTCGTGTTCCAGCTCGTCACGCAGCGACTCCAGCGTGTCGAGGGTGTACGACGGTTTGTCGCGTTCCAGCTCGCGCGCATCGACCGCCAGCATCGGCAGATCCTCCACCGCCAGCCGAACCATGGCCAGACGGTCCTGCGCGGAGCTGTTCGGCGTCTCACGGTGTGGCGGGCGGAAATTCGGAACCAGGCGAACCTCATCGAGGCCGAGCGTTTCGGCCACTTCGAGTGCCCCTCGCAGGTGCCCGATATGCACCGGATCGAAGGTGCCACCGAGAACACCGATGCGCCGTGGCGTACGAGTAGCGCTCATCAAGTACGCACGTGGCCGTCGCCGAAGACTACATACTTCTCGCTGGTCAGCCCTTCCAGCCCAACCGGGCCTCGTGCATGCAGCTTATCGGTGGAAATGCCGATTTCTGCACCCAGGCCGTACTCGAATCCGTCCGCGAATCGCGTGGAGGCATTGACCATTACCGATGCCGAATCGACCTCGGTGATGAAACGTCGCGCATCTGTGAAGTTTTCCGTGACGATCGCATCGGTGTGCTGCGAACCGTAGCGGTTGATGTGTTCAATGGCGTCGCTCAGCGAGTCAACCATTCGAATCGACAGAATCGGGGCGTTGTACTCGGTGGACCAATCCTCTTCGCTGGCGGCTAGCACTTCTTTGCCCAGTAACTCGCAGGTTCGCGCGCAGCCACGCAGTTCAACCCCCTTGTCGCGATAGATCGCAGCCAGCCGCGGCATGACACGCTCAGCGATGGACGCGTGCACCAGCAGCGTTTCCATGGTGTTGCAGGGCGCGTAGCGCTGGGTCTTGGCGTTGTCGGCGATGCGAATGGCCTTGCCGACATCAGCAGCCTGATCGATGAACACGTGGCAGATGCCGTCCAGATGTTTGATCACCGGCACCTTGGCATCGCGGCTGATACGTTCGATCAGACCCTTGCCACCGCGCGGCACGATGACATCGACATATTCTGGCATGGTGATCAGCGCACCGACGGCAGCACGATCAGTGGTCTCGACGACCTGCACCGCTGCCCCCGGCAGCTCGGCCTCGGCCAGCCCTAGTTGGATGCAGCGGGCAATCGCCTGGTTCGAATGAATCGCTTCCGAGCCGCCACGCAGAATGGTGGCGTTGCCCGATTTCAGGCAGAGGCTGGCCGCGTCGATGGTTACGTTCGGCCGCGACTCATAGATGATGCCGACTACACCCAGCGGCACACGCATCTTGCCGACCTGAATGCCCGACGGCAGGTAGCGCATGTCACGAATTTCGCCGATTGGATCGGGCAGGCTCGCGACCTGACGCAATCCTTCGATCATGTCGTCGATGCGCGCAGCGGTCAACGCCAGACGATCGAGCATGGCCTCATCCAGGCCATTCGCGCGACCCGCCGCGAGGTCTTGCTGGTTGGCACTGACCAGCTCCTCGCGCGCGGCATCGAGCGCGGCAGCAGCGGCGTGCAGCGCCCGGTTCTTCTGCGCGGTGGTGGCACGCGCAAGCACGCGCGACGCCTCGCGCGCGGCGCGACCGAGGCGGGTCATGTAGTCAAGTACGGACTCGGTCATGGTCTGGCTGGCCTGACTGAAGGGAAAGCGGCTGATTATAGCCACCCGCGCGCCTTACGCACAGCGGCGCCGGGCGAATGGCTGTAAAGCGCCGGCCCCTGATGTGCAACCGCCCCGGCCATATGGCCTGACGAGCCCGTACTGAAGCCATCGTCAGCTGCCGATGGCATTGGCATTATCAGCGCAGAGTTGAAACCGAGGCACCCAGTGCCAGGTCGAAACCGTCTCGATTCAAGGAAAACCCATGCCCGAATGGCTCACCGCACTCACCAGTTGGCTCGCTGAAAACCCCCAGTGGCTGGGCCTCAGCCTGTTCTTGGTGGCTTGTCTGGAATGCCTGGCGGTGGTCGGCCTACTGATGCCCGGCACCGTCCTGGTGTTCGCCATCGCCGTGCTCGCCGGCAGCGGCGTGCTGAGTCTCGGCGAAACATTACTGCTGGGCTACGCCGGCGGCCTGCTAGGCGATCTACTGTCATACGGGCTGGGGCGACGCTATCACCAGAACATTCGCAGCATGCGGGGCTTGCGCGACCACCCGGAATGGCTGGCGCGGGCCGAGCTGTACTTCGAGCGCTACGGCATCGCCAGCCTCCTCGTGGGCCGTTTCATCGGACCGCTGCGGCCCATGCTGCCACTCACCGCCGGCATGCTCGATATGCCGTTCGGGCGTTTTTTCCTGGTCAGCCTGATCGCCGCGGCCGGCTGGGCGATGGCCTATCTGCTGCCGGGCTGGACCGCTGGCGCTGCCGTACGACTACCGCTGCCGGATGGATTCTGGGCGGAGGCCGGGCTCATCCTCGGCGCACTGCTGATACTTATTGGCGGCGTGGTGCACAGTAGCCTGCATCAGATGCGCTGGGTCACGCCGCTGGCCGCCGGCCTCAGCGCCGCCATTCTGATCGGCTTGTTCCTCGGCTGGCCTTATCTTGTGGAATTCGACGAAGGCCTGATGACTGTCGTCCAAGGCGAACGTAGCCCGATATTCGACCGTTTCATGGTGGTGGTCACACGCGCCGGCGACTTCCACACGCAGCTATGGGCCGCGGTACTGTTGAGCCTGCTATTAATCGCGGTGAAACAGGCGCGCGCGGCCGCTTTTGCCATCTTCACGCTACTGGGCACAGCACTGGCCAATGGTGCGCTGAAAGCAACGTTCGGAAGGGTCCGCCCGGAAATACTTGTCGACCCCTTGCACAGCTTCAGTTTCCCCAGCGGTCACAGTTCGGCGGCGTTCGCTTTCTTTCTCACGCTCGGGGTACTTGCAGGGCGTGGCCAGCCACCGCGCTTGCGCCTGGCCTGGGTGCTGTTGGCTGGGCTGCCGGCGACCGCCATCGCCCTGTCACGGGTTTATCTGGGCGTGCACTGGCCTACCGATGTGATCGCCGGCGCCTTGCTGGCCGCCACCATTTGCGCCGTGAGCCTGACCATCGTGCAGTGGCGCACACCGATGGAAGCGCTCTCGCCCCGGATATGGTGGCTGATTCTGCCCGCGACCCTGGGGCTGATCGGAGCGTTTGCGGTCTGGGCACTACCGGGCGCCATGCTGCTGTATCGCTATCAGTAACCGCACGGCGACAGTATCCAGGCAGCGCTAGTCGATGGCATCACCCTGCAATTGCTCCAGCCAACGCTGGATGCGCTGGAGCTGCTGTTGCGGATCGTCCAACTGCAGCAACTCAACCTTTTGCTCCGGCTGAAAGGGCAACAGATAAGCCAGCTGATGCGCCAGCGAACGCTGCCCCTGCGCCCCGCCGCCCATGCCCAGGGTTTCGACCATCGGGTGCTGACCCAGGGCCTCGAGGAGAATCGCCAGGTCCGCGTAGTCGTCACCCAGCGGTCGATCATCACCCTCATCGCGCCAATTGACCTCCGCGACCGTCAGCTGATCGCGTTGCACCTCGGCCGAGAGCACATCGAAGCGCCGCCCGCCCTCGACGCGGATGCCCAGCAAACCATTGGGGCGCTGCTGCCAATCGCGGATCAGCGCCTCGCAACCGACCGGGGCATATTCGCTTGCCGCCAGCCCCACCTCGCTGCCTTCGACAATGCGCACCACACCAAAGCCATGCCCCGCCTTCATGCAGCTGCTGACCATATCGAGATAGCGCGCCTCGAAAATCTGCAGATCGAGTGTGCAACCGGGAAACAACACGGTATCGAGCGGAAACAACGGCAGTTTCATTCAAGCTCCTTACGACAACAGCAACACGGCCAGCGGCAGCAGCACCGCTGTCATCACACCCATCAGACTCATCGCCAGCGCCGCGAAAGCACCGCACTCGTCGCCTTCCTGCAGGGCCTGCGCGGTCCCCACAGCATGCGCGGTCAGGCCCAGCGCCATGCCGCGGGCAGCAGGATGCAGAACGCCAAAGCGGCGCAACAGTTCCGGACCGACGATCGCGCCGATGATGCCGGTAATCATCACGAAAACGGCCGCCAGCGCCACCACGCCGCCAATCTGCTCAGCTACCAGCATGGCGATCGGCGAGGTCACCGACTTGGGCGCCAGAGTCATCAGAATCATCTGGTCGGCCCCGAAGACCCAGGCGAGCGCCATTCCCAGGGCCGTGGCGCCGGTACCGGCCAGCAGCAAGGTGAGCATGATCGGTCCGAACAACTCGCGAATGCGCCGCAGATTGAGATACAGGGGCACCGCTAGCGCCACGGTGGCAGGCCCGAGCAGCACGGTGAGCATCTGCGCGCTGCCGCGGTATTCATCATAGCTGAGCCCGCAGACCAGCAACGTACCGACAACCATGAGCATCGATACCAGCACCGGTTGCAGGAACACCCAGCGGGTCTTTTCATAGGCGGCATAAGCCAACTGAAAAGCAGCCAGGGTGATCGTCACGCCAAACAGCGGATGGTGGATCACCGAGTCCCAGGCCGCCTGCCACTGCACCGCAATCATGCGCGACCCGCCCTGCGCTGCTGGCGGCGAATCAATAGCTGCATCAGCCAACCGGTGAATATCAGCGACACCACCAGCGAAAGCACCAATACCCCAACGATGGCCCAAAAGTCATCGAGGATCGCTTCGGTATAGGCCATCACGCCCACTGCTGGCGGGACCAACAACAGGGGCAGATAGCGCAGCAGACTCCTAGCCGCCAACTGCAGCGATTCGCTGGCCTGGCCGCGCGCCAACAACGCCACGAACAGCAGCAGAAGGCCAATGATCGGGCCTGGCAGTATCGGCAGCAGTATCACGTTGAGCACGGTGCCGAGCAGTTGGAACAGCATCAGCCAGGTTAACCCGCGTAGCAGCATGGAAGCCTCCGAAGCAAAAGAAGCACGATTATAGGCCTCAGCCCTCGCTGAAACCCGCGACAAACGCCGGCCCAGCCTATGCCCCACCATTCGCGGCGACCATGCTTGGTTGTTTCGCCGCCTGTCGCGTGCTGATCTAACCGTCCGCAGTTGTATCCGAACAAAACAACAAATGCCCGGAGGGATATATGCCGCAAGTACCCGTTGCAGAACTCAAGGACTATATTGGCAAGGAGCTTGGTCGCTCCGAATGGTTCACCGTCGATCAACAGCGAGTCGACCAATTCGCCGATTGCACCGGCGACCATCAGTTCATTCACATCGATCCGGAAAAGGCAGCGCAGACGCCCTTCGGCGGGACCATCGCCCATGGCTTCCTATCGTTGTCGCTGCTGCCGATGTTGATGGAGCATCTGATGGTCAGGCCCGAAGGCACCAAGATGGGCGTCAACTACGGGCTCGACAGCCTGCGTTTCATCCAGCCCGTCAGGGTCGGCTCGCGGGTTCGCGTGGCCGCGACACTGCTCGACGCTTACGAGAAAAACCCGGGGCAATGGCTGCTCAAATCACGTGCCGTGATGGAAATCGAGGGCGTGGAGAAGCCCGCCTATGTCGCCGAAACCCTGGCGCTCTGCGTCATCTGAGCCGACGGGGTGCGGCGTTGTCGCACCCCGTCGGGTTTGCGGCATACTGCGGTCATCGCATTTCTGGATCGCCGCATGCGCCACCTCGCCCCGTTCTTGTTCATTTGCCTCCTGACCGCCTGCGGTGAGGGCAAGCCGCTGCTTCCCGCCGACGCCGTGCTGCCGGACGGCGGACGCTACCGCGGCGAGGTCGTCGATGGATTGCTACAGGGCGAAGGGCGTATCGACTACCCGAATGGCAGCCATTATCGCGGCTCGTTCAAAGATGGGCAGTGGCACGGCCAGGGCATCTGGCAGGGTGCCAACGGCGATCACTACGAAGGCGAAGTCAAACAGGGGCTGTTCGACGGCCAAGGCCGTTTCACCTATGCCACGGGCGGCGTCTACGAGGGGCGCTTCCTGCGTGGCAGCCTCAACGGCAAGGGCCGCTATACCGAGCAGGGCCTGAGCTACGAAGGCGAATTCCAGCACGATCTCTACCATGGCACCGGCACGTTGCAGCACGCCGACGGCACCACCTATCAGGGCAGCTTCGTCGATGGCCAGCCCGACGGCGAAGGCACCCGCAGCGATGCCAGCGGCGAGTTTAGCGGCACCTTCGTCAAAGGCCGCCTGAACGGCGAAGGCGTTTATCGGGGCAGTGACGGCGCACACTACCTGGGTCAGTTCCACGACGACCTGTTCCATGGTCCGGGCCGCTATGAAGACGCCACTGGCGAAGTCTGGAAGGGCACGTTCAGACACGGCGAACTGAGCGGCGAGGGCGAGTATGAGGGCGTCGATGGCACCCGCTATAGCGGAGGGTTCAGGCGCTGGCAGTATCACGGCGAGGGTGACCTGCTGCAGCCGGGCGGCAGCCGTTACAAGGGCCGTTTCCGAGCGGGCCGGTTCGACGGAGCGGGCACGCTCACTCTCGCTGACAGCACGACACAGACCGGTATTTGGCGTGCCGGTCGCCTGAGCCATGACGCCACCGGCAAGCGTCTGCCGGATCCGCTGGAGATCGGCCTGCTGCGCCAGGGGAAGCTGCTCACCGAGGCGCTCGAGGCAGTGCCGGCATCGACCCCGGCGGCGGAGCTCTACAGCCTGACCCTCGCCGGAGACGGGCAGCAGAGCGTATTCCTGCGCGAGGTGGGTTATGTCGACAAGCTATTAGCGGAGCGCTTCGCCGCCCATGGTCAGATTACCCTGATCAACCACCGCGACCACCTCGCCGATCGGCCGCTGGCGACCCGCGAAAATCTCTCCCGCGCCATACACACACTATCCGAGCGCAGCGGTGCAGAAGACCTGATCTTCATCTATCTAACCAGTCACGGCTCGGCCGATCATAAGCTGGTACTGGCACAACCGCGGCTGGCGCTGGAGGACCTGCCCGCAGCTGATCTGGCGGCGTTGCTGCAGCCGCTCGCCGGACGCGACAAGGTGGTGGTGATCTCCGCCTGCTATTCCGGCGGTTTCATCGAACCGCTGAAAAGCCCAAATACCTTGGTAATTACAGCTGCTCGCGCCGACCGGGTGTCCTTCGGCTGCTCCGAGGAAAGCGACTTCACCTACTTCGGCCGCGCGCTGTTCGCCGAGGCCTTGCAGCAAACCAGGGATATTGTGGAGGCCTTCACGCTGGCGCAGGAGAGAGTTGCCGAACGAGAGCAAGCCGACCACTATCAGGCTTCGGAGCCGCAGATCTGGGCGCCGGAGCAGGTTGTCGAACACTGGCGTGCGCTGAACGAACAAGAGCCCACGCCGACCGACTGATCGTTACAGGAAGCCAAACCATGTATTTGACGCCACAGCGCATTTTGCTTGCCGGCGCCACCGGGCTAACCGGCGAGCATCTACTCGACCGCCTGCTCAACGAACCCACAGTGGAGTGCGTCCTGACGCCCAGCCGCAAGCCCTTGGCCGAGCACCCGCGGCTTGAAAACCCAGTCGGACCGCTGCAGGCGCTGCTGCCGCAGTTGTCGGGTGACATCGACACCGCCTTTTGCTGCCTGGGCAGCACCATCAAGGAAGCAGGCAGCCAGGAAGCCTTCCGTGCGGTCGATCATGATCTGGTCGTCGAGTTCGCCAGACGCGCACGCGAACTGGACGTGCGGCATCTACTGGTAATCAGCGCCTTGGGCGCCAACCCGGACAGCTCGATCTTCTACTGTCGGGTCAAGGGTGAGATGGAAGAGGCTCTGCGCGCCCAGGACTGGCCGCAACTGACTATTGCACGCCCATCGCAGCTGCTCGGTCCGCGCATGGAGGTGCGGCCAGTCGAGCGGCTGACCGCGCCACTGTCCTATCTGCTGCCCGGCAAATACCGCGGCATCCCTGCCTGCACCCTCGCTCGCGCGCTCTGGCGCCTGGCGCTGGAGGAAGGCGACGGTACGCGGGTGGTCGAATCCGACGAGCTGCGGAAGTTGGGGCGGTAAGCAGCTGCAAGCGTGTGGCTGTCGTTCAAAACTTGATGAAGTGCTCGCGATAGTGGCGCAGTTCGGCGATCGATTCGCGAATGTCATCCAGCGCCAGATGCGTGCCGCCCTTCTTGAAGCTGGCCAGCACCTCCGGCGCCCAACGCGCGGCCAGCTCCTTGAGGGTCGAGACATCCAGGTTGCGGTAGTGAAAATGCGCCTCCAGGCGCGGCATGCGACGGTACAGGAAGCGCCGATCCTGGCAGATGCTATTGCCGCAGATCGGTGACTTGCCCTTGGGTACCCACTGCTCGAGAAACGCCAGCGTCTGAGCTTCGGCCTCCTCGGTGGAGATCCGGCTGTCACGCACCCGCTGAGTCAGTCCCGAGCCGCCATGCTGGCGGGTATTCCACTCATCCATGCCGGCGAGAATTTCGGCGCTCTGATGGACCGCAATGACCGGCCCCTCGGCCAGAACGTTGAGCTGGCTGTCGGTGACAATAGTCGCCATCTCGATGATGACGTCGTTGTCCGGATCCAGCCCGGTCATTTCCAGGTCGATCCAGATCAGGTTCTGCGGGTTCTGCATGGTGAGCTCCTTGGCTATGGCGCGCAGTTTAGCCGCTCGCAGGGCGGCCGTCAGTTACGCATCGGCCCCGGGTCGCCAGATCAGTAGGCGCGAGTGACGCCAATCATCGACAGGTAGGACTTCTTGCGCCTCAACGCCCGGCACTTCGAAGCTGTTGCTGATCAGCAGCGCGCCCGGCCGCATCTCTTCACACGCCTTCACCCACAAGGCCGGCATGGGTGCAGGAGAAAGGAAGCAGTAGATCACATCGTACTTACCTAACGGCTCGCGCCAGAAGCTACGAAAGCGCACCCGACAGTTGCGCTGGAACAGGCAGCGCAACCAGCACAGCACGAAGGTCAGCGGCGCGGTCTCAATGCCAACGAAATGCCCGTTCGGAAAGGCCCGCGCCAGCCGCAGCAGGGTGCCGCCGAGGCCGCTTCCCAGGTCGATAAAGCGAAAGCTATCCGGCAGTTGCGCCAACCGTAAAATCAGTCGCTGCTCAGTCGCGGTACCGGTCAGATACAGCGGCACCCGTTCGATCAGCGCGTTCCAGTTCAACAACAACAGCACAATGAAGCCAACCAGCAACAGCCAGGGCGGCAAAGAATGCCCCTGCAGCAGCACCAGCCCTGGCACGAAGCCGAGATTGATCGGTAGCCACCAGCGCGACAGTCCGGATAGTTGTCCGATCAGCGCGGCGAGCGATCCCTGCAGCCAGGCCGCGTTCAGCAGACTGACATGCCAACCCAGCAACCGCGCCAGAACCAGCAGCAACAGCCAGCTGACAAGCAGTGACGACAACTGGCTGAACAACGCCAGCAAAGCGGGATATCGCGCAACAGATAAAGCTGGCATGGGCGCTCGCTGCAGCAAGAACGGAAGCGAAGTCTAACCGTCGGGCAGCAGCCCATACAGGGCCGTAGCTGCGCTTGGCGGCATGCTAGACTCGGCTACTTTTCCAGCCTGGGCACCGCACGCAAATGGCCAAACGCCACCTCAACCGCCGACAAAACTGGCGCATCGAGAAGATCCAGGAAGAGCGCGCCTCGCGCGCAGCACGGCGAGAATCACGCACCATCGAAGAGCTCGAGGGCGGCGATCTCGGTCCGGAGCAGACCGGCCTGGTAATCGCCCACTTCGGGGTGCAGGTTGAAGTAGAGGCCCAGGAGGGTGAGCACCGCGGGCAGGTTTTCCGCTGCCACCTGCGCGCCAACCTGCCAGCCTTGGTCACCGGCGATCGGGTGGTCTGGCGCCCAGGCAATCAGGGCATCGGCGTGATCGTCGCGCAGCTGCCGCGGCAAACCGAACTGTGCCGCCCCGACACTCGCGGCCAGCTCAAACCGGTGGCCGCCAACGTCGACCTGATCGTCATCGTCTTCGCTCCCTTGCCGGAACCCCACGCCAACCTCATCGACCGCTACCTAATCGCCGCCGAGCACGCTGGTATTACGCCGCTGCTGCTGTTGAACAAGGCGGATCTGATCGATGCACAGAACGAAGGCGCCCTCAATGCATTGCTGGGGGTGTACCGGACGCTGGGCTATCCGCTGATGGAGGTTTCCGCCCATGGCGGCGCAGGCATGGACGCGCTGAAGGCACGGCTCGACGGGCACGTCAGCGTGTTTGTCGGCCAGTCAGGGGTAGGCAAGTCGTCTCTGGTGAACAGCCTGTTACCCGGCGTCGATACCCGTGTCGGGGCTTTGTCGGAAATGACCGGCAAGGGCACACATACCACTACCACCGCACGACTGTTCCACTTTCCCGGCGGCGGCGAGCTAATCGATTCTCCGGGCATTCGCGAGTTCGGCCTGGGGCACGTCAGTCGCGCCGATGTGGAAGCCGGCTTCATCGAGTTCCAGGAACTGTTGGGGCATTGCCGCTTCCGCGACTGCAAGCACGACCGCGAGCCGGGCTGCGCCCTGCTGAAGGCGCTGGAGCAGGGGGAGATCCAGCCGCAGCGCATGGCCAGCTACCGGCATATCATCAGCAGCCTGCCGGAAGCCGACTACTAAGTAGTTAGCAGGCAGGCTCCGCGCAACCGGAGGCAAAGCCTCTGAGTCACTTGCCGCCGGGCTGGTCGAACTCCAGCACGCCATCCTCGAAGATGTTCAATCGCTCACGCAATTGCGGCGGTTGCAGCGGCTCGGTGACCTCTTCCGTTGAAGCCGGCACGGGCGCATCGCTCGGGGTCGCTTGCTCTGGAGCCAATGACGCACCTACCGCGTCCGATTGTTCGCCCTCGATGTTGCGCTGCGCCTTCTTGGTCAGCACTAGAATGTCGATGCGCCGATTGACCGGATTCAATGGATCTTCACGGTCGAACAGTGCCGACGAGGCATAGCCCACCACGCGGGCAATCTGCTCCTCGGCGTAGCCACCGGCGACGAGGGTACGCCGAGCCGCATTGGCACGCCCCGAGGACAGCTCCCAGTTGCCGAAATCGCCTCGCCCCGAGTAAGGCTTGGCATCGGTGTGGCCGCTGACACTGATCTTGTTCGGCACCGCGCGAATGGTATCGGCCATTGCCAGCAGGATGTCTTCGAAATAGGGCTGCAGCTGCGAGCTGCCCAAGGCGAACATCGGCCGATTGGCCGCATCCATGATCTGGATGCGCAAGCCATCCTGGGTGATCTCGAACAGAATCTGGTCCTTGAAGCGGGTCAGATCCGGATTCTCATCGACCTTGTTCTGCAACTCCTGGAGCAACAGCTCCAGCCGCTCGCGCTCCAGTTGCTCGGCAAAGGTTTCCGCCTGCTCGGCATCAATCTTCGATTCGCTCTGCTGGACGGCCGGGTCCACTGCATCATTGAGGGTACGGTCGGGTGCTGGCGTTGGCGTGCCACCGAGATCGATCACATGCGGGCTCGCACTTTCAGTGAAACCAATAGGGTCCTGGAAGTAGCCGGAAATGGCGCGCTTCTGTTCCGGCGTGGCCGAGGACATCAGCCACATCACCAGGAAGAAGGCCATCATGGCGGTCGCAAAGTCGGCGAAGGCAATCTTCCACGCGCCACCGTGATGACCGGCGGCCGTTTTCTTGACCCGCTTGATGATGATCGGTTGGTTGTTGTCCACGGTCAGCTACCGCGCATGGCTTGTTCCAGCTCGGAGAAGCTCGGCCGGTGCGCGGACAGCAGCACCTTGCGGCCAAACTCCACCGCCAGGGTCGGCGGCATGCCGGAGGCGGACGCGACCAGGGTCGCCTTGATGCCCTCATAGAGGTTCAGCTCTTCCTTGGCGTCATGTTCGAGCGCGGCCGCCAGCGGACCGAAGAAGCCATAGGAGGCAAGGATGCCGAGGAAGGTACCGACCAGGGCCGTGCCGACCTTTTCGCCGATTTCCGCATTGTTCGCCTCGGCCAGCACCGACATGGTAACGACGATACCCAGCACCGCCGCGACGATACCCATCGCAGGCAGGCCATCGGCAACGCGTGCTACGGCATGGGAGGGATGCTCCAGTTCCTCTTTCATGCTGTTCAGCTCCATGTCGAAGAGCCCCTCCAGTTCATGCGGGGCCATGTTGCCCGACGACATGATCCGCAGGTAATCGCAGATGAACGCAGTCATCCGCTCGTCTTTCAGAATCGCCGGATATTTGCTGAAGATCGGACTAGTGCTGGGCTCCTCCAGATCCGCCTCGATCGCCATCATGCCCTCGCGACGACTTTTGTTGAGGATTTCATAGAGCAGCCCCAGCACTTCAAGGTAGTACTTGTGGGTATACCGCGAGCTGAACATCTGTAGCGACTTTCGGAACACAACCTTGATGGTGCTGCCCGGGTTCGCCTGGAGGAAGCCGCCCAGTGCTGCGCCACCGATGATCATCAGTTCGAATGGATGAATAAGCGCGCCGAGTTTGCCGCCGGACAGCACGAAACCGCCGAGTACGCTGGCGATGACTACGATGATGCCGATGATTTTTGCCATAGGAGGGTACGTCTAGAACCTGATCACAGGGCACCTGGAAGAAGCCGCGCGGTGTCGCGCGCCGACTGGGTTACAGGCGGGGCGTATGAAAGAATTGTTCGGGTTATCGGTAGTTTTGCGCCAGACTAAAGGCCATCCCGATGAAATGCTAGTTCGATGGCGCCATGACCACGACTCCTCTCCCCCGCTCCCTTCCCGCCTGGCTCAAGACGTTGGACGCCGTTGTGTTGCCTGCGTTTGCCGACCCGTATGCGCGCGTCCAGCGGGCGCTGGGCGATAGCAGCATGTCCATGCGCCAGATCGCAGAGCTGATCCAGGAAAGCCCGGTCCTGGCGCTGAACGTGATTCGCGAAGCGAATCGTAACGCCGTATCCACCAGCAAGCCCGCCGAGAGTCTCGAAGTGGCGCTCAGCCGCATTGGCCTGAAACGCGCCGAGGCGCTGTTCGCACGGATTCCAGCAAGCCAACCCCGCGACATTCCGATGCCTCTGCGGCAGATGTTGCTTATCAGCGCTCATGCCAGCCAGCAAGCCAACGGGCTGTTCGCCGCCCGCCTCGCGCGGCTCTGGCAGGAAATTCACTGGAGCAGTCTGCTGTTTCTCGCGCCCATCTGGGCGCTGATCGCGGCTCATCCGGAACTGCTAGAGGCCTGGGAGCAGCGAGTCCTGGTCAAGCGCCAACCGGCCCACCAGGTGGAGCAATCCTTGCTCGGCGTGTCGCTGCTGGAGCTTTGCGTGGCGACCGCCGAGCACTGGGGACTGCCTGGCTGGATCGCCCAGGGCTACAGGCTGCTCAGCGAGAATCGACGCATGTTGATCAAGGCACTGCATATCGCCCGGGACAATGAACACCCGCTGCACCAGCAACAAATGCTCGATGCCGATCCGGAGCTGCGTCGCTGGCTCACCCTGCCAAGCAACACCATCGTCCTCGCCAATGGCCTGGCGCTCTCGGCACACCACAGCTGGAGCGGCATTCACAGCCTGCGCTGGCAGCGTCTCGCCGGGCTCTATCTGCAGGTACCGCTGGCCGAGCTGCAGCAAATGGTGCATCAGCAAGCCGTAGCCAGCGCACAGGAGACTGGGCCGACCGATCTCTGGCATCCGGCGCAAGGCCTTCTGTGGCCATGGGCAAGTGTTTTTCAGGCCGAACGGCCGGCGAAGCTGCCCGATACCGAAGCGCTGGCGCAATGGCGCACGCATTGTCGTGAACTGCTCAGCGAACCCTGTCCATACGACAATATCGTTCAGCTCACCGCGACCGCATGCCAAGCGCTGACCTGTGCCGGTATGCAGCGGGTGCTGTTGATGCTTGTCGACCGCAAGCAACAGCGCCTGGTCAGCCAGCAGGCGAACGGATTGCCGCACGAAGACGCCAGGCTGACCCTCGATGCGAACCAGAGCCAGGTGTTGCGCAGACTGCTGGAAAAGCCCGTGCTGCTGCGGCTCAAGCCCGACAACGTGGCGCAGTTTTCGGCGTTGTTGCCGGGAACCCTGAAGGCGCTGTTCCCCAGCGAACATGTGCTGTTGCGCTCCGTGGGTCATGAAGGCCGGGTGGTCATGCTGCTGGTGGCCGACCAGAGCAACACCGCGTTCAGCGAAGTGGGCCTGCAAGCGTTTACCAAGACCGTCCAGTGCATCGAGCGAGCCCTGGCGACATACAGCAAACGCGGCCGCTGAATTTTTTCGCTAGACTTGGTCCTTTCCGACCGTCCGAGGCTTGCCGTGTCCGCCTTTTCAACCCTGCCCCTGGTAATCGAGCCGGCCGATCTGGCCGAGCGACTGGATGCCCCCGAACTGATCCTGGTCGACCTGACGAGCGCGGCCCGCTATGCCGAAGGCCACCTGCCCGGGGCGCGATTCGTCGATCCCAAGCAGACCCAGCTTGGCCAGCCGCCAGCGCCGGGGCAGCTGCCTGGCAAGTCCCTGCTGGAAAGCCTGTTCGGCGCGCTGGGGCATCGTGCCGACGCGGTCTACGTTGTTTACGACGATGAAGGGGGCGGCTGGGCCGGGCGATTCATCTGGCTGTTGGATATTATCGGTCACCGCCACTACCACTACCTGAACGGCGGGCTGCATGCCTGGCTGGCCGAGCAGCGGTCGTTGTCACAAGACAGCCCCGCCGCCACGGGCGGGCCGATCGCACTGCAACTCGACGAAACTCCCAGCGCGACCCGTGAATACATCGAAAGCCGGCTCGGCGCTTCCGATCTGGTGATCTGGGACGCCCGCTCGCCCGAGGAATACCGCGGCGAAAAAGCACTCGCAGCACGTACCGGTCATATTCCCGGCGCGATCAATTTCGAATGGACGGCGGCTATGGATCCGGCGCGCTCGCTGCGCATCCGCGAGGACATCGCCGAACGGCTGGAGGCACTCGGTATCACCGCCGACAAGGAAATAATCACTCACTGCCAGACGCATCACCGCTCCGGCTTCACCTACCTGCTGGCCAAGGCCCTGGGCTATCCGCGAATCAAGGCATACCCAGGTTCCTGGGGCGAATGGGGCAACCTGCCCGACACCCCGATCCAGCAATGAAAAGGTCATCCATGAAAGATCGCTTGTTCGTATTCAGCCAGTACCTGCTCCCGCACCATCTGATTTCGCGCATCGCCGGTTGCCTCGCCGAGTGCCGCCTGCCCTGGGTGAAGAACACCTTCATCAAATGGTTCGTGCGGCACTTTCAGGTTGATATGCGTGAAGCCCAGGTCGAAGACCCGACTGCCTACGAGCATTTCAATGCGTTTTTCACCCGCGCGTTGAAAGACGGCGCCCGTCCGCTGGATCCGGCACCCGGCGCGGTCCTTAACCCCTGTGACGGTGCAATCAGCCAGCTGGGCCAGATCGAGCAGGGGCGGATTTTCCAGGCCAAGGGCCATAGCTACAGCGTGATGGAGCTGCTCGGCGGCGACCATGAGCGTGCGGCGCCCTTCATGGGCGGCGAATTCGCCACCGTTTACCTGTCGCCCAAGGATTATCACCGTGTACACATGCCGCTGGCAGGCACTCTGCGCGAAATGATCTACGTACCGGGTCGCATCTTCTCTGTAAATACCGTCACCGCCGAAGGCGTCCCGGAATTGTTCGCTCGCAACGAACGCGTGGTCTGTCTGTTCGATACCGAGCGCGGACCGATGGCCATGGTTCTGGTCGGCGCGATGATCGTTGCCAGCATCGAGACGGTCTGGGCCGGCTTGGTGACCCCTCCCAAGCGCACGCCCAAAGCCTTCCGCTACGACGAACCGGCCCGAGCCCCAATCCGGCTTGAGAAAGGCGCCGAGATGGGCCGATTCAAACTGGGCTCCACGGTGATCGTGCTGTTCGGGCCGGATCAGGTCAGCTGGGCCGAGCAACTATCGGCGCTGACGCCAGTATGCATGGGTGAGAGTCTGGGCCAGGCCAAGCCCGCTTCGCCGCTTAACACGTCGGGTTCCGATTCGACGCAGGCATAGAACCGAACCAATGGTCGGCTGCCGCTAGCCAACCTCTCCGTGTTCGCTATGATGTCACGCAACGATTGCATTTTGACATCATGCAGTGACGAGTGCCGCTCACGCATCGCCTAATCGCCGGCGATGCATGACGGGCATACGCCACGGAGGTCATTGCTTGGAAAACCAGAGCCAACCATCGCCGTTGCGCGTCCCAACGCCGGATTGCCAGGAGTTATCCTTCTGCGAGCCCAGCGCGCGCGGCGTCAGGCGCTGGCTTTCCGGCCTGCCCAAGGCCAATCTCGGTGAAACTGCACGGCAGCTTTACAAGGCGATGCTGGAACTCAACCAGCTCCGAACGACGGCCCAGAACCGTCTGCAATTGCTCGAATTGCTGCGGCCGGAAATCCATTTCGTCTGCCGCGAGCTGGAACGCTACGTCATCAACCAGCCGATCGTACTCGGCGAGCGCCCACGCAAAGTCGCCAGCCTATGCCAGGCGCTGCACAACCACCTCGCCATTGGCTACAAACTGATCTCGGTCGAACTTGCTCCTCAAACCGGGCGCGAGCGTTTGCAACTGCTCACCATCTCCTTGCAACGGGCGATCCGCAGCCTCTGCGCAATGCTCGTTCGCTCGACGCAGCTGTACAGCCCTACGCCCGACGGTCTGTGGCTCGAACTTCATCAGCTGTACGCCATCGCCGCCGCTCATGGTGTGCATCGCACCCTCGTACGTGATGACCTGGCCTACCGGGTCAAGGGGTTGAGCGCCGAACAGAGCTACATTGTCGCCCTCATGATCGGCAGCGCGCGCTGCAACCAGATGCGCCAGCAGAACGTGGCGCAATTGGCGCAGGTGCTGGAACCCTGGAGCGCACTGGTTCGCCTGCAGACCGCGCAAAATCCGTCCAGCCTGTTCGGCGTATCGCCCCGTATCGATGGCCCGCCGCGCTATCGATCGATGTTTGCCTCCGACGGGCGGGCCAACCTGCTCGGCATTGACCCGCACGGCCTGGTCAAGGCCATTCAGAGGCATCTACAGTCGCCATCGGAGACCCCTGAGGAGACGGCGTTCATAGTCCCCGAAGGCTTGAGCCTCGACCTCTTGCAGCATCTGAGCGCGGCCTGGGGCGATATCTCCGAGCGCAGCTTTCAGCGCACCGCCGCGCAAGGGCAGATGACGCTATGCATCGGCATGAGCGCGCTGCATTACTACCTGGCGGATCAACGCCCGTTCGGGGAGCTGTTGAAGCGGCCCGACGCAATGCGGTCTGCGGTGTTCAAGCTTAACAATGCCGCACCCGACATCTGGGCCGTTGCGTTCGACGCCCAGGCGGTCAATGAAAACGGGGTCCTGCCGAACGACCACATCGAATTCGTCCGCCCCGTCATGGCAACCACGACGGACGAGGACGACGACGAGCTCGAGACGCCACCGGCCGACGGCCTGTTTCCGACATTTAAGGTGCAGCGGGTCGACCAGAGTCCTGGCGGCTTCTGCCTGTCCTGGCCAGGCGAAGTGCCGGCACAACTCCAAGCAGGCGAGCTGCTCGGACTGCAGGACGCCACCAGCCAGACCTGGAGCGTTGCGGTAGTGCGCTGGATTCGCCAGGTTCGCGGCAGCGGGCCGCAAATGGGTGTGGAACTCATCGCTCCGTCAGCTCAACCCTGCGGCCTTCGTCTGCTACGCAAGACAGAGCAGGGCAGCGAATATCTACGCGCGTTGCTCCTGCCGGAAATAAGCGTCATCTCACGCCCGGCGACGCTGATCGTGCCGCGCCTGCCGTTTCAAGAGGGCCAGAAAGTGCAAATCAACCAGAACGGCGATGAGCAGCGCGCGCTGCTCTGCCGTCGCCAGACCGGCACCAGCAGCTACAACCAGTTCGAATATCAATTGGTGGGCCTGGTAGCTGTTCCCCAGGAGATGCCGGTCACAGCGCGGGGCCTCCAGGCAGTACCTCAGGGCGAAGATTTTGACTCGCTCTGGAACACGCTGTAGATTGCGGCTCACCGTTTTTTAGCCTTCGCGCCCTCCTCTACGGCGCGCTCCAAAGCTGCTGCCATGGCCCCGCAAAAGAAAACCATCCGCCTGTTGATCCTTGAGGATTCGCAGAATGAAGCTGAGCGACTCGTCAGCCTGTTTCGCAATGCAGGCCAGGCGACGCGGGTGCATCGACTCACCTCCAGCGAGGACCTTGCCGATGTACTCCAGCAAACCTGGGATCTGCTGATCAATGCACCGACCAGCGTCAATCTCGACCCCAGCGAAACCATCGGCGCCATCCGCAAGCAAGCCAAGGACATTCCGGTCATCCAGCTGATCGACGGCAACGACGCTGATTCCATCACCGAAGCCCTCGCGCTGGGTGCACACGGCGCGTTACCCCAGGGCGAGGATGAATGGCTGATCCTGATCGCCAACCGAGAACTGGCGAACCTTGAGGACCGCCGCGCGCGCCGCGCTGCGGAGCTGGCGCTGCGTGAGGCCGAGAAGCGCTGCCAGCTCTTGCTGGACAGCTCAGTGGATGCCATCGCGTATGTCCATGACGGCATGCATATCTACGCCAACCGCGCCTATCTCGAGCTATTCGGCTATGAGGATGTAGAGGAGCTGGAGGGCATGCCGATGATCGACCTGATCGCCTCCTGCGATCAGGGAGAGTTCAAAGGCTTTCTGAAGAACTATCAGAGCCTGCAGGGCACCGCCGAACTGGTGTGCGGCGGTGTCCGTGCCGATGGCGGCAGTTTCAAAGCTCGCATGCATTTTTCGCCGGCCAGCTATGATGGTGAACCCTGTATTCAGGTCGTCATTCGCGCAGAAAGCGGCAATGCCGAGCTGGAAAAGCTGCGTGAGATCAGCAGCCAGGACGTGGTGACGGGACTTTACAACCGCAACCATTTCCTCGAATCGCTGGACAGCGCGGTCGAGCGCGCGGTGAACGCTGGCCAAGGCTCAAGCCTCGCTTATATCCGGATTGATCGCTTTGCCAGCTTGCAGGCCGAGATCGGCCTGGGCGATTCCGACCGATTGCTGGCCGAACTGGCCGGGCTGCTACGCGAGCAGTTTCCGCAGAAGGCCGAGCTGGCACGCTTCGGCGACGACGCTTTTGCGGTGCTGATGGCGGAGGCCACGCCCCAGCAACTTCAACAACCATTGACCGAGTTGCTGCGCAAGGTCGAGGGACATCTGTTCGATATCAGTGGCCGTACCGTTCAGACCAGCCTGAGCATCGGCGTCGCCGCGCTTGACGAACAGACCGCGAAAGCCCGGGATGTGATCGACCGCGCCCACCGCTGTGCCGAGGAACTTTCCGACGGCAATGCGCTTCGCGTGTTCGACCCAGCCGACGAGCTGGCGGCGGCAGCCAGCCGAGGCAACATTCTGGCGATGTTGCAGCAGGCACTGGAAAGGAACAGCTTCCGTCTGCTGTTCCAGCCGATCATCAGCCTGCGCGGCGACAGCCACGAGCATTACGAGGTCCTGCTACGCCTGCTTGACCCACAAGGCGTTGAAGTGCCGCCCGGAGAATTTCTCGGCACGGCGAAAGAAGCAGGGCTAGCCACCAAGATCGATCGCTGGGTCCTGCTCAATTCCATCAAGCTGGTCGCTGAACACCGCAGCAAGGGCCACAGCACGCGGCTGTTCATCCACCTCTCCAGCGGCAGCCTGCAGGACCCGTCACTGCTTAACTGGCTGGGGGCTGCGCTCAAGGCGTCGCGCCTGCCGCCCGACTCGCTGGTCTTCCAGCTCGACGAGCAGGACGCCGTTGCCTACCTGAAGCAGGCAAAGGCCCTTACCCAGGGGCTAATCGGGCTGGGCTGCCGCATCGCCCTCAGCCAATTCGGCTGCGTGCTCAATCCGTTCAACACGCTCAAGCACCTCAAGGTCGAGTTCGTAAAGATCGACGGCTCCTATACTCAGGACCTCAGCCGCCAGGAAAACCAAGAAGCGCTCAAGCAACTGCTGGCAGATCTTCACGAACAATCCAAACAGACCATCGTGCCCTTCGTCGACAGCGCCACCGTTCTCGCCACACTGTGGCAGGCGGGTGTCGGCTACATTCAGGGTCAATATCTGCAGGGCCCCAGCCAGTCGATGGACTACAACTTCTCCTCGGACGACGAATAGCTGGAAGCTGGATCAGTACAGCCTGCAGCAGGCAATCAGACCCCTGCTGCCGGAGGGCGGCAGCAATCCGCCGAAAACAGGTGCCATGCGCCTTGCAACTGCTTTTAGCTTTAGCTTCCGGCTTCTAGCTCATTGCTGCTTCTGCCCTACTCAACCCCTTCCCTATCCCTGAAGCCGAGCAAATACAGGATGCCATCCAGCCCCAGCGTCGAGATCGCCTGCTTGGCGGATTGCTTGACCAGCGGCTTGGCCCGAAAGGCCACACCCAAACCGGCCAACCCTAGCATCGGCAGATCGTTGGCGCCGTCACCGACGGCAATCGTCTGCTCCAGGCGCAAGCCTTCCCGCTCGGCCAGTTCGCGAAGCAGATCGGCTTTGCGCTGGGCGTCGACGATGGGCTCCTGGGCGACGCCGGTAAGCTTGCCATCGACGATTTCCAGCTCATTGGCATAGACGTAATCGATGCCAAGCCTGGCCTGCAACTGGTGCGCGAAGTACGTGAAGCCGCCCGACAGGATCGCCGTCTTGTAGCCCAACCGCTTCAGTTCGGCGAACAGCAGCTCAGCCCCCTCGGTCAGCCGTAGATTGGCACCGACTTCGGCCAGCGCACGCTCCTCCAGCCCCTCGAGCAAGGCCAGACGCTCCTTGAAGCTGGCGCGAAAATCCAGCTCGCCGCGCATGGCGCGCTCGGTGATGTCCGAAACCTGATCGCCAACCCCAGCCACCCTGGCCAGCTCATCGATGACTTCCGCTTCGATCAGCGTGGAATCCATATCGAACACCGCCAGCCGGCGATTGCGCCGGAACACCGAGTCGCGCTGGAAGGCGATATCGACATTGAGCTCCTGTGCCACGCTGAGAAACTCGGCGCGCAGCGCTGCAGTATCGGCCGGTTCACCCCGTACCGAGAACTCAATGCAGCCCTTGCCCATTTCCTCGGGCATATCCAGCGGCTGGCGCCCCGAAAGACGATCAATGTGATCGATGTTGAGGCCGTACTTGGCGGTGATCGAGCTGACCCGTTGCAATTGCTCGGCGGTAACCTTGCGAGTCAGCAGCGTGACGATATGCCGAGGCTTGCCTTGCCCTGCGACCCACTGCTGATAGTCCTCCGCGGCGACCGGCGTGAAGCGCACCTGCTGGTCATGCTTGTAACCCATGAACAGCACATCTTTGAGTACCGAGGAGGCGCGTTCGGTATCGGGAATCTCCACCAGGATGCCGAACGACAAGGTGTCATGAATGACGGCTTGACCGATATCAAGAATATTCACGCCGCCTTGAGCGAGCACGCCGGTAATGGCCGCGGTCAATCCGGGGCGATCTTCCCCGGTGATGTTAATCAGGACGATTTCGCGCAAGGCGCAGCTCCTATGGCAAAGAAGGCGGGCATTCTACAACAGCCGACCTGCCGCTGAGCGCCATAGCCGTCCCTCATGATTACGACCGACACGGCGGATGCCACACCGTTATCTGCAATTCGTCAGCTTTGGCCGGCAGACCTTCAGCCCCCAGTGCGCTTTCCGTATACTGCGCGGCACTTCCCTAAGAGTAGAGCCGCGCTCTGTGAACCGGCCCGCATCCGTCAAGCCCGACAATTTCTTCCTGCTGATCTACCGTGCACTGCGCCAGCGACGCGTTCCGCTGGTGCTGCGGGTGGCCAGCCACACGCTGTTGCTGGTCGCTCTGGCACTGATTATCTATGCCTGGGTAATGGGCATGCAGTTCAAACACGCTATGGAGCAGCAGGCCGATGCCCTGGGCCAAAGCCTGATGACACAGACCGCCGCCTCGGCGACCGATCTGCTGGTGGCCAATGACATCCTCAGCCTCAATGTGCTGCTGAGCAATCTGGTGAAAAACCCGCTGGTGGCGCACGCAGCGATTTACAGCGTCGACAATCGCGTGCTGGCTGAGTCAGGTTCACGCCCGCCGCGAAATATGCTGGGCGACGAGGAGGGCCTCTACTCCACGCCTATCAGTTTCCAGGAGGTGATCGCCGGCCACCTGCGCATCAGTCTCGACATGCGCCAGTTCCAGCAACCGATGACCATCAGCCTGCAGAGTATGGGCCTGCTCAGCCTGATCCTGCTTGCGCTCGCCCTTACCCTCAGCATGCGCCTGGGCCGGCAACTCTCGCTTCCCCTAATGCAGCTGCGCCTATGGCTGCGCGACCCGGGCGATCCGGCACCCGGTGCAGGCCGACAGGACGAGATCGGTGATCTGGCCCGGCAGCTCCAGGCACGCCTGGTACCTGAAGAGCCCGAGCCGGAGATCGAGCTGGACGATAGTATGCAGGACCTCTATTCAGCACATTTCGAAGTACCTGCACCAGCACCGGTCGCTGGCTACCAGCACTCCAAGGTTGGTGAACCTGTTGATCGCCTCGACGATGAAGGTCAAGACGCGCATGCGGCGGCCCAGAACACCGATGCGGCAATTAGCTCAGATGACTTCGACCCGTTCGATGACGATCCCTCGTTCGAAGAAGCCGAGACGCAACCAGTGGCGGCCCCGGTAATCGTCGCTCCCACACCGCCAGTCATGGCCGGCAAAAGTGGGGTGCTGGCGATTCAGCTCGGCGCTCAGGAGCAACTCCGCCGCCTGCCGCGCGCGCGGCTCACAGAGCTACTGCAACGCTACCGCGATTGCCTGCAGCAGGCCGCAACCCTGTATCAGGCAGAACTGCACACACTCAATGATGGCAGCAGCCTGATGCTGTTCCACAGCCAGGACGATGAGCAGAACTACCTGACCCATGCCATTTGCTGCGGTGAGCTGATGCGCGCACTCGGACACGCCCTGCAGATTGAAGTGGCCGATAGTGGCATTACCCTGCAGCTGCAGTTAGGTCTGACCCAGGGCGAACGGCTCTATGACCTCAGCCAGGGCGATCTCCTGCTGAGTGAGCCGGCACAAGCCGCCCTGGCCATGTCCCAGCACAGCCGCAACCTGCTGCTTGTCGAGCGTGGTATTGGCGAAGACAGCCTGATTCGGCAAAGGGCGCGCATCCGCCCCATTGCCAGCCCGGAAGGCGCCTGCTGCGTAGAGCGTCTGCTCGAACCCTATCCTTCCCTGCTCGAGCGCCAGCTCGCACGCATGCATGAGCTTCGTAGCCGCAGCTGAAGCCAGAACCAGCCCACTTCGATGACAGGTTTGGACGTTTGGTGCAGCATCCCAGCGCGCGCCAATCGTGGTGTGGCTGGAACCTGCATGGTCGCATCTGGTGACGATTGCGATCAGCCCGAGCCTGAAGCGCAGCAGCTGACCGCCCCAATCTACTGCCAGGGATAGCCTGTCAGAAGCGGAACACTTCCAGATCGGTTCTGATCGGCTCGGCGGCGGGAATAGCTGGGGGTACCGGCTCGGATTTGCTTGGCGCCTTTACGCTGTTGCGCTTGGACGGCGTCCTGGCCGCGACTGCCATCGGTTCGATAGCAGTGGCTATCATCTCACTCAACCGCTGCAACAGCTCGCTTTGCGCCCGCACCTGATCGCCGGTACTGCCCTGATGCGGTTCTTGCAACCGAACCAGGCGACTGCTCTGACGCTTTCCTTGCTTGTCCAGCAAGCGCCATTGGGCCTCAAGCACCGCGGGGTGCTGCGGGCCAGAATCCAGCCGGGTGATTTCGAGCTCAACCTGCACGTCAGGATTGAAACCCTTGCTGCCTGGGCTGAGCTCAAGACTCTGAGTTTTCAGCCGCCAGGCCAGTTGACGCAACAGCAGCTGGTTTACGTTGCCCTGCAGATCACCGGCCCAGCGCGCCTGCTGCACGTCAGGAGCCAGACCGCCATCCGGCAGACGTTGCAGCAAGGCGTCATGCCGTAAATAGTCAGCCAAGATAACCGGCCCAAGCAGTATCGCCGCGCCATCGTCCGCTTGCGCAGGCATCTCGACAGCACCGTTGTCGAGCTGGTACATCGGCACTGGCTGGGTAACGCAACCAGCGAGGCTGGCGCAGGCTAGCAGTAAAACAGTTGTGAGGCGCTGCACGTTCGTCTCTACCCTTGCACCGGACCCTGGCGACGTTGAGTCAGCAGGCGTCTGTCCGCCTTGCTGTTGTCGATCACCAGCGGCCCCGTGCCGATTGTCATCGGCTCCCGATACGGCTGATGACGCAGCCGCTTCGGCGAATCGGTTGAAAAATGAAGGTCGCTATCTTCCGTGAAACCGCCGTCGGAAGCCAGCCTATAGTGACCTCCTGGCTCAGTTCACAACTTCGACCAACAGCGCATCCACACGTTGGAAGCCGCGCGGCAGCTTGTTTCCGCGCCGGCCACGCTCGCCCTTGTAATGTTCCAGGTCATCGGCCCTGAGCGACAGCGTGCGCTTACCGGCCTGCAAGACCAACGTCGCTCCCTCGGGCAGCACGGCGAGGTCCGTCAGATACTCTTCGCGGCTGGCTACGCGATCGCCAGGGATGCCGATGATCTTGTTGCCCTTGCCCTTGCCCAGTTGCGGCAGGTCGCGGATCGGAAACACCAGCAAGCGGCCCTCCGTTGTGACCGCGGCTAGCCAATCCTGATCGCGATTCCTCAACGGCCGCGGCGCGACCACGCGCGCGCCAGCCGGCAACGACAGCAGCGTCTTGCCGGCCTTGTTCTTGGCCTGCAAGTCCTCTCCCTTGACGACGAAGCCGTAACCGGCATCGGACGCAATCACATACAGCGCCTCGTCATCCGGCAGCAGCACGCATTCGAAACTGGCACCAGGCGGCGGCGTCAGCCTCCCAGTCAGCGGCTCACCCTGCCCGCGGGCCGAAGGCAGCGAATGCGCCGCCAGCGAATAGCTGCGGCCGCTCGAATCGATGAATACGGCGTATTGGTTGGAACGACCCGCGGCGGCGGCTCTGAAGCCATCACCGGCTTTGTACGAAAGCCCGGTCGCGTCGATATCGTGGCCCTTGGCGCAACGCGCCCAGCCCTTTTCGGAAATCACCACGGTTACCGGCTCGGAAGGCAGCAACTCGTTCTCCGACAACGCCCTGGCCTCGGCCCGCGCGACGATGGGCGAACGGCGGTCGTCGCCATAGGTTTCGGCGTCGGCGATCAGCTCCTTGCGCACCAGCTTCTTCAGCCTGGCCTCGCTGCCGAGCAGCGCCAACAGTTTCTCGCGTTCCTTGGCCAGCTCGTCCTGCTCGCCGCGAATCTTCATCTCCTCAAGCCGTGCCAGCTGACGCAGGCGCGTGTCGAGAATGTAGTCAGCCTGCAATTCGGACAGTTCGAAACGCGCCATCAGCACCGGCTTGGGCTGGTCCTCGGTGCGGATGATGTGGATCACCTCGTCGAGGTTCAGGAAGGCCACCAATAAGCCTTCCAACAGATGCAGGCGCTTCTCGACCTTGTCCAGACGGAACTGCAGACGGCGGCGCACGGTACCGATGCGGTAGGTGAGCCATTCGCTCAGTAGTACCCTGAGGTTCTTCACCTGCGGCCGGCCATCGAGGCCAATAACGTTGGTATTGACCCGGTAGCTGGATTCCAGCTCGGTAGTGGCGAACAGGTGTTGCATCAGCTCGTCGGCATCGACCCGATTGGAGCGCGGGATGATGACGATCCGACAGGGGTTCTCATGATCCGATTCGTCGCGCAGATCGGCCACCATCGGCAGCTTCTTGGCCTGCATCTGCGCGGCGATCTGCTCCAGCACTTTGGAGCCGGACACCTGATGCGGCAACGAAGTGACCACGACATCGCCGTCCTCGACGCGGTAAACGGCGCGCATGCGTACCGAGCCGCGGCCCGTCTCGTAGATTTTTAGCAGGTCGGCGCGCGGCGTGATGATCTCCGCTTCGGTCGGATAGTCCGGACCCTGCACATGCTCGCAGAGCTGTTCCACCGATGTGCCCGGTTCGTCGAGCAGGCGCACACAGGCGGCGGCGACTTCACGCAGGTTATGCGGTGGCACGTCGGTGGCCATGCCCACGGCGATGCCCGTAGTGCCATTGAGCAGCAGGTTGGGCAGGCGGGCCGGTAGTGTCGCCGGCTCGTTGAGGGTGCCATCGAAGTTCGGCACCCAATCCACGGTGCCTTGCCCAAGCTCCGTCAGCAGCACTTCCGAATAGCGCGACAGGCGTGCTTCGGTGTAGCGCATCGCGGCGAAAGATTTCGGATCGTCCGGTGCGCCCCAGTTGCCTTGACCGTCGACTAGGGTGTAGCGATAGCTGAACGGCTGGGCCATCAGCACCATGGCTTCGTAGCAGGCGGAGTCGCCGTGCGGGTGGAACTTGCCGAGCACATCACCGACGGTACGCGCCGATTTTTTGTGCTTGGAATCGGCGTTCAGCCCCAGCTCGCTCATGGCGTAGATGATCCGCCGTTGCACGGGCTTGAGGCCATCGCCGATATGCGGCAATGCGCGATCCATGATCACGTACATCGAGTAGTTGAGGTAAGCCTGCTCGGTAAAATCGGCGAGGGAGCGACGCTCCACGCCGTCCAGGCTTAGGTCGATAGTTTCGCTCATGGTCGATCCGTGGCGTGTTGGCGCAGCACCAGAGTGCCCGCGCGCTGAGTGAATTCGAGTTGTTTCAGGGCGCTCATGCCGAGCAGCACCTGTTCGCCGCCAAAGCCTGGCGCGATGAGAGCACGCACATCGTGCAGCACGATCTCCCCCAGGGTGAGGCTGTCGAGCGTCGTACGATAACCGGTGGTCTGACCGTTGGCGGTCTGCAGCGCCACGGGGGCGCCACGGGGTAGACCGAGGCGCTCCGCCTGCTCGGCAGGTATCGCCACGTCCGTAGCACCGGTATCCAGTAGAAAGGTGACCGGTTCGCCGTTGATCAGCCCGTCAGCGACGAAGTGGCCCTGAATGTTGCTTTCCAGCCGCACCTCGATCTGATCGCCCTGCACCACTGAAACGGGTTCACGATTGGGATTGAAACGGCTCTGCTCCCAATCGCCAAAAAAACGAGTGGCCAGCAGCAACCCCGCGCCCCACGCCAGCACCAGCATGACGCGGCCGGCACGGCGGCCGGCAGGCTGGGTCACTGCTTGGCACCCCAGCCGCCCTTTGGCGCGGCAAAGCGCCAGGCGACGGGACGTTTTTCGCCATCGGCACGCGTGAGTCCGTTGTTGTCGATGCCGACCCAGGCGCCCTCGGCATCGACCCAGAGCGCCTCGGCATTACCGAACGGCGAATCATAGCGACGCGGGTCGGCCAGTGCCGTGGCGGCGTAGGACCAGCACCGTTCAGAGTCACCGTTGGACGGATTGCGCCGGCAAACCTGGTGCGCCGTGGGCTCCAACGTGAACAGCTTGTCCTGGTGATACGCCAGTCCGGAGAAGCGCCGTGGCTGCGGCTGTTTACCCAATGCGGGGGGCGGCAACTCGCGGCCGCCCTCGGCAAGCAGTACGCAGCCACCGATACATTGCCAGCTGGTCTGGTTGCGATGCATGACCATCAAACCGCGCCGATCACGCTCGGCCGCGAGCCATAGCCGTCCGGCCTCGGGATCGACCGCTATGCCCTCGAGCATGGCGTTGAAACCCAGCAGCATGCCGCTTGCGCGCGCCTGGCGAACCAGCCCACCGGGAAGATTGAGCCATTCGGCGGTTCCGGCAGGGCTGACGCGGAGCACAGCGGCATGTGCCTCGCTGGCCAGATAGCGATTGCCTAGTTTGTCGCAGCTGAGCCCTTCGAAGTCCATATTGCCGCCGCGAACCATCCCGCTGATGGCCGTGCGCACACGCATGCCCCAGGCCAGACCGGTGTTCGGCACGGGTGGCAGCTCGAAACCCTCACTCTCGGCCTGCCAGACGCTCTCGCTCGCGTCGAGTCGATACAACCGATTGTCGTCCCGATCCGAGACAGCCCAAAGCCCGTCACCGCACCAGGCCAACCCGGACAGGTTGCCTTGTTCGAGCCCTTCGATGGGATGCTCGCTGACCAGCGCAAGCTCCACCGCGCCCTCGGCCGCCCAAGTCGGCGCCGCCAGCGCAAACAAGAGCGCAATCCAACGACCGTTCAAATCAGCACCTCGGCGAGATTGCCTTTGGATTCCAGCCAGCTCTTGCGATCGCCTGAGCGCTTCTTGGCCAGCAGCATGTCCATGATCTCGCGAGTGCCATCGAAATCATCAAGCGTCAACTGCACCAGCCGACGGGTGTTCGGATCCATGGTGGTTTCACGCAACTGTGGCGGATTCATCTCCCCGAGCCCCTTGAATCGAGTGACCTGCGGCTTGCCGCGGCGTTTCTCGGCCATCAGACGGTCAAGAATGCCGTCGCGCTCCGGCTCGTCCAGCGCATAGAAGATTTCCTTGCCCAGATCGATGCGGTACAGCGGCGGCATCGCCACATAGACATGGCCGGCATCCACCAGCGGGCGGAAGTGGCGAACGAACAACGCGCAAAGCAGCGTGGCGATGTGCAGGCCATCCGAGTCAGCGTCGGCGAGAATGCAGATCTTGCCGTAGCGCAGCTGAGCCAGGTCCGCCGCACCGGGATCGACACCGATGGCCACCGCGATGTCGTGCACTTCCTGGCTGGCCAGCACCTCCCCACCGTCGACTTCCCAGGTGTTCAGGATCTTGCCGCGCAAGGGCATGATCGCCTGGAATTCTTTGTCCCGCGCTTGCTTGGCAGAGCCGCCGGCGGAATCGCCCTCGACCAGGAACAGTTCGGAGCGCGCCGGATCCTGCCCGGCGCAATCCGCGAGCTTACCGGGTAGCGCCGGGCCTTGGGTGATGCGCTTGCGCTCGACCTTCTTGCTTGCCTTGAGTCGCCGACCGGCATTGCTGATGGCCAGTTCGGCGAGTTGCATCCCCAGTTCAGGATGCGCGTTGAGCCAGAGGCTGAACGCATCCTTGACCACGCCGGAGACGAACGCCGCAGCCTCGCGGGAGGACAGACGCTCTTTCGTCTGACCGGAAAACTGCGGCTCCTGCATCTTCGTCGAGAGCACGAAAGCAATCCGTTCCCAGACGTCCTCGGGCGCCAGCTTGACGCCGCGTGGCAGCAGATTGCGGAATTCACAGAACTCGCGGATGGCATCCAGCAGGCCCTGACGCAGGCCGTTGACGTGGGTACCGCCCTGCGCAGTCGGGATCAGATTGACGTAGCTTTCCTGAACACTGTCACCGCCTTCAGGCAGCCACAACAGCGCCCAGTCGACGGCCTCCTTGCTGCCGGCCAGACTGCCGCAGAAGGGTTCGTCAGGCAGACGGGCGAATTCGCTGACCGCATCGACCAGATACGAACGCAGACCATCCTCGTAATGCCACTCGACTTTCTCGCCGGTGCTCTTGTCTTCGAAGCTGACGTTCAGCCCTGGGCAGAGCACTGCCTTGGCCTTGAGCACATGCTTGAGCCGGCTGATGGAAAACTTTGGCGAATCAAAATATTTGGGGTCTGCCCAGAAATGCACGCTGGTGCCGGTGTTGCGCTTGCCAACCGTTCCGATGATGTCCAGTTCGCTGGCTTTAAAGCCATCGGTGAAGGCCATGCGGTATTCGTTGCCGTCACGCTTGACCGTCACCTCGACCCGCGTCGACAGCGCGTTGACCACCGAGATGCCCACCCCGTGCAGGCCGCCGGAAAACTGATAATTCTTGTTTGAAAACTTGCCGCCGGCATGCAGTTTGGTAAGGATCAGTTCAACACCCGACACGCCCTCTTCCGGATGAATATCCACCGGCATGCCGCGACCATCGTCGATTACCTGCAGCGAGTTGTCCTGATGCAGGATCACCTGCACCGAGCTGGCATGGCCCGCCAAGGCCTCGTCGACGCTGTTGTCGATGACTTCCTGAGCGAGGTGGTTGGGTCGAGAGGTGTCGGTGTACATGCCCGGACGCTTGCGGACGGGGTCCAGGCCCGACAGGACTTCAATGGCTTCGGCGGTATAAGACATGTGCGTCTCGTGATGTCCTTATAAATCGGAAAAATCGAGTTCAGCAAAGATGGCCGGGTCGAAGCCGGCAAAGGCCAGCAACGCGGGAAGCCGCTCGGCGAAACCCTGGAAGCCATGATCGCCGCCGGCTTGAATGCGCACAGCGCAACCCTTGTAGAAATCCGCCGCGTGGCGGTAATCCAGCGTCTCGTCACCGGTTTGCAGCCAGACCTGGTAGCGCTCGGCGTCCTGAGGTGGTGGGACTTCCAGTCCGGCCAGAGCGACGATGTGATCCTCGGTCAGGTCCCAGACCTCACCCGAATAGAGATTGGTCTGCGGCCCGAGATAACCGTCAAAGCGACGATGCGGCGCCACGGCCGGATTGATCAGCAAAGCCTTGAGGCCATGGTGCTCGGCGAGGTGCGTTGCATAGTATCCGCCGAGGGAGCTGCCGACCAGCACGGGACGCCCCAGCTCGCCGATTGCCGCTTCGAGCTGGGCGATGGCCTGCTGCGGATGATGATGCAATGCTGGCACCCGAAGCCTCGCGCCCATGCCGATACGCTCAAGCGCTGCGGTCAGCTGGCTCGCCTTGTGCGAGAGCGGAGAACTGTTGAGGCCGTGCATGTAAAGAATGGCGGGCTGCGTGCTGGTCATGCGGGCTCGCTGAGCTGACAAAAGACGGGAAAGGCTACTAGGCGAGGCGCGCGTGCTGCAAGCTGGAAGCTGGAAGCTGGAAGCTGGAAGCGAACCAGTATGTGGCTCGCCAGCGCCAAGGTTTTTTTGCTTCAGCCTTCGGGCGGCCCTGGAGCTATCAATACCCTTTGACGCTGTAGTCGATCTCGAAATCGATGCCAACCACTCGCGAGACGCCGGTCTCAAGTGCTCCGTCGGCATACAGGCGCAGCCAGCGGTAGCCCGGCGCACGCGTATCGACCTGAAAATCCTCGCTGCCAGGCGTGAACTGCACGCCGGTCGACGGAGTGGCCAACAATCGGACGCCGCTGCGCCAGCCGTCGAATTCCTGATGAATGTGTCCCCAGAGCAACGCTTTCACGCAGCTGAAACGATCAAGAACCTCGAACAGCGCTTCGCGATTATGCAGTCCGATACTGTCCATCCAGCGGCTGCCAATCATGACCGGATGATGATGCAAACAGACCAGATGGGGCCGCTCCGGCGCCTGTAACAGGGTTCTTTCCAACAGTTCCAGCTGATCATCACGAAGCATGCCGAAGACCGAGCCGGGTACCAACGTATCCAGCAACACCACACGCCAGGCGCCGACTTCGAGAACGGGAGCCATCAATTGGCTCTCACGAGCAGCCTGTCGCATTGCATCCAGTTCGTCGTGATTACCGGGGCACCAGCGCATGGGCGCCTCGATGCGCTCGGAGAGCTTTCTGAACCGTTCATAAGAAGCGATCGAGCCGTCCTGAGACAAATCCCCGGTGGCCAGCATCAGGTCAACGCATGGTTGCTCGTCAAGGATCAGATCGACTACCCGCTGCAGACTTTCAGCCGTATCCATGCCCAGCAGCTTGCCACCCGTCTCGGCAAATAGATGGCTGTCGGTGAGCTGCACGAGCAGTACCGAATCTTTTTCAGCAGTAGGGGGCGCAGCAGCCAAGACCCGTCTCCTTTGGCGAAATCGCAGAGGAATTATGGTGGCTCGCGGCTGTAGGGGTAAACTGCGCGATGCGGGCATGCATCACAGAACCGCTTGCTGGCGCGACAGGTGCGAAGGCAGCGGCGATGGCAGCTCAGAGGGTTTTGATCGTTACACCACGGGTTCCAACTCGTGGCCACAGGCCAGGCAATGACCGAGCCATTCGCCGAGGAAAAGGTTGAGCTGATTCTTCTCGTCAGGCTGGTGCATCTGCGCGTTGGGATAGCTGTAGATGCCGCGGAAACGCCGGGCATGCTCGGCACTGATCACTTCAGCCATGCGTGCATCGTGATAGACGCGCACATCCATCTGCGGCACTGGCAGCCAAGGCAGGCAGTCCTGCTGGCTGATTTGCACGGTGGTGGTGTAGGGGCAACTTTCCACTACCTTCAGTACGAGCACGCCCAACAGCCGGTCACCCTGACTCATCGCAATCCGGCGCGTATCGGGCTGGTTACGCATGTCGGGCAGCAGACGCATCAGCCGCATGTAATTCGCTTCGCAGGCCGCCTGCAGCTCCAGCAGGTCGACGCGGTACCGTTCGCGCGTCCGTCTCATGTCCACGCCCCCCTGATTTCGTCGCGATTCAAAGCCAACCACTGCAGCGCGATGATGCTCGCGGCATTGTCGATGCCGCCATCGCGCACGGCCTGCAACGCCCGCTGCACCGACCAGACATGTACACGGATATCCTCACCCTCCTCGTCCAGGCCGAACACGCCGCCAGCATTGGAGCTATCGCAATGCCCGACATAAAGGTGCACGCGCTCAGTACTGCCGCCCGGCGAGGGGAAGTAGGTGGTCACAGGCCACAGCTCGCCCACCTCCAGCCCGGCTTCCTCGATCGCTTCGCGACGCGCTACTTCCTCGGGCTGCTCCTCCTTGTCGATCAGACCCGCCACCAGCTCGATCAGCCAAGGATTATCGACCTTGCCTATCGCACCGACCCGGAACTGTTCAATCAGCACGACCTCATCGCGGCGAGGATCGTAGGGCAACACGCAGACCGCATCGTGACGGACGAACAGCTCGCGCTCCAGTTGCCGGCCCATGCCGCCGCTGAATAGGCGATGCCGCAGCTGCAGGCGATCCAGGCGATAGAAGCCGCTGAAGCATTGCTCTCGCTCAATGATCTCGACATCATCCGGGCCGGATTTGAAAGTATCAGTCATGAATCACTCACATATCGGTTTGTCCGCGCCAGCCTGGCGGGGAAAGGCTGCAACCGTCACGGCGTGAGCGGTCTCTCAGGTGTCATCCTAGCGCGCCGTTTATTCAGGCGCAGCCCTTTGCAGACCACTCGCATCGGTAAAAATTACCCGACGCCCGCTTACGAACTTCGCACACCGAAGGCACTCGAAACCGCACCGCAGTCACTACAAAAGCCATGAAACCATTGATGCCCTTTCGCCAAGCCCTCCCACTGATCGCGCTCAGCCTGCTACTCAGCGCCTGCCAGCACTTTCGCGGCGAATCGCCTGTCGAGGTTCGACAGGTCATCAGCGAGCAGCGCCCTGCCGGTTGCTCCGAGCAGGACGATAACTGCCCGCTGGTCAACATCGATACCCATCTGTTCGTCGATGAGCCTGCGCTGAACGCATTGATCGACGAGCGGTTGCGCAAGATGACCATGAACAACCCTGACGCCGAGCTGCCGGCGACGCTGGAGGGCTACCAGCGCGACTTTCTACGCGACGCCGAGCGAGGCTGGAGCAGCTACCTGCAGGCCAAGCTGCGCCAGCGACATGACTCGCTGTTGGTCGTCGAGTTGTCGAGTTATCTCTATACCGGGGGCGCCCACGGCATGCCCGGTCGCGGCTTTATCAACTATGACCGTGACCAGGACCGCGAAGTGGGTCTCGCCGACATCCTCGTCCCGGGCAAGGAAGGCGCCTTCTGGCGCGCCGCCGCACAGGCGCATCAGCGCTGGCTGCTGGCCAACCAGCATGACGCCGAATTCTCTCGGCAGTGGCCTTTCCAGCGGACCGCCAA
The DNA here is from genome assembly GCF_013620795.1 of Pseudomonas sp. Q2-TVG4-2. GTDB lineage: Bacteria > Pseudomonadota > Gammaproteobacteria > Pseudomonadales > Pseudomonadaceae > Stutzerimonas. The sequence goes on along the minus strand of NZ_LGLW01000006.1, from coordinate 368,501 downwards.
TGTCGCGCTGCTACGCGACAAGGTGCTGCTCAAATATGACGTCTACAGCATCGCGCCGTATTCGAGCGGCCATCCCGAGCTGGAGATTCCTTACGAAGCGCTCGAGGCTATTGTGAAACCGGCGTACCTGCCGTAGCGCGACCGAAGCGGCTCAGCAACAGCAGCAGGCCGCCAGACAGAAACAGCGCCGGCAGGCTGGCCCCGATCTCCGGCCAGACGCGCGCCAGCACGTGGTAGGTGACCGCGCCGCATCCCCAGGCCAGCAGCGTCTCCCAGCGCAAGGTTTCGTGCGGTGCCGGCAACAGACCACGGCGACGGAGCAGATAGTGATCAACCAGCACCACGCCGAACAACGGGGCGAACACCGAGCCGATCAGCAGCAGGAAGCTCTGGTACTCGGCCAACGGCGCAAACCAGGCGATCAGCGTGCAGAGCGCACCGATGACCAGCGCCAGCTGTTCGACCCGAACGGGTAGCAGCACACCTACCGACACCGCCGCCGAATGGATGTCAGCGAAGGCGTTCTCCGATTCGTCGAGCAGGATCAGTAGCAGCGGAATACCCAGTCCTGCGCCGGCCAGCGCCAGGAGCAGTGCGTTGACTTCGCTACTATCGGCGAAGGCCAGGGTATAGGCCACTCCCAATCCCATCAGCCAGACGTTACCGATGAAGAATCCGAGCACCGTGCCGCCGAATACGCGGCCTGCGGACTTGCCGAAGCGCGAATAGTCAGCAATCAGCGGCAGCCACGACAACGGCATGGCTATGGCGATATCGAAGCCCAGTGCGAAGGGCAACGAGCCGTCGCCCCGCCGCGCCCAGAGCGCATCAAGATCGGCTTTGTCGAACAGGTTCCAGGTCAGCCAGGTACAGGCGCCAAGCAACAGCCAGATACCCCATTTGCGTAGAATCCGTCGCACGAAGGTCAGCGGGCCCGTGACCGCCAGCAGCGTCGCCAGCGTCCCGAAGAACAGCGTCCAGAGCGCGGGGCTGATTAGCCAGCTCTGCTCGCCGAACGCACGGGCCGCGAGCAGGCTCGCAGCGTCGCGCATGACGATAATTTCGAACGCACCCCAACCCACCAGCTGCGCCAGATTGAGTAAGGCCGGCAGTACCGCGCCGCGATCGCCGAGCGTGCGCTTCAGATTGGCCATGGACGACAGCCCAGTGTCGCTGCCGATCACCGCGACCGCACCAAGCAGCAAGACGCCAACCGCGGTGCCGCAAACGATCGCCAGCAAGGCGCTGCTCATACCCAGCCCCGGCGCCAGCAAGGCGCCCAGCTGTAGCACCATCAGACCGATACCCAGCGAAAACCACAGGGAAAACATATCGCGCCCGCCGAACACACGATGCTCGGAGGCGATGCTTTGATGTGGGGAATAGCGACCGGGAATGTTCACGTCGATTTCTCAAAAGGCCAGGATTGGCACTGAACAGGCAGGAGCGCTCGCGAAGCTCGGTTGCGCAGGGCTCCAGAGCATTCGCGAGCAAGGCCCGCTCCTACGAAGAAAGCCGATCGCTCCCATGCGAGAGCATGAGAACGATCCTTTGCGTCACACCTGCTTGTAGATCACCGAGCCTTCATCCTTGAAGCGCGAGGATTGTTCCTTGAACCCGGCCTCGATGGCTTTCTGCTCGTCGGTCAGGCCGTTCTGCGCGGCGTACTCACGGACCTCCTGGGTGATCTTCATCGAGCAGAATTTCGGCCCGCACATGGAGCAGAAATGCGCCACCTTGGCGGAGTCCTTGGGCAGCGTCTCGTCGTGGTAGCTGCGGGCGGTATCCGGGTCCAGACCGAGGTTGAACTGGTCTTCCCAGCGGAACTCGAAGCGCGCCTTGGACAGGGCGTTGTCGCGAATCTGCGCGCCCGGATGGCCCTTTGCCAGGTCGGCGGCATGCGCGGCGATCTTGTAGGTGATGATCCCAGTCTTGACGTCATCCTTGTTCGGCAACCCCAAGTGCTCCTTGGGCGTGACGTAGCAGAGCATGGCGCAACCGAACCAGCCGATCATTGCCGCGCCGATGCCGCTGGTGATGTGGTCGTAGCCCGGCGCGATATCGGTGGTCAGCGGGCCGAGGGTGTAGAACGGCGCCTCGTCGCAGCATTCCAGCTGCTTGTCCATGTTCTCTTTGATCAGCTGCATCGGCACGTGGCCAGGGCCTTCGATCATGCACTGAACGTCGTGCTTCCAGGCGATCTTGGTCAGCTCGCCGAGGGTTTCCAGCTCGCCGAACTGCGCGGCATCGTTGGCATCGGCGATCGAGCCCGGACGCAGGCCATCGCCCAGCGAGAAGCTGACGTCGTAGGCCTTCATGATTTCGCAGATTTCCTCGAAATGGGTATAGAGGAAATTCTCCTGGTGATGGGCCAGGCACCACTTGGCCATGATCGAACCGCCACGCGAGACGATACCGGTGACGCGCTTGGCGGTCAGCGGAACATAACGCAGCAGCACGCCGGCATGGATGGTGAAGTAGTCCACGCCTTGCTCAGCCTGCTCGATCAGCGTGTCGCGGAACAGCTCCCAAGTCAGGTCTTCGGCGACGCCATTGACCTTTTCCAGTGCCTGATAGATCGGCACGGTGCCGATCGGTACTGGCGAGTTGCGGATGATCCACTCTCGGGTTTCATGGATGTGCTTGCCGGTGGACAGGTCCATTACGGTGTCCGAGCCCCAGCGAATGCCCCAGGTCAGCTTGGCGACTTCTTCCTCGATGGACGAGCCCAGCGCCGAGTTGCCGATATTGCCGTTGATCTTCACCAGGAAATTGCGGCCGATGATCATCGGCTCCAGCTCGGTGTGGTTGATGTTGGCAGGGATGATGGCCCGGCCGCGGGCCACTTCGTCACGCACGAATTCGGCGGTGATTTCCTTCGGAATCGAGGCGCCGAAGCTCTGCCCAGCGTGCTGCTCGGTAAGCAGACCGGCGGCGCGCGCTTCCTGCAGCTTCAGATTTTCGCGGATGGCGACGAATTCCATCTCGGGCGTGATGATGCCCTGACGTGCATAGTGCATCTGGCTGACATTCTTGCCTGGCTTGGCACGGCGCGGGTTGCGCACGTGGGCGAAGCGCATCTTGGTCAGCTCGGCATCGGTCAGCCGCTGCTGACCGAACTGAGAGGTCAGCCCATCGAGCAGTTCGGTGTCGCCGCGGTCGTCGATCCAAGCCGAACGTACATCCGCCAGGCCTTTACGCACATCGATGGTCACGCTCGGATCGGTGTAGGGACCGGAGGTGTCGTAGACCAGCACCGGCGCGTTGATTTCGCCACCGAAGTCGGTCGGGGTCACGTCAAGACTGATCTCGCGCATCGGCACGCGAATGTCCGGGCGCGAACCCTGTACGTAGATTTTCTGTGAACGCGGGAAAGGCTGGATCGATTGCTGGTCGACCTGGGCCGACTCACTCAAGTTTTGTTGTTCTTCACGCATCAGACTGGCTCCTCGATAGTTGTCGGAGCGAACCTGAAAAACACGGCGGGTGAAGGGCATCGGGCGCGCCGGAACTGGCGCCGAGAGCGCTCGCCGGGGCGGCTGGCGAGCACATCTTGTTCCCTACGCAGGCCTTAACCTGATCAGGTTCAACGGGATCCGGAACTTTCCGATCTCAGCCTTCGATTCAAGGCACCCCGACAAGAACGGGACCGAGTCTAATCAAGAGTCCGTGGGAAAGCCACGTCGAACCGAAAATGGCGCGACCGTCGGGTCATTTTTGCCATGACTCGCCGTGCCTGTCGGAACGCCCGCAGGCAGCGTCATGGCTGCATCGCCACGCTGCTTGACCGGCCGCATGGCGGCGCATAGCCTTGCCCATCACTCCGCTTCAGGGAAAGACGCACATGCTGCGCAGACTCACGCTGGCACTCGCCGTGACCGTCGCCTCCTCGGGGCTGGTATGGGCCGAAACTGCACCCGCCCTCTCCAGCCGCACCGACCTCGTGAGCGTGTATCGTCAGGCCGTCGAGAACAACGCCGACCTTGCGGCGGCGCGCGCCCAGTACAAGGCTATCCAGGAAGTCGTACCTCAGGCGCGTGCCGGCCTGCTGCCGAATCTCACCGCTGGTGCGGAGATGAGCAATACCCGCACCGAGCTCGACACCGACGCCGGTTCCCGCTCGCTGTCACGCACCGGTACCGTCTATCAGGCGACGCTGAGCCAGCCGATCTTTCGCGCCGAGCGCTGGTTCCAGTTGCAGGCGGCCGAAGCCATCAGCGAGCAGGCGGCGCTTGAGTATTCCATCGCCGAGCAGGATCTGATCCGCCTGACCGCTCAGGCGTACTTCGCGGTGCTACGTGCACAAGACAACCTCGCCGCCACGAAGGCCGAGGAATCCGCATTCAAGCGGCAACTCGATCAGGCCGACGAGCGCTTCGAAGTAGGCCTTTCCGATCGCACCGATGTGCTCGAAGCCCAGGCTGGCTTCGACACCGCCCGCGCCAATCGGATGATCGCCCAGCGCCAGGTCGACGATGCCTTCCAGGCACTGTTCACCCTCACCAATCGTGAGTACCTGGCGCTCGAAGGCATCGAGCACAGCCTGCCGGTGCTACCACCAGTCCCGAACGACGCCAGCGCCTGGGTCAATACTGCTGCCCAACAAAACCTCGATCTGCTGGCCAGCACCCAAGCAGTCACCGCCGCCGAGGAAACCCTGCGCCAGCGCCGTGCCGGCCATGCACCGACGCTCGATGCCGTCGCGCGTTACAGCAAGGGCGACAACGACACCCTGGGCTTCTCCAATACCGGCTCAACCGATATTCCGGGGTTCGATCTGCCGCGTTACAACGGCAACGTCGAGCAAAGCAGCATTGGCCTGCAGCTGAACATTCCGCTGTACAGCGGTGGCCTGACCACGTCACAGAGCCGCGAAGCTTTTTATCAACTCACCCAGACCGAGCAGCAACGCGAGAGCCTGCGCCGGCAGGTAGTCGAATCCACCCGCAACCTGCACCGCGCGGTCAATACGGATGTCGAGCAGGTGCAAGCACGCCTGCAATCGATCATCTCCAACCAGAGCGCGCTGGAGGCCACCGACATCGGTTATCAGGTGGGGACGCGGAATATTGTCGACGTACTCGACGCCCAGCGCCGGCTGTTCGCCGCAGTCCGCGACTACAACAATGCCCGCTACGACTACATTCTCGACAGCCTGCGCCTGAAGCAGGCGGCCGGCACGCTCAACCCGGGCGACCTGGAGGACTTGCAGCGCTATTTGAAATCGGATTACGACCCGGACAGCGACTTCCTGCCGCCGGATCTGTCGGAGAGTTTCGGTCGACCCGTGCGCGTGGAGTAGGACAGCGGCGGAGTTCGCTCGCCTGAGGTCTGATCTGACCGAGGAATTGGCTTGGGCGAAACAACCCGCTCTGCGGCGCGCGCTGCTCGCCCTTCCGGCGTGAGAATGGATTAAGTGAAACCCACCGATAGCAAGCGGGCTGCGACTCAGTCATTGAGCAGCCGGGCCAATCCCTCCAATAGCCGGCCCAGTGCGCCCTGATTGTTCTTCAACACATGGTATCCCGCGGATCGAGCCTGCTCGGTACTCGCCGGATCTGTCCAGAACGCCTCGATTCCCGCCGCCAGCTCAGGCGCGCTGCCGACCTCCTTTAGCGCGCCGGCATCTCGCAGTTGCGCGGCGATGTCTAGGAAGTTGAACACATGCGGACCGGTCAGCACCGGCTTGCCGAGGGCAGCGGGTTCCAGCAGATTGTGGCCGCCAGTGGGTACCAGGCTGCCGCCGACAAAGGCCACGTCCGCCAGCGCAAAGAGAAACAGCAACTCGCCCATGGTGTCGCCAAGCAGCACCTGTGTTCCCGCCAGGGGCGGCTCGCCGAGCGAGCGGCGGACGGTGGTAAAGCCCTGCTTTCTGCACAACTCGAACACCAAGCCAAAGCGCTCCGGATGCCGTGGCACCAGGATCAATAAGGCGTCGGGATGTGCGACGAGCAACTGCCGCTGGGCGGCCAACAGAATTTCGTCTTCGCCGGTATGGGTGCTGGCGCCGATCCAAGCAGGACGGGCGGTAGCGCTCCATTCTTGCCGGAGGGCTTCCGCCTGCCTCGACAAAGTCGGATCAATCATGAGATCGAACTTTATCGAACCAGTCACCTGCACGGCAGCGTCGCGCGCACCGAGCTGGCGGAAACGTGCGGCCTCGGCCTCGGTCTGTGCAGCGATCAGGTTCAGCTCGGCGAGCATCGGGCCGGTCAACCGGGCGAAGCGCGCATAGCCGCGGGCCGAGCGTTCGGACAACCGCGCATTGGCTAGCGCCACGGGAATACCGCGGCGGGCGCACTGATGGATGTGGTTCGGCCATAACTCCGTTTCCATTACCACCGCCAGCTTCGGCTGCAACCTTTGCAGGAAACGCGAAACTGCCCAGGGCAGGTCATAAGGCAGGTAGCAATGCTGCACCGTATCGCCAAACAGCGCCCTGATCCGCTCGGAGCCCGTCGGGGTCATGCAGGTCACGGTAATCGGCAACTGTGGGTAGCGCGCCCTGAGCGCACCGACCATCGGCGCGGCGGCGATGCTCTCCCCCACCGAGACCGCGTGGACCCAAATCCCCCCCGGCTGGAAGTCGGGCAGCCCAACGGCAAAACGCTCGCCAATGCGCTTCGAATAGGCAGGCGCACGCCGGGCGCGCCAGAGTAGGCGAACCATCACAACGGGCAAGGCGAGATGGAACAACAAGGTATAAAGGGTACGATTCATGGGCGCGGAGCTTAGCAAAGGCCTCTGCGAAACGGCCACCACGACGGCTGGAAAGGAAAAGCGACAGCGCTCCGAACTTGCCAGCGCTGGCGCAGCCGAATGAACCGCAGCGCGAATCGCTCGCCCTGCATGCCACCGGAGGCCGCATGACAGGCTACATCTACCTTGCTATTGCTATCATCGCCGAAGTGATCGCGACCACCTCGATGAAGGCATTGGACGGATTCAGCCGCCCGCTGCCCCTGTTGCTGGTCGTCGTCGGCTATAGCATTTCGTTCTGGATGCTCAGCCTGGTGGTCAAAACCATTCCGGTGGGGATCGCCTATGCCGTCTGGGCCGGCCTCGGTATCGTTCTGGTGAGCATCGCGGCAGCGCTGATCTATCAGCAGAAGCTCGACCCGCCGGCCATACTCGGCATGGCTCTGATCGTTGCCGGCGTGGTGGTGATCCAGGTATTTTCCGGTAGTACAGGGCACTGAAATCCCACTATGGGCGGTGACATGAAGCCGATGGGCAAGCGGTTATACTGCGCGCCTGTTTCCACAATGAGGCCCGCCCATGTCCGATTCCCTGAGCACCGACATCCTGATCGTAGGGGGTGGCGTCGCCGGTCTGTGGCTGAACGCGCGCCTGCGCCAGCAAGGCTACTCGACTCTGTTGATCAACAAGGGTGCGCTCGGTGGCGGGCAAAGCGTCAAGTCACAGGGAATCATTCACGGCGGCACCAAGTACGCGTTAAGCGGGGCTCTGACCGGTGCGTCGGAAGCCATCGCCGATATGCCGCGGCGTTGGCGCGAGGCCCTGGCCGGCAACGGGGAACTGGATCTTTCCGGCGTGCGGCTGCTCTCCGATGCGCACTATCTGTGGTCACCCGGCACCCTGGCCGGCAACCTCACCAGTTTTTTTGCCAGCAAGGCCGTGCGCTCGCGAGTCGGCCAGGTCAAGGGCAGCGAGCTGCCGCCCGCGCTGCAGGACGCTCGCTTCAAGGGCAAGGTGTATCGACTCAGCGAATTGGTGCTGGACGTACCCAGCCTGATCCAGCGCCTGGCGGAACTGGCCGGTAGCGGTCTGCTGGCTGCCGACACGGTCGAGCCGCTGCGCGAGAATAATGAATTGACGGGGCTGATCGTTGATGGTCGCGTGATACGCGCGCAGCGCATCGTCCTGAGCGCCGGCGCCGGCAATGCGGAGCTGCTGCGCGCACTGGACCTCGCACAGCCAGCCATGCAAAAACGCCCACTGCATATGGTGCTGGTCAAGGCTGCCACGCTGAAGCCGCTGTACGCACACTGCCTGGGAGGCGGCTCGAAGCCGCGGATCACGGTGACCAGCCACCCGGCGGCCGATGGCGAATGGATCTGGTACCTGGGGGGGGACCTGGCGGAGGCCGACGGTGTAGCACGCGATGAAGCGGCGCAGATCGCTGCGGCGAAGAAGGAGCTGGCCGAACTCGTGCCCTGGATCGACCTCTCATCCGCCCAATGGGCCACGCTTCGCATCGATCGCGCCGAACCGGCCCAGTCGGCCCAGTCCAGGCCGGACAATGCCTTTCTTGCGGAACAAGGGCGGCTGCTGGTGGGCTGGCCGACCAAACTGGCGCTGTCACCGGATTTCGCTGACCGCGTTCAGGCTGCCCTGATCCGCGACGGCATCCACCCGCAGCAGTACTCTCCGCTGCCAGCACTGCCGCGCCCGGCCGTCACCGGGCCTTTCTGGGAGGGGCTATTGTCATGAGCGAAACGTTACACGACCTGCGCCGTCCGCTCGGCAGCACCGGCCTGATGGTTTCGCCACTGGGGCTGGGTACCGTCAAACTGGGCCGCGATCAAGGCGTCAAGTATCCCAATGGTTTTCGCATTCCAGACGATGCGCAGGCGCGGCAGTTGATCGGGCTGGCGCAGGACCTTGGCATCAACCTGATCGACACCGCCCCGGCCTATGGCATCAGCGAACAGCGCCTGGGCCCGCTGCTGCAGGGCCAACGCAATCAGTGGGTCATCGTCAGCAAGGTCGGCGAAGAATTCATCGACGGCCAATCGCATTTCGACTTCTCCCCGGAACATACTCGGCGTTCTGTGGAGCGCAGCCTCAAGCGCCTACAGACCGACCGAATCGACCTGGTGCTGGTGCATTCGGATGGACGGGACGTGGATATTCTGCGAAACAGCGGCGTATACGAGACGCTTGCGGAACTCAAGCGCGAGGGCAAAATCCTCGGCTACGGACTGTCCGGCAAAACCGTCGAAGGCGGCTTGCTTGCGCTCGATCAGGGCGACTGCGCCATGGTGACCTACAATCTCAATGAACAGGCCGAACGCCCGGTACTCGACTACGCTGCATCCCGCACCAAGGGCATCCTGATAAAAAAAGCCCTGGCCAGCGGTCATGCCTGCTTGAAGCCAGGCGAAGACCCGGTGCGAGCCAGTTTCGAGCTGCTGTTCGCTCATCCGGGTGTCAGCGCCGCCATTGTCGGCACCATCAACCCGCAACACCTGTCAGATAACGTGCATATCGCTGCAGCCGTTTTGTCCCAACAACAATAACGACGGCCCTACGGCCGCCCGACGCCAGGAGGAGCCGATGCCGCGCGTGTTGATCCGCAAGAATCCCACCGCTTTCAAGACCCTGCCGCTGCTTGTCGAAGCCAGCGCAGATGGCTTGCGCTACCAGAGCCTAGGCCGCCCGCTAAACTTCGGCGAGATGCTCGAGCGACGGCGGCCAGTTGCGGTCGACGATCCATCCCGCTTCAGCCTCGAACTGGCCAACCTCGGTGTTTCGGTGCGCCTGACGCTCCGCTGGCAAGGCCAGGACTACTGGGTACTGGTGCGTCAGCAACGTCTGGATCGCGGCGATGTCGTGCTGAAGCTGATCTCCGGTTATGTACCAGCACACGAACTCAGCCTGCCGCTGCTGACGGCCATCCAGGAAGTTGCCGAGGAATGTCTGCTGGAAACCCCGGAAGGCTGGCTCGCTGGACGCTTCGGTGATATCTGGCTACCGGCGCCCTATCAAGGCAGCCTGCGCTACCGCGAAGCCGTGCACTTCACTCTGGCTTCGCTGTCCGGATCGGCCCGGCCGGTCCAATGCGGACAAATGACCCTCATGGAGCGGCCGAGGGCCTACGTGCACCTCCCCACCGCATCGCTGCAGCTGGTTTACGACATGCGCCTGGAGCTGCCAAAGGAGACCCGGGAGCTGAGCCTATTCCACGTCGACGAGCGCCTCGAAGACGGCAAGCTCGTGGCGCAGCTGGATCGCAGCCGTCCCGATCTGTACCTGATTCCGCTGCAACAAGGGCGTCCCACCGCCTCGCTGCTAACCCTGCGCAAGGGCCAGCCGGTGCCCGCCAGCACGCGCGGGTTATGGCTGTCGGAGAGCTTTGCGCCGCAGCATGAGTGGGTCGTGCGGGACGAACGCATCCGCTGGCGCGATTGGATCGACACGACCACCGCTGCCGCTTGCCATTAGCGGCAGAATCGTCCCATCGTGCCCGGTACGCTTTAGCGGCTGCGTATCTTCTCGACTATCGCGGTAGTGGAGCTGTTTTCAACCAGCCCTAGCACCTTCACCACGCCACCGTAGGCCGCGACCAGATCCGCACCTACAACCTGATCGACTCCATAGTCGCCGCCCTTGACCAAAACGTCCGGTTTCACCTGCGCCAGCAGGTTTTCCGGCGTATCTTCGGGGAAGCAGACCACCCAATCCACCGCGCCGAGACCAGCTAGAACGGCCATCCGCCGATCGACCGAGTTGATCGGTCGCCCCGGCCCTTTCAGACGGCTCACCGAGCCATCATCGTTAACCGCGACGATCAGCCGATCGCCCTGCGCGCGGGCCTGCTCCAGATAGGTCACGTGACCGGCATGCAGAATGTCGAAACAGCCATTGGTGAAGACGATCTGCTCACCCTCGGCTCGGGCATCCTCGATGGCAGTGAGCAGCTGTTCAAGGGTCATCACACCGCGCTCGGAGCCCTCCTCGCGCTGAACGGCACGACGCAGCTCAGGCGCACTGATGCAGGCCGTCCCCAGCTTGCCGACGACGATACCGGCCGCCAGATTGGCCAACGCCACGGCCTGCGGCAGCTCTTCACCGGCGGCGATCGCAGCGGCCAAGGTAGAGATGACGGTATCGCCGGCACCGGTGACGTCAAATACTTCACGGGCCCGCGCCGGCAGGTGCAGTGCCGAATGCTCCGGTCGCAAAAGGGTCATGCCGTGCTCGCCACGTGTGACCAGCAGAGCCCCCAGTTCGAGGCTATGCATCAGCTCGGCGCCCTTGGCCACCAGTTCGGCTTCGTCTGCGCAATGACCAACGATGGTTTCGAACTCACCAAGATTCGGCGTGATCACCGACGCACCTCGGTAAATCTCAAAATTCTTGCCCTTGGGGTCGGCCAGTACTGGAATGCCGCGCTTGCGAGCAGCCTGGATCAAAGCCTGGTGATTACGCAACGCACCCTTGCCGTAATCGGAGAGGATCACCACCTTGATGCCATCCAGCAACTCCTCGACTTGCGCCAGCAGCGCAACGGGATCCGTATCGAAGGGCTCCTCGAAATCCATCCGCAACAGTTGCTGATGACGACTCATGACGCGAAGTTTGATGATCGTCGGCTGATGCTCGATGGATTGGAAATGCGCGCCTACCCCGGCGGCGGCCAGGCTGTCCGTCAGACTCTGCCGCGCCTCATCTACACCGGTCACACCCACTAATGCTGCCGGCGCACCAAGTGCCGCAATGTTCAGCGCGACGTTGGCCGCACCGCCCGGCCGATCCTCCACCTGCTCGACCTTCACCACAGGCACCGGCGCCTCCGGCGATATCCGCGAGGTACCGCCATGCCAGTATCGATCGAGCATGACATCACCAACCACCAGAACGGCGGCTTGGTCGAATCGGGGCATGGACAGCTTCATGGGGGCTCCGGAGCAAAAAAAGCGGAGGATCATAACATGACGAACCGCCCAAGCCGGCGCAGCTACTCTAAGGAGACGGGCATTGAAGACCGGCGGCGCATGGCAGACAGCGCCACTTACTCCGGCTCGTCGCTCTTGAACTGTGTCTCGTGCAATCGGGCGTAAGCGCCGTTGGTCAAGAGCAGTTGCGCATGGGTACCACGCTCGACGATGCGACCTTGCTCCATCACCAAGATCAAATCCGCCTTCTCGATCGTGCTCAACCGATGGGCAATGACCAGCGTCGTACGCCCCGTCATTGCATGATCCAGCGCACCCTGGATGTGCCGCTCGGACTCGGTGTCCAGCGCCGACGTAGCCTCGTCAAGAATAAGAACCGGCGCGTTCTTCAGCAGCGCGCGGGCAATGGCCAGGCGTTGGCGCTGACCACCTGAAAGCAGCACGCCATTCTCACCAACATGGGTGTCGTAGCCCTGAGGCATCTGCCGAATGAACTCATCGGCGTAGGCATCGCGGGCCGCGCGCTGGATATCCTCAAGCGGTGCGCCCGCCAAATCGCCATAAGCGATATTGTTGGCGACTGTGTCATTGAACAGCGTGACCTGTTGCGTAACCAAAGCGATGTGCCGACGCAAATTACGCAGGGTGTAATCCTCGATCTCCATACCATCTAGCAGGATCTGCCCACGAGTGTGATGATAAAAACGAGGTATGAGGTTGGCCAGAGTCGACTTGCCGCTCCCAGAACGTCCAACCAGCGCCACCATCTGCCCCGGTTCGACACTGAAACTGACGTCGTGCAACACCTGCTTATCCGTCCCTGGATAAACGAAGCTCAAATCGCTGACCTCCAGCTTCCCGGTAACTTTCTCGCGCTCGAACGTACCACTGTCTGCTTCGGGCGACTCATCAAGCTGCTCGAAGATACTTTCAGCTCCAGAAACGCCTTTCTGGATAGTGGAACTCACCTCGGAAAGTTGCCGGATCGGTTTGGGCAGCAAACCGGCAAGCGTAATGTAGGCGACCAGATCACCCGCCGAGGCGTCTCCGCGCATGTACAGTACCAGAAACATCAACACCGCCATCGCGCTGTAAATCACCAACTGCAACGTAGGGGTATAGACCGCATTGGTCTTGACCATGCGCAGCTGCTTGCCGGTGTTGTCGGTACTGGCATCAAAAAAGCGATTTTGCTCATACGATTCGCCACCGAAGCTACGCACCACCCGGTAACCTTGAATCGTCTCGGATGCCACATGGGTGACGTCACCCATCGCGACCTGAATCTTCTTGCTCTGTTTGCGAAACTTCTTGCTGGCACTGGACACCATTACGCCGATGACCGGGAGAATCACCACCATCACCAGCGTCAGCTTCCAGTTCATCCACAACAGCGTGGCGAACAGAAAGATCACGGTCATGCCCTCTCGCACCACTACCTTTATCGCGTCCGTCGCTGCGCCGGTCACCATGGTCACATTATAGGTAATACGCGAAATCAGATGACCGGAGTTGTGATTGTCGAAATAAGGGTTTGGCAACACGAGCAGGTTGTTGAACAAGGCCACGCGCAGGTCGTGCACCAACCCCAGCGATACTCTGGCGAGAAAGTAATTGCCGAGAAAAGAGCCAATACCCTGCATCACCGCAATCAGCACGATCAGTAGCGGTACAGCCTGCAGCAGCTTGAGATCGGCCAGCGACTTCAGTTCGCTCAGGTGCGGTACCTGGGCAAAAAAGCTTGCATCGGGATTATTCAGCCCATCGACAAAGAACTTGAGGATATAGCCGAGCATCGGCTGGGTGGAGGCAAAAAGCAGAAAGCCCAGCAGGCTGACAGCGAACAATTTCCAGTAGGGGATCACATAGCGCAGCAAGCGCAAGTAAATGCTAAGACCGGATGCCGTGTCAGCGTTCAGGGATGAGCCACTCATAGAGGACTGCACTCGCGCGTTGAAGGGCGGGAATGGTAACACTTCGAGGTAGCTCGCACGCCGATTAGCCCCAGCGCCAACCCCACCGGCAACCAGGTCAAGAACCATTCGGGTCGAGGGGAGTTCCAAAGACTCGCGCCGTCGAAAAGCAGTGCCATGGTACAGAACACCCATAGACCGATCAGCATGTTGCCTAGAGTCGTAGCGCGCTCGCGCACTGCTATGACGAAGCTGCGACCCCAAATCACTAGCCAGAGGATGAGGCCAGGCAGGCCCAGTTCCAAGGCCACGTGGATGAACAGGTTATGCGTGTGATCAAACAAGCGCCCCAGCGCTTCGACTCGATAATCGCTTCCCAGCCCCAAGCCCAGCCAGGGCTTGTCAGCAATCATCCCAACGCTGGCAGCAAAGATTTCGGGACGGTAGGATGTGCCTCTGGCGACCACATACTGGCCAAATAACCAATAACCGATGATCGCCGCAACTACGAACAGTAAGGCCATGATCAAGCCTGCACGCCCGGCTTGCCAGGTGGGAATCAACAGTACGCTAACCAACAGCGCGATCCACAATCCACGGCTTTGCGTCATCACCGCAAACGTAAACAGCATCAACAGCCCGGCCGCCCAGACAAGACGCAGAACTGTTCGTCTAGGAGGCAAACATGACCACCATATCAACGCCATTCCGACCACATAGCCGCCGATAATTGGATGGTCAAGCAGGCCGAGCCCCACAACCCTCCATTCCCAAGGCATGCCCACAATACCGTAGTGGTAAACAAGTGCTGTTAACGCAGCGAGTGCCAGCCCAAAGCCAGCCCATCGCAGTACAGCAGTCATACGGGAAGGTACGTCCCCCACCAACAGCAGGCCTAGCAAGAAACACACGACATAGAGCAGCCGTTTGGCTTCACGTGCGGGCTCGTCTGCAGCGGTCCATATCACGCTGAGTGCACTCCACACGAGCAAAGCAAACAGGGCTAATACGAGAGGTTTTTCAAGCCGCCAGACGTCAAGGAGAAACTGCCTCCGTGACCAGGACATCCATAAAGCCGGAAGCCAGAACAAAACTATCAAACCTTGCTGGTATAGCTTCGTCGTAGAACTCCAGGTTATTCCAAGCAAAAACCAGAGCAGACCCAAGGTTAACCAGGCCAGCCCCAATCGACGGCAATCCATAAAACTCCTTTTAGAAGACAAGCGAAATGTGCCACTAACGGCGATGTTAGAATACGCGCCCCTTATAACGTTCGTACGCGATCCAGGCCTAGTCATTGATGCACGTAAGCCAATTATGCCAGCGAGACTTGCAACTGCTCACCACTAACGCCGTTGTTCTGGAGGCGGATAGCCTCGGCCCGAAGGTTTTGCGACTCGAGAACGGCCAGTTCTTGAAGTTTTTTCGCCGCAAGAGATGGCTATCCTCTGCTCTCCTGCGGCCCTACTCGCGCCGTTTCGCCGAAAACGCTGAGCGACTGCGAGCACTTGGCATCGCTACGCTGAGAGTTCACACGCTGTACGAATTACCTGACACGTCGCTCAGTGCAGTGCTTTACGCACCCTTGCCAGGCACGTCCTTGACCCAGCTTGCCGTCCGGCCCGAATTCAGCTGGGAGCAAATCCTCCCAAAGCTCATCCTGTTCGTTCGTGGACTACACGAACGGGGTGTCTACTTCCGCTCGCTTCACCTAGGTAACATCGTTCTGACGCCGGAAAACGCGCTGGGCCTGATCGATATTGCGGATATGCGGTTCCTGGGCAAACCACTGCCAAACTACATGGTCAAGCGCAACCTCGCGCATTTCAGTCGATATTTGAAGCGAGAAAAAATGCAGAACGAATTTCCGTTCTCCCAGTTCTACAAGGCTTTGACCGGATCAGAGTCGCCGTCAGATAGCAGTAAGTCTGCGTAGCCTTTACAGAATTGCTTCCAACTGACTTCTGGCGCGAGTTGACGATCCTGCTCGCCTGCAAGCAGTTCGCGATCCGAGTCGATCACTCGCCCAACGGCACCGACCCAGCCGGAGATATCATCCGTTGCTACATAGACGCCGCTGGGGCCAAGCTGCTCGATGAAAACAGGCAGGTCGCTGCAAACAACCGGTACCCGGGCCAGTACAGCCTCCTGCAGTACCAGACCCAACCCCTCGTTGTGCGATGGAATCAGCATTACGTCAAAGGCTCGGTAAAGCCGTGCAGCGTCGTCACGATACCCCGCCAAGGTTACCTTTGATTCTAGCCCTAAGCTCCGGATACGCTTTTCCAGCTCAGACCGTTGCGCACCTTCGCCTACGATGACGAGATGTAGATCGTCCCGGCTTCGTGACAGCCTAATCATAACGTCGAGTATCGCCAGATAGCCTTTGCCTTCAACCAGGCGCCCTACCGCTCCTAGAAGCAGACAGTCCCTATCGACACCCAGCCTTGCCCTGGCTTCGTGACCAGGGATAAGCGATTGTCTGAATGAGTGTGGGTTGGTTGCTGTTCTCGCTGCGGTTACTGGCATGCCCAGCTTAAAGCGTAGCGACTCGGCAAGGGCTTCGGATACTGCGATCAATTTCAAGCGATGCGCTGGCAAAGCGCTGAGCAGGCTTTTATCCTTTTCTCGAAGACGGCCCTCACCATGAAAGACCACAATCACCTGGGGCTCAGCGGCATGCGACCCTACGACTACCGGCACAATCAGCCGCGCCACGCCAATACCATCAAGCAGCATCGCCTTGGGCTTAACACGACCTATTTCACGAGCGAGACGCCGTTGCAGCCTCCACTGCAATAACCTCCAAACGCCTTTGCCTTTCAGCGCTCTCGTGCTTGTCTGCCAATACAACGGCCTTCCGCTCGCTTGAGCCGCCGCATCCTCCTGGCCCTGCAAAACCCAGGTGTGTATATCGCCCCGGTTAGCTGCCAGTGACAGAATCTGGTCGTGCACCTTGTGGATCGACGCATAAGCCTTGCCCGAGGACCAGACAATACTGATTGTGCTCATTTTTGCCGTCTCCAGTCAGGCCGCTTTAAAGCACTTCAACGACACTGGCTTTTTCCTCAGAGCCCAGACTGCGGCCATAAGGTCGAAAACCCTGTTCCGTGATACACCATGCGGGTCTTGAAGACAGATCCGGAGGCTGGATCAATGTTTCAGACTGACCATCTGACCACTTCGAGCTCTTCCAAGTTATGAAGTGGAAATAGGGGAATTCACGTAAACCATCCCGGTTGTTCGTTAGTTTTCCAACGTTCCACATCCAGCACTCTGGGAAGTCGAAGCCACCGCCGAGCCAGGGAACGCGAGCATGCGGGGTGCTGAACGCTTCAGTGAATTCGCTACGCCGGCGCCACGGATTAAACTTATCAGCTATCCGCCGAATCCCTTCTGGCCAGTTTTTGTGTCGAATAAATAATCGACTGAACGCCCCTTCATCGAACGCATAGTGGGCAGGGTCTTCGAAACAGCTCTGCCAACCGGGAATGTTCATAAAGGCCTCGCGCATGCGCTTATTGTTCCGCAACATACACAGGTGGCCAGAAATACGGCGGGCGTGCGTAGAGATTAGATCGTATCTGGAGAGCCGCTCATCAGAAAAATATTGTCTCAAATCCCCATAGATGAGATCGATATCACTGAAACCCCAAAAATCGAAGCCCTCCAAATGCTCGGAATGTAAATATCCCAATGCTGGCTTGATGTCACAGAGTTTGTAAGGGCTAGTTGGGTTGAACGAGATGCCGAGCCCCTTACTCACTAATTGGCAGTAGCCTGCGAAAGACATTGGCTGGATCTTTACGTTCTCTGGCAAATTATCTGGCGCACCGCAATCCGTAAAAAAAAGCCACTCGATGTCAGTGTTCCATCTGCAGGCTTGCAAAAAGAAAGGCAGCCAAAACGGCCAGCGACCGAAATAGGGAATCAAAAGACGAATACGCATGTTCACTTCATCCCTAATCGCAGGCGCAACCGATTTAACAGCCCCATCGCCGGGCGCTCTCGAAGCGGTTCCTCCAGTGCTTGGACAATAAGCCGCCCAATGTTCAAAAAAGTATATCGCTCCTCGGCCAATGCTCGCCCCGCCGCAGCAATGCGGACAGCCAGCGCGGGATCGGAACGCAGTATCCCAAGTTTGCTTCGCAGCTCCTCGAGACTTCGGTAAAGCACCAGATTCGCCATATCGACAAAACCCAACGCCTTATTTTCCGATTCGCCCTGATCCCAAGCGAATAATACGCAGCCGCAGGCCATGGCCTCGAAGTTCTTGATCATATATTCGCCCATGCCAACATCGGCACTGACGAAGAAACGAATGCGGTTGAGCATGGTCCGGTAATCCTCACCGGAGTTGGTGCGCGTCACGACCAGATCTTCAAACTTTGCCAGCTCGGTCAGCAAGGCTTTCCGTTCGCTATAAGCGCCACTCTTTATGCTGCCGATGAACCCTAGTTCTATATCTCGCTCCAACCGCATGTCAACCAAGGCGGTCTGATCGTAGCCTTTTGGAACAAATATCGCATCAAAGCCCTCTTTGCGCAGCCGCTCACTTACCATGTACCCAGAGCTGATTACTCGCGCCCAAGGTAACTTTGCATAGTGTTTGCTGAACTTTCCGGCGTACTTACAAGAAATGTAGTTCTGATAAGCATCGTGCTCGAGAATTACCAGATTAGGTACGGTACGGATAAACGAAACCTGGCGGATTTCCTGCTTGAAGCGAAGAAAAAAGAGGATCCGATCATAGCGATGTACGTCGACTTCCCGACGAAAATAGCCGCGCAAATCCGTCTGATCCTCACAGCTCAACCAACGGAGATCGCAATTGCAATGTGTGGAGATGCCCTCGTACAAGCGATCAAGGATTGCGCGCTGTTCGGCCTGAACAAGCAACAAAATATTCATAGAGTGTGGCAGCGATCCGGCGTTATGCATAAAGTTTTAGGCCTGAGTCCAGCGACAGACGTCCTTTCGCTCAGTTCCCGCAGGAATGCCTCAGGATTGTTGAGCGGCAGGCGGATTAGATCGGCTATCGGAAGGTCCCACCATTTCGACGCGAGCAGTTGCTGCGCCATGAGTTGGGGGTGCCGTTGCGCGACGACCCTGGCTGGAACGCCGGCGGCAATCGAGTAAGGCGGAAGGCTTTTAGTGACTACCGAGCGAGCTGCCACAATACAACCAGTACCGATATCTACGCCCTCCATAACCATAGCGTCGCGCCCTATCCACACGTCATGTCCGACGCAAGCCGGGGTGGAACGTGCCTGGTAATGCCAAGCGGTTCCGGAATACTGGAACGGGTGAGAGCTGACCCAGTCACTAGGGTGGATATTGCGTTCCTGGCCCAGCACGACATTCGACCCGATTGAGCAGAAGCGCCCGATCGAAGCGACGTTCTGCAGCTCGCCGCCGCTTCGCATATAGGTACGAGTACCGATGTTCAATTCATCAAAGAGCAATTGAACATGCCCAAGCTCGGCGCCAGTCTCGATGGTTAAGCGGCTTCCCTTGCGCAAAGCCGATACGCCGCTTGCTAACTTGCACCCGTGTCGACGAATCCATCGCTTCCAATATTCATTTCTAAGCCAGGTAATCATGCAACCGGGAACTCCTAAACTCGCTCGCCTCAGGAAGCCATGGCCGACCGAGCGATAGAAGAAACGATATCCATCTGCCAGAAACAAGAGCGCACAGCGCTATCCGAAAAGGCATCGCCCAGTCGATCGAGCATTCTCGTCGTGCATAAGGCGCGTTCTTCACCGCTCATATCCGATATCTGAATCAACCTGTTCGCAAGTACTGTGCTGTCGCCGAGTGAAAATACAAGGCCAGCGCCATCTATCACTTCCCGCCCACCACCACAGTCACTCGTAACAACCGGCACCCCGGCCGCCATTGCCTCCAGCAACACCATGCCAAACGGCTCGTGGTCAGAGGTCAGAGCGAACACATCGAAGGCTTTGAAATAGCGCCGGCCCGATGGGACTTGCCCAAGGAAGAGAACTTGCTCAGCGATATTCAGATCTTTCGCCAATTGGCGAAGAGAGCCCTCAAGGCGCCCGCTGCCCATGATCGCCAGCAGGCTTCCATTTTGTAATTGAGGCAACGCCTGAGCAAAACCGCGGATAAGGGTGGTCTGGTCTTTGTCAGGGTGCAGTCGACCAACATTGCCGACCACCCATATACCATCCGGCAGGCCGAGCGCTTCACGAGCGGCTTCACGCGAGACCTGCTCAGCCTGTACCGCGGCGACATCGATGCGGTTGTACAGCGTCTCGATGCGCGCGGACTCCCAGTTTGGAAGATGGGTGCGAATCTCGTCGCGCACCGCATTGGAAACACCAAGCAGCAACAGGCGTGAGCGGAAACAGTTGACGAACCAACGGCGCATCCGCCGGCTGTACACGCCAAAGGCATGATGCACGCCAATCACCGGCACTCGGGTCGCTAACAAGGCAACGTAGATTGGCTTGAAGCGGTGGGCGATGCAGAAGCGGAAATTTCGCCCCGCGACGATCCGTCGTAGTCGGCGCATGGCGTCGAGCTTGAGACCGCGCAAGTCTTTGCTGCTATAGCCGAGGAAGATCACTTCGTCAGAAGCCGAACCGTTCTCGGCCTCTGCACTTGGCGCACCGGTCAAATAGACGGTGCAAACCTTGTATGGCGTCCCGCTGAATAGCACTGCGTATTGTCGGGCGCAGTCAAGGAAGGGACCGTCATAGCCATGGCAAAGCTGCAGCACCCACTGCTGGCTGCCGGGATCCTTCGATGAGCTCATGCCTAGCCCTTCCCATCCTTCACCACCAACACATCCTCCATGATCAGATACTGCAGATCCGATCCGTAGAACATATTTAGCGCATCAGTCGGTGAACAGATCATTGGCTCGCCACGGCGGTTCAGCGACGTATTCAACGACACGCCATTGCCGGTGAGTTTCTCCAATTCGAGCATCAGGTCATACCAGCGCGGGTTATGGCGGCGTTCCAAAACCTGAGCGCGCGAGGTGCCGTCCTCGTGCACCACTTCACCCACACGCTCCTTCCAGCCCTCGTTGACCTCGAAGGTAAAGGTCATGAAGGGGCTTGGATGGTCGACTTTAAGCATCTGCGGTGCGACGGTGTCGAGCATCGATGGGCAAAAGGGCCTCCAGCGCTCACGGAACTTGATCTGCTCGTTGATGCGATTGGCCACGCCCGGCACGCTCGGACAGCCAATGATTGATCGACCGCCAAGGGCGCGCGGGCCGAACTCCATACGGCCCTGGAACCAGGCAACCGGATTGCCCTCGACCATGATCTGCGCGATCCGCTGGGGCATGTTATCGATCTGCTGCCAGGTCGGCTTGTTAGGATGGCGCGCGCATGCGGCAATGATATCTTCATTGGTGTAGGCAGGCCCAAGATAGACATGCTCCATCTTTTCCACCGGCACGCCACGCTGATGCGAGACGTAAGCCGCCGCGCCAACTGCTGTACCGGCATCGCCGGAGGCGGGCTGGACGAACAGCTCCCTCACTTCCGGGCGCGCGATGATCTTCTGGTTGAGTTTCACGTTAAGCGCACAGCCGCCGGCGAAGGCGATTTTGCCGGTCTCGTTGAGGATGTCGCCCAGGTAGTAATCCATCATTTGCAGCGCCAGTTTTTCGAACAGGGCCTGCATACTGGCGGCGTAGTGGATATAGGGGTCGTCGGCGATATCGCCTTCGCGCTTCGGCCCCAGCCACTCGATCAGCTTGGGTGAAAAGTAATAACCCTTACTTTTTTCCTTGTAGCGGCGAAAGCCGATGACGTTGGCGTAATCGGTGTTGATGGTCAGCTCGCCATTCTCGAATTTGGCCAAACGCGAAAAGTCGTACTTGGCCGCATCACCGTAGGGCGCCATGCCCATGACCTTGAATTCGCCGTCGAGCATTTCGAACCCGAGGAACTCGGTGATCGCGCCATACAGGCCGCCCAGCGAATCCGGATCGTAGAACTCTTTTATCTTGTGGATGCGGCCATTCTCGCCGTAGCCAAAGAAGGTTGTGGCGTACTCGCCCTTGCCATCGATGCCGAGAATCGCAGTTTTTTCAGTGAAACCCGAGCAATGATAAGCGCTCGAGGCGTGGGCCAGATGGTGCTCGACCGGCTCGATCTTTATCTTTTTCAGATCGAAACCCAGCTGTTGCAGGCACCACTGGATGCGCTTGTGGTAGCGCTTGTAGCGGCGATTACCGAACAGAATGGCATCGAGCGCGCGATCCGGTGCATACCAGTAGCGCTTGGCGTAGTGCCAGCGGGCTTTCTCGAAGATGCTGATCGGCGCGAAAGGAATCGCCACCACATCGACGTCGGCAGGTTTGATACCGGCTTGCTCCAGGCAGAACTTGGCTGACTCGTAGGGCATGCGATTCTTCGCATGCTTGTCGCGCACGAAACGCTCTTCTTCCACTGCGGCGATCAACTTGCCGTCGATGTACAACGCGGCGGAAGGATCGTGACTGAGGGCGCCGGAAAGGCCGAGAATTGTCAGTGCCACTGTATAAAGCCTCTTGAGAAAGCAGCTTGGAGCTTAAAGCCGGAAGCTTGAAGCAATAGCGTGTTGTAGTAAGTAGCCTGCGGGCTTCTGTCCCAGCTTTAAGCGTCCTGCTTCAAGCTGCCTTTCGGTAAACGTTGGTCCAGCAAACGATACAGAGCGCTGTCGACAGGCCAGTTGCGCAGCAAACGCTCACGATCCTTGGCAAAGGCCTGATTGAATCGAGCGATGCTGCGATGCTGCTGCAGCGCATCCAGGTCGATCAGTGCCCAGCTACCGTCCAGCCATAGCATATTGGTACCTTTCAGGTCGCCATGACTGATGTGCTCGCGAATCAGCGCAGCGAACAGCTGCTCCAGCGCCAGCAACTCCTGTTCGGGGGGCACACCATCCACGTAAGGGGCGAAACGCGTGATTATATCCTGCCCATCCACATAGCCGGTAATCAGATAGCTGCGCCCACGGAGGCCGAGCCGACGCACCTCAACCATGGCCAGCGGTTGCGGCGTAGCGATGCCCAGAACCTCCAGACGATGCGCTTCGACCCAGCTGTGCCAGGCACGAGACGGACGCCAGAAGCGCTTGAGCCAGTGCACCACGCCCTTGATGTTGTAGCGCTTGATAACCAATGCTTGGCCCTGGGTATCCACACGTGCAACCGTGGCACTACCGCCCTGCTTGAGCGGCACGCCTGCGATGACGTGACCATCCAGGTCGCTTAGCACTTCGCGCAGCTGCGCCTCGCATTCGCGGCGCAAGGCGACCAGGCCGGAGCTATCGCGGCGCACGCTGAACGCCGTGCAATCACGGCCGACCTTCTTGAGGTAGCTGGCAAGCCGCTGATACCGCGCCGCATGCACTTTATCGAGGAGGGCCTCGAGCGGAAGTGCATGCGCGTTGTTGACCAACAGGTAGTTCACCAGCAGCTCTTCGATGAAGGGCTCCAGCACCGCAGGGAGCTGAGCGAAGAAAAGCGCCAGATTCTCCAGCACGCGCTCCCTAGACAACGGCTGGCCGGGCTCCTCGGCACGAACCCCGCCACCGTCGATAAGATAGAGCCGCTGATCGTGGCGCATCAAATTGTCCAGATGCAGGTCGCTCTGCCAGAGCCCTTGGGCGTGCAACTTCGCGATTTCCGCCAGCGCAATGCCGAGCACGTTCTGTTGGTCAGCGCTCAACGGCACCTGCCGGGCCACGCCAAGCCAAGCGTGGTGCAGGCTCTGCGCCCCATTCAGAAACTCGAACAGCAGCCAGCCACCACCCTTTTCGTCGAAGCCCTTATCCAGCAGCCCCGGCGTGGTCAGCTGCTGCGCGGCGAGCAGTTGCGCACCCGTAAGCTCGCGCTCGAAATGGCGGCGCGCGCGCTCGCCGACCATAAGCTTGGCCAGCACAGGACTTCCGCGCCACTGGGCTCGCGCTACGTAGCGCTGCCCAGGTAATACCCGTAGCCACTGCTCGACATGCAAGTCTTCGGTACCCAGCGCAATGCTCAGCGGCAACGCAGGAGTTCGCCCGGCCAGGCGTAGCTGATCAAGCTTCACGCAAGCATCCTCGTTCTCGACAGACATATGCGATGCGGCGCGCAGGCTCCCAGCGAAATGAAACCCTTCACTCGCGCCCCTCGAAATAAGTCAGTATTTTTCGGATCAACGCCTTGTCACCGACGCCGATCCGCGCCCGCCGCCTGTAGAGCAGGAAGAAACGCAGCCGCTGGGTACGAGACAATGTGTATCTCGCCACCTTGTCCAGGCAGGCCAGATCCTTGACCACCCGATGCCGTAAAAACGGCCCCCACCAGAAGTCGCCGGACGGGCAATCGATCAAGAACAGCTTTTCTGCTTCGTTAACCAGCAGGTTGCGCCATTTCAGATCGTTGTGCGCAAAGTTGTGCTCGTGAAGTGTCCGCGCTGCATTAGCCAACTGCTCGCTGACGTGGCGAACCCAATGCGGGTCCGCCAGACGCGCATCACCAACGAGGGCCATGGCCGCCATGTCAGTGGTTCCGGGTACTTCCAGGGTGATCAAGGCCCCACGCCGAAAAAGCCCCGCTCGTCGCTCCAGCCCCCAGGCAGCCAGCGGCGCAACGGCAATCCCCCAGTCGTGAAAATGCTGAAGGTTTTGCCACTCGGCTTCGACCCGTGAGCGCCCGATAAAACGTCGCACGCCTTTTCCGGCCGCCCAGTAGCGCTTCACGTAAAAACGCTGACCGCCAACGCTGACACGAAGCACTTCGGACAGAGGGTCACGGGTAATCTGCTCTCCACTCAGCGCGAAAACCACCTCCAAACTGGCAAATGCACGTGCCGCGTCGGCGTTGACTTCGCCGACGATTCGCCAACGGCTCACTTCTGTGCACCTGGCGCGTACTTACGCTGGAAACGGCTTTGCAGTTTTTCGGCTTTGCGCTGCAGCCAGGCCAATAAAGAAGCCTCGTCACGCAAGACTTCCCGCAGCGGCCGCTGGAAATACAGCCGCAAAAAACGCAGCTTGTCGCGGCGGGCCAGGCCAATATCCAGCGCAGAGAAATACAGTGCGGCCAGGTCCTTGTCGCGCCAGCGCCTTGGCGTCTGGTTGCGGGTCTGAGCGCGGTGGAGATCGATCAGCGACAGGCGGAAATCGTTCGCCTTCACCGGCTTGTCGGTATGCAACAGGAAATGGCAAATGTAAAAATCGCGATGGTTGACTCCGGCGCGGTGCATGGTGCCGGCCATGCGGGCGACTTCTGCGATCAGCGCGCGCTTGAGCGATGGCGGTGGCGGCTGTTCACGCCAGTTCATTGAGAAATCTTCAAGACTGATGGTGGGCGCCAGTTCTTCGGTGATAATGAACGAATGCTGCGTCGCCGGGTTGCTGCCGCGCGCGCCGTACGCCACAGCGGTCATGGTCGGCACACCGACCTCGTGCAAGCGCAGGATCGCCCGCCATTCCTGGCCGGCACCGAGAACCGGCGCCTTGGCTGTGCCGATATTCTTGAAGATTTCGCGCCAGCCGATGCCACGATGGATCTTGACGAAGTAGCCGCGCCCCTCGACCTCTGTTCTGAGCGTACGGCGACCCTCCAGCTCCCGATATACCTGCCCCTGCAGCTGCTCGACCGCCTCAAAGGCATCCCGATCGGCCCACAGCGACTTGAAGGGCTCCGCCAGAATCAATTTCATGGTCGCTCCGCCAGAATCACGTCCGCCGCGCGCTGGGGCATGCTGTACAAGTCAGCGCTGTCTGCGTAGGCCAACGCATTTATTGCCCAGTGCCGGCGCTGCTCATCGTCGACCAGCATTTCGGCCAAAAGACGATCAAGCCGGCTCTGCTCGAATGGGCTGGGCACTACGCGCCCGCAATCGGCATCAGCGATGTAATGGGCATAACCGCAGACATCGGTGACCAGTACCGGCAGCCCGGCAACTAGCGCTTCCAACAGCACGGTACCGGTGTTCTCGTTGTAGGCGGGATGAATCAGCAGGTCGGCCCCAAGCAAAAAGCGCGGAACATCGTTGCGTCCCTGGAGGAACATCACCTGAGCGGAAATCCCGAGGTTCCGGGCCTGTAGCTGGAAGGGCTTGGGGTCGTCCTGACCAATGACGAACAAGCGCGTGCGCTTCTTCAATGTCAGTGGCAGCGAAGCGAGCGCCTTCAAGCTGCGATCCAGCCCCTTGGTCTTGAAACCGGAACCGATCTGCACCAGCAGCAGGTCGTCGTCCCCAAGCTTGAATTCTCGGCGGAACTCGGCCCTTATAGCAGCAGCATTGGATGGCGCGCGACGATCCTGAGCAATCCCCGGCGGTAGCAGGTGGAAACGCTCGGCCGGTGTCCCGTAATGCTTGATGAACAGTGGCTGCTGCACCTCGGAGATCATCAGAATTTCGGTCTTCGACTGCGGCTCGAACACCGCGCGTTCGTACTCGGCGAAATGCTTGTAACGGCCCCAGCGCCGGTAGATCGGATTGCGCAGGGTTTGTGCTTTGTCTTCGAAACAGGGATCGGCCGCATAGTAAACGTCCAGCCCCGGCATCTTATTGAAGCCGATCACCCGGCTGACCGGGCGCTTCGCCAGGTCCTGCTCGACCCAGGCCGTGAAGCGCTCGTTACGGGTGTGATTGAAGACAGCCTTGACCGGTGCGATCAGCACCTCAAACCCTTCCGGGATCTCCCCGTCCCATATCATTGTGTAGACGCGGACGGCATGCCCGCGCCGCTGACACTCCAGCGCGATGCGCATGAAGTCGCGCTGCAGCCCACCGAAGGGGAAGTATTTATACAGAATGAAGGCCAGCTGCATCAGTGTGTCTCCGATGACCGCAACAGGGCCTTGAGTTCGCTGGCGACGCGCTCGGGCGGCAGGTCGTCGAAGCAGGGTTTATGACGATCGCCCTTGCCGGCGTTCGGGCCACTTGCGCACAGATGTACTTGCGAGCGTCCATACGCGCCAACACGACCGGGCAGGGTCGGACCGTAAAGCGAGATGCCAGGCACATCCAGTGCCGCTGCCAGATGCCCGAGGCCGGTGTCCACCGCAACGCATGCGCGCGCGCCCGCGACGACTTTGGCAATACCACCGAGATTCAGCCGGGGCAACACCGACACGCCGCCCAGGCCCTTCGCAATGCGCTCGGCGCGTGCTTTTTCGTCCGCATTGCCCCAAGGCAAGCGGATCGCCCAGCCGAACTCGCTCATGCGCTCGGCGAGCTCGCGCCAATACTGTTCCGGCCAATGCTTGCTCGGCCAGGTGGTGCCATGCAGAAACAACAGATAGGGCTGTTCATTGGGCGTCGCCAGCAAGCGGCGATCCAGGCCGTAGTCGGCGCTCAAGCTGGGAAGCGGATAACCGAGCGACTGCGCAAACAACTGCCGCACCCGCTCCAGCGCGTGCTGATCGCGCGGCACAGCGTAGCGGCGATCATAGAAGCGCGACGCCAGCGGCTCGCGAGCCGAATCCCGATCCAGCCCGGCGACCGAGGCATTGACGTAACGGGTCAGCCAGGCACTTTTGAGCAGGCCCTGCGCATCGATCACCAGGTCATAGCGTGCCTCGCGCAGACGCGCCTTGAAACGACGCCATTCACCCGAGTAGAGCGTTTGCAAGGGATGCTTGCGCCAGCGGCGAATTGCCACGGGGATCACCTGCGCCACGGCCGAATGCCAAGCGGGAATCTCGGCGAAGCCCTCCTCGACGACCCAATCGAACTGTATGCCGGGCATTGCGCGCTGCGCGTCGGTCAGAGCCGGAAGCGTATGCACCACATCGCCCAGCGAGGATGTCTTGATCAGCAACACCCTCACTCAGCGCACCTCGATCGATTGCGGAAGCAGGCGATCCAGCGCCTCGATGACCGAACGCGGCTCAAGTTCGCGCATGCAATTGTTGTGGCCGAAACGACAGGTTCGCTCGAAGCACGGACTGCAATCGAGGCCCAGGCGCACGACCTCGACCTGCTCGGATAGTGGCGGGGTGAAAGCCGGCGAGGTAGAACCATAAACCGATACCAGCGGGCGGCCTAGCGCGGCGGCCACGTGCATCAGGCCGGAGTCGTTCGAGACCACGGCTTCAGCGCAGGACAGCAGATCGATCGCTTCGGCCAGGCTGGTTTCGCCCGCCAGGTTGAGTGCCTCTTCGCGCAACCCAGGGATCAACCGCTGGCGGATAGTCTCGCCCACGGCATGATCATTCTTCGAGCCGAACAGCCAGACCTGCCAGCCTTCGCGGATCTTCGCTTCGGCGACCTTCGCGAAATGCTCGGCCGGCCAGCGCTTGGATTCGCCGAATTCAGCACCCGGGCAAAGGGCAAGGACGGGCCGATCCACGCTCAGCGCAAAGCGCGCCAACGCCGCATCGCGACTCTCGGCGTCGATGCGCAGCGACGGCCTCGGATAGGGTGTGGGCAGCTCAGCGCCTGGCTCGAAAGCCAGCGCCATGAAGCGTTCGATCATCAATGGATAGCGCTGTTTGTCGAGCTTGCGCATGTCGTTGAGCAGGCCGAAACGCATCTCGCCGCGCCAGCCAGTACGCTTGGGAATCCCGGCAAAGAACGGTACCAGCGCCGACTTCAGAGAGTTCGGCAGCAGGATCGCCTGTTCATACTGGCCACGCAGCCTCTGGGCGATGGTGCGTCGGGTCGCCATGTCGAGCACACCGTGGCCTACCGGAAAACTCAGCGCCTGGCGCACTTCCGGCATACGCTCGAGAATCGGCCGACTCCACTCCGGCGCCAGTACGTCGATCTGGCAGTCCGGGTGGCGCTGTTTCAGGCAGACGAACAGCGTCTGCGCCATCACCATGTCGCCGACCCAGCTAGGACCCACAATCAGAATATTCATAAGTTCGAAGCCTGAAGCTGGAAGCGGGCACTGGAAGGTTCGGTCTTCCAGCTTCTGGCTTCCAGCCAGTGACTTATTTGACCAGCGTCCGCCATTCGGCATGGCCTTCGGTCTTGCCGGACACCAGATCGAAATAGGCCTTCTGGATGCGCTCGGTGACCGGACCGCGGCGACCGATGCCGATGTTGCGCCCATCGACTTCACGAATCGGGGTGACTTCCGCGGCGGTGCCGGTGAAGAAGGCTTCGTCGGCGATATAGACCTCGTCGCGGGTGATGCGCTTCTCGACCACCTTGATACCCAGCTCGTCGGCCAGGGTCAGTACGGTGCTGCGGGTGATACCGTTGAGGCAGGCGGTGACTTCCGGGGTGTAGATCACGCCGTCCTTGATGATGAAGATATTTTCGCCCGAGCCCTCGGCCACGTAGCCTTCCGGATCCAGCATCAATGCCTCGTCGGCGCCGCCGGAAATGGCTTCCTGCAGGGCCAGCATGGAATTGATGTAGGCGCCGTTGGATTTGGCGCGGGTCATGCTGATGTTGACGTGGTGACGGGTAAAGGAGCTGGTACGCACCTTGATGCCCAGCTCCAGCGCTTCATCACCCATGTAGGCGCCCCAGTGCCAGGCGGCGACGATGACATGTACCTTCAAGCCGCTGGCACGCAGGCCCATGCCTTCGGATCCGTAGAAGACCATCGGGCGGATGTAGGCGCTTTCCAGGTTGTTTTCGCGCACGGCGGCACGAGTCGCCTCGTTGATTTCTTCCTTCGAGTACGGCATCTGCATGTTCATGATATGCGCCGAGTCGAACAGACGATCGGTATGCGCCTGCAGGCGGAAGATCGCCGTACCAGCCGGTGTGTTATATGCGCGCACACCTTCGAAAACGCCCATGCCGTAATGCAGGGTGTGGGTCAGCACATGGGTGGTCGCGTCGCGCCACTGTACCAACTCACCGTCATACCAGATCACGCCATCACGATCGGCCATCGACATTGTTGCCACCTCGGAATTCGATAAAAGCTCTGTTTGCAGACGAGATCAGCTGAGCCCCAGCTCACGCCAGATTCGCATCACCGCGCGACGCTCGTCATGAAATTGATCCCCACTCACCACGCCGGGCAGTTTTTGCAGTGATTGCCGGTGAGCAACAGCACGGTATGCCTTGTAGGCATCCTGCAGCAGCCGAACCTCTTCGCCGGTCATCAACCCGGCCTGCTCCAACCCATCGAGAATGCGGATGTTATCGGTATAGCGCAGCAGTTGCGGATGCTGGTGCGACCACGCCAAAGCCGCGTATTGCACCATAAATTCGATATCCACGATACCACCGGCATCCTGCTTGAGATTGAACTCGCCTTCCGCCTCGAATGCCTTGTCAGCGAGGCCCGCCTGCGTTGTGCGGGTGCCAAGGTTGTCGCGCATCTTCGCACGCATCTCGGTGACCTCTCGTCGCAGCTGCTCGAGATCGCGCGGACGCCCCAGCACAACGGCCCGCACCTTCTCGAAATCCGCCGACAGCTGCGGGCAGCCCACCAGCACACGTGCGCGCACCAACGCCTGGTGTTCCCAGGTCCAGGCCTCCTGGCTCTGGTAGCGATCGAAGGCACTCAGCGAACTGACCAACAGCCCGGACGCTCCGGAGGGGCGCAGTCGCATGTCGACTTCGTAAAGTTGGCCGGAGGTGGTCTGGGTGGTTAGCAAGTGAATGATGCGCTGCCCCAAGCGAGTGAAGAACTGCGCGCCATCGATGGGCTTGACTCCGTCGGTCTCGGCATTGGCATCGCCGTCGTGGATGAATACCAGATCCAGATCGGAGCCGTGACCGAGCTCGATACCTCCGACTTTGCCATAGCCGACGATGATGAACGCCGGATCACAAAGCGCTCCGCCAACGCGCTGCGGCTGGCCATGACGAGCGACGGTGTGCCGCCAGGCCAGCGCCAGCACTTGTTCGAGGATCGCTTCGGCAAGCCAGGTGAGGTAATCGCTGACCTTCATCAGCGGCAAGGTCCCGGCAATTTCCGAAGCCGCCACGCGCAGCCGGTGCGCCAGCTTGAAATGCCGCAGCGCCTCCATCTGCTGTTCGAGATCGTCTTCGGGAATCCGCGCTAGGCGTTCACGTAATTCGGCCGCGAGCTCCGGCGCCTGAGGCGGGCTGAATAGCCGCCCAGCGTTGAGCAGCTCATCGAGCAACAGCGGGAAGCGTGCGATCTGTTCGGCAATCCAGGGGCTGCCTGCGCAAAGCTCCAGCAATCGCTGCAGCGCACCGGGGTTTTCCGTCAGCAGGACCAGATAGGCCGAACGCCGCGCCACTGCTTCAATCAGCGGCAGGACCCGCTCCAACACCAGATCGGGATCATCCTGTTCGACTGCCTGGGCCAGCAAACGAGGAATGAAGGCGTCTAGCCGCTCCCGCCCGAGGCGCTGCATGGTTCGCACCTGGTTCCCGCTACGCAGCGCGGCGAGGCGCTGACAGGCGGCCGAACCGTCACGGAACCCCGCATCGCTCAGCTGGCGGCAGGCGAACTCCTCGTCCCAGTCCTGCTCCCACAAGGGCAGCCACTCACCTCCGACCAACGCCTCGCCTTCGGTATATTCATCTTCGTCGGGATCGGCGATTACCTGGCGAAAATGCCAGTCGATCCGCCCACGCCAATACAACAGGCGCTCATGGAACACCTCCCAGCTGTCGAACCCGAGCATGAAGGCGACACGATCGCAATCGATCTGGCTATCCGGCAGCATCTGTGTCTGGCGGTCATCGATGGCCTGTAACGCATGCTCGGTGTAGCGCAGGAACTCATAGCCCTCGCGCAGCTCCTCGACGGCAGCCGGCGGCAGATAGCCCTGCCCGGCCAGCGTTGCCAGCACCTTTAACAGGGGCCGCTGCTGCAAACTCAGATCGCGCCCACCGTGGATTAACTGGAAGGCTTGGGCGATGAATTCCACTTCACGGATGCCCCCGGCGCCCAGCTTGATGTTGGCCGCCATACCCTTGCGTCGCACTTCCTGCTGGATCAGCTGCTTCATGGTGCGCAGCGCATCGATGGCCGAGAAGTCGAGGTAGCGCCGATAAACGAATGGCCGCAGCATATCCAGTAGCTCCTTGCCAGCCGTCTGGTCGCCAGCCACCACACGCGCCTTGATCATCGCGTAGCGCTCCCAGTCGCGCCCCTGATCCTGGTAATACTGCTCGAGCGCGTTGAAGCTCAACACCAGCGAGCCGGACGACCCATAGGGCCGCAAGCGCATGTCCACACGAAATACGAAACCGTCGACGGTCGGCGCATCGAGCGCCTTGATTAGCCGCTGGCCGAGGCGAACGAAGAATTCCTGATTATCCAGCGAACGCTTCGCCCCGACGGTCTCGCCGCCCTCGGGGTAGCCGAAGATCAGATCGATATCCGAAGACAAATTGAGTTCGCGCGCGCCCAGCTTGCCCATGCCGAGAACCACCATCTGCTGCGCCTTACCAGTGCGCCGGCCGGTCGGGACGCCGAACTGATCGCAGTGCCGCGAGTACAGCCACTGATACGCCAGGTCGATACAGGCATCCGCCAGATCGGACAGATCGCCGCAGGTTTCGGCAAGGTCCGCCTGGCGGGCCAGGTCTCGCCAGATGATCCGCACTTGCTGGCGGTTGCGGAAACGCCTTAGCAGGCTCGCCAGATTGTCCTCGTCTGTACAATCGGCGAGCACGTCGGCAAGCGCCGCACGCATTTCTCCAGCCTTCAACGAGCGCTCCAGCAGCCCCGACTCGGCCAGATGCAGCAGCATTTCCGGATCTCGGCTAACCTGTTCGGTGACGAAGTCGCTGGCCGCACAGACTCGGCCGAATGCGTCGCGGCGGGCAGCAGGCCATGTATCAAAGCGTCTGAGCGCCTGCTCCGACGAGTCGCGCAACGAACGCAGGAACGACTCCTCGGCACGGTTGACCAATGGCAGTAGCGATGTCGGCAATGCAACCCGTGATGGCAAACTCATAGAAAGTTCCTTAACGCCTTAGCCGGCAGCAGGACAGCGGAAGCGCCGGGCTAGAGCCGTTAGCGCGCGGGTTAGCCAGCCAGATAGAACCACCGATATTGTAGTTTTACTACGAAAGTATGTCAGAGGGGGCTGAATTGGCCGCTGTTTTGTAGTAAAACTACAGAGCCCGGCTCTACCCCCGGCCCAACATCCAAGAACATATACGCCCCGGCCCACAAAGCCGGCCGCGAAGCAGGCAACCGATTCTGGAAGCCTTTCCGCCCTGGAGCAAGCCATGCAAGATCTCGATCCCGTCGAAACCCAGGAATGGCTGGACGCCCTCGAGTCAGTACTCGACCGCGAAGGCGAAGACCGCGCCCACTATCTGATGACCCGGATGGGGGAACTGGCCACCCGTAGCGGCACGCCACTGCCTTACGGCATCACCACGCCGTACCGCAACACCATCCCCGTTACCCGTGAAGCCAAGATGCCCGGCGACCTGTTCATGGAGCGACGCATTCGCTCCCTGGTCCGCTGGAACGCGCTCGCGATGGTAATGCGCGCGAACATGAAGGACCCGGACCTGGGTGGGCACATTTCCACCTTCGCTTCCAGCGCGACGCTCTACGACATCGGTTTCAACTACTTCTTCCAGGCACCTACCGAGGAGCATGGCGGCGACCTGATCTACTATCAGGGCCACGCCTCGCCGGGGATTTACTCGCGCGCCTTCCTCGAAGGCCGACTGACCGAAGACCAGATGCTCAACTTCCGCCAGGAAGTCGATGGCAAGGGCCTGTCGAGCTATCCGCACCCGCATCTGATGCCGGACTTCTGGCAGTTCCCGACCGTTTCCATGGGTCTGGGCCCGATCACCGCGATTTACCAGGCGCGCTTCATGAAGTACCTGGAGAACCGCGGCTTCATCCCGAAGGGTAAGCAGCGCGTCTGGTGCTTCATCGGCGACGGCGAGTGCGACGAGCCGGAAACCCTCGGCGCGATCTCCCTGGCCGGCCGTGAGAATCTCGACAACCTGGTGTTCGTCATCAACTGCAATTTGCAGCGTCTCGACGGCCCGGTTCGCGGCAACAGCAAGATCATCCAGGAGCTGGAAGGCGTGTTCAAAGGCGCCAACTGGAACGTCAACAAGGTCATCTGGGGCCGCATGTGGGATCCGCTGTTCGCAGTCGACGAAGACGGTCGCATGCAGCGCCGCATGGACGAGGCGATCGACGGCGAATACCAGAACTACAAGGCCAAAGACGGCGCCTACGTGCGCAAACACTTCTTCGGTGCTGACCCTGAGCTGCTCAAGCGCGTCGAGAAACTGTCCGACGAGGAAGTCTGGAAGCTCAACCGTGGCGGCCACGATCCGTACAAGGTCTATGCGGCCTACCACCAGGCCGTCAACCACAAGGGCCAGCCGACCGTCATTCTGGCCAAGACCATCAAGGGCTATGGCACTGGTGCTGGCGAGGCGAAGAACATCGCCCACAACACCAAGAAAGTCGATATCGACAGCCTGAAGAAATTCCGCGACCGCTTCGACATTCCAGTCAACGACTCCCAACTCGAAGAGCTGCCGTTCTATCGTCCGGCCGAAGACAGCGCGGAGATGAAGTACCTGCGCAAGTGCCGTGAAAAGCTCGGCGGTCATCTGCCGCAGCGCCGGCCGAAGAGCTTCAGCATCCCGACGCCGCCGCTGGAAACACTCAAAGCAGTCCTCGACGGTTCCGGCGATCGCGAGATCTCCACCACCATGGCGTTCGGCCGCATCCTGTCTCAGCTGGTCAAGGACAAGGATCTGGGCAAGCGCATCGTGCCGATCCTCGCCGACGAAGCACGCACCTTCGGCATGGAAGGTATGTTCCGCCAGCTCGGTATCTACTCCCCGGTGGGGCAGCTGTACGAGCCGGTCGACCGCGATCAGGTGATGTACTACCGCGAAGAAAAGGACGGCCAGATCCTGCAGGAAGGTCTCAACGAGGCCGGCGCCTTCTCCTCGTTCATCGCGGCGGGCACCGCCTACAGCAACTACAACCAGCCAATGCTGCCGGTCTACATCTTCTACTCGATGTTCGGCTTCCAGCGTATCGGCGATCTGGCCTGGGCGGCCGGTGATGCGCAGACTCGCGGCTTCCTGTTGGGCGGTACCGCCGGGCGCACCACGCTGAACGGTGAAGGCCTGCAGCACGAGGACGGTCACAGCCACATCCTCGCCAGCACCATCCCCAACTGCCGCAGCTATGACCCCACCTACGGCTACGAGCTGGCAGTGATCATGCATCACGGCATGCACGAGATGATGGAGCAGCAGAAAAGCGTCTACTACTACATCACCGTGATGAACGAAAACTACCAGCAGCCGGCCATGCCGCAGGGCGTCGAAGACGGCATCCTCAAGGGCATGTACCTGCTCGAGGAAGCCAAAGGCGACTTCAAGCACCGCGTACAGCTGCTGGGCTCCGGCACCATCCTGCGTGAAGTGCGCGCCGCGGTGGATATCCTTGCCAAGATGGGCGTGGGTGCCGACGTCTGGAGCGTTACCAGCTTCAACGAACTGCGTCGCGATGGCTTGGCAGTCGATCACTGGAACCGCTTGCACCCCACCGAAGAGCGGCGCAAGAGCTATGTCGAGCAGTGTCTGGAAGGTCGCGACGGCCCGGTCATCGCCTCCACCGACTATATGAAGCTGTTCGCCGACCAAATCCGTCAGTGGGTGCCGTCCCGCGAGTATCAGGTGCTGGGCACCGACGGCTTCGGTCGTAGCGACTCGCGCGCCAAGTTGCGCGACTTCTTCGAAGTCGACCGTCGCTGGGTCACCGTCGCCACACTGCAGGCACTCGCCGATCGCGGCGCCATCGAACGCAAGGTCGTGGCCGATGCCATTACCGAGCTCGGTATCGACCCCGAGAAGCGCAATCCGCTGGATTGCTGATGCTGCGTGCGCACAGGAGAACCTATTGTGAGTGAAACCATACGCGTACCCGACATCGGCAGCGGTGAGGGTGAAGTAATCGAATTGTTCGTCAAGGTCGGCGACCGTATCGAAGCCGACCAGAGCATTCTGACGCTTGAGTCCGACAAGGCCAGCATGGAAATTCCAGCGCCCAAGGCGGGCGTGGTGAAAAGCCTGAAGGTCAAGCTGGGCGATCGTTTGAAAGAAGGCGATGAGCTGCTCGAGCTGGAAAGCGAGGAAGGCCAGGAAGAGGCACCGGCACAAGCCGCTGCCGAGCCAGCGGGCGCTGCTACCGGCGGCCCCGCAGACGAAGCCGAAGCGTCCACGCCGCCCGGCGATGATGATCCTTCAGCCTCGGCCGAGGAAGGCGAATCGCAGGAGATCAAGGTGCCGGATATCGGCTCCTCCGGCAAAGCCAGCGTGCTCGAAATCTCGGTCACGCCCGGCGATACCATTGCTGCCGAGCAGCCGCTGATCACGCTCGAGTCCGACAAGGCCAGCATGGAGATTCCCTCTCCTGCAGCGGGCGTGGTCGAAAGCATTTCGGTCAAGGTAGGCGACGAAGTCGGCACCGGCGATCTGATCCTGGTCCTCAAGGGTGCAGCGCCAAGCAAGCCGGCAGCGAGCAAGGCCCCGGCAAACCAGGCAGCGAGCGAGCCCAAGGAACAACTGAGCGAGCCAGCGGCGGAAGAGCCCGCCGAAGCCGCAGGCGATTCCGTGGAAGAGGTTCGTATCCCGGACATCGGCTCCAGCGGCAGCGCGAATGTCATCGAAGTGATGGTCAAGGCCGGTGACAGCGTCGAGGCGGACCAATCGCTGATCACGCTGGAATCGGACAAGGCCAGCATGGAAATTCCGGCTCCCAAGGCCGGTATCGTGGAGTCCCTGTCGATCAAGGTCGGCGATGAAGCCAAGACCGGCGATCTGATCCTGACCCTCAAGGTCAAAGGCGCCGCGCCGGCGAAAAAGCCCGTTGCCAAGCCAGAGGAAGCCGCTCCGCAGCAGCAGGCAGCCGCTCCGAACAAACAAGGCGTACCGGAAGCCAAGGCTGCCGCGACTCCAGCCCCGGCGGTCAGCGGTCCAAGCAAGGCCGGCACTAAGGTACATGCCGGCCCTGCGGTACGCATGACCGCGCGCGAGTTTGGTGTCGAACTGGCCGACGTCCAGGGGACTGGCCCGAAGGGGCGGATTCTCAAGGAAGACGTCCAGGCCTACGTCAAGACCATGATGGGCAAGGCCAAGCAGGCACCGACCGAAGGCGCTGCGGGTGGCGCGGGCATCCCGCCGATCCCGACCGTGGATTTCAGCCGCTTCGGTGAAATCGAAGAAGTGCCCATGACCCGCCTGATGCAGGTCGGCGCCGCCAACCTGCATCGCAGCTGGCTCAACGTACCGCACGTGACGCAGTTCGAGTCGGCCGACATCACCGAGCTGGAGGCTTTCCGCGTCTCGCAAAAGGCGATAGCGGAAAAAGCTGGCGTCAAGCTGACCGTGCTGCCACTGCTGCTCAAGTCCTGTGCACACCTGCTCAAGGAGCTGCCGGAATTCAACAGCTCGCTCGCACCGAGCGGCAAGGCGGTGATTCGCAAGAAGTATGTGCACATTGGTTTTGCGGTGGACACGCCGGACGGTCTCATGGTCCCGGTGATTCGCAACGTCGATCAGAAGAGCCTGCTGCAGCTGGCAGGGGAAGCGGCGGAGCTAGCCGAAAAGGCGCGCACCAAGAAGCTTTCCCCGGATGCCATGCAGGGCGCCTGCTTCACCATCTCCAGCCTCGGTCATATTGGCGGCACCGGCTTCACGCCGATCGTCAATGCACCGGAGGTGGCGATCCTCGGCGTATCCAAGGCAGCCATGCAGCCGGTATGGGACGGCAAGGCCTTCCAGCCGCGACTGATGCTGCCGTTGTCATTGTCCTATGACCACCGCGTCATCAACGGCGCCGCGGCCGCGCGCTTCACCAAGCGCCTGTCCGAGTTGCTGGCGGATATCCGCACGATGCTGCTGTGATTCATTGAGCGATACAAAAAACCCGCCTTCCGGCGGGTTTTTTTTGAGATGCGAGCCCCGGCATCAGGCGCGGCTCGTCTCAGCCTTTCTGCAGATTACGAAACAGGAACGACAAGGCCTTCGCCAGCGCTTCGGCGCCTTCGGGGTCACGCAGAATAGTCAGCCAGGGATCACCTCCCGCCGGGCTGGCAAAAACGCAAACGATGCCCTGCGGCGGGCATTGATATTGCAAGTAGGGATCCATGCCGAATACCGAAAGGCTGCGGTTGCGCACGGCGATGTTGCCGGTGGCATCGCGTCGCTCTTCACGGATCCGCAACTCCCCTGGCGCGCCCACGCTCAGACGATAACTCAGGTCCTGCGGATTGGCCTGACCGACCTGATAAGCAGCCTTCAGCGCGTGGGTTTCCAGCAAGGCGTTGCTATGGGAAAGCAGGGCCTTTTGTTCATCCGAGGTGAGGTAGAGCGCCTTCAACCCGGCCAGGTAACTGGCTGATTCGGCTGAATCCAGAGTGTTCGATTCAACCGCCTGCAGCGGTAAGCTGGAGCCTAGAAAAAACGAGATCAGAAGTAACTTCGAAAGCCGGCTTGTCAGTCCCTGTCGCATGATGCACCCTTGCCGTATCTAATATTATTTAGCCATCGCTTCGCCACTAAAACGCCGTAAGCTCGGCTAGCGAAGCGGCTCCCGCAGCATACTGGAAGCAAACCGCTCGATGAAAATACATACCGATGCCGCCAGCCGTCTGGCGACCGAGGTTGTGACGCAGTTGCCAGTGCCTTCCAGGCTCGGGATGCTGCGCTTCGAGCGTCTGAACGAATCCAGCTGGGCATTGCTTTACCTGGACCCCGCTTGCGAACGCCACCTCGGCCAACCGGCTCACGAGCTGTGCTCGCTGATCGATTCGCCATATGCCAGCCTGATGGAGCCTGCGGTACGCCTGCAGACGCACGACATCGTTCAGGAACAACTGGCCATCCGGGGCCACTACTCGATCCGTTACTCCCTGCATTCGACCAACGGCGTGCTGGATCTGCTGGAGATCGGCGAGCTTTGCCAACAGTATGGTCGAGAATTGCTCCGGGGCTACCTGATCATCGAGCCGCATTCAGGATCAGCGCCGCAACAGCAGTTACCGGGCTCGGTGCCAGCGCTGTCGGCAGATTTCTATCAGCAAACGACCGATGTGCATCTCGAACATCTGATTCGATCACGCACACAGCAGAGTCTGATCGTACGTCTGGCCCGGCATCGCTACAGCTCCGCTAACCCTCAGCTTGAGGCCGCGCAGCTGATCACCCAGGCCGCGAGCGAAGCCTATGGCATTTCGCGAGCCGCCATCTGGCACCTAAACGGCAATCAACTCGAGGCCGTTGCTGCTTATCGAGGCGACAAGGACGGCCATGAATACCCGTCAGCACTGGACATATCTGCCTGCCCCCGCTACATGGAATCGCTGCACAGCGGCCGAGCCATCGATGTGTCCAACATTCAACGGGACCCTCGCACCCAAGAACTGACCGACCGCTTGTTCAAGATGCCGAAAACCATATCCACTCTGGATGCAACCATCCGGGTCGGCGGTGAGGTTATCGGCGTGCTCTGCCTGGAGCATTCAGGTAGCACGCGCGTCTGGCATGCAGACGAGGTGGCCTTCGCCGGGGAGTTGGCAGATCAGTACGCACAGGTGCTGGCCAACCAGCAACGGCTCAGCGCCACACATACCCTGCATCTGTTCCAGCGGGCGGTGGAGCAGAGCGCAAGCGCCTTCCTCCTCGTCGACAAAGACGGCGTTGTCGATTACGTCAACCCAAGCTTTACGGCCATCACTCAGTACTCTGCCGATGAAGTCCGTGGACGTCGCCTCACCGAGCTGACCACGCTGAACAGCCTCAGCCAGCTGCTTTTCGACTCCTCGTCCAGCCTGGCCGAGAACAACAGCTGGCAGGGCGAGTTCCGAAGCCGACGCAAGGATCTCGAACCATACTGGGGCCAGCTGTCGATCTCCAAGGTTTACGGCGAGAGCGGCGAGCTGACGCACTACATCGGTATCTATGAGGACATCACTCAGAGCAAGTTAGCGCAGCAGCGCATCGAGCGCCTGGCCTATACCGACAACCTGACCAGCCTCGGCAATCGCCCGTTCTTCATCCGCAGCATCGAGGAGCGCTTCGCCAACAACCAGGCGCCGCACCTGTGCCTGCTGCTGGTCGACATCGATAACTTCAAGCGCATCAATGACAGTCTCGGCCACCAGACTGGCGACAAGCTGCTCGCCAGTCTCGCGCGACGTCTGCGTAACAGCCTGAAGCGGGACACCGTACTGGCGCGCTTCGCCAGCAACGAGTTCGCCCTTCTGCTCGACGACATGGGTTTGGAAGAAGGCCAGCACTTGGCGAATCAGGTGCTACGCATCCTGGACAAGCCCTTGTTCGTCGACAAACAGCTGATCAATGTCAGCGGCTCCCTGGGCCTGGCCTGTGCCCCCCTGCATGGCCGCGACCCGGAGACGCTGATGAAACACGCCGGGCAGGCGCTGCACAAAGCCAAGGCCAACGGCAAGAATCAGGTTCAGGTGTTCACCGAAGCCCTACACGCCGAAGCCAACTACAAGCTATTCGTTGAGAACAACCTGCGTCGCGCACTGGTGCAGAACGAGCTTGAGGTGTTTTACCAGCCCAAGCTTTGTCTGCGTACCGGCCGCCTGCAGGGCCTGGAAGCCTTGCTGCGCTGGAATCATCCGGAAAAAGGCATGATTCAGCCAGACCAGTTCATCAGCGTCGCCGAAGAAACCGGGCTGATCATCCCTATTGGCAGATTGGTGGCTCGCGAAGCGTGCCGGATGGGGTTACAACTCGCTTCGCTGGGTATCGGTGCACCGCAGATCGCAATCAATCTGTCGCCAAAACAGTTTTCCGATCCCAATCTTGTCGGCTCGATCGCCGCCATTCTTTCCGAAGAACGGCTACCGCCTGGCTGTCTGGAGCTGGAGCTGACTGAAGGCCTGCTGCTCGACGCCACCGAGGAGACCCGCCAACAGCTGATCGGCTTAAAGGCGCTGGGTGTGACATTGGCGATGGATGACTTCGGTACCGGCTATTCCTCGCTGAGCTACTTGAAGAAATTCCCGATCGATGTAATCAAGATCGACCGAAGCTTCATCAAGGACATCCCGGGCAACCAGGACGATATCGAGATCACTTCGGCCGTGATCGCCATGGCTCGCAATCTCAACCTCAAGGTGGTTGCCGAAGGCATCGAGACCACCGAACAGCTGGCCTTTCTACGCCACCAACGCTGCGATATTGGCCAAGGCTACCTGTTCGATAAGCCGATCCCCGGCCGAGAGCTGATCAACTCGCTCCGCCGCTACAGGAATTGGCTCTGACCTTTCGTCAGCACATCATCCGTGTAAAGCGCTTTGGTTTTAGTCGCTTGGTAGCCTAGGCTTCCAGCAGCCCATACGACCATCAGGCACGAGGACCATCATGACCCTGCGCTCGCAAATTCTCGTTCACAAACAGGCGCTCCCAGATGCGGGACAAGCCCTGCCTGGACGCGCCACCGCGGTTCCCGTGCCCGCTGCTCATTTCGTCAACGGCAACCCGCTGCAGCCCCCCTTCCCGGCTCACCTGCAACAAGCTGTATTTGCCATGGGCTGTTTCTGGGGGGCTGAGCGACGGTTCTGGGAGCAACCCGGCGTCTGGACCACTGCCGTGGGTTATGCCGGTGGTCACACGCCGAACCCCACCTACGAGGAGGTTTGTTCCGGCCTCACCGGACATACCGAAGCCGTGTTGGTGGTGTTCGATCCGCAGCAAATCGCTTACCACGAATTGCTCAGTCTGTTCTGGGAGGCACACAACCCGACCCAGGGCATGCGCCAGGGCAACGACATCGGCACCCAGTATCGCTCGGCGATCTACTGCTTCGATACCGCCCAACTTAAGGCGGCACGCCTCAGCGAAGAAAGTTTCCAGACGGAACTGAACCGGCACGGGCTAGGTAGCATCACCACCGAAATTGCCGAAGCCCCACCGTTCTATTACGCCGAGGCCTACCATCAGCAGTATCTGGCGAAGAATCCAGGTGGTTATTGTGGGCTCGGCGGCACTGGCGTGTGCATGCCAGCCTGAGGCTGGCCCGAGCATTAATGCCTAGGCGCGAGGCATGCCGATGCGAATGCACGGCGGCCGGTTTTCGACTTGCAAAAAGAAAACCCCGCCGAAGCGGGGCCTTTGCAGACTGAATCCTGACATCCATGACTTGCGCCTTCCTGGCGTCGTTCCGCTACGCTTCCGTGTTTTTCGATGCGCTTCCCTACGCGGCGTCCATAAGGCAAAAGACTACCGCCCGGTCGGATAAACCTGTAGTAGCAATTTGCACCACGGTTTGTAGGCTTTTGCTTACAAGCAACCCATCCATGGGTTAAGCGTGTAAGCCATCGGCTACAAACGGTGCAGATCTATGACTGGAGTAGTGGCGCGTTGTTCCCCATCATGGCGCATTAATTTCATTATGCCTTTACGGATTAAGCTGTTCAGAATTGAGCGGCATCCAAGAGGTACAAGGAATTACTGCCGGCGCGGACCGATGCGCTCAGCGAATGAATACGCGGCAGCAGCCGTGCAAAGTAGAACCGCGCCGTGCCGAGCTTGCTCAGGTAGAAGTCCTCCTCACTTTCCTTGCCGATCGCAGCACCCGCCATCCGCGCCCACATATAGGCGTAAGCGGTGTAACCGAACACGTGGAGATACTCCACCGAGGCCGCACCAATCTCATTAGGGTTGTTCTTCGCACTATCGAGGACGAAGGCAGTGAGCGCGTCCAGGTTCTCCAGCGCGGCCTGGAGCGGCGTGACGAACTCCCCGAGCTCCGGGCCGGCTGCGGCGCAGTAGCGCCGAATTTCATCAGCGAACGCCTGGTAAAGCTCACCGCCGCTGCCCACCACCTTGCGACCAAGAAGATCCAGCGCCTGGATACCGTTGGTGCCCTCGTAGATCTGAGTGATGCGGCAGTCACGCACCAGCTGCTCTTGCCCCCACTCGCGAATGAAGCCGTGGCCGCCGAAGACCTGCTGGCCATGCAACGTGGTCTCCAGTCCCATATCGGTGAGGAAGGCCTTGGCTACCGGCGTCAGCAGCGCTACCTGCGCTTCGGCGCGCTGGCGGGCGCCGGCGTCATCGCTGAACTTGACGATGTCCAGCTGCAGGGCGACGTAGCTGGAGAAAGCGCGACCGCCCTCGTTCAACGCCTTCATGGTCAGCAACATCCGACGAACATCGGGATGCACGATGATCGGGTCGGCAGCTTTGTCCTGTGATACCGGACCGGTCGGGGCGCGACTCTGGATACGCTCACGCGCGTATTCGATGGCGCTCTGGTAGGAGCGCTCACCCGTCGACAACCCCTGAATGCCGACACCCAGGCGTTCGTAATTCATCATGGTGAACATCGCGGCCAGGCCCTTGTTCGGCTCGCCGACCATCCAGCCGGTGGCGCCGTCGAAGTTCATCACGCAAGTGGCTGAAGCCTGGATGCCCATCTTGTGCTCGATCGAGCCGCAGCTCACGCTGTTGCGCTCACCGAGGCTTCCGTCTTCGTTGACCATGACCTTGGGCACCAGAAACAGCGAAATGCCGCGCGAGCCGGCCGGTGCATCGGGCAGCTTGGCCAGTACCAGATGGATAATGTTTTCGGTGAGATCGTGCTCGCCACCTGTAATGAAGATCTTGGTACCGCTGACCTTGTAGGTGCCATTGGCCTGGGGCTCAGCCTTGGTGCGGATAATGCCCAGATCGGTGCCGGCATGGGGCTCGGTCAGGCACATCGAGCCGGACCAGATACCGGCATACATGTTCGGCAGATACTTCTGTTTCAGCTCCTCGCTGGCGTGGGCGTAGATGGACAGGCAGGCGCCAGAGGTAAGCATCGGATAGAGGCCGAACGCCAGGCTGGCGGAATTCATCATTTCCTCGACCTGCGCCGAGATCGCCTTGGGCATGCCCATGCCGCCGTAGGCCGGATCGCCGCCGACGCCAACCCAACCGCCTTCGGCATAGAGGCGATAGGCCTCGGGATAGCCGGCCGGCGTGCTGACCGCGCCATCGACCCAGCGACAACCTTCCTCGTCACCGCTGCGGTTAAGCGGCGCGATGGAGTTCGCGGTGATCTTGCCCGCTTCCTCAAGGATGGCCTCAGCGGTCTCGGCATCCACAACGTCGGCCAGCGCTGGCAACGTCTGCCAGAGCTTCGAGGCTTCGAAGACTTCGTTCAGGACGAATCGCATATCGCGCAACGGCGCTT
This sequence comes from Pseudomonas sp. Q2-TVG4-2, assembly GCF_013620795.1. Taxonomy (GTDB): domain Bacteria; phylum Pseudomonadota; class Gammaproteobacteria; order Pseudomonadales; family Pseudomonadaceae; genus Stutzerimonas. The sequence continues at coordinate 324,862 of NZ_LGLW01000006.1, read as the reverse complement.
TGTAGTCAGCCATAGGAAAGGACCTCGCAGAAACGTATCGCCTGGCCGGTTGGCCGCAGCAGTTTCGCGAGTCTAACTGAAGACTAATCGGCGCCCGAAGCGTCTTAAAATGACCAAATGGTTCTCATCTCGACAAAATAGTCATGCCTGACAGCACGCAGGTGACTGGCAAGAGCCGGCATCGAATCGATAAAAAGGCCCGCACATGGCGGGCTCGGTTCTGACGGATGACTTAGAAAGCGAATTGATCTGCCGCCAACTTCATCAGGCTTGCGCTACCGGCTTCAATGGCGCTCTTGTGCCCCGCCGTACGTGGCAGCAACCGTGCAAAGTAGAACTCGGCAGTGGTTACCTTCGATTGATAAAAGGCCGCATCGCCTTTCGCAGCATCCAGTTTGCCCTGCGCCACCACGGCCATGCGCAGCCAGAGGTAGCCGAGAATTAGATAGCCGCAGTACATCAGGTAATCAACCGATGCCGCGCCGACCTCGTCCGGGTTCTTCATCGCCGCCATGCCGAGCCGCTGGGTGATCTCGCTTAGATCACGGTTGATGCCAGCCAATTGCCCTACGTGGCCCTGCAATTGAGGATGTTGCGCGTTGGCTTCGCAGAACTTGTGCACCAGTTTGGTAAAGCCGAGCATCAGCTTGCCCTGGCTGCCCAGGACCTTGCGCCCAAGCAGATCGAGCGCCTGAATCCCATTGGTGCCTTCGTAGATCGGCGCGATACGGCAGTCACGTACCAGTTGTTCCATGCCCCATTCGCGGATATAGCCATGGCCGCCGAACACCTGCATGCCTAGGTTGGTGACCTCGAGCCCCGTGTCGGTCATGAAGGCCTTGCAGATGGGCGTGAGGAACGCGAGCAGCGCTTCGGCTTCCTGGCGCTTGGCTTCGTCCGGGCTGTGGGTCTGATCGAGCAGTTGCGCGGTGAAGTAGGCCAGTGCGCGGTTGCCTTCGTTGAACGCCTTCATCGTCAGCAGCATGCGGCGCACGTCCGGGTGCACGATGATCGGATCGGCGGGCTTGTCAGGAAATTTCGCACCCGTTAACGAACGCATCTGCAAACGGTCGTTGGCATATTGGATTGCGCCCTGAAAACTCGCCTCGCCATTGCACAACCCCTGCATGCCCGTACCGAGACGTGCGTGATTCATCATGGTGAACATGCAGTTCAGGCCCTTGTTCGGCTCGCCGACGAGAAAGCCGGTAGCACCGTCGAAGTTGAGCACACAGGTGGCCGAGGCCTTGATTCCCATCTTGTGTTCGATGGAGCCACAAACGACGCCATTACGCTCGCCCGCTTCGCCCGCAGCGTTGGGCATGAACTTCGGTACGATAAACAGGGAGATGCCCTTGGTGCCAGCGGGCGCATCGGGCAGCTTGGCCAGCACCAGATGCACAATGTTCTCGCTCATGTCGTGCTCGCCAGCGGAGATGAAAATCTTGGTTCCGCTGATCGTATAGCTGCCATCGGCCTGCGGCACGGCGCGGGTCTTGATGATGCCCAGGTCCGTTCCGCAGTGCGGCTCGGTCAGGCACATGGTTCCAGTCCAGCGACCTTCGGTCATGCGCGTCAGATAGGCCTGCTTCTGTTGTTCAGTACCGTGGGCACCGATCGCCGCCATCGCGCCGTGGGTCAGCCCTGGATACATGCCAAAGGATGTATTGGCCGAACCGACCATTTCCCCGATGACCAGTCCCAGGGAATGCGGCAGGCCCTGGCCGCCGTAGGCCGGGTCCGAGGCCAGGCCCATCCAGCCGCCTTCGGCGTACTGAGCGAAAGCTTCCTTGAACCCCTTGGGTGTGGTCACCGCGCCGTTTTCAAAATGACAGCCCTCCTCGTCGCCACTGCGATTCAGCGGCGCGAGGACCTGTTCACAGAACTTGGCGCCCTCCTCGAGGATGGCACTGACCATGTCCGGCGTGGCGTCGTCAGCACCGTTAGCGGCGTAACTGCCGTGAAAATCGAACACTTCATCGATCAGAAAGCGCATGTCGCGCAAGGGGGCCTTGTAAGCGGGCATAGGGTTCTCCAGTAAACGGCGCGGTGCATTGTTATCGCAGGCACGCTACTGGTAGATCGGACTCTTCAACAATCACATTGCGGGCAATGAATGCGCCGTCATAACTGGATCAGGCGCTGGTCGTCTGCTTTTCTGCGCGCACGGCACCTCGACGGTTGTCGCCATGCGCTCGGACGCAGTTACGGCCCGCCCCCTTGGCGCTGTAAAGCGCCTGATCCGCGGTCTTGATGACCTCTTCCGGTGTGCGCTGCGTCGCCAGCCGCTCGGCAGCACCGATACTGATGGTCACCGATACTGTGCCAGCGGCACCGGCACCGCGATGCTGCCGACCCTGTTCGGCAATTTTTGGCCGACTGGTTTTGTCGCGCAGCTGCAGGGGATAGCTTTCAATCGCCCCCCGGACCGCCTCCAGGTACGGCAGGCAGTGCTGCAGATCGCGTCCAGGGAAAACCAGCGCGAACTCTTCACCGCCGTAACGGTAGGCACGCCCACCGCCACCAATCTTGCGCAACCGGCTCGCCACCAGCCGCAGCACCTGGTCGCCGACGTCGTGACCGTAAGTGTCGTTGAACGCCTTGAAGCGATCCACGTCGGCCATGGCAATGACGTAATGCCGACCCAGCCGCTGCAAGCGCTCGTTGAGTGCTCGGCGTCCAGGAAGACCCGTCAGCTCATCACGGAAGGCCATTTGGTAGGCCTCCTGCGCAATCGACACCACCAGGGCCAGCATCATCACGCTGCTCAACACATTGAGCGCACCCGGACGGCTAAACACTTGCGGCAGCATCAGCAACAGGCCGGCCAGGACCACCAGCTTCGCGGCGTGTACCGGTCGCGGACGCCGCAGGTACTGGATGAACAGCCCCAGCAGCGCAACCACAAACACCGGATAGGCCAGCTGGATCAGCGGCAGCCAGTCCGCCTGCAGGAACGGCCAGCGGATCTCTGCCAGCCAGTCGAGCGTCGCCTCGGGGAACCGCCGCGCCAGGGCGAAGGCTGGCACCGCGACCGCAAACAACACCGCCAGACGCGCCAGCCCGTCCTGCAGCAAGTGCGTACGCTCGTGCCACAGCGCATACAGCCCGTACAGCGCTGGCAACAGCAGGCAGCAGAGATGAAAGGTCAGCGCTGCCTCAGGCAACAGCGTGCCGGTGAGACGGTAATGATCGACCTGGGTATCAAGCAAGAAATAGCTCAGGTAGGTCACCGCCAGCAGGCAGGCCTCGCGAATCCGCGCGTAGGCGATGCAGAACGCCCCGCCGACTAGCAGCAGAACAGTCGGCAGTACATTGAAAAGTGAGGTGAAGAACTCGTTGAGACTCGGCTGTCGGGCGGCCGCCAGTCCACCGAGCAACAATGCCAACGGCGTATAGAAATGGCTGAACAAGCGTGCGCTCAGACGAGACACGGCGGCTCCGGCGTAGACGCGAGGAAGCAGGCATTGTGCCAGCAGTCGGTAAGCCAATCACCAAATATGGGGATGCAGAGGTCAGCGCGCTTTTTCGAAACCAAAAAAACCGCTGCCGAGGCAGCGGTTTCTTTGTCACGAAGGGCCTTAGTACGCCAGCTCGAAATGGGCTTCGTCCATATCCATCAAGTTGTCGGCGCCCGACAGCATGGCTTCGACGTGGGTGCGGGTACGCGGCAGGATGCGCTGGAAGTAGAAGCGCGCAGTCTGCACCTTGGCGGTGTAGAAACCGTCGGTGTCTTCGCCCGCCGCGATCTTCTCAGACGCCAGACGCGCCATGTCGGCCCAGAAGTAGGCCAGGCAGGCATAACCGCAGTACATCAGGTAATCCACCGAAGCGGCACCAACTTCTTCGCGGTTCTTCATCGCGGCCATGCCAACCTTCATGGTCAGATCGCCCCACTCCTTGTTCAGCTTGGCCAGCGGCTCGACGAACTGCTTGACCCCCTCGTTGCCTTCGTTGGCCTGGCAGAACTTGTGTACCACCTTGGTGAAGCCTTTCAGTGCTTCGCCCTGGGTCATCAGGACCTTGCGGCCCAGCAGATCGAGCGCCTGGATACCGGTGGTCCCTTCGTACAGGCAGGAGATGCGGCTGTCACGAACGTTCTGCTCCATGCCCCACTCGGCGATGAAACCGTGGCCACCATAGATCTGCACGCCGTGGTTGGCGGATTCGAAACCGACTTCGGTCATGAACGCCTTGGCGATGGGTGTCAGGAAAGCCAACATCGCATCGGCGGCCTTGCGCTGCTCCTCGTCCTGACTGCGCTGGGTGATGTCGACCTGCTTGGCGGCGAAGTAGAGCATCGCCCGGTTGCCTTCGGCGAAGGCTTTCATGGTCAACAGCATGCGGCGTACGTCTGGGTGCACGATGATCGGATCAGCAGCTTTTTCCGGCGCCTTCGGGCCAGTCAGCGAACGCATCTGCAGACGTTCACGCGCATACTTGATGCCGCCTTGGAACCCGATCTCAGCGTGAGCCAGGCCCTGCAGAGCGGTACCCAGACGCGCGGTGTTCATGAAGGTGAACATGCAGTTCAGACCCTTGTTCGGCGGACCGATCAGGAAACCGGTGGCACCGTCGAAGTTCATTACGCAGGTGGCGTTGCCGTGGATGCCCATCTTGTGCTCGAGCGAGCCACACGACACACCGTTGCGCTCACCCACACCGCCTTCGGCGTTCGGCAGGCCTTCTTTTGGTAGAAACTTGGGCACGATGAACAGGGAAATGCCCTTGGTGCCTTGCGGTGCGTCAGGAAGGCGAGCCAGCACGATATGGACGATGTTTTCGGCCATGTCGTGTTCGCCCGCAGAAATGAAGATCTTGGTGCCCGACACCTTATAGCTGCCGTCGGCCTGAGGTTCGGCCTTGGTGCGCAGCATGCCCAGATCGGTACCGCAATGCGGTTCGGTCAGACACATGGTGCCGGTCCACTCGCCGGACACCAGTTTGGTCAGGTAGGTCTGCTGCTGCTCAGGGGTGCCGTGCTCGTGCAGCGTATTCATCGCACCGTGGGACAGACCCGGGTACATGCCCCACGACCAGTTCGCCTCCCCGACCATCTCGCTGATGGCCATGCCCAGCGACTCGGGCAGCCCTTGTCCGCCGTGCTCAGCGTCATGGGCCAGGCTCGGCCAGCCGCCTTCGACGAACTGCTGGTAAGCCTCCTTGAAGCCAGTCGGTGTTTTCACACCGGACTCGCTCCAGGTACAGCCTTCGATGTCACCCACGCGATTCAGCGGAGCGATGACCTGCTCACAGAACTTGGCGCCTTCATCGAGGATGGCGTTGACCATGTCCGGTGTGGCGTCTTCACAACCCGGAAGGCTTTGATAATGCGCTTCGTAGCCGAGCAGTTCGTCACGTACGAAGCGGATATCGCGCAAGGGGGCCTTGTAATCAGGCATAGCGTAAACCTCAGCGGTGGGTTCTTTGGCTCAGTTGACCGGCTTGCCCGGCCAGACTTGGATTGGATTGTGACCGCCAGGCAGCAGCACGGCAGGTCAAACAGGCGTTTGAAACATACGTTTAGGCCTGCGCGATGTCAAGCAGGGACCCAGGCACCGTTGGTCGGTGCCGCATCGAGACAAGACAGGAGAGGGATACCACCAGAAAGGAATGCCGGTCGTGCGACCGGTGGGAGTCAGGCTTTGGTGTTGATCAGGGTTCCGAGTACTTCGTCAGCGCTTTGCAGCAGCCGCACGCCAGCTTTCGCAGTGTGCTCCCCGACTTTCATCTGGATCAGCTGCTCGGTCAGCTCGACCGTATCGGCAACCGCCTGTGAATTCTCTGCGACCGGCAGAGCGCCGGTGGCGATTGCAGCGCCGGCGTCATCGACGCGCTGCTGCCCAGCCTGGTAGGCGCCCAGTCCGGCAGAGAGGAGGCTGTTGTTGATTTGCATGCTGCAATCCTCGCGCAATCAGTTAGCCATCATTGAAGCAGAGCCGGAATGTTCTCGCCAATGACGTATCGCTATAACGGATAAGCACGCTTAGCGGGCCGGAATGAGCGGCTCGATATCCAGATAGGCTGCCACGTCCGATGGACCAGCCGGCGGGAGGTGCGGCACTCGTCCGAGACAGGGGGCTGATAGTCGCTGGGCCAGCGTGGCGAGGTTTTCCTCCAGCCGCGACGTCGAGGGATCGATGATATTAGCGACCCAACCCGCCAGTCGCAGCCCGTCGCGTTCGATGGCTTCAGCACTGAGCAGCGCATGGTTGATACAGCCGAGGCGAACCCCGACCACTAGGATCACCGGGAGCCCGAGCTGCACGGCCAGATCGGACAGCGTTTCGTCACCCGCCAATGGCACGCGCCAGCCACCTGCACCCTCGACCAGCGAGAAATCGGCCTGCAGCGCCAGCATCTGCCGGACCGGAGCAATCAATTGCGCAACGCTTAGATCGACACTCGCCTCTCGCGCCGCCAGATGCGGCGCAATGGCCGGTTCGAAGGCGAATGGATTGACCGCCTCATAGTGCATCGGCAGGGTGCACTCGCCGAGTAATGCCAGCGCATCGCTATTGCGCAGCCCCTCGGCCGTCCTCTCGCAGCCCGACGCCACCGGTTTCGCCGCCGCCGTACTGTGCCCCAACAGTCGAGCGGCATGCAGCAGCCCGACGGCAATGGTGGTCTTGCCGACTTCGGTGTCGGTTCCGGTCACGAAAAACGCAGCCATCACTGCTCCTTGCGCATTACGCCGTAAATGACCTGATAGGTGGCCGGCAACCCGGCGGGGGTTCGGAACTGTTCGTAGGCATCGATCAACGCTCGGATTCGCGCGCGCCCGGTGAGACCGCCGGGACGGCCCGGATTAAGGTTATGCGCGCCAAGCGCCTTGAGTTCCGTGGTCAGCTGGCGCAGCTCGGCGAAATACAGCACCTGCGGCTGTACATCGAGGCTGACGACATTCAGGCCACTGGTGGCGCAGAGCTGCCGATACGCCTCGTGGCTACGGAAGCGATTGACGTGGGCGAAGCCATCCACCGCTTGCCAGCTGTCGCGCAGCTCCTGCAGGGTTCCGCTGCATAAGCTGCTGAAAGTCAGGACCCCGCCCGGGCGCAACACCCGGCTCGCCTCGCTCAGCACCGCGGTAAAATCATCGCACCATTGCAGCGCCAGACTGGAGAAGATCAGCTCGACCGATGCGTCGCGCAGCGGTAGACACTCGGCGTCGCCTGCGACGAACGCGCCGGCGCCACCTTGCGGTCGCGCGTGACGCAGCATGCCTTCGGCGATATCCATTGCCATGCCATCAGCGGCGGGAAAACGGCTCGCCAGCGCCCGGGAGAAATAACCGGTGCCACAGCCCAGATCGAGCCAGCGCGCGGGGCTCAGATCGCTGGGCAAACGATCGGCAAGTGCATTGCCGACAGCCCGCTGCAGTTCGGCCACGGCATCGTAGCTGGCGGCAGCGCGGGAAAACGATGCGGCAACCTGGCGCTTGTCGGGCAAGCCGGAACTGGCAGTTGATGCGCTCATCGCAGCCGATCTGTTCATGCCGCAGCACCCTTGATAAACGCCACCATCGCCGCGGCAACTTCATCTGGGCGCTCCAGCGGAAGCGCATGACTGGCGCCCGGTATCAGCCTAGTGACAATCCCGGGCATCCATCGTCGCAGGGCATCACAGGCCGCCGCCGGCACCAGCGCATCGTTAGCCGCGAACAGATGCAGTTGAGGGCCGAAATAGCCATGCAGCGCGCCGCGCCCGTCCAGTTCTGCCAGCAGCTGCAGACCGGCATCCAGCACTGGCGCTGGCAGCTGGGATTGACTGACTTGCAGCTGTCGCGCCAGCGTTCGTGGGTCGTAACCACCACGACCGCACAGCGAGCGGAAGCGCTTGAGCGTTTCCTCAGGATCGAGGCGGAACGCCTCATGGAAGGCATCGAAGATGTCCGGCGCCATGGCTTCCGGCCACTGCGGCCGGGCACGGAAACAGGGGTTGCTGGCGATGGTGATCAGGCCGCGACAGGTGTCGACGCGGCGCGCGGCCAGTTGCGAGGCGAGCATACCGCCCAGCGACCATCCGGCCAGCCAGCTGCCATGCGGCAGACGCTGGTCCAACTCATCGAGCCAGGCCTCTTTCGCGACCAGTTCCGGCAAAGGCTCGATAACCACCTCCAGATCTGGCGCCAAATCGGCCAATGCGTCGTATAAAGGTTGCAAGGCCGCCGGGCCGAACGCCCATCCGGGCAGCAATATCAGCTGATCACGCATCGGTTTCTGGCTCCTCGACCAATCGATTCCAGCTTTCGGCCAGGATATCCAGCAGTTGTTCAACCTGCGCCTCGCTGTGGGACGCACTGAATGTCACCCGCAGCCGCGCACTGCCGGCCGGCACAGTTGGCGGACGAATGGCGCCGACCAGGACGCCGCGTCGGCGAAGGGCCGCCGAGAGCTTCAAGGCGCGCTCACTGCTACCGACCAGAATCGGCTGGATCGGCGTCGGGCTGTCCATCAGGCTCAGTCCGATGTCGGCTGCGCCTTGACGGAAGCGTGCAATCAGTCGATTCAGATGATCGCGGCGCCAACCTTCGCTACGCAGCAGTTCGAGGCTTTTCAGCGTCGCGCAGGCGACCGCTGGCGGCTGGCTGGTGGTGTATATGTAAGGGCGGGCGAACTGAATGAGCGTCTCGATCAGCTCTTCGCTGCCGGCGATGAATGCGCCAGCGGTACCGAAGGCCTTGCCCAGCGTGCCGACCAGCACCGGCACGTCATCGATGCCGAGGCCGAAATGCTCGACGATGCCGCCGCCGGTTTGGCCCAGCGGGCCGAAGCCATGGGCATCATCAACCATCACCCAGGCGTCTCGGGCTTTCGCGGTGGCGCAGAGGGCTGGCAGATCGGCCAGATCACCATCCATGCTGAACACGCCGTCGGTCACCACCAGGGTATTGCCCGTTGCTTTATCCAGACGCTTGGCCAGGCTGTGCGCATCGTTGTGCAGGTACCGCGAGAAACGCGCGCCACTGAGCAAACCGGCGTCCAACAACGAGGCGTGGTTGATGCGATCTTCGAGCACCGTATCGCCCTGCCCCACCAGTGCGGTGACCGCCGCGAGATTGGCCATGTAGCCAGTGGAAAACAGCAGCGCCCGTGGACGTCCGGTGAATTCGGCCAAGGCCTCCTCGAGCTGGTGATGCGGCGTGCTGTGCCCCATCACCAGATGGGAAGCGCCACCGCCGACACCCCAACGTTCGGCCCCCTGCTGCAGCGCACGGATCACCTCGGGATGGCTGGCAAGACCGAGGTAGTCGTTGGAGCAGAACGCCAGCAGCGACTCACCGTCGACCACGACCTCCGGTTGCTGCGGCGTTTCCAGCAAAGGACGTTGACGATAAAGGTGCGCGGCGCGGCGCGCAGCGAGACGGGAAGCGAGATCGAAAGGCATGGCGGACGGACTTGTTGTAGGAGCCAGCTTGCTGGCGAACCTGTAGCAGCGGCATTGCTTCGCGAGCCGGGATCAGGCGCCCCGCTCGCTCCTACAGGATTCGTGTAGCCAGGTTGGTGTGGATCAGGCCGAGGCGGCGTCATAGAACAGCTTGCTGTCGCGCTGCTCGACCAATGCCTGCTCGATGGCCGCCTGATGCACTTCGTCGTCGTGCTCTTCGCGCGCTTCGGGTTGGATGCCCAGGCGCTTGAACAGCAGCATGTCCTTATCGGCTTGCGGATTGCCGGTTGTCAGCAGTTTTTCGCCGTAGAAGATCGAGTTGGCACCCGCGAAAAACGCCAGCGCCTGCATCTGCTCGTTCATCTGCTCGCGGCCGGCGGACAGCCGCACGTGGGATTTCGGCATCATGATCCGCGCCACGGCGAGCATACGGATGAAGTCGAAGGGGTCGACGTCCTGCTCCTCGGCCAGCGGCGTGCCCTTGACCTTGACCAGCATATTGATCGGCACCGACTCGGGCTGCTCAGGCAGGTTGGCCAGCTGGATCAGCAGGCCCGCGCGGTCGTCCAGCGACTCGCCCATGCCGAGGATGCCGCCGGAGCAGATCTTCATCCCCGACTCACGTACGTAGCTCAGCGTTTCCAGACGATCTGCGTAGGTGCGCGTGGTGATGATGTTGCCGTAGAACTCCGGCGAGGTGTCGAGGTTGTGGTTGTAGTAGTCCAGCCCCGCCGTGGCCAATGCCTTGGTCTGCTCCTGATCGAGCTTGCCTAGGGTCATGCAGGTCTCCAGACCCAGGGCTTTCACGCCTTCGACCATCTTCAGCACATAGGGCATGTCCTTGGCTGAGGGATGCTTCCAGGCAGCACCCATGCAGAAGCGTGTCGAGCCGATGGCCTTGGCTTCGGCCGCGGCTTCCAACACCTTTTGCACTTCCATCAGCTTCTCTTTATCGAGACCGGTGTTGTAGTGGCCGGACTGCGGGCAGTACTTGCAGTCTTCCGGGCAGGCACCGGTCTTGATCGATAGCAGCGTGGAGACTTGCACGCGGTTGGCGTCGAAGTGCTGGCGATGCACCGTCTGCGCCTGGAACAGCAGGTCATTGAAGGGTTGCTCGAAGAGCGCCTTGACTTCAGCGAGGCTCCAGTCGTGACGCGTGGCAAAAGCGGCAGTGGCGCTCATGGGGCATTCCTTGTACATAGGTTCTTGGCACGGATGCGAGATGGTTAGCCAAGCCAAAGATGCTGTCAACCTGGAAAGGACTCATGGTTTACAACTGGTTAAAACTCGAACACCACTGCCAGCTCTGCGATGAGCGCTGCGAAACCGGCCATTCACTGTGCGGACCCTGCGAGGCCGAACTGCCCTGGCTCGGCGGGCAATGCTCTATCTGCGCGCTGCCGCTGGCCGCAACCGCCCTGATTTGCGGCCAATGCCTCAAACATCCTCCGGCGTTCGAGCATGTCGCCGTGCCCTGGCGCTTCGCCTTCCCGGTGGATAGCCTGATCAGCCGTTTCAAGCATCAGTCGCGCTGGCCATTCGGCCGGCTGTTGTCCGAGCATCTGGCGCGCTACCTGCAGCATCGATTCGACGAAGGCCTGCCGCGTCCGGACCTGTTGCTTCCCGTGCCACTAGCCCGCAAACGATTGCGTCAGCGGGGCTTCAACCAGGCGCAGATGCTCGCCAACTGGCTGAGCCCAGTGCTGAACCTGCCTGTGCGGAACGAGCTGCTGCAACGTACTCAGGACACCCAGTCACAGCAAGAACTGGATGCCGCCGGCCGACGCCGAAATCTGCGCCAGGCCTTTGCATTGACCGATGAGCGACAGATCGTCGGTCGCCACGTGGCTGTCATAGACGACGTACTCACCACCGGCGCAACCGCCGAAGCGTTGGCTCGCCTGTTGAAACATGCGGGCGCCGTGCGGGTCGATATCTATTGCCTGGCGCGTACGCCGAAGCCAGGCGATTAGGGTCAGAGCCGCGGTTGTGTAAACCCGCCAGTGCAATACACTGGCCGACCCATTTACGGAGCCGACCATGAGCCACCCCTTCGACACACTCACGCCTGATCTTGTGCTCGATGCGGTGGAAAGTGCCGGCTTCATCAGCGATGCCCGCGTACTGGCATTGAACAGCTACGAAAATCGCGTCTACCAAGTTGGCATCGAAGACAGCACACCGCTCGTGGCCAAGTTCTACCGCCCCGGCCGCTGGAGCGACGAAGCAATTCTCGAGGAACATCAGTTTTCGCACGAGCTGGCCGACCGCGAGATCCCGGTGGTCGCACCGCTGGAGTACGCGGGCAGAACGCTGTTCGAACATGCCGGATTTCGTTTCGCGTTGTTCCCGCGGCGTGGCGGTCGCGCCCCGGAGCCGGGCAACCTTGACCAGCTGTACCGCCTGGGCCAGCTGCTTGGTCGCATGCATGCGGTCAGCGCCAGCCGCCCGTTCGAGCACCGCGAAACGCTGACGGCTCAGCATTTCGGCCACGACTCGCTGGCTACCCTGCTGGACGGCGGGTTCATACCGAAAAGCCTGCTGCCGGCCTACGAATCGGTGGCTCGTGACCTGCTCAAACGGGTTGATGATGCCTTCGCCCGTACGGAATTTCAGCCGATCCGCCTGCATGGCGACTGCCATCCCGGCAACATTCTCGCCCGCGATGACGCCTTCCATCTGGTGGATCTGGACGATTGCCGCATGGGACCATCGGTTCAGGATATCTGGATGATGCTCGCCGGCGAGCGCCATGAGCGGCTCGGACAGCTGTCCGAGCTGGTCGATGGCTACAACGAATTCCACGATTTCGCCCCGCGCGAACTGCCTCTGATCGAAGCGCTGCGCGCCCTGCGCCTGATGCACTACAGCGCATGGCTGGCACGCCGCTGGGACGATCCGGCTTTCCCGATGAGCTTCCCCTGGTTCGGCACCGAGCGTTACTGGGGCGATCAGGTGCTGATCCTGCGTGAGCAGATGTCCGCGCTACAGGAAGAACCGCTGAAACTGTTCTAGCGCGAAGCCAGGATGGTGGAGCTTGGCAGGGTGGATAACGATCCACCGCTCCACCGAGCAGCGCTCAGGCTTCGAGCGTTGTGGCTACTTTTCCTCGATCAACCAATCCAGCCGCCAGCCGCCTTCGCTTTGCCCGAGCAATGTAGCCAACCAGGGCAACAGTTCGCGCAGCTCTTCTTCCAGGCCCCACGGCGGGTTGCTGATGGCCAGACCCGAGCCATTCAAACGCAGCGCCTCATCGGTGGGATGAACATAGAGTTCGGCACGCAACAGCTTCGGCGCGCCGCTGCGCGATAGCTGCTGATAGAAGCGCTTGAGCTGGCGCTCGTCCTTGATCGGATACCAGATCACCCCGATTGCCTGGCGCATGCGCCCGAGCGCCTCGGTCAACGCCTGCACGCAGCGAGCCAGCTCATCAGCCTGCTCGAATGGTGGATCGATCAACAGCACCACGCGCTTTTCCTGGGTCGGCATCAGCGCACGCGGGACATGCCAACCCTCCCCCAGATGCACGGCAACGCGGCGGTCGCCGGCCATATTGTCCTTCAGCAGACGCCCATCCTCGGGATGCTTCTCGTTGAGCTGCAAGCGGTCCTGGGGGCGGGTCAGCTGTAGCGCCAGCTCCGGCGACCCTGGGTAGTAGCGCAGCGCGCCGTCCGGATTAAGCGCGCGGATCACGTTCAGATAGGCTTCGGCCGAAGCCGGAATGCCATCGGCCTGCCACAATCGGGCGATGCCCTGCAGCCATTCGCCGGTGCGGCTGGCCTGATTGCCGGCCAGGTCATACAGCCCGACGCCGGCATGGCTGTCGAGGTAGGCGAACGGTGCCTCCTTGCGAGCGAGCAAGGCAAATAGCCGGGACAGGGCGAGGTGTTTGAACACGTCGGCGTGATTGCCGGCGTGAAAAGCGTGGCGGTAGTTCATCGAGCACTCCTGAAGAGTGCCCAGTCTAACTGCCCAGCGTGCCGATTCAGAGAGGCAAGACGCGGCGCCCGGCCAAATGGCGAAGATCGACGTAGTCGCTGCTAAAGTGCTTACTCTCCGAGGCAAGCGACAAGGAACCCAGGATGGACATTCGAGACCTCTTCGGCATTCAGCTGCCGATAATCCAAGCGCCAATGGCCGGTTCGCAGAACCATCAACTCGCCGCGGCCGTATCCAACGCGGGCGGTCTGGGCTCGATTCCTGCTGGCATGCTCAACGCCGAGTCGCTGGATACCGAGCTCAGCGCCATGACGGCCCTCACTGGCCGCCCCTACAACGTCAACTTCTTCTGCCACCAACCGCCTGCTGAAGACCCCGCACGTAACCAAACCTGGCTGGCCCTGCTGGCGCCTTATCTCGATGAGCAGGGGATCGACGCCGCTAGCATTCCCGGCGGCGCCACACGCAAGCCCTTCGATACCGCAATGGCCGAGGTGCTTGAGCGTCATCGTCCGGCCGTCGTCAGTTTTCATTTCGGGCTGCCCGAGCCGCAGCTGTTACAGCGCGTGCGCGCGACCGGTGCGAAGATTCTCTCCAGCGCCACCACCCTTGAGGAGGGCCGCTGGTTGCAGGCGCAAGGCGTAGACGCGGTGATTGCCCAGGGCCTGGAAGCCGGCGGCCATCGCGGGATTTTTCTCAGCAAGGACATCGACGGCCAGGTCGGCACCTTCGCCCTTTTACCGCAGCTGGTCGCCGCGCTGGATATACCTGTCATCGCGGCCGGCGGGATTGCCGACGCGGGCGCCGTTGCCGCGGCGCAAACGCTCGGTGCAGCCGGCGTGCAGGTCGGCACCGCCTATCTGCTGTGTGACGAGAGTCGTGCCAGCACGTTGCATCGTCAGGCGCTACAGAGCCCGGCAGCAGAACACACGGTGCTGACCACGCTGTTCTCCGGCCGCCCCGCCCGCGGCATCGTCAATCGCCTGATTCGCGAGCTTGGCCCCCGGCCCGATGCGGTTCCGGCGTTTCCCCTGGCTGGCAACGCGATCGGCGCACTGCGGGCTCAGGCGGAAGCCCAGGGGCTCGATCATTTCTCGCCGCTTTGGGCCGGACAGAACGTCAGCGGCTGCCGTGCCGTTCCAGCAGCGCAACTGACCGAGGCATTGGCCATCGGCTGGCGCCGTCAAGCCGAGCCCTGAGCGATAGCCGGTCGAAAATCCCGATCCCTCAAAAAGAAGAGGGATCGAAGGCCGGCAGCAGCGGCGCCCGAGCTAGCGCGGCCAGATCGGCTGAGCCGGTGCAGAAACAGACAATTCGCAGCTGTTGGATCAGCACCTGGAAATGCTCGACTACCGCCTCCGGGCTGCGCAGCGCCGCGTCCAGCACTCCTGCCGCCTGACCGACCACATTGGCGCCCAGCCGTATCGCCTTCGCCGCATCGATGCCGTCGCGAATACCGCCTGAGGCAATCAGCTGCGCATCCGGACAAGCCCGACGCACCCGCGCAATCGCCTGGGCGCTGGGAATGCCCCACCCGACGAACGCCTGAGCGATGGCGCGCTGCTGCGGATCGCTGGCGCGCTCGGCTTCGACGGCGGCCCAACTGGTGCCACCCGCGCCCGCCACGTCGATCACCGAAACGCCGATATCGAGCAGCCGTCGCGCCACGTCCACGGAGATACCGGCACCCACCTCCTTTACCACCAGCGGCACCGGCAGACGCAAAGCCAGCGTCTCGATCGCCGCCAACACGCCGCGCCAGTTGCGGTCGCCGCCATGCTGCACGGCTTCCTGCAAAGAGTTGAGGTGAATGATCAGCGCGTCGGCGTCGATCATTTCGACTGCACGCCGCGCCTCGTCCAGGCCATAACCGGACACCAACTGCGCGGCGCCGAAGTTGGCCAGCAGCGGAATGCCCGGGGCCAGCTGCCGTAGCTGACGGGTAAGCCCTTGACTGGCGCCGGTCTCCAGCGCGATGCGCTGCGACCCCACCGCCAGAGCGATGCCCAGCGCCTCGGCGGCCTCGGCCAGGTGCCGGTTGATCTGCGCGGCCCGCTCGGCACCGCCGGTCATGGAGCTGATCAGGAGAGGCGCTGCGAGCGTTCGGCCGAGTAGTCGGCTCTGGATGTTTACCTCGTCGAGCCGCAACTCTGGCAACGCACAATGCTCGAACGTCAGCGCCGCAAAGCCTGAATCGACGCGGGGGCCGGCCCGATGCGGGTCCAGAACGATGTTCAGATGGTCGTTCTTACGCTCGGCAATAAGGTCTTTTTTCATTGGCGCCTCGTTCGGATGCATTTCTGTTGACGGACGCGCGCGACGAAAGTGCACCTGAACAATATCGCCGCTGGTTTGGCAGACGGAACAACCGAGCAGACCAGCCGCGCCGAGCAGTGCTGATCAATGCCGAAAGCGGCAATGGACAACCGACCCAATTGCCGGCGGCATCCAACAGCCCACACTGAAACGGCATCTGGCAAGGGCCAGCAAGCACCGCTGTGTCCTTTCATCACTCGAATGTATGGTGCTAGGCAGCCGTCTCGGCGCCTCCTTAGACTCGGCCGCATAGAAACGGAGGAATTGTCATGTCCGAGACTCTGCTTTGCCCACGCAACCTGGCATTCGAACTCTATGAAGTGCTCGATGCCGAGGCCCTGACCCAGCGCGAGCGCTTCGCCGACCACAGCCGAGAGACCTTCAACGCCGCAGTCGACACCGCCCGCAGCATCGCTGAGAACCTCTTCGCTCCGCACAATCGCAAGGCCGACGAGAACGAGCCGATCTACCAGAACGGCGAAGCAGTGCTAATTCCCGAGGTAAAGCCGGCGGTCGACGCCTTCATCGAAGCGGGCTTTCACAACGCCTCGCGCAGCTTCGACGACGGCGGCATGCAGCTGCCCAACCTGCTCGCGCGGGCCTGCTTCGCACATTTCCAGGCCGCCAACGTCGGCACCTCGTCCTACGCCATGCTGACCATGGGCGCCTCGCACCTGATCGAGACCTTCGGCAGCGAAGAACAGAAGCAGCGTTTCCTGCAGCCCATGATCGAAGGCCGCTTCTTCGGCACCATGGCATTGACCGAGCCCCACGCGGGTTCGTCGCTATCCGATTTGCGCACCCGCGCCGAGCCAGCCGCCGATGGCAGCTACCGGCTTAAAGGCAACAAGATCTTCATCTCTGGCGGCGACCATCCGCTCTCGGAGAACATCGTGCACATGGTGCTGGCCAAGCTGCCGGACGCCCCGCCTGGGGTGAAGGGCATCAGCCTGTTCATCGTGCCCAAGTTCCTGGTCAACGATGACGGCTCGCTGGGCGAACGAAACGATGTGATCCTGGCCGGGCTGTTCCACAAGATGGGCTGGCGCGGTACGACCTCCACCGCGCTGAACTTCGGTGACAACGGCAATTGCGTGGGCTATCTGGTGGGCGAGCCGCACAAGGGCCTGTCTTACATGTTCCAGATGATGAACGAGGCGCGTATCGGCGTCGGCATGGGCGCGATCATGCTCGGCTACGCCGGCTACCTGTACTCGCTGAACTATGCTCGCGAGCGTCCGCAGGGCCGCCTCCCGGATGGCAAGAACCCGGCCTCAGCGCAGGTGCCGATCATCCAGCACACCGACATCAAGCGCATGCTGCTGACCCAAAAGGCCTATGTCGAAGGCGCTTTCGATCTGGGGCTGTACGCCGCGCGCCTGGTGGACGAACAACATACCGCGCCGAGCGAGGATGACCGCAAACATGCCCACGAGCTGTTGGATCTGCTTACGCCCATCGTTAAATCCTGGCCATCGGAGTTCTGCCTCAAGGCCAACGAACTGGCGATACAGATCCTCGGCGGCCACGGCTATACCCGCGAGTATCCGGTGGAACAGTACTACCGCGACAACCGTCTGAACCCGATCCACGAAGGCACCCAGGGCATCCAGTCGCTGGATCTGCTGGCACGCAAGCTGAGCCAGAACGGCGGTGCCGGCTTGCGTCAGCTGGTCGGTCTGATTCAAGGCACCTGCCAGCGCGCCGGAGCATTTAGCTCGCTGGACCCCTTGCGCCTACCCCTGGAGCAGTTGTTGGCGCGCCTGACCGAAGTGACGCAGGCGCTGCTCGGCGATCTGATGGCAGGCAAGGTCAACCAGACACTGGCCAACTCGGCGCTGTACCTGAAGGTCTTTGGTCACGCCGTGATCGGCTGGCGCTGGCTGGAGCAGGCGATCCACGCCGAACAGGGTCTGGCGGACGGCAACCCGGCGGACACGGACTTCTACCGCGGCAAGCTGCAGGCGGCGCGCTACTTCCTGACCTGGGAGGTACCGAGCTGCCATCACGAGCTTGCCATCCTCGCCAGCCGCGATGACACCTGCCTGACCATGCAGGACAGCTGGTTCTGACGAAGCAGTGCGTCCGGCCCGGCAACTAAGTCAGGACCGCAGGGCGCCCTACGCACATTCCATTTCATGCCCCCGCCGACACCAGGCTTGGTGTCGGCGGGGCACGTCCGTCGTTCCGCCGGCTTTTTTTGACAGCTCGCTAAATCAGCAGGTTAGAATCCCTGGCATGCACCCTGCATGACATCAGCGACACTGATCTACGGAGCGCGCGCTTGGATATCGGCAACATCAACCACCTGTTCTTTATCGGTGCCCTGTTGGTTGCGGCCAGTATCCTGATGAGCTCCCTGTCGACCCGCCTCGGCGTGCCGATTCTGGTGATATTCCTCGCGGTGGGCATGCTCGCCGGTGTCGACGGCATTGGCGGTATCGTATTCAACGATTACTCGCTGGCATTCCTGATCAGCAACCTGGCGCTGGCGATCATTCTGCTCGATGGTGGCATGCGTACCCGAGCTGCCACTTTTCGCGTGGCGCTCTGGCCAGCCTTTTCGCTGGCTACTGCTGGCGTAGTGGTTACCTCCGGCCTGACCGGTCTGGCCGCGGCCTGGCTGTTCCAGTTGCCGTTGATGCAAGGCCTGCTCATCGGCGCCATCGTCGGCTCGACGGACGCAGCGGTCGTGTTCAATCTACTCAACGGGCGTGGACTCAACGAACGGGTCGGTTCGACGCTGGAGATAGAGTCAGGCAGCAACGATCCCATGGCGATGTTCCTCACCGTCGCGCTGATCGACATGCTGGCCTCCGGCGAGACCGGCTTCGGCTGGGGCTTCTTTCTCAATCTGCTGCAGCAGTTCGGGATCGGCACCCTGCTGGGCCTGTCCGGCGGCTGGTTGCTGTTGCACCTGATCAACCGTCTCTCAGTCGCTGACGGCCTTTACCCGCTGCTGGCCGTGGCCGGTGGCATCATGATCTACGCGCTGTCCGGTGCCATCGGCGGCAGCGGCATCCTTGCGGTCTATGTCTGCGGTCTGCTCTTGGGCAACCGGCCCATTCGCAATCGCCACGGTATCCTGCACATGTTCGACGGCCTGGCCTGGCTCAGCCAGATCGGCATGTTCCTGGTCCTCGGGCTGCTGCTTACGCCCAGCGAGTTATTGCCGATCGCCCTACCGGCGCTGGCGCTGTCGTTGTGGATGATCCTTTTTGCCCGGCCGCTGGCGGTATTCATTGGCCTGGCGCCGTTTCGCAGCTTCCATTTGCGCGAACGACTCTTCATATCCTGGATCGGTCTGCGCGGCGCGGTACCGGTGATCCTCGCGGTGTTTCCGTTGATGGCAGGTTTGGAGAACGCCCAGCTGTTCTTCAACGTAGCGTTCTTCATCGTGCTGGTCTCGCTGCTGCTGCAGGGGACGACACTGACCTGGGCCGCCAAGAAAGCCAAGGTCGAAGTGCCACCGTCGCCACTGCCAATCTCCCGCGCCGGCTTGCAGATCCACACCACCAGTCAGTGGGAGATGTTCATCTACCGGCTGACTGCGAAAAAATGGTGCGTAGGCGCTGCGCTGCGCGAATTGAAGATGCCAACCGGCACCCGCATCGCCGCACTGTTCCGCGGCAAAGCGCTGCTTCACCCCTCCGGCAGCACCCGCCTGCAGGTCGATGACATTCTCTGCGTGATCGGCCACGAAGAGGATCTGCCAGCGCTCGGCAAGCTGTTCAGCGAGGCGCCACAGCGCGGGCGCGACATGCGCTTCTTCGGTGACTTCATTTTGGAAAGCGAGGCGCAGATGAGCGCTCTCGCGGCCCTCTACGGACTGAAACTGGGCGATGTGAACGGCGACCAGCAGATCGGTCAATTCATGGCCGAACGCGTCGGCGGCAAGCCGGTCGTCGGTGATCAGGTCGAGTGGAACGGCCTGACGTGGACCATCGCGGCGATGGAGCACGGGGAAGTACGCAAGGTCGGCCTGAAGTTTCCGGAAGGCAATCCGCCGGGCCCGAGCTTGCATTTCTGAGACGTGCCTCGCCGCATATAACGCGGGCTGAGGCGTTCCGATCTATGGACTCGCCTCGGCCATCCGCAGCCCTTAGACTCCGCACTCATTTCGTATTCTGATAGTACCCATGGCCCTCTTCCGCACCCTGCTGTTGGCGACACTGTTCGTCATCGCCCCGTCTTCCGCCTACGTTCAAGCCGCACCCACGGTGCCCGGCCTGCCTGGCAGCCAGGCTGGCGAAGCAGAAGCACCGAAAGACGCGCAGCCCAGCGTTGATGAAAGTGCCCAGCGGCTCGCGGAACAAACCGAAACGGCGCAGCGACGCCTGGACGAACTCAAGGCCGAACTCGCGGGCGCAGCCAAGGAGATCGCCGAGTCTCAGCGGGAATTAAGCAAGCTCAAAGGCAGCGACACCAGCGATATGCCGGCGAAGCTGGCCAAGCTGACGGTTCCCAAGCTCGAACAACGGTTGGCCGAGCGCATCGAGCAGCTGTCGGCTTGGCAAACCGCCCTGGCAGCAGCCAACAGCATGATCATCAGCGCCCAGACGCGTCCTGAACGTGCCCAGGCAGACATCAGCAAGCACCAGACTCGCATCGACGAGATTAACAGCCTGCTCAAGGCAGGGCGCGAAAGCGGCAAGCCGCTGAGTGACGAGCGCCGCGCACTGCTCGGCGCCGAGAGGGCCGCGCTCAAGGCGCAAATCG
Organism: Pseudomonas sp. Q2-TVG4-2; assembly: GCF_013620795.1. Classification (GTDB taxonomy): domain Bacteria; phylum Pseudomonadota; class Gammaproteobacteria; order Pseudomonadales; family Pseudomonadaceae; genus Stutzerimonas. The sequence continues at coordinate 304,501 of NZ_LGLW01000006.1, read as the reverse complement.
AGCTGCGCCGCAACGAGCTGGCCGGCAACAGCCTGCTACAAGACCTTGGCGTCGCCCGGCGCGATCTGCTGTCCGAGCGCATCGCACGCGCCGAGCAGGAAACCATGGCGCTGCAGACGGCGATCAACAACAAACGCCGCGAAGAGTCCGAGCAGACCGTCGCAGAGTTCTCGCTGAAAGCGGAGAAAGCCGGCTCCGACAAGCTGTTGCCCGCCGAAAGCGCCGAGAACCGCAAGCTCTCCGATTACTTGCTACGCGCCACCGAACGCCTCAACGACCTGACCCAGGAAAATCTGCAGACGCGCCAGCAGCTGGACACGCTGAACCAGGCCGACCAGGCATTGGAAGAACAGATTGCCGTGCTCGAGGGCAGCCTGCTGCTATCGAAGGTTCTCTACCAGCAGAAGCAGGCGTTGCCGCAGCTAAGCCTGGATAAGAATCTGGCCGACGAGATCGCCGACATCCGCCTCTACCAGTTCGAGCTGAACCAGCGTCGGGAGCTCAGCGGCAACGTCGAAGATTACGTCGATCAGCAGCTCGCCAAGCTACCGCCGAACGAAGTCACGCCGGAGCTGCGTAGTGCATTGCTGGAGCTGATACGCACTCGCAGCGAGCTGCTCGACCGGCTCAATCACGAGCTCAACGCACTGCTTAGCGAATCGATCACTTTGCAGTTGAATCAACGCCAGCTTCAGACCAAAGCCCAGGCTCTGCGCGAAACGCTGGACGAGCAGATGTTTTGGATCCCGAGCAACAAGCCGCTGGATCTGGATTGGTTCAAGAATGTGCCGACGCTGCTGGATCGCCAGTTGCGTGCGATGCCTTGGGGCTCCGTGTTCGAGGCGCTCGGCGCCGGACTGCTGGAACGACCGCTGTTCTTCGTGCCGCTGTTACTGGTGATCGGCTTACTGCTCTGGCGCCGCAACGCCATCAACGCCAAGCTCGATTTGCTCAGCGCCGACATCGGCCATTTCCGCCACGACAGTCAATTGCACACGCCGCTGGCGCTGCTGCTCAATCTCTTGCTGGCGCTTCCCGGCGCGCTGTTCCTGGCACTTTGTGGTTACCTCCTGCAGATGGACGGGCGAGGACAGAACGTCAGCCTCGGCGCCGCTTTCTACCAGATGGCGCAGGCCTGGCTGGTCTTCTACAGCGCCTATCGCATGCTCTCGCCGAATCGCGTGGCCGAGACACATTTCGGCTGGTTCCGCCCCCAGGTGATCTTCCTTCGCAACGAGATTCGTCGTCTGGGGTTGGTAGTCATAGCCCTCGTAGCGGTCGTGGCAATTGCCGAACATCAACCGGGCAGCCTGGTCGAGGACGTGATCGGCATTGTCGTGGTGCTGACCTGCTTCGCGCTGATGAGCTGGCGCCTGACGCGCCTGCTGCTCAAAGGCCCATCAAGCCAGAACGCTCCGCCAGTGCGGCGCATCATCGGTCTGTTGTTCAGCATGCTGCCACTGGCGCTGATCGTGGTCGTGGGGCTCGGTTATTACTACACCGCCCTTAAGCTGACCGGCCGACTGATCGATACGCTGTATCTCTTGCTAGCCTGGGTCGTCATCGAGGCCGCGCTGATCAGAGGCCTGACCGTGGCTGCGCGACGCCTGGCATACAAGCGGGCCATCGCCAAGCGAGAAGCCGGTTCCGATGATGCCGGTGCCGCCAACGAAGGTGCGGCCGAGCCAGGTCTTGCCATCGAACAGGTCAATGAACAATCCCTGCGCCTGACCAGGCTGGCCATGTTCGGCCTGTTCTTCGTTGTGCTCTATTGGGTCTGGGCTGACCTGATCAGTGTGGTGTCGTACCTCGATAACGTCACCCTGTACGAATTCACCAGCGGCAGCGGTGAGACCGCCAGCACGTCTGCCATCACACTGAACAACCTGCTCGGTGCACTGGCCACGGTCGTCATAACTTTCGCGCTCGCACGCAACCTGCCGGGCCTCCTCGAGGTACTTGTACTGTCCCGGATGCGCCTGGCTCAGGGCAGTGCTTATGCGACGGGCACCTTGCTCTCGTACACACTGGTTGGCATCGGCATTGTCACGACGCTATCCACCCTTGGCGTGAGCTGGGACAAGCTGCAATGGCTGGTTGCTGCGTTGTCGGTGGGTTTAGGCTTCGGCCTGCAGGAGATCTTTGCCAACTTCGTATCGGGATTGATCATTCTGTTCGAGAAACCGGTACGCATCGGCGACGTGGTAACCATTGGCAATTTGTCCGGGACAGTCAGCCGCATTCGTATCCGGGCGACGACCATTACCGATTTCGACAACAAGGAGATCATCGTCCCGAACAAGACGTTCGTGACCGACCAGCTCGTCAACTGGTCGCTCAACGACACCATCACCCGGGTCACGATTCGCATCGGCGTGCAGTTCGGTTCCGAGCTCGAAGAGGTGCGTAATCTTCTGTTCCAGGCAGCCCGAGAGAACCCCCGTGTGCTCAAGGAGCCTGAACCGCAGGTCTTCTTCCTCAACTTCGGCGAGAGCCGGTTGGAGCATGAGCTTCGCCTGCATGTGCGGGATCTCGGGGACCGCAATCCGGTTATCGATGAGATAAACCGACGTATCGATCAGGAGTTCCGCGCTCGCGGGATCGTCATCGCATTCCGTCAGCTGGACGTGCACCTGAAAAGTGCCCCGCCGGGCCTGGAAATACCGCGGTCCGATCACAACGAAACGCCTCTTGGGGCGCCTGCCAACGGTCAGACTTGAGGAACGCTCCGACAGGCAAGACCTCCAATTCAACGTGCCCTCGCCTGCGAGCGCTACATTTCAGGACCGCCCGGAGCCCCCGTGAAGACTCTCACCGAGCTGAATTTCGATAACCGCTTCGCCCGTCTCGGCGATGTGTTTTCCACTGAGGTAACGCCTCAACCGCTGGAAGCACCGCGCCTGGTGGTGGCCAGCGAGGCGGCCATGGCATTGCTGGATCTCGACCCGGCAGTGGCGGAGGATCCGCTGTTCGCCGAGCTGTTCTCTGGCCACAAGCTCTGGAGCACGGCCGAGCCACGGGCCATGGTCTATTCCGGCCATCAATTCGGCAGCTACAACCCGCGCCTGGGCGACGGTCGCGGCCTGCTCCTGGGCGAAGTGGTCAATGATGCGGGGGAACATTGGGACCTGCACCTCAAGGGTGCAGGCAAGACGCCGTACTCCCGCATGGGTGACGGCCGCGCCGTGCTGCGCTCCTCGATTCGTGAATTCCTCGCCAGCGAGCACCTACATGCGCTGGGCATTCCCAGCTCACGCGCGCTCTGCGTGACCGGCTCGGATACGCCGGTCTATCGCGAACGCCAGGAGCGTGGCGCCATGCTGCTGCGCCTGGCGCAAAGCCATGTGCGCTTCGGCAATTTCGAGTACTTTTACTACACCAAGCAACACGATGAACTGAAGCAGCTACTCGATCACGTCGTCGAGTGCCATTTCAGCGACTGCCTGGAGCATCCCGAGCCCTATCATTCATTCTTCCGCGAGGTGCTGGAGCGCACCGCCGAACTGATCGCCTACTGGCAGGCATATGGCTTCTGTCATGGCGTGATGAACACCGACAACATGTCGATCCTGGGCATCACCTTCGATTTCGGCCCCTACGCCTTCCTCGACGACTTCGATGCGCGCTTCATCTGTAACCATTCCGACGATGCGGGGCGCTACTCCTATGAAAACCAGGTGCCCATCGCGCACTGGAACCTGGCCGCCCTGGCCCAGGCCCTGACGCCCTTCGTCGCGGTGGAGCAGTTGCGCGAGACGATGAACCTGTTCCTGCCGATCTACGAAGCGGCTTGGCTCGATCTGATGCGCAAGCGGTTGGGCTTTCGGACCGCCGAGGAAGACGACAAGGCATTGGTGCAACGCCTGCTGCAACTGATGCAGGACGGCGCAATTGACTATACGAATTTCTTTCGCGAGCTCGGTGGCAATGCGCCTGAGCAGACCCTGGCCCGTCTACGCGAAGATTTCATCGACATCAAGGCGTTCGACGACTGGGCTGCGGCCTACCGCCAACGCACCGAGCGTGAAGGTGACGCCCAAGCCGAGCGGCAGGCGCGCATGCATGCGGCCAATCCCAGGTACATCCTGCGCAACTACCTCGCCCAGCAAGCAATCGAAGCGGCCGAGGCGGGAGATTACGGCCCGGTGCGCGAACTACATGCGGTGCTCAGTCGCCCCTTCGACGAACACCCGGGAATGGAACGCTACGCCGAGCGACCCCCGGAGTGGGGCAAGCACCTGGAAATCAGCTGCTCATCCTGAGCAGCCGCCCTGCGCAAGATACTGCACAGCGTTCCGCTTGGCGGCGCGACGTCTATAGCCGCACGGCGCGTGATTGCTGGACTCGCGCGCACGTGCGCCAAACCTTGCGCTGCTGCTGGCAGGATGTTGCCCAGCTAAATGTGAGCCCTCCCGCATAGCGGCCCAAACGCTTTCGAACGAAATTCATAAGCTGCTGATTCTTAATGATTTTATTCCGATGGCACAACGCTTGCGCTTGTCTTTAGGCCATTCCGGCATTCAACAAGGCAAGGAGAGCGTTCATGCCAACACCCGCGTATCTGTCCCTCGAAGGCACCAAGCAAGGCCTGATCACCGCAGGCACTTTCACCGAGGACTCGGTCGGCAACATCTTCCAGGAAGGACACGAAGACCAGATCCTGGTGCAGGCCTTCCAGCACCAGGTCATCATCCCGCGCGATCCACAGTCCGGCCAGCCCACCGGCCAGCGCGTACACAAGCCGCTGATGATCACCAAGGTGTTCGACAAATCATCGCCGCTGATCTTCAACGCCCTGACTTCGGGTGAGCGCCTGAACAAGTGCCGCCTGGAGTGGTACCGCACCTCCTCCACCGGAACCCAGGAGCACTACTTCACCATCGAACTGGAAGATGCGGTAATCGTCGATGTGCAGTCGCGCATGCCCAACTGCCAAGACCCGAACATGTCCCACTTCACCCATCTTGAAGACGTGTACTTCACCTACCGCAAAATCGTCTGGACTCACGAAGTCTCCGGCACCTCCGGCTCCGACGACTGGCGCACCCCGATCGCCAGCTGACACGCTCTCATGGAAAGCTTCGGTCGGGCCTCGCCTGGCCGAAGCTTTTTGCGAAGCAGTAGCGGAAATTCGAGCCACCGCACGGTAATGCGCGACCTGGCGCACCGCGACGGCGCCGCCTCGTGATACATCGATACCCCCGCTGCGCCCTGGCGCAATCCCATGGACGGATTCAGGAGGAACAAGGATGTTCGCCCCCGCCAACCAGACCCATTTTTCCCTGCACATCGAAGGCATCGAACACGACTTCCAGGTGCTCGAATTCAGCGGCCGCGAAGCCATCAGCCAGCCGTATCGCTTCGAACTTGAATTGGTCAGCGAGCGCCCGGATCTTGATCTAGAAAGCCTGCTGCATCGATCCACGTTCCTGACGCTCGCTGAATATGGCGGCGGTATTCATGGCCAGCTCTACCAAGCGGCACAGGGTGAATCGGGCAAACGCCTGACGCGCTACCAACTGGTAATCGTCCCCAAGCTCGCGTACCTGGCGCACCGGACCAACCAGCGCATCTTCCAGCACCTGTCGGTGCCGCAAATCATCGCCAAAGTGCTTGAAGAGCACGGCATCCTTACCGGTAACGGCCATCGTTTCGATCTCGGCCCGGTCATCTATCCCGAGCGGGACTATTGCGTTCAGTACGACGAGACAGACCTGCATTTCATCCAGCGACTCTGCGAAGAAGAAGGCATTCACTACCACTTTCAACACCGCGAGTCCGGCCACGTATTGGTATTCGGCGACGACCAGACGGTATTCCCCAAGCTCGCGCCTGTGTCTTGTCAGCAGGACAGCGGCCTGGTTGCCGACGAGCCGGTGATCAAGCGCTTCGGCGTGCGTGTCGAAACCCGACCCAACCGGGTGTCCCGCCGCGATTACGATTTCGAAAAGCCACGCATGACCATGGAAGCGGCTGTTCGCAACGATGCTCGACCCGACCTCGAGGATTACGACTACCCCGGCCGCTTCGTCGACCGTGAACGAGGCAAGCATCTGGCTCAGCGCGTCCTGGAACGTCACGGCCACGACTTCGAATTGGCCGAAGGCGAAAGTGACCAGCGGTTGCTCAGCGGCCACTTCCTGCCCCTAACCGGGCATCCACGTGGCGACTGGAATCAGCTCTGGCTGCTCAACGAAGTCCACCACGAAGGCAAACAGCCACAAGTGCTGGAAGAATCCTCTATTGAATTGCCAAGCATCTCTACGCGCGCCCACCCTCCCTTACGGGAAGAGATACCGGAGGGTGTCGCCCATCGTCTGGAGGCCAGCGGTTTCACCCAAGGCTACCGCAACCGCTTCACAGCCACGCCATGGATCGTTCCCTACCGCCCCGCACTGAAACACCCCAAACCACGCATCCTTGGCAGCCAGAGCGCAGTGGTCACAGGCCCCGCCGGCGAAGAAATCCATTGCGATGAGTACGGCCGGGTGAAAGTACAGTTCTTTTGGGATCGCGAAGGCCAAGCCGACGATAAGACCAGCTGCTGGTTGCGTGTTTCCTCCAGCTGGGCCGGCGACCAGTACGGCGGTATCGCCATCCCCCGTGTCGGCATGGAAGTGTTGATCACCTTCCTCGAAGGCGACCCCGACCAACCGCTGATCACGGGCTGTCTGTATCACAAGGAAAATGCCGTCCCCTACGACCTGCCGGCGAATAAAACCCGCAGCGTGTTCAAGACCCTCAGCAGCCCCGGCGGGGATGGCTACAACGAGCTGCGCATCGAAGACCGCAAGGACGCCGAGCAAATCTATATCCACGCCCAGCGCGACTGGGACGAGAACGTCGAGCACGACCAGAAGATCCGCGTCGGCCACGAGCGCCACGACACCGTCGAGGCCAACAGCTACAGCGAATTCAAAGCCGAAGAGCACCGCACCACCTACGCCGACCGCCGCAGCGAAATCAAAGCCAACGACCACCTCACCGTGGGCAACAACCAGCACGTCAAGATAGGCACCGGCCAGTTCATCGAAGCCGGCAACGAAATCCACCTCTCCAGCGGCCTCAACGTCGTCCTCGAAGCCGGCAGCGAACTGACCTTCAGGGCCGCCGGTAGCTTTATCAAGCTGGATGCGGGCGGCATCACCATGGTCGGCCCGGTAATCAGGATGAATTCGGGCGGAAGCCCCGGAAAAGGTTCTGAGGCAGCGCCGATTTTGCCGGGCGAGGTGAAATCGGCAGATGCGGATATTCTGGGCAGCGTACCCGACCAGGACAGCGCCCTCTTCGTCGCTCTGGACGATCCAATGGCCATCGTCGACGACCTGGCCATGAACCTACAGGGACGCTGGCTGGAACTGGCAGCAGCAGACACGCAGCATGCCAACAAGATCAATAGCGCTACCCTTATCCAGGGGCTTTGCGGCGTCAAACTAGACCACCTCATGCCCAAATCGGTGTCAACCGACCCAAGCCGCAAGCAGGCTTTCACCAAAGACGTTCACAACCTGCTCGATAGCGAAGCACAGCTACTCAATCACAGTGGCAGTGACGCGACCCTGACACTCAAATCACTTAAAGTGCAGCAGGCTCAACAGCAGTTCCGCACAAACTGGGGCACCTCACCCTCGGGAAAAGAATGGCGCGCACTGGTAGACGAATGGCAACAGAAAACGACCTGGCGCAAGGACGTTCGCTTCGAAGAGACCTGGACTTATCTACAAGAACGCTCCGATGAAATGGAGCGCCTCAACGCGCACATACAGCGCAGCGAGAGCGACCTACTCGCCTGGCTGAAAAGTCTCAGTCCGAAAGCGGAGGAGGTTTTTTATGATCCCTGCCACCAGCAGCAATCGACCCAACTGCTGGAAACGATGGCCAGTCTCTATGAGCAATTGGGCGCGAGCGATACGGGTAAGAGATGGCTATGCGAGCAGTACGGCAAGCCCACCACGCTGGCGGGCCTGGCGTTATTCAATTTCAGCGCCGAGCTTTCCGCACTGATCGACAAGATTTCTGTCAACTTCACCACCTACGGCACCATCGACAACCAGGGGCGACAGGGTGAAGGTAGTGGTCAGGCCCACGGCTGGCTATCCGACACCACTAGTGAAGTCAGCCGGGCCAACGAAGTGAAGTCGGTACTTGACCTGCCGAGCGTACAAGGCAGCAGCCTGTACAAGAGCCTTTCCGAGCCGGGCAAGCGCGCCTTCGAGACATTGCGCGCCGTGGTGGGACAAAAAGCCAAAGACAGCTGGAACCTGATGGCCTTCGTCCTGCTGCCGGCTTTGAGCACGAAATTCGCTCCCGAGGCTCGCATTTTTGCCTTCAGCGTTACGCAGGTACTGGTTTCGACCGAAATATCCACGCAAACCCAACTGATCCGCGATCCTGAATTTGCTAAGAAGAATCGCAAATGGCTGATGCAATATGCCCGACTGAACAAGAACATAAAGGGCCTGCAGCGCGGCCTCGCACTCCCAGGAAAAGGGGTGGACAAACGTTCGGCACGTATCCAGCTACAAGATCTTGAGCAAAAACTCCACACACTCAATCTGCAAAGACCGAACGAGGTTATGGGAGCAATTGCCAAAGAAACATGCATCACAACCACACAAACCCGCCAAGTGAATGCATGGCTGGCTACACTGGGCCAATCGGAGCTACTGGAACAGCTACAGCTCAAAGCAAAAAGTGCCTCTGGTTATGCCGCCCGTAGCCGCCAGTGGGTCAATCAGGAACTCGGCGGCAGCCTGCCCGTTCTGGTCGCAGGTCTGAATATCTGGAACTTTCTCAACAGCCTGGATAAGGCACGCAATGATGGCAGCTTCAGTGAGGATGAGCTGCGCACGGTGGGCGCCAACGCCGCCTATACGGCTAATGCGCTGATGGCGCTCTGGACGGTACCGGCGTGGAACAAGTGGGCAAGCCTCAAATCGGTTGTGAACGAAAAGACCGTCCAATTGGCTCAGGTTGGAGTAAAAGCTTGGGGCATTAACACTCAATATGGGCGTTTGGCCCGCAGTCTCGCCCTTCGTACTGCGGGAATGGCCGCTTTCGGCGCTATCGCTGCGGGAGTGGAGGCTTGGCAGGTTTCAAAGGATGTGGATAAAGCGACCAGTAAAGCCGAAGAAACTGCATTGAACGTAAAAATGTATACCTTAATGGCAATGACGACGGTTGCCGGCGCCCAACTAATAGGCAGTGCCTTGGGCTTCTGGTTCGGCTTCGCCTGGATCATGTCCAACCCGGTGACCATCATCATCGCGCTGCTCGGCGTGATCTACCTTATCTCCAGCATGATTGCCAACCAGTACAAGCGAGAAGGCCTGCGGCTCTGGCTGTATCGCAGCAGTTGGGGTAAATCCCCCACCTGGACGCACAGCGACGAGGATCACAAGGAGGAATTGCGCACCCTAAACGAAATCTGCCTGCGTCCAAGCCTGGCGGCTCGCGCCACCACCCTGCCTTACTACGGCCGTGGCCCTCGTATCTACACCGGCTTCTGGCTACAGCTCCTGCTACCGTCCGAACTGGCTGGAACAGCCGTAAAGCTGCAACCGGCCATGGTCGACAGCGGCTGGTTTTCCGATAGCCTGATGCAAGGCATGGCAGACAGGTTCTACGAGCAGCTCCTCGAAGGCCATTGGGCGCCCATCGAACGATTTGGACAACCGCCCGCACAGCGTTCCAACGGGCCGCTGCCCGGCGACTCTCTCTACCCCAAGGACACACAGCACCGTCTATGGCAAACCTGGATTGCCTACCAACGCGCCCCCGTGCTGGAACTGGAAGTTCGCTACCCAGAGCAGATTTTGGAGAGCACTAACGGCCGGGGCTATATGTTCCGCGTGGACATAGGCGCCTCCTCCTCCGAGGCTGACCTGGAAAGTAATGCTTTCAGCAAGGAACCCAATAGCGACATGGTGCTCTCTTCACAAAGCACCCGATTGCTCCCCCTGCAGGTGCCACACGCGAATGAATGAATGCTTATGAGCAGTATCTTGAACGGATTTCTACAGGCTCTGCCCTGGAATCAGCCCATCGAACTTCCAGACCACCATCAGTGGAAGCGCATTAACTCACCTGCTCTTTTAGAGTGGAGAATCAAGGCAAGACCTTATAACACAACAGTCGCAAACGCGATGTTCTTTTTTATTTTCCTAATTACCACTATCTTTTTTGGATGGATGGGGGAGATTTTCAACCCCAGCTCAGCAAAATCTACAGCGATAGGGATACCATTTTACATATTAGCCATGACAGCTATTTACGGCACAACTCACCAAAAAACAAAGTTCGCTTATCGTCTGATCGAGCAAGGTATTGAGGTCTGCGAATGGAAAGCTCCTGGCAAAGGCTGGATGATCGCCTTGAAATGGCTGACAGTTATCGCAGCTATCGCCGTGTTATTTGTTATCGCTCTCGACCTGTCAATCTTTTGGGTAGCACTCGTCGGCCCTGGCGGTATGGGGTTGCTTTACCTGGGACTGGCCAACTCCAGTAAATTTCAAGAGATGCATACCGAATATCATCATCGCGACCATGAGTGGACGCGTTACAAAAGAATATCAATCCATACGAATCGCCCAGTCATAGGGCTGCACTTCGATTATTTCAACACACATCTCCAGGCCATGGACAAAGGCGTGCTGTTCTTATTCTGCAAGAAGCAACAACTAGCAACCATCCTCCAAAACATAACTCAGAAACGGCCTGATCTGCAGACAGTTCATGAGTCGTTTGATATCTACTAAATAGTACAAAAAAACTTAATCGACTAGTACATCCATTTATAACATGGATCCAAAGCACTACAGGTCGAAAAATCCTAAACAGGGGTTTAGATGGTGCGGATTTCAGAGAATATCAATACATCGCATTTCCAGATCACTACCAACCGGAAGCACGCTAATCAACCTGCATTGCTAGAGTGGAAATCAAGGCAAGGCGCTATAACATGAAAATTGCATGTATATTCTCAAAAGCATAACTTCGAGAGACATATCAACCTGATCCGAAAAAACCTGAAAATCTATAGCTAAAAGAGTGACGCATTTCCGTGCGGCAGTTTTCTAGACAGGCCGACCATGCGGCAGCACTACTTGGACTTCTCATTACGATGTTGCTGCACTAGAAGCTCGCTCCCCCGCGACCTCACAGCTTCCGAATTCGCCGAATGGTTCAAGCCTGCCAACTTCGCAATGGGCCAACGCTCACCGAGCGGGAACGAGCGACCGCTGAGCGCAATGCGAAGCTGGCGGTGCTGGCCAAACCCGCCTAAACGGCCTACCCCTACTCCGGCACCTCCACACACACATGAATCGCATCATGCCGCCAGTACTCCACGTCACAGTCGATGATCCGCTCGTGCTGGTCGCGATTTAGGCGGGTGATGCGCAGGGCTGGGCTGCCGGGGGCGATGCGCAGGGTGGTGGCGGCTTCGGGGTGGAGGGCGGTAGGGACCATGTCGAAGCGGACCCGGCCGTATTGGATGCCATATTCGCTGGCATAGAGTTCGGTAAGCGAGCGAGTCAGGTCATAGTCGAGGATGCCCGGAAAATAGCAGGAGTTCAGATAGTGTTCGACGTAGAGCACCAGGCGGCCATCGATGCGCCGGGCGCGGCGGATCTGGATGACGCTCGACAACGCCGCGAGCTCCAACCGCGCGCAGATTCCCGCACTGGCGGGTTGCAGCCTCGCCGATAGCACCTCAGTCGCCGGTGACCGCCCCTGCTCGCCGACCATGGCGTGGAAGTGGCTGCGCACCAGCGGGTTGTAGAGCAGCCGAGGCGGCGACACGAACCAGCCGCGGCGATCCTCGCGGTAGATGAGGCCGCAGGACTCCAGTTGGCCGAGCGCTTCGCGCAGGGTGATCCTGGTGGTATCGAACAGCTCGCTGAGCTTTCGCTCGGATGGCAGCTGCCCGCCGGCGGGCAGCAGGCCATGATCGATCTGTTCCTGTAGCGAGCGGCAGATCGCCGTAACGGTCCGCGGTGCCTCGTCACGCATCAAGCTCTCCTCATGGCCTAGTCCAGCACTAAAACGGTGCGTTTGATTGCCGCCTTTTCTCGTCGATCGTACCGATCAGCCTAGGCAAGCTGGATGAACGCTGCGTGACATTGTCTGTGCATCGGCTTGCTAAAAAATGGCTGCGCAGGATACGACAGCGCTTCGGCACCCGGCGAGAGCCCGCCCGGGCAAGGTTTCCAGGCTGAGCTAGGCTTGCTATGGCACTCCTGTCGCAGTGTCGCTCCTCAGGGCGATGGCGGAGGTAACGACATCAAAGTGTCATTTGCACGCCCTAGATTGGCCTCAGCCCTGCTGATCTAGACCAATACGACCTGCGAAAGGAGCTTCGAATGAAACGACTGCTGCTGGCTTCACTGCTGGGATCAGCTATCGCCCTGGCGACATCGGCGAACGCGGCACAAACGGACCTGAAAAGCCTCGAAGAGGCGGCGCGCGCGGAAGGTGAGGTCAATAGCGTCGGCATGCCGGACAGCTGGGCCAATTGGAAGGACACCTGGCAGGATCTAGAGAAAAAATACGGTCTCAAGCACATGGATACCGACATGAGCTCGGCCCAAGAGATCGCCAAGTTCGCTGCGGAAAAGGATAACGCCACGACCGATATCGGCGATGTCGGCGCCGCGTTCGGGCCAATTGCCGTACAGCAAGGCGTTACCCAAGCATACAAGCCGAGCACTTGGGAACAGATCCCGGACTGGGCCAAGGATCAGGATGGCCACTGGATGCTGGCCTATACCGGCTCCATCGCTTTTATCGTCAACAAGCAGTTGGTCAAGGAAGCGCCGACCTCGTGGGCTGAGCTTAAGGACGGTAACTACAAAGTCGCCATCGGCGATGTCAGCGCTGCCGCACAGGCCGTCAACGGCGTACTGGCAGCGGCCGTAGCCAACGGCGGTGACGAAAAGAATATCCAGCCAGGCCTGGATTATTTCGCCGAGATCGCCAAGCAGGGCCGCCTGTCACTATCGAACCCGACGATTCAGACGCTTGAGCGCGGCGAAGTGGAAGTGGGTGTGGTTTGGGACTTCAACGGCCTGTCGTACCGCGACCAAATCGACCCCAGCCGATTCGAAGTGCTGATCCCCTCGGATGGCTCGGTGATCTCCGGTTATACGACCATCATCAACAAATGGGCCAAGCACCCCAACGCCGCCAAGCTCGCCCGCGAGTACATCCTTTCTGACGCCGGGCAGATCAACTTGGCCAAGGGTAACGCCCGGCCGATCCGCGCCGAGCACCTGACCCTGCCCGCCGAGGTACAGGCCAAGCTGCTGCCGAACGAGCAGTACGCCAAGGTCAAGCCGATCAAGGACGCTGAAGCCTGGGAAGCAACCTCGAAGGCACTGCCGCAGCAGTGGCAGGAGAACGTGATCATCGAAATGGAGTGATCGCCGGCCAATTGGCTCAGGATCGTAGATGTGGACTGGGCGGCGTTCCGCTTTGCCCACCCTACGGACCTATAGGAGCGAGATTGCTAGCGGCTGGGCTTGGCAAAGCTGTTCGCGAGCAAAGGCCCTGCGCGCCCCCGGCTCCCACAAAGCTAAGCAGGAACGAAAGCATGCGCCAAGCCATCCTCGTTGTGCTCGACGGCCTTAACTACCGGGTCGCCGAGCACGCCCTCGGGCACTTGCAGGCGTATTGCGTGGCCGGGCGCGGGGCGCTGTACCGCTTGCAATGTGAGTTACCGGCGCTGTCTAGGCCACTGTATGAATGCATACTGACCGGCGTGACACCGATCGACAGCGGCGTGGTGCACAACCAGGTAATACGGCTATCCACCGAGCACAGCGTCTTCCATTACGCCCGCGACGCCGGATTGAGCACAGCGGCCGCGGCCTACCATTGGATCAGCGAACTCTATAACCGCACGCCGTTCCAGGCGACACGCGATCGTCACAGCGAGACGCCCGAGCTGCCGATACAGCACGGCCATTTCTACTACGAAGACCATTACCCCGACTCTCACCTGTTCGCCGATGCAGAAAACCTGCGCTTACGGCACAACCCGAACTTTTTGCTGGTGCACCCGATGAACATCGACGACGCCGGCCACAAGCACGGTCTGGATTCGTCTCAGTACCGCAACGCTGCACGGCGCGCCGATATCCTGCTTGCCGACCACCTGCAACGCTGGCTGGATGACGGCTATCAGGTGCTGGTAACAGCCGATCACGGCATGAACAACGACCGCTCGCATAATGGTCTGCTACCGGAAGAACGCGAGGTGCCGCTGTTCGTGCTGGGTTCGGCGTTCAGCCTCGACCCCGCCGCGCGCCCAAAACAGACCGAACTCTGCGGCACGCTGTGCGAACTGCTCGGCGTCCCGCATGACAAGCCGTTGTGCCCGGAGCTGCTGAAATGACTGCGCAGCTCGAAGACAACGTCAAGACTGCAGCCGTTCGAGACAGCGCTGGCCCTGGGGTTGCAGGCCGTCGGGCCCCGCACAGCAAACGGCTGGCGCTGCTTTGCCTGCTGCCATTCGCCTTGTTCTTCTTCGCCTTTCAGATCGCCCCGCTGCTTTGGGTCACGCTCAACAGCCTGAACACTGCCGATGGCTGGGGCCTGGCCAATTTCCAGAAAGTCTTCGGCTCGAAGTTTTACCTCCAAGCCATCAAGCACAGCCTGCAGATCGCGTTCTGGTCGAGCCTGATCGGCATCGTCATCGCTATTCTCGGCAGCTACTCACTACGCCAGGTCGATTCGAAATTACGCGACTTCGTCATGGCCTTTTCCAACATGACCAGCAACTTCGCGGGCGTGCCGCTGGCCTTTGCCTTCGTCATCCTGCTCGGCTTCAACGGGGCACTGACGATCCTGCTCAAGCAGGCCGGAGTCATCGAAGACTTCAACCTGTACTCCAAAACCGGCCTGATCGTGCTCTACACCTATTTCCAGATCCCGCTGGGCGTGCTTCTGCTCTACCCCGCCTTCGATGCGCTGCACGAGGACTGGCGTGAGTCGGCCTCGTTGCTAGGTGCAGGCACCTGGAGCTACTGGCGCTACATCGGCCTGCCGGTGCTCACCCCAGCGCTGCTCGGCACCTTCGTCATCCTGCTGGCCAATGCGTTGGGGGCCTATGCCACGGTCTACTACCTCACTACGGGCAACTTCAACGTGTTGCCGATCCGCATCGCGGCGATGATTTCCGGCGATATCTCCCTCGACCCGAACATGGCCAGCGCATTGTCTATGGTGCTGGTCGGGCTGATGGGCGTGATTACCGTGGCGCATCAAGTGCTGCTCAAGAGGAGTTACCATGCGAGCCGCTGAAGCCAAACGTGGTGCGCTATATCACCGCATGGTGGTCTGGCTGCTGTTTCTCATCCTGCTGCTACCACTGGCTGCGACCTTTCTCTATTCGATTTCCAGCAGCTGGTCGGCGACCATCCTGCCGGACGGATTGACCTTTGACTGGTACCTGCAGCTCTGGAGTGACGAACGCTTCCTACGGGCGTTCGCCCAATCACTGCTGGTCTGCTTTGGTGCGCTGGCTTTGGCGGTGGTGCTGATCCTGCCGCTGCTGTTCGTCGTGCATTACCACTTCCCGAAGCTCGACGGGCTGATGAACATCTTGATCCTGCTGCCGTTCGCCGTGCCACCGGTGGTGTCGTCGGTCGGCCTGCTGCAGCTCTACGGCTCGGGGCCGCTGGCAATGGTCGGCACGCCCTGGATCCTCATTGGCGCCTACTTCACCATCGCCCTGCCGTTCATGTACCGCGCCATTAGCAACAACCTGCAGGCAATCAATATTCGCGATCTGATGGATGCCGCTCACCTGCTCGGCGCGAGCACCTGGAAGGCGGCGTTTCTGGTGGTGCTGCCGAACCTTCGCAAGGGGCTGATGGTGTCGCTGTTTCTGTCGTTTTCGTTTCTGTTCGGCGAATTCGTCTTCGCCAACCTGCTGGTCGGCACGCGCTACGAAACCCTGCAGGTCTACCTGAACAACATGAAGAACAGCAGCGGCCATTTCAACAGTGCGCTGGTGATCTCCTACTTCTTCTTCGTGCTGGTGTTCACCTGGGCGGCGGCTCGGTTGAATCGGGAACGCACGGCTTGACAGTGCGAACAGGCGTGACCCATTCAGACAGGAATTCCCCATGAGCTATCTTTCCATTCGTGGTCTGTACAAAGCCTTTGGCGACACCAGGGTCTTCAGCGATATCGATTGCGAAGTCGCCAAGGGCGAACTGATCACGCTGCTTGGCCCCTCCGGCTGCGGCAAGTCCACGCTGCTGCGCTGCATCGCCGGACTTACCGAGGTCGACGGCGGGAAAATCCTGCTAGATGGCGAGGACCTGGTGCCCATGTCGCCGCAGAATCGTCAGATTGGCATGGTCTTCCAGAGCTATGCGCTGTTCCCCAACATGACCGTGGAACAGAACGTCTCCTTTGGCTTGCGTATGCAAAAAATCGCAAGAGAGGAAAGCGCCGAGCGGGTGGCCGAGGTGCTGGGGATGGTCGAGCTCGGCGAATTTGCCCGGCGTTACCCGAGCCAACTGTCGGGCGGGCAATGTCAGCGTGTGGCACTGGCGCGCTCGCTGGTAACGCGCCCTCGCCTGCTGCTGCTCGACGAACCCCTGTCGGCGCTGGATGCGCGCATCCGCAAGCATTTGCGTGAACAGATCAGGGCGATCCAGCAGGAGCTGGGGCTGACCACGATATTCGTTACCCACGATCAGGAAGAGGCGCTGACCCTCTCGGATCGCATCCTGCTGATGAATGCCGGCCGGATCGTCCAGAGCGCGGACGCCGAAACCCTGTATACGGCACCGGTGGATGCCTTCGCTGCGGGCTTTATCGGCAACTACAACCTGCTTGCCGCAGACGTCGCCTCACGCCTGCTGCAACGCCCGATCGATGGGCAGGTGGCGATCCGCCCGGAAGCCATAGCACTGCTCAATGCCGCCGACGGTAGCGGCGGGATCGCCGCGGTGATCAAAAGCCACAGCCTGCTCGGCAACGTGATTCGTTACCGCGTCGAAGCACGCGGGGTTGAACTGCTGGTGGATGTGCTCAATCGCTCCGCTGCCGATCTGTACCCGCACGGTCGCCAGGTAGGCCTTACCATTGACGCCTCGGCAATTCATGAGGTGGCTTGATGGCACTGGCAATTTTCGACCTGGACGAGACCCTGATCGACGGCGACTGCGCCAGCCTCTGGGCACGGGAAATGGCCAAGATCGGCTGGGTGGATGGCGAATCCTTCCTACGCAAGGACGCCGAGCTGATGGCCGAGTATGCCTTTGGCCGATTGGCCATGGAGGACTACATGATATTCAGCCTGACGCCACTGGTAGGCCGCACCGCCGACGAGGTGGCGCATGTGGTGGCGCCCTTCGTCGAAGAGGTAATTGAGCCGCTGATCTATAGCGACGCCATGCGCCACATCGCTGAACATCGCAAGGTAGGTAACCGCATCTTGATCATCTCGGCGTCGGCGGAGTTTCTGGTAAAAGCGATTGCGGCACGACTCGGTGTCGAGGATACATTGGCGATCCAGCTGGAAGAACAGCACGGCTTTTACAATGGCAGCACGCTGGGCATACTCAGCTACCGCGACGGTAAGGTGACGCGGCTTCGGCAGTGGGCGGCGGAGCACGGTGAATCACTCGAGGGTGCGCATTTCTATTCAGATTCGATCAACGACCTGCCATTGCTGGAGCAGGTGGCTTATCCGCATGTCGTGAATCCCGATCCTCTGCTGCGTGAACAGGCCGGAGCCAAGGGCTGGCCGCAGCTGTCCTGGACCTGAGCGACTGGCGAGGTCGCTTCAGGCCTCGCCGTTCAGCGGCAGCAGGACGCGGAACAACGCGCCCTTGCCCTCTTCGCTTTCGACCTGAATGCGACCGTTGTGGGCTTTGACGATCTGTTCGGCAATAAACAGGCCAAGGCCCAGCCCGGCGCTGCTCTCGCTGCCTTCGGCGCGCTCGAACTGGCAGAAAATCCGTTCGAGACTCTTCTGGTTGATACCGATACCGTGGTCGCGCACTTCGAGACAGGCGGCCGTCGAGGTGGCACTGACGTTGACCTGCACCGGTTTGCCCGCGCCGTAGCGCATCGCATTGGTCAGCAGATTCGCCAGCACCTGCTCAATGCGGAACTCGTCCCAAACCCCAGCGATCGGCTCCGGGCGCTGAAACAGCAGCGTGCAGCCGCTGGCTTCCATTTGCGGAGCAAAGTTCTCCACAACGCTGGCCGCCAGCTTGCCCAGATCGACGTGGCTAGGACGAATCGACAACTTGCCCGTGCGAATCCGTGAAACGTCGAGCATGTCATCGATCAGGCGGATCAAGCTCTGAATCTGCCGCTCGTCCTTGTCTACCATCTGCCGCAGCTTGTCTTCGCTAAATGCGGCGAAGTTGTTTCGCCCGAGCTGCAGCTTGCGCAACTGAACCTCAAGAATCAGCGTGTTGAGCGGGGTTTTCAGCTCATGGGAGACGATCGACATGAAATCGTCACGTATGCGCACCGCGTCTTCCAGTTCGGCCTTGGTGCTGCGCAATTCATCGAGCAGCACTTCCTGCTCTCGGCGACTGCGCTCGAGCGCTTCGAGCTGACGCGCCATTCGCTTGCGGTTGCGGTAGAGGTCGACGAAAACGCTGACCTTGCTGCGCACCGCATGGGTATCGAGCGGCTTGTGCATGAAGTCTACGGCACCGCTCTCGTACCCCTTGAACGCATAGTTGAGCTCACGACCGGCAGCGCTGACGAAGACGATGGGAATCTGCTTGGTGCGCTCGGTGCCGCGCATCAGCTCTGCCAGCTGAAAACCATCCATCCCAGGCATCTGCACGTCGAGAATGGCCAACGCAAACTCATGCTGCAGCAACAGCTCGAGCGCCTGCTCCGCCGACTCGGCCTGATGCACGCGAATCCCCGGGCTCCTGAGTATGGCGTCCAACGCCAGCAGGTTTTCCGGCAAATCATCGACGATCAGCAGGTTCGCTTCATCGGTCTGGTCAGGCATGGTCACTCCAGTTCGCGCAACAGTCGGTGAATGTCGCGCAAGGGCAAAATGTAATCCGGCGAAAAACGCTGGAGTGCTGCAAGCGGCATGGCCGGAACCTCGGCTTCGTCCGGGTCCTGCACGATGGTGATCCCCCCGGCGCGCCTGATCGCTTCCAGGCCGGCCGCGCCATCCTCGTTAGCGCCAGTCAGCAGGATGCCGACGACACGCTCGCCCCAGGCATCGGCGGCCGACTCGAACAGCACATCAATCGAGGGGCGGGAGAAGTGAATCGCATCGTCCTGGCTGAGGGACAGCGTCAGGTCCGCTTCTACCAGCAGATGATAGCCGGGCGCAGCGAAGTAAATGGTTCCAGCGCACAGCATCTCCTTGTCATCCACCTCCTTGACCCGCAGCGCCGTCTTGCGCTGGAAGATATCGGCCAGCTGCGTCGGTCCGCTCGCCGGCACATGCTGGACCACCAGCAGCGATTGGCGCAGGTCCGCCGGCAAACCATCGACCAGCGTACTCAACGCCGCCAGGCCGCCCGCCGAGGTGCCAATCACAACGGCATCCACAGGCTGGGCAATTGATCTGGCCGGAGCATTGGCGGTTGCGCGTTTCATAACTTGCGGAAGATCCTTTCCTGCTTGTCAAACGCCTCGTAGCGCCCAGCGTAGCCGGAAAACTCGACGGTTTCCTTGCTGCCCAGCCCAAGAAAGCCTCGATGACAGAGGGAATCATGGAACAGGCCAAAGGCCCGATCCTGCAGGGGTTTGTTGAAATAGATCAGCACATTGCGGCAGGAAATCAGCTGGGTTTCCGCAAAAACGCTGTCTGTCGCCAGACTATGATCGGCAAACGTGACCTTTTCTTTCAACGACTTATCGATGATCGCCGAATCATAGGCAGCGGTGTAATAGCTACTGAGGCTCTGCTTGCCACCGGCGCGTTGGTAGTTTTCGGTGTACTGACGCATGTCACCGATATCGAATATGCCCCGTCGCGCCTGCTCCAGCGAACGCGGATTGATGTCGGTGGCGTAGAGGATAGTGCGCTCCAGCAGGCCCTCCTCCTTGAGTAAGATGGCCATCGAGTAGACCTCTTCGCCCGTGCTGCAACCGGCGATCCAGATCTTCAGCGACGGGTAGGTGCGCAACACCGGGACCACCTGCTCACGCAGTGCCAGGAAGTAGCCAGGATCACGAAACATCTCGCTCACCGGAATGGTGAGGAACTGTAGCAGCTCCATGAACACCTGCGGATCGTGGAGCACCTTGTGTTGCAGCTGCCCAATGTTCTCGCAGCGCATCTGCTTCAGTGCCAGCAATATCCGGCGCTTGAGCGAGGCGCCGGAATAGTCGCGAAAATCGTAGCTGTAGCGCAGGTAGATCGCTTCGATCAGCAGCTTCAGCTCGATGGCCTGGATGCGGTCAGGCATGTCACAGCAGCTCCACTTTTGGCAGCCATACGCGAATGAGCGAGAACAGACGATCCAGATCGATCGGTTTGGCCAGGTAGTCGTTGGCGCCGGCACGCAGGCAGCGATCCTGATCGTCCTTCATGGCCTTGGCCGTGACTGCCACCATGGGAAGCTTGGCGAAGCGTGAATCCTTGCGGATCTCTTCCATCGCGGTAAAACCGTCCATCTCGGGCATCATGATGTCCATCAGCACCAGATCGATGTCATCGATGTTCTGCAGCTGGGCGATGGCTTCATGACCGTTGCGGGCGATTTCAATCAGCGCGCCCTTCTGCTCCAGCGCACTGGTGAGTGCGAAGACGTTGCGTACATCGTCATCAACTACCAGGATTTTCCGGCCCTCAAAGGCTTTTTCGCGACTGCGGACGCTCTTGAGCATTTTTTGCCGCTCCGGCGGCATGTCCGACTCGACCTTGTGCAGGAACAGCGTGACCTCGTCGAGCAGGCGTTCCGGCGAGCGTGCTCCCTTGATGATGATCGAGCGTGAGTACTTCATCAGTGCCGCTTCTTCGTCGCGGGTCAGGTTGCGCCCGGTGTAGACGATCACGGGCGGGAACGAGCAGATTTCCTCTCGGGCCATGCGTTCGAGCAGCTCGTGGCCATCCATGTCGGGCAGCTTGAGGTCGATGATCATGCAGTCGAAAACCGTCGAGCGCAGCAGTTCGAGAGCCTGCTCGCCGAACTCCACGGCGGTGATTTCCACGTCGATATCTTCGATCAGCCGCGACACGCTTTCACGCTGCCGGGCATCGTCCTCGACCAAGAGGATGCGCTTGACCTTCTGCGCCAGCTTCGCTTCGAGCCGGCCGAACACTTTCTTCAGGTCCTCGCGTGTCGTCGGTTTGGTCGCATAGCCGATGGCGCCCATCTGCAGGGCCGCTTCCTTGCGGTCCTCCACCGAGACGATATGCACCGGAATGTGCCGGGTAATCGGATTTTCCTTGAGGCGCTCGAGCACCGTCAGGCCGGAATGATCGGGCAGGCGCATGTCCAGCAGAATGGCATCGGGCCGATACTGGACGGCGGTGTCGAAGCCATCGTCGGCGTTCTGCGCGATCAGGCAGTTGTACCTCAGCTCGTGGGCGAGATCGCGCAGGATGCAGGCGAACTGGGTATCGTCCTCGATCACCAGCACCGACCGCTCGCCGAAAGGCGAGCCGTCGCGATCATCAGCCAGTACCGCCGTAGACGGCTCTCCAGACGGTGCCGGCGCTGCAGCGAGTGCCTCCGGGAGTTTCGCCACGACGGCGATCGGCTCAGGCTCGGCCTGCACCGAAACCGGAAATGCCTCCGCTTGCACCGCGACGGGCTCGCTGTAGTTTGCCGGGACGATCAGAGTAAACACGCTGCCCGCGCCCGGATTGCTGCGCACCTCGATGGTGCCGCCAAGTAGCTGCGCAAGCTCGCGGGAAATCGACAGCCCGAGGCCGGTGCCGCCGTAACGCCGGTTGGTGGTGCCATCGGCCTGGCGGAACGCCTCGAATATCACCGACTGCTGGTCTTCAGGAATGCCGATGCCCGAATCCTGCACGGCGAAGGCGATGCGATGGTCGTCATAGCGTGTGACACGCATCGAGACCGAGCCTTTCTCGGTGAACTTGAACGCATTCGACAGAAGATTCTTAAGGATCTGCTCAAGCCGCTGGCGGTCGGTATAAAGGCTCGCCGGCAGCCCATCGCCCAGTTCGATGTCGAACTGCAGCGACTTGTCCTGCGCCTGGGCGAGGAACAGGCTTTTCAGTCCGTCGGCCATACGCGTAAGCATCATTAGCTCGGGGTGGACATCGAGCTTGCCGGCTTCGACCTTGGAGATATCGAGGATATCGTTGATCAGGTGGAGCAGATCGTTGCCTGCCGAGTAGATGGAGCGGGCGAACTGCACCTGATCGTCGCTCAAATTGCCCTCGGGATTGTCAGCGAGCAGCTTGGCGAGAATCAGCGAGCTGTTCAATGGTGTGCGCAGCTCGTGAGACATGTTGGCTAGGAATTCCGACTTGTAGCGGCTGGCGCGCTGCAGCTCGTCGGCACGCTCCTCGAGCATCAGCTGCACTTCGTGCAGGCGGAAATTCTTCAGGTCCATCTCGTCGCGCTGGCGCGCCAGCTCATGAGTCTGCGCGGCGAGCTGCTCGTTGGTTTGCTCCAGCTCGGCCTGCTGCTCTTCCATGTGCGCCTGAGATTCGCGCAATGCGCTCGATTGCTCTTCGAGCTCCTCATTGGCGGCGCGCAGTTCTTCCTGCTGCACCTGCAACTCCTCGTTGAGCTGCTGGGTTTCGGCCAGTACACGCTGCAGACGCTGGCGATAGCGCGCGGCCTCGATGGCCGAACCGATATGTTCGCTGACGCGGCGCAGAAGTTCGCTGTCTTCTTCGCTCAACGGCCGCAGGAAGCCGACCTCCAGTACGGCGTTGAGCATGCCGTTGTCTTCCACCGGCGCAATCAACACGGACCTGGCGTCAGTGCTGCCCAGGGCCGAGCTGACCTTCAGGTAACCGGGCGGCAGACTGTCGAGGGCCATCGTTCGACGCTCCAGGGCCACCTGCCCCACCAGCCCTTCGCCGAGCGCCAGGGTGCGGCCGCTGTGCAGCTTGTCCTTATCCCAACCGAATTCCGCGATCCGCTCCAGCTTACCGTCCTGCGTTACGTAGAGCGCACCCACAGCGACCTCCAGGTAGCGCGAAAGGAAGCTGAGCACGTTTTGCCCCAGCGTCGGCAGCGCTTGCTCGCCGATCAGCGACTCGCTGAGCTGTGTCTGGCCGGCGCGATACCAGGCGAGCTTTTCCAGCGCCGCCGCATGGGTCTGCTGGCGCTCGAGTGAATCGGCATAGCTGGCTGACAGGCCGATCAGATCGCGGCGCCCAAAGTAGACCAGCAAGCCGCTGAAAATCAGGCTGAACAGCAGAAAGCCGCCAATCAGTGCGGTGGTGACCATCTCCGCGGTGTCGGTGCGCTCGGCTCGAACCTGACGCTCGTGAGCGATGAAGTCGTTGAGCAACTGGCGCTGCTCTTCCTTTAATTCCAACCCTCGCTGACTGCGTATGTATTCGAGTATTGGCCCGTCCTGCGCACGACGGGCTATCGCCTCTTCGGCGAATCTGACCCATTGCGCATGCAGTTGCTCGGCACGCTCGATCCGACCCAGCTGCACCGGGTCGCCGCTTGCGTACTGCTTGATCTGCTTCAGCTGGTTTTGGAATCTCGGCAGTTCGTTCCGGTAGGGCTGAAGAAATACCTCGTCGCCTGCGATGAGGTAGCCGCGCATCGAGGCTTCCAGCTCCCCCACCTCCTTCAGCATCTCATGGGCGTAGGAAACGCCCAGCACCGAACGCTCGACCCAAGAACTAACGTTCAGCAGGTAATAAACGATGATGCTGAAGAAAAACGCACTGAGAAAACCGAAGCCGAGGGGAACCGCCACGTTGCGGTTGAGGATGCGCCTGAAGTGGTTCTGATCGATGAAAGAGTTACCCATCTGGTTCCTTCCCAGGTGCTGAGCAATGACAGTTACCCACGGCAGCGCGGGCAGCTGCGTTGCCAGCAGGCGAACGCCCCGACCCCGTCATGTTCAAGGTTGATTGGCGCGAGATTGACCCACGCACGCAAGTCGACCCGGGACTTTACACCGCCTCGCTTGCAAGCACAAAAAGCCCGGCTGAACGGCCGGGCTGTTTGTACCGCATAGTCAAACTTAGCGCCGGGCGATGATCCACACGGCGTGGATGATGCCCGGGATATAGCCCAGCAGGGTCAGCAGAATGTTCAGCCAAAAGGCGCCAGCGAAGCCGACTTGCAGGAACACCCCGAGTGGAGGCAGCAGTATCGCGATGATTATTCGGATCAGGTCCATTTTTGGGTCCCCTCAGGTCTGGTTCTGGCTGAAAAGCTTACTGTGAGTCGACCTGATCATGCGTTGGGGGTTCCTTGAAATCGCTTATCAGAAGCGCAGCGGGGAGACGGAAGGAACGGCAACCGCCGCCCATAGGCAGCGGTTGTCGAAACCGGTAGCGGCCGTTTGGGCCGCAAGGGAGTGCCGACAGGCACCCATCTAGGTAAGGAGACGCGACTGGCCGCAGGGTTGAGCCAGTTTTGCTGCGCCGATACGAATCACCTTGTGGGCGGTACGCATCGCAAACGGTCCGTCGCTTAGCCTGCTAACTATTGCAGAACCGAGGCACGACCTCCATACGCAGAAAGTCGAAGGCCTGCTCGCGATTTCGCGTTTAGGCTGCCATTTAGCCCAGTCTCGCTAATGCCTGCCCGGCGGCGCCCCAGATCCTCCGCTGCGTTTGCGGCGAATATTGATCCAGGACAGCGCTGCCAGGGCGAACATCAGCCCGACCATATTGAAGTTGCCCACCAGCAGGTACCCCAGCCCGGCCACCGAGCAGGCCACCAGGCCGATCCAGCGCACATAGCCCATCATGGTGCGCACCGCCCCACCAACGCGATCATCGTCTTGTGACGACATCAGTGCGATCTCGCCCGCATGCGCTCGAGTTCCTTGGCGTCATGGCTGCAGAACAGCGTCACTTCGTCCTTGTGTTCTAGGGACAGCATCCAGAGGCGATGCTGGTTTGCCAGGCGCGCCGTGCGATCGACCTCCATCATGCGCTGATAAAAGCGCAGCCCCGGCGTGCAGTGGCGCTCGGTCTGGCCCACTTCGTCACGGTAGAAATAGGCGTCCCCGGCATGCAGCAGCCAGCCGTTATGGCCTTGCACGGCCACGCCCGCGTGACCATGGGTATGGCCCGTCAGCGGAATCAGTAGAATTTCCGGTGGCAGACCGCGCAGCTCCTTAACCGCCTGAAAGCCGAACCAGGTATCGCCACCCGGCTCGTAGAACTGCCAGTGGCGCACCGCATCCCATTGCCGGTGGCGATAGCGCTGATGGCCAATAAAGCTATGGGTCGAGCGCGCCGCATCCATCTCCCGCTGCAGTACATGAACCTGTGCCTCGGGGAAGTCCACCAGCCCACCGGCGTGGTCGAAATCCAGGTGCGTCAGCAGGATATGGCGGACGTCTGCCGGGTCGAACCCGAGCTGGCGGACCTGCTCCAACGCCGTGAAGCGCCGCTCGAACTTGATATTGTTGAAGGCGATGAAGAATGCGCTGAGGCGCTTGCGCGGCTCCAGTACATCGCAGTTGCCAAAGCCGGTGTCAACCAGCACCAAGCCGTGCTGCTCGGTCTCGATCAACAGACAATGACACACCAGGTTGGCTGTTAGCCCGTCGCTGAAACCGTCGAACAGCCGACCGCCCACCGGACACATGCAGCCGCAGTTGAGATGATGAATACGCATGGACACTCCTCATGGCTGGGCCCGAGGCGCTTCGTGAGGAAACGGCCTCATGTGGATTGTGAGGTCCGATAACGCGCCAGAGTTCAGGCGCTCAAGCCGGCCGGGTGAATGATCGACGACTAAGGGCGTTACCTCACGCCTTCCTGAACTATCCTCTGTGGTACTGCCGCGATTCGCCGTCGCGCCGCTCGCCGACCCGGGAGGATCACGCCAATGCGCCGCCGCCCCTTTGAACGACTGGCCTGGCTGCCGACGCTACTGCTGCTGACATGGCTGGGCCTCGCCAGTGCGGCCCAGGCTGCAACGCAGGTCACGGTCCTGCGGGTGGAGGGCGTGATCGGCCCGGCCAGCGCTGACTATCTGATTGGCGGTATACAGCGCGCGGCGCAGACCGATGCGCAGCTGCTGGTGCTGCAGCTCGATACGCCCGGCGGTCTGGACAGCTCGATGCGTGCGATCATCAAGGAAATCCTCGCCAGCCCTGTGCCGATCGCCACGCATGTCACGCCCAGCGGGGCGCGCGCCGCCAGCGCCGGCACCTACATGCTCTACGCCAGTCACATCGCGGCAATGAGCCCAGGCACAAACCTCGGTGCCGCCACGCCGGTGCAGATAGGTGGTGCACCGGGCACGCCGCCCGACGAGCAACCGGACGCACAAGCGCCGGATGACGAGAGCGGCGGCGATGCGATGAGCCGCAAGCAGGTCAACGATGCGGCCGCCTATATACGCGGCCTGGCGCAGCTACGCGGGCGCAACGCGGAATGGGCGGAGCAGGCGGTACGCAAGGCTGTCAGCCTGTCCGCCAGCGAGGCGCGAAAGCTCAACGTGGTCGACTACATCGCGACCGATCTTCAGGATCTGCTCGACCAAGTCGATGGCAAGACCGTCGAGACCAGCGCCGGAGAACGAACGTTGCAGACTGCAAACGCCGCGCTTGATCGCTACGATCCCGACTGGCGAGTACGCCTGCTGGCCGTGATCACCAATCCCAGCGTGGCCTTGATCCTGATGATGATCGGCATCTACGGCCTGATATTCGAATTCTCCAACCCAGGCACCGGTGGCGGCGGCGTGGTCGGTGGTATCTGCCTGCTTCTGGCGTTGTACTCGCTGCAACTGCTACCGGTGAACTACGCCGGGGTCGCGCTGATTCTGCTGGGGCTGGGCTTCATGATCGCCGAAGCATTCATACCCAGTTTCGGCGTGCTCGGCCTTGGCGGGGTGGTCGCCTTTGTCACCGGTTCGGTGATTCTGTTCGACACCGACGTGCCGGGCTACGGCATTCCGCTGGCCTTGATCGGCACGCTCGCTGTGGTCAGCGCGCTGCTGGTGTTCGCCATCGTCACCATGGCGCTCAAGGCGCGCCGCCAACGCTTGGTCACTGGCGACGCCGAGCTGGTCGGCAGTCTGGCGCCGGTGACTCGCATCGAGGCGAACGATCCCGCCTGCGGCTGGGTGCAGCTGCAGGGCGAGCACTGGCAGGTGGTCAGCCCCACGCCCTTGCGTCCTGGACAACAGGTCCGCGTCGTGGCCAGGCGCGGACTGCTATTGGACGTCACCGCGGCTGACACGCCGCCAATCGAGAAGAGGTGAATCATGGGTTTCGAAATGAGCTTCATCGCGGTACTGGTGCTACTGATTGCGCTGCTGGCATCAACCTTCCGTATCCTCCGTGAATACGAGCGTGGCGTGGTATTCCAGCTGGGACGCTTCTGGAAAGTGAAGGGGCCAGGGCTGATTATGGTCATCCCCGGGCTCCAACAAATGGTGCGGGTCGACCTGCGGACGTTGGTGCTGGACGTGCCGACCCAGGATGTGATCTCGCGTGACAACGTCTCGGTTAAGGTCAACGCTGTGATCTATTACCGTGTGCTGGATGCCGAGAAAGCCATCATTCAAGTCGAGGATTACCATTCAGCCACCAGCCAGCTGGCGCAGACCACGTTGCGCGCGGTACTGGGCAAGCATGATCTGGACGATATGCTGGCCGAGCGCGAGCAGCTCAACAATGACATTCAGCAGGTGCTCGACGCCCAGACCGATGCCTGGGGAATCAAGGTGGCCAACGTCGAGATCAAGCACGTCGACCTCGACGAATCGATGATCCGCGCCATCGCGCGCCAGGCAGAAGCGGAACGTGAGCGACGCGCCAAGGTCATTCATGCTGAGGGCGAGCTGCAGGCTTCGGAAAAGCTGATGCAGGCCGCCGAGATGCTCGGTCGTCAGTCCGGGGCGATGCAGCTGCGCTATATGCAAACGCTGAGCAACATCGCAGGCGACAAGAATTCCACCATCGTCTTTCCGCTGCCCATGGAGCTGTTGCAGGGGCTGGACAAACTCACCAGGAAACCTGAGTAAGGCCTATGCCCATGCGCCCCGTGGTACCCGTTGCACCCTTGCTATTGGCCCTCTTGCTCGTGCTGAGCCTGGCCGGTTGCGCCGCCTTCGGCCAGCGCGACCCGCTCAACGTCCAGGTCGCGGGTATTCAGCCACTACCCGGCGAGGGACTGGAGTTGCGCATGGCGGTCAAGCTGCGGATACAGAACCCTAACGACGTCGCGCTCGACTACAACGGCGCGGCGCTCGAGCTGGAAGTCAACGGTCGGCGCCTGGCCAGCGGTGTCAGCGACGCGCGGGGCAGCGTGCCGCGCTTCGGTGAAACCGTGCTAAGCGTGCCCATGACTATTTCCGCGTTTTCGGCCGCCCGCCAGGCGTTGGGGCTGGCCGAACACATCGGTATGGATGAGGTGCCTTACGTACTGCGCGGCAAGCTGGCCGGTGGTCTGTTCGGCACCCAGCGTTTCGTCGAGAAAGGCACCCTGGATCTGGAAGGCACACTGCCGAGCCCTTACCGACGGCGGTGATGGCGGCGTTTCGTAGGCGGCAGACGCTCCCTTGCAAGCGGATAGTTGGCAGCCGGTCCTCTCTGAACGCCTGATCGCGAGCAAGCTCGATCCTGCAGCCGCTCCGCTCCGTAGGAGCGCGCTGGCCCGCCAAGGGCAGGCTTGCCGGCCCGCTTCAACCGCGGCGGCTGTCCGCCTGAGCCCATTCCGGCCGGCATTGCCCCGCGCGGCAGCGGTGGGCCTCGTGGGTCGGATCCTCCTGCATCAGTTTGCGGGTCACGCCGTTGGTCCAGCCGAAGCCATCCTGCAGCGGGTATTCACCGCCACCGGCATGCTCGGTGCAAGGCCGCAACACGTACTTCTCCACCAGCTTGCTTTCCCGCTCGAACAGCAGCGAGACGATGCTCAGCCAGCGCTCCTCGATCTGCAGCGCCAGTGCATCGTGGCCGTAGTGTTGCAGCCCGCGGATGCCCATCCACTGCAGCGGGGCCCAGCCGTTGGGCCGGTCCCACTGCTCGCCGCTGCCGGCGATTTCGGTGGTCGACAGGCCGCCGGGGGCGAGTAGCCGTTCACCGACAATATCGGCCACCCGCCCCGCCTGGTCAGGGCTGGCCAGCTGCAGGAACAACGGCGTCAGGGTTGCTGCGGTGAGGTTGTCGCGCGGCTTCTGTAACACCCAGTCGTAATCGAAATAAGCCCCGCGGTGGTCATTCCACAGGTAGCGGTCGATCGCGGCGAGACGTGCACCGGCACGCTGACGGAATTCTTCGGCACACTCATGCCGGCCCTTCACCTCGCTAAGACGGGCGATTTGCCGCTCGAGCTTGTAGAGAAAGCTGTTCAGGTCCACCGGAATGATCTGCGTGGTACGAATACTCGACAACCGCGCGGGATCGCCCAGCCAGCGCGAACTGAAGTCCCAGCCTGATTCGGCACCGGCGCGCAGGTCGCGATAGACCTCGTGAGCCGGCCGGCTCGAGGAGCGCGCGGTCTCGACGTCTTCGATATAAGACTCCTCGCGGGGTGTGTCCCGCTCGTCCCAGTAACGATTGAGCACGCTGCCGTCGGCCAGACAGACGCAGCGTCGATGCGCCTCGCCGGGGCGCAGCTGATCGCCGCCATCGACCCAGAACGCGTGTTCCTTACGCAGCTGCGGCAGGTAATCGCTGGCCCGATGCACGCCGGTCTCCTCGAACAGGTCGGTCATCAACGCGAACACCGGCGGCTGCGAGCGGCTCAGGTAGTACGAGCGGTTGCCGTTGGGTACATGGCCGTATGTGTCGATCAGGTAGGCGAAGTTATCGGCCATCGAGCGCAGCAGCTCGCAGTGACCGCTCTCGTCCAGGCCGAGCATGGTGAAGTAAGAATCCCAGTAATACAGCTCGGTAAAGCGCCCGCCCGGCACTACGTAGTCATGGGGCAGCGGCAACAGCGAGGAAAACTCCGGATGCTGCCTGGGATGCCGGGTCAGCACCGGCCAGAGCCGGTCGATATGCTCAGCCAGGCTATCGTCAGGGTTGGCGACGAACTCTGTCGGCTTCATCTGGTAGAGCTCGAAATGCTCCATCACGAAGGCTTTCAGGTCGAAGCCCTGGTCGCCGCTCTGCGCCCGATACGCCTCGAGAATTCGCTCCGGATGCTGGCGCGGCGCGCAGTCGACGAAGGTCTTGCTGTCGGGAAACACCCGCTGCGTCTGTACCGCTACAAACAGTTCCTGATAACGGTCCGCCGGGGTCAGGGTATCGGCGGCAGAAACCGCGCGGGTGTCGTAATCAAAGGGGCTCGGATCGGTATCGGTCATTGCTCGCTGTAATTCCATAGCAGTCCGCCGTCTATCACCAGTGTAGTACCGGTGATGTAGTCGGCCTCATCCGAGGCGAGAAAGGCCACCGCACCGGCGACATCACGCGGCTGACCGAGGCGACCGGCGGGGATGTTTTCCAGCAGGCCGGCCAGCTTGTCCGGCTGGTTCATCAGGGTCCGGTTGATCGGCGTTTCGATCGCGCCCGGTGCGATGTTGTTAACGGTGATGCCCAGCGGTGCCAGTTCGATCGCCAGGTTGCGCATAAGCATCTTCAACCCGCCCTTGCTCGCGCAGTAACCGGTGAAATTGGGAAACGGCAGCTCTTCGTGAACCGAGCTGTTGTTAATGATGCGCCCGCCTCTGCCGGCGTCGCGCAAATGCCGTGCGAACGCCTGGGCAATGAAGAACGGGCCGCGCAGGTTGACGTTAAGCACCAGGTCATAGTCCCCTTCGCCGGCATTGAGAAACGGGCTGTGACGCTGCACTCCAGCATTATTGACCACGATATCGAGATGCCCCATCTGCTCGATCGCCTGCGCCACCAGCCGCTGGCATTCGGCGACTACACCGACATCGGCGGCGATGAAACAGACACGGCGGCCGAAGGCACGAACCTGCTCAAGGGTTTGGCGAGCTTCTTCATCATCATGCCGGCCGTTGATGACCAGGTCGGCGCCCTCCTCGGCAAGGCGCACGGCAATGCCGCGGCCGATGCCCTGGGAGCTTCCCGTGACCAGAGCAACCTTGTTCTGCAGCTTCATCGAACACCTCGTATGGCTGACGCGTCGCCTCGGCAACACTGGGTCGTCCTCCTCAGACGAGCTGTCGCCGGCTGCGTTCAACCGCGTCTGTTCATAGAGATTTCATGACGCTGGAAAACAGCCACAACGGCAGACAAACGCCTCCGCGCAGGCGCAAAATGGCCGGCTCTCCGCTGCCGCGTTACGAGACACTCATGGCCACTGCTGAACTGCGTAAAGGGTACCTGCTGGGTCTGATTACCTTCTCCATCTGGGGCATGTTTCCGCTCTATTTCAAGTCCATCGAGCAGTACGCCGCGCTGGAGATCGTCACCCAGCGTGCGATCTGGTCGGCGCTGTTCGGCACGCTGGTGCTGATGCTATGGCGCCATCCGGGCTGGTGGCAGGAACTGCTGGCGCACCCACGACGGATCGGCGTGCTGATGATCTCCAGCGTGCTGATCGCGACCAACTGGCTGATCTACGTCTGGGCGGTGAACCACAACCATATGCTTGAGGCGAGCCTGGGTTACTACATCAATCCGCTGGTCAACGTTCTGCTCGGGCTGATCGTGCTGCGCGAGCGATTGCGTCCGTTGCAGTGGTTGGCGGTGGCGATGGCGGCGGTCGGCGTGTTGCTGCAGCTGGTCACGCTCGGCGATTTTCCCTGGGTATCGATCGTCTTGGCGCTGAGCTTCGGCAGCTACGGCTTGCTGCGCAAGCAGGCGCCGGTGGCGGCGCTGCCGGGCCTGGTAGTAGAAACCTGGCTGCTGCTGCCGATCGCCCTGGGCTGGCTGTTCTTCTTCGGCAGCGGACCGAGTACGCAATGGTCCTTCTGGACCCAGCCGGAGGCCCTCTGGCTGGTCGCAGCCGGCCCGGTGACGCTGCTGCCGCTGCTGTGCTTCAACGCTGCGGCGCGCCACCTGCCTTATTCAACCCTGGGGTTTCTGCAGTACATCACCCCGACCCTGCTGCTGATTTTGGCGGTGTGGGTGTTCAACGAGCCCTTCCCCAGAGACCGGCAGCTCGCCTTCATTTGCATCTGGGCCGGCTTGGCGGTGTACAGCTACGATGCCTGGCGCCTGATGCGCAAGGTGCCAGTGGTGAGCTGAGGGCAAGCTCGCTCATTCATTCGGCCGGTTGCAGTTTCAGCTCCACCATCAGCTCGTCGGCCAAAGTTTCCAGGTGCTGCTGTAGCTCATCCAGCGACAGCTCGGCCGGCACCGCCAGACGCGCGTCGGCATGAAACAGCAGCTCGTTGGTCATTGGCGCAGGCAAGACGTCGGTATTCAGACTCTCCACGTTGATGCCATGCCCCGCCAGCAGACGGGTGATGTCGCGCACGATGCCCGAGCGGTCGTTACCCACCAGCCGCAGATGAATCATTCGCCAGCTGCGCTCGGGCACCTCGCCGCTACGGGCGAATACCACGCGGATGCCGTCGCGTTCCAGCTGCTGCAGCGCATCGGCCAACTCGGCATGCGCGTCGGCCGGCACCGCGATCCGTAAAATCCCAGCGAACTGGCCGGCCATGCGCGACATACGACTGTCCAGCCAGTTGCCGCCATGTTCGGCGATGCACTTGGCCACGCGTTCGACCAACCCCGGCTGATCCTCGGCGATGACCGTAAGGACGAGATGATCCATCTTTGGCTCCTCTTCTGTTGGTAAATGCGCACGCCCGGCGACAGCCGCACGCATCAGGATGTGAGGGGAATCGCCTGCGGAGCCCGACTCCATAGGTATAGATCAAAGTACCGGTTTCGCCGCGCCGATGTCAGGCTACACGGCAGCGCCGACTGTCGGCGAAAGACGCCGGAGATGGCCGGTGAGACCAAGCGCGACGGACTGATTTTCCGAACGGCTTCATGTAGTATCCGGCAGCCCGGACTACAAGAACTGCAATCGTCCGTGTCGGATTGAAGAACCAAGTGAGGCGAGTAATGACTGAGCGCGTTGAAGTCGGTGGCCTGCAGGTCGCCAAAGTCCTGTACGACTTCGTGAACAACGAAGCGATTCCTGGTACCGGTGTTGATGCAGATGCCTTCTGGGCCGGCGCTTCCAGCGTCATCCACGACCTGGCGCCGAAGAACCGCGCGCTGCTGGCCAAACGTGACGACCTGCAGTCACAAATCGATGCTTGGCATCAGGCGTGTGCGGGCCAGGCTCACGATCCGGTGGTCTACAAGGCCTTCCTGCAGGAAATCGGCTATCTGCTGCCCGAAGCCGAAGACTTCCAGGCCACCACTCAGAACGTCGACGAAGAAATCGCCCGCATGGCCGGCCCGCAGCTGGTCGTACCGATCATGAACGCGCGTTTCGCCCTGAACGCCGCCAACGCCCGCTGGGGCTCGCTGTATGACGCGCTCTACGGCACCGACGCCATCTCTGAAGAAGATGGCGCCAGCAAGGGCCCAGGCTACAACGAAATCCGCGGCAACAAGGTCATCGCCTACGCCCGCGCCTTCCTGGACGATGCCGCCCCGCTGGAAAGCGGCTCGCATGCCGATTCCACCGGCTATCGCATTGAAGGCGGCAAGTTGATCGTTTCCCTGAAGAACGGCAGCACCACCGGCTTGAAGAACCCGCAGCTGCTGCTCGGTTTTCAGGGTGAGGCCAGCGCGCCAATCGCCGTGCTGTTCAAGCACAACGGCATCCACTTCGAACTCCAGATCGACACGACCAGCCCCATCGGCCAGACCGACGCGGCCGGCGTGAAAGACATCCTGATGGAAGCGGCGCTGACCACCATCATGGACTGCGAAGACTCCATCGCCGCCGTCGACGCCGAAGATAAGACCCTCGTGTACCGCAATTGGCTCGGCCTGATGAAGGGCGATCTGGTCGAAGAGCTGGACAAGGGTGGCAAGCGCATCACGCGCGCAATGAACCCGGACCGGGTCTACACCCAGGTCGACGGTGGTGAACTGACCCTGCATGGCCGCTCCTTGCTGTTTATCCGTAACGTCGGCCACCTGATGACTAACGACGCCATCCTCGACAAGGAAGGCAACGAAGTACCGGAAGGCATCATGGACGGCCTGTTCACCGGCTTGGCCGCGATGCACAACCTCAAGGGCAACACCACCCGCGCCAACAGCCGCACCGGCTCGATGTACATCGTCAAGCCGAAGATGCACGGCGCGGAAGAAGTGGCTTTCGCCACCGAACTGTTCGGCCGCGTCGAAGACGTTCTTGGCCTGCCGCGCAACACGCTCAAGGTCGGCATCATGGACGAGGAGCGCCGCACCACGATCAACCTCAAGGCCTGCATCAAGGAAGCACGCGAACGCGTGGTGTTCATCAACACCGGCTTCCTTGATCGCACCGGCGACGAGATCCACACCTCCATGGAGGCCGGCCCGGTCGTCCGCAAGGCGGCGATGAAGGCCGAGAAGTGGATCGGCGCCTACGAGAACAATAACGTCGACGTCGGCCTGGCGTGCGGCCTGCAGGGCAAGGCGCAAATCGGCAAAGGCATGTGGGCCATGCCCGACCTGATGGCGAGCATGCTCGAGCAGAAGATTGGCCACCCTATGGCCGGTGCCAATACAGCCTGGGTCCCCTCGCCGACAGCCGCCACCCTGCACGCGATGCACTACCACAAGGTCGACGTATTCGCCCGCCAGGCCGAGCTGGCCAAGCGCGAGAAGGCCTCGGTCGATGACATCCTCACCATTCCGCTGGCTACCGACGCCAACTGGAACGAAGACGAGAAGCGCAACGAGCTGGACAACAACGCGCAGGGCATCCTGGGCTATGTGGTGCGCTGGATCGATGCCGGCGTCGGCTGCTCGAAGGTGCCGGATATCAACGACATCGCGCTGATGGAAGACCGCGCGACCCTGCGCATCTCCAGCCAGCACATGGCTAACTGGCTGCGTCATGGGGTCGTCACTCAGGAGCAGGTAATCGAAAGCCTCAAGCGCATGGCGCCAGTCGTCGATCGCCAGAACGCAGGCGACCCGACCTACCGCCCGCTAGCCCCGGATTTCGACAACAACGTCGCCTTCCAGGCCGCTCTTGAGCTGGTGCTCGAAGGCACCAAACAGCCCAACGGCTACACCGAGCCGGTACTGCACCGCCGGCGCCGCGAATTCAAGGCCAAGAACGGCCTGTAATCCGAGAGCCAAAGCGAACAAAGCCGCCCTCCGGGGCGGCTTTTTTATTGCCTATGTAACTTCGCTACAACTCCACCGAATCGCTGATCCTGTCAGCCCGAGCTGGCTAGCCTCCAACTAGACTTACGTCCAATGTGACCCTGCCGACCCACAGCCCACCATTGGGCGCAAAAAATGGAAGCGAACCATGAGCAAAGCCGATGCTTTCGCCGAGGCGGGCAAGACCGCTGTGCTGCAGAACATCCACGGAACCATGGAGTTTCTGCGCAAGTTCCCGCCGTTCAATCAGATGGAACCGGGCCACCTCGCCTACCTGGTCGAAAACTGCCAGCTGCGTTTTTACAGCGAAGGCGACTGCATTATTTCGCCCGATGACGGCGCCGTCGAACACTTCTACATCGTCAAGCAGGGCCGCGTGCATGGTCAGCGCCCACATACCAGCAAGCGCGGTACCGAGACCACCTTCGAAGTCATCGTCGGCGAATGCTTTCCGATGGCGGCGCTGATGGGCGAGCGAGCCACTCGCACCAGTCATTTCGCCGCCGAGGACACCTTCTGCTTTCTGCTGAGCAAACCAGCCTTCATCAGACTGGTATCCAAGTCCGCCGCGTTCCGCGATTTCGCCATGCGCGGCGTAAGCAGCCTGCTCGACCTGGTCAACCAGCAGGCACAAATGCGCGCGGTGGAAAACCTAGGGGCGCAATATTCACTCGATACCCGTATCGGCGAGCTGGCGTTGCACCATCCGGTTTCATGCCTGCCAACCATGCCGCTGCCCGAAGCGGTCGGCCTGATGAACGAAACCAATGTCGGCAGCATCGTGATCACCGACGAAAAATTGCATCCGCTAGGCATCTTCACGCTGCGCGACCTTCGGCGTGTGATCGCCACTGGCACCACTGAGCTATCCGTGCCGATTTCCAGGTTCATGACGCATGATCCCTTCCATCTGCCGCCAGACGCCAGCGCGTTCGACGCAGCGATCGCCATGACCGAACGGCATATCGCCCACGTTTGCATCGTCGAGAAGGGCACCCTATGCGGCGTTATTTCCGAGCGCGATCTGTTCTCGCTGCAGCGCGTCGACCTGGTGCACCTGGCGCAGGCCATCTCTCACGCCGACAGCGTTGAGACACTGGTGATCATCCGCAGCCGCATACTGCAGTTGGTCGACAACATGCTGGCGCACGGCGCGTCGTCGACGCAGATCACCCACATCATTACGCTGCTTAATGACCACACGGTCTGCCGCGTGATCCAACTGGCCATCGACGCACTGGGCGATCCGGGTATCCCCTTTACCTGGCTGTGTTTCGGCAGCGAAGGGCGTAGAGAACAGACGCTGCACACCGACCAGGACAACGGCATCCTGTTCGAGGCCGCCAATGCCGCGGAGGCCGCACATATCCGGGGGCGCCTGCTGCCACTCGCCGAGCGCATCAACCGCGACCTCGATACCTGCGGCTTCACCCTGTGCAAGGGCAACATCATGGCCGGCAATCCCCAGCTGTGCCTGTCACGGCAGGAATGGCGGCGACGCTTCAGCTCGTTCATCCGGGAGTCGACCTCGGAGAACCTGCTCAACAGTACGATCTATTTCGACTTGCGAGCTATCTGGGGTCCCGCTGAAGGTTGCGAGCAGCTGCGCAACGAGTTACTCGATGAGATCGGCGACAACAGCCTGTTCCAACGCATGCTGGCCGAGAACGCTTTGCGCCAACGACCTCCGGTGGGCCGCTTCCGCGACTTCGTCGTCACCCGTAAGGGCGAGGGCAAGGCGACGCTGGACCTCAAAGTGCAAGGCCTGACGCCGTTCGTCGACGGGGCGCGCCTGCTTGCGCTGGCTCACGGCATCGCCACTTGCAACACCCTCGACCGGTTGCGCCAGCTGGTCGAAAACGATGTCATCGACGAAAAGGATGGCGCAGCCTTCGAAGAGGCCTACCATTTCATCCAGCAGACGCGCATGCAGCAGCACCAGCAGCAGGCACGCGAGGGACGGCCATATTCCAACCGGCTCGACCCCGACAGCCTCAATCATCTGGACCGGCGCATCCTGCGTGAATCCTTTCGCCAGGCCCAGCGGTTGCAAAGCAGCCTGGCGGTTCGCTATCAGTTATGAATATGCCCTGGTTCAAACAACGCGGCCCCATCCTTAGCCTGGAACAGCTGCAGCGGCGCGATCGGCTGCGCCCACCCGCGCCGCTCGACCTGTGCCCGCTGCAGACGCAGCGCATGGTGGTGCTCGATCTGGAAACCAGCGGCCTGGATATGCGCCGCGACATTGTGCTGTCCATTGGCGCCGTCGTGATCGAACGAAGCAGCATCCATCTGGGGGATCAGTTCGAGTCAACCCTGCTGCGCCCGGCGCAGAAGATCAGCGAGAGCGTCCTGATCCATGGCATCGCACCGAACGAGCTGGAAAACGGCGAGGAGCCCGCCGAAGCGCTGCTGGACTTCATGGAATTTGTCGGCGACAGCCCAATCCTGGCCTTCCATGCCGGTTTCGATCAACGCATGCTGACCCGCGCACTGAAACAGGCGCTCGGCTATAAGCTGCGCCATCCTTTCATCGATGTCGCCGAGCTTGCACCGATGCTCTGCCCGGACAACCGGCCAAGGCAGAATTACCTGGACGACTGGTGTACCCATTTCGGCCTGCAGGTGCTGCAGCGCCATCACGCCAGCGCCGATGCGCTGGTGACTGCAGAGTTAGCCCTGATTCTGATGAGCAAAGCGAGACGCCAGGGCCTGGATAACCTGAGCGCTCTGAATCAGCGCTTGGCCAACTGGCGACAACGGCAGCAGGCGAATTTCATGTAGCGTCTCGCCGGCGCCAGGTACCGATAGGCTGGGATGCATTAACTACCGTTGCACCAATGGCGGCAACTTGCGATCATACTGCGAATAGTTCTCGTTACTGGCCGCCCGTCGGCCTTGGAGCGTCGCCTTGTCGGCTGGTGAGTCGTCCAACCAACTTTTCGTGGGTTCGCTGTATCGCGATCACCGCGACTGGCTGCTCAATTGGCTGCGGCGGTATCAGGCCTGTCCGCACCGCGCCGAGGATCTGAGCCAGGACACCTTTCTTCGCTTGCTCAAACGCAACGACCTTAGCAATGTCCGTGAACCCCGGGCATTGCTGGCCACTATCGCCCGCGGGCTGCTGATCGACCATTTCCGCCGCAGCGCTCTGGAGCGCGCCTATCTCGATGAGCTGGCGCTACAACCGGAAGAAACCCAACCCAGCGCCGAGGAGCAGCTACAGACCCTTCAAGCGCTGCGCGAGGTGGATACGCTGCTTGGTCAACTTTCAGCGAAAGCTCGAGCGGCCTTTTTCTACAACCGCCTGGACGGTATGGCGCACGGCGAGATTGCTGAGCGTCTAGGTGTCTCGGTGCCACGCGTGCGTCAGTATTTGGCTCAGGCGCTGCGCCAGTGCTACATCGCCGTCTATGGCGAGCCCACATGAACATGGCTCGCCAACCGGTTTCGGCGCGGGTTCTCGACGAGGCCATCGCCTGGCAGCTGCGCGTAGGCGGCGGAGCGGCAGACTCGCAGCTTGGCGCCGAGCTCGAACGTTGGCTGAATGAGAGTACCGAACACGCCAGGGCCTGGGCGCAGTTAGGCGGCATCGACCGACACCTGGGCACGATCAATTCACCGAGCGCGCGAAAAGCTTTGCAGACCAGCGCAAGGTCCCGTCCCTACCGTCCAGCCAGCCGCGTCCTGATCGGGATGGGAGTGTCATGTGCGGTAGGTATCGGGCTGGCACTCCAGGCACAGCCGCTGCCGGTCTGGTTGGCGGACGAGCGCACCGGCGCCGGCGAACAACACAGCGTTACCCTGTCCGACCAGAGCCATATCCAGCTGAACAGCCGTAGCGCGCTGGATATCCGCTTCGATGCGCGCCAGCGCAGGCTGTTTCTTCACCAGGGCGAAGTGCTGATCGATACTGCACCAGGCGAGCGACCTTTCATCGTGCAAACCGATCAGGGCGACCTGCGTGCGCTGGGCACGCGTTTCATCGTTCGCCGTGAGGGGGATGCCACCCGCCTGATCGTGCTCCGCTCGGCTGTCGCCGCGCTCCCGGGCGATCTGCAGGCAGGCCGAACCCTGCGGGCCGGTGAGCAGGTGCTGATGCACCGTGGCCATCTCGGTGATAGCCGGGAAGCACCTATCGCTGCAGACGCCTGGAGCCGCGGCATGCTCGTGGTGGAAAACCTGCCGCTGGCCGAACTACTGGCGAAGCTAAGCGAATACCGCCAGGGCTATCTCGGCCTCGACCCGAGCCTCGAATCCCTGCGCATCAGCGGAAGCTTCCCGCTGCATGACACCGACCGTGCGCTCGCGGCCCTACCACCGAGCCTGCCTGTGCAGATCGAGCGCCACACTGACTGGTGGGTCAAGGTGGTTCCGGCCAAGCCAGTCGCCGATACAGACAAGCAGTAGCCTCGCCAACTGCGAACCGTACCGTAAAGGTGGCCAGCTGATTCAGCGAGGCATCCATACGGATGCCGTTTCACGGAATATTTTTTCGCCGCCCCTATCACTTTCGGTTTCTGCTTCGGCTTGGTGAGTAACTGAGACATATTCCTATTCGGGAGCCGTTCACAATGCCATCGCTGATTTCACTGTTTCGTCCAAGCCTGCTGGCCGTCGCCATCGCCTTCGCACCCCTGCCGCTGCTCGCTCAATCCGCCAGCGACAGCGCAGCAACTGTCGACGACGTTCGTGAGTACGCGCTGCCTGCCGCTCCCCTCGCAACCACGCTCAACCGTATCGCTGCTGAAGCCGGACTGGTGCTAAGCATCGACCCAGCGCTGACCCGCGAGCGCATGGCCCAGCCAGTTCAGGGCCGTTTCGATGGCCAGGGCGCCTTGCGCGAAGCCCTGCGCGGTACCGGCCTTGAGTTGCGTCAGGCCAACCCCGGCAGCTATAGCGTGCAGCCGGCGCCAACCGATGCGATGGCGCTGCCGGATGTAACCGTGACCGCCTCCGAGCCACTCGTCGAAGGCAGCGAAGACAGCGGCTATCGGACCACAACGGCGAGAAACGTCGGTGCGCTGGGCGGGATGGCACTGCAGGACGCCCCTTACTCAATCAGCGTGGTCTCCTCGGACATGCTGCGCAATACCCAGACCACCTCGACCGACGAGGTCTTCAAGCGCAACCCTTTCACTCAACTCTATTCACCGAAGAACGCAGGCTACGCCAGCGCAGTGGCGATCCGGGGCTTCAGCGATGCCGGCAACCTGAGCATCGCCAATGATGGTCTGCGCTTCAGTACCGGTTATGACAGCGGCAATTTCGTCGAGGAAATGGAGCAGATCGAGGTGCTCACTGGCCTCAGCGGCTTTCTATACGGGCCGGCAAGCCCCGGCGGCCTGGTCAACTATGTCCTCAAACGTCCTACCTACGAGCGCTACAACAGCGTGACTCTCGGCAATGCCGGAGGCGAGAACTACTATTTGCATGGCGATTTCGGCGGCAAGGTCGATGACCAAGGGATCTTTGCCTATCGCTTGAACATGCTGACTCAGGACGGCGAAACCGCAATAGACATGCAGAAGCGGCGCCGCCAGATGATCAGCCTGGCGCTGGACTGGAACGTTAGCGACGACCTGCTGATTCAGTTCGATGCCTCGCATAAAGAGAATGAGACTCACGGGCTTACCAGCTACTGGTTTGTGGCGGACGGCAGCCGTCGTCCGAGCGCCAGCGATCTCGATAACGACAAACTGTATAGCCAGCGCTGGGCGATCTCCGACAGCGAACATGATCGCGTCGGGAGCCGTTTCAACTGGCGTCTGAGCGACGTGTTTACGCTACGCGGGGCGCTGGCTTACGCCGAATACACCGACGAATACGTCTATACCGGTCCGACAATTGACGCCAGTACACCCACCGGAACCTATGCGCAGCCGCTTTACGCGTTC
Source organism: Pseudomonas sp. Q2-TVG4-2 (assembly GCF_013620795.1). Taxonomy (GTDB): domain Bacteria; phylum Pseudomonadota; class Gammaproteobacteria; order Pseudomonadales; family Pseudomonadaceae; genus Stutzerimonas. The sequence continues at coordinate 263,294 of NZ_LGLW01000006.1, read as the reverse complement.
GCCCCCGTCGATAACGAAGAGACATCCGCCAACCTCTTTCTCGATTCGGTATTTCAAACTGGCCCCCTTGGCCACAAGCTCACCGTCGGATATCAGGGCAGCAGCCTGCGCACCAAGCAGCACACCGACCATGTCCCCTTCGGTTTCCAATGGAATTCTGTGGTTGGCAACGTACCGATCGGCGAAGCACCTCAGGTTGGCAAGCCCGCCTATAACATCGGCAATAGCAGCAAGCACCTATCGGCAACCAGCGACCTCAGCAGTGTTCTGATCGGCGATGTAATCACCTTTAATCCACAGTGGTCGACGATCCTCGGCGTCGTCCATTCGAAGATCGAAACCTTCTCGAACGATTTCGTTTATGGCACCGGGGTAACCGAATACGAGAAGAGCGAAACCTCGCCGAACGTCTCACTGATCTACAAGCCAGTGCCGTGGCTGACGACTTACGCCAGTTATATCGAAGGGCTGGAAGCCGGCGGCTCGACCTCTGTATTTCCCGGTGGCCCAACCGTCTCGCTGCCGCCTGAAGTCAGCGAGCAGTACGAAATAGGTGCCAAGGCCTTGTGGGGTGATGCGCTGTTCACTGTTGCGCTGTTCAACATCGACAAACCGAATTACATCACCAATTTCGTCTACACGCCCAACGGGCGTCAGGAGAACACAGGGATAGAATTTGGCGTCACCGGTAAGGTTACGCCGGCATTGACGCTGGTAGGTGGGCTGACCCTGCTTGATGCAAGCGTGAATAACTCCAGTGTCGCGGCCAATAACGGTAACAAGCCGACCAATGTCGCCTCTAAGCTCGCCAAGCTCTACGCCGAGTATGACGTGGCTAGCGCTCCGGGCTTCGCCGTTACCGGCGGTGCCTATTACACCGGCAAGCAGTACAGCGATGCAGAAAACCAGTACAGCCTGTCTTCGTTCACCACCTTCGACCTTGGGGCGCGCTACCGTATGCCAGTGGCCGGCAATACGCTTACCCTGCGAGCCAATGTCAGTAACCTCACGGACAAGGAATACTGGCTGAACAGTCATTACCTCGGCGATCCGCGCACGTTGACGTTCTCTGGGCAACTGGAGTTCTGATCAGCGGTTGCCTTCCGGGCCGGCCTAATGGCCGGCTTTGTCATTACAGGATTCACCTGATGCGAAGCAAAACCATCCGCCGCTGGTCCTTCGTCCATACCTGGACCAGCCTGATCTGCACCTTGTTCCTGCTGATGCTGGCGATCACCGGGCTACCGCTGATCTTCCACCATGAGCTGGAACATCTGCTCGGCGAGGCACCCGAGCTGCGTGAGATGCCTGCCGACACGCCGCACCTGGATCTGCAGCAGTTGGTCGGTGCCGCCGAGCAGCACCGGACCGGCGAGGTAGTACAGTACTTTGGCTGGGAAGCCGACGAACCCAATGGCGTCGTGGCCATTACCGCTGCGACCGCCGGCACCGAACCAAACTCCTCCTATACCTTCATGCTCGATGCGCGCACCGGAGAAGCGGTGGAGATGCCTGCGGCCAATGGCGGCCTGATGATGTTCTTCCTGCGCATGCACGTGGACATGTTCGCCGGCTTGCCCGGCAAGTTGTTCCTGGCCTTCATGGGTATCTTGTTCGTCGTGGCGGTCATTTCTGGCGTCGTGCTCTATGCGCCGTTCATGCGCCGTCTCGAATTCGCTCAGGTCCGGCATGACCGCTCCAATCGTACCCGTTGGCTCGATCTGCACAATCTGATCGGCGTGGTCACACTCAGCTGGGCGCTGGTGGTTGGCATCACCGGGGTCGTCAGTGCCTGTGCAGACCTGCTGATCGAGGCCTGGCGGGCCGAGACGCTGACAGCGATGCTCGAGCCTTATCAAGATGCGCCGCCATTGACGACACGAGCGCCTGCGAGCGATCTGCTGGAAATTGCAACACAGGCGGCACCGGGAATGCGACCAGACTTCATTGCCTTTCCCGGCACACGCTTTTCCAGCGAACATCATTACGCCGTATTCATGAACGGTAGCAGCCACCTGACCTCTCACCTGTTCACGCCGGTACTGGTCGATGCCCAGACGCTGAACGTGACGGCAGTGGGGGAACGTCCGTGGTACATGGATGCACTTGGCCTGTCCCAGCCGCTGCACTTCGGCGACTACGGCGGCCGGCCTATGCAGATCCTCTGGGCCGTTCTCGACGTGCTGACGATCATCGTGCTGGGTAGTGGGCTGTATCTGTGGTGGGTTCGCCGTCGAGGCACGCAATCAGCCACGCGCGAGGTGACCGCATGAGCTGGCGGGAGTCGACCTTCATGCTGCCGATGCTAATTGCCGTGCTCGGCTTTGCCGGCCTTTTCGCGGCTTTGCTCGGTGATGGCTGGTGGGATGTGGCGGCCTGGCTTGGTCTCGGTCTGCCAGCGCTGCTAAGCGTCTGGGCTCTGCCTCGTCGTAGCGCTACGGTGAACGAAAATCGGATCCCACGTGCCGAGCGGCCGTGATGCCGTGATGCCGTGATGCCGTGAGTAAATTGCTGAAACAGCGCCGTGCGAGATGGTTTTTCTCACTCGAGTGATTAGCGTCGCGATATCCGCCACGCTTCGTGGTCGTTGCGGATCGCCAGGCTACTTGGCGCGAGCGCACGTCTTGAGTCCCCTAGCTTGACTCAGACCGGTGCGCATCCGGCCAGATGCGCGCCGCGAACCCTATCCATACCCGCCGGGTCGCTAACTCCGACTCGACGCGAACTAGAGCTTTTCGCCAGCACAGATGACCCGATAAAGCGGCGCATCGGCATCCAGCATGGTCATGGTTTCTAACTTCGCCTGGCCTGCCTCATTCAGCCTGAACATTGCACGCTCGTTGCAGATCAGCTGACGGTTGCTGCTCGTCACCGTGGAGACCAAGTGCTCCTTTTTGAATCTGTACAGAACGAAACGGGCGATACGTCCCTGAGTGGTAGCTTCGACCTGCACGTTCGCGCCATCAAGCACCGTGTAGCTCAGCGGCATGGGATACATGACAGTCCATGGGCGCCACAACATATGGCCTATTTCACTTTCCACGATCACGGATCCTTCCGGCAAGCGTGCTTGCTTGGTTTCGAACCAGGTATATTCGTAGTGAACGGTATAGGCAAGCATTCCGATCCCAGCGAATACCGGAACGATCCATTTCGGTATTCGATTTCGCGTCAGATTGCGCAGCAGCAACGCGATTCCCGCGCCTGCCAGAGCGGCAGTGATTGCAGCGAATAAGTGCCAGATCATATACAGCTTCCTTAAAAAAAATCGGGCTTCCAGTTGGAAGCCCGATTCCTGCATCAACCAGTGTCAGACCATGCCTGACGCCTAGTTGCGTTATCAGTTAATGATCGAGCGCGGCGCCAGCACCTTTCGGAGTACGGACACTTTCAACCAAATCCTGAATCGCCTGCGGAGGTGCTTCAGTAGACATCGAAACGGCGTAAGCCACTGCGAAGTTAAGCATCGCACCGATAGCACCGAAGGCTTGCGGAGAAATACCGAACATCCACTGGTCTGGCGTGTTGGCGAACGACGCAGTACCTGGAATGAAGAACCAGCCCAGATACAGGAAGATGTAGACGCTGGTGCTCCCGAGACCAACCAGCATGCCCGCGACCGCGCCCTTGCTGTTCACACGCTTGGAGAAGATCCCCATCATCAGCGCCGGGAACAGGCTCGATGCTGCGAGACCAAACGCCAGTGCCACCACCTGTGCCGCAAAGCCTGGTGGATTCAGCCCCAGCCAGGTTGCCACGAGAATCGCACCTGTCATGGAAAGACGGGCAGCCAACATCTCTTTCTTCTCGCTGATCTTCGGATTGATGATCGTCTTGATCAGGTCATGGCTGATAGCCGAGGAGATAGCCAGCAGCAGACCTGCAGCTGTCGACAGCGCCGCTGCAATACCGCCCGCCGCGATCAGACCGACGACCCAGCCAGGCAGGTTGGCGATTTCCGGGTTAGCCAGAACGATGATGTCGTTGTTGACGACCAGCTCGTTGCCATTCCAGCCGCGCTCCTGCGCAGTAGGAGTAAAGGCAGCGTTGGTGTCGTTGTACATCTGGATGCGGCCATCGTTGTTCTTGTCTTCAAACTGAATCAGACCGGTTTCTTCCCAGGTCTGCATCCAGGTCGGACGCTCTTCATAAAGAATCGCTTGGGCTTCAGCAGTACCATTTGGATAGATGGTGTCCACCAGATTCAGGCGAGCCATGGACGCAACGGCCGGAGCAGTCAGGTACAGCAGCGCGATGAAAACCAGGGTCCAGCCAGCCGACCAGCGAGCATCAGCCACTTTCGGTACGGTGAAGAAGCGAATGATAACGTGCGGCAAGCCAGCAGTACCGATCATCAGCGACAGGGTGAACAGGAACATGTTCAGCTTGTTATCGACATCGGCAGTGTAAGCAGCGAAGCCCAGGTCCTGGACGACGAGGTCAAGCCTATCGAGCAGAGGCATACCGGATTCGACGTGGGTACCGAACATACCGAACATCGGGATCGGGTTACCGGTCAGCTGGAAGGCGATGAACACGGCAGGGATTGTGTAGGCGATGATCAGCACCACGTACTGCGCCACCTGGGTATAGGTGATGCCCTTCATGCCGCCAAATACCGCATAGGCGAACACGATCGCGGCGGCTAGCCAGATGCCCACGTCGTTGCTCACTTCGAGGAAACGTGAGAAGGCCACACCAGCACCGGACATCTGGCCGATCACGTAGGTGACCGAAATCAGAATCAGGCAGATAACCGCAACCAGGCGAGCGCCTCGGCTGTAGAAACGGTCACCGATGAAGTCAGGCACGGTGAACTTGCCGAATTTACGCAGGTAGGGTGCCAGCAGCATCGCTAGCAGCACGTAGCCGCCAGTCCAGCCCATCAGGTAGACCGAAGTCGCGTAACCACCGGACGCGATGATACCCGCCATCGAAATGAAAGACGCCGCAGACATCCAGTCAGCTGCAGTTGCCATACCGTTAGTTACGGGATGAACGCCACCGCCAGCTACGTAGAATTCTTTGGTCGATCCAGCTCGGGCCCACACCGCAATCCCTATATAGAGCAGGAAGGATGCGCCCACAAACAACATATTTATCCAATATTGGCTCATTCTGGCTTACTCCTCGACCCCGAATTCCTTGTCCAGTTTGTTCAGCCGCCACGCGTAGTGGAAGATGATCAAAATGAACGTAATGATGGAACCTTGTTGCGCGAACCAGAACCCCAGATCTGTTCCGCCGACCGGGATACCGGACAGCAACGGGCGCAAGAGGATAGCAAAGCCATACGAGACCAGAGCCCAGACCACAAGGCTCCATGTTATGAGGCGAACGTTCGCCTTCCAGTACGCAGCAGCATTTTCTTTATCGGCGTCGGCCATGACGTTCTCCGTCTTATTTTTATTACGGGTAAAGGGAACCACATCGTGAATCTAACAAGGATGAGTCGCGAAAGGATAGCCCCGACTTTAGTCTGAAGCTCTATAACAGCCACTGACACGCACTTTTTTTTGCGGCTCAAGGAGCAGCAAAGCAGGCCCTCGCGGAGCATCGAAGGCGGCTGCACAATCAGCCGTGCAAACTCGCCTTCCGGCGTATAAACAGAGCGGATCCCAGATTAAACCCCAGGAAATGAAGGGCGTTTTGTCCGAGCCCATGCGATCCGCAAGTCCGCCAGCATCGATTGACTGGCTGGTCACATAAACAATGAGCTATTTGCACTACCGAAACCGCAGGGTTGTTCCCTAAAGCCGACCCAAAGCGCTTAGTCAGTATTGATAAAAAACAAGCAAATCACATGCAGCGTCAACAATTAATTACAACGCAGCTTTATTAAATCAACAAAAACGCCTACTAACCGTAAACAAGAGAGGCGATACGTGACGACAGTCACCTTAACTATTCGCACATTAAGATGGTAGATAGGTTTTAGTACCATCTTTCGCCGCTTTGTTTGGCTTGATCGGCACCTAAAAAGCCTGTCGACACGCAGCAAGCATAAGGGCCCGGGGCCGCCCCTCTCGCATGCACACCTCGGTCGAACCGCAACAAACACGCCCCTCCTCATCTGGCGGGCCCTAGCAGGTCGGGCGACCCGCAGTGTATTTCTGCGAGGGATCAATCGCCGCGTCCAGATCGCGGATCGCCGTGGCGCCAATCAGCAAGGGATAGCGGAAATGGCTGCGGTCGGTGAGGTTGACCTCCGCCTCGCGCAACCGATCACCGATGCACAGCTGCATTTCCACCACTGGGCGCTCGGCGACGTCGGGCCCTCGTTCGAGGTCGGTGTCATCGTCGGGATCAGCCTCCTCTGCGCGAGTCTTGATCTCGGCGATACGCGCCAGTGGGCGTTCATAAAGCGTGTCTCCAGCTCCTTCGACGGCCAGGCGGAAGCGCACCCAGTCTTCCCCGTCGCGCTCGAAGCGCTCAATATCACGCGCCGACAGCGAGGCGGTCATCGCGCCGGTGTCCATCTTGGCCTTGAGGGTCTTGCCAAGGTCCTCGATCTTGATTTGTTCATACCGGCCGAAGAGCGTTGGCTCTGCAGCCGCCATAGCGGGAAGGGATAACGCGCTCAGCAGCAACAACAAACGGGACAAAACAGCCTCCTAGGGTATCCAATGATGTCTTTGGGACCCACTGTGCCTTCATCTGTTCCGCACACCGTGGCCCGCTCCGCCGGTTGCCACGCGACGACCACACAGGCCTGTTAGACTGCCCACCACTTCCCCTGCAGATGACCACCGTGCCCAGTTCAGCCTTCGCCACCCTGCCCCTCAGCCCCGCAACGCTGGCCAACCTCGACGCGCTCGGCTACACCGAGATGACGCCGATTCAGGCCCAGAGTCTGCCCGTGATGCTCAAGGGCATGGACCTCATCGCACAGGCCAAGACCGGTAGCGGCAAGACCGCCGCCTTCGGCATCGCACTGCTCGAGCCGCTCAACCCACGCTATTTTGGCTGCCAGTCGCTGGTTCTGTGCCCGACCCGCGAGCTGGCTGACCAAGTCGCCAAGGAACTGCGGCGGCTCGCGCGTTCAGCCGAGAACATCAAGATCCTCACGCTCTGCGGCGGCGTATCCATCGGTCCGCAAATCGGCTCGCTGGAGCATGGCGCCCATGTCATCGTCGGAACGCCTGGACGCATTCAGGAACACCTGAAAAAGGGCACGCTGAAACTCGACGGCCTCAACACGCTGGTGCTCGACGAAGCCGATCGCATGCTCGACATGGGCTTCTATGACGCCATCGCCGAGATCATCGGGCAGACCCCGAGCAAGCGCCAGACGTTGCTGTTCTCGGCCACTTACCCTGCCGGTATCAAGCAGCTTTCGGCAACCTTCATGCGCGACCCGCAGCAGGTCAAGGCCGAGGCGCTGCATGACGATTCGCAGATCGAACAGCGATTCTACGAGATCGATCCGGAAGATCGAATGGACGCCGTAGTACGCATTCTCGCCAGCTTCCGCCCAGAAACCTGCGTCGCCTTCTGCTTCACCAAGCAGCAATGCCAGGAGTTGGTCGACCAACTCAGCGCCAAGGGCATTTCGGCCATGGCACTCAACGGTGACCTCGAGCAGCGTGATCGCGATCAGGTCCTGGCGATGTTCGCCAACCGCAGCCTGTCGGTGCTGGTAGCGACCGACGTCGCCGCGCGCGGCCTGGATATCGACGCGCTGGACATGGTGGTCAACGTCGAGTTGGCGCGCGATTCTGAGATTCATATCCACCGCGTTGGGCGAACCGGGCGAGCCGGCAAGAAGGGCATCGCCATCAGCCTGGTTGCGCCTGCCGAAGCTCATCGCGCCCGGGCCATTGAAGAGCGACAGAAGGCGGCACTCAACTGGCAACCGCTGAGCGATCTGAAAGCGCAACCTGGCGAGCCATTGCAGCCGCCAATGGTCACCCTCTGCATCGGCGCAGGCCGCAAGGAGAAGCTGCGCCCCGGTGACATTCTTGGCGCACTCACCGGCGATGCGGGGATCCCCGGCACTCAGGTGGGCAAGATTGCGATCTTCGATTTCCAGGCTTTTGTCGCAGTGGAACGCGGTGTCGCCAAGCAAGCACTGAGCCGCCTCAATGCCGGGAAAATCAAGGGCCGTTCGTTGAAGGTAAGACAGCTATAAGCTGGAAGCCAGACCGTCCGGTGGATCACGCTTCACGGTTCCACCAAGCCGAGCAAGGTGGATGTGAAAAGTCACATCCACCCTACGGTCGAAGACAGAGGCTTTTACTTCAAGCTCCTGCTGCTTCTATTACAACGACCCACGCGCCCAAGGGCCCCAGATGGCAAAGGTGATGCCTGGAGTCTGGATGTTGACGAACAGGAAATGTCCGGTCGGATCGAAACAGGCACCAGCGAACTCACGGTTGCGGTAATCCCCACCGGACACATTCTTGCCGGCTGCGGCGGCTTGAACGTCATCAAAGACCGCATTGTTCTTGGCGAAGATGTAAGCCTCGCCCGCCGTGGTTAGCCCGAGCAGACGCTCCCCAAAGCCGAAGTCGTCCTGCACACCACCGCCATCTTCACAGAGCAGCAGGCCGCCGCGTGGGCTGACGGTGATGTTGTCGGGGTTGTTGGCGATCTCCTCGTCGGTGGACGCGAAAATGCAGGTCAACCGATCAGTCGCCAGATCATGCATCCATACCGCGCCGTTGCCATAACCGGCACGTCCGGAAGCATCGGTACCGGCACTGGTATCGACAATGAACAGCTTGCCTTCGCTGTACCAGATGCCTTCGCCGCGGCTCATGCTCAGGCCGCCTGCGCGACGGGCCTGGGCGAAGGGGCCGCTGCCTTCAGGCTGTGGTTCGAGGTCCGGATTCGGTACTTCAACCCATTCAAGCTGATAGCTGTCGCCCTGTTTCGGCGTCAATAGATCGGCCAGCGCATGATTGCGTACCCGTGCGGCCTGAAGAATCCCACCAGCCAAGAGTGAACCGGGCTGCTGGCTGGCGTCGATGGGGACGTAGCGGTAATAACCGGAACGGTTGCGAGCATCTTCGGTCAGGTAGACGTAACTGTTGCTCGGATCCACCGCCACCGCCTCGTGGGCGAAGCGGCCCATCTGAATGATCGGCTGACCGGTGGTCAAGGTGGGATCAGCGGTGACTTCGAAAACATAGCCGTGCGCCCGGCCGCCGACGCTGCTGTAGTCGGCGGTGGTTTCCTCACAGGACAGCCAAGTGCCCCACGGGGTCACGCCACCGGCGCAGTTGGTGCGAGTACCGCCAAGGCTTGGCAGGGTACGCACGGGTTGATCGATACCGCGAGGAACGTACAGATTGGTGGTGCCGCCGGCCGGGCGCTGACCGTTGGCAAGGGTAACGCCGTCATAGATTCCGTTGGCTTCGATCAGCGGGCCGGTGCTGGCCTCATGATTGCGCACCAGCACGACTTCGGGCCCATTGGGGCCGCGTCGCACATCGATAACGCCCATGCCGTCGTGGGAAGTGGGCACCGGCTGGCCGTTTTCCATCACGTCGCCAGTCCAGGAGAAACTTTTGTATTGGAAACCGTCAGGCAGCTGCAGCAGCTCCAGACCCGTGCTCAGATCTTTGGTCGGCCGCAGCGGACCGTAGCTGCTACGAACCAGACCGGCACCGCGACCCTGTGCGTTGCGTGCAGCGAAGGCCTGCAACGTGCCAAGAAAGGGCGTGGTAGCGACCACGGCGGCGATGGCGCTGCCCTTGAGCAGGTTACGACGGCTGGCATCATGTTCACGGTTCATGCGTTGTCCTCTGTTATCGGAATGGGGAGGGGCGCATGAATGAAGCCAGGCAAATACGGCAGAACGATGACCAATCGATGGCGTTCCGGTGATGCGGGACGGAAGGTCGGTATAAGCTTTGCCACGCAAGCGGTGACGTCCGATCGCCTCGGGCGTCCAATCACTTCCTACAGCCAGGTCTGACCGTCCTTATGCGTTCACCATCGCTCAGCCATTCCCTGCGCCGACTTTGGGCCCTGGAGAAATTCGGCTATAGCCTGCGCGTATTGATCGCGCTGGCCAGCAGCATGGGGCTGAGCTGGTACCTCGAACGACCCTCGATGGCCATTCCGCTGTTTCTCGGGGTAATCGCCAGCGCCCTGGCGGAAACCGACGACAGCTGGCTCGGCCGCCTCTCGGCGTTGCTGGTCACGCTGCTGTGCTTCAGCGTAGCAACCGTCTCGGTGCAGCTGCTGTTCCCCTACCCGCTGCTGTTCGTCACCGGCATGGCCGTGGCGGCATTCGTGCTGGTGATGCTGGGAGCGCTGGGGGAACGTTACGCAACCATTGCCCAAGCCACGCTGATCTTATCCATATACAGCATGATCGCTGCCGATCAGCGCGGCGGTGCTGCGCTCCATCCCTGGAGTGATCCGTTGCTGTTACTCGCCGGGGCGACCTGGTACGGCCTGTTGTCAGTGCTCTGGAACGCCTTGTTCTCCCATCAACCGGTGCAACAGAGCCTGGCCAGGCTCTACCGGGAGCTGGGTCAGTACTTCAAGCTCAAGGCCGCGCTGTTCGAGCCGGTGCGCCAGCTCGACGTGGAGGAGCGTCGACTGCAACTGGCGCAGCAAAACGGGCGAGTGGTCAGCGCGCTGAACGCCACCAAGGAAACCCTGCTGCATCGCCTCGGCAATGGTCGTCCGGGCGTCAAGATCAGCCATTACCTCAAGCTGTATTTCCTTGCGCAGGATCTGCACGAGCGCGTCAGTTCCTCGCACTATCCGTATCAGGCGCTGGCCGAGGCGTTCTTCCATAGCGACGTACTGTTCCGCTGTGGACGGCTGCTGCGGTTGCAAGGCGTGGCCTGCGCCGACCTGGCTAATGCCGTTCAGCTGCGCCTGCCATTTCGCTACAGCGAAGCCAATGCCCAGGCGCTGGCCGATCTTGAATCGTCATTGGAACATTTGCGGATGCAGAGCAATCCGGCCTGGCGCGGGTTGTTGCGTTCGCTGCGCGCATTGTCGGGCAACCTGTCGACGATGCAGCGCCAGCTCGCCAGCGCCAGCAATCCTGACGCTCTGGAAGGCGAGCAGGACAGCAGCCTGCTGGACCGTGACCCGCAGTCGATACGCGACGCTCTCACACGCATCCGTTTGCAGCTGACGCCTACCTCGCTGCTGTTTCGCCACGCCCTGCGCATCAGCCTGGCGCTTGTCTGCGGCTATGCGGTGTTGCACGCGATTCATCCGGAGCAGGGCTATTGGGTGCTGTTGACGACATTGTTCGTCTGCCAACCGAACTATGGCGCGACACGGATTAAGCTGGTGCAGCGGGTGACCGGCACCATGCTGGGACTGGTGGTGGGCTGGGCGCTGTTCGATCTGTTCCCGAGCCAGCAGATTCAAGCGCTGTTCGCCGTGGTCGCCGGGGTGGTGTTCTTTGCGACCCGAAGCAGCCGTTACACGCTGGCGACTGCAGCGATCACGTTGCTGGTGCTGTTCTGCTTTAACCAGGTCGGTGACGGTTACGGGCTGATCTGGCCGCGCCTGGTCGACACCGTGCTGGGCAGCCTGATCGCCGCTGCCGCCGTCTTTCTGATCCTGCCAGACTGGCAGGGCCGCCGCCTCAATTTGGTGGTCGCCAATACCCTCAGCCGCAGCGCTGACTACCTGCGTCAGATCATGCGCCAATACGAGAGCGGCAAGCGTGACGACCTCGCCTACCGGTTGGCCCGCCGTAACGCCCACAACGCCGATGCCGCCCTCTCGACGACACTCTCGAACATGCTGCTGGAACCCGGTCATTTCCGAAAGGACGCCGAGACCGGGTTTCGCTTTCTAATCCTCTCGCACACGCTGCTCAATTACCTCTCGGGGCTGGGCGCTCATCGTGAAAGCCTGCCCGACGACGCGCGTGACGAACTGCTGGAAAGCGCCGCGCAGCGGCTGGCCGATAGCCTCGACGAACTGGCTATATCCTTGCAGAGCAATCAGCCGGTGGCGGTATACAGCGAAGACGAAGAGGCCCTTGCGCAGCAGCTCGAGCAGGCGCCTGATGACATGGACGATGCACACCGCCTGCTACAGACCCAGCTGGGCCTGATCTGCCGCCAGCTCGCGCCGCTGCGCAGCATGGCCAGCCACCTGGTTCGCCAGTTACCGACACCTCAGGGCTGAGGCAGCGACACTGGGGCCGGCAGCCCATGGCGATGGAAGATTTCGGCATAGCTGCCATCCGCCACCATCGCTTCGATCTCACGATTGAACGTGGCGACGATCTCCTCCCGCTGCGGATGGTCGGTGCGCACCACCAGCGAGAGGTCCAGCAAGCTGAACGCCCCAGGCACAAACCGATAGGCGTCCTGCAGATCCCTGAGCTCTCGGTGCAGATGAAACAACACCGTACGCTCATCTTCCAGCGTCAGGTCGATGCGTCCCGCGCCGAGCATCTTGGCCAGCTGAACGAAGTTGGCAGCGTAGCCCTTGTTCAGCCGAGAATCGTCTTCTAACGCCTCACTGTAGGCGTAGCCCCGAACCAGCCCAATTCGATACGGAATCAGGCTGTCCAGGCCGCTGTATGCGATGTTCTGGTCGCGCCGCCGAATCCAGCGCACGCGATTGGTCAGAAAGGGCCGCGAGTAGCTGCCGTATTCCATCCGGCCCGAGGCGGGCCAGGCATTGACCAGGTCGTAGCTGCCATACCGAAGGCCCAGCAGGGCGCGCTCCCAGGGCACCTCGATGTAATCCACTTGGTAGCCCTCGCGGCCAAGAGCGGTTCGAATCAGCTCCACCGACAGGCCACCGCCAGGCAAGCGATGATCCGTATACGGCGGCCAGACGTTGCCAGCCAGACGCAGCACCTCGGCCTGAGCCGTTAACGTGCTTATCGTCAGTAGCGCCAGCAGCAGAGTCCATATTCGTTTCACGACGTTCTGTCCCGCTCTTGATAATGGCCAAGCACCGTTGGCCCAAAGTACAAATCAGGCCGCTTATCCGAGGCTAGCCGTTCCGATCGCCGATGGACACTGCATCTACCGAGCCGGGGGAGTACCATGCCGCGTTTTCAGGCGTGGCCGGGGTGAGCAGTGTTGCAGACGGACGTGGTAGTGATTGGTGCAGGCGCAGCCGGGTTGATGTGCGCTTTCACAGCGGCGGCGCGAGGCCGTCAGGTGCTGCTGCTCGACCATGCCAACAAGGCCGGCAAGAAGATCCTCATGTCGGGTGGTGGGCGCTGCAACTTCACCAATATGTACACCGAGCCAGCCAACTTTCTGTCCGCCAATTCTCATTTCTGCAAATCAGCTCTGGCACGTTACACCCAATGGGATTTCATCGAGATGACCAGCCGTCACGGCGTGCCCTATCATGAGAAAAAACTCGGTCAGCTGTTCTGCGACAACAAGGCCAGCGACATCCTCGATATGCTGCTGACCGAATGCCAGCAGGCCGATGTCGGCCTGCACCTGAACACGGCCGTGCAGTCCGTTGAGAAAACCGAAGACGGCTATCTGTTGCGCAGTAGCATCGGCGACCTCACCTGTCAGTCGTTGGTGATCGCCACCGGTGGGCTGTCAATCCCAACGCTGGGCGCCAGTGGCTTCGGCTACCAGATTGCCCGGCAGTTCGGCCACACCGTGCTGCCGACCCGCGCCGGCCTGGTGCCATTTACCATCACCGAACCGCAACTCAAGGGTATGTGCGAAGCGCTATCCGGTACGTCGGTCGAGGACTGCCTGGTCAGCTGCAATGGCCAGACGTTCCGAGAAAACATTCTGTTCACCCATCGCGGACTCTCCGGGCCGGCGATCCTGCAGGTGTCTTCGTACTGGCAGCCGGGTGATGTAATCGAGGTCAACCTGCTGCCACACCTGAACCTACCCGAGTGGCTGACCCAACAGCAAAGCGAACGACCCAATACCGAGCTAAAGACACTGCTTGGCGAGCTGTTCACCCGTAAGATGGCCGGACTACTGGCCGAGCACTGGTTCGCTTCTAAGCCGTTGAAGCAGCACACCCCGGCCGAGCTCGAAGCGATAGCGGAAAGGCTTGGCAACTGGCAGCTGGTGCCGGCAGGAACCGAGGGCTATCGCACCGCCGAGGTGACATTGGGCGGCGTGGATACCCGAGAGGTGTCTTCGAAAACTATGGAATCGCAAAAGGCAGCGGGTCTGTATTTCGTCGGCGAAGTGCTGGATGTCACCGGCCACCTGGGCGGTTTCAATTTCCAGTGGGCCTGGGCGTCTGGCTATGCGGCGGCGCAGTACGTATAACGCCCCGCGGCGGTGACACCCCGGCCACGGGGCGCAATATCACTCGTTGGACATGTTCGACGGCGGCGAAACCTCACGCGGCCCGGCCGGATCGGTCGCGGTGTTCTGGTACTCCTGCTGGTTTTCGCTGACGTTGTCCATTGCCGAGGGCTCCTCGTCGGGGGAGCAGGCGGCAAGCATCAGCGAAAGCGGTAGCGCAGCGGCGATGGCAATGCGTTTCGACGTCATACGGATCTCCCGTAGGGGCCTCGCCAGATAACGGGGCCTCCTCAATGGATTGACTTTGCTTACTGTGCGGCTCCCGTACCGGTGCCAGTGGTATTAGGCGCGGTACCGGCACCTGATTCGGTACCCAGACCGCTGCCGTTGTCGGCCGGCGCCGTGCTCATGTCACCCGATGGACCAGTGGTCATGCCTGTTCCGGCGCCAGTCTCCGGACCAGCGCCAAGACCGGTACCCGTGGTGCCTGGACTTGTACCCATCCCAGCGCCAGCGTCAGTATCGGACGGCGGCGTGGTGGTCGGTTGTGGTGGAGCCGGCTGTTCAGTGGTGGGCTGCGGCGGCATCGGTTCCCGTTCTGGTTCTTCATCCGCACCACAACCAACTAGCAGAAGGCCCAGAACAGGGGCAGATAGATAAGCAAGACGCATGGGTAATCTCCAGATAGTGAGAGCCGACCGAAGCCGGCAAAGTGGATATTGAAATCCCTCTCAGACTGACCCTGCGCAGAGAACAGAGTGCCCCATAGTGCCCGGCGGAGCTGCGCCGACCGCCCAACGGTGCCCCCTGGTGTCCTCATTCGCTGACACCTGCTTATAGACAGCCCCGCGTTCGATCAGCCGAGCCGTTATTCCCTCCACAGATTGGTTACCTGGGCGAACCCGTAACGGCGTACACCACCGGGGCGTTGCGCCCCGGCAACGGAACGAATCAGGCAGCCTGGCTGGCGGTGAATTCTTTCTTCAGGCGGTTTCGCAATTCGGACATCTGCTGGCCCATTTCTTCCAGCCGGGCCTTGTCGAAAAGCTCGCGTGCGCTGGGAAACATCTCCGATTCCTCTTCCTCGATGTGATGCTCAAGCAACTCCTTGCACACTTTGACGCGCCCGGAGAACTCGACGCTGGATGGATCGGTGGCCTTGAGGTCGGGCAGTACCAGCGAATCCACCGTGCGGTGTTCTTCCTTGGCCTCGTGATACATCTTCAGCTCTTCCTTGCCGCCGGCTTCCTTGTAGGCGGGATAAAGGATCTGCTCTTCGAGCTGGGTATGGATGGTGACTTCCATCTCCAGTTTCTGCAGCAATTCGGTGCGGGTCTTAACGGCGCGCTCAGTGCTATCGGTCAGGCGCGTCAGGATATCCTTCACTTTCTCGTGGTCGTCGATCAACAGGTCGATGGCGTTCATGCGGTTTCCTCATCGCTATCAGGCTTTGCGAAGCACCCAGGCTCTTCGGCCGGGTCGGATCGCCTGCGCTGGATTGCGCAGCGTGTGCGGTCGGCCTGCGAGCCGACCGCTCGGTTCAGGCGTACTCGTAGGTGGGCAACCCGGTGCGACTCTGGCTCTGCAACCGGGCGATTGCAGGCGACATACCAGCCTCCAGCGCCAGGTCACGGCGAATGGAGCTGATGACCCATTCCAGCTGAATATCGGTCTGGGCCTGTCCCTTCGAGAGAGCGCGCTTGATGATGTCCCGATCATCGTTACGCAGCGTCAGTAGCAGCCCGCCATCCGGACGAGGAGCAGTGAGTACTTCGAACTCAGGAAACGCGGCAGAGAGAGTTTTTTCAGCGGCGATCATTATTGTGTACTCCGGTTATGGTCCAGCATCCATTGATGGAGCAGCGTTCGTGCCAACCGAAGGAGATCAACAAACCAAGGTTATTCAGTGACTTGCGTCACATAATAGCGTTTTGTATGCATGCAAAACGCATGAAAACCAGGTTTGCGGCATGCATTCTGCGTTGCCTGATGAACAATCTCTGACTGCCGATGTCTGCCGCGTCACCCCTTGCGCCAGACGCTCGCGAGCCAGGGCTGCTGGTCCCGGGGCAAGCCTGTCGGCCGGTAATAATGCTCGAGCTCGATGAAGCCGACCGATTGCAGCAAGCCGCGCCAGGTCGGCCAGTCATACCAAGTACCGTAACGAGCACCGCTCCAGCCTTCCTGATTGTTGCCGCGGGGATTGGAGCTGAACAGCACCCCGCCACCGCGAAGCGCCGTATGCAGCTTCAGCAATACTGAGGCGATTTCGCGGCTAGGAAGATGAAACAGCACTGCATTGGCGAAAACGCCGTCGAACGCTTCGGCGGGTAGATCCAGTTGCAGGAAGTCCTGGTGCAAAACCTCACAACCGGTCTCGGCTCGTGCCATGTTCACGAAGGGTTCGGCACCGTCCAGCCCGACGGCGATATGGCCACGTGCCGTGAAAGCCTTGAGGTCTCGCCCAGGCCCGCAGCCCAGGTCGAGGATGCGAAATGGCGGCTCACCCTGGATGTGTCGCAGCAACGCATCGATATTCTGGCTGACATCATGGTCGCGCGTCCCGTCGCGAAACGCCTCGGCGTTGGCGCGGTAGTCATCCAGAGTCCGGTCGGCGATGGTATGGGCATTTTCGTCAGTCATGGTGGGCTCCCAAAGATGGATAATTCCGAGCCTAGCGATGCATGGCCTGATTGCCAACGCGCGTCGGGGCCCGGTAGTTACAAAACAAAGACTTGTCGGATCGCTGCGGATCCCTGAACTTGCGGAGCTCTACAACGCTCCAACATGCTCGTTTGGCCGTAATTAATACCGTTCGAAACAATATTTTCATAAAAATCGTCGAGAATATTTCCGATGAGCCAAGCACCCGCCAAAGTTGTCCTGCTCGTTGAGGACGAACCCCACATTCTCTGTCTGTTATCTGACTATCTCGCCGGCGAAGGCTATAAGGTTCTTGAAGCCGCGGATTCCGTTCAGGCTTTTGAGATCTTGGCGACCAAGCCACAGCTTGACCTGCTGGTGACTGATTTCCGGCTACCGGGTGGCGTTTCCGGCGTGATGATTGCCGAGCCAGCGCTCAAGCTGCGGCCAGACCTGAAGGTCATCTTCATCAGCGGCTACCCGATCGAAATTCACGAATCCGGCAGCCCGATCGCCCGCTCCGCCCCGATCATTGCCAAGCCCTTCTCGCTGGATTGCCTGCACAGCCGGATCCAACAACTGCTGGCCTGACGCTCGCCGCAACCTTTAGCCCGCCGAAACCAACTCCCGCGCCTTACCCCGGAAACAGAAGAGCCCGCACAAGGCGGGCTCTTCTTCATGCTTCAGGCTCAGTTGACCTTGGGATCTAGCTCGCCGCGCGCGTAGCGCTCGAACATGCCTTCCAGGGAGATCGGCTTGATCTTAGAGGCGTTGCCGGCAGTGCCGAATGCCTCGTAACGAGCAACGCAGATGTCGCGCATGGCTGTCACGGTCTTGCCCAGGTACTTGCGCGGATCGAACTCGCTGGGGTTCTTCGCCATGAACTCGCGAATCGCACCGGTAGAAGCCAATCGCAGGTCGGTGTCGATGTTGACCTTGCGCACGCCGTACTTGATGCCCTCGACGATTTCCTCGACCGGCACGCCGTAGGTTTCTTTGATGTCACCA
Source organism: Pseudomonas sp. Q2-TVG4-2 (assembly GCF_013620795.1). Lineage (GTDB taxonomy): Bacteria > Pseudomonadota > Gammaproteobacteria > Pseudomonadales > Pseudomonadaceae > Stutzerimonas. The sequence goes on along the minus strand of NZ_LGLW01000006.1, from coordinate 245,454 downwards.
CCATACTCGTTGATGATCTTCAGCCACTCTTGCGGAACCGAGGAGGAGCCGTGCATCACCAGGTGGGTATCGGGAATGCGCTGATGGATCTCTTTGATACGCTGGATCGACAGGGTGTCACCGGTTGGCGGCTTGGTGAACTTGTAGGCGCCGTGGCTGGTACCGATGGCAATCGCCAGCGCGTCCACCTTAGTTTTAGCGACGAAATCAGCCGCCTCTTCGGGGTCGGTCAGCAGCTGGCTGTGATCCAGTGTGCCTTCGGCACCGACACCGTCTTCTTCACCGGCCATACCGGTTTCCAGACTGCCCAGGCAACCCAGCTCACCTTCCACCGACACGCCGCAGGCGTGGGCGAAGGCAACGGTCTGCTGGGTGACGCGGACGTTGTATTCGTAATCGGATGGCGTCTTGCCGTCTTCACGCAGCGAGCCGTCCATCATCACCGAGCTGAAACCCAGCTGAATCGAACGCTGGCAGATGTCCGGGCTGGTACCGTGATCCTGGTGCATGACCACCGGAATGTGCGGGAATTCTTCGATGGCCGCGAGAATCAGATGGCGCAGGAAGGGCGCGCCAGCGTACTTGCGAGCACCGGCCGAAGCCTGGACGATCACCGGGGAGTCGGTCTTGTCGGCCGCTTCCATGATGGCTCGCATCTGCTCAAGGTTGTTCACGTTGAAGGCCGGCACGCCGTAGCCGAATTCGGCGGCGTGGTCGAGCATCTGGCGCATGCTGATGAGTGCCATGTTTTCCTTTCTCCCGGTTAGGGTCGATTAATCATGTAAAGCCTGCCGCAGGGGCTGGCGGTGTTCAAGCACCGCGCGGTATGGCGCGGCATTGTAGTGGCGGACGAGCCAAAAGCCACGGGCTCTGGCAAAAACGTCGCAAATTCGCTCATCGCGGCCCCGCAGCGCATGCCATTACTGTCATCAGAGACTGATCAGCGAAGCACTGCACCCATGGGCCAGCAGCTTGTCGTCGGCGAGCCGAAAGACTAGCGCTTCATTACCTTTGTTATGGAAGGCCACAACGCCATCGCTATAGAAAGCACCATGGGTGGCAGGTTCCTTGCGCAGTGTATGAACCTGCTCTCTATTGCCGATTTTCAGGTCGACGGTCTGGTGACTGTCGTCAGCATAGCGCCAGGCGATGTTCTGCTGGCTCTGGCATTTCCAGCGCACGAAGGGCGCATCGGGACCGGATTGCCAATGACCGCAGCCACTAAGCAGCAGCGCAGCAAACGGAATGAACAGGCCTTTCATCGCTTCTCCTTGCTTGGCCGCATCGGCTCAGGGGCAATCCCGAACATCGGCAGCGGTACCCGCGGTTGGGTCGCCGGTGCTCTGCATTTGCACCCGTTGATCGTTCTGCGCGGTGGGGCTTTCCGCTGGCGGTGGGTCGAACACTTCGCAGGCCGAGTCCGGCGTTCCGCCGGCGCAACCGGCCAGTCCAAGACAGCAAACAGCGATAACGGCATAACGCATGTGAACCTCCACTTGTTCGGACAGAACAGAGACAGCACCAATCCTCGAGGGTTGCCTTTGCCGTTGCGCTTGTTGCGCCGGAGACACCTAAGCGGCTCCGGCGCGGACGCTTATTGCGCAGCGCGCTGCTCGAGAATTTCCACCGCGGGCAGGACTTTCCCCTCGACGAACTCGAGGAAGGCCCCGCCGCCGGTGGATATATAGGAGATCTGCTCCCCCACGCCGTACTTGTCGATCGCCGCCAGCGTGTCGCCGCCGCCAGCGATGGAGAATGCGGGGCTTTCAGCGATGGCCTTGGCCAGCACCTTGGTGCCCTCGCCGAACTGATCGAACTCGAATACACCAACCGGGCCGTTCCAGAGAATGGTTTTCGATGATTGCAGCAGCTCGGCGAAGTTGGCGGCGGTCTGCGGACCGATATCCAGGATCATGTCGTCCTCCGACACATCGCCGACGGCCTTGACGGTGGCTTCGGCGTCTTCGGCAAAGGCCTTGGCGACCACCACATCGACTGGCAGCGGCACGCTGACCTTGGCCGCGATCGCCTTGGCCGTGTCGACTAGATCGGCTTCGTACAGCGACTTGCCCACTGGCAAACCGGCGGCGGCAAGGAAGGTATTGGCGATTCCGCCGCCAACGATCAGCTGGTCGCAGACCGTGCTCAGACTGTTCAGCACGTCCAGTTTGGTCGAGACCTTGGAACCCGCGACGATGGCGGCCATCGGCTTGGCCGGGCTCTTCAGCGCTTTGCCCAGGGCATCCAGCTCGGCGGCCAGCAGCGGGCCGGCACAGGCGACCTTGGCGAACTTGGCGACGCCGTGGGTCGAGCCCTGGGCGCGGTGTGCGGTACCAAAAGCATCCATGACGAAGACATCACAGAGCGCCGCGTACTTCTGCGCCAGCTCGTCGGTGTTCTTCTTCTCGCCTTTATTGAAGCGCACGTTCTCCAGCAGCACCAGCTCACCCGCCTGTACCTGCACGCCGTCCAGATAGTCCTTGATCAGCGGCACCTCCCGATCAAGCGCCTTGCTCAGGTAATCGGCGACCGGTTGGAGGCTGTCTTCCTCGCTGTAGACGCCCTCCTCCGGACGCCCCAGGTGCGAGCAGACCAGCACGGCGGCGCCCTTCTCCAGCGCCAGCTTGATGGTCGGCAGCGAAGCCAGAATGCGCGCATCGCTTTTCACCGCGCCATTCTTAACCGGCACGTTGAGATCCTCTCGGATCAGCACCCGCTTACCCTGGAGGTCGAGGTCGGTCATTTTCAAAACGGTCATGTCATCTTCCTTAAGTTCAAACGGCGATGTCTATTCAGTGCGGCTGGCTAGGTGCGACCGGCTATGCGCGGCGGGCAACTTGCAAATAATGGTCGGCCACGTCGAGCATGCGGTTGGCGAACCCCCATTCGTTGTCGAACCAGGCCAGCAGGTTCACCAGTCGCGGCCCGGAGGCGCGCGTCAGGCTGCCATCGACGATCGCCGAGTGCGGGTCGTGGTTGAAATCGCAGCTGGCATGGGGCAGCTCGGTGTACGCGAGCAGGCCCTTTAACGGTCCGAATTCCGCCGCTTCGTGCAGTATCTGATTGATCGCCTGCGCATCGGTATCGCGAGACATCTGCAAGGTGATATCCAGGCAGGACACGTTCACCGTCGGCACCCGCACGGCTTTGGCCTGAATCCGCCCCGAGAGTTCCGGCAGCAATCGCTCGATACCACGCGCCAGCCCGGTAGATACCGGAATCACCGACTGGAAAGCCGAACGCGTGCGGCGCAGATCGTCGTGGTGGTAGGCGTCGATTACCGGCTGATCGTTCATCGCTGAGTGGATGGTGGTGATCGACACGTATTCCAGCCCGACCGCATCGTTAAGCAATTTGAGCAACGGCACGCCACAGTTGGTGGTGCAAGAGGCGTTGGACACCAGTCGCTCGGCGCCGGTCAGCTGCTCGTGGTTGATGCCCATCACCACCGTGGCGTCGACATCCCCCGCGCCGCTCATGGGCTGCGAGAACAAAACCCGAGGCACACCGGCATCGAGGAAACGCTGCCCACCGGAGCGGGTGTTGTAGGCGCCGGAGCATTCCAGCACCAGGTCAACGCCCAGGGCGCGCCAGTCAATCGCTTCTGGCGTCGATTCGCGCAGGACTTTTACGCTGTGACCGTTTATATGCAGGCAATCGCCCTCCACCACCACGTCGCCAGGGAAGCGGCCATGGGTGGAGTCGAAGCGAGTGAGGTATTCGAGACTCGCCATATCGGCGAGATCGTTGAGGGCGACGAACTCGAAATCAAATGCCCCATTGCGCTCATGAAAGGCACGAAGCACGCAGCGGCCGATGCGGCCGTAGCCGTTTAGGGCGACGCGGTAAGAAGGAATTCGGGGCATTCGCGGCTCGTCTTTGGGCGAGCTGGAAGCTGGAAGCCGGAAGCCGGAAGTGTTCGTGCCGCTGTCACTTCCAACGTCCAGCCGCAACTTCTCAGCTGCTGTGATCCCTTAAGCCTGTTCCCGGCCGCTTTTCTTCAAGCTTCCAGCTTCAGGCCTCCAGCTGCTTATCTAATCTTCCAGCAGCTCCTCGGCGACGCTGAGGATGTTGTCGACGGTGAAACCGAACTCCTCGAACAGCTGACCGGCCGGAGCCGATTCACCGTAAGTGGTCATGCCGATGATGCGACCGTCGAGTCCGACGTACTTGTACCAGTAATCAGCGTGGCCCGCCTCGATGGCAATACGCGCGCCAACCTCGACCGGCAATACCTGCTGTTTCCAGGCCGCGTCCTGGGCGTCAAAGACGCTGGTGCACGGCATGGACACCACACGTACATTGCGTCCCTGCTCGGTGAGCTTGTCATAGGCCTGAACGGCCAGGCCGACTTCCGAGCCGGTGGCAATGAGGATCACTTCCGGCTCGCCGACGCAGTTCTTCAGGATGTAACCACCTTTGCTGATGGCAGCTTCGGTTTCGTTGTCACGGATGTGATACGGCAGGTTCTGGCGCGAGAAGATCAGCGCGCTCGGGCCGTCCTTGCGCTCGATGGCATGCTTCCAGGCCACCGCCGACTCGACGGTATCGGCCGGACGCCAGGTATCGAGGTTCGGCGTAGTACGCAGGCTGGTCAGCTGCTCGACCGGCTGGTGGGTCGGGCCGTCTTCACCGAGGCCGATGGAGTCATGGGTGAAGACATAAAGCACGCGCTGTTTCATCAGCGCCGACATGCGCACCGCATTGCGCGCATATTCCATGAACATCAGGAAGGTCGCGCCGTAGGGGATCAGGCCGCCGTGCAGGGCGACGCCGTTCATGATGGCGCTCATGCCGAACTCGCGCACACCGTAATACATGTAGTTGCCCGAGGCATCCTCGGCAACCACCGGCTTGCAGCCCTTCCACAGGGTCAGGTTGGAGCCGGCGAGGTCCGCTGAGCCACCGAGCAGTTCCGGCAGTAGCGGACCGAAGGCGTTCAGGCAATTCTGGCTGGCCTTGCGGCTGGCGATGGTTTCGCCCTTGGTTGCCACCTCACGAATGAACTCTGACGCTTTTTCGGCGAAGTCTTCCGGCAACTCACCGGCCATGCGCCGCTTGAACTCTGAAGCCAGCGCAGGGAATTCGGTTTCATAAGCGGCGAAGCGCTTGTTCCACTGATTTTCCGCTTCGGCGCCCTTCTGCTTGGCATCCCACTCGGCATAGATGTCGGCGGGAACCTCGAACGGGCCGTGCTTCCATCCCAGCGCCTCGCGGGTCAGCGCGATCTCCGAATCGCCCAGCGCAGCGCCATGCGACTCTTCCTTACCCTGCTTGTTCGGCGAACCGAAACCGATGATGGTCTTGCAGCAGATCAGCGTCGGGCGGTCGCTCTTGCGGGCGGTGTCGATAGCGATCTGGATCTCGTCGGCGTCATGGCCATCGACATTGCGGATCACCTGCCAGCCGTAGGCCTCGAAGCGGCGTGGGGTGTCGTCGGTAAACCAGCCGTGGACTTCACCATCGATAGAGATGCCGTTGTCATCGTAGAACCCGATCAGCTTGTTCAGTCCGAGGGTGCCGGCTAGCGAGCAAACTTCGTGGGAGATGCCTTCCATCAGGCAGCCATCGCCCATGAATACATAGGTGTTGTGGTCGACGATTTCATGGCCGGGACGGTTGAACTGCGCCGCCATGATCTTTTCGGCCAAGGCGAAACCGACAGCATTGGCCAGCCCCTGGCCCAACGGCCCGGTAGTGGTCTCGACGCCGGCGGTGTAGCCGAATTCGGGATGGCCGGGAGTCTTGCTGTGCAGCTGACGGAAGTTCTTCAGGTCCTCGATCGACAGGTCATAACCGGTCAGATGCAACAAGGAGTAGATCAGCATCGAGCCGTGACCGTTGGACAGCACGAAGCGGTCACGGTCGGCCCACAGCGGGTTGGTCGGGCTGTGCTTGAGGTGGTCGCGCCAGAGGACCTCAGCGATGTCCGCCATGCCCATGGGGGCACCCGGGTGGCCGCTGTTGGCTTTCTGCACGGCATCCATGCTGAGGGCGCGGATGGCATTGGCTCGCTCACGACGGCTGGGCATCGCTGAATCTCCTGCGGGTGTACTCGGAAAAAGGCGAGCATTTTCGCCCACCGGAGCATGCAAGGGCAATGACAGATGCGACCTCCGGTGAATGCTTTTGGCTGGTCTTCAGCGATCCAGTGGGCCTCTGCGGGCATTCCTGCGGCGCATAGGCGGAGGCTCCGTTCAGTCCAGCAGCCGCATGCCCGGTTGCTGGGGCTCTGGCAGGTTCGCCAACAGATGATCCCGCATGCGGGCCAGCATGCTGTGTTCTTCGCTACGCGTGGGCCAGACCAGGTAATAACTGTCGCCGGTGCGCACCGCCGTATCGAACGGCAATGCCAGGGTTCCGCGGCGTAGCTCAGCGCCCACCAGTGCCAGGTCGCCAATGGACACGCCATGGCCCAGCGCCGCGGCCGAGATACCCAGCTCCAGGGTGTCGAACAGCGTGCCCTTGCGCCAGTCCACCGCCTCGCCCAACCCTACCCGCTCCAGCCAACGCCGCCAGTCGCGACAATCGCGCGACGGGTGAATCAATTCAGCAGCGGCTAACGTCTCGGCATCCCAGGGCCTGTCAGTGCAGATCGCGGGAGAACAGACCGGCACCAGCCATTCATCGAACAGCTTTACGCTGCGCCACTCGGCCGGAAAATCACCGTTGCCCAGCAGCACCGCGCAATCGAACGGCTCGCCATAGAAATCCACCTCGTCAAGGTCCATCCAGGCACTGGTCAGGTGCACCCGCCCCTGACGATGTTCGGCATGAAAACCATCAAGCACCTGCAGTAACCAACGCATGGTCAGGGTGGAAGGCGCCTTCAGGCGCAACGCGCCGCCCTGACGGCTGACCGCCACGCAGGCACTCTCGATCAACCGGAAACCGTGTTTGAGGTCCCCTGCCAGCCGCCGACCGGCGTCGGTCAGCGCCAGCCTGGAGCCATGACGCTCGAACAGCTGACAGCCAAGGCTTTCTTCCAGGGTGCGGACATGGCGGCTGATTGCGCTCTGGGTGATGCACAGACTGTTCGCCGCCTGGGTGAACGAGCTGAAACGTGCGGCGGCCTCGAATGCACGTAACGCGTAGAGCGGGGGCAGGCGCAACGTCATGCCCCTAGCCACCAGCATGAGTAAAACTCATCGTACCCGCCCGCATTTTCCATTTTGAAACCCTCCGACACGCACCAATACTCGCTTCGCGGGGTCGGTAGCGAAGCCCTGCCAACCAGGACCCCATTAACAACAGGTAAGGATGATATGTCCAACCCCATCGATGAACTTCTGGCTTCCAGCATCAGCACCGGAGGGCTGAGCCAGACACAGATTGAACAGATTCTCAAATTCAGACTATTCGGAAATCCTCAGGGATTTCTACTGCTGTCAGACATGCCCATCGGCGACATACCGGCTACTCCAGTGTCACGTGAGGCGCTTTGCAAGACGGACGATCGCAGCGAACGTCTGCTACTTCAGGCCACCGCCCTGCTCGGCGAGCCGATCGGCTACGTCCAGGAATCCAATGGCGGCATCGTCAACAATTTCTTTCCGCACCAGACGCAATCGCGCACCGCGACCTCGGACAGCTTCGATACTGAACTCGACCTGCATACCGAGAACGCCTTTCACGCCATCCAACCGGACTACCTCGTCCTTCTCTGCCTACGCCAAGATCCGGCGGCCGAAGCGGTCACCTACGTTGCCTCGATTGAGCGCATTCTCGAGCGCCTGAGCTATGAGCAGCAGGCGTTCTTGCTCAACGAGCCGTACAACTTCTTCTCCGATTACGGCCCGACCGAGAAGAATCAGCGCATCGATATCAACAAGCATCAGACCGTGCTTTATGGCGATCCCAATGCACCTTTCTTTCGTTTCGATCCGCAGTTCATGGTCGCCTACAGCGACCGCGCCCAACGCACTCTCGATGCCCTGCACGGCATCGCCTGGGATGTCGTCGAGCCGGTGCGGCTCAGCTGTGGCGATCTGCTGATCATCGACAACCGTCGCACCGCGCACGCACGCAGCCCCTTCACGGCCCGTTTCGACGGCAGTGACCGCTGGATGCAACGCGCCTTCGCCACCTGCAACCTGCGCTTTTACACGGAAAAGTTGGGCAAACAGTCGCGCATCTTCGAACTGGTAACCGAACTATGAACGCCACCTACCTCGCCTTCACCGCCGCGGTCGCCCTGTTGATTGCCTCCCCCGGGCCAGTCGTCGCGCTGGTGATCGCCGATGCACGGCGCAGCTGGCCGGCCTGGACGATTCTTGGCGGCGTGCTCTCCGCCCAGCTCCTGCTGATCGCAGCATTGGTTCTGATCTACCTGGCGCTGGACCTGGAGCCGATCATTCTTGAGTGGGGCCAGGTGCTCGGTGGCCTTTATCTGATTTGGCTCGGCGCGGATGGCCTGTGCGGGGGCAACGATGCAAAGCCGCACCTACCACGGTCGCATGTCCATTACTTCTGGCGCGCCATGGCGGTCGGCCTGTCGAACCCCAAGGACATTCTGTTCTTTCTCGCCTTCCTGCCGGGCTTCATTCTCCCCGCTCAGCCGTTCGCACCTCAGGCTGCAGCACTGATCGTCATCTGGGCGCTGGTCGATGTGACGATTCTGATTGCCTACAGCCTGGTCTCGCGAAAGCTGTCCAGCCACGAGCGGCTGCAGCAACTGCTTGATCTGCTGCCGAATTTTTTCCTTCTCGCCCTTGGATTGGTGTCCTGTGGCATGGGCATTACCAGCTTGGTCAACTAATTGCCGGCCCATTCAATATCAAAACTTTTTGATACAGCCATTGCTGGACGAAAAGTGACCGACTAGACTGCGCGGCCTATGAGCCTGCGCATTCCCCAGATTTCCTTCGATGACAGCGATCAGCTCGCCGCCCTGTGCAAGGCCGGCGGCGATGCGCTGCGTCTGAATGTGCTGCGGGCGCTGGCCAACGATTCGTTCGGTGTGCTCGAGCTGGCGCAGATCTTCGCCACAGGACAATCCGGTATCAGTCACCACTTGAAGGTGCTGACCCAGGCCGGCCTGCTGGCGACCCGACGCGAAGGCAATGCGATCTTCTACCGCCGAGCCCTGCCCCAGGGCGACAGCCTTGGTGGCAAACTGCACGCCGCCCTGCTGGAGGAAGTCGACCAGTTGAGCCTGCCGCTCGACGTGCAGGCACGAATCGCGGCGGTGCATGCCCAGCGCAGCGCGGCCAGCGAAGATTTCTTCGCACGCATGGCCGGCAGCTTCCAGGCCCGCCAAGACCTGATCGCCGGGCTGCCGCAATATCGCGATAGCGTAGTGGCGCTGCTCGATGCGCTGAATTTCGCGCCCACGGCGACAGCGCTCGAAGTCGGGCCGGGGGATGGCAGCTTTCTGCCCGAGCTGGCGCACCGATTCGCGAGGGTGGTGGCGGTCGATAACAGCCCAGCAATGCTTGAGCTGGCACGCACACGCTGCGAGCAAGCAGCACTGAACAATGTCGAGCTGAAACTCGCCGACGCGTTGCAGGACGAATGTCCTTCAGCCGATTGCGTCGTATTGAACATGGTTCTGCATCACCTGGCAGCGCCGGGCGAAGCAATGAAGCAACTGACACGGCTGGTGAACGTGGGCGGCAGTCTGCTGATCACCGAGTTGTGCAGCCACAACCAGAGTTGGGCCAGGGAGGCCTGCGGCGATCTCTGGTTGGGCTTCGAACAGGACGATCTGGCCCGTTGGGCCGATGCCGCGGGGCTCACGCCCGGCGAGAGCCTCTACATTGGCTTGAAGAACGGTTTTCAGATCCAGGCCCGGTACTTTTCCCGGCCCACCACTGACAGCCGACTCACCCACCGGTAATTTAGGAACCGATAGATGAGCGAATACTCGATTTTCACCTCCGAGTCCGTGTCCGAAGGGCACCCGGACAAGATCGCCGACCAGATCTCCGATGCGGTGCTGGACGCCATCATCGCCGAGGACAAACACGCCCGTGTGGCCTGTGAAACCCTGGTCAAGACCGGCGTTGCGATCGTTGCCGGCGAAGTCACCACCAGCGCCTGGGTCGACCTCGAGCAGTTGGTGCGCGACGTTATCATCGACATCGGCTACAACAGCTCCGAAGTCGGCTTCGATGGCGCCACCTGCGGCATCATCAACATCATCGGCAAGCAGTCGGTGGACATCGCCCAGGGCGTCGACCGCACCAAGCCGGAAGACCAGGGTGCCGGCGACCAGGGCTTGATGTTCGGCTACGCCAGCAACGAGACCGACGTCTTGATGCCCGCCCCGATCCGCTTCTCCCACGCATTGGTCGAGCGCCAGGCCGAAGCGCGCAAGAACGGCCTGCTGCCGTGGCTGCGCCCAGACGCCAAGAGCCAGGTCACCTGCCGTTACGAAGGCGGCAAGGTTGTCGGCATCGACGCCATCGTGCTCTCCACCCAGCACAACCCTGAGGTCAAGCATGCCGACCTGCAGGAAGCGGTGATGGAGCTGATCGTCAAACACGTGATCCCGGCCGAACTGCTGCACAAAGACACCCAGTTCCACATCAACCCGACCGGCCAGTTCATCATCGGCGGCCCGGTAGGTGACTGCGGCCTGACCGGACGCAAGATCATCGTCGACACCTACGGCGGCATGGCCCGTCACGGCGGCGGCGCCTTCTCCGGCAAGGACCCGTCCAAGGTCGACCGCTCCGCTGCCTACGCGGGCCGCTACGTGGCGAAGAACATCGTCGCCGCAGGTCTTGCCGAGCGCTGCGAGATCCAGGTTTCCTACGCCATTGGCGTCGCACAACCGACTTCGATTTCGATCAACACCTTCGGCACCGGCAAGCTCAGCGATGAAAAGATCGTTGCGCTGGTTCGTGAGCATTTCGATCTGCGCCCGTACGCGATCACCACCATGCTCGACTTGCTGCACCCGATGTACAAAGCCACCGCGGCCTACGGCCACTTCGGTCGCGATCCCTATGAAATGACGGTCGGTGGCGACACCTTCACCGCCTTCACCTGGGAAAAGACCGACAAGGCCGACGCCCTGCGCGCGGCTGCTGGCCTGTAAGTACAGACCGCAGCAAAAAGCCCCGCCAGCGCAGAGCTGAGCGGGGCTTTTTTTGCGATGAGTACGTAGCCGTACGACGGACCAGGCTCAGTTCTTCAACCGGTAACCCGTCTTGAAGATCCACCAGATCAAGCCCAAACACAGCGCCAGGAAGCCCAGCGTCATGACCAGGCTGATGCCGACGTTAACGTCGGATACCCCATAAAAGCTCCAGCGAAACCCGCTGATCAGGTACACCACTGGATTGAACAAAGTGACCTTCTGCCACAGCGGCGGAAGCATTTCGATGGAATAGAAGCTACCGCCCAGAAAGGCCAGCGGCATGACGATCAGTGACGGGACGATCTGCAGCTTTTCCCAACCGTCCGCCCAGATGCCGATGATGAAACCGAACAGGCAGAAGGTCACCGCCGTCAGCACCAGGAACAGCGCCATCACCCACGGGTGGGCAATTTCGTAATCGACGAACAATCGAGCGGTCAGCAGAATCACCAGCCCCAGGATGATCGACTTGGTCGCCGCCGCACCGACATAGCCGATGACGATCTCAAAGTACGAGACCGGCGCCGACAACACCTCGTAGATCGTCCCTGAATAACGCGGCATGTAGATACCGAACGAGGCGTTAGAGATGCTTTCGGTCAACAGCGCCATCATGATCAGGCCGGGGATGATGAACGCGCCGTAAGGGATGCCATGCATCGCCTCCATACGCGAACCAATGGCCGAGCCGAACACCACGAAGTACAGCGAAGTTGAGATTACCGGTGTAGCGATGCTCTGCAACAGCGTGCGCCAGGTGCGCGCCAGCTCGAACAGGTAGATGGCGCGGATTGCATGGAAATTCATGTGCGGCTGCCCTTTACCAGACTGACGAAGATTTCTTCCAGCGAACTCTGACTCGATTGCAGATCCTTGAAATCGATGCCGTGCTCGGCGAGACGCCTGAGCAGGTCGGCGATACCGGTGTCCTCGTGCTGAGCATCGAAGGTGAACACCAGCTGGTTGCCGGAATCGACCAGCTCCAGCGGATACCCGGCCAGCTCGCTCGGAATCTCCGCCAGCGACCGCTGCAGATGTAGAGTCAGTTGCTTCTTGCCGAGCTTGTGCATCAGCACCTGCTTGTCCTCGACCAGGATGATCTCGCCCTTGCTGATCACCCCGATGCGGTCGGCCATTTCCTCGGCCTCTTCGATGTAGTGCGTGGTGAGGATGATGGTCACCCCGCGCTCGCGCAGGCCGCGCACCATCTCCCACATGTCGCGCCGCAGCTCGACGTCGACGCCAGCGGTGGGTTCGTCGAGAAACAGGATGCTCGGTTCGTGCGACAGCGCCTTGGCAATCATCACACGGCGTTTCATCCCACCGGATAGCTCGATGATCCGTGCGCTCTTCTTGTCCCACAGCGATAGATCACGCAAAAGCTTTTCCAGATAAGCATCATCCGGTGCCTTGCCGAACAGCCCGCGGGAAAAGCGCACCGTGGCCCAGACGCTTTCGAAGCCTTCATTGAATAGCTCCTGCGGCACCAGCCCGATCTTCGAACGGGCTTCGCGGTAGTCGCTGATGATGTCGAAGCCGTCGACCATTACCCGCCCGCTACCCGGGTTGACGATGCCACAGATGATGCTGATTAGCGTGGTCTTGCCTGCCCCATTGGGGCCCAGCAGGGCGAAGATTTCGCCTTGGCGGATCTGCAGGTCGATCTGTTTGAGCGCCGGATGCCCTGACGCGTAGGTCTTGCTCAGCTGTTCGATGGAGATCACGGGCTGCACGGATGAAACGCTCCTCAAAACATTGGCTGACGATTGTACGACGCAGTTGGTTAGCTCACTAATCGATGCGGTTGATACCGATCATGCAGCCGACACTGGCTACAGAGAGCCGCCGGTGATGGCTCGGCCGCCTATAATCGCCGGCGCATTGGGCACAACACTGCTCCGTTAAGCCTGCGGATGATTTTTCGATGACATCCGGTTCTGGCCGCGACGGGCGGACATGGTTCACCCGAGCGAGATCCCTGCGTACGGTGAATTGATGCGGCGGTCTCTCCGGAGTGGCTCAACATGCGCCAGCGCACGGCCGCGTCAGGCACAGCGAGGCAGAATGGTGCTCCCCAACGAGCAAGGATGCTCCCATGCAAGGTTCGATCGCATTCATATTTTCTCTGTTCTCCGCCGTCAGCCTGGCCAGCTGCCCCGATTGGAACGACCGTCACGCCGCTGAAGAAATCGCCGGCCTCCAGCAGCAACTGAGCACCTGGGACGATGCCTACCATCGGCGCGGTATATCCCTGATCGATGACGAGCTGTACGACCAGTCACGACAGCAGCTGGAGCATTGGCAGACCTGCTTTCCGCGTATCCCATCGAGTGCCACGGACCCGCTCGGCAGTAGCACTGGGCCGGTCGCGCATCCCATCGCCCAAACCGGTCTCGTGAAACTGGCCGACACCGCCGCCGTACAAGCCTGGATCGGATCTCGAGAAGACCTCTGGATTCAGCCGAAAGTCGACGGTATCGCGGTCACGTTGCATTACCGGAACGGGCGCCTGAGCCAGGCGATCAGCCGTGGCAATGGCAGTCATGGACAGGATTGGACCGAACGGGCCAGGCAACTGCCGGCAATACCGCAGCATTTGCCGGGCCATGACGAACTGATCCTGCAAGGCGAGCTTTACTGGCGCCTCAATGCGCATATCCAGGCAACGGCTGGTAGCGCGGGTGCACGCAGCAAGGTCGCAGGTGCCATGGCTCGACAGGAGGTCGACGAGACCACAGCGGCACGAATCGGTCTGTTTGTCTGGGACTGGCCCAACGGGCCGGCAGAAATGCAGCCGCGCCTGGATGGCCTGGCTGCCCTTGGCTTCAGCGCAAGCGCGGAGCTGACCCAGCCGATCATCAGCCCACAGCAAGCCGAGCGCTGGCGCGAACACTGGTATCGCCGGCCACTGCCCTTCGCCACGGACGGCGTGGTGCTGCGCCAGGGTACACGGCCGAACGGCAAACGCTGGCAAGCCCAGCCACCGCACTGGGCGGCAGCCTGGAAATATCCGCTGCGCACCGCGCTGACACAGGTCAGGCAAGTGCAGTTCACGATCGGGCGAAGTGGGCGGATCACGCCAGTATTGCAGCTGGAGCCGGTCCGGCTCGATGGTCGACGCATCACTCGCGTCAGCCTCGGTTCTGTCGCGCGTTGGCGTGCAGACGACGTCCTGCCCGGCGATCAGGTCGCGATCACCCTAGCCGGGCTGACGATTCCGCAGCTCGATGCGGTTGTCCGGCGAGCGCAGCGACGAGGCGAGATCGAAGCGCCCAACCCCGCCGACTACCATTGGCAGAGCTGCTGGCGCGCCACTCCGGACTGCAGTCAGCAGTTCATCGCACGTCTGACCTGGTTGAGTGGCAACAAAGGGCTGGATCTGCCGGGAATGGGACCGGGCACGTGGAAAACACTGGTCGATGCGGGCGCGTTGACTGAACTGCTCGGCTGGCTGAACCTGGACGAAGCCCGACTTCAACAGATACCCGGCATCGGCCAGATCCGCGCCGAAGCGTTGGTGGCCAGCTATCGGCTGGCTCGTGGGCGCACATTCGGCGCCTGGCTGCAGGCGATCGGTTTACCGCCAAGCGGCGATGCCACCATCGCGGCGGACTGGGACACCCTGGCAGCGAGAAGCGCCGCACAATGGCAGGCTGAGCCGGGAATCGGCGCCGCGCGAGCACGTCAGTTGCACGCATTCTTTAGAGTGCCAGAGGTCGTCAAGTTGCGCGATCAACTACGCAGGGCGGGGATCGCCGGGTTCTGACGGCACTTAGCCGGCTCAACCCAGTCAGAACAACAACAATAAGAAAAGGAGTACCCATGTTCCGGCGAAGCATTCTTTTGCTGTTTTTCAGCTTCTGCAGCGCGCAGGCATCGATTGCTGCACCCGACGCCTGCCGCGACGCCCGCAAGACGCTCGGCGAACAGATCCAGGATGCTCGCCTCAAGGGTGACGACAGTCACCGAATAGCGCTTGAAGAACGCTTGAAAAACCTCAACGAACGCTGCCGTGGCATGATCCCGATACACCCTAATCATGCCGAGATTGAGCAGGCGACCCGCCTGGCCAGCGAGCGCGAAGCGCAGTTGCGCGAAGCGCTCGGAACGGGCGATGCCCAGATGATCGAGCTGGGCAAGCGACGCCTGGACCATGCACGTAAGCAGCTGGAAGCAGCCAAGCGCTGATCAGCCGCCGCTTCGGGCTGATATCAATACGCTCGGAATTCTTTATGGCAGGTTTCGCAGGCATCTTCCACGCGCTGGAAGGCCGGCGCGACGCTGTCGGCAGTCACGGGCGCCTGAGTCGTCACGGCAACCAGTGCCGCAGTGTGCGCCTCTAGCTCTCGAGCCATCTGGTTGAAGCGCTCCTGCTGCTGCCAGACGTCTTCGCGGGCATCGCTCTGTTCTTCCTTGACCTCAGGATAGTGCTGCCAGGGTTGCCGCGACAGCTCGTCCAGCTTTGCCGCGCCGTTGACGAAACCCTGCGGGTCGAACGCCAGACGCCCACGCAGCATGCCTCCCAGGTCTTCCTTGGTATCGAGCATCTCCTGATAGATGGCCTTGCGCTTGCCGAGCGGTGAGTTGGGGTCGATGCGGTCGCAGCCGACCAATGCAAGGGCGGCGACCAGCGACACACTCAACGGGAACAGTTTCATGGCTCGACCACTCGGAAGTACAACGGCCCGCGATTATCCCTGCAAGCGGTCGTTTCACCAAACGCCTCGGGGCTACTGCCACCATTCACCGCCGGCGCTTTCACAATCGATCTTGGTCTGCGCACGATCACTGGACTGGTAATGGTAGGTGACTATCCGAGCATCCTTGGGGACGGTGGTCGGCAAGGTGCCGTTATCCGCCTGCGAACCAGTGGCACGCTCGTTGGCGAGGGTTGCAGGTGTAAGCGCTGCGGTGCAGATGCCAAAATGACCAGCTGGACAGCTATCCCGGATTTCCCGATGGGAATTCTTGATCGCTTCGTTGTCCTGGCATACCCAGTCGATGGCGTCGTCTTTCACGCCTTGATATTCGAAGCATTTTTCCGTCGCCACAGGCGGCGGAACCGCACCGGAGGTTTCGGCACTGACATAGCAGGAATTGGCGGCAGCCGGCAGGGTAAAGGCGGCAGCTAGGGCAAGCAGAACGCAACGGAACAAGAAATTCATGTTGGCGGCTCCTGAGTCATGCGCCCGGCGAGATTCACCGAACCTGTTTGTTGTGACCGTTCTCGTGCGGGCTGAGTTCTGCCACCGCCGGACATACGCCCGGCCGGCGTTCGCGTCGGCACCAATCTGTTCGCTGACGGGTCCACTCTGCATTCGACACTGAAACTCGACTCGGGGATCGCATGCTTGAACTCTCGGCCATATTTATCAGCCTCACTGCGCTACTCGCCTACGTCAATTACCGTTTCATAGGGCTTCCACCCACGATCGGGGTCATGGCCACGGCCCTGGCGTTCTCCCTTTTGCTGCATGGGTTGACCATGCTGGGGTTGCCGGCGCTCGAAGCGCAGATCGAAGCGCTAGTAGGGCGCATCGACTTCAACCACCTGCTGATGGACGGCATGCTGTCGTTCCTGTTGTTTGCCGGCGCCCTGCACATCAACCTGTCCGATCTGCGCGCTCGTCGCTGGGCGATCGGTCTGCTGGCGACCATCGGCGTCTTGTTCTCCACCACCGTGATCGGCTTCGGCAGCTGGTGGATTCTCGATCTGTTCGGACTGCAACCGCCACTGATCTACTGCCTGTTGTTCGGCGCGCTCATCTCCCCCACCGACCCGATTGCAGTGCTGGGCATCATGCGTTCAGCCGGTGCGCCGAAGACGCTGGAGACCACAATCGTCGGCGAATCACTCTTTAATGATGGCGTCGCGGTGGTGGTATTCACCGTGCTGCTGGGCGTGCTGGCCAGAGGTGAAGCGCCGGGCGCCGGCGAAGCGGTCTGGCTGTTCGTCGAGGAAGCCGGCGGAGGCATGCTGCTCGGCGCACTGCTCGGCGCAATGACCTTCGCCCTGCTGAAAAGCATCGATCAGTATCAGATCGAGGTGCTGTTGACGCTGGCCCTGGTTCTGGGCGGCTATACACTGGCGACGCACCTGCACATATCCGGCCCGATCGCCATGGTTGTAGCCGGGCTGATTATCGGCAATCAGGGCCGTAGTCACGCCATGTCCGAGCACACCCGGGAGAACCTCGACAATTTCTGGGAGCTGCTCGACGAGATTCTCAACGCTGTGCTTTTCGTACTGATCGGCATGGAGCTGGTGCTGCTGCCCTTCAGCGCGCAATACCTGCTGATTGCCCTGTGCGTCACGCTGCTGATACTCGCCACGCGTCTGGTGGCGGTCGGCCCGCCAGCGCTGCTGCTACGCAGGCTCGGCCGAGCCCTACCTAACGGCACCGTGCGCATCCTCACCTGGGGTGGGCTGCGTGGCGGCATCTCGGTTGCTCTAGTCCTGGCGCTGCCGGCCAGCGAAGAGCGCAACCTGTTACTCAACATCACCTATCTGGTGGTGCTCTTTTCGATCCTCGTACAGGGCCTGAGCATCGGCCGCCTGGTACAGCGGATCTGCATCCGCGACAGCGCCTACCAGCCCTGACGGACTGCGCTGCGCCGGACTTGGGATTGGCTGCGGTCACAGCTATAATCGCCGGGCTTCACACCGCCGACACTGTTCGGCCGTGCCCGCCACCTGTCCGAGGGGCGCTGCAGCAGGTATGAAACCTGTTTCGGATCTTGCAAGCCACGCGAGCTACCTGACGCGGCGCAGCAGATTCAAATCAGGCTTCACCTGTCAGGCTCGGATGGGGCGTTAACCATACGCATCAACGGCGCCCATTCGCACAAAACGAATGGAGAACTCTTCAATGAGCGCTGTCATGACGCCTGCCGGTTTCAACGATTTCAAGGTCGCCGACATTTCCCTGGCCGCTTGGGGCCGTCGCGAAATCATCATCGCCGAATCCGAAATGCCCGCCCTGATGGGTCTGCGCCACAAGTACGCTGGTGAGCAGCCGCTCAAAGGCGCGAAAATCCTCGGCTGCATCCACATGACCATCCAGACCGCTGTACTGATCGAGACGCTGACCGTCCTCGGCGCCGAAGTACGTTGGTCCAGCTGCAACATCTTCTCCACCCAGGATCAGGCGGCCGCAGCCATCGCCGCCGCCGGTATCCCGGTATTTGCCTGGAAAGGCGAGACCGAAGAAGAATACGAATGGTGCATCGAGCAGACCATCCTCAAGGACGGCCAGCCGTGGGACGCCAATATGATCCTCGACGATGGTGGCGACCTGACTCAGATCCTGCATGACAAATATCCGCAAGTGCTCGAGTGCGTGCATGGCGTCACCGAAGAAACCACCACCGGCGTGCATCGCCTGCAGGACATGCTGAAGAAAGGCACCCTGAAGATCCCGGCGATCAACGTCAACGACTCGGTCACCAAGAGCAAGAACGACAACAAGTACGGTTGCCGCCACAGCCTCAACGACGCAATCAAGCGTGCCACTGACCACCTGCTGTCCGGCAAGCAGGCACTGGTGATTGGCTATGGCGACGTGGGCAAGGGCTCGGCGCAGTCGCTGCGCCAGGAAGGCATGATCGTCAAAATCTCCGAAGTCGATCCCATCTGCGCCATGCAGGCCTGCATGGACGGCTTCGAACTGGTCTCTCCATACAAGGACGGCCTCAACGACGGCACCGATGGCTGCATCGACACCGCGCTGCTGGGCAAGATCGACCTGATCGTCACCACCACCGGCAACGCCAACGTCTGCGATGCCGGCATGCTCAAGGGTCTGAAGAAGCGCGCCGTGGTGTGCAATATCGGTCACTTCGACAACGAGATCGACACCGCCTTCATGCGCAAGAACTGGGCGTGGGAAGAGGTCAAGCCGCAGGTGCACAAGATCCACCGCACCGGCCCGGGCAGCTTCGATGCAAACAACGGCGACTACCTGATTCTGCTGGCTGAAGGTCGTCTGGTGAACCTGGGCAACGCCACGGGCCACCCGAGCCGGATCATGGACGGCTCGTTCGCCAACCAGGTGCTGGCACAGATCCACCTGTTCAATGAAAAGTTCGCCGATCTGCCGGTGATCGAAAAGACCAAGAACGTCACCGTGATGGTCTTGCCGAAGAAGCTCGACGAGGAAGTCGCTGCCGAAATGGTCAAAGGCTTCGGTGGCGTCATCACCCGTCTGACGCCGACCCAGGCCGAGTACATTGGCGTGGAAGTCGAAGGTCCGTTCAAGCCGGATAGCTATCGCTACTAAGAGCAGCCTCGAGCTGAAAGCTATAAGCTGCAAGCCGCACAGTGCGGGCTTGCAGCTTTCGTCTCGATGCTTGCCGCTAAAGGAATCTCCAACAATGACGTCTCCCCGCCCCTCCATCAGCTTCGAGTTCTTTCCTACCAAGACCGAAGCCGGGCACGAAAAACTGCTGGCCACTGCACGCAAGCTGGCCGAATACAAACCCGATTTTTTCTCCTGCACCTACGGCGCCGGTGGTTCGACCCGCGACCGCACACTGAACACTGTGCTGCAACTCGACGGCGATGTGAAGGTGCCCACCGCACCGCACCTCTCCTGTGTCGGCGATAGCAAACAGGAACTGCGCGAGCTGCTGAACCTGTACAAGAACGCCGGCATCAAGCGCATCGTTGCGCTGCGCGGCGATTTACCATCCGGCATGGGCATGGCCAGCGGCGAGCTGCGCTACGCCAATGAATTGGTCGAGTTCATTCGCGCCGAAACGGGCGATCATTTCCACATCGAAATCGCGGCTTATCCGGAGATGCATCCGCAGGCGCGCAACTTCGAGGCGGACCTGGCCAACTTCGTGCGTAAGGCCAAGGCCGGCGCGGACAGTGCCATCACCCAGTATTTCTTCAACGCCGACTGCTACTTCTACTTCGTCGAGCGGGTGCGCAAGCTAGGCGTGCAGACGCCGATCGTCCCGGGCATCATGCCGATCACCAACTACAGCAAGCTCGCGCGATTCTCTGACGCCTGTGGTGCCGAGATTCCGCGCTGGGTTCGCAAGCAGCTAGAGTCCTATGGTGATGACATGGAAAGCATCCAGGCCTTCGGCGAACAGGTAATCAGCGAGATGTGCGAAAAGCTGCTGACCGGTGGTGCGCCGGGATTGCACTTCTATACGCTGAACCAGGCCGAGCCCAGCTTGGCCATCTGGAACAACCTCAAGCTGGCCCGCTGAACCATCGATCCAGCTCCCTGCGAAAACAGGGAGCTGGCCAATGAACCTGCGAACTGCCACACTGTCCTACCAATGCGGCGTTAACAGGCTCTGTTATACTCCGCGCTTCCGCCAGGTTTACGCCCGGATGCCAGCATCTTTCAATGCGGCAGGACCGGACGGGATCGCACGCCAGTCGCGATTCAAACCAGGCATGACCATCCCAGGGCCGCGCCCTACACAAGACAGGATTTCTCATGTCCTTTGCTTCCCTCGGTCTCTCCGAGGCTTTGGCCGGTGCCGTCGAGGCCGCCGGTTATACCCAGCCTACACCCGTGCAACAGCGGGCCATTCCCGCCGTGTTGCAAGGACGCGACCTGATGGTCGCAGCACAGACGGGCACCGGCAAAACCGGTGGTTTTGCTCTCCCCGTACTGGAAATTCTCTTCCCGGGCGGCCATCCCGACCGCGAGCATCGCCACGGCCCGCGCCAACCGCGCGTGCTGGTGCTGACGCCAACGCGCGAACTCGCCGCCCAGGTACACGACAGCTTCAAGCTCTACGCCCGCGATCTGCCACTGAAAAGCGCGGTGATCTTCGGCGGCGTCGGCATGAACCCGCAGGTCCAGGCGCTGGCCAAAGGCGTTGACGTACTGGTTGCCTGCCCGGGTCGACTGCTCGACCTGGCTAACCAGAAGGCCATCGACCTTTCCCATGTGGAAATTCTGGTCCTTGATGAAGCCGACCGCATGCTCGACATGGGCTTCATTCACGACGTCAAGAAGGTGCTGGCCAAGCTGCCAACCAAGCGCCAGAACCTGCTGTTCTCGGCAACCTTCTCCAAGGACATCACCGACCTTGCCGGCAAACTGCTGCACGAACCGGAGAAGATCCAGGTCACGCCGCCGAACACCACGGTCGAACGCATCGAGCAGCGCGTATTCCGCCTGGCTGCCTCGCACAAACGTGCCCTGCTGGCCCACCTGATCACCCAGGGTGCCTGGGAACAGGTGCTGGTGTTCACCCGCACCAAGCATGGCGCCAATCGCCTCGCCGAGTACCTCGACAAGCATGGCCTGCCGGCGGTCGCGATTCATGGCAACAAGAGCCAGAACGCGCGTACCAAGGCGTTGGCCGACTTCAAGGCCAACCAGGTACGTATCCTGGTCGCCACCGATATCGCCGCGCGCGGCCTGGATATCGATCAGTTGCCCCATGTGGTCAACTTCGAGCTGCCGAATGTCGAGGAAGACTACGTACACCGTATCGGTCGTACCGGCCGTGCCGGACGCAGCGGTGAGGCCATCTCGCTGGTGGCACCCGACGAGGAAAAGCTGCTCAAAGGCATCGAGCGGATGACCAAGCAGAAGATCCCGGACGGGGATCTGATGGGCTTCGATGCCAGCACCATCGAGGCGGAAAAGCCGGAAGTGCGCGAGCCACGTCAGCCGCGCCCGCCTCGCAACGGCGAACGCAAGCCCCGCGCCACCAAGACCGCTGAAACGAGCAGTGAACCGAAAGAGCGTGAGCGCAATCGCCGTGGCCGGAACAAGCCACGCAGCACCAACACCAGTACCAGTACCGGTACCAGCCAGAGCTCAGCAGCGCCCGGCACCGCCGCAGCACCGGCCAGCCGTCCGCCGCGCCTGCCCAACGATCGTGATCCCGAAGTGTTTCTGGATGACGAGCTGGACAACTTCGGCAACCGCGTTGATTACGTCAGCCCTTACCAAAAGCAGAACCGTGGCCGCCGTCCGGGCGCTCCCGCTCAACCAGGCACCAGCCAGCCGCGCACTGCTGCGGCAAATCCTCGTGGCGCTGGCGCCTCGACAGGCAGCGCGGGTCAGGGCAAAGGCAAGCGGCAGGGCCAGCCCCGCGGTAGCCAGCCTCGACGCAAGAACGAAGGCCGTCGGAACGACCGCGACGACGGCGCCCGCCAGGAGGTCGCCGCCAAACCGAAGGAAAAGCAGCCGGTGATCATCCACAAGGAATCGAAGCTCGATCGATTACCGAGTGTTGAGCAGCTGGACCAGCTACCAAGCAAGCCTCGTAGCGAAAAACCAGCCTTGCTCACCCGCAATCGCTGAGTCGTAAAGCCCAACGAAAACGCCGCCCTCAAAGGCGGCGTTTTTGTTGGTGCAGCTCCAGCAGGTATAGCGAGCGGCGATACCTGCCGATAACGGCTGTCAGCCTTCGCTGGGAATCGGCTCGGCTTGCGCGTCCCAACCGCCACCCAGCGCCTTGAATAGATCGACCTCGCTGATCATCTGCGCCAAACGATCGCCGATGTACTGCTGCTTCACCTCGAACAGCTGGCGTTGGGCATCGAGCAGGGTCAGGTAGCTGTCCACGCCGGTTCGGTAACGCCGTTCTGCCAACCGGAAGTAGTCTTCGCTCGTCTCCAGCAAATCGCGCTGCGCCTGCACCTGGCGGGTATAGGTCGCCTGCGCAGCCAGACCATCGGCTACCTCGCGAAATGCTGTCTGGATAGCCTGCTCGTACTGGGCGACCTGAATGTTGCGGCTAATTTCGGCGTAGTCGAGATTGGCGCGCAATTGGCCGGCATTGAAAATCGGCACACTGATGCTCGGCGAGAAGTTCCAGTAGCTGGAGCCGCCGTCAAACAGACCGGAGAGCTCGCTGCTCGCCGTGCCTGCTGCGCCCGTCAGACTAATACGTGGAAAGAATGCAGCTCGTGCCGCGCCAATATTGGCATTCGCCGCCCTGAGCTGATGCTCGGTCCGAAGGATATCCGGACGCTTGTGGAGCAGGTCGGATGGCAGGCCAATGGGCAGCGCCGCCAACTGCTCGCGCTCCAGTTCGCCAGCCGCCGGCAGATTGCCAGGAACGTTCTGCCCGAGAAGCAGGGCCAGGGCGTTGCGATCCTGGGCCACCTGACGCGTGTACTGCTCGATGCGAACCCGCGCAGTGTCCACGGCACTTCGCGCCTGGCTCAGCTCGAGCGCTGAAGCGACGCCCACGTCGAAGCTGTGCTGCGTCAAGCCGAAGCTCTCCTCGTATGTCTTCAGCGTGTCGCGGCTGACCTGCAGCAACGCCTGGTCAGCCTGCAACGTCAGCCAGGCGCTGGCGACGCTGGCGATCAGGCTGATCTGGGTGCTGCGCTGCGCCGCTTCGGTGGCGAAGTATTCCTGCAGCGCCTGCTCGCGCAAACTGTCGAGACGACCGAAGAGATCCAACTCCCAGGATACGCCGAGCGTCGCACTGTACTGGCTATTGATCGCGCTTTGCCCGGTCTGATTGAGATCCCCTGGCGTGCGGGTGCGGCTACCGGCGCCATCGGCACTCACGGCGGGCAGCAGGTCGGCTCGCTGGATACGATACAGCGCCCGATAGGCGTCAACGTTGAGCGCCGCGACACGCAGATCACGGTTGTTTTCCAACGCCACGCCAATTAGCTGGCGCAGCGCGGGGTCACGGAAAAACGCCTCCCAGCCCAAGTCCATTTGCTGCCCCTGGCTTGCACCGGAAGCGTACTCATAGGCTTCGCCTTTCGGCCAACTGGCCGCTGTCGGCGCGTCCGGACGCTGGTATTCGGGAATCAGGGAACAGCCGCTCAGCGCTGCCATCAGTGCCAGGGCCAATACCGACTTGTTCATTGTGAATCTCCCTTAGGTTCTTCGACGGTTTTTCTACGATCACCGATCGAGGACACCAGAACATAGAACAGCGGCACCCAGAAGATCACCAGCAGGGTCGCAGTGATCATTCCGCCGATTACACCGGTACCGATGGCATGCGAGCTGCCGGCACCCGCACCGCTCGCCAGCGCTAGTGGTACCACGCCAAGGGTAAAGGCCAGCGAGGTCATGACGATAGGACGCAAACGCATCCGGCAGGCCTGGACTGCCGCATCGAAGCGACTCATGCCTTGCTCGTGCAGGTCCTTGGCGAACTCGACGATCAGGATCGCGTTCTTCGCAGTCAAGCCGATGGTTGTCAGCAGACCAACCTGGAAGAACACATCGTTGGATAAACCGCGGCCGAGGGTGGCAAGCAGCGCACCGATCACCCCCAGCGGCACCACGAGCATGACCGCGAATGGAATCGACCAGCTCTCGTAGAGCGCCGCAAGGCAGAGGAAAACAACCAGCAAGGACAACGCGTAGAGCGCCGGCGCCTGGTCACCAGAGAGCCGTTCTTCGTACGACAGCCCGGTCCAGGAGATACCCACGCCCGGCGGCAGCTGTTGGGCCAGCTCCTCCACCGCCGCCATCGCCTCACCGGAGCTGTATCCCGGCGCAGCCTGACCCATGATTTCCATCGCCGACACACCGTTGTAGCGCGACAGCTTGGGTGACCCATAAACCCACTCACCGCTGGCGAATGCGCTGAACGGCACCATTTCTCCCTCGTCGTTGCGTACGTACCATTTCTGAAAGTCTTCTGGATTCATTCGCGCAGACGCCTCGCCCTGCATGTAAACCTTCTTCACGCGGCCGCGGTCGATGAAGTCGTTCACATAACTCGAGCCCCAGCCAATCGACAACGTGTTGTTGATTGCCGCGAGCGACACGCCAAGCACCCGAGCCTTCTCATCGTCGATCTGCAGCTGATACTGCGGCTCGTCATTGAGGCCGTTCGGTCGCACCGCCGTCAGCGCCGGATGCTGCGCAGCAAGCCCGAGGAACTGGTTGCGCGCATTCATCAGCACGTCGTGGCCGACACCGGCGCGGTCCTGCAGGTAGAAGTTGAAACCGGTTGCGTTGCCGAGCTCCATGACGGCAGGCGGCGCAAAGGCAAAGACCATGGCATCGCGAAACGTACCAAAGTGCCGCTGAGCACGCTGCGCCAGAGACGCTACGTCCTGGCCCTCTGCCGTGCGCTCGCTCCAGGGCTTCAGGCCGATGAAGGCCATTGCAGAGTTCTGCCCGCGTCCGGCGAAGTTGAAACCAGTCACCGTGAAGACCGACTGGACCACGTCGGACTCCTCTTTCAACAGATACTCACGCATCGCATCGACGGTTTGCTGAGTACGCTCGGCGGTTGACCCCGCCGGCGTCTGGACCTGGGCGAAGAGCACGCCCTGGTCTTCGTCGGGCAGAAAGGAGGTTGGCAGCTTGGTAAATAGAACAGCCATGGCGGCAACAATGCCTGCGTATAACAACAGGTAGGGAATCTTGCGCTTGAGAACGCTACGCACACCCTTCTCGTAGCCGCCGACGCCCCGATCGAAGGTTCGGTTGAACCAGCCGAAGAAGCCACGCTTCTCGTGATGATGCCCCTTCGGAATAGGCTTGAGCAGCGTGGCACAGAGCGCTGGCGTGAAGATCAGCGCCACCAGCACCGAAAGCGTCATGGCCGAGGCAATGGTGATCGCGAACTGCCTGTAGATCACGCCGGTCGAGCCACCGAAGAACGCCATCGGTACGAACACCGCGGAAAGCACCAGACCGATACCCACCAACGCGCCCTGGATCTGAGTCATCGACTTGCGTGTTGCTTCGAGCGGTGACAAACCTTCTTCGGCCATCACCCGCTCGACGTTTTCCACAACCACGATGGCATCGTCCACCAGCAGGCCGATCGCCAACACCATTGCGAACATGGTCAGCGTATTGACGCTGAATCCGAACGCTGCAAGAACGCCGAACGTGCCCAGCAGCACAACCGGTACGGCCAGCGTCGGGATCAGCGTGGCACGAAAGTTCTGCAGGAACAGGTACATCACCAGAAAAACCAGGACGATCGCTTCGAACAGGGTATGCACGACGCCAGTAATCGATGCCGAGACCACTGGGGAAGTGTCATACGGGTAAACCACTTCCATGCCTGGAGGAAAGAACGGCTCCAGCTCGGCGATCGTCGCGCGTACGGCCTCGGCGGTGTTCAGCGCATTCGCCCCGGTTGCCAACTTGATGGCGATTGCCGATGCGGGCTTACCGTTATACAGCGCGCTGATGGCCGAGCTCTGCTCCGCCAGCTCGACCCGTGCAACGTCGCCCAGGCGTACTTGGGAGCCGTCATTGTTGACTTTGAGCAGGATGTCGCGGAACTGGTCCGGTGTCTGCAGACGGGTTTTGCCGATGATGGTCGCGCTGAGCTGCTGCCCTGGGACGGCTGGTAATCCACCGAACTGCCCGCCGGAAACCTGCACGTTCTGCGCTCGAATCGCATCACCGACGTCGACTGGGGTAAGGGCAAAATTGTTCAGCTTCGCCGGATCGAGCCAGATCCGCATGGCATATTGCGAGCCGAAAACCTGGAAATCGCCGACCCCGGCCGTACGGGAAATCGGGTCCTGGATGTTCGATACGATGTAATCGGAGAGGTCACCTCGGCGCATGCTGCCGTCAGTGGACACCACACCGATCACCATAAGGAAGTTACGCACTGCCTTGGTGACGCGGATACCTTGCTGCTGGACTTCCTGCGGCAGCAGCGGAGTAGCCAGCTGCAACTTGTTTTGCACCTGCACCTGCGCGATGTCCGGGTCAGTGCCTTGCTCAAAGGTCACCGTGATACTCATGCTGCCGTCCGAGTTGCTTTCCGACGACATGTAGCGCAACCCGTCGATGCCGTTCAGTTGCTGTTCGATCACCTGAACCACAGTGTCCTGCACGGTCTGCGCAGACGCGCCCGGGTAGTTAACCTGAATGCCCACCGCTGGAGGCGCAATGCTCGGGTACTGGTTGACCGGCAAACCAAGGATCGCAAGCCCCCCGGCAAGCATGATCACCAAGGCGATGACCCAAGCAAAAATGGGACGATCGATGAAAAATCTAGACATTGGATGGTTATCCTTGGCTCAGCCTTACTGGGCGTTTGGCTGGGCAGACGCAACGTTGGAAGCCGGTACGGCTTTGACTTCAACACCAGGCCGAATGAATTGCAGGCCCTCGGTGATCAGACGATCCCCAGCGTTCAGGCCTTCATTGATCAGCCAGCGGTTTCCAACGGTCCGCGAGGCCACCACCTGGCGAAGCTCGACCTGATTGCCGGCGTTGACGACGAGGGCGGTCGCATTGCCATTTGGCGTACGGGTGATGCCCTGCTGCGGTGCTAGGATCGCGGCACTTCTCACGCCGGCCACCAGCTGTGCATGGACGAACATGCCTGGGAGCAGCATTTTGTCAGGGTTGGGAAACACGGCGCGGAGCACCACCGAACCGGTGCTGGCATCTACCGATACTTCCGAGAACTCAAGCTTGCCCTCGTGAGGGTATTCACTGCCGTCTTCCAGGGTCAGCGTCACCTTGGCTGCGTTCTCGCCGGCTTTTTCCAGCCGCCCTTCGGCCAAGTCACGGCGCAGATTGAGCAGTTCCCGGGCCGGCTGAGTCACATCGACATAGATCGGGTCGAGCTGCTGGATGACCGCCAGCTCTTGCACCTGGCCGTTATTGACCAGCGCTCCTTCGGTAATCGCCGAGCGACCTATACGTCCGGATATAGGCGCCAGGACCTTGGTGTAGCGCACGTTGATACGCGCCTGCTCGAGGTTGGCTTCGGCTTGCAGGCTGGCTGCCCGAGCTTCTTCGTAAGCCTGCTTGCTGACCGCCTGCTCTTCGACCAGTAGCGCATAACGATCGGCCAACGATTTGGTGGATGCCAGGCTGGCCTGGGCGCTCTTGTATGCAGCCTGATAGACCGAGTCGTCAATTTGATAGAGCTGCTGCCCCGCTTTGACATCGCTACCTTCGGTAAACAGCCGCTTCTGAATGATGCCGTCCACCTGGGGACGCACTTCGGCGATGCGATAGGGTTGCGCCCGTCCGGGAAGCTCGGTAGTCAGGGCGAAAGGCTCAGCCTCGAGCGTCACCACTCCGACCTGGGGCATTTCCTGAGCGGCAGGTGCCGCGGGCTCTTTTTTCTCACAGCCGCTGAGCAGGGTTACCACCGCGAAAAGGGAGATCAGAGCAGCACCGGCTGACTTGATGGGCATGAATAGAACCTCGTTGAACGGGCAAACCAAGGGAGCGCACGCCCCTGGCCAGATACGGATGGCAGAATGCAGCGAATGTTCTTACATGCACGACTGTTTGTAAATAGCCAAGGGCTCAAACTGGGCTCTGCCCTGCGTATTACAGCGGACATACCGTGCTTCAATCCGCGCCTGTCCTGCCGCTCGGAGGCGGAAAACAAAACGCCGGCTTGCGCCGGCGTTCCTTGTTCGCGTAATGCCTTACTGGCGGACGCCTTCAACCGAGATGATCAGATCGACGGTTTGCGATGCTGGCCCCAGGTCCATCTTGATATCGAAATCTTTCAGATTCAGCGTCGTGGCGCCTTCGAAACCGGCGCGATAACCGCCCCAGGGATCCTTACCTTCACCAATGAACTTGGCCGCGATCACCACCGGCTTGGTCACACCATTGAGAGTCAGATCACCGGTGATATCAGCGGTACCTTCACCCGTCGACTTCACCGAAGTGGATTTGAAGGTGGCAGTTGGATGCTCTGAGACGTTGAGGAAATCGTCGCTGCGCAGATGCTTGTCGCGCTCGGCATGGTTGGAATCGACACTGGCGGTTTGCAACGTCACGTTGACTTCACTGGCTTCAGGCTGGGCCGCATCAAAACTGAAGCTGCCGTCGAAGTCCTTGAACGTACCCCACAGCCAGCTATAACCGAGGTGGCTGATCTTGAAATTGACGAAGGCGTGCTGGCCTTTCTTATCGATCGCATAGTCGGCGGCGGCGGCTTGTCCTGCGAACAGCATCGAGCCTAGGGCGAGTGCAGCAAAGGTTTTTTTTAACATCTGTGGTCTCCTTGGGATAATTAATACTTCAAGCGCGGCCGAGCATTCGTTTGAGCGTCGAATCGTGATCGATGAAATGGTGTTTCAGCGCCGCCAGAGCATGCACGCCGGAAAGAATCACCAAGGCCCACGCGAGGTATTCATGGACCAGGCCGGCGATGTCCTCTTGGTTCGGTATCGAAGTCACCAAGGCAGGCACTTCGAACCAACCAAAGACGCTGATCGCGCGGCCATCTGCAGTGGAAATCAAGTAGCCGGAAATCATCACGGCGAACAGGCCCAGATAAAGAAGCCCGTGCCCGGCCTTGGTAGCCAAACGCGTCGCCCGGCCATGGCTTGCCAGCGGCGCCGGACCCTGACTGACAAACCTCCAGATGATTCGCAGCATCATCAACCCCAACAGCAGCAAGCCGATGCTCTTGTGAACATCCGGTGCGGTGCGGTACCAGCTGCTGTAGTAGGTCAGGCCTACCATCCAGTAACCCAACGCGAACAGCCCGACCACGGCAATTGCCACTAGCCAGTGCATCAAAATGCTGATCAGGCCGTAGTTGTTCGAAGAGTTTCGCCAACGCATGGAAAAGGTCCGAAATTAAGTCCAACAAGCCTAACGACTAACAGATCGAATTGGATCGCATTTTTTTGTTTCAATCTATCGACCAGGCAGATATGTCCGCCAGCGGTAAAGCGCTGCCGACGAGTTCTGCTAGGCTGCGCCGGTTTCCATTCACGCAAAGGAGCGACCATGAGCCTGAACGACAGCTGGATGCAGCGCGACCTCTCGGTACTCTGGCATCCGTGTACCCAGATGAAGGACCACGAGCAGCTTCCGCTGATCCCGATACGACGCGGCGAGGGCGTCTGGCTCGAGGACTTCGACGGCAAGCGTTATCTGGATGCGGTCAGTTCATGGTGGGTCAATGTGTTTGGTCATGCCAACCCACGAATCAATCAGCGCATCAAGGATCAGCTCGATCAGCTGGAACACGTAATGCTCGCCGGTTTCAGTCATCAGCCGGTAGTCGAGCTTTCCGAGCGACTGGTACAGATCACACCTGCCGGCCTCGATCGGGTGTTTTACACCGATAACGGTTCGACCGGCATCGAGGTTGCGCTGAAGATGAGCTTCCATTACTGGCGCAACATCGGGCAACCGAACAAACAGCGTTTCGTCACCCTGACCAACAGCTATCATGGCGAAACCGTGGCGGCCATGTCAGTGGGCGACGTCGCACTGTTTACCGATACCTACAAGCCACTGCTGCTGGACACATTCAAGGTCCCTAGCCCGGATTGCTACCTGCGCCCCGACGGCATGAGCTGGGAAGCTCATTCGCGCAATATGTTCGCCCATATGGAGCAGACTCTGGCCGAGCATCATGATGAGGTCGCCGCAGTGATCGTTGAGCCGCTGATACAAGGCGCCGGCGGCATGCGCATGTATCACCCGGTCTACCTCAAGCTGCTGCGCGAGGCTTGTGATCGCTACGATGTACACCTGATCCACGACGAGATCGCCGTCGGCTTCGGCCGTACCGGAACCATGTTCGCCTGCGAACAGGCGGGTATCACGCCGGACTTCCTCTGCCTGTCCAAGGCGCTCACCGGTGGTTACCTGCCGATGGCCGCCGTGTTGACGACCGACAACTTGTATCAAGCGTTCTATGACGACTACTCGACCTTGCGCGCCTTCCTGCATTCGCACACCTATACCGGCAATCCGTTGGCCTGCGCTGCGGCGTTGGCGACCCTGGACATATTCGAGCAGGACAACGTCATCGAAGCCAACAAGGTGCTGGCCGCGCGAATGACGAAAGCCACCGCGCTCCTCAGCGACCATCCGCAGGTGGCCGAGGTGCGCCAGACAGGCATGGCCGTTGCGATCGAGATGGTGCAAGACAAGGCCAGCAAGACCCCTTATCCGTGGCAGGAGCGCCGCGGGCTCAAGGTCTACCAGCACGCCCTGCAACGTGGCGCCCTGTTACGCCCATTGGGCAGCGTGGTGTATTTCCTGCCGCCCTATACCATCACCGAAGAGCAGATCGACTTCCTCGCCGAGGTCGCCACCGAAGGCATCGATATCGCAACGCGCGCATCCGTCAGCGTCGCAGTGACGCCAGGAGCGCCCAGCGATTTTCGTGATCCCGGTTAGCGCAGGTCCGGACTGCGGGGCTTCAGGGGCTGTGGCCAACGTTATAGACTGCCGCCTCATTTCTCGACCGTAGTTGTCCCGATGCGCATATCCCGATTCTTCGTCGATGCACCACTCTCACTCGGCGCTCATGCGCTACCGGAAGCCTCAGCCCATTACATCAGCCGAGTCCTGAGGCTTACGGGCGGCGCAGTGGTGCAGCTGTTCGACGGCAGTGGTCAGGAATACCGGGGCGAGCTGGCCGAGGTAGGCAAGAAGCAGGTGACGGTCGAACTGAGCGAGCAACTGCCCGGTCTGCCCGAGCCGGGCCTGAAGATTCACCTCGGCCAGGGGCTGTCGCGCGGTGAGCGAATGGACTGGGCGATTCAGAAGGCGACTGAGCTTGGCGCCACGGAGATCACGCCCATCGTCAGCGAGCGCTGCGAAGTACGCCTGAAGGACGAACGAGCCGACAAGCGCCTGGCCCACTGGCGCCAGATCGCCATCAGTGCTTGCGAGCAGAGTGGCCGCTCGGTCATTCCGACCATCCATCCGCCAGTGCCGCTGCAGGATTGGTTGCCGGTGGACGCGGAGCTGAAGTTGGTCCTCCACCCGGTAGCCGAATCGCTGTCAACCCACCAGCGACCCGCCACGTTGGCGTTTCTGATCGGCCCGGAAGGCGGCTTGAGTGACTCGGAAGTCGAACAGGCCCGCAGCACCGGGTTTCAGCCGGCTAGCCTCGGGCCGCGCGTGCTGCGCACCGAGACCGCGCCGGTGGTCGCATTGAGCGTTGCACAGCTGCTTTGGGGCGACTTTCAGGCCGACGCCTGATAACACCGTATCGTTGAGTAACGGGCGGTCGCAGAAGCCGAGCTAAGCGGGCCTATCAAATCAACCCAGCATCCGCCAGCTTCTGCTCCAGCGCGACCAGGTCCGGAATCCGTGCTTGTACGTCACCGAGGTTGACCGCATCCAACTCCAGCGGCGCGAGCGCCACGTCCGAGCGTGCCAGGCTCGGGTCAACCTTGATCGAGCGAGGAATGCCCTGCACCAGCAAGGCGATGAATTTCACGTGATCGCGTCCGCCCAAGGCGTTGAGCACCGCCACGCGCGCCTGTGAACCCGTTTCGGGCTGCCCATCGGACGCCGCCTCGAATGACAGCAGCGGCAACGTCAGGTCACGCCAGGTGACCTGTCCGAGAAACCAGGACGGCATGCCCTGAGTGGATTGCGGGGGGCGATAAGGAATCAGCTCGGCGACGGCGACGTTGGGCAACAGCAGTGTGCGGTCAGCCAAAGGCACCAGGAGGCCGGTGACGCTGGCAGACGTATCCTGAGTGATAGCGGATTGACTCATGGGGTATCCAATTGTAAAGCCACGACAGGCTGATTGGCCTGTTGCGCGAAATGATTGACCAGGGCCTGCGCCAGCTCGCGCGGATCGCCACTGAGTGAGCTGTAGCCGCCCTCGCGAAGACAGTCCGGCATGCTCGAACAGACACAGGAATCGGCGCGCTGGGTCCAGACTCTGCCACCTTGGCGCAGCACGTAGGCGGCCGCCGCATTGCCATCGCTGCCCATGCCGCTGAAGGCAATGACGCCACAACGGCTGCCGAATTGCTGCGCCAGGTTGAGCATCATCTGATCGATGGAAGGGCTGTAGGGCTCGGGCCAGCTGCGTCCGCTAAACAACATGGTGCCATCCTTGCCGAAGCCCATCTCCTGACTGATGGGCGCCACGATGACTTCGCCACAGCGAATCGAATCGTTTTCCCGGCTCGAATTGACATTCCATTGGCTGTGCCGGCCCACCACTTGCGACAGCGCCGACTCGAAACTCGCCTCGATATGCTGAGCGTAGACGAAGCCAATCGGCAAGCCACCCGGCAACGCATCGAGAAACGCCTTTACCGCTTCCGGGCCGCCCAGCGATGCCGCCAACAACCAAACTTCATGAGCCGGTTCGCCCGTCATCGAATCGGCATTAGCCAGCGCCCCAGGCAACTGCAGGCGCACCGGGCGTTCCGCGTCCTCGCGCAGCACTTCAAGGCGCGGGCCGACGGCCCGTGATGGATCACCGACCAGCCGTTTCAGCTTGCCAAATAAGCGTCGTTCCCAACGAGGATAGTGCTCGGAGTGGCGCTCCGGGGCATGCCCCTCTCCAAACAGAACCGGGCAACTGTCTCGTTCGAGCAGCGCGTTGACCAGGGGCGAGTCTTCCGTCTGGGCCAGATCGACGAGCCAGAGGTCGGCTTCCACCGCCATCAGGTCCGCTTCCTCTAGCCTTGCGGGGTCGCTGTTGAGCACCACCTTGTAGCCGTTGGCGCTCAAGGCCTGCTGCAGCACGTGCCGTTGCAGGGAGGTGTCGGCGATCACGCCGATGCGTGCCGCAACGACTTCACTCATGGCGCTTGACCAGTTGCTGGATCGTCTCAAGCAGCAGCGATTCCTGATACGGCTTACCGAGGTACTCGTTGACACCGATGCCCATTGCCCGATCCCGATGCTTTTCACCGGTTCGCGAGGTAATCATGATGATCGGCAGATCCTTCAGGTGTTCATCGTGGCGCACCAGGGTCGCCACTTCGAAACCATCCATGCGCGGCATTTCGATGTCCAGCAACATGATGTCCGGTTTGCGTTCCTGCAGCTGGGTGATGGCGTCGACGCCGTCCTTGGCGGTCAGTACGTTCATCCCGTTCCGCTCCAGCAGGCGGCTGGTTACCTTGCGCACGGTGACCGAATCATCCACCACCATCACTAGCGTTGGCCGATCAGCTTCGACCTCTGCCGGCTCATCCCCGCCAAGCAGGCGCAGCGGTTGCAGCTGCGTGAGCAGGTGCGCATGCAGGACGCGGATTGTCGCGAGTAGATCAAGAATCACCACCACCCGACCGTCACCAAGAATGGTCGCACCGGAAATCCCCGGCACGGTGGCAAACTGCGGACCCAGGCTCTTCACCACGATTTCGCGGGAGCCGGCCAGGCTGTCGACCTGCACCGCCACACTGTGTTCATTCGAGCGCACCAGGATTACCGGCAAAGGCAAGCTCTGGCCAACCAGCTTGGGCCGTTGACCGTTGTTCAGCAGCTCGCCGAGATAGCGCAACTCGTAGGTCTGACCCGCATACTCGAAACGCGAAGCGCCCGGCTGGTAGTAGGCTTCCAGCTCGTATGGCGACACCCGCACGATACCTTCGATGGTATTCAGAGGGATCGCATACAGATCCTCCCCGGAGTACACCATCAGCGCCCGGTTGACCGATACGGTAAACGGCAGGCGGATCAGGAAGCGCGTACCGCTGCCGAGCCTCGACTCGATGCTCATGGAGCCGCCGAGCTGCTTGACCTCGGAATGCACAACGTCCATGCCGACACCACGGCCGGATATCTGGGTTACTTGCTCGGCGGTGGAGAATCCCGCCTCGAGAATAAACTGCAGTACCTCATGGTCCGACAGATCGTTGCCGGACTGCATCAGGCCACGCTCAATCGCCTTACGACGAACAGCTTCCAGATTGATGCCCGCTCCGTCGTCGCTCAACGCCAGAACGATGTCGCCACCTTCACGGCTCAGATCGAGACGAATGTTGCCCTGCTCGGGCTTGCCCGCCGCCACACGCTTGGCTGCGGTTTCGATTCCGTGGTCGACGGCATTGCGGAGCATGTGCTCCAGCGGCGCAACGATGCGCTCTAGGACACTGCGGTCCATCTCACCCGTGGCATTGCCGACATGAAATTCGACCTGCTTGCCCAGCTCGCCAGCCACCTGACGGACGATCCGGCGCAGGCGTGGCACCAGCCGATCAAAGGGAACCATGCGCGTGCGCATGAGACCTTCCTGAAGCTCGGTATTGACCCGCGCCTGCTGCAGCAGCAGGGTTTCGGCATCGCGATTACGCGCGGCCAGGGTTTCCTTCAGGTCCAATAGGTCGGAAGCCGACTCGAACAATGCGCGGGAAAGCTGCTGGAGCTGCGAGTGACGATCCATTTCCAACGGATCGAAATCATCGTACCCGGCGCGCTCCGCTTCGGCCTGATAGCGACTGAGGATCTGCGCCTGGGTTTCAGTATCCAGCCGCCGCAATTGATCACGTACCCGCTCGATAGTGGCTTCCATCTCGCCCAACGTGAAGCCTACGTCACTGACCTGTTGCTCGACCCGTCCACGGAAAATCGAGGTTTCGCCCGCCAGATTGACCAGCCCTTCCAACAGGTCGGCCGGTACCTTCACCAGTTCCTGTGGTGCACGACGGGACGCGGCGTCCAGCGCTGCCTGCTCGGCGCGACGAATGAAAGGCAAAACCTTGGCCGGCGCACTGGTGATCGGCGCCTGAGCACTGGCGGCGACGATAGGCGTTTCGAGCGTAATGACGGAAGAGGCGGGATGATCGCCCTGATCATGCTCCTGCGGCTGCTCATCGGTAGCGGTATCGGATTCGCTCGACAAGCGCGAGCGCATCGATTCGACTTCTTTCATCAAGCCGTCATAGCTGCCCTGTACATCCAAGAACACGCTATCCGTCCAGCCACTGCCCTGCTGTTGCGCCTCACTGAGGCGCTGTTCGAGGTCATGCGCCATGTCGCCCAGGCGCCCTTGGGCAGCCAGGCGCGCGCCGCCCTTCAGCGTATGCAGCACGCGCATCATGTCAACCAGAGGTGCTGTGCCGTCACGTGTAGCTTCCCAGCGTCCCAGCGCGGATTCCATCTCTTCGAGCAGCTCATCGGCCTCTTCGACGAAGATGTCTAGGATCTCCGATTCGGCGGCGTCCTGGGCAGCGTCCTGAGCCGCTGTCAAGGCAACGCTGCTGGGCATGCTCAGTTGTTCTTCAGGGCTCGCTCGAAACTGCCGAATGGTTTCGATCAGATCCTGCCCGCCGGGCAGCTCGCGGTAAGCACGTACGGCATCGAGCATCGCCGCGAGCCGGTCGTGGCAGGTCTGTAGCAGTGTGAACAGTGCTGGGCTTGCGCGATAACTACCGGCGCACAGCCCCTC
The DNA here is from genome assembly GCF_013620795.1 of Pseudomonas sp. Q2-TVG4-2. Taxonomy (GTDB): domain Bacteria; phylum Pseudomonadota; class Gammaproteobacteria; order Pseudomonadales; family Pseudomonadaceae; genus Stutzerimonas. The sequence continues at coordinate 209,324 of NZ_LGLW01000006.1, read as the reverse complement.
GTAGAGATACTCCAACTCATGCGCGAGATCCCCGATCTCACGTATGTCCGCCATCCGCGCTCCGCCTTTGAGCGTATGCAGATCCCGTTGTAGCGCTTCAATTTCAAAGCTATTGCCGACGTCGTCCATCCAGCGCTGCAGCGATGCGCCGGCTCGTTCGATGATGTCGAAACCTTCCTCCAGAAAGATCTCCACCAGTTCGGGATCACGGTTCTCCCAACCGGTGGCCTCGGCCGTGGCGGGCTCTGCGATGGCTGGAGACACCTTCGCCTGGGGTTGTTCGATCGCTTCGGACTCCAGTAACTCTGCCGCAACTTCTGGCACCTCTTCGTCCGGGATTCCAGGCTCGCTGGCGAGCGCACCGTCCGATGTGCCTTTGCCCTCTGCCTGACCGATATCCGAGTCGATCGATGCCTCCGCGTCGGGAATGCGCGGGGTCTCGTCAATCAGGTCCGCCGGCTCCAGAAGCGCAGGTTCATCGGCCGGCACCGCGTCTGTGCCCTCAGACGGAGTTATCGCTTGCTCAAGTGCGGTAGCACCTTTTTCGAAGGCCGGCGTGACGCCCTGCCGATAGGCCCGAATACGCTCGATGAGCCCTACTGCGGCATCCATTGGCTTGTGCGCTTGGAGCTGCTCCAGCTGCACTGCAAGCTGATCGTGGCTGCGCAGCAGCAACGTGGCGAGATCGTCGGCATGCACGTAGCGACCGTCGGACAGCCCTTCATAAAGGGTTTCGAGCTCATGGGCCAGATCGCCGATCGGCCGGATCTCGGCCATCCGCGCGCCGCCCTTGAGGGTATGCAGGTCACGCAGCAGGGCGGAGAGCGCCAATTGGTTGGACGAATCTCCAAGCCAGCGTTCCAGCGCGCCACCCGCGCTCTCCAGCAAATCGACGGCTTCGTCGAGAAAAATCTCGACCATTTCTTCATCCAGCTCGTCCACTTCCGAGCGAGACTCGGCAGGCCAAGCATCGGCTTCGGCTTCGGCTTCGGCTTCGGCGGTATTCTGGGCTACGTCGCCAACCGAAGTGGTAGTAGCAAGGGATTCCGGCTGCGTCTCGTCGGCAGGCAGCTCGTATGAATACGGGTCGATCGCCTCGGCTAGCAGATCCTGGAGGCGAGCCACCAGTTCAGGCTGTCCGGTCACCTGAAGACCCGCAGCGACCTGGTCCATCATGCCGACCAGCGCCTCGTGCCCCTCTTCAGCGTCATCAAAGAACCGCGCGCTAACCGCGAGACGGCCGTCCTGCACAACCGCATACAGGTTGAGCAGCACCTGACACAGCGCGTCGATCTGCGGGAGATCGGCCATCTGCGCACCGAGCCCGAGCGTCGTAAGCTCTTCCAGCAGTGCGGTGAGTTCCTGGCGTTCGGCAGGATGCTCGCGCCAGCTCTGCAGCAGGTCTTCGGCATCCAGCAGGATATTCATGCCTTCGGACAGGAACAACGCAATCATGCCGGGATCGCGAGGCTCACCCTGTTGGTTGTCACCACGCTCGCCAGCGTCCTCCAGCCGAGCCTGGTGCAATGCGTGGACCCGAGCGATGAAGTCTTCAGCACCTTCGATCGGTGCCAACGGGTCGCGCTCTAGGTGCTCCAGCCCACGACGCAGCAGCTGTTCAGCCGCATGTAGCAGCTCCGCTTCGGCCAGATCCATTTGAATCAGATTGGCCTTGAACTCCTTAACCATCTTCTCCAGCGGAGTGGCAATTTCCGCCACCGGCAGGATTCCAGCCATATGTGCGCTGCCCTTCAAGGTGTGCAGCGCTCGTTGCAGGGCGTCAGTCACCGGCTGGGGAAGACGTTGCGCACAATCGGCAAGAAAATCGACGAGTGTGGTGAGGTGGGATTCCGCCTCGTTGCGGAAGATTTCCAGCAATTGCGGGTCCAGCACGTCTTCGTTGGCCGGCTCCTGTGATGGCTCATCGAGCGCATCGCCGCCTTGCGGATCAGGGTCGGTCGGCTGACCTTTGGCCAGCGCATGTGCGTCGGCCGCCAACCGATCGACATCGTCGCGCTGACGTTGCGCCTTGGCAGCGAACTCGTCGACCAGCGCCGGCATCAGCGCGACCACATCGGCCACCAGCTTCTTCACCGGATCACTCGCCTCGACACTGCGATCGAGGACACGGTTTAGCAGGTTTTCCACCGACCACGCCAATTCGCCGATGATCAGGGCGCGCACCATGCGTCCGCTACCCTTGAGCGTGTGGAAGGCTCGCCGCACTTCACCGAGGGCCCCCTTATCCGTGGTGTCGGCGCACCACCGCGGCAAATACTCACCAATCGTTTCGAGAACCTCTGCCGCTTCCTCGATGAAGACCTCAAGCAGGTCTTCATCAACCGGCTCCTCGCCTTCAGGCGGCGGCAACAAGCTCTGCGGAATATTTCGTGCAGGGGGATTGATCGAGACGGCCGGCGCCGCCATGACGTCTTCCATGCTCATCGCCGGTTCCGCCGCAGCTGGCTGCTCGACCGGTTCAGGCAGTATGACCTCAGGCATATCGAGCTCAGCCATTTCAGCCTCACTCCAATCCACCGTATAGCCGAGCAAATCGCCCTCAGCCTGCTCGATAGCCCCCTCCGACAGGTCATCAGCCTTCACAGTGGGCGCAAACTCAGGCTCGGTGAGCTCGATGGTCTCGCTCGGCCAAGCGGTAACATCGGACTCGATTGCATCATCGCCGTGGACGCTGTGTTCTTCGTCATTCCAATCAATGACGAACTCGGCCGCACCAGCCGCCAGGTCCTCAGCCGATGTACCACCGGATTGCAGGTTGCCTTGATCCGACTGCCATGTGTCAGAGAGCACCAGGTCTGGTTCCGGCAACACTTCGATCTCGTCCAGCGGATCGGACAGCGTGAGATCTGCCTCAGCACTGAGCTCATCGCGGTGGTTCAGCACCGGCTGCTCGCGCAATGGATAGCCCAGCGTCTCGAGGCTTTCTTCGGCCACGTCGAGAATCAGATCACCCTGCGATCCACAGTCCTCGCTAAGGCGCTCAAGGTAATACTCGACGCTGGTTATCGCATCGGCGAGCGTATCCAGGCTCTGCCAATCCGGAATCGCCTGAGGCTCGAGCAGTTGTTCTTGTATATAGCGATTGCAGGCCTCCAGCAGGGCGGCGGCACGGGCAAGCGGGACCATCGCCAGCCCACCGCGCGATTGCGTCAGCAGCTCCGGCACTCGAGCCAGATGTTGATGATTCCACTGGGACGCGATGAACTCGATGATGGCGTCCTTGGCCTGCTCCAGGCCCGTACGCGCTTCGCGAATAACCAGCTGATGAATCTGGGCAACATCGGTAGTTGGCAGATGGCTTTCTTCGCCTCGCTCGTCAGACGTGCCACCGACCATACCAGCCAGGGTCGCCTCGACATATAACAGCGCACCCGCAACATCCATCAGCGCCGCATCATCGGCCTGCTGTTGCCCTTGCGCCAAGGCATCGATCACTCCGATCTGATCGAGAATGATCCGGCGTGGCTGGCCGAAACCCAGCACCGCAAGCGTGTCGGCGATCTGCTTGAGCGGCGGTTGCAGCGCGCTGAGCTCGGCGAGACCCATGCGATCGCTGCGTACGAACAGATCCAGGCTGTCCTTAACCCTGACCAGCTCCTCGCATAGCGCAGCCACAACCGAACGCATAGCCCCGCGATCCGGACCTGCCAACTGGGCACGCTCCTCGTCGACCACGGCGCTGTCGGGCAACGCATCGTCCAGGCTGTATTCGGCCTTCAACGCCTGGATACGGGGAGACTGTGAGGGTGCCTTAGCGACATAGAAAAGCAGATTCTTGGTCAGCTCGTCCGGTGCAGCCTGATTAATCCCGTCGGCGCCCTGCGCCACAAGCCGCTTGAGCTCCTTGTCGACCTGGCGCAACAAGTTGCGAATCGTGGTGCCGTTAGTGACCGCGCCACTGGCCATGCCCTCGACCACGCCCGATGCGATCTGCCACAGCGCACCCAGCGGTGCATCCTTGCAGAGCATTTCCAGACGCGCGAAAACCCGCGCCATGTACCCCAAGTTGGTAGGCAGATCCTGGTTGCGAATCACCCCGACCAGCGCCACCTGCAACATCTGCCGTAGCTTACGAAGCAAGCCGGGGAGATCCGAGGTCTGCCGCTGAGCCAGGAACTCGCCCGACAGGGCCGGCGTCCGGGCCGACATATCGGGCGAGAACAGGCTGGTTTCCGATAGCAGCTTCTCGCCCCGCGCGGCACGCAGGTCATTGAGCAGAGGCAGCACGACCATTGGCAGGTCACGGCGGGCACTCTGGATGCGATCCAGATACGCCGGCATCTGCAGAATCGCCTGCATCAACACTTCAAGCGCTTCGGCCTGGCTGGCGACGCGCTCGTCCAGCAAGGCGCGGGCGAGTTGCTCCATTTCCTCGGCAAGCAATGCAGCGCCGTAGAACTCGACCATCTGCAGGGTGCCGTGCACCTGATGCACATAGGTCAGGCAGAAGCGCATCCGCGTCGAGTCCTGCGGGTTTTCGACGAACGCTTCCAAGGCCTGCCGTGCCTGCTTCAACGTTTCGGCAATCTCGCCTTTCACCCACTCCAGGGCGACATAATCGTGCCGATCACCCATAGCGACTCCGCTCATAAACATTTCCGGGTAAAGGCCAAAACCTGACTATCAGCTACCGGCACCAGCTCTGGGTGCTGCCAGCCAACCACCTCGCCTGCACCGATAACCAGCAATCCTCCCGGCGCCAGGCGTTCGACCAGACGATTGAGGATTTCGCGGCGGCGCCAGCGACGAAAGTAAATCAACAGGTTCTGACAAAAAATGACGTCCATATCGGACATAGGCGCACCGTTCAGCTCCAGCACGTTAAGTCTGGCAAAGCACACGCGCGCAGCCAGGCTGGGCGTCACTTGGAAGCGCCCGTCCGGCATTGGCTGGAAATACCGAGCGCACAGATCGGGGTCCATCTGCTCGAGTCGGCGGCGGCTGTAAAGCCCATCCCGTGACCGGCTCAGCGCGCTGAGGCTGATATCGGTGCCGATCACGCCGTATTGCCCGTCACAGCCGTCGAGCGTCAACGCTTCCGCTGCGCAGATTGCCAGTGAATAGGTTTCCTCGCCGCTTGCGCACCCCACACTCCACAACGACCAGGGCTGTGCAGCGCCGCGCGACTCGCACCGCTGTTGCATATAGGCAGACAGCAGCGCGAACGACGGTGGATGCCGAAAGAAGCGGGTTTCCTGTACCGTCAGGCGATCCATCAGCGTTGACCATTCCACCGCGCCCCGCGGACCATCGGTAACCTGGCGGTAATAGCTGGCGTAGTCAGTCACTCCGACTTCGCGCATGCGGCTGCTCAGATTCGCCTGCAGGAATATCCGACGTTGTTCGGTAACCACCATACCGGAGCGCTCTTCGAGCAAGGCTTGCCAGTCATGAAACTCCGCTGACGACATATCGGCCAAGGGTCTCAGTGACCAGTCAACGCTTGGCTGCATGCCCTGCCCCTTACTCATGGACTTTCACAGCGCCCGTAGCCGGCCGCTGTGCTCTCAGTCAGGCCTGATCCTGCGTTTCCGGCAAGGTGAAGCCGGAAACCGAATGGCGCATTTCGTTGGCCATCTTCGCAAGGTTACCAATGCTCTTAGCGGTAGCGGTGGTACCCGAGGAGGTCTGCGAGGTAATTTCCTGGATGACGTTCATGGTGTTGGAGATATGGCCGGCCGACGAAGCCTGCTGGCGGGCCGCGTTGGAGATGTTCTGAATCAAGGCTGCAAGGCTCTTGGATACCTTTTCGATCTCTTCCAGCGCGACACCCGCATCCTGGGCCAGGCGAGCGCCTCGCACCACTTCGGAGGTGGTTTGCTCCATGGAGATAACGGCTTCGTTGGTGTCCGTCTGAATAGTCTTAACCAGCGCTTCGATCTGCTTGGTCGCAGCGGATGAACGTTCAGCGAGGCGCTGTACTTCGTCCGCAACCACAGCGAAACCTCGGCCTGCGTCACCGGCCATGGAGGCCTGAATGGCGGCGTTCAATGCAAGGATGTTGGTCTGGTCGGCAATGTCATTGATCAGGCTGACGATGTCACCGATCTCTTGGGACGACTCACCAAGCCGCTTGATTCGCTTGGACGTATCCTGGATCTGCTCACGGATATTGTCCATGCCGGTTATGGTGTTGTGCACCACCTCGTTGCCCTTGTTGGCAATGGCTACGGACCGCTCCGCCACAGCAGAGGACTCGGCGGCGTTGGCCGATACCTGGTCAATCGACACGGCCATTTCGTTGATCGCCGCGGAGGCGCCGGCAATTTCCTGGGCCTGGTGTTCGGAAGCCTCGGCCAAATGCATGGCGGTCGCCTGGGTCTCCTGGGCTGCGCCCGATACCTGAACGGCAGTCTGGTTGATCGTTTCGACCAGATCACGCAACTGGTCGATGGAGTAGTTGATCGAGTCAGCGATGGCACCGGTGAAGTCTTCGGTTACCGTGGCGGCTACCGTAAGGTCACCGTCAGCCAGGTCACCGATCTCATCGAGCAAGCGCAGAATTGCCGTCTGGTTACGCTCGTTCTTTTCCGCTGTTTCACTCAGACGACGACGTGTTTCCTGAACCATAACCAGACCGATCAGCAAGATCGAGGCGAGGGCCAGCGCGCCGAGGAGATACCCAGCCAAGGTATTAATGTAGCGGGCTTCGGCACGACCCTGAAGTCCCTGGGTCAGCACCGATGTCTTATCGAGCAGGGTCTGCGACACCTCGAAAATGCTGTTCGATGACTCACGTACCTGGAAAAGCTCCGGTGAGGTTTCGAGAATTTCGTCTACCGAACCCGATACGAACTGGAACAGCTCGGAAATCGCGGCCAGACGATCCAGCGCCTCGACATCATTGACTCGAGTGATACCCATGGCTTCGTTGCCTTCGAGCATCGCGTTGAGTACGCGGCCGAACAGGCTTGCATCGCGACCGAACATATCGGCCGCCTGAACCGAGTCCTGATCACCGGAAAGCACCTTATTCACCGAACCCAGAATACGCTCGGCAAGCAGCGACTGACGCTGCGCGACGGAAACCTGAGCCGCCGGGGCGCCACTTTCCAGAAGGATGTCGACAACCTCTTCGTACTCGACCTGCAATTGCGGAATGGTTTCGGCGAGGGTGGCCGCGACCTGATGCAGGGACAGTACGGTTTGTTCGCTGGCGAGAATCGCGTCGGTGTTCTGCCGCAAGGTATCCCAATCCTGCTGCACCGCAGCGACTTCGGCTTGCAGCGACTGTGGAACCGCCGGCAGCCCGATGCGCTCATCACCTTCGGAGAGATAGCCCCAGCGCTCGCTGAAGTCGTTTCGTGCGTCTTTCAGCGAGTCGAACGCATCCGGCGTACCGGCGGCTGCTTCTACCGCGTTCTTCGCGATGCGCTGCGACAGAACTCTCAGCTCACCGGCGTGTCCGATATATTCATTGTCATAGTCGGCCTGGGTATTGATGTACGCGAAGTTCACGAACAACAGCACCATCGACACGATCAGAAGGATAAACAGCCCGGCGATCAACGTATTGCTACGTACCCCTGCCAGCAATGCATTTGCGTTCATTTTTTTCATTTTTCCGGCCCCCGCCTGGACCACCCGTACGTTTCCTTCCAAGAACCAAAAGGCCGGCATTAGCCGACCCCACCTAAATCAATACGCCACGTCCAGAAATGTCTGATGCGCGGCAAGCGCGTGTGGGCTAAACACCAGCCACGGCTGCTCGCGCTGAAACACACCATGAATAAAGGGCTGAATCGACGCCTCAACCGGCGGCAGCTGTTCGGAGAAAGCATCTACCGGGAAATGCTGCATGCCGAACACCTCGTCGACCGTCAGCCCCGCAAATACTTCCTGGTGATCGACCACCAGAACCCGCCGCTGCTTGCGCAAAGGCGACAGCTCCAAACCGAAATAACCGCACAGATCCATGACTGGCAACAGCCTGCCGCGAACATTCGCCACACCCTTCACCCAGGCTTTTACACCGGGCAGCAGCGTGTAGCGAGGCTCATGGAGTATTTCGCCGACCTCCCCCATTGGGGCAACGAACAAACGCCCCCCCATTCGAAAACCGATGCCAGCCCAGGTCTGGATGGCTTCCTGCTGCGAAGGCAGGCCAGCAGCCAACGCTCGGCAACGGGCATCGATTTCCAGAAGTCGCTGAAACGGCGTAGGCGTATCCGACATGCTGGCAACATCCCTTGTCCGAATTACGAAACCGCCGATTAACCGGCCAGTACGGCGTTCAGGGTCTTCAGCAACGTCGCCTCATCTACTGGTTTGGTCAGGTAATCTTTGGCACCTTGACGCTTGCCCCAGACCTTATCGGTTTCCTGATCCTTGGTCGTCACAATGATTACCGGAATGTGACTGGTTTCAGCATCTTTGGTCAGCTGGCGAGTGGCCTGAAAACCATTCAGACCGGGCATAACGATGTCCATCAAAACGGCGTCCGGTTTTTCCTGGCGCGCAAGCGCTACGCCATCGGCACCGTTTTCGGCTTTCAGAACGACATGGCCATGCTTTTCCAGCATGGCCGTCAGCTTGTACATCTCGGTCGGCGAGTCATCAACAATCAGAACGCGAGCCATGGTTACTCCGTGGGAAAGGCTTCAGCGGCACACAGGGCCGAACTTCAGGATACTTGCTCTACCGGTGCGAAATCGGGCACATGGGCCTTGATAGCACCGAGCAACTCTTCTTTGCTGAAAGGCTTGGTGAGGTATTGGTCTGACCCCACGATCCGCCCCTTGGCCTTGTCGAACAGGCCATCCTTGGAGGACAGCATGATTACCGGGGTGGACTTGAAAGAACTGTTGTTCTTGATCAGCGCACAGGTCTGATAACCATCAAGTCGGGGCATCATGATATCGACGAAAATGATGCGCGGGTGACTATCCGCGATTTTGGCGAGCGCATCGAAGCCATCCACCGCCGTGATCACATCACAACCTACTTTCTTCAGCAGCGTTTCGGCGGTGCGACGAATCGTTTTCGAATCGTCGATCACCATGACCTTCAAGCCCTCGGAGTGCTGTTCCATTTCGCCCTACCATCGCCTCGGTGAGTCGTAGTTTATCGTTATGTCAGTGCGCCAGAGGCCCTGTCATCGATGGGCTGCACCCAATCGCCGGACCTTTTTAGCACACTCCTCAAATGCAAGCTATCTGACGCCGGAGCAGCGGGATTTTCCTTGACCCAACGCACAACCGCCGCCAATCTGCGTCGACCTTTCAAGCCCCTGGCAGCTCCGTCCTGCCCCTCGTTGGAGATCATCACATGACTGTTCGCGTCGGGATCATCATGGACCCAATCGCGCAGATCGCATTCAAGAAGGACAGCTCTCTGGCGATGTTGCTGGCTGCTCAGGCCCGCGGCTGGACGCTCTACTACATGGAGCAGCGCGATCTTTACCAGCTCGGCGGCGAAGCGCGTGCCCGCATGCGCACGCTCCAGGTCTTCAACGACCCCCAACGCTGGTACGAGGCCGACGAAGAGGTCGACAGCGCACTGGCCGAGCTCGACGTCATCCTGATGCGCAAGGACCCACCCTTCAATAGCGAGTACGTGTACGCCACGTACCTACTGGAGCTTGCCGAACAAGCCGGCTCGCTGGTGGTGAACCGACCGCAGAGCCTGCGCGATTGCAACGAGAAATTCTTTGCTACACAGTTCCCGCAACTCACGCCGCCGACGCTTGTCAGTCGACGGTCCGACATTCTGCGGGAGTTTGCCCGCGAGCAGCGTGACATCATTCTCAAACCATTGGATGAAATGGGCGGCGCCTCGATTTTCCGCCACCGCGAAGGCGATCCGAACCTTTCGGTGATTCTTGAAGTGCTGACGGAGCATGGCAGTCGCCAGATCATGGCGCAGCGCTACATCCCGGCCATCAAGGATGGCGACAAGCGAATCCTGATGATCGACGGTGAGCCGGTGCCCTACTGCCTGGCTCGCATCCCGGCCGCTGGTGAAACCCGTGGCAATCTTGCCGCCGGCGGACGCGGTGTGGCACAACCGCTGTCCGATCGCGATAGAGAGATTGCCGGCATCGTCGGGCCGGAGCTGCGAAAGCGTGGACTGCTGTTCGTCGGACTGGACGTGATCGGCGATTTTCTTACTGAGATCAACATCACCAGCCCGACCTGCATTCGCGAGATCGATAACGCGTTCAATACCCGTATCGGCGAGCGCCTGATGGATGCTATCGCCACGAAACTGCAAGACCGGCACAACGCCTAGCAAGCGACAGCGGCTGGCGCGCTGGGCCAGCCGCAACCCTCCGCAGGCAGAGCGGATTGCCGGCCACCCTTCTCCGCTACCTCGTCATACTGACTCACCAAAGCTGCCGCCTGGTTCATAGACTTTTGCAGTCACGCTGGGCAGACTGCGCGCACTTCGAGCCGACTGAAATGCGATGAACGCCGCTACACGCCAACCCACTCCTGCCCATACCGGCGTCCGTCCGGCGGATCGTCTCGGCTTCACGATATTTCTCGCCGCCGCGCTGCATGCAGCCTTGATCCTCGGCCTCGGCTTCTCGCTATCCGAGCCGAAGCAGATCAGCAAGACACTGGAAATCACCCTGTCTACTTTCAAAAGCGAAGACAAGCCGAAAGAGGCCGACTTCCTCGCGCAGGACAACCAGCAGGGCAGCGGCACGCTGGAACATAAGGCGTCGCCGAAAACGACCGAGCAAGCACCGTTTCAGGACACCCAGGTACGCAAGGTGACGCCCGCCTCCTCGCCGCCACCGAGCACTCGCAGCGAGGCGCCGAAGACTGCCGTGGCGACCCGCGCGCCGCAACCGGACAAGACCCCGGTAAAACCCCAGAAAAACAAGCCGCAGCCCCAGGCGCAGCCGGCGCCCGTCTATGACAGCTCACAGCTCAGCGCGGAGATCGCCAGCCTCGAGGCGGAGCTGGCCCAGCAGGTCGAGCAATACGCCAAGCGGCCGCGGGTCAGCCGCCAGAACAGCGCCGCCACCATGCGCGACATCAGCGCCTGGTACCGCGACGAATGGCGCAAGAAAGTCGAGCGTATCGGTAACCTCAACTACCCCGACGAAGCACGTCGTCAACAGATATATGGCAGCCTGCGCATGCTGGTGGTCATTGATCGCAACGGCGCGGTACAGGAGCTTCGGGTGCTCGAATCCTCCGGTCAAGCAGTGCTCGATGAGGCGGCCATGCGCATCGTCAGGCTCGCAGCACCCTTCGCGCCCTTTTCCGGCGAGCTGGCGCAGAAGTTCGACCAGGTCGAAATCATCAGGACCTGGCGTTTCGAGCGCGGCGACCGGCTATCGAGCCGCTGATTGGTGATCAAACGCAGGCCGTGAAACCTCGAGCACAACAAGCCAGCTCGAGCGGCTTCACGACCCTGCTCGCAACGCTTAAGCTAGCGCCCATGAACGCAACCTCGCCCAGCTACCTCAAGCATCATTTTCTGATTGCCATGCCACACATGGCAGATCCTAACTTTGCCCAGGCATTGATCTACCTTGTAGAGCACAATCGGGACGGTGCGATGGGGCTCATCGTCAATCGACCAAGCGGGCTGAATCTGGCCGACATCCTCGAGCAACTGCGCCCGGAAGAACCCATCGACAAAGGCAGCCTGCAGGTATCGATCTTCTCCGGCGGCCCGGTGCAGACCGACCGAGGCTTCGTACTGCACCCATCCGACGCCCAGTTTCAGGCGACGCTCGGACTTGGCGAGCTAGGTGTGACCACGTCCCAGGACGTGCTTTTTGCAATTGCCGATGGCTATGGCCCGAGACAGCATTTCATCGCCCTCGGCTACGCCGGCTGGGAGCCGGGCCAGCTCGAGGCGGAGCTGGTCGACAATGCCTGGCTGAGCTGCCCGGCGCAGCCGCATATCCTGTTTGATTTGCCCCATGAGCAACGCCTGTCTGCCGCCGCTGCATCGCTAGGGGTTGACCTCGGCCTGCTCAGTAGCCAGGTCGGCCACGCATGACCGCCCTGCGCCTATTGCTGGGCTTCGACTATGGCACCAAGCAGATCGGCATCGCGGTCGGCCAGGCGATCACTGGCCAGGCGCGAGAACTCTGCGTGATCAAGGCGCAAAACGGCGTGCCCGACTGGTCGCAGATCGAGGCGTTATTGCGCGAATGGCAACCCGATGCGCTGGTGGTCGGCCTGCCATTGAACATGGATGGCAGTCCCAGTGAGATGAGCGCTCGCGCGGAGAAGTTCGCGCGTCGCCTCAACGGCCGGTTCAATCTGCCGGTACACACCCACGACGAGCGCCTGACAACCTACGAAGCCAAAGGCGAGCGCCTGCGCGGCGGACAGCAAGGCGGCTATCGCGAGCGCCCGGTCGATGCCCTCGCCGCGGCCCTTTTACTCGAAGGCTGGCTGACCGCGCAGCACAACGCCTGAAAGCCGCTTCAAGGAGAGAAACGAATGATCCTGCCGAATCCTGACCAACTGCTTCCGGAAATGACCGCAGCACTGGAGCAGCACCTGAGCAGCCACGGCATATTGGGGCCCCGCTTTATCGGCATCCACACCGGCGGCGTCTGGGTCGCCCAGGCACTGCTGGACTTGCGCGGCAAACAGGAAGCCCTCGGTGTGCTGGACGTGTCCTTCTATCGCGACGACTTTACCCAGAACGGCCTGCATCCCCAGGTTCGCCCCTCGGCGCTGCCGTTCGAGATCGATGGACAACACCTGGTGCTCATTGACGACGTGCTGATGAGCGGGCGAACCGTCCGCGCCGCACTCAACGAGCTGTTCGACTATGGCCGACCCGCCAGCGTAAGCCTGATTTGCCTGCTCGACCTCAACGCTCGCGAGCTGCCGATCCGACCGGACGTGGTCGGGGCGACGCTATCTCTGCCGCCCGACCAACGCGTCAAATTGCTTGGCCCCACCCCGCTCGCACTTGAGCTCCAGACCCTCGCCTCCGCCAATTGAGACCCTCGCGATGACGCCTATCGACGCCAAGCGCCCGCTACAGCTGAACGACAACGGTCAGTTGCGCCATTTCTTGTCCCTGGATGGCCTGCCGCGCGCACTGCTTACCGAAATCCTCGACACCGCCGACTCCTTTCTCGAGGTCGGCGCCAGGGCAGTCAAGAAGGTCCCGCTACTGCGCGGCAAAACTGTCTGCAACGTCTTCTTCGAAAACTCCACGCGCACCCGCACCACCTTCGAACTGGCGGCCCAGCGGCTATCGGCAGACGTAATCACGCTGAACGTCTCGACCTCTTCCACCAGCAAGGGCGAAACCCTCACCGATACGCTGCGCAACCTTGAAGCCATGGCCGCCGACATGTTCGTTGTCCGCCACGCCGATTCAGGCGCCGCGCATTTCATCGCGGAACAGGTTTGCCCCGATGTGGCGGTCATCAATGGCGGTGACGGTCGCCACGCGCATCCGACCCAAGGCATGCTCGACATGCTCACCATTCGCCGACACAAGGGCGACTTCGAGAAACTGTCGGTGGCTATTGTCGGCGACATACTGCATTCGCGGGTGGCCCGCTCGAACATGCTTGCCCTGAAGACCCTCGGCTGTCCGGACATTCGTGTGATCGGTCCGAAAACGCTACTGCCGGTCGGTCTGGAGCAGTACGGCGTCAGCATCTATCACGACATGAACGAAGGCCTGCGCGACGTCGACGTGGTGATCATGCTGCGCCTGCAACGTGAACGTATGCAAGGTGGCCTGCTGCCCAGCGAGGGCGAGTTCTACCGCCTCTACGGTCTGACCACACAGCGCATGGCATTGGCCAAACCGGACGCGATCGTTATGCATCCGGGGCCGATCAACCGTGGCGTCGAGATCGAGTCGGCAGTGGCGGATGGCCCTCAGTCGGTCATTCTCAACCAGGTGACCTATGGCATCGCAATCCGTATGGCAGTGCTTTCCATGGCGATGAGCGGCCAGACTGCCCAACGGCAGCTCGAAAACGAATACGCAGCCGAGGAGCAGAACTGATGCCAACCCAAATCCTCGGTGCACGCCTGATCGACCCTGCCAGCGGGCGCGATGAAGTCACCGATATCTACTGCCAGGACGCCAGGATCGTTGCGATCGGCCAGGCGCCGGCAGGCTTCAGCGCAGCGCACACCATCGACGCCCAGGGTCTGGTCGCCGCGCCCGGCCTGGTCGATTTGTCCGTCGCCCTCCGCGAGCCGGGCTATAGCCGCAAGGGCAACATCGCCAGCGAGACACTCGCCGCTACGGCAGGCGGCATCACCAGCCTGTGCTGCCCACCAGCCACCCGGCCGGTGCTGGACACCGCGGCGGTTGCCGAGCTGATTCTCGACCGCGCCCGCGAGTCCGGTCATGCCAAGGTCTTCCCGATCGGCGCCCTGACTCGCGACTTGGCGGGTGAACAGCTCGCCGAGCTGGTGGCGTTGCGCGATGCTGGCTGCGTCGCCTTCGGCAACGGCCTGACCAACTTCAACAGCAATCGCAACCTTAGCCGCGCTCTGGAATACGCGGCGACGTTCGACCTCACGGTGGTTATCCACTCCCAGGACGCCGACCTGGCCACCGGTGGGCTGGCTCACGAAGGCCCCACAGCGGCCTTCCTGGGCTTGGCCGGCATCCCCGAAACCGCCGAGACCATCGCGCTGGCGCGCAACCTGCTGCTGGTTGAGCAGACCGGCGTTCGCGCCCACTTCAGCCAGCTCACCACAGCCCGTGGTGCACAGATGATCGCCGAAGCCCAGGCGCGCGGTCTGCAGGTCACAGCCGATGTGGCGATGTATCAGCTGATCCTGACCGATGACGCATTGCATGGCTTTTCCAGCCTTTACCACGTGCAGCCGCCATTGCGCAGCGCAGCCGACCGCGAGGGCCTGCGTGATGCCGTTAGATCCGGTGTCATCTCGGTGATCTCCAGCCACCATCAGCCCCACGAAGCAGATGCCAAACAGGCACCTTTCGGTGAAACCGAGCCAGGTATCAGCAGCGCGGAAATTCTCCTGCCGCTGGCTCTGACGCTAGTGGAAGATGGCCTGCTCGAACTGCCAGCGCTGCTAGCCCGCCTGAGCAGCGGCCCGGCCGCCGCGATGCGTCTGCCTGTCGGACGACTGGCTGTAGGCGAAGCTGCCGATCTGGTTTTGTTCGATCCGCGCAGCTCTACGCTGGCCGGCGAAGTCTGGCACTCAAAAGGCCGCAACTGCCCCTTCATCGGCCACTGTCTGCCGGGCGCAGTGCGCCACACAATCGTGGACGGCCGAGTCGCCTTCCAAGGCTGACTCGATGATGCTCAGGCGGCCCGGCTCGCAAGCCCAGGCCGCCTTGAGACTCGCCGCTACCAGCGCTTTTCCATGTTGCGCATCGATATCTGGCTGTTCAGCGTCCAGAAATCATAGAGCACGCCCAGGAAGAACAGCCCGCCCGTGCACAGATAGATCAGGCCGGTAATCCATTTGCCTTGATACATACGGTGCACGCCGAACACGCCGAGAAAGGTCAGCAGGATCCAGGCCACGGTGTAATCGATCGGTCCCGGCTGGAAGCGCATGTCGGCCTGCCGATCCATCGACGGGATGAGAAACAGATCGATGATCCAGCCGACAAAGAACAAGCCGAGGGTGAAGAACCAGATGGTGCCAGTGATCGGCTTGCCGTAATAGAAACGGTGGGAGCCGAGGAATCCAAAGATCCACAGAAGATAACCGATCAGGGTGCTATGGGTGTTCTGCCGCATCTGAGCCTCGCTGTCTGGTTTGGGTAACGCCCGTTGAGCTTATCCGATTCCGATTGCTTGTAGCTTCTGCCGAGCGGGCGTTGTTCAGCCACGCCATCGTGATACTGTACATACAAACAGTGTTATGGCAGCCCTCATGCAACTGATAGAGAAACTCAGCGTACTGGCCGACGCCGCGAAGTACGACGTGTCATGCGCCAGCAGCAGCGCACCAAAACGCAGCTCGAAAGGCCGCAGCGGGCTCGGCGCCACAGATGGTATGGGCATCTGCCACAGCTTTACACCGGATGGGCGTTGCGTAGCGCTGCTGAAGATTCTGCTGACCAATTTCTGCCTGTATGACTGCCAGTACTGTGTTAATCGGCGCTCGAGTGATGTACCCCGCGCTCGCTTCACACCGGAAGAGGTAGTGACGCTGACGTTGGATTTCTACCGCCGAAACTGCATCAGCGGCCTGTTCCTCAGCTCAGGCATCATTCGCTCGGCGGACTACACCATGGAACAGCTGAATCGCGTGGCCAGGCTGCTACGCGAGGAGCACGAGTTCCGTGGCTACATCCACCTGAAAACCATTCCCGATGCTGACCCTCTTCTGATCGCAGAAGCAGGCCGTTACGCCGACCGTCTCAGCGTCAACATCGAGCTGCCGACCGAATCCAGCCTGATCCGCCTGGCGCCGGAGAAGCAGATCGTGACGATCAAACAGGCGATGCGTTCGATTCACCAGGGCGAGACCGAAGCCCAGGCGGAAAAACGCGCGCCTCGCTTCGCTCCGGCGGGCCAGAGTACCCAGATGATCGTCGGTGCCGATGCTACGGACGACAGCACGATTCTCCATACCGCTCAGTCGCTGTATGGCGACTACCGTCTGCGCCGGGTCTACTACTCGGCGTTCAGCCCGATTCCGCACAGCCCCAAGACCGTACCCTTCGAAGCACCGCCGCTGCTGCGCGAGCATCGCCTGTATCAGGCCGACTTTCTGATGCGCGGCTATGGCTTCAAGGCCAGCGAACTGCTCAGCGGCCCCGGCAACCTGCCATTGGACATCGACCCCAAGCTGGCCTGGGCCCTGTCCAATCGAGACCAGTTTCCGGTGGATCTGAACCGAGCCGAGCCCGCACTGATCGCACGCGTCCCTGGGATCGGGATACTCAGTGCCAAACGCCTGGTCGCCCTGCGTCGGCAGAAGCACATCCGCTTCGAAGACCTGACCCGCCTGCGCTGCTCGCTGGAGAAAGCCAAACCTTTCGTCATTACCCAGGACTACCGACCCAGTCTGGCTTACCGTGAGTCAGCCACCTTGCGCCGGCAGCTCAGCGAAGGCCCCGTACAGATGGGGCTTTGGTGATGCGCCAGGTACGTTTTGATGGCAGTTTCAATGGTTGGCGCGCCGCCGCGCGCCGTCTGCTGCTCGGCAGGGTCGCACCGCATCAGGTGGAATGGCTAAGCGGTGACACGCCGGGTGGTCTGTTCGATCAGCCGGATGCGCTCGAGCTGATCGAGCAGCCCCGGCCGATACGCATTCAACGGCAACTGCTAGCCGAACTGGAGGCAGCTGCGCGCTTTCGCACGGGTGATCGTTGGAGCTTGCTGTATCGCATTCTCTGGCGAGTCGCCAAAGGTGATCAAACAGCGAGACTGGTCGGCGATGCCGATGGCAGCGAGCTTCAGGCGCGGATCAAGGCAGTACGCCGCGAAACGCACCATCTGCATGCCTTTCTCCGCTTCAGTCCAACGGAATCAAAAGACGCCCCGGACTATGTGGCCTGGTTCGAGCCTGCACACGATATCCTGCCCAGCGCGGCGCTCCATTTCGCCGAACGGATGGGCTTGCATTCCTGGCTGATCGCAACACCGGATGACGCGGTGCTATGGGATGGCCAGGTCATGCACTACGCCGAGCCCTGCCCACCCGCCTGGAGGCAGCTGGCACAGACCGCACAAGATCCGGGCGCGCAACTGTGGAAAACCTACTACGAAAGCACCTTCAACCCGGCACGGCTCAACCGCGAGGTGATGCAGAGCAACTTGCCCGTACGCTTCTGGAAAAACCTGCCGGAAGGCCCGTTAATTCCGCAGCTGATGAGCCGCGCCCGAGCCGGCGCCCAACGTGATGGCCAGGCCGAGTGTGTTGCCAGCCGCCCGGGTAAACGCATCGGCCTGCCCGGACAGATCTAATCAGCGGAAGCTGCGACCGGGATTGTCGTCGCTGGCTTCCAGGGTCAGTCCCTGCGAGACGCTGGACAGGTGCTCGCCATCAGTCTCCGAGCCCAGCTTGATCATCAGGCGCAGGTCGTTGGACGAGTCGGCGTGGAGCAAAGCGTCCTCATAGGTGATTTCACCCTGCACGTAGAGGTTGTAGAGCGCCTGATCGAAGGTCTGCATGCCGAGGTCGGTGGAGCGCTTCATCAGTGACTTAAGTTCGTGCACCTCGCCCTTGCGGATCAGATCGGCCGCCAACGGCGTGTTGATCAGCACTTCGATAACAGCACGGCGCCCCTTGCCATCCGGCGTGGGAATCAGCTGCTGGGCGACGATGGCCTTGAGGTTCAACGAGAGGTCCATCCAGACCTGCTGCTGACGATCGGCAGGGAAGAAGTTGATGATCCGGTCCAGCGCCTGGTTGGCGTTGTTAGCGTGCAGGGTCGCCAGGCAGAGGTGGCCGGTTTCGGCGAAAGCCACAGCGTAATCCATGGTTTCACGGGTCCGCACCTCACCGATGAGAATTACGTCAGGGGCCTGACGCAGGGTGTTTTTCAGGGCCACATCGAAGGAATCGGTGTCGATGCCGACCTCACGCTGAGTGACGATGCAACTCTGGTGCTGATGGATGAACTCGATCGGGTCTTCAATGGAAATGATGTGACCGCTGGAATTCTTGTTGCGGTAGCCGATCATCGCCGCTAGCGACGTGGACTTGCCGGTGCCGGTCGCACCGACGAATAGCACCAAGCCACGCTTGGTCATCGCCAGCTTCTTCAACACGTCCGGTAGCTTGAGCTCTTCGAGCGTCGGAATGTTCGTTTCGATGCGGCGCAGCACCATTCCGGCAAGATTGCGCTGATAGAAGGCGCTGACACGAAAACGGCCGATGCCGCGCGCGCTGATGGCGAAGTTGCATTCGTGGTTTTCGGCGAACTCGCGGCGCTGTTGCTCGTTCATCACGGCATGCACGGTTTCGCGGGTCATCTCCGGCGACATTGGTGTCTTGTTCACCGGCAGGATTTTGCCATTGACCTTCATCGAAGGCGGCACACCAGCGGTGATGAACAGATCGGAGCCGCCCTTTTCCACCATCAGGCGCAACAGTTTCTCGAATTCCATCGTCGTTCTCGTAGTCTGGCGTAGCCGCGTCGTAGCGAAGCGAAAGCCCGGCGACAACGCCGCCGAGCCTACGGTAGGTTAGAAGTTTTCCGGCTGCTTGGCCTTTTCCTTGGCGCTATCGCGCGAGACCAACCCTTTGGCCAGCAAGCCCTTGAGACAGGAGTCAAGCGTCTGCATACCCAGCGATCCACCGGTCTGGATCGAGGAATACATCTGCGCCACCTTGTCTTCTCGGATCAGATTGCGGATCGCGGGTGTGCCGATCATGATCTCGTGCGCCGCGACCCGGCCGCCACCGACCTTCTTAAGCAGCGTCTGGGAGATCACCGCCTGCAGGGATTCGGATAGCATCGAGCGGACCATGGATTTCTCTTCTGCAGGGAATACGTCGACTACGCGGTCGATCGTCTTGGCCGCCGAGGTGGTGTGCAGGGTGCCGAACACCAGGTGGCCGGTTTCCGCGGCAGTCAGCGCCAGGCGAATGGTTTCCAGATCGCGCATCTCGCCGACAAGGATGATGTCCGGGTCTTCCCGCAGCGCCGAGCGCAAGGCTTCTGAGAAGCCCAGGGTATCGCGGTGCACTTCGCGCTGGTTGACCAGGCACTTCTTGGATTCGTGAACGAATTCGATCGGATCTTCAATGGTGAGAATGTGGTGGTACTTGGTGTTGTTCAGGTAGTCGAGCATGGCCGCCAGGGTGGTCGACTTGCCCGAGCCGGTGGGACCGGTCACCAGCACCAGGCCACGCGGGACGTCGGTGATCTTGCGGAAGACCTCGCCCATGCCGAGGTCTTCCATGGTCAACACCTTCGACGGAATGGTCCGGAACACCGCACCGGCACCGCGATTCTGGTTGAACGCGTTGACCCGAAAGCGCGCCACGCCAGGGACTTCGAACGAGAAGTCGGTCTCGAGGAATTCCTCGAAATCTTTGCGCTGCTTGTCGTTCATGATGTCGTAGATCAGCGCGTGCACCTGCTTGTGGTCCATCGCCGGCAGGTTGATTCGCCGCACATCGCCGTCGACGCGGATCATCGGCGGCAGGCCGGCAGACAGGTGCAAATCAGACGCACCCTGCTTGGCACTGAAGGCCAGCAGTTCTGTGATATCCATGGGACTCCCCAATTACAAGCAAGCAGGTAGAATGCCGCGCAGACCCTAAGGTGGCAGGCGCAGGTAATGTCCACGATAGCGAACAATATTGCAAAGGTCGCAGCGCGCATCCGTGAGGCGGCGCAAGCTGTAGCGCGCGATCCCGACGAGGTGCGCCTACTGGCCGTGAGCAAGACGCAGCCCGCCGACGCCATTCGCCAGGCCAGCGATGCCGGTCTGCGCGATTTTGGCGAGAACTACCTGCAGGAGGCGCTGGACAAACAGGCCGACCTGGGCGGCCTCTCCCTCACCTGGCATTTCATCGGCCCCATTCAGTCAAACAAAACCAAGGCGATCGCCGAACACTTCGATTGGGTTCATTCGGTGGACCGCCTGAAGATCGCTCAGCGGCTCTCCGACCAGCGTCCCGAATCACTGCCACCGCTGAATATCTGCCTGCAGGTCAACGTTAGCGGCGAAGCCAGCAAGTCCGGCTGCGAACCGCAGGATGTACCGGAACTGGCCCACGCCATTGCCGCCCTACCCCGCCTCCGTTTGCGCGGGCTGATGGCGATTCCCGAACCGACCGACGACCCCGCCGAGCAGCGCGCCGCTTTCGCCCGCCTGCGTCAACTGCAAAACGAGCTCGACCTCGAACTCGACACTCTCTCCATGGGCATGAGCCAGGACTTGGAGGCCGCCATCGCCGAAGGCGCCACTTGGGTCCGTATCGGCACCGCTCTGTTCGGTGCTCGAGACTATGGCCGCCCGCCCGCATGAACAAAGGAACCCACGCATGAGCACACCCCGTATTGCCTTCATCGGCGGCGGCAACATGGCTGCCAGCCTGATCGGTGGGCTCCGTGCCCAAGGCATCCCAGCCACCTCCATCTGTGCCAGCGATCCCGGCGCCGACAACCGCGCCGAGCTCCAGGCCACCCACGGCATCGAGACTTTTGCGGACAACGGCCAGGCCTTGGCTGGTGCCGATGTCGTCGTGCTGGCAGTCAAGCCACAGGTGATGCAGGCGGTCTGCCGTGGCCTTGCCGGGCATCTGCAAGCGAATCAGCTGATCGTGTCGATCGCCGCCGGGATCAATTGCACCAGTTTGCAGGATTGGCTGGGCGCGCAGACGCCACGAGCGATCGTGCGCTGCATGCCGAATACACCATCCTTACTGCGCCAGGGCGTCAGCGGGCTGTTTGCCAATGCCCAGGTCAGCGACGCACAGAAACAGCAGGCCGAGCAGCTGCTGTCGGCGGTTGGTCTGGCGCTCTGGCTAGACAAGGAGGCATTGATCGACGCCGTCACTGCGGTATCCGGCAGCGGCCCGGCGTACTTCTTCCTGATGATCGAAGCCATGACCGCGGCCGGAGAGCAGCTCGGCCTGCCGCGCGAAACCGCGGCGCAGCTCACCCTGCATACCGCGCTGGGCGCTGCCCGCATGGCCTGCGAAAGCGACCTCGAAGCAGCGGAACTGCGGCGCCGGGTCACCTCGCCGAACGGAACCACCGAAGCGGCGATCAAAGCCTTCCAGGCGGGCGGCTTCGAGCCCTTGGTTCAACAAGCGATGAATGCAGCCGCACACCGCTCGGCCGAACTCGCCGAACAACTGGGCAATTAAGGAGCCTTCATGTCACAACTCTCGCAAGCCCTGATCCTGATCATCCAGACGCTCGGCAGTCTCTACCTGCTGATCGTGCTGTTGCGCTTTATCCTGCAGTTGGTTCGGGCTGATTTCTACAACCCGCTGAGCCAGTTCATCGTGCGCGCCACGCACCCCTTGCTACGGCCGTTGCGCCGCGTGATTCCAAGCATCGGCGGCATTGACCTGTCATCGCTGGTGCTGGCGATCATAATCCAGCTGCTGCTGATGGGCGCGATCCTCATGCTCGCCTATGGCAGCATTGGCAACCCGCTGCAGCTATTGGTCTGGGCGATCATTGGCGTAACCGGATTGTTCCTTAACATCTTCTTCTATGCATTGATCATCAGCGTAATCCTGTCCTGGGTTGCGCCCGGTAGCCACAACCCCGGTGCGCAATTGGTCAGCCAGATCTGCGAGCCGGCGCTCGCTCCGTTCCGCCGCTTCCTGCCCAATCTCGGCGGACTGGATATCTCGCCGATCTTTGCGTTTCTCGCGATCAAGCTGCTGGACATGCTGGTCATTAATAACCTGGCAATGATGACGCACATGCCCAACATTCTTCGTTCGCTGATCTGACGCCGCCATTCGCCTGATGCGACCTTTGGGCGGCAGTTCACAACGGCTACATTGACGCGCACCGGGCGACTGGGATAATCGCCCGATTACGCCTTCAGGATGCAGCACGATCATGGAACGACTCGACCGGCAGGTGGATGCCTACGTCACCTGGAAGCGCGACCTCATTCGAGAGATCACTCGCTACCGCAGCTGGCTGACACACAATCGCCTCAGTTCCGAGACGGTCGATGCCAGACTGGAGCGCGCGCTGAAACTGCTGCGCACCGATCACATTACACTGGCCTTTGTCGGCGAGTTTTCCCGGGGCAAGACGGAACTGATCAACAGCCTGTTTTTCTCCGGGTACGGCCAACGCATACTGCCGTCACGGGCTGGTCGCACCACCATGTGTCCGACCGAACTGTTTTTCGATCCGCGCGCGGAACGCTCCTACATCCGTTTGCTGCCTATCGAATCACGCCTGGAAGAGACCAGCATCGCCCAGCTCAAGCGCACCCCGCGTTTCTGGAAAAATATCCCGCTGGATCCGGACAACCCGGACGCCATGGTCGAAGCCTTCATCCAGGTCGCAGCCACCAGGTCGCTGCCTGAAGAACAGGCCATCCAGCTCGGATTCCACCCCGACGCCCTGGAGCAATCGGAAACTGCCGGCGAAGTGATGGTGCCCGCCTGGCGACACGCCATGGTCAACTTCGATCATCCACTGTTGCGCCAAGGCCTGCGTATTCTCGACACCCCCGGCCTGAATGCATTGGGTAGCGAGCCGGAACTCACCCTGTCGATGCTACCGAACGCCCAGGCGGTGATCTTTCTGCTATCCGCCGATGCCGGCGTGACGGCCAGCGACATGGATATCTGGCGGCAGCACATCCGTCAGTTCGACGGCGGCAACCAGAACCACTTGTTCGCCGTACTGAACAAGATCGACGTGCTCTGGGACGACGTTTCCGGCGATGCCTTCGTCAATGAGGCGATTCAACGGATGCAGACCAGCACCGCTCAGCAACTGGGGATCGCTGTCGAAGACGTGCTACCGCTCTCGGCTAAACAGGCGCTGCTGGCAAAGATTCGCGGCGACCAGGCCTTGCTCGAGCGCAGCCGACTGTTGGCATTGGAACATCTGCTCTGCGAACGCATCCTCGCGCAGAAGGAAGGTCTGCTGGAGCAGCAAGTGGTGCGCCAGGTGCTCGCCCTGCTGCAGAACAGCCAACACATTCTGACCCAGCGTTTGGTCAAGGTTCGCGAGCAGAGCGAGCTGCTCAATAACCATCGTCAGGACAGCGGGCAGCTGCTGCTGGAACTGACCGCCCGCACTCGCCATGAACACAACCAGCACCACAAGCGCCTACTGCAGCTGAAGACCAACCAGCGCCTGCTGCAACGTCAGGGTGAACTGCTGCGCAGCACCGTGCGCGCCGAGCGCCTGGAAGAGCACCTGACACGCCTGCGCCGAAGCCTGACCGGCAGCCTGACCACCCTGGGCATCAACCTGAGCATCCTGCACTTCTTCCGCTCGGTCGAGCAGGACCTGGGCGCGCTTGAACACGAAGCAGCATTGGCAAACAAGATCGTCTCGGCGATCTATCGGCGGCACAATGAAGCGAGCCCCTTGCAAGGCGTGGACGCTCCGCTGTTTCTGCTTGCTCCTTATCAGCAGGAGCTCAAAGGTCTGCAGATCAAGGGAGACCAGTTCCGCCTGCAGCTCAAGACACTCCTTACCGAGCAACGCACCCTGACCCGCCGCTTCTTCGCCACCCTTGCGCAAGAGGTGATCGGGATGCATCAACGCCTGCGACAAGAGGCCGAACAATGGGCCGGTGAAGCCTTGATGCCGCTGATGCAGCATTCGCTGGAGCATAAGCAGCAGCTCGAAGCACACATGCTACGTCTCAAGAGTCTGGCGCAGGACAGCCAGCAGAGCAGCCAGCGTGGTCGGCTGCTGGCGCGCTACAGCGTCGAGTTGGAACAGCAACTGGCCCAGGCCGGGGAAATGCTGCGGTTGCTGCGGCGACCCGCGCCGATCCGCCGCCAGGGCAAGGTAGTCAGCCTCACCAGCGCCAGCCTGAGCTGATCGCCGCTTACGATTGAGGATGAATTGAAGCGCGCTAACCTTTAGACTTTGCCGCCTTCTTCTTCCAGTACGAGCCAGGGTCGATGCCCACAGCTATTCCAGCCGATTCCGTTGGTCTGGTGAGTCCGAAGGTTGAGCATTTCGCCGAGCCGCTGGCACTCGCCTGCGGACGCACGCTGAACGACTACCAACTGATCTATGAAACCTACGGCGAACTGAATGCCGCGCGCAGCAACGCTGTGCTGATTTGTCATGCCCTGTCCGGGCATCACCACGCGGCCGGTTTCCATGATCTTAACGAGCGCAAGCCCGGCTGGTGGGACAGCTGCATCGGGCCGGGCAAGGCGATCGACACCAATCGGTTTTTCGTGGTCAGCCTGAACAACCTTGGCGGTTGCAACGGTTCGACCGGCCCCAGCAGCACCAACCCACTGACCGGCAAGCCTTACGGGGCAGACTTCCCGGTGGTTACCGTTGAGGACTGGGTCAATAGCCAGGCACGACTGGCTAATGTGCTGGGTATCGAGCAATGGGCGGCGGTAGTGGGTGGCAGCCTGGGCGGCATGCAGGCCATGCAGTGGACCATGAGCTATCCGGAGCGCGTCCGTCACTGCGTCGCCATTGCTTCGGCACCCAAGCTGTCGGCACAAAACATCGCGTTCAACGAGGTGGCCCGCCAGGCGATTCTGTCCGATCCAGAATTCCACGGCGGTCACTTCCAGGAGCGGAACGTCATTCCCAAGCGCGGCCTAATGCTCGCCCGCATGGTAGGGCACATCACCTACCTATCCGATGACGCCATGGGCACCAAGTTCGGCCGCGGCCTGAAGAGCGAAAAGCTCAACTACGATTTCAACAGCGTCGAGTTTCAGGTCGAAAGTTATCTGCGCTACCAGGGCGAGGAATTTTCCAGCCGCTTCGACGCCAACACCTACCTATTGATGACCAAGGCGCTGGACTACTTCGACCCGGCCGCCGCTTATAACGATGACCTGGCCAAAGCCTTATCGACCGCCAAGGCGGATTTCTGCGTGATTTCCTTTACCACCGACTGGCGCTTCTCGCCGGAGCGCTCGCATGAAATCGTCGATGCGCTGATGGCGGCACGCAAGAATGTCTGCTACCTGGAAGTCGACGCTCCCCAGGGCCACGATGCCTTTCTTATTCCTATCCCCCGCTATCTGCAGGCGTTTCGCGGCTATATGAACCGCATCGCTGTATAAGGAACTCACATGCGCGCCGATCTGGACATCATCCAAGACTGGATACCAGCAGGTAGCCGCGTGCTCGACCTCGGTTGCGGCAACGGCGAGCTGCTGGCCTGGCTGCAAGGCAACAAGCAGGTCAGTGGCTACGGGCTGGAGATCGATCCCGACAACATTGCCGCCTGCATCGAGAAAGGCGTCAACGTCATCGAGCAGGATCTCGATAAGGGCCTGGGCAACTTCGCCAGTGACAGCTTCGACATGGTGGTCATGACCCAGGCGCTGCAGGCGGTTCATTACCCTCACCTGCTGCTCAAGGAAATGCTCCGGGTCGGCCGCCAGTGCATCATCACCTTTCCCAACTTCGGTCACTGGCGTTGCCGCTGGTACCTGGCGAGCAAGGGCCGCATGCCGGTGTCGGAGTTTCTCCCCTACACTTGGTACAACACGCCGAACATTCACTTTTGCACCTTCGAGGACTTTGAGCGGCTGTGTCGCGAAAGCGGTGCCCGGGTCCTCGAGCGGCTGGCGGTGGACCGCCATCACAGGCACGGCGTGGCCAGCCGGCTATGGCCCAACCTGATCGGAGAGATCGGCATCTATCGCGTCACCGGCCCGGGCCGGTGATCCGCTTCATCACAGGAGGAACGCCCATGAAACGCAGCCTGATATGCCTATTCGCCCTGCTGTTGACACTACCTGCCATGGCCGAGCGCAAACACAGCGTTGGCGAATACGATGTGCATTACATCGCCTTCAATTCCGGCTTCCTGCAGCCTGATATTGCGGCTGCAGCTGGCCTTGTACGCAGCAAGGCCCAAGGCGTGGTTAACGTCTCGGTGCTCAAGGCCGGTAAGCCGGTGGCCGCCCAAGTCAGTGGCACGGTGAGAAACCTTCTCGGCCAGGATTATCCTCTGACGTTCAAGCAGCTCAAGGAAGGTGACGAGGCCATCTATTACCTCGCACAGTTTCCCTTCGACTCCCGAGAGAACCTGCGCTTCAACCTGAACATACAACCCACGGGCGCGGCCTCGATCAACTTCGACTTCACTCAAGAATTCTTTCCGGACGAATGATGCCCCTCAACGAACTGGTGCTGGCCAGCCATAACGCCGGCAAGCTCAAGGAACTGCAAGCCATGCTGGGAGACGCCGTGCGCGTCCGCTCGATTGGTGAATTCAGCGACGTCGAGCCGGAAGAAACCGGGCTATCCTTCGTCGAAAACGCGATTCTCAAGGCACGCAACGCGGCCAAGGTTTCCGGACTCCCGGCGCTCGCCGATGACTCGGGCCTGGCAGTGGATCATCTCGGCGGCGCTCCGGGCATCTACTCGGCGCGCTACGCCGACGGCCAGGGCGATGCAGCGAACAATGCCAAGCTGCTCGATGCCCTCAAAGAGGTACCGGATGCCGAGCGTGGAGCACAGTTCGTCTGCGCACTGGCACTTGTTCGGCATGCCAACGATCCGTTGCCCATCATCTGCGAAGGTCTGTGGCACGGGCGCATTCTGCATGCCGCGCAAGGCGAGCATGGCTTCGGTTATGACCCCCTGTTCTGGGTCCCGGAGCGCAACTGCTCCAGCGCCGAGATGGCGCCCGCGGACAAGAATCAACTCAGCCACCGCGCACGTGCCATGGCCTTGCTCAAGCAGCGCCTGGGAATCGCATGAGCGGGGCGAGGAGCCAGAAGCCGCAAGCTGGAAGCGAAAAGCACACCGGCAGCATCGAGCGTCAGGATTCAGGTTTCCAACTACCGCCGCTGGCAGCCTACGTCCACATACCCTGGTGCGTGCGTAAATGTCCCTACTGCGACTTTAACTCGCACGCAGCGGGCCCGGCATTGCCAGAAGACGCCTATGTCGCCGCGCTGCTTGCCGATCTGGATTGCGATCAAGATCAGGTTCAGGGCCGCGCGCTCACCTCGATCTTCTTCGGTGGCGGCACCCCAAGCCTGTTTTCCGCCAGGGCGCTGGGCCAGATTCTCGACGGGTTGGAACGGCGGGTCGGCTTTGCCGACGACATCGAGATCACCCTCGAAGCCAATCCGGGCACTTTCGAACAGGCCAAATTCCGCGACTACCGCAGCCTGGGGATCAATCGCCTGTCGATCGGGGTGCAGAGCTTCCAGGCCGCCAAGCTGAAGGCGCTGGGCCGCATCCACGACGGTGACGAGGCCGTACGTGCTGCCGACATGGCGCGCGCGGCCGGCTTCGATAATTTCAACCTCGACCTGATGCACGGCCTGCCCGAGCAGAGCCTGGACGATGCCCTTAGCGACTTGCGAACCGCCATCGCCCAGCAGCCAACGCACCTGTCCTGGTACCAGCTCACCGTGGAGCCCAACACCGAGTTCTGGAGCAAGCCGCCTCAGCTACCCGAAGACGAGACGCTATGGGATATCCAGGAAGCCGGCCAGGCGCTGCTCGCCGAGCATGGCTACGGTCAATATGAGACCTCCGCCTACGCCCAACCCGGACGCCAGGCACGGCACAATCTCAACTACTGGATGTTCGGCGACTTCCTCGGTATCGGCTCCGGGGCACATGGCAAGTCGAGCTATCCCGATGGGCAGATTCGGCGTCATTGGAAGACGCGCCTGCCTAAGGATTACCTCGATCCAGCGAAGCCCTTTCGCGCGGGCGACAAGCGCCTGCAGCCGGACGAATTACCCTTCGAATTCCTGATGAATGTGCTGCGCCTCACCGACGGCGTTCCCTCCTTGTTGTTCACTCAGCGCACCGGCCTGCCGCTGGAGTTGCTGGCCGAAGCACGGCACGAGGCCGAAGCCCGTGGCCTGCTGACAAACGACCCGCAACGGCTGGTCGCCACGCCCAAGGGACAACTGTTCCTGAATGACCTGCTACAGCTTTTCCTGCCCTAAGGACCTTGCATGGATCTTGTACTCGACCTCATCGCCACGCTGTCGCGCTGGAGCCGTCATCATTTATTCGATATTTCCCTGGCCATCATGGCCACGCTCTTCGTGCTGTTCGGGCCGGCGCTGAACGCCTGGGTGCAGAAAAACATTGGCGGGTTGAATTTCGTCTTGCGCACCTTGGCCTTCGTGGTGTTCTGCGCGCTGGTCTACGGCCTCGGCATCATCTATCTCAGCCCCTGGCTGGCCAAGGGTCTGGGGCAATTCAACAACTACACCCTGGCACCGGTGCTGTTGTTGATGCTGTTTATCATCGGTGTCGTGGCCGACCGCAACTGAGCGAGGTGCAGCGCAGCCCGGAGCACGATGTACCGCTGCATGACCGGATACGCATAAACGACGAAGCCGCCTGACAGGCGGCTTCGTTGTATCCGGGCCGGTTTAGTTCGCCCCGCGGCGTAGGGCTGCCGGGGAGAAATCACGGGGACCCATCTGGGCGTTGAAGTCGTACATCGGCTCGTTGTTGTCCAGGCCGTCGACGAAGTAATTGCCATCCTGCAGGTGATACAGGGTTTCCAGTGTGCTGCCGAACATCGGCACCTCGTAGTAACTGATCGGGTGGCTTTCCTGCAGGCCGATCAGCTCGGCGTCCTCATCGAACAGATCGACCGCCAGTATCTGCCAGCTGTCTTCGTCGATGTAGAACCGGCGCATACTGTAAGGATGGCTGAACCCCTTGCGCAGCGTCGCCTCGACGATCCATACCCGATGCTGCTCGTAGCGCAGCAGCTCAGGATTCAAGGTGCGCGCACCGATGATCGAGTCATAGGGGATGCCCTGCTGGTGAACGGCGTAGCTGTTATAAGGCACCAGCATTTCCCGCTTGCCGACCAGCTTCCACTCATAGCGATCCGGGGCGCCGTTGAAGGAGTCGACCACGTCCGCGGTGGCCAGTCCGCTGGTGTCCGGTTGCAGCGAGTCGTAAGCCAGCGAAGGCAGACGCCGTACGCGACGGTCGCTCGGGCTGTAACGCCAAGCCTTGCGGATCGCCAATACCTGATCCATCGGGTCCTGTACCACCAACGACGTGCCGGATAGCTTCGCCGGCGCGGTGACACGGTACTTGTAATAGAGCAGTGTGTTATCCAGCTGCGCCCTATCCATGCCCTCGCGGTTGTAAACGTAGTAGATGTGCCGATCTCGCTTGATCAAATTGGCCCTGCCGTTGATGACCACGGCCTGGTTGTTGATCATGTGGGTCTGCTCACCCTTGTAGTGCAGGATATGGTTCCAGATAACCTCCATACCGTCCTGCGGCAGCGGGAACGGGATGCCAGCCACCGCTCCCTTGATACCGTTGCCATTGGCAATCAGCTCGGCAGAGACCGCGTTGGCACGCGTCTCGTCATAGATGCGCTGCGGTGCCGCGGCGCTGCGGCGTGTCGGGAACACACGCATATGAAAGTCCGGGTAGCGCTCGACCAGCGCCCGCAGCCCTTCAGGCAGGAGGGCTGCATATTGTCCAACATTACTGCTATCGACCCGGTAGAGCATTGGATCGGCTGCAAAGGGGTCGGGGTGGTGCATCCCGACGGAATAGCTGGCGGGCGGCTGAACCCCACCGGTCCATGCCGGGATGCTGCCACTGGCATTGGCGGCGCGCTCGGCGCCCAGCGGTGTCAGCTCTTGCCCTAGACGCGCGGCCTGAGCGTCATCAACCTTAGCCTGGGCATGGCTGGCGCAAACCGCCAGCAGCAGAATTCCAAATTTCCTGTACATCTCTTTGCTCCTTGCTGCGCAACCGGCGCGCGGCAGCTGACGGCCTCTGCCGACAGGCAGGGCGCTAATGAGGCGTTGGGGATCGTGCCGTCCTGGCATGGCGTTCTTCGTCAGATCTTCCTTGGGCCGTTGATACGGCTCTGGTGGGCGCCGCGATACCGCCCTTTTCGTTTCAGTCGATGCGTTCGAACTTGAGGTCCCAGACCCCGTGGCCCAAGCGCTCACCACGGCGTTCGAACTTGGTGGTCGGGCGCTCTTGTGGGCGTTCGACGTACTGTCCATTTGCTGCCTGATTGCTGTAGCCAGGCGCGACGCTCATGACGTCGAGCATGTGTTCTGCATAGGCCTCCCAGTCGGTTGCCATGTGCAGCACGCCGCCGACTTTGAGTTTTTGCCGCACCAGATCGGCGAATGCCGGCTGGACGATGCGCCGCTTGTGGTGGCGACTTTTGTGCCAGGGATCGGGGAAAAACAGCAGAACCCGGTCCAGGCTGGCATCGGGAACGCATTCACGCAGCACTTCAAGCGCATCGCAACTGTAGACCCGGACATTATTTATATTTTGTGACAGCAGCCCGTTTAGCAACGCACCCACACCCGGCGAGTGCACTTCAACGGCAATGAAATCCTGCTCAGGTGCCGCCGCGGCCATTTCCAAGGTGGAATGACCCATGCCGAAGCCTATTTCGAAAGTACGCGGCGCTTGCCGACCGAAGACTTGATCGAAGTCACGCAGGCCGTCGGCCAGCTCCAGGCCGAACCGCGGCCAGCCCTGATCCAAACCACGCTGCTGGCCTTCGGTCATGCGACCGGCACGCATCACGAAACTCTTAACGGTGCGCATGCGCCGTTGGCCGTTGGCCGGGGGAGAAGTGTCACTCATGAACGAACCTGCAGATAACGTGAACCGACCGCGCGATCAGGCGAGCACGCGGCCGGAAACAAGAAAAAATTAGCGGATCAGGCCTTCCAGAGGCGAAGAGGCGCTGGCATAGAGTTTTTTCGGCATGCGTCCGGCGAGATAAGCGAGGCGCCCCGCATCAATCGCGTACTTCATGGCCTCAGCCATCAATACCGGATTCTGTGCATGAGCGATGGCGCTGTTCATCAGTACCGCCTCACAGCCCAGCTCCATGGCGATCGTGGCATCGGACGCGGTGCCTACACCGGCGTCGACAAGCACTGGCACCGTGGCTTCTTCGAGAATGATGCGCAGGTTGTAAGGGTTGCAGATCCCCAGGCCCGTACCGATCAGGCCGGCCAAAGGCATCACCGCGATGCAGCCCATTTCCGCCAGCTGGCGGGCGATGATCGGATCGTCGCTGGTATAAACCATCACGTCGAAGCCATCCTTGATCAGCACTTCGGCGGCCTTGAGGGTTTCGATGACATTGGGGAACAGCGTCTTCTGGTCGGCCAGCACTTCGAGCTTGACCAGCTTGTGGCCATCGAGCAGCTCGCGAGCCAGGCGGCAGGTGCGCACCGCTTCTTCGGCGTCGTAGCAGCCGGCGGTGTTCGGCAGAATGGTGTAGCGATCCGGCGAGATCACGTCGAGCAGATTGGGCTCGCCCGGATTCTGACCGATATTGGTACGGCGCACCGCAACGGTCACGATCTCCGCGCCGGAGGCCTCGATGGCGGCGCGGGTCTCCTCGAGATCCTTATATTTGCCGGTGCCCACCAGCAGGCGCGACTGATAGGTGCGGCCGGCAAGCGTGAAGGGTTTGTCGTGCGGAACTGGGCTCATGCGACCATCCTGTTCAGACCTAATGAAGCGAGAAGTACGCCGCTGCACGGGCGGCGTTCGGGAATATCGATGTGGCGAGCTTGTCAGCCGCCGCCAATGGCATGCACGACTTCGACCTGATCATCTTCGACCAGTACCGTCGCGGCATGCTGGCTGCGCGGCACGATGTCGCGATTGAGTTCGACCGCCAGCCGGCGGCCAGTCAGTTCCAGGCGTTGCAGCAGATCGGCCACCGATTGACCATCAGGGAGTTCGTAGCGCTCGCCGTTCAACTGAATGTGCATAGTGATCGCCACCATTGCCGAGGGGCCCGCATTCTAGCCCGATCGACCCGGAGCACCAAGGCGGTGAGCGCGGCCATTCATCTTGGCAGGTCACTGTGTTTCCCGTTCAGCCGCGAAGGTTCCAGGCCGCCAGCATCAGGCAGATCCATCCCCCCAGGAACGCGGTGCCGCCGATTGGCGTGATGATGCCCAGCTTGCTCAAACCCGTCAGAGTCAGCAGATAAAGGCTGCCTGAGAACAGCAGAACGCCCAGGGCGAACAGACCACCAGCGGCAACCAGCAGGCGGCTCGGCGCGTGCAAGGCGAGCAGAGCCACTCCAAACAATGCCAGCGCATGGATCAGCTGATACTGCACGCCAGTCTGAAATACCGCGAGGTAATCGGCGCCGAGGCGGCTTTTCAAACCATGCGCGGCGAAGGCGCCCAGCGCCACGCCGGTCAGCCCGAAGAATGCGGCAAACAGAAGAAAGAGACGAATCATTCGGGTGCTTCCAGTCAGGGTCGGATGTCGCCGTTATAATGCCCGTTCCCCCTGGTCGCGACCACGCCCCATGCTCCGAGCCCTGCTGCGCCGCCTCACTAAATTGCTGCTCTGGCTGACCGCGCTGTCCGTGCTGCTGGTATTGGTGCTGCGCTGGATTCCGCCGCCCTTCACGGCGCTTATGATCGAGCGCAAGGTCGAATCCTGGACCGGCGGCGAAAGCATCGACCTACAGCGCAGCTGGCGGCCTTGGAAAGAGCTCCCGGATAACCTGAAGATGGCGGTGATTGCGGCCGAAGATCAGAAGTTCGCCGATCATTGGGGCTTCGACATTGCGGCCATCCGCGCGGCGTTCGCACATAACGAACGCGGCGGCTCGCTGCGAGGCGCCAGCACGCTCAGCCAGCAGGTGGCAAAGAACCTGTTCCTCTGGTCCGGGCGCAGCTGGATTCGCAAAGGACTCGAAGTCTGGTTCACCGGCTGGATCGAACTCCTATGGCCGAAGCAGCGCATCCTCGAGGTCTATCTGAACAGTGTTGAATGGGACAGCGGCGTATTCGGCGCAGAGGCGGCTGCTCAGCACCACTTCGGCGTTGGCGCCCCGTATCTCTCGGCGGCGCAAGCCAGCCAGCTGGCTGCCGTGCTGCCCAACCCGCGCGAGTGGAGCGCGGGTCGTCCCGGCCCGCATGTTCGCCGGCGCGCCAGCTGGATTCGGCAGCAGATACGCCAGCTGGGCGGGAGCCATTATCTAAACCAGCTTCGAGCCGAAACACGTTAACGGACTCGCCAGCGCGCAGCGAGCGTCGACCCGTCGAGCCAACGCGCCGAACCAGCCCCGTCGACGCGATGCCAGCTCCAGCTCCAGCTTCGACATGTCGCCACGCCCGCTGACAATCAGCCACTGCGGACAATAAACGATGGCCGGCGCTGCCTGAGCGAGCGTTATGGCAGTACGCTATCGCAACGAGTAAGCTGCATTTAACACGTTGCGAAATGCAAACCACGCCCGGATGCAGAAGGTCATCGAGGCAGACGTGCAGTCACCTTCTCACCGATTCGCCACGGAACGCACGGCAGCGATAGCATGAGCGAAACCGCAACCAACGCCCCTTTGAACAAGGTGCGGCAATTTCTCCACTGGCGTAACAGCATCGCCTGGCTTGTCCTTGTCTTCACCCTATTGGTGCAGCTGGCCATTCTTCAGCATCTGAAGCTGAAAGAGGATCGCGCTGCGAGCCAGCAATTCGATTTCCTGGTGAAAACCACCACCGAAGCCATCGGCAAGCGCATGCTCGACCATGAGCAGGTCCTTCTCGGCGCCGCCGGCCTGTTCGATGTCAGCGGTAAGGTCTCGCGCGCACAGTGGCGCGCCTACAACGACCGCCTGCAGCTGGCCGAACGCTACCCCGGCATTCAGGGGGTGGGATTCGCCAAGGCAGTGCTTGCCGATGAGCTAGAGACGCACATCCAGAGCGTTCGCAGCGAAGGATTTGCTAGCTACGACGTGCATCCACTCGACCCGGACGCCTCGCTGCGCACGCCAATCGTTTACCTTGAACCCTTCCGCGACCGCAACCTGGCCGCTTTCGGCTATGACATGTTCGCCGAGCCGGTGCGACGGCAGGCCATGCTCCAGGCGGCCGAATCGGGCCGGACACATATCACCGGCAAGGTCAGGTTACGCCAGGAAACCCACGGCAAGATGCAGGCCGGCATCCTCATGTACGTGCCGCTGTATCAACCGGGCGCGCCGATCCGCTCTCCACAGCAACGCCTGCAAGCGCTCAAGGGGTTCGTCTACAGCCCCTATCGGATGGACGATCTGATGCGTGGCATTCTCGGTGCAGCCGACCCGAATCTCAGCCTGCATATCTATGCCGGCGATGACGAGCAACCCGAGTCCCTTATTTTCGCCAGCCGGGAGCTGCCACGGACCGAGCCGGCCCAGTACAGCCGAGTCCTGCACCTCGATGTCTATGGACGGACCTGGACCTTGCGCCTGGAAAGCCTCCCAGAGTTCGAGGCGTTTTTTCATGCCAACAACGAACTGGTACTCGCCCTTGGCATTGGCCTGAGCCTGCTGTTGTTCTTTCTGATCTCCTCGCTTTCGCTCAGACGCAGCCGCGCCGAGGCGCTGGCACAACAGATGACCGAGCATATCCGAGAAAACAGACGCGCCCTTCAGCTCAGTGAGGAGCGTCTCAGCCTCGCGCTCAAGGGCAGCAATGACGGTCTCTGGGATTTGAACCTGAATGCAGGAACGTTTTATGCGTCGCCGCGCGCCTGGCACATGCTCGGGTATCGTCCCGGCGAGTTGCACTCGGATCTCAAGCTCTGGGAGCGGATCATGGTTCCCGAAGACCTGCCCCAGGCCAGGACACAGCTCGCGCGGATCATGCTCTCGGCGGTCGATCACTTCACCACCGAACTACGCTTTCAGCATAAAAGCGGCACGGTAGTTCCAGTCCTTATTCGCGGTTACATCCAGCGCGACAGGGACGCCCAGCCGCTGCGTATCAGTGGCACCAGCATGGATCTGACCGAGCACAAACGCATCGAGCAGATGAAAGATCAGTTCATCTCGACCGTCAGTCATGAGCTGCGCACCCCGCTGACCTCCATCAGCGGCGCTCTGGCGCTGGTGACCGGCGGGGCCGTGGGTGACATTCCGCCATCAATGCAACAGATGCTGGAAATAGCCCATCGCAACAGCCTACGCCTGGGGCACCTGATCGACGATCTGCTGGATATGGAAAAGGTCGCGGCCGGCAAAATGTCTTTTGATCTGCGCGAACACTCGCTCTGCCGGCTATTGGACGAGGCACTGGCCAGCAACCAGGCCTTCGCCGCGCATTTCGGTGTGAGTTGCGTGCTGCGTAACCCCGCACAGGTCAATGTCTGGGTCGACGGTCTGCGGCTGCAGCAGGTGCTCGCCAACTTTCTATCGAATGCCATCAAGTACACCCCGGAAGGCGGTGAAGTGACCCTGCACTGCAGCCTGCCCGATACTGGTCATGTACGGATCAACATCACCGATCAGGGCCCGGGTATTGCACCGAGTTTTCAGACACGGGTATTCGAAAAGTTCGCCCAAGCGGATGCCTCCGATAATCGCCAGAAAGGCGGTACCGGCTTGGGCCTGGCCATTACCAAGGAATTCATCGAGCGCATGGGGGGGCGGGTCGGCTTCGATACCGAAGAGGGGCGCGGTACGACCTTCTGGTGCGAGTTACCCATCGTCGAGTCCACCACATCAGCAGTGGATCAAGGCCAGCCACGCCTGCTCGTAATCGAGGACGAGCCGGATACCGGTCGACTGCTGCACCTGATGCTGCGTGACGCGGGTTATGCGGTTGATCGGGTGCAGAGCCTGCATGCGGCACGGGACAAACTCGCCAGCACCCGCTACGAAGCGATCACGCTCGATTTGCACTTACCGGACGGCAGCGGACGCGAGCTGATCGACGAAATACGCAGAACCCCCGATACGCAGAGACTCCCGATCATCGTGATTTCGGCGGCTAGCCAGTTCGAGCAGAACGATGAAGACACTGGCGTCACCTGGCTGCATAAGCCCATCAGTGCAGCGCAGCTATTGATTGCACTCACCGATTCCCTGGAAGGCGCCCGGCCGCTTCCGTGACCACCGAAACTCATATACAGCGGTGACCCACCCCGATCTGGCGGGCATAAAAAAGGCGCTGCAGCTGCAGCGCCTCTGAGGGTCAGAGCCATATTAGGCCTGGATGGACCCCTTGAGCTTGTTCATCGCATTCTTCTCAAGCTGCCTAATGCGCTCCGCGGATACACCGTACTTGGCGGCAAGATCGTGCAGGGTCGCCTTGCTTTCACTCAACCAGCGTTGCTGGAGAATGTCTCGACTCCGCTCGTCCAGCGTGTCCAGCGCCTCGTGCAAGCTGGAATTGGAGTTATCGCTCCAATCAGCGTCTTCGAGCTGCCGTGCCGGATCGTAGCGATGATCCTCGAGATAATGCGCAGGCGATTGATAGGCGCTGTCATCATCGGCATCAGCTGACGGATCGAAGGCCATGTCATGCCCCGTCAAACGGCTTTCCATCTCACGCACTTCGCGGGCTTCAACACCGAGGCTGTCAGCAACCCGCTCGACCTCGTCATTGTTCAGCCAAGCCAGACGTTTCTTTTGGCTGCGCAGATTGAAGAACAGCTTGCGCTGCGCCTTGGTGGTGGCGACCTTAACGATGCGCCAGTTGCGCAGGATGAATTCGTGAATCTCGGCCTTGATCCAATGAACTGCGAAAGACACCAGACGCACACCCATTTCAGGGTTGAAGCGCTTGACTGCCTTCATCAGACCAACGTTGCCTTCCTGAATCAGATCGGACTGGGCCAAACCATAACCCGAGTAGCTCCGGGCGATATGCACGACGAATCGCAGGTGGGCGAGCACCATCTGACGTGCGGCCTCGAGGTCCTGTTTGTAGAACAGACGCTCAGCCAGGTCGCGTTCCTGCTCGACCGTAAGCAGCGGAATGCTGTTGACCGTCTGCACATAGGCCTCGAGATTGCCTCCCGGGACCAGGGCTTGAACAGGTTGCAGATTTGTAGTCA
The DNA here is from genome assembly GCF_013620795.1 of Pseudomonas sp. Q2-TVG4-2. Taxonomy (GTDB): domain Bacteria; phylum Pseudomonadota; class Gammaproteobacteria; order Pseudomonadales; family Pseudomonadaceae; genus Stutzerimonas. The sequence continues at coordinate 171,950 of NZ_LGLW01000006.1, read as the reverse complement.
TGCAGATCCTCCAAAATTGAAGCTGCAGCAGTTTAGCACTGCCGAATGAGACTGCAAGCCTATGGAAAAGTTTCCTTACAGCTAATAAAAAGCTTCTAAATCAACTACTTACCGAGGAGCAAGCTCGCTCAGATGCCTCGCTACGGCCAGCCAGGCACCAATGTACCCCAGCAACACGGCACCCAACACCAGCGACAGACCATCCTCAGCCGGCACACCAGCCAAACCGAAATCGCTGCCATACAAGCCCGCGAGCCCGACGACCGCCTCGTTCAGCCAGCCAAGGCCATACGCCAGCAGCAGCCAGGCGATCAGCCCAGCGCCCAGCCCGTACAGCGCCCCCATGTAGAGGAAGGGGCGACGCACGTAACCGTCGGTTCCGCCGACAAGCTTGACCACCTCGATCTCGGTGCGCCGGTTCTCGATGTGCAGTCGGATGGTGTTGCCAATCACCAGCAGCAGCGTCGCGATAAGCAACAGGCTAAGGCCAAACACGAAACGGTCTCCGAGCTTGAGAATCGCTGTTAGCCGCTCGACCCAGAGTAGATCCAGCTGCGCCTGCTCGACTCCTGGCAGCTCCGCCAAGCGTTGGCGCAACGCTTCGAGATTGTCACGATCGACTTCACTGGGCGTCGCCACAATCACCCCGGGCAACGGATTTTCCGGCAGTTCGCGTAGCGCCTCACCGAGCCCGGAAAGCTGCTGAAACTCCTCCAGTGCCTGCTCGCGGCTGATCCAACTGGCTTCTGAGACATCTGGCATCTCCAGGATTTGCTCGCGCAGCGCCTGGCCCTGCTGAGCGTCCACGTCCAGCTGCATGAACAGGGAAATTTGCGCCGCCCGCTGCCAGGACCCGCCGAGCCGCTCGACGTTATCCAGCAATAGCGCCAACCCCATGGGCAGGCTCAACGCAACCGCCATGACCAGACAGGTAAAGAAGCTGCCGATCGGCTGTTTAACCAGCCTGCCGACGCTGTCGACCACGCTGGCACGGTGGCTTTCCAGCCACGCATGAAACAACGTCTTGAAATCCGGCTCGTCGCTTCGAGGCTGCTCGGGCTTGTTGCGCACACCACCGGCGCGCTCCGCCGGGTTCGGGTTCTGCTCGGGTGCGCTCATCGGGCGGCCTCCCCGTCACCGATCAATCGGCCGCGCTGCAGCGTGAGCATGCGATGACGCATGCGGGCAATCAGCGCCAGGTCGTGGCTGGCGATCAGCACGGTGGTGCCGAGGCGATTGATGTCTTCGAATACACCCATGATTTCTGCTGCCAGGCGCGGATCGAGGTTGCCGGTCGGTTCGTCGGCAAGCAGCAACGCCGGGCGATGGACCACGGCACGAGCGATGCCGACGCGCTGCTGCTGCCCGGTCGAAAGATCGGATGGGAACTGCAGCGCCTTGTCTTTGAGGCTGACGCGCTCCAGTGCGGTCATCACTCGCTGACCGATCTCGCGCTTGTTCAAGCCAAGAATCTGCAGCGGCAATGCGGCGTTATCGAACACGGTGCGATCGAACAGTAACTGGTGATTCTGGAATACCACACCGATCTGCCGACGAAGGAACGGAATCTGTGCATTACTGATTCGCGACAGGTCCTGTCCGGCCAGGAGCAGCTTGCCGCTGGTCGGCCGCTCCATTGCCAGCAGCAGGCGCAGCAAGGTGCTCTTGCCGGCGCCGGAGTGGCCAGTGACGAAGAGGAATTCGCCGCGGCGCACATGAAAGGAGAGTTCGTGCAACCCGGTGTGGCCGTTGGGATAGCGCTTGCCGACCTGCTCGAATCGGATCATGACGACGCTCCGCCCGTCCCTTTCTCGGCGAACAACGCGTCCACGAAGGCATCCGCCTCGAAGGTGCGAAGGTCGTCAATGCCCTCACCAACGCCGATGTAGCGAATCGGCGTACCGAACTGCTTGGCCAGGGCGAAGATCACCCCGCCCTTGGCGGTGCCATCGAGCTTGGTCAGCACCAGCCCGGTGAGTTCCACCGACTGGTTAAATTGTTTGGTCTGATTGATGGCGTTCTGGCCGGTACCGGCATCGAGCACCAGCAGGACTTCATGCGGTGCGCTGTCGTCGAGCTTGCCTATCACCCGACGGACTTTTTTCAGCTCTTCCATTAGATTGTCCTTGGTATGCAGACGGCCGGCAGTATCGGCGATCAGCACATCGATGCCACGGGCCTTGGCGGCCTGCACCGCATCGAAGATCACCGAAGCAGAATCGGCGCCAGTGTGTTGGGCGATCACCGCGATGCTGTTGCGCTCGCCCCAAATCTGCAACTGCTCGACTGCGGCCGCGCGGAAGGTGTCGCCAGCGGCCAGCATGACCTTTTTGCCTTCCAGCTGCAGCTTCTTCGCCAGTTTGCCGATGGTGGTGGTCTTACCGACGCCGTTGACGCCGACCACCAGAATCACGAACGGCTGTTTGCTGCTATCTATCACAAGCGGCTGCTCGACAGGCTTGAGCAGGCTGGCCAGCTCTTCTTGCAAGGCCCTGTACAACGCGCCGCTGTCGGCCAGCTCCTTGCGTGAGACCCGCCGCGCGAGGTTCTGCATGATCACCGTGGTGGCTTCGACGCCGACATCGGCGGTCAGCAGACGGGTTTCGAGCTCGTCCAGCAGGTCGTCGTCGATGGCCTTCTTGCCCAGGAACAGGCTGGCCATACCTTCGCCGATGCTGGCGCTGGTCTTCGACAGCCCCTGCTTGAGGCGAGCAAAGAAGCCCAACTTGGCCGGTGGCTCTGCCACAGCGGGTGCGGGTGCCGGCTCCACCGCGATCTCGGCCAGCGCCGGGGCTTCCGGCACGTCCTTGGGCTGAACGAGCGCTGGCGCTGTCTCCGGTTCAGGCTCGTCGGTATGCAGGACAGCTTCCGGCTTGATCTCCGGCGCGGCTACAGGCTCAGGCTGATCAATAACAGGCTCGGTGCGCGGTGGCTCTTCGGCCGGCTGCGCTTCGGTCGGTGCGACATCGGGCTCGTCAGCGAACGGCTGGCTGTCTTCCAGCGGCTCGGCAGGCGGCGGTTCGGCGGCCGGAGTCTGCGGCTTCTTGCGTAACCAGCCGAACAAACCTTTCTTCTCGCCAGCCGCGGCCGGCGTCTTCTTATCGTCGTTGGAACCAAACATGGAGAAGATTTTCTCAAGAGGGCGAAACGCCGGCGGCCACGCCGCCGGCCAGACGGGGGCTATCCTAGCATTGCGCAACCGCCTGCGCTAAGCGCGGCCATCCAGCCGCCACACGAGGCGACACACATAGGGCGTTGCGCCGCTTTGCCCTGGCCCCGACGCCCCAGTACCATGCCTGCGTGTTCCCCGCCTGCCGGCGCCGTCGCGGCGGGATTCATTCCTGAACGAGCCCTGAATATGCCTCTGATGATACGCCGCGCCGCGGCCCTGTTACTCGGCGCCCTGTACCTGCCCCTGGTCATCGCGGCCGACGGCCAGCCCACCCATGAATTCGTTCTGGACAACGGCCTCAAGGTGATCGTGCGCGAGGATCATCGAGCCCCGGTCGTGGTGTCCCAGCTCTGGTACAAGGTTGGTTCCAGCTACGAATCGCCCGGACAGAGCGGGTTGTCCCACGCGCTCGAGCACATGATGTTCAAGGGCAGCCGTAAGCTGGAAGCCGGGGAAGCCTCGCGCATCCTTCGTGAGCTCGGCGCCGAAGAGAACGCTTTCACCAGCGACGATTACACCGCTTATTATCAGGTGCTGGCGCGTGATCGCCTGGCCGTGGCCTTCGAACTAGAAGCCGATCGCCTGGCCAGCCTCAAGCTGCCGGCGGACGAGTTCGCCCGAGAAATCGAGGTAATCAAAGAGGAGCGCCGGCTGCGCACAGACGACAAACCGAGCGCGCTCGCCTATGAGCGTTTCAAGGCCATGGCCTATCCCGCCAGCGGTTACCACATCCCGACGATCGGCTGGATGGCCGACCTCAAGCGGATGACCATCGACGATTTGCGGGCTTGGTACGAGGCCTGGTATGCACCCAACAATGCCACCCTGGTAGTGGTCGGCGACGTCACGCCGGACGAGGTGCGCACGCTCGCCGAACGTTATTTCGGTCCCATCGAAAGCCGCCCGACACCCAGCGCCAAGCGCCCGCTGGAGCTGGACGAGCCGGGCGAGCGGCGGCTCACCTTGCATGTGAAGACACAGGTGCCCAGCCTGATCATGGCTTTCAACGCGCCGGGGCTGGCCACCGAGGACAACCCTCGGAAAATTCATGCCCTGCGACTGATCAGCGCGCTGCTCGACGGCGGCTACAGCGCTCGTCTTCCGCAGCAACTGGAGCGCGGCGAGGAGTTGGTGACCAGCGCCTCGGCCTGGTACAACGCCTACGCCCGCGGCGATAGCCTGTTCGTACTCAGCGCCGCGCCCAATATGCAGAAGGGCCGCACGCTGGAAGAGGTCGAAGCCGGTCTCTGGCAGCAACTGGAACGGCTCAAGCAGACCGCACCCTCGGCGGACGAACTGGAACGGGTGCGCGCACAGGTCATCGCCGGCCTGGTCTACGAGCGCGACTCCATTACTCAGCAGGCCACCACCATCGGCCAGCTGGAGACCGTCGGTCTGTCCTGGCGGCTGATGGATGAAGAGCTCAGCGCGCTCGAGGCGGTCACGCCGGACGACATCCAGCAGGCCGCCCGCAGTTATTTCACCCGCTCACGCCTGAGTGTTGCCCATGTCCTGCCCGAGGAATCCAGCGATGAATGATCGCAATCTGTGGCGTCGCGGCCTGCTCGGCCTGGTGCTGGCGTCCTGCCTGGGGTTGAGCGCCTGTGACGACACCGGCGAAACGGCCGCCTCGATTCCGGTTCCGCCGGCCGAAACCGCCGCAACCCCCGCTGAGTCCGGGCAAGCCATCGCCATTGCCAAGAGCAACGAAACGACTCGCCTGGAATCGCTCGACGCGCTCGGCGATCAGCCACTGCCACGGCGCGAACTGGATATCCAGAGCTGGCTGACCGAAGGCGGCGCCAAGGTCCTGTTCGTCGAAGCCCACCAGCTGCCGATGTTCGACCTGCGCCTGACCTTTGCCGCAGGCAGCAGCCAGGACGCTGGGGTACCAGGCCTGGCCATGCTGACCAACGCCATGCTCAACGAAGGCGTAGAGGGCAAGGACGTCACCGCCATCGCCGAAGGCTTCGAGGGTCTTGGCGCCGAGTTCGGCAACGGTGCTTACCGCGACATGGCGGTCGCCAGCCTGCGCAGCCTGAGCGCACCGGACAAGCGCGAACCGGCATTGCAGCTATTCAGCCAGGTGGCCGGCCAGCCGACCTTTCCCAAGGACTCACTACAGCGAATCAAGAACCAGGTGTTGGCCGGCTTCGAATTTCAGAAGCAGAACCCAGGCAAGCTGGCCAGCCTCGAGCTGTTCGAGCAACTCTATCAAAGCCACCCTTACGCGCACCCCAGCGAGGGCACGCCGGAAACCATTCCCGGCATCGACGCCGACCAGCTTCGCGCGTTCCATGCCAAAGCCTATACCGCCGGCAACGCTGTGATCGCCCTGGTTGGCGACCTCAACCGCGCGCAGGCCGAGGCGATTGCCGAGCAGGTCTCCGATGCGCTCCCGCAGGGTAACGCTGTGCCAGCACCACCAGCTCCGAGCGAGCCCGTGGCCGGCCAGCAGCACATCGACTTTCCCTCCAACCAGACCCACTTGCTGCTGGCACAACTCGGCATTCCGCGTGGTCACCCGGATTACGCCGCGCTCTATCTGGGCAACCAGATCCTTGGCGGCGGCGGTTTCGGCACGCGCCTGATGGAAGAGGTGCGGGAGAAGCGCGGGCTGACATACGGTATCTATTCCGGATTCAGTCCCATGCAGACCAACGGGCCCTTCATGATCAACTTGCAGACACGCGCCGACCTGTCCGAGGCCACCCTGAATCTGGTGCAACGGCTGGTCGCCGAGTTCCTTGCAGAGGGCCCGACACAGGCCGAGCTTGAGCGCAGCAAGCGCGAGATCGCCGGCAGCTTTCCGTTATCCACCGCGAGCAATTCCGACATCGTCGGGCAACTGGGCAGCATCGGCTTTTACGACCTGCCGCTGACCTACCTCGAAGACTTCATGCAGCAAGTCCAGGCGCTGTCGGTCGACGAGGTCAAGGCGGCGATGAACAAGCACCTCAGTCCGGACGGCTTCGTAATCGTCACGGCGGGCCCGCAAGTCGAGCAAAAGCCCCTGCCGGCACCGAGCGAGAAACCCCTCAAACAACCCAGCAGCGTTCCGGAGCATTGATGGCCAACCCACCCATTCGCCCTTCCGCCCACGGTGGCCAGGGCCAGCTGCGCATCATCGGCGGCGAGTGGCGCAGCCGGCGCTTCAGCTTCCCCGATGCCGAAGGTCTGCGACCGACGCCGGATCGAGTACGCGAAACGCTGTTCAACTGGCTCGCGCCGTATATGTCCGGTGCCCGTGTGTTCGATCCCTTTACCGGTAGCGGCGCGCTCTATCTCGAGGCGCTTTCCCGGGGCGCCAGCATGGCGCTGGCGCTGGACCTGAACGCCAACGCCATCGCCAGCCTGCGCAGGCATCTGGATACGCTGAACTGCGGGCAGGGTCAGTTGCTGCAGAGCGACGCACTGCGGTACCTGGAAACCCAGACGCCAACGCCATTCGATCTGGTTTTTCTCGATCCGCCGTTCAACAAGAACCTTCTGCAACCTGCCTGTGAGCTACTGGAACACAAGGGCTGGCTGGCCAGGCAAGCGTGGATCTATACCGAGAGCGAAGCCGTGCCGTCGAGCCTCGGCCTGCCCGGCAACTGGCGGCTGCATCGCGAAAAGAAGGCCGGCAAGGTGCACTACGCATTGTGGGAACGCAGCGGCGAAGCCTGACCCTCAGCCGTGGCGCTACATGACGCAGTCACCCGACGCGCGACTTCGATCTGCCGCGCGCCGGGACTATGAAACAACCGTAACCAGTAACAGGGCCATTCAGTGTCCGCAACCATCCCCGACACCGCCGTTATACCTGCGCCTGGCACGACCTTCACGCCCGCCTGGTGGTTGCCCGGCGGTCATTTGCAGACCCTGTGGAACCCGTTCTGCCGTCGTGCGCCCTCGCTGCAGCGGCGCCGCGAGCGGCTGTGGCTGGCCGACGGCGACTTCATCGACCTTGATTGGCACGGCCCGCATGAGCTGACGGCGCCGCTGGTGTTGGTGCTGCACGGGCTGACCGGCTCTTCCCGTTCCCACTATGTCCTCGGCTTACAGCGCCAACTGGCCGAACGCGGCTGGACCAGCGCCGCGATCAACTGGCGCGGCTGTTCCGGTGAGCCGAATCTGCTACCACGAGCCTATCACTCCGGTGCCAGTGACGATCTGGCCGAAGTCATCGCGCATCTCCAGGCTGCACGACCGCTGGCGCCGCTGTATGCGGTGGGCTATTCGCTGGGCGGCAACGTACTGCTCAAGTACCTCGGCGAAACCGGCACGGCGGCACCGCTGCAGCGAGCCGTGGCGGTCTCGGTGCCTTATCGACTGGATCAGTGCGCTGACCGTATCGGACTGGGCTTTTCGCGGGTTTACCAGGCGCACTTCATGCGCGAAATGGTGGGCTATGTGAAAGACAAGCAGCAGCTGTTCGCCCGCCAGGGCAACACCGAGCACCTGTCGGCGCTCGAGCGCCTCGGCTCGCTGCAAGGCATGCGGACGTTCTGGGATTTCGACGGTCGCTTCACCGCCCCGCTGCATGGCTACGCCGACGCCAATGACTACTACCGCCGCGCCTCGAGCCGTTATTTCCTGCCAGACATCCGCATCCCGACGCTGCTGATCCAGGCCGAAGATGACCCCTTCGTGTTCCGCCACAGCGTGCCCGACTCAGATGAACTCTCGGCGTGCACAACCCTGGAACTGCACCACAGCGGCGGTCACGTCGGCTTCGTCGAGGGCTCGCTGATCAAGCCGCAGTATTACCTGGAGCGGCGTATCCCGCAGTGGCTGACAGAGCCTTAGCCTGGGTCGTGTTTCGCCATCGCCCAAGATACCTGCGACCCATCGGAGCCAGTTCCTAGAGCGCTCAACCCGCCGTAAACGGCCCTCGCAGCTGCGAAAGCAACCCGGACACAGCGGGGCGTGCCGCCTCCGTCACGAACCCCTCTTCGAGCGCCACTAGCTGGAAAATGCCTCGGCGCAGCGTGTCCCGATCCAATGCCTCATCCGGCGCGCCGTTCAATGTGCACAGGAAGCGGATCCAGGAAGTCGTGATGATCCAGGCGTTGACGGCCAGCGCCTCCACCTGCGGCGGCGTCATCTGGAGGATCCCGGCATCGACGAAACCCTGATAGATGCGTTGCGCGCTCAGCAGATGGCGCTTGGCGAAGCGCCGATAGCGCTCGGCCAGGCCTTCGTCACTGGTCAGCAGGTGCTCGAGATCCTGATGCAGGAAACGGTAGTCCCACATCGATGAGAGCAGCGCCTCAAGGTAGCGGGTCTTGTCATCGATGGTCAGCGGGCGTCCCTCAGGCAATTGCATAAAGGCGTCCACCTCGGCCTCATACCGGCCGAAGAGCTCGGCAATGATCATTTGCTTGTTACGGAAGTGGTAATAAAGATTGCCCGGCGAGATATCCAGGTGCGCAGCGATGTGGTTGGTCGTGACGCTGCGCTCGCCCTGCGCATTGAACAATTGCAGGCTGGTCTGAAGGATACGGTCACGGGTCTTCGATCGGAGGGCCATTGCGCAGAGGTTCATCCGTCTCGCTAAACGGGAGGGCAAAGGTAACCCGGCAGCCGTAGCCTTGCATCCGATTGGCGGACTAGAGTATTAACTCTAGATCCACAGCACCTGCCCTTTTCCGGAGCATCGCCCGTGCTTGCCGATGTCACTTACCTGAATCAATCCGCCCTCGAGGGTGAATGCCTGCACTCGTTATTCGAGCGCCAACGCAGCGCCTTCCAGGCCAACCCGGACCCGACCACCGAAGATCGCCTCCAGGCGCTGGAGGCGTTGCACGATCTGCTTGCCAGTCATCAGCAGCCGCTGATCGAGGCTATTAGCGAGGACTTCGGCAATCGCTCGGCAGACGAAACGCGGCTCGCAGAGATCATGCCCAGCCTGCACGGTATCCAACACGCCAAGCGCAATCTACGTCAATGGATGCAGCCCTCGCGGCGACGCGTCGGCATGGCGTTTCGGCCGGCCGGCGCGAAGGTCGTGTACCAGCCGCTCGGGGTAGTCGGCATCATCGTTCCCTGGAACTATCCGCTCTACCTGGCCATTGGCCCATTGATCGGCGCGCTCGCTGCGGGCAATCGGGTCATGCTGAAAATGAGCGAATCCACTCCGATCACCGGGCGACTGCTGCACGAGTTGCTCGCGCAGATCTTTCCGGAAGATCAGGTCGCGGTGGTACTCGGCGATGCCGACGTCGGCATCGCCTTCTCGCGCTTACCCCTCGATCACCTTCTGTTTACCGGCAGCACCAGCGTCGGCCGGCAGGTCATGCGCACCGCGGCGGAAAACCTGACCCCGGTGACACTCGAACTGGGAGGCAAGTCGCCGGCCATTGTCTCGGCTGGCGTGCCGATCGCTGACGCGGCAGAGCGCATCGCCTTCGGCAAGACGCTCAATGCGGGCCAGACCTGTGTTGCCCCGGACTACGTACTGATCCCGAGGCAGCGTGTTGATGGCTTCGTCGAGGCGTATCGTCAAGTAGTCCGGCGTTTCTATCCACAGCTGACCGACAACCCGGACTACACCACCATCGTCAATGCGCGTCACCACGCTCGGCTGCAAGGCTACCTCGACGATGCCCAGGGCAAAGGCGCCCGCCTCTTGCCGCTGTTCGAACAAGGCCAGGGACGACGTATGCCGCACCATTTGTTATTGGACGTCACGGACGACATGCAGGTGATGCAGGATGAGATCTTCGGCCCGCTACTGCCCGTCGTGCCCTACGATGATTTCGATCAGGCGCTCGCCTACGTCAATGCCCGCCCGCGCCCGCTGGCACTCTATTACTTCGGATACGACAGGGCGGAGCAGCGCCGCGTGCTGCGTGACACCCACTCCGGCGGCGTCTGCCTCAACGATACCCTGTTGCACGTCGCCCAAGATGACCTGCCCTTCGGCGGCATCGGCCCCTCCGGCATGGGCCATTACCACGGGCGCGAGGGATTCCTGACCTTCAGCAAGGCCAAGGGAGTATTCATCAAACAGCGCTTCAATGCCGCGCGGATGGTCTACCCACCTTACGGCAAGGCGCTGCAGAGGCTGGTCTACAAGCTCCTCGTACGCTGAACCGCACCGGTGACACAGAAACGGCACACACCGATCACTTCCTCAGCGGCAGCCTGCTCCGGGTCGGCTTGTTTGGCAGTGCGGCCCTGGCTGGCGCCGGCGAGCCTGACCACGACGAAGATGCCATCCGCCTTGAAGCTTTGCGCTGCCGTTACCGAGCCGCTACCATCCAGACCCCCACGCCTGCGTCAGGACGCCGCGATGAATCGAGTGTTGTATCCGGGAACCTTCGACCCGATCACCATGGGCCACACCGACCTGGTCGAGCGCGCCTCACGCCTGTTCGACGAGGTAATCATTGCGGTCGCTGCCAGCCCCAACAAAAATCCGCTGTTCCCGCTTGAACAGCGCGTCGCACTGGCGCAGGAAGTGACCGCGCACCTGCCGAACGTGAAAGTGCTGGGTTTCTCTACGTTGCTGGCACACTTCGTCATTGAGCAGAAGGCCAACGTCCTGCTGCGTGGCCTGCGCGCGGTTTCCGATTTCGAGTATGAATTCCAGTTGGCCAACATGAATCGGCAACTGGCGCCGGACGTCGAAAGCCTGTTTCTGACGCCGTCGGAAAAGTTTTCCTACATTTCGTCGACCCTGGTGCGCGAAATCGCCAGGCTCGGCGGCGACGTCACCAAGTTCGTTCACCCTTCGGTCATGAAGGCGCTGACCCAGCGCTACGCCTCACGCTAGAGCCCTCGTGTGCGCGTATGGAGCGCAATGCCGGCACAGGCCGAAACACTGCCGCGTGCACCCGGCGAGCGGATGCGGCAAAATTGGCGCGTCGTTTTTACCTGCGCTGCGGCTCATGCCGCAGCTGGAGTTAGCTGGATGTCCCTGATCATCACCGATGACTGCATCAACTGCGATGTATGCGAGCCCGAGTGCCCGAACAGCGCGATTTCTCCAGGCGAGGAAATCTACGTCATCGATCCCAATCTCTGTACCGAGTGCGTCGGCCATTACGACGAACCGCAGTGTCAGCAAGTCTGCCCGGTGGACTGCATCCCACTTGACGAAAGCAACGTTGAGAGCAAGGACGAGTTGATGCAGAAGTACCTGATCATCACTGGCAAGGCCTGATCAGCAACATTGGCGCCCCCTCTCGCTCGGGTCAGGTCAACCCGTCGGGCGATCCCACCGCGCCGCTCCCGCTCCGCACGCTGCCTGCGCTCCGAAACGAGCTGCATATCGGCAAGCTTGCCCGCACAATCCGAAACCTCCGTTTGTGTCCCAGTACGGCTCATGCGTGAGATTGCATGAGCCTGTGTGCGGAGAAGCAGAGTCGATTGCTCAAAAACGACACGGCTTCGCGCGCATTCAAGCGGCGAAGCCGTGGGAAGCAGGTTGGATGTTCCGGCCTGCTGACGCTGACGGAGTCAGTCCTGGCGGTTATAGCCGACGCGGGTGCAACCCAGGCAACGGGCGAACGCAGCAGCACCGGGCTCGATCACCAGCGCCTGGCCGGTTTCCTTGATGCCACCACCCATGGCGCTGAACGGCAGGCTGACGACGAACAGGCCGGCGCCGATGGCGGTGGCCGCGATCAGCAGCGGGCGGGCAATCAGCAGGTCGCCGACGATGGAGAATGCCTTGGGCGCTTCGACGGTGTACATCGGATCGCCGCTAGCGTTCTGCTGCACCGATTGCGCCTGTACGGGCATCGCCAGCAGGCCGGTGGAGAGGGCCAAGACAACAGCAGTGGAGCGAAACAGTTTCATGGTGTGGTCCTTCAGCTGGACGAAACGAGGCAGATGATTGTTGTGGCGGTCACTATAGCAGCGGCTAGCCGTTGTTGATCGTGAACGCCGTCAATGCCTGCGCAGCCGTAGCATTATCGCTGGCAGCGTCCGCAGTAGACACTGGCGCGCTGTCCAAGGCGGATCTCGCGCAGGGTCGAACCGCAGCTCTTACAAAACGCCCCGCCACGACCATAGACGAATAGCTCCTGCTGGAAATAGCCGGGCTTGCCGTCGCCGCCGACAAAATCGCGCAGGGTCGTCCCGCCGCGTTCGATGGCGTAGGCGAGTACCCGCTTGATCTCGGCGGCGAGCTTGAGATAACGCGCCCGCGAGATCGTACCGGCTGCCCGCCGCGGATCGATGCCAGCGGCGAATAGCGCCTCGCTCGCGTAGATGTTGCCGACACCCACCACCACCGCGTTATCCATGATGAACGGCTTGATCGCCATGCTGCGCCCGCGTGACAGCTGGAACAGGCGGTCGCCATCGAAGGCATCGCCGAGCGGCTCCGGGCCGAGATTGGCGAGCAGGACATGACTCAGCGGCGCGTCGCTCCAGAGCAGCGCACCGAAGCGGCGGGGATCGGTGTAGCGCAGCGCCATGCCGGTATCGAGGACGATATCGACATGCTCGTGCTTGCCCACCGGCAGGTCCGCCGGTACCAGCCGCAGGCTACCGGACATGCCTAGATGGGCGATCAAGGTGCCGACCTCGGCCTTGATCAACAGATACTTCGCGCGCCGCTCGACCGCCTCGACGCGCTGACCGGACAGGCGCGCATCGAGATCGTCCGGAATCGGCCAACGCAGCCGGCGCTCACGCACGATCACGCGGCTGACACGCTGGCCGACCAGGTGCGGCTCGATACCGCGACGGGTGGTTTCGACTTCAGGAAGTTCGGGCATACAGGCTATCGAAAATAAACCGGGAGGCGACCTTAGCAGCTATTGGCACGCACGGTCAGCTCACGCCCAGTTCGCGAATGCTGCCCTTGAGATAGTCGAAATCATACTCAGACAGCCCGACGTACTCGAGCACCTGCTGCGCCACCGCCTCCCATTCACGATCATCCGGCTGATCGCCAAGCACTCGGTGGCAGGCGCAGATATGCTCGGCCATTTTCAGGATCGCCAACAAGGTCTTTATCTGCGCGTCGCTCCATTCGTCGTCAAACAGCGCGAAAGCGTTGTGGTGGTTGGCGATGGCCTCGCATAGGTGAGCCGGCAGCTTCCATGACCTCGCAACGAAATACCCCACGACCGCGTGGTTGGTATTGAACACGCGGTTCTCGATATCGGTCACTCGCGTCTCGGCGCTGGCGCTGGCATAGGCTTCCTCCAGCACACCCATGTAGTTGGGAAAGCGTGTGAGCATCAACGGAATGCCACAGTTATGGAACAGACCCAAGGTGTAGGCCTCATCGGGCGCCGGATGTCCGATGCGCTTGGCGAGGGACAGGCTGGTCATGGCGACGTCCTGCGCGGTATCCCAGAACCGGTTGAGCGTGACAATCGCCGCGTCGCTCAGCTCACCCCGAATCGATTGCGCATTGATCAGGTTGATCACGGAACGACAGCCCAGCAGGTTGACCGCTTGCTGAATCGATGCGATGCGGTTGGCGAGGCCGAAGAAGGGTGAGTTGACGGTCTTCAGCAGCGCGCCGGAGAGGCCCGGGTCCTGGCTGATTAGCCGGGCGATGGTACGCAGATCCGGGTCCGGCATGACCTGTTCCATCTGCAGGTCGACCATGATCTGCGGCTGCGGCGGCACGCTGATGCCCTGCAGCACGCTGCGGATCTGCTCATCGGAGAGTTCGATTGTCATGAGAGTGACCCGGCCCGGTGAATAGCACTTAGCCATCATGGAAATGAGTGCGAACTTTGGCCGAGAACATGGTCGGATTTCAAGTAGCTCCAATCTGGATACCTAACCAATCCTACGAGGAGGAACGAAATGGCCGAGTTACTCAACGGCAAACGCGTGGCGGTTCTGGTAACCGACGGCTTCGAGCAGGTCGAACTGACCGGACCCAAGGAGGCGCTGGAGAACAAAGGCGCCACCGTGCACATCATCTCCGCGAAGAATGGCGAGGTGACTGGCTGGAACCACACGACGCCCGCCACCAAGTTCCATGTCGACGATACGTTCGACAGTATCCGTATGGAGGACTATGACGCGCTGCTGCTCCCCGGCGGTGTGGTCAACTCCGACACAATCCGCACCGATGAGATGGCCCAGGAGCTGGTGCGTGACGCGGCACGTGCGAACAAGACGATCGCCGTCATCTGCCACGGCGCCTGGCTGCTGGCCTCCTCCGACCTGGTCAAGGGCAAGCGCATGACCAGCTGGCCGTCGCTGACCGACGACTTGAAAAATGCCGGCGCCGATTGGGTAGACGAGCAGGTGGTGGTCGATGGGCATCTGATCAGCAGCCGCAAGCCGGACGACATCCCGGCGTTCAGCGAAGCGTTGGTCAAGGCGCTCGCGGCCTGACGCAAGAAGCCGGAGGCGAGCGCAGGACAGTTAGAGGCGCGTGCAACCCGTCAAGCCTCCGGTTAGCTGCCACCGACCAAGCCTGTTCAGCTATCGTCCCGCGCAGCCTGATGGTCGATGCGATTGCCGGACCGGTGGTGGTCGGGTTTCACCCCATCCTACGTCGCTGCATACGGCCAGCGCTTTTGTCGGCCCTGTCGCCTATAATCCCGCCCTTTTCCCGGAGCCCTCTCGATGAGCCTGCCCAGCCTGCGCCTCAAAGCCAACGCCGATCGCCGCCTGCGCGCCGGTCATCTGTGGGTCTACAGCAACGAGGTGGACACGGCCGCTACCCCGCTGAGCGGTTTTGCCGCCGGTGATCAGGCGATTCTCGAGGCAGCGGGCGGCAAGCCACTGGGCATTGTCGGTGTGTCGCCGAACAACCTGATCTGCGCGCGCCTGCTGTCGCGTGACCTCAAGCACAGCCTGGACAAATCGCTGCTGGTGCATCGCATCCAGGTCGCCCTGTCGCTGCGCGATCGCTTGTTCGATCAACCCTGCTACCGCCTGATCTACGGCGATTCCGACCTGCTGCCGGGCCTGGTGGTGGACCGTTTCCATGACCATCTGGTGGTGCAGCTGGCCTCGGCGACCATGGAGCGCAACAAGGACGCCGTGCTCGAAGCCCTGGTGCAGGTGCTCAAGCCCCGTGGTGTGCTGTGGAAGAACGATTCCAGCGCGCGCGACGCCGAAGGGCTCGAACGCTACGTGGACACCGCTTTCGGCGTCGTCCCGGAATGGGTCGAGCTGGAAGAGAACGGCGTGAAGTTCGAAGCACCGGTCCTGCAAGGCCAGAAGACCGGCTGGTTCTACGATCACCGGATGAACCGCGCGCGCCTGGCGCCCTACGTCAAAGGCAAACGGGTGCTCGACCTGTTCAGCTACATCGGCGGCTGGGGCGTACAGGCCGCGGCATTCGGCGCCAGCGAAGTGTTCTGCGTGGACGCCTCGGCATTCGCCCTCGATGGCGTCGAGCGCAACGCTGCGCTCAATGGCGTGGCGGAAAAGATGACTTGTGTCGAGGGCGATGCCTTCGAAGCGATGAAAGAGCTGAAGAACGCCGAAGAGCGCTTCGATGTGGTCATCACCGACCCGCCAGCCTTCATCAAACGCAAAAAAGACCTGAAGAACGGCGAGGCCGCCTACCGCCGCCTCAACGAAACCGCCATGCGCTTGCTGAACAAGGACGGCATTCTGATCAGCGCCAGTTGCTCCATGCACCTGGAGGAAGACAACCTGCAGAACATCCTGCTCGGCAGCGCACGCCACCTGGATCGCAACATTCAGCTGCTCGAGCGCGGCGGCCAGGGTCCGGATCACCCGGTCCACCCTGCAATCCCCGAAACGCGCTATATCAAGAGCATCACCTGCCGCATCCTGCCCAACAGCTGATCCCGCTGCCAAACGAACGAAGCCCTCGCACCAAGCACCTGTGCGGGGGCTTCGTCGGACGCCTTACTCGATGTCTTTGCGCTGTTCGGTCCACAAAACACTGGTACACAGCCCGCAGAAGCGACCGTAGAAGGTGCTACGGGCCGTTTCATCTTCCATCAGGTGATAGCGGAACCAGGCGGTCGACGGTCCGCGATAGGCCCCACCATCACCGACCGGCTCGAAATGGCTGACATAACGCCGCTCCCCCCAGAACACCGGTACATTGGCCCGCGTGTAGACCGGCTGTGCGTTGAGGTAGGGAAACGCGATGGTGTCACCACCGCCTGACATCAGAAACATCGGACCCTGCTGATTCCGCTGGGACGCCGGATCGTGGCCCAGGCCGATGGTGTAGGGCTGGATTGGCGCGGTAACGCTCACACGATCATCCTGCCCGGCCATGATCGAACCGCCACCCCCCTGGGAATGACCGGATGTACCGACTCGGCCGGTATTGAGTACGCCAACGTAGGTGCCATAGGTGCGATTGCTTTCCTGCACCAGATAATCCAGACATGCCAGCATCTGTTCCCCCGTCCCGGCATTCGATGTCTCTGCTGCAGCGACAACGAACCCATGACTGGCCCAGTGCGACAACAGACCGGAATATGCCGTCGGCCCTGTCCCGGTTCCGTTGCCCCACAGCACTACCGGATGCCGCACGCCGTTCTGCCCGAGCGTGGAGGGTCGGTAGACGCGACAGTTCGGGCCTTCGCTGCGACTGGTTGTGGCGTAGGGGCCGGAGCGGTCGAAGTTCGATACATTTGGAAACGGCGTACCGGGCGTGTCCGGTAGCGGCGCCGCCATGGCAGACCCGCAAAGTGCCACGCCCAGCGCTGCGACAAGGCAGCTGAGTTTGATGTCTAGCATCTGCATTCCTCTTGTTGTTCTGATCGGTGGTATGACGCTCGCCCCGGCTGACATGCGAATGCGCACTGCAGGTCTTTATCGCGCCATCGCCCGGCATTCGGCGCGACAGAGTGGCCAGTCGGCCCGAGACAACCCTAGCCAGCCGAAACCGGGATGCCACTCGAGGGGGTCGACGGGGGGACGAACGGCTGAAATTGACCGGCATGAATAATCCGTCATTAATTACCGTGTTGATGCGCGCAGCCGTCGAAGAAAGCCGGTAATCGCGCCGCCTGGCTCGCGGGCGGGAACGGGCGTAGAATCAGCCCCATTCCTCGCCATCACCCCCCGGCGGGCCATGAGCCCAGGCCGCCCGAGCGATACCCCGCCTCGATCCGGCCCCACCGCACGCACGGTCACCTACCGTTGCACGCGGCACTGGTGACGCTCACCATAAGCACTATTCGAACCGCTGATTAGCCGCAGGAACCGTCATGCCCGATTACCGCTCGAAAACCTCCACGCACGGCCGCAACATGGCCGGTGCCCGCGCGCTGTGGCGCGCCACCGGCATGAAGGACGAAGACTTCAAGAAGCCGATCATCGCCATCTCCAACTCCTTCACCCAGTTCGTGCCCGGTCACGTGCACCTGAAGGATCTTGGCCAGCTGGTCGCCCGTGAGATCGAAAAGGCCGGCGGCGTGGCCAAGGAGTTCAACACCATCGCGGTCGACGACGGCATCGCCATGGGCCACGACGGCATGCTCTATTCGCTGCCGTCGCGCGAGATCATCGCTGACTCGGTGGAATACATGGTCAACGCGCACTGCGCCGACGCCATCGTCTGCATCTCCAACTGCGACAAGATCACCCCCGGCATGCTGATGGCCGCGCTGCGCCTGAACATCCCGGTGGTATTCGTCTCCGGCGGTCCGATGGAAGCCGGCAAAACCAAGCTGGCTAGCCACGGCCTGGACCTTGTCGATGCGATGGTCATCGCCGCCGATGAAAGCGCTTCCGACGAGAAGGTAGCCGAGTACGAGCGCAGTGCCTGCCCGACCTGCGGCAGCTGCTCCGGCATGTTCACCGCCAATTCCATGAACTGCCTGGCCGAAGCCCTAGGCCTCGCCCTGCCTGGCAACGGTTCGACCCTGGCGACCCACAGCGACCGCGAGCAGCTGTTCCTGCGCGCCGGGCGCACCGTCGTCGAGCTGTGCCAGCGTTATTACGGCGAAGGCGACGAGTCTGTGCTGCCGCGCAACATCGCCAGTCGCAAGGCATTCGAGAACGCCATGACCCTGGACATCGCCATGGGTGGTTCCACCAACACCATCCTGCACCTGCTGGCTGCGGCTCAGGAAGCCGAGGTCGACTTCGACCTGCGCGCCATCGACGCTCTGTCGCGCAAGGTGCCGCAGCTGTGCAAGGTCGCGCCGAACATCCAGAAGTACCACATGGAAGACGTGCACCGCGCCGGCGGCATCTTCTCCATCCTCGGCGAGCTGGCCCGTGGCGGCCTGCTGCACACCGACGTGCCCACCGTCCATAGCCGGACCCTTGCCGAAGGCATTGCCCAGTGGGACATCACCCAGACCCAGGACGAAGCGGTACACACCTTCTTCAAGGCCGGCCCGGGCGGCATTCCGACGCAGACGGCATTCAGCCAGTCGACCCGTTGGGACAGCCTGGATGACGACCGTGAAAACGGCTGCATCCGCAGCGTCGAGCACGCCTATTCCCAGGAAGGTGGCCTGGCCGTGCTCTACGGCAACATCGCGCTCGATGGCTGCGTGGTGAAAACCGCGGGCGTGGACGAATCCATCCATGTGTTCGAAGGGACCGCCAAGATCTTCGAGAGCCAGGACAGCGCCGTGAAGGGCATCCTCAACGACGAGGTGAAGGCCGGCGACATCGTCATCATCCGCTACGAAGGCCCGAAAGGCGGCCCGGGCATGCAGGAAATGCTCTACCCGACCTCATACCTGAAGTCCAAGGGGCTGGGGAAAGACTGCGCCCTGCTCACCGACGGCCGCTTCTCCGGGGGCACTTCGGGCCTGTCCATCGGCCACGCCTCTCCGGAAGCCGCCGCGGGCGGTGCCATCGGCCTGGTGCAGGACGGCGACAAGGTGCTGATCGACATCCCCAACCGCAGCATCCAGCTGCAGGTCAGCGATGAAGAGCTGTCCCACCGCCGCATCGAGCAGGACAAGAAAGGCTGGAAGCCCGCCGCACCGCGCGCGCGCAAGGTGACCACGGCACTCAAGGCCTACGCCCTGCTCGCCACCAGCGCCGACAAAGGCGCGGTGCGCAACAAGGCGATGCTGGACGGCTGATAGCCCTTGCTGTTGTTCTGCGAGCCCGGCCAAGTGCCGGGCTCGCCGTTTCAGTCCGCTCTGGCGCGTCGGACAGGCGTCAATAACCGCAATGCCTATCACTGTCGTGTCAGCGGTCAGTCTTCCGACGCTTCACGCAACCCGTCCTGCGCTTCGCGCAGCTTGCGCTGGCGTTTCTCGATTTTCTCCGGCGAGCCATCCTCCAGCGCCTCTTGCAGGTCGGCCTCTCGCTCAGCCACCTCATCACGCGCTTCGTCGATATCCTCCTGCCGCTCGGCCTGCAGGCCCGCGTCGGTGCAGTGCGCCTGCACCTCCTTCTGCGCGGTTTCCAGACCCCGGACACGCCTGTCATTCCCATGCTCCCGGGCATGCTCCAGTTGCCGGCTGATTTCCGCTTCCTTTGCGGCGCAGCTTTCCTGCGCCTGGACCAAGCCTGTGGCTAACATCAGCGAAATGGTGGCAATTGCATACTTCATTCGTAGCGCTCCTCGTGGACCTATAGACCCTAGCACGCACGTTCCGGGAATCGTTGCGGTAACAAACAAGAAGCAGAAGGCACGCAGCCGGGCGTCAGCTACGAAGCCAGGCGCAGTTGAGCGCGCGAAAACCCTACGGATCAGCAACGGGTCAACGGGCATCTGCAGCTAGCGCCGGTACATGCGTGAGCCGCTGGTGGATGCCGCAACGCGATCGCCGTCAGGCTGTGATTCGATTGAAATTGCACCCGCTCGGTCTTGCCCGCCTTACACGAGAGGGGCAGAAGACTTCGCTCCTGGCCCGCTTTGCAATCGACAGGTTCAGCTGTGCCCCATCGGCGCAGCCACGTAGAATCACGCTCTTTTTTCCGGAGCATGCCATGAGCGCGCTGAAGTCCTCCCCTGATGAGCTTCGTAACGATCTGGTCTACGGACTCGATGACCGGCCCCGCCCCTGGATCGCCTTTCTCGCCGCCCTGCAGCATCTGCTGGCGATCATCGTGCCGATCGTGACGCCGGGATTGCTGATCTGCCAGGCTATCGGCGTGTCGCCGCGCGACACCAATATCATCGTTTCCATGTCGCTGGTGATTTCCGGAATCGCCACCTTCGTCCAGTGCAAGCGCTTCGGCCCGCTGGGTGCCGGGCTGCTGATCGTGCAGGGCACCAGCTTTAATTTCGTCGGCCCGCTGATCGCCGGTGGCGTGCTGATGGTCAAGCAGGGCACGCCGGTGGAGTCGGTGATGGCGGCGATCTTCGGGGTAGTCATCGCCGGGTCCTTCATCGAAATGGGCGTCTCGCGCGTGCTGCCGTTCATCAAGCGGCTAATCACGCCGCTGGTGACCGGCATCGTCGTGCTGATGATCGGCCTGACGCTGATCAAGGTCGGCTTGATCAGCATGGGCGGCGGCTATGCGGCGATGGGCGACGGCAGCTTCGCCAGCCGTGAGAATCTGCTGCTTTCAGGCGTCGTGCTGGGCGCCATCGTCGTGCTCAACCGGCTGCCGGTGGTGTGGATGCGCAGCTGCGCAATCATCATCGCGCTGGCCATCGGCTACGCACTGGCCGCCTACCTGGGTCGCCTGGATTTCACTGGCATGCGCGAAGCCGAGCTGTTCGAAGTGCCGATGCCGCTGCACTTCGGCCTGGGCTTCTCCTGGAGCCTGTTCATTCCCATGGTGGTGATTTACCTGGTCACCTCGCTGGAAGCGATCGGCGACATCACCGCTACCAGCAAGCTCTCGCAGAAGCCCGTCGAGGGCCCAGTGTGGATGCAGCGCATCAAGGGCGGCGTGCTGGTCAACGGCGCCAACTCGCTGTTGGCGGGCGTGTTCAATACCTTCCCCAGTTCGGTGTTCGCGCAGAACAACGGCATCATCCAGCTGACCGGAATCGCCAGCCGCTACGTCGGCATGTGGATCGCGGTGATGCTGGTGGTGCTCGGCCTGTTTCCGGTGGTCGCCGGCGTACTGCAGGCCGTGCCTGAGCCTGTGCTGGGTGGGGCCGCGCTGGTGATGTTCGGTGCAGTGGCGGCAGCCGGCATCAACATCCTCGCGGGTATCAAGCTTGATCGCCGCGCGCTGCTGATCATTTCGGTTTCGCTGGCGCTGGGTCTGGGCTTTTCCCAGGTACCGGAATTCCTCGCGAACCTGCCGGTGGCACTGCGCAACGTGCTGGAATCCGGTGTAGCTACCGGCGGCATCTGCGCCCTGGTGATGAACTGGTTCCTGCCCGAATCGCCGGCTAGCGCTGAGCAGGATCCCGTCTGATCAACCGGCGCGAGGCCCCTGGGCGAGGCGCTGGCAGACCTCATCAGCAATCGCCAGGGCGGCAGTAAGCCCGGGCGATTCGATGCCGAACAGGTTCACCAGTCCAGCGATTTCGTGTTCGGCAGGCCCGTCGATGCGAAAGTCCGCGGCAGGCTCGCCAGGTCCGCTGATCTTCGGACGGATCCCGGTATAGGCCGGCTGCAGCGCGCCGTCCGGCAATGCTGGCCAATAGCGGCGGATTGCGGCGTAGAAGCTGTCGGCGCGATGGGCATCTATCTGGTAGTCAAGTGAATCGACCCATTGCACGTCCGGGCCAAAACGGGCCTGGCCGCCGAGATCCAGCGTCAGGTGCACACCTAGCCCGCCAGGTTCGGGCAGCGGATAGATCAGATGCCGGAAAGGCGTCGGCGCCGCCAGGCTGAAATAACTGCCCTTGGCGAAGTACCGCGAAGGCACCGAATCGGCGGCCTGGCCGCGGGTGCGCGCCGCGACCACTGGCGCCGCGTGCCCAGCGCAGTTGATCACGCTCGTGGCAAGCAGCGTCATCGGCTCGCCTCCGCCGACCTCGACCCGTAGCCCCGCGTCCGTCACCTCCATCGCCTCCACCGGCGCGTGAAACGCCAGCAGCGCACCCGCCGCTTCGGCATCGCCTTGCAGCGCCCGCATCAAGGCATGGCTGTCGACGATGCCTGGGCGTGCGCCTGTAGCGCCCGGAGTCCCGCCAGTTGCGATTCGTCAGTGGCGACGATCAGCTTGCCGCAGCGTTGATAAGGCACCCGGTGGCTTTCGCAGAACGCGTACAACGCATCCCGCCCGGCCGCGCTTTCAGCGAACCTTGCGGATAGTAGATGCCGGCATGAATGACCTCGCTGTTACGCGAACTGGTGCCGGTGCCGATAGCCGCTTCGGCTTCCAGTATCACCACCTCGCGTCCGGCCTGGGCCAGTGCCCGCGCGACCGCAAGCCCCACCACACCGGCACCAATGACGACGCAATCGACCCGCTCCATTCACACATTCCTCATTGTTCGGCGGACGCCAGAGTGCCGTAACATCGAACCGCGGCCAAGTCTCGGTTGCCCTAACCTTTAACCGCCTCGAAATGACTGGAGTCAGCATGCGCATCGGCGTCATTTCCGATACCCACGGCCTGCTACGGCCTGAAGCCGTCACGGCCCTGCAAGGCTGCGAGCGCATCATCCACGCCGGCGATATCGGCAAACCGGAGGTGCTCGAAGGCCTGCGAAAACTCGCGCCACTGGAAGTCATAAGTGGCAACGTCGACAGCGGTGACTGGGCCGCCGCGATACCCGAGCGGCTCGATCTGCAGATCGGCGGGCTGCGCATTCACGTCACACACGACGTCAAGACGATGAGGATCGACCCCGTCGCAGAGCGTGTCGACGTGGTGATCGCCGGGCACTCACATCAGCCAAAGATCGAGCAGGTCGACGGCGTGCTCTACCTCAACCCGGGAAGTGCCGGCCGCCGCCGCTTCAAGCTGCCCATCAGTGTGGCGCTGCTGGACATCGAAGACGGCCAGCCACGTGCGCAGCTGGTCACGCTGGGCTGAAGGCCTAACTGACGCCCATGTAGCGATCGGCGCGGTGATTGATCGCCAGCACCAGATTCAGCGCCACCGCGCCCAGCACCGAGAGCGCCACCTTTTCCGGCGGCACGATGAACACTGCGGCCAGCACGATCAACGCATCGATCCCCATCTGGAAACTGCCGGCGCGCAGGCCGATACGCTCCTGCAGATACAGGGCGAGGATGTTCACCCCACCGAGGCTGGCGCGATGGCGGAACAGCATCAGCAAGCCGACGCCCATGGCAACACCGCCGAACAGCGCCGCGTAATAGATGTTGAGTTCGACGAAACGGACCCAATGGGGCGTCAGTTCGGCCAGCAGCGACACCAGCCCCACCGCGACAATGGTTCGCAGCGTGAAGCCCCAACCCATGCGCCAGATGGCCAGCACGTAGAACGGGACGTTCAGGGCGAAGAACACCAGCCCGAAGGGCCAGCCGGCAAAATACTTAAGCAGGAAGGCTAGGCCGACCGTGCCGCCGGTGAGCAACCCGGCGTGGCTGTAAAAGGCAATGCCCAACGCCACCATGGCGGTCCCGAGCAGCAACGCAAGCACATCCTCCCAGAGCGGATGACGCACGAATATTGCCGCAATGGTCTCCGCCTGCTCGGCGTCCGGCTTGTTCTGCATGAAGAAAGTCTCGTGGCGAGCGGATGGGCAAGCATAAAGCCTGACGCCAAGCGGAAACTTGGCGTCGGTCAAGGAAGCATCGGGATGGTTCGGTTCAGCGCCGCTGCCAGGTCTCGAAGCGATACGCAGGGGCCTCGCCTTGGGCCGGGTGCGCCTGACAGTCGGTGCGCTGCCATTCGGCTTCATCGAAGGCCGGAAAGAAGGCATCGCCTTCAGGATCGGCTTCGATACGGGTGAGGTAGAGGCGTTGTGCCTGGCTCAGCGCCTGGCCGTAGAGCTGCGCGCCGCCAATCAGCATCAGTTCGTCGACGCCCTGCTCGCGCGCCCACTGCTCGGCACGAACCAGCGCAGCGTCCAGGCTGGTGAAGGCTTCGGCGCCGTCGAGCCGCAGGTCCGGCTGACGGCTGACCACCAGATTCAACCGGCCCGGCAGCGGACGACCGAGCGAATCCCAGGTTTTGCGACCCATGATGATCGGCTTGCCAAGCGTCATGGCCTTGAAATGTTTGAGGTCTGCCGGCAGATGCCAAGGCATGATGTTGTCACGGCCGATCACGTGCTCTGCTGCGAGCGCGGCGATCATTGCCAGAGGGATTGGAGACTGGGTCATGGCGGCGAGAATATCAGAGCCAACGCCTGTCCGGCATCGTGTCAGCACTACGTCGTGATCATAAAGCTGCCATATTTCTTCTTCCGAAACGTCAATGGTTCGTCATTTATCTCAGCCAGGCTGGTTGCTCCCATTCCCGAGGAGAATTCCCATGGTCCGCCCTGCCCGCACCACCTTTTTGCGCCACTGGCTAACCGCTTGCGGCCTGCTGCTGCCAATCGCGGCCTTTGCCGCTTCGCCCGACGCGACCCGCGAGGCGAAGCTGCACGGCCATCGAGAAGAACCCAAGCCACTGGTGATCGCCCACCGCGGCGCCAGTGGCTACGTGCCCGAGCACACCCTTGGCGCCTATGCGTTGGCGATACTGCAGGGCGCCGACTATATCGAACCGGACCTGGTGATGACCCGCGACGGCGAGTTGGTGGCGCGTCATGACAATGAGTTGGGTTTGACCACCGACGTGTCACAGCGTCCTGAGTTCGCTGACCGCAAGCGCACCCAGATGGTCGACGGCGTCAGCTTGACCGGCTGGTTCAGCGAGGATTTCACGCTGGCCGAATTGAAAACCCTGCGAGCCATCGAGCGCATCCCGGAAATCCGCCCCGGTAATGCGCGTCTCGACGGCAGCCTGGAAATCCCGACGCTGCAGGAAATCATCGATCTGGTGAAAACCATGCAGCTGAGCGAGCGCCGGCGCATCGGCCTGTATCCGGAGACCAAGCACCCGACCCATTTCCAGAAACTCGGCCTGGCGATGGAAAAACCGCTGGTGCACACGCTCCACCGCAACGGCTACGCCGGTCGCCACGCGCCGGTGTACATCCAGTCATTCGAAGTGGATAACCTGAAAACCCTCAGCCGGCTGACGCAGCTGCGGTTGGTGCAATTGTTCGGCGGTGGGCAGCCGTACGACCAGCAGGTACGCGGCAGCGACCTGACCTACGCCCAGATGGCAACGGCCGAGGGACTCAGGGCAATCTCACGCTACGCGGCGGGCGTCGGCCCGGAAAAGAGCTACGTCATTCCACGCGATGCCAACGGCAACCTTGGCCAGCCCACCGACTTCGTGCCGAACGCACACGCTGCGGGACTCAAGGTGCACCCTTACACCTTCCGCGCCGAGAACGCTTTCCTGCCGGCCGACTTGCGCAAGGGAGATTCACCCGCCGATCGCGGCGATATCGAGGCTGAGATGCGCGCGTACCTCGACGCCGGCATCGACGGGCTGTTTATCGATCAGCCGGATATCGCCGTACGCCTGCGCGCCGAATAAGGTAATTCGAGGCCCAGCGTCGGGCGGCTGGGCCTCGTATCGAGTGATCGTCAGGCATTCAGGGTTTCGGGGGCATGGAACCCACCTACACTTGGCCAGGTATTACATTTGTGGCCTGGCCGCGACCGCTCGTCATGCAGACGGCGGTGATTCCATAGAACAACCACAAGAAGGAACGAACATGAAGCCCATCGTCAAACGCCTTTTGCCCCTCCTGCTGGGTGCCACGCTCCCGCTCGCCTCCGTAGCCCAGGCCGCCGAATGGCCGACCGATACCGTTCGCCTGGTGGTGCCCTATGCACCGGGTGGTACCACCGATGTTCTCTCACGCAAGGTCGCCGACCTGCTGCAGAAGGAAATCGGCACCGTGGTGGTGGAAAACCGCCCCGGCGCCGGCTCGACCATGGCCACCGGACAGCTGGCCCGTGGCGGACGCGGCGCCGACCACACCATCGCCATGGCTTCGCCCGGCCATACCATCGGCCCAGTGATCTACAAGAACCTGCCGTACGACCCGGTGAAGGATTTCAAATTCATCCGCAACGTTATCGAAATTCCCAATGTCATGGTCGTTCCGGCGAACAGCCCTTACAACAGCGTTGAGGAGTTCATCAAGGCGGCGAAGGAAAAGGAGATGACCTTCAGCTCGGCAGGCGTCGGCAGCTCCATTCACATGTCCGGCGAGTTGTTCAAAGCCATGACCAACTCGAACATGACCCATGTGCCGTTCCGCGGCAGCGGCGAGGCCCTGCCGGCGTTGCTCAGTGGCGACGTGGACGTGTCGTTCGAGAACATGCCGGCAGTGCTGTCGCATATTAAATCCGGCAAGCTTCGCGCGCTCGCGGTGACCTCCGCCGAGCCTTCGCCGTATCTGCCGGGCGTCGAGCCGCTGTCCAAGCTTGACGCCGATCTGGGTCTCACCGACTTCGTAACCACCGCCTGGTTCGGTCTGGTCGCCGACGACAGCATGCCCGACGAGGGCGTGCAGGCGCTGCAGGACGCGCTGGACAAGCAGCTCGGCAACCAGAGTTTCAAGGACTTCGTCGCCCAGCTAGGTGGTGAGCTGGCGACCGAAGAGGGCGATGCCTTCCGGGAATACGTCGCCGAAGATGTCAAACGCTGGCAGCGCGTCGCGGGTCAGGCAGAACTCGGCCAGTAGTGCTTCACAACGGCCAGTCAGCCTAGGGTGGGCCGGGCGGTGCTCCGCTTCAGCCCACCCCACTCCTTTTCGCCAGGCATCATCAGCGGATAGCACCGGCCTCGCGCAACGCTGCCAGCTCGGCGTCGCTCTTGCCGAGCACTCGGCCGAGCACGCTGTCGGTGTGCTGTCCGTGCATCGGCGGCGCCTTGGGTGAGACGGTCGGCGTCCGCGACAGGCGCAACGGGCTACGTACCATGCGCACCTCTCCGGCGACTGGATGCTCGGCGCTGATCACCAGCTCACGGTGCCGAGCGGTCTCCGACTCGAAGGCCTGAGCCACGTCCTTCACTTCCCCGACCGGAATGCTCTGCGCACGCAGCGCGGCGATCAGCCCCTCGTTGTTCCAACCCGCGAACGCCTCCTGCAGCATCGGGATCAGCAGCTCGCGATTCTCGGTGCGGCTTTTGTTCTGGGTGAAGCGCGAATCGTTGTGCAGCTCCGGTCGCTTCAGTACATCCAGGCACAGTCGCCGGTACTGGTCATCGTTGCCCACGGCCAGGGCGATGCTACCGTCGGCGGTGTTGAACAATTGATAGGGGACGATGCTGGCGTGTGCATTGCCATAGCGCTGCGGCACTTTGCCGGTGTTGAGGTAGCCGGAGGCGATGTTGGCGAGAAAGTGCAGCGCGCTGTCGGACAAGGCGATGTCCACCGACTGGCCGAAGCCGGATCTTTCACGCTCGTACAGCGCGGCGAGAATGCCTTGAACAGCGTTCATGCCGGTGACCAAGTCGATGAAGGCGACGCCCAAGCGCATCGGTTCGCCTTCCTTCTCGCCGGTGATCGACATGAAACCGCTCTCAGCCTGGATGATGAAGTCGTAGCCCGGACGATTCTCCAGCGGATTGTCACGACCATAGCCGGTGATCGAGCAGTGAATGAGCCGCGGATTGACCGCCGACAACGCCGCGTAGTCCAACCCAAGACGCTTGAGGCTCGCCGGCAGAAAATTTTCTACCACCACGTCCGCCTGTGCAGCCAGATCGAGGATCAACTGGCGGCCTTCCGGCTTGCGCAGGTCCACTGCCAAGCTCTGTTTGTTGCGATTGGCGCTGAGGTAGTAGGTCGAGATGCCGGCCTTGGCCGGCGGCATCCAGCTGCGGGTATCGTCGCCGCCTTCCAGACTCTCGATCTTCCAGACCTCCGCACCGAGATCGGCCAGCGCCATGGTCGACCAAGGCCCGGCGAGTATGCGGGTCAGATCCAATACCTTGATGCCTTGCAGAACGCTCACCCGCACCTCCTTCACCGAATTGCTCAAAAGGATCGAAGTTGGCCCAAGCGTGCCGAAACCACAAGCAGTGCCGACAGCACAAGCGTGCGATTATCGAACACTTTTTGGATATCCATGGGCTCGCCAGAAAATCATCCTATAAGGTAGCGATGTCTGATCTAGGCGCCAAAGTTGACTGAAAGCCACCGCTTGCGCTTTCGTTCGCTGATTGGACACCACACAACAACTAGAAAAAAGGGAAGCTCCATGTCACTGATTCTCCCGCGGGCCCTGCGCCTGCTTCTGCTGAGCGCCGCGCTTCCACTCGCATCCATATCCGCTCAGGCCGCCAATTGGCCGACCGACACCGTTCGCCTAGTCGTGCCTTACGCTCCAGGCGGCACCACCGACGTGCTTTCGCGCAAGGTTGCAGACTTGCTGCAGAAGGAAATCGGCACCGTGGTCGTCGAGAACCGTCCCGGCGCCGGCTCTACCATGGCCACGGGGCAGCTGGCCCGTGGCGGTCGCGGCAGCGACCACACCATCCTGATGGCCTCGCCCGGTCACACCATCGGCCCGGTGATCTACAAAAAACTGCCCTACGAGCCGGTGAAGGACTTTCGCTTCATCCGCAACGTCATCGAGATTCCCAACGTCATGGTGGTCCCGGCTGACAGCCCCTACAAAAGCGTGGAAGACTTCGTCGAGGCGGCTAAAACCAAGGAAATGACCTTCAGCTCCTCCGGCATCGGCAGCTCGATCCATATGTCCGGCGAGCTGTTCAAGACCATGACCGGCACCAAGATGACCCATGTGCCGTTCCGCGGGAGCGGCGAGGCCCTGCCCGCCCTGCTCGGCGGTGACGTAGACGTGTCGTTCGAGAACATGCCGACCGTGCTGTCGCACATCAAGTCCGGCAAGCTCAGGGCGCTGGCGGTGACCTCCGCGGAGCCCTCGCCGTATCTGCCGGGCGTCGAGCCGCTGTCCAAGCTCGGCGCCGACCTGGGCCTTGGCGATTTCGTCACCACCGCCTGGTTCGGCCTGATCGCCGATGAAAGTCTCCCCAATGAAGCCGTGCAAACCCTGCAAGGCGCGTTGGAGAACGTCATGGAGGACCAGAGCTTCAGGGACTTCGTAGCGCAGATTGGCGGCGAGACGGCGACCCACGAAGGCGATGAGTTCCGCGACTATGTCGCACAGGATGTCGAGCGTTGGCAGGACGTCGCCGGCCAGGCCGAACTCCAATAAGGAGATTCACCATGACGCTCGCTGCCGGCCTGCCGCGCTGGGCCAACATCAACACGCTGCTGGGTGCGATCTGGCTGGTGGCCGCGCTGGTGTTTCTGTTCTACCTCGTGCCGAACTACATCGACGAGGCGCCGATGGTCGAGAACCCGATGCAGTCGCCACGTTGGCTCCCCAGTGCGGCCGGCTGGCTGGTGGCCGCGCTGTCATTGGCGCTGATCATCGAAGGCTGTCTGCGCCCGCCGAAGCGCACCGCGGGGGATCCCGAAGAGGGCGCCGCACCGCCATGGCGCTGGCTGGTCATGCTCAGCGGGCTGGGCGTTTACTGGCTGCTGTTCGAGCCGCTGGGCGCCATCGCTGCCGGCGTTTTCGGAACTCTCCTGCTGTTTGCTGCGCACCCGGTGCGCAAGCCCTGGCTCTACCTGCTGGCTGTCGCCTTGCCATGGTTGGTGAGCCTTTTGTTTATCCATGTGCTGAACGTCCCGCTGCCCTCCGGCACGCTCTGGGATTGACCCTGCCCCTCATCCGCGAGTGACCGAATGGAAGGCTTTTCCGAAGTATTGGACCTGTTCCTGAGCGTCGACAATTTCGTCGCGATTGGCATCGGTGTGCTGATCGGCGTGGTTGTTGGCGCCATTCCGGGCCTGACGGCGACCATGGCCGTAGCCTTGGCGCTGCCGTTTACCTTCAGTCTCGAGCCGGTAACCGCGATCCTGCTGCTGGTGGGCATCTACAAGGGCGGCATGTACGGCGGTTCGATCACCGCCATCCTGATCCACACCCCCGGCTCGCCCGCGGCGGCCTGCACGCTGCTCGACGGCTACCCGCTGACCCAACAGGGCAAGGCCAAGAAGGCGCTACAGATGGCGCTCTATTCGTCCTGTATCGCCGACGTGCTGTCTAATCTGGCGCTGATCCTCTTCGCCTCCTACCTGGCCAAGGTCGCGCTGAATTTCGGCCCGCCGGAATTCTTCTGGCTGATCTGCTTTTCGCTGACCATCATCATCTCCATCGCCGGCGAATCGCCCGTAAAGGGGCTGATTGCCGCCTGCCTCGGGGTCATCGTCTCGTCGATCGGCATGGATATGGTCTACGGCAGCCAGCGGCTGACTTTCGACAATTACAACCTGATGGATCGCGTCTCCTTCGTGCCGTTGTTGATCGGGCTGTTCGCGGTGCCGGAGGTGATCGATTTCTACCTGAAAAAGGCCGGCCCCCATATCCGCGCCGCCAGCAGCGGCGTAGGCCTTACCCTCGGGGAGCTCAAGGCCAGCCTGAAAACCATCTTCCGCGGTTCGGTAATCGGCGTGATCATCGGCACCATTCCCGGCGCCGGTGCCACCGCGGCGTCTTTCATCTCCTACAGCGAGGCCAAGCGGCGCTCGAAGAATCCGGCAAATTTCGGCAAAGGTGAGCTCGAAGGCGTGGCAGCGGCGGAGTCCGGCAACAATGGCGTGGCCGGCGCGACCCTAATCCCGCTGTTGTCGCTGGGTATTCCGGGCGACGTGATCACCGCAATCATTCTCGGCGCCTTCATGATCCACGGGCTGACGCCCGGCCCGGTGCTGTTCCAGGAAAACCTCACGCTGATCTACGCACTGTTCTGCGGCATCATGCTGAGCTCGGCGGTGCTGCTGTTCGTCGGTCAGGGCGTCATCAAGTATTTCTCCCTGGTCGCTGACATCCCGAAGGAAATCCTGTTGCCGATCGTGCTGATGTTCTGCGTCTACGGTGCCTTCGCGGTAAACAACAGCGTGTTCGATATCGGCCTGATGCTGGTGTTTGGCGTGGTCGGCTACGTGTTCAACCGCACCGGGTTCGCCACCGCACCCTTCCTGCTCGGCTTCATCCTCGGGCCCATGTTCGAGGACAACCTGCGGCGCACACTGCTGATCGGCCGCGGCGATCCAATGATCTTTTTCCGCGGCCCGATCACCTGGATTTTCCTTATCCTCACCGCGCTTTCGCTGTTCTTCGCGGTTCGCCGCTACTGGCAGGAGCGCATCAAGGCCAGTTGAGTGAAGCGAGGAGCGAGTCACAGTTGTGGGTGGCATGGACGCCGCCCTTGATGATCATTGACGGTTGGCGATCTTTTGCAGGTTCTCGTTGATCTTGAACAGCACAATCAACAGCTCGCACCAGACCCGTGTGCCAATCAGACCGAACAGCAGGATGCCGAGCCCGGCCCAGAAGCCACCGCCATACTCGGCGAACATTGTGCCGATCGCACCGATGACCACACTGATCAACCCAAGCCAGTAGATAAAGATAATGATCTTCGGCGTCAGCATGGAGTCGAAGAAGAAGACGTCTTTCATGGCAAAGTCCTTTTGAGGGTGCGCAGGGCAGCGGAAAAGCGCTGCTTGGCGAACCGGTCTGTCCCTGGCAGATGACGCGGCGAACCGCGGAGCGATCAGATGATCGGCGGCGGATGCTAGCAAAATCCGCGCGCTGCGCCAGCGGACGGCCGTTTCACCCTCTTGGCCGGTAAGGGTTATCCTCAGGACCGAGCCCATCTATGAGAAGCCGCGTGTCCCCACCTCCCCTGCCGCCTTCGAACACACTCGATCGCCTCTGGCTGACCGAAGCCGTGCGCCTGCGCGAAGAGCATGCCGGCCCGCTCGATGATGCCGAAGCCAATCGCCAAGCCCGTGCGCAGGGCGGACAACTGCCTGAACGGATTGAATATCGTGCGCTGTGGCTAGCACGCCGTGACGGTCTGATCGACGCGCTGCGACACTGGCGGCAGGGCGCGCGGCTGGCCGGTTTGGCACTCGTTCTGCTCGCGCTTTTCACCGGCGCTGGACTGGCATTCGCGGCGCTTGGTGATGGGGTACGGCCGGTCAATGTGTTCTGGGCGTTGGGCAGCCTGCTCGGGCTGAATCTGTTGATGCTGCTGGGCTGGCTGCTGGGTTTTCTTTTCGCTGGCGATACGGGCGGCGCATTGGGTCGGCTATGGCTCTGGCTCAGCGAAAAGCTGTCCCGGGATGCCCGCGCCGTGCAGTTGGCGCCAGCGCTGTTGGCCGTGCTGGAACAGCGTCGCCTCGGGCGCTGGCTGTTAGGGCTCGGGGTGCACGGTTTATGGCTAGTTGCGATGAGCAGCGCCCTGTTGACCCTCCTCGCGTTGTTGGCCACGCGGCGCTACGGCTTTCTCTGGGAGACCACCATTCTTGGCGAAGGCGCATTTATCAGCCTGACCCAGGCGCTCGGTACGTTGCCTTCGCTGCTCGGCTTCAGCGTGCCGGATATCGACCAGATCCGCGCCAGCGGAGCCCTGACCGGGGGCGCCGAAACCGCCCGTCAAAGCTGGGCCGGCTGGCTGGTTGGCGTGATGCTGGTCTACGGTTTACTGCCGCGCCTGCTACTTGCAGTGTTCTGCCTGTGGCGCTGGCGACGTGGGCGGGCACAGCTACAGCTCGACCTGCAGTTGCCCGCCTACCGGCTGCTCCGTGAGCGTCTGCAGCCCTCCAGCGAGCGCCTCGGTGTCAGCGACGCCGCGCCGGAACAACTGCACGCGCCAGGCGCCGGCGCACAACTGGACGGCAGCGAGGGCGCGGTGCTGGTTGCCATCGAGCTGGACCCGAGCCATCCCTGGCCCCCGAAACTGCCCAAGTCCGTTGCTGATGCTGGCGTATTGGATGATCGCGAGCAGCGGCGTCGGTTGCTGGAGCAGTTGACACGTTTCCCACCGCAACGTCTCGCCATCGCCTGCGATCCTCGCCGATCGCCGGATCGCGGCACCCGGGCGCTGATCGGCGAGCTCAGCCGTTGCGCCGCGCAGAGCCGCGTCTGGCTGTTGCAGCCTCAGGCCGGCGAGGCACTGGACAGCGACCGCTTACAGGACTGGAAACAGGCGCTGGACAGCCTCGCCTTGCCTCATTCCACCAGCGCACCACTGACCTGGCTGGAGAGCGGCCATGACTGATGAGCGCAGCGTGATTCTAGTAGAAGCCAGATTGCTGGCGATCAAAGCGGCAACTTCGTACAGAAGATCGCCAGCTAGCTGGCTCCTCCAACGGCGAACGCAGCGGGGCCATAAGCCATGAGCGCGCCGCTGACACTCGCCCTGGTCGGCCACACCAACGTCGGCAAAACCTCGCTGATGCGCACCCTCACCCGCGATATCGGCTTCGGCGAGGTGTCGCATCGGCCGAGTACCACTCGTCACGTCGAGGGCGCGCGGCTGTCGGTGGATGGCGAGCCGCTGCTGGAGCTCTACGACACGCCGGGGCTGGAAGATGCGATCGCTCTGCTCGACCATCTGGAGCGCATCGAACGCCCTGGCGAGCGCCTTGATGGTCCGGCGCGCACCGCCCGGTTTTTCGAAGGCAGCGAGGCACGCCAACGTTTCGAGCAGGAGGCCAAGGTGCTGCGCCAGCTGCTGGCCAGCGATGCCGGCCTCTACATCATCGACGCCCGCGAGCCGATACTGGCCAAGTACAAGGATGAGTTGGCGGTGCTCGCTGGCTGCGGCAAGCCGCTGCTTCCCGTGCTCAACTTCGTCGCGCTACCCGGCCATCGCGAAGCTGAATGGCGCGAGGCGCTGGCGCGGCTGGGGCTGCACGCCCTGGTGCGCTACGACAGCGTGGCGCCGCCGATCGACGGCGAGCGCCGGCTCTATGAAAGCCTCGCATTGCTACTGGAGCAGTCGCGTCCCAAGCTGCAGCGCCTTATCGACGACCATGAAGCCCAGGCCGCCGCACGGCTGAGCGAGGGCAATCGGTTGATCGCCGAGTTACTGGTGGATGTGGCGGCCTGTCGGCGTAGCGTCGCCGCCCAGCCGGAGCTGGAACGCGGTGCCATTCGTGAACTGCACGACGCCGTACGCGCACGCGAGCAAAGCTGTGTGGAAGCCATGCTGCGCCTCTACGGCTTCCGCCCACAGGATGCCGCGCCGGCCGATTTGCCCTTGCTCGACGGCCGCTGGGGCGATGATCTATTCAACCCGGAAACGCTCAAAGAGCTTGGCGTGAAGATCGGTGGCGGCATGGCCGCCGGTGCGGCAGCCGGTGCCGGCGTCGACCTTATGGTCGGTGGTATCACGCTAGGTGCGGCGGCGCTGCTCGGCGCGATCGCCGGCGGCGGCGCGCAGACGGCACGGCACTATGGCAACCGCCTGCTGGGCAAGCTCAAGGGACAACGCGAGCTGACGGTCGACGATGCCGTGCTGCGCCTGCTCGCTCTGCGCCAGCGGCAGCTGTTGGCCGCCCTCGCGGCCCGAGGGCACGCCGCGGTGGATGCCATCCGCCTCGATACGCCAGATGACAAAGCCTGGCGCGAGGGCAAACTGCCCGAGGCGCTGCACCGTTGCCGCGCGCACCCGGAATGGTCGTCGCTCAATCCCGACGCCCGGCTGCAAGACGGCGAGCGCCAGGCGGCGATGAGTGCATTGCAGGCCGAACTGCATAAGAGCTGAGCCCTTTCGCCTGCTGTCCGGTCGGCTGAGACGGAGCGCCAAGCACGTAGGGTGGGCTGACGTGGAACGCCTAACAAGTAGGGTGGGCTGAGGCCCACCCTATGATGCTGAGCCGGATTCGGCTAACCGATCCCGTCAGTCGCGCTTGTTGGCGACTTCCTCGGCCATTCGCTTCAGACCCAGGTGGCGCACGTCCGTACCGCGCACCAGGTAGATGACCATCTCGGCGATGTTGCGCGCGTGGTCGCCGATTCGCTCCAGCGAGCGCAGGACCCAGATCACATTCAACACGCGAGAGATCGAACGCGGATCTTCCATCATGTAGGTGACCAGTTCGCGCAGTGCTGTCTTGTACTCGCGGTCGACGGTCTTGTCGTACTGTGCGACCGACAGCGCCAGCTCGGCGTCGAAGCGGGCGAAGGCATCCAGCGACTCCTGCACCATTCGGCGCACCTGGTCGCCGATGTGGCGAACCTCGACGTAGCCGCGCGGCGACTCGCCGTCTTCGCACAGTTCGATGGCCCGACGGGCGATCTTGGTTGCTTCGTCGCCGATGCGCTCCAGGTCAATGACGGACTTGGAGATGCTGATGATCAGCCGCAGGTCGGACGCTGCCGGCTGACGGCGGGCAAGGATGCGAATGCACTCCTCGTCGATGTCACGCTCCATGTGATTGATTTGGTCATCCACATCACGGACCTGCTGCGCCAGCCCGGAATCCGCCTCGACCAGCGCGGTGACCGCATCGTTGACCTGTTTCTCCACCAGGCCGCCCATGGCCAGGAGATGGCTGCGCACCTCCTCCAGCTCGGCGTTGAACTGCTGGGAAATGTGTTGGGTGTGGCTGTCTTTGCTGATCATCTGTTTCGCTCCGAGGAGGCTGCCGCTAGGCGGCTCTGGTGCGCAGCGCACCTTGAGAATACCGAATTAACACTAAGACCCTTGGGAAATCCTCACTGGCGCGGAGGGCGCGCGCCGACAATACGAGTAGTACGTCAAGCGCGCCCGAAAGCCGGAGGAGGTTTCACATGGCCTTAGCCGTAGCGGCCGGTGATGTAGTCTTCCGTCTGCTTCTTGTCGGGATTGGTGAACAGCGTATCGGTATCGCCATACTCGATCAGCTTGCCCATGTACATGAACGCGGTGTAATCCGACACCCGCGCTGCCTGCTGCATGTTGTGGGTGACGATGACGATGGTGTACTTGGCCTTGAGCTCGTAGATCAGTTCCTCGACCTTCAGCGAGGAGATCGGGTCGAGTGCCGAGCTGGGTTCGTCGAGCAGCAGCACTTCGGGCTGCACGGCGATGGTCCGTGCGATCACCAGGCGCTGCTGCTGGCCGCCGGAAAGGCCCAGTGCCGACTCGTGCAGGCGATCCTTGACTTCATCCCAGAGCGCCGCGCCCTTGAGCGCCCATTCGACGGTCTCGTCGAGCACGCGCTTTTGCTTGATGCCCTGAATGCGCAGGCCGTAGACCACGTTCTCGTAGATGCTCTTGGGGAACGGGTTGGGCTTCTGGAACACCATGCCAACGCGACGGCGCAGGTCGGCGACGTCCTCGCCCTTGCGGTAGATGTTGTGCCCATCGAGGTTGATCGCGCCTTCGATGCGGCAGCCATCGACTAGATCGTTCATCCGATTGAAGCAGCGCAGCAGGGTCGACTTACCGCAGCCGGACGGGCCGATGAAGGCAGTCACGCGCTGGCGCGGAATGTTCATGCTGACGTTGTACAGCGCCTGCTTTTCGCCGTAGTAGAGGCTCAGGTCGGGCACTTCGATGGCCACGGCTTCGTTGGCCAGATCCAGTGCGCGCTTGTCACGACCCAGCGCCGAGATGTCGATGGAATGCGTCTTTGTTTGTGACATGAGATGTCTCCGTATCGCTGGAGGCTAGAAGCACGGCTGCGGATTTTTGCAGCGCCGGGCCTCCAGCGTGTCTGTCGGCTATTAGTGGTCGAGCGCTTTGTATTTTTCGCGCAAATGGTTACGAATCACGACTGCAGAGAGGTTCAGGATTGCGATCACCAGCACCAACAGCAGCGCCGTTGCATAGACCAGGGGCCGCGCCGCCTCGACGTTGGGGCTTTGGAAACCGACGTCGTAGATGTGGAAGCCCAGGTGCATGATCTTCTGATCGAGGTGCAAATAGGGGTAGTTACCGTTGAGCGGCAGGCTCGGTGCCAGCTTGACCACGCCGACCAGCATCAGTGGCGCCACTTCACCCGCGGCACGCGCCACGGCGAGGATCAGGCCGGTCATCATCGCCGGACTTGCCATCGGCAATACCACTTTCCACAGCGTCTCAGATTTGGTCGCACCCAGCGCCAGCGAACCTTCGCGAAGGATTCGCGGAATACGCGCCAGACCTTCCTCGGTGGCGACGATCACCACCGGCAAGGTCAGGATCGCCAGCGTCAACGATGCCCACAACAGGCCGGGCGTACCGAATACTGGCGCCGGCGCCGCTTCCGGGTAGAAGATGCGGTCGAGCGAGCCACCCAGTACGTAGACGAAGAAGCCCAGGCCGAACACTCCGTAGACAATCGATGGCACGCCGGCGAGGTTGTTCACCGCGATGCGGATGATGCGGGTGAGAATGCCCTGCTTGGCGTATTCACGCAGATATACCGCCGCGATCACGCCGAACGGGGTGACGATCACTGCCATGATGATGGTCATCAGCACGGTGCCGAAGATCGCCGGGAAGATGCCGCCTTCGGTATTCGCCTCGCGCGGCTCTTCACTGACGAACTCCCAGAGCTTGGCAAAGTAGAAACCCAACTTGTCGAGAGTCGACATAGCGTTCGGGCGGTAGGCGCGCACTATCTTGCCGAGGCTGATCTCCTTCTCCTGACCGTCCATGGTGCGCATGGTGATGCTGTCACGATTGAAGCCCTGATAGAGCGCCACCAGCTCGCCCTCGAGCGCCTTGTACTCGGTGTCCCACTGGGCACGTTCGGCATCGAGCTGTGCTTGTGCAGCCTCATCGAGCTGATTGTCGAGCTCGAGCTTGCGGGTCT
This sequence comes from Pseudomonas sp. Q2-TVG4-2, assembly GCF_013620795.1. GTDB lineage: Bacteria > Pseudomonadota > Gammaproteobacteria > Pseudomonadales > Pseudomonadaceae > Stutzerimonas. The sequence continues at coordinate 134,376 of NZ_LGLW01000006.1, read as the reverse complement.
TCAGGCGCAGGCGCTCGAGGCCGTGGTTGATGCGGCCGATATCGACCTTCTCCAGATGCGCGATCTGACCATGCAGCTCATCGATGCGCTCGATGCGACGCTGCAACTCATCCCATGCAGCCTCACCCTCGGCCACCAGTTCGCCGTTCTCCTTGACGGCGATCAGCTCGCCGTAGAAATTGCCCCACTCCCGACGCTCCAGAGCAACCAGGTCGACAGGCTTGCGCGGGTTGCTCAGCCACTCGCCGACGACCCAGGAGAAATCCGCGCCATATACCTCGCGGTTGCCGACCTTGAGCAGCTCGCGCGTCATGAACTCGCCGCCCTCAACGTCCACCGGCAGGCCACTGGCTGCCAGGCGAGCACGGGGTACTTCTTCGGACTGCACCACCTCCCCGGCCATCACCCGACGCTCGCCACCAGGGATCTGGTAATCGGTGACGATTACGTCGTCCGGCCAGAAATGTTCAAGGCCGCGCACGGCGATCACCGCCAGCAGCCCCAGGGTCATGATCACGGCGATGGACACGGCGCCGGCGTTCATCCAGACCCAAGGGGTGCCACTCTTGATCCAGGTTTTCAGCGAATCCTTTTTCACGGATCGATACCTTTGTCGAAATCTGTCGCAGCCGCAATCGGCTGCGTGTTACGCCCGCAGGCGCGGCTCGTATTACAGGCTGGCGTACTTACGGCGCAGGCGCTGGCGAATCAGCTCGGCCAGCGTGTTCATCACGAAGGTGAACATCAGCAGCACCATCGCGGCGAGGAACAGCACGCGATAGTGGGTGCTGCCCACCTCCGACTCGGGCATTTCCACCGCGACGTTGGCTGCCAGGGTGCGCATGCCTTCGAAGATGTTGGCTTCCATGATCGGCGTGTTGCCGGTGGCCATCAGCACGATCATGGTTTCGCCGACAGCCCGGCCCATACCGATCATCAGGGCGGAGAAGATCCCCGGGCTGGCGGTCAGCAGCACCACGCGAGTGAGCGTCTGCCAGGGCGTCGCACCCAGGGCCAACGAACCCAGGGTAAGGCTGCGTGGCACGCTGAACACGGCGTCCTCAGCAATCGAGTAAATCGTCGGAATCACCGCGAAGCCCATCGCCAGACCAATCACCAGGGCGTTGCGCTGATCGAAGGGGATGCCCATGTCGTTGGACAGCCACAGGCGCATGTCACCGCCAAAGAACCAGTTTTCCAGGTAGCCGCTGACCGCCAGCGCCCCCCAGCCCACGAACAGGATCACCGGGATCAGCAGCACCGCTTCCCAGCCATCCGGCACGCTCAGGCGAATGTTTTCCGGCAACCGGCTCCAGAACCAGCCGGCCAGCAGAATGCCAACAGGCATCAGCAGAAGCAGACTGAAGATGCCGGGCAGGTGGTTTTCCAGATATGGCGCGAGAAACAGGCCGGCAAAGAAGCCGAGGATGACCGTCGGCAACGCCTCCATCAATTCGATTACTGGCTTGACCTTGCGACGCAGCGCGGGGGCCATGAAGTAAGCGGTATAAAAAGCCGCGCAGATCGCCAGCGGAGCCGCCAACAGCATGGCGTAGAAAGCCGCCTTGAGCGTACCGAAGGCCAGTGGCGAGAGGCTCAGCTTGGGCTCGAAATCGCCGGTTGCCGAGGTCGACTGCCAGACGTAATCAGGCTCCGGATAGCTTTCGTACCAGACCTTGCCCCAGAGTGCGCTCCAGGAGATTTCCGGATGCGGATTATCGATCACGAAACGCTGCAGCTGGTCGCCAGACTCTACCAGCAGGCGAGTGGCTCGCGGGGACATGGCCGCCACGGCGGCGCCGTCGGCGACCTGCTCGGTCAACAGAGTACGGTGCGCAGTGCTGTGGAAGATGCCCAGCGTACCGGCAGTATCCAGGGCGAGGAAACCTTTGCGGCGCTGTTCCGGAATGATCTGGCTGATCGGCTGATCGCCCAACTGGAAGCTGCGCACGTTCTTCAGTTCGGCCTGGCCATCGTCGCTGCGGACCATGAACCACTGACCGATGCCACCCGCAGAATCGCCGACCATCAGCGAAATGCCGCCAAGCAGCCATGCGACGGTAGTGATTTCACCGTTGCCGCCGAGCAGCTTGTAGCGGCCGTTGAGTTGTTTGCGGCGCAGATCGAAGACGTCAACGCTGGCCCGACCACTCACCGCGAACAGCCACATGTGGCGAGGATCGACCCGCAACGCTTTGATCGGCTCGGAGAGCTGCGGCAGGTTCAGGCGCGTCTGCTCCAGGCTGGTCTCGCCAGTAAGCAAGTTCTCGGTGGCCGAGATGCTCAAGGCATGCAGAACGCTGTCAGTGGCGCCAGCAACCATCAAGGTCTTGCCGTTCAGGCTGACTGCCGCATGCTCGATGGGTCGGCCTTGCGGATCCAGATCCAGCGGCTCTTCCCCGAAGGGATAGTCAAGCTGGGGCGTGATGGTCTTCTTGCCGCTGGGGTAACTGACCTTATAGTTGTGCTCGGCGACCAGCACCTGGCCGTTGCTCAGGCCGAGCACCATCCGGCGATTGCCAGGCGTATCCTCGCCAACCGAAACAATGCGACTGTCCGCCGGCAACGGCAGCGCGATGCTACGCAGCGACTCTCCGGTCTGGACGCTGAAGAAGCGCACCTGGCCGTCAGCGCCGAGGCGCATGGCAACTTTGTTCTGCTCTTCTACCGCCAGCAGCAGCGGCTTACCGGCATCGGCCAGCCAAGCCGGCTGCTGCATATCGCGCGCCTCCAGCTCGGCGCCCTGAAACATGGGCACCACGACCTGAGCGAGGTAGAAGAAGATCAGGGTGATCGCGCCAAGCACAGCGAGGCCACCAATGGAGACGTACCAGCGCGCCAGGTTGTCTTTCAGCGCACGTATACGGCGCTTGCGTTGCAGAGCCGGGGTATTGAAATCCAGCCGTTGCACATCGGAATTCGCGCTCATGGTCTCTATATCGTTCATGCGAAGGATCCTGGCCACTCAGGCCGTCAAAACTGCAGCGCCATCTGGCGCGAGTCGTTTCAGTGACTGCCGAGGGCCGGTCGGGCGCCTAATTTAATGCAATTGTGTGACAGAAAAATTACATCACCGTGACACGACGACGCCCGCCAGCGCGCATGGCGTGGCGGGCGTCTGCCCAGCTCGCGGCGAGCGCCGCGGGACTGGCATCAGGTCTTAGTTGAGACCTAACTCGTTCAGCGTCTTGTCGACGACTTTCTTAGGCAGCGGGATGTAGCCATCCTTTACCACGACTTCCTGACCCTGCTTCGACAGCACCAGCTTGAGGAACTCGGCGTCGATCGGGCTCAGCGGCTTGTTCGGCGCCTTGTTGACGTAGACGTAGAAGAAGCGAGCCAGAGGGAACTTGCCAGCCAGAGCGTTCTCTTCGTTGGCTTCGAAGGCCTCGCCACCCTTGGACAGCGGTACGGCGCGGACGCTGGAGGTCTTGTAGCCGATACCCGAGTAACCGATGGCGTTCAGGGTGCTGGAGATCGACTGCACCACCGAAGCGGAACCCGGCTGCTCGTTCACGTTAGGCTTGAAGTCACCTTTGCAGAGCGCTTCTTCCTTGAAGTAACCGTAGGTGCCGGATACCGAGTTACGACCGAACAGCTGAATCGGCTTGTTCGCCCACTCGCCGGTCAGACCAACGTCACCCCAGGTAGTGATGTCTTTCTCGCCACCGCACAGGCGGGTGCTGGAGAAGATCGCGTCGACCTGCTCGATGTCCAGGCTCTCGATCGGGTTGTCCTTGTGCACGAACACAGCCAGGGCGTCGATGGCGACCGGTACGGCCGTCGGCTTGTAGCCATACTTCTCTTCGAAGGCCTGAATCTCGTTGTCCTTCATCGGACGGCTCATCGGGCCGAGGTTGGACGTGCCTTCGGTGAGCGCTGGCGGTGCGGTGGAGGAGCCGGCAGCCTGAATCTGGATATTGACGTTCGGGTAGCTGCGCTTGAAGTCTTCTGCCCACAGGGTCATCAGGTTGGCCAGAGAGTCGGAACCGACGCTGGACAGGTTGCCGGAAACACCGGAAGTCTTCTCATAGGTCGGCAGTGCCGGATCAACCGCAGCAACTGCGTTAGCAGCGCCTACACCAGCGGCAACAAAGGTTAGGGCCGCCATCAAACGATTCAGTGTCATACCTTGCTCCTAGCAGGGGTGTGCTCGAGGGTGTTGGAACGGAGGCCATTGTCTGCAGGCCGTGTGAACACTCTATGAAGGGAATATGACAATCTGGTGACGGCCGGGAAGTTCTCGCGTGTCGGTCGCTGCCGCCGCATACAGCCGCTATACTCGGGCCGGCCCGCACTGCCGTGGGGTTTCCGCGCCAGAACAACAAACGCGCCGTGAGTCCGATCCGATGAATGAGTACGAACAGGAAGACCCGATCCCGCAGGGCGATCTCGCCCTTCAACTAACCGCCCTGCCACGGGAAACCAACGGCTTCGGTGATATTTACGGTGGCTGGCTGGTCTCGCAGATGGATCTGGCGGGCACCGCGATGGCTAGCCGGGCGGCGGGTGGACGCGTGGCGACGGTGTCCATCGATCGCATGGCCTTCATGGTGCCGGTGGCGGTGGGCGCGCAACTATCCTTCTATACCCAGACGCTGGATATTGGACGCAGTTCGATTCGCATGTTGGTGGAAGTCTGGAGCGATGACCCGCTATCGAGTGAGTGGCGCAAGGTCACCGAAGCCGTATTCGTCTTCGTCGCTATCGACGGCAGTGGCCGCACCCGCCCCGTCACGCCACGACGCTGACCATTTACCGCTCACCTCGCTGACTGCGGGCTCAGCTCGTAGCGATTCTTGCCGGCCTGCTTGGCCTCATACAATGCGGCATCTGCGGCCTGATACAGCTGTGCAGCGGTCTGCTCCGGCTGCAGCATCGCCACACCGATGCTCGCAGTAACATGGCTGCCAGGGGCAGCCGGATGCGGCATTGCACGTTCGGCAAGCGCCGTCAGAAACTGCCCGGCAATCTCCCGAGCCGAATCCGCGTCACAGTTGAATAACAACAACGCGAACTCTTCGCCTCCCACTCGTGCTGCCATATCCAGCGGGCGCCGTGCGAAGCGCTCGAGCAATATGCCGAACTCCTTGATCAAGACATCGCCGGCGGGATGACCAAAACTGTCGTTGTAACTCTTGAAATTGTCCAGGTCGAACAGCATCAAGGTCAGCGGTTGGCGGTCGCGCCGCGCCTGCAGCAGCATTTGCTGCAACGTGGTATCGAAACTGCGGCGATTGGCCAGACCGGTCATGGCATCGTGCTGGGCGACCCAGCCGAGCAACTTGCGTATCAGGAACTGCTCTCGCTGAGAGTATTCGTGGGCATAGCGGCTGATGGCGCCGAGCACCAGCAACACTAGGTAGTAGCTGACCGAGATCCAGTGCACCTGCAACTCGTTGGGCGAAAGAATCATGACCGCAATGAGTAGATCGAAGAGGACGATCGCCACCGCACTGGCCAGAGCACGCCAGAAGGTTACGCCGAGAAAGAAGAACGAACAGATGATCAACAGGCCAGCACCGTAGCGAAACGCCAGCTCCGGCTGGGTGACCTCATATTGCATATCAATCCGCGCCGCGATCACCCCGATCATCACGACAAACAGCGGGAGCATGCGACTGGCGATGTCCCGCACCTGCTTGAAGAACAAGGTTATCGACAGCACCACCAGCCCAGGAATGATCTGCAGCAGACGCAGCAGTGTCAGCTCGTACAGCCACTCGGGATCAAGGTGACCAAATAGCCTTTGTTCAGCATAGAGATAACCACCAACTACCAAGATCAGCAGGCAGGCGCCGAGCTGTTGCGCCAGTCGCGCCTGACGATCCAGATAAACGCGGAACTCGCGCTCCAATTCCGGAACGAACAGCAGGCGACGGAAGCCGTGAAGCAGCTGTTGTCCGTAGAGTGTGTCCCGATAGTCTTCGGCAGACTGTTTTTCTATCGTTCGCATGGGTGCGGCTCGTATGCAGGCCCCCACGATAGTATCAGTTCGATATCATTGCGCTCGTTTTCCTGATGAGCGCTCAGCTTCCAACGTCGCAACAGAATAAACGACTGGCTTGCGGACGTTGCCGCGGCGCTCCACTATCCGTTGACCTACGTTCATGGATGTATCGCGTGACTGCCCTTCTGCTTGCTCTCTGGCCATTATTCGCTCTGATCATCGCCGGCTATTTCTTGCGATTGCGTGAATTTCCCAGTGAGGCCTTCTGGCCCGGTGCCGAACGGATCAACTACTTCGTGCTGTTCCCGGCGCTGCTGTTCAGCAGCCTGGCTACCGCACCGTTGACCAATCCCGCGTTACCGCGCCTGGCCGGGGCAGTCATGCTGGGGCTGGGTGTCGCATGGGCGGGATTGCTGCTGTTCAAACGGGTGCGCGGCTGGTCCGCCGCCCGATTCGGCGCATTTGCTCAGGGCGCGCTACGCTTCAATACCTATCTGGGCTTGGCGGCGGTGGGCAGTCTGTTCGGCAAGGAAGGCCTGGCGCTGGCGGCGTTGATGCTGGCTCTGATGGTGCCCACGGTGAACGTCATGTCTGTGTGGGCGCTGACCGCCGAGCGTGGCGTCAGCGTGCGCACGCTGCTGTTACCGATTCTGAAGAACCCGCTGATCCTCGCCTGCGTAGCCGGCGCCCTGATCAATCTCTCTGGACTGGGCCTGCCTGGCGGCACCGATCGCTTGCTGGGTCTGCTCGCCGCCGCAAGCCTGCCGCTGGGTCTGCTATGTGTCGGTGCCGCACTAAAACCGCGGGAACTCGGCGGCGAAATCCCCGCACTCGGCTGGAATAGCACCCTTCGCCTGCTGGCCGTGCCGCTGCTGGCGTACGCGGTGGCTCGGCTGCTCAACCTGCCGGCAATGGAGACGACCATCCTCGTGCTGTTCTTCGCCTTGCCCACAGCGCCGACGGCCTACGTACTGACCCGCCAGCTCGGCGGCGACAGCCATCTCATGGCGGGCATTATCACGTTGCAGACCTTGCTCGCCGCCGCCAGCCTACCCCTGGTGCTAACCCTGCTGAACGGCTAGGGTCTGTTGACGTTTCGCTTGCAGCCACGCCGAAACGGCAACTGGATCCAAGACAGATCAGCGCACCACCTGGGTTTTGAGCAGGCGCAGCAGCCCCACCGCGAAGACCAGGCCGAGCGAGGCCAACAGCAGCATCGGCCCAAGGTAACCCATCAGGTCCTGCAGCCAAGCCAGCAGCGGCGTGCCGATCAGGATGCCGACGTTGCCCATGCGCTCTGCGCTATAGCTACCCTGTTGCCAGATTTCGAACGCAGCGTGAAGCGGCAGCAGAGCCAGCGGCAGTAGCAACAGACAGAACCAGTAACCCGCCCGGCGTCTGGGGCCGAGCAGCCCCCAGGGCTGGCAGAGTGCGCGAACGAACTGAAAGAAGCAGAGCGAGTAATAGCCGGCCAGCAGCACCAACCCGGCGCCCATCCAGGATGGTTCCAGCCAGCAGGCGATGAGGGCGCCGACGACGCAGAAAGAGCTCAGCAGTGCCCATAGGATAAAAAACGTCTTTTTCATGCCCGTATCCGTTGCCTCGCGGTGAGCGTGCATCGGAACAGAATTCAACGGCCGATACGCACAACGACTTCACGGAAACGAACGCCCGCCGGGGCCTCGCGGAACGGCACTGCATTGCGCCAGGAGGTCAGAACAGACTGAGCTGATCGCTGGGTTGCGTGACGGGTGCCGCCTGGTCCAGGTCGGGTACGACATCAATTTCCAGCGCCAACCGCTCGGCCAAGCCGGCAGCTCGCTCGGCACGGGTGTTCACCGCCTCGGCGAGCCGCGCCGGTAGCGCCCAGATTTCCACCTTTCGCTTGGCGCGGGTAATCCCGGTGTAGAACAGCGAACGCGTGAGCAGCGGGCTGGACTGCTCAGGTAGCGCCAGTAGGACGTCGGTGAATTCCGAGCCCTGGCTCTTGTGTACGGTCATGGCAAAAGCACTGTCATGACTCGGCAGCCGCGCCGGGGCGAAACCGCGAAAACCTTCGTCTCCCTCGAAAAACACCCGCAGGCCCTGCTCGGTTTTCAGGCACAGACCGATGTCGCCGTTGAACAGGCCCAAGGCATAGTCGTTCTGCCGCACCATCACCGCGCGGCCTGGGTACCAACGTTCGCGGGCCGGCACGCCGAGACGACGCTTGAGGCGTGCTTCCAATGACTCGTTGATGCCAGTGACACCGAAGGCGCCTTGGCGCTGCGCGGTCAGCGCGCGGAAGCCGTTGAACGCATCAAACGCCACAGCGGGATCCGCTTGCCGCGCGGCCTGCAGGTAGGGCGCATAGCCCTGTTCCAGCCGCTCGATCAGCGCAGCCGAGGCCGGCGTGGCGTTCCAGGCAAGGTCGGTGCGCTGCTCCTGCAGCAGCGTCACGATGCCCTTGGCGTCGCCGCCATTGATCCGCCGCGCCAGCTCTCCGATGCCGCTGTCACCGGCAAAACGATGACTGTGGGTGAGCAGCACCACTGCGTCACCGAGGCGAGAAAGCGGCCTGTCGACCGGTACGCTCTGGCCTGTGATGCGCTGCAAATCGTTGGCCGCCTGCTCATCGAAACCGCGCCCCTCGCACAGTTCTGCGAACACCGCGCCGGCTTCGACCGCAGCCAGTTGATCCTTATCGCCGAGCAGGATCAATCGCGCCTTGGGCGGTAGTGCGGCAACCAGTTTGGCCATCAGCGCCAGGTCGACCATGGACGCCTCGTCCACCACCAGCACGTCCAGCGGCAGCGGATTGGCGGCGTCGTGACGCACCTTCGGACTGTCACCGCGGCTACCAAGCAGACGATGCAGGGTTCGAGCGTCATCCGGCAGCGCCTCCTTGACCGCATCGCTGGCCGGCAGGTCGGCCTTGGCATTGCGGATCGCCTCGGCCATGCGTGCCGCGGCCTTGCCGGTAGGGGCGGCCAGGCCGATGGCGAGGCGTTCCCCCCCGGGTTGCTCCAGCAACGCCGCCAGCAGGCGCACGACGGTAGTGGTCTTGCCCGTCCCGGGGCCACCGGAGATCACCGTCAGCCGCCGCCGTACCGCTTGTGCCGCCGCCAGACGCTGCCAGTCAGGGCTCTGCTGATTGAAGGCGAACAGTCGCGTCAGGCTTTCGCTCAGCTGCAACTCGTCGATCGCCGGCGCATCGGCCCCGCGCGCCAACAGCTGGTCGGCCAGCTGCTGCTCATAGGCTTGATAGCGCGCCAGATAGAGGCGATCACCGTCGAGGATCAGCGGTGCGTAGTCATCAGGCGCGCCGATCAGGGGCGAGGCCTCAAGCTGTTCTCGCAAAACCGCGAGCAGCGGCAGGCTTCGATCGGCATCGGGCCAAGGACGCTTACCGGCCACCCGCCCGAGCGGCAGGCAGACATCACCCGCAGCTAGCGCTTCGCAGCACAGCGCAGCGGCGATCAACACCGTCTCCGGCGTCTCGGGTTCGAGGCGTTGCAGGCTGGCGACAAAGGCACGCTCCAGTGGGCCGAGCGGCAGGTCTAACAGACTCATCATCGTGGCCACCTCGATCCGGCAGGGGCCTCAACTGTGGGAGCGGGTTGGCTGGTGATGTGTTTCTCGTGCCCCCCGGTCGCCAGCAAGCTGGCTCCTACCAAAGCGGATGGAGGGTTCACTAGAACGGCAATTCCTACAAAAGCTAAGCTCATCATTATTTGCCCTCCTCGAACAGCCGATCCAATGCATCGAGCAAAGCATCATCCGGACGCGCGAAATACACGCCCGCGTCCGGCATGCCGCGCAGAAACAGGTAGAAGGCACCTCCCAGCTGCTCGTCGCGGAAATCGGCCAGTCGCTGACGCAGGAAGCGCCGCAACGCCACCAGGTAGATCAGGTATTGCAGGTAGTAATGTTCGCCCGCCAAAGCCTGCAGCAGCCGCTCGCCGCCGTAGTAGCCGGCATCTGGGCCGAGCCAGTTGGATTTGTAGTCGGCGATATACCAGCGCCCGTCGTGCTCGAAGGTCAGGTCGATAAAGCCTTTGAGAAAGCCCTTGAGGCTGTCGAATTCCAACCGCGTCGCGGCCTCACGCAGCGGGGCGGCCAGGCCGCTGGCCGGGTCCGTCAGTAGAGCACGCAGACGCATCACGTCGAGCTCTTGCACCGGGAAGGTGAAGCCCAGCTCCGGCAGGCGTTTAGCGGATTGCAACGCGGCGAGCGTCAGGCCGTCGCCATTCAGATCGGTATCAAGCACCCGTTGCAAATGCTGACTGGCGATCTCCTTCCACTCCAGCGGCAGGCCGAACGCCTGTAGCGCCGGCTCGATCAGCTCCGCCAATGCGCCCTTGTCGCGCGCCCAGTCTTCGAGAATCGCGTGCAGGCAGGTACCCGCACGTGCGCCGCGGGGAAAAGCAAAGAAACCGCTGCCCGGCTCGCCGGCATCGGGGATGGCCAGGGCATCGCGGTCCGGCGCCTCCATATGCATGCCGGCCGCCAGACCGGAGAAACTGCCAATGCGCCAGGCACTGTGCAGGTTGCGGTTGAGCTGCGACAACTGCTGCGGTGGGGTCGCTCGGCCCGGGCCCTGTGCGTTGGCTTCGCGCGCCTCAAGCGGCAGGCAGGCCATGGTGCCGTCGCTCTGCTGGACCAGCCGCTCGATAGCCAGGCGCAGGCTACCGCCGTTGAGATCGGCCAGGTGGTTACCCAGCTCGGTCAATGGCTGAGCCCCAGTAAGCTCGCGGCCGTGCAGCAGCCAGGCCAGCGCACTGGTGTGCAGGCCTTCATCCGCCAGGCTGCCGTCCTTCTTTGGCTTGCACAGGTTCACCGGCCCCCAATGCAGCCAGAGGCGGTCGCGGGCACGAGTCAGCGCGACATAGGCCAGGCGCAGCTGCTCGGCGAACACCTCCTGACGGGCGCGCTCGAGGTTCTCCTCCAGTGCCTGACTGCCGAGGTCCAGCAGCGGCTGACCGTTAACGTCATGGCAGCGCGCGCTGTCGCGGTTCTTGCCCAGCAGCTTGCCGTCCCAGAGAAACGGACAGAACACCAGCGGGTATTCGAGGCCCTTGCTGGTGTGGATGGTGACGATCTGCACCCGTTCGGCATCGCTCTCCAGGCGCAGCAGTGCCTCTTCACCAGCACCTTCGCTGCCACGCTGGGCGTTGAACCAGGCGAGCAAGGGCTCCAGCCCAGGGCGCAGCAGGCTTTCGGCCTGCAGCAGTTCGCTGAGGTGCAACAGGTTGGTCAGCCGGCGCTCGCCATCGACACGCGCCAGCAACCGCTCGGCCACGGCCTGCTCGTCGAGCCAGGCACGGAACACACGCATGAAGCCTTGTTGCTGCCAGAGCTGGTGATAGCGTTCGGCCGCTTCACGCTCGGCATCCCATTGCTGTTGATCGTCCTGGCAGCACGCCAGATCGGCCGCGCTACGGCCCAGCAACCGCGTGGCCAAAGCATAGCGCAGCAGACCTTCGCGTCCTGGCTCGGCATAAGCGGCGAGTACCGCGGCCAGTTCGGTGGCCTCCTCGCTGCGCCAGACACTGTCGCGCCCACGGCGCACGCTGGGCACGCCGCGCGCGGCCAGCTCGTCGGCGATCATCCCGGCCTGCCGGTGGTTGGCCACCAGCACGGCGATATCGCCGCCTTTGAGCGCGCTGAACTGGCCGTCGCTATCGAAGCCGGCTTGGCCCTCGACGGCTGCGGCCAACTGCAGGGCGATGCGTCGCGCGGTGTCGCTCGCCGCCAGTTGCCCGGCGTCGCCCTTGCCCAGCGGATCGTCACCGAGCCAGACCAGAGACAGCGGTGCCGCCTCGCCCTCCTCCACCAGGCGCAGGGTGGCGCGCGACTTCTTGGCCGCACCCACTGGCGGGTATTGCAGATCGCCTTGGGCGAATGGCTGCGGGTGGTCGAACAGCTGGTTCAGCGCGGCAATCAGCTCCGGCGTCGAGCGGTAGTTGGTCGGCAAGTTGAACGGGGCGCGATCGGCCTGCTGCTTCGCCGTCATGTAGGTCGCGAGGTCCGCGCCACGGAAGGCGTAGATCGCTTGCTTGGGGTCGCCGACAAAGCACAGCGAGGCATCACCACCCTTGGCGTAGATGCGGTTGAAGATGGCATACTGGATCGGGTCGGTATCCTGAAATTCGTCGATCAGCGCCAGCGGATAGGTCGCTCGCAGCGAGGCCGCCAGGCCCTCGCCGACCGCACCTTGCAGTGCCTGATCGAGGCGATTGAGCAGGTCGTCGAAGGCCAACAGCCGCTGCGCCGCCTTGCGCTCCGGCAGCTCGCGGTTGAGTCGTTCGAGCAGAGCCACCTGCAACGCAATCAATCGCCGCTTCCCCGCTGGCAATGCCTCCGCCACCCGGTCGGCCAGCTCGTCCAGCGCATGGGCCAGTTCGCATACCGGCGCATCGAAGCCCTTCTTGCAGGCCTTGCTTAGCGCGCGCACGCCGAATTTGGTAACGCCGTCGGGCAGATCGAACATGACCGCTGGATCGGCGAAATAGGCGTCGAGCTCGCTGCGCCACAGTTCGAACTTGATGCGCTTGTGAGTGCTCTGGCTGAGCCCGCCATGGGCGAACAGCTCGGCCACCCAAGCCGTGCCCACCGTCGTCCAGAGCGACGCAGCGCGTTGCCAGGCCGCTTCGGTTTCACTTAGATCGGCAGCGGCCGGCACTTCCTGCGGCTCGACCCGCAAATAGGGCTTGCCCAGGTGGCTGCGCAACCGTTGGCGCAGCCACACCGGGGTGATGCGGCTCTTGGCGAGGAAGCGTGCCCAGGCCGGATCGGCGTCGGCCAGCTCGCTGCGCCAGGCGTCGGCAAGCAGCGCATCGATGATTTCCCGGTCGTCGGCGGTCAGCTCGCTGTCGAAATCGCCGCCCGCTTCGAAGGCTGCGTCCTGCAGCGCGCGCTGGCAGAAGCCGTGAATAGTGAAAATTGCCGCTTCATCGAAGCCATGCACGGCCAGCAACAAACGGCGCCGCGCGGCCTCGTCAGGAAAGCGCGCATGGAGGCGGTTGAGGAAGTCGTCGCCGCTTGGCGTACCTTCATAGACCGCCAGCAGATCGACCAGACGCGCCCGAATGCGCTCGCGCAGTTCGGCGGTGGCGGCAGTGGTGTAAGTGACCACCAGAATCTGCCCCACCGACAGTTGCCGCTCCAGCAGCAAACGGGCGTAGAGCGCAGTGAGCGTCCAGGTCTTGCCGGTGCCGGCACTCGCCTCGATCAGCGAGCGGCCGTCGAAAGACGAGTCGAGCAGGTCGAGTTTCATGCTTGCTCCTCTTCTTCAGCCAGGGCATCCAATGCTGGACCGATCAGCTGTTCGGCCAGGATTTCGAAACGTGCGTCGAGCGGATCGCGATCACGGAACGCCAACGCGTTCCAGGGATCTTCCGCCTCGGCGGCGATGGGGCTGAACTCGGCACCGAGCCAGGCTTCGCGGGCGCGCTTGCGGGCGCACTCCAGCGGTTCGCTGCCGCGCGTCGGATTGCGATAGCCCCTGGCGAAGGCATGGCTGCTGCGCGGCAACAACGGCAAGGGTTCACGGATGGCGCTGCGATAAGCCGCGAGCCAGGGCTCAAGCAGCGCGGCGGCATTCGGCAGCGGCCCCAGCTGCCAGTCGCCCGCGGGTGAAAGCATCAGGCTGTTGCGTTCGATGCCCGGCGTGGACAGATTGAGTAACAAGTGGCGCAGCCAGAACGGCGGCAGGTCCCATTCGCCGAGGCGGCCGAGTTTCCAGCCGAACAACCCCGCCGGGGTTACGCCATCGAGCCAGCCGTGCACCCGCACGCCGGCCAACGTGATATCCACGGGCAAGGGCTGTGGCACATCCTGCGGGCGCATTTCGAATAATCTCGGCGCGAACGCACGCACCGGGCCGCGCAGCTTGCCCCACAATGCCTGGCCCAGCTCGCCGGCCGGCAGCCAGCCCGCCGCACAGGCCATACGGCGCTCCTCAAGGTCGCTCCAGCCATGTTCCAGAGCTTGCAGCGAGAGGCGCCGCAGGCCGTTCCAGGCCGGCATTTCCAAATCGAAGGGCTCGTCGCTGGCAAGCGCCTCCTGAGCATCGGCCAGGCGCAGGCCAAGGCGCTGCTCCAGCAGGAAGCGCGCCGGATGGCGGAAACATTGCAGCAGCTGCGACGGTTCGATGGTCAACCAGGCTTCATCCGGCTCATCCAACAGACTGGAGAAGGGCTGCGGCTCCCGCTGCGGCGGCTGCGCCAGACGCTGCGCGGCACGAAACCAGGGCAGCGAGAAACCGGCACAGGTCGCATTGGCGAAGTTGCCAGGGGCGAATGGCTGCAGTGGGTGGGCGACGAGGATTTTCTCGCTAGCCTTTAGCTCTTTCGGCTGCAAGGCATCGGTGCTGGCAGGATCGCGAGCAAGCTCGCTCCTGCAGACGGCGGTCATATCGACGGCTTCGAGCACTTCGCTGAGCAGCACCGATGGCGGCAGCACGGCATTGTCGCGGGGGTCGCGGCCGACATAAGACAGGTACAGCGCCTCCCGCGCAGACAGCAACGTCTCCAATAGCAGATAGCGATCATCGAGCCGTCGCGCACGATCACCGCGCCGTGGGTGGCGACCGATCAGGTCGAAGCCGGACGGTGGCGTGCGTCTTGGAAAAGCGCCGTCGTCCAGGCCCAGCAGGCAAACCACGCGAAACGGCAGACTGCGCATCGGCACCATGGTGCAGAAGGTCACTGCGCCGGTGAGAAATCCCGAGGCGCCGCCGCCCTGCTGCAGCGCAGCACTGAGCTGCTGGTGCACCAGTTCCAGCTCGATGGGCCGATCAAGGTTCGCGGCCTGCGCCTGGTCGCGCAGCGATGCACAGGCCTGGGATAGCAACAGCAGGGTGTCACCGGCCTCGCGCTCATCGAACAGGGTATCAATCAGCAATTGCAGATCGCCCGCCCACTCGGCCAGCGGACGTGGCCGCGCCAGCTGGTCGGCGAGGTTGCCGAGACGCTCGACGAACTCGACCAGCCGTCCCAACAATTGCCCGCGCGCGCCTTCCAGCGCATCCAGCGGCCAATGATCTCCGAGCAGCGGAGCAGAATCGCCGGCCAGCTGCGGCGGTGCGGCAAAGCCAAGCAACAGGCGATCCAAGCCCTGGCGCCAGGTGAAGGCCGATTCGTCCGGCAAGCCGAGACGGGCGCGCTGGCTGCCGTCGCGGCCCCAGCGTACCCCGGCCTCTCGCAGCCAGTCGCGTAGCAGCGGCAGGTCTTCGTTTTCGATGCCGGCGCGACGGGCGATGGCCGGCTGTTCCAGCCAGGCAAGAATTTCCTCGGCAGCGAAACGGCTCTGGGCCAGCATCAGCAATTCGAGGAACGCCTCGATCAGCGGCATCTCGGCGCGCAGGCTGCGGTCAGCGAGGCTGTAAGGAATCCGCGGGACGCCTTCTCGGCTGGCGAATACGGCTTCGATGAAGGGTGCATAACGCTCGATATCGGGCGTCAGGACCACCACCTGATCCGGGGTCAGCGTCGGGTTCGCGGCGAAGCGCGCCAGCAGCTGGTCGTGAAGGATTTCCACCTCACGCAATGGCGAGTGGGCGATGTGCACCTCTAGCGAGCGGTCGCTCTGCGCCAGTGTCATATGCTCCTCCGGAAGCCGCGTGCGCAGGCGCAGAATGTCGTTCTGCAGCGCATGCAGCAGGCTGTCGTCGCGCAGGTCCTCGTCTTCGGAATACAGGCCGATCTCCTGGCTGCCTTCATTCGAGGTGAGACTGAACAGCGAATCGAAGAAGTCGCGACCCTGCTTGCCGAGGCTGGCCAGCAGCGGGTGGCCGACATCGAGATACCAGTCATCCGGCCCGGTCGGCTGGGGCAATGCTGCCGCGCTCGAACGGGCTGCGTTAGAACCTTGCCCTTCGCTCGCAACGCGCTCCGGCCGCGTGGCCGGACCGGTGGACTGCCGGGCCAGTTCGCGGATATCACGAATCTCACCCCAGGCCTCGCGGCTGGGGTTGAGCGCGCAGATCACCACCTCGATGTGCCGCGCCAGCCCTTCGAGCACGCGCAGATGATGCGGCGGCAGGCTGCTGATGCCGAACACCAGCAAACGCTCGGGCAAGTCGGTCAGGGGCTGATCGTCATAGAGACGCTTAAGCAGATCGCCGAGCAGGCGCGCGCGGTGCGGGTGGCCATCCTTGGTCAACTCGCGCCACAGCAGCGCCTGCCAACCCTCGTCGGGGCCGAGATCAAGCATCTCACCGCGTTCCCAGGCAGCCAGCCAGTCGTCTCGATAGAGCAAATATTGGTCGAAGGTGTCAGCGATCTTCGCTGCCAGGCTCAGACGCCGGCGCTCATCGCCACCGTCCAGGTACAGCGCCAGGCGAGGCGCCAATTCAAGGTTGAGTGGCTCACATAGCCAGCCGTAGAGGCGCCAGGTCAGGGTCGACGGCGAAAACGCCGACTGCTCCGGCAGGCTGCCCAGTACCGCGCGGCTCAGATCCCAGGCGAACTTGGCCGGCAACTGCATTTCCAGCTGCATGGCAATGCCCTGCTTGCGCGCCAGCTCCAGGGTCAACCAGCGACCCATGCCCTGACTCGGCACCACCACCCGCGCAGGGGCGAAGGGATCGCTGAGCGGCTGGGCCAGCAGCGTGGTGGCCAGTTCGCCGAGGGTTTCCAGGTCGGGAGCGTGGTAAAGGCTGAGCATGGGCAGACCGCTGAAAAACGAAGTGGATAGGTTACAGGCCACCTGCCTGGCTAGCGAGTGACAGCGAGATCGTGCGCCAAGCGCGCGACAAGATGTGTCGCGCAGACCGCTCGCGACAGAATCGTGAACGGGGCAACCGCGGGGAGGTCAACCGGATATCCCGTGGTCCGTATCGCGCCGATCGGCGCAAGCGCTCGCCATTCGCCGCTCGCCGGAGAAAACCGCCTGATGTTGACGCTGCTGCACCTGCTTTCGTCCATTGCCCTGCTGGTCTGGGGCACGCATATCGTGCGAACCGGCATCATGCGCGTCTATGGCTCGCATTTGCGGCGGTTGCTGGGCCACAGTATGGCCAATTCGCCACTGGCATTCAGTGCCGGTATCGGTGTCACCGCCCTGGTGCAAAGCAGCAACGCGACCGCCTTGCTGGCGATTTCCTTCGTCGCTCAGGGCCTGATGGCACTGCCTACTGCGCTGGCGATCATGCTGGGTGCCGATGTCGGTACTGCGCTGATGGCACGGGTGCTGACGCTGGATCTGTCCTGGCTCTCGCCATTGCTCACCCTGCTCGGCGTCTGCCTGTTCCTGTCACGCAAACAGACCCGTGCCGGCCAGCTCGGACGCGTGCTGATCGGCCTGGGCCTGATCATTCTCGCCTTGCAGCTGATCGTGCAGGCCGCCGAACCCATCACCGAAGCCCGCGGCATGCGCGTGCTGTTCTCCTCACTGGCTGGCGACACCCTGCTGGCGGTCGTCCTGGGCGCGGTCTTCGCCGTGCTCGCTTATTCCAGCCTGGCAGCCGTCCTGTTGATCGCGACCCTGGCCAGCGCCGGCCTGATCAGCCTCCCGGTGGCGCTGGGCGTGGTCATCGGAGCGAATGTCGGCAGCGGCGTATTGGCCTGGCTCAACGCCACCGCGCAACCCGTGTCGGCACGGCGCGTGGCGCTGGGTAATCTGCTCTACAAGCTCGCCGGGCTGCTTATATTGCCCTTCCTGCCGATGCTGGTGAATTGGATGGGCACGCTCGGCTACAGCGCGCAGACGCAGGTAATCGCTTTCCACCTGGCCTATAACTCGCTGCGCTGCCTGCTGCTGCTGCCCACCGTCGGGCTGATGGCCCGCCTCTGCGAACGGCTGATGCCCGAGCGTGTGATCGATAACGGCATCGCCCAACCGCGCCACCTCGATCCCACTGCGCTGGACACGCCGACGCTGGCCTTGGCCAATGCCACACGTGAAACCCTTCGCATCGGCGATCTGGTGGAAACCATGCTGGCACGATTGCTGGAGGCGCTGCGCGAGGATCGACCGGAACCGGGCGAAGAGATCCGCCGCCTGGATGACGATGTCGATGCCCTCTACAGCGGGGTCAAGCTATACCTGGCGCGCATGCCGCGTGAAGACCTGGCCGATCAGGAAAGCCGACGCTGGGCGGAAATCATCGAACTGGCGATCAACCTGGAGCAGGCCGGCGACATCATCGAGCACATGCTCGGCAAGGTGCAGAACATCAAGACATCCAAGCGCCGCTCTTTTTCCGATACCGGCCTGGACGAACTTAGCCAACTGCACGGATTACTCAGCGCCAACCTCGCGCTGGGCCTGTCGGTGTTCCTGTCCGGCGACTCGCACAGCGCTCGCCAATTGCTGCAGCAGAAGCGCCAGTTCCGCAAGCGCGAGCGCGAGCTGGCCCATGCTCATGTGCATCGCCTGCACCAGCAGGTAGTCGAAAGCATCGAGACCAGCGCCGCTCATCTGGAGCTGATCGCCGATATGAAGCGTCTGAACTCATTGTTCTGCAGCGCCGCTTATGCGGCGCTGGAAGGCCCTGGCACCGGTAAAGCCCGCGCAACGGGTGAAGCACAGAATGCTCGCGATACACGGATAACCAAGCAGCAACTGCCTCCCGGCAAGCCGGCCTGATCGAACTACTTCGCGCAGGGGCACCCAACTGCCCGATCACGCCGACCAGCACGAGAAAAAAGCCCCGGCGATGCTTGGCATGGCCGGGGCTAGGTCAGCGATGGCGAAACGGTCAGTCCCGTGTGCGCCGTCGTTGCATCCACACCACGAGGCCGAACAGCAAGAGACCAGGCAACCACATCCATTCCTTGGCCCAGCGATCGGTGGGTGCACGAACCGCTAGGATTTCCTGGTCGAACTGCAGTCCCAGCTCGGCAGCCTGGCTACCGAAGGTCACGCTGTCGATCAGCACCTTACCGTCTTCTTCGTACGTCATCAGGCCGAGCTTTTCCAGCTTCTCTTCACCCGTTTCGCCGTCCGGAATAGCGACCAGCAGGCTGAAGTCACGCACATCACCGACCGCATCTTCGCCGCGGATGCGCAGGCGCAGCTGGCTATCCTCATCGACCATTTCCATCGCTTGGACCAGCTGTGACGGAGGAATGTCGCGATAGGGATCGTGCACGATGTCCATCCAGAATCCGGGACGGAACAGGGTGAAGGCGATCAGCAGCAGCAGGATGTTTTCGTACCAGCGGCTACGCACCAGGAAGTAACCCTGTGTACCCGCCGCGAAAATCAGCATCGCCACTGTCGCAATGACGAAGATCACGACGCCGTGCCAGAAATTCACGTCGATCAGCAACAGGTCGGTATTGAAGATGAACAGGAAGGGAAGCGCCGCAGTGCGCAGGCTGTAATAGAACGCCACCACCCCGGTCTTGATCGGATCGCCCTTGGACACCGCAGCCGCGGCGAACGAGGCCAGGCCAACGGGTGGCGTAACGTCCGCCATGATGCCGAAATAGAAGACGAACAAGTGCACGGCAATCAACGGCACGATCAGTCCGCTCTGTTGCCCCAGCGCCACGACCACAGGTGCCAGCAGGCTCGATACCACGATGTAGTTGGCAGTGGTTGGCAGGCCCATACCGAGGATCAGGCTGAGGAAGGCGGTGAGCAGTAACATCAGCATCAAATTGCCCATCGACAGCAGCTCGACCAGGTCGGCCAGCACCAGACCGACACCGGTCTGAGACACCGCGCCGACGATGATTCCTGCCGCCGCGGTGGCGATACCGATGCCGATCATGTTGCGCGCGCCAGCAATCAGGCCTTCGCGCAGGTCGACCAGACCATCCATGAACGTGCCGTGCTGATGGCTACCGTCGCGGCGCATCCAGCTGAGCAGCGGCCGCTGGGTCAGCAGGATAATGATCAGCATCACCGAGCCCCAGAATGCGGACAGGCCAGGCGACAGCCGTTCGACCATCAGGCACCACACCAGCACCACGACCGGAAGCAGGAAATGCAGGCCGGACAATAGCACCGGACGAGTCTGTGGCAGCTTCTCCAGCGGCGCGTCAGGGTCCTCGGGCGGCAGCGGCGGATTGCTCGCGGCGACCTTCAACAGCCCCAGGTAGACCACCGTCAGCAGGGCACCAATGACCCAGATCGCCGCGTCACCGAGAGCCGGCTTCAGCCAGCCGAGGCCGTAGTAGACGCCCAGCGAGATACCGGAAATCAGCGCAACGCCAAAGACGAAGCCGATCAACCGCTGCATCCACGGCTTGGCCACGTTTGCTCGCGGCAAGGCGGTCAGGCCGAGTTTGAGCGACTCGAGATGAACGATATAGACCAGCGCAATGTAGGAAATCAGCGCTGGCAGAAAGGCATGCTTGATCACCTCGACATAGGGGATCCCGACATACTCGACCATCAGAAAGGCGGCCGCGCCCATGACGGGCGGCATGATCTGGCCGTTGACCGAAGAAGCCACTTCCACGGCACCGGCTTTCTCAGATGAAAATCCGGTGCGCTTCATCATCGGAATGGTGAATGTACCGGTAGTGACCACGTTAGCAATCGAGGAGCCGGAAATCAGGCCGGTCATGCCTGAGGCTACGACCGCCGCCTTCGCCGGGCCGCCACGGAAATGCCCGAGCATGCTGAAGGCCAACTGGATGAAATAGTGACCCGCGCCGGCGCGTTCGAGCAGCGCACCGAACAGCACGAAGAGGAACACGAAACTGGTGGAAACGCCGAGCGCGATACCGAACACGC
Organism: Pseudomonas sp. Q2-TVG4-2; assembly: GCF_013620795.1. Taxonomy (GTDB): domain Bacteria; phylum Pseudomonadota; class Gammaproteobacteria; order Pseudomonadales; family Pseudomonadaceae; genus Stutzerimonas. The sequence continues at coordinate 113,750 of NZ_LGLW01000006.1, read as the reverse complement.
CTTCGGTGGTGATCCACTGATGGTTGGCCAGGGCTGTGAAGCTGACGCCACGGTGTGCCAGTAGACCTGGCATGTACGGCCCGGCCAGGCTGTAGCCGAGAAAAATCAGCGCGATGATTGCCAGTGCCGGGCCCAGCGCGCGGCGCGTGGCCTCGAGCAGCAGGGGTATGCCGATACAGGCGGTAACCAGATCCATGGTGGTGAGATTGCCAGGGCGCTGTGCCAGCTGCTCATAGGCAACGAAGAGGTATCCGGCACTCGCGGCGGCAATCAGCCCAAGCGCGATATCGATCAATGGCACGCGATCTCGCGGCGACCGTTTGAAAGCGGGGTAGGCCAGAAAAGCCAGGAGCAGCGCAAAGGCGAGATGAATCGCCCGGGCTTCGGTGTTGTTGAAAACGCCGACGCGCAGCATGAACGGCAGCGGCGAAGCGATCCACAGCTGAAACAGCGACCAGAGCAGCGCCAGGCCTGCGATCAGTTTCGCCATGGCGCCTTCGGGCAGCCGCGCACCGACGTCCTTGGCGATCAGCTCTTCGGTGGAGAGTTGTTTGTCTTGCATGAAATGAGGCCTGTTATTTCAGGTAACGGAAACCGCGAAAACCCGCGGCGCCAGGCACACGGGTTTTCAGGCAAAAGCCGCGAACGGTAGACCCGCCGCAACGGCGCAGCAGGTCTATTAACCGTTACATCCAGCCACGTTCCTTGTAGTAGCGCTCGGCACCTTCATGCAGCGGGGCGGACAGGCCGACCTTGATCATGTCTTCCGGCTTGAGATCCTTGAATGCCGGGTGCAGACGCTGGAAGCGCTCGATGTTCTCGAACACCGACTTGACCAGCTTGTAGACCACATCCGCGTCGACCTTGGAGGTGGTCGAAAGGACCGCCTTGCCACCGATCGACTGGGTCGCAGTGTCGTTACCCTTGTACATGCCGCCCGGAATTTCGGCCTTGGTGTAGTAGGACTTCTCGGACAGCAGCTTGTCGATTTCCGGGCCAGTGATCGGCACCAGAACGGCATCGACAGTGGTAGTCGCTTCCTGGATCGCGCCGTTGGGGTGACCGACGAAGTAGGTCATGGCATCGATGTTGTTGTCGCCCAGAGCGCTGGCCTGCTCGGCCGGCTTGAGTTCGGCGGCCAGGCTGAAGACTGACTTGTCCCAGCCTTTTTCCTTCATGATTTCTTCGAGGGTGTCACGCTGGCCGGAACCGGGGTTGCCGATGTTGACGCGCTTGCCCTTGAGGTCGTCCAGGCCCTTGATGTTGGCGTCACGGCGCGCCAGCACGGTGAAGACTTCGCTCTGCAGCGAGAAGACCGCACGGATGTCATCCATCGCGCCTTCGTTCTTGAACGGCTCCAGACCTTCCATCGCCTTGTACTGATGGTCCGACTGCATGATGCCGAAATTGAATTCGCCACTGCGCAGGCCGTTGACGTTAGCCACACCACCGCCACTGGCAGGTGCGTTGCACTTGAGGTCTTCGGCGTTACGGTTGACGAAGCGGCAGATCGACTGACCGGCGACGTAGTAGACGCCCGTCTGACCACCGGTACCGATGGTCACGAATTGTTCTTGCGCCTGAGCCACACCGCTCAGACCAGTCCCCGCCAACGCGGCGGAAAATATCCATGCCAAGGATTTGCCTTTCATGGATTCACTCCTTATTAGTTTGTTTTGGATTGCCTCGCGCTGCCTCGTGAGCATCGGCGAGAAGATGGGAGTCTAGCAGGCCATCAGATTTCGCGAGAGGCGTCTGCTACATATGATCGCTATCCTCTGGCGAGCCTGAATAGCCGTGCCCCGCCTCGTAGCAATAACCCGAGCCTGTCAGACCCAAGGTGCCGTCCCGCCTCACCGACGGATACCGCACATGTTCAGCTCCGAAAGTCAGCTGCGACGTGCTTAACCCACCCGCTTGTCGGATCGGCGTGCTACGAGGGGCGCTTCAGGCCGTGAGACCACCGAACCGACCAACAGTGATGGCAATATGCTGTCTCAGAACGTATCTTTTATTGGCGCCAAATTTCAGCGGCCGACTATGCATTTGAACCCGTACGGTCCGCGATGCCGGTAGCGCGAGCGTTCGAGGAGGGTTTCGGTTCATGCGCCTATGTCTTCTGCTGTTGAGCTGCCTGTATGTGCTGCTCGGATCCCCTTCCTTGTTCGCTGATGAGGCCTTCAGACCCGCAGTTGTCAGTGAGTCTTCGGTGCCACTGCGAGTCGGCGGGGTTGAATACAGGCTCGGCAGCCCCTTCGCCAGCTTCGGCGAGGCTCGTACCGCTGACTGGCAGTGGCAGCCGCTCAGCAAGCCCAACCTGGGCAAGCAGGACGACGGCGCCTGGCTGCGCTTCGCCATCGATAGCAAAGCGCAGCCGCCGCATACCTGGTATCTGCTATTGAGCTGGCCGGTACTCAACCGCGTCGAGGTGCGGTTGTTTTACCCAGCGAGCGGTCGCTGGGGCCCGCTGATGCTGGCCGGCGATACCGTGCCGATGAGCAACCGCCCCATCGCCGATCATCGCCTGGTTTTTCCGCTGGATCTGCAAGAAGAACCTGCCGCAGTGGTGTACATGCACGTGCGGGCTCCAGAGATCATCGCATTACCGCTGCTCATTACCGACGAGGCCAGCTTCAGCGAGAGCAAGATCCGCGACACAGCGCTGGTCAGCGTATTCTTCGGCGGCATGTTGGTCATCCTGCTGTATAACGCCAGCCTGATGGTTTTTACCCGCGACGTCAGCTACCTGCTGTACCTGTTGTATCTACTGAGCGCCATGTTCTATATCTCGGTCAACACCGGGTTCGGACAGCTTTTCCTCTGGCCACACGCGCCACCGATTTCGCACCGCTTCTACGGGCTCTCGTCAGCGCTGTGCTTCTTCATCCCGTTGCTGTTTGCCAGCCGCTTCCTCGACATACGCCGTTACGGCGGCTGGGTCTGGCGTGCCACCCAACTGGCGGCACTTCATTGGGGTGGCGTGATACTGATCATTCTGCTTGTTCCGAAGCTGGGCAATCATCTTGGGCTGGAGTTCGCTGCGCTGTTTCAGAGCGTGCTGGCAACCGCTGTGCTGATTACCTTATGGGTCAAGGGCAACAACTCGGCGCGCCTGTTCACCATTGCCTGGGGGGCCCTGCTGCTGTTCACCATGGCTCATATTCTGGCCTTGGCGGGAGTGCTGCCGCCAAACGGCTGGGCGATCAACGGCCAAATGCTCGGCATGTTCGCTGAATTCGTGTTGCTTTCCATGGCGCTGGCAGAGCGCATCAACTTCGAACGGGTGCATCGCATCCAGGCGCAGCATATGGCCTTGGAAGCCTCCGAAGCGCTGGCCCAGGAGCGTGAATCGCACCTGCGCGCCCAGCAGCAGGCGCTGGACGCCCAGAAGCGCGCCAACGAAATGCTGGAAGCACGAGTCCACGAACGTACCAAAGCGTTGGAGGAGGCCAAGCGCGGCCTGGAGCAAGTCAACGTGCAACTGACCCGCATGAGCACCACCGACGCGCTGACGCAGCTATCCAACCGTGGTCACTTCGATCTGATGATCGAAGAGGAGATTCGCCGCGCGCAGCGCATCGAGAAACCTCTCTCAGTGATGTTGCTGGATATCGATCATTTCAAACAGGTCAATGACACCTACGGGCACGCCTTTGGTGACGAATGTCTGCGGCTTGTCGCCGCCACGCTCAAGCAGCACGGCCAGCGCGCCGGCGACGTGGTGGCGCGCTACGGCGGCGAGGAATTCGTCATGGCGCTGCCGGGCACCGACAGCCACAAGCCGATGAGCAGGCCGAACGGATCCGCGCGGCCGTCGCCAAGCTGCACCCAACCTGCGGTGATACCCGCCTGGCTCTGTCTGTCAGCATTGGCGTGGCGACGCTCCAGCCCCCCATGGCTCGCTCTGCAGCGCAACTGCTCGCCGCCGCCGATGCCGCGCTTTACCGGGCCAAGCGCAATGGCCGCAATCAGGTGGTAACCAGCGAGACGAGCAAAGTGACCTGAGTCAGCTGATGTTGGATGGAAAGCGCAGCCTGACCAGCAACCCACCCAAGGCACCTTGGCCCAGTTCGATGGTGGCGCGGTGGGCGCGGCTGATCTCACCGACGATGGCCAGCCCGAGGCCGGCGCCTTGCCCCTGTTGCTGCAGTCGATAGAAGCGCGCGAAAACCTTATCGCGCTCCTCCGGGGCGATCCCCGGCCCATCGTCCTCGACCTCCAGCACTCCCTCGTCCCGCACGCGCAGCACTACGTTGCCGCCGTTCGGCGTATGCGCCAAGGCGTTGTCCAGCAGGTTGCTCAGCAGCTCGCTGAGCAGCGTCGGCTCACCCTGAATCCACACCGGACGATCCGCCTCCAGGGCGATGGCAACGCCACGTTTGTGCGCCAGCGCGGCCATAGCCAGCCCCAGTTCGCGGGCCAGCTGGCTCAGATCGAGTTGCTGTGCGCCGCCCTCGGCAATCGCCTGCGCGCCACTTTCGATGCGTGCCAGCGACAGCAACTGGTTGGCCAGATGAATGACCCGGTCCGTATGCGCCCCGGCTTCTTCCAGCGTCTCCTGCCAGCGCTGCGGCTGCTGTTCCCGAAGGCCCAGCTCGATTCGCGCCTTGAGCGCGGCCAGCGGTGTGCGTAGCTCATGGGCAGCATCGGCGATGAACTGCGCCTGACGTTCGAACTGGCCGCGCAATCGCTCGGTGAAATGATTGAGCGCAGCCACCAGCGGTTTGAGCTCACGCTGCACCGTCACCATGGGCAACGGCCGCAAGTCGTCCGGCTGGCGCAGCTCCACCGCTTCACTGAGTTTGCCCAGCGGTCGCAGTGCGGCGCTCACTGCCAGCCATACCAGCAGCAGCGCGGTGATTGCCAGCAGGCCGACCCGCCAGAGCGTGTCGGTCAGCAGGCTGCGTGCCATGCGTTCCCGGGCGCCCAGGGTTTCGGCCACACGGATCTCGGCGATGCCGTTGAGCTCCGGCTCGCTGACCGGCTGCAACAGGCTGACCAGACGCACGCCCTCACCCCGGAACTCGCCATCGTAGAAGCGCGCCAGGGCAGGATAGTCGTCGGTGCGGCGGATTTCCGCGCCTGGGGCTGGCAGCTCTTCGTAGCCGCTGATCAGGCGCCCTTGGGTATCTAGCACCTGGTAATAGATGCGCCCGGCGCTGTCATAGGCAAAGGTATCGAGTGCGATATAGGGCACATTGGCGCGCAGCTTGCCGTCATTGGCGACCAGCCCCTCAGCGATGGCACGCGCCGAAGCCAGCAGGGTACGGTCATAGGCGGAATCGGCAGCCGCCCGGCCATTCCAGTAGGCACTCCAACCGCTGAACACCAGCAATACGGTCAGCAGCACCGCCAGCCAACGCAACAGGCCGGCACGCAAGCTCCCAGCGAGCGGTGGCGACGCATCAGGCACTTACCGCCTCCAACAGATAGCCCAGGCCGCGGAAGGTGACGATGCGCACCGCATTGCCTTCGAGCTTTTTGCGTAACCGATGGATATAAATCTCGATGGCATCGGCGCTGGCGTCTTCATCGAGGCCGAAAACCTGCGCGGCCAACTGATCCTTGCTCATGACCCGCCCGGGTCGGGCGATCAGCGCCTCGAGCACCGCCTGCTCCCGCGATGTCAGGCTCAACGGCTGGCCATCGAGGCTGAAGCGTCGAGCGTCCAGGTCGTAGACCAGCGCACCGCAGCTTTGCTGCCGCTCACCGCCGGCCACGCTGCGCCGCAACAACGCCTTGACCCGCGCTTCCAACTCGGACAGTTCGAACGGCTTGGCCAGATAGTCGTCGGCGCCAAGATTGAGCCCATGCACCCGATCGGTCACCTCGCCGCGCGCGGTCAACATCAACACTGGCAAGGTCTTGCCGCGTTCGCGCAGCCGCGCCAGCACCTGAAAGCCGTCGAGCCGCGGCAGCCCAACGTCAAGGATCGCCAGCGCGTAATCCTCGGTAGCCAATGCCAGATCGGCCGCCACCCCATCATCCAGCAGATCCAGCGTCCAGCCTGCCGCGCGCAGCGCCTGCGCCACGCTTTCAGCGAGCTGGGGGTGGTCCTCGACCAGAAGAATCCGCATTGCCTGTCCTCTGCCACACACGGAACGGACCGCCAGTGTAGCGACAAAGGCGCGCCAGACGCTGCTTTCAACCATGAAAGCCTGGCGAAAGTTTCGCCGCCTAGGATCGCATTCAGGTGGCTCGAACCACCTGCAACGGCCAAACGCCGTCACAACAAAAACAACAGTGGAGATACAGGATGCTGACTGCCGTCAGAAGCAACCCCGCACACGTTCGTCTTGCGCTCGCCATCGCAGCCGCCTCGCTGGCGCCCTTGGCTCAGGCCGATTTCATCGAAGACAGCAGCGCGACCCTGCAAACCCAGAACATTTATCTCAATCGCGATTTTCGCGAAGGCTCCGGCCAGTCCAAGCGCGAAGAGTGGTCGCAAGGCTTTTTGCTCAATATCGAATCGGGCTTCACCGAAGGCTCCGTTGGCTTCGGTCTCGATGCCATGGGCATGCTCGGCATCAAGCTCGATTCAGGCGGCGGCCGCACCGGCACCGACCTGCTCCCGGTACGCGACGATGGCAGCACGCCAGATGAGTTCAGCCGGCTCGGGTTGACGGCGAAGGCGAAGTTTTCCGAGACAGAACTGCGCTACGGCAGCCATATTCCGGAAACCCCGGTGGTGAAAGCCAGTGACAGCCGCACCCTGCCCCAGGTATTCGAAGGCACCCTGCTGGTGTCCCAGGACGTGACCGGCCTGACCCTGACAGGCGGACGCATGGACAAGGTCATCGACCGTGCTTCGACCAACTCCCAGGACCTGCAGCTGAACAACAAGAATGGCCGTTTCGACAGCGCTGCCGAGGCCGATCACCTGACCTTCGTCGGGGCGAAGTACGATTTCAGCGACCGCTTCACCGGAACCTACTACGCCGCCGAACTCGACGACATCTATCGCCAGCACTTCTTCAACCTTCAGGCGGTGCAGCCGCTGGGCGAAGACTCGGCGCTGACTGCCGACCTGCGCCTGATGGTCAGCGATGACACCGGCGCGGCGAATGCCGGCAAGATCGACAACCAGGCCTGGAATGGCATGCTGGGTTACAGCCTCGGCGGCCACAAGCTCAGCCTGGCCTATCAGCAAATGAACGGCGATACCGGCTATGCCTACATCGACGGCGGCGACCCCTACCTGGTCAACTTCGTCCAGATCAATGACTTCGCCAACGCCGACGAGCGTTCTTGGCAGGCCCGTTACGACTACAACTTCGCGTCCATCGGGGTGCCCGGACTGACCTTCCTGACCCGTTACATTTCTGGCGACAACGCCGAATACAACGGTGGCAGCAACGGCAGCGAATGGGAGCGCGACATTGAGCTCAAGTACGTCGTGCAGACCGGGCCGCTGAAGAACGTCGCCGTGCGCATGCGCAATGCGATGTTCCGCTCGAATTTTGCTCGTGACGCCGACGAAAACCGCCTGATCGTCAGCTACAGCCTGCCGATCTGGTAAGCCGCCGATAATAAGAACCAAGGAGAACACCCATGAAAACCGCAATCCGCCATTTTGCCCTGCTTTCGTCCTGCCTGATGCTATCCAGCCAGCTGATGGCCGAGCCCAAGCGCCCCGAATGCATTGCGCCGGCCAAGCCCGGCGGTGGCTTCGATCTGACCTGCAAACTGGCCCAGAGCGGCTTGAAGGATGAAGGTTTGCTCGAGGCGCCTATGCGGGTCACCTATATGCCCGGCGGCGTCGGTGCGGTGGCCTATAACGCCGTGATCGCCCAGCGCGCCGCCGACCCGGCAACTATCACTGCGTTTTCCAGCGGTTCGCTGCTGAATCTGGCGCAGGGCAAGTTCGGCCGCTATGACGAAACCGACGTGCGCTGGCTGGCCGGTATTGGCACCGACTATGGCGCCATCTCGGTCCGCGAGGACGCGCCTTACCAGAACCTCGACGACCTCATCGCCGCCGTGAAGAAAGACCCCAGCAGCGTCGTCTTCGGTGCCGGTGCCACCATTGGTGGTCAGGACTGGATGCAGACCGCGCTGATCGCCCGCGCCGCCGGCGTCGATCCGAAGAAGCTGCGTTACGTGGCCTTCGAAGGCGGCGGCGAGACCCTGACGGCCATGCTCGGCGGCCACGTGCAGGTCACCAGCAGCGGCCTGGGCGAAGTCGCGCCACAGCTCGATGCCGGCAAGATCCGCATCCTCGCCGTGCTTTCTGATGAGCGGCTGCCAGGCAAAATGTCGAATGTTCCGACCGCCAAGGAGCAGGGCTACGACATCAGCTGGCCGGTGATTCGCGGCTTTTACATGGGCCCGGAAGTCAGCGACGAGGATTTCAACTGGTGGAAGACGCAGTTCGACACCCTGCTGGCCGATGAAGATTTCGCCCAGCTGCGTGAACAGCGTGACCTCTTCCCGCTGTCGATGACGGGTGACGAGCTCAAGGCCTTTGTCAACAAGCAGGTCGCCGACTACAAGGCGCTCGCCGCCGAGTTCGGACTGGTCAAGTAACACCCCTGCGGGTGGCGGCTTCCAGAGGGCAGCCGCTACCCGCTCCTCCCGAGGTATTCCGCCATGTACGTTCGTGTTTTTGCCGCGGTGTGGCTGCTCGCCTGCGCCGGTCTCGCGCTGCTCGCCTGGGGTTTCGAAGCGCCCTTCGCCTACGACCCGGTCGGTCCGCGCGCCTATCCGCTGCTGTTGCTGTTTCTGATGGGCTGCGGCGCGCTGTGGTTGCTGATCAAGCCCCATGGCGAGCCGACGCCGCCATTCGACTGGGCCATGGCCCGGCGCGCCGCGCTTTGCGTGCTGGTGCTGCTGGCCTACGCGCTGCTGTTCGAGAAGCTCGGCTTCGTCATTACCACGGCGCTGGCCGCATTCACCCTGGGCTTGCTGTTCAGCGGCCGCCTGTGGCCCTCGCTGATCAGCGGTGTACTGATGGGCGTGCTGCTCTACGGCCTGTTCGACCTGTTGCTTGATGTGCCGCTGCCGCTCGGCGTGCTGCGCTTGCTGGAGAGCTGAAAATGGAAACCTTGAATTTTTTGATGCAGGGCTTCGATGTCGCCACGCGGCCGACGAACCTGCTCGTGGCACTGTTCGGCGCCTTCGTCGGCACCATCGTTGGCCTGCTGCCTGGGCTGGGCCCAATCAACGGCGTGGCGCTGCTGCTGCCGCTGGCATTCGCCTTGGGTCTGCCGCCGGAAACCGCGCTGATCCTGCTGGCCGCGGTGTACCTGGGCTGTGAATATGGCGGACGCATTTCGGCGATTCTGCTCAACGTCCCGGGCGATGCCGCCGCGGTGATGACCACGCTCGACGGCTACCCGCTGGCGCGTCAGGGCAAGGCGGGTATCGCGCTGTCACTGTCGGCGGTCAGCTCGTTCATCGGCAGCATCATCGCCACCTGCGGCGTGGTGCTGTTCGCTCCGCTGCTGGCGAAGTGGGCGGTGGCCTTCGGTCCGGCCGAGTACTTCGTGCTGATGATTTTCGCCATCGCCTGCCTCGGCGGCATGGTTGGCGATAAGCCGGTGAAGACCCTGATGGCGGCGTTGATCGGGCTGGGGCTGGCCACCGTCGGTGTGGACTCCACCACCGGCGTCTACCGCTTCACCTTCGGAAGTGTGAGCCTGTCAGATGGGATTCAGTTCGTCATCGTGGTGATAGGTTTCTTCAGTGTCAGCGAAGTGCTCCTGATGCTGGAAAAAACCCACAGCGGGCAGAAAGCGGTGAAGGCCAGCGGCCGTCTGCTGTTCAACTTCAAGGAGTTCTGCCTGACCTTCTGGACCATGGTGCGCAGCGCCCTGGCCGGCTTCGTCATCGGCACCCTGCCCGGAGCCGGCGCCACCATCGCCAGCGCCATGACCTACATGAGCGAAAAGCGCATGGCCGGCGACAGCGGCAAGTTCGGTGAAGGCGACCTGCGTGGTCTGGCCGCCCCAGAAGCCGCTAACAACGCCTCGGCCTGCGGTTCGCTGATTCCGATGCTGACCCTCGGCGTGCCGGGCTCGGGCACTACGGCGGTGATGATCGGTGCGCTGACGCTGTACAACATCACCCCCGGTCCGCTGCTGTTCGAACAGCAGCCGGACGTAGTCTGGGGGCTTATCGCGTCGCTGTTCATCGGCAACGTGATCCTGCTGGTGATGAATATCCCGCTGGTCGGGTTGTTCTCCAGGATGCTCAGCGTGCCCAACTGGGTGCTGGTGCCGGCCATTACGGCGATCAGCGTGGTGGGCGTCTATTCGGTCCATAGCACTACATTCGACCTGGTGCTGATGATCGGTCTGGGCGTGTTCGGCTACCTGTTGCGCAAGCTGGACTTCCCGTTGTCCGCGCTGATCCTTGGCTTCGTGCTTGGCGAGATGATGGAAGACAATCTACGCCGCGCGCTGTCGATCTCAGCCGGCGATCTGGGCATTCTCTGGGGCAGCCCGATCACGATCATCCTCTGGCTGATGGCCGTGCTGATGCTGGCGATGCCGGGGCTGCGCTGGTGGCGTCAGCGCCGCCGCACCAAGCTGAACGCAGCGCACGCCTGATATGCCGCGCCAGCTTCCGGGATGGTGGGCGACGCCGCTGGTCGGCGCCCTCGGTGGCTGGCTGGCCAGCCTGGCCAACTGGCCGCTGCCCTGGATGGTTGGCTCGTTGCTGGCGGTCATTGCCGTACGCTGCAGCGGCTGGCTGCTGACGGAACTGCCGCGCGGCCGACAGACCGGGCAATGGTTGATTGCCAGTGCCATCGGCCTGCATTTCACCCATGAAGTCATGCAGCAAGTTGTCGAGCATCTCGGCGTGATTCTCGCCGGTGCGCTGTGCACCCTGCTGCTGAGCCTGATCGGCATCTCCATCCTCCTGCGCAGCGGTACGGACCGCGCCACGGCTTTCTTCGCCAGCATGCCGGGCGGGGCCAGCGAGATGGTTAACCTGGCCGGGCGCCACGCGGCGCAGCCGGCCATGGTCGCCGCGGCCCACAGCCTGCGCCTTCTGTTGGTGGTGCTGATCGTCCCTGCGCTGTTCACCTGGAGCCTGCCAGCGGTGGATGCGCCGCAGCCCGCGCCGGTCAGTTGGCCATGGCTCGCCGTACTGCTACCGGGTGGCGCCCTGCTGGCGCTGCTGTGGAAGAAGCTCAACCAGCCCAACCCCTGGATGCTCGGCCCGCTGACCGTCTGTGCGGTGGCGAGCGCAACATTCGATCTGCATCTAGGGCTACCGGACGGCGTCGGCCAACTCGGCCAGTGGCTAATAGGCTGCTCGCTGGGCTGTCATTTCGATCGACCATTCTTTCGCAGCGCGCCGGCGTTCCTGCTGCGCATCCTGCTGTTCACTGTGCTGGCGATGCTCGCCGCGGCGGGCCTGGCCGAAGCGTTAGGGTGGGTGGCGACACTCAACCAGACCTCTCTGATGCTGGGCATGATGCCCGGCGGCATCACGGAACTGTGCCTGACGGCCGAGGCGCTGCAGCTGTCAGTGGCGCTGGTCACCGCGCTGCAGGTGTTGCGATTGTTCTTGGTGATGTTCCTGGCCGAGCCTCTGTTTCGGCTCTGGCAACGGATTGCGAACTAAGCATGCGACGATGCGCGGATTAATCATTCGGCATCGTTGCACCGTTAACCAAAAAACCAGTAGCAAACCAAAATCGCCGCCACGATTCCGGCGAAATCCGCCACCAGCGCGCATCCCACCGCGTGCCGTGCTCGCTGGATACCAACCGCACCGAAATACACCGCCAACACATAGAAGGTCGTCTCGGTACTGCCTTGCACGGTCGCCGCGACCAGTGCCGGGAAGCTATCAACGCCTTGGCTTTGCATGGTCTCGATCAGCATTGCGCGAGCGGCGCTGCCGGAGAAAGGCTTGACTAGCGCGGTAGGCAACGCGTCGACGAAGCGGGTATCCCAGCCCAGTGCTTCGACCAACCAGCGAATGCCATCCAGCCCGAAGTCCAACGCGCCGGAAGCGCGCAGGACACCGATCGCACAGAGCATGGCGATCAGATAGGGAAGCAGGCTCTTGGCGACATCGAAGCCTTCCTGGGCACCTTCGACGAAGCTTTCATAGACCGGCACCTTGCGCAGCGCCCCGACGATCAGGAACGCGATGATCAAGCCGAACAGGGTCAGGTTGCCAAGCAGCGAGGATAGCGAAGCCAGGGCCGTGGCCGACAGCCCGGCAAGCAGCGCCATGAACCCGCCGAGTAGCAGCGCACCGGGAATGAAATAGGCCAGCACCACCGGGTCCCATATGCGCAGCCGCTGAACCAGCGCCACAGCCAACAGCCCCGCCAGCGACGACGCGGTGGTGGCCAGCAGGATCGGCAAGAAAACCAAGGTCGGGTCTTCGGCGCCCTGCTGTACGCGGTACATGAAGATCGATACCGGCAGCAGCGTCAGCGATGACGTGTTGAGCACGAGAAACAGAATTTGCGCATTGCTCGCCACCATCTTGCTGGGATTAAGCTCCTGTAGCGCGCGCATGGCCCGCAGGCCGATGGGCGTAGCCGCGTTGTCCAGCCCCAGGCCGTTGGCAGCGAAGTTGAGGGTGATCAGCCCCAGCGCTGGATGGCCCGCCGGAACCTCAGGCATCAGACGGCGAAACAGCGGCCCCAGCAGACGTGCCAGCTGCTCGATCAGGCCCGCCTTCTCGGCAATGCGCAGAAAACCAAGCCAGAGCGTCAAGGTGCCAAACAGCACGATCATGATCTCCACGGCCAGCTTGGCCATGGCGAACAGGCTCTCGACCAGCGCGGCAAAGACGGCCGGATCGCCACCTAATAGCCAACGCCCAAGCGCGGCAACCGCGGCGATCAGAAAAAAGCCCAGCCAGAGGCCGTTGAGCATGTGATTCTCCAACGAGTGACTGCGCGCGATGATAGCGGTGCGGCTGGAGAACGGCCATGAACAGGAATAGCCGGTGCGTCGGAAAGACGAGCGACTCCGCGTTCAGACGATCAGTGACATGAGAAGTATGCTGGTCGAATACCGACCCGATGGGGGGCAAGAGCCCTGACGATTCGCCCGGACGGAGGGCGATCAGCCCTGGAGAGATCGCAAGCCGAAGGTGGTGGCCCACCTTCGGTTGCCTTTCGCTGAACCTGGTCCTTCAAAGGAGGCACTCCGTGTACCCCTAGGTCGCTCCGAACAGAGCGTCCCGACCCCTTGGTTCCCCGCTGCACGGGCTGACGGGTGTTCGCCGAGCGAATCACCCCGTCTTCTTTACTTGCCTTCGCAATCAGGCGCGAAGGTATCGATTCTCGGCGTCCCGCCTATCCTGCTTCCCTCGGTATTGCAGCCGCCCTTGCGGGCGGCGTCACTGCATCGTTATGCACGCGGTCCGCGGCCTCGACCGAAGATCAGCGAGGCGACGAACAGCACCAGGAAAACCACGAACAGGATTTTAGCGATGCCTGTTGCGGTGCCAGCGATACCACCGAAGCCCAAGACCGCAGCGATGATGGCGATGATCAGGAAGGTAATAGCCCAACTCAGCATGGTGTAACTCCTCTTCGGTTCAGGACATCTTCAGCGGGACCCGCAGACCTGCGGCTAGAAAACCCAGCGCTGCTCCGACCGCACCTGCATGTAATCAATCGTCTTCGGTGCAGGGCCGGTTTGCACAATCCCTACTGGTTGAGCGTCGTACATACGGATTCGTTCCGCTGACTGAGGCTGCTCCTGGCCGAACGGTTGCGACATCGGCCGCTCGGCACCAACGATCAGCGTAACCACAGCAGCAGTAAGGAAACCTTTGCCTACCAGTGAGAAACGTGCTTGACGATTCATCCTCAACTCCTTCTAAGCATGCGGGGCATGTCTGTCTTTGCAGTTAATGTTGCAGACCTCATGCCAGGCTCTAATAATAAGATTTTCCCTTTAACTTCAATTCCTTAAGTGATCTAGCCAGCAAGCTGTCAATTTAAATTGCACGATGCCTGCATCCGGTGCCGGGCGATTTGCACGACGGGCTAATCCCTGCGTCCGGCTTCAATTGGCTGCACCGTGGTTGAGCGCATGAATTCGCTCGTGGCAAGCCCGAATTTTCGGAAGTTCGATGGCCAACAGCGCTCGAATGTCGGGCTCAGCCGTTTTCAGCGCGTCCTCGAACGCCGCCAGAATGCGTTCTTCCGTCTGGTCCAACTGATCGATGTACACGGCATCGGCATGCCCAAGCCGGGCCTTGGTATCGGCATACTTCTCGCGTAGCTTGCCCGCCGTAGTGCCACCTTGGGACGGTTGCTCCTGGTTGGCCGCGACCTTCACCGATAGCGCCTGAATGATGTGGGTCTTGGCCTGTGCCATGTCGCGAAATAGATGCTGCAGCTCGACGTCTTTCACCACCTCGAGCGCGTGCTGATAAAAATGCTGGCCGTCACGGGTAATTTCGATCAGCTCGTTGAGTTGGGTCATGTTCTGGTTCATGGGGCCTCCGGATACTGATGCGAGGCGCCGCCGGCTGCGACCGATCAAGCGCGTTCAGCGTATAGCCGCAAGCCCCGTGCCAGCACAAAGACAACCGTTGTTCCTTTACAATCAGCTACTTACAGGCCCGCTCCGCTTGAGAATTGATTGCATGCTGCAGGAAAGGCCCGCTGGCACCGTGCAACTTGCAAGACTTTTCGTAGACTAAAGCAGGCGCCAATCCATACTCGGCATAATTCGAGCAATCCGATTTCTCTTTCCGCTCGGATTTGCCAGACAAATACAGCTTTGCCTGATGGAGCATTCATGGACCAAACGACCGACGCCGGTGGCCGCATTCTCCTGGTGGATGACGAGGCCGCGATCCTGCGCACCTTCCGCTACTGCCTGGAGGATCGCGGCTACACGGTGGTTACGGCTGCCAGCGCCTCGCAGGCCGAAGCGGTTCTTCAACGTCAGGTGTTCGACCTGTGCTTCCTCGATCTTCGCCTTGGTGAAGACAACGGCCTCGATGTGCTGCAACAGATGCGCGTGTTGGCGCCCTGGATGCGCGTGGTCATCGTCACCGCTCATTCAGCAGTCGACACAGCGGTGGATGCGATGCAGGCCGGCGCCGCAGACTATCTGGTCAAGCCCTGCAGCCCGGAACAGCTGCGCCTGTCGGCGGCCAAGCAGCTGGAGGTCCGGCAGATGGCGGCGCGCCTGGAAGCCTTGGAAGGTGAAGTGCAGAAGCGCAGCGACGCGCTGGGCTCATACAGCCCGGCGATGATGGGCGTGCTGGAGACGGCCCGTCAGGTGGCCGATACCGATGCCAACATTCTCATCCTCGGCGAATCCGGCACCGGCAAGGGTGAACTGGCACGAGCGATCCACAACTGGAGCCGTCGCGCCAAGAAGGCCTTCATCACCATCAACTGCCCTTCACTGTCAGCGGACCTGATGGAGAGCGAGCTGTTCGGGCATAACCGTGGCGCCTTTACCGGCGCCACCGAGAGTACGCTGGGACGCGTCAATCAGGCCGATGGCGGTACGCTGTTCCTCGACGAGATTGGCGATTTCCCCCTGGCGTTGCAGCCAAAACTGCTTCGATTCATCCAGGACAAGGAATACGAACGCGTCGGTGACCCGGTCACCCGACGCGCGGACGTGCGCATCCTCGCGGCAACCAACCTGAACCTTGAGGAAATGGTTCGCGAAGGTCGTTTTCGCGAAGATCTGCTCTATCGCCTGAACGTCATCACTCTGAACCTGCCGCCGATGCGCGAGCGGCCGGAGGATGTTCTGACGCTTGCCGAACGCTTCCTGGCGTCGTTCGTCAAAAACTACGGCCGGCCAGCGCGGGGCTTCAGCGACAGCGCCATCGCGGCGCTGAAGTCCTACCGCTGGCCCGGCAACGTGCGCGAGCTACGCAACGTGGTCGAGCGCGCCAGCATCATCTGTCCGCAGGAGATGATCGAAGTCAGCCACCTCGGGCTGGCCGATCAAAGCATTAACAATGCACCGCGCATCGGTGAAGCACTCAGCCTGGAAGAACTGGAGAAAGCGCATATTTCGGGAGTACTGAGCACTAGCGATACCCTTGAGCAGGCCGCCCGGATCCTGGGCATCGACGCCTCGACACTCTACCGAAAGCGTAAGCAATACGGCCTATGAAACTCCAGATGAAGCTGAGAACCCGTCTGTTTCTGGGCTTCTCGGCGTTGATGACCGTGGCATTGCTGGGCCTGTTACTGGCCCTTGTCAGCGTGGTGCAGATGGCCCAGAGCCAGGAAAAGCTTATCCGCGACAATTTCGGCGTCATCGAGGTCAACCAGCAGTTACGTCAGGCACTGGGCAATCACCTGCTTCAGCTGGTGCGTGAAGAACGCGACAATATCGCGCTTGCGGAATCGCGCGGCGTATTCCAGACGGCGCTGTCACGCGGTCTGTCCCAAGCATCGCGTCCGGCTGACCAGCAGGCGTACCAGGCAATCGGCGATGCCTATGCCAACTTCATCAATGAGCTCGAAGCCCCTTCCGGCCTGAACTGGACGCTGCTGGAAGACAACGCGCTCAGCCAGGCCTTCGACCATGTACGCGAGCTGATGGTGGACATGCAGCAGAGCGCCTACGACCAGATCCGCGATACCGAAATCCGCAGCCGTGAACGGGCGCAGCTGCTCGCCGGGCTGCTCGGCCTGACGGGCGTTGCAGTGCTGCTGATCGGGTTTGTCACGGCGCATAGCTTCGCCCGGCGCTTCGGCGATCCCATCGAGCAGCTGTCCATCGTGGCCGACCAGATCGGCCGCGGTGATTTCAATATCAGCCTGCCCGCCTCCCCCATCGCCGAGCTGTCTTCGCTGATCCGCCGTTTCGGCTTGATGGCTCAGGCGCTGCATGAGTTCAAGCAGACCAACATCGAGGCGCTGGTCAACGGCCAGCAGCGTCTACAGGCGCTGCTGGACAGCATCGACGACGGCCTGCTGATCGTCGACCGCCAGGGTCGGCTAGAGCATGCCAACCCGGTCGCGCAGCGGCAATTGGCATGGGAAAGCGAACACCTCGGATCGACCCTCGGCCAGGCCCTCGGTTATCCAGAACTGGACGAGGCCGCCCAGCAAGTCCTGGATGACAAACCATTGTCTGGGCCGCCGGAAGATCTGGTGATCGAGGCCGACGGCGAACGCAGGCTGCTGTCGTGGCGCATGAGTCCGGTGAACCATCACGACGGGCGCATCAGTGGCGCGGTGATGGTGCTACACGATGTCACCGACCAGCGGACCTTCGAACGCGTGCGCAATGAGTTCGTCCTGCGTGCGTCGCATGAACTGCGCACCCCGGTGACCGGCATGCAGATGGCGTTCAGCCTGCTGCGCGAACGGACTCATTACCCGGACGGCAGCCGCGAGGCCGATCTGTTCAGCACCGTGTACGAGGAGATGCAACGACTGGTCACGCTGATTAACGATCTGCTGAATTTCTCACGCTACCAGAGCGGTCAGCAGAAGCTTGAACGAGTGCCTTGCGACCCGGCCGAACTTCTCCAGCAAGCACAACAGCGATTCGCGCCCGCCGCCGCGCAGAACGACATCGAGATCAAGCTGGAGCTGCAGGCACCACTGCCTAACCTGCTGCTGGATCGGCAACAGATGGAGCGAGTGCTGGACAATCTGCTCAGCAATGCGCTGCGACACACGCCGGACGGCGGCGAAATTCGGCTGCTGGCCAGGCATCATGGCGAACGGGTCATCCTCAGTGTCGAAGACAACGGCGAGGGCATTCCTTATAGCCAGCAGGCCCGTATCTTCGAGCCGTTCGTGCAGATCGGCCGTCGCCGAGGGGGCGCCGGACTGGGCCTGGCCTTATGTAAGGAGATTGCGCAACTGCATGGTGGCCGTATCGGCGTGCATTCACGAATCGGTCACGGCACCATCTTCTACATCGCTCTGCCGATCTGACCCAGGCAGGGCCGAACAAGAAGAAAGGAGCCGTCATGCCCAGCCTCAACCCAAGCGTCGACCAACTGAAACGCTTCGCCGAGCAGATGCCGGCCGGCGCGCCGATCCTCATGCTCAATCTGCTGCGCTTTAATCAGCAAGCGGCCTATCCGGCCGACAGCGAACATGCGCCTTGCAGCGGCAAGGAAGCCTACGCACGCTATAGCCGCACCGCGCTACTAAAAGTGCGGGAAGCTGGGGGCGATGTGCAGGTAGCGGCCAGTGCTCAGGTCGCGCTGATCGCGCCGGAGCAGGAAGATTGGGACGAAATGCTACTGGTGCGATACCCCTCACCGGAAGCCTTTCTGGCGATGCTGGCAGACGGGGAATATCGAGCCGCAACACTCCATCGCACCGCCGCCCTGACCGACTCGCGACTGATTGCCTGTTCGCCTCGCGCCTGAGGGCACATCAGGGCTCCATCGCAAGCGCCGCGAGAATCGCCGCGGTTTCCGCATCCGGCTCGCCGTCGAAGCGTGTGGGCCGATATTTCATCTGAAAGGCGGCGATCACGTTGCGGGTTTCCAGATCCAGATGCCCGTGCTCCGGCACGTTGTAGCCTTGCTTAACAAGCTGCGTCTGGAACCAGGCCACGTCCGGTAGTTCCAGCGCGAACAGGCTACGCTGGCGGGCCACGGCGGCGGCGTCCGGCCATGGCACCAGGCCTGCGTCGGCCAGGCGTTCCCAGGGGAACAGCGGGCCGGGGTCGACTTTGCGCTGCGGAGCAATGTCGCTGTGGCCGATGATGGCCCCCGGTTGCAGGCCATGACGCTGCATGATGTCCTTGAGCAGCACGATCAGCGCGTCGATCTGCTGCTTGGAATAGGGATACCAGAGCCGCCCACGTTCGTCTTCGATATAGCCGCGGTTGACGAGCTCAATACCGATTGAACTGGAGTTAAGCCAGGTCCGACCATTCCATTGGCTTTCACCGGCATGCCAGGCACGGCGATCCTCGTCCACCAGGCGGTAAATGGTCGCGGGCGCCTCGCCGATCAGGTAATGGCTGCTGACGCCGTCACCCTTGAGAATCTCGAGCGAGCGCTGCAGGTCGCTGGAGGTGTAATGCAAGACGATGAACTGTGCTCGGCTATCGTGGCCCAGCGAGCTGTGACTGGTATCGATACGCGGGCCGCTCGCGCAGCCGGCAAGCAACAGGGCGAACGCAGCTAAGATCATGGTTTTCATACGGCACCTCTGGTCGACAGCGAAATGACACAGACTTGGGGTATTGGGTCGGGCATAGGGCACCCGCTAGATAGCGCCGAGAGAAGGGCGCCGGAGCAAAGGAGGGGGATTATACCGAGGTGACCCGGAGGCTCCCAGCGCGACTGGTCAGCCCGCTTCGATACGGTTGCGTCCGGCGCCCTTGGCCCGATAGAGTGCCCGATCGGCGCGCTCGAAGACCTGCTCAGCATCATCGGTTTCGGTGAAGCTTGCGAGCCCGCCCGATAACGTGACCTGGATTCGTGCCCCCTTGAAGTGAAACGGGCAATCCTGAATGCCCGAACGCAGGCCTTCGAGCAGCTGCATGCCCGCCGCCTGCGGTGTCTCCGGAAGCAGCAGCGCGAACTCTTCACCACCGAAACGAGCAATGAAATCGGTCTTGCGCAGCCGCTTGCGCAGCTCGCTGGCGATGATCTTCAGCACACGATCGCCGGCAAGATGACCGAACCTGTCGTTGATCTGCTTGAAATGGTCCACATCGAATACAGCCAGAAGCAACTGGCCGCCGTAGCGTTGCCGACGCGCAACCTCCAGCGTCAGGCGTTCATCCCAACTTGCGCGATTGGGAAGTTCGGTCAGCGGGTCCCGCAGCGCCTTCTGTCGCTGCTCCTCAAGGCGTTCGCGCATCCCGGCAGCAGATTGCTCCAGACTCGCGACCCGCCCAACTAAGGCATTCAGCCGCCCGCTTACCTGCAGCTCATGTGCGCTGCGCTGCTGCTCATAGCTATCGACGGTTTCCAGCAACCGATCGATGCGGGCCTGAACGACCTGTTTCAGGCCTGGCAGATCCGTGACATCACGCATGCTGCTTTGCAGCCCATCGAACTGATGACGCAGTGCCTCATCCAGCGCTTGCGCGGTTTCCTGGCTCTTCGTGTGCCCTTGATGTGTGACGCACAGGCTTTCATGCATGGCCGCCAGGCGCTCGTTGAGCAATTTCAGGTAGCTCTCGAATTCGCTCTGCCCATGATCAGCCGCTGCGACCATCAGTTGCGCAAGGTCATCCAGCAACGGAACCAACTCATACCAGTTCAAGCCCAGCTCGATTCGCTCACGAAGCGCCAGAACCTTCGGCTGCTGGTGCTCTGGCAGGTGCAGCCCATCGAGCAGATGGTACAGCGCAGCCTCCACCCGTTCGGCAATGGCGCTGTAGGCGTGTTCAGGCGAGGCGGGAAGGATGTGGCGGCCTACGGCCTCGGCAGCGAACGCAGCGGACGCGTTGTCTGCCTCCACGCCTTGACTATCAGCCAACTCACCGCTGTCTGCGACGACAAGCAATGGCTGCTCGACCCTCGTTTGCCATTCATCTTCCGCACGTGCGCCATCCGTCGCGGTTTCCGCCGGAATCGCTGAAAGGCTCATCGCGCTTTCTTCAGAAGCCGATTCGACACTGTGTTCACGCTGTCCGAACAGCTTGCTCAACAAGCCCGCCGATTTGCCAGCGCCGGCCATCTGCAAGGTCAACGCGCGATCCTGAAGCTCGCCCAGTTCGGCAAGCAGCTCGGGCCATTCAAGCGGCCGTGCGGCTCGCTCGTCGAGCTGTCGGGCGAATTTCTTCAACGGCTTGCGGACTTCGTTGGGTAAGGGCAATGCCTGTAGCTGCGCCACGAAACGGTGCAGCGATCGAGTCAAGCACTCAAGTCGCTCCTTCCTGCTCCTTTCGGTATCCAGTACGGCGCGCTCGAGACGCGGAACCAGCGCGCTCAGGCGATCGTCCGGAACGTCATCGCGCAGCACTTCGCGGAGCTCGCGCATGCATTGCTCGACCGCCGGATCGGCGCCATCCACGGCGTAGCTGCTGCGCACCAGGCTGCGCCGCAGCAGGTCAACATGCGCTCGCCAGCGCTCCTCAAGCTGCTCATGTTGCTCCAGCGCCTGTAGATACTTTTCCTTCCAACGCTGCGCCTCGTCGCTCATATCACAGCGCCAGCCGGTATCGGCAAAGCATCGCCCCGCAGCGAGTCGGGTAAGCGGATCTCAACGGCGACCGGCAGGTGATCCGAACTGGCTTGCGCCAGTACATCAACCCGCTCGAGCGTCAGGCTGGGGCTCAACAAGATGTGATCGAGGCAGCGCTGCGGCCGCCAGCTGGGGAAGGTCGCCTGGATCTGTGGCGCCTGCAGCCCAAGGTCGCGAAGCGGTGAATACTCCAGCAGATCACTGGCATGGGTATTCATGTCACCCATCAGGATCTGGTGGCGATAGCCACCGATCAGATCGCGAATATAGGCCAGTTGTCGCGTTCTTGCGCCGCCGCCGAGCGCCAGGTGCATGACCACCACCACCAGCGCATTCTCGCCCTCACCAAACCGCAGCAGGATGGCGCCACGGCCGGACGGGCCGGGCAGCGGATGATCCTCCAAGCCCTGTGGCTCAAGACGGCTGAGCACGCCGTTGCTGTGCTGGGCGAAGCGGCCGAGATTTCGGTTCAGCTGCTGATACCAGTACGGAAAGGAGCCAAGCTGCGCGAGATGTTCGACCTGATTGATATAACCGGAGCGCAGGCTGCCGCCGTCGGCTTCTTGCAGGGCAACCAGATCGTAGTTACCGAGCAGTTCACCAATACGCTGCAGATTCCCGGCTCGCCCCGGATGCGGCAGCAGATGCTGCCAACTGCGCGTCAGGTAATGATGGAAGCGCTCGGTGCTGATGCCAACTTGAATGTTGAAGCTCAGCAGCCGCAACCGGCCATCGCAGGGTAGTCCGATGGAGTCCAGACAGAGCGGGTTGACGCGCGCCTGGCCTGGACCGGCCAGGCGCGGTGAGCTCCAACGGCGCAGCATGGGATGCCTACCGGGCCGCGCGTTCTTTTTCGATGAGGAAATCAGCCACATCAAGCGCGCGTTGCGGACCACCGGCAGAGCCGATGTCGAAACGGTACTTGCCGTTGACGATCATCACCGGCACGCCGGTGATCTGGTAGGCCATGGCCAGTTTCTTGGCCTGCTCGGCACGGCTCTTAACACCGAACGAGTTGTAGGCCTTGATGAATGCCTCCTGATCGACGCCCTGCTCGGCGAGGAACTCGGCCATCTTTTCTGGAGTGTCCAGCTTCTTGCCGTCGCGGTGATAGGCGTTGAACACCGCGTCGTGGACATCCTGTTCGACGTTCATCGACTCCAGGGCCAGGAACATCTGGCCATGGACATTCCAGACGCCGCCGAACATAGCGGGGATACGCTTGAAATCCACGTCGTCGGGCAGCTGCTCGACCCAAGGATT
Organism: Pseudomonas sp. Q2-TVG4-2; assembly: GCF_013620795.1. GTDB lineage: Bacteria > Pseudomonadota > Gammaproteobacteria > Pseudomonadales > Pseudomonadaceae > Stutzerimonas. Next base: position 91,399 of record NZ_LGLW01000006.1, on the reverse strand, counting down.
GATGATCGGCTCGAACTGATAGCAGTGTGGGCAGCCATACCAGAACAGCTCAACCACCTCGATCTTCCCCGGCTCGGCTACCGGCACCGGATTCTTGAGTTCGACATACTCTTTGCCCGCCTGGAACTCAGCCGCGTGAGCTGGCACGCCGAACAGGCTGGCGGTGACGAGTACGGCACTGAGAACGAGTTTACGCATGGTGACTCCCTTGGCTTTAAACGGCTGACCGATAGCGTCAGGCTGCAGCAAATCATATTTACTCGCCAGCGCTTTTCACCACTTTTCAATATCTTGACAATCATTGTAGCGGCACAAAAAACAAAAAAGGCGTTCAGGTTCGAAACCTGAACGCCTTCCCAGCCGACCGCAGCCGATGCTGTCAGTGCAGACCTTGAATGTAGCTCGAAAGGGCTTCGATGTCTTTGTTGCTCAGCTTCGATGCGATGGTACGCATGATTGCTGTATCGCCATCGTTGGTGCGGCTGCCTTCGCGGAAATCGGTCAGCTGCTTGGCCGTATAAGCGGCGTGTTGGCCACCCAGCTGCGGGAAACCTGCCAGGTCATTGCCAACGCCGTTCGGCGCATGGCAGCCGGTGCAGGATGGCATCCCTAGATCCAGCTTGCCGCCGCGGTACAGTTTTTCACCTTGCTCGACCAGCGCGGGATCCGCCATGCCAACGGTCATCTTCTGGCTGGCGAAGTAGGCTGCGATATCGGCGAGGTCCTGGTCGCTGAACGGATCGAGCATGCCGGTCATTTCCAGCACCTTGCGCCCCACACCCTCCGGGGCACCCGGTGTGCTACCGGCCTTGATGTCCTGCAGCTGCTTGAACAGATAGCTCTCGCCTTGACCTGCAAGTTTGGGGAAGTTCGGTGCGGCACTGTTGCCATCGGCACCGTGGCAGGCGCCACAGACTGCAACCTTCTCCTGACCGGCTTCGGCATTACCAGCCGCATGGGCGATACCGGTGATGCCAAGGGTCAACAGCAGACTCACGAGTACTTTGTTCATCAGCTCATCCAACTACGGCTAAGGGTTTAAAGAAAAATCTATTCGGCAACGGGCCGCTCGGGCCATGGCAGTTGCTCTCTAAAAGTGGCATCTGGTTCGTCAACCGAACGGCTCTATCGACCGCTTGGTGCCGGCAGCCGAGAAACCGCTGTACGGGCTCGTTTAAGACCAAAGCGCACACAAAATCTGCGGCATTATATACTGGCGCTCTTGAAACGGAAATGAACCATTGCCGCACCCCTGCGCACTCACCGGAATACCCATGCTCCCAAAAAACCCGATTCTCGGCCTCTGCCAGCAAGCCACGTTCATGACCAGCGCCGCCAAGGTCGATCAATGCCCGGCTGACGAGGGCCTTGAAGTCGCTTTCGCCGGCCGATCGAACGCGGGCAAATCCAGTGCGCTGAACACCCTCACCCATGCCAGCCTCGCCCGCACATCGAAGACGCCGGGCCGCACCCAGCTGCTCAATTTTTTCCGCCTCGACGATCATCATCGCCTGGTCGACCTCCCGGGTTACGGCTATGCCAAGGTGCCGATCCCATTGAAGCAGCATTGGCAGCGCCATCTCGAGGCCTACCTGAGCAGTCGTGAAAGCCTCGCCGGCGTGTTTCTGATGATGGATATCCGCCACCCGCTGACCGAGTTCGACCGGATGATGCTCGACTGGTCCAACGCCAGTGAGATGCCGCTGCACATTCTCTTGACCAAGTCCGACAAACTCGCCTTTGGCGCGGCAAAGAACGCCCTGCTGGCGATTCAGCGCGACATTCGCAAGGGCTGGGGAGACGGTGTCAGCGTACAGTTGTTTTCGGCGCCGAAACGCCAGGGTGTGGAAGAGGCACAGCTGAAGCTCGCCGAACTGCTGGGGATGGTTGACGCATACACTGACGAAACCGACGACGAACAGCCAAAACCCTGACCCGCCGATAACCGCCAAACCGCCCGCTCTGCCTATCAGCGCAGAGCGGGCAGTCACTCACCACTACTCGCGATAATCTTCAACCGGCACGCAGGCGCAGAACAGGTTGCGGTCACCGAAGACGTTATCGACCCGATTCACTGCCGGCCAATACTTATGCGCCTGGGTGTGAGCGCTTGGCGTCACACCCTCAGCGATACTGTAGGGGCGATCCCAGGGGTTGATCACATCAGCCAGGGTGTGCGGCGCGCGTACCAGCGGGTTGTCCTCGGCCGGCCAGCCGCCGTCCTGAACCTTGGCGATCTCGGCGCGAATGCTCAGCATCGCCTCGACGAAGCGATCCAACTCCACTTTCGACTCGCTTTCGGTAGGCTCGATCATCAGCGTGCCGGGTACCGGGAAGGACATCGTCGGCGCATGGAAGCCGTAGTCGATCAGACGCTTGGCGACATCTTCTTCGGTGATGCCGGTCTGTGCCTTGAGCGGCCGCAGGTCGATGATGCATTCGTGCGCCACGCGCCCGTTGCGGCCGCTGTAGAGCACCGGAAAAGCATCGCCCAGACGCATCGCCAGATAGTTCGCACTGAGGATCGCAACCTCGGTGGCGTCGCGCAACTGCGGCCCCATCATGGCGATATACATCCAGCTGATCGGCAAAATGCTGGCGCTGCCCCAGGGCGCCGCGCTGACCGCGCCGTTCTCTGGTTTTGGTCCTTGCAGCTCGATCACCGGGTGATTGGGCACGAAGGGCTGCAGGTGCGCCTTGATGCCGATCGGACCCATGCCCGGACCGCCACCGCCGTGAGGGATACAGAAGGTCTTGTGCAGGTTCATGTGCGAGACGTCGGCGCCGATGTCCGCTGGCCGCGCCAGGCCAACCTGGGCGTTGAGATTGGCGCCATCCATGTAGACCTGGCCGCCCTGAGCATGAATCGCCTCGCAGATCTCACGAATCCCTTCCTCGTAGACACCATGGGTCGACGGGTAGGTGATCATCAGGCAGGACAGCTTGTCACCGGCCTCCGCGGCCTTGCGCTTGAGATCTTCCAGGTCGACATTGCCGGCCTTATCGCACTCGACGATGACCACTCGCATGCTGACCATCTGCGCCGACGCCGGGTTGGTGCCGTGCGCGGATGACGGAATCAGGCAGATGTCACGCTGCGCTTCGCCGCGGCTCTCGTGATATTTGCGAATCGCCACCAGCCCGGCGTACTCGCCCTGAGCGCCCGAGTTCGGCTGCATCGAGATCGCATCAAAACCGGTGATCGCGCAGAGCCAGGCTTCCAGTTCCTCGATCATCAGCGTGTAGCCCTGGGCCTGCTCCCGAGGCGCGAACGGGTGTAGGTTGGCGAATTCCGGCCAGGTGATGGGGATCATCTCGCTGGTGGCATTCAGCTTCATGGTGCAGGAACCGAGCGGAATCATCGCCTGGTTCAACGCCAGATCCTTGTTTTCCAGCTGCTTGAGGTAGCGCAGCATCTCGGTTTCGCTGTGGTGGGTATTGAACACCGGATGCGACAAGTAGCCGCTGCTACGCTGCAGCTCGGCCGGGATGCCGCTGGCGACATCGCCCGCGTCCAGCTTGGCGAGCTTAAGTCCGTGATCCGCGCCGAGGAATACCGCCAGCAACTTCTCAACGGTCTCTTCGTTGCAGGTTTCGTCGAGGCTGAGGCCCAGCTTGCCGCGGCCGAGAATGCGCAGATTGATCCGCGCGGCCTGGGCGCTTTCGAGGATTGCGGTTTGCGCGCCACCAACGTCCAGAGTGAGGGTGTCGAAGAAGTGCCGGTTGAGTCGCTTGATGCCGTGCTGCTCCAGCGCGCTGGCCAGAATCGAGGTCAGTCGGTGGGTGCGCTGAGCGATGCGTTTGAGACCCTCGGGGCCGTGATAGACAGCGTAGCAGCTGGCGATATTGGCCAGCAGCACCTGGGCGGTACAGATGTTGGAATTGGCTTTTTCGCGACGGATATGCTGCTCGCGCGTCTGCAGCGCCATGCGCAGCGCGGTGTTGCCGCGGGCGTCTTTAGAGACACCGATGATGCGACCCGGCATGGCCCGTTTGAACGCATCACGGGTGGCGAAGTAGGCCGCATGCGGACCGCCGTAACCCATCGGCACACCGAAGCGCTGGGTCGAGCCGAGCACCACGTCGGCACCGAGCTCACCTGGCGGGGTCAGCAGCAACAAGCTGAGCAGATCAGCCGCGACACAGGCCAGCGCCTGCTGCGCGTGCAATTGCTCGATAGCCGGGCGAAGATCACGAATCTCGCCATGGGTGTCGGGGTATTGCAGCAGCGCCCCGAACACGTCCTGCGCCGCGATATCCTCGATCGCCCCGACCACCAGTTCGAAGCCGAAGGCCTCAGCACGGGTCTGCACCACCGAGAGCGTCTGCGGGTGGCAATTCTCGTCGACGAAGAAGCGATTGCTCTTGCTCTTGGCCATGCGCCTCGCCAGGGTCATGGCCTCGGCCGCCGCGGTCGCCTCATCGAGTAGCGAGGCGTTGGCCAGATCCAGCCCGGTAAGGTCGATGGTCAACTGCTGGAAATTCAGCAACGCCTCCAGGCGGCCCTGGGCTATCTCCGGCTGATAAGGGGTGTAGGCGGTATACCAGCCCGGATTCTCCAGTACGTTGCGCAGGATCACTGGCGGCGTGAGAGTGCCGTGATAGCCCATGCCAATCAGACTGGTCCAGAGCTCGTTCTGCTCGGCGTAGCTGCGCAGTCGTGCCAGTGCGCCCTCTTCATCCAGCGCCGGCGGCAATGCCAGCTCACCCTTGAGGCGGATCGCCGGCGGCACGGTTTGCTCGACCAGCTCTTCGCGGCTGGACAGCCCGAGCGAATCGAGCATGGCCCGCTGTTCAGCCGCATCGGGACCGAGATGACGACGCAGAAAGGCGTCAGGTTGCTGAAGCTGGGAAAGGCGCGGCATTTGGGGCATGACTGCTACTCTCGGAAAAAGGAAAGCCCCGACATCGCGGGGCTTTTTCATAGGGAACGCTTAGGCTTCGGCGTCGCAGGAGGCCTTGTAACCCTCTGCGTCGAGCAGCTTGTCCAGCTCCGAGACATTGCTCGGCTGAAGCCGGAAGAACCAGCTGCCATAGGGCTCGCTGTTCACCGTTTCGGGCGCATCGGTGAGCTGCTCGTTGATGGCGACCACTTCCCCGGAAATCGGTGCGTAGATGTCCGAAGCGGCTTTTACCGACTCCACCACGCCCGCCTGCTGGCCGGCGATGAGTTGCTGGCCGACCTCTGGCAGCTCCACATACACCACGTCGCCGAGCGCTTCCTGGGCATGATCGGAGATGCCGACGGTCACACTGCCGTCCGCTTCGAGGCGGGCCCACTCGTGGCTGGCGGCGTAACGCAGATCGCTGGGAATGTCGCTCATTCGTATGTCCTCAAAAAAGCTGTCGGTTTGCGGGCACGAAGCAGACTAGGCGGCCCGCTGCAAAAAAAGCAGTCGGCCAAATTTACACCAGTACTTTGCCGTGACGCACGAAAGTCGGCTGCACCACGCGTACGGGATACCACTTACCACGGATTTCCACCTCGGCACGATCACCAGCGCCGGCCGGCACACGCGCCAGCGCGATGGCTTTGCCAAGCGTAGGCGAAAAACTGCCGCTGGTAATCTCGCCTTCACCAATGCCATTGACCCGTACGGTCTGATGCGCGCGCAACACGCCGCGCTCTTCAAGCACCAGACCTACCAGTTTCTGCAGATCGCTTTGCGCCTTCTGCTGCTCAAGCGCCGGGCGGCCGATAAAGTCGCGCTCGGCCGGTTCCCACGCCACTGTCCAGCCCATGTTGGCCTGCAGCGGTGAGATGTCCTCGCTCATATCCTGCCCGTAAAGATTCAGACCGGCCTCCAGACGCAGCGTGTCACGCGCGCCCAACCCGATCGGCGATATACCGGCGCCGACCAGCTCGCTGAGAAAGTCTGGCGCCTGCGCCGCTGGCAGGATAATTTCCAAACCGTCTTCGCCGGTATAACCGGTGCGACCGATGAACCAGTCGCCCGCAGCCCGACCATGGAATGGTTTGAGCTCTTGGATCAATGCGGCCCGAGGCTGATCGACCAGTTCGGCCGTCTTGGCTCGCGCATGCGGCCCTTGGATGGCCAGCATCGCCAGCTCGGGGCGCTCGTTCACCTCGACGGCGAACCCGTCAGCCTGCGCCTGCATCCAGGCCAGGTCCTTGTCGCGGGTGCTGGCGTTGACAACCAAACGATAACCCCAGTCAGTTAGGTAGACGATCAGATCGTCTACCACCCCGCCACGCTCATTGAGCATCGCCGTGTACAACGCTTTGCCCACCTGCCCGAGGCGATCCACATCGTTGGCCAGCAGGCGCTGGAGATAAGTCTTGGCGTCTGGGCCCGCGACGTCGACGACGGTCATGTGGGAGACGTCGAACACTCCACAATCGCGTCGCACCTGATGATGTTCTTCGACCTGGGAGCCGTAATGCAGCGGCATATCCCAGCCGCCGAAGTCGACCATCTTGGCGCCAAGTGCGAGGTGCTGATCGTAGAGGGGAGTACGCTGACCCATGGGTTTCTCCTTCCGGGCAGGTCGCCGAAGCGGCGTGGGTGAAGCTTATTAGAGCCGGGCAGATGGCCCGACGATTTTGGTGGCGCGCATTGTAGCCCCAAGGTTGTGACAGGTCACGGCGAGCCGATGGAGCGAGCGCTCACCCGATCCGTCGTGCCGAGCGGCGAATCAACAGAATGACCGGCAACAGCCCGACCAACACCAGCGTTAGTGCAGGCAGCGCAGCACGCGCCCATTCGCCTTCGCTCGTCATCTCGAAGATCCGTACCGACAAGGTGTCCCAACCAAACGGTCGCATCAGTAGCGTAGCCGGCATCTCCTTCAATACGTCAACGAACACCAGCAACGCGGCACTCAGCGTGCCGGGCAGCAGCAGTGGCAGATAGACGCGGAGGAACAATGCCGGCCCGCCGACACCAAGACTGCGCGACGCTTGCGGCAACGAGGGCCGGATCCGCGCCAGCGCGCTTTCCAGCGGCCCGAACGCGACCGCCATAAAACGAATCAAATAGGCCAGCAGCAACGCCCCGAGGCTCCCGAGCAGAATCGGCTTGCCAGCGCCTCCGAGCCACGCCGACATCGGAATGACCAGCTCCCGGTCCAGGTAACTGAACGCGAGCATGATCGACACCGCAAGCACCGAACCCGGCAGCGCATAACCGAGGTTCGATAACCCCACCGCCGCTTTTACCGGGCGTACCGGCGCCTGACGCCGGGCGAAGGCGAGCAGTAACGCCACCCCAACCGTAATGAATGCCGCCAGCCCGCCCAAATAGAGGGTGTGCAGAATCAGACCGGTATAACGCTCATTGAGGTCGAAGCGCCCACGCTGCCAGAGCCAGACCAGCAGCTGCAGCATCGGAATGACGAAGGCACAGAGAAACACCAGGCCACACCAACCGCTGGCGGCGAGGGCCTTGAAGCCGCGAAGGCGATAAAGGACAGCCGACCGCGCCCGGTCGTTCGCGGGCCTGGCGGCGCCGCGCGCGCGCCGCTCGCCGTATAGCACCAGCATCACTGCCAACAACAACAGGCTGGCCAACTGAGTCGCGCTGGTGAGACTGAAAAAGCCATACCAAGTCTTGTAGATGGCGGTGGTGAACGTATCGAAGTTGAATACCGCGACAGCACCGAAATCAGCCAACGTCTCCATTAGTGCCAAGGCCAGGCCAGCGCCGATCGCCGGCCTGGCCATGGGCAGCGCGACACTCCAGAACGCCTTCCAGGGGGATTGCCCGAGGACTCGTGCCGCCTCCATCAGTCCCTTGCCTTGAGCAATGAACGCCGAACGAGCGAGCAGATAGACATAGGGGTAGAACACCAGCACCAGAACGATGATCACCCCGCCAGTGGAGCGGACACCGGGAAAGCGCACCGCGCTGCCGAACCACTCGCGGGCCAGCGTTTGCACCGGCCCGGAGAAATCCAGCAAGCCGATGAAGACGAATGCCAATACGTAGGCGGGAATCGCGAAGGGCAGCATCAGGGCCCAATCCAGCCAGCGCCGCCCTGGGAATTCGCACAGCGAGGTTAGCCAGGCCAAGCTGACTCCAAGCACGGTCACTCCGGCGCCAACCCCTAGCACCAGCGTCAGCGTGTTGCCCAACAAACGTGGCATCTGGGTTTGCCAGAGGTGCGACCAGATGCTGGTGTCAATGTTGCTCCAGCTGAACAACAGAACACTCAACGGCAGCAATACCAGCGCGGCGACTGCGAAAGTGATGGGGTACCAGCGGCGCTCGACGGGGTGGGACACGCAAGCCTCAAAGCAAGAAAGACAACGCCCCCGGCATTTCGGGGGCGCTGAGTATAACCGCAGCTGAAAGCCAGCTGTTTCGCCAGGCCCTGTCGAGCCTTTGCTTTACTTCCAGCTTATGATTGCTTATCGCCAGCCCGCACGATCCATCAGCATGATGGCCTCAGCCTGACGCTTGCCAGCCACCTCTACCGGGATGGTGTCAGCCTTGAAGTCTCCCCATGCAGCAACTTCCGCCGAAGACTTCACCTCCGGATTGGCAGGAAATTCCATATTGACGCCGGCAAAGATGCTCTGTGCCTCGGGTGTAGTCATCCACTCCACCAGCTTCTTCGCTGCCTCAGGGTGCGGTGCGTGCTTGGTCAGGCCGATGCCGGACAGGTTGACGTGAACGCCGCGACCATCCTGGTTCGGCCAGAATAGCTTGGCTCTCAGATCAGGGTTCTGCGCATGCAGACGGCCAAAATAATAGGTATTGACGATGCCCACGTCGCACTGACCGGCGTCGACTGCCTGAACCACCGCCGTGTCGTCGGCAAACACATCGGTTGCCAGGTTGTTCACCCAGCCCTTGATGATCTCTTCGGTCTTCTCGGCACCGTGTGTTTCGATCATGGTGGCGGTCAGGGACTGGTTATAGACCTTCTTGCTGGTGCGTAGGCACAGACGGCCTTCCCAGTTCTTATCAGCCAATGCCTCGTAGGTGGTCAGCTCGCCTTCCTCGACCCGCTCGGGCGAGTAGACGATGGTCCGTGCACGCAACGATAGACCGGTCCAGGCATCGGTAGAAGAGCGGTACTGGGCCGGGATATTGTCTTTCACCACCTGGGAATTCAGCGGCTGGAGAATGCCCATCTGTTCGGCCTGCCAAAGGTTACCGCCGTCCACGGTCAAAAGCAGATCCGCCGGGGTGTTTTCGCCTTCGGCCTTGATACGGGCCATCAGGGGCGCTTCCTTGTCAGTGATGAACTTAACCTGGACGCCCGTCTTGGCCGTATAGGCGTCGAACACCGGCTTGATCAGCTCATCGATCCGAGAGGAGTAAACCACTACTTCATCGGCAGCCTGTACAGCACTCGACAGCGCAGCGAGCGCCAGAGCGGCGAGTAAACCTTTGCTTGCCTGCATGGATCAGCCTCTTATTGGTTGGGTTACGAGGCTAAATAGTAGTGAATGTCATTTACTTTCTCAACGCGACAAATCGCGCAGAGCTCATGCTTTTACCAAACCCCCTGTCAGAACCGCGCCAGGTCCGGTAGATCACCGCTCAAGCCCAAGGCCTGTCGCACGAACAATGCCTTGGCTTCGGGCAACGCCTGGATGCCTTTCAATCCCACGTTGCGCAACCAGCGCAACGGCAAAGTGTCGGCCTGAAACAGGCGCTCGAACCCTTCCATTGCCGCCATCATGGTCAGGTTATGCGGCATTCGGCGCCGTTCGAAACGCCCCAATACCCGCGGGTCGCCCAGCTGCGCACCACGAGCGATGGCCGCAAGCAGGACCTCAGCAAGCACCGCTGCGTCGAGCAACCCGAGATTGACACCCTGCCCTGCCAGTGGATGGATGGTGTGTGCGGCATCGCCAATCAGTGCCAGACCAGGCTGTACATAGCGTTTGGCGTGGCGTTGCCGCAGAGGGATGCATAGCCGCGGATCGGCTTCCAGCACCGCGCCCAGGCGATACTCAAAGGCCCGTCCAAGCGCGTGGCGAAACGCCTCATCATCCAGCGCCATCAATCGCTGCGCCTCCTGCTCGGTCACCGACCAGACGATGGAGCACCAATGCGGGTCCCCCGCGCGCTGCAGCGGCAGGAATGCCAGCGGGCCGTCATCCGTGAAGCGCTGCCAGGCTGTCTGCTGATTCGGCTCGGCACAACGCACGCTGGTGACGATCGCGTGATGCAGATAATCCCATTCACGCGTCTCACAACCAGCCAGGCGGCGGACTGCAGAGTTGGCGCCATCGGCCGCAACCACCAGGCCTGCGCTGACCCGTTGCCCGTCAGCCAGGACTAGAGACCAGCCATGTTCGTTCTGCTGGAGCTGCTCCACGCGCGCACCAGCCATCAGTTCGACCGAGCCACCGCCTCTCAGCGCATCCAACAGGGCGTCCTGCACCACGCGATTCTCGACGATGTGACCGAGCACCTCGGCATGCACCGACGCCGCGGAAAAATGGATTTGCCCGGTACCGGAGCCATCCCACACGTGCATATCCGTGTAGGGGCTGGCACGGCGATTGGTGATGCCCGGCCAGGCGCCGACGCGCTCGAGAATCCGCTGGCTGGCGGCGGACAGCGCACTGACGCGCGGCTCGAAGGGGTCAGTAAGCGCGAAGGGCTGCACGTCCAGCGGACCGGAATCGATCAGTTTGATGGTGAGGCCTGCGCCTTGCAGCGCCAGTGCCAGGGTACTGCCGACCATCCCGGCGCCAACGATGATGAGGTCCGCTTGCATTATCGCTCTCCTGGACGCCGAGCTTGCGGCGAGTCTACTGGGCGGATGCCCGCACGATCATGGTCCTGCAATCGCGCCCTTCGGTACCTAGTCTGGCAGATTCGCTACGAACAGGCGGGGCTGTCAGTCGTCTGGATTTGCGCTGATCAGCGCTCGCGCACACCCAACCCCATCGCCTGGCGTGCGAACCAGGCCTTGGCCGGCGGTAGCAGGTCCAGCCCCACCAGGCCGAGATTGCGGCTGGCTATCGAAAGACGCGCCGAGTCACCGAACAGCTGGGTCAATTGATCGGAAAAACCGACGGTGAGTCGCTGGTCCGAACGTTGCTGCTGATGGTAAGCCTGCAGCACACCGAGATCGCCCGGCTGCGCCGAGCCGCTTAATAGCGCAGCCGCAAGCGCCTCGGTGTCGCGCAGCGAGAGGTTGTAGCCCTGCCCGGCGATCGGATGCAAGCTATGCGCGGCGTTACCGAGCACGACCAGGCCGGAGCGGACCTGCTCCTCGGCCTCGATCAGCACCAGCGGATAAAGATGTCGCGCGCCGACCTGTTGAAAACCACCCAAGCGATAGCCGAACGCCTGCTGCAGCTCATCGAGAAATTCAGCTTCAGGGAGCGCAACCAAACGCGCCGCGTCTCGATCCGAACGCGTCCAGACCAGCGCGCAGCGGTTGTCCTGCAGTGGCAGCAACGCCATCGGGCCTTCATCGGTGAAACGTTCGAACGCCTGCCCGCCGTGAGGCTTCCCCGGCGTCACGTTGGCGATCAGTGCCGATTGGTCATAAGGCGTGCGCTTGATCTCGATGCCGAGCTGCTCACGCAACGCAGATCGGCCGCCGTCAGCGAGCACCGCCAGTTCGCAGTCAAGCTCGAGACCGCTGGTCAGGCTCAGCCGATAACCTTTTGCCAAGGGCTGCATGCGCTCGACTTCGGCTGGACAACGGCGAACCACAACCTGGTCATCCAGCGCCTGCCACAGGCAGTGGCCGATCCAGGCGTTTTCCACCACGTAGCCCAGCGCTGCTACGCCCTGGGTCCTGGCATCGAGGCGGGTAGCGCCAGCGCGGCCGCGGTCAGAAACATGGATATGGGTAATCGGCTCGGCACGCTCCGCAATCCGCTCCCAGACGCCCAACCGCTGGTAAATCAGCCGAGTGCCGTAGGACAGCGCGGTGGAGCGCGCATCGTAGCTGGGCTGGTACTCGTTGCCCGGCTCAAACGGCTCGATCAGCTCGATCGTCCAGTCGCGCTCCCTGGCGCCCTTCTGCAGAGCCAGCGCCAGGCTGGCACCGACCAGCCCGCCGCCAACGATGGCCAGGGCACCCATGACTAGGCGACCTCGGCGGCAGCCGCCATCAATGCCTCGATCTCGGCGACGGTCTTCGGCACCCTGCCGGTGAGAATTTCACAGCCTGTGCGGGTCACCACCACGTCATCCTCGATGCGTACGCCGATGCCCCGCCACTTCTTCGCCACGTCCTGGTTATCAGCCGCGACATAGATGCCCGGCTCGACAGTCATCGCCATGCCCGGCTCCAAGACGCGCCATTCGCCGCCTACCTTGTAGTCACCGACATCATGCACGTCCATGCCCAGCCAATGGCCGGCACGGTGCATGTAGAAGGGCTTATAGGCCTCCGTGGCGATCAGCTCTTCGACGTCGCCCTGGAGCAGTCCCAGCTCGACCAGGCCAGCAGTAATGACCTTGACGGTCGCCTCGTGCGCCTCGTTCCAATGCTTGCCGGGCGCAATGTTTTTGAAGGCCTCTTGATTGGCCGCCAACACCAGCTCGTAGATGGCTTTCTGCTCGGGGGAGAAGCGGCCGCTGACCGGGAACGTCCGGGTGATGTCACTCGCATAGCAGTCGATCTCACAGCCGGCGTCGATCAGTACCAGATCGCCATCTTTGAGCACGGCGTCGTTCTCACGGTAATGCAAAATGCAGGCGTTCTTGCCGGCCGCGACGATAGAGCCATACGCGGGCATCTTCGCCCCGCCCTTGCGGAATTCGTAGTCCAGCTCGGCTTCCAGGTGATACTCGTAGAGCCCGGCACGGCTGGCCTGCATGGCGCGAACATGGGCACGGGCGGATATCTGCGCCGCATGCTTCATTATCTTCACTTCGTTGGCGGACTTGTACAGACGCAGGTCGTGCAACAGGTGGTCGAGGGCAACGAACTCGTTCGGCGGCTGCGCACCCTGGCGCGCCTTGGAGCGGATGGTATTGATCCACTCCATCAACCGATGGTCGAACTCCTGATTGCTGCCGATGGCGTAGTAGACCCGCGAACGCCCCTCGATCAGACCGGGAAGAATGTCGTCGATATCCCCGATAGGGAAGGCATCGTCGGCGCCGTATTCCGAAATGGCGCCGTCCTGGCCTGCCCGCAGGCCGTCCCACAGCTCGCGAGCCGGATCGCGCTCACGACAGAACAACACGTATTCCCCGTGCTCGCGGCCCGGGATCAGCGCAATCACAGCTTCCGGTTCGGGAAAGCCTGAAAGGTACTGAAAGTCGCTGTCCTGACGGTATATATGCTCGACGTCGCGATTGCGGATGTACATTGGAGCGGCCGGAAGAATGGCGATGCTGTTGGCTTCCATCTCCGTCATTAGCGCCTTGCGCCGACGAGCGTATTCCGACTTCGGGATGCGGGTCATGGACAAACGTTCCTCAATGCAGGGAGGGCTTGGGTGTCGGCGGCACCGGCTTGGCGCATTCGGTAAACAACAGCAATGGCGCGACGCGCAGGTACTCCATGACCTCCATGTAATCGCTTTCGCCATCCTCGGATTCGTCCAAGGAATCCTGAATCTGAGCGATCGCTGCCAGATCCTGCAGTACCTCCATGGCCTCGCTGCTCAGCGCGCGATCGCCGGCGATCAGGCCGAAGCCGGCCAGGAAGCTCTGACACCACTGGCCTAGAGCAAGCGCGCGCTCGGCGAGTGGCGCGTCATCGGAGGGCAGCAGCAAAACGATGGCGATATCGTCGCCGGCCAGCTCACCCTTGACCATCTCCTGCAGGCCGATGAGCGCTTGGCGCACCGATTCCTCGGGCTCGGCACCGAACAGTTCGGCGGCATCGATCAGCCAGGGCTCGACATCGAAACCGGCACCGGCGTAGCTGCGCCCAAGTAACAGGCCGTGCAGCTCGGCGGGTGTGACGGGTTGGGCACTGCTGGCCAACAAGGTGGCGAAAGCAGCATACGGCGAGTTCTGAATGGGCATTGGCAGCTAGGCGCACGGAGGCGCTAATGTCTAGAATGAAGGCCTGTATCCTAGCATCGGCATACGAGCCAAGACCATCGAAGCCGGACTACCCAACGCTCGCGCCATTCACTCGGGAATCCCATGGAAGACGCCGACTTGCAATTGCTGACCGCCAAGCTGGAACAGCTTATTCAGCGCATCGAGCAACTCAAGGTGCAAAATCGCTTATTGCTTCACAGCGAACAGGCGTGGCGCGAGGAACGCGCTCATCTGATTGAAAAGAACGAAATGGCACGGGTGAAGGTCGAATCAATGATTTCGCGCCTGAAAGCCCTGGAGCAGGACTCATGACCCAGCCGAACACTGTTACCGTGCACATCATGGACAAGGAATATTGCATTTCCTGCCCGCCCGAAGAACGCAGCAACCTCGAAGGCGCCGCCCATTATCTCGACCGCAAGATGCGGGAAATTCGCAGCAGCGGCAAAGTCATCGGCGCTGACCGCGTCGCCGTGATGGCGGCGCTTAACATCACCCATGAGCTGCTACACAAGCATGATCGCCTGGATGCCGAGGCCAACAGCGCCCGCGAGCACGTTCGCACCTTGCTGGAGCGGGTCGACAGCGCGCTGGCCGCCGATCCAAACCCTTCCGGCAACTGATGAACGGCAGGCAGATTGCGTTATAATCCCGCCCACTCCCTGGCATGTTCGCCAGTCGGCGATGACCCTCTCCCGATAAGCAACACCATGGAGGCTACACGTAGTGCCGGTGTGCATGTCCGCCTGACGGAAAGCCTTAAGGTACTCTGTAGTCGCCACCTTGAACTCTCGGGTTCAAGGGCCTACGCTGGCAGCGGCATGCTGGGGAGCCTTATTTCATGATCGTAGCCAACGGCCTTTCGCGCCCGGCGCTGCGACGACAGTTGCGGCAAGCGCGCCGCCACCTTTCCCCCATCCAACAACGCCAGGCCGCCAAGAAACTTTATCGACAGCTGGCTCAGCATCCGCTGTTTCGCCGTGCCCGTCATATCGCCTTGTACTTACCCAATGATGGCGAGATAGATCCCCGCCCGCTAATGCTCGAAGCCCAACGACGCGGAAAGGCGACCTACCTACCGGTACTCAACGCCTGGCCGCGCACCCGCATGGTGTTTCAACGAATCATGCCGAACGAGCGCCTGACGCCGAATCGCTTTGGTATTGCCGAGCCAGCTTTTCGCCCTGCGCGGCAACGACCTATCTGGGCACTCGACCTGATACTTATGCCACTGGTGGGATTCGACGAGCACGGTGGACGCCTGGGCATGGGAGGGGGCTTTTACGATCGGAGCCTGGCGTATCGCGGCAGGCGCAAAAATGGTCACAAACCGACACTCCTAGGTCTTGCCCATGAATGCCAGAAAGTCGATCGGCTACCCTTGGCCAGTTGGGATGTGAGCCTGCAGGCCACTGTGACGGACCAAGGTTGGTATGCGAAATGAAGCAGGAAAGCTTGGTGCGATATTACGGGCCGCATCCTTGCGGCCTTTCTGCTCAGCGCTGAAGCTGTTGCGAGTGGCTGATCGGAACCATTGACGATACATTGTCCGGTCGTTCCCACAGGCCCTGCGTATACCCCGTAGTCACAACGCCGAGACCGAAAATCAGCACCAAGACCCAAAGAATATCTGGCTTGCGTTTCATAGTTTTGTCGCCTCCCCCTGCCAGGCGAACCGTTTTCGCCAAGTCCGTATCGTTTTGGTTTTCCGGACTCGACGATGCCAACCTCAAGCGCGGCATTCTCCGCCAAGCCTCGGCGCTGCGCAAACAGCGTCGCTACCGATTGTCGCGGATTTGCGTTGAGAACCCTTTCAAGTACCAGCAGTGAGCAAAGACCATGCCGTACTGGCTGATGAAGTCCGAACCGGACGAATTTTCTATCGAGGACCTCGATAAACTTGGCACCGCCCGCTGGGATGGCGTGCGCAACTACCAGGCGCGCAATTTCCTGCGTCAGATGGGCGAAGGCGACCAGTTCTTCTTTTATCACTCCAGCTGCGCGACGCCGGGTATTGCCGGAATCGGCTGCATCACAAGTGCAGCCTACCCGGACCCCGCTGCGCTCGACCCCGACAGCGCTTATTACGACCCCAAGGCCAGCGAATCGAAGAATCCCTGGAGCGCCGTCGAAGTCGGCTTTGTCGAGCGCTTCGCCTTCACGCTAGCGCTGCCTCGACTGAAGGCCGAGCCGGCCCTCGCACAGATGCCGCTTGTGCAGAAAGGCAGCCGTCTCTCGGTGATGCCGGTCAGCGAAAGCGAGTGGAGCGCCATCCTGGCCATGCGCTGATCCGCTCTTCTCCCCAGATCATTGGACGATCAGATTGTTGAACAGCAGATCGTCAACCAGAGGCTTGCCCTCCTCTTGGGCAAGCACCGCCTGCACCTGCTTGAGCGCTTCCTGTCGAAGGGCTTCCTTGGCCTCGACCGATCCGAGGCTGGCATCGGTCTGCTGTGAAAACAGCATTACCAACTGATTGCGAATCAGCGGCTCGTGATGCTTGACCTTCGCCTCCGCCTCATTACCGCTGACACGCAAGGCAATGTCGGCCTTGTAATACTTCAGCCGGCCTTCCGACCCGTAGTTACCGACCAGCGCAGGCACCAGCGTGTAATAGATGGTCTTCGTCGCAGCCGCATCGGTTTCGGTTTCGGTTTCGGTTTCGGATGTTTCCGCCAAAGCAGGCAGCGCCACGCAGAGGGCGAGTACAAGAAAAAGAAGGCGCTTCACGAGGCAACTCCAAAGGATACAGGGCTCAGCATAACCAGTGCCGGGCACGGACCCAAGCCCAGCCTTATGTATCGCCATCAGAACAGGCCATGCTCGTTGCGCCATGCGGGCAGACTTCTAGACTGGTGGAATTCAAAACGGCCCATTGCC
This sequence comes from Pseudomonas sp. Q2-TVG4-2, assembly GCF_013620795.1. Taxonomy (GTDB): domain Bacteria; phylum Pseudomonadota; class Gammaproteobacteria; order Pseudomonadales; family Pseudomonadaceae; genus Stutzerimonas. The sequence continues at coordinate 74,570 of NZ_LGLW01000006.1, read as the reverse complement.
TCCTCTCTCACAACAAAAGGAAACCCGATGAAAGCTGTCCTGTGCAAAGAATTCGGCCCGGCCGAAAATCTCGTCATCGATCAGGCCGATAGCCCGCAGATCAAAAAAGGCGAGGTACTGCTCGATGTGCATGCTGCCGGTGTCAATTTCCCCGACACGCTGATCATCGAGGGCAAATATCAGTTCAAGCCGCCCTTCCCATTTTCACCAGGTGGTGAGGCGGCCGGCGTAGTCGCCGCCGTGGGCGAAAGTGTCCGCCATCTTAAGGTAGGCGACCGCGTGATGGGGCTCACTGGATGGGGCAGCTTTGCCGAGCAGGTCGCCGTTCCTGCGGACAATGTATTGCCGGTCCCTCCGTCGATGGGCTTCGAAACTGCTGCTGCGTTCAGCATGACCTATGGCACGTCAATGCATGCATTGAAACAGCGTGCCAATCTGCAACCGGGCGAAACTCTGCTGATTCTGGGCGCATCGGGCGGCGTGGGTCTGGCGGCGGTGGAGATCGGCAAGGCGATGGGCGCGAAGGTGATTGCCGCGGCTTCCACCGCTGAGAAGCTCGAGGTTGCGAGAAAAGCCGGTGCCGATGAACTGATCAATTACACCGAGACGGGCCTCAAAGAGCGCCTGAAGGAGCTCACCGATGGTCAGGGCGTGGATGTGATCTACGATCCGGTCGGTGGCAAATTTTTCGAAGAAGCGTTCCGCAGCATCGCCTGGAACGGTCGAATGCTAGTGGTCGGTTTCGCGACCGGCGACATTCCTTCGCTGCCAGCGAATCTACCGCTGCTTAAAGGCGCCTCGCTGGTAGGGGTATTCTGGGGCAGCTTCGCCCGCCGCCAGCCGCATGACAACGCAGCCAACTTCAAGCAGCTGTTTGCCTGGCACGCTGAAGGCAAGCTCAAGCCTCTGGTCTCGCAGACCTTCGCGCTCGAACAGGCCGCAGAAGCGATCAATACGCTGGCCCAGCGCAAAGCAGTGGGCAAGCTGGTCGTGAAGGTGCGCTAACGCAAGCTGGAAGCATGGGCTGGACCGAAGGGCAGTCAGGCCTTGTTTGCTTCCAGCTTCTCGCTTAAAGCTTACCGCTGCCTTATTAATGAGCAGTGGCTGGCGCTTCGCTGCCCTGCTGCATGCGCGCCATTTCCTGAGCATAGAGCGCATCGAAGTTCACCGGCGCCAGCATCAGCGCTGGGAATGAGCCTCGCGTGACCAAGCTGTCCAAGGTCTCACGCGCGTACGGAAACAGGATGTTCGGACAGAACGCGCCGAGCGTGTGGCTCATGGCCTGGGCTTCGAGCCCCTTGATCAGAAATATGCCGGCCTGCTGGACTTCGGCGATGAAGGCGACTTCCTCGCCGGTCTTGACGGTTACCGAAAGCGTCAGCACCACTTCATGGAAGTCGTTTTCGAGCGACTTCTGCTTGGTGTTCAGGTCCAGCGCGACGCTCGGGTTCCACTCCTGGCGGAAAATTTCCGGACTCTTGGGAGCCTCGAAAGAGAGGTCACGGACATAGATCCGCTGCAGAGAAAATTGCGCGCCTTGCTCTTCCTGACCAGCCGCCGCGCCGTTGTTTGCTTGTTCAGTCATGTGAAGCCTTCTTGTTGTGCATATCGGATTGGGAGCCCTGCCAGCGCCGACACTGATCGGCTGCCCGGCAGACCTTGAATCAAATCATGCCTGCAGCAGCGCATCCAACCGACCCGCCCGCTCCAGCGCGTGCAGTTCGTCGCAGCCGCCGACATGCTCGTCGCCGATCCATATCTGAGGCACCGAAGTACGCCCGGCCTTGGCTGCCATTTGCGAGCGTAAGGCCGGCTTGCCGTCGACGGGAATCTCTTCGTAACCGACCCCCTTGCGATCGAGCAGGCTCTTGGCTCGGATGCAGAACGGGCACCAGGCGGTGGTATAGATGACGACTTTAGACATAGTTACTTGACCACTGGCAGGTTTTCGCCGCGCCAGCTGGAGATCCCTCCGGACAGCTTGGCGGCAGTGTGGCCCGCCTTCTGCAACTCGCGGCAGGCCGTTCCGGCGTGCTGGCCCATGGCATCGACGACAACGATTGTCTTGCCCTTGTGCTTTTCCAGCTCGCCCAATCGGCTGACCAGCTTCTCGTAGGGAATGTTCAATGAATCGACGATGTGACCGGCGTCGAACTCCTTCTTCGCGCGCACGTCCAACACCACGCCTTCGTCGCGATTGACCAGCCCGGTCAGCTCGCGGTTGCTCAGGCTCTTGCCGCCTTTTCGCGCCTCGGTGAGAGCCAGAAGGACCAGCAGCACCAGAAAGATGCTGACTAGAACGTAGTGGTTAGAGACAAATTCAATCAGGTTAGCGACCATTTATAAGGGTACCCGGGGGATAAAATGCGGGCCAGTATACACAGCCCCTCAACCGGGCTGAACCCTGCGAATCGTGACGCCAAACCGGCCAGCCAGTAGACTGGCCGCCATTTTTCGCGCCCTCGTGCAAGGAGCCAGATACATGCCTGCCGCGCCCAAACCCCTGGTACTGATGATTCTCGATGGCTTCGGACACAGCGACAATCCCGAATTCAACGCCATCCATGCTGCCAACAAACCGGTTTATGATCGCCTGCTCGCTAGTCAGCCGCACGGTCTGATTTCCGGCAGCGGTATGGATGTGGGCCTTCCGGACGGCCAGATGGGCAACTCCGAAGTCGGTCACATGAACCTGGGCGCTGGCCGCGTGGTGTATCAGGATTTCACTCGGGTAACCAAGTCCATCCGTGACGGCGACTTCTTTGAGAATCCGAACATCTGCGCCGCGGTCGATAAGGCCGTCGCGGCAGGTAACGCTGTGCATATTCTCGGCCTGCTTTCCGACGGCGGCGTTCACAGCCACCAGGATCATCTGGTCGCCATGGCCGAACTGGCCGTCAAGCGGGGCGCTGAAAAGATCTATCTACACGCCTTCCTTGATGGCCGCGATACTCCGCCAAAAAGCGCTCAGCATTCCATCGAGCTCATGCAGGCCACCTTCACCCGCCTGGGCAAGGGCCGCGTCGCCAGCCTGGTCGGCCGCTACTTCGCCATGGATCGCGATAACCGCTGGGATCGGGTCGAGCAGGCCTTTAACCTGATCGTCGACGGCAAGGCGGAATACCACGCCGACTACGCAGTGGATGGGCTGATCGCCGCCTACGAGCGCGGCGAAAGCGACGAGTTCGTCAAAGCCACCACCATTGGTGAACCGGTACGCATGGAAGACGGCGACGCCGTGGTGTTCATGAACTTCCGCGCCGACCGGGCACGCGAACTGACCCGCTGCTTCGTCGAAAAAGACTTCAATGAATTCCCGCGGACCCGGGTGCCGCAGCTGGCCGGTTTCGTCATGCTCACCCAATACGCCGCAAGCATTCCAGCGCCGTCGGCCTTCGCCCCGGAAGCATTGACCAACGTGCTCGGCGAATACCTGGCGAACAATGGCAAGACCCAGCTGCGCATCGCCGAGACAGAGAAATATGCGCATGTCACCTTCTTCTTCTCGGGCGGTCGCGAAGAGCCTTTTGCCGGAGAAGAGCGCATCCTCATCCCGTCCCCGCAGGTCGCCACCTACGACATGCAGCCGGAAATGAGCGCACCGGAAGTAACCGACCGCATTGTCGATGCCATCGAGAATCAGCGTTACGACGTGATCATCGTCAACTACGCCAACGGTGACATGGTCGGCCATACCGGCGTGTTCGAGGCCGCGGTTAAGGCCGTGGAATGTCTGGACAAATGCATCGGCCGCATCGTCGAAGCGCTGGACAAAGTGGGCGGCGAGGCGCTGATCACTGCGGATCACGGTAACGCCGAACAGATGGAAGATGCCATGACCGGCCAGGCCCATACCGCCCATACTTGTGAGCCGGTACCGTTCATCTATTACGGCAAGCGCAACCTGCGGATCCGCGAAGGCGGCGTGCTCGCCGACGTCGCCCCGACCATGCTGACGCTGCTAGGCCTGCCGGTGCCAGGAGAGATGACCGGCCGCTCGATTGTCGAACTGAGCCGATAGCTGGAAGCTGGAAGCTGGAAGCCAGGCTCTACTTCCAGCTCGGGGCTTCAAGCTTCAAGCCGCTTTTTTAGGCATACTACCGCGGTCGCTAAATTCTCGGTTACGCCCTCCCATGCCTCGTATTCTTCTCGCATTCGCGCTCTCCTGCCTGCTTGGCTCAGCCATGGCGGACGAGCGCGCCGATGCTCGCAAACAGATCGAAGCGGCACGCCAGGACGTGGCCGAACTGCAGAAACTGCTCAAGCAGATCGAGCAGGAGAAATCTGCGGTGCAGAAGCAGCTGCAGACCACCGAAAGCGAGATGGGCCAGCTGGAGAAACAGGTCGACTCTCTGCAGCAGGAAATCGATCGCAGCGAAGCGGAGCTGGAACGTCTCAACGAAGAAAAGACCACCCTCGAAGGCGCCCGCATCGAACAGCAGCGCCTGATTGGAATCCAGGCACGCGCCGCCTATCAGAGCGGTCGCCAGGAATATCTGAAGTTGTTGCTCAACCAGCAGAACCCGGAAAAATTCAGCCGGACCCTGACCTACTACGACTATCTCAGCAAGGCTCGTTTCGAGCAGGTCGCAGATTTCAACCAAACCCTCAGCCAACTGGCTAATGTCCAGACCGGCATCGAGAAGCAGCAAGCGACTCTTGCCGAGCAGCAGGATGGATTGAAAGAGCGCCGCGCGCAGCTCGACGAAGTGCGCAAGGAGCGCCAGCTGGCGCTGGCCAAACTCGACCGGGACTTCTCCAGCCGCGATCAGAAGCTCAAGGCCCGAAAACAGGAACAGGCGCAGCTTGAGCGCGTCCTCAAAACTATCGAACAAACCCTTGCACGCCAAGCGCGCGAGGCTGAGCAGGCGCGTCAGCGAGCGCTGGCTCTGGCACGAGAAGAAGAGGCACGTCAGCAGCGCGCCGGTGGTAACCACTCGACACCGTCCGGCCCGATCGTCTCAAGCGCCGGCGGAAGTTTCGGCGGCCCGTTCGCCAGCGCCAAAGGCAAGCTGCCCTGGCCGGTGGATGGACGGCTGGTCGCTCGTTATGGCACTCCACGCGGCGGAGACGCTCGAACCAAGTGGGACGGCGTCTTGATCGGTGCGGATGTTGGCACCCAAGTGCGCGCTGTGCACGGTGGTCGAGTGGTGTTTGCCGATTGGCTGCGCGGTGCCGGTCTGCTGGTGATCCTCGACCATGGCAATGGTTACCTGAGTCTGTACGGTCACAACCAGAGCCTACTGCGCGACGCCGGAGAAATCGTCAAGGCAGGCGATCCAATCGCCACCGTAGGAACCAGTGGCGGGCAAGAGTCTGCCGCACTGTATTTCGCCATTCGCCAACAGGGTCGCCCGAGCGATCCGGCACAATGGTGTCGTGCGCAAGGATAAGCCGGTTCGGCTAAAGCGCCCCCTCATAACTGGAGTCAGACATGCAGCACCTGCGCCGTTTCGCCCAACCATCTACACTGGCCCTGGCCATTTTGCTAGGGATGCACGGTGGTGCCTGGGCCCAGCAACCACCCGCAGAGCTGGCACCGGAGCCGATTACGCTGGATGCCCCGAGCAACAAGGCACCGTTGCCGCTGGATGAGCTGCGCACCTTCGCCGAGGTGCTGGACCGGATCAAGGCCGCTTACGTCGAGCCGGTCGATGACAAGACCCTACTGGAAAACGCCATCAAAGGCATGCTCAGTAATCTCGACCCGCACTCGGCCTATCTCGAGCCGGAAGCCTTTGCAGAATTGCAGGAAAGCACCAGCGGCGAGTTCGGTGGCCTCGGGATTGAAGTCGGTATCGAAGACGGCTTCATCAAGGTGGTCTCGCCGATTGACGACACACCAGCGTCGAAGGCCGGCATCGAGGCCGGCGACCTGATCGTCAAGATCGACGGCAAGCCGACCAAAGGCATGTCCATGATGGACGCCGTCGGGATGATGCGCGGCAAACCAGGCAGCGACATTTCGTTGTCACTTGTACGCGAAGGTGGCAAGCCCTTCTCGGTCAAGCTCACCCGGGCGGTGATCAAGGTCAACAGCGTCAAAAGCCAGATGCTCGAGCCCGGCTACGGCTATCTGCGTGTGACGCAATTCCAGATCAATACCGGCGAAGAAGTCGGTAAAGCACTGGCAAAAATGCGCAAGGAAAACGGTAGGCAGCTCAACGGACTGGTGCTCGATCTACGCAACAACCCGGGCGGTGTGCTGCAGGCGGCGGTCGAAGTATCCGATCATTTCCTCACCGACGGCCTGATCGTCTATACCAAAGGCCGCATCGCCAATTCCGAGCTGCGCTTCAACGCCGACCCGGCCGACGCCAGCGAAGGCGTTTCACTGGTCGTGCTGATCAACGGCGGCAGCGCCTCTGCCTCCGAAATCGTTGCCGGCGCCCTGCAGGATCAGAAGCGTGGCGTTGTCATGGGGACCGATAGCTTCGGTAAGGGCTCGGTGCAGACCGTACTGCCACTGAACAATGACCGCGCATTGAAGCTGACCACGGCGCTCTATTACACCCCGAATGGCCGCTCCATCCAGGCCCAGGGCATCGAGCCGGATATTCAGGTAACCCGCGCCAAGCTCACCCGTGAACAGGCCGTCGAAGGCGTTCGCGAGGCGGATCTGGCCGGTCATCTGGGCAATGGCAACGGCGGCCCGGAGCGCCCCACCAGCACGCCAATCGCCAGCGATTCGCCACGCCCGCAGGATGAAGATTTCCAGCTCGGCCAGGCACTGAATCTGCTCAAGGGATTGAACCTCACCCGCGGCCAATAACGGTGCCCCAGGCGACATACCTACTGCTGGGGCTTCTCGCACCGCTGCTGATGATTGGCGCACCGGATGCCGACGCCGACCCCACAGATGGAACGGAACGCCTGGCAACCATCTCGCGGATGCCCAAACTGGCTCTGGTGATTGATGATCTGGGCCAGCATGCGGCTCAGGACGCACGCGTTCTTGCCCTGCCCGGCCCGGTCGCCATGGCGATTCTTCCAGACAGCCGCCACGCCACAAAACTGGCTGAGCGGGCCAATGCCGCAGGTAAAACGATCATGTTGCACCTGCCCATGGCACCCGCTGGCGGCCCCTACGCCTGGCAACCGCAGCTGGAGCAGGCGGAGCTGACTCGTCGTCTGCACAGCGCGCTGGCAAAGGTCCCGCACGCTAGCGGAGTGAACAATCACATGGGCAGCCAGATGACGGATCAACAGCAGCCCATGGCGTCCTTGATGAGCGAACTGCAGCAGCGCCATCTGTTCTTTCTCGACAGCCGCACCAACGCCAGAACGGTGGCCGCCGCCGCCGCGCAGCGAGTCGGCTTGGCCAGCCTATCGCGCGATATTTTCCTTGATGACGACCCCAGTCCCGCCGCCGTTGCTGCGCAGTTCCGCACAGCTGTCCGTCTGGCTCGCAAGCAGGGCTCGGTGGTTATTATCGGGCATCCGTACCCGAGCACTTTGGCGTTGCTGGAGCAGGAATTGCCGCGCCTGCGTGCTCAGGGGATCGATTGGGTGGATATCGGTCAGATGATTGCCACCCGAGGCAACCGCGCAACGGTTGCCCATGGCACGCTCGGCGTTTACCGCTAAGGATTCTAGTCAGAGGTAGCTGCGCATAATGGCATCGATCGCGCCGTCACCCCTCATCTCGTCCAAAGCGCTCTGCAGCCGCGTAACGACTTCGTCTGGCGTCTGCTTGTTGAACGCGAGGAACAGCTGCGCATCGTTGAAGCGCAATACCGTAGGGAGCCCGCTCACCCCTTCCTGCTTGGCCAGGTAGGGGCCGACCGGATCGGTGGTGGCCCAAAGATCTATTTGCCCCTTGAGCAGCTTGCCGATGTTTTCTTGGTCGCGCAGTGAATTGATCGGCTTGAATCCGTTGGCTTCCAGATGCTGGCTTACCGCGTCGTTCTTGTAGGCGCCGACCCGGTACTGCTGCGCCTGCTGAAGCGAACTCAAACGCAACGGACTACCGGGCGGTGCCAGCAATACCCAACCGGTACTGGCGAGCGGTCCGACCCACTTGAACAGTGGCTCACGCTCCGGCGTATAGGTGGTGGAAAATAGTCCCTGGTCCGGCTGCTCCAGCACCTGCTTGTAGATGCGCTCCCAGGGAAAACGCAGCGTCAGGCTGTAGGTAATTCCGGCACGCTTGAACATCTCGCGCACGATGTCGGCGTTGATTCCGCTGATGTTGCTGTCCGCCGCGTAGTTCTTACCATCAGCCGCCATATTGAACGGCGGAAAATTCTCGGTCAGCAGCACCATTTTGTAGTCGTCCGGCAGTGCAGCCTTGGCCGAGGCGGCCATTAGCATCAGCAGTCCGGCCGCTAGAATTCGTCTCATCAAACTTCCCCCACGTCTGCAAGTGCTTCAGGGCGACAGCCCGCCGACACGTGCCGTGCGGCTGCCGCTTCGTTAGGTGTAGCAACTTGTGAACCAGACGCAGCGCGGCCGCCCTCTAGATGAGACGTGACGCACAAAATTCGTGCATCATTTTGCCATCATCATCAGCATACATGGTGCTGCCTGGCTTGCAGACGGGGGCGGCGAAGCGCGAGGAAATCAGCGCACGCTCTGCAATCGAGTACCCCTGGATCGAGGCGTTGCAGCGGTGAGGGTCTATCGCCAGTCAGTCTGACCGGTCAGAGGTAGCGGCCGGTGATGGTATTTACCGTACCGTCTGCGCGCATCTGGTCCAGCGCGGCCTGCAGCTTTTCGACCGTCTCGTCGGAAACCTGCTTGTTCAGCGCTAGAAACAGCTCAGCACTGTCGAAACGCAGCACTCGCTTGAGTCCATTTACGCCTTGCTGCTTCGCCAGGAAGCGTCCGGCTGGATCGCCCGTCGCCCAGAGATCAATAGCGCCGTTCTGCAGCTTCTCGACGTTGGTTTGATCACGCAGCGCCAGCGCGGGTTGCAGCCCCTGGGCCACGAGATGCTCACCGATGGCGTCACCCTTGTAAGCGCCAACCCGATACTGCCTGGCTTGCTCCAGACTGTTGAGCTCGATGGCGCTATCGGCGCGCGCCAGCAGCACCCAGTCATCCGGCCCGATGGGCCCTACCCACCTGAACAGCGCTTCACGCTCAGGCAGCCGAGCCGTCACGAACACGCCATACCCTGGCGTTTCCAGAGCCATCTTGTAGATGCGCTCCCAGGGGAAGCGCAAGGTCAAGGTGTAATCGACACCGGCCCGCTGGAACATCTCCCGAATAATATCGGTGGCGATACCCTTGATATTTTCATCTCGGGCGAAGTTCTTGCCGTCAGCCGCCATGTTGTAGGGCGGGAAGTTCTCAGTAAGCAGATCGATTTGTTCCGGTGCGGCCTGAGCAGCGGCAGCGGCAGCGGCCAGCGTCAGGCTGGCCGCCAAGGCAAGAAGCGTGGACTTGAACATTGCTTGAGTTCCTTGAATACGGGCGCGAACCGCCCGACTACGTCCCTGAAAGTTTTATTCGAAGCAGGCTCAGCGCATGACGATGCCACAGCTGGCCATGTAGGCCTTGGCTTCCGGTACGGTGTATTCGCCGAAGTGGAAGATGCTGGCCGCCAGCACCGCGTCAGCCTTGCCCTCGATGACGCCATCGGCCAGATGTTTTAGATTGCCGACGCCACCGGAAGCGATCACAGGGATACGCACCGCCTCGCTGATAGCGCGCGTGACGCCCAGGTCGTAGCCGCTCTTGACGCCGTCCTGGTCCATGCTGGTCAACAGGATTTCGCCAGCGCCCAGCGCCTCCATCTTCTGCGCCCAGAGCACTGCGTCCAGCCCGGTGGGTTTGCGGCCGCCATGGGTAAAGATCTCCCAGCGCGGCGCTTCGCCCGGCTTGGATACCCGCTTGGCATCAATCGCCACGACGATGCATTGCGAGCCGAAGCGCTCGGCAGCCTCGCCGACGAATTCCGGCGTGAACACCGCGGCGGTGTTGATCGACACTTTGTCGGCGCCGGCATTGAGCAAGTTGCGAATGTCCTGCACGTTGCGCACGCCACCGCCCACGGTCAGCGGAATGAATACCTGGCTGGCCATGCGTTCGACGGTGTGCAGCGTGGTATCGCGGTTGTCGACGCTGGCGGTGATGTCGAGAAAAGTAATCTCGTCGGCACCCTGCTCGTCGTAACGACGGGCGATCTCCACCGGGTCGCCGGCATCGCGGATGTTTTCGAACTGGACGCCCTTAACCACGCGGCCGTTGTCCACGTCGAGGCAAGGGATGATGCGTTTGGCGAGGGCCATGCTTTTCTCCGGAAGAGCTTGAAGCTTTGGGTCCAGAAGCTGGAAGCCGGTCGAGCTGCTTGGCTTCCGGCTTCCAGTTCATGACTTATTACTCGTCTTTAAATTTGAGATCGCAGAGCGCCTGCGCCTCGGCCACATCGAGGGTGCCCTCGTAGATGGCGCGGCCGGTGATGGCGCCGATGATCCCGGGGGTATTGGTGTCGAGCAGCTTCTGGATATCGCCGATATTGTGGATGCCGCCCGAGGCGATCACCGGGATGCGGCTGGCGTTGGCCAGAGCGACCGTGGCTTCGATGTTGCAGCCTTGCATCATGCCGTCCTTGGCGATGTCGGTATAGACGATCGCCGAGACGCCATCGGCCTCGAAGCGGCGCGCCAGGTCGACCGCCTGCACGTTGGAGACTTCAGCCCAGCCGTCGGTGGCGACGAACCCGTCTTTCGCATCCAGTCCGACGATGACCTTGCCCGGGAAGGCCCGGCAGGCTTCGCCGACAAATTCCGGCTGCTTGACCGCCTTGGTACCGATGATCACGTAGCTGACGCCGGCGCGCACGTAATGCTCGATGGTTTCCAGCGAGCGGATGCCGCCGCCGATCTGGATCGGCAGGTTCGGGTAACGCTTGGCAATCGCCGTGACCACCTCGCCGTTGACTGGCTGCCCTTCGAAGGCACCGTTGAGGTCCACCAGATGCAGACGGCGGCAACCGGCCTCAACCCACTTGGCGGCCATGGCTACCGGGTCATCGGAAAACACCGTGGCGTCATCCATCAGCCCCTGACGCAGACGCACACAGGCGCCATCCTTGAGATCGATTGCGGGAATAATCAGCATGGCTCGAACCTGTTCAAATCGGGTGTCGGTTAAGGTCAGCTCTTCTCGAGCGCCCACAAGTCGCTTTCGATGCTTTCGAACCTTTCCTTCAGGTGCGTCTGCACGTCGAAGATCGCCTTGTTGTAATAGAGCGGAGCAATTTCACGGGCGACCAGATCAAGCACTTCCTGCGCCTCGAACGAGCCGAGCTCCAGCTCGAAACGATCCTCCAAAAAGCGCTTGATCGTCTGCTGCGCAGCCTGTTCCTGAGCGGAATCCAGCGTCAGGAGCGGCGGCTTGAGCTTGGCCCGGCTCATTTACCAGCGACCATCCCAGGCGGCGAAGTTCTGCAGCAGTTGCAGGCCGTGGGTGTGGCTCTTCTCGGGATGGAACTGCACGGCGAAGCGCGAACCGTCGGCCAACGCGGCAGCGAACTCCTTGCCGTAATGGCCGCGACCGACTACCTGTCGTGAATTGCCCGCCTCGACGTAGTAGCTGTGCACGAAATAAAAACGGCCATCGGCGGGAATGTTGTGCCAGAGCGGGTGAGCGATCGCCTGTTCTACCTCGTTCCACCCCATGTGCGGCACTTTCAGGCGCTCACCGCCCTCTTCCAGATCCTTGCCGAAGAAGCGCACCTGACCGGGGAACAGGCCGATGCAATCCACACCACCGTTCTCCTCGCTACGCTCCATCAACGCCTGCATGCCCACGCAGATACCGAGAAAGGGACGATCAACGCTGACTTCACGCACCAGCTCGTCGAATCCCAGGCGGCGAATTTCGGCCATGCAATCGCGAATCGCGCCGACGCCGGGGAACACTACCCTATCGGCTTCGCGAATCACCTGAGCATCGCTGGTAACCAGGACCCGGCCGGCGCCGACATGCTCAAGCGCTTTGGCGACCGAGTGCAGGTTACCCATGCCGTAATCGATGACAGCGACCGTCTGCATCACAGGCAACCCTTGGTCGACGGCATCTGCCCGGCCATGCGCTCATCGAGTGTCACTGCCATGCGCAGCGCTCGGCCAAAGGCCTTGAACACGGTTTCGATCTGATGGTGGGTGTTGTGCCCTCGCAGATTGTCGATATGCAGGGTGACCAGCGCGTGGTTAACGAAGCCCTGGAAGAACTCCTGGAACAGATCGACATCGAAGCCGCCGACGGTCGCGCGAGTATAGGGAACATGCATCTGGAGACCCGGGCGCCCCGAAAAGTCGACGACCACGCGCGACAGCGCTTCGTCCAGCGGCACGTAGGAATGCCCATAGCGGGTCATGCCCTTTTTGTCACCAACGGCCTTGGCAAACGCCTGGCCCAAGGTGATGCCGACGTCCTCCACGGTGTGGTGGTCGTCGATGTGCAGATCGCCCTGGCACTCGATATCCAGATCGATCAGGCCGTGACGAGCGATCTGGTCGAGCATATGCTCGAGAAAGGGCACGCCGATGGCGAAGCGGCTCTTGCCGGTGCCGTCCAGGTTGATGGTGGCCTTGACCTGGGTTTCCAGGGTGTTGCGCTCTACGCAAGCCGTACGTTCGGACATCAACAGCTCCGCTGATCGTGGGGCGAAAAAGAGGGGCATTATAGGCCTAAACCGACCATCGAGGATACGCGCCCGACGGTGGCTCGGCGTCCTGCAGGAGCGACAAAGCGAGACACCGATGAGCGATCGCCCGCGATCCTGGCGAACAGCTCGCTGTCGTGCGATTGCCAAATAGCAGGGTTATGCTTGCCGGCTTCACCGACAACGCACCAGGTTCACATGCCCGTTTACGTCGAAAGTCTCACCGAGCCCAGCCAGCAGGATCGTACCGACCTGGCGAAGATCTTCGCCGATGCGCCGGATTGGCTGCTGGCGCCTCATGCGAGTGCCGAAGCCCTGATCGACAGCGCGCTAGCCCATGGCACGTTGATCGCCGGTCGCTTCAATGATCGCCTGCTCGGTGCAGCCCTGCTGCAGCGCGACGCAGCCCATTGGCAGCTCTCACATCTTTGTGTACGCAAGGTCACCCGCAACCGCGGCGTCGGCAAACGAATTCTCGAAGAGAGCCAACGCCTGGCCGGTGAAGCCGGAAAGGACCTGCATCTGGCGGCGCCAGCGGAACACCTCGAGGCCCAGGCACTGGCCGCGCGGGTGCATTTGCCGCTGGATCCGATCTAGCGCCAGCTGATCTCGGTGCCACGGTTCGTGGCGCACTGCAACCGGACAGGAACCCAGACGCACGTAGCCACTCCAACGCCAGCTGCGGCGAAAGCCGTGGTTCGTGGCGCTATACTCGCTGCTTTTGAAAAGCCAAACACACAAAGGACCTGTCCATGAAAGCGCTCGGCAAGATCCTGGGCCTGGTAATCCTCGGGTTGCTGCTGCTCATCGTCGCATTGGGCTTTGCCCTGACTCATCTGTTCGATCCCAACGACTACAAGGATGAAATCCGCGCGCTTGCCCGCGACAAGGCTGGCCTAGAGCTCAACATCGACGGCGACATCGGCTGGAGCCTCTTCCCCTGGCTCGGTCTGGAACTGCACGACACCACCCTGGCCAGCGTGCGCACACCGCAGCAGCCCTTCGCCGATCTGCGCATGCTGGGCCTATCGGTCCGGGTGCTGCCGCTGTTCAGTCGCGAAGTACAGATGAGTGACATCACCCTCAACGGCCTCAACCTGACCCTGGCCCGCGACGAGAATGGCAGGGGTAACTGGGAAGGCGTCGGCCAGCCACCCAGCGAAGCGCAACCCGGCGATGCGGTGCCAGCGGAACAGGTCGAGACGTCTGCCGACGAGCAGCCATCGAATAGCACCAGGCGCCCGCTGCAACTGGATATCGACAGCCTGACCATCAGCGATGCACGAGTGGCCTACCATGACGCGCAAAGCGGCCAGCAATTCAGCGCCGAAGGCATCGAGCTGACCACTGGCGCCATTCGCGAAGCCACCGCGATCCCGGTCAAGCTCAACGCCTTCTTCGGCAGCAACAAGCCGGTGATGCGGGCCCGCACCGAATTGCAGGGCGCGCTGCGCTTCGATACCAAGCTGCAACGATATCAACTGGAAGACTTGCGTCTGAGCGGTGAGGCGTCCGGCGAGCCGCTGCAGGGCAAGACACTTTCCTTCAGCGCCCAGGGCCAACTGCTGGTCGACCTGGCCGCCGAAATTGCCGAGTGGACCAGCCTGAAGTTCACCGCCAACCAGTTGCGCGGCCTTGGTGAGCTGAAGGCGCGCGACCTGAAGGAGCAGCCGAAGATCACCGGCACGCTGTCCATCGCCGAATTCAGCCTGCGCGAGTTTCTTGAGGGCATCGGCCAGCAGCTTCCGCCCATGGCCGACAGCACCGCCCTGAATAAGGCTGAGCTGGTCACCCGCTTGGCCGGCACATCGACCAGCCTGACCTTCGAAGAGCTCGATCTGAAACTGGACGGTGGCCGTTTTACCGGCCAGATAGCTGTCAGCGATTTCGCCAAACAGGCGCTGCAGGTCGATCTCAAGGGCGACCGGCTGGATCTCGATCGTTATTTGCCACCGCCGAGCAAGGAAGACGCTGCCGGTGCGGCACGCCAGAGCGAAGTCGAGGCCAGTGAAGCTGCGGTGATTGGCAGCGGCACCACGCCCCTGCCGGATAAGCCAACGCAACAGGCCTGGAGCGACGCCCCGGCATTGCCGATCGGCGCGCTGCGCAGGCTGGATACGCAGATCAACCTGAACATCGGCAGCCTTACCGCAATGAATTTGCCGCTCGACAGCTTTGCGCTCAAGGCACGCAGCTCAGGCGGCCTGCTGACATTGGACGAGCTGCGCGGCGGGCTCTACAACGGGCGTCTGGAAGCCTCGGCCAGCCTGGATGTTCGCCCGCAGGTACCGCTGATAACTGCCCAGACCCGCATCGCTCGCGTCCCAATCGAGCAACTGCTGAAAAGCCAGAACGACGAAGTGGTTATCAAGGGTCTGCTGAATTTGGACGGTGATCTGCGTACTCAGGGCAACAGCCAGAAGGCCTGGATCGACAACCTCAATGGCAAGATCGGCTTCATCATCGACAACGGAATCCTCGTCGACGCCAACCTCGAGCAGCAGCTCTGCCGCGCTATCGCCACCCTCAACCGCAAGCCGTTGTCCAGCGATCCGCGGAGCAAGGACACACCGTTCCGGGAACTAAAAGGCAATCTAACCTTGCGGAACGGCGTCGCCAGCAACCCGGACCTGAAGGCCAGCATTCCCGGCCTGACGGTAAACGGCAACGGCGATGTCGACCTTCGCGTGCTGGGCATGGATTACCGCATCGGTATCGTCATCGAAGGTGACAAGGGCGAAATGCCCGATCCGGCGTGCGCCGTCAACGAGCGTTATATTGGCATCGAATGGCCGCTGCACTGCCGCGGCCCGCTGGAGTTGGGCGCCAAGGCCTGCCGCTTCGACAAGGACGGCCTCGGCAAGATCGCCGCCAGGCTCGCAGGAGACAAGCTCAACGAGACCATCGAAGAGAAGCTTGGCGACAAGGTCAGTCCTGAGCTAAAGGACGCACTGAAAGGGCTGTTCAACCGATGATCCTACGCCCCTTGAGCGACGAGCAATTCGGCGCGGCCGTCCTCGACTGGTACGACCGTCATGGCCGCAAGGATCTGCCCTGGCAGCAGGGCATCACGCCGTACCGGGTATGGGTATCGGAGATCATGCTGCAGCAGACCCAGGTCAGTACCGTGCTTGGCTACTTTGACCGCTTCATGGATGCGCTGCCGACCGTTGAGGCACTAGCGACGGCTGCCGAAGATGAAGTGCTGCATTTGTGGACGGGGCTGGGCTACTACAGCCGCGCCCGCAATCTGCACAAGACTGCCAAGCTGATCGTTACCGAGCACGGCGGTGATTTTCCGCGTTGCGTCGAGCGGCTCGCCGAACTGCCCGGCATCGGTAGATCCACCGCGGGCGCCATCGCCAGCCTGAGCATGGGCCTGCGCGCGCCGATACTCGATGGAAACGTCAAGCGCGTACTGGCCCGCTACGTCGCGCAGGATGGCTATCCGGGCGAGCCGAAAGTCGCCAGGCAGCTCTGGGACGTTGCCGAGCGCCTGACCCCGCAAACGCGCGTCAACCATTACACCCAAGCGATGATGGACCTCGGCGCCACGCTCTGCACCCGCAGCAAGCCCAGTTGTCTGCTGTGCCCGTTGAAGGCTGGCTGTCGCGCCCATCTGCTCGGTCGCGAAACCGATTTCCCGGTGCCCAAGCCTCGCAAGGCGCTTCCACAGAAGCGCACGCTGATGCCCTTGCTGGCCAACCATGAGGGTGCCATCCTGCTCTATCGTCGGCCGCCCACTGGCCTCTGGGGCGGACTCTGGAGCCTGCCGGAGTTGGACGATCTGGCCGCGCTCGACCCGCTCGCCGAACGCCACGCTCTGCAGCTACAACAGCGCCGAGAGCTGCCCTGCTTGACCCATACTTTCAGTCATTTCCAGCTGGCCATCGAGCCCTGGCTGATAACAGTCAAGTCCGAGGCCAACGCCGTGGCCGAGCCAGACTGGCTCTGGTATAACCTCGCCACCCCGCCGCGACTGGGGCTCGCCGCCCCGGTGAAGATGCTGCTCAAGCGCGCCGCCGCCGAATTGAACGCAGGAGAGATGTCATGACCCGCACCGTGAACTGCCGCAAGTACAAAGAAGAACTTCCTGGCCTCGAGCGCCCGCCGTATCCGGGCGCAAAGGGCGAGGACATTTACAACAACGTATCGAAGAAGGCCTGGGACGACTGGCAGAAGCACCAGACCATGCTAATCAACGAGCGCCGGCTGAACATGATGAACGCCGAGGACCGCAAGTTCCTGCAGACAGAGATGGACAAATTCCTTTCCGGCGAAGAATACGCCCAGGCCGAAGGCTACGTACCGCCGAGTGAGTGAGCCCTGCCCAAAGCAAGCGCCGCTCTGGCCATGCTCGCTCCGGACAGCCGCCGTGGCTCACGGTCGGCTATTGATGCCCCATCCCGACGCTAAACGCCCGTTCTGGCTAAATATTTTCTTGACCGCGCTTGACAGGCAAAAGCCAAATCCGTCTAATAGCGCCCCGTTGCCCAGGTAGCTCAGTCGGTAGAGCAGGGGATTGAAAATCCCCGTGTCGGCGGTTCGATTCCGTCCCTGGGCACCACCATACGTCAAAAAGGCTCACCCTCGCGGGTGGGCCTTTTTGCTTTGAGCGTCCTCGACGCAGACCGAAGATCTAGTCTCTGTCTTTCGAACGGCGGCCTTAGGTCCTTCAAGGCGTACCCCAGCACAGCACGTGCGCCTCTGTTGCCGGCGCTGCGTTATTACGCCCAAACAAACCGGCGGACCGCGTACGTAAGAAAAGCATAATCACCCGCCTGCCCGCCCGAGATCATCAGTGTTACGGGCGAAATCGCTTTACTCCCGATCGCAGCACGATGACCGTTGTTTTCGAGGTCCAAGCCAACGCCCGATCCACCTGCGCTAGCGAGCCGAAGAGAGCCGGTTCACCCACCGGGATCGCACATATAGCCCCCTGGCCTCGGCAGAACACGTAGTGTCGCGGATTTCAGCCTCGCCGATGCTGCTTCGCCCGCTCTGACCTCGAATGGTTCGTTGCGGCACGCCCGCCTATCAGAGGCGCGGAACTACGGCTGACGTCGTCTCTTCCAATAGAGACATCCTATTATCGAGAGGTCCTTCCATGTCTTTTGAGGACTCAGGGGCTGATAACGCCACAAACGTGCTGATCGGTGCGGTCGTGGGTGCCACCGCTGGCGCCATTGCGGTTTGGGCTATGGATCGGCTCGACTGGTTTGCATACAACCATGTGTCGGAAAAGGCGAGAGAGCGGACCGTGGCTGCCCGACCACAGGGCATGGATCCCGCCCATGTCATGGTGGACAAGATCGCCGGGGTGACGGGCAAGGACATCAGCCAGCCGCACCCGGCGGGCCTTGCTGCTCATTACTCACTGGGCATCCTCCCTGGCGCCTTATACGGAGCCATGTACCGAAAGGTGCCCGTGCTGAGTGCAGGTCGGGGTAGCGCGTTCGGGCTTGGGCTTTTCCTCATGCAAGATGAGGGGCTAAATGCCGTCACCGGCTTGTCGGGCAAGCCGCAGGAATATCCATGGCAGGCTCACGCGCGTGGACTCGTGGCGCACGTAGTCTATGGCATAGTGACAGATACGGTGGTGAGGCTGGCCAACAGGGCACTACGCTGAAGGCATGGGTGAGTTCGTTTCTTCCGGCGCTTCCGCCGTCGCGGGTTCGGCGTATTTAGCTGACCTTCTGGCTGCCTCCGTCCAAGATAGCGCCACGACGGGACCAGCTTGTGCGGAAGCTCCGTGCAGTACGGCCCTGGCGTCGCAAAAGCCCTGGAGACATGGGAACTATTCGAAGATGCTCGGAGGCATCACCATACGCCAAACGGCTCACCTCATAGGGGACCTTCCCCTTATGCGCTGGCGGCAGACACATAAGGCCTATTCCTGGCTATCTCGAATCTTGCGCGCCATTTATGCGCCGGCCTGGATCGATTAGCCCCGGCACCGCGGCCGCGGCGTTAGAACAAACGTACTGCGGGGGATTATCGCTCGGTCAAATTGTTAGTTAGCATATCCTGCACTGTGCCAAGTGACGCGCTCTGCGTCTGGGTTCGAAACCTCCCAGGACGGCTCACCGATCTTCAAGAGATAATTTGTGGCATTAGATCAGCAGCCCCGGATCGGATAACCTACAGCGCCAACTGCGGCGCACCCACTGCGGCGACGGCAACACTCCTGCTTTAGGAACTCATGACTTTGAATTGCCTAGATGACTGACGCCAACGAGAGCGTCCCAGGATTGGGCGATTTGCTGGCCGCCATTGCGCGAGGAGACCGTGGAGCCTTCGAGCTGCTCTACCGGCGTACCTCAGCCAAGTTATTCGGGATTTGCGTACGAATGCTGCCGCAGCGCAGTGATGCAGAAGACCTCCTTCAAGAGGTGTATCTGACCGTATGGCATAAGGCCGCACAGTTTGATGCGCAGCGCGCCAGTCCGATCACCTGGCTTGCCATGATTGCCCGAAACAAATGTATTGATCGCTTGCGAGTCGGCGGCGTCGAACGCCACCAAGAAACTATCGATGGGCTTGATCTACCCGACGAAGCTCAGCCTGTAGATCCAGTGGAATGGCACAGCGAGCAGCGGCGCCTGGATCATTGCCTCTCGGGCCTCGAGGTTCGCCATCAGCAGGTGATCCGGACCGCTTTTTTCGATGGCTGTACCTATGAAGAATTGGCCAGCCGGACCGGCGTGCCACTGGGAACTATGAAGAGTTGGATTCGCCGAAGCCTTATCCGCCTTAAGGCGTGCCTGGAACGATGACTACTCCTGCCGATACAAAGGAACAAGACGACGACCTGCGCCTGGGCGAGTATGTGCTGGGCGTGCTTGACGCACCGCAGCGAAGCGCAGTCGAAGCGCTGGTCGCCAGTGATAGGCGCGCAGCCGATCGCCTGTCCGTCTGGCAAGAACACCTGGCGCCGCTGGCCGAAGATATCCCGGCTGTACCGCCCCCGCCTTACATCTGGCCGCGTATCACCGCATTGCTACCGCCGACTGAAGCCCCACGCACATCCGCCATGCCGTCGGCGCAGCGGCGACGTCTGTGGGATAGCCTGACCCTATGGAGATGGCTTGCAGCTGGAAGCCTAACGACTGCAATGGTAATTGCCGGCGTACTCATGCTGTATCTGCAATCAGGCGGCCTAACGTCCGCGCCGACTCTGATCGCAGCCTTGGAGCTGGAGAGTGGGCAGGCGGCGTTTACGGCCACAATCGATTCACAGCGGCACCGCATCGTCGTTATCCCTGCGACACCAATTGCCCTCGATGGTCGGGTTGCCGAGCTCTGGTTGATCGTGCCGGATGGCGCGCCCCAATCCCTGGGTACCTTGGCCAGCGGGCATGCTACAACCCTGCCGGTTCCTGAGCATCTGCGCGCATATGCGCAAGCGAGAACAGTGTTTGCGATCTCTTTGGAGCCAACCGGCGGTTCACCTACAGGCCTCCCTACCGGGCCGGTGATAGCAACAGGAGCGCTCTCCAGTATTTAGTGTTTTGGCATAGCCGTTCGCGTCCGATAACTTTTTCACCGACCTGTGCATCCTTAAAGGAATTCACTGCGTAGCTTGAATACCCCACGTGGGGTTTACTCGCGGAGATAAAGTTATGAGCACGATACGTCACAGTTTGGTAGCTGCCTGTATTTCCCTTTCTATCGGCGCCGCTTTTCCAGCCCTCGCCGCCGATAGCGTGATGGTCGGGGGGGCAGCCATGTATCCAAGCAAAAATATTGTAGAAAATGCCGTTAATTCAAATGACCACACCACTCTGGTGACAGCTGTCAAAGCAGCCGGCCTGGTCGAAACGCTAAGTAGCGCTGGCCCTTTCACCGTGTTTGCACCAACGAATGATGCCTTTGCAGCTTTGCCAGAAGGGACTGTGGATACGTTAGTAAAGCCGGAAAACAAGGCCAAGTTAACTGACATCTTGACGTACCACGTTGTACCCGGCACCCATACGGCCGAGAATTTAATGGCGGCGGTGAAGAAAGCAGGCGGGTCAACCGAACTGAACACCGTTCAAGGAAAGCCGCTTGTTGTCAAGGAGAGCGGCAAAACACTGACCATCACCGATGCTAACGGCGATACCGCGAGTGTCAGCATCGCAGACGTTATGCAGTCCAACGGGGTAATCCACGTTATTGACAAAGTTATGATGCCTTAACGGCTTTAGGCAGTGGCGGGCTAATGACTCCCACTGCCTTATTTGCTTGGGCGCCTCGGTACTCTCTACTTCCCTATTCTTTTGCCATGCCGCGAGGTAGCCGCCCCCTCGTGATAACGCTCGGCCACTTGTCATACTGCACTCCACTTCGCTAATAAACCCTGCGAACTGTAGCGAACTATCTGCCGCAGTTCGCAGGTGCTGAGGGGTTAGCGCGACATCGACTCTGCCGATGACGTCGCTTTGGGGCCCTGACCAGCGGGCCCCTCTATATCGCGGTACATCGGGGCGAGCTTTGCCAGCAGCTTGTTCTGCGAGGCAAACGGCACGCCATGCTTGTCCATCGCTAGCTGGAATGACTCAACCAATGCGTTGAACTCGGCTCGATTAATGCTCAGATGGGCATGAGAAGCTTTCATGTCACGGCCGGTATATGTACACCCCCCGTCGAGCAATTCACACATCTGCTCTACCAGCATAGCCTTGATGAAATCTTGCTTCTCATTATTAAAGAAATCTCGCGTACGAGGGTCCTCGATCAAATTGATCATAAGATCATCCATTATTCTGACCAGGCCAGGCTTGCCGCCAAAATCCTCGAAAGTAGAAGTATCTGCTTGTACGCCACTGCTTGCGAACGACACAAACGCGAGAACAAATACTGTCCGCAGCTGTGTTAAAAACTTTTCGATATAGATATTCATGCTGGTAACCTTTAAATAGGAACTGATACGCGACGTTAGAAGCCTAGCTGCACGGACAAGTAGGTAGCTTCCTGGTCGCCAAAGCCGCCGATACCAAGTTTCTTGCCGTCAACGATGTTTCCCAAATAGACATAGGCCGCGGTAACCGAGACGTTCTTGGTCGGCGCGTAAGCGATAAACACGTCCCACCAATCGTCTTCAGCAAGAACCCCACCGGGCACGTTACTTTCGTCAAGATTGTTGGGTTTCATCCGATATTCTGCGCCCACAGCCAAATTACGCGATAACAAGTAAGCGGCTGATACCTCGAGCTGTGGCTCATAGCTGTTGTTATCCTCGCTTCCAAAACCGAGGATGCCCAACTGGTTAGCTTTCGTCATGCGCAGCGTTCCGTTGAGCAGCAAGCTCTTGTCCAGCAGCAACTTTGTCGCCGAGACATAGTAATCAACGCCGGAGTCATCCTTAGCACCAAGGAACTTCACCAAGTCTTCGTCCTGGTTCTGCTTATATTGCAACCCGGCCGATATCTGCGGCATCCAGGTGTCTTGATCCAGCACGGCCTCTCCAGCCAGACGCACTTTGGCCCCCAGTATTGTTTGCTTGATATCGCTCTGGCCCAACAGCCCGCCAAGCGCTGCATTCAGCTCACTTATGTTGAAGCGCTGCTCAGCGATCGAAAGCTCCAACCTGTCATAAATCCCTACGGAAAGGCCGTAGGTACTCAGCGCAAAATCATTTGCATTGGCATAGGAGTAATGCACGTTTGCGCCAATTTCATCGCTGGTGCCATAACCGCCGATTACCGCCCAAGGCGTCAATCCCCCGCCGGCTGAACCTTCTATCTGCGACACCCCTCCAGTTAGCAATAACTTATTGCTGTAGCTGTTCTCTGCTTTGGCTGTGCCCGTACCGATGCTCAGGCTTATCGTTGTGCAGAAAAGTGTAAGCAATAGACGGCGCTTTTCTTTTTTTTCTGGCTTTTTCATACAGGGTCCCTGGGTAGGTTTAAGAGCATGCGAGCAGCACGCAGCTGGTCATCGCTTCTTAGCTACGTGGGAACGTCGAGTTTGGATTCAGATAGCGGAAGGTTTTTAACGTGCTCAGGACATCAGCTAGCGGCAACTGAACGTCGTTCGCCTAGACCCAGGGAGCGTATGCCCGACGGCGAGATCACCCCGGCGGCGTTTCCTGCCTTAATGGCGGAACCAACATCGCATCGATCATGCCGACAGGACCCGCTTCGGCCGCCGCCCGCGCACTGGCAGCCGGCCATCTTTCGCCGAAAAGTTAATGCAAACCGTTTACATTTAGTTTACATTCCCGCCCCGATCTTCTTCTATACAGACAACATCGGGAGCGCCTAAGTGTTTCGCAAGTCCTACCTCTATCTGTCTATCTCTCTGGCTACGCTATCCATGCCCAGTGCGCCGGTATCTGCCGATGAGGCGATGGAACTCGATGCGGTGACCATTAGCGCTACGCGTGGAAGAAGCGAAGTGGGCAAGACGCCACAGAAGATTACCGTGATCAGCCGCGAACAGATCGAACAGCAGCTGGCGATCACCTCCGATCACGGTCAGGTGTTGAGCAACCTGATCCCTTCGTACTCACCTAGCCGGCAAAAGATGACCAGCTCAGGCGAGACTTTTCGTGGGCGCTCGGCACTAGTCCTGATTGATGGCATACCGCAATCGACCCCTCTACGCGACAGTGCTCGTGATGGCTATACCATCGATCTGTCTATGGTCGAGCGTATCGAAGTGATTCACGGAGCCAGCGCAGAACACGGCCTTGGCGCAACTGGCGGAATCATCAACTACGTTACCCGCCGCCCTCAGAGCGGTACGCTTCGGCAGCATGCCGGGGTCAGCTTCACTGCGCCAACCGACTATGAGTCGGAAGGGCTTGGCTACAAGCTGGATTACCGCGTTGAAGGCAATCAGGGCAATTGGGACTATCTCGCCGCCGCCAGCTGGCAGACTCACGGGATGTTCTATGACGCTAACGGCGACCTGATCGGCGTAGACGACACCCAGGGCGACATCATGGATTCGACCAGCAACGACCTGCTGCTCAAGCTTGGCTACTGGCTGGACGATGATCAGAACATCGCGTTGATGGTCAATCGCTATGAAGTCGAAGGCGAGCACGAGTACGTCAACGTGCCCGGCGATCGTGCAACCGGTACACCAGCTACGTCACGCAAGGGCGATCCGCAGGGCAAAGCGCCACAGAACGAAGTGTTGGCGACCAGCCTGTCGTATAAGCACGCCGATCTGTACGGCAACGAACTGGGTCTGCAGTTATACAGCCAGCGCTTTCGCGCACGCTTTGGCGGCGGTACTCATGGCACCTTTCAGGATCCCGCAATCGCTCCTGCCGGCACGCTCTATGACCAGTCGCAGAATGAGTCGGGCAAGTTCGGTGGCAAGCTGACCTTGAGCCGCGACGGCATGTTCGATGATCACCTGAAGCTCACCGGCGGCCTCGATGTTCTGCAGGACACCACCAGCCAGATGCTCATCGAAACCGACCGCGAGTGGGTGCCGGAGACGGTGTTCCGCAATTACGCGCCTTTCCTGCAGGCCGAGATCCGCGCTCACGAGCGCCTTACGCTGCATGCGGGTGTCCGCCACGAATTCGCCGAACTGGAAGTGGACACCTTCCGCACCATCGCCTCGGCAGGAGGTGGCCAAACGGTCGAAGGCGGCAATCCAACCTTCGAGGAAACTCTGTTCAATACCGGCCTGGTATGGCAGATGACCGACGCGGTGCAGCTGTTCGCTAACTATTCCGAAGGTTTCGGTATGCCGGACGTCGGCCGCGTGCTGCGTGGCATCAGCGAGCCGAACCTGAACGTGGATAGCTTTCTCGATTTGCAGCCGATAGTGACCGACAACCGCGAAATTGGCTTACGCTTCAACCGTGGTCCCTTCGATGCGGAAATCAGCTATTACGAATCCGACGCCGATCTGGGTTCGCGTCTGGATAGCGTAGGCGGCGTCTATCAGGTCCGCCGCGAGCGCACCGAGATCGACGGCGTGGAGCTCAGCGGCGGCTGGCAGGTTAACGATGCCCACCGCTTGCAAGTGGTATATGCGCAGGTCAACGGTCGCTCCGACACCGATGACGACGGCAAGGTCGACACCGATCTCAACGGTGCCAATATTTCTCCCGACCGCTACGGCGTGAGCTGGCAGGCGAATTGGACCGATAAACTGCACAGCCGCCTGCAAGCCAACCATTACGCCAGCCGGGACTTCGACACGCCGGGCCTGGAATTCGATGGTTACAGCCTGGTCGATGCCTCCCTGGGATATCGGCTGCCGGTGGGTGAGGTCAGTCTCGGTATTGAGAATTTACTCAACCGAGACTATCTGACCTACTACGCGCAGGCTGGCAATACCGGCTCGGCGGCGACAGTCAATCAGCGCCTGTTTAACGGCCGTGGTAGGACATTCACGCTGGGCTACCAGCTCGACTTTTGAATGTGAGCGCAGCCTTGACGAACCGCCGCCAACAACTGACAACCGCCTGGTATAGACGCAGCGCGGTGGCAGTGCGTGTGCTCGCAGCGGTTGTGGGCGGCTACGCCTGTACCGTTGCTCTGGCTGGCAGCGGCGCCCAGCTGCTGGCCCTGTTGGGCGGGATGGCGCGCAGCGACGCGGTGATTCTGGCCGCCATGCTCGGCTTCTTGTTGTACCTGGTGCTGCTGCTGTGGAGCTTTGCCGAACGCAAGCTCTGGAAGATCTGGGCATGGTTGCTGGCTGGCACACTGTTCGGTATGGGTTTGCAGTACTGGTTGACCCCACTGCTGGCTGCGCGCACTTTGATCGAGCGCTGATATGGAACCAGGCAACGGCTTCCGCCAATCAATGAGCTGGCTGCATACCTGGGCTGGCGTACTGCTCGGCGGCCTGCTGCTGGTGGTCTTCTGGACTGGCTCGCTGTCGGTGTTCGATAAAGAGATCGACCGCTGGATGCAGCCCGGCACCCGCCTGGCGCCAGCGCCGGCATCGCTATCGCTCGACCGGCTCGTCCTGCCGCATGCGCAGCAATTGGCGGCCGGCGCGCCGGTCTGGTCGATTAGCCTGCCGACTCCGCGCACGCCGGCCCTACTACTCGATTATCAGGACCCGCAACAGGGTCTGGTACGCCGTCACATCGATCCGCACACTGGCGAGCTGATTGCCGACCAGGGCAGCTGGGCCGGGACCCGCTTCATCTTTCCCTTCCATTTCAGCCTGCACCTCGGTTGGCGCAGCATCGGCTACTGGTTGGTCGGCGTGGCCGGGATGGGCATGCTGGTGTTGCTGGTGTCCGGGGTGGTAGCACACCGCAAGATCTTCGCCGAATTCTTCACCTTTCGCCCACGCAAACGGCTGCAGCGTAGCCTGCTCGACCTGCACAACCTTACCGGGGTGTTGGTATTGCCGTTTCATTTCGTGATCAGCCTGTCCGGGCTGACCATCTTCTATCTGATCTATTTCCCAGGGATTACCCAGACGCTTTACCCCGAAGGCCAGGCGCAGTTTCAATTCGAAGCGCTGGGGAGCTACTCGCGCCCGGTATCCGGAGTCACCGCCGAAAGCGTGTCACTGGACGCCATGCTGACGAGCGCAAAGGCCATCTGGACCGAGAACGGCATACCCGGCGAGGCCTATTTCGTGCGCGTCTGGAATCCCGGCGACGGCAACGCGTACGTCGAGGTTCGTCGCTCCTTTGCCAGTGACGTGACGATGAATGTCGACCGGCTGACGTTCGACGGCACGACCGGCGCGCTGCTTCATCAGCACTCGACAGCCCCCGTCAGCGGCGTGCAGCGCTTTCTGACAGGTCTGCATTTCATCCAGTTCGACCACTGGACGCTGCGCTGGCTGTACTTTGCCGGTGGTCTCAGTGGCTGTGTGCTGATCGGCACCGGGCTGCTGTTCTGGACCGGCTCGCGGCGTGCCAGGCACCAGCGTCAGGGACGGATCGGCGCACGCCTGATCGAAGCGCTGAGTGTAACCGCCGGTGCCGGACTGATCATCGCAACCCTGGCCTTCTTCATCGCCAATCGTCTGCTGCCGATGGACGGTCTGGCGATCGGCAACCAACGCGCCGCACTGGAGGGTTGGGCGTTTTACCTGAGCTGGCTGCTGGCGCTGGCACACGCCGTGCTGAGCCGGGCACAGGCATGGCGCCGGCAACTGCAATTCGCCGCCGTGCTTGCGGTGAGTGCCGTAGCGCTGAACTGGCTCACCACCGGCGACCATCTGTTGTACAGCCTGTCCGCAGGGCACGCGGCCGTCGCCGGTATGGACCTGATGCTGCTGGTGCTCGCGGGCTTCTGTCTGCTGGCCGCAGCTCGCATTCAACGAGCCCACCGCTTGCCGCAATCGGTAGCGGGCAAGCTGCGGGAGGAGCAGCAAAGTGCCTGAGTTCGCCGCATCGCTGCTGGCCTTTGCGCTGAGCTATGTCGCCTTCGCCTTGCTCGCGCTCGGCCAGCCAGCGCATCTGAAGGCGGTCGACCCACTCGCGCCCGGGCCATCCGCACGGAAACGACACAGGTGGCTGGCCGCGTTATTGCTGGCAAGCGCCCTCTCGCTTCTGGTGCTGATTCAAGGCGGGGCATTCGGCGTCCTGCTCTGGATGACGCTCCTCAGTGCCGCTGCGCTCAGCCTGTCTCTCACCTTGAGCTGGAAGCCTGGCTGGCTGCGATCCGTTGCTCGTTTTATCGCGGCCACGCATCGCTGAGCCAGCGCAACATCGAGGCTTTCCCGTGGGCCAAATTTCGTCGGGGCTGGCAGACTGGCGAGCCGGAAGAATTACACATAAGCTGCCATTTGCTGGCTGCAATGCTAAGGAAGGCCAGTCAAGCACCAGGAGCTTTAACGGCTGTGCACACGTTCCCCTCGATTCTACTAATCTGGCTGACTCTCGCCGTCCCGACGAGCGCGGCGGAGTGGACGTTCGTCACCGAAGATTTTCCGCCGTTTACCTACCGAGCCGAACCCTTCAGCCATACCGATGCGGGAGCACATCAGGCCAAGGGTCCGCTGGTGGAAATCGTCCAAGCAGTGTGCAGTCGCCTGCGCCAGGACTGTTCGATCAAGGTTCATCCATGGCGGCGGGCGCTGCGGCAGGCCGAACAGGGCGAAGCCGACGGCATCTTCACAGTGGTTCGCTCACCGCAACGCGAACGCGCGTTTCATATCACCCGCATGCTCGTCACGTCGCGCTACAGCGTGTTCGCCCGCGATGGCAGCGCCTTCGTATACAGCCAACCGGGCGACCTGGCCGGCCGCGTGATCGGTGTCTACGGCCCGTCCGGTACCTCGTACGTGCTCTCCCAACGCATCGAGCCGGTCTCCGATGTGCAGATTCACCTGACCGCGAGTAATCGCCGTCTGTTGCAGATGCTGTACTCAGGGCGCTTCGGCGAGCACGGCCTGGCCGTGCTCAACCAGGATGTGGCCTGGCATTTGATCAGGGAGGAGCAGCTCGATGGGCTATATGAGGCAGGAGAGCTTGCGAGGGTCTCATACGGTATTGGCCTGTCGCGCAAGCGGTTCAGCGAAGCGCAGTTCCAGGCTTTCGAGCGAGCACTGGATGCGCTCATAGCCGACGGCACCGTGTCTGGCATTCTGCGTCGCCATCAGTTGGAAGCGGCGTATTGATTCACTCCGGTTGTGCGCAAAACCACCTATAACCTCGTCTCAACAGACCATACCCGGCCGTTCTGCCTCAACGCAGCAATCGTCCAATTGCCGGTCGCCCCGTTTATCGGGTGAGCAATTGTCGCGAAATCACCGTCTACCCTTCAGTTAACAGTTTCGCTTCGGAGCCAATGCGCGTTTCCGCCCCCTCTAGCAACCAGAGATCCGAACGACATATGGAAGCAGACAAGAAGCTACCCAAGGCCATCATCCTTTTCCCGGTGTTTATTCCGGCAGTGGTCGTCACGCTGCTGCTGGTGATCGGGACCATCAGCAATCCGGATCTGGCCGGCGAGGTGTTCAGCTCGACGCTCGCCTTCATCACCACCAACTTCGGCTGGTTCTACATGCTGTCGGTGGCCTTCTTTCTGGTGTTCATCGTCGGCATCGCCATGACGCCCTGGGGAAATATCAAACTGGGGCCTGATCATGCGGAACCGCAATACAGCTTCCCCGCCTGGTTCGCCATGCTGTTCTCGGCCGGCTACGGCATCGCACTGCTGTTCTTCGGCGTGGCCGAGCCGGTGCTGCATTACGCATCACCGCCAGCCGGTGCCGCGGAAACGGTCGATTCGGCCAAGCAAGCCATGCAGATCGCGTTCTTCCATTGGGGTTTCCATATCTGGGCGATCTACGGCCTGACCGGCCTGGTACTGGCCTATTTCTCGTTCCGTCATGGCTTGCCGTTGTCCATGCGTTCGGCGCTCTATCCGCTCATCGGCGAGCGAATCCATGGGCCGATCGGCCACGTGGTCGATGTTTTTGCCATTCTGGGCACACTGTTCGGCATCGCCACCACACTGGGCCTGTCGGTCACCCAGATCAATGCCGGGATCAACTACCTGTGGCCGGAAATTCCGGTGAGCATCAGCGTGCAGATCATTGCCATCGCCATCATCACCGCGATGGCGATCTGCTCCGTAGTGGCCGGTCTCGACAAAGGTGTGAAGAACCTGTCGCTGCTGAACATGGTTCTGGCGATCGGCCTGATGCTCTTCGTATTTACCGTAGGCCCGACCATCTTCATTCTTGAGACCTTCCTGCAGAATACCGGCAGCTACCTGAACAACATCATCGAGCGCACCTTCAACCTGCAGGCCTATTCTCGCAGCGACTGGATCGGCAACTGGACGCTGTTCATCTTCGGTTGGACAATCGCCTGGTCACCCTTCGTTGGCCTGTTCATTGCCAAGATCAGCCGCGGCCGGACGATCAGGCAATTCGTCTTCGGCGTGATGTTCGTGCCGACGATTTTCACCTTTCTCTGGTTCTCGATATTCGGCGACACCGCGTTGCACCTGATCATGATCGAGGGTTACACCTCGCTGATTTCCGACGTGCAGGCGAATAACGCCATCGCGTTGTTCAAACTGTTCGAGCTATTACCGATGACGTCCATCGCATCGTTCCTGGCGGTGGTGCTGATCATTACGTTCTTTGTCACCTCCTCGGACTCCGGTTCCCTGGTGATCGATTCATTGGCCGCCGGCGGAGCGGCTCAAACACCGGTCTGGCAGCGCGTATTCTGGGCCACCATCGAAGGACTGGTCGCCGCCACCTTGCTGCTCGCCGGCGGCCTCAGCGCGCTGCAGACCATGACCATCGCCAGCGCATTACCCTTCGCCATCATCATGATGATCGCCGCGCTGGGCATGTGGCGCGCGCTGGTGATCGAAGGGCACCACGAAACCAGCCTGCAGAACCATATGCAGAGCACGCGTCTGGCCAGCAACGCGGGTCCGGGCCTGTGGAAGAAGCGCCTGGCCGGCATGGTCAGCTTCCCGAACCGCGACCACGTCGAGGAGTTCATGAGCAGTACCGTGCTCAAGGCGATGCGCCGCGTGCAACGCGAGCTCAGCGGCCAGGAGTGGGACGCCCAAGTGCATACCGATGAGGCCAACTCCCGTGTTTATCTGGAGGTCATCAAGGAAGATCAGGTTGATTTCATCTATGAGATCCGCATGGTCGGCTATGCCATGCCCGCCTTCGCGCTTTCCGAGGGGCCAGATGCCGATGAACAGTACTACCGCGCGGAGGTCTTCCTGCGCCGCGGGGGGCAGCATTACGACATCTATGGCTATGGTCAGCAGGACATCATCAGCGACATTCTCGACCAGTTCGAGAAATACCTGCATTTCCTGCACATCTCTCCCGGCAGCCTGCCATGGAAGATGCAGGAGCATGACGAAATGCTTGGCGGCGATACGGATCTGCCCAAGCCTGATCATCCATAAACACATTACGCGCTCTGAGCCCCAAACGTCGGCTGGCATTCGCTCGCCGTTCACGCCCCATAACCCGCAAATTCATCTATACATAGAGGGTGATGTAAAGGGACCACACCAAAGTGACCGGCCGGTCACAAACCTTGGCGCGGCGCCGCGCTTGGCGCATGCTTCCGCCCATGCTAGGTTTGCGCCTCGCCAGGAGGGCGAGCTGTCGGCCGGAGCGCAATTTACATAGTAAAGGGACCACGCAACGCCTGGTCCGAGAAGAGGAAGCTCAATGGCTGAGGCCATCCCAGCACTGGAAATCCGCAACCTGCACAAGCGCTACGGCGATCTGGAAGTACTCAAAGGCATCTCGCTGACAGCGCGCGACGGCGATGTGATTTCCATCCTCGGCTCGTCCGGCTCCGGAAAGTCCACATTCCTGCGCTGCATCAATCTGCTGGAAAACCCCAACGAGGGCGAAATACTCGTCGCCGGCGAACAGTTACGCCTCAAGCGTGCCAAAGACGGCGACTTGGTGGCAGCCGACGCCAAGCAGATCAACGTGATGCGCAGCAAGCTCGGCTTCGTGTTCCAGAATTTCAATCTCTGGCCGCACATGAGCGTCCTGGATAACATCATCGAGGCGCCGCGACGCGTGCTCGGCCTGAGCAAAGCCGAAGCCACCGAAAGCGCCGAAGCCCTGCTGGCCAAGGTGGGCATCGCTGACAAGCGCCACGTCTATCCCAACCAGCTATCCGGCGGCCAGCAGCAACGCGCGGCCATCGCGCGCACCCTGGCGATGCAACCGAAGGTGATCCTGTTCGATGAGCCGACCTCGGCGCTCGACCCGGAGATGGTACAAGAAGTGCTTGCAGTGATTCGGTCGCTGGCCGATGAGGGCCGCACCATGCTGCTCGTCACTCATGAAATGAACTTCGCCAAACAGGTCTCCAGTGAGGTGGTTTTTCTCCATCAGGGCCTGATCGAAGAGCAAGGAACGCCCGAGCAGGTGTTCGACAATCCACAATCGGCACGCTGTAAACAGTTCATGTCCAGCCATCGCTAATGGAGCAACACCACATGAAAAGCTATAAGAAGATTCTGCTGACCGCCGCCGCCACCCTGATGCTCGGCGCCAACGCCTTTGCGGCCGACAAGCTGCGCATCGGCACTGAAGGCGCCTACCCTCCTTTCAACCTGATCGACTCCAGCGGTCAGGTGGTCGGCTTCGACCTGGATATCGCCCACGCGCTCTGCGCGAAGATGGAAGTCGAATGCGAAGTGGTCACTTCCGACTGGGACGGCATCATCCCTGCGCTCAACGCTGGCAAGTTCGATTTCCTTGCCGCCTCGATGTCGGTCACCGAGGAGCGTGAGAACGCCGTCGATTTCACCGACCACTATTACACCAACAAGCTGCAGTTCGTGGCGCCCAAGTCGGTCGACTTCAAGGCCAACAAGGACTATCTGGACGGCAAGGTAATCGGCGCCCAGCGCGCGACCATCGCCGGCACCTGGCTGGAAGACAACCTGGACGGCGTGGTTGACATCAAGCTCTACGACACGCAGGAAAATGCCTATCTCGATCTCGCCTCTGGCCGCGTCGATGGCATCCTCGCTGACTCCTTCGTGCAATGGGAATGGCTCAAGAGCGATGCCGGCAAGGACTTCGAATTCAAAGGCGAGCCGGTGTTCGATGACGACAAGATCGCCATCGCCGTGCGCAAGGGCAACGACGAGCTGCGTGAGAAGCTGAACAAGGCCCTGGCCGAGATCATCGCTGACGGTACTTACGAGAAGATCAACGCCAAGTACTTCCCCTTCAACATCTACTGATCCGTCTGAACCGAAGCCCGGCCACCAGCACTGGTAGGTCGGGCTTTGGTGTTTGAGCCCATATGATTCCCGACCTTCATGGATTCGGTCCGGCGCTGATCGCCGGAACCTGGATGACCATTCAGCTAGCCCTCGCGGCACTGGCCCTGGGCCTGGTGCTCGGGCTGCTTGGCGCACTGGCCAAAACCTCTCCGTTCGCTGCACTGCGCTGGCTGGGCGGCACCTATTCAACCATCGTGCGCGGCGTGCCCGAGCTGCTCTGGGTGCTGCTGATCTATTTCGGCACGATCAGCCTGGTGCGCGGCATCGGCAACGTGTTCGGCATTGAAAATCTCGCCCTGAGCCCGTTCGCCGCTGGCACTATCGCCCTCGGCCTGTGCTTCGGAGCCTATGCCACGGAAGTCTTCCGTGGCGCATTGCTGGCGATTCCGAAAGGGCATCGCGAAGCCGGACTGGCGCTCGGCCTCGGCAAGCGACGGATCTTCCTGCGTCTGATCCTGCCCCAGATGTGGCGCCTGGCCCTGCCTGGCTTGGGTAATCTGTTCATGATCCTTATGAAGGACACCGCTCTGGTTTCGGTCATCGGCCTGGAAGAAATCATGCGCAGCTCGCAAATCGCCGTAACCGCCAGCAAGGAACCGTTCACCTTCTTCGTCGTCGCCGCACTCATTTATCTGGGCCTGACCGTCGTCGCCATGACGGGCATGTATTTTCTTGAGAAACGTGCCGGTCGCGGCTTCGTCAGGAGCGCCGCATGAGCTGGGAATTGTTCATCAAGTGGCTGCCAAGCTTCCTCGAGGGCGCCTGGCTCACCCTGCAGTTGGTTGGCGTTTCGGTTGTCGCCGGGCTGATTCTCGCCCTGCCGCTGGGCATCGCCCGATCCTCGCGCATACTCGCAGTGCGCGCCCTGCCTTACGGCTACATCTTCTTCTTCCGCGGCACGCCGTTGCTGGTCCAGCTGTTCCTGGTCTACTACGGCATGGCGCAGTTCGAGGTGGTTCGCCAAAGCTGGCTCTGGCCATTTCTGCGCGATCCTTACTGGTGCGCGGTCATCACCATGACCCTGCATACCGCTGCCTATATTGCCGAGATCCTGCGTGGCGCAATCCAGAACGTGCCGGCAGGAGAAGTCGAGGCCGCCCGAGCCTTGGGCATGTCCCGCTATCAGGCACTGCGGCACATTATCCTCCCGCGCGCCACGCGCATCGGTCTGCCCGCCTATAGCAATGAAGTGATCCTGATGCTCAAGGCAAGCGCCTTGGCCAGTACGATCACCCTGCTCGAGCTGACCGGCATGGCGCGCAAGATCGCGGCGCGCACCTATATGCACGAGGAGATGTTCCTTACCGCCGGCCTGATCTACCTGATCATTGCCTTCGTCCTGATGCAAGGTTTCAAACTGCTGGAGCGCTGGTTGCGCGTGGATGCCTGTCAGGGCCGCTGATCCTTCGCCCGGATCCGCCCGCGGCTCGAGGCCGGGGCGGCTCGGCACCCCAATCAGCCGCGACCTGTTTCCGTAGCGCTGATCCGCAGCCTCACCGCGACGGAATCCTTCGCTGCCGGCAGGGTCAGAACAACCCGTTATCCCTTGCCAACGAGACTGCCATGCCCGTCGACATCCAGCGCATCGAAATGGACCAACTTGCCTGCTGGCGCATCCGCAACGGTGCTGCCGAAGTAGTAGTCGCCGAACAGGGTGCGCAAGTGCTCAGCTACCGCCAGGACGAGGGGGCACCGGTCCTTTGGCTCAGCGAAGAGGCGACCTTCGAGCACGGCCAGGCAGTGCGCGGCGGCATCCCGGTGTGCTGGCCCTGGTTCGGCGATCTGGCGCGCAATCCACAGCCGATACAGGACGCATACCAGGGCAACCAGCCGGCCCCGGCACACGGGCTGGTGCGCAACATCGACTGGATGTTGAAAGAATCACGCAGCGACGCCGACAGCGCCACGCTGGAGTTCGCCTGCAACGCCGGTGACCTTCCCGGCTGGCCGCACGCTGTCGAACTGAGCCTGCAGATCCGTCTGGACCAGCGGCTGCACCTGACGCTCACCAGCCGCAACCAGGGCGGCGCTCCCGTCGCGCTGTCCCAGGCGCTGCACAGCTACTTGACCATCAGCGATATTCATCAGGTGACGGTCGAAGGCCTGGACGGGCGTCCCTACATCGAAACGTTGGAAAACTGGCAGCAGCGGCAGCAGCAGGACGACTTGGCCTTCGACGGCGAAACGGACCGCATCTACCTGGACCTGCCGCCGACCTTGTGCCTGCGCGATCCGGGACTTAATCGCCGCATCACCCTGGAGAGCCGTGGCTCCCGCTCGGCCGTGTTGTGGAATCCCTGGGTTGCCAAGGCGCAGCGGCTATCGCAATTTGCCGATGATGCCTGGCAGCGCATGGTCTGCATCGAGACCGCCAACGTGCTGGACGACATGGTCCAGCTGGCACCCGGCAGCAGCCACACGCTCAGCGTCTCGATCGGCACCGCGTCGCTGTAGCACCAAGCGGCTGATGCCCTGCGGGCAGCGAAGAAGATTCAGGCAACGGGCCGCATAGAAACTATACTGCTAGCGAGCATCCCACCGCCCTCGGCGCTCGCTGGGCTGCGACTGATGCAAGCCCGCCGGCCGGTTGCAATGGAGGACCTCTCGCCATGGATGCCACGCTGCAGCAGACAACCCTTAGCCGACCCGTTCTCCATGCGCATCAGCCCTGCCCTGATGCGTCATGAACACTGATTTCGATCTACTGCTTGCCGGCGCTGGTCACAGCCACCTCGGCGTGCTGCGTCTATGGGCCAGCCGTGAACGCCCCATGGGCCGCATCGGTCTGGTATCAGCCGAACCTCACGCCTGGTACTCAGGGATGATGCCGGGTCTGATCGCCGAGCACTACCAGACACGCCAGTGCCGCGTCGGACTACCCAAGCTCTGCGCAGCGGCCGGGGTGGAGTTTATCCAAGGCACCATGGTGGCGTTGCTCCCCGACACACCCGAACTGCTCCTGGCGACCGGTGAGACATTACGCAGCACCTGGCTGTCGCTCAACCTGGGTTCCCTGCCCTGGCTGCCTGAACAGTCTGGCGATGGCATGGAGCTGCTTTCGGTGAAGCCATTCGCCGACTTCATCCGGCGCTGGCAACAATGGCAGGAAATACCCGAACCGGTAGCCATCCTCGGTGGCGGCGCGGCAGGTGTTGAGCTGGCGCTGGCCATGGCTGGACACGTGCCGGAAATCCATCTTTTCTCGGCTGACGATCTCCTTACCGGTCATCGGCCGCGCCTTCGCCGCATCGCGTTAGGGCATCTACAGCGTGCCGGGGTGCAGGTCCATGAGCAGACCCCGATCCAGGCGGTGCATAGTAATACTCTGATCGGCGACGGCCAGATACGCTGGCGGGGCCGACGTCTTGTGGTCGCGACCGGGCCCAACCCACTGGAATGGCTGCGTGAGTCCGGCTTGCGCCTGGATTCTCGCGGATTCATCGAGGTGACTCCGGCCCTCCAGAGCCGCTCGCATCCACACGTTTTCGCTAGCGGCGACTGCGCCAGCCTTCCCGGTGCCGCGCGCAACGGTGTGCATGCCGTGCGTCAGGCGGATGTGCTCGCTACCAACCTCGGCCGAGCAGCCATCGGCCAGCCGCTGCGCCACTATCATCCGCAGACGCACAGCCTCGCTCTGCTGGCCGATGGGCGCGGCGGTGCATTGCTGAGCTGGGCCAGCCTGACGGCCGAAGGCAAATTACTGGGCACCTGGAAGGACCATATCGACCGCAGCTTCATGCGCCGCCATGGTGCCGATGACTGAAGGCGTTCAATCAAGTAATTGCTGTAGCCGCGTTTCCAGGAGCGCAGGGAAGCGCTTGAACCACGTCAGATTGCGTGGCGAGGGATGCGGCAGTGGGTGCAGGCGAAACGTCCGCATGGCGCCTTGCTCGGTCGCCAGTTCGATATCGAAATGGGCGGTGAAACGATCCTCACGCTGCCAGTAGGCTTCAAGTTGCCGGCGCACCTCGCGCGATTGCTCCATGCCGAACCAGAGAAACGCTTCACGGCCGAGGGTGACGATGTCACGCCCGCGCCAGTTTTCAATCAACAAACCTTGCATGAGCGGATGAAAGCGACGCTTGATCACCACCGACCAGGCCCGATTGCCGAGTGGTTTGTAAGGCACTGTGTTGATCCAGAAGAAGGCTTCGCCGAGCGCGCGGCCGGCCTCGAAATCCGGCATGTCTTCGCCGTGCAAATGTCGATAGAGCCCGCGGCGTACCAGCTGACCACCTCCACCGATGAACGGCTCGCCGTAGCGAACCTCCTCACGGCCGGGATCACGACCGAAGAAGGCAAGCGGCGCGTCGGCGCGACCAAGCCCGATGATTGGCTCCAGCGGGTCCTTCTCGAATTGCTCGTAGACTGCTACATCGATGCCATCGGTCTCCGCCGCGAGCGCACGGAATGCCTCGTGTTGTGCTTGATCGAGCGCTATCAGGCGCCGTTTCGGCTCAGAGGTCACTTTCATCAACCAAGGTCACCTCGGCTGCGGAGATCACATATGCGGCATCGGCCAGCTCGTTGCTGACCGGCTCGATTCGCAGCGTGCCGTCTACCCACAACGGCGCGTAAATGTCGTTCAAGGCGATACCGTCTGGATAACGAACCATCACGATCTGATTCGGCGGTGGCGGTGGAACGTGGATACAGGCACCCGGATAGGGCACCAGAAAGAACTCGGTGCTGCGGCCTTTGCTGTCGGTTTCCAGCGGCACGGGGTAGCCGCCGAGACGGACTTCCCTTCCGCTCAGTGAAGGCACGGTCCTGGCCGAATACATCACTTCCGGCAGACCGCTCCCTTGCTTGAGCCCACCCTGATCGCTGAAGCCATCGGCTTCGGGCGTGTTGTGCTCGATCTCCGGCATCTCCTCGAGCGCCTTGCGATCCTCGGCTGGCATTAGCTCGAGCCAGTCGAGCTCCGCCGGCGCGGCGTGAACAAGGGCAATACAGCAAAGAAGCAGCGAAAGGATTATCGGGCGCATGACAACCGAGCGGTGGAAGGAGCGGGGCCGCAGAGCGCGGCCCAGCGGATCAGTGCTTACGGCTGGTCACCATGCCGTAAATTACCAGCAGGATGATCGCACCGATTACCGCACCGATAAAGCCTGCGCCTTCGCCGGCCTGATAGAGCCCAAGGGCCTGGCCGCCATAGGTAGCCAGCAGCGAGCCGCCGATACCCAGCAGGATGGTCATGATCCAGCCCATGCTGTCGTTGCCGGGTTTCAGGAAGCGAGCGATGATGCCTACGATCAGGCCGATGATGATGGTTCCGATGATGCCCATTGGCAGTCTCCTCTAGGTCCGAAAATACGCGTCACGTAATCTCGGACCGGGAGTGCGCCAGGCAGTTCGACGCAAAACCTGCGAGCCAGACGGCCGGGAGATTCAGTCGCGCTGAATCAGCGACTCGACCGCGGTGACCTGCCGATCAAGTGTGGCGCGATCCGGGCAACGCAGCGTGGCATGGCCGACCTTGCGTCCGGCCTTGAATGCCTTGCCGTAGTGATGCAAATGGCAATCCTCGACGGCAATGACCTTCGCCACCGGCGGTACCTCGCCGATGAAGTTGAGCATTGCGCTCTCGCCCAGTTTCGCCGTCGAACCCAGCGGCAGGCCGGTCACGGCGCGCAGGTGGTTTTCGAACTGGCTGCACTCGGCGCCTTCGATGGTCCAGTGACCGGAGTTATGCACGCGCGGCGCAATTTCGTTGGCCTTCAGCCCACCATCGACCTCGAAGAATTCGAAAGCCAACACACCGACATAGTCCAGCTTGGTCAGCACTCGAGACGCATAATCCTCGGCCAGCGGCTGCAGCGGATGATTGCTGCTGGCCACCGACAACCGCAGGATGCCGTCTTCATGGGTGTTGTGCACCAACGGGTAGAAACAGGTCTCGCCATCGCGCCCACGCACGGCGATCAGCGAAACCTCGCCGCTAAACGGCACGAAGCCCTCCAGAATGCACGGCACGCTACCCAGTTCGGCAAACGCACCGGTGACGTCCGCCGGTTTGCGTAACACCTTCTGGCCCTTGCCGTCGTAACCCAAGGTGCGGGTCTTGAGCACGGCCGGCAGACCGATGCTGGCTGCAGCGGCGTCGAGATCGGGCTGGGATTGGATATCGGCGAAGGCCGGCGTGGGAATGCCGAGGTCCTGGAACATGGACTTCTCGAACCAGCGATCGCGGGCGATGCGCAGCGCTTCGGCGCTCGGGTAGACCGGGACGAACTGAGAGAGAAAGGCCACGGTTTCAGCCGGCACGCTCTCGAACTCGAAGGTCACGAGGTCGACCTCGTCCGCCAGCTGGCGCAGGTGGTCCTGATCGCCGTAATCCGCCCGCAGATGCTCGCCCAAAGCCGCGGCGCAGGCATCCGGCGCTGGGTCGAGGAAGGCGAAATTCATGCCCAGCGGCGTTCCCGCCAGGGCGAGCATGCGGCCCAGCTGGCCGCCACCGATCACGCCGATCTTCATTTACGCGTTCCTCGGGTCAGGGTTGTCGAGCACGGTCTGGGTCTGTTCGTCGCGGAATGTTTTCAGCGCGGCATGGTATTCGGGAAATTCGTGACCAAGAATGCTAGCCGACAGCAGCGCCGCGTTGATCGCGCCTGCCTTGCCGATGGCCAGGGTGGCGACCGGTACGCCGGCGGGCATCTGCACGATCGACAGCAACGAATCCACACCCGAGAGCATCGAGGACTGCACCGGCACGCCAAGCACCGGCAGATGCGTCTTGGCCGCGCACATACCAGGCAAATGAGCCGCGCCGCCTGCGCCAGCGATGATCACCCGCAGCCCGCGCGCTTCGGCCTGTTCGGCGTACTGGAACAGCAGGTCAGGGGTGCGGTGCGCGGACACCACGGTGACTTCATGCGGAATGCCGAGCTTCTCCAGCATCTCTGCGGTGTGGCTCAAGGTGGACCAGTCGGACTTGGAGCCCATGATCACGCCTACCAGTGCGGTCATCGTCGTGCCTCTCTTCGGCGCCCGCGGGCGCATCAGGAACAACGGCCGCGCTGGTGACAGCGCGGCCGTGCAGGTACATGGCCGGATCGGTCCGACCGAAGGCCGCGCAGTATACCGCAAGCCCCCGCCCGCCGGCACCTGCGCCCGTGCGTCAGGAGCCGGACGTGCCGAACCCGCATCCGGGCGACCTCAAACCTCGAGTTGCAG
The DNA here is from genome assembly GCF_013620795.1 of Pseudomonas sp. Q2-TVG4-2. GTDB lineage: Bacteria > Pseudomonadota > Gammaproteobacteria > Pseudomonadales > Pseudomonadaceae > Stutzerimonas. The sequence continues at coordinate 35,102 of NZ_LGLW01000006.1, read as the reverse complement.
GGCAACGCCCTGGCCCGCGCCGCTTTCGAGCTTGCGCCAAAGCAGCCGCACGGGTGCCTTGCGCAGCAATGCACAACGATACAGACGAATCTCCAGCGGCACTCGCCAGTGTTCACCGCCGCAGATCACCAGCTCACCGCGCTCCAGCTCCGCGGTCACGGAGAGTCGTGGCACCCAGGCCAGTCCCAACCGCTGCATCGCCATGCTTTTCAGGCTATCGGCCATCGCCGTTTCGTACACCGTGGATGACCGCAGACCGCGCTGACGCAGTAGCAGGTTGACCGAGCGGCCCAGCGACGCACCAGCGCTGTAGGCCAACAGCGGGACGGTCTGACCACTGTCGGGGTCGAATAGCGGTTCACCGCCGGCATCCGTCGCGCAAACCGGCACGATGTCAGTGCGCCCTAGCGACAAGGATGGAAACAGCTCGGGGTCCATCTGCAGCGCGGCATCCGGATCATAGTAGGCGAGGATCAGGTCGCAAGCGCCTTCACGCAACGAATGCACCGCCTCGCCGACATTGGTCGCCACCAGCCGACTGTTCACCGGCACGCCGTCCTGTCGCAAACGCGCCAGCCATTCGGGAAAGAAGCCCAGTGCCAAGGAATGCGCCGCGGCGATCTGCAGCACTTCGCCGCGCTGGCCCTCAAGGTTGTGCAGGTAATGCACCACCTCACCGAGCTGCTCCACCAGGTTGCGTGCCGTGACCAAGAACAGTTGCCCCGCCTCGGTCAATTCCACGGGCGTTCGGGCACGGTTCACCAAGGTCACGCCAAGGGTGTTTTCCAGGCTGCGGATGCGTCGGCTGAACGCCGGCTGGGTGACGAAACGCCGCTGCGCCGCCTGAGAGAAGCTGCGGGTGGCGGCCAGCGCGACGAGGTCTTCCAGCCATTTGGTTTCGATGTTCATGCCGGCTCCTGCTGGTTCGATTGAACGTGGGGTGGCGCGATATAACGCTTTTAAGCGAAACGACGTCACATCTTCATTATGCCGATCATGCATGGCCTAGCGTTTAACGGCATTGGTCGTGAATCCTCCTGAAGCCTTATTGTATAAGCCTTCGCGGCAAATGCCGCTCTTCTCTCGGATGAGAACTCTCATGTCCTCCGCTGCATCCTTTCGCTTCGAAAAAGATCTGCTTGGCTCCCTTGAGGTACCCGCTGACGCCTACTACGGCATCCAGACACTGCGCGCCGTCCACAACTTCCGCCTGTCGGGCGTACCGCTGGCGCACTACCCCAAACTGGTGGTCGCGCTGGCGATGGTCAAACAGGCGGCAGCGGACGCCAACCGCGAGCTCGGTCATCTCAGCGATGCCAAGCATCTGGCGATCAGCCAGGCCTGCGCGCACCTGATCCGTGGCGAGCATCACGATCAGTTCGTCGTCGACATGATCCAGGGCGGCGCAGGCACCTCGACCAACATGAACGCCAACGAGGTGATCGCCAACCTGGCACTGGAGTACATGGGTCATGCCAAGGGCGAGTATCGCCACCTGCACCCGAACAACGATGTAAACATGGCGCAGTCCACCAACGACGCCTACCCCACCGCCATTCGCCTGGGCCTGCTACTCGGCCACGACACCTTGCTGGCCAGCCTCGACAGTCTGGTGCAGGCCTTCGCTGGCAAATCCGCTGAGTTCGCGCATATTCTCAAGATGGGTCGCACCCAGCTGCAGGACGCAGTACCGATGACGCTCGGCCAGGAATTCCGAGCGTTCGCCACCACCCTTGGCGAAGACCTTGAGCATCTACGCCTGATCGCGCCGCAGCTGCTGGTCGAGGTCAACCTCGGCGGCACCGCCATTGGCACCGGGATCAATGCCGATCCGAACTATCAGGCCCTAGCCGTGCAACGCCTGGCCACCATTAGCGGCCATCCGCTCAAGCCGGCTGCCGACCTGATCGAGGCCACCTCGGACATGGGCGCCTTCGTCACCTTCTCCAGCATGCTCAAGCGTCTGGCGGTCAAGCTATCGAAGATCTGCAACGACCTGCGCCTGCTGTCCAGCGGCCCGCGCACCGGGATCAATGAGATCAACCTGCCGCCGCGCCAGCCGGGCAGCTCGATCATGCCGGGCAAGGTCAACCCGGTGATCCCCGAGGCGGTTAATCAGGTGGCCTTCGAAGTGATCGGCAACGACCTGGCACTGACCATGGCAGCCGAAGCCGGACAGTTACAGCTCAATGTCATGGAGCCGCTGATCGCCTTCAAACTGTTCGACTCGATCCGCCTGCTGCAGCGCGCCATGGACATGCTGCGCGAGCACTGCATCGTCGGCATCACCGCCAACGAGGATCACTGCCGCCGGTTGATGGAGAACTCCATCGGCCTGATCACCGCACTGAACCCCTACATAGGCTACGAGAATGCCACCCGCATCGCCGGGCAGGCCTTGCTCAGCGGCCGCGGCGTGCTGGAGCTGGTGCGCGAGGAGCAGCTGCTGGACGACGCCACCCTCGACGACATCCTGCGCCCGGAAAACATGATCGCGCCGCGACTGGTACCGCTGAAGGCCTGATCCCAGCCACCTCACGCAGTAACAAGGCGCCCGCTGACGGGCGCCCTTCGTAACGGGCCACGATCGAGATGGCCCGCCTCTTTTTATAAGAACAACAAACAGGTTTACGCATGAGTCAGAGCACCACTCTCAGCACTCCCCTGCGCCTGCTCGGCCGCCTGGCCCTGTGGCAGCAAATCCTCATCGGTCTGGTCCTGGGCGTCGTCACCGGCCTTCTGCTCAAGCAGAACGCGCTCGTGCTGGCTCCGATCGGCACGCTGTTTCTCAACGCCATCAAGATGCTCATCGTGCCTCTCGTGTTCGTATCGCTGGTCGCTGGCATCACCTCGATGCAGGACAGTGCCAAGCTCGGACGAATCAGCGTCAAGACCATCCTCATCTATCTGGTGACGACCGCATTTGCCGTCAGCATCGGGCTGCTCTTCGGCGCTGTGTTCATGCCGGGCGAAGGCATGAACATGGTTGCTAGCACCGCCACCGAGGCCAAACAGGCGCCCTCGTTGGTGGACATCCTGGTGGGGCTGGTACCGAGCAATCCGGTCACTGCCTTCGCCGAAGGCAACATTCTGCAGATCATTGTCTTCGCCATTGCGCTGGGCGTGAGCATGAATCTGGTCGGCGAACGTGCCGCGCCGGCAGTGCGACTGTTCGACGGGCTGGCCGAGACGTTCTACAAGCTCACCGATCTGGTGATGCGCGTGGCACCAATCGGTGTGTTCGCCTTGACTGCGGGAGTGGTTGGCAGCCACGGCGCCGAGGTTCTCCTGCCCTTGGCCGGCGTCATCGGGGTCACTTACCTGGCCAGCGTCGCCCATGTGCTATTGGTTTACGGTGGTCTGCTGGGGCTGGTCGGCCGGCTCAGTCCGCTACGCTTCCTGCAAGGTATAACGCCGGCGCTGGCGGTGGCCTTCAGCACCTCGAGCAGTTCCGGCACGTTGCCGGTGTCCATCGAATGTGCGCGCAAGAACCTCGGTGTGTCCGAAGGTGTGGCGGGCTTCGTGCTACCGGTCGGCGCGACCATCAACATGGACGGCACGGCCATTTATCAGGGCGTGTTGGCGCTGTTCATAGCCCAGGCATTCGGCATCGACCTCAATGCCGGCCAATATTTGATGATCATCCTCACTGCGACGCTGGCCTCAATCGGCACCGCGGGTATCCCCGGCGCCGGGCTGATCATGCTGGGGCTGGTGCTCACCGCAGCCGGCCTACCGCTCGAAGGCGTGGCGCTGATTGCCGGGATCGATCGTATCCTCGATATGGCCCGCACCACGGTCAACGTCGCCGGTGACCTGATGACCACGACGCTGGTCGGGCGCAGCGAGAACGAACTGGACTCCGACATATACAACAGCGCCAGCAAGGGCTAGACGCCGCCGAGTCGCTCAGCGCGGCTCAGGGCACTTGGGTGCGCCGCCTCCCGACGAGGCGGCGCTTGGCACGCTGATCAAAGCGTGACCCGGGACAAGCATCAGCTGTGCGCCCTTGCGTAGACTCCGCCGATTTCGCGGAGGTCTCATGCAAAAATTACTCGCCATCACCCTGTTGTTCAGTTCGCTCCTCGGTGCGCCGCTCGTCCATGCCGAGCTGCCGAAGGGCTACGAAGTGGTGTTGCAAACCGAGAACTTTCCGCCGTTCAACATGGCCGATGGCGGCAAGAACTTCGCCCGTGAAGAGCACATCCAGGGCATCAGCGCGACCACCGTTCGCGAGATGTTCAAGCGCGCCGGCATTGCCTACTCCATGACACTGCGCTTCCCCTGGGATCGTATCTATCAGTCGACGCTCGAGCTGCCTGACCATGGCCTGTTTTCCACGTCGATGACGGATGAACGTCGGCCACTGTTCAAGTGGGTCGGCCCCATCGCTCAATACGAAAGCGTGCTGCTCTCGGCGCCCGGCTCGGACCTTAAGCTGGCCAGCCTGGCTCAAGCCAAGGGTTACACCATCGGTGCCTACAAAAGCAGCGCGGTAAGCCAGCGCATCGAGGCGAAGGGGCTGAGGCCCATCAACGCGTTGCGCGATCAGGAGAATCTGCAGAAGTTGCTCAGCGGCCGAATCGACCTCTGGGCCACGTCCAACCCTGTCTGGCGCTACTACGCGAAGCAGGAAGGCGTCAGCAATCTCAACACGGTGCTGGTATTCAACTCCGCCCCGCTATATCTGGCGCTGAACAAGGACACCCCTGATGAGGTGGTCACACGCTTGCAGAAGGCGCTGGATGAGATGAAAGCTGAAGGTTACGGCAGCTGCGTCAAGCACCCCGAGCTCTGCTGATCCGCATTGATAGCGCGATGGCGCGAGGCGCCATCGCAGCCCGAACCGCATTCCTCCCAGAGCTTCGCCTGCTCGCTGTTCAGCCATTGGAACTGCCGGCACCCAATACCGCAGCTACTCGATCTCGAACAACCCATCGCGCATTTGCGCAGATGCCAGCCGCTCCCGAATTTCCGGATCGATCCGCGGATCGTCCAGGCCATAGAGCATGACCTGCCGGTAGGCGCTGATTCGATTGATCTCGCTACCCAAATACTCCCAGACCACGCGGGTGCAGGCCGGGGTACGCCGGTCGCCACTGGAGACGCCGGTCTTCAGTCCGTTGAGGCGGCTGATGCGGCTCTTGAAGCTGGGAATGAGGATGGTCTGGCTCATCTCGTTGCCGGTCAGCGATTCATAATCGATGAGAAACAGGCGGTCCTGCAGGTAGAAGGCGGCGCCCAGATAGCGGCAGCGCACCACACCATCCTCCTGTTTGGGATTGTCGGCGCGCGATTGCTCCTGACGCTCCTGCCGCTCGAAGACGTAGCTGCCGCGGTCCTCGCGCAGATGTACCAGCGACAGCAGTATCTGCCCCGGCACCGACATGCAATTGGCGTATTCGAAGTAGTACCCGCAATACCGGGCCAGGCTGTTGGCGTTGTCGCGCATCGGCTGGAATAACTCCAGGAGCGGATCGCTGGCAGCGATCCGCTCCTGGTCGTGCCGTCGCAAACCGATCAACTGGGCGAACTGGTCGCTGGGCAGACCCAGCTCATAACCCTCGACTCCGAAAAAATCGCAGATGCGCTTGAGGTTGTACGCCGTCGGCCGGCTCTGCCCATTGAGGTATTTGTTGAACTGCGCGCGGTTGATGCCGAGCTTGCGGCAGACTTCGGCAATCGAGCGGTAATGACTGCAGAGCAATTTCAGGTTGGCGCCGAGATGGTCGTACATAGGTATTCCAGCGATGCGAGCGGCGCGATTCTAGCATCAACTCGCGCCAGATTGCCGCGACCCGCGTAATTGCGTGACCGCCGCATCTGGCCAACCATTCCCGCCCTGCGTCATTTCATTCGTCAAAAACAACAAGAGAGACTTTCCGCCATGCTCGATCTTCTCAACGATCTCATTTGGAGCAAGCTGCTCATCGTGATGCTGATAGGCCTTGGCCTGTACTTCACCATTGCCTCGCGCTTCGTCCAGTTTCGCTACTTCGGCAGCATGTTTGCCATCTTCGGCGAAGCCTTCAAACGCCAACCGGGCCAGCTCAGTTCCTTCCAGGCGCTGATGCTCAGCGTCGCCGGCCGCGTTGGCGCCGGCAACATCGCGGGTGTATCGGTTGCAATCATGCTGGGCGGACCGGGGGCGGTCTTCTGGATGTGGGTCGTGGCACTGGTCGGCATGGCTACCAGCTATTTCGAGTGCTCGCTGGCGCAGTTGTACAAGCGTCGTGAGCCAGACGGCGGCTACCGCGGCGGTCCGGCGTTCTATATTCAGCATGGCCTCGGCCAGCGCTGGCTGGGCATCGTGGTGTCGCTGCTGCTGCTGGTAACCTTCGGTTTCGGCTTCAACGCGGTGCAGTCCTACACCGTTGCCAGCTCGCTGAACGACACATTCGGCGTGCCCACCTTCATTAGCGGCATCGCGCTGATGGTGGTGATCGGCCTGATCATCTTTGGCGGTATCAAGCGCATTGCCAAGTTCGCCGATGTGCTGGTGCCGATCATGGCCTTCGCCTATATCGCCATGGCGCTCTTCGTCATTGGCAGCAATGCCGGCGCAGTTCCGGAAGCCTTCGGCACCATCTTCCGCAGTGCGTTCGGCCTCGAGCCTGCATTCGCTGGCGGCATCGGCGCGGCGATCATCATGGGTGTCAAGCGCGGCCTGTTCTCCAACGAAGCGGGCCTGGGCAGCGCACCCAACGTGGCGGCGGTGGCTGAGGTCAAGCATCCGGTTGCGCAGGGCATCGTGCAGTCGCTCAGTGTGTTCATCGACACCATCGTGCTGTGCAGCTGTACCGCGCTGGTCATCATCCTTTCCGGCGTCTTCACGCCGGGCAGCGAGATGGATGGCGTGGTGCTGACCCAGAGCGCGGTTGCCGCTGTCGTCGGCGAGTGGGGCCGGGTATTCATCAGCCTCGCGCTGCTGCTGTTCGTGTTCACCACGCTGATCTACAACTACTACCTGGGCGAGAACGCCCTGGGCTTCTTCACCAGCAAGCGCTGGCCGGTAATGGTCTATCGCCTGATGGTGGTCGCGCTGGTGATGTGGGGTTCGGTACAGAATCTGGGCACGGTATTCGCGTTCGCCGACGTCACCATGGGCCTGCTGGCGATCTGCAACCTGATCGCCCTGGCGCTGCTGTTCAAGGTCGGCCTGCGCCTGATGCGCGACTACGACAAGCAGCGTGACGCCGGCGTTGCATCGCCGGTTTTCGATCCGAAGCACTTTGCCGATCTGGATCTGGACCCAAGCGTCTGGCCAGCCAAGGGCACCGCTGAAACTCCTGCTGACGGCACGGTCGCCGCGTCCCAGGCGCATCAGCTCTAAACGTTCACGAACGTGCATGACAGGGGCCGCACAGGCCCCTGTTTCATATAGGAGATAGCGATGCCGGCTTCCAGAAATATTCTGGTGCTGTATACCGGCGGCACCATTGGCATGCAGCAGAGCGGTGAGGGCCTGACGCCTGCCTCCGGCTTCGCCGGTAGGCTGCGCGAGCAGCAGAATCAGCAACCACCGCTGACCCTTCCTGATTGGCAGTTCCGCGAGCTGCTACCGCCGATTGACAGCGCCAACATGAACCAGACCAACTGGCTGGCCATGGTCGAGGCCATCCGTGCCGGCGTCGAGCAAGACGGCTGCGATGGGGTACTGGTGCTGCACGGCACCGATACCCTGGCCTACAGCGCCGCCGCCCTGAGCTTCTTGCTGCTCGGCCTCGAGGTGCCGGTGATACTGACGGGCTCGATGCTGCCGGCCGGCGCATCGGGCAGCGATGCCTGGGGCAATCTGTTCGGTGCGATGCAGGCGCTACATGCCGGTGTCGAGCCTGGCGTGCACCTGTATTTCGGCGGCAAGCTGATGCCGGGCGTCCGGGCCAGCAAGTTGGGTACCGCCACCCTCGATGCCTTCGGCACCTCGCTGCGTCTGCGCCGGAGCGAACGCGCGCCGAATATCCCGTCTGCGCTCGACTATCGTCAGCCTCGCCGGCCGGTCAACCTGGCGGTATTGCCGCTGTATCCGGGCATTCAGGCGTCGCAGCTGCGCGCCCTGCTGGCCAGCGGCGTGCAGGGCCTGGTACTCGAATGTTACGGCAGCGGCACGGGCCCGGCCGATGATGCTGAGCTGCTGGCGGCATTGAAGGAGGCGCATGAGCGGGGCGTGGTACTGGCGGCGATCAGCCAGTGCCCGCAGGGTCACGTCGAGTTTGGCATCTACGCTGCCGGCAGCAAGCTGGCGACCAGCGGACTGATCTCCGGCGGCGGCATGACCCGCGAGGCCGCGCTGGGGAAGTTGTTCGCCCTGCTCGGCGCCGGCTTGCCGCAGCCGGACGTCGAACACTGGTTCGCCCTCGACCTCTGCGGCGAGCGCACCGATTAGCCTTGCTGGCGACTCAGCGCGGTTTCAGATCCAGCGCCTGCAGGCAGGTGCGGACCTGCCGGCGCAGCTCATCGAGATCCACAGGCTTGGTCAGACGAGCCAGACAGTCCACCTCGTTGCCTGCTTCGATGGCAGCGGTCAGCACAATGACCGCCAGGTCCCGCGTGGCCGGTGTCTGGCGTAGCAGCGCCAGCAGTTCATCGCCCTTCAGTTCGGGCAGATTAAGGTCCAGCAATAGCAGTTCGGGCGGATCGGCAAGCAGGTGCTCCAAAGCCGTCCTGCCGTTATTGATCACGCTGACTTCGGCCATGTCCGCCAAGGCCCTGCGCACCAGCAACTGACTGGCCGGATCGTCCTCGACATAGACAATTCGCGGCCGCTCGTGGACCGGTAGCACGGGTTGCGGCTCGAGAACCGGCAGGGCGATCCAGAACACACTGCCGGTACCGAGCTCGCTCTCCACGCCGATACTGCCGCCCATCAGCTTGGCATACTCCAGGCTCAGCGATAGCCCGATGCCTGCACCCTGAATGTTCGAATTCTCACGCCCCAGGCGCTGGAAAGGCTCGAACAGCTGTGCCTGCAACGCCTTGTCGACCCCCAGCCCGCTGTCTTCGACCAGCAGACGCACCTGGCCCGCAACCGTTTCGACACCAAGCAGGATCTTCCCGGACGGCTTGTTGTACTTAATCGCATTCGATAGCAGATTGAGCAGCACCTGACGCAAACGCCGCGGCTCGGCCAGCACCTCGATGGGGACCGCCGGCAGATCGAACTCCAGTTGCAGCCCATGGCGCTGAACCTCGAGCGCCACCAGCTCAGCGCATTCGCGCATCAGCGCCGTGACCTCGACCCGCTTGAGCTCAAGGCGCGGCCGCTCGGCCTGCAGGCTCGACCAATCGAGAATGTCACCGAGCAGCTGGTTCAAATGGCGGCTCGCCAACAGGATCTCGTCGAGATAGTCGGCTGCCTCAGGGTCGGCTTCAGGCGAGCAGTCCATCCGCATCAGCTGGGCGAAACCGAGTATTGCGTTGAGCGGTGTACGCAGCTCGTGGCTGACGCTGGAAATCAGATGGGTCTTGGCATCGTTGGCCGCCTGCGCCTGCTGCGTGGCATAGCGCAGACTCTCTTCGACCCGCTTGATCGCATCAATATCGACATGGGTGCCGGCCAGCAGCGTGGCCTCGCCCGTCTGCGGATCACGCTCAAGCACCCGGCCGCGGCTGAGCAACCAATGGTATTCGCCGAGTGCGTCGGCGAAGCGAAACTCGCATTCGTAGCGCATCGTTTGACCCGTCTGCATGCGCGCCCGCTCGGCCCGCACGCGCGGCAAATCACGCGGATGAATGCGTTTTAGGAACTGCCCTTCACTGAGCTGCGCCGAGGGCAGCCCGAAGCGTACAGGGAGGCGGCCGCGAAACTGCAACGTGGCGCTGCGCATGTCGTTTTCCCACAGACTTTCGGTCGCGCTCTCCAGTACCAGCTCGAGGCGGTTCTGTGTCTGCGACCGCTGCGCCTCGCTGAGCTCCAGCTGGGCGCCAATCGCCCGGGTGTGTTGCGCCAGATCATCGAGCTCTCGAATATCGGAGGAGACCGGCTGCGGCCGCCACTGGCCCTGCCCGATCTGCCCCATCATCTGCGAGATACTGGCGATGGGCGCAATCAGCGATTGGCTGAGCTGCCGTGCACGCAACCACATGTAGGCGAAGAACAGTAGGTAGAACAGCAACAGGCCGGCGATCAACAGATAACCGATCTGCCGGTAGCGGCTGGCCAGGGTATTGGTCCGGCCGAACACCTCGGCCTCATCCACTACCGTTAGCAGATGCCAGCCGGTCTGCTCCACCGTGGCCCAAGCCACCAGCTGCTGGCGGCCATTGAGGCTCACACGTTGCACACCGTCCGCCTGCGCGGCGATGGCGCGCGCGAGTTTCTGAGTTTCCGGCCGGCGGCCGAGGCGGAAGTCCTCGGGTTTGAAGATCTCCTGGCGGATTGCTTCCTCGTATGAATGCTCGGTCAATTCATCAAGGCCGAACTGGGCCTCGCCCGCCTCGGGCAGCGCCATGATATTCAGGTCGCGGCTGATCAGCATGGCATAGCCGTCCCAAGGCACCCGCAACTGGGCGATCTGCTGCAGGATGCCGCCGACGGTAATGTCGATACCGCTGACGCCTTCCAGAAAGTCGTCGCGATACACCGGCGCGATGGCTGACATCATCCAGCCGTGTCCGGCTGGGTCAAGGTACACATCCGTCCAGACCACCCGGCGCGCCGGGTTGTGCCAGGAGCTGGCCAGGTAATAGAAGTTGTAGCTGGGGATATCCATGTCCGGCGGATACTGCTCCGCGGTGTTGAACCAGGGGTAGATGTGGTTGTAGCTATCCCAACTGTTGAAATAGAGACTGGCGATCAGCGGATTGCCAGCGTGCAGCTCCTTCATCAGCGGATCGAGACGGCGCAAGCGCGCGACCTTTTCCAGATCCTGTAGCTCATGGGCAGTGGCGGCCGAATAGAAACTCGCCGCGCCGCCTTCATCATGAGGGCTGTAGCGAACCCCGCCGGAACCGAGCCGCAGCTGCGGAAGCGGCTCGGCGCTATCGTCTTCCAGCGCGCGGACTGTGAAATTGCGAAACAGCGTCGTGGCACTCGCGACCTGCTGCAGCTGCTGACTGATGATCCTCGCCTCGCGGCCGACCGTCGTCTGCAGCTCAGTGAGCGCCGTCTCGCGCAGATGTTCGATCTGCGCATCGCGAATGGCATTGTTGCTCAGCAGATAGACGGCGATCAGCACCACTTCGACCAGCACCAGCGGAATCAGCGCGCTCTGCACGAACGCGCGCCAGATCCATTGGCGTATCCCGGTAGGGGTTTTCAATGACACAACGCTGCTCCAACGATCCGGTTCAGGCGATGGGTCGCCGCGCCACCGCAACCGGTCTCCGTCCATGTAGACAGTGTTAGCAAGACCACCCGTCTCAGCGATTCGCCAGTTCGATCAAGTCTGCACGCCAGCCCACGCCGCGCGGCAACGCCAGGAAGAACGGGTTCAGATAGCTCTCGCGCGCTTCGTAGGTCAACGTAGCGCCGCCGATAACCAGCACCTCGCCGCCGGCACCCTCGAGCACACCCTGGGCAGCCGCGGTATCCCACTGCGAGGTCGGCGCAAGGCGTGGATAGCAATCAGCAGCGCCTTCGGCCAGCAGGCATAGCTTCAAGGAACTGCCGATATTGGCCAACACCAGCTCGCCGAAACGCTGACGCAAGCCTTCAAGCAAGCGTTCCTGGGCCTCACTGGAGTGACGGCGGCTGGCAACCACGGTCAATCCCTCGGCCGGTTGCTGACGCACCTGTAATGGCTGCGTCGTTCCGTCGGCTTCGGCACGCCAGGCGCCGAGCTCGGCCCCGCCGTAGTAACAGCGGCCGTTGGCCGGGATGCCGACCACCCCGAACAACACGCGGCCTCGCTCGATCAGCGCCACGTTGACGGTGAATTCCTCGCTGCCGGCAATGAACTCCTTGGTTCCGTCCAGCGGATCGACCAGCCACCAGCGCGTCCAGCCGGCACGCTCGGCCAGACTCAGGTTGCAGTCCTCCTCGGACAGCACCGGAATGCTGGCGTCCAGCGCACGCAGGCCGTCAGCCAGTAGATGATGGGCGGCCATGTCGGCAGCGGTAACCGGTGAGGCATCCGCCTTTTCCTGTACCTCCACACCGCTGCGCCAGTGCGGCAGGATCGCCTGCCCTGCGTCGCGAACGAGATCGATGACCCGGGTCAGATATGGATGGCTCATTGGCCGAACTCTCCCCGCTCGGTCAGCAGATCCCGCGCCAGGTACAGCGCCGCCAAGGCACGACCTTCGCTGAACTGAGGGTTCTGGATCAGGCTGGACAGCTCTCGCAAATCGACCCGATCGACGCGCATCGGCTCGGGTTCATCGCCCGGCAACTGTTCGGGATAGAGGTCGCGGGCCAACACGACCTGAATCTTCTGACTCATATAACCGGGCGAGAGGGACAATTCGGTGAGCAGCTCCAGCTTGCGCGCGCCGAAACCGGCTTCTTCCTTCAGTTCTCGGTTGGCCGCATCGAGCACATCCTCACCCGGCTCGATCAGCCCCTTGGGCAACGACAGCTCGTAGGTGTCGGTGCCACCGCAATATTCCTCGATCAGCAGCGCCCTGCCGTCGGCCTCCAGCGCAACGATCATTACCGCACCATAGCCGGTGCCCTTGCCGACCAGCCGTTCGTAGGTACGCTCGACGCCATTGGAAAACCGCAGCTGCAGCTCCTCGACACGGAACAGACGGCTGGTGGCAACGATCTCACGGGCAAGCACGGTAGGTTTCTGGCGCATGGGGAATATCCTTGAAACGCGAGCCGCAATCATAACCCGCCTTTTTGTATGAGCCGTGAACGCTTTGCATCGAACCGACCGCTGTCGCACCATTGGGTCAATTGCCGAAGAAGAGCCCATCATGATCGCTTCACTGCCCTGGCCCGAAATTGACACCGTCCTGTTGGACATGGACGGCACCTTGCTGGACCTACACTTCGATAACCACTTCTGGCTCGAACTCCTACCCCAGCGCTATGCCGAGCTGCACGGCATCAGCCGAGCCATGGCCGAACTGGAACTGGCGCCGCTGTTCAACGAGCACGAGGGCAAACTCACCTGGTATTGCCTGGACTTCTGGACCCGCGAGCTGAACCTGCCGATCCGCGAGATGAAGCGCGAGATCGCCGATCTGATCGCCCTGCGGCCGGCAGCCGATGAATTTCTTGCGGCCCTGCGCGATACCGGTAAGCGCGTGGTGCTGATCACCAATGCCCATCGCGATTCGTTGTCCCTGAAGCTGGAACGCATCGAACTGGCGCCCTGGTTCGATCGTCTGATCAGCTCCCACGATTATGGCTTTCCCAAGGAGCAAGCGCAGTTCTGGTATGCCCTGAAGGCGGATCTGGATTTCGATCCGGCCACCTCACTGTTCATCGACGATAGCCTGCCGGTCTTGCGCAGCGCGCGTGATTTCGGCGTCGCGCATCTTTTGGCGATCAGCGAGCCGGACAGCCGTCGCGGGCGAAAGAACACCGAAGAATTCCCCGCCGTGGGCGATTATCTTGAGCTGGTTCGTAGCCTGCAGGGCTTTGCAGCCTGAACATGGACGCGGCGCCGACTTAATTGCGCTCGACCGAGGTCGCCTATAAGCCATTAGCCGCTCGGAAGGGTGACTAGAATGGCGATGCATCCGAATGACATAACAAACAACGAGGCCCAGCCTCTGGCTGCGCCTCACCAGGCAAACGATGCCGTATAAGCGCGACGATTGGCGCCGATGGCCCGTCGCGCATCGATGGACGACCTATGGCAGTAGACTCAAGGCCCTGGCCAGCCGGTACCAATGAAATGAGCGGGCGCATCCGCGTCCACGCGTGGAACGCAACGCCCCTGGGTCCGATCGAAAGCTGGCCCGCCTCGTTGCGGAGCCTGCTCGACACCCTGCTCGACGCGCCGCTGCCCATGTGCGTGCTCTGGGGCGAGACCGGCGTGCAGCTATACAACGACGCCCATGGCGCGCTGATTGGCGATCGCCATCCTGCAGCGCTGGGCGCCCCGGTGGCCATTACCTGGGAAGCTGTCTGGCCTGAGCTGATCGCGGGCCAGACCGGCGACCGCAGCCAGCCCTGCCTGCTGCGCCACCATCGACTGCCGGAGGACAGTGCAACCGACCGCCCGGCCACCTGGGTCGATCTGGCCCTAAGCCCGATCCGCGACGGCCAGACGGTTGGCGGGCAACTGCTGTGCCTGCGCCATAGCGAGGAAGAAGCGCTGCGCCGAAGCGAAGCGGAGATCCGAATGATCACCGACGCGTTGCCGGTGCTCATCGGCTATGTCGACCGGGACGAACGCTATCGTTTCAACAATCGCCACTATGAAAAGTGGTTTGGTCAGACGCCGGAATTTCTCTATGGCAAGCATTTGACAGAGGTAATTGGCGAGCAGGCTTATAACGTTCGCCGGCCGCAAATCAAGGATGCCCTTGCCGGCAAAGAGGTTCTCTTCGAAGCGTCCATGCCGCACCGGGACGGCCAGCTGCGCCAGGCCTCGATGCATTATCTGCCACGCCGCGACGGAGAAGGCCAGGTGCTGGGTTTCTTTGTCCTGGCGCAAGATGTCACCGAGCGCTGGCGCGCCGAGCAGTCGCTGCGAGAGCTCAACGAGACGCTGGAAATGCGGGTGCAGGAACGCACCGAGGCGTTGGCGGAAGTCTACGAGCGGCTGGTCACCGAGATGGCAAGCCGCGAGCAGGCACAGGAAGCGCTGCGCCAGGCGCAGAAGATGGAAGCCGTCGGCCAGCTCACTGGCGGCATCGCCCATGATTTCAACAACATGCTGACCGGCATCATCGGCGGGCTGGATCTGATCCAGCGCTACAACCGCTCCGGCCGCCATGGCGAAACTCAGCGCTTCATCGATGCCGCGGTGAGCTCGGCCAACCGCGCCGCCGCCCTGACCCACCGGCTGCTGGCCTTCGCCCGGCGTCAGCCGTTGAATCTCAAGCGGGTCGACCTGAACACCCTGGTCGAATCGATGCGTGATCTGATGGTGCGCACCCTCGGCAGCCATATCCTGGTCGACGCCCTGCTGGAGCCGGACCTGTGGCCGGCCAGCAGCGACGAGAATCAGCTGGAAAGCGCCCTTCTCAATTTGGTGATCAACGCCCGCGATGCCATGCCCGACGGCGGCAGCCTGTATATCGCGACCGCCAATGTGCAATTGCAGCGTCAAGCCGAGATCGGCGAACTGGCACCGGGACGCTACGTCAGTCTCAGCGTGATCGACAGCGGTTGCGGCATGACGCCCAAGGTTCTAGCGGCCGCCTTCGAGCCCTTCTTCACGACCAAACCCATCGGCCAGGGCACCGGGCTCGGACTGTCAATGATCTACGGCTTTGCGCGCCAGACCGGCGGCCATGTGCAAATTCGCAGCGAACCCGGCAACGGCACCGAGGTGACCCTCTATCTGCCAGCGCATCATGACGCGCCGTTGCCGCCAGCAGCCGCTGTCTCTGATGAGCGGGTCCCGCAGGCGCTGCAGGGCGAAACCGTGCTAGTGGTGGAAGATGACCCCGCCGTGCGCCTACTGGTCATGGACGTTCTGGGCATGCTCGGCTATCACGCGCTGGAGGCTGCCGAGGGCAACGCCGCAGTGAAGATTCTGGAAAGCAACGAGCGCATCGACCTGTTGATCTCCGACGTGGGTCTGCCGGGCATGAACGGCCGCCAACTGGCCGACATCGCCCGCCAGCAACGCCCCGGATTAAAGGTGTTGTTCATGACCGGTTACGCCGAGCAGGCCGCCAGCAGCGGCTTTCTCGATACCGGCATGGACATGGTCAGCAAGCCGTTCTCCATCGACCATCTGGCCAACCGAGTACGCGACATGCTGACAAGCGACTGGTAGCGCAGCGCCGGGCGTTTCGACGTCGCCCACCTGCTCGCCGTGCGCCAACGGGCAGCCGGGCCGGTTCCAAGGAAACCGAGGCGTACGCGGCGGGAGGGCTATCGGGCTTTATCGCAGGGGCTGTAGACCCGCGGGGCGCTGTGGTGCGGCAGGTGGATCAGGTTGAGCCGGTGCTGGCGCGCCCAGCGCACGCAGAGATCGGTCGGTGCCGAGAGGCTGACCAGGCTGGCGAAACCGGCGCGCACGGCCTTGTGGATCAGCTCCAGGCTGCACCGGCTGGTGACCACGGCGAACCCTCGACGGCCGTCACGGCCTTCACGCCGCAGCGCGCCGATCAGCTTGTCCAACGCGTTGTGCCGGCCAATGTCCTCACGGCACAGCACGATTTCACCCTGCTCGTCGATGAACAGTGCGGCATGCAACGCGCCGCTCTGACGCGCCAGGCGCTGCGCATCGTTGATGCGGTCGCGCAGCCCGTGCAGATGCGCGGCTGGCGGTAACGGGCCGGGCGCCAGTGCGGTCAAGTGCGGCAGCGCCTGTTCGATCGCTTCCACGCCGCAAAGCCCACAGCCGCTGGTACCGGCCAAACTACGGCGCTGCTGCTTGAGTGCCCAGAACGCGCGATTAGCGATCTGCACCTCGGCGCTGAACGCCTCGCCGCGACGGCTGAGCTGGATGTCATAGATCTCGTCGACGCCACCAACCAGCGCGCCGCTCAGGCTGAAGCCGACCACGAAGTCCTCAAGGGCACTAGGCGAGATCATCATCACCGCATGGCTGATGCCGTTATAGGCGATGGCCAGGGCGCACTCTTCGGCGAGTACCGCGCAGCCCGTATTTTCCGTGCCATCCAGCTCGGCATAGGTATAAGCGTCCGGCGCCGAGCTGGCGACGGACGCGGCGGCACTAAAAGGCGCAGGACGAGGCATATTGATGATTTCCTTGCAGTCGTGCTGTAAGGATATTCGACTCAGGCGTGTACCTGCGGTTCGATCTGTTCACGCAGCCCGCGCAAAGCATGCAGGACGAATGGATTCAACCCTTCGCCTGCCTTGGCATCCAGATGAGCGAAGAGCGCCGTACGCATCTGCGGGTCCCACTGACGTTTTAGATGCTGGGCAAAGTCCGCGCCCGCCTGGACGGGGTCGGGCTGGGAGGCGAAGAAGGCGCCGATCTGGTTGGCCATCTTGATCAGTTGCGTGGCATTCATGCCCATCTGCACACCTCGATGCGCTGAAAATGAAGCGGAAGTGGGTCGGCGAGCTTGAATGGCCCGCCGACGGGTTTCACAGCTGAGTAACCTGGATCCGCGGCAGGAACTCCACTTGCTCCCGAGTAAAAGCTTCGAACTCCTGCTGCCACTGCGAGGCCACCTCGACCTTGTGGACCTGCACCGCGGTGACTTTGTACTCCGGACAGTTGGTGGCCCAGTCCGAGTTGTCGGTGGTGATCACGTTGGCGCCGGACTCAGGATGGTGGAAGGTGGTGTACACCACGCCCGGCTGCATGCGCTCGGTGACCTTGGCTCGCAGTACCGTCTCGCCGGCGCGGCTGTTGATGCCGACCCAGTCGCCATCTTTGATACCCCGGTCCTCGGCATCCACAGGGTGCAGCTCGAGTATGTCTTCGGAGTGCCAAGCGCCGTTCGCGGTGCGCCGGGTCTGGGCTCCCACGTTGTACTGCGAGAGTATGCGCCCGGTAGTCAGCACCAGAGGGCGCTTGCGTGAGGTGCGCTCTTCCGTGGCAATGTACTCCGTAATCATGAAGCGGCCCTTGCCGCGCACGAACTGCTTCTCATGCATGATCGGCGTGCCTTCTGGCGCCTCGTCGTTGCATGGCCACTGAATGCTGCCCATGCGCTCGAGCTTGGCGTAGCTGACCCCAGTGAAAGTCGGAGTAAGCCGGGCAATCTCGTCCATAATTTGCGACGGATGGCTGTAGTTCATCGGATAGCCGAGCGCATTGGACAGTGCCACCGTCACTTCCCAGTCCTCCTTGCCAGCCAGCGCCGGCATCACCTTGCGCACTGGCGAGATCCGACGCTCGGCGTTGGTAAAGGTGCCGTTCTTCTCAAGGAAGGAGGCGCCAGGCAGGAATACGTGGGCGTACTTGGCGGTTTCGTTGAGGAACAGGTCCTGTATTACCACGCATTCCATGGCCTTGAGCGCATCGGTGACGTGCTGGGTATCGGGGTCAGACTGCGCCGGATCCTCGCCCTGGATGTAGATGCCCTTGAAAGTGCCGGCATGCGCTGCGGCGAGCATGTTGGGAATACGCAGACCCGGCTCGTCGAGCAGCTTGACGCCCCAGGCTTCCTCGAACTGCGGCCGCGCCACCGGATCGGAGACGTGACGGTAGCCCGGCAGCTCGTGGGGAAAGGAGCCCATGTCGCACGAGCCCTGCACGTTGTTCTGCCCGCGCAACGGGTTCACTCCGACGCCCGGACGACCGATATTGCCGGTCGCCATGGCCAGGTTGGCGATCGCCATCACGGTGGAGGAGCCCTGACTGTGCTCGGTCACGCCCAAACCGTAGTAAATCGCGGCGTTGCCGCCGGTGGCATACAAGCGGGCGGCAGCGCGCACCTCGGCGGCCGGCACGCCGGTCAGCTCCTGCATGGCCTCGGGGCTGTTGCGCTGTTCGCCGACGAACGCGCGCCATTGCTCGAATGCCTCGGTTTCGCAACGTTCGGCGACGAAGGTCTCGTCGACCAGCCCGTCCGTGACGATCACGTGGGCCAGGCTGTTGAGCAGGGCGACGTTGCTGCCCGGGCGCAGTTGCAGATGGTGCTCGGCCTTGATGTGCGGGCTGCGAACCAGGTCGATACCGCGCGGGTCGGCGACGATCAGCCGGGCGCCTTCGCGCAGGCGGCGCTTGAGATGCGAGCCGAACACCGGGTGGCCGTCGGTGGGGTTGGCGCCGATCACCAGCACCACGTCGGCGGCCAGCACCGAATCGAAGTCCTGGGTGCCTGCCGACTCGCCAAGGGTGACCTTGAGACCATAGCCAGTAGGTGAGTGGCAGACCCGCGCGCAGGTGTCGACGTTATTGTTGCCGAAGGCGGCGCGCACCAGCTTCTGCACCAGATAGGTTTCCTCGTTGGTGCAGCGCGAGGAGGTCAGCCCGCCGACCGCATTGCGGCCGTACTGAGCCTGGATCTCCTTGAAGCGCTTGGCGGCATAGCCGATCGCCTCATCCCAACTCACCGGACGCCAGGCTTCGTGGATGCTGTCGCGGATCATCGGGGTCTTGATGCGGTCCGGGTGAGTGGCGTACCCCCAGGCGAAACGGCCCTTGACACAGGCATGGCCGTGGTTGGCATGGCCATTCTTGTTCGGCACCATGCGCACCACTTCATTGCCTTTGACCTCAGCCTTGAACGAGCAACCGACGCCGCAATAGGCGCAGGTGGTGGTCACGCTGCGCTCGGCCTGGCCCATCTCGATCAGCGACTTCTCGGTCAGAGTGGCGGTCGGGCAGGCATTCACGCAGGCGCCACAGGACACGCACTCCGAATCGATGAAGCTCTCGTCCTGGCTGGCTGCTACGCGCGAGTCGAAGCCGCGACCGTCGATGGTCAGGGCGAAAGTGCCCTGCACCTCTTCGCAAGCGCGCACGCAGCGGTTGCAGACGATGCACTTGGATGGGTCGTAGGTGAAATAGGGGTTGGATTCATCCTTGGCCTCGGCCAGGTGAGTCTTCACCGGGTCGTAGCGCACCTCGCGCAAGCCGACCACGCCAGCCATGTCCTGCAGCTCGCAATTGCCATTGGCCGAGCAGGTCAGGCAGTCCAGCGGATGGTCGGAGATGTATAACTCCATGGTGCCACGACGCAGTTCGGCGAGCTTCGGGCTCTGCGTGCGCACCTTCATGCCCGCCTCCACAGGAGTGGTGCAGGACGCCGGATAACCGCGGCGGCCCTCGATTTCCACAGTACACAGGCGGCACGAGCCGAATGGCTCCAGGCTGTCGCTGGCGCACAGCTTGGGCACGGAGATGCCGGCCTCTTGCGCGGCGCGCATCACCGAGGTGCCAGCCGGCACAGTGATGGCGGTGCCGTCGATTTCCACCGTTACCGGCGCGCCGGTGCGGGCGGGAGTGCCATAGTCGAGTTCACGATACAGGGCCATGCGAACGCCTCCGGATCAGCGGGCTTCGGTGATGTCTGGCGACACCCCGAAGTCCTCAGGAAAGTGGTTGATAGCGCTCAGCACCGGGTAGGGAGTCATCCCGCCGAGGGCACAGAGCGACGCGCCGAGCATGGTGTCGCAGAGACTCTTGAGCAACTCGATACGCCCCGGCTGCGGGCCTTCGGAACGGGCTACGATGATCTGCTCGAGCAGCTCCTCGCCACGGGTCGAGCCGATCCGGCAGGGCGTGCACTTGCCGCAGGACTCGATAGCGCAGAACTCCATGGCATAGCGCGCCATGTCAGCCAGGTCGACCGTATCGTCGAATACCACGATGCCACCGTGACCGAGCACCGCGCCGAGAGCGGCGAAGGCCTCGTAGTCCAGCGGCGTATCGAATTGCGATTCGGGCAGGTAGGCACCCAGTGGGCCGCCGACCTGCACCGCGCGGATCGGCCGGCCACTGGCCGAACCGCCACCGTACTCATAGAGCAGTTCGCGCAGGGTGATGCCGAAGGCCTTCTCGATCAGGCCACCGCGGGCGATGTTACCGGTCAGCTGGATCGGCAAGGTGCCGAGTGAGCGACCCATGCCGTAATCCTTGTAATAGGCGCCGCCCTTGTCGAGGATGATCGGCACCGAGGCCAGGGAGATCACGTTGTTGATCACCGTCGGCATCCCGAACAGCCCTTCGATGGCTGGCAACGGCGGCTTCGGCCGCACGGTCCCGCGCTTGCCTTCGACGCTCTCCAGCAGCGCGGTTTCCTCGCCACAGATATAGGCGCCTGCGCCGCGGCGCAGCTCCAGGTGAAAGGCCTTGCCGCTGCCGAGCACATCGTCGCCCAGGTAGCCGTCGGCATAGGCCCTGACGATCGCCGCCTTGAGCGCGGCCTCGGCGTGCGGGTATTCCGATCGCAGGTAGATGTAGCCCATGGTCGCGCCGACGGCCAGGCCGGCGATGGTCATGCCCTCGATCAGCACATAGGGGTCGTCTTCCATCACCATGCGATCGGAGAAGGTGCCCGAGTCGCCCTCGTCGGCGTTGCAGACGATGTACTTTTGCGCCGCCGGGCAGCCGAGCACGGTGCGCCACTTGATACCGGTGGGGAAGGCTGCGCCACCGCGACCACGCAGGCCCGATTCGGTGACTTCGGCGACGATGGCCTCGGGCGTCATGTCCAAGGCACGTTTGAGACCGCGGTAGCCGTCGTGGGCGATGTAGTCATCCAGCGACAGCGGATCGGTGATGCCTACTCGGGCGAAGGTCAGGCGCTCCTGACGCTTGAGGTAATCGATCTCCTCGGTCAGCCCCTGGCCCAGCGCATGCTTGTCGCCGGCCAGAAAGCCGGCATCGAACAGCCCGGGGACATCCTTGGCCTTGACCGGGCCGTAGGCGACGCGACCGGCCGCGGTGGCGACCTCGACCAGCGGCTCGAGCCAGAACATCCCGCGCGAGCCGTTGCGCACCAGTTTCAGTTCGATGCCACGGGCCGCGGCCTCGGCAGCGATGGCCTGAGCCACTTTGTCGGCGCCCAGACTGAGCGCGGTGACATCACGCGGCACATAGACGGTAATAGGCTCGCTCATGCGCGCACCTCCTGTTCAGCCAGCAACTCCAGCAGGCTCTCGGCATTGACACGGCCATGCACCTCGCCATCGAGCATGGCGCTCGGCGCGCAGGCGCAGTTGCCCAGGCAGTACACCGCCTCGAAGCTCAGGCTACCGTCCTCGCGGGTCTCGCCGAGCTGCAGGGCCAGCTTCTCCTCGAGCTCGGCGGTCAATGCCTTGACCCCCATTGACCGGCAGGCCTCGGCCTGGCACAGCTTGAGCACCTGGCGCCCTGGCGGCGTGGCGCGGAAGTCGTGGTAGAAGCTGACCACCCCGTGCACCTCGGCGCGTGACAGGCTGAGATCCTCGGCGATCAGCGGCAACAGCTCCGGTGGTACCGCGCCGAGGCGGTCCTGGATATCGTGGAGGATGGGTAACAGGGCGCCTGGCTGGCCGCGGTGGGCGGCCAGCACCTCGCGGGCGACGGCCTGGCACTGCTCGGGGGCGAAGCGCTGGGGAAGAATGGCCATGTTCTATGCTCCAGCCGGCGGCTAAAACCGGTACTGTCGGGAGACAAGCGCCACCCATCACGGCTGATGGGCGCTTATCCCAGGCTGAGCCCGATGAGGGGGTTCGCCAAATATGAATTAGAGTTCTTATGCTAGTCCGCAAAGCGTCCATGTGCGGCACACTAGCATGGGTAATTAGCCCCGCAAATATGAAGTCATGAACATATGATCCGCATCGATATCCAACCACGCTGGCGTTTTCATCAGCCCGACGGCAACAGCCTCGATCCCCAAGGCCTTGAGCTGCTGCAGGCCGTGCACGACACCGGCAAGCTGACCGAGGCCGCCGCCCGCGTCGGCTATTCATATCGCCATGCCTGGAATTTGCTGGGTAAATGGCAGGCGTTTTTCGGCAGTCCGCTGATAGAGCTGGCACGCGGCAAGGGGGCACGCCTGGCGCCGCTGGGGGAAAAGCTTCTATGGGCCGATCAGCGTATCCGTGCGCGACTGTCGCCGCAGCTGGATAACCTGGCCAGCGAACTGGAACTGGAACTGAACCGGGTACTGCAGGCCAGCAACCCCGGCCTACGTATCCACGCCAGCCATGGTTTTGCCGTGGCGGCGCTGCGCGAGTGGCTGGAACGCGACCCAAGCTGGCAGTGGGAGGTGCAGTTTCGCAGCGGCAGCGAGGCGATGGTCGCCTTGCATCGCCACGACTGCGAGGTGGCCGGCGTGCACGTGCCTGCCGGACCGCTCGGCGCCCTGAGCATCAACCGCATCCAGCCTTGGCTGCGCCCCGACCAACGTGTGATCACCTTCGTCGTGCGCACCCAGGGGTTGATGCTCGCCCCCGGCAATCCACTCGGCGTCGAGGGCCTGGCGGACCTGGCGCGTGGCGAGCTGCGCTTCGTCAACCGCGAGCCGGGCTCGGGGACACGCATGCTGCTCGAGGACCTGTTGCGCCGCGACGAGCTCGACAGCACGGCGATCAAGGGCTTTCACAACGAGGAATTCACCCATGCCGCAGTGGCCGCCTACGTCGCCAGCGGCATGGCCGACGTCGGCTTCGGCGTCGAGGCGGCGGCGCGCCAGTTCGGCCTCGACTTCATCCCAATGGCCCGCGAGCACTATTGTCTGTTGTGCCGCGAGGACAGCCTCGACCTGCCGGCCATGGCCGCGCTGCTGCGCGTGCTGCAGAACCCGGAGTTCCAGGCGCGCATCGGCCGCCTGCCGGGTTACGCCCTGAGCCGGCCCGGCGAGGTGCTACCGTTGACTCAGGCGCTGGAGCAATGGAGCCGCGAAAGCCTGATTTGAGCCGTCCTCTTATTCAGCTGGGGCAACAAAACGTGAGCCGCATCCCAATCCTGAAAAGGCGGATAACCGAAGCGGGAACCCGGCGCGGACGCCACCGGTCTATGGCGCAATTCTCGCCGCACAGCGGCTCCGTCATCGAGGTGTCCATGAAGTCACTGCAGTTGCTCATCCTCTCCCTTGGCCTGACCAGCGGCGGTTTCGCCCTGGCGGGCAACACTGAAGCCGCCGTGGGTGGCGCGCTGGGTGGCGCCCTGGGTACGGTCGTCGGTGAGCATCTCGGCGGATCGACCGGCGCAACCATCGGTGCCGGTGTCGGCGGCGCAGCCGGCGGAATGGTCGGTGCCGACAAGCGCAGCCGCACCGAGGCGGCCATTGGCGGCGGCCTGGGCGCCGCGGGCGGCAACGTCATCGGTCAGCAGGTCGGCGGCAGCACGGGCGGTTTGATCGGCGCCGCTGTGGGTGGCGGTGCCGGCGGTGCGATCGGTAATGAGTATGGCGATGACGATGGCTATCGCCGTGATGGTTACGATCGGGATGATCGTTACCGTCGCGATTATCGCCACGGCCACCCCGGAAAGGGCAAGGGGCATTACAAGAACAAGCACAAACACAAGCATCACCACTAAAGCCACCGCTGGGCTCAAGCGGCCCTCCTGGCGACGAAGGGCAGCCGGCGCTTTCAAGCAACGCTGATAAGCACCGGCGACGCTTGCCGGTATCGGAGCGCCGCCCTCTCAGAACGTCGTTACGCCACTCGCAACGCTTCCAGCACCTCGCGCAGCCGCTCCGGAACCGGCGTCGCGCGGTTCTGCGCACGCTCGACGAATACATGCACCACTCGGCCGGCCGCGCAGGCTTCCTGCTCGCCCTGCCTGAACACCGCAAGCTCGTACTGCACTGAGCTTCTGCCCAGCTTGCCCACACGCAGGCCGACTTCGATGGCGTCCGGGAAGGCGATCGGCGCGAAGTAATCGCATGATGAGCTGACCACGAAGCCGACAACGTCGCCACGATGGATATCCAGCCCGCCTTCCTGGATCAGGTAGGTGTTCATCGCGCTGTCGAAATAGCTGTAATAGGTGACGTTGTTGACGTGACCGTAGACGTCGTTGTCATGCCAGCGCGTGCTGATCGAGTGGAAATAGCGATAGTCGCTGCGCAGGTGCTTGGGTTGCTCGGGCATCGAGGGCTTACTCCGAATTCCTAATTGTAGTGATGCTCAATACGCCGCCTGGTAGATCGCCAAGGCATCGGCCTCGGTGACTTCGCGCGGGTTGTTTACTAACAGGCGCTGCTGCTGCATGGCCTCCTTGGCCAGCTGCGGCAGCATCGCCTCGGGCACTCCGGCATCCCGCAGACGGGTCGGCAAGCCGACACGGGCGCTCATTTGCTCGAACTCTTCGATCAACTGCTCGGCATAGGTCGAGGGATCGTCCTTGCGCAGCCGGTCGCCAAGGATGATGGGCGCCAGCTCGCCGTAATGCGAGGTCGCCGCGCTGACGTTGAAACGCAGCACCTGCGGCAGCACCAGCGCGTTGGACAGCCCATGCGGGATATGGAAGTTGCCGCCCAGCGGATAAGCCAGTGCATGCACTGCAGCCACTGGCGCGTTGGCAAAAGCCTGACCGGCCAGGCAAGCGCCGAGCAGCATAGCCTGACGCGCCTCGCGGTTCTGCCCGTTGTGCACCGCCTCGTCGAGATTGCCGGCCAACAGGCGCAGGGCTTCACGGGCCAGCAAGTCGGACATGGGGTTTTTCTTGAGCGCACTGGTGTAGGCCTCAATCGCATGCACCATGGCATCGATGCCGGTGGCCGCGGTGACCGCTGGCGGCAAGCCGAGGGTGAGATCGGCATCCAGCAGCGCCAGGTCCGGCAGCAATAGCGGCGAGACCACACCCATCTTGGTGGTTTCGCCAGTGGTGATGATGGCGATCTGCGTGACTTCCGATCCCGTGCCGGCGGTGGTCGGCACCTGGATCAGTGGCAAGCGCTGCCCCTTGGCATTACCGACGCCATAGATATCCTGCAGCGATTGTGCGCAGGCCGGATGCGCCAGCAACGCGACCAGCTTGGCAACGTCCATCGAGCTGCCGCCGCCGAAGCCGATGACGAGGTCCGCCTGGACCGATTTCCCCCGTTCCACCGCGGCCAGGACGATGTTTTCCGGCGGGTCGGCCACCACCTGATCGTAGACGACAACGTGCAGGCCATCGGCCTCGAACCCCGGCAACACCTCGTTGAGCAGGCCAAAACGGGTGATGCCAGGATCCGTGACGATCAATACCGAGCGCGCCCCACGCTCTTTGCAAAGGCTGGCCAAGCGGCGCGAAGAGCCGGGCTCGCAAATCAATTGAGCGGTTGTGGCAAAGCTGAACGGATGCATGCTGCCTCCTGTAACCAAAATATATGCCCTCCGAACGGAGGCGCCTGCGGGCGCATGCAAATGCGCCCCTATCCAACGCTCGTCTGAGCCCGCTACGATGCCCGCCGCCGCCGAACGCTCAAACCCGCTCGTTGCCGGCACGGCGCTTTTTGTAGGAGCCAGCTTGCTGGCGATCCCGAACCGCTCGAGTGAGTCGATCGCAAGCTGACCCCTGTCATTCAGAACGCAAAATCCGCCTCGGGCAGCGCCATCAAGCAATCAGCACCACCCTGTATGGCCTCGCGATGACCGCTGGCTCGTGGCAAAACGCGACGCAGATAGAAGTCCGCACTGGCCAGCTTGGCCTGGTAGAACGCCTCCTCGCCGGTGCCTTGCTCAAGCGCATCCTGTGCTCGCCCTGCGGCTTGCAGCCACAGCCCGGCCAATAACACATAGGCCGAGTAGTGCAGGAAATCCACCGACACCGCGCCGATTTCCTGTGGATCGCGCTCAGTTGAGGCGATGATCTCAGTGGTCAGCTCGCGCCATTCGCCGATTCGTGCCTGCACCTTGTTCGCCATTTCACTCAGTACCGGGCGGTCGATCTGACGATCGCAGACTTCGCTGAACTCCGCCTGCAGTGCCGACAGTTCTGCTCCACCATCGCCAAGCAGTTTGCGACGGATGTAATCCAGCGCCTGGATGCCGTTGGTGCCCTCGTAGAGCTGGGTGATGCGGCTGTCGCGCATCAGTTGCTCCATGCCCCACTCGCGGATATAACCGTGACCGCCATAGACCTGCACGCCCAGGCTAGCGACTTCCTGGCCCATATCGGTGAAGAACGCCTTCACAATGGGGATTAATAGTGCCGCGCGCTTGCTCGCCGCCTTGCGGTAGCCCGGTTCGGGATGGCCATGTTCGAGGTCCAGCTGCCGCGCGCAGTACACCGCCAACATGCGGCTACCTTCGACCAGCGTCTTCTGCGTTAGCAGCATGCGCCGCACGTCCGGTTGAACGATGATCGGGTCGGCAACCTTGTCCGGGTACTGGGCACCGGCCAACCCGCGCGACTGCAGCCTTTCCCGGGCGTAAGCAAGCGAGCCTTGATAGGCCTGCTCGGCGATGCCCAGACCTTGCAGCCCGACCTGGAAACGCGCGTCGTTCATCATGGTGAACATGCACGCCAGACCCTGGTGTGGCTCGCCGACGATCCAGCCGGTGGCGCCGTCGAAGTTCATCACGCAGGTAGCCGCGCCCTTGATGCCCATCTTGTGCTCGATGGCGCCGCAAGACAGCGCGTTGCGCTCGCCCGGTGTGCCATCGGCGTTGGTGATGAATTTGGGCACCAGCAGCAGGCTGATGCCCTTCACCCCGGCCGGCGCATCCGGCAGGCGCGCCAGCACCAGATGCACGATGTTCTCGCTCATGTCGTGCTCGCCGCCGGAGATGAAGATCTTGCTGCCGGTGACGCGGTAGCTGCCGTCCGCCTGAGGTTCGGCTTTGGTGCGCAGCAGCGCAAGGTCTGTGCCGGCCTGGGGCTCGGTGAGGCACATGGTGCCGCTCCAGCTGCCGCTGACCAGCTTCTTCAGATAGGCATTCTTCAGCGCGTCGCTGCCATGCTTGTACAGCGCCAGCACCGCGCCTTCGGTGAGTCCGGAATAGATGCGAAACGACAGCGACGCGGCCATCAGCATTTCGTGGAAGTTGCAGGCCACCAGCTGCGGAAAGCCCTGGCCGCCGTACTCGGTTGGCCCGGTCATGCTCGCCCAGCCGTTGTCGACGTACTGCTTGTAGGCCTCGACGAAGCCTTGCGGCGTCCTGACCTCACCGTTTTCCAGGGTAACGCCCTCTTCGTCGCTGTTGCGATTGAGCGGCGCGATCTCGCCGCCGGTGTAACGCGCCGCCTCTTCCAACACACCGTCGATAAGCTCGCGATCAAGGCCATTGCCGAGCAGCTCGCAATGGGCGGTGGCGTCGAATAGCTCGTGCAAGACGAAGCGCATGTCACGCAAGGGCGCCTTGTATTCCATGCTCAAGCCTCCTGCTTGTAGTCGACGAAGCGACCACCCAACGTGGCCAGGCTGTCGATCAACTCAGCCGGTTTCCAATGCGGGCCGTGACGCTCGGCCAGCGCGTTGAGGCGATCACGAATCGCTGGCAGGCCTTGGCGATCGGCCCAGGTCATCGGCCCACCGACTTCAGCCGGGAAGCCATAGCCGTTGAGGTAGACCGTGTCGATATCGGTGCTGGACTCGGCCATGCCTTCCTCAAGGATCTTGGCGCCTTCATTGATCAGCGCCAACAGGCAACGCTCACGGATCTCCTCCTCGCCGATCTCGCGGCGCTGGTAGCCGAGGCGCTCGGATTCGCGTTGCACCAGCGCATCCACTTCCGGGTCATGCTCGGCCTGTCGGCTGCCTTCGGCGTAGCGGTAGTAACCCATGCGCGACTTCTGGCCGAAACGGCCCAGTTCGCAGAGGCGATTGTCGATCTGCACCTCAGGTTCGTCCTGGCCTTCGCCAGCCAGCTCACGGGCCCGCCACTCCAGGTCGATGCCGACCACGTCATACATGCGGAACGGCCCCATGGCGAAGCCGAAGCCCTGCAGGGCGCCGTCCACCTGATGCGGATAGGCCCCCTCCAAGAGCATCGCCCGCGCCTCGCGGACATAAGTCTTGAGCATGCGGTTACCGATGAAGCCTGGGCAGTTGCCGGCGATCACGCTGATCTTGCCCATGCGCTTGCCGAGCTCGGTGGACGCCTCGAGCACCGCCTTGCTGGTCGTCTCACCGCGGACGATCTCCAGCAGCTTCATGATGTGCGCCGGGCTGAAGAAGTGCAGCCCCACCACCTGTTCCGGGCGCTTGGTGACAGCGGCAATGGCGTCGATATCCAGCGCCGAGGTGTTGCTGGCGAGAATGCCAGTCGGCTTCACGACGCCGTCCAGCTCACGAAAGATGCTCTGCTTCAGCTCGAGGTTTTCGTATACCGCCTCGATCACCAGGTCGACATCCTGCAGCACCTGGTAGTCGACGGCCTTACTGATGCAGGCCCGACGCGCCTCGGCCTGGGCATCGTCGATACGCCCCTGGCGAACGTTGTGTGCGTAGGTGTCGGCGACCACGCCCAGCGCCTGCTCGAGCATCTCGGGATTATTGTCCAGCCAGCGCACCTGCACGCCGGCGTTTGCCAGGCTTATGACGATGCCGCGGCCCATGGTGCCAGCACCAATCACGGCGGCGGTCTGGATATCGAAGCGGGTTTGGCTCATTGCAGCAGTCCTCGTCGCAAGGCAGGAAAACAGAAGACTTACCTTAGATGAAGACGCTACTATTTTTGAAATTTAGTCTTGTGATACTTCTAATTCACCAAATGAATATCTACAACTTCGATCTCAACCTGCTCCGCGTGCTAGACGCCCTGCTGCGCGATCGCAACGTCTCGCGGGCGGCCGAGCGGCTGTCGCTCAGCCAACCGGCCGTCAGCAATGCGCTCAATCGCCTGCGCGAGCTGCTCGATGATCCGCTCTTGGTACGCGTCGGTCGCGCCATGCAGCCCACCCCGCGGGCCCTGAGCCTGGAGGCGCCGATCCGCGACGCACTGCAGCAGATTGAGCACACGCTCAATGCCGGTGACCTGTTCGATCCTGCCACCAGTCAACAGCGCTTCGTCATCGCCGTGACCGATTACGTCGAATTGATCTGCATGCCGGAGCTTATGGCCCATCTGGCCCAGGTCGCGCCCGGGATCCAGCTCGCGATTACCCACCTGACCCCGAACCTGCCGGCCGAAGCGCTGGATAACGGTGAACTGGATCTAGTACTGGGTCGCTTCGTCGAGGTGCCGACGCGCTTTCATAAACGTCGTTGGGCCACCGAGACCCTTCAGGTTGCTGTACGCAAGGACCATCCTTTGATCGACGAGGCACTCGACCTGGACCGCTTTCTGCGCCTGCGCCATCTCTGGGTGCACGGCGGACAGACGCGCGGCATGGTCGATCAATGGCTGGAGGAGCAAAGGCTGAGCCGCGACGTCGTTTATACAACCCCGAACTACCTGCAGGCGGCGCATATCGTCGCCAGCAGCGATCTGGCTGCGGTTCTGCCGACTCAATTGGCGCGCCATTTCGCAGATTTGCTGCCGCTGCGGTTGTTTGACTTGCCCTTTGATCTCGGCAGCTTCCGCCTGGACATTGTCAGCGTCGCCCAGCGAGAGCGGGATGCGGCGCTACAGTGGCTGATTGAACAGATCGTGGCGGTGGGTGCAAAACGCACCAGTCAGCGCGAAGGCGGCTTTTGCTGAAGCGCTGATCTACTGCATTCTGGCAGGCTGGTTTTGGCCGTGCGGTGTATCGACAAGTGGGCCGCCAGCTGCTCGCAGACAACAAAAAACCCGCCGAAGCGGGTTTTTCCTGGACCATCCGAATCCTTTCGGGTGCCGTCCTGGCATGGTCGATCTTCCTTGATCCTGAGCGCGTCCTGCGCTTCAGAGATGGGCATAGATTAAGCGTCGGATGGCCATGGCTAAATAGCCGATCGCTGTGCCGTGTAAGCCTTTCGCTACATCCGCAACCAAACCCACCGTTTCGCTGTCGTGATGGTCGCGCGACGACTGGCGACACCGTGACGGCCAACGAGTAGGCCAGAACCGCTGCGCAATCGAAGCCGAGAGGGCGCCGGCCGGCCCGTGCACCGGGCCGATCGGTGGACCAGTTATCGCTTGAGGAAATCCAGCAGGTCCTGGTTCAGCCGGTCCTTGTGGGTGTCGGCCAGGCCATGCGGAGCGCCGGGATAAACGATGAGTTCGGCATCCTTGACGATGGCCGCCGCCGCAAGGGCGGAGGTGTCGATCGGCACGATTTGGTCATCATCGCCGTGGATCACCAACGTAGGCACGTCGAACCGTTGCAGGTCTCCACGGAAGTCAGTGGCCGAGAACGCGGCAATCGAATCGTAGGTGTTCTTGTGGCCAGCCTGCATGCCCTGCGCCCAGAACGCCTGGATCAAGCCCGGTGAAGGCGTCGCCCCTGGTCGGTTGTAGCCGAAGAAGGGACCGGATGCGATATCCAGATACAGCTGCGAGCGGTTGTCCAGCGACGCCTGGCGCAGCCCCTCGAATACCTCCAGCGGAACGCCATTCGGGTTGCTGTCGGTCTTGAGCATAAGCGGCGGGACTGAGGCGACAAGGACGGCTTTTTTAACGCGGCCGGTACCGTGGCGACCGATGTAGCGCGCTACCTCGCCGCCGCCAGTCGAGAAGCCGACCAGGGTGGCGTCTTTCAGATCCAATGCATCGAGGACCGCTGCCAGGTCATCAGCATAGTGATCCATGTCGTTGCCTTCCCAAGGCTGGCTGGAACGGCCATGGCCGCGACGGTCATGGGCAACGACGCGATAGCCCTTCGATGCCAGGAACAGCATTTGCGATTCCCAGCTGTCCGAGTTCAGCGGCCAGCCATGGCTGAAGGTGACCACCTGCCCGTCGCGCGGCCCCCAATCCTTGTAGTAGAGGCTCACGCCGTCTTTGGTGGTGACATAGCTCTCGGACCGGCCGGTGCAGAGCATCCCAGACGGGTTGCTGCCAGCAACCTGGGACGCTTCAGCTGCAACGGCGGTAGCAGGGGTCAGTGCGCGATTCAGCGTGCTCATGAACGTTTCCTCGATAGGGTGGAAGGCTAATCGGCTAGCGGTGTGTACCAGCCGGTGAAGCCATGGTGCCTATCGAAGCCGTCCGCATGGATCCGAATAGTCTGCGGAATGCTGCAGATCGTCTAAACGCTGCAGAAACGCTGTACCTTTTGCGAGCAGGCGCCCGCCAGGTGATAACCCATAACGGTTTGTTCGCACAGTCCGCCCCCATCGAATCGATTCCGGTAGCTTGGCCGTACCGGTCGTTTCCGGCTGCGGCGCCGACGTCTCAACGCGCCAGCGGAGCGGGACCGGCTGTAGATCACATGCAAGCACTGCCATACCTGCCAATGAACCTGGATCCAGCTTTCAACAGGGTGAGCTAACGCTGATCGGGCGGGCAGCGCTGCCCCGTTAAAGCCAGGCCCGCCGAAGAAGCGCCGCGCGGGTGCGCTTCACCGACAAATGGTTCTGTCCAGCTAATACCGATAATTAACAACTGCTTATCCTTGATCTGAACGATGAATTCCGCACCTTATTTATTTATCAAATACAAGTAGAACAATATATATCTGTACTTATATTTTTAACTGCGTATATTGCTACTCACTGCTTCGCAATTAACACTTCGACACCCAGCTTGATGTTTCTCAGTTTCATCTCCTTGGTTCGTTTTGCTTCTCGCTTCTCAGTCTCGGCGCCGAATGTTCAGCGCTGCAGCCTAAAAACACCTCGGAGATACATATGTCTACTCGTCAAACCGGCACTGTTAAATGGTTCAACGATGAAAAAGGCTTCGGCTTCATCACTCCAACCGATGGCAGTGAAGACCTTTTCGTTCATTACCGTTCAATCGAAAGCGCAGGCTTCAAAAGCCTGAGCGAAGGCCAGGCGGTCTCTTTCATGCCCACCAAGGGTCAGAAAGGGATGCAGGCCGATCAGGTACAAGTCTCCTAAGACGCCTGATATAAAAAGCCCCGCTTCGGCGGGGCTTTTTTTGGTCTGGAATAAACCCAGTTCGAATGCTTTTCTAACATTCAATGATCGCGTAGCGAATATTGCCACTGTGGCTCACGGCCCGAAAATTCTCAAAAAATGACCACGTTTAATGCAGGTCCGGTACGTATGATGCGACACAGAAGAGCCGATCGATGAGGGGTGCAACGGCGCATATAGCTTCGCCAGAACACAAAAAAACCCGCCGAAGCGGGTTGTTTTTCTGACCGTATCGAATCCTTTCGAGTGCCGTCCTGGCGATGGTCGATCCTCCTGATCCTGAGCGCGTCCTGCACTTCAGAGTGGTGTAGATTAATCATTCGCTGCCGTTAACCAAAGCGGTGATCGGCGCGACCTCTTGTAAGCCTTTCGCTATGCGCATGCGCTCACCCCTCCTCAGAGCGAGCCGCTACCGCTCTGCCAGTGGCGCCGGCTCTTGGCCTCCGAGCCATAAGCCTCGCTGCAGACGACATACAGCCGCTCGGTGACGTTTCAGCCCGCTGCAGCGGTATGTGTCCGCCGCGGTCTAGCCGGACGCGTCAACCGCAACCAAATAGACATTCTTCCGGTGTAGTCATTCTGGCCGACACTGCCCAGCAGGATCAGGAAGGCTTATGGTAGTAACTCGCGCCCCAATACTTCGCCAGGAGCGGCAACGCCGGACCGCGCCAGCCACGTCGGAGCAGCTGCTTGGCAATCAGCATGTTCATGATCCGATGACCCACCAGCAGCACGCTGTCATGCGCTTCGGCCAATCGAATCAGCTTGTCTGCAGCGGCGCCAGCACGCCGGTTCGATTCGTCGACATGCTCGGTGTGATTGGCGAACCCGTAAAACCAGGCCGCGCGAAATGCTATCCGCCAGACACGCGACGGCATCAATGGAAGGGACCAGTCCGGATAGGGCAGGTGCGCCTCGGCGAACAGGGGGTCGGGTTCTTCTGAGCATTCGCAGCTGAGGCAGGAACGAGACTCTACGCAGCGCAACAACGAGCTGCACAGCACCACTCCGACCGAGTCGGCAAGCTGCACGAGGCTCTCGGGGCGCTCGCCAGCGGCTATGTTTGCTGCGTTGTAGCGCTCGACCCAGGCTTTCATACCGACGGGCGTGCTCCAGGGCGTGGCCGAATGGGCCGGCCGTCCGTGACGCACCAGGATGATCTGCATTTAAGGGAAGCCAACCGAAAAGAGGGGTAAGGCTTCGAAAGTTGCGCCGCCTGCCGATTCCGCAATGCAGACAGGCCGCAACGCCGTGGGACCTTGATCACGCTCCGTTTGGATAAGCGACTGGCTGGTATCGTGATCCACGGAACCCCGCCCGCGATTCTGGGCGGGGCCCGGAGCGCTTACTGCCTGTCGAGCGTGTCCTGCTTTTCCAGGAAATCTTCTTCGAGCATGGCGTCCTTGACAGCCCGCGGCTGCTCATCGAGCAGCGGATCGTTGATCTCACCAGCGGAGAGTACCTTGCTGTCCAGCTTGCCCATCAGGTGCTCCAGCGCATGACGCATTTTTTCCGCTGCGCCGTCGACCGCCAGCTGCAGCGATTCGGCTTTGTGGGTGACGGAAACAGCCTGGTGCCCCTTGGGCCGCGCCTCAATCTGGCAGCGCTTGTCATCGGCACCGGCTTTTTGCGCGTTCTCGTCGCTGACATGCACCTCGATCCGGGTGAGAAAATCGTCGAAACGCTCCAGCCGCTCCTCTACGGTCGAACCCACCCATTCATGCAGCTCGACACTACCGGGGATATGGTGGCTGTTGACTTGAACATTCATACGACTACTCCTGGCTAATGACGTACCTACTAAGGTTCGAGGCGCCTGCGCCGCCGAGGTTCAGCGGCTTCGTCAGTCTGGATTGCCGCCACGGGAGAACTTGCCCGCCTGATCCGAGCTCAGTGAACCGGAGCGAACGAGTACAGAGCGCCTGGCATGCACCGTCACTGCCCGCCGCCTGGCAAGTGTCGTTCCCCCGCCAGACCACGCCGCCTCTAGCTACCCCGCCGGTACTGGCGGTATCCACACGCCGACCAAGAAGCCAGCCCACGGCACCCATACCGCGGCATATACGGCACCAATCAAGGCGATCAGCTCCGTGGCTCTCGAGCAAGCGTTTGGCCAGCGGCTCAAAAGATCGCGGCCATGATAGGCACGGTATCGATGGTTCTTAACCCTGTACCTGCTCTAGCCAATCAGCGGAGCAAAAAGCACTTGCCGCCCGGAGCGTACGAAGGCGTATTCATCAATCCCCTCACACGATTATCGCCGCGGCTAGCATGGCAAAGATCCACGCCAACGCCAGATCGGGGAAGCCAGCGTAGCCGTCGGTCATTAGGTAGCCTCAGCAGACGTCGGTCAGGCGCAACGGTACCCCTTCGCGCGGCTGATGGTGCAGTCGAAGAGAATCATCGGCTGCTCTGACGACCCGCCACTTTTCAACCGCATCCAGAACCCGATCGCGGGGTTGCAACCAGGCCCGGGAGCTCAGCATGGCGCTGCGGGTCATTTGTAGAGAGAATTTATCGAGCGCTTGCGTAGCTTCGGTCGTATCAGCGTCTTCGGACACACGTCGACACGGTATCTCGCAGGCCCGTCGGAAGGACCAAACCTGGATAAACACGCTCAGCAACCCGCATCTGCGGGTTGCCGCGGGGGCGACGTGATCAGTAGGACGTCTGTGGCAGAAGAGCTAGGCCGCTAGGCGGCCTGCGGCTGGCGGGCGTCTTGCGGCAAAGCATGCGGCCAAGAGCCGATCAACTTTTTCGCCACGCAA
>NZ_LGLW01000005.1 GCF_013620795.1 Pseudomonas sp. Q2-TVG4-2 | reverse complement strand
GAGCAGCTTTCTCATCGAACCGATTTGACATATGAACCGTTCGGTCCAGAATGAGGGCTGCCTGGCAGTAACAATCAACTGGGCAATCGGTAATGCAGTTATCTCAACGTGATCAATACGGTTCCACTTAGCGAGGAAGAACATTCATGCTTAGCGAATATCAGCTCACATTGCCCGGCCTAGGACTGGAAAACGCAGACGGCCGAGCCAAAGTCGTTCTGGAGAAGGCCAAGGCACAGGTCGGCTTCGTTCCCAATATGTATGCAGGAATGGCCAACTCGCCTGGCCTGCTGGAAACCTATCTCGATGGCTATTCTGCGTTTCGCAAGGAGTCGGGTTTCACCCCGGCCGAGCAGGAGCTGATATTTCTGGTGATCAGCCGTGAGAATGGCTGCGAATACTGTATGGCTGCACACAGCACGCTGGCTGACAAACATTCCGGCCTCGCGCCAGAAATTACCGATGCTATCCGCGGCGGACAGCCTGTTGGTGACCAAAAGCTTGCCGCTCTGGCTGACTTCACCCGCACGCTGTTTCAGACGCGCGGCCTGCCTTCGCGAGGGGCGGTGGAAGGGTTCCTCGCGGCCGGGTACGGCGAGCGGCAAATCCTTGAGATCGTGCTAGCGCTCGCGGTCAAGACGCTCAGTAACTACTCCAACCATCTGTTCCACACGCCTTTGGACGACATGTTCGCTGGTCGAGCCTGGAAGCAGGGCTGATCGATCTGTTGAAGCAGCATCAGGGCAGGGCCCGAGACCCGGCAGCGTAGGAACGCGGCCTATGCCTGGACCGGAGCGTTCAGGCATAGGCTATGGCCAAACGAAAACCATGCTTGCGGGCCGCCGAAAGAAACCCTTCAGTGAACAGTGTGGCGATGTGGCTGGGGATGACGATAGCCTGCGGCATGTCGTTTCCGAAAATAAACGAAGTGCCGCCCGGTGAGCCGGACGGTGAGGTGATCCGAAGCGGTAGTTGGCTGCGCCCAGGGTCAGCAGGTCAGGAGATGTGGCCGGATCATGCCCTACGTCAGTTGCGTTTGATCTCGGTAGTAGAAGGCAAGAAGATCGTGAGCATGCCCAGCAGCGGCATGAACGAGCACAGCAGGTAGACGTATTCAATTCCGCGCAGGTCAGCCAAATGACCAAGTGCTGCTGCTGCGATCCCGCTGAAACCGAACATCAATCCGAAGAACACACCGGCGATCATCCCGACGTTGCCGGGTACGAGTTCCTGTGCGTAGACAACGATGGCCGAGAAGGCAGAGGCCAGGATGAAGCCGATAATCACGCTGAATACGCTCGTCCAGAACAGGTCGAGATAAGGCATTGCCAACGTGAAAGGTGCCGCACCAAGGATCGAAAACCAGATCACGGCCTTGCGTCCGATTCTGTCGCCGATCGGCCCGCCGAAAAAGGTTCCGGCTGCCACGGCGCCTAAGAACAGAAACAGGTGCAGTTGAGAACTGGCAACGGAAAGGTCGAACTTCTCGATCAGGTAGAACGTGAAATAGTTGGTGATACTCGCCATGTAGATGTATTTGGAGAGCACCAGCAGAGCGAGGACGCTCAGCGCTGCTGTGACTTGCCGGCGGGAAAGCCCGTGGGTGGGTTGGGCTCCCGCCTTTTTCTTGTAAGTGTTCAAGTGGCCGCGATACCACTGACTCAGCCTGTATTGCACACCGATGGCAAACAGCCCGAACAGGCCAAACCACAAGATGTTGCTCTGACCAAAGGGCACGATGATGGCGGCTGCCAGTAAGGGTCCGATAGCCGTGCCTGCGTTTCCGCCGACTTGGAATGTCGATTGAGCCAAGCCAAAGCGCCCCCCCGAAGCCAGGCGAGCCACACGCGATGTTTCGGGGTGGAAGGTGGATGAGCCAATGCCGATCAGCGCCGCTGCCATGAGTATGGACGGGAACGTGTCCACGGCACTTAGCAGCAGGATGCCGATCAAGGTACAAACCGCACCGGTTGGCAACAGAAAGGGTTTGGGGTGCCGGTCGGTATAGAGGCCAATCCAGGGTTGCAGCAGCGAGGCGGTCGCCTGGAACGTCAAGGTGATCAAGCCTACCTGGGTGAAGGTCAGGCCATATTCGGCCTTGATCAGCGGATAGATCGCCGGCAGGACAGCCTGAATCAGGTCATTGATCAGGTGAGCGAGAGCGCAGGAAAGGATGATGCCCATCGCCAATGGACTGGCTGTAGCGTCGCCGGAAAGTGGTGCTGCAGCCTGAACACTGGATGTCGCCATTGATAGACACCTGATCTGTGTGAGTTTGAAGCCTGGGTACCAGTACGACCAAAATCCATAGGATATGAGACGCAGCGTTCTACCAATATTGGCGTTTTCTATATTGGGAGAACAGCAGTAATCAACTACCCGAGTGATTGCGGATTCAGCAGGCTGTATCGCCCTCGATCGTGCGTGCGGGATTTATTGGAAGTCCCGACTGCGTATATCCAGCCCGGTCAGCAGAGGCGTGAGGTCGTTCAGGCGCCCGGCGATGACGTGACGTACGCCGTTCGCTGATTCCAGATGGCCGTCGATCCGCAGCAGCTGCGATTGAATCAGCACCCTTCGCTGGCGCTCGGCCAGATCGCGCCAGACCACTACGTTAATCATGCCGAACTCATCTTCCAGGGTAACGAAAATCACACCGCTGGCGGTCTGTGGGCGCTGGCGACCGATCACCAGGCCGGCAACGCTGACTGGGCGGCCATGCTCTAACTCGGTCAGGTTGCGCGAGCTGCGACAGCGCAGGCTCCTGAGATGATCGCGCAGCAGGGCCAGCGGGTGCGGACCAAGTGTGGTGCCGAGGATCGCGTAGTCGGTCAGGAGATCTTCACCTGCTGAGGGAAGGGGCAGGGGCACAGGTGCTTCCTGTGGTGCAAGTTGCTCAGCGAACAACGGCAACTGTGGCTCGACCCCGGCCACTGCCCAGCGTGCCTGATGACGATGCCCGGCGAGGCCGTGCAGCGCGCCGGCATCGGCCAGCCGTTCGCGGGCACGGGTATCCAGCCCGGCGCGGAGACACAGGTCATCGACGGCAACGAATGGTTGAATCTGACGTGCTGCTTCGATGCGCCGCGCATCCTCTTCGCGAAAGCCGCGTACCAGGCGTAGGCCCAGGCGGATCGAAGGTTGCTCGTTGCCGGTCGGCTCAAGGCTGCAATCCCAGTCGCTGTGGTGGACATCCACGGGACGGATTTCCAAGCCATGGCGGCGGGCGTCCTGGAGAATTTGATCGGGATTGTAGAAACCCATCGGCCAACTATTGATCAATGCGCAGGCGTAGGCGGCTGGTTCGTGGCATTTCAGCCAGCAACTGGCATAGGTGAGCAAGGCGAAGCTGGCGGCGTGGGATTCGGGAAAGCCATAGCTGCCGAACCCTTTGATCTGCTCAAAGATGCGTGCGATGAAGTCCGCCTCATAACCCTTGGCGAGCATGCGCTCGGTCAGGCGCTGGCGATGGTGCTCCAGACCGCCATGACGCTTCCAGGCGGCCATGGACCGACGCAGTTCGTCGGCTTCGCCGGGGGTGTATTCGGCGGCAACGATGGCCAGTTCCATCACTTGTTCCTGAAACAGAGGCACGCCAAGGGTGCGTTCGAAGACGGGTATCAGCTCGTCGGATGGGTAATCCACGGGTTCTTCTTTATTACGTCGGCGCAAGTAGGGGTGAACCATGTCGCCCTGAATTGGCCCCGGCCGCACGATGGCGACCTGTATCACCAGATCGTAAAAGGTCTTGGGGCGCAACCGCGGAAGCATGGCCATCTGCGCCCGCGACTCGATCTGGAACACGCCAACCGTATCGGCGCGGCTGATCATGTCGTAGGTCGGCCGGTCTTCCTGCGGCAGCGTGGCGATGGTCCAGCGTGTACCGCGATAGCGTTCGATCAGGTTGAAACAGCGGCGCAGAGCGCTGAGCATGCCAAGTGCGAGGACATCGACCTTGAGAAGACCGACCAGGTCGAGGTCGTCCTTGTCCCACTGAATCACCGTGCGCTCGGCCATGCTGGCATTTTCCACCGGCACCAGGGTCTCCAGCGAGTGCTCGGAGATGACGAAGCCACCGGGATGTTGTGAAAGGTGACGAGGAAAACCAATCAGCTCGCCGGTCAACACCAACACCCGGCGCAGCACGGGGCTGCTCGGGTCGAAACCGGCTTCACGCAAACGCTCATCGTCGGGAATCCGGTCGCTCCAGCGCCCGCAACAATCGGCCAGTGCATTGACCTGATCCGGTGGCAGGCTGAGCGCCTTGGCTACGTCGCGCAAGGCACCGGTGGCGTGGTAGGTGCTGGCCACGGCCGTCAGTGCGGCACGAGCGCGGCCATAACGACGAAACACATACTGAATGACTTCCTCGCGGCGTTCGTGCTCGAAGTCGACGTCGATGTCCGGCGGCTCGTTGCGTTCGCGGGAGAGGAAACGTTCGAACAATAACTTGCTCCGTGCCGGGTCGAGTTCGGTGATGCCCAGCACGAAACACACGGTCGAGTTGGCCGCCGAGCCGCGGCCCTGACAGAGAATGTTGCGCTCACGGGCGAAGCGGACGAGGTCGTGCACGGTGAGGAAGTAACTTTCGTACTTTAGCTCGGCGATCAGTTGCAGCTCATGTTCGATCTGTGCACGAACCTTTACCGTTACGCCTGCTGGCCATCGCCAGCGAGCACCTTCCTCGACCTGTTCGCGCAGCCAGGAGGTGGCACTGTGGCCCGCAGGCACCAGTTCATGCGGGTAGTGGTATTTCAACTGGCTGAGATCGAACCGACAGCGCTCGGCGATGCGCAGCGTTTCGGCGAGTAGTTCGGGTGGGTACAGCTGGGTCAGTTCCTCGTATCGACGCAGATGGCGTTCGCCGTTAGGGGATAGATAGCGTCCGGCCTCCGCCACCGGCAGATGATGCCGGATCGCGGTCATGCAGTCTTGCAGGGCACGGCGCCCGCGGGCATGCATATGCACATCGCCGCAGGCCACTGCGGGTATGTTCAGGCGTGTGGCCAATGCCTGCCATTGGCTCAGGCGCAGCGCATCGTCCGGTCCTCGATGCAGCTCGATGCCCAACCAGAGGCGCTCTGGAAAGCGCTCGCGTAGCCACCGGCCCTCGACATCGGCATCGGAGTGATGGGCAATCCAGATGGCCAATAACCCATTCAGCGGCTCGCTCAGGTCTTCAGGGAGAAGCTGATAGCGCCCTTTCTCGGCGCGGCGTCGGGCACGGGTGATCAACCGACACAGGGCCTGATAGCCAGCGAGGTCTTCTACCAACAGGACCAGCTTTGGTCCGTCTTCGATCTGGATTTCGCTACCGATAATCAGTGGCAGGCCAATATCCTTCGAGGCCTGCCAGGCCCGTACGATGCCGGCCAGCGTGCATTCATCGGTAATGGCCAGAGCCTGATAGCCGAGGCGTGCGGCGCGCTCGAAGAGTTCGCGGGCACTGGAGGCGCCCCGCTGGAAACTGAAGTTGGACAGGCAATGCAGTTCGGCGTAGCCGGCCATCATGCGAACCAGCCGTGCAACAACAGCGGGCCTCCATCCTTGATCTGGCGAAAGGCCCAGCCGCGCTGGCCATTGCGGGTTTCCACCAGGTAATAGTCACGGCGCACATCGCCACCGTCCCACCACCCGGATTCGATTCGCTCGGGGCCGGCGAGAACGCGAAGGGAGGCTTCGTGCAGTGGTTTCGACTCGGCCAGAAGCCACCCGGGGCGAGGACCGGCACCTGTTGGGAGTTCATTCTGAGCTGCATGCTGCGTCTGCCATGCGCACTCGGGGCGGTGATCGGCTCGAGCGCCGAGCCCTTGCACGGCGTCGTCACCCAGGCGGGCCCGCAAACGCTCGCGCAGTTGTTCCCAAGGCAACGATTGCTGTGGGCGCTCGTCGAACAGTTCACGATGCTCTGGGACGAAGGCCGGCAGCTCGCGCGCGACCAGGCGCACCGCCAGTACCGGTGCTGGCAGCTGCAGATGCTCCAGGCGGCCACGGGTCAGCTCGAACAGCATGGCCGGATCGCGCTCGGCGCTGAGCAGGCCGACCGGCATCTGGCTGTCGGCCAGGTTGCGGTGCTCCAGAAGCAAAGTGAAGCGCTGCACACCGCTGTCACGGCCGGCCAGGTAGGCGGCGAGATCGGCGGTCAGGCGGCGCAGTGGAAACAGCAGTGCCTGATTCGACTCGACCTCGAAGTTCAACTCAATTCGAGCATCGAAGCGGTCTGGCGGCCGATAGAAATCCAATGCCAAAGGACGATGCTCAAGCAGGGTGTCGAGGTGTCTCAATGCTTCTGCGGGGAAGCGCCGCGCCAAGCCATCGCGGGGCAGGGCGAGCACCTGCTTCAGTGTTCGCAGGCCCATGCGGGCAAAAGCGGTCGCCACTTCACGCGGCAGGCCGATACGCTCTACCGGTAGTGGGGCCAGTACGCGATGCAATGTCTCAGTATCCATCACGGCCAGGCCATCGTGCACGTTGGCCAGGACGCGTGCGGCGGCCGGATTGGGCGCCAGAGTAATGCGATGCCCAAAGCCCAGTGTGGCGAGTTCCTCGCGCAGGCGCGCCTCCAGGCGAGGCCAGGGGCCAAATAGGCCGAGACTGGATTGCACTTCCAATAGCAGGCAGCGCGGGTAATGCAGGCTGACCTGCGAACTGAAACCGTAGGCCCAGGCCGCGAGGAATTGCTGCCAGCGCTCGATCGAGGCTAGGTCATAGTCGGCAGTGGCGAAGCCGCGAGCCAGGGCCTGGGCGGCTATCAAGGATTGCCCCGGTCTGAGGCCGAGAGACCGCGCGGCCGGATTAACCGCCTGCAACACGCGACGTTGTGGTGTTCCACTCAAGAGCGCCAGTGGCGCCCCGGCATTGGTGCGGTTGCGCAGCACACCATCCATGGCCAGTTGCGGTAGCAGGATGCAGACCCAGAGCATGGCCATCTCAATGGCACGCCGCAGTGGGAATCGGGCGCGCCGGCGGCAGGCCGCCGCGGCACTTGAGCACACGCAATTGTGCCGGTTGGGCTTCGACAGCCAGGCGCAATGCCGCCGGCGAAGGGTTGATCGCCTCACTCAGTGGGCGATAGGCAAAAGCCAGAGTTTGGCCGGCTTCGGCGGCGACCTGCAGGCGACGCAGGGCGCGATCATCGGCTTGCTGCGGCCAGCACAGCACCGCCCCGCAACTGCCTGAGCGCAGGCATTGCTCGGCGGCCCACAAGGCGTCGCGGCCCTGAGCGCTGATAATCGTCAACTGACGAAGATCGACACCAGCAGCCAGCCAGGCATGGGGATAGGGCCTATGAGGTGGAGCCACCAACACCACGCGTTCGTTGGCCGTGGTCAGTCGCGCCAGGGTCGGCCAGAGCAGGCGCAGTTCGCCGATGCCGGTACTGGCGAAGAGAATTTCGCTCAATGCCGATCTCGGCCAACCACCGCCGGGCAACGCTGCATCCAGCACGGCATGCCCGGTTGGCTGGGTGTCGGGCAATATGATTCTGGCCTGGCCGCGCCACAAACGACGCGCATCGAGTAGATGGTTGAGTGCGACCTCGGATGACATAACGATGGGATATCCGGACTACTGTATATGGATACAGTATTGTGCTGCCGGGATGATGGTCAAGCTGGAGCGATGAAATGTATGCAATTGAGCTGAGTTTCTTACTGGTCCTTGATGGCTGGCTTCGCCAAGAAAAGCCGCCAGCCATCGCTGCGGCTGCGATGGGTAAGTCTCTTATATAAAAATTATCTTATTTAAAGCTCATCAATATTCGTTATCTTTATTTTATCTTTCACCACACACTTCCGAACTCCAGTCGATATCGCGCCGATTTTGGCCGGGTTGGCTGGGAATGATGTTCAGCTATCACTCATCTGTTTGGAAATGCTATGGCCGCTGCACCTTTTATTGAGACGACCCCGATATACAACTACGAGGTTGTCCGTCGCTTTACTCTGATGACGCTGTTCTGGGGCGTGCTCGGGATGGGCATGGGAGCTATCCTCGCAGCTCAGTTGGTCTGGCCGCAGCTCAACCTTGGCTTGCCATGGACCAGTTTCGGGCGCCTGCGTCCGGTCCACACCAATCTTGTTATTTTCGCGTTTGGCGGCGGAGCGCTGTTTGCGACCTCGTTCTATGTCGTCCAGCGCACCTGCAAGGTGAGGTTGATTTCGGACTGGTTGGCTAATTTCGTGTTCTGGGGCTGGCAGGCGGCGATTGTCGCCATGCTGTTCAGCTACCCGCTCGGTATCACGTCCTCCAAGGAATATGCCGAGATGGAGTGGCCCATCGCGCTCTGGATGACACTGGTATGGGCGGCGTATGCCTATCTATTCATCGGCACGATCGCGCGGCGCCGGACTCAGCACATCTATGTCGCCAACTGGTTCTACGGTGCCTTTATCGTCGTGACGGCGATGGTGCACGTCATCAATCACGTGGCCATTCCGGTGAC
This sequence comes from Pseudomonas sp. Q2-TVG4-2, assembly GCF_013620795.1. Classification (GTDB taxonomy): domain Bacteria; phylum Pseudomonadota; class Gammaproteobacteria; order Pseudomonadales; family Pseudomonadaceae; genus Stutzerimonas. Next base: position 479,768 of record NZ_LGLW01000005.1, on the reverse strand, counting down.
CTTGTTCAAGTCCTACTCGGTCTATTCCGGCGCCACGGACGCGATGATTCAGTGGTGGTACGGCCACAGCGTGGTGGGTTTCATTCTCTCGGTGGGCTTTCTCGGGATGATGTACTACTTCGTGCCGAAGCAGGCCGAGCGGCCGGTGTATTCCTATCGCCTGTCCATCGTCCATTTCTGGGCAATCATCAGCCTGTACATCTGGGCCGGTCCGCATCACCTGCACTACACGGCGCTGCCAGATTGGGCGCAGAGCTTGGGGATGGCGATGTCAGTGGTGCTGTTGGCTCCGAGCTGGGGTGGAATGATCAACGGAATGATGACGCTGTCGGGCGCCTGGCATAAATTGCGCACCGACCCGATCCTGCGCTTTCTGGTGGTATCCCTGGCGTTCTACGGCATGTCCACCTTCGAGGGACCGATGATGGCCATCAAGACCGTCAATGCGCTATCCCATTACACCGACTGGACTATCGGCCACGTTCACGCCGGCGCCCTCGGCTGGGTCGCGATGATTTCCATCGGCACGCTCTATCACATGATTCCCAAGCTCTGGGGGCGCGAGCAGATGTACAGCGTGGGGCTGATCAACACCCACTTCTGGTTGGCGACTATCGGCACCGTGCTCTACATTGCCTCAATGTGGGTCAACGGTATTACCCAGGGGCTGATGTGGCGTGCGATCAACGACGACGGCACGCTGACCTATTCCTTTGTCGAAGCACTTGAAGCCAGCCATCCCGGCTATTTGGTACGCCTGATTGGCGGCGGTACCTTTGTTCTGGGCATGCTGCTGATGACATACAACGCCTGGCGTACTGTTCGCTCGGCGGACAGAACCGCCATCGAGGCTGCGAGCGCACAGCTAGCCTGAGCTGAGACTTAAATAAAGACGATAAAAGAGCTCTGCCGTTTTGTTGCGGGGCTTTGATGAGAGGTTATAAGCAAATAATTTCTTATTCTTTTTCGGTGAGTTGTGCTTGTGACTAGACTGGCTTCCATTACTTCGGAGGCACACCGCGATGCGCAGCGAATCGATCCGTTATCTGATAGTGCCCGGCTGGCAAGGCTCGCCTGAGACCCACTGGCAAAGCCATTGGCAGCGCAGTCTTCCTAACAGCGCGAGGGTAGAGCAGTCCGATTGGCTGAACCCTCGCCGCGAACAATGGGTTGCCGAGCTGGATCGCAGCATCGCTATGAGCGCCCAGCCAGTAATCCTTGTCGCGCACAGCCTGGGCTGCATCACCGTCGCACATTGGGTTGAGCATGCCTCGGTCGACACGCTGCAGCGGGTTCGTGGTGCACTGCTGGTCGCTCCGGCCGACGTGCAGCGGACCGGCTGCCCGGACGCCCTGCGTAATTTCGCACCGATTCCACGCCAGGTTCTGCCCTTTCCAAGCCTGTTGATCGGCTCCGACAACGATGCCGCCGCGACAGCGGATCGGGCTATCGAACTGGGCCTGGATTGGGGAAGTGACACCGTCATTCTGGGCGGCGCCGGCCACATCAACACCCAGTCGGGGCATACCCGTTGGGAGCAGGGCTTCGCCTACCTGTATCGCCTGCAACATCACATTGCCCAGCAGGCCCGTAAGACAGCCTGAGACAAAAGATCAGGACCCGACCGCCTCAAGGCGGTCGTTATCAGCAGCAACTGCATGAGGAGAGAGAAGACATGAGCATCCGTCTCGGTGACATCGCACCCGATTTCGAACAGGACTCCAATGAAGGCGGCATCCGCTTTCACGAATGGCTCGGTAACAGCTGGGGCGTGCTGTTCTCTCACCCGGCAGACTTCACGCCGGTCTGCACCACCGAGCTCGGCTTAACCGCCAAGCTGAAAGATGAGTTCGCCAAGCGCAACGTCAAGGCCATCGCGCTGTCAGTGGACCCGGTTGATTCGCACGTGAAGTGGATTGATGACATCAACGAGACCCAGAGTACGCAGGTCAACTTCCCGATCCTGGCTGACGCCGATCGCAAGGTGTCCGAGCTGTACGACCTGATTCACCCCAATGCCAACGACACGCTGACGGTACGCTCGCTGTTCGTCATTGATCCGAACAAGAAAGTGCGTCTGATTATTACCTATCCGGCGAGCACCGGGCGCAACTTCAATGAAATCCTTCGCGTGATCGATTCACTGCAGTTGACCGACAACCATAAGGTCGCGACGCCGGCCAACTGGCAGGACGGCGACGAGGTGGTGATCGTGCCTTCGCTTCAGGATGAAGAGGAGCTCAAGCAGCGCTTCCCGAAGGGCTATCGCGCAGTGAAGCCGTATCTGCGCCTCACTCCGCAGCCGAATCGCGAATAGGTCGCAGGTCGACGCAGTTCGCGTCTGCCGATCGCGCGAACGGCCTTTGCTTGTGCTGGAAAAATCAGTCGATTAGGATTCGCGCCCGGGTATGGAGGCGCGAGTGTTCTTATCACTCCGCATGACCCTATCGAATGTTGAAGCCCGGTTCGGAGACGACCGGGCTTTTTCATGCGCCGGCTCGCCGTTGTGAACGGACCGGTTACGTCCCTGATGGTCAGGGGCGCCAGTAAAAAAGAGAGAGGATTGCCATGCGCGAACGCTTGTTGGCCGCGGAAAAAGTGAAGGCTATCGAGTGGCAGGACGGGCAGCTGCGTTTGCTCGACCAGCGCAAACTGCCGCTAGAAGAGGTGTGGCACACCTACGATTCTGCGGCAGCTGTTGCCACGGCTATCCGCGAGATGGTTGTACGCGGCGCTCCGGCAATCGGTATCAGCGCGGCCTATGGGCTGGCACTGGGGCTCAGGGCTCGGCTCGCCGAAGGCAGCGACTGGCGTGCGGCGCTGGAAGCAGACTTCAAGGTGCTTGCCGATTCACGCCCGACCGCCGTCAACCTGTTTTGGGCGCTGAATCAGATGCGTGAGCGGCTCGACCGTCTGAAGCCAGGTGAAGATCCGCTGGCGGCTGCTGAGGCCCAGGCTATATCCATTCATGCCAGTGATCGCGAAGCCAACCTGACCATGGCGCAGTTCGGTGTCGATCTGATTCGCAAGCACCAGGGCAATCCGCAGAACCTGCTCACTCACTGCAATACCGGTGCGTTGGCTACCGGTGGTTTCGGAACCGCGCTTGGCGTGATCCGCGCGGCGCACCTGGAAGGGCTTGTCGAGTGCGTTTACGCCGACGAGACCCGCCCCTGGCTGCAGGGCTCGCGGCTGACCGCATGGGAACTGGCAGGCGAGGGCGTGCCGGTCACGCTGAATGCCGACTCGGCTGCGGCGCATTTAATGAAGACACGCGGCATCACCTGGGTGATTGTCGGGGCCGATCGAATTACCGCCAATGGTGACGTTGCCAACAAGATCGGCACCTACCAGCTCGCCGTCCTGGCCATGCACCATGGCGTGCGGTTCATGGTGGTGGCGCCAAGCTCGACCATCGACATGGAGCTGGAAACCGGCGACGACATACCGATTGAGGAACGTGCCGGCAGCGAGTTGCTGGAGGTCAACGGCCAGCGGTTCGCGGCAGAGGTCGATGCGTTCAACCCGGTATTCGATGTGACGCCAGCGGACCTCATCGATGCCATCGTGACCGAAAAGGGCATAGTCGAGCGCCCGAGCGCGGCCAAGCTCGCCGCCTTGATGAGCCGCAAGCGACTCCATTGAGCACCTGGCCACACCCGGGACATCTCTTTCCGGGTGTGCATCCTGGAGCCTCCGGCTCGCCAGCTGTGATACTATCCCGCGCTTAATCGCAGGACCCTGCTGACTATAAGGAACCAGGCTTCCATGGGCGAACTGGCCAAAGAAATCCTCCCGGTCAATATCGAAGACGAACTCAAGCAGTCCTACCTCGACTACGCCATGAGCGTAATTGTCGGGCGAGCGCTGCCGGATGCGCGCGACGGATTGAAGCCTGTGCATCGTCGTGTGCTTTTTGCCATGAGCGAGCTGGGTAACGACTGGAACAAGCCATACAAGAAATCCGCCCGTGTGGTCGGTGACGTGATCGGTAAATACCATCCTCACGGTGACTCGGCGGTTTACGACACCATTGTGCGGATGGCGCAGCCTTTCTCGTTGCGCTACATGCTGGTCGACGGCCAAGGTAACTTCGGTTCGGTCGATGGCGATAACGCTGCAGCCATGCGTTACACCGAAGTGCGGATGGCCAAGCTGGCTCATGAGCTGCTGGCCGACCTGGACAAGGAAACCGTCGACTGGGTGCCCAACTACGATGGCACCGAGCAGATTCCGGCGGTCATGCCAACCAAGATTCCGAACCTGCTGGTCAACGGCTCCAGCGGCATCGCCGTGGGCATGGCAACAAACATCCCACCGCACAACCTGGGCGAAGTGATCGATGGCTGCCTGGCGCTGATCGAGAATTCCGAGATCACCATTGATGAACTCATGCAGTTCATTCCGGGGCCCGACTTTCCCACCGCTGGTATCATTAACGGCCGCGCCGGCATCGTCGAGGCCTACCGCACCGGTCGCGGACGCATCTACATGCGGGCGCGTTCGATCATCGAAGACATCGACAAGGTCGGTGGCCGCCAGCAGATCGTGATCACCGAGCTGCCCTATCAGCTGAACAAAGCGCGACTGATCGAGAAGATCGCCGAGCTGGTGAAAGAGAAGAAACTCGAGGGCATCACCGAGCTGCGCGACGAGTCGGACAAAGACGGGATGCGCGTGGTGATCGAACTGCGTCGCGGTGAGGTGCCTGAGGTCGTCCTCAACAATCTCTACGCCCAGACCCAGCTGCAGAGCGTGTTCGGCATTAACGTGGTGGCGCTTATCGACGGCCAGCCGCGCACGTTGAACCTGAAGGAGCTGCTTGAGGCCTTCGTGCGTCATCGCCGTGAGGTCGTCACCCGTCGGACTGTCTATGAGCTGCGCAAGGCGCGTGAGCGTGGACATATTCTCGAGGGGCAGGCGGTTGCGCTCTCCAATATCGACCCGGTTATCGCGTTGATCAAGGCGTCGCCGACGCCGGCCGAGGCGAAGGAAGCTCTGATTGCCGAAGCGTGGGAATCGAGTGCCGTCGAGTCGATGGTTGAGCGTGCCGGTGCCGACACGTGCCGCCCCGAGGGACTCGATCCACAGTACGGTCTTCGCGACGGCAAGTACTACCTCTCGCCGGAACAAGCCCAGGCCATTCTGGATTTGCGTCTGCATCGCCTGACTGGCCTCGAGCATGAAAAGCTGCTCGGCGAATATCAGGAAATTCTGACCCAGATCGGCGAACTGATCCGCATCCTGACCGATCCGGTACGCCTGATGGAAGTCATCCGCGAGGAGCTCGAAGGCGTCAAGCGCGACTTTGGCGACGCACGTCGTACCGAAATTCTTGAGGCGCGCCTGGACCTGACACTGGCGGACCTGATCACCGAAGAAGAGCGCGTCGTCACCATCTCCCATGGCGGCTATGCCAAATCGCAGCCGCTGGCGGCCTATCAGGCGCAGCGTCGTGGTGGTCGAGGCAAGGCGGCTACAGGCGTCAAGGAAGAGGATTACGTCGAGCATCTGCTGGTCGCCAATAGCCATACCACGCTGTTGCTGTTCTCCAGCAAAGGCAAGGTGTATTGGCTCAAGACCTACGAGATTCCTGAGGCTTCGCGCGCATCGCGCGGTCGGCCACTGGTCAACCTGCTGCCGCTGACCGAAGGCGAATACATCACCGCCATGCTGCAAGTGGATATCGAGGCCGCACGTCAGCAGCAGCTGAACGGCGACGACGATGTCGAAGATGCGGAAATCATCAGCGAAACCGATGAGGCGGAAGAACTGCTCGAGGGCGACGAAGCCGACGAGTCAATAGACGAGCCGACCGGCACCTACATCTTCATGGCGACCGCCAAGGGCACCGTGAAGAAGACCCCGCTGTCTCAGTTCAGCCGCCCACGCAGTGTCGGTCTGATCGCGCTCGGCTTGGAAGAGGGCGATACACTGATCGCCGCCGCGGTGACCGATGGCGCCCGTGAAGTCATGCTGTTTTCCGACGGCGGTAAAGTAATCCGCTTCAAAGAGAAGCACGTGCGCACCATGGGTCGCACCGCCCGTGGCGTTCGCGGCATGCGCCTGCCGGAAGGCCAGCGTCTGATCTCCATGCTGATTCCCGAGCCCGATGCGCAGATTCTCACCGCGAGCCTCAATGGCTATGGCAAGCGCACCGTGATCGGCGAGTTCCCACGTCGCGGTCGTGGTGGCCAGGGTGTTATTGCCATGGTGACCAACGAGCGCAACGGCCCGTTGGTCGGTGCTGTCCAGGTGCAGCAGGGCGAGGAAATCATGTTGATTTCCGATCAAGGCACGCTAGTTCGCACCCGTGTCGATGAGGTTTCATCGCTGGGTCGTAACACTCAGGGTGTCACGCTGATCAAGCTGGGCAAGAACGAACATCTGGTTGGCCTCGAGCGGGTTCAGGAACCCTCTGAGGAGGACGTCCTGGACGATATCGAAGCGGTTATCGATGAGGATGCCCTGGATAAAGAAATGCCCGTTGTCAGCACCGAGCCAAGCGAAGATGACTTGCTCGGCGGCGGGGGGGACGTTCCGCCAGACGTAGTGCCTACCGACGACGACAACTGATCAAACGACGGCGCAGCCCCTAAAGGCTTCGCCGTCGTTTCGTTGCAGACTCTGCTGCAGATGAAGGAATGGCAAGCCCTGACCTGGCCTTAGGCCGGGGACGGAGCGAGCAAGGTATCGACCGTTTTGAGAGAACGAAGATGAGCAAACGCGCCTTTAACTTCTGCGCCGGCCCGGCCGCGCTTCCCGAGGCGGTGCTGCAGCGCGCCCAGGCTGAACTCCTCGATTGGCAAGGCCGCGGTTTGTCCGTGATGGAAATGAGCCATCGCAGCGACGAATACACGGCGATCGCCGAGAAGGCTGAGCAGGATTTACGCGATCTGCTGAGCATTCCCTCGAATTACAAGGTGCTGTTTCTGCAGGGTGGCGCCAGCCAGCAGTTTGCCGAGATCCCGTTGAATCTGCTGCCCGAGGGCGGCGTCGCGGATTACATCGACACGGGCATTTGGTCACGCAAGAGTATTGAAGAGGCCAAGCGTTTCGGCCATATCAATGTCGCTGCCAGCGCCAAGCCTTACGATTACTTTGCGATTCCCGGCCAGAACGAGTGGGCGCTCAGCGACAATGCGGCCTACCTGCACTACGCCAGCAACGAAACCATTGGCGGTTTGCAGTTCGACTGGATACCGGAGCTTGGCGACACGCCGCTGGTAGTCGACATGTCTTCTGACATCCTCTCGCGTCAGCTGGATGTTTCCCGGTTCGGCCTGATCTATGCGGGCGCGCAGAAGAACATCGGCCCATCGGGCCTGGTGGTAGTGATCGTTCGCGAGGACCTGCTCGGTCGTGCACGCTCCAGCTGCCCGACCATGCTTGATTACAAGGCCGCCGCCGACAACGGCTCCATGTACAACACGCCTGCGACCTTCTCTTGGTATCTCTCCGGCCTGGTATTTGAATGGCTGAAAGAGCAGGGCGGCGTTGAGGCGATGGAGCAGCGCAATCGCGCCAAGAAGGAGCTGCTCTACGGGGTGATCGATTCCAGTGACTTTTATTCCAACCCGATCTCCAGCAATGCCCGCTCTTGGATGAACGTGCCGTTCAGGCTGGCCGACGAGCAATTGGACAAGGCATTTCTGACTGGGGCCGAGGCCCGCGGGCTGCTCAACCTGAAAGGTCATCGCTCGGTCGGCGGCATGCGTGCCTCCATCTACAACGCGGTGGGCCTGGATGCCGTCGAGGCGCTGGTGGCCTATATGCGCGAATTCGAGAAGGAGCGCGGCTGATGAGTGATGTCGACCGGCTGAAGGCGCTGCGTGTGCGCATCGACAGTCTCGACGAGAAGATTCTCGAGCTGATCAGCGAGCGTGCCCGTTGTGCCCAGGACGTGGCGCGGGTCAAGACCGCATCACTGGCCGAAGGCGAGGAGGCGGTGTTCTATCGTCCCGAGCGTGAAGCCTGGGTGCTCAAGCACATCATGGAACTGAACAAGGGGCCGCTGGACAACGAAGAAATGGCGCGCCTTTTTCGGGAGATCATGTCGTCCTGTCTGGCTCTGGAGCAGCCGCTGCGAGTCGCCTATCTCGGGCCGGAAGGTACCTTTTCACAGGCCGCAGCGCTCAAGCATTTCGGGAACTCTGTAATCAGCAAGCCTATGGCTGCCATTGATGAGGTGTTCCGTGAGGTGGTCGCCGGTGCGGTCAATTTCGGCGTGGTCCCGGTGGAAAACTCCACCGAGGGCGCGGTCAACCACACCCTCGACAGCTTTCTAGAGCACGACATCGTCATCTGCGGCGAAGTCGAGTTGCGTATCCATCATCATCTGCTGGTCGGCGAAACGACCAAGACCGACCGCATCACTCGCATTTATTCTCATGCGCAATCGCTGGCGCAGTGCCGCAAGTGGCTGGACGCGCATTATCCGAACGTTGAGCGCGTGGCGGTTTCCAGCAATGCCGATGCAGCCAAGCGCGTGAAGAGTGAGTGGAACTCCGCCGCAATCGCCGGCGACATGGCCGCTCAGCTTTATGGCCTTAGCAAGATTGCCGAAAAGATCGAAGACCGCCCGGATAATTCCACGCGTTTTCTCATCATTGGCAGCCAGGAAGTTCCGCCTACTGGCGACGACAAGACCTCGATCATCGTTTCCATGCGCAACAAGCCTGGCGCGCTGCATGAATTGCTAATGCCATTTCACTCCAATGGCATCGATCTCACGCGGATCGAAACCCGCCCTTCTCGCAGCGGTAAATGGACCTATGTATTTTTCATCGACTGCATCGGCCATCACCAGGATCCGTTAATAAAAGATGTACTGGAGAAGATCGGTCGAGAGGCGGTGGCACTTAAGGTGCTGGGGTCCTATCCGAAAGCGGTACTTTAAAAACAGCCGCAAGCGTCGAGCTACGAGCCACAAGCACTGGCTTTTTCTTGCCGCTTGCCGCTTGAGCTTGAGGCTTAATGTATGAGCTGTGATTTCCTCGCCCTGGCTCAGCCAGGTGTGCAAAAGCTGTCGCCTTACGTGCCGGGCAAGCCGGTGGACGAACTGGCTCGTGAACTCGATCTCGATCCCGCTACGATCGTCAAACTGGCCAGCAACGAAAACCCGCTTGGCCCCAGCCCGAAAGTCATCGAGGCGATCAGGGCGCAGCTCGGCGAGCTGACCCGCTATCCTGATGGCAACGGCTTCGTGCTCAAGCAGAAGTTGGCCCAGCGGTATGGCGTCGCCATTGAGCAAGTGACGCTCGGCAACGGTTCCAACGATATCCTTGAACTGGTCGCGCGTGCCTACCTTGCGCCAGGTCTGAATGCGGTATTCAGCGAGCATGCGTTCGCGGTCTATCCCATCGCCACCCAGGCCGTCGGCGCGCAAGCGAAGGCGGTCCCGGCCCGGCAGTGGGGCCACGATCTCGATGCCATGCTGGCGGCTATCGACGAGAACACTCGTATCGTGTTCATCGCCAACCCCAACAATCCCACCGGTACCTGGTTTGGCGCCGATGCGCTGCAACGCTTTCTCTCCGGTGTGCCGAATCATGTATTGGTCGTGCTGGATGAGGCCTACATCGAGTATGCCGAGGGAGGAGAACTGCCGGATGGACTGAGCTTCCTGGCTTCGCATCCCAATCTGCTGGTTTCCAGAACATTCTCCAAAGCGTACGGGTTGGCTGCGTTGCGTGTGGGTTATGCGGTCTGTTCGGCGGAAATTGCCGACGTGCTGAATCGTGTGCGCCAGCCATTCAATGTCAACAGCCTCGCGCTTGCGGCGGCTTGTGCCGCGCTGGACGACATTCGGTATCTGACCGAGAGCCGGGCTTGCAACGCTGCCGGTATGCTTCAACTCGAGGCTGGCTTCAAGCAGATGGGGCTGGATTGGATTCCCTCGAGAGGCAACTTCATTGCGGTCGATTTCGGTCGTGATGCGGCTCCTGTGAATCAGGCATTGCTGCGCGATGGCGTTATCGTTCGGCCGGTCGCGGGCTACGGGATGCCGACTTTCCTACGGGTTTCCATCGGCACTGAAGCGGAAAATGCCCGTTTTCTAGGTGTCTTGCGCAAGGCACTCGGACGTTGAGCGGAAACACGGAACCGCTTCCAGATTTGCCAATGGTGCAACGGCTGGTTGTTGTCGGTCTGGGGCTGATTGGTGGCTCCTTCGCGAAGGGGCTGCGGGAAGGCGGGCTCTGTGGCGAGGTAGTTGGTTTCGATCTGGATTCTCGCTCTCGCGAGCTAGCCGTCGAGCTTGGTGTAGTGGATCGCTGTGCTGATAATCTCGCGGACGCTTGCCAGGGCGCGGATGTCATTCAGTTGGCCGTTCCGATCCTGGCGATGGAGCGCGTGTTGGCAGAGCTTGCGGCCCTTGACCTCGGGAACGCCGTGCTGACCGATGTCGGCAGTGCCAAGGGCAACGTAGTGCGCTGTGCCCAGGAACAGTTCGGAAGAATGCCACCGCGTTTCGTGCCGGGGCACCCGATAGCCGGCTCGGAACAGAGCGGCGTAACGGCTGCCGAAAGCACGCTCTTCCGACGACACAAGGTGATCCTGACGCCGCTGGAGAACACTGATCCCGTCGCATTGTCGCTTGTCGACGGGCTGTGGCGTGCGCTGGGTGCGGATGTCGAGCACATGGACGTCCGGCATCATGACGGCGTCTTGGCAGCGACCAGTCATCTTCCCCATCTGCTGGCTTTCGGTTTGGTGGACTCGCTGGCCAAACGCAACGAGAATCTTGAAATATTCCGTTATGCCGCCGGTGGATTTCGCGACTTCACTCGCATTGCCGGCAGCGATCCGGTGATGTGGCACGACATCTTTCTCGCCAACCGCGAGGCGGTGCTGCATACCTTGGACGATTTTCGTGCCGACCTCGACGCGCTACGCGCCGCGGTCGATGAAGGAGACGGGCATACATTGTTGGGCGTGTTCACGCGCGCCAAGGCTGCCCGCGAACATTTCAGCAAAATACTGGCTCGCAGAGCCTATGTGGACGTTATGCATTCCAAAGATCTGATCTTCCTCGCCACCCCAGGTGGCAGCCTCAGCGGTCAACTTCGTGTGCCAGGCGATAAATCCATTTCCCACCGTTCGATCATGCTCGGTTCGCTTGCCGAAGGCACCACCGAGGTGGAGGGATTCCTCGAGGGCGAGGATGCCCTCGCGACCATCCAGGCATTTCGCGACATGGGCGTGGTCATCGAAGGGCCGAATCAGGGGCGTGTTACCGTCCATGGCGTTGGCCTGCATGGCTTGAAGCCGCCTCCGGGCCCGATCTACCTCGGCAATTCCGGTACCTCGATGCGGCTGCTGGCCGGGCTGCTCGCCGCTCAGCCATTCGATACCACCCTGACGGGTGACGCTTCTCTGTCCAAGCGACCGATGAATCGCGTGGCCAAGCCCTTGCGCGACATGGGGGCGGTGATCGAGACAGCGGCCGAAGGGCGCCCGCCGCTGACCATTCGCGGCGGCCAAACGCTGTCCGGCATGCATTACGAAATGCCGATGGCCAGCGCCCAGGTTAAATCCTGTCTGCTCCTGGCCGGTCTTTACGCCGCGGAGAAAACTTCGGTTACCGAACCGGCACCAACACGCGATCACACCGAGCGAATGCTGCAAGGTTTCGGCTACCCGGTGAAAGTCGAGGGTAGCACCGCCACGGTCGAGCCCGGCCACACGCTGCGCTCGACGCAGATCGAAGTGCCCGCCGATATCTCTTCATCCGCGTTCTTCATGGTTGCGGCCAGCATCGCGCCGGGCTCTGACGTTACGCTTGAGCACGTCGGGGTTAACCCAACCCGTACCGGTGTTATCGACATCCTCAAACTGATGGGGGCCGATATCCAGCTGACCAACTTGCGTGAAGTAGGCGGTGAACCGGTTGCGGATATCCGTGTGCGTGCTGCTCAGCTCCGGGGCATCGATATACCGGAAGACCTCGTCCCGCTCGCAATCGACGAATTTCCGGTGCTATTCGTCGCGGCGGCCTGTGCTGAGGGGCGGACGACATTGCGCGGTGCCGAGGAGCTGCGGGTCAAGGAATCCGACCGTATCCAGGTGATGGCCGATGGTCTGCAAATACTCGGCGTGAAGGCCACTCCGACCCCGGACGGGATTATCATCGAGGGCGGCGCTGCCTTTGGTGGGGGTGAGGTCTGGGCCCACGGCGATCACCGCATCGCGATGTCCTTTAGTGTCGCTGCGCTTCGAGCCAGTTCGCCTATCCGCATCCACGACTGCGCCAACGTGGCTACATCGTTCCCGAACTTTCTTGCACTGGCCGAACGGGCTGGGATGCGTGTAGGTGTGGAGGGTAATTCATGATCAGCCAGGTCCCGGTCATAACCATTGACGGCCCGAGCGGCTCCGGCAAGGGCACAGTTGCGGCGCTGCTGGCGGCCAAGCTGGGATGGAATTTTCTCGATTCCGGTGCGCTTTACCGTTTGCTTGCCTTCGCTGCGCGCAATCATGGTGTCGATCTGACCAACGAGGAAGCGCTCAAGGTTCTGGCAGCTCATCTGGATGTGCAATTCGGTGCGGATAAACACGGTCATGGGATGCAGATCGTTCTCGAAGGCGAGGAGGTCACTCAAGAAATTCGCAACGAACAGGTTGGGGCCGGCGCTTCGCAGGTCGCGGCATTGCCGGTTGTACGCGAGGCGTTGCTGCAGCGTCAGAAAGCATTCCGCGAACCGCCTGGCCTTGTCGCGGATGGTCGCGACATGGGAACTGTGGTTTTCCCTGACGCGCCCTTGAAGATATTCCTCACCGCCAGCGCGGAGGAAAGGGCGCGCCGGCGCTTCCTGCAGTTGAAGGCCAAGGGCGATGATGTTAATCTCGCGAGTCTTCTCGATGAGATACGGGCACGTGATGAGCGTGATACCCAACGTGAGGTGGCTCCGCTGAAGCCGGCAGACGATGCCGTACAGTTGGACTCGACCGACCTATCCATCGAGCAGGTGTTAGGACAGATTCTGAGCGAAGTCGCCAAGCGCGACTTCGCCTGATGACTGGCCGCCACAGGGCGGCTCGACGGTTCCTGAGGTTCAGGGCTGTTAACAAGGAGGCATGTGGGAGACCAGAGCTAGTCCCGCAGGCCTTTTTTTATATGAATGAACCCACGTTATCTGGGATGTGGAGATTGGGCGGATCCTCGCCCGAAAAACAGCAGGAATACACATGAGCGAAAGCTTTGCAGAACTTTTTGAAGAAAGCCTAAAAACCCTCGACATGCAGCCGGGTGCGATCATCACCGGCATCGTGGTCGACATCGATGGTGACTGGGTCACTGTCCATGCCGGTCTGAAATCCGAGGGCGTCATCCCGGTCGAGCAGTTCTACAACGAGCAGGGCGAGCTGACCATCAGCGTGGGTGACGAAGTTCACGTTGCGCTGGACGCGGTTGAAGATGGCTTCGGTGAAACCAAGCTGTCCCGCGAAAAAGCCAAGCGTGCTGAGTGCTGGATTGTTCTGGAAGCGGCTTTCGCAGCTGAGGAAGTGGTCAAGGGCGTTATCAACGGTAAGGTTAAGGGCGGCTTCACGGTCGACGTTAACGGCATCCGTGCGTTCCTGCCAGGTTCCCTGGTTGATGTCCGTCCAGTGCGTGATACCACTCACCTGGAAGGCAAGGAACTCGAGTTCAAGGTCATCAAGCTGGACCAGAAGCGCAACAACGTTGTCGTTTCCCGTCGTAGCGTCCTGGAAGCCGAGAACAGCGCCGAGCGCGAAGCGCTGCTGGAATCGCTGCAGGAAGGCCAGCAAGTCAAGGGTATCGTCAAGAACCTCACCGACTACGGCGCATTCGTCGACCTGGGCGGTGTGGACGGCCTGTTGCACATCACCGACATGGCTTGGAAGCGTATCAAGCATCCGTCGGAGATCGTCAATGTGGGCGACGAGATCGACGTCAAGGTGCTGAAGTTCGACCGCGAGCGCAACCGCGTCTCCCTGGGTCTGAAGCAGCTGGGCGAAGACCCATGGGTTGCCATCAAGGCCCGTTACCCGGAAAACACTCGCGTAATGGCGCGTGTTACCAACCTCACCGACTACGGCTGCTTCGCCGAGCTGGAAGAGGGTGTCGAAGGCCTGGTACACGTTTCCGAAATGGACTGGACCAACAAGAACATTCACCCGTCGAAGGTCGTACAGGTCGGCGACGAAGTGGAAGTCATGGTTCTGGACATCGACGAAGAGCGTCGTCGTATCTCCCTGGGCATCAAGCAGTGCAAGTCGAACCCATGGGAAGACTTCTCTGGCCAGTTCAACAAGGGTGATCGCATCTCCGGCACCATCAAGTCGATCACCGATTTCGGTATCTTCATTGGTCTGGACGGCGGCATCGACGGCCTGGTTCACCTGTCCGACATCTCCTGGAACGAAGCCGGCGAAGAAGCTGTGCGTCGCTTCAAGAAGGGCGACGAGCTGGACACGGTCATTCTGTCGGTCGACCCGGAGCGTGAGCGTATCTCCCTGGGTATCAAGCAGCTGGAAGACGATCCGTTCTCCAACTACGCCGCTGTCAATGACAAGGGCAGCATCGTTCGTGGCACCGTGAAAGAAGTTGACGCCAAAGGCGCCATCATCGATCTGGGCAACGATATCGAAGCGACCCTGAAAGCGTCCGAAATCAGCCGTGACCGCGTTGAAGATGCGCGCAATGTGCTGAAGGAAGGCGAAGAAGTCGAAGCCAAAATCATTAGCATCGACCGCAAGAGCCGCGTTATCAGCCTGTCCATCAAGTCGAAAGACGTTGAGGATGAGAAGGACGCGATGAAGGAACTGCGTACCAAGCAGGACGTAGAACCAGCTGCCGGTCCGACCACCATCGGTGATCTGATCCGCGCGCAAATGGAAAACCAGAACTAAGTTCTGTAATCCATTGAAAAGGGCGACTTCGGTCGCCCTTTTTTGTATCCGGTATCCCGTCTGAATAAGTTTTAGACTTTCGCCTTGTTTATCAGGAGCGCGCTCATCGCAGAAGGTGCGCGGCGCAGTCAGCAAGACAATTTGCTATTCCGTCTTGTCCCTGAGCAAACGCCCGTCCTGCGTCGAGGATGCGTCTTTGGCTGAAAGTGGGACTCCGCTGGCTCGTATCTGTGCAGGCTTCGCTTGATGTGTTCCGAGCGCGGTTAATCTCGAGTGGCGCCGCCCGCCAACGCCTGGTTCACCTCTAGCCAACCGGCTACTGCTTCCTCTCCTGCTTGCTTGAACGCCCGTTCGAGTAGGCGTAGCTGCTCCCGTCTAAGTGCCTGCTCCAGCTTGGCGCCTTCGGGCGTGAAGCGCAGCATGCGCTTGCGCTTGTCGTCCTCCGCCGTTCGGCTTTCTACCAGATGCATCTCGATGAGCTGCCGCAGTGGTATGTTCAACGCTTGCTTGCTTACACCGAGGTAGCCGAGCAGTTCCTTTACGCTGAGGTCGGGATAGCTGGCGATAAAGAACAGAATGCGATGATGGACTCGAGATAGTCCACGGCGGGCAAGCATCTCGTCCGGCTTGGCTGTGAAAGCTTGATAGCCAAGGAAGAAGCTCTCCATGATCTGGCGCTGAATTGTGCTTTTTTTTAGGTCAGTCATATTGACGTATTCGCGGTCGTAGGCGTAATTTCAGTCAAGTAGTTTGACTCATTTTATTCCACTCTGCATCTGGTGCCCCATGGCCTTCTCCGAACGCGTCGACCGCCTGAAAAGCTCGCTGATCCGTGAAATTCTTGCCGCTGCGCAGCGCCCTGAGGTGATGTCGTTTGCCGGAGGCCTTCCCGCCGAATCGATGTTGCCGAAGGTCGAGTGGGCACAGATGCCGGCGAGCATGGGTCAGTACGGTATGAGCGAAGGGGAGCCTGCATTGCGCGAAGCCATCGCCGCTGAAGCGCGTGCGCTCGGCGTCGCCTGTTCGGCCAGCCAGGTGCTGATTGTCAGCGGCTCCCAGCAAACCCTGGATCTGGCGTCGAAGCTGTTCATTGATCGCGGCACCGAAGTGTTGCTTGAAGCGCCGACCTATCTGGCCGCGCTACAGGCATTTCAGTTGTTCGGTGCCGATTGTCTGGCGGTACCGCAGGAAGCCGATGGACCATCGCTGGTCGCGCTGCGTCAACGGCTGGAACAGCACAAGCCTGCCTTTGCCTACCTGATTCCGACGTTCCAGAACCCTTCAGCGGTTCGCTATAGCGAAGAAAAACGTGACGCGGTAGCGGCGCTCCTCGATGAGTTCAATGTGACCCTGATCGAAGATGAGCCCTATCGCGAGCTGGTTTTCGACGACGGTAGCGCCCGGCCCATCGTCAGTCGAATGCGTAAGGCAAGTTGGATATACACCGGTACGATCTCCAAGACGCTGCTGCCGGGCCTACGGGTCGGCTATTTGATCGCGACTCCGGATCTGTTTCCGTATCTGCTGCGGCTGAAGCAATCGGCCGACCTGCATACCAACCGCATTGGCCAGTGGCAGGCGCTGCAATGGCTGGGAAGTGAGCAGTACCTCTCGCACCTGAACGAGCTGCGCCGCTTCTATCGCCTGCGCCGCGATGCGATGCAGGCGGCGCTGGAGGAACATTTTAGCGACCTTGCCGATTGGCAACTTCCTCAGGGTGGGCTGTTCTTCTGGTTGCAGCTGAAGCGGCCTGTGGATACGCGCACCTTACTGAAACCGGCGCTGGCGCAGGATGTGGTGTTCATGCCTGGCGAGCCGTTTTTCATCGATCCCGAGCGTAATCCTGGATATCTACGGCTGAACTTCAGCCATGTTGCGCCGGAGCGCCTGCGGGAAGGCATACGGAGGCTAGCCAGCGTGGTGCGGGAGGCCGAGGTAGTCGAGGCGGCTTAAACAATATAAAGACGCTTGCGTTGCCCCAGGGGGAAGAAATGGCGTACAGGGTTTATGGCGATCATCGGTCCGGCAATTGCTACAAGGTGAAGCTGATGTTGCATTTGCTCGGTCGGGATTATGAATGGGTTCCGGTGGATATCCTCCGCGGTGAAAGCCGTGAAGAGTCCTTTCTGAAAAAGAACCCCAACGGCAAGATACCTGTGCTCGAGCTAGAGGACGGCGCCTGCCTGTGGGAGTCGAATGCGATCCTCAATTTCCTTGCGGAGGGGTCGGAATTTCTCCCTTCGGATCCACGTCTGCGCACTCAGGTTCTGCAATGGCAGTTTTTCGAGCAATACAGCCATGAGCCGTTTATTGCGGTGGCGCGGTTCATCAAGGTTTATCTGGGTCTGCCAGATGATCGTCTTGACGACTATGCCGCCAAGCAACTGGACGGCTACCACGCGCTGGATGTTATGGAGCAGCAACTGGTGCGCACACCGTATCTAGTGGGTGATGATTACTCGATCGCGGATGTCGCGTTGTATGCCTATACGCATGTGGCCGAGGAGGGTGGTTTCCGGTTGGACAGCTACCCGGCAGTTTGTGCATGGCTGCGGCGCGTCGCCAGTCATCCGCGGCATGTGGGTATGTTCGATTAGGAGGGAAGGCGTAACGCAGCGATAAGCTGTGGGGGTGGGCTGAGAGGACGTGGTACCGCCTTCCCAGCCTGTCCGCTACCTGACCAGGCCGAGAAACTCGCTGCGGGTGGCAGCGTTTTCGCGAAACTGTCCAAGCATGACCGAAGTGACCATCGCAGAGTTCTGCTTCTCGACGCCGCGCATCATCATGCACATATGCTGCGCTTCGATGACGACCGCCACGCCCCAGGCACCGGTAACCGTCTGAATCGCCTCGGCGATTTCTCGCGTGAGGTTCTCCTGAATCTGCAGGCGACGGGCGTACATCTCGACGATCCGCGCAACTTTCGAAAGCCCGAGTACCTTGCCGTTGGGCAGGTAGGCGACATGAGCCTTGCCGATGAACGGGAGCATGTGGTGCTCGCACAGGGAGTACAGCTCGATGTTCTTTACCAGCACCATTTCGCTGTTGTCGGAGCTGAACAGCGCACCGTTGGTGACTTCTTCCAGTGTCTGCTGGTAGCCCTTGCACAGGTACTGCATGGCTTTGGCGGCGCGCTTGGGCGTATCGAGCAGGCCCTCGCGGTTGACGTCCTCGCCCAGTTGGCCAAGGATCGCGGTGTAGTGTGTTTCCAGGGACATGTGACTACCTGTCAGGCTTGCGAAAAAGCGCGAATGCGAAGGTTAGGGGGTCGGCCGCTGTGCTGCAAGCATCACGCGGCATGAATGAGCAGATCGAGGCGCCTGACGCGAAGATTACTCGTCGCGGCCTTCGAGCATGGTGCGCTTGAGAATCACATAAACTGCCCCGGTCCCGCCATGTCTCGGCAGGCACGAGGTAAAGCCCAGTACCTGACTGTGCTGGCGCAGCCAGGTGTTGACGTGGCTCTTGATCAGGGGGCGCTTGCCATCGATTCGTGCGGCCTTGCCATGCGTGACCCGTACGCAGCGAATCTCGAATTTGCACGCTTCGGCGAGAAAATCCCAGAGCAACTCGCGAGCCTTCTCGACGCTCAGTCCATGCAGGTCCAAACTGCCCTCGAATGGGATCTGGCCGGCTTTCAGCTTGCGCATCTGGCTGTCCTGAACGCCGTCTCGCACCCAATGCAATTCATCTTCGGCCGCGACATCGATGACGAATTGGTCGGATAGCCCATCGATGCGGGTTTCGCCGTCACTGACGATGGCATTGGCTCGTCGCGTCGCTATCTGCGCCTTGTTGCTGCGTGGTTTGCCCGTGTCGGCGCGATCATGTTCGATCGGCTTGACGCCGCGAACCGCCGATTTGAACAGGGAAAAATCATCTTCTTGCATGGGGCCTCCGCATTTGCCGGCGATTTTACCCCAAAGCTTTTAGCTTTAGCCGTTCCATGAGCGGTGGCAGGAGAAGGCCGCCGCTGCCTTACGGTCAACGCTTCTTTTTCAGACTAGGGGACATGCTCAACCCGCCAGGTCCACGTATGCGGCGGAGTACGCGACGCCTGATGAGCATGCCGAGCAACAGCAGAATCAGGCCCGTTACCAGCAGCGTCACCGCAGCTTCGCGATCGAGTGCCATGCTGACAACGACTTCGTGATTGCTGAACAGCGACGCTGCGCCGGCGCCGGCCAGAAATACACCGAAGATGATCAGCAGCAGACCGAATACTGCACCGAGGCGTGACCCCCAGCTCCGCTGTTGGCGAGGACGGAGCCGGCGTGCATCGAATCCATCGGTTCGTTTCATTCGGTTACCTCATCAGAACAGGCGGAGACCGGGACCTGCCCGGTCAGGTTCATTCAGTGTCAGGTAACGCTTTACCACTCGAGGGCTTACGCCAGTGCTGCTGCATCGCTCACACAGACGGCGAAGTTGTCCGCAAGGATGGTCATTTCCATACGATGTACCTGGGTGGCATCGATGGTACCGTCTTCCATTGGTAGATCACGGGTGGCGCAGGCCTTGTCCACCAGCGTGCAGCGGTACCCGTAATCTTTCGCAGCGCGAACCGTGGTGCTCACGCTGGAGTGAGTCATGAAGCCACAGACGATTAGATCGAGGCGGCCATGCTGCTGTAATAACTCATGCAGTTTGGTGCCGGCGAATGCGTTGGGTAGCGTTTTGCCAATCACGGTTTCGTCAGGAAGCGGCGCCGCCTCCGGCATGATCTGCCCTCGTAGGCCCTGCGGATCGAACAACCCGCCTGGGATTCCCAGATGATGAACATGCACGACGGGCGCGCCAGCTGCGCGAGCGGCGGCGAGCACGCTGCTGATTTCCTTGAGCGCCGAGTTCAGGTTCGGCAGTGCGAGGGTTCCCGTCCGATATTCTTCCTGAACATCTATGACCACAAGGGTCGCATTAGCCAGAGTCGCCGGTGCATAGCTGCGGCCACTGAGCTGTAGCATGGTCTGTGGCTTGGACATGACTGACTCCTTGTTTTGAGAGGGGCATGATTGTGGCGCCAGATGACCAATATGTGAACTGCCCAAGGTAATGAATTCGCCATTTGAATTGTGGGTATTAGGCAATACGCCACCATATCGGGTGATATGCGCTGAGAAAGTCGAGCGGGCATCGGCTAAACTTTCGCGCTTTTGACAGGAGATGCCGCCGTGACTGCTTCGCCTTCCCGCTTGCGTACCTTGCGTGATCACATTCGCTGGGCCGTCAGTCGCTTCCAAGCCGAGCAATTGTTCTTCGGCCATGGTACGGATAATGCCTGGGACGAGGCGCGCCAGCTGGTGCTTGGCGCTCTGCATTTGCCATGGGAAATGGCCGACGGCTATCTCGATTGCCGTCTGGAAGATGATGAGCGAGAGCATCTCCAGGGCTTGCTACGCCGAAGAATCGAAGAGCGCGTGCCCGCCGCTTATCTGCTCGGGCAGTCCTGGTTCTGCGGGCTTCCATTTATCGTCGACGAGCGGGTGCTGATCCCGCGTTCGCCAATCGGCCAATTGATCGACCGTCGTTTCGAGCCGTGGTTGGCGGCCAATCCCGCGCGGATTCTCGACCTGTGTACCGGCTCAGGTTGTATCGGTATCGCCTGCGCCTACGAGTTCCTCGAGGCCGAGGTGGTGCTGGCTGATCTGTCTTTCGAGGCACTTGAAGTGGCCAACCGAAATATCGAGCTGCACGGTTTGGAAGATCGTATCTATACCGTGCAGAGCGATGGGTTCGATGGTCTACCCAAGCAACGTTTTGACCTGATCGTATCCAATCCGCCATACGTGGACGCGGAAGACTTCGCTGACATGCCCGACGAATACCATCATGAGCCGGCCTTGGGATTGGCCTGCGGCGATGATGGCTTGAATCTCGTGCGGCGCATGCTGGCCGAAGCGGCAGATCACCTGACCGAAACCGGCACTCTGATCATCGAAGTCGGTAACAGCCAGGTGCATGTAGAGGCGCTGTACCCCGAGGTGGACTTTACCTGGCTGGAATTCTCTGAGGGGGGGCACGGGGTGTTTCTGCTCTCCGCAAGCCAATGCCGTGAGCATCAGGCGCTGTTTCATGAGCGACTCAAGCGGTAATGAAATGCGCCGGCGGCATCAGCGCGTCGCGATCCAGATCAACAGCCCCGCTTGAAATAGCGCGAATGCGATGAGGCAGGCGATAGTGAACCTGAGCGTGCCGTCTTCGCGGCGAAACCGGTTCAGACGCTCCTGGATATCGCTGTTTCTGGTTTCCAGCTCCAGCAGGTTGCGATCGGCCTGCTCAAGCATCGCGGCGGCGTTCTGGAGGTCGATGATCTGTACTTTCTCAGTATTCCAGTCGGGTCGCAGCGAGCTGACACGAGGCGCGCCGTACGTTGCCTTGAGCTGCTGAGGCTCGGGATAGAGCACATCGAAGCCTTGGCTCAGCAGGCAATGATCACGTCGGATGCGCATGCCTTCGCCAGTTATATCCTTAGCCGGAAGCGCTCCTCCCTCTACCAGATAGTGCGCCCAACGCTTCTGCGCCCAGAGCGCCCCCTGCGCCAGCAGAAAGCGCCCGAGTCCACGGTTGGCCGGCTCCATATGCAGGCCGCTATCGGGGCCGAAGCGCACCTCTTTAGCGCGATGATCCGCCCAGACTTCCAGCACATTGTGCTTCTTCGACAAGACCTGACCCGGCAGCCGCACGAACAGCTTCAACAGGCTCTGCTGCGGCGTATGCCGTTCGACTTGAGCCAGCTCAACGAACCTCAGCGGCCTTGGACCGGTATCTCGGTCGGTCGGCAATGGCGCCAGGCGCAGCAACCGAAACCGATCCGGGGTTAGCGCTGCCCAGGGATGAGGTGGCGGTGTGTCGGGCGCAGGGGCCTCGCTGTTTAGTAATGGTGAGTTGTCGGTCATGTCGGCGTCCTGGGCCTGCCCGGTCGAGTCGTTGCGGCAGGCAAGGAGCGTATCGGCCGACGATCGGCTAACTGGAGGCTGGCGATATGCCGTGTTTGTGCAGGAATCGACTAATCCGTTCCGTCAGTGCGTGAGCGATAGGCAGCTCGGGCTGGTTGTAGGACGCGGTTTGCCTGGCGGGGCCCATCGGGACGATGCGCAGCACGTGATTCATCCCTTTAATGAGCGTCAACTCGGCGTCTTTTCGGGCTCGCTGCAGCGCTTCGGCATCCTCGCGTCCGA
Organism: Pseudomonas sp. Q2-TVG4-2; assembly: GCF_013620795.1. Taxonomy (GTDB): domain Bacteria; phylum Pseudomonadota; class Gammaproteobacteria; order Pseudomonadales; family Pseudomonadaceae; genus Stutzerimonas. The sequence goes on along the minus strand of NZ_LGLW01000005.1, from coordinate 457,716 downwards.
CCTGAATGTCGTGCGTGCCCTGAATGATCAGCGCAGGCGCGGTCGTGTTGCCAAAGGCGCTCGCCGGATCCTGGCGGAACAGTGAGATCAGATAGGGCTGCACGCTGGGGCGAAACAGGACCTGCAGCGCGTCCGGCACTTGCTCGTGGATGCGCCCCGCCTTGAGTTCATCGATTAGGTAATGCGCGGTCGCCAGCAGTGACGGCGGCAGACGGCCCTGGAGCTGCTCACGCAGAAGCAGGTCGATGGGCCGACCGCTGCCTGCAATGCTGATCAATGCGGCGGGATGGACGGCCGCCGCAGCCAGGCTGGCAATTAATGCGCCTTCGCTGTGGCCGATCAGCACCACATCGGAGAAGCGTGAGTCCGCGTTCAACAGCCGTGCCCAGGCCACTGCATCAGTGACGTAGCTATCCACGCTCAGTTGGCTTTCGTCCGGCGCTGTTGCGCGGCTCTGGCCAACGCCGCGTTTGTCATAGCGCAGACTGGCTATGCCGCGCTTGGCAAGCGCTTGCGCCAGTCGCTTGAGGCTATCGTTGCGGCCCATGGGGTTGTTGCCATCGCGGTCGGTAGGGCCCGATCCCGCAATCAGCAGCGCAACCGGAACGGACTCACCGGTCTTCGGCAGCAGCAGGCTGCCATGCAAAGTGCCATCCGGCACCTGCACGGCCATTGTCTGAGTGAGCAGCGTTCGTGACTGTGCGTGCGGGACGAGCATGGCGAGGAGGGCAAGCAGCAAGAAGAAACGCATGAGCGGAATTCAGTCATCGATGAGCGGGTTGGACGCGAGGCGAACCGCTTGGTTCGCCGATGCAGTACGCGTCGCCACCAGAGACGGTGAAACCTGCAGCGGCTCGGGTATACTTCCGGCCCCTGTTTAGGTCGATCGCGGAGCGCCCTGCATGTCCGGCAACACATACGGCAAGCTGTTCACCGTCACCACCGCTGGTGAAAGCCATGGTCCAGCGCTGGTCGCCATCGTTGATGGTTGCCCGCCGGGGCTGGAGCTGACCGTTGCAGACCTGCAGCGAGACCTCGATCGGCGCAAGCCCGGTACAAGCCGGCACACCACCCAGCGTCAGGAAGCGGACGAGGTCGAGATTCTTTCAGGCGTGTTCGAGGGGCGCACCACCGGCTGTCCGATTGGTTTGTTGATTCGCAACACCGACCAGAAGTCCAAGGACTATTCGGCGATCAAGGACCAGTTTCGTCCTGCCCACGCCGACTACACCTATCACCACAAGTACGGTCTGCGTGACTACCGAGGCGGCGGCCGCAGCTCTGCACGCGAAACTGCCATGCGAGTCGCCGCCGGTGCCATCGCCAAGAAGTACCTGGCGTCGCTGGGGATTCAAGTGCGTGGCTACATGAGCCAGCTGGGACCGATCGAAATTCCGTTCAAAACCTGGGACAGCGTCGAGCAGAACGCCTTCTTCAGTCCTGACCCAGACAAGGTGCCGGAACTGGAAGCCTACATGGACCAGTTACGCCGTGATCAGAACTCAGTCGGCGCCAAGATTTCGGTGGTCGCCGAAGGCGTGCCACCCGGTCTTGGTGAGCCGATTTTCGATCGCCTGGATGCAGACCTGGCTCACGCCCTGATGAGTATCAATGCGGTCAAGGGCGTGGAGATCGGCGCCGGTTTCGCCAGTGTCGCTCAGCGCGGCACCGAGCATCGTGACGAGATGGCCCCAGACGGCTTCCTGTCGAACAATGCCGGTGGTGTGCTCGGCGGCATTTCCTCCGGCCAGCCGATCATCGCGCACCTGGCGCTCAAACCGACGTCCAGCATCACTACGCCGGGCCGCTCGATCGATGTCGACGGTAATTCGGTGGATGTCGTTACCAAGGGCCGGCACGACCCCTGCGTCGGCATCCGTGCCACGCCGATTGCCGAAGCGATGATGGCCATCGTGCTTCTGGACCATCTGCTGCGTCATCGGGGGCAGAATGCCGATGTGTTGGTGCGCACCCCGGTGCTAGGGCAACGATGAGCGTGAAGCTGGAAGCCTGAAGCCGGAGTTTCACTTTATGCGGCGGCTTCGCTTCCAGCTTCTGGCTTTCAGCTTATGACTGCTTCTCTTCCCTACTGGCGCCTGTCCGGTTTCTATTTCTTTTATTTTGCGCTGCTCGGTTCTGCCGCGCCGTTTCTTGGTCTGTACTTCGATCACCTCGGTTTTTCCGCCGAACGCATTGGCGAACTGGTCGCCATTCCGATGCTGATGCGCTGCCTGGCTCCGAACCTATGGGGCTGGCTCGGGGATGCTACCGGGCAGCGCCTGGTGATCGTGCGGCTTGGTGCGCTTTGTACGCTGCTTTCGTTCAGCCTGATTTTTTACAGCAAAAGCTATGCCTGGCTGGCGCTGGTGATGGCATTGCATGCGTTTTTCTGGCACGCGGTGCTGCCACAGTTTGAGGTAATTACCCTGGCGCATCTGCGTGAGCAGGCGTCACGCTACAGTCAGATCCGCCTGTGGGGCAGCATTGGTTTCATCGTTGCGGTGGTGGGGCTTGGTACGCTGTTCGAGCGTTTGAGCCTGGATATCTATCCCGTGGCGATGATGGTGGTCATGGCCGGTATCGTCATCAGCAGCGCATGGGTACCCAATGCGGTGCCGGAGCAGAGGCCGGAGCTGGATGGGCAGGGCGGCTTTCTCCGCCAGTTGTGCCGCCCCGGCGTGCTGGCATTCTTCGTCTGCGTCGGTCTGATGCAAGTTAGCCACGGTCCTTACTACACCTTCTTCACGATTCATCTCGAAGCGCTCGGCTATGGTCGGGGCATCATCGGCTTGCTTTGGGCGCTGGGCGTGGTCGCCGAGATCCTGCTTTTTCTGGTGATGGCTGCGCTGATGGCGCGCTTTTCGTTACGCCAGGTCCTGGTGGCGAGTTTCGTGCTGGCGGCGATACGCTGGCTGTTGCTGGGCACGCTGGCCAATCATCTGGGTGTGCTACTGATTGCGCAGTTGATGCATGCGGCCACGTTCGGCAGTTTTCATGCGGCGGCGATACATTTCGTCCAGCGCAGCTTCGGCCATCGGCAGCAGGGGCAGGGGCAGGCTCTGTACGCGACGCTCGCGGGTGTCGGCGGGGCGCTAGGTGCGCTTTACTCCGGCTACAGCTGGGCCAGCCTCGGTCCGCTATGGACCTTTGCCATTGCCAGTCTGGCGGCGTTGGCCGCAGCCGTTATCATTGCCATCCCCAAGCAGGAGAATCGGGCATGACCGCCACTCGCCAACACTTGTCCCAGGCTATTATCGACGCAGGTCGTTTTCTCTACGGCCGCGGTTGGTCGCCGGCCACCAGTAGCAACTACTCGGCGCGCCTGACCAGTTCCGAAGCGCTGCTGACCGTGTCGGGTAAGCACAAGGGGCAGCTGACAATGGATGATTTGTTGGCGGTCGACATGGCGGGACGCAGCCTGGAGGAAGGCAAGAAGCCGTCGGCCGAAACCCTGCTGCATACCCAACTTTATCGCTGGCAGCCCGAGATTGGTGCTGTGCTGCATACCCACTCCGTGAATGCCACCGTGCTTTCACGGGCCTGTCTTAGCGATTCGCTGGTGTTCGCTGACTACGAGCTACAAAAGGCGTTCGGTGGGATAGCGACACATGAATCGCAGGTGCTGGTGCCGATCTTCGACAATGACCAGGATATCGAGCGGCTCGCCTCAAACGTCCAACCCTGGCTGGACGCACATCCCGATTGCGTCGGCTATCTGATTCGCGGGCATGGCCTCTATACCTGGGGCGCCCAGATGAGTGATGCGCTACGCCAGATCGAGGCGTTCGAGTTCCTGTTCGAATGCGAACTAAAGATGCGCATGCTGCAGCAGGTATAGCCAGTTTTTTAACACACGCAATGCGTGTCCGAATAACCGAAGAGAGGCCCGGGCAGCCACCCCCGGCCGGAGACCATCACCATGAGCATCCTTAGCGTTTATCAGGACACTGCTCCCGAGCAGCCACTCAAGGTTCTCACTCATGTCGACGACATCGCCGCCACCTTGGCCGACGTCGGTGTGCATCTCGAGCGCTGGCAGGCGAGCGCACCCATCGCTGCGGGTGCCAGCTCCGAAGAGGTGATTGCCGCCTATCGTCCCCAGATCGACCGGCTGATGAATGAGCGTGGTTACGTCACCGTCGATGTGATCAGTCTCGCCAGCGACCACCCGCAGAAGGCCGAACTGCGCGCCAAGTTCCTGGAGGAGCATCGCCACGCTGAAGACGAGGTGCGCTTCTTCGTTGCCGGCCGCGGGTTGTTCACGCTGCACATCGAGGACAAGGTATACGCCGTATTGTGCGAGAAAAATGATCTGATTTCAGTTCCGGCGGGAACCAAGCACTGGTTCGATATGGGTGAAAATCCCCACTTCGTCGCCATTCGCCTGTTCAATAATTCCGAAGGTTGGGTCGCGCAGTTTACCGGCGAAGATATCGCCGGCCGCTTTCCACGCCTGGAGGATTGAAGATGCCGATCAAATCCATCCTTACCGACATCGAAGGCACCACCAGTGCGGTGAGCTTCGTCTTTGACGTGCTGTTTCCCTATGCCCGAAAGCATCTGCCTGCGTTCGTGCTCAATAGTGCGACAGAGCCGGCGGTGGCGGAACAGATCGAGGCGGTACGCCGCGAGAGTGGCGAGCCGGATGCGAGTATCGAGCGTGTTGTTGAGATACTGCTGGAGTGGATCGCTGCCGATCGAAAGGCTACGTCTCTCAAAGCACTGCAGGGCATGGTCTGGGCCGATGGGTATCGTGCTGGCCAGCTCAAGGGCCATGTCTATCCGGATGCGGTCGCCGCGCTGCGACGTTGGCATGAGAAGGGCTACGCCCTGTATGTCTATTCGTCGGGGTCGGTTCAAGCTCAAAAACTGATTTTCGGCTGCGCCGAGGCAGGCGATCTGACGCCGCTGTTCTCCGGCTATTTCGACACCGGCAGCGGCCACAAACGCGAAGTGGATTCGTACGTGCGAATCGCCGCTTCGATCGGCTCGCCGGTTAGTGAAATCCTGTTTCTTTCCGATGTGGTGGAAGAGTTGGACGCCGCGCGTCAGGCTGGCATGCAGACCTGCGGGCTGGCTCGCGAGGGCGGCTCGCTGGCAGGTCATGAGGTGGTTGACAGCTTCGATGCAATCAATCTCGCTCGTTACTGAGCGGATCGTCTACTGAACCCTCAAACCGCCCAGGCATCCTAATTACGAACCCACCGTAAATTGGAGCCTTGCCATGACCGATGCCTTCGGCGGTATTTTCGGCCTGCTTATCCTGGCGCTGGATATCTGGGCCATCGTCAGCGTGATCCGTAGTGATAGCACCACCGGGAAAAAAGCCCTCTGGGTGCTGTTGATCGTCATTCTGCCGGTCCTGGGGCTAATCATCTGGGGCATCATGGGCCCGCGCGGCAATCGTCCTGATGACCGGAACCTGAGGCCTTGACGCGTGGAGACCTGGAGTGCGCTGCTGGCCCTGATCGTGCTGGTGGCTGACGTAGTAGCCATCGTTCAGGTCTGGCGTACTCGCATCGAGGTGGGGCGCAAAGTCATCTGGAGTCTCGTCATCGTGCTGTTGCCGGTGGTGGGGTTGATCATGTGGTTCATCGCGGCCGGGCATTTTGCCAAGGTCAGGTTGTAGTAGAGAGGCTCTCTCAGCCTGGGCCTGGCGATTGACGATCCAACGCGGGCATTGGCGACGATTCTCCCGCTTTCGACTGTATTGGCTTGGTTATTGCGGCGGCTTCGCCATAGTTCTGCCAGATATGCACGGCGGCATAGGCTCGCCACGGTCGCCAGGCCTGCGAACGCGCCAGCAGCTCTCTAGCTGAAATGCCTCCGCTTCCCCACAACGGCGCTTTCAGCAGGCCGAGGTCGGCGGCCGGAAAGGCGTCTGCCTCGCCAAAGCCGCGCAAGGCGATGTACTCGGCGGTCCAGGGGCCGATTCCGGGCAGCTTGCAGAGCCGAGTGACCAGCTCATCGGCGCCGTTTTCTATATGAAGCTCAAGCGCGCCCTCAGCCACCGCAGCTGCCAGACGCTGCAACGTCTCGACGCGCTTGCCGGGCATGCCGATATTCTCCAACCGAGCGCCAGCTATGGCCTCTGGGCTGGGAAATAGTCGGTTCAGGCCACCAGCTTCGCCTGGTGGTGCGTAAGGCAGCTCCTTGCCAAGCCGCTCCACCAGACGCCGGGTGATGGTCACCGCAGCCTTAACGGTTACCTGCTGACCGACAATGGCTCGCACGGCTTGTTCGAACGGATCGAAGGCACTCGGCAAACGCAATCCGGGCGCGGCGCTGACCAGCGGCCCGAGCAAAGGATCGTCCGCGAAATGCTGGGTTATGGCTGCCGGATCGGTATCCAGATCGAACATCTTGCGGACCCGCAACGTCAGTAGGGCCGCGTGATCCTGTAGTGAATCGCAAAGCGTCAGCTCTAGACAGGCCTGTCCAGGCAACGGCCGAACGCCGATCCAGCCGGCTCGCTCGCCGATGCGCACGGTACGGCTGTAGCCCTCGGTGCCAAGCGACTCGACGCCAGGCAGCAAACGTAGTGAAAAGTGCTGGTGAAATTGCAACCAGCTCCAGGGGGCTGTGTAGCGAAGGCGAATTAGCGTCATGGGTCGACGATAGCCAGCATTGATAGGCATGTCTTCACCACAATGCGCTTTCAAAGCGGATGGTTCCACCTGTCATGAGACCAAAGTAGAATGCGCCCTTTGCCAACGGGCAACCCGCGCGGCCGCGGAGTGTCTGTCACGCCATCCATCAGGGAGACACCCCATGAGCGATTATCAGGAAACTCTCTACGAGGGATACGGCCAGCGCTTCAAGATCGACAAGATGCTGCATGAAGTGCGCACCGAGCATCAGCATCTGGTGATCTTTGAAAATGCCCGCATGGGGCGCGTCATGGCGCTCGACGGAGTCATCCAGACCACCGAGGCGGATGAGTTCATTTATCACGAGATGCTCACGCATGTGCCGATTCTGGCTCATGGTCTGGCGCGGCGTGTGCTGATCATCGGTGGCGGTGACGGTGGCATGCTTCGTGAGGTCGCCAAGCACCGGGACGTGGAAAGCATCACCATGGTCGAGATCGACGGCACCGTGGTGGAGATGTGCAAGGAGTTTCTGCCGGAGCATTCGAAGGGGGCATTCGATGATCCGCGGCTGAATCTGGTAATCGATGACGGCATGCGCTTCGTGGCGACCACCGAACAAAAATTCGACGTGATCATTTCCGATTCGACCGACCCAATCGGGCCGGGTGAAGTGCTGTTCTCGGAGAACTTCTATCAGGCGTGCCGCCGTTGCCTCAACGATGGCGGCATTCTGGTCACGCAGAACGGCACGCCGTTCATGCAGCTGGCCGAAGTGCAAACCACCGCCAAGCGTATGACCGGGTTGTTCCCTGATTGGCATTTCTATCAGGCTGCGGTGCCTACCTATATCGGCGGCGCCATGACCTTCGCCTGGGGCGCCTGCGATTCAGACAGCCGCAAGGTGTCGCTGGAAATTCTGTGCCAGCGTTTCGCCGGCAGTGGAATTGTCACCCGTTACTACAATCCACACGTCCATCTCGGTGCGTTCGCGCTGCCTCAGTACGTGCTCCAGGCCATCAGCAAGCCCAGTAACGACTAGGCCGCTCAGCGCCTTGCAGCCCTTGCTGCAGGGCGCCGACCCGCTCGCTGTAAATCGACAGGACGATTACATCGGCCGGTCGGTTGCGTCTGATACAGCTCCGCACCTTCTGTATCCACCGTCCCCATTGCGGCGGCGATGCATACGCCGTATGTTCGAAGGGCAACCTATGCTGTTGGTATGCGTGGCGCCGGTAGGGAAGGCTGAGTCATAAGACTCATCAGCGCTGCGGTCGGCGTGATCCCGGATCAACCGAACTACATGGCGTCGTCGAGGCCATATTGGTATGGCGCGCCGCTTTTACCGCACGCGGGGCTTCCGCGTCTCCAGGCAACCCACGGCTGGCACCGTCCGGTCGATATCCGCAACGAGGCTGAGTAAAAGCTTTTCCATTCCTGACATCGTTCATCCATGAGTGCGAGGAGGTTGTTTTATGAGTACCACCTTCCATGAGGATGTGAGCAGCAACGTACTAATGAGGATGAAAGAAGGCGGTTTCGATTTCGCCCGCGTGCATCCCATCGAGTTCTATGCCGTATTCCCTGATCGAGAGCGTGCGTGCGCCGCGGCGAGTAATTTTCGCGGTGAGTGCGTCAATGCGCAGATTGCTCCCCGTGATGACGGAGCCTGGGATCTCCAGGTCAGCAAGGTAATGTATGCCACCTTCGACGGTATTGGTGACTTCGAACAGGATCTGGAAGATCTGATCGAGCCGCTGGGTGGTGTGGTCGATGGCTGGGGGGTGACTCAGGAACTCTCCGGCTGCGCTGTTTGATCAACTCCCTTTCAACCAAAGCCGAGTCCGCTTTGCAGTGCCTGGTCCCACGGAGGGACCGGGCCGAAGCGGTTTCGCAGAAACTCCAGCAGCAGCCTGCTGCGGGAGTCCGCTTCGCGGGTCAGGCGCAAGGCGTAGATCCCGCTAGGCTCCGGTTTTGGTAGACCCTGTTCGCAGAACAACGGCAGCAGTTCTCCACGCAACAGGTGATCGCTGACCAGCCAGGTCGGTAGATGTGCAATTCCCAGACCCGCCAAGGTACCGCAAAGCAGCGCTTCGGCATTGTTCGCGATCATGCGCAGACGCCTTGGGCGCAGCAGTTGTTGTTTGCCTTCGTGCTCGAATCGCCATGCATGCGGCGGTGCCAGGGCGTCCCAGTCCAACCCGTCGTGTTCCTGTAGATCGGCGACTGTCTGCGGAACGCCTCGCTGCTGCAGATAACTCGGGCTGGCGCAGACGATGCGCATCATCGGCGCCAGCGGTGTGGCAACCAGGCGCGTATCCACCAGCGGGCCAATGCGTAGCACCAAGTCGACTTCGCCGAGGTGCTCTCCGTGCAGGTCGACGAAGCTATCGATCAGGCGCAGCTGGATATCAACCCCCGGATAGGCCTGCAGGAATTCTGCAAGCGCGGGCGCCAGATGTCGGCGTCCGAACGGCGCCGGCGCATCGATGCGAATACGGCCTTCCGGTGTGTTGTGCAGAGACGTCATCTCGGCCCGTGCCAGATGCAGCTCGTGAACGATGCGACTGGCGCGCTCGGCGAAGGCCTGGCCGGCGGTGGTCGGTTTGATCGAATGGGTGCTACGGCTGACCAGCCGACAATCGAGTGAACGTTCCAATGAATCGATGCGCCGCGCAACGGAGGACGGCGTAAGGCCATGCAGGCGGGCCGCGGCCGAGAAGCTGCCGGCGGCGAGTACATCGAGAAACAGCCTGAGCTGATCGGTGAGGGCATTAGCATCCATGGGTTTCACTTCGCCTTTGCAAAATTCGCAAAGCCATTGTGCATGCTTATGCATATGCCCGCCAGGAAGCCCTGAGTAGCATGACGGTTTTGCTCAGGAAGCGAACATGGACCTCCTCGGATTCGGGCTGAATGTTGTGCTGGGTTTGGCATTGGGAACGCTCGGTGGCCTGTTCGGCATCGGCGGCGGGCTGATTGCGATTCCAGTGCTGGGTGTGCTGTTCAATCTTGACCAGCAGGTTGCGCAGGGCACGGCACTAGTGATGGTTGTGCCCAATGTGTTGCTTGCCATCTGGCGCTACCACCAGCGCAACCGCATCGACCCACGTCATGCCGCGGCGTTGGGCATCGCCAGTTTCTGTTTTGCCATTGTCGGCGCCGCGGTTGCGGTGTCGCTGGATGCCGGGCGAATGCGGATCGCTTTTGTCGGTTTTCTCGTCGCCTTGGCTATCTATACGCTATCGCGGGTCTTCTTCCGTCCTCAGCCCGGCGGGACCGAGCTGCGCCACGCCTGGCCGTGGCTGGGAGTGCTGGGCGCCGGTGCCGGAGCGCTGGGTGGGCTTTTCGGTGTCGGCGGCGCAGTACTCGCTACGCCGGTGCTTACCGCCATATTCGGTACCTCGCAAGTGGTGGCGCAGGGGCTTTCCTTATCACTGGCGGCACCCAGCACTGCTGTCACGTTGTTCACCTATGCCACCCATGGGCAGGTGGACTGGTCGTTGGGGTTACCACTTGCCATCGGTGGCCTGCTCAGCATCAGTCTTGGCGTTAAGCTGGCCCATGCACTGCCGGAGCGCCTGCTTCGCCTCCTGTTCAGCGGCTTCCTGCTGATGAGTGCGGTCATGCTGGCGCTCGAGGTTTGATGTGCCGAACCGGCCCGGCGCTACGCTGTGACCTGGCTCGGCTGTCGGCGAATCTCACGCCGGGCGCTGCGCACCAGGCGGATGGTCAGCAATATCGCTGCGCAGCTCAATCCGGCGATCAGACCCTGCCAGAGCCCGGCCGGGCCACTCGCCTCCCCGAATCTATCGGTGAGACCGAGCAGGTAGCCCACCGGAAGGCCGATCCCCCAGTAGGCGAACAGGGTGAAAATCATCGTCATGCGCGTGTCCTGGTAGCCGCGTAGTGCGCCTGCCGCGGTGACCTGTACCACGTCGGAGAACTGGAATAGCGCTGCATAGAAGAACAGGCCGGCCGCGACCGCGATTACCGCCGGGTCTGTAGTGTAGATGCGGGCGATCTGCTCGCTGAATAGCAGCATGGAGCCTGCCGAGAAGCAGGCATAAACCAGGCTCGAGACGATCCCCACCCCCGCAGCGAAGCGCGCATCCCGCGGCGCGCCGCGTCCCAGCGCCTGGCCGATGCGGATGGTGATAGCCATACCCAGCGACAGCGGAATCATGAAAATCAGCGAGGTGAAGTTGAGCGCGATCTGGTGTCCGGCCACAACGGTGGCTCCCAGACCGCCGATCAACAATGCAATGACCGAGAAGATGCTGGCCTCGGCGAACACTGCGACGCCGATCGGTACGCCAACCGACAGCAGGCGGCTCAGGACCGACCAATCTGGCCAATCGAAACGGGCGAACAGCCGGCTTGGTTGGTAATACTTGGCCCGCCGTACCCAGAACAGCATTGCCAGCAACATGAAGCCCATGACCAGCGCGGTCGACCAGCCGCAGCCGACGCCGCCCATGGCCGGCAGGCCCAGCTTGCCGTAGATGAATATGTAGTTCAGCGGGATGTTCAGCGTCAGCGCGAGGATACCCACCACCATGCTTGGTCGGGTATGGCCGAGCCCGTCGCTGAAACAGCGCAGCACCTGATACAGAGCCACCGCGGGAAATCCGCAGGCGACCGCCCGCAGATAGGCCATGGTGGGATCGATCAGAATCGGCTCCACCTGCATGAGATGCAGCACCGGCTCGGCGTTCCACATCAGGAAGGCGAACAGCGACCCGATGCCGAAGCCCATCCACAATGCTTGCCGTACCAGCGGACCAATCTCTTCGTGCTGGTCACTGCCGAAACGCTGAGCGACATTGGGGGTCGTCGCCAGGATGACCCCAGTCACCAGTAGAAACACCGGAACCCAGATGGAATTACCGAGGGCGACCGCGGCAAGGTCCCGCGGGCTGACACGTCCGGCCATCAATGTATCGACGAAGCCCATGGCGGTGTTCGCCAGCTGGGCAACCATCATTGGCAGGGCGAGGGCGAAGAGGGTGCGCAGTTCAACGCGAACCCGTCTGAGTTTCAACTCAGTGGGCATTGCAGGCTTTCCGGATTGTATACATAAGCGGCCTAGTCTACGCCGCGAGAGAGACTCTCGGGAAGGCAGCAGAGCGGCGCGACGCGGTCTAGAATGGGCATACTAATGACGGAGCCCGCCAATGCGCATCCTTGCCGACGAAAACATCCCACTGGTCGACGCCTTTTTTGCTGAACATGGCGACATTCGCCGTATGCCCGGCCGGAGTATCAATAAAGCGGCGCTTGAACAGTCTGAGGTGCTTTTGGTTCGCTCTGTCACCCGAGTCGATCGCGAACTGCTTGACGGGAGCGCGGTACGCTTCGTCGGCACCTGCACCATAGGCACGGATCACCTCGACCTCGACTATTTTGAAGAAGCGGGTATCGAGTGGGCGAGTGCCCCGGGCTGCAATGCCCGTGGCGTTGTCGACTACGTACTCGGCAGCCTGCTGGCGCTGGCCGAGGGAGAGGGCGTCGGTCTGAAAGACCGCCGCTATGGGGTGGTGGGCGCGGGGGAAGTGGGTGGCAGATTGGTGGAAGTGCTGCGTGGCCTGGGTTGGGATGTGCGTGTCTGCGATCCACCGCGCCAAGCGCGCGAAGTAGGCGAATTCGTCGATCTGGACGAAATCCTCGCGGAGTGCGACGTCATCAGCCTGCATACGCCGTTGACCTTGGATGGCGAACATCCCACATTCCATTTGCTGGATAGGGTTCGCCTGGAACAGCTGCATCCGGGCGCTTGGTTGATCAATGCGGCCCGTGGTGCGGTCGTCGATAACGCAGCCCTGCGTGAAGAGTTGGCCCGGCGACCTGACATCCAGGCAGTACTCGACGTCTGGGAGGGCGAGCCACAGGTGGACGTAGCGCTGGCTGAACTGTGCTGGATCGCAACGCCGCACATCGCTGGCTACAGCCTGGATGGCAAGTTGCGTGGAACCGCTCAGATCTATCACGCGTTCTGCGCCAGCAAAGGGTTGGAGCCGACCGTCGAGCTGGCCACCCTGATGCCGGTTGCACCGCTGTGCGGGCTCTCTTTCGATGCCTCAGCCAAGCCCGCGGATATGCTGGCGACCATCTGCCGAGCTGTTTATGACCCCCGTAGAGACGATGCCGCGTTCCGTCGCACCCTGAGTGAAAGCGAGAACCAGCGTCGTATCGATTTCGATCGGTTGCGTAAACAGTACCCGCCGCGTCGGGAAATCGACGGGCTGCAAATCGACATCAGTTCCGAGCAGCCTCAGCTGGTACAGCTCGTACAGGCCCTGGGTGCGACCTTGAAGCGCTGATCTCGTGGCGAGTCCGATTGTGAGATGCATTCGGGTTGCGAACGACAGGTCGGATGCAATTTGCGGCCTGCTCCGCTAGCATTACCCGTCCTCTGCTTTATCCCGCGATGGTGTTATGAGTTATCAGGTACTAGCCCGTAAATGGCGTCCGCGCTCGTTCCGCGAAATGGTCGGGCAGACGCATGTGCTCAAGGCCCTGATCAATGCACTGGATAGCCAGCGCCTGCACCATGCCTACCTGTTCACAGGAACGCGCGGGGTCGGCAAGACCACCATCGCGCGGATCATCGCCAAGTGCCTGAACTGCGAGACTGGCATCAGCTCTACGCCCTGCGGCGAGTGCTCGGTCTGCCGCGAGATTGACGAGGGCCGTTTCGTCGATCTGATCGAGGTCGACGCCGCGAGCCGTACCAAGGTCGAGGATACCCGCGAGCTGTTGGACAACGTGCAGTACGCGCCCAGCCGCGGCCGTTACAAGGTTTACCTGATCGACGAAGTTCACATGCTCTCGTCGCACTCGTTCAATGCGCTGCTCAAGACCCTTGAGGAGCCGCCACCACACGTCAAATTCCTGCTGGCCACGACGGACCCGCAGAAACTACCAGTGACTATCCTTTCGCGCTGCCTGCAATTCTCGTTGAAGAACATGCCGCCCGAACGCGTGGTCGAACACCTGACCCACGTGCTTGGCGTCGAACAGGTGCCCTTCGAGGAGGATGCGCTCTGGCTGCTCGGCCGCGCCGCCGATGGCTCGATGCGCGATGCCATGAGCCTGACCGACCAGGCGATTGCCTTTGGTGAGGGTAAGGTGCTCGCTGCCGATGTTCGCAGCATGCTCGGTACCCTCGATCACGGGCAGGTTTATGGGGTGCTGCAGGCGTTGCTGGAAGGCGATGCGCGGGCGCTGCTTGAAGCGGTTCGCCACCTCGCCGAACAGGGCCCCGATTGGGGGGGTGTGCTGGCGGAAATGCTTAATGTTTTGCATCGTGTCGCAGTTGCTCAGGCATTGCCGGATGCAGTGGACAACGGGCAGGGCGATCGCGACCGGGTGTTGGCGCTGGCGCAGGCATTACCAGCCGAAGACGTACAGTTCTACTACCAGATGGGCCTGATTGGGCGGCGCGATCTGCCACTGGCACCCGATCCGCGTAGTGGCTTTGAAATGGTTCTGCTGCGCATGCTTGCGTTTCGACCTGCCGACAGTGAAGACGCACCGCGAACATCACTAAAGAGCTTGGGAATCAGTCCGGCCACGACTGATTCCAGAACAGCGGACGTGGCCGGCACAGCAACATCGGCTGCGCCGGTTGCAGTAGCGGTGATGCCGGCGCAGTCCGCTGTCATTACCTCTCCATCCATGCAACAAGCGGAACCGGCTCCCGCTCCGGCAGATGTCATTCCCGCGCCGACACCGGTGCCCGCAATGAATGCCGTGCCGGTTGATGCTTTGCCCGAGCCTGCAAAGCCGGAACCCGCTCCGCCAGTCGTCGACGTGCCTTGGAACGAGCCGCCGGACACGGCGCCAATCGCGGTAGAGAGCGAGACATTGGAGCAGCGGGCCGCGCCGGTTGCTAAGCCTGAACATATTGCTACAGTCGTCGAGGTGATCGAGCCGGACGATGATGAGCCCCCCTTGACCGACGAGGATTACTTCGAGGTCGAAACCCAGGCCGAAGCCTATCTTGATGGGCTGGATGATTTGACGCCGGAACCGCAGACCGCTGAGCCCGCTCCGGCGATCGAGCCCGCGACGGGTCTGGCCGCCGAATGGCTCGATATTTATCTCAAGCTTGGCTTGGGCGGCCTGACCGGCAGCATCGCGGCCAATTGCACATTGATTTCCGTAGACGGCGATCGCTGGCTTATGCACCTGGACCCGGCGCAAAGTGCGCTGTTCAATGCGACTCAGCATCGGCGCTTGAACGACGCACTGAATCAGTACCACGGGCGCACATTGCAGCTGGATATCGAGCTGCAGACTCCACAACAGGAGACACCTGCCCAGGCGGCTGCGCGCCGCCGCGGTGAACGTCAACGGGCGGCAGAACAGTCGATCCAGGCCGACCCTGTGGTGCAGCAACTGATGCAACAGTTCGCCGCCGTCATTCGCGACGGTACCATCGAACCCGTAGAACACTCCGAACCCTGATCGAGGTAGATCCCATGATGAAAGGTGGCATGGCCGGCCTGATGAAGCAGGCACAGCAGATGCAGGAAAAAATGCAGAAGATGCAGGAAGAACTGGCCAACGCAGAGGTAACCGGCCAGTCCGGCGCCGGCTTGGTGAGTGTCGTGATGAACGGTCGGCACGACGTCAAGCGCGTCAGCCTGGACGACAGCCTGATGCAGGAAGACAAGGAAATCCTCGAAGATTTGATCGCCGCTGCGGTGAACGACGCCGTGCGCAAGATCGAACAGAACAGCAAAGAGAAAATGTCCGGCATGACCGATGGCATGCAGTTGCCGCCGGGTTTCAAAATGCCGTTCTGAAGGCACCATGAGCTGCGAGTAACAAGCTAGGGCTTGCTGAAGCGGCGAGATTGGTCGCGGCCTGGCAGCTTCAATTTTCAGCTTCGCCGAGATTTCCATGTCCTTCAGTCCACTGATTCGCCAACTCATCGATGCGCTGCGCATTCTCCCCGGTGTGGGGCAGAAGACCGCTCAGCGCATGGCGTTGCAGATGCTTGAGCGTGACCGCAGCGGCGGGCTGCGATTGGCTCATGCGCTTACGCGAGCCATGGAGGAGGTGGGTTATTGTCGTCAGTGCCGTACGTTGAGCGAGGATGAGCTCTGTCCGCAATGTGCCGACCCGCGGCGGGACGATTCACTGCTGTGTATCGTACAGAGCCCGGTGGATGTATTCGCTGTTGAGCAGACAGGCTTCCGCGGCCGCTACTTCGTTCTCAAGGGTCATCTGTCTCCGCTCGATGGCCTGGGCCCCGAAGCCATCGGGATTCCCGAACTGCTCGTACGGGTGGCTGACGGCAATTTCAGCGAGGCGATATTGGCAACCAACCCCACCGTCGAAGGTGAGGCGACCGCCCACTACATCGCCCAGTTACTGATTCCGAAGGGCCTGACGCTTAGCCGTATTGCCCATGGCGTGCCGCTGGGCGGCGAACTTGATCTGGTGGATGGCGGCACGCTCGCCCATGCATTGGCCGGACGAAAAACCATTACGCTCTGAGCTGTGGAGCAGCTCTGGCGGTGCCGTGGCCGTAGCACATGACAGCCGCAAACTTATAACCACATGTTTGTGGCTTATGGCGGCTAGGTGGTGCCGATTAGTAAAAACTTCGTGTAAAGTTCTAAGCCAGAAACGACTTATAACAGAAGGTAATTATTTGCTTTCTTTTGGTTATAACCTGGTAGTGACGACGAACTCGAGGTCGATAATGAAGGCAAAACTCTGGCTGGTCCCCGCCCTGTTGTTGCTAAGTACTTTTGCTCAAGCACAGGAAACATTCAAAGTCGGTTACATCCGTGTCATGGATGACGCCCAGGCGATGGTGGCCTACGAGGGTGAGTTCTACAAAAAACACGGCCTGGACGTCGAGCTGGTTGAATTCAGCTCCGGTACCGATCTGATCAAGGCCATCATCGGCGGCCAGCTGGACACGGGTGTCCTCGGGTTCACCAATGCTGTGGCCTGGGCCTCCAAGGGCGCTGACCTCAAGGTCGTCGGCGGCGCCCAACAGGGTTATCACTCCATCGTGGCTCGCGAAGGAACCGGCATCGAGAAGATTGCCGACCTGAAAGGCAAAATACTCGCCTCTCAGAAAGAGGGCAGCACGGCTGATGCGGTACTGCGGGGCGTCACGTTGAAGGCCGCCGGCTTGTCACCCAGCGAAGTGAACATCATGGGTACCAGCCCGGCGGTTGCGGTGCAGTCCCTCGTCTCGGGTCGCGCCGATGCGGCGTTTCTCTTCGAGCCCTATGACCGGATAGCCCAACTGGTGGCGCCGGTAGAACAGATATACGAAATTGGCGAGGTCTGGCCATTCCCTTGCATGGTGGTGATTACCTCCGGCGAAACCCTGGACAAGCGAAAGGAAGAGGTCTGGAAATCGTTGGACGCCCAGCGCGAGGCAATTGAGCTGCTGGAAAACCAGCCGGGCGAAGCAGCCAAGCTTATCGCTGATTACTTCATTGCCGAGCCGACACTGAAGACGCTTCATCGCGGCGAGCTATCTCGCGAAGTCGTCATCGAAGAAGCCATCGCCACCCAGACCTTCTCTGCCAAGCTTGGCGACGATGATCTGGCACGTATCCAGGAGCTGGCGGATATCCTTCAGGAACTCGGCTCGCTCAAGACACGCGATGGCAAGCCGTTCAATACAAGTGCGATTCTCGATCTTTCCTGGCAGCAGGCGCGCGAACTCTAACGCTACGGCAGATCGTTCCCACACTGCCCGGCCCTAGCGCCGGGCAGTGTCATTCAGCCTGCCGATCGGGCAGATTCTTGAGGTCTTCAAAGCGTTATGCAACTCAGGTTTGAAGAAGTAGACAAACATTTCGGGCAGCTCGAAGTCATCAAGGGCTTCAGCGGCGAGTTTGCCCAAGGCGAGTTGGTCGCACTGGTGGGGCCATCCGGTTGTGGCAAATCGACGCTGTTGCACCTGGTTGCCGGATTGGAGAATCCGACTGCGGGGCGCGTGCTCGCCGACGGCAAGAAGATCCCTGGCCCAAGCCCTCGGCGTACTCTGGTTTTTCAGGAGCATGCGCTGTATCCCTGGCTTTCGCTGCAGGCCAATGTCGCCATGGCGTTGGAACTTCAAGGGGCCGCCAAGGCCGATGCGTTCGAGCAGGCGAAGGCCTGGCTCGCCCGGGTCAGCCTGGACGGTTTCGAGCATTACTATCCGCATCAGGTCTCTGGCGGTATGCGCCAACGTACCGCACTGGCACGCGCATTTATCGCCAAGCCGGAAGTGCTGCTGCTCGATGAGCCCTTCGGTGCGCTCGATGCACTGACGCGCATGGCTCTGCAGGATGTGCTGCGTGAGCTGATCGATGAGCATCAACCCACGGTGCTGTTGGTCACCCATGACGTTGACGAGGCGTTGTACCTGGCCGATCACATACTTGTATTCAGCGCGCGCCCGGCAAGAGTGCTGAAGACCTTCAATTTCACCCACTGCGAAAAAAGCCACGATCTTTCCGAATTTGCAGCCGAGCGGCGCGAGATTCTGCGGTTGTTGGGCATCAAGACGGAGGTAGGGCACTGATGAGCCAGGGACGTCGCCTTACCGGGCCCAAAAAATACCTCGCCGTGGTGCTGGCGATTCTTTTCATTCTGCTGATCTGGCAGATCGCGGCATGGAGCCTGCCGGCGTTTCTGATGCCAGGCATTCCCGTGGTTTTTGAACGGCTGTTTGCCACCGTTCAGGAGCCTGCGTTCCGTGACGGGTTGTACGGCAGCATGAGCCGGCTGGGCAGCGGCTACAGCTTTGCATTGCTGTTTGGTATCGGTTTTGGTCTGGTGGGAGGGGTGCTGTTCTTCTTTCGCGAGATCTTGCGCTCGGCCATCGTAATTCTTCAATCGATTCCGTCCATCGCCTGGGTGCCGCTATTTCTTATCGTGATGGGCTTCGGCAATCTGCCCATCATCGTCGTGGTTGCATTGGCCGCCTTCTTTCCGATGGCGCTGTCGGTGATGAATGCCACCGAAAGCGTGCAGCCGGTCCATGTGGCTGCCGCCCGGGTGATGGGCGCATCGCGTTGGCAGCTGCTGCGGCGCGTCTATCTGCCTGCGGTCATGCCGGAGCTGATCACCGGGGCACAGCTGGCCTTCGGTAATGCTTGGCGTGCGCTAATTTCGGCGGAAATGCTGATCGGTTTCGGTCAGGGGCTGGGGCGCTCCCTGGCCTATTCCGGCGAGATTGCTGACATGGTCGGTGTGATGATGAACATCCTGGTGATCGCCATTCTCGCGACCCTGATTGATCAGGTGGTGCTGGAAAAGTTCAAACAACGGATGCTTCGCTACCAGTACGTCTGAGAGGTGCGCCGTGATGCCTTGTCTGCTGCGGCTGATGCTCGTGCTGATAGTCCCGATCAGGGTGCTGGCTGCGCCTCTGGAAGCCGTGCCGGTTGGCGATTATCGACCACTGAAAGCGGCGGAAACGGAGTTGGTCGCCGAGGGGTTCGAGGCCTCTTGGCTGGCTGGGCTGGCTGAGGCACTGGGTCGCGATATTGCGCTGGTCGACACGCCCGCGCAAACCGATCTACGTATCGGAGCGGTTGCATCGGGACCTTCTTATTATTCCAGCGATGTCGGGGCGCTGACGGCAGCCGAAGCGGGCCCTACTGACTGGGCGGACCTAGCCGACAAGCCGTTCTGCATCACGGCGGGAAGCCCTCATTCAGCTATTGTCGTGTCCCGCTTTGGCGGCATTGCTCGCGTCTATCCCAGTGCGGCACAAGCGCTGATCGGGCTGAAGCTCGGCGAATGCCAGGCGGTGGTGGATGATCGTCTGTTGCTGCAACAGATCGCCGTTCTGCCCGAGTGGCGTCGCTACAACCGGCTACTGCCAGAGCTGGAAGAAGCCACTCTTACGCTGCGGATCGAGGCGGAAGACGCGACACTGCGACAACAGATCGAGCAGATCATATCCAGCGATCAAGGCCAGAGGACGCTGGCTGAGATCACTCAGCATTGGATCGACGAAGTCGCCTTCCAGGCCTATGTGCTCGCTGAAACGTTGGACTGTCACTAAGGACTGTCCGGAAGGAATCTCACTCGGCTTCGATTAGCTGAGGCAAGGCCTGGCGCAGCCCGTCGAGCTTGAGCGGGGCGCGGATATGGCCGCGAAGACTTCCGTCGGGGCCGACAATCGCCAGATTCCCGCTGTGGCTGACGCTGTATTCGCCCCCGGTTTCCGTTGCCGGGATGAAAGGAAGGCCCAGCGCTTTGGATAGCTTCTGCAGTTGCGCCATATCGCCCGTTAATCCCTTGAAGCCCGCTCGGTAATAATTCAAGTAAGTGCGCAGCGCTTCGGGCGTGTCGCGTGCCGGATCGGCGCTGACCAGCACCAGCTGGAGTTGTTCGCGAGCCTCCCGTGGCAACTGGCCGAACAGCCGGCGCATATCGCTCAGCGTGGTAGGGCAAACGTCCGGGCACGCCGTGAATCCGAAGAACAGGAGATGCCAGCGGCCGCGCAAAGCATCGGTGCTGATGGCCTGACCCTGTTCATTTATCAGTTCCACATTCGGTAACTGCCGCTCGCGCGGCAGAAGCAGCAGGTTGGCCTCATCAAGCAAGGCGTTGCGATCGAATGCATGCGAAATTGAGCTGCATGCAAGCAGGCCCAGCAGCGCTGCGCAGCGAATGGTCATCGCTGTCTTGCGGAACACGGCTAGCGCTCGTTCAGCTCGAACGCGGTGAGGGTGAAGGTGGGGATGCCCATGTCTTGCAGTTTGCGTGATCCCCCCAGTTCGGGCAGGTCGATGATCGCAGCGGCTTCATGAATCTGCGCGCCCATGCGGCGAACCAGTTGAGCAGCGGCCACCAGCGTGCCGCCGGTTGCGATCAAGTCGTCCAGTAGCAATACCGAATCGCCTTCGCAGAGGCTGTCTGCGTGGACTTCGAGGAAGGCTTCTCCGTACTCGGTGCTATAAGAGGCTGCCAGCACGTCGGCCGGGAGTTTGCCTTTCTTGCGGAACAGAATCAGCGGTCTGTTCAGTTCGTAGGCGATTATCGAGCCGATTATGAAACCACGAGCGTCCAGTGCACCAACGTGGCTGAAGTCGGTTTCGACATAGCGTTGGATCAGGCTGTCCGCCACCATGCGCAGGGCTTTTGGCGATTGCAAGAGTGGCGTGATGTCTCGGAATACTACGCCTGGCTTAGGGAAATCCGGGACCGGGCGAATCAGTTTCTTGATGGAAAACTCGTCGAAAATCATAACGGGCTCCGGGCGCGTCAAGCGTCCATGTTTCCGCCCGCGAGGGCGCATAGGCGAATGGAATCGAGGATGCGTACTTCCTTGCCTTCGGCTTCCAGCAGGCCGTTCGCCTGCCAGCGGGTAAATACATGGGACACCGTCTCGACTGCGAGGCCCAGATAGCTGCCGATTTCATCGCTGGGCATGTGAAAGCCTGTGATTTGCTCCTCTCCAGCGCCGGCAACGCTGAAAGTGCGCAAGGCCCCGGAGCGGATGGCAAACACGGAGCTGAACGCATCGCCCTGACGGAAAAGCATTTCCCCCTTCTTCAGGGGGCGACCTCGCTTGACGATATGATCCAACGCTTCCATGTCCTGCATGTTCAACGAAAGGGGCAGACAACGGCCGGACCGGCTGCAGTCCTTGCAATGCGCTTGCGGCTGCGGCTGCTTGCGGACCTTGATCGACTCGGGCATAAGCGGTGCATGAAAAACCTTACGGGATGTGCAAGATTAACTCAGGGAGCCCTCATAGGCCAATTGGCACAAACAGTCGCAGGTTGCGCAGTTCGCCATGGCCAAGGAAGTTCGGTGTGCCGCCCAAAGTGCAACTGCTCAACCACCTGATCAGCTCCGAGATGGCAGGCGGTCAGCTCGATTTCCTTCGCCAGAGATCGAAGGGACCCAGGCGGCCAAACTGGCGAGCTGTCGGATAAGACCAATAGCGCGGCCCAGCCTGATCGTAGCGACGGATCAGGTCGGCATCCAGCGAATGGCGTCGAGCATCACGTTGTCGAATTGAATGCAGTGACGGGATTCTAGGGTGGGACGACTGACTAGACTTGATCTGTATCAAGCGAGCCTTGACGCTGCGGCCGACTCTGACATCGGTGCCAGGAAAGGGAGATTTATTCGCTGAATTGTGGTCGGATTAGTCAAACTAGGAGCCCGAACCGAATCGTCCATCCGCACAGGAGAAATTCATGCACAGCCGCCAGCAAGAGATCGCTGCCGCACTCCATGTTCGCCCACCCTTCGATAGTTTTGCCGCTGTACAGGCCGAGATCGACCGGCGAGTCGCCTTTATCCAAGCCTGCCTGCGCGAATCCGGTCTGAAGACCCTGGTTTTGGGAATCAGTGGCGGAGTTGACTCGACCACGGCAGGCCTGCTCGCGCAACGTGCGGTGGAAGGCATGCGTGCCGCAGGGGAGGGTGAAGACTACCGCTTCATTGCGGTCCGGCTGCCTTATCAGGTGCAGCATGATGAGGACGAGGCTCAGTTGGCGGTCGATACGATCAAGCCGGATGAATGCCATACGATCAACATAGGCGCCGCCGTGCAAGGACTGTCACGTGCTACTGAGGCGCTAGAAGCATTGACGCCGGAGAAGCGCGACTTCGTGCTCGGCAACACCAAAGCGCGGATGCGCATGGTGGCTCAGTACACCATTGCTAACGCTCGGCAGGGACTGGTTATCGGCACCGATCATGCGGCCGAAGCGGTGATGGGGTTCTTTACCAAGTTCGGCGACGGCGCCTGCGATCTGACGCCCCTGGCTGGCCTGGTAAAGCACCAGGTGCGTGAGCTAGCCGCCGCGTTGGGTGCGCCCGAGCAGTTGGTAAAGAAGATCCCGACGGCCGATCTCGAGGAGCTTTCTCCTGGCAAGCCGGACGAGGAGGCCCATGGAGTGAGCTACCAGAATATCGATGCCTTTCTGCAAGGCCGGTCGGTGCCCGACGAGGCGGCCCGCATCATCGTCGAGACCTACGACAAATCGGCACACAAGCGTCAATTACCGAAAGAGCCCTGACCTAATACGTGGTGTTGAGGCAGGGCTTGCCATGTGCGGCTGCCTGTTTGCCGTTTTCAGTGATGAAGATGGGCGGGTGCCTGCTGAGTCGGACCGCTGCCATGCCCCATCAGCCATTGCTGATGGGGCCCAGGGAGCGTCCATACGCCGAACAGAATGACTGTGATCCCGCCGAGTACCCGCACGCCGCGTTTACGCAATACGGCGGTAAGTCGCTCGGCCGCCAGGCCGG
The DNA here is from genome assembly GCF_013620795.1 of Pseudomonas sp. Q2-TVG4-2. Classification (GTDB taxonomy): domain Bacteria; phylum Pseudomonadota; class Gammaproteobacteria; order Pseudomonadales; family Pseudomonadaceae; genus Stutzerimonas. The sequence continues at coordinate 434,878 of NZ_LGLW01000005.1, read as the reverse complement.
TTGCCAGCAGTACGGGCCAAGTGCCAATACCGAACGCCAGCATCAACAGCGCGCTGTCCAGCGCGTCGCCTTGGCTCGCGGCCCAGAGCAAGGTACTGTAAACCAGACCGCAGGGTAGCCAGCCCCAGAGCGCGCCGAGCAGCAAAGCACGCGGTATGCTCCTGACCGGCATGAGCCGGCTGGCGAATGGCTGGATATGACGCCACAGTCCCCGTCCCAACGCCTCGATTCGCGTCAAACCGCTCCACCAGCCGGCCAGGTAGAGGCCCATACTGATCAACAGCAGTGCAGCTACGACGCGCAACGCCATAGCTGCTGGGCTGTTCGCGACTGCCCAACCGGCCAGCCCGATGAGCAGACCCGCGCTGGCATAGCTGAGAACCCGTCCAAGGTTGTAAGCGATCAGGAAACGCAAACGTTTGCCGCGCTGGTCCTGCGGAGTCGCCATCGTTAGCGCGCCCATCAAGCCGCCGCACATACCCAGGCAATGTCCGCCACCCAGCAGGCCGAGTACCAGCGCAGACACCATCAGCGGTAGCAGTTCAGCCACGATCGGGCTTTCCGTCGTCGTTGCTCTTTTCCGCTTGCTCGATGCCTGCGCGATGCTTGGGGTCTTCCTCGTCGAACAGGATGCTGTGGGCGGGGCCGTCCAGATCGTCGTACTGGCCACTGTCGACCGCCCAGAAAAATACCCAGATGGCCAATGCGACCAGAACCACGGCGACGGGAATCAGAATGTAAAGTGCGGCCATAAGGGCCTCCGGAAACGGTGCGGCAAGCGAGGCAGAAAGGTCGTGGAGTTATCCTACGCCAGGCAGAGCCGGTTGTCGGGGCGGCGGCTGATCGGGCAGGCGGATCAACCGCATGGCATTAAGCACTACCAACAGCGAACTTGCCGACATACCCAGCGCCGCCCATAGCGGCGTCACCCAGCCAATGGCGGCGAACGGCAGTATCAGGCCGTTATAAAGGCTCGCCCAGGCAAGGTTCTCGATAATAATTCGGCGGCTGCGGCGCGCCACAGCGAATGCCTGTACCAGACTGCCGAGACGATTGCTGAGCAGGACAGCATCAGCGCTGGTCTTGGCCAGGTCGGTCGCCGTTCCCATGGCCACGCTTATGTCTGCAGCCGCCAGGACCGGCGCATCATTGACGCCATCGCCCAACATCAGCACCCGGCAACCCTCGGCTTGTAACCGCTGCAGATGAGCGAGCTTATCGGTTGGCGTCATCCCGCCGTGCGCATCCTCGATGCCTAGCTGCCGGGCGATCTCGCCGACCATTGGCGAGCTGTCGCCAGATAGCAGTACGGTTCTCCAGCCGCGGCGTTGGCAGGCGTGTAGCAGCTCAGGCGCGTCCTCGCGCAGACGATCATTGAGCACCAGCCACGCCAGCGGTCCGTGCGTGTCGCCCAGCAGCAGCCATTGCCCTTGGCCCCCCGGAATGGCGGGAGCGGTGCCCGCGTAACCGGCCGCAACGAACTCGGGCTGACCAATGCGCAGCGTGCGTCTCGCGACCGATCCTTGCAGGCCCAGTCCGGGAATGCTTTCCACAGTGTCAGCCGCCTGCGGCGCCCGGCCGAAGGCTCTGGCAATCGGATGCTCGGAGCGGTTTTCCAGCGCGGCGGCCAGCTCCAGACAGGCGCTGGCGTCCAGCTCGGCCAGCGGGCGAACCTCGCGCAAGGTCAGACGTCCTTCGGTCAGAGTGCCGGTTTTGTCGAAGATCACGGTGTCAATGTGGTTGAGCCCCTCCAGGACGTGCCCGCGGGTAAGCAATAGCCCAAGTTTATGCAGCGTTCCGGTGGCTGTTGTCAGAGCGGTCGGAGTCGCCAGTGACAGGGCGCAGGGGCAGGTGGCGACCAACAAGGCGAGGACGATCCAGAACGCGCGTTGCGGGTCGATCTGCCACCAGACGAGGCCGACGACAGCGGCTGTCAACAGCACGATCAGCAAGAACCATTGCGCGACCCGGTCGGCCAGTTCGGCGAGGCGCGGCTTGTCCGACTGGGCGCGTTCCAGCAGGCCGACAATGGCGGACAGGCGAGTGTTGTCACCCAGCGCTTTGACTTCGATGGTCAGCGCGCCTTCGACGTTGAGTGTTCCGGCGGTGACGGCGTCACCAACGCTTCGTGCCTGCGGCAGATATTCGCCGGTGAGGACCGATTCGTCGATGCTCGACTGCCCGCTGAGGATACGGCCATCCGCCGGGATCAGTGCGCCTGGATGCACCAGTACCTCATCGCCGAGTTGCAGCTCGCTGAGCAGAATGCGCACCGTTTGGCCGTCTTCGGCAAGTTTCAGGCAGGACGCCGGTAACAAATTGACCAGCTGTGCGGTGGCTGCGGCGGTGCGTTCCCGGGCGCGACGCTCGAGAAAGCGTCCGGCAAGCAGAAACAATGCGAACATGCCCACGGCGTCGAAATACAGTTCGCCCTGACCGGTTATGGTCGACCAGATGCCGGCGACATAGGCACCGCCGATCGCCAGTGAAACCGAAACGTCCATGGTCAGGTGGCGGGTGCGTAGATCGCGCAGCGCACCCTTGAAGAAATCGGTGCAGCAATAGAAAACGATAGGAGTGGTCAGCAGCAGGGCGGTCCAGCGCAGGATGCTGGCCATCCCTGGCGAAAGGTCGATATTGAATTCCGGCCAGGTCGCCATGGTCGCCATCATCACCTGCATCCATAGCAACCCGGTCACACCCAGTTGGCGCATGCTGCGTCGATTTTCCTGGGCAAGGCGCTCGGCGGCCTGATCGGCCTGGTAGGGATGTGCGGCGTAACCGATGCGCCGCAGCTCGGCGAGCAGTTCGCTGAGCGGCAGGGTCGCATCGTTCCAGCGCACCCGCAAACGATGGCTGGAAAGGTTCAGGCTGGCCTCGGTGATGCCGTCGAGTCCGCGCAGGTGTTTTTCTATCAGCCAACCACAGGCGGCACAGCTGATGCCTTCGATCATCAGGGAGGTGCTAGCCAACTCTCCTTGGCGCTGCACGAACGGCTGTTGCACGTCCTTGCGGTCGTACAGCGCCAGCTCTTCGGTAAGTGCCTGCGGTAAAACGCCGGGATTGATGGAGGCATCGCTGCGATGCAGGTAGTAGCTCTCCAACCCGCCCAGAACGATCGCCTCTGCGACCGCCTGGCAGCCCGGACAGCACATTGCCCGCTGCTCGCTGAGCACGCGGGCCTGATAAGCGCTGCCGACAGGGACCGGCAGGCCGCAGTGATAGCAGGGGGTTGGACTCGCCATTGATTGATCAGTAGCTCAGTTCGAGTGTCTGGCCGCTTACGATTTCCTTTTCCTCGAACAGGCGCCAGTCCTGATCACCCTCGCGACCGAGCAGTTCAACGAAGCGCCTACCGGTGACCGGCTCCTGCATCTGCCCCTGATAGAAGCCGTTGCCCTGAGGCTGGAGAACAATGCGGCGATCGCGTTCGGGCTGAGTCGGGGAGAGCAGATTCAGCACCAATTGCTGCGGTCCGCTGTGACCGCTCAGCTGTACTTCGGCCAGCCCGCGCTCGTCGTTGAGCGTCAGCTGAGCTTGTAGTTGCAGACGCTCGGCGAGTTTCTCGCGCTCCAGTGACTGGTTGATGCCCTTGCCGGCGTCGTAATAGTTATCCGATACCAGGGTATCGGCATTGCGGATCGCGATGGTAAGCATCGAGGTGCCGAGAATTACCGATATCAGCAAGATGCCAATGACGAACCAGGCCCAGAACTGGGTGTACCAACGGGTGTTCTCTTGGTCTGAATTACTCATGTGCTACCTGTCAGCGAATGCTTGGGCCGATGAAACGGCTTTCCGCTTCGTCTTCGATTGAGGAATCATCCGCCGACTTGACGTGGAAGACGATGTCGTTGGTGCTCGAGGGAAGCTGCTCGGGGGCAACCGAAAGCTCCACCGGAACGGTGACCAGTTCACCGGCCTCGGCGCGGATCTCATTGCGCCCTTCATACTGCAGACCATCCAGGCCAGTGGCCTCGATAACGAAGGTCTGCCCATCTTGAGCCTTGTTCATCACCTTCAGCGTGTAGACGTTCTCGATCCTGCCTTGCTCGTTTTCACGATAGAGCACGCGATCCTTGAGAACGTCGAGCTTGACCAGAGAGCGATCGGTGACTGCGTAGACGAACACACCCATCATGGCGACCAGCGCAACGGCATAGCCCATCAGGCGCGGCCGGGCCAGGTGGGTTTTCTGCCCCGACAGGTTGTGCTCGGTGGTGTAGCTGATCAGCCCGCGAGGGTAGTTCATCTTGTCCATGATGGTGTCGCAGGCATCGATGCAAGCCGCGCAGCCAATGCATTCGATCTGTAGGCCGTCGCGGATGTCGATGCCGGTGGGGCAAACCTGTACGCACATGGTGCAATCGATGCAATCACCGAGTCCCATGGTCTTGTAGTCGGCCTCCTTCTTCCGTGGCCCGCGGCGCTCGCCGCGACGCGGGTCGTAAGAGACGATCAACGTGTCCTGGTCGAACATCACACTCTGGAAGCGTGCGTAGGGGCACATGTAGATGCACACCTGCTCACGCAGATAACCGGCGTTGCCGTAGGTCGCCAGGGTAAAGAAACCCACCCAAAACAATGCCCAGCCGCCCACTTGGAAGTTCAGCAGATCAGGCACCAGATCTCGGATCGGGGTGAAGTAGCCAACAAAGGTGACAGCGGTAGCCAGAGAGACGCCTAGCCAAATCGAATGCTTGGCCAATTTGCGTAGAAACTTGTTGGCACTCATGGGCGCCTTGTCGAGCTTCATGCGCTGGTTACGATCACCTTCGGTGACTTTTTCAGCCCACATGAAAACCCAGGTGAACACGCTTTGGGGGCACGTATAGCCACACCAGACGCGGCCGGCGAACACAGTGATGAAGAACAGCCCGAACGCGCAGATGATCAGCAACGCCGACAGCAGAATGAAGTCCTGGGGCCAGAACGTGGCGCCAAATATGTAGAACTTGCGCTCGGGCAGGTCCCACCAGACAGCCTGGCGGCCGTTCCAGTTCAGCCACACGGTGCCGAAATAGAGCAGGAAGAGCAGCGCACCGCCTGCGAGTCGCAGATTACGGAACAGGCCGGTGAAGGAGCGGGTATAGATTTTTTCGCGAGCGGCATAGAGGTCGGATGATGCGTTGACCTTGGCCGGGGGAGTTACATCATGAACGGGGATTTGCTCGGACATCGAATACGTACCACGGCGGAGGGTGAGCGTCCCGGTCGATACATGCCGACCGGGATCCTTAACTGACCTGCTGCAAATGGTACGCCTCGATGGCTGACATCAGGTGCGACCGTGGGTCGCGCCTGGATTGCCTGTCAGTCCTCCGACTGTTGCGAGAGGCTGTACACATAGGCCGCCAGCAGGTGCACCTTGTCGTTACCAAGGATGTGCTCCTGGGCTGGCATGCGGCCGTTACGGCCGTAGCGCAGGGTCTGCTGAATCTGTCCGAAGCTCGAGCCGTAGAGCCAGACGTTATCGGTCAGGTCCGGTGCGCCCATGGCTTCCGTGCCTTTACCTTCAGATCCATGACAGGCTACACAGTTGGCGGCAAAGATCTTTTGACCCTGCTCAATGTCAGCGTTGATGCCTTCGGGTATTTCCCGGCCGGCCAGGGTGCGGACATACCCGGCAACGTTGCGAATGCCTTCCTCGCCGATGACATCGCGCCATGCAGGCATTGCAGCCTGACGCCCGCCCATGATGGTGGTCTTGATGGTCTCGGGGGCGCCGCCCCACAGCCAATCGTTGTCCGTCAGGTTGGGGAAGCCGTAAGCGCCCTTAGCGTCCGAGCCGTGGCAGACGGAGCAGTTGGATGCGAACAGGCGACCGCCCATCTTCAGGGCTTGCGGATCCTGAGCGGCTTCTTCGACGGGCATCGATGCGAACTTGGCGTAGAGCGGGCCGTATTGCTCGTTCGCCTTATCCATTTCGCGCTGCCATTCCTTCACTTGGGTCCAGCCGCCTTCGTAACCCGGCATCACGCCTTTCCAGTTACCCAGGCCCGGGTACAGCACCAGATAACCGAGGGCGAAGATCACCGTGGCGACAAACAGCATGAACCACCAGCGCGGGAGCGGGTTGTCGTATTCCTCGATGCCGTCATAGGAATGGCCGACGGTTTCTTCGGTGCTGTCGTGGCGTTGTCCCTTGCGAGTCGCGAGCAGCAGCCAGACCAGTGCGGCAATGGTCCCCAGGCTCAGCAGGGTGATGTACCAACTCCAAAACGAGGTCATTTATTTCTTACTCCTGGAAGCTTCTTCATCACGCTTCTTGGCGTCGGGCTCGTCTGCGAAGGGCAGGTTGGCAGCTTCATCGAAGCTTTTCTTGCGCTTGCTGCTATAAGCCCAGAGCACGACGCCAATGAAGGCGACGAAAACAAGAATGGTGCCCAGACCGCGAAGAGTCCCGATATCCATGGTGCGTTACCGTTTGTTGGTGAGTGCAGTGCCGAGTACTTGCAGGTAGGCGACGAGGGCATCCATTTCGGTTTTGCCCTTGACCGCGTCCTTTGCACCGGCGATGTCTTCCTCGGTGTAAGGCACGCCTACGCTGCGCAAGGCTTCCATCTTCTTGGCGGTGTCCTTGCCATCGAGGCTCTGCTCGACCAGCCAGGGGTAAGAAGGCATCTTCGATTCAGGCACGACGTTGCGCGGGTTGTAGAGGTGCGCACGATGCCAATCATCGGAGTAGCGGCCGCCAACGCGGGCCAGATCCGGACCGGTACGCTTGGACCCCCACAGGAACGGGTGGTCGTATACGCTTTCGCCGGCAACCGAGTAGTGACCGTAGCGCTCGGTCTCGGCGCGGAACGGACGGACCATCTGCGAATGGCAACCGACGCAGCCTTCGCGGATGTACAGGTCACGACCTTCGAGCTGCAGCGCGGTGTAGGGCTTCATCCCTTCAACCGGCTCGTTGACTACGTCTTGGAAGAACAGCGGAACGATCTGGGTCAGACCGCCGATGCTCACGGCCAGGACCATGAACAGCGTGAGCAGACCGATGTTTTTTTCAACTAATTCATGATTCTTCATTTATCGGTTCCTCAAGCGATCTGCGCAGCGGCTTCGTACTCGGCCGGCTTGGCGGCACGCACGGTGCGCCAGGTGTTGTAGGCCATCAGCAGCATGCCAGTGACGAAGAAGACACCGCCGACCCAGCGAACAACAAAGCCGGGGTGGCTGGCTTCCAGTGCTTCAACGAAGGAATAGGTCAGCGTGCCGTCTTCATTGATCGCACGCCACATCAGGCCCTGGGTGATGCCGTTGACCCACATCGAGGCGATATAGAGCACGGTGCCGATGGTGGCCAGCCAGAAGTGGGCGTTGATCAAGCCGATGCTGTGCATCTGCCCGCGCGCGAACACCTTCGGAATCAGGTGGTATATGGCGCCGATGCTGATCATCGCAACCCAGCCGAGCGCACCGGCGTGAACGTGACCAATAGTCCAGTCGGTGTAATGGGACAGCGCGTTGACGGTCTTGATGGCCATCATCGGACCTTCGAAGGTCGACATGCCATAGAACGCCAGGGAGACCACGAGGAAGCGCAGGATCGGGTCGGTGCGCAGCTTATGCCAGGCGCCCGACAGGGTCATCATGCCGTTGATCATGCCGCCCCAGCTTGGAGCCAGCAGGATGATCGACATCACCATGCCCAGGCTCTGTGCCCATTCAGGCAGCGCGGTGTAGTGCAGGTGATGTGGGCCGGCCCAGATGTACAGAGTGATCAGCGCCCAGAAATGAACGATCGACAGGCGGTACGAGTAGACCGGACGGCCCGCCTGCTTCGGAACGAAGTAGTACATCATGCCCAGGAAGCCGGTGGTCAGGAAGAAGCCCACGGCATTGTGGCCGTACCACCACTGAACCATCGCATCGGTCGCACCCGCGTAAATCGAGTAAGACTTGAACCAGGTCACCGGCACTTCTAGGTTGTTGACGATGTGCAGCATCGCCGTCACCAGAATGAAGGCGCCGAAGAACCAGTTACCAACATAAATATGGCTGACCTTCCGCTTCATGATGGTGCCGAAGAACACCAGCGCATAGCTGATCCAGACGATAGCCAGCAAGATATCGATCGGCCACTCCAGCTCGGCGTATTCCTTGGAGCTGGTGAAGCCCTGCGGCAGCGTAATTACCGCGAGCACGATTACCGCTTGCCAACCCCAGAAGGTGAACGCTGCCAGGCCATCGGAGAACAGCCGTACTTGGGAGGTGCGCTGAACCACGTAGAGGGACGTGGCCATCAGAGCACAGCCGCCAAAGGCGAAAATGACAAGGTTGGTATGCAAGGGGCGCAGGCGGCCGAAGCTGGCCCACGGCAGGTCGAAGTTCAGCTGAGGCCACACGAGCTGTGCGGCAATGAACACGCCCATTCCCATCCCGATAATTCCCCATACCACCGTCATGATGGCTAATTGGCGAACCACCTTATAGTTGTATGCAGTCTCACTTATTGCTGTGCTCATGCAAGGCTTCCACGCTAAATGGCATATCAAGGGGGCAAAAACGGCGGCAAGTATGGAGAAAGGAGGGGGGCAATGCAATCAACGCCCAGGCCATCTCGTGCCGTTCGGACCCTGATTCCAAGCCTTTTCCATGCTCTTTGCAGGGTCGTTTTTCACATCAGGCCGATGTGTTGAATCGAGGGCTTCGCCTTGTAGTTCTGCGGGGGGCGGCGAGTGGGGAGGAATATAGAAGCAGCAAGGCTGAAGGGCAAACAGCCGAGGGATCGGACGGTCTGCGACAGAGCGTCGCACTGTGGCTTTTTTCGCAAGAACTTGTAATGCAGGTGATGCGGGCCAGCCCAGATGTACAGGATGATCAGCGCCCAGAAGTGAACGATGGACAGGCGACAGGAATACACAGGGCGTTCTGCCTGCTTGGACACGAGGAAGTGCATGATCCGAGGAAGGGCAGTCAGAAAGAACCCCACAGCATTAGTGGCCCTACCAACTGGACTATCGCGTCGGTCGCGCCCAAATAGAGCGAGTAGGACATCGCCGTGACCGGTATCTCTAGGTTGTTGACCACGTGAAGCACGGCGAGGCGAAGCGGCGGGCCAGCTTATAGTCGTGAGCGGTACTGTTTGCTGTGTTCATGTATGGCTTCCATCCACGGTAACGAGCATGTTTTTGTTGCGGTAAACAACTATTTCGACGCGGGGGCAAGGATGGGGATAGGGCATATGGCCGATCTTGACGCTGATCAATACTCGCAGGGCAGTGAAATTCCGCTCATCAGGGCCGATCAGCCGCGGGGCGGGGCTTGCGCCAGCTTAATCCTGGCCCACGGCGCGGGTGCGCCGATGGACAGTGAATTCATGCAGCAGATGACCGAGCGGCTTCTGGCATGCGGTGTTGCGGTCTTTCGCTTCGAGTTTGCGTACATGGCTGAGCGGCGCGCGACCGGGCGCAAGCGCCCGCCGAACCCACAGGCGCAGCTGCTACAGCAATGGCGTGAGGTGTACCACTCGGTGCGACAGCAAACCGCAGGGCGTTTGGCCATCGGAGGCAAGTCCATGGGCGGTCGAATGGCGAGCCTGCTGGCCGATGAACTGGCGGTCGATGCGCTGGTTTGTCTGGGCTACCCGTTTTACGCCGCGGGCAAGCCGGAAAAGCCACGTGTGGCGCATCTCGCTGAGCTGCGCACGCCGACATTGATCATTCAGGGTGAGCGGGATGCACTGGGCGATCGGGATGCCGTTGCCGGCTATTCCCTATCGCCGGCAATTCGTCTCAATTGGCTGGTTGCCGCGGACCATGACCTCAAGCCGCTGAAGCGCTCAGGGCTGACCCACGAGCAGCACCTGGAGAGCGCCGCGCAGGTCGTAGCCGCATTCTTGCGTCAGCCTTGATTGCCTAATTGCCACAAAGCAAACGCCCGCTGCAGCGGCGCTGCGAGCGGGCGTTTGAGCGCTGCTAAGCCGGTTCAGCGGTTGAAGCGCTCCACCAGGGTGTGCTGCGATTGTGCGGTGGCGGCCAGGTCCTCGGAGAGCAGTGCTGAGCTCTGGGCGTCTTTAGAGGTCTGATCGGCGAGGCGGGCAATATTGCTGACGTTGTGGCTGATTTCCTCTGCGACCGCACTCTGCTGCTCGGTTGCCGAAGCAATCTGCGAGGTCATGTCGATGATGCGCCCCACCGCTGTGCTGATGCCTTCCAATGCCTTGTCTGCATCGATCACCCGCTCCACGCCACGGCTCGCTTGGGCACGGCCCTGTTCGGTCGTCTCGACCGCCTGTCTCGCCTGAAGCTGGAGCTTTTCGATCAACTGATGGATCTGGCCTGTTGCGGCAGCGGTACGTTGGGCCAGTTGACGGACCTCGTCGGCTACCACCGCAAAGCCGCGGCCGCTTTCACCGGCGCGTGCCGCTTCGATGGCCGCGTTGAGCGCGAGCAGGTTGGTTTGGTCGGCAATGCTCTTGATCACGTCGACGACGGTGCCGATTTCGTCACTGTTCTGCGCCAGTGCGGACACCGCATCGCCGGTTTCCGTTACCGCTTGAGCCAGCAGCTCAATGGCTTTGCGCGTTTGGGCGCTGATGTCCTGGCCTTGCGCGGCCAACTGGCTGGCTTGCTCGGTCGCCTCGGCTGCCAGCGTGACGTTGCCTGCAACCTCCTGGGTTGTCGCGGCCATCTGGCTGATGGCTGTGGCGACCTGCTCGGTTTCGTGATGTTGACGAGCCAGCCCGTCCGAGCAGCTATGTGCCAGCTCATCGGCCCGCTTGGCCTGCTGCTGCAATTGCACGGCGCTGTCCTGCAGGCGAGTCAGGCAGGTTTTCAGGCGAGCATGTTCGCTGAGCATCGCCATTTCTAGGCGCGCTTCGACGCCCTGGCTGTCGGTGTACATCCGGGCTATCAGTGGATCGCTCATCGACTGCTCGGCCAGGCGCACCAAGCGGTTCACACCACGCATTTGCCAATGGCGGCCGACGAGGCCCAGCGGTACGGAGAGCAGCGCAGCCAAGGCGAAGCCCCACATGTGGTTGAGCCAGTAACCGACCATGAATCCGATCTGGCTGGTGAGGATGAACGGCAGCCAGTTGACCGCCAAGGGTAGCCACTTCTCCCTCCGAGGCACGCTGCTCTTGCCCGCGTTGAGGCGTGCATAGAGCGCTTCCGCGCGCTGGATCTGCTCGCGGGTGGGCTTGGTGCGGACCGACTCATAGCCGATGACCTTGCGCTGGATGTCGAGCACTGGCGTCACGTAGGCGTTGACCCAGTAATGGTCGCCGTTCTGCCGTCGATTCTTGACGATACCCATCCACGGCTTGCCATCCTTGAGCGTTGCCCACATGTGAGCGAACACGGCGGACGGCACGTCCGGATGACGGATCAGGTTATGTGGAGCGCCGATTAGCTCGTTGCGTTCGAAGCCGCTGACTTCCACGAATATGTCGTTGCAGTAGCTGATTTTGCCTTTCAGGTCTGTAGTGGAAATCAGCCGCTGCTGGTCGGGGAAGGCATATTCGCGCTGGGTGACGGGCTGGTTGTTTCGCATTGGGTACGCCTGGAATTCAAGGTGGCTTGGTGCGTGTTTCTTGCTTGTCACGCGGCCGGGGACCGGTATGTTTGTCTTAACGGCACGCAATCCGATTAGTTAAGTGTCGATCGACAAATGGGCATCCGCTGAAACGTGAAGCGCCCGCTTGCAGCGGCGCTGCAAGCGGGCGTTGTGGTGCCTAACGATGGATCAGGCTGCGATCAGCTGCCTCAATACATAGTGCAAAATGCCGCCGGCCTTGAAGTATTGAACTTCGTTTAGGGTATCGATGCGGCAGAGGACCTGGAAGTTGTCCCTCGAGCCGTCTGCGCGCTCCACATCCACGGTCAATAGCTGACGTGGCTTGATATCCTCGCCCAGACCGCGGATCGAGAGTTTCTCGTTGCCGGTCAGGCCCAGCGACCGCCGGGTCTGATCGCCCACGAACTGCAGCGCCAACACGCCCATGCCGATCAGGTTGGAACGGTGGATGCGCTCGAAGCTTTCGGCAATCACCGCCTTCACGCCGAGCAGGTTGGTACCCTTGGCTGCCCAGTCGCGACTGGAGCCGGTGCCGTATTCCTTGCCGGCAATCACCACCAGCGGCACGCCTTCCGCCTGGTAGCGCATCGCCGCGTCGTAGATCGACATGCGTTCTGCGCTGGGTTGATGGAGGGTCTCACCGCCTTCTTCGCCGCCGAGCATCTCGTTTTTGATACGGATGTTGGCGAAGGTGCCGCGCATCATCACTTCGTGATTGCCTCGGCGCGAGCCGTAGGAGTTGAAGTCCTCTGGCTTCACGCCCAGTTGCTGCAGATACAGTCCGGCTGGCGAACTGGCCTTGATGTTGCCGGCTGGCGAAATATGGTCGGTCGTGATCGAATCACCAAACAGTGCAAGGACACGCGCGTTCTCGACATCCTTGGGCGGCGCTGGCGGTTGGCCGATGTCTTCGAAGAATGGCGGGTTCTGCACGTAGCTGGAGTTGTTGTTCCACTTGTAGGTATCGCCAGCGGTCACGGCAATTGACTGCCAGTGTTCATCGCCGCTGAAGACATCCGCATAACGGGTACGGAACATCTGCCCATCGATCTTGGCGACCGCTTCGTTCACCTCGGCGCTGGTCGGCCAGATGTCTTTGAGATAGACGGGCTGATTCTGTTCGTCGTAGCCGAGCGGTTCCTTGTCCATGTTGATCCGGGTCGTTCCTGCCAGGGCGAAGGCGACTACCAGCGGCGGCGATGCCAGCCAGTTGGCCTTGACCAATGGATGCACGCGCCCTTCGAAGTTGCGGTTGCCGGACAGCACCGAGGAAACGATCAGGTCGTTGTCGGTGATGGCCTGGCCGATGGCCTCGGGCAGCGGGCCGGAGTTGCCGATGCAGGTGGTGCAGCCATAGCCGACCAGGTTGAAGCCGAGTTGATCCAGGTAGGTGGTCAGGCCGGCGCGCTCCAGGTAATCGGTGACCACCTTCGAGCCGGGTGCGAGCGAAGACTTCACCCAGGGCGCACGCTTCAGGCCCCGCTCGAGCGCCTTCTTCGCGACTAACCCGGCGGCCATAAGCACGTTCGGATTGGAAGTGTTGGTGCATGAGGTGATCGCCGCAATGACCACCGCGCCATGCTTGAGACTAAAATCCTCGCCTGCCACGGTTACAGAGCTGCCGGCCTGCTGGGTCTTGCCGCTGGTTTCCAGCAGCAAGTCGAAGCTGGCGCCGATATCGCCCAGCGATACCCGGTCTTGCGGGCGCTTGGGACCGGCGAGGGATGGCTGTACCTGGCTCAGGTCGAGCTCCAGGGTGGCGGTGAAGACCGGGTCCGGCGAGTTGGTGTCGCGCCACATGCCCTGGGCCTTGCTGTAAGCCTCGACCAGGGCGATGCGGTCCTCGTCACGCCCGGTCAGGCGCAGGTAATCGATGGTGATTTGATCGACCGGGAAGAAGCCGCAAGTGGCGCCATATTCCGGTGCCATATTGCCGATGGTGGCGCGGTCGGCGAGCGGCAGGTGGTCAAGGCCGGGGCCGAAGAACTCGACGAACTTGCCCACCACGCCATGCTTGCGCAGCATTTGCGTGACGGTGAGCACCAGGTCGGTCGCAGTCACGCCTTCATTGAGCTTGCCCGTCAAACGCATGCCGATCACTTCCGGGATCAGCATCGACACGGGTTGGCCGAGCATGGCCGCTTCCGCCTCGATACCGCCCACGCCCCAACCCAGCACACCGAGGCCGTTGATCATCGTGGTATGCGAGTCGGTGCCGACCAAGGTGTCCGGATAGGCGGTGATTTCGCCGTTTTCTTCCTTGGTCCATACCACCTGGCCGAGATATTCCAGGTTCACCTGGTGACAGATGCCGGTGCCCGGCGGTACCACGCGGAAGTTGTCGAAGGCCTGCTGACCCCAGCGCAGAAACTCATAGCGCTCGCCGTTGCGCTGCATTTCGATATCGACGTTCTGCTCGAAGGCCTTATCGCTGCCGAAACGGTCAACCATTACCGAGTGGTCGATCACCAGGTCGACCGGCGACAGCGGGTTGATGCGCTGAGGGTCGGCACCGGCACGGGACACCGCATCGCGCATGGCGGTCAGGTCGACGACTGCCGGCACGCCCGTGAAGTCCTGCATCAGCACCCGCGCGGGGCGGTACTGGATTTCGCGTTCGGAGGTGTGGGTCTTCAGCCATACCGCCAGCGAGTTGAAATCATCGGCTCGCACCGTGACGTCATCCTCCCAGCGCAGCAGATTCTCCAGCAGCACCTTGAGCGAGGTCGGCAAGCGAGTAATGTCGCCCAGTTGCTTGGCTGCTTCGGGCAGGCTGTAGTAGTGATAGGTCTTGCCGTTTACGTCTAGGCTTCGACGGCAATTCAGGCTGTCCAGGGATGGCATTCGTCTCTCCTTGTGCCCGCACGGTCGGGCTGATTGGGATGGGGAGCGTTATGTTGAAACTAGCCCCTGGCGGCGTGTTTCGCCACGAAACACGCCGCGGTCGTTGCCAGCGGCTATGGAACCGTACCCGGTATCTTGCAGGCGTCTGATGGGGCTATATCGGGCCGATTGATTTCCGAGTTGACTGTTCACTGGACCGGAGCACGGAGCCCGGGGTTCCCCACTCGGCTATCATGTCCGGCTTTGGTCGCAGGGCGCTTCGGCGCCATGCGCCTTCGCGCCGACGATAAGGTTCGTACATGAAAACATTGCTGCTGCACTGCCGACCGGGCTTCGAGAACGAAGTCTGTGCCGAGATCAGCGATCAGGCCGCCCGCCTGGACGTGGTCGGTTACGCCAAAGCGAAACCGAACAGCGCATGCGCCGAGTTCATCTGCAGTGACGAGGGTGGAGCCGAGCGAATGATGCGCAACTTGCGTTTCTCCCGGCTGATCTTTGCGCGGCAATGGGCGAGAGGCGAGTACCTGGCCCTGCCGGAAACCTATCGCATCGGCGTGTTGCTCGAACAACTCAGTGCCTATCCGGTCTGCAGCAGCCTCTGGCTGGAAGTGCTGGACACCAATGATGGTAAGGAGCTGTCGACCTTCTGCCGCAAATTCGAGGCGCCGCTGCGCAAGGCATTGACGCAGGCCGGGCGGCTCAAGGAAGGGGCCGATGGTCCTCGCTTGCTACTTACCTTCAAGAGCGGCCGTGAGGTCTTCCTCGGCATTGCCGAAGCCGATAACAGCGCGATGTGGCCGATGGGCATTCCTCGGCTCAAGTTCCCCCGGCAGGCGCCGAGCCGCTCGACGCTGAAGCTGGAAGAGGCCTGGCATCACTTCATTCCTCGTGAACAATGGGATCAACGCCTGGCGGCCGGTATGACCGCGGTGGATCTGGGTGCTTCGCCGGGCGGCTGGACCTGGCAGCTTGTCAATCGAGATATAGAAGTGATGGCGGTGGATAACGGCCCGATGAACGAGGAACTGCTCGAATCCGGCCTGGTTGGTCATTACCGTGCCGACGGTTTTGCCTTCCGCCCGAAGCGGGCGGTGGATTGGATGGTTTGCGATATCGTTGAGAAGCCGGCGAAAAACGCCGCCTTGCTGGAGACGTGGATCGGTGAGGGCCTGTGTCGCGAGGCGGTGGTCAACCTCAAACTGCCCATGAAACAGCGCTACGCCGAGGTGAAGCGTCTGCTGGAACGCATCGCCGATGGGCTTGCCGAACGAGGGGTGAAGGCGAGTATCGGCTGCAAGCAGCTTTACCATGATCGTGAGGAAGTGACCTGCCATCTGCGTCGGCTGTGATGCGCAAGCGGGTGACCGCGCGATCTGTCTGGGCGACAATGCCGTCCTGTTTTAGGAGCCTGTTATGTCTCAATCTGCTGAACTATCCGCCGACGCGGTGCTCGATGCCAGCGGTCTGAATTGCCCCGAGCCGGTGATGATGCTGCACAACAAGGTTCGTGGACTCGGCGGCGGCGAATTGCTCAAGGTGATCGCAACCGATCCATCTACCCAGCGCGATATTCCCAAATTCTGCGTATTCCTCGGCCACGAACTGGTGGAGCAGCAGACCGAAGAGGGGGCCTACCTCTACTGGATTCGCAAGAAAACCGACTGATAGCGCCGCTCGAGTTCGGACACCTGCTGGATAGGTGCAGCCCCTCGAACCAGGCTGATAGGTCGCATTCAGCGATGCTGCCGCAACGCGCTGCCTGCTCAGAACCTGACCGAGCCATCGCTCAAACGCAGGGCGGCAGAAACGCCAGCTGCAGCCCGACGAACACCGTCGCCAGCGCGGCGATGAAATGAATTCCTGAAGCGACTTTGGTGACGAACACCTGACGCTCATTCAGGTCATGCGGTGGCCGTGACAATTTCCACGAGCGATGGCCCAGCCATAGAAGCAGGGCGACCACCATCAGGGTGACCACGCCGAAACTCGCGTTCAGCCAATTGAAGATTCCCTGATTGGGATCGGGCGGCGCGATCGAGCAGACCACGGCGTGCGAGCCGTACATCGTGGCGAACCAGAGGCTCCAGATGGTCAACCCGAACGGGATCTGCATCGGATGAAAGACTGACGTGCGGCGGTACTTCATCAGGCACCTCCCCATGCCGACGGGAACAAAATGATCGCCGCGTAGGCACTCCAGACCACGCCCAGGTTGTAATACCAGAGCTGCTCGACCACCACCGGCTCGTAGGGCGCCTTTTCCCCCACATAGCCGTAATGCACCCGTAGCACCTGCAGCAGGGTGCAAATCGTCGCCAGGCCGCAGTGAATCAGGCTGTAGGCCAGAATCACGAAAATCACCGCGTCGTGGGCGGTTTCGGTGATCTGCAGATCGGCGCCAAGCAGCACCCACAACAACGTGCCGAATTGCACCATGCCGATGGCTGAAACCACACTCATGTTGCCGAGCAGCCCGCTGCAGTTGCCACGGCGAAGCCTCGCCGGAATCACTCGCATCCACAGCGTGCCGATCGTCAGCAGGATGGCGCTGGCCAGCATCAGCCAGCCATTGAGGTCGGACTGTTCCGGTACTTGCCATTCCGGCGAAACGGTCCATAGATAGAACCAGCCGAACAGCAGCGACAGATACAGAGTACCGTTGGCCAGCAGAGTGACGCCCATGCCCCACAAGCCGGGGCCGTCGAAGGTCCGTGAATGCAGCGGCGGTTCACCCGGTTGGGTGCGCGCATCCGGCGCGGCGACGGGATGCGCGCCATTCTCCCAAGACCAGCGGAACAGAACGATCAGCGTCGCCACGGTGGCGGCGAGGGCCAGCCAGTACGCCTTGCTCAACAGGCTCAGGCAGAGCACCGCGAGAAATACTGAGGCCACGAACGGCCACCAGCTGTTGCCGGGTAGGTGGATTACCTCCCGTACTTTTCCCGTCAAGGGGTCGGAGCCCCAGGTTTCGCGGCGCCCATGGTCAATCGTCGTCAGTGCATGCTCGCCTCGGGCAATGCTGTGTGGCAGATCCGGGTCCTTCCAGAGAGGATGGCGGTCCGTGACGTCCGGCAGGCTGACGAAGTTGTACGGGCTTGGCGGCAAGCTCGTAGCCCATTCCAGCGTATCGGCGTTCCACGGGTTGGTCTTGGCTGGCTGACCGAAGCGAAAGTGCAGCACGATATCCAGCAAGATGGTGCCGATGCCGATGGCCATGATGAAACTGCCGATGGACGAGATCAGGTTGGGTATGTCCCAGCCCAGACCCGTGTCGTAGGTGTAGACCCGACGCGGCATCCCCAGCAGGCCGGTCCAGTGCATGATCAGGAAGGTGGTATTGAAACCGATGAATACCAGCCAGAACCCCCAGCGACCCAGGCGCACCGAGGGCATGCGACCCGAGAAATGCGGTAGCCAGTAATACAGCCCAGCCATCAACGGAAAGAACATCCCGCCGACCAGCACGTAATGCATGTGCGCGACGACGAAGTGGGTGTCGTGTACCTGCCAGTCGAAGGGCACCAGGGCGACCATCACGCCGGTCAATCCGCCGCAGACAAAGACGATCAGGAACCCGACCAACCAAAGCATCGGCACGTGATACACCGGCTTGCCCAGCCACAAGGTCGCGATCCAGGCGAAGATCTGCACCCCGGTGGGGATCGCCACCAGCATGCTCGCTGCCGAGAAGAAGCCCAGTGCCAACGCCGGAATGCCCACCGTGAACATGTGATGGACCCAGAGGCCGAAACTCAGGAAGCCGGTGGTCAGCACGCCGAGCACTACCCAGCGATAGCCCACCAGCGGTCGCTGGCAGAACACTGGCAGCAGCGTCGAGACAATGCCTGCGCCGGGCAGGAAGATGATGTACACCTCGGGGTGACCAAACAGCCAGAACAGATGCTGCCAGAGCACCGGATCGCCGCCCTTGGCGGTGTCGAAAAAGGGCAGGCCGGCGGAGCGCTCCAGTTCAAGCAAAATGCTGCCGAGGATCAGCGGCGGGAAACCGAACACGATCATCAGCGCCATCACCAGAATGTACCAGGCGTAAAGCGGCATCTGATGCAGCGCCATGCCATTGGTGCGGGTGCGCAAGATCGACACTACCAGCTCTACCCCGGCGCTCACGGCGGAAATCTCAACGAAGGTGATGCCCAGCAGCCAGAAATCCGAATTCACTCCGGGCATGTGCGATGAGCTGGACAATGGCGTGTACATGAACCAACCGGCTTTTGGCGCAACGCCAAGAAACACGCTGGATAGCAGGATGATGCCGCCGAACAGGTAGCAGAAATACCCCAGCGAGGAGAGGCGAGGGAAGATCAGGTCTCGGGCGCCGATCATCTTCGGGATGAGGTAGACCGCCAGGCCTTCCATCATCGGCACGGCGAACAGGAACATCATCACCGAGCCATGCATGGTGAAGACCTGGTTGTAGACCTCGGGCTCCATCAGTACGTAACCGGGCAGTGCTAGCTGGGTGCGGATCAGCATCGCCATCAGCCCGCCGATCAGGAAGAACACACCGCCGGTGATGAGGAAGCGCAGGCCAATGCTGGTGTGGTTGACGATGGTCAGTGCGCGCCAACCACGCGGGTTCCCCCAGACATCGTTGAACTGGTCGTGAAGCTGATCCGGATCGGTAGACGGGGCGCTGCCCCTGAACGAAGCATTCATGGCGCGAGCGTCTCCAGCCAAGCAGCAATCTGGTCGAGGGTTTCAGGCGGTACGTCATCATGCGCCGGCATGCCATTGCCGAACTTGAGCGTCTTGTGCTCACGCAGCCAGCGTCGCAGCCCCTCGCTATCGTTCTCTATCACGCCGGCGCCCAGACTGGGGCGACTCGCGAGGTCGGTCAGGTCCGGCGCGCGATTGCCATTACTGACTCCTGCGACACGATGACATTGACCGCAGCGGTCATTGAAGACCTGGCCGGCCTCACCGGGGGCGCGCTGCTTGATGCTGAGGTTATCCCGCGCGGCGACCCATTCGTCGAATCCGCCTTCATCGAGCGCTTCGACATGGAGTTTCATGTGTGCGTGTTGAAGGCCGCAGAACTCCGAGCATTGACCGTGAAAGATTCCAGTATGTCCGGCTTCGATGCGAATGACATTGGTTCGTCCCGGCAGCATGTCCATCTTTCCACCGAGCCGTGGAATCCAGAACGAGTGGATGACGTCGGCGCTGGTGACATGTACATCCACCAGGCGGCCGGCCGGAATAATCAGCTGGTTGGCGGTAGTGACGCCGCTGTCGGGGTAGTGCACCTCCCACCACCATTGATGTCCGGTGACTTCGACCTTCAACGGCTGCTCACCTTCCACCGGTAGCGGCATCATGCTGCGGCCGGTTGGAATGCCGAATATCAGCAGCACGATAATGCTCAGGCTGGGCAGCACGATGCCGCCACCGATGACCCAGCGGCGATTCAGCCGTATCGCTTGCTCCTCGCTGGTTTGGCGCGGCTTACGGGCCAGGGCGTAGACCCAGAGCACGCTGACCGCCACCAGCACCAGGGTGGCGAAGGCGAACATGCCCCACCAGACATTAGCCACCTGGCGCGCCATGGGGCTGGCCGGGTCGAGCGTGGATAGCGGCCCGCCACAGGCGGCCAGTAAAGGAACTGACAGCGCCAGCGTGGTCCATTTCAAGAGGCTACCGGCTCGTTCGGCCGATCGCGTGGCCCTTTCCCTTTTCTGTCGCTGGAGTACCGGATGGCCAATTCCCACGATTCGATTCACAGCCGCGCCGCGATCGCCGGACATCCCCTGCACCCGATGCTGATCCATTTCCCGGT
The DNA here is from genome assembly GCF_013620795.1 of Pseudomonas sp. Q2-TVG4-2. Taxonomy (GTDB): domain Bacteria; phylum Pseudomonadota; class Gammaproteobacteria; order Pseudomonadales; family Pseudomonadaceae; genus Stutzerimonas. The sequence goes on along the minus strand of NZ_LGLW01000005.1, from coordinate 414,711 downwards.
TGCGGCACTGATCGGCTTGCTGCCTGTTGATCTCGCCCATATTTGGACGCTGGATGATTTCTGGTGGCGTGCCGGGCTCTGGCTGGCCGGCGTGGGAGCATTGGGCGGCTGGGTGGCGAGTATTTTCGGCCTGATCGATCTGCTCAGCGTGCGCGAAATTCGCCAGAAGATAACCGCCTGGTGCCACGCGATACTGGCTGTGATGATGCTCTCGCTGGCTTCGCTCAACTGGTTGCTGCGCTTCCAGAACGAGGGGGACAACATGCACCTCTGGGCCTTGTACCTGTCTGCGATCACGGCCGCCCTGATCTCCCTGGCCGCCTATCTCGGTGGGCGACTGGTCTACGAGCATGCCGTTGGGGTCGATCTGGACAAGATCTGATGTGGGCTGCGGATGAGGTATGAGTCGTTCGGTCATGTGCGCCATTCGGTTTGATCGAGCGGTTGTTAGAACGGCTTGGCCAGTACCAGCCAGAGCGTCGCCGTAATCAATGTCGCGATAGTTACGCCGAGAAAGCGGCAGCGAATGCTCACGCTCTGCTCAGGCGAGCGCTCGATGTGCAGGACCAGCACGCCACAGAGGGCGTGACACAACACCATGCCGGCGACGGTGCTGAGCTTGACAATCAGCCACCCGGCCATGATGCCGTCGCGTAGAAACAGAGCGGTGCCGGAGCCGATCGCGATCAGCGCAGCTGGCGTGCCGACAAGGTTGAACACCATGCGCGTAAGGTGTGCATGGTCCCGGTAAAAAAGCGGATCTGTACGTCGAGTGCCCGCAGCGATCAGCGCTGGCAGATACAAAAGAGTGCCGCACCAGCACAGCAGGCCCGCGAAGTGCAGTAGTTTGAGCAAGGGCATTCGCGTCTCCATCCGGCCCGCGGCAAGTCAGAGGTTGTGACAACCCTCGGCCGAGGCGGTTCGGATGGTGCGGCGCTGGCGATGGTTACGAAAGCATCGGCGGGGCGAATGCAATGCCCGCTGCGCCGTAGTGGTGAGCAGGAATGATCGGGCTCAACTGTCGGCCCTGGATTGCGCCTGCTCAAAGAGCTGACTCCCGCAGCGGCTGCAGAACGCTGCGTTGGGCTCGTGGCTGAGCTTCTCGCACGTCGGGCAGCGGTGTTGCAGGCTGTCGGCACGCATGGCGCTAGCCAGCTCTGCAGTAAAGATACCGGTAGGTACGGCAATGATTGAATAGCCGGTGATCATTACCAACGTGGCCACAGCCTTGCCCAGCGGCGTATGCGGGACGATATCGCCGAAGCCGACGGTGGTAATGGTCACCACGGCCCAGTAGATGCTCATCGGGATGCTGGTGAAGCCGTTCTCCGGCCCTTCGATGACGTACATGAGCGTGCCGTAGATCAGCACCATGGTGGTCACGCTGAGCAGGAATACGATGATTTTCTGCTTGCTGCCTCGCAGTGCGACCAGCAGGAAGTTCGCCTGGCTCAGATACTGCGTCAGCTTTAACACACGGAACACACGCAACATGCGAATGGCGCGCACCACCAGCAAGTATTCGGCGTCGGGTAGCAGCAGTGCGATGAACGCCGGAACCACCGAGAGCAGATCGATTGCGCCGTAGAAACTGAAGACGTATTTACGGGGCTCAGGGTGGCAATAGATGCGCACCAGGTATTCGATCAGGAAAATGGCTGTAAATAACCATTCGAGCCCATCCAGCAAAACGCCATGTCGCTCGCTGTAAATCGCCACGCTGTCGAACATCACCACGACGAGGCTGGCAAAGATGACGACCAGCAGCCAGGTGTCGAAACGCTTTCCGGCCGGCGTATTGGTAAAGAAGATGATCACGTACAGGCGCTCGCGCCAGCCCATCGATCGGAGGGCGTCGTTGTCCATCTGCGTAAGCTCCGGTGTCGGTAAAAGCGAAATTATCCCAGTGTTCGAACCGTAGTCGCAAAACATCGTTGCGGCCGGGGTTCAGAAAACCGGACGGTTATCGTCCTGCCTTGGACCAGGCGCGAGGGTTACAACCGCTCATTTGGCGTCGCTCCGGTAGAGACCATTCGGCTCCGCACCTTTGCCTCGCGCCACGTTCCGACATAGTCTTAGGCATGCGCATCAAGCCTTGGAGAGCGACATGCCAGATTCTCAGTTGGTCGATCCATTCGGCCGACGCATCACCTACCTCAGACTGTCGGTCACCGACCGCTGCGATTTTCGCTGCACCTATTGCATGAGTGAAGACATGGTCTTCGCACCGCGTGCACAGATCCTCACGTTGGAAGAGCTCTACGCCGTGGCTGACGCGTTCATCAGTCTGGGCGTCAAGCGCATCCGAGTGACGGGTGGCGAACCGCTGGTGCGCAAGGGGCTGCCGAGCTTGCTGAGTCGCCTGGGGGCACGGGAGGAATTGGAGGATCTGGCCATCACCACCAACGGCTCGCAACTGCCAACTCTCGCACCGGTGCTGCGCGACGCGGGTGTCAAGCGCCTGAACATCAGTCTCGATTCGCTTAAGCGTGAACGTTTCGCCGAACTTACCCGCCGTGACAAGCTCGATCAGGTTATCGAAGGCATCGACGCCGCGCGCAACGCCGGCTTCCGTCGGATCAAGCTCAATAGCGTGATCCAGAAAGGCCGCAATGACGACGAAGTGCTCGATCTGGTGAACTTCGCCGTGGAGCGTGGCCTGGACGTCAGCTTCATCGAGGAAATGCCGCTAGGCAATATCTCCAGCCATGAACGCGAAATCACCTTTTGCTCCAGCGAGGAAGTGCGTGAGCGTATCGAGGTGGGCCATCAGCTGATACGCAGCAGCCACACCACGGGCGGCCCCTCGCGCTATTGGCAGGTTGCCGGCAGCGAAACCCAGGTCGGCTTCATCTCGCCGCACAGCAATAACTTCTGTGGAAGCTGCAACCGCGTGCGCATCACCGCCGAAGGCAAGCTGGTGCTCTGCCTCGGACATGAAGGTGCGCTGGATCTCAAGACGCTGATGCGTCGCTATCCGGGCGACAGCGAGCGTCTGCGTCAGGCGTTGGTCGATGCGCTGCAGCTCAAGCCGGAGAAGCATGAGTTTCGTACCGACGAGCAGGTTCAGGTGGTGCGCTTCATGAGCATGACGGGGGGTTGATACGTTGTAGTGTGGCCGGGCGGCGCTCCGCTTCAGCCGACCAGACTCCATTCCAAGCCACACCAAACAGAGTCGGCATCTGACTGCCTGACGGGCTTCACCACGCTATGATTCATGTCGCTTGTTGCCGCCTGAACGTCTTGGCTCCGTTGGTGAGCTGAAGCCCACCCTACACCGGCACCGCATTGGCTCATCCTCCATCCGAATCGACTCGACGACTGCTTCGGAATACTGCGCACCCATCCCCAAGATGGCTGCGAGGCGGCGTGATAAACTCCGCCGTTTTCGCGCAGCAACCATTTGATGCCAGGAATCTCGATGTCCCCGGCGACCTGCTTGTACATCCTCACGCCGACCGCCACGGATAGGCCTCCATGCGACTGAAAAGCATCAAGCTTGCCGGCTTCAAATCTTTCGTCGATCCGACCACGGTCAGCTTCCCAAGCAACATGGCCGCTGTCGTCGGGCCGAATGGCTGCGGCAAATCCAATATCATCGATGCCGTGCGTTGGGTCATGGGTGAGAGTTCGGCGAAGAACCTGCGTGGCGAATCGATGACCGACGTCATCTTCAACGGCTCCAACACCCGTAAACCGGTGACCCAGGCCAGCATCGAACTGATCTTCGATAACTCGGACGGCACCCTGACCGGCGAGTACGCGGCCTTCGCCGAGGTATCCATCCGCCGTCGGGTCACTCGCGATGCACAGAACACCTATTTCCTCAACGGCGTAAAGTGTCGCCGCCGCGATATCACCGACATCTTCCTTGGCACCGGTCTTGGCCCTCGCAGTTACTCGATCATCGAGCAGGGAATGATCTCCAAGCTGATCGAAGCCAAGCCGGAAGACCTGCGCAACTTCATCGAAGAGGCGGCGGGCATCTCCAAGTACAAGGAGCGTCGTCGCGAAACCGAAAGTCGCATTCGCCGAACCCACGAGAACCTGGCGCGCCTGACGGACTTGCGTGAGGAGCTCGAGCGCCAGCTCGAGCGTTTGCACCGCCAAGCCCAATCGGCGGAAAAGTATCAGGAATACAAGGCCGAGGAGCGCCAGTTGAAGGCGCAACTGTCGGCGCTGCGCTGGCAGGCGCTGAATGAGCAGGTCGGACAGCGCGAGCAGGTAATCGGCGATCAAGAGGTCGGCTTCGAGGCGCTGGTCGCTGAACAACGCAACGCGGACGCCAGTATCGAGCGACTGCGCGACGGTCATCACGAGTTGTCCGAGCGCTTCAATTTGGTCCAGGGACGCTTCTACTCGGTCGGCGGCGATATCGCGCGGGTGGAGCAAAGCATTCAGCACGGCCAGCAACGCTTGCGCCAGCTGCAGGACGATCTGCGCGAGGCCGAACAGGCGCGACTCGAAACTGAATCCCACCTGGGCCATGACCGCACCTTGCTCGCTACCCTAGGTGAGGAGCTGGCGATGCTCGAGCCGGAGGAGGACATCGCGGGCGCGGCGGCCGAGAAGACGGGTGCGCAACTCGAAGAAGCCGAATCTGCCATGCAGGGCTGGCAGGAACAGTGGGAGCGCTTCAATCAGCAGAGCGCCGAGCCACGTCGCGTATCCGAGGTGCAGCAGTCGCGTATTCAGCAACTGGAGCAGAGCCTCGAGCGGCTTGTCGAGCGTCAGCGCCGCCTGGAAGAGGAACGCGCCTCGCTCGCCGGTGATCCGGAAGATGCCGCAGTCGCCGAGATGAGCGAACAGCTCGCGGCCGGCGACCTGAACCTGGAAGAACTGGTCGCAGCCCAGGAACAGACCGATCAGCAGCTAGAACAGCTACGTGAACAACTCCAACAGGCTAGCCGCGCCGAGCAGGAGGCGCAGGGTGATCTGCAGCGGCTGAACGGCCGTATCGTGTCGCTGGAAGCGCTGCAACAGGCTGCGATGGACCCGGGCAAAGGCGTCTCGGAATGGCTGCATGAGCGAGGCCTTGATCAGCGGCCGCGTCTAACTGACGGGCTTCGCGTTGAGCCAGGCTGGGAACTGGCGGTCGAAACCGTACTGGGCGCGGACTTGCAGGCGGTGCTGTTGGACAACTTCGACGGCCTCGACATGAGCGGCTTCGAGCAGGGAGATTTGCGTCTCGTCAGCACGGCGCAGGCGGCTACGGCCATTAACGGCAGCCTGCTGGACAAGGTGGAGTCGGCCGCAGACCTTTCGCCCTGGTTGGGCCGGGTGCGACCGGTGGATGATCTCAATCTAGCGTTGGCGGGGCGTGATTCGCTGCGCGATGGCGAAAGCCTGATCAGTCGTGACGGTTACTGGGTGAGCCGACATTTTCTTCGGGTCCGGCGAGCCGGGGAGGCCGAGTCGGGATTGCTGGCGCGCGGTCAGGAACTGGAGCGGCTGCAAGGCGAACGTGATGAGCGTGAAGCGAGCCTTGGTTCGCTGGGGGAGCAGCTCGCCCAGCTCCGCGGGGCTCAGCGCGAACAGGAAGGGCGCCGCGAACAGCAACGTCGTCATCATCAGGATCTGTCCCGCCAGCAAGGCGAATTGAATGCTCGACTCTCTGCCAGCCAGGCCAAGCTGGAGCAGCTGAGCCTACGCCGTCGCCGCCTGGACGAAGAGCTGGTCGAACTATCCGAACAGCGCGCGTTGGAAACCGAACAGCTGGGCGAGGCGCGGCTGCATTTGCAGGATGCGCTCGATGCTATGGCGCTGGATACCGAACAGCGCGAAGCTCTGCTGGCGAGTCGTGATGGCATTCGCGAACAGCTGGATCGCGTCCGTCAGGAGGCCCGGCAGCAAAAAGACCATGCGCATCAGTTGGCCGTGCGAATCGGGTCGCTGAAAGCACAGCATGATTCCACTCGCCAGGCGCTTGAACGTCTGCAGCAGCAGTTCGAGCGAGCGGTGGAGCGGCGCGAGCAGCTCAATCTGAATCTGGAGGAGGGCGAGGCGCCACTCGAAGAGTTGCGCATGAAGCTCGAAGAGTTGCTGGAGCGGCGCATGGGCGTCGAAGACGAGCTCAAACTGGCGCGTCTGGCGCTCGAAGACGCCGATCGCGAACTGCGCGATGCCGAGAAACGTCGTACCCAGGCCGAGCAGCAGGCGCAACTGTTGCGCGGCCAGCTCGAACAACAGCGCATGGAGTGGCAAGCGCTCAGCGTGCGCCGAAAGGCATTGCAGGATCAGCTGCACGAAGAGGGTTTCGATCTGCACGGCGTGCTCGCGATGCTGCCTGCCGGGGCCAGCGAATCTGAATGGGAAGCCGAACTTGAGCGCCTGGCTGCGCGCGTTCAGCGCCTTGGCCCGATCAACCTGGCGGCGATCGATGAGTATCAGCAGCAGTCGGAGCGCAAGCGCTACCTCGACGCTCAGAATGATGATCTCACCGAGGCGCTGGACACGCTGGAAAACGTCATCCGCAAGATCGACAAGGAGACCCGCAATCGCTTCAAAGAGACGTTTGACCAGATCAATGGCGGTCTGCAGGCGCTTTTCCCGAAGGTTTTCGGTGGCGGCAACGCTTATCTGGAACTTACCGGTGAAGATTTACTCGATACCGGGGTGGCGATAATGGCGCGTCCGCCGGGCAAGAAGAACAGCACCATCCACTTGCTGTCGGGTGGGGAGAAGGCACTGACCGCCCTGGCGTTGGTATTTGCGATCTTCCAGCTCAACCCGGCGCCGTTCTGCATGCTCGATGAGGTGGATGCGCCACTGGATGACGCCAACGTTGGCCGCTATGCGCGTCTGGTCAAGGAAATGTCGGAAAAGGTGCAATTCATCTACATCACCCACAACAAGATCGCGATGGAAATGGCCGACCAGCTAATGGGCGTGACCATGCACGAGCCGGGTTGCTCAAGACTGGTAGCGGTCGACGTGGAACAGGCTGTTGCGCTCGCGGAGGCTTGAGCTGCGCGTGTTGCTGGCAGCGCTGGCATAAACGGAGACCCATAAAAGAGCCGCGTCGGGCGGTGCACATCTACCGTTCGTCGTGCTAGTTTAGAGCGCAATTTTTACGATGCGCAGATGAGCCTGTTCAGCGGCCGTGAATCTGCGTCTTTATCATCGATTTCAGGGGTTTAAGCATTAATGGATATCGGTCTGCGCGAGTGGCTGATCGTCATCGGCATCATTGTTATAGCCGGCATTCTTTTCGACGGCTGGCGGCGGATGCGAGGCAGCAAGGGCAAGTTGAAGTTCAAGCTGGACCGCAATATCGTGAGCAATATTCCAGACGAAGACGAACCCAACGAGCTGCTAGGCCCTCCGCGAGTTGTGAACCGCGGTACCGAGCCATCTGTGGACGAAGCGGATCTTCCATCGATGAGCGCGCGCGAGCCGAGTAGGCGTCGTACCAGTGAACCCCGGCAGGGCGACCTGCGCTTCTCCAATGATGATGCGCCGGTCCCGACCCTGCTGGATCCGGTAGCCAGTGACGATGATGGCAAAACGAGCGAATCCGATCAGGACCTGCCACCGGTCGAGGAAGTGCTGGTCATCAACGTGATCTCCCGTGATCCGCATGGCTTCCGCGGGCCAGCGCTGCTGCAGAACATCCTGGAAAGCGGCCTGCGGTTCGGCGAGATGGACATCTTCCATCGTCACGAGAGCATGGCGGGTAACGGCGAAGTGCTGTTCTCCATGGCCAATGCGGTCAAGCCCGGGACGTTCGATCTGGACGACATTGACCACTTCACCACCCCGGCCGTGAGTTTCTTCCTCGGCCTGCCTGGCCCGCGCCATCCGAAGCAGGCCTTCGACGTGATGGTAGCCGCTGCCCGCAAGCTGTCTCAAGAGCTGAATGGGGAGCTCAAGGATGATCAACGCAGCGTGTTGACTGCACAAACCATCGAGCACTACCGCCAGCGCATCGTCGATTACGAACGTCGGCAGATGACCACCAGACGCTGATCACCAGAACCGCTCTCAGGAGCGGTTTTTTTCGGCTATAGTTCCGTAGGGTGGGCTTCAGCCCACTGGGCTTTGTCGAGCGCCTTATGTGATGGGCTGAAGCGGAACGCTGCCTGACCCACCTTATCAGGATGTCCGATCCCATCTAGGTTGCCTGAAGCAAACGCAAACCTGCCGGTAACTGCCGGAACTGATCGCTTCCGCGCTCCGCGTGGAACGGAGCCTTGTCCCCAGAGCGGGCCTTCTATGGAAATCTCTCATCGCATGGTTTTGATGGGATGAGTGTCCGTCCCCATAGCCTAGTGATTGGTACACCATCACGAGGCTCCGCCATCCCTCTGGCGCCGATGCCCATGCGGCCTTGCAAACAGGCTAAAATCCTGGCCAGAACATCAACTAAGGCGGTCCGACGCGCTGACACTCACGTTCGGTCCAGCCTGCTGATATGGCCTCGCATACCATGACGTCCGCCCAAACCGCCGCAGAGCGCATCGCCGACCTGCGCAGCGAAATCGACGCCCACAACTATCGCTACTATGTTCTCGACGAGCCCAGCATCCCTGACGCGGAATACGACCGTCTATATAACGAGCTCAAGGCGCTCGAGACCGAGCATCCCGAGCTGGTCACCCCTGACTCGCCCACGCAGCGCGTCGGTGGCGCGGCTTTGGCGGCCTTCGGTCAGGTCCGCCATGAAGTACCAATGCTGAGCCTGGGCAACGCCTTTGAAGAACAGGACCTGATCGACTTCGACCGGCGCGCCCGCGAGGGGCTGGATTTGCCAGCAGGCGATCTTTTTGGCGATGGCGTCGAACTCGAGTACAGCTGCGAGCCGAAGCTCGACGGCCTGGCCGTGAGCTTGCTTTATGAAAACGGCAAGCTGGTACGCGGCGCCACACGCGGGGACGGCAGCACCGGCGAAGACATCAGCACCAACGTGCGCACCATTCGCAATATTCCACTGAAGCTGCACGGCACGGGCTGGCCAGCGGTACTGGAAGTGCGCGGTGAAATCTACATGCCCAAGGCGGGCTTCGAGGCGCTCAATGCGCGTCAGTTGGAGGCGGGCGGCAAGCCCTTCGCCAACCCGCGTAATGCCGCCGCTGGCAGCCTGCGCCAGCTGGATTCGAAGATAACCGCCAGCCGTCCGCTGGAGCTCTGTGCCTATGGCGTCGGCCGCAGCGATGGCGTTCTTCCGGGCACTCACATCGGCATCCTCGAAGCGCTGAAAGGCTGGGGTCTACCGATCAGTCGCGAACTCAAACTGGCCAAGGGCGTACAAGAATGCCGCGATTATTTTCACGCTATCGGTGAAAAGCGCGATGCGTTGCCCTATGAAATTGACGGCGTGGTGTTCAAAGTCAACTCGACCGCCCAGCAGCGCGAACTGGGTTTCCGCGCCCGTGAGCCGCGCTGGGCCATCGCACACAAGTTTCCCGCCCGAGAGGAAGTCACCGAACTGCTCGATGTGGAGTTCCAGGTTGGCCGCACCGGTGCCATTACCCCGGTCGCGCGGCTGAAACCGGTACAGGTCGCTGGCGTGACGGTCTCGAATGCCACGCTGCATAACATGGATGAGGTCGCGCGGCTGGGTGTGATGATCGGCGACACGGTTATCGTTCGCCGCGCGGGTGATGTCATTCCTCAGATTCTCGGTGTGATCCCGGAGCGCCGTCCTGAGAACGCGCGTGAGGTTCATGTACCGGAGCAATGCCCGGTGTGCGGCTCCGCCGTTGAGCGCACCCAACTGATCAAACGCAGCAAGGGCAGGGAGTCGATCAGCGAAGGCTCGATCTACCGCTGTGTGGGCCGCCTGGCCTGCCAGGCGCAGCTCAAGCAGGCGATCATCCATTTCGTCTCTCGACGGGCCATGGACATCGACGGGTTGGGCGACAAAATCGTCGAGCAATTGGTCGATACCGGATTGGTCAATTCACCGGCCGATCTCTATAGCCTGACGTTCGAGCAGGTGTTGGCTCTGGAAGGCTTCGCCGAGGTATCCAGCCGCAACCTGCTCAAATCCATTGATGCCAGCCGCACGCCGTCCCTGGCGCGCTTCATCTACGCCCTGGGGATTCCCGATGTCGGGGAGGGCACTGCCAAGTTGCTGGCGCGTGCCTTGGGCTCGCTCGACCGCATCAGTCGCGCGCTGCCGGATGTATTGGTCTACCTGCCGGATATCGGGCTGGAAGTGGCCCATGAAATTCACAGCTTCTTCGAGGACGAGCATAACCGGCTCGTTATCAAACAGCTTCGCGAGCGAGGCGTGCAGCTGCAAGAAGAGGAGGAGGTGCATCCCGAATTTGCTGCCTGCGCAACGCTGGCCGGTCTGCTCGACAAACTGAACATACCCTTTATCGCCACCACGGGCGCCCAGCGCCTCGCCGATCGCTTTGGCACCCTTGACGCCATCATTGAGGCCGACTGGCTGGATTTGCGGCAGGTCGAGCGTCTCAACGAAAAGGCGGCTCGTGCGTTACGCGACTACTTCAACGAGCCGGCCAATGCTGAACGCGCCCGCGCGATCGAAGCCCAGCTGCGCGAGTTCGGCATGCATTGGCAAAGCGAGCGAAAGGCGGCGCAAGGACTGCCCTTGGCGGGCCAGACATGGGTGCTCACCGGCACGCTGGAAAACATGAGCCGCGACGAGGCCAAGGCAAGGCTGGAGGCGTTGGGGGCCAAGGTTTCGGGTTCCGTTTCAGCCAAGACCAGCGTAGTGGTAGCTGGACCAGGAGCTGGGTCGAAGCTGACGAAGGCTAATGAGCTGGGCTTGGCGGTCAATGACGAGGATGCCTTCCTGGAGCGGCTCGCTGAACTTGAACATTAAATCAAACATCAGCTAGTCGGCTTCGCACCGAAAGTGATTCACCCACTCCAGATCACAGGCGGCTACGGCCCGCTTTTCGTGGGAGGCGTGCCCCCGCGGCGAGATGGACTTTCCTGCCAGCGCAAAGCAAAGCAAAGCAAAGCTTCCCGCAAAGGGCAGCCCTCGTACAACAGCAGCGGCTTGACTCCAGTCCTGTGGGAGGCGCGCCCTCGCGGCGAAAAGGGCTTCCAGGCCACTCCTAAAACAAACACTCCCGCACGGGCCTGCCTAAAGATTTCCACCCAACGTCCGAAAACCTTCGCAGGCGGGCTCGCGTGTTTGCGGATTCGCCGGTGTCGTACAGGTTGTTCTCGGGGCTTGCAGAGTTTTTTTCAACTGCCTCCTAAAGCTCACCGAAACGACGCCGATAAGCTAATCGAATGCGAACTCAATGGGTGCCTGGGCAAAAGCCGGCCCGGAGTCGCAAGCTCAGGCAACCAAAGTAACTAGCGCCCTTGGAGGCACATCATGGCTCTTACAGTCAATACCAACATCCCGTCGCTGAACACGCAGCGCAACCTGAATAGTTCTTCCAATGCGCTGGCCACTTCCATGCAGCGCCTATCCACCGGTAGCCGTATCAATAGTGCCAAAGACGACGCAGCTGGCCTGCAGATCGCTAACCGCCTGACCAGCCAGATCAACGGCCTGGGCGTCGCTGTGCGCAACGCAAACGACGGTATTTCGCTGGCTCAGACAGCTGAAGGCGCTCTGCAACAGTCCACCAACATCCTGCAGCGTATGCGTGACCTTTCCCTTCAGTCCGCCAACGGCTCCAACAGCGATTCTGAGCGGACCGCTCTGGACTCGGAAGTTGGTCAGTTGAAGAAGGAGCTGGACCGTATCAGCAACACCACGACTTTCGGTGGCAGAAAACTGCTGGATGGCGACTTTGGTATTGCCAGCTTCCAGGTTGGCTCCGCTGCTAACGAAATCATCAGCGTTGGTATCGAGGAAATGAGCTCTACCTCGCTGGATGGTAAGTATTACGAGCAGACGCTGAGTGCGACCGCTCCTGGCCTCACTCCAACTACCGGCAAGGTCGATATCGCGATCACACTGGCAGATGGGAAGTCGTACACTGTTCAAGCCGATTTGAAAGAAGATGATGATGCCGAAGCAATAAACTCGAAAATTGCTGCGGCGATCAATGACTCCAACGTCGGTGTCGGTGCGTTTATAAAGGCCGATAACAGCATCAACATTGTTTCGACCCAAACAGGCGATGACAAGAACAACTTGGCTAGCATTGTGATTACCGACAACGCAGCTGATCCTACCGGCGTAACCGCAGGTACTGTTACTGCCGCGGCTGATACCGCGTTCACCGAAGACAGCGTGAGCGATATCAACATCAACACTGCAGAAGGCGCGCAGAAGGCTGTGCTGATCATCGACGAGGCTATCCAGTCCATCGATGCGCAGCGTGCCGACCTCGGTGCTGTACAGAACCGCTTCGATAACACTATCGCCAACCTGCAGAGCATCTCTGAGAACGTATCCGCTGCACGCGGTCGCATCGAAGATACCGACTTCGCTGCCGAAACCGCGAATCTGAGCAAGAACCAGATTCTGCAGCAGGCCGGCACCGCGATCCTGGCGCAGGCCAAGCAGTTGCCGCAGGCGGTTCTGAGCCTCCTGCAGTAACCACCTGGGTAGCAACAGGCGCAGGATGGGGAGGCGGTATTTGCCGCTTCCCCATCGATTCATTTTTGAGGTGAATCATGGACGTCGGTAAAGTACCTAACGCCTTACTCGTTCCGGCACAAGCAGGATCGACGCCCGGTCTTCCTTCGGAGCCTGGGCTTTCGTCGTTCGACGAAGAACATCCGGCGGCGGCGCCTATATTGGCTGGTGAGGCGACTAATCGCAGTAAGCTGAACGATGTAATTGCCGATCTTCACACGCGCATGCAATATGCCCAGAGAGACCTTAGCTTCAGCGTGGATGATTCAACTGGCGATGTGGTGGTTAAGGTCATTGATGGTGAGTCGGGCAAAGTTGTGCGGCAGATTCCGTCCGAGGAGATTCTTCGTCTGTCTGAGCGGCTGGATGACATTCGCAGCTTGCTGTTCGATACCACAGCGTAACGGGCATGATTCTTGATGACTTTCGCTAAATAGCGCGTTTCTTGACAGGGTGGGTTTATGGTTGGGGTAACTGGAATTGGTTCCGGAATCAATATCGACAGCATTGTTGCCAGCATGGTTGCGGCGGAAAAGACACCGAAGCTGACCCAGCTAACCAACCTGGAAAAGAAGACGACTACTCAGATTACTGCAGTGGGAGCACTGAAAAGCGCGATCAGCGATTTTCAAACGGCATTATCCGCGATTAACAAACCCGAGCTATTTCAGGCTCGGTCTGCGAAATCCAGCAACACGGACCTTCTGGCGGTAAAGGCGGGGGTTAGCGCCGGTGTTGGAACTTATCAGGTAGACGTCAGGCAGCTAGCTGCGAGTAGTAAGGTTGCGCTCGCTGCTATTGCGCCCAATGGCGCAGAACCTGCAACGTTTGGAAACGGGACTTTGACGGTAATGGTTGGGGGCGTTTCCCTGCCGGAAATCACCGTAGATGGAACCAACAATACCTTGGCGGGAATACGCGATTCCATTAATAAAGCAGGCGTTGAGCAAGGCGTAACGGCCACGATTGTTACCGATGACGCAGGGTCACGGTTGGTCTTGAATAGTAGCAAGTCGGGTGCGGGAGAGGATATTTCGGTGGTTGCGCCGGCTGACGATGGAACGGGAAGCGCTAACCTCTCGCAACTGGCATTTTCCGATGCCGAAGTAACGCAGCCGGCCGATCCCGCGGCGGCTCGTATGCTGACAAAAGCGCAAAGCGCCGAAGTCTATGTGGACGGGCTGAAGGTCACCAGCAAGACCAATTCGCTTGATACTGCGATTGAGGGAGTGACACTTGACCTCAAGGGCATAACCGAAACCGGTAAGCCGATTACGGTTTCCGTCGACCTTGATAAAGCTGGCGTCAAGACAAACGTAGAGAAGTTCGTAGATGCCTATAACAAGCTGATCGGAGTGATCAACGCTCAGACGAAAGTCACACCGGTAGGCGAGGGTAAAGCTCCTGTCACGGGCGCTTTGGTTGGTGATGCCACTGCGCGCAACTTGTTGAACACGATTCGCAATGAATTAGTGAACGTGCAGGGCTCCGGTGCCGTGCGCGCACTTACAGATATTGGAATCACAACACAGAAAGATGGAACGCTTGCCATAGATAGCGCCAAGCTGGACAAATCGATGACTGATAGTTTCGAGGGTATCTCCAGCTTGTTTTCAGGCGACAAAGGCTTGGCAACTCGTTTGGATGAAAAACTGAAGCCTTATACCGAAACCGGCGGCATCCTTGAGCAGCGTAACAAGGTGATGTCAGAGACGATTTCGAAGATCGACAAGCAGAAGGTAGACCTTGATCGTCGGATTACCTCACTGCAGGACCGCTTGTATAAGCAATTCAATGCGATGGACGCGCTGGTGGGCCAGCTATCCAACACCTCCGCCAGTCTCCTGGCTTCGCTCGAAAATCTTCCGTGGGCAGCAGGCAACTCTAAAAGATAATGTCATTCCGACGAGAAAAACCGCCGCCAGGCGGTTTTTCTTTTTCTGGTAATTTCGCCTCGCCTGCTCTCAAGCTTGAGTACTCTCGACCGATAAGCTGAACATGCAAATTGACGTGGCACGAGGCTTATCCAAATGAACGCTATGGCAGCAATGAAACAGTATCAGCAGGTAGGTGTTAAGGCTCAGGTTACCGAGGCCGATCCGCACCGCTTGATTCAGATGCTGATGCAAGGTGGCCTGGACCGTATCGCTCAGGCGAAAGGTGCCATGGAGCGTGAAGCCTATGCTGAAAAGGGCGTGCTTGTTGGCAAGGCCATCAATATCATCGGCGGCCTGCGCGACGCCCTCGACAAGAGCATAGGTGGCGAGTTGGCGGAGAATCTCGACCGGCTCTATGAATACATGACGATGCGCCTGTTCGAGGCCAGTCGGCATAACGATGTCGACAAGCTGAACGAAGTGGGCAAACTCCTGGGCGAGATCAAGCTGGCTTGGGATCAGATCGCGCCCAAGGCGTAATGTAAATTCGCGTCGAATATATGCTGCTATCTCTGCATCCATTCACGCCACCGAGAACGCTTATGCAGTCACGCAAAGACGCATTTACCGCGCTGATCGATAAGCTCCGCGATGCGCTGGCAGACAACGATTGGGAAGCGATCACGGCGTTAGATAAAGACTGCAGCGCATTGGTCGCGGCGCTGGGCGATGACGATGCCTTCGATCGCGGCCTGCTCGAGCAGGTGGAAGAGCTGTCGCACTTGTACGAGGAGCTGCAGCGCTCAGGTCGTGCCGAACGGGAGCGGCTGGCCGGCGAGCTGACAAAGCTCAGTCAGTCGAAACAGGTCAGTCAGGCTTACAAGCCGCTGGATTGAAGGCGCTGTTGACGTGCATTATCAAGCTGCAGCAGCACAGGAACGCGTTCTGGTTTATACAAGGTTTCGAGCGGACTTAGGGCTTTGATCCGCCGATACCTTGGCTATGCCAGCTCTCGAGTGCTGCCTATTATGCGTGCTTGCAGCCCGTGGGTGTGGAGCGCGGCGGCTGAGCCAGTTAGCGGGCTGAAGCCCACCCTACCGTGGTGGTGAAAGGCCTGAGTAGGGATGACGCTTTACCCATTCACCATGATGGCTGGCCCGGTCACCGGTGTAAGTGCCTTTCGCTTACCGGTACTCACACAAGTATGCCGTATCTGCCGCGACTTTCAGCTGAAACTTGCTGTTGGCCGGCACGGTGAACTGACTGCCTGCGCCGAAGGTTTCATAGCGCTCGCTTCCCGGCAGTTTCACATCCAGGCTGCCGGCGACTACATGCATGACTTCCAGCTGATTGGTGCCGAACTCGTAATCGCCAGGCGCCATGACCCCAATCGTGGCCGGACCGGCTTCCATGTCGAACGCGATGGATTTGACGGTGCCGTCGAAGTATTCGTTGACCTTGAACATTTGAAACCTCTAAGGGTGCGGAAAAGGGCGGCCAGTATGCCGAAGCGGTGTGATGGCGTCATCAGGCGCCGGCGCTTCGAAGTGGGCTACCGCCTCTATGCGTTGTAGGCGCCGCTCACGAGTGAAAAATAAAATAGAAAGCACCTGGCAGACACAGCCCGGCCCACAGGTAGTCGAGTTTTATTGGCTGCTGCATATACAGCACGCTGAACAGTACGAATATGGCGAGGGTGATAACTTCTTGCATGATCTTCAGTAGCTCGATTGACAGCTCGGTGTAGCCGATGCGGTTGGCCGGCACCATGATCAGGTATTCGAACAATGCGATGCATCAGCTGATCAAAGCGGCGACTAACCAGGGCTTGCCATTGAGGGGCTTGAGATGGCCGTACAAGCGAAAGTCATGAACAGGTTAGAGGCGCAGAGTAGGGCGGCAGTCTGATGCCAGATGGGCATGAGATGTTACTCCAGGCGATGGCAGATCCTATTGGGTCACCGAATGGTGTCGCAAGTAGCCTAGTGGGCGTCTGGTAGTGCTAGTGCCTTTTGCTCGAGCTGCCATTATTATCGCCGCCCCATTTTTCATTTCGGATGATTGAAATGGATTGCCGTCCCGGTTGTGGTGCCTGTTGTATCGCTCCTTCTATCAGCTCACCAATTCCAGGCATGCCTTTTGGAAAGCCAGCTGGAGAGCGTTGTCTGCATCTTTCTGAACAGAATCTTTGTCAGTTATTTGGCCAGCCGTCGCGCCCTGCTGTTTGTGTCGCCTTTCAGGCGGGCGCTCTGGTCTGTGGTGATAGCCGACAGGATGCGATTCGATTGCTCGGCTGGCTGGAGCAGGCAACTGGGTGATGGTGATTGGGGTCATGCGCACTGGCGCGGTACTACGCACGCAAGCGTGGTGATCGTCTGCAAGTAGGGAGAGCTTCGCGCCGAGAGGGCCTTCCACAAAAGCGAAGTGCTTCGTGCTGATCCGGTTGGGTGTGTATCTAACGACGAGAGAGGTTAGGCTCACCGATATAGCTCTCTGCGACGCTATGGGAGGTCAACTGATAGTTGCTGCCCGCGAGCGTTACAGCGCTCCTCTGATAAATTTTATTCAGAGCGGGGCACAGAGACAAAAACGGGACACACAGACAAAAAAGGCCGCCTAGTCGGCGGCCTTTCTTGTGTTTCCGGCTAAGCCTCAGCGCTGCAGATCGCGCTGGGGATGACCGGTGTATAGTTGACGCGGGCGGCCGATCTTCTGGCCCATTGCGATCATTTCCTTCCAGTGCGAGATCCAGCCGACCGTGCGGGCCAGGGCGAAGATCACGGTGAACATGCTGGTCGGAATGCCGATCGCCTTGAGGATGATGCCCGAGTAGAAGTCAACGTTCGGGTACAGGTTGCGCTCGGCGAAGTAGGGATCGTTCAGTGCGATCTCTTCCAGCTTCATCGCCAGCTCAAGCTGCGGATCGTTGATGCCCAGCTCGCCCAGCACTTCGTCGCAGGTCTGCTTCATGACCTTGGCGCGAGGGTCGAAGTTCTTGTAGACACGGTGACCGAAGCCCATCAGCTTGAACGGATCGTTTTTATCCTTGGCCTTGGCCAGGAACTTCTCGATGTTCGATACATCGCCGATTTCGTCCAGCATGGTGAGAACGGCTTCGTTCGCACCGCCATGTGCCGGACCCCAGAGCGCTGCGATGCCAGCAGCGATACAGGCGAAGGGGTTGGCGCCGGTGGAGCCCGCCAGGCGAACAGTGGAGGTGGAGGCGTTCTGCTCATGGTCTGCGTGGAGGATGAAGATACGATCCATCGCTTTGGCCAGAACGGGGCTGATCGGCTTCACTTCACAGGGTGTGTTGAACATCATGTGCAGGAAGTTTTCAGCGTAGTTCAGGTCGTTGCGCGGATACATCATCGGCTGACCCATGGAGTACTTGTAAACCATCGCCGCCAGGGTTGGCATTTTGGCGACCAGGCGTACGGCGGAAATTTCGCGGTGGTGCGGGTCGTTGATGTCCAGCGAGTCGTGATAGAAGGCCGAGAGTGCGCCGACAACGCCGCACATGATGGCCATCGGGTGCGCATCGCGACGAAAGCCGTTGAGGAACGATTTGAGCTGCTCGTGAACCATGGTGTGGTTCTTTACGGTGCTGATGAACTTCGCCTTTTCTTCGGCGGTCGGCAGCTCGCCATTCAGCAGGAGGTAGCAGGTCTCGAGGTAATCGGATTTTTCGGCCAGCTGTTCGATCGGGTAACCGCGGTGCAGCAGAATGCCTTTATCACCATCAATGTAGGTGATCTTGGATTCGCAAGAGGCGGTGGACATGAAGCCGGGGTCGAAAGTGAAGCGACCCGTGGAGGTCAAGCCTCGTACATCGATTACGTCAGGCCCTACGGTGCCGGTTAAAACGGGCAGTTCGATGGCGTCTGCGCCTTCGATGATCAACTGCGCTTTGTTGTCAGCCATGTATGGCCTCCTGTCTTATGCTTGGAATCATCATGGCCCCCCACGCAGGGCCCGCATCACTATAGTGAGATAAATCTCAAAGTCAATTTGCGCGGGCCGCCTGCAGCGGAGGGGGTTTACGGGTGAATTCGCAACACAGAAAAGCCTATTTACGGCATTTGTAATCAGGGGCGCCATGCGCCTTTAGTGGCACTTCACCACATTGTCATTAGCGACCTAACTGTTTATACTCGGCGACCGACCGGCAGGGGCCTAACAGGCAGTTTCCTGTGGGTTGTCACTCGTGGGTGGCGGGTACCGCTGCGTGCTCTTCCCAACAACTTGCCCTGCGTTTTTGGGGCTCTCAAGTGTGAAACAAAGCCGTGAAAAGCCAACGACCTGTAAACCTAGATCTTAGGACAATAAAACTCCCTATCACTGCTTACACCTCGATCCTTCACCGCGTTTCCGGCGTGGTCCTGTTTGTAGGTGTGGCCATTCTGCTGCTTGCGCTGGATGCATCGCTTTCTTCTGCCGAAGGCTTTGAAGAAGTAAAGGCGTATATCGGCAGTCCGTTGGCTAAGTTGGTGATCTGGGTGCTGCTGTCTGCATTGTTGTATCACCTGGTGGCCGGCGTGCGTCACCTGATCATGGACACAGGGCATGGTGAGACGCTGGAAGGCGGCAAGCTGGGCTCGAAAATCGTTCTGGCCGTTTCGGCGGTGCTGATCGTGCTGGCGGGAGTGTGGATATGGTAACCAACGTCACGAACTTTTCCCGTTCGGGCCTTTACGACTGGATGGCTCAGCGCGTTTCTGCAGTGGTTCTCGCGGCTTATTTTCTTTTCCTGATCGGATACCTAGTTGTGAATCCAGGGCTGGAATACGCCCAGTGGCAGGAGCTGTTCTCGGCCACCTGGATGCGCATTTTCAGCCTTCTGGCGCTGGTCGCCCTGAGCGTGCATGCATGGGTTGGTATGTGGACGATTTCCACTGACTACCTGACCAACATGGCAATCGGTAAGTGGGCTACCGGTGTGCGTTTCCTCTTCCAGGCAGTGTGTGGCATCGCCATGTTCACGTTCTTCGTCTGGGGTGTGCAGATTCTTTGGGGTATCTGATCCATGGCTAGCATTCGTACTCTTTCTTATGACGCCATCATTATTGGTGGCGGCGGCGCGGGCATGCGCGCTGCGCTGCAGTTGGCCCAGGGTGGCCATAAAACTGCGGTAGTGACCAAGGTGTTCCCGACCCGTTCGCATACCGTTTCTGCTCAAGGCGGCATCACCTGCGCCATTGCTTCGGCCGACCCGAACGATGATTGGCGCTGGCACATGTACGATACCGTCAAGGGTTCCGATTACATCGGTGACCAGGACGCTATTGAATACATGTGTTCCGTTGGCCCCGAGGCCGTGTTCGAGCTGGAGCACATGGGCTTGCCCTTTTCCCGTACCGAGCAAGGTCGTATCTATCAGCGTCCGTTCGGTGGTCAGTCGAAGGACTACGGTAAAGGTGGTCAGGCTGCACGTACCTGTGCTGCCGCTGACCGTACTGGCCATGCACTGCTGCACACCTTGTACCAGGCAAACCTTAAGGCGGGCACTTCCTTCCTTAATGAATGGTATGGCGTGGATCTGGTGAAGAACCAGGATGGCGCCATCGTTGGCATCATCGCGATCTGCATAGAAAACGGCGAAACGGTCTATATCCGTTCCAAGGCCGTGGTTCTGGCTACCGGCGGCGCGGGCCGTATCTACGCTTCGACGACTAACGCCCTGATCAATACTGGCGACGGTATCGGTATGGCGCTGCGTGCCGGTGTGCCGGTCCAGGACATCGAAATGTGGCAGTTCCACCCGACTGGTATCGCTGGTGCTGGCGTGCTGGTAACCGAAGGTTGCCGTGGCGAGGGTGGCTACCTGATCAACAAGCATGGTGAGCGTTTCATGGAGCGTTATGCTCCGAACGCGAAGGACCTGGCTGGTCGTGACGTCGTTGCTCGCTCCATGGTTAAGGAAATCCTGGCCGGCAATGGCTGCGGTCCGGATGGCGATCATGTGATGCTGAAGCTCGATCACCTGGGCGAGGAAGTGCTGCATAGCCGCCTGCCGGGTATCTGCGAGCTGTCGAAGACATTTGCTCACGTCGATCCGGTCACTGCCCCGGTTCCTGTGGTTCCGACCTGCCATTACATGATGGGTGGTATTGCCACCAACATTCATGGTCAGGCCATAACTCAGGACACCAACGGCAACGACAAGATCATCGACGGGCTGTTTGCGGTCGGCGAAGTGGCTTGCGTATCCGTGCATGGCGCCAACCGCCTCGGCGGAAACTCGCTATTGGATCTGGTTGTATTCGGCCGCGCGGCAGGTCTGCATCTGGAAAAGGCACTAAAGGATGGTATCGAGCATCGCGGTGCTACCGAAACCGATCTGGACGTGGCCCTGAATCGGCTGGCGTCGCTGAACGAGCGGACCGCTGGCGAAGACGTCGCTTCGTTGCGCAAAGAGCTGCAAAGCTGCATGCAGAACTACTTCGGTGTGTTCCGTACGGGTGAGTACATGCAGAAAGGCATCGCTCAGCTGGCCGATCTGCGCCAGCGCATCGCTACGGTCAAGATTTCTGACAAGAGCCAGGCCTTCAACACCGCGCGTATCGAAGCGCTGGAGCTGCAGAACCTGCTCGAAGTGGCAGAAGCGACTGCGATTGCTGCAGAGAACCGCAAGGAGTCCCGCGGTGCCCATGCCCGCGAAGATTTTGAAGAGCGTGATGACGAAAACTGGCTGTGCCACACCCTGTACTTCCCAGGTGAGAAGCGTGTAGCCAAGCGTGCCGTGAACTTCTCTCCGAAGACAGTTCCGACTTTCGAACCCAAGGTCCGGACTTACTGAGGTCGACGATATGTTGCAAGTGAGCGTTTATCGCTACAACCCGGATACAGACGAAAAGCCGTACATGCAGGACTTCCAGGTCAATACCGATGGTAAAGACCTGATGGTGCTGGACGTGCTGGCTCTCATCAAAGAGCAGGACGAAGGTTTCTCCTATCGTCGCTCCTGCCGCGAAGGGGTCTGCGGCTCCGACGGCATGAACCTGAACGGTAAGAACGGTCTTGCCTGCATCACGCCGCTGTCGGCTGTGGTCAAAGGCAACAAGCTGGTGGTGCGTCCGCTGCCTGGTTTGCCAGTTATTCGTGACTTGGCCGTTGATATGGGCATCTTCTATAAGCAGTACGAGAAGGTTCGCCCTTATCTGATGAACGATACGCCGGCTCCGGCTATCGAACGTCTGCAAAGCCCGGAAGATCGCGAGAAGCTTGACGGTCTGTACGAGTGCATCCTGTGCGCTTGCTGCTCGACCAGCTGCCCGTCCTTCTGGTGGAACCCGGACAAGTTCCTTGGCCCCGCTGCGCTGCTTCAGGCCTACCGTTTCCTGGCCGATAGCCGCGATACTGAGACCGAGAACCGTCTGGCTGCGCTGGACGATCCGTTCAGTGTGTTCCGCTGCCGCGGCATCATGAACTGCGTGAGCGTTTGCCCGAAAGGGTTGAACCCGACCAAGGCAATTGGTCACGTGCGCAACATGCTGCTGCAGAGCGCAACCTGATGTGCCATGGGTGCCTGTGATTATTCGCGTAATCGCGGGCCGGTAATGCTTCACCGCGACACCTACGGCGCCGTAGTTCAAGCTCGGCGCCGTAGTCTTAGTAGGAATCCCAGCTCACAAAGCGGGGGTTTCGCTCTGAAAATTTGATGACCAGCAGGAGCATCCGGGGTGGTTCTCGGAAACTATCTGCGCGGTCCGTAGTGGCTTTACCTGGGTCGCTGCTTCAGAACTTGGGAAGTCATGCTGCGGTCTCCACGCTGGTGGTGTCTCCTTATCGAAGGTGACCAGACATGCAAGAAAGCGTAATGCAGCGCATGTGGGACAGTGCCCACCTATCCGGTGGTAACGCTGCCTATGTGGAAGAGCTTTATGAGCTCTACCTGCACGATCCCAACGCTGTGCCCGAAGAGTGGCGCACCTACTTCCAGAAGCTGCCCGTGAGTGGCGGGGCTGCGGCCGACGTATCGCATTCGACAATTCGCGATCACTTCGTCCTGCTGGCCAAGAACCAGCGTCGTGCCCAGCCTGTTTCGGCAGGCAGCGTCAGTAGCGAGCATGAGAAGAAGCAGGTCGAAGTTCTGCGTCTGATCCAGGCGTACCGGATGCGCGGCCATCAGGCTGCACAGCTCGATCCGCTCGGCTTGCAACAGCGCCCAGCGCCAGCTGATCTGGCCATTAACAACTATGGCTTGACCGACGCCGACCTGGATACGGTTTTCCGTACCGGCGACCTTGCCATGGGCAAAGATCAGGCCACCTTGCGTGATATACACCAGGCGCTGCAAGAGACATATTGCCGCACCATCGGTGCTGAATTCACCCATATCGTCGATTCAGATCAGCGCAATTGGTTCATCCAGCGCCTGGAAAGCGTCCGTGGGCGTCCGGCCTTCTCGCCGGAAATCAAAAGCCATCTGCTCGAGCGTCTGACTGCGGCCGAAGGCCTTGAGAAGTACCTGGGTACCAAATATCCAGGGACGAAGCGCTTCGGCCTGGAAGGCGGCGAGAGTCTGATTCCGCTGCTAGACGAAATCATCCAGCGTTCCGGCTCGTACGGCACCAAGGAAATCGTTATCGGCATGGCCCACCGCGGCCGACTCAACGTGCTGGTCAACACCTTCGGCAAAAACCCGCGCGACCTCTTCGACGAGTTCGAAGGCAAGAAGGTCGAAGGGCTCAGCTCTGGTGACGTCAAGTATCACCAAGGCTTCTCCTCGAACGTGATGTCCCCAGGTGGAGAAATCCACTTGGCGATGGCGTTCAATCCGTCTCACCTCGAAATCGTATCGCCAGTGGTGGAGGGCTCCGTTCGTGCCCGTCAGGACCGCCGTTGTGATTCGATTGGTGACAAGGTGTTGCCAGTCACTATTCACGGTGATGCGGCTGTAGCGGGTCAGGGCGTGGTGATGGAAACCTTCCAGATGTCCCAGACTCGTGCCTATCGCACGGGCGGTACCATCCGGATCGTGATCAACAACCAGGTCGGTTTTACTACGAACAAGCAGGAAGATGCGCGTTCCACCGAGTACGCGACCGACGTTGCGAAGATGATTCAGGCGCCGATCTTTCATGTGAACGCAGATGATCCCGAGGCTGTTCTGTTCATCACGCAGCTGGCCGTCGATTATCGCATGCAGTTCAAGCGCGACATCGTCATCGACCTGATCTGCTACCGTCGTCGCGGCCACAACGAAGCTGACGAGCCGAGCGGCACCCAGCCGCTCATGTATCAGAAGATCGCCAAGCAGCGCACCACTCGCGAGCTCTACGCCGATTCGCTGATCCAATCGAAAGTGCTGGAAGAGGCTCAGGTCCAAGGCAAGGTCGATGAATATCGAACCGCTCTGGACAATGGTTTGCACGTGGTCAAGAGCCTGGTCAAGGAACCTAACAAGGAGCTCTTCGTTGACTGGCGTCCGTACCTGGGTCATGCCTGGACCGCCCGCCACGATACGCGTTTCGACCTGAAGGCCCTCCAGGAATTGTCCGGCAAAATGCTGGCGATCCCAGAAGGCTTCGTCGTACAGCGTCAGGTCTCCAAAATTCTCGAAGATCGTCAGAAGATGGGGGCCGGTGCCCTGGCAATCAACTGGGGCTATGCCGAGACACTGGCCTACGCGACCCTGTTGTTCGAAGGTCATCCGGTGCGCATCAGTGGTCAGGATGTGGGCCGCGGCACCTTCTCGCATCGCCATGCCGCGCTGCACAACCAGAAAGACGGCAGCACGTACATTCCGCTGCAGCATCTGTATGAAGGACAGCCGCGCTTCGATCTCTACGACTCCTTCCTATCGGAAGAGGCCGTGCTTGCGTTCGAATACGGTTATGCCACCACCATGCCCAACGCGCTTGTAGTCTGGGAAGCTCAGTTCGGTGACTTCGCCAACGGTGCACAGGTCGTCATCGACCAGTTCATCACGAGCGGTGAGCACAAGTGGGGTCGCCTTTGCGGTCTGACCATGCTGCTGCCGCACGGCTACGAAGGACAGGGTCCGGAGCATTCATCCGCTCGTCTGGAGCGCTACCTGCAGCTGTGCGCGGAGCACAACATTCAGGTCTGCGTGCCGACCACGCCGGCACAGGTCTACCACATGCTGCGTCGGCAGGCGATCCGTCCGCTGCGCAAGCCGCTGGTGGCCCTGACGCCGAAGTCGTTGCTGCGTCACAAGTTGGCGACTTCGACGCTGGAGGAGCTGACTCAGGGCTCGTTCCTGACTGTAATTCCGGAAACCGATCAGATCGAGCCGAGCAAAGTCGAACGCTTAGTCATGTGCAGTGGCAAGGTCTACTACGATCTGCTGGACAAGCGCCGCAACGAAGGCCGTGAAGATATCGCGGTCATTCGTCTCGAGCAGCTTTACCCGTTCCCGGAAGACGATCTGGCCGAAGTGCTTGCACCGTACCAGAACCTCAAGAGCATCGTCTGGTGTCAAGAAGAGCCGATGAACCAGGGCGCATGGTATTGCAGCCAGCATCACATGCGTCGTGTCGCCGTCGCGCACAAGAAGGAGCTGTTCCTGCAATACGCGGGTCGTGAAGCTTCTGCTGCGCCTGCAGTCGGCTACGCCTCCATGCATGCCGAGCAGCAGGAAAAGCTGCTGCAGGACGCGTTCACCATTTAAATCGCTCCCGCAAGAGGCCGCGATAACGCGGCCTCGATGTAGAAACCGAATCAAATAGGACCCAGCTAATGGCTATCGAGATTAAAGCCCCCCAATTTCCGGAATCGGTTGCTGACGGCACCGTTGCCACCTGGCATAAGCAGCCGGGCGAAGCGGTCAAGCGTGACGAACTGATCGTCGACATCGAGACCGACAAAGTCGTAATGGAAGTACTGGCCGAAGCGGACGGTGTTCTGACTGAGATCGTCAAGAACGAAGGTGACACGGTGCTCAGCGGTGAGCTGCTCGGCAAGTTAGAAGCCGGCGCTACCGCCAGCGCTGCTCCGGCCGAAGCTCCTGCCGCTCCTGCCGCTCCTGCCGCTGCGGCAGCAGCGCCCGCTGGCGGGGGTGAAGATGCCATCCTCGCGCCGGCCGCGCGCAAGCTTGCCGAAGAGAATGGTATCGACCCCAACAGTGTCAAAGGCACCGGTAAAGACGGTCGCGTCACCAAGGAAGATCTGGTTGCCGCCATCGAAGCCAAGAAGTCCGCGCCCGCTGCGGCCAAGCCTGCCGCCAGCGCCGCCACTGCACCTGTCGCTGCTGCCGGTGATCGCACCGAGAAGCGCGTGCCGATGACCCGCCTGCGCGCTAAGGTTGCCGAGCGTCTGGTCGAAGCACAGTCGAACATGGCGATGCTGACTACCTTCAACGAAGTCGACATGACCGAAGTCATGGCCCTGCGTTCGAAGTACAAGGACCTGTTCGAGAAAACGCACAACGGCGTGCGCCTGGGCTTCATGTCCTTCTTCGTCAAGGCTTCCGTCGAGGCGCTGAAGCGCTTCCCGGCGGTCAATGCTTCTATCGACGGCACTGACATCGTTTACCACGGCTATCAGGACATCGGTGTCGCCGTCTCCAGTGACCGTGGTCTGGTTGTGCCAGTGCTGCGCAATGCGGAGCTGATGAACCTGGCCGAAGTTGAAAGCGGCATCGCCACCTTCGGTAAGAAGGCTCGTGATGGCAAGCTGTCGATCGATGAAATGACGGGTGGCACGTTCACCATCACCAACGGCGGTACTTTCGGTTCGATGATGTCGACCCCGATCGTCAACCCGCCGCAGGCCGCCATTCTGGGCATGCACAACATTTTGCAACGTCCAATGGCAGTCAACGGTCAGGTGGTCATCCGACCAATGATGTACCTAGCGCTGTCCTACGATCATCGTCTGATCGACGGTAAGGAAGCGGTCAGCTTCCTGGTGACCATCAAGAACCTGCTGGAAGATCCGGCCCGTCTGCTGCTGGACATCTAACAAGCGTCACGGGCTGCGGTCGACAAGCTAGGCGGAAGCCGGGCTTGCTGATTGCGGCCTTTTGACTTTTGCTGCACGTACTCAAGAGGATTCGCAATGAGCCAGAAATTCGACGTCGTCGTCATCGGTGCCGGCCCCGGCGGTTATGTAGCAGCCATTCGCGCGGCGCAGCTGGGCCTGAAGACTGCCTGCATCGAAAAATATCAAGGCAAGGAAGGCAAGACCGCTCTTGGGGGCACTTGTTTGAACGTCGGGTGCATTCCATCCAAGGCGCTGCTGGACAGCTCCTACAAGTTTCACGAGGCCCATGAGAGCTTCAAGGTGCACGGTATCAGCACTGGTGAAGTGGCCATGGACGTTCCGGCCATGGTTGCCCGCAAGGACCAGATCGTCAAAAACCTCACGGGTGGCGTTGCGGGACTGATGAAAGCGAACGGTGTGACCGTTTTTGAAGGTCACGGCAAGCTGCTCAGCGGCAAGCAGGTCGAAGTCACTGGGCTCGATGGCAATACTCAGGTGCTGGGCGCCGACCATGTAATTCTCGCCTCCGGCTCCAAGCCGGTGGACATTCCGCCTGCGCCGGTCGATCAGAACATTATCGTCGACTCCACCGGTGCGCTGGACTTCCAGACCGTTCCGGCCAAGCTGGGCGTTATCGGCGCTGGTGTGATCGGTTTGGAGCTGGGTTCGGTATGGGCGCGCCTGGGCGCTGAAGTTACCGTGCTGGAAGCGATGGACAAGTTCCTACCGGCCGCTGACGAGCAGATCTCCAAGGAAGCGTTCAAGATTCTAAGCAAGCAGGGCCTGAAGATCCTGCTGGGCGCGCGCGTTACCGGTTCCGAAGTGAAGGGCGACCAGGTCACTGTCAACTTCACTAATGCCGAGGGCGAGCAGCAGCAAACCTTCGACAAGCTGATCGTTGCGGTTGGCCGTCGTCCGGTGACCACCGACCTGCTGGCGGCTGATGCCGGTGTCGATATGGACGAGCGTGGCTTCATCTTCGTTGACGATTACTGCGCTACCAGCGTCCCGGGCGTTTATGCCATCGGTGACGTGGTTCGTGGTGCGATGCTGGCGCACAAGGCCTCGGAAGAGGGCGTGATGGTGGCCGAACGCATCGCGGGTCACAAATCGCAAATGAACTACGACCTGGTTCCGTCTGTCATCTATACCCACCCGGAAATCGCGTGGGTCGGCAAAACTGAGCAGGCTCTGAAAGGTGAGGGCGTTGAGATCAACGTCGGCACCTTCCCGTTCGCCGCGAGCGGCCGTGCGATGGCTGCTAACGACACCGCTGGTCTGGTCAAAGTAATTGCCGATGCGAAGACTGACCGTGTTCTTGGTGTTCACGTGATGGGGCCGGCTGCAGCCGAATTGGTACAGCAAGGCGCGATCGGCATGGAGTTCGGCACCAGTGCCGAAGACCTGGGCATGATGGTGTTCTCGCACCCGACCATGTCCGAAGCGCTGCATGAAGCAGCACTGGCAGTGAATGGCCATGCTATTCACATTGCCAACCGCAAGAAGCGTTAACAGCGCTGCGGTAGAAAGGACGGCTTGCCTCGTTTCTCTGGGAACGTCGCAAGCCGTCGATACCTTCAAGACAAGGTATGACAGGTCTCTGAAAGGTGTTTTCGATAGTTTTCAGCGACTTGAGGCGACGCGGCATACATGCAACGTCTGATGCACATCAAACCGAACGGTAGCTAAGATGAATCTTCACGAATATCAGGGTAAGCAACTGTTTGCCGAGTACGGATTGCCAGTTTCCAAGGGCTACGCAGTCGATAGTCCGAAGGAAGCGGCCGAGGCATGCGACAGAATTGGCGGTACCGAGTGGGTGGTCAAGGCCCAAGTGCATGCCGGCGGTCGCGGTAAAGCGGGTGGTGTCAAGCTCGTGCGTAGCAAGGACGAAGCCCGCGCTTTTGCCGAGCAATGGCTGGACAAGCGCCTGGTGACCTACCAGACCGACGCCAACGGCCAACCGGTCAGTAAGATTCTCGTTGAAGCCTGCACCGACATCGACAAGGAGCTGTACCTGGGCGCCGTGGTTGATCGCGCCACTCGCCGGGTCGTGTTCATGGCTTCTACCGAAGGTGGCGTGGACATCGAGAAGGTCGCTCACGATACCCCTGAGAAAATCCTCAAAGCCACGATTGATCCATTGGTTGGCGCGCAGCCGTTCCAGGGTCGCGAGCTGGCTTTCCAGCTGGGCCTGAAAGGCGACCAGGTCAAGCAGTTCGTGCACATATTCGTAGGACTGGGCAAGCTCTTCGTCGATTACGACCTGGCGCTGCTGGAAGTCAATCCGCTGGTCATCAAGAAAGATGGCAACCTGCATTGCCTGGATGCCAAGCTGAACATCGACAGCAACGCTATCTATCGCCAGCCCAAGCTGCGCGGCATGCAGGACCCTTCTCAGGATGATCCTCGCGAAGCGCACGCGGCCAAGTGGGAACTGAACTACGTGGCGCTCGATGGCAACATCGGCTGCATGGTCAACGGTGCAGGCCTGGCCATGGGCACCATGGATATCGTCAACCTGCATGGCGGCAAGCCAGCCAACTTCCTTGACGTCGGCGGCGGCGCTACCGAAGAGCGCGTGACCGAGGCGTTCAAGATCATTCTCTCCGATGAAAATGTCGCTGCTGTTCTGGTCAACATCTTCGGTGGCATCGTCCGCTGCGACATGATCGCTGAAGGTATTATCGGCGCGGTCAAGGAAGTCGGTGTGAAAGTGCCGGTGGTCGTTCGCCTGGAAGGTAACAATGCCGCACTTGGCGCAAAGATGCTGGGTGAAAGTGGTCTGAACATCATCGGTGCGACCAGCCTGACCGATGCGGCCATTCAAGTCGTCAAAGCCGCGGAGGGCAAATAATGAGCGTCCTGATCAATAAAGACACCAAGGTCATCTGCCAGGGCTTTACCGGCTCGCAGGGCACCTTCCACTCCGAACAGGCTATTGAGTACGGTACCAAGATGGTCGGCGGCGTCACGCCGGGCAAAGGCGGCACTACTCACCTTGGCCTGCCGGTATTCAACACCGTCAAGGAAGCCGTGGCGGCTACCGGTGCTGAAGCTTCCGTCATCTACGTGCCGGCGCCGTTCTGCAAAGACTCCATCCTCGAAGCGGCGTTCGGTGGCGTCAAGCTGATCGTCTGCATCACCGAAGGCATCCCAACCCTCGACATGCTCGAAGTGAAGATCAAGTGTGACGAACTGGGCGTTCGCCTGATCGGGCCGAACTGCCCGGGCGTCATCACTCCCGGCGAATGCAAGATCGGTATCCAGCCTGGCCACATTCACCTGCCCGGCAAGGTCGGTATCGTTTCGCGTTCCGGCACATTGACGTACGAAGCGGTCAAGCAGACCACTGACGCCGGTTTCGGTCAGTCCACCTGCGTCGGCATCGGTGGTGACCCGATCCCCGGTTCGACCTTCATCGACATCCTCAAGTTGTTCCAGGAAGACCCGCAGACCGAAGCGATCGTGATGATCGGTGAGATCGGTGGCTCCGCTGAGGAGGAGGCCGCGGCCTATATCAAGGCCAACGTGACCAAGCCGGTTGTTTCCTACATTGCTGGCGTGACTGCGCCTGCCGGCAAGCGCATGGGGCATGCTGGTGCGATCATTTCCGGTGGCAAGGGTACTGCTGACGAGAAGTTCGCAGCCCTGCAGGACGCGGGTGTGAAGACCGTGCGTTCGCTTGCCGATATCGGCAAGGCGCTTGCGGAACTGACCGGCTGGGAAGTCAAGCAGGGCTGATTCTTCCACCTGCGATATAAATGCCAGTCAGGTGTCTGACTGGCTTTTTTTTGTTTTTGCGGCCGGTTTTTTGTCTGGCTTCAGCAGCGCCGGGCTAGCTTCGAGGCAGTGTCTTTGTGCCGTCTTTGCCCCAAAGACCCCTAGCCCTCGCTCCAAAGGGGGAATTCCATTAAGGTGCGTCCTTTTTTCTTGGGCGGCTCGACAGGGAATCGCGCCGGGAAAGCACGCCTGGGTGCGTTCGCCGTACCAGAACCCCTCTTGCGGTGGTGACTAACCAAATGACTCGATTGAAAGGCCTGGATCTGCTGGCTCTTGGATTCATGACATTCGCGCTATTTCTTGGCGCGGGTAATATCATTTTCCCGCCCAGCGCCGGGTTGGCCGCAGGGCAATCCATCTGGCTCGCAGCGGTGGGCTTCTTGCTGACAGGTGTCGGCTTGCCGCTGCTGACAGTGGTGGCGCTGGCACGAGTGGGCGGTGGGATGGACAGGCTGACTGCACCGCTGGGGCGTGTCGCCGGAACGCTGCTGGCGGTTGCGGTTTATCTTGCAATCGGCCCTCTATTCGCGACGCCGCGCACTGCCGTGGTCTCGTTCGAAATGGGGGTCGCACCGTTTACCGGAGATTCGGCCACGCCGCTGCTCGTTTATACGGTCTTGTTTTTCGCGGCCACGCTGTTTCTAGTGCTGAATCCCGGCCAGCTGGTCAACCGGATCGGCAAGTTCATCACGCCGGTACTTCTCGCGGCGTTGCTGGTACTGGGCGGGGCCGCTTTATTCGCCCCGGCCGGCGAGATCGGCAGTACCGCCGAAAGCTACCGCAATGGCCCGTTGCTCAAAGGCTTTCTCGAAGGCTATCTGACGATGGATACGCTGGGTGCCTTGGTATTCGGTATTGTGATCGCCACGGCCATCCGTGATCGCGGTGTATCGGAGCCTGTGCTCGTAACCCGCTATTCGATGATCGCTGGAGCCATCGCGGCCGTAGGGCTTTCGCTCGTTTACCTGGCACTTTTCTATCTCGGCGCCACCAGCCAGGGCATCGCGGGTGATGCGCAGAACGGCGTGCAGATCCTGACCACTTATGTACAGCACACATTCGGTACCACCGGCAGCTTATTGCTGGCAGTGGTGATCACCTTGGCATGCTTGACCACTGCGGTCGGGCTGACCACCGCCTGTGGCGAGTTTTTCAGCAGCCTGGTTCCAGTCAGCTATCGCACGGTGGTGATCGTGTTCACACTGTTCAGCCTGGCGGTGTCGAACCAGGGGCTTACTCAATTGATCAGTGTGTCGGTGCCGGTGCTGGTCGGGCTTTATCCGCTGGCGATCATGCTGGTGGCGCTGAGCCTGCTTGACCGCTGGTGGGTCTCGCCGAGCCGGGTGTTCGCTCCGGTGATGGCGGTGACACTCGTGTTCGGCGTCGCCGATGGTCTCTCTGCGGCCGGTTTCACCGAGCTGGTACCCGAACGATTTAAGGCTTTGCCGCTGGCGGCCCAAAGCATGGGCTGGCTGATACCGGTATTGGTGACTCTGGCGGTCGCCTTTGCTGTTGATCGGTTGCTTGGCATCGCCCGGGCCAGCCGTGGAACGAGCGCGCGCTGAAACCGATCCCGCTGAAACGCAGGGATCACGAGCATTATCTGGCTATAATCAGGTGCGCGTATCCCGGGGGCTTTTATGTCTATTCCGAGTCATCTTCTACCGCACCTGATCGCTGTCGTCTGGTTCATTCTTTGCTGGGTCGGGTATACGCGGTACGCCAGTTGGCGCGGCAGGGATACTGCCTGTCTGGCCAGCGTGTTGCACTTATACCGTCAGGATTGGATGCGCCGCATGCTGTTGCGTGACAACCGGATCGCCGACGCCAACGTGATCGGCAATCTCGAGCGTAATGCCAGCTTCTTCGCTTCCAGCACGCTGATCATTCTGGCCGGTGTTCTCACTGCACTGGGCGCCTCCGACCGAGCGGTCTCGCTGTTGGCTGATCTTCCCTTCGCCCAGCCCGTTAGCCGGGGCCTTTCCGAGATCAAGCTGCTCGCATTGGCTGTCGTCTTTGTTTATGCCTTCTTTACCTTCAGCTGGTGCATGCGGCAATACAACTTTGCCGCTGTGCTGGTCGCCTCGGCGCCCATGGCTGGCGAGCGCAACGTCAGCGACCAGGAGCGCAAGTCCTTCGCCGAACGCGCGGCACGGGTCATTTCGATGGCGGCCAACCAGTTCAATTTCGGCCTGCGTGCTTATTATTTCGGCATGGCCACACTGGCCTGGTTTGTTCACCCCTGGTTCTTCATGGGGGTAACGGCAGGAGTGGTACTGATTCTGTATCGTCGCGAATTCCATTCCGATGTGCTTGAGGTGATGGTGTTTACGCCAACCTTGCCTGTCGACAGCCCCAAGGAATAGGGCCCTCCGTCGACGCAGGTTAAACTGCCCGGCTTGATTCCGATTCGAGAGTTCGCATGAGCGATAGTCTGATACTGGAGCGTACCCAGCGCTTCCTTTCCCTGTTACGCCACTGTCAGGTGCTCGGCATGACCGTCGAACACGCCAATGCTAATGGGCTCACGCTGCGCCTTCCTTACAGCGAGAAGATCGTCAGTAATCCAGACAGCGGACGCATCCACGGTGGCGCGATTACCACGTTGATGGATACCACCTGTGGCATTTCAACGGCATGTGCACTGCCCGAACTGGAAATTTGCCCGACGCTGGATCTACGCATTGACTACATGCATCCGGCGGAACCGAACCATGATGTGTTCGGCTTTGCCGAGTGCTACCGAGTAACGCCCACCGTGATTTTCACACGTGGCGTGGCATACCAGCGCGATATCAACGAGCCGATCGCGCATGTCGTGGGGGCGTTTATGCGCATGGGCAAGAGCGCCCAGGTATCGGAGTCGGGGGTGCCTCAGTGAGCAGTCTGGATCTTGATACGCTGGTCAGCGAGGCCCACGCCAGCAACAACTACGATGCGCTTTTACAGATGGTGCCGTACGCCAGACTCATCGGCATCGAATGCTTGAGGCTGGGCGACGACATGGTGTTCCGGCTACCGAAAAACCAAGACAACATCGGAAATCCCACGCTCCCGGCTATCCATGGAGGGGTGATTGCCGGCTTCATGGAGCACGCAGCGATGCTTCATTTATTGATGTTCATGGGGGCGCCACATTTGCCCAAAATCATCGACTTCTCGATAGATTATCTTCGGGCGGGTCACTATCGTGACACCTTTGCCGCCTGTCAGGTCTGGCGCCAGGGGCGTCGTGTAGCGAACGTTGCTGTTACGGCCTGGCAAACGAATCAGGCCGAGCCTATCGCCACTGCCCGTTGCCACTTCAAGGTCAACGAGCCCTGATACGTCTGGCGGCTGCCTCTACAGATTTCTCAAGGGTGTTGAATGGATGCGTTGCTGATACTGGGCGGGCTGCTTCTGATAGTGGCCGGGCTCGTCTGGTTGATCGTTCTCGCCTTCGGTACGGGCCTGTTGTGGGGCGTTGGAAGCCTACTCCCTCCGGTTACATTGTTGTATGTAATCCGACACTGGCATACGGCTCGAAAGGCCGCCGGCCTGGCAGGGCTGGGGTTTATTCCATTGGTAGTCGGATTCACTCTGCTCGCCAACCATGATCCGGAACGAATGGCGGCGATCGCCAGCCTGAAATGGCTCGAGCCGGATGAGCTGGCCCGGAACCGCCACTTGGCTATCCGCCTACACGGTCAGCTCGATGGTCGCCCATTCAACCCTCAGGTCGGTAAACTCATGGATGGCATGCTGACGCTGCGAGAAGGTGACGGCCTGTTTGCCAGGCAAGAAGTACGCATTCGGCTCGGGGCGACACCGCCTGGCGCTTTGCAGGCCGATGTGCTTCCCCAGGATATCAATCCGGTCCCAGAGATCGAGATCAGCTGGATGCGGCCGGAGCAGGAGCTCCCTGAAGCGCGCAGAATCCAAAGTGGGTACACCCTGCATCTGGAGTTGCAGCCGGTGCCACCGAATAAGCTGGTCGGCGACTTTCACCTGGTTCTGCCGATGCATTACCACACGAGCCTTAGCGGCCATGTCGAGCTGTTCACTGACGACCTGCGCTACCGCGAGGGGCAGGTGGATCTGGCCCACGACTCGGCCGATACGCTTATGTATCTGGCCAAAGACCATCTGCAGCGACGTTTCGCGACGCGAGCGGTAGCCATCGAGTCGCTGGCTCCGGTCAGCTTCCCTGCCTTGGCAATGATGATTTCGGTGCAAGCGAAGGTGAAGGGTGCGCCCAGCCGTTTCGAACTGAACATCCACAAGGGCGATCAAGGCTGGGTGGTAGACGACGACACCTACCCGCCGTTGCCTGCAGAAATCGAAAAGCAGCCAAAAGTCTCCTCCATCCAACCAGAAGCGCCCCCGGACGATACCTCGTCATCTCGCATCGACCGTCGGCAGCGCTTTACGCTGGCGCGGTTGCTGCGCAATCCAGCACGGTACGAGCATCTGCAAATGCGAGCGCATACAGAGCGTGGCGGGGTGGCGGAAGGCCGGTTTGCCGGCATTGATCGCGACGGCAACGTGGCGATCCGGCGAATGCTGAAAGGCCCAGGAGAAGCCATCTACAATCTCGCCCCGGGCGATATCGTCCTGCTTGAATTGCTCGAGCCATAGGGCCAGGCGAATCGAGTGACGCGCTCGAACTGCCTGGCGAGCGCCCCTTGAATTCGCGCATCCAGCCCCCATCTGCTTGTCATTACCGCAATCGCGGTCCGTGCCATTGACGATGTGGAGTTTGCAAGACGATGAGTGTGGAGACTCAAAACAAAGAAACCCTGGGCTTCCAGACCGAAGTGAAGCAACTGCTTCACCTGATGATTCATTCCTTGTATTCAAACAAGGAAATCTTTCTTCGCGAGCTGATTTCAAACGCATCGGATGCGGCTGACAAACTGCGTTTCGAAGCGCTGGCCAAGCCCGAGCTGCTCGAGGGCGGTGCTGAGCTGCGGATCCGTGTCAGCTTCGACAAGGATGCCAAGACCGTCACGCTCGACGACAACGGCATTGGCATGAACCGAGAGGATGTCATCACCCATCTCGGTACCATCGCCAAATCCGGTACCGCCGAGTTCATGAAGCACCTCACGGGCGACCAGAAGAGGGATTCGCACCTGATCGGCCAGTTCGGTGTTGGCTTCTACTCCGCATTCATCGTCGCCGACCAGGTGGAAGTGTTCAGCCGTCGTGCGGGCACACCTGCCGAAGAAGGCGTGTACTGGTCATCGAAAGGCGAGGGCGACTTCGAAGTTGCCAACATCGACAAGCCGGAACGTGGGACTCGCATCGTGCTGCACCTGAAGTCAGGTGAAGAAGAGTTCGCCGATGGTTGGCGCCTGCGCAACATCATCAAGAAATACTCCGACCATATTGCCCTGCCGATCGAGCTGCCGAAGGAGAGCCATGGCGAGGAGCAGGACAAGCCGGCAGAACCCGAGTGGGAAACTGTCAACCGCGCCAGCGCGCTCTGGACGCGTCCGCGTACCGAGATCAAGGACGAGGAATATCAGGAGTTCTACAAGCACGTCGGCCACGATTTCGAGAACCCGCTTGCCTGGAGCCACAACAAGGTCGAAGGCAAGCTCGAATACACCTCGCTGCTTTATGTACCGGGCCGCGCACCGTTCGATCTGTACCAGCGTGAGGCGCCCAAGGGCCTCAAGTTATACGTGCAGCGCGTGTTCATCATGGATCAGGCGGACGAGTTCCTTCCGCTGTACCTACGCTTCATCAAGGGCGTAATCGACTCCAATGACCTGTCGCTGAACGTTTCGCGTGAAATCCTGCAAAAGGATCCGGTCATCGATTCGATGAAATCGGCGCTTACCAAGCGTGTGCTGGACATGCTGGACAAACTGGCCAAGGACAAGCCGGAGGACTACAAGAACTTCTGGAAGCAGTTCGGTCAGGTTCTCAAGGAAGGCCCGGCGGAAGATTTCGCTAACAAGGAGAAGATCGCCGGTCTCCTGCGCTTCGCCTCTACCCAGGATGCTTCAGGCGAGCAGAGCGTTTCGCTGGCCGATTATCTCGGGCGCGTCAAGGAGGGCCAGGACAAGATCTACTACCTCACCGGCGAATCGTATGCACAGGTTAAGAACAGCCCGCACCTGGAGGTGTTCCGCAAGAAGGGCATCGAGGTGCTGCTGCTCACCGACCGCATCGACGAATGGCTGATGAGTTATCTCACTGAGTTCGATGGCAAGCAGTTCGTGGACGTCGCACGCGGTGATCTGGATCTCGGCAAGCTGGACTCGGAAGAGGACAAGAAGGCCCAAGAAGAAATCGCCAAGACCAAGGAAGGCCTGGTCGAGCGCCTCAAGACCGCGCTGGGTGACGCGGTGGCTGAAGTGCGGGTATCGCACCGCCTGACCGACTCTCCGGCGATTCTCGCAATCGGTGAGCAGGACCTGGGGCTGCAGATGCGCCAGATTCTAGAAGCTAGCGGGCAGAAGGTACCGGACTCCAAGCCGATCTTCGAGATCAACCCTCAGCATCCTTTGATCGAGAAGCTGGACGCCGAGCCGGACGAGGATCGCTTCGCTGACCTGTCGCACATCCTCTTCGATCAGGCCGCGCTGGCCGCCGGCGACAGCCTCAAGGATCCGGCAGCCTATGTGCAGCGTCTGAACAAGCTGCTGGTTGAGCTTTCCGCGTAACCCAGCAGCGCGTACAAAAGGCCCGTCACTGACGGGCCTTTTACGTTCGATCCGGCGTGGTTTGGCCTCGTCGCGCCATGATGATCTCCGCGGCTCCGTTTACCGGCGATCGGTTCCCTCAGTTTCGGGGCCGCCGATACAAGTGGAACGACAGCCTGCTACTGAACCGCCATGCCCCAGGGCGGTCTATCCGCTTGGCTATCAGGAGGTCATTGGTTGTTCAACTTACGAAACTGCTTTACCGCGCTGTGTCTGGTCGCGTCGATCGCGCCGGTTCATGCACGCGACTATCACTACAGCGACGCTCATCTGCATTTCGTTGATTTCTTCCAGGAAAGCGATGGCATGAGCAAGCTGCTCAAGGCGATGGACGCTGGCGATATCGACCATGTGATGATTAGCGGGATCCCGGTCGCCAAGAAGTGGCATGAGAACGAGCCTAAGCGACCCCGCTACTATGCTGGCGATGACGCGCCCGTCTACTGGTACAGCGCGACCGATGTGGTGGTTGCCGCAGCCTTGAAGGAGCTGGATAACGAGCAGCGGCGGCGCTTCCATCCATTTCTCTCAGGTTTCAATCCCAACGACAAGAATGCCGACGCGCATATTCGGCGGATGCTCGATCTCGATCCTGGGCTCTGGCAGGGGCTGGGCGAGATATTCACCCGGCACGATGACGTCACCGCACTGACGGAAGGCGATACGCCGCGCGCCAACAACGAGGCACTGACACGCGTCTATCACCTCGCTGCCGAGTTCGATTTGCCAGTGATGCTGCATTCCAACATCACCTCCAAGCGCGAGCGTAATCCGCTGTACCTGGCTGAGCTGGAAGAGTCGCTACGTAACCATCCGCATACTCGTTTCATCTGGGCGCATGCGGGGACGAGCATGGAGCTGCATCGTCATCAGGAAAAGCTCGAATTTCTGCTGCCAACGGTCAGCCGTTTGCTAGATGACTATTCCAATCTCTATATCGACCTGTCCTGGACGATGCTCAGGCCCTATCTCCTGAATGAGGCTGGCCAGCCAGACCAGGAGTGGTTGGCGCTAATCGAGCGTCATCCTACGCGCTTCATGCTTGGCTCAGATGTGGTCGGTCGGTTTGATAACTTGGCGGAGGGCATGCGCGCGTTCGACCCGTTTCTTGATGCGTTGCCCGAATCGATTGCCCGCAAGGTTGCGCGTGAAAACTTCCTTGATGTGCTGCCGCGCAAGCAGCGGCCGAATGCAGATTGAGCGGTGCTGTTGACCACGAAACTGGACGAGTTGATGGCCATTTAGTGGCCATGTTTAGCCGTATCGCCGCTCGTCGTAATCTTCACTGATTGGCCCGCTTTCCAGGCCTCAACTCTTCAAGCTTTTCGCCCGGACACCGATACCCGAGTCGTTATCGCTGTGGTCATGCAGCGCATCTCTTGGAGTAGGAAGTCCCATGTCGCTTCGACAAATGAGTATCTCGGCCCGTTCTTCTGCCGGTTTCGGTCTGATTGGCTTGCTGGTTCTGGCCCTCGGCGTGTTTGCGTTGAAGCAAATGGCCGAGATGCGCGAGGCGTCCAGCGAGGTGGATCAGAACTGGTTGCCGAGCCTCGTCAGTCTGGCGGATTTGAACGCCGGCATGCAGCGTACGCGTGCGCTTACGATGCGCATGACCATGCTGAGCAATGACGAAGCGCGTACCGCGACCGCGCAGACGCTTACCAAGCTGACCGACGACGTTGGTGCGATGAAAGCCGAATACGAACAGAGGCTGACGACTGCAGAGGAGAAGGCGGCCTATGACCGCTTCGAAACCGCCCAGGCGCTATATATGGCCGAACAGCGCAAGGTGGTCGAATTTGCGAGCGAGGGTCTGCGCGAGCAAGCTCTGGATGTCATGAACGGCAATATCAATCAGCACGCTGACGCGATGACCAAGGCGTTGTTTGATCTTCAGCGTATCAACGCCGACGAGGCGAGCCGCGCTGCGGACCGCGCGCTGGCCGCGTATGAAACGGCTTTCGTCTGGGTGATTATCACTATCGCCATGGCTGCGCTTGTCACAGTGACCCTTGCAGTGCTGTTCACCAAGAGCATTGTTCGGCCTTTAAGTCAGGCGGTCGAAATGGCCGAAGCGGTGGCTTCCGGTGATCTCACCCGGGACTTTGTCATAGAGGGCAACGACGAGCCGGCGCGCTTGCTGGCTGCGCTCAAGGCCATGCAGATGAACTTGCGAGACACCATTCAAGGCATTTCCGATTCGTCCAATCAGCTCGCTTCGGCGGCCGAAGAGCTCAATGCCGTAACTGAGGACTCGACCCGCGGTTTGCACCAGCAGAACCACGAAATCGAGCAAGCTGCCACGGCTGTTAACGAGATGACGGCAGCCGTGGATGAGGTCGCCCGTAATGCCGTGGCGACCTCCGAAGCGTCGCGCGAATCGGACAGCACCGCACAGCATGGCCGTCAGCAGGTAATCAAGACCGTCGAGTCGATAGGCTTGTTGGCCGGTGATGTGACCACTACCGCGACACAGGTCGAGCACCTCGCCGGCCAGGTGCGGGATATCAGCAAGGTGCTTGATGTGATTCGCTCGATTGCCGAGCAGACTAACCTGTTGGCGCTCAACGCCGCCATCGAAGCGGCACGTGCTGGGGAAGCTGGCCGTGGTTTCGCGGTCGTGGCCGACGAGGTGAGGGCGTTGGCACACCGTACCCAGCAGTCCACCCAGGAAATCGAGCAGATGATCGGCGATGTGCACCAGGGCACCGATAAGGCCGTGCAGGCTATGCAGGCGAGCAACGAGCGCGCGCGCAGCACACTTGACGTTGCGCGAACTGCCGGTGAGGCGCTCGACAACATTACTCGGGCGATCAGTCAGATCAGTGAGCGCAACCTTGTCATCGCCAGCGCCTCGGAAGAGCAGGCTCAGGTGGCTCGTGAAGTCGACCGCAACCTGATCAATATTCGCGACTTGTCGCTGCAGTCTTCGGCGGGAGCCAACCAGACCAGCGCCGCGAGCCAGGAACTGGCGAGGCTGGCGATCAGCCTGAACGAGCTGGTGGCGCGCTTTCGTATCTGATCGTAGCCGCGACGCCTAATCCGCACGGGTGTTGCTGCTGTGTTTGCTGCTGCAGCGGCATCGTGGCTTGCCGCAAAGCTGGGCATAACGGACTGAGATGCGTACCATCCGGCGTTTTTAATTGGGTCAGTATCGCGGCGGTGCTCATCAGCCGTCAAAGGCGTTATGCCCCGGTCCTGCCCTTACGCCGAGACTCAGCAATGTCCAACCTCTCAAGCCGCCTTTTCAGAGCCTATAACCGTGTCAGCCTGGTGACGCAGATCGTCGTCGGACTTCTCGCCGGTTGCTTGCTGGCATGGCTTTCGCCGCAAGCGGCGGCTTCGGTCAGTTTGCTGGGCGATCTGTTCGTAGGCGGATTGAAGGCCGTCGCGCCGGTTCTGGTCTTCGTGCTGGTAACTGCGTCGCTGGCCAACCATAAACGTGGTCAACCGACGCATATTCGACCCATTCTGGTTCTTTATGCACTGGGCACCTTAAGTGCTGCTGCCGTCGCGGTCATCGCCAGTACGTTGTTTCCTACGAATCTGACTTTGATCAGTCAGGCGAACGACGTTGTGCCGCCGTCGGGCGTCGGTGCTGTCCTGCAAACGCTGTTGTTCAATGTCGTTGATAATCCGGTGCATGCGCTCATCGAGGGTAACTTCATTGGCATCCTGGCATGGGCCATTGGACTGGGCATTGCGTTCCGCCATGCGCGTGAAAGCACACGTGACCTGATCGCTGATGTATCAGAGGGTGTAACGCTAATCGTCAAGGTGGTGATTCGCTTTGCTCCGCTGGGCATCTTCGGTCTGGTAGCCGGAGCGCTTGCCGAGTCCGGTTTCGCTGCGCTGGCTGGTTACCTGCGTTTGTTGCTGGTGCTGGTCGGCAGCATGCTATTTATGGCGTTGGTGATGAATCCTTTGATTGTGCTCTGGCAGACTCGCAGGAATCCGTACCCGCTCGTCTTTACCTGCCTGCGTGAAAGCGGGATCACCGCATTTTTCACCCGCAGCTCGGCGGCGAATATCCCGGTCAACATGCAGCTCTGCGAGCGTCTCGGGTTGCATAAAGACACTTACTCGGTATCGATACCTCTGGGCGCGACTATCAACATGGGCGGCGCGGCGATCACCATCACAGTGCTGACCCTGGCGGCGGTTAACACGTTGGGCATTGTTGTGGATATTCCGACTGCCATCCTGCTCAGCCTGCTCGCGGCCATCTGTGCCTGCGGCGCGTCCGGTGTGGCAGGCGGATCGTTGCTGCTGATTCCGCTGGCTTGCAGCCTTTTCGGTATTTCCAACGATCTCGCCATGCAGGTCGTAGCGGTCGGGTTCATCATCGGTGTGGTGCAGGATTCGACCGAGACAGCGCTGAACTCATCGACTGATGCGCTGTTCACCGCGGCCTCATGTATCGCTCATGGCGATGTGGGTGAAGAGGGCGTGCGCCCTGATTGAGTTGGTCGTTGCATCGTGACAGCCTCCACGCGCAGTCGCGTGGGGCTACGCTGCAATACGTTGTAAGCGCCGAGAACTCAACGGCGGCTCGAGATAGCCCACAAACGACAACGGCGCCCTGAGGCGCCGTTGTCGTTACACGCTATCGATCAGCCTTTCCAGCGCTTGAGGACCAGCGTGGCGTTGGTGCCGCCGAAGCCGAAGCTGTTGCTCATGACGGTATCGATCTGGGCATTCTCGCGGGTCTCGCGAACGATCGGCATGTCAGCGACTTCCGGGTCCAGCTCTTCGATGTTCGCCGAGCCGGCGATGAAGTTGCCCTGCATCATCAACATGCAGTAGATCGCTTCGTGAACGCCAGCGGCGCCCAGCGAGTGGCCGGATAGGCTCTTGGTTGAACTGATGGCCGGGATCTTATCGCCGAACATGTTGCGTACGGCCTTGCTCTCCGCGAGATCGCCGACTGGCGTGGAAGTGCCATGGGTGTTCAGGTAATCGATGTCGCCATCGACCGTCGCCATCGCCTGCTGCATGCAGCGAAGCGCGCCTTCACCGCTTGGAGCAACCATGTCGTAGCCATCGGAAGTGGCGCCGTAACCGACGATTTCGGCGTAGATCTTCGCGCCACGTTTGAGCGCATGCTCCAACTCTTCGACTACTACCATGCCGCCACCACCGGCGATGACGAAGCCGTCACGCTTGGCGTCGTAAGCGCGCGAGGCCTTTTCCGGCGTTTCGTTGTACTGGCTGGAGAGGGCGCCCATCGCATCGAACAGGCAGCTCTGGCTCCAGTGTTCTTCTTCGCCGCCACCGGCGAAGACGACGTCCTGCTTGCCCATCTGAATCTGTTCCATGGCATGGCCGATGCAATGCGCGCTGGTGGCGCAGGCCGAGGCGATGGAATAGTTGATGCCCTTGATGCGGAACGGTGTTGCCAGGCAGGCGGAGACCGTGCTGCTCATGGTGCGCGGTACCCGATATGGGCCGATGCGCTTGACGCCTTTGTCGCGCAGGATGTCGATGGCTTCCATCTGGTTGATGGTCGAGGCGCCACCGGAACCGGCGATCAGGCCGATGCGCGGGTTGGAAATGTCCTCGGCACTGAGGCCGGAATCTTCCAGGGCCTGCTGCATGGCAAGATAGGCATAAGCCGCTGCATCGCCCATGAAACGCAGGACCTTGCGGTCAATCAGCTCCTCGAGGTTCAGGTCGACTG
Source organism: Pseudomonas sp. Q2-TVG4-2 (assembly GCF_013620795.1). Lineage (GTDB taxonomy): Bacteria > Pseudomonadota > Gammaproteobacteria > Pseudomonadales > Pseudomonadaceae > Stutzerimonas. The sequence goes on along the minus strand of NZ_LGLW01000005.1, from coordinate 372,207 downwards.
AACCCGAAACCTGACTGCGCAGACCCATGTCCGCATAGGCCTGGTTGAAGCGAATGCCAGGGCGGCTGGCGCGCAGGTTGGCGGAAACGGTGTCTTTGTCATTGCCGAGGCAGGAAACGATACCCAGGCCGGTGATCACGACGCGACGCATGCGGAAGTCCTTCAAAAGCTATCGGTAGATGTAAACAGGCCGACACGTAAACCTTCGGCGCTGTAGATCTCGCGACCATCCACGCTGACGGTGCCGTCGGCGATGCCGAGGACCAGCGAGCGGTTGATGGTGCGTTTGATATGAATGTTATAGGTGACCTTCTTGGCGGTCGGCAGGACCTGGCCGAAGAACTTTACTTCGCCAGAACCCAGCGCACGACCACGGCCCGGGTTGCCCTGCCAGCCGAGATAGAAGCCAACCAGCTGCCACATGGCATCAAGCCCCAGGCAGCCGGGCATGACCGGATCACCTTCGAAATGGCAGGCAAAGAACCAGAGATCAGGATTGATATCTAGCTCGGCGACCAACTCGCCCTTGCCGTACTTGCCGCCCACTTCGCTGATATGAACGATGCGATCGACCATCAGCATGTTCGGCGCGGGCAGTTGCGCATTACCGGGCCCGAAAAGCTCACCGCGGCTGCAGCGGAGCAGATCTTCCCGAGTAAAGGCCTGTTGTTTGGTCATGCGTATTCCTCAATGGTCCCTTTACGGAGGGCTTGCTGCTTTCTATCTGACTCGCAAATCGAGAGTCCGATCATAAAGTCTAATCGTAGACTGCGACCTTGCACTGAAAGTCACAGCGCAAGGACATGGATACCGCTCGTTTCGACCAACCGCGAGAGCACCATGGTAGAAACGGGCCGACACTTTAACACTCCTGACCAGTGACAACGACCATGTGACATCCCGTCTCTTATAGACCATAGGGGAATGAATCGCGTCGGCACCCGCTGGGCAGGGGCGGACGAAGGGATCTTTCACAGCGGCAGGCGTCGTTGGAAACTGTAACCTGATGATTCCACTGGCAACTGGCTTCGTACTGGCTGTGCGCGGAGCGCTACGTATAATGCCGATCATTGCCACCGGCTGGCTCAAACGGATCCCCCATGACTGAACAGCAACCCATTGCGGTGCTAGGCGGCGGTAGCTTCGGTACCGCCATCGCGAATCTGCTTGCCGAAAACGGCCACAGCGTCCGACTGTGGATGCGTGATGCCGCACAGGCCGAGAGCATTCGTACCCTGCGCCAGAACCCGCGCTATCTAAAAGGCGTGACAGTGCTTCCCAAGGTCAGTCCGGTCACAGACCTGGGGCAAGCACTGACTGACTGCGAACTGGTGTTCGTAGCGCTGCCTTCCAGTGCGCTGCGCCAGGCGCTATCGCCGTTTGCCGCTCAGCTGTCGGGCAAGATGCTGGTCAGCACGACCAAGGGCATCGAAGCGCAGGGGTTCATGCTGATGAGCCAGATTCTGGAGGAGATCGCACCACAGGCCCGCATCGGTGTGATCTCAGGCCCGAACCTGGCACGCGAAGTGGCCGAGCATGCGCTGACTGCAACGGTGGTGGCGAGCGACGACGAGGCGCTTTGCCGGTCTGTGCAGCATGCTCTGCACGGGCGCACCTTTCGCGTCTATGCCAGTGCCGATCGTTTCGGCGTCGAGCTCGGCGGCGCGCTGAAGAACGTCTACGCGATCATGGCCGGTATGGCCGCGGCCTTGGGGATGGGCGAAAACACACGCAGCATGCTGATCACGCGTGCACTTGCGGAAATGACCCGTTTCGCGGTCAGGTTGGGCGCCAACCCCATGACGTTCCTAGGGCTGGCCGGTGTCGGGGATCTGATCGTCACCTGTACCTCTTCCAAAAGCCGCAATTTTCAGGTGGGCTACGCACTTGGCGAAGGCCTGAGTCTCGACCAGGCGGTATCACGTTTGGGGGAGGTGGCCGAGGGCGTCAACACTATCAAGGTGCTAAAGACCAAGGCCGAGGAGCTACAGGTCTACATGCCACTGGTCGCAGGGCTACATGCCATCCTGTTCGAGGGGCGTACGCTGGAACAGGTAATCGCGCTGCTGATGCGTGGTGAACCGAAGACCGACGTAGATTTCATTTCCACCGACGGCTTCTGAAACGATAGCGGAGATATCGATGAGTACATCACAACGCAGCGCCGATCGTGAATCGCTAATCCTGCGCGCAATATGGATGCTGGTTTTCTTCTTTGTCTGGCAAGTCGCCGAGCTGGTGCTGCTGGTGGTTGTGGTCGCGCAGCTGGTCCTGCATGCGGTAAACGGCAAGGCGAACGAGAGCCTGCAGCGGCTTGGCGATAGCCTCAGCCAGTACGTCGCGCAGATCGGCCGTTTCGGCACCTTCAACACGGATCGCAAACCTTGGCCGATGTCCGACTGGCCTAAGCCCCGGCCGGCCGATCGGGAAACGCCGCCGCCCGTCACCCCTGTGTCGCCGGAGCAGGAACCGCAGCCATGAGGCTGTGGCTACTGCGTCATGGCGAGGCCGAGCCCAAGGCTCGTACCGATGCGGAGCGCAATCTGACAGACGCCGGGCGATTAGAAGTGGAGCGCGCTGCCGCTCATCTGCAGGGCCGATCCCTGCAGGCGATCCTCGTCAGCCCGTACCAACGGGCTAAGCAGACCGCCGAAATAGTCCGTCAGACGCTTGGTTTTACTGGGCCGGTGGAAACCGTACCCTGGCTGACACCCGAGACCGATCCAGCCGATGCGATGCTCTATCTTGACCGCCGTGCCGAGCAGCAGTTGTTGCTTGTGACCCACCAGCCCTTCGTTGGTGCATTGGGTGGATGGCTGGTCAGTGGCCATCGTGAATCACCGCTGCCCATGGCGACTGCGAGTTTGGCGGAACTGGACGGGGAATATCTGGCGGCGGGTCTGATGCAGCTCGTCGGGCTGCAGCACCCAGGCTAGCGTGCGGCCTGATTGGAGAAATCCAGTGCAGCGCAGCGTGCAGTAAGCCGCAAATCACCAATAAAAAAATCAGAAATCATGGAGAGCGACACTTGAGCATTTGGCAGCGTCCCCCGGAGCTCGAACAACTCAATGCAAACCGCCAGAACACCATCCTCGGACTGCTCGATATTCGTTTCGAAGCGGTCGACGATAACTCCCTCACCGCAAGCATGGTCGTCGATTCTCGCACCCACCAGCCCTACGGTTTGCTGCATGGCGGCGCGTCGGTCGTGCTCGCCGAAACTGTAGGTTCCGTGGCGAGCTACCAATGCATCGACTCGAGCCGGTTCTATTGTGTGGGCCTCGAAGTGAACGCCAACCATATCCGCGCGTTGCGCAGTGGTCGCGTTACTGCCGTATGCCGACCGGTTCATGTCGGACGTTCCAGCCACGTCTGGGATATCCGCTTGAGCGGCGACGACGGTAAGCTCAGCTGCATTTCCCGTTTAACCGTCGCCGTCATGCCCGTAGGTGAAAACAGCCCACGACGTATAGAGGCGTCGTAGACCCCTTGTTTGGCAGGACTGCCTTTGGTTCTGCCGCTCACGCCAATTGCTGTGAAAGGGGGAGGGGCCAGACAATGGCCACTTCTCCTCTTTCGCATTGAGCTCATGACGCAACGCATCTTCTTCGCTCACGCGAACGGTTTTCCCTCGGCGACTTATCGCAAGCTGTTCGGCGAACTGGCGCCTGAGTATGTCGTGACCCACCTCGACCAGCACGGCCATAATCCTCGCTTCCCAGTGGACGACAACTGGCAGAATCTGGTGCAGGAGCTCCTTGAGCAACTCGCGGTACTGGGAGAGCCAGTCTGGGGCGTCGGTCATTCGCTGGGTGGGATGCTTCATTATCATGCGGCCCTGCAGCGACCAGAGCTTTATCGTGGTGTGGTCATGCTTGATTCGCCGATGACCACATGGTTCGACCAGACGCTGATCTGGGCGGCCAAGCGCTTCGGCTTCATCGATCGGCTTACGCCCGCCGGACGCACCCTGGGCCGTCGCGAGGAATTCAGTTGCCCAGACGAAGCGCGGCGATATTTCGCCAGCAAGGCGTTGTTTCGCTCATTCGACCCTGACTGCCTAGATGCCTATATCGAGCATGGGCTGGAAACGACCGCTCAAGGCGTGCGCCTGCGCTTCGATCCGAAAACCGAAATCCGGATTTACCGCAGCGTGCCGCACATGACCCCAGGCTGGCCGCATGCGCTGAAGATTCCGCTTGCGGTGGTGCGTGGCCGCGAGAGTCGGGTGGTGCTGCCCCATCATGCATATCTGCTGCGGTTGGTCGCCCACGGCGAGGCGCATAGCGTGCCCGGTGGGCATATGTTCCCGCTTGAGCATCCGCGCGGCACTGCGATCCTGCTCAGACAATTGTTCAGTCGCTGGAGCGAACTGGACCGAAGAGGTGCTGCATGAGTATCCCATTCGAAGAAATCCGCCTGCGCCTGCCACATATCGAAGTCGCGGCGCATCTCTACGGGCCCGAGGATGGCCAGCCGGTTATCGCACTGCACGGCTGGCTGGACAATGCCGCCACCTTCTCCCGTCTGGCGCCGCTGCTCGAGGGGATCCGTATCGTCGCGCTGGATCTGCCGGGGCACGGTCATTCCGATCATCGACCCGCCGGTGCTCCCTATAACATCTGGGACTACGCCTACGACGTGCTGCAAACCGCGGAACAGTTCGGCTGGAAGCGATTTTCTCTGCTGGGCCACTCCATGGGTGCCATCGTCTCGGTCATGCTGGCCGGCGCCATGCCCGAGCGCATTGATCGTCTGGCTCTGATTGACGGGGTGATTCCCTATACCGGAGAGGCCGACACCGCACCGCAGAAACTCGGCGAATCATTGCAGGCGCTGCTCGCCGTAGACGGCAAGCGCAAACCGGTCTACCCCACGTTCGAGCAGGCCGTCTCGGCACGTATGAAAGGCGTCGGGGCGGTCAGCTACGACGCTGCCGAACGGCTGGCCCAACGAGGTTTGATGCCGGTCCCAGGGGGCTATACCTGGCGCACCGACGCGCGTTTGATGTTGCCGTCGCCGATGCGTCTGAGCCGTGCGCATGCACTGGCGTTCGTGCACCGAGTGGCCTGCCCTGCGAGCCTGGTTTTGGCGCAACAGGGGCTGATGATCCAGCCGGCCATGGTCGAACTGTCCGAGGCCTTGCCATTCCAGCTGCACCGATTGCCGGGTGGTCATCATTTGCACCTGGACGACCAAGCGGGAGCCGAGGCGGTGGCGGCTGTTTTTAACCCGTTCTTTGCGGTTTGAGCCAGACGGCAGCGGTTGCGCAAAAATCTGTCGCAAAGCCCCGCTTGACTTGCTTTTGCCAACTGGTGAGGCTGGGCTCTCGCCTCAACAGGAACACCCCCGATGATCGAACGCCATACCGCCGCCACGCCCAATGGTCAAACTGCACAGCGGATGGTGTCCCGTTGAGCTGCCGTATACGAGCTGTGTGGATAGCCACGTTTGTCATGCTCGCCAATGCGGCGAGCGCGGCTGACCTGCCTGGCAGCCGAGATTTCGACTCGCTTCCGCGATATCCGCAGTCGCGAATCGTCGCGTTCAAAGAACAGCAGGTCCTGGAGCGAACTTATCCGCTGGACTCGATTCGTCGCATCAGTGGGCGGCTGCGGATGAGCGATCAGATCAGCGCGAGCGGCCAGCTGACAGCCGTCACCTATCTGCTGCCGGAGGTCCATACCGGTATCGAAGCATTCGAGCGGGCACGCAGTCGGCTGTTGGAGGATGGTGCAGAACTGCTCTTCTGGTGTGAGGGTCGCGAGTGTGGATCGAGCAGTCTATGGGCGAACGAGATCTTCCAGCGTTCAGCGCTCTACGGTCCCGATGCCAGGCAGGCTTATTTGCTGGCGCGTCTGCCGGGCGATTCCGATCAGCTCATGGCACTCTATGGCGTCACGCGTGGCAATGGCCGTCCTTACCTGCATGTGGAACAGTTCAATCCCGATACAGCGCTCGGCATCATCCTGCCGAATCCGGCTACCTTGCTGCGTCAGTTGAAAGATACCGGCGAGCTATGGCTGCCTCGATTGCCGCAAGAGCCCACGGCGGAGTGGGGTGCGCTGTTGGCGAATGTGCTGCGGCTCGACAGCACCACCCGGGTCGTTCTGGAAGGCAAGGGTGCAGCTGGCTGGCATGAAGCCCTTACGCAGGAGCGGATCAAGGCGCGGCGACTGGAGGCCGAAGTGTCCGACGAGGAGGGCCTGCGTATCAAACTGTTGCATTGAGGGCGCGTTTCAGACTGCAATAGAGCCCCCTCTGGTGCACTTGGCTCAAAAGCGCACCCTGTTTCCATAGGTACATCGATGCTTAACAACGATCGTCTGCTGGTGCAGATTCTGCTCCTGGTGCTGCTCGGTGCCTGCGTGTGGGTCTTGGCTCCTTTTGCCTCCGCACTGTTCTGGGCGGCAGTGCTGGCGTTCGCGAGCTGGCCGGTCATGCGGGTGCTGACACGCTGGTTGAGGGGTAATTCGACCCTCGCCGCGACGCTGTTGACGTTTGGCTGGATGGTCTCGGTAGCGGTACCGCTGGTGTGGCTGGGGTTCAACATTGCCGATCAGATACGCGAGGTTAACGTGCTGGTGCATAACCTGCAGGTGCAGGGCCTGCCAGCGCCACCTGGATGGCTGGGTGAACTACCGCTGGTAGGGGACCGCCTGCTGGCTCTCTGGTACGCCCTGGATGAGCAGGGCACAGCATTCTTCGCAACCATTCGCCCTTATATCGGCCAAGTCGGCAACTGGCTGCTGGTGCGCAGCGCTCGAATTGGCGGCGGTATGCTGGAGCTGGCGCTCAGTCTGGTGCTGGTGTTCTTCTTCTATCGCGACGGGCCGAAACTGGCGGCATTTGTTCACAGCCTGCTGCATCGGCTGATCGGTGATCGCGCTGATCATTACCTGGAGCTGGTGGCTGGTACGGTACAACGAGTCGTCAACGGGGTGATCGGTACGGCCGCTGCCCAAGCGATTCTCGCGTATGTGGGATTCACCATCGCTGGCATACCGGGCGCTCTGATTCTCGGCCTGCTGACGTTCGCCTTCAGCTTTCTCATGGTTCCGCCGCTGATCTGGGGGCCGGCAGTCGCCTGGCTGGTTTGGCAAGGCCAGTACGGCATGGCGGTATTTCTCGGTGCCTGGGGCATGTTCATCATCAGCGGGGTGGACAACGTACTCAAGCCCTATCTGATCAGTCGCGGCGGCAACCTGCCCTTGGTTGTGGTGCTGCTGGGTGTGTTTGGCGGCGTGCTGGCGTTCGGTTTCATGGGGCTGTTTCTCGGCCCGACGCTGCTGGCGGTCGCCTATAGCCTTCTGGGTGATTGGCTGATCAAGGAAGTACCGGGAGTCGCCCACCCGGAGCGACTACCGGGTGGGCATTTGGACCAGACACCGCCCCGATGAGGAGAGCAGCCGCTGCGCTTAGAGCTGCTCTTCCTCGTACTTATCGAGTGCGTCTCTAGCGATGATCTGGCCCAGCTTGATCAGTTCGGGCGCTTTGTAAAACTCGTAGAACCGGCAGGCGCGCTTGGGGATGTTGACCAGTACGTTTGGCGGATAGCCGGCGATCTTGTATTGGGTCAGCGACGACTGCATCACCTCGAAGCTCTGGTTGATCAATTCCAGTAGCGATGCTGGCCCGCCGACATCCACCACCATGGAGCCCTCCGCCGATTTCGGCGCGCTCTGCCCGGTAGGAGCTGCTGGCGGTTGGTTGTCGCTCGACCCGTCAGCGCCCTGAAGTTCAGCGATATGCTCCTCCAGCCCCTTGCTGCGCCAGAATGGTATGTGCGAGCTGATCGAACTGACCATGGCGTCGAAACGACCGGGGCGGATCACCTCGGGCAGTGGATATTGTCGGTGGTTATTGGCGTTAAGGTTTACCGCGATGATGATGTCGCTGTGGCTGGAGACCACCGGGACTATCGGCAAAGGATTTAGGATCCCGCCATCCACCAGCATCCGGTTACCCTGCATCACAGGTGTGAACAGACTTGGGATGGCGGCCGAGGCGCGCATCGCCAGTTCCAGGTTGCCTTCCTGAAACCATATTTCCTGCTGGTTGGTCAGGTCGGTCGCGACGGCCGTGAAGGGGATCGGCAAATCCTCGATATTGATCGAACCCAGCATGTCGCGGATACGGCCGAAGATCTTCTCGCCTCGTATCGCCCCGAGACTGAAACTCGGATCGACCAGGCGCAGCATGTCGAAGTAATCGAGGCTCTCGATCCACTCACGGTATTCGTCCAGCTTGCCCGCCGCGTAGATCCCGCCGACCACCGCGCCCATCGAGCAGCCCGCAATGCAATTGATCTCGTAGCCTCGGGCCACGAGTTCCTCGATGACACCGATGTGCGCATAACCGCGCGCGCCACCTGAGCCCAGTACCAATGCCACCTTGTTGCCCATTCGATTCTCCCTTTGGCAGAGCGATAGCTTCAAGCCTCAAGCGTGAGGGTTCAAGTGTTCCAATGCACAAGCCGCAAACATTCGAAGCTCGCAGGCACTCTTGCCGCGGTATTGCTTTCACGAAGCGTCGGCGCGATCTGAGATGCCGCCAGTCGCCGGCCTTCTTGCTACAATCGGCGCCCGTTTTGCCAGCGTCACGAGAGTCTTTCTAGATGAGCGAACCCGTCCGCCTCACCCAATACAGCCATGGTGCCGGCTGCGGCTGCAAGATTTCGCCCAAGGTGCTGGATGTGATCCTCGCCGGCAGTGGCGCGCAAAATCTCGATCCGCGCCTGTGGGTCGGCAATGCCTCGCGTGACGATGCCGCGGTATACGGTATCGATGATGAGCGGGGCGTGGTCTCGACCACCGACTTCTTCATGCCCATCGTCGACGATCCGTTCGACTTCGGACGCATCGCTGCGACCAACGCCATCAGCGACATCTACGCCATGGGCGGCGAGCCATTGATGGCCATCGCTATTCTCGGCTGGCCGGTTAACCTATTGCCGCCGGAAGTGGCCCGCGAGGTGATTGCTGGTGGCCGGGCCGTCTGCGATGCGGCGGGCATTCCGCTGGCGGGCGGCCATTCGATCGATGCCCCCGAGCCAATCTTCGGCCTGGCGGTGACAGGCCTGGTGAATAAGGCCCAGATGAAGCGAAATGATACGGCGACGGTGGGTTGCAAGCTCTACCTGACCAAACCGCTGGGCATCGGCATTCTCACAACCGCCGAAAAGAAGGCCAAGCTGCGCGCTGAAGATGTCGGTCGGGCGCGTGACTGGATGTGCACGCTGAACACACCCGGCAGCCGCTTCGGCAAGCTCGCCTGCGTTCACGCGATGACCGACGTCACCGGCTTCGGATTGCTCGGGCACCTTGTGGAAATGGCCGACGGCAGCGGTGTGACCGCGCGCATCGATTACAACCGCGTGCCACGTCTGGAGGGGGTTGAATATTACTTGGAGCAGGGCTGCATACCCGGCGGTACTGTGCGCAACTTCGAAAGCTATGGTGACCGCATCGCCGCGCTCGACGAGGCGCACAAGCAATTGCTCTGCGACCCGCAAACCAGTGGCGGCTTGCTGGTCGCGGTCGCGCCCGAAGGTGAGGCGGAATTCCTGGCAGCCGCGATGGAGCTGGGTCTGGCGCTCGAGCCGATCGGCGAGTTGGTCGAAGCCGGCGCCTTTGCTGTCGAGGTCCGTTGATGCGCGGCGATACCGATAACTACCGCGAGCTGTTTCTCAACGATCTCCCAATGATGGATGCCCGCGCGCCGGTGGAATTTTCCAAGGGCGCCTTTCCGGGTGTGGTCAACCTGCCATTGATGAACGACCTTGAGCGGCAGAAGGTAGGCACCTGCTACAAGCAGCACGGCCAAGAGGCCGCGATCGAGCTCGGCCATCGGCTGGTCAGCGGCCAGGTCAAGACCGAGCGCATCCAGTCCTGGGCCGACTTTGCTCGGGACAACCCGCAGGGCTACATCTATTGTTTTCGTGGTGGGTTGCGATCGCAGCTGGTTCAGCAATGGCTGAAGACCGAGGCGGGAATCGACTATCCGCGCGTGACCGGCGGTTACAAGGCGATGCGTCATTTCCTGCTGGAAACCATCGAGCACACGGCGGCCCAGGATGACTTCGTGCTGGTCGGTGGCATGACCGGCACCGGCAAGACCGAAGTGCTGGCGCGTCTGGATGACGGCGTCGATCTGGAGGGTATCGCCAACCACCGGGGCTCAAGCTTCGGCAAGCGCGCCACGCCGCAACCGGTACAGATCGATTTCGAGAACGCGCTGGCGATTCGCTTGCTTAAGATGCAGCAGGCTGGAGCCAGGCAGTTCGTGCTCGAAGACGAGGCGCGGCTGGTGGGCCGCTGCTCGATTCCGCTGCCGCTATTCCAGGGCATGCAGCGCTATCCGTTGGTATGGCTGGAGGATAGCTTCGAAGGTCGTGTCGATCGTATTCTCAAAGACTATGTGATCGATCTCTGTGCCGAATTCACTGCTGAGCAAGGCGAGGACGGATTCACAGCTTTCTCCGAGCGTTTGCAGCAAAGTCTGGTCAATATCAGCAAGCGGCTCGGTGGAGAGTGCTACGCACGCCTGGCCGCGATCATGGGCCAGGCGCTTGCCGAACAGGGCAGTACCGGTGCGGTCGATCTGCACCGGGGGTGGATCGAGGCGTTGCTGAAACAGTACTACGATCCGATGTATGCCTATCAGCGGGAAAGCAAGGCCTCCCGTATCGAGTTCGCGGGTGAGCAGGACGCTGTGGTCGAATTCCTGCGCGAACGTGCTGCAGGAAAGCAAACCTGAGCAGGTTTTTAGAACGAGGGATGTATCGATGAAAAGTCTGATCTGTTTGTCCGTGCTGGCGCTGGCCCTGACAGGCTGCGCTGGAAAAACCGCCTATCGCGATAGCTGTGCGTCTCAGCTGAATGCGGCCTGGGAAGAGCAGAGCATTGCCGAAGCGGAAGGTTTCGCCGGTACCGTGAGCTATTCCAAGGCGATGGCTCTGCTGACCGGTGCCAAGACTCAGCAGCAATTCGAGGCCTACCAGGGCTGCGTAGAAAAGGCCAAGAAAGCCCGCTTCTATCTACGCGAGTCACGCGCCGGGCGCTAACAGCACTCCAGTGGCACCTGTGGCCGGTGCCACCCTTTCTTCGCTCGAGCCAGACGCGCCGGTCGGTTCAGCAGGACATCACCATGCAGCTCGATTTTTCCGCACTGACGCCGGCCGAGAGCTATCGTTGGCTAACTTCGACAGTTACGCCGCGCCCGATTGCCTGGGTATCGACCCGCTCGGCAGATGGCATCAGTAACCTTGCGCCCTTCAGTTTCTTTCAGGTCATCAGCAGCGAGCCCCCGACATTACTGATCAATGTCGGTCTGAAAGAAGGCGTGCCGAAGGATACCGCTCGAAATGCACAGGATACCGGGGAGCTAGTCGTCCAGTTGGTGGGCGCCGAACAGGCCGAAGCAATGAATGCATCCGCTGCAGCGTTACCCCATGGCATCAGCGAATTTGAGCACTGCGGCATCGCCAGTGAACCGGCGAAACGTGTGAACGTGCCGCGGGTGCAGGCGGCACCGGTTGCCTTCGAATGTCGGGTGGCGCAGATCCTGCCGTACCCGACGGAGTCACCCAACTGCCACCTGATTTTTGCTGAGGTGCTGCTGGCGCATATTGATGACGAAGTGCTCGATGAACGGGGGCGCATCGATCCGGCCAGGCTGGATCTGGTCGGCCGGCTCGGTGGCGTCAGCTACACCTACACGCGTGAACGTTTCGAGATGCTCCGACCTTAGTTGGCGAGATGCATAGGCCATCCAATGGCCGGCGCCTCTCATCAAGCCAAACTTCATCGTCGCCCCACTGCGGCACCGCTTACTGCCGATCGGACTGCAGGGCTATCGCATGGCGAGATTGGCGCCGTCGAGATCCATAGGCGTGAGCGTGATCAAGCGCCGGGTCACAACTTTGCCAACAAAGGTTTCCGCCGGCTTTGCCTGGAGCCGTCGGGTCAGTAGCATCACTTAGACGAATCGAAGGAGAGTGGCATGCGCGCTAGATTGGATGTCTGTCTGCGAGCGGTAAACGAGGTACTGCTCGGCAAGCAATCACAGGTGCGGTTGGCCATGGCCTGCCTGCTTGCGCGAGGACATCTGCTCATCGAGGACCTGCCTGGCATGGGCAAGACCACCCTGAGCCATGCGCTTGCCAAGGTCATGGGGCTGGAATTCCAGCGGATCCAGTTCACCTCGGATCTCCTCCCAGGCGATATTCTCGGTACCTCGGTGTTTGATAAGGACAGCGGTCAGTTCGTGTTCCATCCGGGCCCCATTTTCGCTGAGTTGGTTCTTGCGGATGAGATCAACCGGGCCACGCCCAAAAGCCAGAGCGCCCTGCTCGAAGCCATGGAGGAGGGGCAGGTGACCATTGAGGGTGCCACGCGGCCATTGCCCGATCCGTTCTTCGTCGTCGCCACGCAGAATCCGGTCAGCTCCGGCGGCACGTTTTCACTGCCCGAATCGCAGCTGGACCGCTTCCTCATGCGGCTGTCATTGGGCTATCCCGCGAAAGCCGCCGAGAAGGCCCTGCTGATGGGGGACGCGCGTCGCGATCTGCTAGTTCGGCTGGAACCTCTGCTCGACCGCACGGCGCTGGTGGAAATCCAGGAGGCGGTGGCGCAGGTCCGGGTCAGCGATGCGCTGGTCGATTACGTGCTGCGGCTAGTAGAGGCGACCCGCACGCAGCCGCAATTCGCTTGGGGGCTATCGCCGCGCGGCAGTCTTGCAATGCTGGCCTCGGCACGCGCCTGGGCATTCCTAGATGGACGTGATTACGTCATCCCTGAAGATGTCCAGGCGGTGCTGCCTTCGGTGGTTGGCCATCGCCTGCGCGAGCGTGCCGATGCCACCGGTCACGGCGGGGGGGCGCTGGTGCAGTGGCTGTTACGTGAAGTGCCCGCGCTCTGATGCGCAACTTCCAACACTGCCGAGAGGACACGCATGCGACTGCTACCACGGGTTCGTGATCGCTGGCTTTTGAAGCGCATACCGCCTGGCCCGAGCATGCGGCTCGATCAGCGAAGGATATTCATCATGCCGACCCCGGTGGGCATGACCTTTTTGCTGGCGCTGCTGTTGATGTTGATCGCGGCGATCAATTACCAGAACAGCCTTGCGTATGCCCTGACGTTCCTGCTCGGCTCGGTCTATATGGTCGCAATCCTTCACACCTGGCGCAATCTCGCCGGGTTGACGCTACAGGCGGGTGGCTCGCAGGCAGTCTTTCTCGATGAGCAGGCGCGGCTGCAGGTCCGGCTGGAAAGCCGCGGTCGTCTCTATCAGGCTGTCGCGCTGGGTTGGCCCAGCAGCGGTCTGCAGACAGTCGACGTGCCGGCAGGGGGCACCTGCGAAATCGAGTTAAGCCTGCCGACCGAACGCCGCGGCTGGCTACGGCCGGGGCGTCTACGCGTCGAGAGCCGCTTTCCACTGGGCATTTTGGTGGCCTGGAGTTGGGTCGATTTGCAGCTGGCTGCACTGGTCTATCCTCGCCCGATAGCAGGGACGTTGCCGGAAACCGATGGATCGGCTGAACAAGAGCGCGAGGGCACCCGGGCTTCGGGCGCCGGCATCGATGATTATCAAGGTCTGAAACCTTGGCAGCCGGGCGACTCGAGGCGACGCCTCAACTGGAAGGCTTATTCCCGGGGCCAAGGCCTGTTGGTCAAGGATTTCACCGCGCTGCTCGGGCAGGAACCGCTGCTTGACCTCGAAGCGCTGGATGGCGATATCGAAGCTCGTCTTTCGCTGCTTTGCCATTGGGTTGTCGAGCTGTCCGCGCGTCAGCAACCGTTCGCCTTGCGTGTTGATGCGAGCACCATCGGCCCGGATGTCGGCGTCGATCACCGCAACCGCTGCCTGCGTGAACTAGCGGTATTTGGCTTGGAGCGGGAGGGCACTCGATGAGCGCTTTCCAGACGATTCCACGCAACGGGCTGATCTGGCTGCTGGTCGCGCAAGTGCTCGTGATCCTGCCGCATCTTGGCCACTTGCCGCTTTGGATTATCGGCCTCTGGCTGGCCTGCGCCACCTGGCGGGTGCAAATTTTTCGCATGCGCGCGCGCTATCCACGCAGCTGGGTGAAAGCCTTAATGATGATCGGTGTGGGGTGTGGCGTGTACCTGTCGCGCGGCAGCCTGATCGGACTCGACGCAGGCGTTGTGCTGCTGATCGCTGCGTTTATTCTCAAGCTGGTCGAAATGCGCAGTCTCCGTGATGCATGGGTGCTGGTTTTTCTCGGCTTTTTCGCCGTGACCACGAGCTACCTGTTCTACGACAGCCTACCAGCCGGGATTTACAGCCTTCTGCCGGTCACGGCTCTGTTGGCAGCAATGATTGGCCTCCAGCAGAGTGCTGCCGGCACCCACCCCTGGCCGACGCTGCGTTTGGCCGGCTCGCTGTTATTGCAGGCGATGCCGCTAATGCTCGTTCTATTCGTACTGTTTCCGCGACTGGGGCCGCTCTGGTCGTTGCCACAGCCAAGCGACCGCGGCGTTACCGGGCTGTCAGACAGCATGTCCCCCGGTGATATTGCCGAGCTGAGCCGGTCCTCCCAGTTGGCATTCAGAGCCAGTTTCGAGGGTCCGATTCCCGCGCGGGATCGGCTGTACTGGCGGGCTGTAACCTTCGAACGCTTCGATGGTCGGCGCTGGTCACAATCGCTTGCCTCACAGGTTCCGCACGCGCCTGATTGGGCGCCGAGAGGCACACCGGTGCAGTACAGCGTGGTCATGCAGCCCAGCGGTCGTCCGTGGTTGTACGCCCTGGATGTGCCGCAGGTCGAAGCGGGTGACGTGCGGCTGATGACCGATTTTCATCTGCAGCGTACCCGCCCAATCGATCAGGCTTTGCTGTATCAGGCGACCTCCTGGCCTGAATCGTTGCGCGAACCAGTCGCTCCGCCTGCCACGCTGGAGCGCGCCTTGCAGCTTCCCGCGCAGGGCAACCCTCGCAGTCGCGCCTGGGCAGCTACGTTGCGCCGCGAACATCCGAATCCTGCTGACCTCGTGCAGACGCTTTTGCAGCACTTCAACCAGCAGCCATACCGCTACACCCTGAAGCCTTCATCGGTGGGGGGCGATATCGTCGACGGTTTTCTGTTCGATACGCTGAACGGCTTCTGTATCCACTATGCGGGAGCGATGACGTTCGTGCTGCGTGCCGCCGGCGTACCTGCCCGGGTAGTTGCGGGCTATCAGGGCGGAGAGATCAATCCATCGGGTAATTATCTGTCCGTTCGCCAGCTTGACGCCCACGCCTGGGTCGAATACTGGCGCGCGGATCGAGGATGGATCGCAATCGACCCAACGTTTCAGGTCGCGCCCGAGCGCATCGAACTGGGGCTGGAGGAAGCGCTTTCAGACGAAGATGCGCTTCTTGATGATTCTCCGCTGACGCTGCGGCGTTATCGAGACATCGATTGGCTGAACCAGCTGCGATTCGGCTGGGATAATCTGAACTACGGCTGGCAGCGTTGGGTACTCGGCTATCAGGGCGAGCGCCAGCTGGATGTATTGAAAGGGCTGTTCGGCAAGCTTGACGCGCGGCGGCTCGGATTGCTGACAGTCTTGATCGGGGCGCTGTTGATGGCGGGACTGGCAGTCATTGTGCTGAAACCATGGCGCCGCGAACGGGATCTACAAATACGCTTATTCCGGCACTTCGAGCGATTGCTTGCACGTCAGGGCATCGAGCGCCAGGCGAGTGAAGGCGCACGGGACTTCGCCGAACGGGCGGCGGCTCTGCTCCCGGCAAGTGCCGAATCGATTCGTGAGTTTGCGCGTCTCTACGAGATGGCCCGTTACGCCGACCGTCCATCGGGCAGGGGCGAACTACAAGCGTCGCTTGCCAGGCTGCGGCGCCAGCTGTCATGGCGATCCGGTGCTCGCTGGAAGCCGAAAGCTGTTCCCGATGAACGATAGCTGTGTGCGATGGTGCGCTATCACCGAAGCTCAGTTGCGCGCTTCTAACGATGTGCCGACGGTAAGATGGCGAACCATAAAAACAATCCGAGGTGGGCATGACTTTCTCCGAACTGATCAACGCCGTTCGTGACAATCCTGCGAACGTTACCGTTCCTGCCACCTGGGGCCAGGGTCGTGCCGGCTTTGGCGGGGTGGTTGCAGCGCTCGTGTACGAGGCCATGCAGGCGCAGGTGCCGGACGGTCGACCGGTGCGTTCTCTGGCCATAACCTTCGTCGGTCCCTTGCTGGTCGATACCCCGGTCGGCTTCGAGGCTGAAGTGCTGCGCGAGGGGAAGGCCGTGAGCCAGGTACTCGGGCGGGCTGTGCAGAATGGTCAGGTGGTAACCATCATCCAAGGCAGTTTCGGTGCAGCCCGGGCCTCGGCCATCCGGGTAGCCGCGGAAACGGCTCCGGTAATGCCGCCAGTGGAAGAGTGCCAGGAGCTGCCATATGTACCGGGCGCAGCGCCGGAATTCACCCGTTATTTGGCGATGCGTTGGGGGATCGGCGGGCTGCCTTTTACCGGCAATGCTTCACGTGAGATGGGCGGCTGGGTACGGCTGCGCGGCGAGATCGAGCGCGAGCCTGTCACCGTTTCGCATTTGCTGGCACTGGTTGATGCTTGGCCACCCGCGGTGCTGTCTCATCTAAACAGCTTCGCACCTGGTAGCTCGCTGACCTGGACCATCGAGTTCATCCAGCCGTCTCCGCAGGTGGATACCCATGACTGGTGCCGGTACCGCGCGGTGATCGAGCACGCTCAGGACGGTTATGGCCATTGTGCAGCGGCACTCTGGACGGCCGAGGGGGAGTTGGTGGCCTTGAGTCGCCAGACTGTTACGGTGTTTGGCTGACCGGCGATTCTGGTCGGGGGCGGCCTCGATGGCTGCGTTTAATTCGAGCAGGTTGGTCTGCCCGGCAATGCTGTGCATGACGTTGACCACACCGTCGGTTTCTATGCAAACGGCTAAGCGAAAGGCGTTCTTGCCATTTTGTGTGAGCCGGTTATTGGCGATAGAAGCACCCGGCTTTAGCGCCGTTCTGGCTGATCCAGCGGCGTGATAGCGAAGAATTGCCGGGCACAAGCGGTAGTGGAAGTGGCCAGTTCGTCCTCGGGCACGCCGCGATGTCGGGCCACCTCTCGCAACACCTCCGGGAGGAAGGCGGGTTCGTTCTGGCCGCCCTTGGGTTTAGGCCGAAGCGTGCGAGGCAACAGGTAAGGCGCATCGCTTTCTAGCATCAATCGCGATGTTGGAATATCGCGGACAAGCGGATGCAGATGCGTGCCACGCCGCTCGTCGCAGATCCAGCCGGTGATGCCGATATGCAGGTCAAGATCCATATAGGCGTATAGGGCTCGTTTCTCCCCGGTAAAACAGTGCACCACCGCGGCGCTGAGCTGGTCACGGAAAGGCCGGAGGATCGCCGCCAGGCGCTGGTCGGCGTCGCGCTCGTGAAGGAACACTGGCAGGCCGGTTTCCACCGCCAGTTGCAGGTGCTCCTCCAGCACCCGTTCCTGCTGTGAGCGAGGGGATAGGTCCCGGTTGAAGTCCAGCCCACACTCACCGACGGCGCGCACCTCGGGTTCGGCGAGCAGACCTTTCAGCTGGGATGCGGTTTCCGACGTCCATTGACTCGCGTCATGGGGGTGGATCCCCGCCGTGCAAAACAGGCGCTGCCGACTTTCATCCAGCTCCCGGCAGAGGCCCAGTGCTGCCTCGCTCTCGGCGAGGCTGGTACCCGTCAGCACCAGCTGCGTCACTCCCGCCGCATAGGCGCGATTCAACACGGCGCGCGGATCGCGAGCGAAGGTCGGGTGGGTCAGATTGACGCCGATGTCGACAAGCTGCATGGAACTGCCTCGCTTATAAATCAAAACAATATAACTATATTAATCAAGTAGTTGAAGCCAATATCTCATGCTAATAGACAAGTGACGCTGGCGACCGAGCCTCCGCTGTGAGAATCTTCGCCGCCGCGGCGGTAGCCTGCCGCACTGCATACTGCCCCCGTTCGAGCCGATACCCTGTGATGATCCGACTATTCCCACTGCTGTTGTGTCTGCTGGCGCTCGCGCCGTGGCCGGTGGTCGCGCGGGTAATGGGCCCCCAGGCATGGCAGCCGGTGGATACGGTACGCGATCTGGCGGAGATTCGCCGCAGTCAGGTGCTTCGCGTGCTGATCAACCAGAGCCGCAATAGCTCAGGCGAGGTCAAGGGTGAAGCCATCGGCGTGGAATATGTGCGTCTGCGTGCGTTCGAACAGTTTCTCAATCGGGGTTCGAAAGGACCTCAGATCACGTTGGAAATCATTCCCAAGGCCAAAGATCAGCTGCTTGGCGCGCTGCAACGAGGCGAGGGTGATCTGGTGGCGCCGGGAGAGCTTTTGGAGTTGGGTGCGATGCGCCGAGTCAGTCGCAGCCGGGCCGTCGTCGATAAGGTGCCGATGGTGCTGGTCAGCCGCCAGGGCAACCATCGTTACAAAAGCTTCGAGCAATTATCGGGGCGTAGTTTGGCGTTGTCGGCTGGCAGTGCGGCCGGGCCTGCTCTGGAAGGCATTAATCAGCAGTTGATGCAGGCCGGGCGTGCTCCGATTTCCATCGAGTGGGTGGATCCGACGCTTGCAGTGGAGGATGTACTGGAAATGGTGCAGGCCGGAGTTTATCCGGCTACGGTTGTTGAGCAGACCATTGCCGAACGCTGGGCGAAGGTGCTGCCCAAGCTGCGTATCGAATCCCAGCTGACGCTGGGCAAGCGGGCCGACATGCATTGGTTTCTGCGAAAGGAGGCGAGCATGTTGCGTGCCAGCGTTGATCGCTTTCTTCACGGCTACAATTCGCCGGACAACCAGGACGCTGCGTTCGTTCGAGTCTATCGGCGGCTCTATCGAGTGCAGTATCCGCTCGACCGGATCGGACGCCAGCGCCTTGAGAAAGTACGGCCAACCTTGCAGCGGCATGCTCAGCAGCAGGATATCGATTGGTTGAACCTCGCCGCGTTGGCGTTCAAAGAGTCGACCCTCAATCCGGCGGCTCGCGGTGCTTACGGGGCCACCGGGCTGATGCAGGTAACTCCCGCCACTGCTCGCAGTATGGGCGTAAATGACATCGGCAAGCTGGACAACAATGTGCAGGCCAGCGCGATGTATCTGGCGAACATTCGTCGGAAATTC
This sequence comes from Pseudomonas sp. Q2-TVG4-2, assembly GCF_013620795.1. GTDB lineage: Bacteria > Pseudomonadota > Gammaproteobacteria > Pseudomonadales > Pseudomonadaceae > Stutzerimonas. Next base: position 353,062 of record NZ_LGLW01000005.1, on the reverse strand, counting down.
TTTTCCAGTCCCAGACTGAATGAGCGTGAACGCATGGCGTTCGTCCTCGCTGCCTACAACATGGGCCCGCAGCGGGTTCAGAGTATGCGTGCGGAGGCCCGTCGCCTCGGTCTCAATCCGGACCAGTGGTTCTTCCAGGTTGAACGTGTCGCCATGGCGACCATGGGCATGGGCGTGGTCAGCTACGTTAATGCGGTCAACAAGTATTACCTGGCCTACACCCGTGAACGCTACCTGCTGGAAGGCGGGCCCCAGAGCGCGGCCAATTAACCGCTTAGCCGTTTTTCATGATGAGTCGCTGTTCGGCTGCATCCAGGCGCCGGCGCTCGTTTTCCTCGAAGTGTTCCGCCGCCAATCGAGCGATAGCCGCACGCTTGTCAGCGTCCCCAAGGCCCCGGCTGCTTTCGATGCGTTTCTTTTCCTGGCGATAGACCGCCAGCCGCTTCTGCCATTCTTGTCGTTTCAGATCGAGTCGTTCCAGGCGCGCGGTGGCAGCATTGCCGACCAGCTGCTGGCGCAGCTGACGCAGATCGGTCGGCGAACCGCCGCTGGACTGCAGCACCTGTGTCTGCTCGCGTAGTTGGGACTGCAGCTGTATCACCATTCCGTCCCGCAGTTCGGGCGGCAGGCTGTCCTGCAGCCTGTCGATAGCTGCCCCCTTAGCCGCTGCATTGAGGGTTGGGGTGCGTCGAATCGCCAATCTTCCCAGCGTGAAGCTGTCGGCCGCTTCCTCCAGCGCAAAGAATGCCTCGTGTGTCTCTTCATCAAATGTCCCGGCGCGCAGGTGCCGAGCTGCGCGCAGCCGCTCGCGCATGGTATCCAGATCGGCCCGCTGCGCGTGTTGCTCTTCGAGTACCAGTAGCTGACGTTTGTAGTCCAGATACTGGCCCAGCAGCCGCAATGCCTGGTCCGCTCCGGGCTGGGGAAGTTGCGCCTCGATATAGCGGCGCAGGCGGGTGACGCTGGCCTCGATCGGCTCCTCGCCAATCGAGGCCAGGAAGTAATCGAAGACGCGACGGACGTCGCGCTCGATGATTAGCCTGCCCAGGGAGTCGGCGCGAAGCCGACCGTCGACCTGGGTTCCGGCGAAAGAGGGCGGCAAACGTCGAATCGTCTCGGTGGGTGAGGGTTGTACGGCTGCGGGGCGAACCGGCATCTGATCTACAGGAGGTGCCGTAGCGAACGCCGGGGCTATGGTGGTGTGCGTGCGGGGCTGTACCGGTCCGGATGGCTCACGCCAGTGAATAGCGACGCCAACGGTAACGATCAGCAGAAGCAGGGCAGCGAGTTTTTTCATCGATATGCCTTGTGGTCAGGGCCGGGGCCGGTTGGCCCCGGCGCGTCTCAGAGGCCTGCGTTCTTCAGGCGGTTGGCATGCTGGCGGTAAACGGTCAACGGATCGGTTTCGAACAGACTGGTCAGCCCGAGAACCTGGTTGACCTCGTCCAGGTGGTTCATCCGGTAGTTGTCGCGGATAACCATGCCGAGGTGCGAACTGCAGCGGCCCACCAGTCCGTCATTCGCCTCGTCGAACGCGAGCGAGCCTGCGCCCATCATCGCGTCACTAATATCCAGCGGGTTGGTCAATGGGCTGGTTCCGCTCCAGGAGTAGTAGCGCACGCCGTTGACCTGGTATGCCCCTTCGCCGCATGTAGAGGTCGGAATGCCCTGTGGATATTTGACGTTGAAGCGTGCAGCGCCCTCGCTGTTGAGCGATTCGAGCGTCCCGAGAGCGTTCTGTGGCTCGGTACTTGGGCTGCCGGACAGGAAGTGAATCAACGCGCCCATGCCATTGACCAGGCTGGCGACGATGGCTTCGCCGCCAGACCCCTCGGGGATCTTGCGGATCAAGTCCGCGACGTCCGATCCCTTGTGCGGCGCGCCGACGCTCGTGACTGAAGCGACCAGGTCGGGACGCACGGCGGCGACGTAGCGCACCGTTGGCCCGCCGTGACTGTGGCCTATCAGGTTCACCTTGGGTTTCCCGCTGATCGCCACGATCTCTTCGATTTGCTCCAGAAGTTCTTCGCCGCGCAGTTCTGAGGTGTTGAGCTGGCTGACTTCGGTCACGTAAACCTGCGCACCATCACGCCGAAGCGCATGCGGGACGCCATACCAGTAGTCGATGCCGAGCATGCTGTCGAAGCCCAGCATGCCGTGAGTGAGGACGATCGGGTAACGCGTCTGGGTGTAGCCGCTGGAGCTGAACAAGCCTGCTTGCACCTGGCTGGAAAGGGCCAGTGCGGTGCCGAGGCATAGAGCGATCAAGGTCTTCTTGTTGTTCATGAATGCACTCATCGGTGGGTGAATCGGGCATTGGGCAGTCCCTCGCCATTCACCGCGCGCTGCGCGTACTGCCGTAGGACAATTGCAGCAATCGCGCCAGTTTCTTACGATCGGAGAACATCCGCTCTGGCATGGTGCATCCAGGTTAGTTGATGGCAACTGGCCGTTAACGCCGTATCGGCTGTCTGTTACCAGGCGGAACGCCTGGATGGGTAGGAAAGTTATGATTTTCGATTATCGGTTCTTTATCGCGGAATTTTGCCGGAAATACCGACTTATCGGTCGTTTTCTAACTGGCCGGTCACGGGTAGTCGATGGCAACGATGTACCAGCGCTTGGCGCCGGTAGGCGTTTGAACCTGTACCTCGGCGTCAAGCGGTTTGCCCACTAACGCTCTGGCGAGTGGCGAATCGATGCTGATTAGGCCTTGGCGCAAGTCCAGCTCGTCCGGCCCGACGATGCGATAGCGGGCTTGCTCGCCATCCTCGTCTTCCACCGTCACCCAGGCGCCAAAGTAAACCTTGCCCGGATCGCTCGGTTTCTCGCTGACGACCTTCAGCTTCTCCAGGCGCTTGGCAAGGAAGCGCACTCGGCTGTCGATTTCCCGCAGCATTTTCTTGCCGTAGGTGTACTCGGCGTTTTCGGAGCGATCGCCTTGCGCTGCTGCTTCGCTGACCGATTGCGTGACTTGCGGGCGCCTGACATGCCAGAGCTCGTGCAGCTCGGCGCGCAGTCGCGCTTCGCCCTCGGGGGTGATCAAGGGAGTGCCGGCGGGGCGTGGGGGGCGATAGCGGCTCATGGGTGATCCGGGGCAGGCAAGGAGCCGCCCATTCTAGAGGCACTTATCTTCATCTGCTCAGTTCTCACGGAGCACATTGAGCGGGCTGGCATTCAGTGCCCGGCGGGTGCCGACCACGCCGGCAGCCCCGACCAGCAATGCTCCGATCACCGGCAGCATCAGCAGCCAGGGGTGCGGATGCCAGCGCAAGTCGAACGCGAAGTGATAGAGCAGGGCGCTGACCAGTTCGCAGCCTAGAGCGGCCAGCAAGCCGCTGGCCGCGCCTAGCACACCGAACTCGGCGCGCCTGGCCTTGAGCAGCAGGCTGCGCTCCGCACCCAGCGCCCGCAACAGAGCGCCTTGGCGGATGCGCTCGTCGAGTGTGGCCTGAAGCCCGGCGAACAGCACGGCCAGGCCGGCGGCGAGGACGAACATCAGCACGTACTCCACCGCCAGAGAGACCTGCGTGAGGATGCTGCGCAACTGACTGAGCAAGGCCTCGACCTGCAGGATCGTCGCGGAGGGAAAATCCCGGGCCAGCTGCACCAGTTCGCGATCCTTGCCGGCCGGTAGGTGGAAGCTGGTCATATAGGTGGTGGGCACGTCACGTAGCGTTTCCGGCTCGAAAATCATGTAGAAGTTCGGCTGGAAATTGTCCCAGTTCACTTCGCGCAGGCTGGTTACGCTGACATCGCGGGTGAGCCCGCCGACCGTGAAGCTGAGCCGGTCGCCCAGCTCGACCTGAAGGCTCTCGGCCAGTTCGGCTTCTACCGACACGCCGGGCAGCTCGCTCCGTTCGCGGCCCCACCAATGGCCGGCGCTCAGGCGATTATCGGAAGGCAGATCGCGTGCCCATGTCAGGCTCAGATCTCGGCGGATTGCCCGCTCGCCCTGGCTGTCCTTGCTTACCAACTGACGCACCGGCTCGCCGTTGATTGCCACCAAGCGACCCGGTACCACCGGGTACAGCGGCGCGGCATGATCCGACAGCGCCTCGATACGTTGCGCGAACGCATCCTTATCAGCGGGCAAGACGTTGAGCACGAAATGGTTGGGCGCATCGTCCGGCAACTGATTCTGCCAGGTATCGAGCAGCTCGCCGCGCAGCAGTGCGATCAGCGCCATTGCCAGCAATATCAGACCGAAGGCTAGTGATTGGCCAGCCGCCGCCAGCGGGTGGCGGAGTAGCTGCCCGAGGCCCAGGCGCCATGCTAGAGACGCGCCAGAAAGCGCCCGACGCAATCCGCTCAGCGCCAGCAATAACAAACCACCGAGGAAGACGGTGGCAAGCAGACCGCCACCCAGCAGCGCGAGAGTTATTTTCAAGTCCAGGCTCAGGCGCCACATGATCAGGCCAAGCGCGCCGATCGCTGCGCCGTACACCAGCCAGGTGCTCGGTGGGACCGGCAGAATATCTCGGCGCAGCACCCGCAGCGGCGGCACACGGCCCAGAGCGGCCAGCGGCGGCAAGGCGAAACCGGCCAACGCGACCATTCCAGTGGCGATGCCTGCCAGGGCTGGCCAGAGGGTTGCGGGAGGGACTTCGCTGACCACGAGATCGCGCAACAGAAAAAACAATCCATGTTGCGCGGCCCAGCCTAGCAAAGCGCCTGCTGCACTGGCCGCTACGCCAAGATAGCCGAGCTGCAAGGCATAGAGCGTCAGCGCCTCGCGTCGTGACAGGCCAAGACAGCGCAGAAGGGCGCTGGCATCGAAGCGGCGCGCGGCAAAACGTGCCGCCGAAAGCGCTACCGCTACGCCAGCGAGGAGTACCGCCGCCAGGCTGGCTAGGTTGAGATAGCGCTCGGCACGCCCAAGGGCGCCGCCGATCTGGCGGTTACCATCTTTAGCGGTTTCGATGCGCTGATGCGGTTGCAGGTCGGGTTTGATGGTCTCTTCGTAAGCTTGCAGCTGTTCGGTCGAGCCACGCCAGAGTTCGCGATAGCGTACGCGGCTGCCAGGCTGCACTACGCCAGTGGCATCAAGGTCGTCGAGGTGCATCAGGACGCGTGGCGTCAGGCTGTAAAAATCGCCTACACGATCGGGTTCGTAAGTCAGCGCGCGGGTCAACTGCAGCTGCTTGTTACCCACCTCGATGTGATCGCCTATTTGCAGGTTGAGTGCGGCGAATAGGCGTGCTTCGGCCCAGGCCTCCCCGGGCTGCGGCCCACGTCCGGGCTGCTCGGGCTGATACGGCGCGGCGGCGCTGCGCAACTCACCGCGCAGCGGGTAATGGTCGTCGGCTGCCTTGACACTGGTCAGCTGCAGATTGTCGTCGGTCGCGACGACGCTGGAAAATTCCACCACCCGAGCATGGTCGAGTTGCAGCCGAGAGCCCGCCTCGATCTGTTCGGGCGCGGCAGGTGCGCTGCCACGTAATACCAGATCGGCACCGAGGAATTCCGTGGCACGCAGCAACATGGCATCGTTCAGGCGTGCACCGAAATAGCCAATGGCCGTGCTTGCCGCGACGGCGATCAGCAGCGCACCGAACAGCACGCGAAGCTCGCCGCCCCGGGCGTCCCGCAACAACTGACGCAACGCCAGAGCAGCCAGGCGGCTGAAGGGCACGCGCTTCATCGGGTCTGCTCATCACGAAGTTGGCGACCACCTTCCAGGCGAAGCAGGTGCTGGCAGCGCTGCGCCAATCGCTCATCGTGTGTGACCAGCACCAAGGTGGTGCCGCGCTCCCGGTTCAGCTCGAAGAGCAGCTCGGTGATGTTCGCGCCGGTGTGGCTATCGAGATTACCGGTGGGCTCATCGGCGAACAGTACTTTGGGTTCGGCGGCGAACGCGCGGGCGACGGCGACGCGTTGTTGTTCGCCGCCCGAAAGTTGTCTCGGATAGTGATGTAGGCGAGCGCCCAGGCCGACTCGTCCGAGCAGCTCGGTGGCTTTCGCCTGAGCATCACGGCGACCATGCAACTCGAGGGGCAGCATGACGTTCTCTAGGGCGTTGAGGCTGTCGAGCAGTTGGAACGATTGAAAGACGAAGCCGACATGCTCGGCTCGCACCCTGGCGCGCTGGTCTTCGTCCAGGTCTCCGAGCAGATGGCCGGCGAGGTGCACCTCGCCCGAGCTGGGCAGATCCAGGCCGGCCAACAGGCCGAGCAGCGTCGATTTGCCGGAACCGGAGGTCCCGATGATCGCCAGGCTCTCCCCCTTGTTCAGGCTAAGGGACACATCGTCGAGTATTGCCAGCTCGCCTTCCGCGCTGGGTACCGCTTTGCTAAGGTTCCGGGCGTAGAGAATGCTGGCGCTCATGGAGATTCCGATGCGAAATTGGTTGAGAAGTGGTGTCCTGGTACTGCTGTGCTGGGCTCAGGGAGCCTTGGCGGGAACGGTGCTGGTGGTCGGGGATAGTATCAGTGCCGCTTTTGGGCTGGAAACCAGCCAGGGGTGGGTACACATGCTTCAGCAACGCCTTGATACAGAAGGGGCGGGTTATCAAGTGGTGAATGCCTCGATCAGCGGCGACACCAGCGCTGGCGGGCGCGCCAGGCTGGCCACTTTGCTCGCGGAGCATGAGCCGGAGGTGGTCATCCTTGAGCTGGGAGGCAATGACGGTCTGCGTGGCCAGTCGCCCCCTCACTTAAAGCAGAATCTTGCGGCGATGGTTGAACAGTCACGGGACGCAGGCGCTAAGGTCCTGCTGCTCGGCATGCGGTTGCCACCCAACCTGGGGCAGCGCTACACCACGGCCTTTGCACAAGCGTTCGACTCCCTTGCTGAGGAGAAGAAACTACCTTACGTGCCATTTTTCCTTGAAGGTGTAGGTGGGGTCGAGGGCATGATGCAGTCCGATCGGATACACCCCACAGCCGGTGCCCAGCAAAGGCTGCTGGATAACGTCTGGCCGGTGCTCGAACCCTTGCTTTGAGGCGTGCGCGCGGCTACTGTCGCGCCCCTCGATCGGAGCCTCAGATGCCGCGCCCAGCCTGGACCCTATTTGCCTATCGTCTTATTGTGCCGGACGAACAGTTCGACCTGTTCGCCTGCCGCGAAAATCGTCTGCATCTTGCGCTGCGACAACTGGAATTGAGTGGTCAGGTCGATCGCACGCTTTGCGGTGGTTTTCTACCTGCGCGGCCGCACTGGCAGGATCTGGAGCGACCGATGCTCAAGGACCGCCGACTCTGTTCAACATGCCGTGAGGCGCTCAGGGCGCAACGCAAGGGCCTTCCGTCTGCCGCCAGCGGCTGGTAGCTCGGCGGCTGCTGTCGCTTCGAGTACAATCGCCGGCAATACGATCACCTTTTCCAAGGAAACCCTGAATGCTCTCGCGTGCGTCTGCAGTCGCCTCCTGTGTGTCCTTCGCTGCTCTGTTGCTGGCTGGGCCGTCCGCTGCTCTCGAGTTGCCGCTCCCGCCGGAGGGCGAGGACGTAGTCGGGCAGATTCAGGTCATCAAGGCCAAATACGAAGACACTTTCGCGGCGCTGGGCGAAACGTACGACCTGGGCTATCTGGAGCTCATCGCGGCAAACCCGGGTGTGGACCCCTGGTTGCCGGGCGAAGGTACCGACATCATTCTGCCGACTCGCTACATCCTGCCGCCCGGACCGCGTGAGGGTATTGTGATCAACCTGGCCGAATACCGGTTGTATTACTACCCGGAGGGCGAGAGCGTGGTGCATACCTTTCCCCTCGGAATTGGCCGCGAAGGCTGGGGTTCGCCGATAGGTAATACCCGTATCACGGCCATGATCGGCAATCCGGCGTGGTATCCGCCACAGTCAATTCGGGATGAGCACGCCGCCGATGGCGATCCCCTGCCGAAGGTCGTGCCGCCAGGACCGGATAACCCGCTTGGTCCCTACAAGATGACCCTGGCGTTGCCCGGCTACCTGATTCACGGTTCGAACAAAAAGTTCGGCATTGGCATGCGTGTCAGCCACGGTTGTTTCCGCATGCTCAATCACAACGTTCTGGAATTGTCGGGGTTAGTTAAAGTCGGAACCGCTGTGCGAATTATCGACGAGCCTTACAAGTTTGGCGTGAGTCAGGGCAGGATCTACCTGGAAGCGCACACGCCTCTGCAGGACGAGGACAAGCATATGACGCTGATGGACAAGCATGCGGTGGTGGTGAATACGCTGCTGAAGCGTGACGAAGCGGCCGGCGTGCTGCAGCTGGACTGGGAAATGGTTCGTGAGATCATCGCGGGTGAAGACGGTCTGCCGATCCAGATCGCCGAGCAGGGTCAGGCGCTAGCCAACCAGGAAGAGCCGATTTTCTGAAGGGCCCTGGGAGGGGCGGGGCGGTTGCTCCGCCGCCCACAAAAAAGCCGACCTGGTTGCAGGTCGGCTTTTTTTATCGCCTGAAGCTTACTTGCGGCTGGCGCGTTCCAGCATACGCAGTGCACGCTCGTTGGCTTCGTCAGCAGTCTGCTGAGCCTTCTGAGCAGCCTGCAGAGCCTCGTCGGCCTTGCTGTACGCTTCGTCGGCGCGAGCCTGAGCACGGGCGGCGGAGTCTTCGGTCGCAGTCAGACGGGCTTCGCTTTCCTTGGTCATGCTGTTGCTGCAACCAGTAGCCAGAACTGCGGCGAAAGCCAGAGCAGAAAATTTCAGAACGTTGTTCATCTTGTTCCCCTTAAGGATGAAATCCATGGCAACTTCCGTTATGGAAAGTTGGCGCGCACATACTACCGATAAGTTGCGCTAAGTAAACTGAGGCAAGCAGCTGCTACCACAATTTTTCTGCAGCCTCATTCGTTTCATGGCAGCTGCTGGATAAGCTGATTGAAAAACAATCAGAGCCAGCCGCTGCACTCGTTACATGGACCGGCGGGAAGCCTGAAAAGTTGCACTTTGCGATGCGTTTGCAACTGACCAATGTTTCGGTTGCCCTGCGCTAGCGCCACCAACTTTTAAGCAATTGAAGCGGAGTCTTACATGGCGGTAGCATGCATCGTCCAACTAACAACAAAAATGGGGAATGTGCGGGCTCCGCATGGACCCTCCCAAGTCAAAGGCAGGGCAAGCCTGCAGAGGAGGCGAGATGACCGACAAGCTAACCATCAACCATGATCGAGCGGGCCATCAGTTCGAGACTACCGTGGATGGCTATCGCGCCTATCTGGCTTATGTGGATCTTGGCAAGCAGACCCTGGATTTCTATCGGACCTTCGTACCCGACGCGTTGCGTGGTCGCGGTGTCGCCGCTGTGCTGGCTCAGCATGCGCTGGATTACGCCGCGCGCGAGGGCTATACGGTGATTCCGTCCTGTTCCTATGTCGAGTGGTATATCGAACGGCAGGGCAACCCAACGGGCGACATCGACGGCGAGTAAAAAGAAAAACGCCGGTAACCGGCGTTCTCGTCTATTCAGCCCACCGCTAGCCGCGGGCGCGTTTGGGCAGTACCTCCCTCAGTTTTCCATGCATGCCGAGGATGGCTTTCTCGGTGGCGTCCCAATCGATACAGGCGTCAGTGATAGACACGCCGTATTTCAGGTCTGCCAGATCTTTCGGAATCGACTGGCTGCCCCAGCCTAGGTGGCTTTCCACCATCAGTCCGACGATCGAGTTGTTGCCCTCGAGGATCTGGTTGGCCACGTTGTCCATTACCAGTGGCTGCAGTGCCGGATCCTTGTTGGAGTTGGCGTGGCTGCAATCGACCATGATGTTGGGAGTGATGCCAGCCTTGCTCAGTTCCTGTTCGCACACCGCCACGCTGACCGAATCATAGTTGGGCTTCCCATTGCCGCCACGCAGCACAACGTGACCATAAGCGTTGCCCTTGGTGGTGACGATGGAAACCCCGCCGGACTGGTTGATGCCGAGGAAGCGATGCGGACTGGAAACGGACTGCAGCGCATTGATCGCAACGGTCAGGCTGCCATCGGTGCCGTTCTTGAAGCCCACTGCAGACGACAGGCCCGACGCCATCTCGCGATGTGTCTGGGATTCGGTGGTACGTGCGCCGATGGCCGACCAGCTGATTAGGTCCTGCAAATACTGCGGTGAGATAGGGTCCAGTGCTTCGGTGGCAGTCGGCAGCCCCATCTCGGCGAGGTCGAGCAGCAATTGCCGGCCGATGTGCAGGCCGTCCTGAATTTTGAACGAGTCATCCATGTAAGGATCGTTGATCAGGCCTTTCCAGCCAACGGTGGTGCGTGGCTTCTCGAAGTACACCCGCATGACCAGAAACAGGCTGTCCGACACTTTCTCGGCCAGCACCTTGAGGCGCTCGGCATATTCATGCGCAGCCTTGAGATCGTGAATCGAGCAGGGGCCTATCACGACGAACAGGCGATGATCCTTGCCGTCGAGAATGTTGCGTACCACCTGGCGTCCTTCGGAGACGGTTTTCAGCGCGGAGGAGGTCAGCGGTATTTCACGCTTCAACTGTTCCGGCGTGATCAGTGTCTCGTTGGAGGAAACGTTAAGGTCATCGATCGGTAAATCAGCCATCGTGTTCTCATCAGGGTCTCGGGTGCCGTCCGCCAGCGAATCCCGGTGCGGCGGAGCAGGGCTTGAGGGCGCAGCGGGGAAGCGGAACCTTATCGCGTATTGCGTCGCCTCGACAATGATCTTGAGGCCGGACAGGCGCCTCGGTGTGCCCAATATCATTACGCGTTCAGAAAGCAACCGAATCACAGCGACTGGGCGCTGCTTCGGGACGCTGATAAGGTGGCGATTTGACCGCGCTAGATCTGCGTTCCAATGACCTGTAGCTGGAGTCCTGCATGACCGCTCTTAAACCTCGAATCGGAATTATCGGCACTGGCGCCATTGGCGGCTTCTACGGCGTGATGCTCGCCCGAGCCGGCTACGACGTGCACTTTCTGCTGCGCAGCGAATATGACGTAGTCAGGCAGAACGGGCTGCAGGTAAACAGCGCGCTGCATGGCGCGTTGCATCTGGATGCGGTGCAGGCCTATCGCAGCGCCGCCGACATGCCCAAGTGCGATTGGCTGCTGGTCGGCGCGAAAAGCACCAGCAACCCAGAGCTGGCTCCGCTGATCGTGGAGGCAGCGGGGGAGGATGCCAAGGTCGTGGTGTTGCAGAACGGCCTGGGAATCGAGGAGGGCCTGCGTCAGGTTCTACCGAGCAATATTCACCTGATGGGCGGCCTCTGTTTCATCTGTGCACACCGCTCGGCTCTGGGCGTCGTAGAGCATCAGGCACTTGGCGGGGTCAACCTCGGCTATCACTCGGGGCCGGCGGAAACCCAAGAGCAACAACAGGCCTTGGTTGAAGCGGGCGTGGTGATGTTCCGAGCGGCGGGTGTCGATTCCAGTGCGGCCATCAACCTGGCTCAGGCGCGCTGGCAGAAGTTGGTCTGGAACATGCCTTACAACGGCCTTTCGGTGCTGCTGGATGCAGGCACGGCACCCTTGATGTCCAATCCGGACAGCCGGGCGCTGGTCAGATCGATCATGCTGGAAGCCTGTGGGGCGGCGGCGGCCTGTGGCTACCCAGTCCCTGACGTGCTGGTGGATCGGATGATGAAATCAACTGACCACATGCCCAATTACCTGCCAAGCATGTACCACGATCACGTGCACGGGCGTCCGCTGGAGCTTGATGCGATCTATGCCGCTCCGCTGGCCGCGGCAGCAGCAGCCGGATTCGCTATGCCGAAGACCGAGGCGCTATATCAGACCTTGTGTTTTATTTCGGCGCGCGCGGATCGCTAGGTCAGTCAGCCTGGTTGGACTCAGCCGCCCGCCGGGTGGGTGCTAGGGGCGGTAGTGGATTTTGTTCCGGCTGCTAAGCTCAACCGAGGCCGCGAGATTCAGTGAATGCTCGCGGCGTTGGCGTACTGGGAATGCGATCGGGCTGGCAGACCCGGCAATGGTTCCCGGATACGCTCGTGTTCTTAGATTAGAAAGATTGCAGTGTGGCTACCGGCGCTCGAGTCGTTGCAGGCGATACATACGGAAATGGCCTAGAATCCCAACGTTCCGGTGCACGAAGTTATAAAAAGTGGTGGCGTTCAGACGCCATTGGCCTTTGAGGGATCTCTATGAAGCTTCAGCAACTGCGTTACATCTGGGAGGTAGCGCATCATGACCTCAATGTCTCGGCAACGGCGCAGAGCCTGTTCACTTCACAACCCGGCATCAGCAAGCAGATTCGATTGCTTGAGGACGAGCTGGGCGTGGAAGTCTTCGCGCGTAGCGGTAAGCATCTGACCAGAGTGACTCCTGCGGGCGAACGGATTATCACCACGGCCGGCGAAATTCTTCGCAAATGCGACAGCATCAAACAGATCGCTCAGGAGTTTTCCAACGAAAAGCGTGGCACCTTGAGTATCGCGACTACCCACACGCAGGCTCGCTATGCCTTGCCGCAGGTGATTAGCGCTTTCATCAAGCAGTACCCTGACGTCTCGCTGCATATGCATCAGGGGACGCCCATGCAGATTGCGGAAATGGCTGCCGACGGTACCGTGGATTTCGCTATCGCCACCGAGGGCCTGGAGCTGTTCGGTGATCTGGTGATGATGCCGTGTTACCGCTGGAACCGTTGCGTGGTGGTACCGCAGGGCCACCCGCTGACGAAGCTGGAAAAGCTCACGCTCGAAGCCTTGGCGGAACACCCCATCGTGACCTACGTGTTCGGTTTCACAGGGCGTTCCAAGCTCGACGAGGCGTTCAGCCATAAGGGCCTGTCACCGAAAGTGGTGTTCACCGCAGCCGATGCCGACGTCATCAAGACCTATGTACGCCTGGGGTTGGGTGTTGGGATCGTTGCGCGGATGGCGGTCGATGCCAAACTCGATCCGGACCTGGTGGTGCTCGATGCCAGCGAGCTGTTCGAGTCCAGCGTGACCAAAATCGGTTTCCGTCGCGGTACATTCCTGCGCGGTTTCATGTGCGATTTCATCGAAACCTTCGCGCCGCATCTTGATCGAGAGATGCTCGAAAAGGCTGTGCAATGTCGAAACAAGGTCGAGTTGGACGAGTTGTTTGCGGGTGTCGATCTGCCGACGTTCTAGTCGGGTTGTCGGTTGCTGTGGTGTCTCCGGCGTCGCTCGAATAGCCTATCGAAGCAAGCGCCAGCTCCGATGGCCGCTTGATCCGTCTGGGCGCCGATTCGGCAGAGTCGGCGCCCAGAATCGTTTAAGCGAAGCAGCTTAACTTTTTGCGATGAGATTGCCGGCATGAAGGCCGCACTCTTTTTGCGTGGACTCTTCCCACCACCAACGACCTTCGCGCTCGTGCTGGTTCGGCAACACCGGGCGTGTGCATGGCTCGCAACCGATGCTGATGAATCCACGTTCGTGCAGGCTGTTATACGGCACCTCCAGCATGCGGATATAGCCCCAGACTTCCTCGCTGGTCATCTGCGCCAGCGGGTTGAACTTGTACAGCGTGTGCTCCGCCGTCGAGAAGGCACTGTCGATTTCCAGCACCGACACCTGGCTGCGCGTGCCAGGGCTCTGATCCCGACGCTGACCGGTAGCCCAGGCACGAACGCCCGATAGCTTGCGCCGCAGAGGCTCGATCTTACGAATGCCGCAGCATTCGCCGTGGCCGTCGCGGTAGAAACTGAACAGTCCTTTCTCGTTGACCATCGGCTGCAGCAGGGCCGGGTCTGGGGTCATGATCTCGATGGGTATGCCGTAGTGCTCACGGACCTGCTCGATAAAGCGATAGGTTTCGCTGTGCAGGCGACCAGTATCGAGGCTGAACACCTTTACGTTCTTGTTCAGTTTCCAGGCCATGTCTACTAGCACGACGTCCTCAGCGCCGCTGAACGAGATCCACAGATCATCGCCGAACAGGTCGAAGGCAAGCTTGAGTATGTCTTGCGGAGATTTGCCGGCATAGGCGGCTGCCAGCTCGGCTACATCAATTGTTTGGCTCATCAGGCGGCTTCCTTGGTTGGCGCTGGGCGCGCACTGCTGGCCGCGGATATTATCAAATAGGCTTTATGACACTAAATAACGTTGAGCCGACCGGGCCTAACTTTAATGCATAAGGCGTCGCGTTGCGTCACTCAGCCCTTGCCGTTAGAGTGCCGCTTCAATTTTTTCTGCTTTGAGGAGTGGCCCGTGGAAATAGCCTGTCTCGACCTGGAAGGTGTGCTGGTTCCGGAAATCTGGATCGCCTTTGCCGAGGCCACCGGAATCGAGTCGCTCCGGGCGACCACGCGGGACATTCCTGACTACGATGTGTTGATGAGGCAGCGCCTGCGCATTCTCGACGAGCATGGGCTGAAGCTGTCGGATATTCAGGCGGTCATAGCCACGCTGAAGCCACTCGACGGTGCTGTCGAGTTCGTCGACTGGCTGCGTGAGCGTTTTCAGGTCGTGATCCTGTCGGATACCTTCTATGAGTTTTCGCAACCGCTGATGCGTCAGCTGGGCTTCCCGACGCTGCTTTGCCATCGCCTGATCACTGACGAGTCGGGACGCGTCGTCAACTATGAGCTACGCCAGAAGGATCCCAAGCGGCAGTCGGTGATCGCGCTCAAGAGCCTGTACTATCGGGTCATTGCCGCTGGCGATTCGTATAACGACACAACCATGCTCTCCGAGGCGCATGCCGGCATTCTCTTTCACGCGCCGGATAACGTCATTCGCGAATTCCCACAGTTCCCGGCTGTGCACACCTTCGCGGAGCTCAAACAAGAATTTCTCAAGGCATCGAATCGCAAGCTCGAGCTTTAACGGCACCCGAAAGCCACGAACTTGGAACACCTATGGTGGATCGCTTCATCGATCCACCATGACGCAGTGAGGGGTGCTTTGGCTGGTAAACAAGGCGCCATCAACCCATGCGGCGTAGGTCAAGCGCTTCCAGTTTCCAGCCTTTCCAGCGTCTCCATCAGCACCTTCACCTTGTCGAAGGTTTCCTGATATTCAGCCTGCCAGTCGGAATCCGCGACAATCCCCCCACCGCCCCAGCAGGTGGCCTGATCATCTTGAATCAGCAGCGTGCGGATGGCTATGGAACTGTCCATCTCACCTCGTACGTCCAGATAGAGCAACGAGCCGCAATAGATTGAACGGCGGGTGGGCTCCAGTTCATCGATCACCTGCATGGCGCGGATTTTCGGCGCGCCGGTTATTGATCCGCCAGGGAAGCTGCTCGCCAGGAGATCCAGTGCGTCCTTGCCCGCGGCCAGGGTGCCACTGACGTTGCTCACCAGATGGTGCACATTCGGATAGCTCTCCAGCGAGAACAGTTCCGGCACCCTGACGCTGCCGATCTCGCAGCTACGGCCGAGATCATTGCGTAGCAGGTCGACGATCATTAGGTTTTCCGCGCGATCCTTCGTGCTGGCCAATAGCGCCTGGGCCTCGGCCAGGTCGGCCTGCGGTTCATCCCGGCGAGGGCGTGTGCCTTTGATTGGACGCGTGTCGACGGTCCCGTTGCTAAGACGTAGGAAGCGTTCCGGGGACAGGCTGACGATGGCGCCGCCCTTGATGGTCATGAAACCTGAGTAAGGTGTCGGGCATGCGGCGCGCAGGGCTCGATAGGCTTGCCATGGATCGCCCGTGCACGGGGCGCGGAAGCGTTGCGCGAAATTCACCTGATAACAATCACCAGCCTGGATATAGCGCTGAATGTGCTCGACGGCGCTCTGGTACTCGGAACGCTGCAGATCGGGCGTGAACGGTGATTCAAGGCTGAACGATGTGTGCTCTGGCCGATAGTCCGACTGGAACAGTTCGACCAGACGGGCCCGGTCTTCACTGCCTAGCTTCGGATGAAAAACCAGTTGAGCGGTCTGGCGCTGGTGGTCGCTTATCAATGCCCAGGCATACAGACCGAATCGTGCCGGCGGTAGCTCCAGGTCCTGCGCAGCGGCGGTAGGGAGCCGTTCGAGCCGCGAGCCGAAATCGTAGCCAAGAAAGCCCAGCAGACCACCGGCGAAAGGCAATTCAAGGTTTTTCGGAAGTTCTGCCTCGCCGAGGGCTTGCAGCGCGCTACGAAGGCGCGTGAAGAAACTGGTGCCGGCTTCTGTTAGGCCTGGCTCCAGCGTCTGAATCGGCCAGGCGCTCAACAGGTCGTAACGCCCGCGTTCAGCGACCGGGCGGCCGGAATCGAGCAATACCGCTCCGGGTGCATGGCGAATGCGCTCGAACCAGTGGGCTGAATCGGGCTGGTAGGGAAGCGGATGTACCGTGCAGAGAGGCATTCGACGATAGGTCCAAGACTGGCCCAGCTGTTCGGCCGGGCCTTGGGTCACGCGTGGGTCGGTATATGGCCGAAAAGCTCCTGGGCGAATCGCACCCGCTCTTCAGCCGTCTCCTGGATACCCTTTTTCTTAAGTTCCTCGATCCGGTTCTCCACGGCGTGTGCGCGGTGGGTCAGGCCGCAGTCATTGGCGATCTGGATGTTGAGACCGGGGCGTGCATTGAGCTCGAGAATCAGCGGTCCCTTATCCTGGTCCAGCACCATATCGACGCCGATATAGCCCAGCCCGCAAAGCTCATAGCAGCCAGCGGCGAGCTTCATGAATCCGTCCCAGTTCGGCAGCTGCACACCATCCACTGCGTTGGTGGTGTCCGGGTGTTTGGATATCTTGTTGTTCAGCCAGGTGCCGCGCAGCGTGATGCCCGTCGCGAGATCCACGCCGACGCCGATCGCGCCTTGATGGAGGTTGGCCTTGCCGCCGGACTGCCGTGTTGGCAGCCGCAGCATCGCCATTACCGGGTAGCCCATGAGGACGATGATACGGATGTCCGGGACGCCTTCGTAACTGATGCTCTTGAAGATCGGGTCCGGCGTGACGCGGTATTCAATCAGTGCACGATCGCGGTGACCACCGAGCGAGTAGAGCCCGGTGAGGATGTTCGAGATCTGATGCTCGATCTCGTCGTGCGTGATGATCTTTCCGGACACGGTCCGGTAGCGGCCCTCGAAACGATCAGCGATGACCAAAATGCCATCGCCGCCCGCGCCCTGAGCTGGCTTAACCACGAAATCAACGTGATCCTTGACGATCTCCGATAGCTTTTCGATATCCCGTTCGGTCTCGATGACGCCGTACATCTCCGGGACATCGATCCCGGCTTCAATGGCGCGCAGCTTGGTGATGATCTTGTCATCAACGATCGGGTACAGGTTGCGCTTGTTGTATTTGAGTACATAGTCCGCGTTGCGGCGGTTGATACCCATGATGCCCTTGGCTTCCAGGGCCTTCCATGTCTTGATTAGACCGAACATGGCTCAATCCTTCAGAAAGGCTTTGAAACGGAACAGCTCGGTCAGGCGGTAGCCGCGGTAGCGACCCATCGCCAGCATGAAGCCCACCATGATCAGTAGCACCGCTGGGAAGGTGAAGATGAAATAGGTCAGCTCCGGGATGTTCATCAACAGGAACGACAGGCTCGCTGCGATCAGCGTGCCGACCGCCACCTTGAAAGCATGGCCGCCGCCGCGCTCTTCCCAGGTGATGGACAAGCGTTCGATGGTCATGGTCAGAATCACCATCGGGAACAGCGACACGGACAGCCCGCGCTCAAGCCCGAGCTTGTGGCTGAACAGACTGATCACCGCAATCAGCACTACAACGAACGTGAGCACGACTGAAAGGCGCGGCAGCATCTGCAGCTTGAGATGCTCCAGATACGAACGCAGGGATAAGCCGAGCGCCGTAATGACCGTGAACAGAATGATGCCGAAACCGATCTGGGTTTCTCGGAAGGCCAGTGCAATCAGCACGGGGGTGAAGGTGCCTAGCGTCTGCAGCCCACCTAGGTTGCGCAGAATCAGGATCACCAGCACGCCGATCGGGATCATGATCATGATCTGGTAGGTCTGCTGAGTTTGCAGCGGCAGGCCGTACAAAGAATATTCGAGGAAGTCGGCGTCAGTGTTCTCGTCGGTCAGTTTCGCCAGGCGGATGGCATTCATCTCGCTGCTGTTGAGCGTGAACGTCACCTGCGGATTGCGCCCACCTTCAAGTGTCAGGAGCGGCTCGTCGCCGGTCCACCAGACCAGACGGTCTTTCGGCAGGCCCTGCTCGCCGGTTTCGGGGTTGAAGTACAACCACTTGTCACCGTTGAAGCTGCGCAACCACAGCTCCGGTGTCTGCGCCATGTCGGCCAATAGCCGTATGGTGTGGACGCGCTCCATCGGGACGTGGGCGATGGAGAGCAGCAGCTCGATTACGCGCGCCTTGTTGGCGGTCGCAGAGTCACCACCGAGCAACAGTTTGACGTTGTCGTCTTCGACATTGTTGACACGCTTGATGGCCTCACTGATGAAGGTCTCGACATCCGCCGAGTGTTGGCGGATCGGCGAGAGCAGTGCTTCGGCGGCAATCTTCTCTGCGCCTTCGACCGGAATGCTGTCGCGGAATATCGGGCCGGTAGCCTTGGTTTGTTCGCCGCTATAGCGACGGGTCAGTACCAGGCGGTAGTACAGGGTCTGATTGCCGTTGACGCGCCGCGCGGACCAAGTGACCCGACGGTTGCCATCGGCACGGTTGATGCTCACGCCGTAGTTGTTGGATATGAAGCTTTCGTTAAGGCTGACAAATTTCTGATTCAGAGGCGGCACATACATCTGCAGCTTCACCGGCTCGCGCGGATTGGCCTGAAATTCCACCTTGGCATCGATGTTCCACAGATCATCGGTTTCATCTTCGGTGATCGGAATGCCGAGAATGAAGATCTGGTACGCGGTGATCGCAATGCCCAGTGTGACGAGCAGAAGGATCAGAATTTTTAGATGCAGGGTAAGGGCGCGCATGGAATTACTCGTCAGCGTCGGATTCGATGATGCAGCCGGGCTTGCCAGCGGCGTACTTAAGACTTGGGTCGACCAGGGCTTCGAAGCGAGTAAGCGCATCGGAACCTATTAAAAGTGGGTATTGGAATGCACTTCGGTCCGTGAGGTTCACTTCAATGCTGCGTTTAGCCTTGCCCATACACAAATCGAGCTCTACGACGGGGCGCGGTGTGTACGTCTTTTCTTCCTCCGGATCAAAGTCTCCGGCCCGGCGCTTGATCTTGCTGATGCGCTGCAAGGGCAGCTCGATCGGGCGGTGGTGGGCCTCGTCAATAGCGAGATAGAAGCGGACCCAAGGCTTCCCGTTGCGCTTGAATCGCTCGATGTCGCGCGCACTGAGTGACGCGGTTTGCGCGCCGGTGTCGAGTTTGGCGGGCACTTCGAGGCCGAACTCGGGCAGTGCAACATGTTCATTCAGGCCGTAGATGGTTTTTTCATCAGCCTGGACGGGGAGCGGAGAGACTAGGGCACAGAGCAGCAGGAGACGAGATTTGGCGCTCATAGATCCAGAATTAGTCGAGTCGAGGAGCATGGGCAGAACGACCGCCCATGGAAATGAGTGCGTGGCGAGGCGAACGCCGGCCGCGGTATATGGTGGCGCATTCTAGCATGGCCCTCCGCGCGCGCGACTAGGCTTGTATGGTTGGCTCGCGACTAGGGAGCGCCTCGCTTAATGGGGGATAACTGGAGAAGTGTAGACAATCTACTTTTGTATCATTGACCTTTTGGGTGCTTGAGGCTTAACTTCTGCCCAATGTCAGTAAAGGTGTCAACAATCATGCTCGATACCCTGGAAGCCCCCCGTCCTGATCAGCTCGACAGCGGAACCCTCTCCGAGCATGTCTTTCGGCTGATCCAGGCGGCGATCGTGAAAGGTGATATCGCCCCCGGCAGCAAGATCTCCGAGCCCGAGCTTGCGCGTACTTACGGCATAAGCCGCGGCCCGCTGCGCGAGGCAATACATCGCCTCGAAGGGCAGAAGCTGCTGGTTCGCGTACCGCATGTGGGTGCTCGTGTGGTGTCGCTCAGCCATGCGGAGTTGATCGAGCTCTATGAAATTCGCGAATCACTGGAAGGCATGGCCTGCCGGCTCGCTGCCGAGCGCATGAGTGAGACCGAAATCGACGAGTTGCGTCGCGTATTAGACACCCATGAGCGAGACGAGGCGTTCAAGGCCGGCGTTGGGTACTACCAGCAGGAGGGAGACTTCGATTTCCACTACCGGATCATTCAGGGCAGCGGTAATCGCACGCTGAGTCAGATGCTGTGTGGCGAGTTGTATCAGCTGGTGCGGATGTACCGCATCCAGTTCTCCGCAACGCCGAACCGTCCGCACCAGGCTTTCGCTGAGCATCATCGGATTCTCGACGCCATTGCCGACCGTGACGGGGAGCTGGCCGAATTGTTGATGCGTCGGCATATCGGCGCATCCAAGCGCAATATCGAGCGGCACTATCAAACCGCTCAGGAACAGACACCACAACCAAGAGGTGAGGCATGACACTTCCCACTCCCGGCCAGCGTTTTCGTGATGCGGTGGCCAGTGAACATCCACTGCAGGTGGTTGGCGCGATCAACGCCAACCACGCATTGCTGGCCAAGCGTGCCGGTTTCAAGGCGATCTATCTGTCGGGCGGCGGCGTTGCGGCCGGTTCGCTCGGCTTGCCGGACCTCGGCATAAGCGGTCTGGATGATGTGCTGACAGACGTGCGGCGCATCACTGATGTCTGCGATCTGCCGCTGTTAGTGGATGTCGATACCGGCTTTGGATCCTCGGCCTTCAATGTGGCGCGCACTGTCAGATCGATGATCAAGTTCGGCGCCGCAGCGATTCATATCGAAGATCAGGTGGGCGCCAAGCGTTGCGGTCATCGTCCGAACAAGGAAATCGTCTCGCAGCAGGAAATGGTCGACCGGATCAAGGCAGCGGTCGACGCCCGTACTGATGACAGCTTCGTCATCATGGCGCGTACCGATGCGCTGGCGGTGGAAGGGCTGGAATCCGCGCTGGAGCGGGCGCAGGCCTGCGTCGAAGCGGGAGCCGATATGGTATTCCCCGAGGCGATCACCGAGCTGTCGATGTACAAGCTGTTTGCCGAAAAAGTCGGCGCGCCGATCCTGGCCAACATCACCGAGTTCGGTTCGACGCCGTTGTATACCACTGAAGAGCTGGCTGGCGCGGATGTTTCATTGGTGCTGTACCCGCTGTCGGCGTTCCGTGCGATGAACAAGGCTGCGGAAAATGTCTACACCGCGATTCGTCGCGACGGCACGCAGCAGAATGTGGTCGATACCATGCAGACGCGCATGGAACTGTATGAGCGCATTAACTACCACGCCTTCGAGCAAAGCCTCGATGCGCTGTTCGCCCAGAAGAAAAGCTGAAACGAAGTGGGACGCCTGACGTTCCGACCGATCGAAGAATAATTTGCAGTATCCAGAACAAATCCAATAAGGAGAGAGCAATGGCCGAAGCTAAAGTATTGGGTGGCGCTGGCCTGCGTGGCCAAGTTGCCGGGCAGACCGCGCTGTGCACCGTCGGCAAGACTGGTGCGGGCCTGACTTACCGTGGTTACGATGTCAGAGATCTGGCGGCGCAATCCGAATTCGAGGAGGTCGCCTACCTGCTCTTCTACGGTGAGTTGCCCACTGCACAGCAACTGGCTGACTACAAGGCACGGCTGAAAACTATGCGCGACCTTCCGGCTGCGCTGAAGGAAGTGCTGGAGCGGATTCCGGCCGATGCGCATCCGATGGATGTGATGCGTACCGGTGCGTCTGTGCTGGGTACGCTGGAGCCGGAGCTTTCGTTCGAGCAGCAGCGCGATGTGGCTGAGCGCTTGATGGCCGCGTTTCCGGCAATCATGTGTTACTGGTACCGCTTTACGCACCAGCAGACGCAAATCGAGTGCACCAGCGACGAAGACACTCTGGGCGGGCATTTCCTGGCGTTGCTGCATGGCAAGAAACCGAGCGAACTGCACGTCAAGGTGATGAACGTTTCCTTGATCCTTTACGCCGAGCACGAATTCAACGCATCGACCTTTACTGCACGCGTCTGCGCCTCGACCCTGTCGGATATGTACTCTTGTGTAACCGGTGCCATCGGCTCATTGCGTGGCCCGCTTCATGGCGGTGCCAACGAAGCGGCGATGGACATGATCGAGCAGTGGAAGTCGCCGGACGATGCGGTACAGGGCATCCTCGGCATGCTCGAGCGCAAGGACAAAATCATGGGCTTCGGCCACGCGATCTATAAAGAATCCGATCCGCGTAACGAAGTCATCAAGGTCTGGGCCAAGAAACTGGCCGAGGAAGTCGGTGATACCGTTCTGTTCCCGGTTTCGGTCGCGGTCGACGAAACCATGTGGGCGCAGAAAAAGCTCTTCCCGAACGCCGACTTCTACCACGCTTCCGCCTACCACTTCATGGGCATTCCGACCAAGCTGTTTACGCCGATCTTCGTCTGTTCGCGGGTAACCGGCTGGGCGTCCCATGTCATCGAACAACGGGCCAACAATCGTATTATCCGGCCGAGTGCCGAATATGTTGGCCCGGAACAGCGCAAGGTTGTCCCGATCGCTGAACGCTGATCAAAAGGGGGAGGCCGCACCAGCGGTTTCCCCGACCTTGCCTCTGAATATCCACTGGATCGAGTCTTCCGGCATGAATACAGAACACCGCAAACCGTTGCCCGGCACACTGCTGGACTACTTCGATACCCGAGCCGCGGTCGAAGCCATCCAGCCGGGTTCCTACGACAAGCTGCCCTATACCTCGCGTGTACTGGCTGAGCAGCTGGTGCGCCGCTGCGATCCGGCCGTGTTAGCTGATTCGCTCAAGCAAATCATCGAACGCCGGCGCGATCTGGATTTCCCGTGGTATCCGGCGCGCGTGGTCTGTCACGACATTCTCGGTCAGACCGCTCTGGTTGATCTCGCCGGTCTGCGCGATGCGATTGCTGAGCAGGGCGGTGATCCGTCCAAAGTTAATCCAGTGGTCCCGACCCAGTTGATCGTCGATCATTCGTTGGCTGTGGAATTCGCCGGCTTCGATCCGGAAGCGTTCGAAAAGAACCGCGCGATCGAAGAGCGCCGCAACGAAGATCGCTTCCATTTCATCGAATGGACCAAGACCGCATTCAAAAACGTCGATGTGATCCCGGCCGGCAACGGCATCATGCACCAGATCAACCTGGAGAAGATGTCTCCGGTGATTCAAGCACGGGGTGGCGTCGCCTTTCCTGATACGTGCGTAGGGACCGACAGCCACACCCCGCACGTCGATGCCCTGGGAGTGATTGCCGTCGGTGTCGGCGGTCTGGAGGCCGAAACCGTGATGCTCGGTCGCGCCTCGATGATGCGTCTGCCGGATATCGTCGGCGTTAAGCTGACTGGCAAACATCAGCCAGGCATCACCTGTACTGACATCGTCCTGGCTTTGACTGAGTTTCTTCGCAAGGAGCGGGTGGTCGGTGCGTACGTCGAGTTCTTCGGTGAAGGCGCGGCCAGCCTGACCATTGGGGATCGCGCCACGATCTCCAATATGTGCCCCGAGTACGGCGCCACGGCGGCGATGTTCTACATCGACCAGCAGACCATCGATTATCTAGTACTGACCGGTCGAGAACCGGAACAGGTGGCACTGGTCGAGCAGTACGCGAAGACCACCGGGCTCTGGGCCGATGCACTGGTTGATGCCGAATACGAGCGGGTGCTGGAATTTGATCTGTCCAGCGTCGAACGCACCATGGCCGGTCCCTCGAACCCGCATCGCCGCCTGCCGACCTCGGCGCTGCATGAGCGCGGGATCGCCACGGACCTGGACAAGGCGCTCGCTGAAGAAGCACAGGGGTTGATGCCGGATGGTGCGGTGATCATTGCCGCTATCACCAGTTGCACCAATACATCCAATCCACGAAATGTCGTGGCTGCTGGTTTGCTGGCTAAGAAGGCCAACGAACTCGGACTGCTGCGCAAGCCCTGGGTGAAAACCTCCTTCGCGCCAGGATCGAAGGTGGCCAAGCTGTACCTGGAGGACGCCGGCCTGCTGTCCGAACTGGAAAAGCTAGGCTTTGGCATCGTCGCCTACGCCTGCACCACCTGCAACGGCATGTCCGGAGCGCTGGACCCAGAGATTCAGCAGGAAATCATCGATCGAGACCTGTACGCCACCGCGGTGCTCTCGGGTAATCGCAACTTCGATGGCCGTATTCATCCGTACGCGAAACAGGCCTTTCTCGCCTCGCCACCGCTGGTAGTCGCCTACGCCATCGCCGGTACCGTGCGTTTCGACATCGAAAAGGACGTGCTTGGCCATGACCCGTCGGGTAATCCGGTTACCCTCAAAGACCTGTGGCCGAGCGATGAAGAGATTGACCGCATCGTCGCTGCGTCGGTGAAACCCGAGCAGTTCAAGCAGATTTACATCCCGATGTTCGACCTGGGGACGGTGGTCGAGGCCGAAAGCCCGCTGTACGACTGGCGGCCAATGTCGACTTATATTCGTCGTCCACCGTATTGGGAAGGCGCGCTCGCGGGTGAACGCTCGCTCAAGGGCATGCGTCCGCTGGCCGTGCTACCGGACAACATCACTACCGATCACCTATCGCCGTCCAATGCGATTTTGCTGAACAGCGCCGCCGGAGAGTATCTGGCGAAAATGGGCCTGCCGGAAGAGGATTTCAACTCCTACGCTACCCACCGCGGCGACCATTTGACCGCCCAGCGCGCCACCTTCGCCAATCCGCAGCTGGTGAACGAGATGGCCGTGGTAGATGGCCAGGTGAAAAAGGGCTCGCTGACCCGCGTCGAGCCGGAAGGCAAAGTCATGCGCATGTGGGAAGCGATCGAAACCTACATGCAGCGCAAGCAACCGCTGATCATCATCGCCGGCGCGGATTATGGGCAGGGCTCCTCCCGCGACTGGGCCGCCAAGGGTGTTCGGCTGGCAGGTGTCGAGGCAATCGTGGCCGAGGGCTTCGAGCGCATCCACCGTACTAACCTGGTTGGCATGGGCGTGCTGCCGCTGGAATTCCAGCCGGGTACCACCCGCAAGACCCTGGATATCGACGGCAGTGAAACCTTTGACGTGATCGGCGAGCGCACCCCGCGTGCCACGCTGACTCTGGTGATCACCCGCAAGACTGGCGAGCGGCTTGAAGTACCAGTGACTTGCCGCCTCGACACTGGCGAAGAAGTATCAATCTACGATGCCGGCGGCGTATTGCAGCGCTTTGCCAAGGACTTCCTCAATCAGTCCTGACGGCGGCGAAGAGAGCAGCCCGGCGGCGTTGATGCAGCAGGGCTGCCTTTCCTGGCAATAGTGAACTCATGCGGCGATCGGTTGGTCGTGGCATCTGACGAGGCAAGTTTTTCTATGGCTCAAGCACCGCAACTAAAAATTCCGGCCACCTACATGCGTGGCGGCACCAGCAAGGGCGTGTTTTTTCGTCTTCAGGATCTGCCGCCCGCGGCACAGGTCCCGGGCGAGGCGCGGGACAAGCTGTTCATGCGCGTGATCGGTAGTCCGGACCCTTACGGCAAGCACACCGACGGGATGGGTGGCGCGACGTCCAGCACCAGCAAATGCGTGATTCTCTCGAAAAGCGATCGCCCCGAACATGATGTCGAATACCTTTACGGCCAGGTCTCGATCGACAGTGCTTTCGTCGATTGGAGTGGCAACTGCGGGAATCTCTCCACGGCAGCCGGCGCCTTCGCCCTGCATGCGGGGCTGATCGATCCGGAGCGGATACCGCGCAATGGCGTCTGCAGCGTGCGCATCTGGCAGGCTAACATCAGCAAGACGATCATCGCCCACGTGCCGATCAGCAATGGCGAGGTGCAGGAGACCGGAGATTTCGCGCTGGATGGCGTGACCTTCCCTGCTGCCGAGATCGTGCTGGAGTTCATCGACCCGGCAGACGACGGAGAAGGTGAGGGCGGTGGCTCGATGTTCCCCACGGGGAATCTTGTCGACGACCTGGATGTGCCGGGTGTCGGTATTCTGAAGGCGACCATGATCAATGCAGGTATCCCGACGGTGTTCGTCAACGCTGCGGACATCGGCTTCACAGGCACTGAATTACAGGGCGCGATCAATGGTGATCTGAAATCGTTGGCGATGTTCGAAGTCATCCGTGCTCATGGTGCCTTGCGCATGGGGCTGATCAAGGAGATCGGTGAGGCCGCCAGCCGCCAGCATACGCCCAAGGTGGCATTCGTCGCGCCGCCAGCAGACTACATGTCCTCGAGCGGTAAGCAGGTCTCGGCCAGTGACGTTGATCTGCTGGTGCGTGCGCTGTCGATGGGTAAGCTGCACCACGCCATGATGGGCACCGCAGCCGTCGCAATCGGTACCGCCGCCTCGATCCCAGGCACGCTGGTGAATCTCGCCGCTGGAGGGGGTGACCGCACAGCAGTGGTGTTCGGGCATCCGTCCGGGACGTTACGAGTCGGCGCCGAGGCCACCCAGGTCAACGGCGAGTGGACGGTGCTCAAGGCCATCATGAGCCGCAGTGCACGCGTGATAATGGAGGGCTGGGTGCGCGTACCGGCTGATTCTTTTTAGCGAGCCGATTTCCTCTTAGCGGTCCGGGGCGATACGGGACGAAGATATTGCGGTGGTAGGTTTCCCCCGTCCTGTTCCCGCTAAAAGATCTATGGCGAAATGCAAAAGTCCGCACTAAGCGGACTTTTCGTTGTCTAGCGAAGCGGTGCTTATTTCAGTCTGCGCTCGACGCCTTTTTCCACGAGGATCTTGGCGGAGATCTCCTCAACCGAGAAATGTGTGGAGTTGATGTAGTTGATGTTCTCCCGGCGGAAAAGATTTTCCACCTCGCGAACCTCGAACTCGCATTGAGCGTAACTCGCATAGCGGCTATTGGGTTTGCGCTCGTTGCGAATCGCCGTAAGGCGGTCCGGATCGATGGTCAGTCCGAACAGCTTGTCCCGGTGAGCCTTCAGCGCGGCAGGCAGTTGCAGGCGTTCCATGTCGTCTTCGGTGAGGGGGTAGTTTGCTGCACGAATGCCGTACTGCATCGCCATGTACAGACAGGTGGGCGTTTTGCCGCATCGGGAGACACCGACCAGAATCAGGTCAGCCTTGTCATAGTAGTGGGTGCGGGCCCCGTCATCGTTGTCGAGAGCGAAATTGACTGCGTCGATTCGCTCCATGTAATTGGCGTTATGGCTGATCGAATGGGATTTGCCGACAGAATAGGAGGAACGTGACATCAATTCATGTTCCAGCGGAGCAAGGAAAGACGAGAAGATGTCGATCATGAAGCCATTGGACTCGGCCAGGATGTCGCGAATCTCCTGGTTTACCAGCGTATCGAATATGATCGGGCGCGCGCCGTCGCTTTCCGCCGCTTTATTGATTTGCTGTACCATTGCCCGCGCTTTTTCGGCTGTGTCTATATACGGCCGAGTCAGCTTGGTGAAACTGATGTTTTCGAACTGTGCCAGCAGGCTCTGGCCGAGTGTTTCGGCCGTGATTCCAGTACCGTCGGATATGAAGAATGCAGTTCGTTTCATTGCATCTGGGACCTTAAGTCAAGAAACGGTTCTCAGCTATAGTAGGCCCCTTCGCCGAGCCTCGATTGGCCGCATTGTACTTATTTTGCGGGGTCAGGCCACCGTACCGCGGATTGGCACGAACCGACTTCCCTGCACAACGTGGAGAGATCACCTTGTTCTATCCACGATTGGTCCCATCCCCAGATCCTCAAGGTCGATCAACTCCCGCAAAGTATCCTCAGCCAGCTCCGTAAGCGGAACCACGAGCTGTTCCCGTGTGTCTTCAGGGCGGTCCAGATGGAGACCTTCAAGGTGAACTAAATTAAACGGCGGTAGCGCGTTGCGGTTTCCCTGTGAACTGTGCGCAGAGACAACGTAATGGTTCGCTTTGAGACACCCGCTGGTCGGAGGTGCATGTTGTAGACTCCACCCCGGCGATACACCCAGGGTGCAGCCATTGGACACGCGAGTTTGTTGCTTTTTTTTAACACTATTCTAACATTCTGGCCTTCATTCTGACGCAGAAGCGCGGATCTCATGTCTGATACCTCAAGCAAACAATAGGTTGAAGGGATCGAGAGGCCAAATCTGGAGGGTTCACCTTGGTAGAGTACGTAGTTTCCCTCGATAAGCTCGGCAATCATGATGTTGAGCGTGTAGGGGGCAAGAACGCCTCCCTGGGCGAGATGATCAGCAACCTCGCCGGTGCGGGCGTTTCGGTGCCTGGCGGTTTCGCCACCACGGCTCAGGCCTATCGTGACTTCATGGAGCTCAGCGGTCTCAATGAGCAGATTCACGCGCTTTTAGATGCATTGGATGTCGATGACGTTAATGCGCTGGCAAAAGCCGGCTCGCAGATCCGCGGCTGGGTAATGGAAGCTGAGTTTCCGCCGCAGCTGGACGCCGATATCCGTACCGCGTTTGCCGAAATGGCAGGCGGCAACGAGAACATGGCAGTAGCGGTTCGCTCGTCGGCCACCGCCGAAGACCTGCCTGACGCTTCCTTCGCCGGCCAGCAGGAAACCTTCCTCAATATCCGCGGCGTGGACAATGTAATTCGTGCCGCCAAGGAAGTGTTCGCTTCACTCTTCAATGACCGTGCAATCGCCTACCGCGTGCACCAGGGCTTCGACCACAAGCTGGTCGCACTGTCCGCCGGCGTGCAGCGCATGGTGCGTTCGGAGACGGGTACCGCTGGCGTGATGTTCACGCTGGATACCGAATCGGGCTTTCGCGGCGTGGTATTCATCACCGGCGCTTACGGCCTCGGCGAGACCGTCGTGCAGGGCGCCGTAAACCCCGATGAGTTTTATGTTCATAAGCACACCTTGGAAGCCGGGCGTCCGGCGATTCTGCGCCGGAACCTGGGCAGCAAGGCAATCAAGATGATTTATGGTGAAGAAGCCAGCGCCGGCAAGTCGGTCAAGACCGTCGACGTCGATCAGGCCGAGCGCATGCGTTTCTGCTTGACCGACGAAGAAGTCGCCAATCTTGCCCGGCAGGCCATGACCATCGAGAAGCACTACGGTCGTCCGATGGACATTGAGTGGGCAAAAGACGGTGATGATGGTCAGCTCTACATCGTTCAGGCGCGTCCTGAAACCGTTAAGAGCCGTAGCAGCGCCAACGTAATGGAGCGTTACCTGCTCAAGGAAAAAGGCACTGTGCTGGTCGAAGGCCGCGCTATCGGTCAGCGCATTGGCGCAGGCCCGGTGAAGATTATCCATGACGTATCCGAGATGGATAAGGTTCAGCCAGGCGACGTGCTGGTATCGGACATGACCGACCCGGATTGGGAACCGGTAATGAAGCGCGCCAGTGCCATCGTCACCAATCGCGGCGGCCGCACCTGCCACGCGGCCATCATCGCTCGTGAGTTGGGCATTCCGGCAGTCGTTGGATGT
Organism: Pseudomonas sp. Q2-TVG4-2; assembly: GCF_013620795.1. GTDB lineage: Bacteria > Pseudomonadota > Gammaproteobacteria > Pseudomonadales > Pseudomonadaceae > Stutzerimonas. The sequence continues at coordinate 323,877 of NZ_LGLW01000005.1, read as the reverse complement.
GGCAACGCCACAGAATTATTGCAGGACGGCCAGCGCGTCACCGTGACCTGCGCCGAGGGCGACACGGGGCTGATTTTCGAAGGCGAACTGGGTTTCGATATCCGTCAGAACTCCATCGACGCCATGCCCGAGTTGCCATTCAAGATTATGATGAATGTCGGCAACCCGGATCGCGCTTTCGATTTCGCCCAGCTGCCGAACGAGGGCGTGGGTCTGGCCCGTCTTGAGTTCATCATCAATCGCATGATCGGTGTGCATCCCAAGGCGTTGTTGAATTTTGACGGCTTGCCTGCGGACATCAAGGCCAGCGTCGAGAAGCGTATTGCGGGTTACGGCGATCCGGTCGACTTCTACGTTGAGAAGCTCGTCGAGGGCGTCAGCACGCTAGCTGCAGCGTTCTGGCCGAAGAAAGTCATTGTGCGTCTGTCTGACTTCAAATCCAATGAGTACGCGAACCTGATCGGCGGCAAGCTCTACGAGCCGGAAGAAGAGAATCCGATGCTCGGCTTCCGTGGTGCTTCGCGCTACATCAGCGAATCATTCCGTGATTGTTTTGAGCTCGAGTGCCGCGCCATGCGCAAGGTGCGCGATGAGATGGGCTTGACCAACGTAGAGCTGATGGTGCCCTTCGTGCGTACGCTCGGCGAGGCATCGCAAGTCATCGACATCCTCGGGCAGTTCGGTCTCAAGCGTGGCGAAAATGGCCTGCGTATCATCATGATGTGCGAGCTGCCGTCCAACGCTCTGCTGGCTGATGAGTTCCTCGAGTTCTTCGATGGTTTCTCCATCGGCTCCAACGACATGACGCAGCTTGCACTCGGATTGGATCGCGATTCCGGCATCATTGCTCACCTGTTCGACGAGCGTAACCCTGCCGTGAAAAAGTTGCTGGCCAGTGCAATTCAGGCGTGCAATAAGGCAGGAAAGTACATCGGCATCTGCGGTCAGGGCCCCTCGGATCATCCTGACCTGGCCAAGTGGCTGATGGAGCAGGGCATCGAGAGCGTGTCGCTGAACCCGGACTCCGTACTGGATACCTGGTTCTTCCTGGCGGACGCCGAGATCAACTGATCGCGAGTGGCAAAAAGGGCGGTTTCCGCCCTTTTTTTCGTCGGTGCAAATAGGGGTCGGTGGCGAGTGTGATGCGTTTCGATCACTACGCTTGTTGCTTATTTCGAATGCGATATCGTTGGTGGCGAACCCTGCACTGCGTCTTGCGGCGCGCTATACGCTGGGCCAGATTGCGGCCTGCTGGCGCCCTACGTCTCACTTGAAGGAGCTTAATCATGCAATACGTCACTCCCGATCTATGCGACGCCTATCCTGAATTGGTGCAGGTAGTCGAGCCGATCTTCAGCAATTTTGGCGGCCGCGATTCGTTTGGCGGAGAGATCGTGACCATCAAATGCTTCGAGGACAATTCGTTGGTCAAGGAGCAGGTGGACGTCGGCGGCACCGGCAAGGTGCTGGTGGTCGATGGCGGTGGTTCGCTACGACGTGCACTGTTGGGCGACATGCTTGCAGAAAAGGCGGCCCGTAATGGTTGGGAAGGGCTGGTCATCTACGGTTGCATCCGTGACGTTGACGTCATCGCGCAAACCGAACTTGGCGTGCAGGCGCTGGCTAGTCATCCTATGAAGACCGACAAGCGAGGCATTGGCGATCTTAACGTTCCAGTCACCTTCTGCGGGGTTACTTTCCGTCCCGGTGAGTACGTGTATGCCGACAATAACGGCATTGTGGTCTCGCCCGAGGCGCTAAAGATGCCCGGCTGAGTTGTAGCATCCGGTTACCGAAGCCCGGCTATGCCGGGCTTTTTGCGATCTAAGGGGAAAGCGATTTTGTCTGAGAAAAATGACCATTCGGGCCTTTTGCATGCGCTGGTTCTGGACGGGCAGGGTGGGGCACGCCAGCTTGCCTACGCAGATATTCCTTCGCTGGAGCTGACAGAGGCTGAAAGCCTTTGGCTTCATTGGGATCGCAGTCAGACGCAGGCTCAGGCCTGGCTGCGGGAGCGAAGTGGGCTGACTGAGTTCGTTTGCAACGTGTTGCTGGAGGAAAACACCCGGCCACGTCTGCTCGCCTTGCCCGCGGACGAGGTGCTGCTGTTCCTGCGTGGGGTCAATCTCAACCCTGATGCCGAGCCCGAGGATATGGTCTCGCTGCGGGTCTTCGCAGATGCTCGGCGGGTCATCTCGTTGCGCCTGCGTCCGCTGCGGTCCACTGAGGCGGTGCTACAGCAGCTGGAGGCTGGTGTCGGGCCGAAAACCTCATCCGAAATACTGCTCAGCCTTGCCGATGCATTGACCGATCGGGTGGATGACCTGGTTGCCGTGCTGACGGAGAAGCTGGACGAGGAGGAGGACCGGGTCGAGACGGACGAGCGTTACACGCCGCCTCAGGACAAACTGTTGTCGCTGCGGCGGCAAGCCGCAAGTCTACGCCGGTTCCTGCTGCCGCAGCGTGAGATCTACGCACAGCTGACGCGCAATCGTTTGCCCTGGTTTGTGGATGACGACACGGACTACTGGAACGAGCTGAACAATCGACTGATCCGCTACCTCGAGGAGTTGGAGTTGGTCCGCGAACGAGTCAATCTGGTGCTTGAAGCGGAAGAGCGGCGAATGCGCGAGCGGATGAACAGGACCATGTACCTACTTGGCATCATCACTGGTTTTTTTCTGCCGATGAGTTTTCTCACCGGCTTGCTTGGAATCAACGTGGGCGGCATCCCGGGTTCCGAAAACCCGTACGGCTTTGCGGTGGCGTGCGTAATCATCGCTGCGGTGGCGTGTTTTCAATGGTGGATCTTCCGCCGACTGAAGTGGGTGTAAATGTGACCACTTCTATGAACGTGCCGTCTAGATCAGACCGTTAGCGAGGTAACCATGCGCGATCCCTTCGAAGAATCCCTGCGGGACATGCTTAACGCGCAGTCGGCGCGTGACGACGATGCTTGCCTCGATCGCGTACTCAAGACAGCCAACCGTCAGGTTGGCGCAGGCGATCTTTTCGCTCTGATGGGGCGTTGGGTGCAGGCCGTATTGATTGCGTTCAGCAATGGCGCGCCGCATACCTCGACTGTCACACGTCGTCGTGCCTCCTTCCATTCTTCTTTCGATAAGGCTGACTGATCATGGAACTCGATCCTTGGAGCCAGAGCTTACTGGGTGCAATGAGCGCGCTTTGGGCTCCCATTGCGGCGTTCATACCGCGTTTGTTTGGCGCGCTGCTGGTCGTCGCCATCGGCTTTGTCGTCGCAAAGTTGCTGGACACGTTGCTCTCGAAAGTCCTGGCGAAGGTAGGCCTGGATCGACTGGTTGCAGGCACGGGAGTGACCAAGCTGCTCGGTCGTGCCGGCATTCGCGTACCGATATCGACACTGATCGGCAAGATCGTCTACTGGTTCGTGTTGCTGATCTTCCTTGTCTCTGCAGCTGAATCCTTGGGTCTCGCACGGGTGTCGGCGACACTCGATATGCTCACGCTGTACGTACCGAAGGTCTTCGGGGCGGGATTGATCCTGCTTGTCGGCGTTTTGCTGGCTCAGTTGGTTAACGGCCTGGTTCGAGGCGCTGCAGAAAGCGTTGGCCTTGAATATGCCAGTGGACTAGGGCGGGTCGCTCAAGGCCTGGTAATCATCATCATTATCTCGGTGGCAATTGGTCAGCTCGAAGTCAAAACCGAACTGCTCAATTATGTGGTCGCGATTGCGCTGATTTCCGTCGGATTGGCGGTTGCGCTGGCGCTGGGACTTGGTAGTCGTGAACTGGTCAGTCAGATCCTGGCGGGCATCTATGTGCGTGAGCTCTACGAAGTCGGACAGCGGGTGCGCCTGGACGGATTGCAGCTGGAAGGCGAAATCGAAGAGATCGGTACGGCGAAGACCCTGCTACTCACCGATGACGGTGAATTGGTCTCGATTGCCAATAGAGTGCTGCTTGAGCAGCGAGTGGGCAGCCGCTAGGTCCGGGAATCTGTTAAAGTGCGTCGCCCCTTTTTTACGGTTAACGTGAATGGCGGCCACGACTTTTGCCGGTTCGAAGCGTCTTGACTAAAGCCCATCCGCCCACCATGAGCTATGACCCCCGCCAGCTTTCTGATGAAGAGCTGGTGCAGCGAGCTCATGCCGAGCTGTTTCACATAACGCGTGCATATGAAGAGTTGATGCGGAGATATCAGCGAACTCTTTTCAATGTGTGTGCGCGCTATTTGGGGAACGACCGAGACGCAGATGACGTCTGCCAAGAAGTGATGCTCAAAGTTTTATACGGCCTGAAGAACTTTGAAGGCAAGTCGAAGTTTAAGACATGGCTATATAGCATTACCTACAACGAATGTATCACGCAGTATCGGAAAGAACGCCGCAAGCGCCGCTTACTTGATGCGTTGAGCCTCGATCCGGTCGAAGAGGCGTCGGAGGAAAAGGCACCGAATCTCGAGGAGAAGGCGGGGCTAGACAAGTGGCTGACCCATGTGAATCAGATTGATCGAGAGATACTCGTCCTGCGTTTTGTTGCAGAGCTGGAGTTTCAGGAAATTGCCGACATTATGCATATGGGGCTAAGCGCAACGAAAATGCGATACAAGCGAGCGCTGGATAAACTACGCGAAAAATTTTCGGGGATTGCTGAAACTTAACGGCAACAAGTTGTCTTACTGGTAGCGAAACAGCTTGGCCTATAGACAGCCGGTTTCCTTAGATTGTTCTGATACTCACCACCAGATGGGGATTTACGGATGAAACTTAAAAACACCTTAGGCGTTGTAATTAGCTCCTTGGTTGCAGCCACTTCTTTTAGCGCGCTCGCCCAGGGTCAGGGCGCTGTAGAGGTGGAGGCGTTCGGCAAGCACTACTTCTCCGACAGCTCCCGTGGCTTCGAAGATGAAGGCGAGCTCTATGGCGCTGGCGCCAGCTATTTTCTCACCGACGACGTCTCCCTGGGTCTGTCCTATGGTGAATACCATGACGTCACTTCGGACGAACCTGTAGCGGGCGGCGGACATAAGAACATCAAGGGCAACCTGACTTCACTTGATGCGGCCTACCACTTCGGTCAGCCGGGCGTAGGTCTGCGTCCATACGTTTCTGCCGGTATGGCTCATCAGAGCATCGGTCAGGCTGCACGTAGCGGCCGTGACCACAGCACCTTTGCGAACATTGGTGCGGGCCTGAAGTACTACTTCACCGAAAACTTCTTCGCCAAAGCCAGCGTTGATGGCATGCATAACATTGATGCCGGCGACAGCGAGTGGATGGCTGGGGTAGGTGTCGGCCTGAATTTCGGCGGCGGCGCACAGCAGCAGGTCGCGCAGGTTGAGCCGACTCCGGAGCCAGCACCGGCTCCGATCGTTGATACCGAGCCAGAACCAGAGCCGGAGCTGGTCCGTGTTGAGCTGGACGTCAAGTTCGATTTCGACAAGGCGCGCGTTCGCGAAGAGAGCTATAGCGATATTAAGAACCTGGCTGACTTCATGCAGCAGTATCCGCAGACCAGCACCACTGTTGAAGGTCACACCGACTCGGTGGGCACTGATCAGTACAACCAGCGTCTGTCCGAACGTCGTGCCCAGGCTGTTCGTGAAGTGCTGGTCAACCAGTACGGCGTCGAGAGCCAGCGCGTCGATTCGGTCGGTTACGGCGAAGCCCGCCCGGTAGCTGACAACAGCACCGAGGAAGGCCGTCAGATCAACCGCCGCGTAGAAGCAGAGGTCGAAGCACAGGTTCGTTAATTCGTACCTTGTTTCAAGAAAAGCCCGGCAGTGCCGGGCTTTTTTTCGCCCAGCACTTTTAATTGCGGAGCGTTGAGCGTTGAGCGTTGCGCTTGGTGATCAGGGGCGCTGACTATCAGGATGCCTCGCCTATACGGCCTCGCCTGATGAAAAGTCAGGCATGAAAAAGCCCGCCGAAGCGGGCTTTTTCATTGGAGCGCTAAAGTATCAAACAGCAACCACGTCGATCTTGGCGTTGGCCGCGGACTCGCGGAACTCAGCGATCTGATCGAAGCTCAGGTAGCGGTAGACGTCCGCTGCCATGGTATCGATCTGTGCGGCGTAGACCATGTACTCCTCGACGGTCGGTAGGCGGCCGATAATCGAAGCGACTGCTGCCAGCTCGGCAGAAGCCAGGTACACGTTGGTTGCATCGCCCAAGCGGTTGGGGAAGTTACGGGTCGAGGTGGAGACCACCGTCGAGCCGGTTTCCACGCGTGCCTGGTTACCCATGCACAGCGAGCAGCCCGGCATTTCCAGGCGCGCACCGGCGCGGCCGTAAATACCGTAGTAGCCTTCCTCGGTCAGCTGATGCTGATCCATCTTGGTCGGCGGTGACAGCCACAGGCGGGTCGGCAGGGCGCCTTCCACTTTGTCCAGCAGCTTACCGGCGGCGCGGAAGTGACCGATGTTGGTCATGCACGAACCGATGAAGACTTCGTCGATCTTCTCGCCCTGAACGCTCGAGAGAAGACGAGCATCGTCCGGGTCATTCGGCGCGCAGAGAACCGGCTCGGTGACTTCGGACAGATCGATTTCGATAACTTCGGCGTACTCGGCATCAGCATCGGCAGCCAGCAGCTCCGGCTTGGCCAGCCAGGCTTCCATTGCCTGAGCGCGACGCTCCAGGGTGCGGGCATCGCCGTAGCCTTCGTTGATCATCCAGCGCAGCAGCGTGATGTTCGATTGCAGGTACTCGGCAATCGCCGCTTCTGGGAGCTTGATGGTGCACCCCGCAGCGGAGCGCTCGGCAGACGCGTCTGACAGCTCGAACGCTTGCTCGACCGTCAAATCGTTCAGACCTTCGATTTCGAGGATGCGGCCGGAGAAGATGTTCTTCTTGCCTTTCTTCTCGACAGTTAGCAGGCCTTTCTGGATGGCGTAGTAGGGGATCGCATGAACCAGATCGCGCAGCGTGATGCCAGGCTTCATCTTGCCCTTGAAGCGAACCAGTACCGACTCCGGCATATCCAGCGGCATTACGCCGGTAGCAGCAGCGAAGGCAACCAGACCGGAACCGGCCGGGAATGAGATGCCCATCGGGAAGCGGGTGTGCGAGTCACCACCGGTACCGACGGTGTCCGGCAGCAGCATGCGGTTCAGCCAGCTGTGGATGATGCCGTCACCCGGACGCAGGGAAACACCGCCACGGGTCATGATGAAGTCCGGCAGGGTGTGGTGGGTGGTGACATCGATCGGCTTCGGGTAGGCCGCGGTGTGGCAGAACGACTGCATTACCAGGTCAGCTGAGAAGCCCAGGCAAGCCAGGTCTTTCAGCTCGTCACGGGTCATCGGGCCAGTAGTGTCCTGCGAGCCGACGGTGGTCATCTTCGGCTCGCAGTAGGTGCCCGGACGGACGCCTTTGCCTTCCGGGAGGCCGCAGGCGCGACCGACCATCTTCTGCGCGAGCGTGAAGCCCTTGTTGCTCTCGGCAGGTGCTTCCGGCTTCTTGAACAGATCGGACGGGCCCATGCCCAGTTCGGCACGTGCTTTTTCGGTCAGGCCGCGACCGATGATCAGCGGAATACGGCCGCCGGCGCGAACTTCATCGAGCAGGACGTCGGTTTTCAGCTGGAAAGTGGTGACCAGCTCATCGCTACCATGGCGGCGGACTTCGCCCTTGTACGGGTAAACATCGATCACGTCGCCCATGGCCAGATCGGAGCAATCGAACTCGATCGGCAGGGCACCGGCGTCTTCCATGGTGTTGTAGAAGATAGGCGCGATTTTGGTGCCGAAGCAGAAGCCGCCAGCGCGCTTGTTCGGTACGTTCGGGATGTCATCGCCGAAGAACCACAGCACCGAGTTGGTGGCGGATTTGCGCGACGAGCCGGTACCGACCACATCACCAACGTAGGCAACCGGGAAGCCTTTGGTTTTTAGCTCTTCCATTTGCTTGAGCGGGCCAACCGAGCCAGGTACGTCGGGGTTGATGCCATCGCGCGCCATTTTCAGCATGGCCAGGGCGTGCAGCGGGATGTCCGGGCGCGACCAGGCATCAGGCGCGGGGGACAAGTCGTCGGTGTTGGTTTCGCCAGTGACCTTGAATACGGTCAGGGTGACTTTCTCTGCTACCGGGGCGCGATTCTTGAACCACTCGCCTTCGGCCCAGGACTGCAGGACGGCTTTGGCATTGGCATTGCCGGCCTTAGCTTTCTCGGCTACGTCATGGAAGGCATCGAACATCAGCAAGGTGTGCTTGAGTTGTTCCGTGGTGGTATCGGACAGTTCCGGGCTGTCCAGAAGATCGACCAGCGTGACGATGTTGTAACCGCCCTGCATGGTGCCTAGTAGCTCTACGGCGTGCTGCTTGCTGATCAGTGGCGAGGTAGCTTCGCCCTTGGCGATGGCAGCGAGGAAGCCAGCCTTGACGTAGGCGGCTTCATCCACGCCCGCCGGAACGCGGTTAGTGATCAGGTCGAGGAGAAATTGTTCTTCGCCAGCTGGCGGGTTCTTCAGAAGTTCGACCAGGCCTGCGGTCTGCTCGGCGTTCAGCGGCTGGGGCACGACGCCCTGGGCGGCACGCTCTTCTACGTGTTTGCGATAGGCTTCAAGCACAGTTTTATACCCTCATCATTGGTCCCTTGGGTGTCTCGGGACGCACATCCGGAAGCTGTTTTCAAAGTTTTACGCCGGTGACGGGTGCGCAGGTTAGAGGGATCTGCGCACCCGTTAGGTAGCCGGTCAACTGTGCTCGTGACGCTTTGAAAACAGCTTCTTGCGGATTGTGGCGCCTAAAACGGCGGGCTGATTCTACTGGAACGGACCCGTAAAGTTAAGTGAAACGCCGTGGCGAGCGAATTCGGCTGGTTCCTGCAAGCCCTCTCGAAAAGATCTCGGCGCCCCGCGCGGCCCGGGCTGCGCAACCAGGAGCGGGCTTCTGGGTGGATTCTTCCGTGACCCGGCTTGGACAAAAGTCTAAGATGCGGCGCTGTCCTTCGATTCACCGCCCGTTATGTCCAATCAGCGCATCAAAACTCCTTGTGTGGGCCTCTGTTCCACCGTTTACGGTGATCTCGTCTGCCGCGGCTGCAAGCGTTTCCACCATGAAGTGGTGAACTGGAATGCTTATGGCGAGGAGGGCAAGCGCGCCGTCTGGCTGAGGCTGGAGCTACTGCTGGCGCAGGTAATGGCTGCGAAGCTGGATATCTTCGACGCGGAACTGTTGCGCCGCCAGTTGGAAAGCCGGCAGATTCGCTTTGTCGCGGACCAGTCGCCGTACTGCTGGGCCTATCACCTTATCGCTCGTGGCGCGCGGGTTATTCAACAGCTCGAGGCGTACGGCGTCGTTTTGCTTCCCGAATTCCGTGACTGGTCTCTACCCGAGCTTCGTGACGCCATCGACCGGGAATTCTTTCTTCTGTCAGAAGCGCATTACCAGCGCTACATCGCGCCAGGGTTTCCGAGCGAAACCAACGGCTAGCTTGGCACAAGCAGTAGCGGCATGCGTCCGGCTGCTGCTGGCGCCATCCATGCCGCTAACGGCGTGCCAGATCCTCCAGATGTTCGATAATGCCGTCCGGTTTCAATACCAAGACGTCGCTTTCCAGGGCATCGAGCACCACTTCGGCGGTATTGCCCATCAGTGCGCCTGAGAAGCCAGTGCGGGCGACCGTGCCGATGACCGTAACAACCGCCTGTAGTTGATGGCAGACGCGGGGGATCAGGGCATCTGCCGGACCCTCTTCGATGTGTAGATGGCTACCTGGAATATCGAAGTCGGTCTGGAACTGTTTGCAGGCATCTCGATAGCGCGCTTCGATGGTTTCCTTCAGTTGGAAAGCGGGGTCCGCGGCTGAAAGCATGGCTGAGGGATGGGCGCTGATGACATGCAGGCTGCCCTCGGCTAGCGAGGCGATTTCGTAGCCATGATTAACGATGCTGGCGTGGAGCGTGCGGTGTTCGAGATCTGCGTTGCCTACATCGACAGCCGCGAGCACCGTACCGCCAGTCCAGGGCGCTTCGGTCTTGACCATCAGCACGGGGCAGGGGCAATAACGCAGTAGTTTCCAATCGTCCGGAGTCAGCAATGTGCGCCTCAGCGGGTTATCGGCGACGTGCTGTTTAATCACCAGGCCACAGCCTTCGGCTTGCTGTACCGCGATAATCGTCTGGTGAAGATTGTCGTGCCAGGCTTGTTGGGTGGCTACGGTATGCCCCTGGTTCTCCAGCTCCGCACGAAGCTTGGCGAGGTAGTCGCGGTGATCATGCTTACCGTCGCAAACCAGCAGGCGCAGTTGTGTCTGGCTGACGCTAGCGATCAGGCGCGCCCGCTTCAGTGCCAGGTTTTCAGGCAGCTTTGGATCGATTACTACGAGAATACAGCGAATGGCTTGCATGATCGGCTCCGCTTGCGGTTTCGTATGACTTCACTATAGCCAAGGGAACCCTTCTGGGTCTGACTCAGGCCAACCAGCACTGGCCGTGGAGAGCATGCTTCGTATAATGCGCCGTCCGCGGCATTGAGTCGGTATCCACTGCCGTTCACCTTATTTTGCGAATACGACCTCACCATGCTTCCCGAATTGAATGAATTTCTTGGCTGTGCCACACCCGCTGCGTGGGTCGACGCTGCGCTGCAAAATCAGGACGTGATGCTCATCGATCACGGCAATTGCGAGAAAAAGGCTGCAGGCGCGGCCTTCCAGCTGATGTTCAGGTATATCGACAAGCCCGACCTGCAGAACAAAATGTCGCGTCTGGCCCGGGAAGAGCTGCGGCATTTCGAACAGGTGTTATCGATCATCCGCAAGCGTGAGATTGGCCTGCGTAACATCGGCTCATCACGTTACGCCGCTGGCTTGCGGGAATTGGTGCGTAACCATGAGCCCTATCGGCTCACCGATACACTGGTGATCGGAGCCTTTATCGAGGCGCGTTCCTGCGAGCGTTTTGCGATGCTGGTGCCACATCTGGACGAAGAGCTGAGCAAGTTCTACCACGGCCTGCTGAAATCCGAGGCGAGGCACTTTCAGGATTATCTGAAGCTGGCGTATCTCTATGGGGATGTGGCGGATATCGATGAGACCATCGTTCGGGTGCGTGAACGTGAACGCGAGCTGATCGAAAGCCCCGATAGCGAGTTTCGCTTTCACAGCGGCGTACCGAGCGCCGCCTGATCTATCAGCTAAGGTCGAACGGCGCCTGATGAAAGCCAGCTTCGTCGACCTGCAAGGCCCAGCCTTGGCGATCCCAATCACCCAATACGATGCGCCTGGCGGGTTGCCCATCGATCTGCAGCGAATGCGTGGCGGGACGGTGGGTATGACCGTGAACCAGTGTACGGACGTTGTAGCGTTGCATGACCCGGGCCACTTCGTCGGGCGTAACGTCGACGATATCGCTGGCTTTCATCCGCGTCTCTTCCTTGCTGCTCGATCGCAGCTTCTGGGCCAATTTCTGACGCTTGGCGAGGGAGAGGTTGTGCAGGATGAACAGACTGATCGGGTTACGCAGCCAGCGCCGTAGCCGCATATAGCCTTCGTCTCGGGTGCACAGGCTGTCGCCGTGCATCAGCAATACCCGCTCGCCGGCTAGCTGTGCGATATGCGGATCGGCCAGAAGCGTACATCCTGCCTCGCGACAGAATGCTTTACCGACCATGAAATCGCGGTTGCCATGCATCAGGTAGATACGGGTTCCACGTTGACTTAGCGCTTTCAGCGCTCCGGCTATTTCGTGCTGATAGGGTGTCATGCCGTCATCGCCGACCCAAACCTCGAAGAAATCTCCGAGGATGTAAAGCGCCTCGGCCTGGATCGCTCGAGTCTCGAGAAAACGAAGAAACGCCCGGGTAATGTCCGGGCGTTTTTCCTCTAGATGCAGATCAGAAATCAGCAGAATCAATACGGTTACTCGACGATCTCGGCTTTCTCGATAACCACATCTTCTACTGGGACGTCCTGATGGCCGGACTTCATAGTGGTGGGCACGCCTTTGATTTTTTCGACCACGTCCATGCCTTCGACCACTTCGCCGAACACGGCGTAGCCCCAGCCTTGGACGGTCGGCGCGGTGTGGTCGAGGAAATCGTTGTCCTTGACGTTGATAAAGAACTGGGCGGATGCCGAGTGCGGCTCCATGGTGCGTGCCATGGCCAAAGTGCCGGTCTTATTGGAAAGGCCATTGTTGGCTTCGTTTTTGATCTGGGCGCGGGTGGCTTTCTGCTTCATGCCGGGCTCGAAGCCGCCGCCCTGGACCATGAAGTTACTGATCACGCGATGGAAGATCGTGCCGTCGTAGTGGCCGCTCTTCACGTATTCCTTGAAGTTGGCGGTGGTTTCCGGGGCCTTGTCTTCGAACAACTTGACGGTAATGACGCCATGATTGGTATGCAGCTTGATCATTGAGGCCTTCCTTATGAGAAAAGGTAGAAGTCGTGTCGCGACAGCGTGGCCGGCGCGATAGCGAGGATGAACGTCGCTGCCGCAGTGCGTTGCGCAGCCGGGCGCTTTGCTCTGTCAGGGGGTTGACGGGTCCGCTATCATAAGCGCTTTGATTTGGCGGGCCTACCCTGAGGCGCGCACTCGCAGATCGTTAAGGACACCATGAGCAAGCCTGAGACTACCGCAGCCACCAATTTTCTCCGCCCGATCGTCCAGGCCGACCTGGAATCCGGCAAGCATGCCAAGATCGTCACGCGCTTTCCGCCCGAGCCCAATGGTTACCTGCATATCGGCCATGCCAAGTCGATTTGCCTGAATTTCGGTCTGGCCCAGGAGTTCGGTGGCGAGTGCAACCTCCGCTTCGACGACACCAACCCGGCGAAAGAAGATCAGGAATACATCGATGCCATCAAGAGCGACGTCCAGTGGCTCGGTTTCCAGTGGGCGGGCGAGGAACGCTACGCCTCCAACTATTTCGCCCAGCTGCATGATTGGGCCATCGAACTGATCAAGGCTGGCAAGGCCTACGTCTGCGACCTGACGTCAGAGCAGGCTCGGGAGTACCGCGGCAGTCTGACCGAGCCGGGTAAGAACAGCCCGTTCCGGGATCGCTCGGTGGAAGAAAACCTGGACCTGTTCGCTCGGATGAAGGCCGGCGAATTTCCTGACGGTGCCAAGGCGTTACGCGCGAAGATCGACATGGCCTCACCGAACATGAACCTGCGCGACCCGATTCTCTATCGAATCCGCCATGCGCATCACCATCAGACCGGCAATGACTGGTGCATCTACCCGAGTTACGATTTCACCCATGGCCAGTCGGATGCCATCGAAGGCATCACTCATTCGATTTGTACCCTGGAGTTTGAAGATCACCGTCCGCTCTACGAGTGGTTCCTCGAAAACCTGCCGGTTCCGGCGCGCCCGCGTCAGTATGAGTTCGCCCGCCTCAACTTGAACTACACCATCACCAGCAAGCGCAAGCTCAAGCAGCTGGTCGATGAAAAGCACGTCGGTGGTTGGGACGACCCGCGGATGTCGACGCTCAGCGGCTATCGCCGGCGCGGATACACGCCGGCGTCGATCCGTACCTTCTGCGACATGATCGGGGTGAACCGCGCGGGCGGCGTGGTTGATATCGGCATGCTCGAATTCGCGATTCGCGAGGACCTGGACGCCAATGCGCCACGTGCCATGTGCGTCCTCAAGCCGCTGAAAGTCGTCATCACCAACTATCCTGAAAGCCAAATAGAAAACCTCGAGCTGCCTCGCCATCCGAAGCAGGACATGGGGGCGCGCCAGTTGCCGTTCTCACGCGAGATCTATATCGACGCCGGAGATTACGAGGAGAACCCGCCGAAGGGATTCAAGCGCCTAGAGCCTAACGGTGAGGTTCGTCTGCGTGGCAGCTACGTGATCCGTGCCGACGAGGCAATCAAGGATGCCGAAGGCAACGTGGTCGAGCTGCGTTGCAGCTATGACCCCGAAACCCTCGGCAAGAACCCGGAAGGCCGCAAGGTCAAGGGCGTTATTCACTGGGTCCCAGCCGCTGAGAGCGTCGAGTGTGAGGTGCGTCTGTACGATCGCCTGTTTCGCTCTGCCAATCCCGAGAAAGACGGGGATGGCGGTAGCTTCCTTGACAACATCAATCCCGAATCGCTGATCGTGCTCAAGGGTTGCCGCGCCGAACCTTCGCTGGCCTCGGCCGAAGCTGAAGATCGCTTCCAGTTCGAGCGCGAAGGCTATTTCTGCGTCGACCGCAAAGACAGCCGGCCGGACGCCATGGTGTTCAACCGTACTGTGACGCTGCGTGATTCTTGGGGAGGCCAGTAATGGCGTTGTCGATCTACAACACCCTGACCAAAGCCAAGGAGCCGCTCAAGCCGCTGGTCGGCAATCAGGTGCGGATGTACGTGTGCGGCATGACGGTCTATGACTTCTGCCATATCGGTCATGCGCGGGTCATGGTGGCGTTCGATGTGGTTTCACGCTGGTTGCGCCAGCGTGGTTACGATTTGACTTACGTGCGCAACATCACCGATATCGACGACAAGATCATCCGTCGCGCTCAGCAGAACGGCGAGACCTTCGAAGCGTTGACCGGGCGCATGATCGCCGCCATGCATGAGGATGAGGCGCGGCTCAACGTGTTGCGTCCCGATAATGAGCCGCGTGCCACCGAGTACATCGCTGGCATGCACAGCATGATCCAGACCCTAATCGACAAAGGCTTCGCTTACGCGCCGGGGAACGGCGATGTCTACTACCGGGTCGGCAAATTCGTCGGCTACGGCAAGCTGTCGCGGCGCAAGATCGAGGATCTGAAAATCGGTGCGCGCATCGAAGTCGACGAAGCCAAGGAAGATCCGCTGGACTTCGTGCTCTGGAAGGCGGCCAAGCCGAGCGAGCCGAGCTGGGAGTCGCCCTGGGGCGCGGGCCGTCCGGGCTGGCATATCGAGTGCTCGGTCATGTCCACGTGCTGCTTGGGCGAGACCTTCGATATTCACGGCGGTGGTCCTGATCTGGTGTTTCCGCATCACGAGAACGAGATCGCGCAAAGCGAAGCGGCCACCGGCAAGCAGTACGCCAATGCCTGGATGCATGCCGGTGCGGTCCGCGTCGATGGCGAGAAGATGTCCAAGTCGTTGGGCAACTTCTTCACCATTCGCGATGTGTTGGATAAGTACCAGCCGGAAGTGGTGCGCTACCTGTTGGTTTCGAGCCATTACCGCAGCCCGATCAACTATTCCGAGGACAGCCTTAAAGAGGCTAAAGGCGCGCTGGAGCGGTTTTATACCGCGCTCAGGGGCCTTCCCGACGTGTCTGCCGAAGGCGGCGAGAGTTTCACCTCGCGGTTCGGCGATGCCATGGATGATGACTTCAACTCTCCTGAAGCGTGCGCCGTGTTGTTCGAAATGGCTCGCGAGGTCAACCGTTTGCGCGAAACCGATCAGCAAGGCGCCGGGGCACTTGCGGCTCGCTTGAAAGAACTGGCGAGTGTGCTCGGCGTGTTGCAGATGGACCCAGACGCCTTTCTGCAGGCCGGCGCCGCAGGCAAGGTGAATGCGGCCCAGGTAGAGGCGCTGATTGCCGCTCGACTGCAAGCCCGGTCCGAGAAGAACTGGGCAGAGTCCGACCGTATCCGAGACCAGTTGACCGCCATGGGTGTGGTGCTGGAAGACGGCAAAGGCGGCACGACCTGGCGTCTGGGCGAATAACCCTGACTGTTGTGCTTGTTCTGAGGTGATCGGGCAGGCCTTCGGCCTGCATTCGCCGCGGGGCGCGCCAGCGGTGCGGTGTAAGGCGCTGTGCTTTTTGGCGCTTGGCGTGCGGGCCGACCGGCGCCTCGACGCCTTATCCTTTCCAGATTCCCTCGGCACGCAGGCGCTTGTAGAGGGTGTTGCGGCTGACACCCAGGTGCCGGGCGAGGTGCGAAACGTTGCCGCGACAGGCCTCGAATTGCGAACGCAACGACTGATTTGAAGTAAATGGAAGCTGGGTGGTCTTGGGCGAGGGCTGGAGTAGCTCCGTTCGGTCGTGGGTGTCGGCGTTTTTCTCAAGGTCGACGAAGAAATCGTCCGGCAGATGCTCCAGGCGGATCGGCTGATCCTCGGCCAACGCCAGCGCAACCTGGATCACGCTGCTCAGCTGGCGTATGTTTCCCGGCCAGGGGTGGTTTTCGAACAGGCGCTGTACGTCGGCACTCAATCCAGCCCATTGCTGGGGCTCCCGGTGTTGCTCCCAGATGCGCTGGATCAGGGCCTGCTTGTCGCGACGGGCTCGTAGCGGTGGCAGCTCCACGCTGAGGCCGCTGACGCGATAGAACAAGTCCTGGCGGAAACGACCGCTTTCGACGTCTTGGCGTAGCGAGCGATTCGTTGCGCAAATCAACCGAAAGTCGACCGGGAAGGGCTGTCCGCCACCGAGCGGCTGGACGCTACGGTCTTGCAGCACACGCAACAGGCGTGCCTGCAGGTTCAGCGGCATATCGCCGATCTCGTCGAGAAACAATACGCCCCCGTCAGCCTTGCGGATCAAGCCGAGACTGCCTTTCTGATGTGCGCCGGTGAATGCGCCTTTCTCGTAGCCAAACAGTTCTGCTTCAATAAGCTCGCCGGGAATCGCCGCGCAATTCACCGCGATCAAAGGGGCTTTAGCCCTCGAGCTGGCTGCGTGTAACGCCTTGACCAGTATTTCCTTACCGACGCCCGTCTCACCGTGCACGAGGATCGGAACGTTCTTTTCCAGCATGAGCTGGGCCTGGTGAATCACTTTATGGACCTGCGGGTCGCCCTGGTCGATACCAGCCAGATCGATAGGCTGTTCCGGTCTGGGTGCCTTGCGGAAGTCGCGAGGCTGGATGCGTGGCTTCTGTGGGCGTCGAACGATGCCGTGAAAACGATGGCGGCCCATCGCTCGCAATAGCAAGGGTTGGTCTTCGGGTTGATTGACCAGCTGCAGAAGGGGAATGTCGAACAACCTGTCGATGCGGGTGCGCGCCAACGCCACGCCGAGCAGATTGTCGGCACGCCGGTTAGCCGAGACGATCAACCCGGACTCGTCGAATACCAGCAATCCAGCCCACTGGCTGTCGAGGTTGTCCTGGCCGGTGTTGAAGGTCAGCTGGAAATAATCATCGTGGAAAAGATTGAGGATCAGCCGATTCTCCACCGATTGGCTCATCATCTTGACCATGCCGAGGGTGTGCGAAGGCGGAAGGTAGCTGTCGCTGGAGACATCGAGCACCGCAATCAACTGGCGCTGCGCGTCGAAGATCGGTGACGCCGCACCGGACAGATAGCGGTTGGCCTTGAGGAAGTGCTCATCGCGCTGAATATGAACGGCCTGCCCACTGGCCAACGCGGTGCCGATCGCATTGGTCCCCGTGTCACGCTCCATCCAGCTCGCGCCGGGCTTGAAGCCTCGTTGCTGCGCGGGCTCGACGAAGCGCCGATCCCCCCAGGATTCGAGCAACTGCCCGCCGCTGTCCGCCAGAAGAATCAGGCAGCTCGAGTTCGAAAGGATGTTCTCGTAGTACGGCAGCACTTCGCGTTGGGTGGTTTGCACCAGGCTTCGCTGACGCTCCAACAGGGCGTTAACGTCCTGCTCTGCCGGCTGGCCGAAACTGGGGATGCTAAGCGGATTCAACCCGTAGCGTTCGCAGCGGCTCCAGGAATCCTCTACCAGAGCCTGATGTGAGATGGACTGGGCTGGGTCGGCCATGTTGCCTCTCTGAGGGTGCAATTCTTGTTGTTATAGGCTGCCGTCGCGTCTGGCTGCTTTGAACAGTCTTGTTCATTTATGTTCAGTGTCAATGTTCACAATTGTTCATTTTGAACGGTTGAGAACACAGTTCTCGCAGCAAACCACACGCTAGAGCCGTTGTTCGGGGCTGGCATGGATATCGCTCTGCGTCTTTCCATAACAATTAGAAGGATGCGGCATGTCCCTCACGCTGGAACACGTCACCAAGACAGTCGATGGCCACCTGCATATCGACGACGCCAGCCTGGTTTTCGAACCCGGCTCGTTCAACGTACTGATCGGGCGAACCCTGTCGGGCAAGACCTCGCTGATGCGCCTTATGGCCGGGCTCGACAAACCGAACAAAGGGCGAATCCTGATGAACGGCGCGGACGTGACCGGGGTACCCGTGCGCAAGCGCAACGTGTCGATGGTCTACCAGCAGTTCATCAACTACCCGACGCTGAGTGTCTTCGAGAACATTGCTTCGCCGCTGCGTCAGGCTGGGGTGAGCAAGGCGGATATCGAGCGCAAGGTGCGTGAAACTGCCGAGATGCTGCATATCGAAGAATTCCTTCAGCGGTATCCACTGGAACTATCCGGCGGCCAGCAGCAGCGCACCGCGATGGCTAGAGCGCTGGTCAAGGATGCGGATCTGGTTCTGTTCGACGAGCCGCTGGTCAACCTCGACTACAAGTTGCGTGAAGAGCTCCGTCAGGAGATGCGCGAGCTCTTCAAGACTCGGCGCAGCATCGCCGTTTATGCCACCACCGAGCCCAATGAGGCGCTGGCGCTGGGCGGAACGGCAACCGTCCTGCATGAGGGCCGAGTGATACAGAGCGGGCCGACTTCCGAGGTTTATCACCGGCCCAGCCACATGCTCAGTGCCGAGCTGTTCTCCGAGCCGCCGATTAATCTGCTGCCGGGCAGGATTGGCGCCAACGAAGTCAGCTTTCAGGACAGCATGCATTTTCCGCTTAACGCAGACCTGCGGACCCTGAGCGAGGGCGAGTACCAGTTCGGCATTCGTCCCAGCCATATTGGGCTCGTGCCCTCCAATGACGACGATCTGGAGGTGTCCGGGATCGTCGAGCTAGCGGAAATCAGTGGCTCGGAAACCTTTCTCCATGTGCGCAACGACCATTTCAGTCTCGTGCTGCACCTGCAGGGCCTGCACGACTACGCGGTGGATTCGCCGATTCGGGTGTATGTGCCGACCCACAAGCTGTTTGTGTTCGATGCCGCTGGCCAGTTGGCCCAGGCACCGGCTCGACGCATCTGAGGAGAGCACCATGGCTGAGATTCGCTTGAAGAACCTTGCCCACAGCTACAACTCGCAGCCGCGCGGGGCGGAGGACTATGCGATTCGTGAGATGGACCATGTGTGGGAGCAGGGCGGTGCCTACGCTCTTTTGGGCCCCTCCGGATGCGGCAAGTCGACGTTGCTCAACATCATTTCCGGATTGCTCAGCCCATCCGAGGGCCAGGTGCTGTTCGACGCCCGCGAGGTGAGCAGGATGACGCCCGAACAGCGCAATATTGCCCAGGTTTTCCAGTTTCCGGTGGTGTACGACACCATGACCGTGTTCGACAACCTGGCCTTCCCGTTGCGTAACCAGGGCGTCCCGGAAGCGCGGGTCACCAGCAAGGTGCACGAAATTGCCGAGGTGCTTGACCTTCATCCATTGCTCAAGCGCAAAGCCCGCAACCTGACCGCGGATGAGAAACAGAAGGTCTCCATGGGGCGCGGTCTGGTACGGGACGACGTGTCGGCGATTCTCTTCGACGAGCCGCTGACCGTGATCGATCCGCATCTGAAATGGAAGTTGCGCCGCAAGCTCAAGCAAATTCATGAGCAGTTCAATATCACGATGATCTACGTAACTCACGATCAGCTGGAGGCTTCGACGTTCGCCGACAAGATCGCGGTGATGCATGGCGGGCAGATCGTCCAGTTCGGTACGCCGCGGGAGCTGTTCGAGCGGCCACAGCACACCTTTGTCGGGTTCTTTGTCGGCAGTCCCGGCATGAATCTGATCGAGGTCCGTGCCGAGGTAGGCGGTGTTGGTTTTGGCGATCAGCACCTGCCGCTCTCCGGAGCGCTGGCGGCTCGGTCGGCCGACCTGGCGGAAAGTCGTCTGCAGATTGGCATCCGCCCGGAATTCGTTCAGGTGACGGAAGAAACAACAACCGGTGGGATGCAGGCCGAGGTCGTGCGGGTAGAAGACCTCGGTACCTACAAAATACTCACGCTCCGGCTGCAAGGCCATCTGCTCAAGGCGCGCCTGCCAGAGGATCAGCCCGTACCAAAAGGGCAGGCCTGGGTGGGCTTTCCTGCCCAGTGGCTGATGCTCTATGCCGATGACCGGCTGGTAGAGGAGCGGCCATGACCAAAATCCAGAATAATCGCGCCTGGTGGCTGGTATTGCCTGTGTTTCTGCTGGTCGCCTTCAGCGCCATCCTACCGATGATGACCGTGGTGAATTACTCGGTTCAGGACATCTTCGATTCCTCGACGCGCTTTTTTGTCGGCGCAGACTGGTATCGCCAGATTCTCCATGACCCTCGCCTGCATGACTCGCTGTTGCGGCAGTTCATCTTTTCCGGCTGCGTCCTGTTAATCGAAATTCCGTTGGGCATCGCGGTAGCGCTGACGATGCCGACCCGCGGCCGCTGGGCCTCTCTCTGCCTGATCGTGATGGCGATTCCGCTACTGATACCTTGGAACGTTGTCGGGACGATCTGGCAGATCTTCGGGCGCGCCGACATCGGCCTGCTGGGTTACAGCCTTCGCGAACTGGGCATTGACTACAACTACGCGTCCAACACTCGGGATGCCTGGGTGACGGTGCTGGTGATGGATGTATGGCATTGGACTTCGTTAGTCGCGCTGCTGTGCTACTCCGGCTTGCGAGCGATCCCGGATGCCTACTATCAAGCCGCACGTATCGACAGGGCGTCGGCTTGGGCGGTGTTCCGCTACATCCAGTTGCCGAAGCTCAAGAGCGTTTTGCTGATCGCTGTGATGCTGCGCTTTATGGACAGCTTCATGATTTACACCGAGCCGTTCGTACTCACCGGTGGCGGTCCGGGCAACGCCACGACGTTCCTCAGTCAGACGCTGACCAAAATGGCGGTGGGGCAGTTTGATCTAGGCCCGGCGGCGGCGTTCTCGCTGATCTATTTCCTGATCATCCTGCTGGTGTCATGGCTGTTTTATACGGCCATGACCCATGGCGACCAGAAATGACGAGGCCCCGCCCATGAACCTGCGCAAGCGAGTGGTACTGATCCTCTACATCGCCTTTTTAATGGTGCCGATCTACTGGCTGATCAATATGTCGTTCAAGAGCAACACTGAAATTCTCGGTGGGCTTACGCTTTGGCCACAAGACCTGACACTGGATAACTACAAGGTAATCTTTACCGACCGTAGCTGGTACAGCGGCTACATCAATTCGCTGTATTACGTATGTTTGAACACAATCATTTCGTTGACCGTGGCGTTGCCCGCCGCCTATGCCTTTTCCCGCTTTCGCTTTCTCGGCGACAAGCATTTGTTCTTCTGGTTGCTGACCAATCGCATGGCGCCGCCGGCGGTCTTTTTGCTGCCCTTCTTTCAGCTTTACTCGTCAATCGGGTTGTTCGATACGCATATCGCGGTGGCCTTGGCCCATTGCCTTTTCAACGTTCCCCTGGCGGTATGGATTCTCGAAGGCTTCATGTCTGGCGTGCCGAAGGAAATCGATGAAACCGCGTACATCGACGGTTACAGCTTTCCCAAGTTCTTCGTAAAGATTTTCATCCCTCTGATTGGCTCGGGCATTGGTGTGACGGCGTTCTTCTGCTTCATGTTTTCCTGGGTTGAGCTGTTGCTGGCTCGCACGCTGACCTCGGTGGACGCCAAACCCATTGTCTCGGTGATGACTCGTACCGTTTCGGCTTCTGGGATCGACTGGGGCGTGCTGGCGGCCGCCGGTGTGCTGACTATTCTTCCCGGCATGCTGGTGATCTGGTTCGTCCGCAATCACGTGGCCAAGGGCTTCGCCCTGGGTCGGGTATAGGAGATAGCACATGAACTGGATGGCCTGGACCACTCCGACCGCAGTGTTTTTCGCGGTCATCGGTCTGATGCTGACACTGATGAGCGCATGGGAGCTGAGGCGGCCCTGTGTGCCACGCAAAGGCTTTCTGCCCATCGTCACCACGCGCGGCGATCGGTTGTTCATTGGACTTCTGGGCAGCGCCTATTGGCATCTTCTGCTGATAGGGCTGACCGACTGGAGCATCTGGATAGCGTCCGCGCTGTCTCTCGTCTGGTTGTTTGCAGTGATGCGCTGGGGTTGAGCTCGCAGCTCATCCCTCCGAAAAACTCAAAGGAGGTGTTTATGTTCGAGAATAAAAACAACACCCGACATGGCATGGCGCTCACGGCCCTGCTGACGTTGTCCGGCTTGGCAGGTACGGCGTGGGCCGATGCCTATGAGGATGCGGCGAAGAAATGGATCGAGTCGGAATTCAACCCATCGACCCTATCGCCGGAACAACAGATGGAGGAGCTGCGCTGGTTCATCAAGGCCGCCGAGCCCTTCCGCGGAATGGAGATTAATGTCGCGTCGGAAACCATCACCACGCATGAATATGAGTCCAAAACCCTGGCCCGGGCGTTCAGCGAAATCACTGGCATTCGCCTGCGGCATGACCTGATGCAGGAGGGCGATGTTGTCGAAAAACTGCAGACGCAAATGCAGTCCGGCAAGAACATTTATGACGGCTATATCAACGATTCCGATCTGATCGGCACGCATTTCCGCTACGGCAAGGCAGTTGCCATCAGCGACATGATTGAGGGCGAAGCCAAGGATTACACGCTGCCAACGCTCGACCTGGATGACTTCATCGGGATCTCGTTCACCACCGGGCCTGACGGCAAAATTTATCAGCTGCCGGTACAGCAGTTCGCCAACTTGTATTGGTTTCGTGCCGACTGGTTCGAACGACCCGAGCTGAAGCAGCAGTTCAAGGAACGCTATGGCTACGAGCTCGGCGTGCCTGTGAACTGGTCCGCTTATGAAGACATCGCCGAGTTCTTCAGCAAGCACGTCAAGGAAATCGACGGCGAGCGCGTCTATGGCCATATGGACTATGGCAAGAAAGATCCATCGCTAGGCTGGCGCTTCACCGATGCTTGGTTCTCCATGGCGGGCGCCGGCGACAAGGGCCTGCCAAACGGCTTACCGGTAGACGAGTGGGGCATTCGCGTCGAGGATTGCCATCCGGTCGGATCGAGCGTTGCCCGCGGCGGTGCAACCAATGGGCCGGCGGCGGTCTATGCGACGCAGAAATATGTCGACTGGATGCGTGAGTACGCGCCGCGTGAGGCTCAGGGCATGACATTCTCCGAGTCCGGTCCGGTTCCAGCGCAGGGCAACATCGCCCAGCAGATCTTTTGGTACACCGCCTTTACCGCCGATATGACCAAGCCGGGTCTGCCGGTGGTCAACGAGGATGGCACGCCGAAGTGGCGGATGGCGCCGTCACCCAAAGGGCCGTACTGGGAGGAGGGCATGAAGCTCGGCTATCAGGATGCTGGTTCCTGGACCTTCCTGAACTCCACACCCGAGAAGCGTCGCCTTGCTGCGTGGCTCTATGCGCAGTTCACCGTCGCGAAAACCGTGTCGTTGAAGAAAACGCTGGTTGGGCTGACGCCAATTCGCGAATCTGACATCAACTCCGATGCGATGACGGAAGCTGCGCCGAAACTCGGTGGGCTGGTCGAGTTCTACCGCAGCCCGGCGCGGGTCCAGTGGACGCCGACCGGAACTAACGTTCCAGATTATCCGCGCCTGGCGCAGTTGTGGTGGCAATACATCGCCGAAGCGGCCAGCGGCGACAAGACGCCTCAGGAAGCGCTGGACGGTCTAGCCGAAGCGCAGGACACCATGATGGCGCGACTGGAACGGGCCAACGTACAGCCGAAATGCGGACCCAAACTAAATGAGCCACGCGATCCTGAGTACTGGCTTAGCCAGCCCGGCTCGCCGAAACCCAAGCTGGACAACGAAAAGCCCCAGGGCCAGACCGTCAGCTATGACGAGCTGATCAAGTCTTGGGAGCAGGACCGCTAAGCCCGATGCTTTTGTAAGCGCTAATAAAAACGGCACCTGAGGGTGCCGTTTTTATTAGCATTGGATCGAGAGCGTGGTGATATCCACCCTCCGCTCAGGTCATGTGTGCAAATGCTCCGCCGCGTGCAGCGTGTTTTCCAACAGACAGGCTCGGGTCATTGGGCCAACACCGCCGGGCACCGGTGTAATCCAGCTGGCGCGCTTTGCCGCTACGTCGAATTCAACATCGCCAACCAGCTTGCCATCGGCCTGTCTGTTGATTCCAACATCAATGACGATAGCGCCTTCCTTGATCCAATCGCCTTTTACCAGGCCGGTGATCCCCGTCGCGACCACGATTAGGTCGGCACGCTTGACGTGGTCGGCCAGGTCATTAGTGAACCGGTGGGTGACGGTCGTCGTGCAGCCTGCTAGCAGCAGCTCCAGCGCCATGGGCCGCCCGACGATATTGGACGCGCCGACAACCACTGCGTTGAGCCCATGCAGACCGACGCCAGTGCTTTCCAGCAGCGTCATGATGCCTTTCGGCGTGCAAGGGCGGAGCAGAGGCATACGCTGTGCAAGACGGCCAATATTGTAGGGATGGAAGCCATCGACGTCCTTGTCCGGACGGATGCGCTCCAGCAGCTGCGAAGCGTCCAGATGCTTGGGTAAGGGAAGCTGCACGAGAATGCCATCGATAAGCGGATCATCATTGAGCTGATCGATAAGTGCCAACAGCTCCGTCTGGCTGGTCGCCGCCGGCAGATCATGGGCAGTGGACTTGAACCCGACTTCCTCGCAGTCCTTGCGCTTGTGTGCCACATAGACTTGAGAGGCCGGGTCCGTGCCCACGAGGATCACTGCCAGCCCCGGGACCCGAAGACCTTGCCGAGATCGCTCGGCAACCCGGCCGGCTATCTGCTGGCGGATATTGGCAGCAATCTTTTTACCGTCGATCAGTTTTGCGGTCATGACGCGTGATTAACCATGGAGAAGGATTGAAAAAGGACGGGCATTCTCGCACGGTGACAACGTCCGGCAAAGGCGATGCGACGGTAGATTCCCGTAACTCCTTTACCTGACTGAATTTTTTTCGGTTTTGGTGTTGACGACTTGCGGGCGGCCCATTAAGATTCGCCCCGCTTGTCGAGCACAGCTTGCTGCTGGGTAAGACGGCTTTTGAAGGCCCAAGGCCTTCAATGGCTGGAGCTTGAAGTCTGCGCTCAGATAGGATGCAGATAAAAGCGCCCGTAGCTCAGCTGGATAGAGCATCCGCCTTCTAAGCGGATGGTCGCAGGTTCGAGTCCTGCCGGGTGCGCCATTAAGGGCTCTGGCATAAGCAAGGCAATATGGTGGGCGTAGCTCAGTTGGTAGAGCACAGGATTGTGGCTCCTGCGGTCGTGGGTTCGAACCCCATCGTCCACCCCATATTCCGAAACGCCAGGCAGTGCCTGGCGTTTTCGTTTAAAAGTTTGCGGACGTGGTGGAATTGGTAGACACACCAGATTTAGGTTCTGGCGCCGCAAGGTGTGAGAGTTCGAGTCTCTCCGTCCGCACCATGTAAAACGCTGAAGCCCCGTAACTCGGGGCTTTCGTGTGTCTGGGGTAGTGCGAAAGTGCGCGTATGTGTTCCCTGCGCATTCCATGGATGTGTGCGGCAGGTCAAAACCCCGCCTTTCTAGCTGTTGCCGCGATTTAGTCTGACCCATAAAAAACGGGTAAGGTCATTCCGGATGAGCCTGAAAGTCATTGATTATCAATGAGTTAGACGTATCATCCGTCCTGGTGATCTGCATTCATGATGAGCGCGAGCGGCCATGGGCTTCGACTCTGCTGAACCGCAGCCTGGTTGATCAGTGGGCCTCTGCTCGGCGCCTTCATCGAAGCCGTTGCCGACAGATGGCGGACCCGAGCGATGGGGCGCTGGGCGAACTCGTCGTAGCTGCCGTCCTGAACGTAGAAACGGTTAGTGCAGACGCAGGTCTGGCCGTCATTGCGAAACTTGCCGGCGATGGCGTTCTCGACGGTCAGGTCGAGATCGGCGTCGTCGAAAATAAAGTCGGTGCATTGCCGCCCGACTCCATCGACAACTTCTTCATGCTTTCGGCGGAGAGCCACTCAGGTCGATCCAGCGAACAATACGTTCTCGCTAGAGCAAAGGATGCGAGCCGCCCATGCAGGAGGGCCCGTCCCCAGCAGCTCATCCTGGCGCTGCGCCGGACAATCCTCGCCGATACAGCACGACCATCTCGTCGAGCAGCGCCTCGGCGGCATACAGCGTTATCTTCAGCCGCAGGTCCTGGGGATCAGGGCGAGGGCCTGCTAGCGCTGGGCAATCCGTGCGAGCACTTCCTGCTTGGCGGTGATGAGCGGTAGGTCGCGTCGACAGAAACTCGGGACATGTAGTGCTCATGCTCTTGAACGGATGGAGGCGGACGCCGGCTGGGCGGTTTAGTGCGCCTGGTAGTCGCCGATAAACTTGCTGAGGAACTGCCGTGTGCGTTCGTGCTGCGGCGCACTGAACAACTGCCTGGCGTCGCCCTGTTCGACGATCACCCCGTCATCGATGAAGATCGCCCTGTCGGCCACGTCTCGGGCGAAGCTCATCTCGTGGGTGACGATGACCATGGTGCGCTTTTCCTCGGCCAGGCCGCGGATGGTGGCGAGCACTTCGCCGACCAGTTCCGGATCGAGCGCCGAGGTCGGTTCGTCGAACAGGATCACGTCCGGCTGCATGGCCAGCGCGCGGGCAATCGCCACGCGCTGCTGCTGGCCGCCGGAGAGGCGTCCGGGATAGGCGCCTTCCTTGCCGCCCAGGCCGACCTTGGCCAGCAATGCGCGGCCGCGTTCGAGGGCCTGGGGGCGTGGCTCCTTCTTCACCTGCACCGGGCCTTCGATGACATTCTCAAGGGCGGTGCGGTGGGGGAACAGGTTGAAGTTTTGAAACACGAAACCGACGTGCTGGCGCAGCTGGCGGATCAGCCCTTGCTGCGCCTTGAGCGGTTTATCGGCGTCGATGTGGATCGGACCGACGCTGATCTGCCCGGCGCTGGGTTGCTCCAGCAGATTGAGGCAGCGCAGCAGGGTGGTCTTGCCCGAACCGCTGGGGCCGATGATCGCCAGCACTTCGCCGGGGGCTATGTCGAGGTCGATGCCCTTGAGCACCTCCTGGCCGTTGAAGGATTTTTTCAGGTTGCGCACGGAAATCATCAGGCGTCCTGCTCGTGGCGGTTGACTCGGTCTTCCAGGCGACCCTGGAAATACGCCAGCACGCTAGCGAGCAACCAGTAGATCAGCGCGGCGGCCAGGTACATGGTGAATATCTCGAAGGTGCGTGCGGTGATCAGCTGAGCCTGGCGGAACAGCTCTGGCACTTGGATGGTGGCGGCCAGGGCGGTGTCCTTGACCAGTGAGATGAAGCTATTACCCAGTGGCGGTAGGGCGGTACGTGCGGCCTGCGGCAGGATGGCCCGGTACAGGGTCTGCGCGTGGCTCATGCCGATACTGGCGGCCGCTTCCCATTGGCCGCGGTCGATGGAGGCGATGGCGGCGCGCAGGATCTCGGCGGTGTAGGCCGCCATGTTCAGCGAGAAACCGATCAGCGCGGCTGGCAGCGGATCGAGCTGGATGCCCAGTTGCGGCAGGCCGTAATAGATCATGAACAGCTGCACCAGCAGCGGCGTACCGCGGAAGAACGACACGTAGATCCGCGCCAGCCACTGCAGCGGCCGGTAGCCGTACAGCCGCAGCAGGGCCAGACCGAAGCCCAGCAGCAGGCCGAAGAACATTCCGCCCAGGCTCAGCACCACCGTCCACCACGCGCCCTTGAGCAGGAAGGGCAGCGAGTCCAGCGCCAGCTGTAGGCTGCTGATCATTGCGTGACGTCAGTCTTGAACCACTTTTCGGAAAGCTGTTTCAGGGTGCCGTCGGCGCGCAGCTTGGCGATGGCCGCGTCGATGGCGGCGAGCAGTCGCGGGTTGCCCTTGCGCAGGGCAATGCCAGACTCCTGGCGGGAGAAGGCGTCGCCGGCCACGGCCAGGCGATCACCGGTTTTCTCTACCATCTCGAAGGCGGCCAGACGGTCGACCAGGATCACGTCGGTGCGGCCGACGTTGAGGTCCTGGAACTTGGTCGGATCATCGTCGTAGGTGCGGATATCGGCTTGTGGCACGTTCTCTTTCAGCCACTGCTCGTAGTTGGTGCCGAGGCCGACGCCGACCTTCTTGCCGGCCATGTCAGCCGGACTCTTGATGCTGTCGGCATCGGCCTTGCGGGTGAGTGCCTGGATCCCGGAGACGGTGTAGGGCGTGGAGAAGTCGTACTTCTGTTTGCGTTCCTCGGAGATGGTCACCTGGTTGATCACCACGTCCAGGCGCTTGGATTCCAAGGCGGCGAGGATGCCGTCCCACTTGGTCGGCTGGAACTCGGCCTTGACCCCCAGCTGCTTGGCCAGGGCGTTGGCGAAGTCGACCTCGAAACCGGTCAACTGCCCGCTTTCGTCCTGATAGTTGAAGGGCGGGTAGGTGCCTTCGATGCCGACCTTGAGGGTGCCGTTGGCCTTGATCTCATCCAGCAGATCGGCGGCGAACACCGGAATGAAAAGGCTGGAACCGAGCAGCAGGCTTAGGCTGCCGAGCAGGAAACGGCGACGCAGAGTGGTGAATTTCATGGCAGGCCTCTATATGGGCGGGGGGAAGTCATACAACTCTAAAGGCGGAGATTTATTCCATATAACAATTAGAAATTATCATCCTCTTACTGTGCGGAATAACTGGTGCGCGCTCACAGTGCCCATGGATGATAGGCGAATAGCGCCGGGGCACCGCCGGTATGCAGGAACAGCAGCGGACCCCGGCCGGGGAAGGCGCCGCGGACAATACCGTCGAGCAGGCCGGCGAAGGCCTTGCCGGTGTACACCGGGTCGAGCAGCAGGCCTTCCTGCTCGGCAAGCAGGCGGATTGCGGCCAGGGTGCCGGCATTCGGCTCGCCATAGCGCGGGGCGAAATACTGGTCCCACAGTTCGATCTGCAGCCCCGTCGGCACATCGACACCGAGCAGCTCGCCGGTGCGTTGCAGCAGGCCTTCGACCTTGGGCCGCTGGGTCGCATCCGGGCGCGATACGGTGACTCCGACCACCCGGCTGCCTGGCCGTGCATATTCCAGCGCCAGGGCCAGGCCACTGTGGGTTCCGGCGCTTCCGGAGGCGAGCAGCACGGCGGCGAACTCCTCGCCGTTGCTGTGCATCTGCTCCACCAGCTCTAGGCCGGCGCGCACATAACCCAGGGCGCCGAGCGCATTGGAGCCGCCGATGGGCACCACGTAGGGTTTACGCCCGGCGCTGCGCAGGCGCTCGGCGGTCGTCTGTAGCAGCTCGTCGGCGCTATCCAGGTTGGCGACAGCTTCGATCTCGGAGCCGAACAGGTCGAGCAGCAGGCGGTTACCATTGCTCAGGTAGTTGCTTTCGGCAGTACCCAGCGGATTCTCCAGCAGCGCCAGGCAGCCCAGGCCGAGCCTGGCCGCCAGCGCCGCGGTTTGGCGTACATGGTTGGACTGGATGGCGCCGGCGGTGACCAGCACCTCGGCGCCCTGGGTCAGGGCGTCGGCGCCGAGGTATTCGAGCTTGCGGGCCTTGTTGCCACCGAGGGCTAGCGGGGTGAGGTCGTCGCGCTTGATCCAGATATCCCGACCCACGTGACGTGACAGACGCGGCAGATGTTCCAGCGGCGTTGCGGCGGCAATCAGTTCAAGGCGAGGGAAACGGGCGAGGGCGTCGGTGAGCATGGGAGCAGGCTTCTGCGCAGAGCTATGTGATCACTGTAGAAGACGATCGAGAGCTGCGGCAAGCTGATATCCAGCGGAGTATCGCGCTGCGATTCATATCCCTTGAAGGAATATGACAACTAAATATTGATCTTCTGTTATCACAGCAGCACAGAGCAATCACTTCGTAGCGACCTCGGACTGGATGACTACGCCACAGGCAAGGACATGGCTGGCAAGCACGTAGGCTTTGATGCCACTGCCGTCTCCGGCGGCGAAAACAACGCATCGCCATTGCCCAGGCGCTCGCCCGTGGCACGCCCACATCCTGCTCAACGAACCCACGTCCGCGCTGGACGCCGAGACCGAGCGAAGAACCATCAATGTCCTCAGGAAAAGAACGCGCACCCTAATCCTGGTCACCACCGACCCTCGATCGTCCTTTCGACGCCTGGCTCGATGCGTTGATGATCGAGACGAGAACCGGCCCTGGCCTAGCCAAGCCCAGACACACGGACAATTGGCCAGCGCCCAGCCACCGATCAGATATCGGCTACGGATCCTTAGCGAAGCGATTCGCTTGCTTACGGTTCACTGCGTGGGTCGTTGATAACCCTTCCTGCTCACTCTTTCCACGAGTTCTGGCCCTTATGAGCGCCTGCGCCGCAGCTTGCCGAATCGGTTCAGAGGCGTAGCATGACGGGCAACATATGAATTCCTGAGGCGTCCATGCGGTATTCCGAAGATCACAAGGCTCAGACTCGCCAGCGCATCGTTGAAGAAGCCGCGCGCCGCTTTCGTCGTGATGGTGTGAGCGCGACCAGCGTGCAGACGCTGATGAAAGCGCTGGACCTCACGCACGGTGGGTTCTACGCCCATTTCAAGTCCAAGGACGAGCTGGTCGAGGAGGCTTTGCGTCATTGCGCAATCGAGCTCGATGCTGTCACTCCAGTCAGCCTGGCTGGAGATCAGCCGTTGGAGAGCCTCATTCGCCGTTATCTGTCCAAGACCCATAGAGCCGAGCCGGCGAAGGGGTGCGTGTTTCCGACCATCTCGGCTGAGTTGGGCCAGCGGGGGCAGGCCAGTCCAGTAACCGACGAGGCGGTGAATCAACGGCTCGCTCAAATCAGCGCTCACATTGATAGCAGCCAGGATGCGGCGCTGGTACTCAGTGCCATGGTTGGCGCGTTGTTGCTGTCGCGCAGCGTAGTTGATCCGCAGGTGTCTGATCGCCTGCTCGATGAAACCCGCGCCAGCCTGCTTAGGCTCATTAACGCCGAGCTGCCCGAAACCTAGTCGTCGCTTCGGTAGCGAGGGGGCACTTGTCACTCGACAGGTTCGGTCCGAGCGCTGCGCCTGCTGCTGCAAGCGACTACAGTTCCTCGGAATTTGGCAATAAACAATAGGGCAGCGTGACGGTCTCGCCCAGATCGAAGCCGCGCAAGGCTGCGTCCTCTATTGCTTCGAGTTCCATCACATATGCGCCGGCAGTTGCTCGATGCCGGTCCCGCTGCGTTTCCAGATATCTGTGCGCGTGATTCCAGGCTGCACGGCTTGCACCCGCACGCCGGCTGGTGCCAGTTCTTCCTGCAACGCCTCGGACAGGCTGAGCATATAACCCTTCGTTGCCATGTAGGGAACGTTGAAACGGCCCGGGGCGAGCGCCACCGCCGATCCGAGGTTGATGACGACGCCTCGCCCGGACGTGGGGAAATTTATGGCTGCTGCCTGAACGGGCCGGGTTGGTGCGGTGACGTTCAGCGCAACATGTTTAACAGCGCCGTGGTGCCTGTTTATGAGTGCTTTACATGATGGTCGACATATGTTTTATATGTCGACCATAATCCAATGGCTTGCAACCGCTGATAGCCGAGGACTCGCTATGAGATACGCAGATCGTGAAGCACGGTTAGCCGCCTGGCTGGGCGCCGAAGAGGCCATGCGTGGCCAGATGGGACCGGTCGGCACCGTGCCACCCGGAGAGGCGCTGGCCATGTCCCCGCTGGTTTTTCTTCGATGCGATCGGCGGGGGCGAGCTGCCGCGCCCGCCCATGGAAGACCTGATGGATTTCGTACCGGTGGAATGGGCGACAGGTTATTTCGTCTTCCAGGGCACGCCAGGCGAATGCCACTACAACCCGCTGGGAAGCGTTCACGGCGGATACGCGGCGATGTTGCTCGACTCCTGCATGGGTTGTGCAGTGCACACCCGGTTGGAGCCGGGGCAGGGCTACACGACGACCGATCTGCGCATCACCTACATTCGTGCGCTTCGTGCTGGCGTCGGACCGGTGCGTGCAGAGGGCAGGGTGGTGCATGTCGGTCGCTCGACCGCGGTGGCCGAGGGACGGCTTTACGACGTGGATGATCGCCTCTATGCCATCGGCTCGACCAGCTGTTTGATTCTCGGGACGAACGTCTTAGCTTAAACGTGCGAGGTTGAGACTGAGCGTTCACGTGCTCACGAACACGCAGGTACCAGGAGGCTGCGAGACGGGCATTGCCTGACCGGGTGCGGACTATTCAAAAATAGCGAGGTATGACATGAGTGTTCAGAATGCGGTCCGAGTAGTCGTCACGGGAACCGGGCTCGTGGGTCCATTGGGATGTGGAACGCAGGTTGCGTGGTCTCGTCTGTTGGCAGGCCAGTCGGGTATTCGCGCGCTGCCTGAGGATTTGGCAGAGGGGACCGGGTGCAGCATAGCGGGGCGCGTGCCAAGCGTGGCGGAGGATAGCGAGGCGGGCTATGACCCGGAACGCTATATCGCTGCGAAGGATCGCAAGAAGATGGATCGTTTCATCGAGTTCGCGCTTGTCGCTGCGCAGGAAGCACTTGCACACGCAGGCTGGCATCCTGCCGACGAGGCAGGGCAGCAGCGAACCGCGACCATCATCGCCTCGGGCGTCGGTGGATTCGATGCTATCGCTGAGGCTGTGCGCACCACTGACAATCGAGGGCCACGCCGGCTTTCACCGTTCACGGCGCCGTCGTTTCTCGCCAATATGGCGGCCGGGCACATCTCTATACAGCATGGCTTCAAGGGCCCGCTCGGCGCGCCTGTCACTGCCTGCGCCGCTGGCGTGCAAGCCATTGGCGACGCGGCGCGGCTGATCCGTAGCGGTGAAGCTGACATCGCCATATGCGGCGGGACCGAGGCGGCGATTCATCGCGTCACCCTCGGAAGCTTCGCGGCTGCACGTGCACTTTCAACCGGATTCAACGATCGCCCGCAGCAGGCGTCTCGTCCGTTCGACCGTGACCGGGAAGGCTTCGTCATGGCCGAGGGTGCTGGCCTGTTAGTCATCGAATCGCTCGAGCACGCTCTGGCCCGCGGCGCGCAACCCTTAGCCGAGTTGGTCGGGTACGGTACGAGCGCAGATGCCTATCACCTGACTGCCGGCCCTGCCGATGGAAACGGTGCGCGACGGGCAATGAAGCAGGCGCTCAAGCAGGCCGGCGTAGCTACGGGTGAGGTTCAGCACATCAACGCCCATGCGACGTCGACTCAGGTTGGCGACCGGGGCGAACTGGCGGCCATCCGCTCGGTTTTCGGGACGGGTTCGGGGGTGGCCATTACCTCGACCAAGTCCAGTACAGGGCATCTTCTGGGCGCCGCCGGTGGTATCGAAGCCATCTTCACCGTCCTGGCGCTACGCGACCAGGTCGTTCCTCCCACACTGAACCTGATGAATCCCGACGAGGCGGCTGAAGGGCTCGATCTGGTTGGCCTGAGCGCGCGGAAAATGCCGATGAAGTACGCCATGTCGAATGGGTTCGGATTCGGCGGTGTCAATGCCAGCGTGCTGTTCAAGCGCTGGGAGCCCTCTCGTGGATAGCGCCTGCCCCTAAGCGGAAGAGGCCGCCTCTTAGAAAGGCGGCCCGAAGTTGCGCTCAACTTAACCACAGCCCCGTCTTCTGGAATGTCTACACGGTCTTCGTCAAGTGGCTCAATGCGGAGGTCACATTGCTAGAGGACTTTGCCTACTATCTGGTTTACCCCGAAGCCCAGCACGAACGACCCAAGGTCGCCGCGTTCCGTCGCTGGATATTCGACTCGGTCGCGGAGCCCGACCATCCAGGTTGAAATTTCCCCAAGTGGCCTACCGCAATACTCACCAGCGTTATTTCAACACCGCACACCGAAGCGCGTCTCAGCAGACAGCGCGGCCCGCTACGGCGTGTCTCAAACGGATGTGACCGCAACTTTGGACACATCGAGGTGCAGCATTCACACTTGGAGAAACAAGACGAAGACTCGTGCGTCACGCGCGGTACGTGGACCAAACGACGCGCAGATGCAGCTTTTGGCGGGCTGGCGATAGGGTAAGCGCCGCCAAGTTTACAGACGCTTTGGTTTGGCTCTCCCGTGCCGGAGAAGGCGAACGTCAGTGTGGTTAACGTATGGTGCGTTAGTTCGCACCGTTACGCTCAAGCCGATAGCTGCTGATGGATTCGTAGACGGCTTTGCGCAAGCGGTTTATGCCCCCGATGGGGCGGTGTTCGGGAAGGGCATGCCAAGGATTGAAGGATAGGTTGTCGCAATCAATATTTTGCTCGGGACTGTCGAAATCCTGCGCGGGCAGCCTGACATCGGCAACCGTCTCGAAGGGAGAGATCGCCTCGTCCCACTCGATACTGGTGTCCTCGATGGGCATGTAATAAGCGGCGTTCTGCCTTTGTACTTGCAGGACAAAGCAGGCCGGGGCTCGGTCCAGCGATAGCTGCTGATAGAGTGCGCTGCGCAGGAAGTTCGGCAGGTCGCGGTTCTGCTCCGGCAATCGGTAGTCTGGGCATTGTTCGGGAGCAGGGGTGACCCGGTATTTAATGTTGTGCGGGCCGAGCTTGTACGGCGCCACCGAGCTGTAGGTGGTCGCAACCGGGCTCTGCGGAGCGGGGGCGAGCGTCTGCAGCGCAATCACCAAATGCCGCAGCTCCCAGCTGCGGGGGTCGGCATTGGGGAAGAAAGCCAGCACCTTCTTGCCCTCGGCCTGGGCCGCGAAATTACTGCGGTACTCGGCAACATCGCGGACGAAGAATACCGGGTGGTTGAACATCACGAAGTCCTGGTCGCCGGCGTGGCGTGGACCAGCGGTGAGCTTGTCTCCAGGTACCTCGAGCAGCTTGATTGCCATGCCGCGAGCGTCGTTGATGCGATCGAACTGCGGATAGGCGTTGCCGTTGGACAGGCGCATCCAGGCGTCCCACTGTTTGCCTGGCTCGCTGAGCACGCCGTATCGAAGCGCGGGAGCGATATCCTCACGGACTCTAACTTCAGCCCTCACGCATCCGTGGGCCTTGGCATGCGCGTCACGCAGCACACGGGTGTTATCGCGGTGCTGTTCGACTACAGCGATGGCGTCCGCAATGATCGCCTGGGTGTCGGCATCCTCTGTTGGCGCGATCACTTCTTCTGTGGAAACGGGCCCGCTGTACTTGGAATGAAAGACGAGGGCGCCAATTGCCCAGCCGACGAGGCCAAGCGCAACTACGGCGATCAGCAATCGGCCAAGCAGGCGACCGAGCCAGAGCCAGAATCTCTTGAGCATTATGCAAATCCTTGTGCAGACCATCAGGGGCAGGTGCGCCCGGGGTTGTAGGGGCGCGGCGGAAGCTCTTCCAGCAGCGGCTCGATGCGCGGATCGCCGAGTACCTTGAGGTATTCCACCAACGCCCAGCGCTCGTGCGGCGCCAGCGCCCTGCCAATGACGCCTTCGCCGCGACAACCTGCGCGGAATTCATGCCCGCGATTGCTGTTACCGGTGGTTGAGGTATCGAACAGGAAGCCGCCTTTGAAGCGCTCTGTGCGGATGCCCGCGTGCTTCGGGTCGTACTCGCGACTGCCGACCCAGAAAGTCTTTTGTCGCTCGGCTACAGGTGACAGCAACTGAAAGAGCGTCGGTACCGAGCCGTTATGCAGGAATGGCGGAGTCGCCCAGATGCCGTCCAGCGGCCGTGCCTTGTACCCGCGCAGTTCCTGCACGCCAATCGGCAGGCCGTAGCCGTTGAAATCGGCGCGTTCTTGCGGACCGATACCGGCGTCGCGATAGGCGCGATCCTCCACATAGGCGGTGATGTAGGCCAGGCCCTTGGCACTGGAAACGCTGCTCAGGTCCAGTGGCCCGGACGATGTGCCGTACAGGCGCACATCCAGCCGATCCAGCTCCCCTTGGGTCCAACCCAGGCGGGTCAGATCGAAGCGGTGATCGGCGATGTTGTCCGCCGTGTTCGGATCGGTCCCGACGATCGAGATGGGCACCACTCGCATGCGCCATTCTGGATCGCGGTCGGGCGCAAAGCGTTTGTCGACCGGTTTGGGTGTGGCCTCATGGCAGTACGCACAATTCTCGCCGTACAGCGCTCTACCGAGGCTGGCCTGCTCAAGGTCGATTTTGCCCAATACCTCCTCGGGCCAGCGCGGCGGCGCAAGGCGCATCAGAGTAGTTTCCAGGGTATGCAGGTCGCGCACGCGCACACCGGAGGCATAACGCCCGGCCTCGGGTACCGGTTGGCCGTTTTCTTGCAAAAGTTGCATCCGAGCCCCGACGCCCAAGGCTTCACCAATATTGCGGGCCATCGGCTGCATGGCCGAACCGTTCCACTGCACCCAATCGAACTTCCAGATGTCCCAGAGCTGCGGGTAACTCACTGGCGCGTTGGCGATGCGGTAGTTTGTCGGATCGAGCGCATCGCCAAACACCGTGTTGGCGATGCGGCCGAAGGCATCGGTGCGGCCAAAGCCTTCCTCTGTCGGATACAGGCCGCGGTGCCAGTCGTTATAGGCCGTGCCAAGTAGCCGGTCGAGCACCTGCTTAAAGTCGTGGCGCAGCTGATCGCGGTCGCGTTCGTCGTTCACGCCCAGCACTTCGTGGGCGAAGCGGCGGAACTTGAGAGGGTTGTAGTAAGTGAATGCCATGCTCATGCCGAGCGCCTGACCGAAGGAGCCGCCACGCACGGTAGGCACCGTCGAGGCCAGCGAATGCATCGCGGCGCCGCCATCGATACGGATGGCCTGGCCGTTGTAGCGCAGCTCGCCGGTATGGCAGCTCGCACAAGTGATATCCAGATAGGCACGCCCGGTTTCATCATCCTCATGACGGGCAAAACCGACCGGCAAATTTCCCGGGTTCTGTGCTGTGGCTTGCTGGCGGGGATCGATCAGAAAACCGAAGCGTGCTAGGTAGTTGGGCGCGGCGAACTTTTCCTGGCTGAAGGGCAGCTCCAGCGCTCGGAACCAGTCGTACTCCAGCCCCTTAACCTGAGTACCTTGCGGCGTGTAGTAGAAGACGTGTCGGTCCGCCTCGCTCCATTGGTCGAGATAGCGAAACCCCTTTGGCGTCTCGTAATCCGGCAGGTTCGGATAGGCCACGAAATACAACCCAGCGCCAGCCGCCAGCACGGCCAGAGAAAGCAGCCCAAGCAGGGCACATCGCAGCGATCGCATCGATACATCCTTGTTAATGCAGTGATAAACGCGAAGTTATGGCAGGATTTATTGGTGGTGGCAATATGCCGCTAGGCGCTAGCTGACTCACTGGCCCGCCACGAGCCCCGTAGATCCTATGTCTGGGTTATATCGACGAGACTGCATTGACCGAACGCATGCGGCGAGCTGCATTAGCTGACCTGTAGCCGATCATCATTGCCCCCCGGCATAACCAAGATTGATCCATGACATTGCCGAGGCCGTAGCTGGAGCCGCCGTGCCGGGCCCTTACCTAGCAACGCAGCGAATCATTCCATCCATGCAGGAGCAAGGGCGTACAGATCAATCTTTTCATTGAATGAAACCGCCCGGTCGACGAGGCCAGCCCATCGACCGGCACGTGCTGCCATGGTTATTACTGGGCGGTGGCCTCGGCCGCTTCGGTGATCAGGGCAACCACTTCGTCTGGATGGGAGGTCATGACGACGTGGGATGCGCCGGGGATGCTCACCGTTTTCTTCGAGCCGGCACGGTCGGCCATGAACTTCAGCGCGGCTTCCGGGATGTTCTTGTCACCCGTGCCGTAGACGAACCAGGACGGCACGTAGTCCCAGGCGGAATGCCGGCTCTCTTCGTTCAACGCGGCTGCGGTAATGGGCCGTTGGGTTGCGGCCATAAGGGCCGCTTCGGCCGGCGCAACGTCGGACGCGAACTGCTCGGCGAATTTGTCCTGCTGGATGTACAGGTCCTGGTTGCCATCGCTCAACTGCACAGGTTCTGCCAAGGTCGGGCCGAGTGTCCCGCCGGGAAACTTGCCTGCCAGGGTCGCTGCGCTTTCTCCTGCTGTCGGTGCGAACGCAGCGACGTAAACCAACGCCTTGACCTTCTCGCTGCCGTTTACCGCGTTGGTGATGACGCTGCCGCCGTATGAGTGACCGACCAGCACGATGGGGCCGGCAGTTTGCTCGATAAGAGTAGACACGTACTTGGCATCGTTCGCCACGCCGCGCAGCGGGTTCGCGGCAGCGACGACTGGATAGCCTTGATCGATCAGCCGAGCGGCAACGCCGTTCCAGCTCGAAGATTCGGCAAAAGCACCGTGTACCAGAATCACGGTGGGCTTGTCGGCCGCGTGGCTGACGGCACTGCCGAACGTGGAAGCGGTGAGAAGGGCGGCGGCGATGGTTTTGCGGGTATTCGATGCAGTGGTCATGACGATGTTCTACCTTTCGATGAGATGGCTCGGGTTCGGGTATTGGTCGCTGGCTTCGCTCAGCGGACCGGAGCACCAACACTGGAAGCGGCTCAGAACTCGGAGAGCGCCATGCGTCAGGTGCGGATTCATAATGCGCAGGGGGCTCGGCGCTTGGGATTCAGATCGTCGACAATAAGCTACTGATCGTCTAATTGAGGCTTTGACCATGGATCGTTTATCGAGCCTGCTTACCCACTTCGGTATGCACGCGGGGCTGTATCACAGTGGGGAGCTCTGCGGCATCGCTGCGTTCGAAACTGCAGACCAGGTGGGATACATCCACGTGCTGCACGAAGGCACCATGACCTTGCGTCTGGCAGACAACACTGACATCAGGCTGACCGAACCAACGGTGATGGTGTTTCCACGTCCATACCGACATCGCATGATCGCGAGTGAAGCGGAGGGCGCGCGACTGGTCTGTGCGACGTTGCGTTTCGATGGCGGGGCGAATAACCCGCTTGCTGACGCGCTGCCTGATGTGTTGCTGCTGCCGATTGCCGAAGCGCCGATTCTCAGTGGTGCGCTGGCCTGGCTCTTCGAGGAAGCGATCGCCAGCTACTGCGGTCGCGAGGCGGTCATGGGGCGTCTGTTTGAGCTGCTGATCGTCCAGATGCTGCGCCACCTGATGGCGAGCCAGACGATGAGTTCTGGGATGATGGCCGGTCTCGCGGACCTGCGCCTGGCTCGTGCGATGACGTTGATGCACGCAGAACCCGAACGCGCCTGGTCAGTGGCCGAGCTGGCAGCCGAATCGAATATGTCGCGTGCCAGCTTTGCTGCCAGTTTCCGAGCGGTAGTAGGGCAGACGCCTGCCGACTACCTCACCAGCTGGCGCATCAGCCTGGCGCAGAAGCGCCTCCGCGAGGGGCGACCGATTGCATTGATCGCCGATGAGGTCGGTTACGAGAGTCCATCCGCTCTGGCGCGCGCTTTCCGTCGCAAGACCGGCGCGAGCCCGCGCGAATGGCAGGCTGCGCTGACTGCGTGATACGCAGTGGCCGATCGGTCGACGGATCACATTCATGTTGCATGGCGGCGGTAGCGCTGCCATCGAGACGAGGTTGAAGATGGAGAGACTGTTTGTATATGGATCGCTCGCGCCTGGCCGGCCGAACGAGCACATTTTGGCCGAAGTGCCCGGCTGCTGGGAGCCGGCGAGCGTGACGGGGACGCTGCGCGCGGAGGGGTGGGGTGCAGCGATGGGTTTCCCCGGGCTCGATCTGGACGAGCAGGGTGAGACGATCGATGGCCTGGTCTTTAGCTCCGAGCAACTCGCCCCGCATTGGCCAGCGCTCGATGCGTTCGAGGGCGACGCCTACTTACGTTCACCGACTGCCGTTCGGCTCGCCAACGGAGAGACCGTCGAGGCGTACGTCTACGCACTCAGGAAGTGAACCTGGACGATGTTGCCGTCCGTGCAGCTAGCGTCTCATGACTGATGCAAGCCAGCCGTAGCCACTGACCAGCACGATGCCGCTCAGCGCCAGGACGCCACCGACAACAAAGCCCGGTTCGATGGGCTCGGCCAGCAACCAGGCCCCGAGCGCGACGGCCAGCAGTGGCGTAAGAAAGGAAAGCACGCCCAGGCGCGAGGCGAGGTAACGGCGGAGCAGGGCGAACCAGAGGAGGAAGCTGGCGAACGAGACGACCAGCGATTGGAAACCCAGGCTCAGCCAGACCAACGGGGTTGGGTTGAACGTGGTGTGGCCGATCAAAAAGGCAACCGGTAGCAGCAGGGCGAAACCCATCACCAGCTGGTACAGAAGCGTCTGGGTTGCGGGTAGAGCGGACAGTCGAGAAGCGCGGATCAGCACTGTGGTCGATCCCCAGGCAGCGCCGGCAAGCAGGGCGAGGAAATCACCCCATAGCACGCTGGATAAACCGGCCTGGGCATTAGCGCCCCGCAGGAAGGCGACGGCGATTCCGGTGAAGGCCAGCCCAATGCCGATCCACTGCAGTGGGGCCAGGCGCTCGTTCGGCAGCTTCCAGTGCAGGCCGAGCGCGGCGAATACCGGCGCGGTGTAGACGAATACCACGACATGCCCCGCCGAGGTGTGCCGAACGGCCTCGCCAACCAGCAGAAACTCCAGCGCAAAGCAGATGCCGGCCAGACACCCAGGCTTCCACATACCCTGCGCGATGGTCAGCCGTTCGCGACGCCAGAGCATCAGTATCGCGACCAGCAACGCTCCCGCACCCGAGCGCAAGGCAATCTGCAATACCGGCGAGAAATCCGCCGCGGTCGCCTTCAACGCGATCTGCTGCATGCTCCAGATCAGGCAGAGCATCAGCATCAGACCGACGGCCATCGCGTCCAAGGGTTTACGAGAATCCATCTATTCGTCTCGGTAAGGGCGCAGGGCAAGGTCACCGCTACCAGGCGAGCCGCGATGCGGCGCCCAACTGACCGACTTCGTCATATCTACGCATCACGTGCCGGTCGCCATATCGATCGGCACGCAACAGCCTCGGTCACTTGGCGAACAGCTGGCTCATGTCTTTGAAGGCCTTGAATTCCAGCGCATTGCCGCAGGGGTCGAAGAGGAACATGGTGGCCTGCTCGCCGACCTGGCCCTTGAAGCGCACATAAGGCTCGATGACGAATTGAGTGCCCAGCGAACGCAGGCGCTCGGCCAAGGCTTCCCACTCTGGCCAGCTCAGGACGATACCGAAGTGGGGCACCGGCACGTCGTGGCCGTCCACTGCGTTGGTGTGTGCCGCATCCTGGGATTGGGTCTTCGGGTGCTCATGGATGACGAGTTGATGCCCGTAGAAATCGAAGTCGACCCAATGCTCGGATGAGCGCCCTTCGGCAAGGCCGAATACTTCGCCGTAAAAATGGCGAGCTGCAGGCAAGTCGTAAACGGGAATCGCAAGGTGAAAAGGCGAGAGGCTCATTGGGGCTTCCTTCTTTCTAGTGGGAACAGCGGTGCCATTCTGGCCGATTTGCCGCGCCCGCCCACAACGGATATGTTTTGATCCGAGCCTCAAAAATATCGATCATACGAGCGCTGTCCATGATACGAGAGATCAAAACCTTTCTTGCCATTGCCCGCTGTGGCAGCTTCGCGGCGGCGGGCAACCAGATCGGACTGACGCAATCGGCGGTGAGCGCCCAGATCAAGAATCTCGAAGAAACTTTAGGCCTGCGTCTGTTCGATCGAACGGGGCGCTCGGCGTATCTCAACGCTGCTGGGCTGCGCGCGCTGCCGCTGGCCGAGCAGATTCTCGAAACCTTCGCACTGATGGGCCAGCCAGAGTCGCTCTCTGACTACCGTGGCGAACTGCGCATCGGCGCTATCGCCACCGTGCAGACAGGGCTGCTGCCATCGGTTCTGTTGCGTTTGCGGCATGAGGCGCCAGGTGTCGCGCCCAAGCTCGTCCCTGGTGTTTCGTTGAACCTGCTGTCACAAGTCGATGCCGGTGACATCGATCTCGCAGTGATGATCCGACCACCATTTGCGCTGCCGAAGG
This sequence comes from Pseudomonas sp. Q2-TVG4-2, assembly GCF_013620795.1. Lineage (GTDB taxonomy): Bacteria > Pseudomonadota > Gammaproteobacteria > Pseudomonadales > Pseudomonadaceae > Stutzerimonas. Next base: position 282,230 of record NZ_LGLW01000005.1, on the reverse strand, counting down.
AGCTGCACGCCGAGCTGATCCGGCAGGAGCCGTTCGTACTGATCGCGCCCATGGATGTTGAAGGTGACGACCCGTTTCAGTTGCTCGCCGAGCATCCTCTCGTGCGGTACGACCGGAGCTCGTTCGGTGGCCGCCAGGTCAGCCATTTCCTGCGCAAACACCGTCTGGAGGTGCGCCCAGGACTGGAACTCGACGAGCTCGAGGCCATCGTCAAGATGGTCGAAAGTGGCCTGGGCGTGGCACTGGTGCCCAAGGCTGGACTGTGGCTGGAGCGTGAACCGACGGTCCGCATACTGTCGCTCAGCAATGCCACCTTTTATCGTGAATTGATGCTGGTCAGCCGCCACAGCGCGCAGCAACTGCCGCTGCATCAGTTGTTTCGGCGCTGCCTGCGGGGCGAGCTGAGTGACGAGAAAGCGCATTGAGATGAGCATCTGCACGAATGTTCCAGACAAACCGTTTGGGTCCGTACTAGGATCGTCCCCTCGCACGCTGATACCTCTTGCCCGAGCGCTCGATGCACACCCACGATCGCAGCTGGATCTCCCTTCGCCAGGATGCCGACACCGGCATCGAGACCATTCGTGCGCACTTCGAGGGGCATGCATACGACCCTCATTGGCATGACAGCTATCTGATCGGCTTCACCGAACAGGGCGTTCAGCAATTCAACTGCCGGGGGGCGGTGCACCAGAGCACCCCTGGCCAGATCTTTCTGCTCGAGCCCGGCGAAATCCACGACGGTGATGCGCCTGCCGACGGCGGGTTCACCTATTCGATGCTGTACCTGGAGCCGGCCTGGCTCGAGCGGGAGTTGCGCACGCTCGACGATACGCCGCTCGCCTGTGGCGTACCTGGATTCGATAGAACCCTGACGGAGCGCCCCCAGTTGCTGGCCGCCATTGCCAACGCGTTCCATGCGCTGGAGCAACGCGACTTGCGCATTGTGCGCGAGACGGCACTCGATGAGTTGCTGCTTAACCTGGGCGACCACTTACATTGGCGGCAGGCACGGCAAGACGACCCGCGGCTGCCGCGTGTCGCCATTCGTGCACGCGACTACTTGCATGCGCATTTCGACCAGGATATCGGTCTGGACGAGCTGGCCGCGGTGACTGGTGTCAGTCGCTTTCGCTTGTCGCGGGCGTTCAAGGCGGCGTTCGGGCTCGCACCGCATGCTTACCTCATCCAGTTGCGGCTGGCACGGGCGCGACACCTGCTGGCACGCGGAGAAGCACCCGCCGAAGTCGCGTCCATTCTCGGCTTTGCCGATCAAAGCCACCTCGGCCGGTGGTTTCGGCGCGCGTACGGGCTGACACCGGCGCACTACCGCACGCGCTGCTCGAATCTTCCAGACGTCTAATCATGCGGTCCTCAGACTGGCACCTGTAGCTACTCAGGAGCCGGACCACAATGAGCGATATTTCTACTATGTCCGTGGGGGCGTCTGACATGATCGAACTCCTGCCGTTCGCTCTGTTCGCCTTCGTGGCGTCCATTACCCCGGGGCCGACCAATGTGCTGGTGCTCAGCCACAGCGTGCGTTTCGGTTTTGTCGGCGCCTTGCCGATCGTGCTCGGGGGCTGCGCGGGTGCCGCTCTGGTGGTGTTGACGGTTGGCCTCGGAGTCGGCGATGCGATGGCGACGCACGTCGTTCTGCAGGGCTTGATGAAGGGGCTCGGTATCTTGTGGCTGAGCTATCTCGCCTGGCAGATCTATACGAGCCCGGAACCCGAGCGCGTGGACGGCCAGGCGACGGGGCCACGCATCGGCTTTCTGGCCTCGGCAGGCTTGCAGCTGGTCAATCCGAAGGCCTGGATGATGGCGGTCGCGGTCATCAGCGTGTTCGCCCGCCCCGGCGCTGAGCATTGGCACGATGTGACGCAGCTGTCGCTGGTGTTCTTCTGTATCTCTCTGCCGTGTCTGGGGGCCTGGGCGCTGCTTGGACAAGGCGCGGCAGCGTTTCTGGGACCCAAAGCACGGCGGGTGATGGTCAATCGGAGCCTGGCGGCACTGTTGTTTCTGTCCGCTTTGGCAACGCTGCTGCCGTGATTGGCTGAGTCTGGGCCAGCCGCAAAGCCCATCGCCTCCGTCGTAGTTCCAGTGTGCCAGTCTCTAACCGCGCCGGCCGGTGATAGGCGCATGCTGGGCCATCAGCTCAGCGATCCAGTCGATGAACACGCGCAGCTTGGCGCTGACATGTCGGTTCGGGGGAAAGGCGATGTACATGGGCATCGAGTCGAGTTGCCAGCTTTCGAACAGGGGAAGCAACTCGCCGCGCTCCAGATGATCCCTGGACATGTAGTCCGGTAGCCAGAGGACACCCATGCCGGCTAAGCCGGCTGCGAGGTAGGCATTGCCATCGTCGACCGAGAGCACATAGCGACCCAGCACCTTGATGCTCTCACCGTTGCAGTGCATGGAATAGGGGAAAACCTGGCCGGTGCGTGCCCAGAGAAAGCCCACAATGCGGTGGTGCGTGTCCTGCAGTTCCAGCGGGTGAGCGGGTATGCCGGCGCGCTCCAGGTAGCTCGGCGCCGCATAGACCCCGAGCCGCAGGTCGCCGACGTGCCGAGCCATCAGCGACTGGTCGGTGAGTTCGCCACCGCGCACGACACAGTCCACGTTCTCGCCGATCAGATCGACCGTCCGATCACTCACACCCATGTCCAGCTGAATGTCCGGGTACCGCGCATGGAACGCGGGCAGCGCCGGCACCAGAATCATCCGAGCAAAGGGGCTGGGCACATCTACCCGCAGCCGGCCCCTGGGCAACGCCGCGGCGCTGGACAGGCTGGTCTCGGCATCGTCCATGTCGGCCAGCAGGCGAACCACACGCTCGTAATAGGCGGCGCCGTCGGCCGTGACATTGACCTTGCGTGTGGTGCGGTTGAGCAGTCTGACGCGCAACCGAGCCTCTAACTGCTGCACCAGTTGCGTCACGGTGGTCTTGCTCATGTGCAGGGTTTCAGCCGCCTTGGTGAAACTGCCGGTTTCCACCACACGGGCGAATGCCCTCATCGCATCAAAACGGTCCATCTCTGCTCCGGCCTAAAGGATTGTTTGGATTCTACAAACAGTGATGGGTAGACGCGCCGGTTTATCCGTACGGGTCGGCCCGCCTAGATTCAACTCGTCGCCAATCACTGGTCGGCGACGACTATCTAGGGAGGTATCTGATGAACCAGCGTAACGTTGTTTTTCCACCCGGACGCCAGGCGCTCTACGAGCGCAATCGCTATTCGCCGGCGATCCGCGCTAGTGGCTTTCTGTTCGTTTCGGGACAGGTTGGTAGCCGTGAGGATGGCTCGCCGGAGCCCGATCTGGAGGCTCAGGTGCGGCTCGCATTCGAGAACTTGAACGCGATCCTGAAAGCAGCGAGCTGCACGTTCGATGATGTGGCTGACGTCACTGTGTTCATGGTCGATCCGCAGACGACGTTCGAAACCATCTGGAAGGTCGTGCCCGAGTACTGGGGACACGCGCCGCACCCAACGCTGACTGCGGTTGGCGTCACCTGGCTCTATGGCTTCCAGTTCGAAATCAAGGTGATCGTAAAGCTACCGGAAGGCTGAGGCTGACCGGATCGGAGCGGGTGAGAAGCTGCGGCTACAGATTGAAGTCGCGCCAGCATGGCTCACCCTCTCTCGTACAGCCCGTCGTGCATCAGGGCGATGACGATCACTGGCGTTTGAAGGCTATCGAACGCCGAGCACACCTTCCGTCGGGCCAGCAATGCTTGTCCAAAACATTCACCCAGTTTGAAGGCTTTTGCCATTGTTGCCGGAGCCACGCGGAGCCAATATCCAGGGACCAATAACAAGAAATCCAGGAGCCAGTCATGCGCGACTATGCCACTGCGGCCAGCGAGTTCGACTACGACCAGACGGTAGCGGAGATTCTTTCAGGCAACCTGTCTGCCATGAACGCCTGCGTCGAATGCTGCGATCGTCATGCCGATTCGGACAAGGTCGCGCTGCACTGGGAAGGCCGCGACGGTCAGCGTGCCGACTGGACATTCGCTCAGCTCAAGGATGCCGCTGCTCGTTTCGCCAATCTCCTGACCAGCTACGGCATACAGCCGGGCGATACCGTTGCCGGCTTGCTGCCGCGTACCCCCGAGTTGCTTGTTACCATCCTTGGCGCCTGGCGCCTCGGAGCCATCTACCAGCCGCTTTTCACCGCCTTCGGCCCCAAAGCGGTCGAGCACCGTATCAAAGAGTCCGGCGCGAAGATGGTGGTCACCGACGCGGCTGACAGCGAGAAGCTGGACGCCATCGAGGCAGCGCCGCGACGGCTCGTGGTGGGTGACGGTGCGGAGGACTTCTGGACTCAGGTGAATCGCCAATCCGCCGAATTCGAGCCGGTGTTGCTGAATGGCGAGGCGCCTTTTCTGGCCATGTTTACCTCCGGCACCACTGGGCCGGCGAAACAGCTGCATGTGCCGCTTAAAGCCATCGTTGCCTTCGTCACCTACATGCGGGATGCGGTTGATCTTCGCCCCGAAGACAACTTCTGGAACATCGCCGATCCGGGTTGGGCCTACGGCTTGTACTACGCCGTCACCGGACCATTGGCAATGGGGCACAGCACGCTGTTCTACGAAGGCGGCTTCACCGTTGAAAGTACCTGCCGTGTTATGCGCGATCATGCGATCACCAACATGGCGGGATCACCGACTGCATTCCGACTGTTGCTGGCAGCCAGAAGCGAGGTGGAAGGCCAGATCAAAGGTTGCCTGCGCGCCGTGAGCAGCGCCGGCGAGCCGCTCACGCCCGAGGTCATCCGCTGGTTCCGCGACGGCCTTGGCTGCACCATCCACGACCACTATGGGCAGACCGAGCTCGGCATGGTGTTGTGCAATCACCACGCATTGAGCCATGCGGTCAGTATCGGCACTGCAGGCTACGCCATGCCCGGACACCGCGTGGTGGTACTGGACGACCAGCAGCGTGAGCTGGAGCCAGGCAAGCCCGGCATGCTTGCGCTGGACCGCAGCCGATCGCCGCTGCTCTGGTTCTCGGGCTACGTCGGCATCAAGACCAAGGCTTTCGTCGGCAATTACTACCTGAGCGGTGACACGGTCGAGATGAACGATGATGGAAGCATCAGCTTCGTGGGCCGCGCCGACGATGTGATTACCACGTCCGGCTACCGTGTCGGTCCCTTCGATGTCGAGAGTGCCTTGGTCGAACACCCCGCAGTGATCGAAGCGGCGGTGATCGGAAAGCCCGATCCGGAGCGCACCGAGCTGGTAAAGACGTTCGTCGTGCTGCATGCCGGCCAGAACGGTGGCACGGTGCTGGCTGAACAGCTGCAGCAACATGTGCGCAAGCGCCTGTCCGCTCACGCTTATCCACGCGAAATCGAGTTCGTCGACGAGCTGCCCAAAACCCCGAGCGGCAAGATCCAGCGATTCCTGCTGCGCGATCGGGAAAAGACTGCGCTGCAGCAACCGGCCGCGGCGGTCAGCTGAAACCAGGCGCCGAAAGCGCGCCCTTGATCGGGTGCGCTAACAATCAGCGGTTGGCTGATTGGCCGTTCATGGCGAGCGCTTTGAACCCGAAAACCTGGACGAAACTCGATCTGGCGGGGCGGATTATCGCTTTGAAGCCATCCCTCTGGCGCGCGATTCGGGTGTGACCGACACACTGTTTTACCGCGCCTGCGGGCGCCCGGCGTTGGCCTTGGTGCTAAGGATTCAGATGAACATCGAAATCGAAGACCGCTATCTTCCCACCGAACATGGCGATGTCTTCACTCGGCGCTGGCGCACCAATCGGGCGCGCAAGACACCCATCATCCTGCTACATGATTCGCTCGGCTGCGTTGAGCTATGGCGCGATTTCCCCGAGCGGCTCGCGGCCGCCACCGCACGCGATGTGATTGCTTATGACCGGCTTGGCTTTGGCCGGTCCGCGTCGCATCCAGGTGGTTGGTCGCCTCACTTCATCCGCGATGAAGCCGAGTACTTCTTCCCGCCTGTGTGGCAAGGCCTGGATGTTGAGCATTTCGTCGCGTTCGGCCACAGCGTGGGCGGCGCAATGGCAGCCAGCGTGGCGGCGCGCTACCCGCGACATTGCCTTGCGCTGATCACCGAATCGGCCCAGGCCTTTGTTGAAGACCGAACCCTGCAAGGCATCCGCCAGGCCCAAGCCGCGTTTGCAGAACCTGGCCAGCTGGATCGGTTACGCAAATACCACGGCGAAAAAGCCGAGTGGGTGCTCTCGGCCTGGATCGACACCTGGCTTTCTGAAGGCTATGCCGGCTGGACGCTGGAGGACAGTGCACCAGGCTTCGCCTGCCCACTGCTTGCCATCCACGGCGTCGAGGACGAATACGGTTCGGTGGCGCATCCGCAACATATCGCCGCGCTGGCGAGCGGCGTTACCCAAACGTTGCTGCTAGAGGCTTGTCATCATGTCCCGCACCGGGAGCAGGCTGACGTGGTCATTAGGGCTGTTGATGAGTTTCTTCACGTAATGGTTTGTTGATGGCGCGAGCCGGTGCGCGGTTTAAACCTCGCAGGTCGTAGCAACCGCTGTGCTGCCGCGCACGACCAGTGTGTAAGGCAGGATCAGATGAGGGGTGTCGAGGGGGCGCTTCTCGAACTGAGCCACCAGCATTTCGACTGCGTGCCGCCCGAATGCCTCGGCGGGCTGCGCGATGGTCGTCAAGGGGGGATCGCAGAACGCGGCGAAGGGAATGTCATCGAATCCGGCAACAGAAATGTCCTGCGGAACACGTAAGCCGGACTGGCGGATGCGCTGGATGGCGCCGATCGCCATCTCATCGTTTTCGCAGAAGATTGCCGTGGGCCGGTCCGAGCAGCCTAATAGCTGGTCGGCGGCGTCATAGCCGGACTGCAAGGTGAAATTGCCCCGGCACAGCAGCTCGGGGTCGGGTGCGACGCCCGCTGCTTTGAGAGCATCTTCATATCCGGCGATACGCTCGCGTGTCAGTGGGCTGCCCTGCGGCCCTTTGATCAAGCCGATGCGGCGATGGCCCAGATCGAGCAGGTGCTCGGTCATCGCGCGAGCGGCGGCACGGTTGTCCAGGCGAACAGTGGGGCAGGGCGGCGTATCGAGCACTTCGCAGGCGTTGACCATCGGTGGTGGGCTGTCACCGTGACGGCAGGTCTCGCCGAACGGGTTGAAGGCGCGCAACTGGATGACGCCGTCGGCCTGGTGCGCGTGGACCAGCTCGGCATACGCCGTCTCGACTTCCTCCCGACCTCGGGTATCGCACAACAGCACGCGGTAGTCGAATGCCTGCGCGGCTTCCTGAATGCCGCTGATGACGCGGGCGAAGAATACGTTGGCGATCACCGGAACCAGCACAACGAGGTTACGCGTCTTGCGCGAACGGAACTGCACGGCCATCAGGTTCGGGCGATAGCCAGCCTGCTCGACCGCAGCATGCACACGGTCACGCGTCTGTGGGGAAACCCTTTCGGGCGTCTTCAACGTGCGCGATACGGTGGCAACGGAGACGCCAGCCAGTTCGGCCACCTTGCGAATGTTTGGCATAACTCCTCGGCGATTGGCGCCGGTCATGATGAAGGGCCGGCAAGCGGATAGCGTACCGCACCGTTTGTTTGTGAACAGCCGTTTGACTCATGCATGAGCTATTGGACGTAACCGTCGGCCTCGACCGGCGCAGTCTTATGGCCAAGGACTCGTTCCAGCGCTCTTTTTCATCGGTCCTTGCTCGGGGCAGCATTGGCTGCCGATTGCTACTGGAGGCCATTCATCAGCTTGACAGCCTTTACTTTGGTGCTAGCTTTCTGATCAATGTAACCGGTTACATAGTCCGCTGACCAGAACGACAAGTGGGGTGAAAAATGGCTTTAGCCAGTCGGGCCAAGGTTCGGATGGGCATGGTGGGAGGCGGCGAGGGAGCATTCATCGGTCAAGTGCACCGCCAAGCGATGCGCCTCGACGGGCAGATCGAGCTGGTCTGCGGCGCATTCAGCCGCGACCCCGATAACAACAGGCGAAGCGGCGAGGCGCTGCACCTTGATCCCGAGCGTTGCTATTCCTCCTGGGAGGCGCTGCTGGCCGGTGAGGAGGGACGACCGGCTGAGCAGCGCATGGAGCTGCTGGCCATTGTCACGCCCAATCATCTCCACGCACCCGTTGCCGAGGCTGCGTTGCGTACGGGCTTCCATGTGTTTTCCGAGAAACCGGCGGCACTGTCGCTGGCCGAGGTTCAGCGTCTCGCCACCACACAGGCCACCAGCGGCCAATTTTATGGTTTGGCCCATACCTACCAAGGCTATCCCATGGTCTGGCAGGCGCGGCATATGGTTCAAACCGGCAGGCTTGGACGCTTGCGCAAGATCTATGTCGAGTATCCGCAGGGTTGGCTGAGCGAGGACCAGGCGGGGCGCGGCAACAAGCAGGCCGCCTGGCGAGGCGAGCCGGAGCAGGCCGGGCCGAGCGGTTGCATGGGTGACATTGGCATCCATGCCTTCAGCCTCGCCGAGTTCGCCAGCGGCCAGCGCATCGAGCGCCTATGTGCCGATCTGGGTGTTCACGTAGACGGGCGGCAGCTCGACGACGATGGCGCCGTGCTGTTCCAGACCGATAACGGCGCCAGTGGCGTGCTTATCGCCAGCCAGGTCTGCGCTGGCGAGGAAAACGGCTTGAGGTTGCGCCTTTATGGCGAACGAGGCGGTCTTGAGTGGCGTCAGGAGGAGCCGAACAGCTTGATCCACCGCCCGCTTGGCAAGGCATTGAGAGTGCTCCGCGCCGGGGTCGATCGACACGAGCTGTGCGACGAAACGCTCCGACGGCTGCGCCTGCCTGCTGGGCACCCGGAGGGTTATCTCGAGGCGATGGCCAATCTTTACAACGACTTTGCCACTGGCATCCGCACGGGTGAGGTGCCCGATGTGCCTGGTATTGAGGCTGGTCTACGCGGCATGGCCTTCATCGAAACGGTCATCGCCAGCCATCGCAGCGACAGCAAGTGGACGGCTTTCGCAGCCACCGAGCGATAGGTATGCACATGGATAACGCTAAGACATCCAGGGGTATTCGCGGCCCGGCTATCTTCCTGGCGCAGTTTCTCGGATCGCAAACGCCCTTCGATAATCTTCAAAATCTCGTGGGTTGGGCGGCGTCGCTCGGCTATTGCGGGGTTCAGCTGCCAACGCTTGGCACGCAATGCCTGGATCTGCACAGAGCCGCCGAGAGCCAGACCTATTGCGACGAGCTCAAGGGGCTCTGTGCCGAAGCTGGTGTTGAGATAAGCGAGTTGTCGACTCATCTGCAGGGTCAGCTGGTCGCGGTGCATCCGGCATTCGACGATCTGTTCGATGACTTCGCACCGGTCGAATTGCGTGGCAAACCGAAGGCCCGCACCGATTGGGCCATGGATCAATTGCGGCTTGCCGCTAAAGCCAGTCAGCGTTTGGGACTCACAGCCCATGCGACGTTCTCCGGTGCGCTGTTATGGCCGTATATGTATCCCTGGCCGCAGCGCCCGAGTGGCCTGATCGAAGATGGCTTCGCCGAGCTGGCGCGTCGCTGGCGACCTATTCTCAACGCGTTCGACGAAGCCGGGGTGGACCTGTGCTTCGAGATCCATCCCGGCGAGGACCTGCATGACGGCGCCTCATTCGAACGTTTTCTCGAGGTGATCGGCCATCACCCCCGCGCGAAGATTCTCTATGACCCTAGCCACCTGCTTTTACAGCAACTGGACTACCTCGGCTTCATCGACCGCTACCACGAGCGCATCGGCATGTTTCACGTCAAGGACGCCGAGTTCCGTCCGGACGCCCGCTCTGGTGTTTACGGCGGCTATCAGGACTGGGTCGAGCGCCCAGGCCGGTTTCGTTCGCTGGGAGACGGCCAAGTCGATTTCAAGCAGATATTCAGCAAGTTGACGCAGTACGGCTACGACGGATGGGCGGTGCTCGAGTGGGAGTGCTGTCTCAAGGACGCAGCGCAGGGGGCGGAGGAAGGCGCCCATTTTATTCAACAGCAGTTGATCAACCGCGCCACGCGGGCCTTCGACGATTTCGCCGGGGTTACAAGCAGTACCTCGAGAAACCGCCGGCTGCTGGGACTCGATTAAGGCGCTTTGCTAACAAACGTGCACAACAACAAGGACAAGACCATGAGCACACTGAACGTACGGCTGAGCCTGATGATGTTCCTGCAGTTCTTCATCTGGGGCGGGTGGTTCGTCACCCTCGGTACCTTCCTGGCCAACAACCTGGGCGCGAACGGCGGCCAGATCGGCATGGCATTTTCGACTCAGTCATGGGGCGCAATCCTGGCGCCGTTCGTGATCGGGCTGATCGCCGATCGCTACTTCAACGCCGAGCGCTTGCTGGCTATCCTTCACCTAGTCGGCGCCGTGCTGTTGTTCCAGCTTTATCGAGCGCCTGATTTCGGCGTGTTCTACCCGTATGTGCTGGGCTACATGATCGTCTACATGCCGACCCTGGCGCTGGTGAATGCCGTGGCCTTCAGGCAGATGCGCGACCCGGCGCAGGAGTTCTCGAAGATCCGCGTATGGGGCACGGTCGGCTGGATCATCGCAGGGCTGGTCATCAGTTTTCTGTTCGGTTGGGATTCGCAGCAAGCCATCGCAGGCGGGGCTTTGCGCAACACCTTCCTGATGTGCGCCATCGCGTCGGCACTGCTCGGGCTGTACAGTTTCAGCCTACCGAGCACGCCGCCGCTGGCTCGGCGAGAGCAGGGCGGGCTGAAGGAAATGCTCGGGCTGGATGCGCTCAAGCTATTGAAGGACCGCAGCTTTGCCATCTTCTTCCTCGCCTCGGTGTTGATCTGCATTCCGCTGGCCTTCTATTACCAGAACGCCAACCCGTTTCTCGCCGAAATCGGCGTCGACAATCCAACCGGCAAGATGACCTTGGGGCAGATTTCCGAGGTGCTGTTCATGCTGCTGCTACCGCTGTTCATCCAGCGCTTCGGGATCAAGAAAACGCTGCTGCTGGGCATGCTCGCCTGGACGCTGCGCTATGCACTGTTCGCCTACGGTAACAACGGCGATCTGCTCTTCATGCTCGTTGCCGGCATTGCCTTGCACGGGATCTGCTACGACTTCTTCTTCGTCTCCGGACAGATCTATACGGACGCCAAGGCGGGCGAAACTTTCAAAGGTTCCGCACAAGGGCTGATCACACTGGCGACCTATGGCGTCGGCATGCTCATCGGCTTTTGGGTGGCGGGTAAGGTGACCGATCATTTCGCCACGGTCGAGGGGCACGACTGGCAGAGCATCTGGCTGTTCCCCGCCGTGTTCGCACTCGGCGTGTTCCTGACATTCCTGCTCGCGTTTCGCGAACAACGCCCAGCAGGGCTGTCGACGGCTGCCAAGACCGCCTGAGCTCACCGGGGACGGGCGTCAGTCAGTATTCGGGCGCCCTGACACCTAATGCGGGCGCCTGCGTCGCATCGGGCGTCGCATGCCCGCCAGAGCAGAGCTGACAGTTGGAGCGCGTCACTGCAAGTGGCATCGACGGGGCTGGAGAATGCCTTGCTAGAGCGTGATGGCAACTGGCTGCCGGGTTGTAGCTTCGTAGAGCAGGCTGCACCATGGCCTGAAAGCAGCTGTCTCGGTGGGCATTGTTCATGGCAAGAGCGCCGGAAACTGACCGCAGGACTTTCCTTGCCGCGCTGGTCACGCCGGCCTGCGCAATCGTAGCGGCGGCAGTTGCACTCCTCTCGCTCGTGCATCTGTGGCAAAGCTCCGTCGTCTCGCCCTTCATGGCCCCGGCAACTTCTGCCGGCGTTTTACTGGCTGCGGCCGCCCTGGTCCTCTCTGGTGGTCCGCGCGGCCAGGGAACACGCGTTTCGGGATTTCTAGCGGCTGGCGCAGGCCTTATGCTTGGTCTCGCAACGGTCGTGGCGCAGCTGGCAGGCTGGGACGCTGGGGACGGACCCCCTGATGCCGTTGCCTCCCGGTGGATGCGATGGCCGCACCCTACCACCGGGGCAGCTCTTATATTGCTCAATGCATCCTTGCTTTTGCTCGGCGCCCGATATCGACGCCTGGATGCATGGATGGGTTTGGGGGTTGCCTTGACGCTGATGGTCGCATTGGTCGGCCTCGTGGGACACGCCTATGGCTCGAGGCTGGTCGGCGGGGCGAACGGCTTGGGCGGAGCGTCCTTCGCAACGGGGCTTTCGTTCGCTGCACTGGCGATAGGAACATTTTTTGCCGAGCCGTCGCGTGGCCCGGCGGCGTGGTACCTGGGCAACAGTGCGGCCGGATACTTGCTGCGTCGGCTGACTCTCGCCGCGTTTATTGGCCCATTGATGCTCGGCTGGCTGGTGCGGGATGCCTATCATGCAGGCCTCGTCGATGCGGCGTTCGGTATCGCGTTACTGGTTGTCTTCCTCGTTGTTCTGTTTGCGGGCTTCGCCATTCGTCAGGCACACGTATGGCATGTTTCCGATACGGAGCATGAGCGGCTCCTCGTGCGTGAGCGAGAGGCCCGCGAGCGGCTCGCCAGCGTATTGGAGAGCGTTACCGACGCGTTCTACGCCATCGATACGCAGTGGCGTTTCACTTACTTGAATCATGAAGCGGAGCGGCTACTCCGGAGACCTCGCGAGGGCCTGCTCGGTCGTAATGTCTGGGAAGAGTTTCCTGAAGCGGTCGGCGCTACGTTCCAGCTGGAATTCCAGCGGGCGATGGAGAGCCGGCAGCCGGTCGAATTCGAGGAGTATTACCCCCCGTTGGGAATCTGGTTCGATGTCCGCGCGTTTCCTTCCGACGATGGCCTGTCGGTCTATTTCCGCGACGTGACTACACGCAAGCTGGCAGAGGAAAAGCTTCGGGAGAGCGAGGAGCGCTACCGTCTGCTTGTCGATATGATTCCGCAGCACATCTGGACCACCGACCCCGATGGCTATCACACCTATTTCAGCCGTCGCTGGTACGAGTTCACCGGAGCGGATCTGGAATATACCTGGGGAGTAGGGTGGCTCCATCTGCTACATCCCGACGATGTGGATCGCACGGTGGCGCGCTGGGAGCAATCATTGCGCACCGGTGAGCCCTATGCAGTGGAGTATCGCTTTCGGGCGGCCGATGGGTCTTATTGTTGGTTTCTTGGGCAGGCCATGCCGCAGCGGAACACCACTGGCGCAATCGTCCGGTGGATTGGGACGCTAACGGATATCTCGGAACGAAAGCGACACGATGAGGAGCGTGAACGGCTGCTCGAGAGCGAACGGGAGGCCAGAGCCGAGGCCGATCGTCGGCGCGCCGAGCTGGAGCGAGTAACCGAGAGCAGGGCCAGGCTCATGTGGGGCTTCAGCCACGATGTGAGGAATCCTCTGAGTGCGGCCGATGGGCATTGCTGGCTGCTTGAGAGTGGCAGAATCGGCCAACTCAATGCCAAACAATGCGAGAGCATCCAGGGAATCCGCCGGGCCATCCGTACCTCCGTTGGGCTGATTGACGACCTGTTGGAGCTCGCCCGGGCCGAGTCGGGAAGTTTCAAGTTTCAGTGCGTAGAGACCGATGTCGGCAGGGCGGCACATGAGGTGGCAGAGGATTTTCGAGCACAGGCGATGGCCGTTGGTGTCGATGTGCAAGTGCGCGTGCCAAAGGGTTTGCAGGCTGAGACGGATCCGGTGCGCTTGCGGCAGATCCTGGCCAATCTACTGTCCAACGCCGTGAAGTACGCCCCGCAAAGCCAGGTGATCATCGATGCGGAACTGCGACATTCAGGTGGCCCCCAAGCGGGGACCTGGGTGGCGCTCACCGTGACCGACACCGGGCCGGGTATAGCCCAAGACAAGCAGGAAATGGTTTTCCAGGAGTACACCCAGTTGGATCCCGATGCCCAGTCCGGCGCCGGTATCGGCCTTGCGATCAGCCGGCGTATCGCTCAGCGGCTGGGAGGCGATTTAACCGTCGAGAGCGAGGTGGGGCGGGGTTCACGATTCATTCTCTGGATGCGGCCATCCGCTTCGGAACGGAAGCGGGCATAGGCGGAGTATGTTCAGGGTCGGTTGCGTTGCTTTAACGAGGCGCGACGCTGTTGCCGGCACTGTACGGGGCATGGCGGGATCGCGCGAAAGCCCAGCCTCCCTCAGAAGGCCGCAGCGTTTGGCTGTGGTCAAGGCGGGCAATATCATGCGCAACCGTTCAGCCTGGACATTCAGCTGACGCTATGGGGAACCAAAGCCCAAGGAGTGATGGTCTTAGCGCCTAGATAAATGGGCATTGATCCAGGCCTTTTTTGCATTCGTTGCCTCCCGTGCGGCCCGACGGTTCTGCCTGAGGTGATATTTCCACCCTTCCAAAGGAACGACAGATGAGTCTCGACCTCAACGCAGGACGCCTGCCGGACGAAAACACCCTGACTAACATTCCGCGCCTGGTCTCGCGCTATTACAGCGAGCGTCCGGACCCGTCGGACCCGGCGCAGCAGGTCTCGTTCGGCACATCGGGCCATCGCGGTTCGTCGCTTAAGAACAGCTTTAACGAATGGCACATCCTCGCCGTGACCCAAGCGATCTGCGACTACCGGCGCGAGCAGCGCATCGACGGCCCAATCTTCGTTGGCATGGATACCCATGCACTGTCCGAACCTGCATTCATTTCGGCGCTCGAAGTGCTGGCAGCCAATGGTGTCGAGACGCGCATCGATGCAGGATGCACCGAGACGGGTGGCGAGCCCGGCTATACACCAACTCCCGCGATCTCGAATGCGATCCTGGAACACAACCAGGGCCGTACCAGCGGCCTGGCCGATGGCATCGTGATCACGCCATCGCACAACCCGCCGGCCGATGGCGGCTTCAAGTACAACCCCACCAACGGCGGCCCGGCCGATACCGGCGTGACCAAGTGGATCCAGGATCGTGCCAATACCTTGTTGACGGCCGGGCTCAATGGCGTCGAGCGGATGGACTACGGCCGTGCGTTGAAGGCGCCGACCACCCAGCGATTCGACTTCATCGACAGTTATGTCGGCGGGTTGGGGCAGGTGATCGACCTTGAGGCCATTCGCGGTTCGGGACTGAAGTTTGGCGTCGATCCACTCGGTGGCGCCGGCGTGCACTATTGGACGCGCATCGCCGAGCGCTATGGCCTTCCGCTCGAAGTGCTTTCGACCCGCGTCGACCCGACCTTCCGCTTCATGCGCCTGGATTGGGATGGCAAGATCCGTATGGATTGCAGTTCGCCGCACGCCATGGCGGGCCTGATCGAAAACAAGGAGCGCTTCGACGTGTCCTTTGCCTGCGATACGGATCACGACCGCCACGGCATCGTGGCGCGGTCGGTGGGGCTGCTCAACCCCAATCACTACCTCGCGGTAGCCATCGAATACTTGTTCACCCATCGTCCTGAATGGAGCGCCCAGGCGGGTATCGGCAAGACGCTGGTGTCCTCGTCGATGATCGATCGGGTCGCCCAGGGAATAGGACGGCAAGTGGTGGAAGTACCGGTAGGTTTCAAATGGTTCGTTGACGGTTTGATGGACGGCAGCCTGGGCTTCGGCGGTGAAGAGTCGGCAGGCGCATCCTTCCTGCGCAAAGCTGGTGGCGCCTGGTCGACTGATAAGGACGGCATCATTCTCGGTCTGCTGGCGGCGGAAATCACAGCGGTGACAGGCAAGGACCCGGGTGAACGTTACCGGTTGCTCACCGAACGCTTCGGCGCACCGGTCTACCAACGTATCGATGCGCCCGCTGATCGCGAGCAGAAGGCCAAGTTGGGCAAGCTTTCTGCATCGCAGGTCACTGCGGATGAATTGGCAGGTCAGCCGATTACGCAGATTCTTACCGAAGCGCCGGGCAACGGCGCGGCCATCGGCGGGCTCAAGGTGGTTACCGACAATGGCTGGTTCGCTGCACGACCATCGGGGACCGAAGACGTCTACAAAATCTACGCTGAGAGCTTCGAAGGCGAGGCGCACCTCCAACGCATCCAGGAGGAAGCCAAGGCGCTGGTAGATGGCGTGTTGGCTGGGTAAGCGATGGGTGTCATGCCGTCGTAAGGTTGAGGCGGCAGATGGCTCCTAAGTGAAACGGGCATTTGTGTCACTGGCCTAGCGGTCGCCATATTAAGCGGAGGACACACAGCATCAACCAAGCCAGACTTGCTGGCTTGGTTAATATAACTAAACTCTTCGCTGAAGACTAAGGGCTAATTAGTTTCGTAGTGCGTATAAACAAGGGAGGCTTAGTTTCTGGATTCGCCATAGCCTTTCATAACGTCCGCCATATTTCCATATTCCTGATCTGGCATGTTATTCAGCACTTCTATTACTTCCGAATCCGCACCGTTTTGTTGGGCGTGTTGCACCAATTGGTCTTTCTTGGCTGGATAGTCAATTCCCTTCAAATATGTCGTTACGTTCGCAGGCGACTCACCGCCAACACCTCGTGTCATGTCGAATCCTCCTGTGAAGAGATGAGGCTGGGAGCCAGGCTCCCAGCCTCATCAGGTGATGTCCACTCGCGGTTGCGTCAGCTATTGCGGCCACCGCCGTGGCTGTTCTCACCACCTTTACGGCCAGCTTCAGACGCCTTCTCGCGGTCATTGGCAAAGTTGCCGCCGCTATTCTGGCCACCTTTCTGGCCAGCTTCCGACGCTTTTTCGCGGTCGTTAGCGAAATTACCGCCGCTGTTCTGACCGCCTTTTTTACCAGCCTCAGAGGCGCGCTCCGGATCATTGGCGAAGTTGCCACCACTGTTCTGGCCGCCTTTGCTGCCAATCTCCTGGTAGAACTCTTTATCGTGAGATGCAGAGGTTGCTTCGCCGCCTTTGCGTCCCGCCTCGTTAACGCTCATGCCGTCTTTCTTGTCAGCCATGGTATTTACCCTCTGTCGTGAAAGTTGCAATTAAACGAGACGACAGCAGCGTTGTTTCGCTGCATTTACCAGTCGCCTTGTTGTTGAGAAGCTTGGGAGCAATAAGAGTTCGAGCCGCTTATCGGGCGTCGATGAGCGGTAATTAACCAGGAATGTAACTAACGAGACGGGCATGGATTCGATAAACGAAAAAGCCAACAATGGCTCGGATGCTTATCTGCGAGTCGGCGCGCAGCAACGGTGACACACGGAAGGTCACGATTGCACCGTCCAGCTGGCCGGACACGCGTCGAACAGATGTGTCGCAGTCTATGAGCATGCCCAGATAAATGGACATGGAGCTTATTTCCTGAAGGGGGCGAAGGGAGATGGGCTCCTCTTCAAATGCAAGTAATCATGCGTCTGCCGCAGTATTCCGGTTTTTTCGTCGCTTTTTTCCCCAGGCTGGCATGGCTTTCGCTCTGTTTCTCTGTCTCGCTTGTTTCCCTGTCGTACCGCCAGCACTGGAGCGGCAGGAGAGCAGACGAAGCGATCAGAACAATAAGGAAAACTGCATGAATGCCCTGCTCGAACGTTCCGGCGGATTGGTTCCCGGTCCCATACAGTCACGCTTTGCCGCGACCCTGCATAACGCCCTTTGCGGCAGCCGCTATTCTGATCGTCAGCGAGGTGGCCTGCGCGCACCTGCCTTGACCGTTACTCGCAGCAGTCGGAGACAGCCATGATTCTGAAAGGCAAAACCGCCCTCGTCACAGGTTCAACCAGCGGCATTGGTCTGGGCATCGCCTGCAAGCTGGCAGAGGCGGGCGCCAATGTGATGCTTAATGGTTTCGGCGATGTAGAGGCGGCCATCGCTCAAGTGGCTGCGTATGGCACCGCCGTGTTGCATCACCCTGCCGATGTATCCGATGCCGAGCAGATCGGTGAAATGATCAGCCAGATCGAACGCGACTTCGGCTCCCTCGATGTATTGGTCAACAACGCCGGTATCCAGCATGTTGCCCCGGTTGAGAACTTCCCGGTCGAGCGCTGGGACAGCATCATCGCCATCAATTTGTCCTCGGTATTTCACACCATGCGTCTGGCACTGCCGGGCATGCGCGAGCGCAACTGGGGGCGGATCATAAACATATCCTCGGTGCACGGTTTGGTTGCCTCGGCGCAGAAATCGGCGTACGTGGCAGCCAAGCATGGCGTGATTGGTCTGACCAAGACCGTTGCGCTGGAAACCGCAACCACCGGGATTACCTGCAACGCGCTCTGCCCGGGTTGGGTGTTGACGCCGCTGGTCCAACAGCAGATCGACAGCAAGGCCCAAGTACATGGCGACCCGAGCCGGGCGACGCGCGAACTGCTGATGGAAAAACAACCTTCACTGGACTTCGTCACACCCGATGATTTGGGCGATTTGGTGCTGTTTCTCTGCAGCGAGGCAGCCAGGCAAGTGCGAGGCGCTGCCTGGAATGTAGATGGCGGCTGGTTGGCCCAATAACCAGTGAGCGCAGCAAAACCCATCGCATCCAATCTGCATGGGTTTTGCAGGCTCAACCTCAGCTACAAACAGCGCTTCACGCCTTGGCGCGCAAAGTGTTTCGACGTCTTCATGGTGCTGCGGACGGAGAGACTCGAACTCTCCTACCTTGCGGTGCGAGTCGGCTCCGCCAGCAGGGTTACCGCAGCGGCCTGAGTGGCCTAGCGCTCGCTCAGCCCATGCAGCTGCAGCTTGGAATACAGGCTCGCGCGGGAGATACCCAGCTCAACAGCGGCGCGGCGACGGTTGCCTTTACAGGCTCGCAACGCATGCTGCAGCGCACGGCGTTCGGCCTGGGCAACGCTTTCAGCCAACAGCTGCAACGGGGTTTCTTCCACGGCGGGAGGCTCAATGGTGCTCGTAATCGCGGGTGGCGTCGGCGGCGTGACATTGCTGTTCTGCTCGCCGAGCAAAGGCAGCAAATGCTGCGGCGCCAGCGGAAGCCCATCGGCATTCAACTGCGCGCGTTCCAATAGATTGCTCAGCTCGCGCACGTTGCCGCGCCAGGGTTGACCGCAGAGCAATGCCACGGCCTGGGCGGTGAGTTCCATCGGCGCCTGGCCGGAGCGGTTGGCGATGTCATCGAGCAGGTGTTCAACCAGAGCGGGAATGTCGCTGGCGCGTTCGCGTAATGACGGGACCTTTAGGGAGAGGACGTTGAGACGGTAGTACAGGTCGTCGCGAAATTGCCCGGCGGCGACCTTGGCTTCCAGATCGATATGGGTTGCCGCGATCACCCGCACATTGAGCGGTTTGACCTGGTTGGAGCCGAGCGGCTCGATCTCCTGTTCTTGCAACACCCGAAGCAGTTTTGCCTGCAGGGCCAGTGGCAGGTCGCCGATCTCGTCGAGAAACAGGGTGCCGCCGTTGGCGACTTCGAACTTGCCGATACGTGCCTTGCGATCAGCGCCGGTAAAGGCGCCAGGTGCGGTGCCGAACAGCTCGGCCTCCACCAAGGTTTCAGGAATGGCCGCGACGTTGACCGCGACGAAGGGGCCGTTGGCCCGAGGGGAAAGGTTGTGAATGCCTTGCGCCAGCAGCTCCTTGCCGGTGCCGGTCTCGCCGCGTATCAGTACCGTTGCGTCGAGCTGCGCGGCACGGCGGGCCTGGCGTTTGACCTCGCTGGCGGCTGGGCTGGTGCCGATGAATCCGGCGATGGTGTAGCGTGCACGGCGGGCCTTGGCCAGCTCGTTCTGGGTCGCGACCAGTTGTGTCTGCAAGATATTGAACTTGGACATCAGCGGTTTGAGATGCTGCGCCCGGTCGAACAGCACGAACCCCAGGGCTCCCACGAGGGTGCCGTCCTCATCACGCAGCGGGATGCGCGTCACCACGAAATGCTCGTCACCGAACGCCATCAGATCGAGCATGCTCGGCAGGCCGCTTTCCATGACTTCCCGCAGGCGGCTGGCCGGTAGCACTTCTTCGATCTCTTTGCCGAGCACGCTGCGCGGATCGCTGATGCCGAGCTTCGCGGCGTACTTGTCGTTGATCCAGACGATACGTGCCTGGCGGTTGACCGCGATGGTGCCCTCGCATTGGGCGTTGAGGTGATCGAACAACAGCGGCATCGCCACCGCGCGAAAGCGCTCCGGGGAAACGCCGATGATCAGGCCGTTGTCGTCGAGGTCGTTACGCGCAATCGCCATGGGCAGAGGAATCCGTTTGGGTTCGGCCGATTATGGTAGGCACCGACTGCCTCGGGCAAGGCAGCCGGACCGGGCTCAGAGGCCATACACCTCGTTGGGTAGCCAGGTTGCCAGCGGCGCGTAGAAGAACACCAGAGCCAGACCGATCAACTGCATCAGAATGTAAGGCAGTACGCCGAGATAGACGTCGCGAGTGGTGACTTCCGGTGGGCACACGCCCTTGATGTAGAACAGGGCGAAGCCGACCGGCGGTGTCAGGAAGGAGGTCTGTAGGCATAAGGCGAAGAGGATCGCGAACCACAGCGGATCGACGCCCATGGAGAACAGTACCGGGGCCACCAGCGGCAAGATGATCAGGGTGATCTCCACCCAGTCCAGAAAGAAGCCCAGCAGGAAAGTGATGAACAACACGGTGAGCAACACGCCGGTCTGGCCGAAGGGCAGGCCGGTAAGGGCCGCGCGAATCACATCGTCGCCACCCAGGCCACGGAGCACTGCGGCGAACACCGTGGCGCCGATGAAAATGCCGAAGATAAAGGCCGAGGTGCGGCTGGTCTGGTAAAGCGCCTCCTTCAACACGGTCATGTCCAACCTGCGGCTGCAGGCGGCCATCAATACAGCACCGAACGCGCCCACGGCTGACGCCTCGGTGGTGGTGGCAATGCCAAAGAAGATCGAGCCGAGCACCGCCAGGATCAGCGCGAACGGTGGCACCACGGCCCAGAACACGTCGAGCAGCGCCCGCGCATCGAGCTTCGGGCGGTTGGCCGGCGCCGGCGCGAAGTCTTTCTTCACCCAGGACACGACTACGATGTAGAGGATGTACATCAGCGCCAGCATCATGCCGGGAATCAGCGCGCCCATGAACAGTTTGCCCACAGAGGCTTCGGAGGTGCCGAGGCGGTCAGCCATCAGTACCAGCATGATGCTCGGGGGAATCAGGATGCCCAGCGTACCCACCGAACAGGCGGTACCGACGGCCAGACTCTTGTTGTACTTCGCCTGCAGCATTGGGCCGATGGACAACATGCCCAGCAGGGCCACCGAGGCACCAACGATGCCGGTTGAAGCAGCCAGCAGAATGCCCACCAGCACTACCGTGACCGCATAGCCGCCGCGTAACGGGCCGAGCACCCGCACCAGGCTATGCATCAGCCGTTCGGCGATGCCGGAGCGGTCGAGCATGATGCCCATGAAAATGAATAAAGGCAGGGCGACCATCAGCTCGTTGGCGACGATGCCATAGATGCGCGCATCCAGCACACCGATGGTGCCGTCCCAGGTGAACCAGAGATCGGCATCGAAGTGTTCGACCATCACATGGCCGAGCACGCCGAACAGCAGTCCGATGCCGGCCAGTGACCAGGCCACGGGAAAGCCAAGCAGCAGTAGCAGCATGAAAGTAGCGAACATGCTGATGACGAGTAGTTGTTCCAGACCCATGATTACGACTGCTCCATCAGGGCTGTGAGTGGCCGCGGTCGCGGTCACCGGAAGTGGGCGCCAAGGCCCGCGGGAAATTGAACAGCAGCGTGCTACAGCGCGTGGCCCTGGAGGCCAGCGCCAGGGCGACCAACGCCAAGCCCAGCGGGAGCACGCTCTTGAAAATGAACCGATGCGGTAGGCCGCTTGGCGCCTGCGAGCGCTCGTTGTAGATGAACGCCTGATAGGCAAAAGGAATCAGCGCATCGACCATCAACAACACCACCGGTAATGCCAGGATCAGGATCGCCAGCAACTCGATGATGGCCTGGCTGCGCAGAGTGAACCTTTCGCGCAGGACATCGACTCGCACATGGTCGTCACGTACTACGGCATAGGCGAGCGCGAGCATCAGCGCGGCGCCGAACAGATGCCATGACAGCTCTTCCAGGGCAATCGAGCCGCGGGCCAGCACGAAGCGGCTAAACACGTTGGTCAGCACTACCGCGAGCACCAACAGCCAGATCCAGGCGCTGGCTTCGCCAATAGCGACCAGAGCTTTGTCGAGCCAATAGGACAGGCGGTTATGCGGCAGCGCGGCCTCGTCGGAGGCGGGCGCAGCAGCATTGGGGGAAACGGGATGAACGGACATGGCCACCTCGGTAATCCAGCACGGGGAAGCCGCTGCAAAGCTGAATCTGGCTCTGGCAACGGCCCGCTTGCGAGCAAGGGGCACAGCGATGCTGCGCCCCTCGGCCCGTGCGGTTACTCGTACTTGTAGTAATCGCGCGGCAAGTAACCCTTGCCGTGCCAGATGGAATGGTGCCGCATGAATTCACGCTGGCTGGTCAGGACGCGATTGAACATCTCGTCGCCAGCGGCCTGCTCATCGAGCACTTCCTTGGTCACTCGCTCAAGTTCTCGCAACACTTCTTCAGGCAGCACCTGAGCCTTGACGCCCTGCTTCTCGTAATCGCGCAGTGCGGTTGGCTGGGCCCACTCGCTTTCGGCGAAGCCCTTGAGCGTGGCGGATTCGCAGCCCATCTCGATCAGCGCGCGGCTTTGCGGCTCGAGCTTTTCCCAGACACCCTTGTTCACCAACAGGTGTGAGGTGGTCAGCGTCTGGTGCCAGCCCGGCATGATGTAGTTCTTGATGATCTGGTCGAGGCCCAGCATTTTGTCGATGGCGGGCTGCGAGAACTCCGTGGCGTCGATGGTCTTGCGCTCCAGCGCCTGGTAGATCTCGCCACCCGGAATCATGGTGACCGACGCACCGAGTTTCTCCAGCACCTTGCCGCCGATACCGGCGAAACGGATACGCAGTCCATCGATGTCTTCCAGCTTCTCGATCGGCTTGGCGAACCAGCCGGCGCCTTCCGGGCCGATGATGCTGCACAGCATCGGATGGATATTGCGTTCGGCGTAGATCTCTTCGAGCAGCTTCTTGCCGTCGC
Organism: Pseudomonas sp. Q2-TVG4-2; assembly: GCF_013620795.1. Lineage (GTDB taxonomy): Bacteria > Pseudomonadota > Gammaproteobacteria > Pseudomonadales > Pseudomonadaceae > Stutzerimonas. The sequence goes on along the minus strand of NZ_LGLW01000005.1, from coordinate 259,357 downwards.
CCTCGTAGTACCAGGCCAGGTAGGCCGGCGGCTCCATGTTGAACGGTGCACCGGAATACAGTGGCAGCGCGGGGATAGTGCCCTGGTCGTAACCGATCCAGGTATAGCCGGCCGGGTATTTGCCGTTGCTCACCGCATCCATGATCTCGAATGGCGGTACCAGTTCGCCGGGCTCGTAGTAGCGCAGCTGGATGTCGCCGCCGGAAATCGCCTTGAGCGATTCCGACAAGTGCTTGACCGGCGTGGTCAGACCGACGAGATGGGACGGGAAGGCCAATGGCACTTGCCAGCGAATTTTCTCAGTGGCCATTGCGTTGGCGCTAACCAGCGTGGCACTGATAACGGTTGCTGCGCCGATGGCACAGGCGAGACGGGACAGCTTTTTCGTTACGGACATTGCAGGTTTCCTTGTTTTTGTTGTTTTGATAGCCAGAGGTTATGGCCCGGTGCGGCGCAGCCGGAAAGCGGAAGAGCAACATCCAGTCACTCGCCCGCCAGAAGTCTTGGCGTTTAGCGCTTATCCCATAGCAGGTTCTGTGCCTGACTCCCGATACATGCTCAATTGCCCATTCCAGAGCGGTTTCAGAGATCGTTAGGATGCGCCTGTGTCCAGTCCGTCGGACATTCGGCTAGGGCATTTATCCGAGTGTCCACGATTCTGGATCGATGTCTGGTTATCTGGACGACCAGCTTTTCGGGCACGCACCGCGATATGCGCTTGTACTCGTGGCGTACTCGAAAGCGTGGTGGGGAGAGGGTGGGTCGGTGTCGTACTAGCGGGTGCGAGCGGGGGCGCTGCTATCAGCCAGCTTCCTTGCCCAGAGTCGCTTTCAGCGCGGTGAGGCAACGCTCCTCAGCGGTATCGAGCTCCAGCTGCATCTGTTGGATGTCCAGCTGCTGTTGCTCAAGTTGTTGACGACGCTCGGTAATCATCCCGAGCATGATGTTTAGCTGCTTCTGGTTACCGGCCTTGGGATCGTAGAGTTCGATCAGCGTCTTGCATTCAGCCAACGAAAAACCGATGCGCTTGCCGCGTAGGATGAGCTTGAGCGCGACGCGATCCTTCGGCGTGTAGATACGCTCCTGGCCGCGCCGTTTCGGCGAAAGCATGCCCTGTTCCTCGTAGAAGCGAATCGCACGGGTGGTGATGTCGAGCTCGTTGGCCAAATCGGAAATGCTGTACGTCTGCTTTGCCATGAATATATCCAGTCTTGCCTGTCCACCCGCGGCTCGTGACGAGCCGGGCGCGTTTTCTTCGGTTTTTTATCGGGGCAAGGCTACACGCTGGCCCCGTACGGTGCCCAGTGGCATGTGGCCACCGGCCGCTCCTTCAGCGCTGAATCGGGCAACCGGTGGCTTCCTGAATCTGCTCGAAGGTGACATCGTCGGCCAGTTCGACCAATTTCAAGCCGTGCTCGGTAACGTCCAGCACACCTAGGTCGGTGATGATGCGGTTCACTACACCAACGCCGGTCAAGGGCAGCTCGCACTGCTTGATGATCTTGTGGGCGCCCTTGGCGGTGTGCTCCATCAGTACCACCACACGTTTGACGCCAGCTACCAGGTCCATGGCGCCTCCCATGCCCTTGACCATCTTGCCGGGAATCATCCAGTTGGCCAGATCGCCTTTCTCCGAAACCTGCATGGCGCCGAGAATTGCCAGGTTGATATGGCCGCCGCGGATCATGCCGAAGCTCATGGCATTGTCGAAAAAGGCGCTGCCGGGGAGGGCGGTGACGGTCTGTTTGCCGGCATTGATCAGGTCCGGATCGATTTCCTCCTCGGTGGGAAAGGGGCCGATGCCGAGCAGGCCGTTCTCGCTCTGCAGCCAGACATCCATGCCATCGGGAATGTAGTTGGCGACTAGCGTCGGCAAGCCGATGCCGAGATTGACGTAGAAACCGTCCTGTAATTCCTGTGCGGCGCGCTGCGCCATCTGTTCACGTGTCCAGGCCATGATCAGCTCCTCACCGTGCGTTTTTCGATGCGCTTCTCGGCGTTCGGGTTATGGATGATGCGCTGCACATAGATGCCGGGCAGATGGATCTGGTCCGGGTCCAGCTCGCCGGTTTCCACCAGTTCGTCGACTTCCACTACGCAGACCTTGCCGGCCATGGCCGCGAGCGGGTTGAAGTTGCGCGCGGTTTTGTTGAACACCAGGTTGCCGGCCTTGTCGGCCTTGTGCGCCTTCACCAGTGCGATGTCGGCGGTCAGCGATTCTTCCATCACGTACCACTCATCGTTGAACTGGCGTGTGTCCTTGCCTTCTGCGATCAGGGTGCCGTAGCCCGTTTTGGTAAAGAAGGCCGGTATACCGGAACCGCCGGCGCGTAGCTTTTCGGCGAGGGTGCCCTGGGGGGTGAATTCGAGTTCCAGTTCGCCGGCCAGATACTGCCGCTCGAATTCCTTGTTTTCGCCCACGTAGGAGGAAATCATCTTGCGCACCTGGCGCGTTTCCAGCAACAAGCCGAGGCCAAAGCCATCGACGCCCGCGTTGTTACTGATCACCGTAAGGTCTTTCTTACCGGTATCACGCAGCGCCTCGATCAGCGCTTCGGGAATGCCACATAGACCAAAGCCGCCCACGGCGAGGGTCATGCCGTCCTCGATCAGGCCAGCGAGTGCTTGCTGCGCGTTGGGATAGATCTTGTTCATGTGAGCCTCTTGTTTTCCGTGTGTGGGCTGTCGCCGTCATTGCGCGCTGAGCCGTGCCCGGGCCACGCGTGATCCGTTGGGCCGGCCCAGCACATCGCTGATGCGTTGCCCGGCAGCGATCAGCGCGTCCAGCCCAATGCCGGTCTGGATGCCCAGGCCGTCGAGCATGTACAGCACGTCTTCGCTGGCCACATTGCCGCTGGCGCCCTTGGCATAAGGGCAGCCACCGAGCCCGGCGACCGAACTGTCGAACACGCAAATACCCTCGAGCAGGCTTGCATAGATGTTCGCCAGCGCCTGGCCATAGGTGTCATGGAAGTGACCGGCGAGCTTGTCACGCGGAACCTTCCGGCTGACGATCTCGAACAGCTGGCGGGTCTTGCCCGGCGTGCCCGTGCCGATGGTGTCTCCCAGCGAGACTTCATAGCAGCCCATGGCGAACAGCTCTTGCGCGACATGTGCCACGCGCTTCGGGTCGATCTCGCCTTCGTAGGGGCATCCCAGTACGCAGGACACGTAGCCGCGCACCTGAATGCCGTTTTCACGCGCGGCTTCCATCAGGGGGGCGAAACGCGCCAGGCTTTCGTCGATGGAGCAGTTAATGTTCTTCTGCGAGAAGGCTTCCGAAGCGGCGCCGAACACTGCGACCTCGCTCACGCCGGCTTCGATGGCCGCTTCCAGGCCCTTCAGGTTCGGCGTCAGGGCCGCGTAGGTCACGCTCGGCTTCTGTCTGATCTGGGCGAACACATCGGCCGAGCCGGCCATCTGCGGGACCCATTTGGGTGAGACGAAACTGCCCACCTCGATGTATTGCAGGCCGGCCGCGCTGAGGTCATCTATCAGACGCACCTTGTCGGCGACGCTAATCGGCTGCTGTTCATTCTGCAGGCCATCGCGCGGGCCCACTTCCACCAGTCGTACATGTTTGGGCAGGCTCATATGTCCTCCATGGGCGATCGCGATTTCGCGGCGTCACCTGGTTAGTGGTTAGTCCTGAGACCTATTCCATCGTGCCTGGTGGGCTTCAGCCCACCAAAGTTGCTGGCGGACCAACGTTCACTACGGCTCGTGACTTCAAGCCTCTTCCATCTCCAGCAAGATTGCGCCCTCGTTGACCATATCGCCTTCGGCGCAAAACAGACCTTTGACCACGCCTGCCTGCTGCGCACGGATGCTGTGTTCCATCTTCATCGCTTCCAGCACGACCAGTGTGGCACCGGCTTCGACATGCTGCCCGGCCTCGACCAGCACTCGCACGATGCTGCCGTTCATGGGCGCGGTCATGCCGCCGTGATGCTGATGGCTGGCTTCGACTTCAGCGATGGGGTCGAACGCCGTCACGGCCTGCAGTTCACCATTCCATTCCAGATACAGGGTTTTGCCCTGACGAATCGCTTTCGGTTTACGTACGGCTTTTGTAGGAGCGAGCTTGCGCGCGAAGGCGGTTTCCGAGGGGGCTGGTTCGCGAGCAAGCTCGCTCCTACGATAATTCGTTCCCACCCGCACCAGGCGGCTTTGGCCGTTGCATTGCAGATGCACGCCGATGCGCGCTGGCATGCCGAAGCGCAGGCCGTCGCGATTGGCCCACGGCGAATGGACATCGTCGCCCCGGACTTTAGCCGGCTCGCTCTGCACGAATAGCTCGCCCGCCAGCTGCCAGAACGCATCGCCCAACTCTCCGGGCGTGCGCATCAGGTCGGCCTCATGACGCGGGATGAAACCCGTGTCCAGCTCGGCCGCGGCGAAGGCGGGATGGCCGACCACCCGGCGTAGGAAGGCGAGGTTGGTGCGCACGCCGCCGACGCAGGTTTCATCCAGCATGGCCAGCAGCCGCAGGCGCGCTTCCTCGCGGTCCTGGCCCCAGGCGATCAGCTTGCCGAGCATCGGGTCGTAGAAGGGCGACACCTGATCACCTTCGGCCACTCCGCTGTCGACCCGACGGCCGGGACCGGCAGCCGATTCGCGGTACAGGGCGAGGGTGCCGGTAGCCGGCAGGAAGTCGTTGTCCGGGTCTTCGGCATACAGCCGCACTTCGATGGCGTGGCCGTTGAGCGGCACCTGCTCCTGAGTGATCGGCAGCGGCTCGCCACGGGCGACACGGATCTGCCAGGCGACCAGATCGAGGCCGGTAATGGCTTCGGTCACCGGATGCTCGACCTGCAGCCGGGTGTTCATCTCCATGAAGAAGAACTCACCGCGCGCATCGAGCAAAAATTCCACGGTGCCAGCGCCGACGTAGCCGATCGCTTGTGCAGCTTTGACGGCGGCTTCGCCCATGGCGCGACGCACTTCGGCGGATAGACCGGGGGCGGGAGCTTCCTCCACCACTTTCTGATGTCGGCGCTGGATGGAGCAGTCGCGTTCGTTGAGGTACAGGCAGTTGCCGTGCTGATCGGCAAATACCTGGATCTCCACATGACGGGGCTTGAGCACGTATTTCTCGACCAGCATGCGTGAATCGCCGAACGACGACTGCGCCTCACGCTGGGCGGACTGCAGCGCTTCGGCCAGATCGGCCTCGCGCTCGACGACCTTCATGCCTTTGCCGCCACCGCCGGCGGTGGCCTTGAGCAGCACCGGGTAGCCGATCTTCTCGGCGGCGGTGCGGAAGGTTTCGACGTCCTGCGCTTCGCCGTGATAGCCCGGTACCAGAGGCACGCCGGCTTTTTCCATCAGCGCCTTGGCTGCGGATTTGCTGCCCATGGCGTCGATGGCGGAGGCGGGCGGGCCGAGGAAGACCAGCCCGGCGTCTTCGATGGCGCGAGCGAAATCGGCGTTCTCCGAGAGGAAGCCATAGCCGGGATGGATCGCCTGGGCGCCGCTGGCCTTGGCGGCGGCGATCAGCTTATCGATCAACAAGTAACTTTCGGCCGGCTTAGCCCCGCCGAGGTCAATGCGAATGTCGGCTTCGCGGGCGTGCCGTGCGTCTCTGTCGATGCCGCTGTGCACGGCAACGGTGGTCAGACCCATGGCTTTTGCGGTGCGCATCACGCGGCAGGCGATCTCGCCGCGGTTGGCGACCAGGAGGGTGGTAATCATTGCTGTGGCTCCTGCGTCCATTTCGGTTTGCGCTTTTCCAGGAAAGCATTCAGCCCCTCCTGGCCCTCTGGGCTGACGCGGATGCGAGCGATGCTGTTCTCGGTGTAGCGGCGCAGCGCCGGACTCAGTGATCCGCTGCTGGCTTCGCGCATCAAGTCCTTGCTGGCGCGCATGGCCTGAGGACTGTTCAGCATGAGCGTATCGATCCAGCCGCAGAGGTTGTCGTCCAGTGCCTCGGCCGCATAGGTTTCCGACAACAGGCCGAGTTCCCGGGCGCGCTCGCCGCTGAAGCGCTCACCCGTTATGGCATAGCGACGTGTGGCACGTTCGCCGATAGCCTTGACCACGAACGGGCTGATCACTGCCGGCGCGAGGCCGATGCGAACTTCAGACAGCGAAATCTGCGCATCGGAGGCGCCGATCGCCATGTCGCAACAGGCGATCAGCCCCACTGCGCCACCGAACGCGGCACCTTGCACCACAGCTAATGTCGGCAGCTTCAGGTGGTAAAGGCTGTACATCATTTCGGCCAACTCACGGGCATCGGTGAGGTTGGCGTCGAAGTCCAGCTTGGCCGACTGCTGCATCCAGGCAAGATCGGCCCCTGCGGAGAAATGTTTGCCGCGACCACGCAGCAACAAAAAGCGCAGGCTCTTGTCCGATTGCACCTCATCAATGGCAAGCACCAGTTCACGGATCATTTCGGCGTTGAACGCGTTGTTCTTTTCCGGACGGTTGAGCCAGAGTGTGGCAAAGCCGCGCGCGTCTTTGTTCAGTTCGATGGTCTGAAAATCGGTCATTTGCTTCTCCTGTAGGAGCAAGCTTGCTCGCGATCATGAAACGCAGGTGCTGCCCCATTCGCCCGAGGACGTGGCGTCCCCTGGCTTTTACTGGCCATGCTGTGCGCTGATCGCGGCAGGCTCACATCCGGAATACACCAAAGCGGGTCGGTTCAATTGGCGCGTTGAGGCTGGCCGAGATGGCTAGGCCGAGCAGGTCACGCGTCTGCGCCGGATCGATCACGCCGTCGTCCCACAGCCGCGCGCTGGAATAGTACGGATGCCCCTGGCGCTCGTACTGTTCGAGGATCGGTTGCTTGAGCTGTGCTTCGTCTTGTTCGGAGAAGGTCTGCCCGCTGCGCTCGGCCTGTTCACGCTTGACCTGCACCAGCACCCCCGCGGCCTGTTCGCCACCCATCACGCCAATGCGCGCATTGGGCCACATCCATAGGAATCGCGGGTCGTAGGCGCGACCGCACATGCCGTAGTTGCCCGCGCCAAAGCTGCCGCCGATGACCACGGTAAATTTCGGCACCTGAGCGCAGGCCACAGCCGTGACCAGCTTGGCGCCATGCTTGGCGATGCCGCCAGTTTCGTACTTCTGGCCGACCATGAAGCCGGTGATGTTCTGCAGGAAAAGCAACGGAATGCCGCGCTGGCAGGCCAGTTCGATGAAATGCGCGCCTTTCTGCGCAGCTTCCGCGAACAGGATGCCGTTGTTCGCCAGTATCGCGATGGGGTAGCCATGCAGGGTGGCGAAGCCGCAGACCAGCGTGGTGCCGAACAGCGCCTTGAATTCATCGAACTCGCTGCCGTCCACCAGCCGCGCGATCACCTCGCGCACATCGTACGGCTGCTTGGCTTGCGCCGGGATCACCCCATAGAGTTCGTCCACCGGGTACAGCGGTGCCCGCGGTTGGCGGGTCTGCACCTGGCCGAGCTTCTGCCAGTTGAGGTTGACGACGCAGCGGCGAGCGATGGCCAGCGCGTGTTCGTCGTTTTCGGCGTAATGGTCGGCCACGCCCGAGGTTTTGCAATGCACGTCGGCACCGCCCAGATCTTCGGCGGTGACCACCTCGCCCGTCGCGGCTTTGACCAGCGGCGGGCCGGCGAGAAAGATCGTCGCCTGGTTGCGCACCATGATGGTCTCGTCGGCCATCGCCGGGACATAGGCGCCGCCCGCGGTGCAGGAACCCATCACCACGGCGAGCTGCGGGATGCCCATGCCACTCATGTTGGCTTGGTTGAAGAAGATGCGACCGAAGTGTTCACGGTCCGGGAACACCTCGTCCTGGCGCGGCAGGTTGGCGCCGCCTGAGTCCACCAGGTAGATGCATGGCAGGCGGTTCTGCTGGGCGATGGCCTGGGCACGCAGATGCTTCTTCACGCTAAGCGGGTAGTAGCTGCCGCCTTTCACGGTGGCGTCGTTAGCGATGATCATGCATTCAATGCCTTCGACCCGCCCGATGCCGGCGACCACGCCTGCGGCGGCGACGTCCTCGCCGTAAACCTCGTAAGCCGCCAGAGGCGCGACTTCGAGAAATGCCGAGCCAGGGTCGAGGAGGGCGTTGATGCGGTCACGCACCAGCAGCTTGCCACGTGCGACATGCCGCTGTTGCGCTTTCTCGCCACCGCCTTCGCTCACGCGGCCGAGCAGGGTGCGGAGGCTCTGCACCTGCTCGAGCATGGCCGTTTGGTTGGCGGCGAACTCGGGCGAGCGTGTATTGATCTGGGTATTCAGGATAGCCATGCGGCCCACTCCGAACTGGATGCCTGTCGTAGGAGCCAGCTGGCTGGCGATGTTGTCTAGCGATTGGATCGCCAGCAAGCTGGCTCCTACGGATCGGCGGATTTATTTGGTTTCGTTGAACAGCTCGCGACCGATCAGCATCCGGCGGATTTCGCTGGTGCCGGCGCCGATCTCGTAGAGCTTGGCGTCACGCAGCAACCGGCCGGTGGGGAACTCGTTGATGTAGCCATTGCCGCCGAGAATCTGGATCGCCTGCAGCGCCATCTGCGTGGCGGCTTCGGCGGTGTAGAGGATCACGCCGGCGGCATCCTTGCGGGTGGTTTCGCCACGATCGCAGGCCTGCGCCACGGTGTAGAGGTAGGCGCGGCTGGCGTTGAGCTGGGTGTACATGTCGGCCACCTTGCCCTGAACAAACTGGAACTCGCCGATGCTCTGGCCGAACTGCTTGCGGTCATGGATGTAGGGGACCACCACGTCGAGGCAGGCCTGCATGATCCCCACTGGGCCGCCAGCGAGCACCACGCGCTCGTAGTCCAAACCGCTCATTAGCACCTTGACGCCGCCGTTCTCGACGCCCAGCATGTTTTCTTCCGGCACCTCGACATCGTCGAAGAACAGCTCGCAGGTGTTGGAGCCGCGCATGCCGAGCTTGTCGAATTTGTTGCCGCGCGAGAAACCCTTCCAGTCCCGTTCGACGATGAACGCGGTGATGCCATGAGGCCCTTTGTCCAGATCGGTCTTGGCGTAGATCACATAGGTATTAGCGTCCGGGCCGTTGGTGATCCAGGTCTTGCTGCCATTGAGTACGAAACGATCGCCCTTGCGGTCGGCGCGCAGCTTCATCGAAACCACATCTGAGCCGGCGTTAGGCTCGCTCATGGCCAGGGCACCGATGTGCTCGCCGGAGACGAGCTTGGGCAGGTATTTCGCTTTCTGCTCGGGGGTGCCGTTGCGGTTGATCTGATTGACACAGAGGTTGGAATGGGCGCCGTAGGACAGGCCCACCGAGGCCGAGCCGCGGCTGATTTCCTCAAGCGCGATGACATGCGCCAGGTATCCCATACCGGCACCGCCGTATTCCTCGTCTATGGTGATACCCAGCAGGCCCATGGCGCCGAATTTGCGCCACATATCGCTGGGGAAGAGGTTGTCGCGATCGATGGCTTCGGCGCGTGGCGCCAGTTCGTCGGCAACGAAGCCACTGACCTGATCGCGCAGCATGTCGACGGTTTCACCGAGGGCGAAGTTGAGGCCGGAATAGTTCATGTAGCCACCTGCTTGTCTTGTAGTTGTTCTGGTCAGTGGGCGCCACGCCAGGGAGGGCTGATTTCACCTGACGTTCGGCCCTGCTCTTAACGCATTCCGACACTGCTTTTGGTGTAGGGTGCGGTGGGTTGTCACGCTGTTACCTTTACGTTAACGTAACTAACACCCGGAATGGCTGTCAACACTCCGAGCGTCCCGGGGAGCAAGGCCTCATAACAAACATAAGACTGAGGAGATCGACATGAGTCTTCCGAGCTACACCTGCGGACCGCAGACCAAACCCCTGTTGGCGATGACCATCGGTGCAGCGTTCGACCGGACAGTCGAACGGTTCTCAGACCGTGAGGCCTTGGTCGTGCGTCACCAGAACTTGCGCTACACCTGGGCGCAGCTGGCCGAACAAGTGGATCGTTGCGCACGCGGCCTACTGGCCCTCGGTCTGCAGCCTGGCGAGCGCCTGGGCATCTGGTCGCCCAACAACGCCCAGTGGTGCATCGCGCAGCTGGCCAGTGCGAAGGTTGGCGTTGTGCTGGTGAACATCAACCCGGCCTACCGCCTCAACGAGCTCGAATATGCGCTCAAGCAGTCCGGCTGCCGCTGGTTGATATGCGCCGATGCGTTCAAGACATCCGACTACCATGCAATGCTCCATGAGCTACTGCCAGAGCTCGGGCGCTCGGCCATCGGTGCCCTGCAGAGCGCTATGCTGCCGGAACTGCGCGGGGTGATCAGCCTGTGCGACAAGCCCGTGGATGGCATGCTGCTTTGGAGCGGTCTGCTAGACATGGCTGAAAGCGTAGGCCCCGAGCAGCTGCGTCAATGCAGCGAGCAGCTGCAGCTCGACGATCCGATCAACATCCAGTACACCTCGGGTACCACCGGCTTCCCCAAGGGCGCCACGCTCAGTCACTACAACATCCTCAACAATGGGTACATGGTTGGTGAAAGTCTCAAACTCACCGAGCACGACCGGCTGGTCATTCCGGTGCCGCTGTATCACTGCTTCGGGATGGTGATGGGTAACCTCGGTTGCGTCACCCATGGCACCACTATGATTTACCCGAGCGCCGCTTTCGAGCCGCTCGCCACGTTGCAGGCCGCTGCCGAAGAAAAAGCCACCGGCATGTACGGCGTGCCCACCATGTTCATCGCCATGCTCGATCACCCAGAGCGTCAGTCTCTGAATCTGGGCCAGCTGCGCACGGGGATCATGGCTGGTTCAACTTGTCCGATCGAGGTGATGAAGCGTGTGATCGACGAGATGAACCTGAGCGAGATGCAGATCGCCTATGGCATGACCGAAACCAGTCCGGTATCGACCCAGACCGCTGCCGATGATGACCTGGAGCGCCGCGTCACCAGCGTCGGCCGCACCCAGCCGCACCTGGAAAGTAAGGTCGTCGATGAGCACAACCGCATTGTTCCGCGTGGTCAGATCGGCGAACTCTGCACCCGCGGTTACAGCGTGATGCTCGGCTATTGGAACAACCCCGAAGCGACCGCGGGTGCCATGGATGGCGCGCGCTGGATGCATACCGGCGACTTGGCGATCATGGACGATGATGGCTATCTGAAGATCGTCGGGCGTAACAAGGACATGATCATTCGCGGCGGTGAGAACGTGTATCCGCGCGAGGTCGAAGAGTTCCTCTTCACTCATCCAGCGGTAGCCGACGTGCAGGTGGTTGGCGTGCCTGACAAGACGTACGGCGAAGAGATCGTCGCCTGGGTCAAGCTGCATCCGGGGCACGAAGCCAGTGCCGATGATCTGCGATCTTTCTGCAAGGGCCGAATCGCGCACTTCAAGACACCGAGACATTTCAAGTTCGTTGATGATTTCCCCATGACCATAAGCGGCAAGGTGCAGAAATTCCGTATGCGTGAGGTCAGTGTCGCCGAGCTCGGCCTCGCCGAGTGACAACGAGCGTCGGCCGGCTACGATCGGCCAACTGCGCAGCCCTCTCTGAACGATATGGAGCTTCCAATGACCCAAGCCATCAGCCGTTTTCCGCTCGTTGAAGACCTCGCATCGCTGCCAGCCGATGTGCGCGAACGAATCCTCGCGGTGCAGGAGAAGGCGGGTTTCGTACCCAACGTTTTTCTGATGTTGGCCCATCGGCCGGATGAATTTCGCGCGTTTTTCAACTACCACGATGCGCTCATGGAGAGGGAGTCGGATAGCCTCACCAAGGCGGAGAAGGAGATGATCGTGGTTGCGGTCAGCGCCGATCACGGCTGTCTTTACTGCGTGGTGGCTCATGGCGCGATTCTGCGAATCCTCGCCAAAGATCCATTGATCGCCGATCAGGTTGCAGTCAACTACCGCACCGCAGCCATCAGCGAGCGTCAGCGGGTCATGCTCGATTTCGCGATGCATCTGGCGGCACAACGCGGTGTGCTGGATGACAGCTGGCAAGCACGTCTGGAGGAGCTGGGCTTCAGCACGGGCGACATCTGGGACGTTGGTGCGATAGCCGCGCTTTTCGGTCTTTCCAATCGGCTGGTGTCGATGGCGCGCACCCCACCCAACGACGAATTCTATTTGCTGGGCCGTGTACCCAAGACTGCCGCAAGCTGAGCGGTAGAACCGATTTACCGCACGACGCGGTAAAAACCAGGCCCGGCAGGAGCGAGGTCGGGTCTGACAGCTGCATCAACCAAGACAATAACAAGAGAGATAACCATGCAACTGAAACCCCTAAGTCGTTTTTTCGTCTACAGCAGCCTCGTGGCCACTGCGCTGGGTACCTCGACGATGGCTTCAGCCGCGTTCATCGATGACAGCAAGGCGGGCGTCGAACTGCGCAACTTCTATATGAACCGTGATTTCCGCCAGAGCGGCGCATCCCAATCCAAGGCCGAAGAATGGGCCCAGGGCTTTATCCTGAAAATGGAGTCGGGTTACACCGAGGGTCCGATCGGCTTTGGTGTCGATGCCCTTGGTCTGCTCGGGGTCAAGCTCGATTCCAGCCCGGATCGTTCCGGTACCGGTCTGTTGCCAAGGGGTTCGTCCAATCAGCCGCACGACGATTATGGTACTGCCGGCCTGACCGCAAAGGCGAAGATGTCCAATACGACGCTGCACGTCGGCACCCTGCAGCCGATCATCCCGGTGGTGATGCGTAACGACAGCCGCCTGTTGCCCAACATCTATCGCGGCGCCTGGCTGCAGAGCAAGGAACTCGAGGGGCTTACCTTTGATCTAGGTATGCTCGACCGCACCAGTTACCGCGACTCTTCGGACTATGAAGAGATGACAGTTTTCACTGGCGGCTCGCGGAATATCCAACTTGGCAATGCCGCCACCAGCGATGAATTCCTGTTCGCCGGCGGTCGCTACCAATTCATGCCCGAGCTGACTGGCAGCTACTACTACGGCGGATTGGACGGCATCTACGATCAGCACAACTTCAATCTCGTGCACATCATGCCGCTCAGCGACAATCAAAGCTTCAAGACCGATCTGCGCTACGTGCGTTCGACCGATGATGGCGGTAGCAACGTCGACAACAACGCCTTCGGTGCGCTGTTCACCTACAAGCTCGGTGGTCACGGTTTTACCGGCGGTTACCAGAAGATGAGCGGCGACACCGGTTATGCGTATATTTCCGGCGGTGACAACACTTTGATCAATCTTTTGCAGATCAATGACTTCGGGAACGAAGATGAGAAGTCATGGCAGGTTCGCTACGACTATGATTTCGCTGCCATGGGCATTCCAGGCCTGAGTCTTATGACCCGTTATGTCTCGGGCGATAACGTCAACGTGACTAACCGTGCCGATGAAGGCAAGGAATGGGAACGCGATACTGACATCGCCTATGTGGTCCAGAACGGTCCGCTGAAGAACCTCGGCATGAAGGTTCGCAACGCTACCGTGCGCAGCAACTTCGGGAGCGATCTAAACGAAACCCGACTGATCCTCAGCTATACGCTGGCACTCTGGTAACAGAGATTCGTATCACCGCAATACCTCCTCGTTGATCTTTTGCCGGGCCCATTGTGGCCCGGTTTTTTAGGCTACTTTCAATGGGGGATCCGTTCCTCTCGCAGTGAAAAGTAACTGGCCCGAAGTCAATCGGACGTTTGAATTTGTAGCTTGCCTCAGGCCGTAAACGGTTGTTATCGTTTACGTAAAGGTCATCCAGCGACCTGCGCCATAACCAACAACAATAATCAGGGTTAGAGGGCATCTCATGGCACCAGAGTTCGTGCTGGAAACGCGCGGCCTGACCAAGGAATTCCGCGGCTTTACGGCAGTGGATTCCGTTGATCTGCGCGTACAGACGGGACACATTCATGCATTGATCGGCCCCAACGGAGCCGGCAAGACAACTGTTTTCAATCTCCTCACCAAATTCCTCACACCCACTCGCGGCGACATTCTCTATCGCGGCAAGTCGATCACCTCAATGAAGGCCAATGAGATCGCCCGTCTCGGCCTCGTGCGTTCGTTCCAGATATCGGCGGTGTTCGGCCACATGACGGTGCTGGAAAACGTACGCGTGGCGTTGCAACAGAAGCTCGGCAATTCGTACCACTTCTGGAAGTCCGAGAGAACGCTGCGCGACCTGGATGAGCGAGCCATGCAGCTACTGGCTGACGTGGATCTCGAAACCTTCGCCCAGACCCTTGCCATCGAGTTGCCCTATGGTCGAAAGCGCGCGCTCGAACTGGCCACCACTCTGGCGCTGGACCCGGTTGTGCTGCTGCTCGACGAGCCCACTCAAGGTATGGGCGGCGAAGATGTCGACATGGTCGTCGCGCTGGTGCGCCGGGCGGCGGCGAACCGCACGGTGCTGATGGTCGAACACAACCTCAGTGTGGTCAGCCGGCTCTGCGACCGCATTACCGTTCTGGCGCGTGGTGCAGTGCTGGCCGAAGGCGATTATGAGACGGTCTCAGCCAACCCGCAGGTACGCGAGGCCTACATGGGCAGCGAAGCCACCGCAGAGGAGGCTCATCCATGACGCCCTTGGCCGATCGTGACCAGCTGCGGCTGGATGACCTGCATGCGTTCTATGGCGAGTCCCATATCCTGCACGGCGTCGATCTCGTGGTCGGGCGGGGAGAGCTGGTCACGCTGCTGGGCCGCAATGGCTCCGGCCGCAGCACCACATTGCGCGCCATCATGAACATGGTCGGTCGACGCACTGGCTCCATCGTGATCAACGGCAACGAAACCATTGGAATCCCGGCGCACCAGATTCCCCGGCTTGGTGTCGGTTATTGCCCCGAAGAGCGCGGCATCTTTTCCAGCCTGAGCGTTGAAGAAAATCTGCTGCTGCCGCCCACCGTGCGCAGTGGCGGCATGGGGCTCGATGAGCTTTACGAGATGTTTCCCAACCTTTATGAGCGTCGTTTCAGCCAGGGCACCCGGTTGTCCGGAGGCGAGCAGCAGATGCTGGCCATGGCGCGCATCCTGCGCACCGGCGCCAATCTGCTTTTACTCGACGAAATCACCGAGGGCCTGGCGCCGGTGATCGTGCAGAAGCTCGGCGAGGTGCTGATCAAACTGAAGAAACGTGGTTTGACCATCGTTCTGGTGGAGCAGAACTTCCGTTTTGCCGCCCCCTTGGCCGACCGCCATTACGTGATGGAGCACGGCCAGATCATCGAAGAAATCAGCGCTGCCGAACTGGATTCGAAAAAGGAGTTTTTGAATAGCTGTCTGGGGGTTTGATGCCTCTTGTCATGAAGACCCGCCGGTTCGCCGTGTACACCGGCGAGTGCGTCAGCAATGGACACAACAACAAAAACAATCACAGTGGGTGAATATGAAAACCATCAAGAAAACTGCAGCTGCCGTTCTGGTTTCCAGCATGATCGCCAGTGCCGCACAGGCAGAAATCAGTAACGACGAAATTCGCATCGGTTATCTCGCTGACATGTCCGGCACCTACCGCGACCTGTCCGGCCCGGGTGGTCTCGAAGCGTTGAAGATGGCGATCGAAGATTTCGGTGGCAGTGTCGATGGCAAGAAGATCGTGACTTTCAACGCCGATGACTTGAACAAACCGGACGTTGGTGCCAACACCGTGCGGCAGTGGATCGACGAGCGTAACGTCGACATGGTGACCGGCATGGTTGCCAGCTCCGTGGTGCTGGCAGCAAGCAAGGTGGTCGAGCAGGGCGACAAGCTGGCACTGATCTCCGGCGCAGCGGCCTCCAGCATCACCAACGAGTTCTGCTCACCCAACCATATTCACTGGACCTACGACACCTTCGCGCTGGCCAATGGCACTGCCAATGCGGTGCTCAAGGATGGCGGCAAGAGCTGGTTCATCCTCACCGCCGACTACGCCTTCGGCCACGCGATGGAAGCGGACATCAAGAAGGTGGTCGAGGCCGAGGGCGGTAGCGTGGTCGGCACCGTGCGCCATCCCTTCCCGAGTAGCGACTTTTCGTCCTACATCCTGCAGGCTCAGGGCTCCGGTGCCGATGTCGTCGCGCTGGCGAACGCCGGCGCCGATACCGTCAACTCGTTGAAGACCGCCAGCGAGTTCGGCGTGACCCAATCCGGTCAACGCCTGGCTGGCATGGTGGTGTTCCTGAACGACATTCATGCCATGGGGCTGGAAGTTACCCAAGGCCTGATGCTGACCACCGGCTGGTATTGGGACATGAACGAGGAAGCCCGTGCCTGGGCCAAGCGCTACGAGGAACGCATGGGTAGCATGCCGACCATGGTTCATGCGGGTATTTATTCGGCTGCCACCCATTATCTGAACGCCGTGAAGGAAACCGGTAGCGACGACACCGCAACCGTCCGTGCGCAGATGGCCAAGACGCCGGTCAACGATATGTTCGCCAAGAACGGCACGATTCGCGAGGACGGGCGCATGGTGCATGACATGTACCTGGTACGAGTCAAAACACCGGCCGAGTCCAAGGGTGAATGGGACCTCTACAAGGTTGTCAGCACCATCCCTGGTGACGAGGCGTTCCGTCCACTTTCCGAGAGTCAGTGCAAGCTGGTTAGTAAGAACTGATCGGCCTGACCCGAGCCATTCCCCGGCCGTTGGCGGCCGGGGTGTCACGGACTTTCGTGGGTATGAATCATGACTCTCGTTTTCGGCGTCCCCCTGAGTGTTCTGTTCGGGCAGTTGTTGCTCGGTCTGATCAATGGGTCGTTCTATGCGCTGTTGAGCCTTGGTCTGGCGATTATTTTCGGCCTGCTGCGGATCATCAATTTCGCCCACGGCGCGCAATACATGCTCGGCGCCTTCGCAGCATTCCTCGGGCTGAATTACCTGGGCATCAATTACTGGGCGGCGCTGCTGCTGTCTCCACTGTTGATCGGGTTGCTGGGAATTGGCATCGAGCGCGGCCTGCTGCGACGCATTGCGGGTGAAGATCACCTCTACGGTCTGCTACTGACCTTCGGCCTTGCGCTGATCGTCGAAGGTAGCTTCGTCAAGTTGTTCGGTGTCTCGGGTTCGTCTTACCCGATGCCGGAGATGCTCAAGGGTGGGCACAATCTTGGCTTCATGTTCCTGCCAACCTATCGCGGCTGGGTCATCGTTGCCGCCCTGACAGTGTGCTTCGCCACGTGGTACATGATCGAGCGGACACGGCTGGGTTCTTACCTGCGCGCCGGCACGGAAAATCCGAAACTGATGCAGGCGTTCGGCATCAACGTACCGCTGCTGATCACGCTGACCTATGGGTACGGTGTGGCACTGGCCGCCTTCGCTGGTGTGCTCGCCGCGCCGATCTACGCGGTGACCCCGGGCATGGGCTCGAATCTGCTCATCGTCGTGTTCGCTGTGGTGGTGATTGGCGGCATGGGTTCGATCATGGGAGCGATCATTACCGGTCTGGCCATGGGCCTGATCGAGGGCTTGACCAAGGTGTTCTATCCGGAGGCGGCGAATACGGTGATTTTCGTGATCATGGTCCTGGTCCTGCTTGTCCGTCCCGCAGGCCTGTTCGGTAAGGAGGCATGAACATGTCATCTCAAGAAAGCGTTCAAGCGTCTCCCATGATCATGCGGGCCAATGCCGAGCGCGAACGCCGTCGTGCTGCGCTTCGCCGGCAGTATGTGTTCTACACGGTGCTGCTGGGGGTGGCATTGGTGGCGCCGATGATGGTCTACCCGGTGTTTCTGATGAAACTGCTGTGCTTCGCACTGTTCGCCTGCGCATTCAACCTGCTGCTGGGCTACGCGGGGTTGCTGTCATTCGGACATGCGGCGTTCTTCGCCTGTGGCGGGTACATCACCGGCTATATGCTCAGCAATTACAGTGGCCTGAGTACTGAGTTGGGCATTCTCGCCGGCACGTTGGCATCGACGGTGCTGGGCCTGATCTTTGGATTGCTGGCGATCCGCAGGCAGGGCATCTATTTCGCGATGATTACCCTGGCATTGGCACAGATGGCATTTTTCGTCTTCGTGCAGGCGCCTTTCACCGGGGGTGAAAACGGTATGCAGGGCGTGCCGCGAGGGCACCTGCTGGGCTTGTTCGACATGCAGAACAACATGGCCCTGTACTACTTCGTGCTGGCGGTGTTCGTGTTCGGGTTTGCCATCATCCAGCGCACCATTCATTCGCCGTACGGCCAGGTACTCAAGGCCATCCGCGAAAACGAACCGAGAGCGATATCGCTCGGTTACAACGTCGATGCGCATAAGCTGCTGGCCTTCGTGATTTCCGCAGCGCTGACCGGCTTGGCCGGCTCGACCAAGACTGTGGTATTCCAGCTCGCCTCGTTGACCGATGCGCACTGGCACATGTCTGGCGAAGTGATCCTCATGACCCTGCTGGGCGGCGTCGGCACCATTCTCGGGCCGATAGTGGGTGCAACCGTGGTGGTGACCCTGCAGGGCTCGCTATCCAACGGCCCGTTGGGCGAGTGGGTGCATGTAATTCTCGGGGTGATC
The DNA here is from genome assembly GCF_013620795.1 of Pseudomonas sp. Q2-TVG4-2. Taxonomy (GTDB): domain Bacteria; phylum Pseudomonadota; class Gammaproteobacteria; order Pseudomonadales; family Pseudomonadaceae; genus Stutzerimonas. The sequence goes on along the minus strand of NZ_LGLW01000005.1, from coordinate 240,984 downwards.
TTCGTGCTCTGCGTGTTGCTGTTTCGCGCCGGCATCGTTGGCTGGCTGGAACGGCTGATCAAGCGGAATTTCAAATAGGCGAGTAGCGAGTAGCGAGTAGCGGGAGGCTGGTAGCTAGAGGCAAGAAGCTGCAGCCGTTCACCCTTCAGCGCGAGTTTGGGCAGGCGGCGGCAGAGAACGGCTAAGTCGCGGTGTCGAGGCTCACCAGGAGCGTAGGGGGCAGATGGCTATATGGGGCTGCTTCTGTAGGAGCGAGCTTGCTCGCGATCGAGGGGTAGCGCGTGGCTACGGATCGCCGGACAGGAGCTGGGCGTCCCCCGGCTCCTAGGAGGGCAACAGCGTCGGAGTAGGGTGCCGCTTTGTAGAGCGAGCTCGCGCGAGCAGGGAGTACTGCGGACATATGCAAGCGAATACTTGGACGCGGACATTGGTAGACCCACACCGGGGCGAAGTTTCTGGCTTCTGGCACGCCGTTTTCAGGTCAGTCCATCCCGATCCGCAAAACCATAGGCCCCGCTTGCGCGGGGCCTAGTCGTTTCAGGCGTTGCGCCAGGTGGGGCTGCGTTTTTCCAGAAAGGCGTTGACGCCTTCTTTTTGGTCCTCGGTATCGAACAGCTCAGCGAACAACTCGCGCTCGGCAGCCCAGCCGGCGTCTTGAGGCGCTTGTCGCGCATTCATAACCAGGCGCTTGCAGCGGCTGACCGAGGAGGGGCTCTGCTGGTCCACCTGCGCGGCCAGTTGCAGGGCCGCTTCGAGCGATTCGCCACGACCTACCACCTCTTCGACCAAACCGATCTTCTCCGCCTTTTGCGCCGTAATGCGCTCGCCGCAGAGGATCATTCGCTTGGCCCAGCCTTCACCAACCAGCCACGGCAAATTCTGCGTGCCGCCAGCGCAGGGCAGCAGGCCCACCTTGGCTTCCGGCAGTGCCATCTGCGCCTGTTCCTCGGCGATGCGGATATCGCAAGCCAGCGCGCATTCCAGCCCGCCGCCCATGGCATAACCATTGATGGCGGCAATCGACACGCCGCGGAAATGGCTCAGCGCTTCGAAGGCGCGACCGAATAGCGCCGCGACTTCCTGCGCACCCTGCTTATCACCATCGGCGAACTGCTTGAGATCGGCTCCCGCAGAGAAAAACTTCTCCCCCTGGCCGGTGATCACCAGCGCATACACGTTCGGATCGTCATTGAGCTGGCCGATCATCTGTTCCAGTGCCGCCAGAGACTCGCGGTCCCAGGTGTTGGCCGGCGGATTAGCGATGGTTAGCAGTGCAGTGTGGTCGCGCATTTCGAGCTGGATCTTCTGGCTCATGTCGGTTCCTTCTTGTTGGAATGATGCGGACGCCGTGAGGCGAAACAGTTTCGATGAACGAGCCTAGCAGCGTAAAAATATTAAACCCATGCGACTAAATGCAGAGGTATTCTGTTTTTTTGCACAGTCGGGCCATTTACCGGCTCGCTGAACCTGGTGGATCTGGAGTGTGAGGTGGATTGGGACAATTTGCGTTTCTTTCTCGAGCTGTCACGCGCGGGCAAGCTGACGATCGCCGCGCGGCGCCTGGCCGTCGACCACACGACCGTTGCGCGGCGGGTGCAGGCGCTGGAAAAAGCGTTGGACCGGCAGCTGTTCATCCGCGCCAAGGCGGGCTATCGACTCTCCGAAGCCGGCCGCGAGCTGTTGGCCCAGGCGGAGGCGATGGAAAGCGCCATCGCCTCAATCGAGCAACCGAGCCTGACCGCCGACAAGCTTTCCGGACAGGTGCGTATCGGCGCCACCGAAGGCTACGGCACGGTGATGCTGGCCGGACAGGTGGCCAATCTGACCCGTGACTATCCGCACCTCGGCGTGGACCTGCTGGCAGTGCCGCGTTCGGTACGCCTGGCAAGGCACGAGGCGGACATTGTCATCACCCTAGAGCGACCGGAGCGTGGCCCTTATGTGATCACCAAACTGACCGACTACGTGTTACGGCTCTATGCCTCGGAGGCCTATCTGGCGCAGCATCCGCCGATCCGTAGCCGTGAAGATCTGAGCCAGCACATCTTCGTCAGTTATATCGAAGACCTGCTCTACAGCAAGGAGCTGTTTTTCCTCGACGAGATTGTCCGTCCCCGGCAGCACTCGTTGCGCAGCACCAGCATCCTTGCCCAGCAAGAGGCGGTGGCGGCCGGTGCAGGCCTGGCGATTCTGCCGGCCTTCTCGGCACGCAAGGAGCCGTTGCTCAAGGAAGTGCTGGTCGATGAAATAGAGTTCACCCGCACCTTCTGGATGCTGATGCCGGTGGAAAACAAGGACCTCGCACGCATGCGCGTCTGCTGGGATTTTCTCCGTGAAGTTGCCGCCAAGAGCCAGGACCAGATGATGGGGCGCGCATGAACCGTGAGGAAAAAGGCACCATTTCGGTTCAGCTGGTGCATGAAGCACTGTTGGCATTCACCACGCCAAGGCTGCCTGCGGGTGCTCTGCTGGACAAGCTAGGCCTCTCGCCAATCGATCTTGGCAATCCGGAGGCGCGGGTTGACGTGGTCCAATACAGCAAGCTCTGGCGGCGGCTGGCGCGGCATTTCGATGATGAGTTCTTCGGCATGGATCCACGACGGATGCGTACCGGCAGCTTTGCCTTCGTTTGCCGCGCGGCGATGGCCCAACCGACCCTCGACAGGGCCATGCAAGTGGCGCTGGATTTCTTCGGACTCACCTTCGAGCGTTTTCGCGGCGAACTGCATCGTAGCCAGAGTCTGGCCGAGATCAGGTTGGTTGAGTCGCAGTCGTCACCTTTACGCGCCTTTGGTTATTTCACCTTCTGGATGCTTGTGCATGGCCTGGCTTGTTGGTTGGTGGGGCGGCGCATCCCTCTACTGGCCGTCGAGCTGCGCTGCGCCGAGCCGGCCTTTACCGATGATTACCGCGTGATGTTCTCCGACAATCTGCGCTTTGCCCGGCCCAGCACACGAATCATCTTCGCCGCCGAGGTGCTCGCATTGCCGGTGCGCCGCAGCGAACAGGAGTTGCATGGCTTTCTGGCCCACGCGCCGGCGAACATTCTGGTCAAGTACCGAGACAACACCAGCCTCGCCAGTCGTATCAAGGCACAGTTGCGTAGGCTGCCGGCAGAACAGTGGCCGACCAGTGAAAGGCTTGCAAAGGAGCTATGCATGTCGCCATCGACGCTTCGGCGAAGGCTTGCCGAAGCGGGCTTGCCGTACCAGGCCATCAAAGATCTGGTGCGCCAGGAAATGGCAACCTTGTGGTTGGCCGATGCCGGGATTACCTACGTCGAGATCGCCGAGCGACTGGGCTTCGCCGACGTCAGCTCGTTCTACAAAGCGTTCCGCAAATGGACCGGGACCAATCCGGGCCAGTACCGCGGGTTGATTCTTCGGGCAGACGAATAGTCATCCGCCTCGCGGCGGTGGACCGGGAGTGCACCCGGATCGCCAGCAAGCTGGCTCCTACAGAAAGAGCTGAGCCGTCGTATTTGGGTTGGTAGCTTTTCGTTAGAACGCCGAGCCTTGCTGCGACCATGAACCGCAGTGAGTACGGTTATCGAAGCAGCGTATTGCCCGTACTCGTCCACACACCGACATTGATAAATGATCTTGGCCAAAACAGTCACCGCGATTGCGTGCAACGACCATTGTCCATGCGGATCGGTCTGATGAAGATGTAGTCAGCAGGGTCCGGCAGCTGGTCTGCAACGATCCCTATCATCTTTGCGAGGTCGTGCTGTGGATATTCGAAACAAGGTTTTTCTGATCACCGGCGGCGCATCCGGCCTGGGTGCGGCAGCCGCAGAAGCGCTGGTCGCCGCTGGCGCCAAGGTGGTGCTGGCGGACATCAATGCTGACTTGCTGAACGAGCGCAGCGAAGCGCTGGGCGCGAGTGCCCTCGGTGTGGTCACTGATGTCTGTGACGAGACTGCAGCACAGGCGGCGATCGATGCAGCGCTTGAACACTTCGGCGGTCTGCACGGGCTGGTCAATTGCGCCGGCGTCGCCAGCGGCGAAAAGGTCCTGGGCCGCCAGGGCCCGCACGGTCTGCAAAGCTTCAGCAAGGTCATCGGCCTCAACCTGATCGGCAGCTTCAATATGCTGCGCCTGGCAGCAGAAGCCATTGCCAGGGGCAAGCCGGACGAGCAGGGCAATCGCGGCGTGATCATCAATACTGCATCCATCGCCGCCTACGACGGCCAGATCGGCCAGGCCGCCTATGCCGCCTCCAAGGGCGGCGTTGTGGCCATGACGCTACCGGCGGCTCGCGAGCTTGCGCGTCACGGCATCCGCGTGATGACCATCGCCCCAGGCGTGTTCGAGACGCCGATGATGGCCGGCATGACCCAGGAGGTACGCGACTCCCTGGCTGCCGGCGTGCCGTTTCCGCCACGTCTGGGTCGCGCCAATGAGTACGCAGCCCTGGTGCGCCACATCATCGAGAACGACATGCTTAATGGCGAAGTGATCCGCCTCGACGGCGCGCTGCGCATGGCTGCGAAATAATCGGGAGATAGATAATGAACAACGATCCAATCGTGATTCTAGGCAGCGCCCGTACACCCATGGGCGGCTTTCAAGGCGATCTGAAGAGCGTCAGCGCACCGGAGCTTGGCGCGGCGGCTATTCGCGCGGCAGTGGAGCGCAGCGGCATCGCTGCCGACCAGGTGCAGGAAGTGCTGATGGGCTGCGTGCTGCCGGCAGGGCTCGGCCAGGCGCCCGCACGGCAGGCGGCACTCGGAGCAGGACTTGGGAAGGCCACCGCGAGCACCACGCTGAACAAGATGTGCGGCTCTGGCATGCAGGCCGCCATCATGGCGCATGACGCGTTGCGTGCCGGCAGTGTTGACGTGGTCGTCGCAGGCGGTATGGAGAGCATGTCCAATGCGCCTTACCTGCTGGAAAAAGCCCGTAGCGGGTATCGCATGGGGCACGGCAAGGTGCTCGACCACATGTTCCTTGACGGTCTCGAAGATGCCTACAACAAGGGGCGGCTGATGGGCACCTTTGCTGAGGACTGTGCGCAGAGCCACGGCTTTACACGAGAAGAACAGGACGCTTACGCACTGACGTCGCTGCAGCGCGCTCGCGACGCTATTACCAGCGGCCGCTTCGCCAGCGAGATCGTCCCACTGGAGGTCACCCAAGGGCGCGAGCAGCGTACCGTTCGAGACGATGAACAGCCGCCCAAGGCGATGCCGGAGAAGATTCCGTCCCTCAAGCCGGCGTTCCGCGAGGGTGGCACCGTCACCGCCGCCAATTCCAGTTCCATTTCCGATGGCGCCGCCGCGTTGGTGCTGACACGGCGCTCCCAGGCCGAACAGCTTGGCTTGAAACCTCAGGTGGTCATTCACGGGCATGCCGTGTTCGCGGATGCACCGAATCTGTTCCCGACCGCGCCCATTGGCGCCATTCACAAACTACTGGAGCGCACCGGCTGGCGCCTCGACGAGGTGGACCTGTTCGAGATCAACGAAGCCTTTGCCGTGGTCAGCATGGTCACCATACGTGAGCTCGGCCTGGATCACGCCAAGGTTAACGTCAATGGCGGTGCCTGCGCCCTGGGCCATCCGATTGGCGCGTCAGGCGCGCGGATTCTGGTCACGTTGATCGCCGCGTTGCGCGATCGCGGCTTGCGCAAAGGCGTCGCTGCTATCTGTATTGGCGGCGGCGAAGCGACTGCTATGGCCATCGAACTGCTCGATTGAGGACTGCTCATGTTGCTCAGTGACGACCACACCAGCATCCGTGACATGGCCCGGCAGTTCGCCCAGGAACGACTGAAGCCGTTCGCCGCCGACTGGGACCGCGAGCACCGTTACCCGGCCGAAGCGATAGGCGAGATGGCCGAGCTTGGCTTCTTCGGCATGCTCTGCCCTGAGCAATGGGGTGGCAGCGAAACCGGCTACATCGCCTATGCCCTGGCGCTTGAGGAAATCGCCGCGGGCGACGGTGCCTGCTCGACCATCATGAGCGTGCACAATTCGGTGGGTTGCGTGCCGATTCTGCGGTTCGGCAACGATGAGCAGAAGCAGCGTTACCTGACGCCGTTGGCCAGCGGCGCGCAGATCGGCGCGTTTGCCCTGACCGAACCACACGCCGGTTCCGACGCCAGTAGTTTGCGCACCCGCGCACGGCGTGACGGCGACGGCTATCTGATCAATGGCGCCAAGCAGTTCATCACCTCGGGCCAGCACGCCGGTACGGTGATTGTCTTCGCCGTGACCGATCCGGACGCCGGCAAGCGCGGCATCAGTGCGTTCATTGTGCCGACCGACACGCCGGGCTATCAGGTGGTGCGCGTCGAGGACAAGCTCGGCCAGCACGCCTCCGATACCTGCCAGCTGGCATTCGAAGATATGCGCGTGCATGAGTCCCAGCGCTTGGGCGAGGAGGGCGAAGGCTACCGTATCGCCCTGGCGAACCTCGAAGGCGGCCGCATTGGCATCGCCGCTCAGGCCGTTGGTATGGCGCGCGCGGCGTTCGAAGCGGCACGCGATTACGCCCGTGAGCGTGAGGCGTTCGGTAAGGCGATCAGCGAGCACCAGGCCGTCGCATTTCGGTTGGCCGACATGGCGACTCAAATTGCGGTTGCTCGGCAGATGGTGTTGCACGCCGCCGCGCTGCGCGAAGCCGGCCAGCCGGCATTGGTCGAGGCGTCCATGGCCAAACTGTTCGCTTCGGAAATGGCGGAGAAGGTCTGCTCGGCAGCGATTCAGACGCTGGGTGGCTATGGCTACCTCAACGACTTCCCGGTAGAGCGTATCTACCGCGACGTGCGCGTCTGCCAGATCTACGAGGGCACCAGCGACATCCAGCGGCTGGTGATCGCGCGTAACCTGGGGGAGTGAGCCTCTATTCGATGTTCGTGCCGTGCTCCGAGGTGAGTACGGGCGCCCATCAATCCCAGCCTGCCGCATCCTCGGTCGAATCCCTGATCGCCCCCGGTGTTCGCGAGAAACGCGGGGCCGGCGCGGCGTGCAGGGCGCCGTCGATGTCTTGGTAGACGCCGCGTTGCTGCATGTGCGGGTGCTGCGGGGCTTCTTCCAGGGTGAGCACCGGGGCGAAGCAGGCGTCGGTTCCTTCGAGCAGGGCGCACCACTCGGCCTGGGTTCGGCTGGTGAAAATCCCCGCCAGATGGTGGCTATTTTCTTCCCAGTTCGATGGGTCGTTGCAAGCTTGCCGTAGAGACTCGGGCGCATTGATGCGCTGCATCAGTTCGGCGAGAAATTGCGGCTCCAGCGGTCCAATGGAGATATCGCGGCCGTCGGCACAGGTGTAGCAGCGGTAATGAGGAGCAGCACCAGACAGCAGGTTACGGTCGCGCTCAAGGGAAATTGCGCCGCTGGGCAGCAGCCCTGCGAAGAAAGTCATCATCGAGGACACGCCATCGACGATGGCGGCGTCGATCACTTGCCCCTGACCTGATCGTTCCCGCTCCCACAGCGCAGCCATGATGCCGAACGCCAGATACAGCGAGCCGCCGCCGAAGTCGCCGACTAGATTGAGCGGCGGAATCGCCGGGCCCTCCCGTCCGCCGATCGCTGCTAGCGCGCCGGTGATCGCCAGGTAGTTGATGTCGTGTCCGGCACTGTTTGCGAGTGGGCCGGTCTGGCCCCAACCGGTCATGCGCCCATAGACCAACCGTGGATTGCACGCGCGGACTTGCTCGGGGCCGAGCCCCAGGCGCTCCATCACGCAGGGGCGAAAGCCTTCGATCAATACGTCCGCGTTCTCGGCCAGCGCCAGGCAGCGCTCGCGCCCGGCCTGCGTGCGGATGTCCAGTGTCAGCCGCTTGCGTCCGCGATCAGCCACAGGATTCGGCCAGCCATTACCCCCTTCACGCTCGATGCGCAGCACCTCTGCGCCCATATCGGCCAACAGCATCGCGCAGTGAGGGCCAGGGCCGATGCTAGCGAACTCCAGCACACGCAAGCCAAGCAGCGGTCCTTGGCGAGGTTGGGTATTTTGCGGGGGCATGGCGGACTCCAGGCGAGGTGATCTGTGGATGCATCGACGGGTTCGCTAATTCGTCTCAGTCCTTCGGGCGCGAGGCCATTCGGATGATGCTTTAGGGGGCGTGTCGCGCAGCGCGATAGCCGGCGGGTCTGTTGGCACTTGTCGTTCACAGCTGGCTATGATGGGCTTTCGCCGCGAACGCGTTGTCAGGCGGCTTTGCATAATGACAAGCGCAGCGAAACCCATCAGGCCAGTCGCGAATAAAGCTACACGCTCGCCGCGGCCGCCGTCGTGTCCATCAGGTGCGAACGGTAGCGGTCGCGCAGCGTTTTCTTGTCGATCTTGCCTGTGGCAGTGAGCGGTACCGTGTCGATGATCACCGCATCAGGCATCCACCATTTGACGATCTGTGGCTCAAGGTAGCTGAGTACCGCCTCGGCGCAGATATCGGCATCGTCATGGGGCTCAATGATCAACACTGGACGCTCTTCCCACTTGGGATGCGCCACGCCCACTACCGCGGCGATGCGCACGCCAGGGCAGCCCACGGCGATGTTTTCGATGTCGATGGAGCTGATCCATTCACCGCCGGATTTGATCACGTCCTTGCTGCGATCGGTGATACGCATGTAACCGTTGGGATCAAGGGTCGCAATGTCACCAGTGTCGAACCAGCCGTCCTCGTTCAACGCACTGGTCTCGGTGCGGAAGTAGCGCTCGATGGTCCAAGGGCCGCGGACCAGTAGTGCCCCAGAGCTGGTTCCGTCGTGAGGCAGTTCGTTGCCCGCTTCGTCGATGATCTTCAGCTCGATGCCGAATTGCAGGCGCCCCTGGCGGGTCCAGATCGCTTCGTTGGTGGCTGCCTCTCCCATGGCTGTGAGCTTGGGCGTCGGAGTGGCGACCACGCCGAGCGGGCTGGTCTCGGTCATGCCCCAGAGCTGGCGGACGCTGACGCCATAGCGGGTCTCGAATTTCTCGGCAAGCGCCCTGGGTACGGCCGATCCGGCGATGACCAGACACTTGAGCTTGCCGGTGTTCTCACCGGTGCGCTCCAGGTAGTTGAGGTACATGGTCCAGATTGTCGGTACGCCACCGGAGAAGGTGACGCCTTCGGTCTGAATCAGCTCCTGCAGGCTGGCGCCGTCCATCTTGTCGCAGGGCAACACGAACTTGCAGCCGTTGATCGCAGCGGTGAACGGTACACCCCAGGCGGTGGCATGGTAGAGCGAAGAGCAGGGCATGATGCAGTCGAACGCGGAGAAGCCGAAGGCGCCGGTGAGGCCCGCCGCCATGGCATGCAGGACCACGGAGCGGTGGCTATACACCACGCCTTTCGGGTTGCCGGTGGTGCCGGAGGTATAGCACAGCATCGCACCCGCGTTTTCATCGAACTGTGGCCAGTCGGTAATCGGTTCCTGTTCGGCTATGAGCGTTTCATAGCTGAGCGCACCCACTTCGCCGGGCTCGGTGCGTTGCGCGTCGGAGAGCATGATGAACGTGTGGATGTGTTCCAGCCGTGGTCGTACGCGCTCGACCACGGCGAGAAAGTTGCGATCGAACAGCAGCACACCGCTACCTGCGTGGTTCAGCGTGTAAATGATTTGCTCGTCGGAAAGACGTGGATTGGCGGTGTGCAAGACGGCGCCAATGCCGGGAACGGCGAAGAACAGCTCGAAATGACGATGGGTGTTCCAGGCCATAGACGAAACCAAGTCGCCGGGCTGCACACCGAGGCTGCGCAGCATCGACGCGGCCTGGCCGGTGCGCCTCGCCAGGCCTGCGTAGTCGTAACGCCACATGGGTTCGTCCACTAGCCGCGAAACGATTTCCCGGTCGCCATGGGCCGTGGCCGCGTGGGTTAGGATGCCGCTGATCATCAGCGGAGTCTGCTGCATCGTACCTTTGAGCATCTTCGTATCCTTCTTATTGTTGTCTGGATGGCGGTCGCGCTTGCCGTCATCTGCCGCTCGGAATACTGCTTCGAGGTGTTTCGTCTTACTGTCTGGTGCCGGGCCTTGATCGCCAGCAGGCTGGTTCCTACAAGGGTGGGATACCGAAATCGATCAGGGCCGTAGACCATCGATCGCAACTCGATGAAGTGTAGGAGCCAGCTTGCTGGCGATCCCGTACCGCACGGCTTCCTGATCGGTAGCAAACCTAGGCGTGCCCTTATTTCCTGCCACAGGAGAGTTGATCACAACCCGTAATTATTCAACTCTCGCGCAATTAACAACCTCTGAATTTCACTCGATCCCTCGTAAATCTGCGTAATGCGCGCGTCGCGGTAGTAGCGTTCGACCGGGTAATCTTCAAGATAGCCATAGCCGCCGTGGATCTGCATGGCCTTCGAACAGACATACTCGGCCACTTCCGAGGCGAACAGCTTGGCCTGGGAGGCTTCCGACAGGCATGGCAGGTTGGCGCTGCGCAGGCGGGCGGCGTGCAGGATCAGCAGGCGAGCGGCGTTGAGCCGCGTATGCATGTCGGCCAGCATGTTGGCCACGCTCTGGTGCTCGATGATTGGCTTGTCGAACTGGATACGCTCACGGGCGTAGCCAAGTGCCGCTTCGAATGCCGCGCGGGCGATGCCCAATGCCTGGGCGCCGATGCCGATGCGTCCGCCTTCGAGGTTGGACAGGGCGATTGCCAGGCCCTTGCCACGCGGGCCAAGCAGGTTGGCTTCTGGAATGCGGCAATCGCGCAGGCTGACACCGCACGTATCCGACGCGCGGATGCCCATTTTGCTTTCCATGCGATCGACGACAAAACCAGGGTTGTCGGTGGGCACAAGAAACGCCGACAGGCCTTTCTTGCCCAAGTCGGGATCGGTCACTGCAAACACAATGGCGATCTTGGCGCGTTTGCCGTTGCTAACGAATTGCTTGGCACCGTTGATCACCCACTCGCCGTTTTCCAGCACGGCGCGGGTGCGAAGATTGTGGGCTTCGGAGCCGGCCTGGGGCTCGGTCAATGCAAAGCAGCCGATGGCGCGGCCCGCAGCCAGATCGGGCAGCCATTCGTCCTGCTGCTCCGGCGTGCCGTATTTGAGGATGGGACCGCAGCCGACCGAGCTGTGAATACTCATCAACGCGCCGATGGCGCCGTCGCCGGCAGAAATTTCTTCGACCGCCAGCGCGTAAGCGACGTAGTCGATATAGGTGCCGCCCCATTGTTCGGGAACGATCATGCCGAGTAGGCCAAGCTCGCCCAGTTGGGTCACGGTGTCGTCGCCGATCCAACCGGCCTGTTCCCAGGCCTGAGCCTTCGGTGCGATCTCGGCGCGGGCGAAGTTGCGCGCCATGTCGCGGATCATCCGCTGTTCTTCACTCAGTTCGATGTCTTGCATATCTGGTCCCTCATCGTTGGCAGGCCGTGAGAACCGCTTGCCTCGCCTAGGTATTCATCGGCCTTTCTACGCCAGCGAAGAAGCCGGCAACGCGCTGCGGTGTCACTTCGCTCAGCGTAGGTGGGTTCCAGCGCGGATCCTTGTCCTTGTCGACAATCAGCGCACGGACGCCCTCAATGATGTCGCCCTGGTCGAACCACTGTCGGTCCAGGTGCAGCTCCATGCGAAAGCACTCGGCCAGGGGCAGCTCGCGCCCGCGACGGAGCATTTCCAGCGTGACGCTGATCGCCAGCGGCGAACGGCTGTCGATGACTTTGAGGGTTTCGGCCGCCCAGTCGCGATACTCCGGGCGACTTTCACTGTCCAGAGAGTCGCGGATGGCAGCGATGCTTTCATGGCTGAAATGCTTTTCGATGGCCGGGAACAGCGTCTTGAAGGGTGCGTCCGGAAGCTCCTTACAGCCCATGGAGGCGAGCAGGGCGCTGAGTACTTCGCTGGCCGGCGTACTCCAGTTTTGCTCGTCCAAGCGCTGTTCCAGCTCGGCGAAGCGCTCATGGGGCACGCAGTAATCGGCGAGTCCGGCGTAGAGCGCATCGGCCGAGCCGACGTGATTGCCGGTCACACCCATGTAAATGCCGAGATTGCCTGGCAGTCGGGGCAAGAAATAACTGCCCCCGACATCCGGGAAGTAACCGATGCCAACTTCCGGCATGCCCATTCGCGTGCGCTCGGAAATCACCCGCAGCGAAGCGCCTTGGGCCAACCCCATACCGCCGCCGAGCACAAAGCCGGTCATTAACGCCAGCAGCGGTTTGCTGTAGGCGTGAATATATTGGTCGAGGGCATATTCCTCCTCGAAGAAAACGCGGTGCAGGCTTTCACCGTTCTGGTAGCTGTCGTACAGCGAGCGGATGTCGCCGCCAGCGCAGAAGGCTTTCTCACCGGCGGCGCGCAACACCACGGCGACCACGTCCTGGTCATCCGCCCAGTCCTGCAGTTGGCGATGAAGGCTTTGTACCATCGGCAGCGTTACGGCGTTCAGTCCGGCCGGACGGTTGAGGGTGAGGTAGCCGACGCGGTTGCGGACCTCGATCAGTACCGGCGCTTCAGCCTGGGTCATGCTCAATGCTCCTGACGGTAGAGTTTGATGATCGCGGAGAAATCCAGTGCACCATGGCCCTGCATGCTGAAGGCCTGGTACAGCTGCTGCGCGAGACCACCGAGGATAACCGGCTGGCGCACCTGTTTGGCTGCTTCACTGGCAAGTCCGAGATCTTTCAGCATGAGGTCGGTGCCGAAACCGCCACTGTAGCCGCGTGAGGCTGGGCTGTTTTCCACTACGCCGGGGATGGGATTGTAGACTTCCGAGCTCCAGCAACGACCGCTGGATGAGTTGATTACGTCGGCTAGCACCTTGGCATCCATCCCCAGCGCGACGCCCAGTGACATGGCTTCGGCCGCGCCGATCATCGAGATGCCCAGCAACATGTTGTTGGCAACCTTGGCTACTTGACCGTTACCGCTGCCACCGCAGTGGACGATGTTCTTCCCCATATTCGCGAGGATCGGCCGAGCCGTTTGAAAGTCTGCGTCGCTGCCACCGACCATGAACGTCAGGGTGCCGGCCGCCGCGCCGACCGTGCCGCCGGAGACGGGGGCGTCGAGCATCGGGTTGCCGTTATTTTCCGCGGCGGCGGCAACTTCGCGCGCGCTCATGGGATCGATGGTAGAGCAGTCGATCAGCAGCACACCGGCCGGCACGTGAGCCAGCAGGCCGTCCTCGCCGAGATAAACCTGTTTTACATGTGCGGCCGCCGGCAGCATGGTGATGATTGCCTCGACCCCCGCCTGGGCAATGGCGGAGGGAGAAGTGGCTTCCTTAGCGCCGGCTGCCACCAGCCCGGAGACGGCAGTGGCGGAAAGATCATAGACGCTGATCTGATGACCGGCTTTTAGCAGATTGTGGGCCATGGGCCCGCCCATGTTGCCGAGTCCGAGAAAACCGATATGCATGGCCGTTTCCTTCTTGTTATTGATTGGCGGTTGAGCGGCGCCGCGACCAACGGGCACGGCGCCGGCCACGGTTACTTCAGGTTGATGGTGGTGTTCACCGGCCCGCCGACTTCGTTCTCGTCGAACCAGCGCTGGGTGACCGTCTTGGTCTGAGTGTAGAACTGCACCACCTGCTTGCCATACGGGCCGAGGTCACCAAGCTTGGAAGCGCGCGAGCCAGTGAACGAGAACATGGGCACCGGCACCGGAATCGGCACATTGATGCCCACCTGGCCAACGTCAATTTCCTCCTGGAAATGCCGGGCCGCAGCCCCGGAGCGGGTGAAGAGGGCGGTGCCGTTGCCGTTGGGATTGGCATTGATCAGCTCGATAGCCTGGTCGAGGGTATCGACCTGCATCACGCACAGCACCGGACCGAAGATTTCCTCGCGGTAAATGCTCATTTCGGGCGTCACGCCAGAGAAGATGGTCGGCCCAACGAAGTTGCCTTTGTCGTAGCCAGCCACTTGCGGGTTGCGACCGTCCAGCGCCAGCTCCGCGCCTTCGGCGACACCGCGCTCGATCAGCGAACTGATGCGATCCAGCGCTGCGCAGGACACCACCGGGCCGACATCGGTGCCGCTTTCGGCGCCTGCGTTGATCTTCAGTGTTTTCGCCTTGGCGATCAGATCCGGTAGCCAGCTCTGCGCCTCGCCCACCAGGATCAGCACCGACAGCGCCATGCAGCGCTGACCGGCCGCGCCGAATGCAGCCCCGGTCAGGTTGTTGAGGGTCTGCTCCTTGTGCGCGTCGGGCAGGATGATGCCGTGGTTCTTCGCGCCCATCATGCACTGAACGCGCTTGCCGGCCTGACTCGCACGGTTGTAGACATGGGTGCCAACCTTGGTCGACCCAACGAAGGAGACGGCCTTGATATCCGGGTGATCGCAGATCAGATTCACTGCGTCGGCGCCACCATGGATGACGTTGAGCACGCCCGGCGGCACGCCAGCTTCGATGGCTAGCTCAGCCAGGCGCATGGTGACCATCGGATCCTGCTCGGACGGCTTGAGGACGAAGGTATTGCCGGTGGCGATGGCCATCGGAAACATCCATAGCGGGATCATTGCCGGGAAATTGAACGGGGTGATGCCGGCGCAGACGCCGAGCGGCTGCAGCAGGGTGTAGGTGTCGACGCCGGTGGCGACATTGTTGGCCAGCTCACCCAGCTGCAGGTTGCCGATACCTGCCGCGTGTTCGACCACTTCCAGCCCGCGGAAGACGTCACCCTCGGCATCCGGCAAGGTCTTGCCCTGCTCGGCGGTGAGGATAGCTGCCAGCTCCTTCATGTTCTCGCGGATGAGCTGCTGATACTTGAGAAATATCCGCGAGCGCGCGCCGATGGGCGTCTTGCGCCAGGTCTTGAAGGCTTCTTTGGCGGCGGCGACCGCAGCGTTCATTTCCGAATCGGTGGCGAAGGGCACGCGAGCGAGCACTTCCTGCGTCGCCGGATTGACGATGTCTCGCCACTCGCTGGTGGACGACTCAACCAGCTCGCCGCCGATCAGGAGTTTGACAGTGGGGATGGCACTTGACTGGTTCATGGTAGGCCCTCGGCGGTTGTTGTTATTTGAGTACATCGGATCGATCAAGCATTCCCTGATCCTAGAGTGCAAATTTGTCCAAGACAATACGGTTTAACGCATACCTGATCTGCATAAATGCACAACGAGTTGGTCATAGATTATCTCGACGGCGAGATGCCACACCGCGCCGTTGCGATGCTCAGCACTGGCAACGCAAGATTCGATTGAGGCTCTGGAGATAACTATAGATGTGCTGACCACCAGCAGCGCATCGAATGGCTGGCCCGATCACAGGGCAATGCATTGCCGAAGTATCCGCTCCTGTTCCTCAGAGATTTAAGACTGGTGGGATGGGTCAACGCTGCGCGACGTCCTCTTGTTGCACAAGCCGTTCTTCTTCAGTTCTGGCGGAAGGGGATACAGGGCGCTGGAGCTTGTCGCGGGCTGGTCGCGGCAAGCCCGCATCGACGGGCCTGCCGGATAACCTGCCTATAAAAGGCGCTACTGCCCCTGTGTCACGAACGCCGAATTGCCGGAACCGGTCTGCATGATGACCGCACTCTCTTGCGTCACGCTGGCAGAGGTTCCAATCTGAACCAGCGACGCGTAGTTCTCCGTGCCGGTCTGTCGAATGTCGCCGCTACCGTAGTAGCCCGTCTGGTCGACATCGATTTCGTTGCGTGTACCGTTCTGGTCGATGAGCAGGCTGCTGCCGTCGAAGCCCTGTTGAATGTCGACCCGGTTATAGTCACCGGTAGAAGTGCCAACCACCGACGTTGAGCGGCCGCCATGCTGTGCGGTCAGTTCGTTCCCTGTGCCGTCCTGGGTGAAGGTGAAGGTTCCGAAACCACTGTTCTCGACCACATTGGCAACGTTGCTCGTACCGATCTGAGTCAGTTGCACGTCACCTGCGCTGTACTGACTGGATTGCTGGGTGAGCGAGGCCTGGTTGCCCGTGCCGTTTTGGCTGACGGTGGCAGATGCACCGGAGAATCCGCCATCCTGCTGCAAGTCGATGGCGTTGGCGGTTCCAGTCTGGCTTGTATAGGCCGAGCTATTGCCGAGCTGCTCGACCAGTAACGTATTGTCTTCGCCAACCTGTGTGGCGCCGAGATGGTTGGCGGTCAGTTGCTGCGAGGCGTCAACCACGTTCCGCAGCCCATCCTGGTCAATCGTTGCGCTATTGGCTGCTCCATCGATCTGCTCGATATAGGCCAGATTGTCAGTGCCGACCTGAGAAATCGCCACGGTGTGGCCGATGTCGCCATAGGCGGCCTGATAGACCGTAGCGCGGTTGTAGCTGCCGTCCTGAGACACGTCCGCCTGGCTGGCTCTGCCGTCCTGTTCGATGGTGGTTAAGTTACCGACGCCACGTTGCTCACTCGTGGAGGTCAGCTCCGATCCGTTCTGCAGCGTATAGACAATGTTGGCGTCGCCATCCTGCACTTGACTGCTGAGATTGTCCGTTCCGTTCTGCTGCATTACATCAGCGTAGTTATCGCTGCCGGTCTGGTCTTGCGTGGATTCGTTGAGGGCAGAAGCCTGATTCGCTACCAGTACCGCAATAGCGCCTGCTAGAAGTGTTTTTGTTGTGAGCATGTTCAGATTCCTTGATGGCTGGAGATCGGCTTTTAACCGGCACACTTACGCCCTGAAATCCGCCTTTCAGTCTATAGCGGTTGAACGGGGGATTAAGCCGCGATTCGATGTGGCTGAAAGCCTGATAAAACGCTCCAGGCGGCCCGGACCGCCACCGTTCTGCTTTGTATTTATTTGAAATAAGCGGCGGCTTCGTTTGCTTAATCCGTACGTGCGTTGGCCTAACGAGGCGGAGAAACTACTCGAAATTTTCTGTCGACCAACGGACCATAAGCCACCGATACCATTGCGCGCTTCTACGAGCGTCGCTAATCGAAAGAGGAAAAGCATGAACAGTAAGGTCGTTTTCATCACCGGTGCCACCTCTGGATTTGGTCGCGCCACCGCTCGCCGATTTGCTGAAGCGGGCTGGTCGCTGGTGCTCACCGGTCGCCGCGCCGAACGCCTGGACGCCTTGAAGGAGGAACTGGCCAGCAAGGTCCCGGTGCATGTCGCCACCCTGGACGTACGCAAGCACGAAGCGGTTAAGGAAGTCGTCGCCACGCTGCCGGAAGCCTTCCGCGCAGTGACCTGCCTGGTCAATAACGCGGGTCTCGCCCTGGCTCCGGAGCCGTCGCAGAAGACTGATCTGAATGATTGGCACACCATGATCGATACCAATATCACCGGTCTGGTCAACGTCACCCATGCGCTTCTGCCAACGCTGATCGAGACCGGCAAGGGCGCCAGCATCGTCAATATCGGCTCGGTTGCCGGGCAATGGCCGTATCCGGGTAGCCATGTGTATGGCGCCAGCAAGGCGTTCGTCCAACAGTTCAGCTACAACCTGCGCTGCGACCTGATCGCCACTGGCGTGCGGGTCACGGACATCGCTCCAGGCATGGCTGAAACCGAGTTCACTCTAGTCCGGACCAAGGGCAACCAGGCGGCTTCCGATGCGCTCTACGGCACTACCACGCCGCTGACAGCTGAGGATATCGCCGAGCAGATCTTCTACGTGGCTACGCTTCCTGCGCATATCAATATCAACCGGCTGGAAATCATGCCGTCGCGTCAGGCCTGGGCTGGTTTTGCCGTGGATCGCGACAAGTAACTACCAGGCTGCAGTCAGAAACGGCGCGGCTCGGGTCGCGCGCGCTGGTTCGGTACTTCCGTCTACCGCACGTGGCGGTATCGCGTGGCTTAGGTCGCTGCGTGTGTTTGTGGTGTGATCGTCCGAGCCGCCTCATTGCGTTCGGTGTCGCGCAGGTATTGGGCGGAGAGAGTCGGAGTCAGTATGGGACAGAGAGCAGATAGGCGGGGTTGAAGCAGGCGCTGCGCCCACGAAGGACGTCAGCGGCCCGGGATTCGAATGCGGTGCTTAGTTCACTGCATCTTTCAGCGACTTGCCTGGCTTGAAGCCTGGCAGCTTGGCCGCGGAGATCTTGATCGTCGCGCCTGTCTGCGGGTTGCGACCGTCACGAGCGGCGCGCTCCTTGACGGCAAAGGTGCCGAAACCGACCAGTGTCACGCTGTCACCGTTCTGCAAGGTATTGGTTACGCTTTCGGTGAAGGCATCCAATACACGGATGGCGGTGCTCTTCGGAACATCGGCGGAGGCTGCGATCGCTTCAATCAACTCGGCTTTATTCACGGGTGTGGCTCCAGGTTGGGATGGGTGGACAGTATAAGCAGCGTCTCGCTCCGTCGCCTGCGGCAATTTTCCTCTTTTGTAAAAATATCCCGCGCGGGCCGACAAATCGCATGTTTAGCTGATCCAGACGCTTCTGTCTGGACAGCTGCTTTTCGGCATCGGTTCAGCGCTCACCCGACCATCGGCGGCGCTGGCGACGGTCCGCCTGTTATTAGTGAAGCCCGAAGTGGGGCCTGCCTTGGCGGGGTTGCGCCGTTCGTAGCGCTGCTGACCGAAGCGGCAATCATCATGGCCCTTGGTGCGCACCGATGCCATGCTAGACGCCTGCACGCCTATTCCGAGCTCGTATGAACAAAACCCATCTCCTTCCGCTGATCATCGAGACGCTAGAGGCCGATCTGGCTATTGCCAGGGATGCGCTGAAGGCTTCCCACGAGGCGGCAACGCATGCCGAGAGCAAGGCCGAAAACAAGTACGACACCCGTGGCCTTGAGGCCGCCTACCTGGCGGACGGTCAGCGTCGGCGGGTCCATGAGATCGAGGCCGCGCTGTCCAGCTACCGCAACCTGCCGGTGCGCTCCTTGGTGGGTGAAACGATCAAGCTAGGTGCGCTGGTATCTCTGGAGCTCGCGGGTGACTGTCGTTGGGTCTTTCTGGGGCCGGACGCCGCAGGATTACGGGTGGCTGTGGACAACACCGAGGTGTTGGTAATTTCGCCACGCTCACCCCTGGGGCAGGCGCTGCTCGGTCGACGCGAAGGTGATGACGTCGAGGTACAGGTGAATGGCCGGCGTCAGCAGTACGAGGTGATATCGGTCTGTTAACGAAGATATTTGTCATTCGGGTAACCAGCGATGATGGAGGAACTGAAAGCGTCGATGAACCTGTCCGATAAGCTTATGTATCGGCTATTTGAGAGCTAAACCTATAGCGACATATAAGCTGCGTAGGCGTCGGATTTGGCCTTCAGCGGACCTGTAGCAGGGCAGCCGGCGCGTCAGCGGCAGTTGTGCTGCGTTCACGACTTGCTACCTGAGGTCGGTCTATGTCCCAACGGTCCGCGCCTGCACTGGCCGCCGCCCTTGGCCAGGCGGTCGGGTCGTGACAATCAGCCAATGGTCATCAGGCTCGCATTGCCGCCAGCCGCGGCAGTGTTGATGCTCAGCGCACGCTCGATCAGCAGACGCTCCAGTGGGATGTCGGTTTCGCCTGGAGCCAGGCCTTGCACGCCAACGATGGGACCGCTGCGACGCGAGAGGCTCTGGCTGACATCAAGCAGCTGATCGGGATTGCCGTGGTGAAGCACCGCATCGAAGCGCACTGCATCGCTGGTCCAATCCGCAACGCGGGCGATTCGAGCTCGTGCCGCTTGCGGCAGCTGGGTGATCACGTCCTTGCCGGGCGGGGCATCTGGCGTAACCGCTTCACTACCCACAGCCAATACTGCGGCGATCTGTATCAGCAGATCCTCCGCGTTCTCGGCCAGACACAGCACGTACTCGCGAGGCAGCAGGCTATAGCTGTTGCGCTCGCCGGTGGGGCCATCGAGCAATCGCGTTGTGCCGCTCTGGGATTGCTCGGCGTAGCGGTCGCAAAGCGCCGCCAGCTCGCTTCGGCCGTTATCCTGCGCCCATTGTCTGAACTGCCGGGCGGCATCGGTCTGCACAGAGGATTGCTGCACCTCGGGCAATGTCTGCGTGCCGCCGAAGTCCAACGCGCGCAGCAGTGCGTCGTGTGGCCGCTCCGATAGCAGGCGATACAGATACAACGGGCCGCCGGCTTTGGGCCCGGTGCCGGACAGCCCTTCGCCGCCGAACGGCTGCACGCCCACCACCGCACCGACGATGTTGCGATTGACATAGAGATTGCCAACCTTGGCGCAGTCAATGACCTTGGCAATGGTTTCGTCAATGCGGGTGTGTACGCCCAGGGTCAATCCGTAACCGGCGGCGTTGATCTGCTCCAGCAGTTGGTCCAGCTCGGCACGGCGATAGCGCAACACATGCAGCACCGGCCCGAATATTTCCTGCTGTAGCTCATCGAGACGCTCCAGCTCGATCAGCGTTGGGGTGACGTAGGTGCCGAGGGCACATTCCTGCTCGTCGATGCGGGCCATCTGATGCACCCGGCGGCCTTTATCGCGCATCGCCTGGAGGTGACGCTCGATGTTGTCTCGCGCTTCAGCGTCTATAACCGGGCCGACATCCACCGCAAGCCGCTGCGGATTGCCCATGCGCGTCTCGGCCATGGCACCCTTGAGCATGCCGATGACCCGCTCGGCGACGTCTTCCTGGACGCAGAGCACGCGCAGCGCCGAGCAGCGTTGACCGGCGCTGTCGAAGGCTGAGGCCATCACGTCCATCACGACCTGTTCGGTCAGAGCCGAGGAATCGACGATCATCGCGTTTTGCCCGCCTGTTTCGGCGATCAGCGGAATGCTCCGACCGCGCTCATCCAACCGCCCGGCAATGCTGCGTTGCAGAATCGAGGCAACTGCAGTGGAACCGGTGAACATGACGCCGCGGACACGCTCATCGGCCACCAGCCGTGCACCGACGGTTTCGCCGCGCCCGGGCAGAAGCTGCAGGGCGCCCTTGGGAACGCCGGCCTCATGCAGGATCTGCACGCCCAACGTGGCGATCAACGGCGTCTGCTCTGCCGGTTTGGCCAATACCGTATTGCCGGCGCCCAGCGCGGCGCAGACCTGCCCGGTGAAGATCGCCAGGGGGAAATTCCAAGGGCTGATACAGACCACCGGGCCGAGTGGGTGATGGGTGTCGTTGTCGAAATTGCTGCGCACCTCGGTGCCATAGAAGCGCAAGAAATCCACCGCTTCGCGAACCTCAGCGATGGCGTTGACGTATGACTTGCCCGCTTCACGGATGAGTACGCCCATCAATTGCTGCATGCGTTGTTCCATCAGCTCCGCCGCCCTGTCGAGCGCCGCCGCGCGCTCGACAGGTGGAGTGGACCGCCAGAGGCTGGCGTTGTCCTGCGCGCAGCGCAGCGCGTTGTCGACATCGTCTTCGCTGGCTTCCTGCACCAGCCCGACCACGTCTCGATGGTCCGCCGGGTTGAGTAAGGGTTCGGCCGGTGTTATCGAGGCGTTCTCGCAGCCGAGCAGCGCAGCCGCGATATGGCGCTGATGTGTACTGGCGAGCAGGGCGGAGGAGAGCGAGGCCAGGCGCTGTTCGTTAGAAAGGTCGAGGCCGCACGAATTGAGGCGTGTGTCCCCGTAAAGATTTCTGGGCAGCGGGATCCGCGGGTGAGGCAGCCCGAGCGCGCCTTCCGCGGCGAGCATCTGCTCCACCGTTAGCACCGGGTCGGCCACTAGCTCTTCCAGCGAAATACTTTTATCGGCGATGCGGTTGACGAATGAGGTGTTGGCGCCGTTTTCAAGCAGTCTGCGCACCAGATAGGCCAGCAACGTCTCGTGGCTGCCGACCGGTGCGTAGATACGGCACGGCCGGTTCAGCCGCTCGCTGCCCTTGCCGACGACCTGCTCGTAGAGCGGCTCGCCCATGCCGTGCAGGCACTGGAATTCATACTGGCCGGGGTAATAGTTCTGTCCGGCGAGGTGGTACACGGCGGCCAGGGTGTGGGCGTTGTGAGTGGCGAATTGTGGATAGATCGCCTCCGGTGCCGCAAGCAGCTTGCGTGCACAAGCAATGAAGGACACATCGGTGTAGGCCTTGCGGGTATAGACCGGGTAGCCCTCCAACCCGTTGATCTGCGCCAGCTTTATTTCGCTGTCCCAGTAGGCGCCCTTGACCAGGCGAATCATCAGCCGATGCCGGCTGCGTTTAGCTAGATCGATCAGATAATCCACCACGTACGGGCAGCGCTTCTGATAGGCCTGGATGACGAAGCCGATGCCATTCCAGTCGCTCAATGAGGATTCGAAGCAGAGCCGTTCGAGTAGATCCAGCGACAGCTCGAGGCGGTCCGCTTCTTCCGCATCGATATTGATGCCGATGTCGTAGCGCTGCGCCAATTGCGTCAGCGACAGCAAGGTCGGGTAGAGCTCGTCCATAACGCGGTCATACTGCGCACGGCTGTAGCGGGGATGCAGCGCCGATAGCTTGATCGAGATGCCCGGTCCTTCATAGATGCCTCGCCCGCGCGAGGCCATGCCGATGGAGTGGATCGCCTGTTCGTACGACGCCAGATAGCGCCGTGCATCACCGGCGGTCAGGGCCGCCTCGCCGAGCATGTCGTAGGAATAGCGAAAACCCTTGGCTTCCATGGTTTGGGCGTTGGCGAGGGCTTCGTTGATGGTTTCGCCGGTCACGAACTGCTCGCCCATCAGCCGCATCGCCATGTCCACGCCCTTGCGGATCAGCGGCTCGCCGCCTTTGCCAATCAAACGGTTGAGCGAGGACGAAAGACTGGATTCGTTATGCGTGGCCACCAGTCTGCCGGTGAGCATCAGCCCCCAGGTCGCTGCATTGACGAATACTGACTGGCTGTTGCCCAAGTGAGGCTGCCAGTTGCCGGTGCTGATCTTGTCGCGAATCAGCGCATCGCGGGTGCCCTTGTCGGGCACGCGTAGCAGGGCTTCAGCGAGGCACATCAACGCCACGCCTTCCTGGGACGACAGCGAGAACTCCTGCAGCAATCCTTGCACCAGGCCCTGACGCCCACCGGCGCTTTTCTGATTGCGCAACTTCTCGGCGATACGCAGGGCCAGCTGGTGTGTGGCGCTGGCTTTTTCTGGCGACAGGCGTGCCTGTTCCAGCAGCATCGACAACGCCTCGGGCTCAGGTCGGCGGTAGGCTGCCGTTATGGCGGCGCGCAGCACAGGCTGCGGCAGGATGCTCTCGGCGAACTCGAGGAACGGTTGACGGCCGTGCCCGACAGCGACCGCCGGTTGCTTGGTGGCGCGCTCCCGGGGCGTAGCACCGAGGGGTTCTGCACCGTTTTCCAGATGTTCGAGGTACCGGAGCAGCGCCTGTTCTATCAGCTCCTGTGGCGTACGGCCGACCTGCCGGGCTGCCGCCTCGAGTCGATCACCGGTTGCCTCGTCGAGCTTGATGCCGAGCGTGGTGGTCTCCATATGCCTGCCCTCTGTCATGCGATGGCGGTGTGTCGCTGCGACGGGCGCACTCCGAACGCAGCATCGGTCAGCTCATCGAGCTGTTTGTGTTCAGCGTAGACCTTTGTCGTGCGCCAATTGGCGGGACCGACGGCGAAATCTGGCACAGGCCGGTGCCGGTTCTGAGCCAATTCAGTGACTCATGACTAGTCTTCAATCATGACCCGTAAAAAACGACCCGTTGAGAGCCCGGGGGAGATGGTTGCGGCTGCGGGTGCCTGCGGATGACTCGTCAGCCAGCGGCTCCGTTCCCATCGAAAGGCGTGGAGGGAAGAGAATATGAAGATCGAGCGATTCGAAGACCTCATCGACTGGACCCGTGATACCCACCGGGAATTGTCCAGATGCCTGCGCCGGAGCGCGCCGCAACACGAAGAACAGCGGGCACAATGGTTGCTGGCCTATCTCGCCGATCACGAAAAGGCACTGGCCAATACCATCGAACGCGTCGAGCGTCACGCCGACCCGAAGGCCCTGCATACCTGGATTTACGACTACGTGGCGCGCAATCCGGTTATACGCAGCCAGCCCTGTGCCATGCCGTATGCGGCCATGAGCGTCGAGCAGATATCCTACGAACTCTTCACGATCCACAATCAGGTCATGGACCTGTACCGCTCACTGGCGCGTCGGGCCGAAATCGATGGCGCGCGCGACCTTGCCAACGATCTGCTGGCGCTTGAGTCTCATGAAACGATGCGTCTGGCGACGCAGTTCAACCGGGTCAACGAGGTCTGAAACTGAGCAAGGGTTTCGGCCGCCACGGATCGCACTGCTTGCTGCCGGACCGAGGGGCAACCGGCAAGCTCGAACGGCGGCCCGCACAGGCTGCGAATCGAAGCCGGTTGACAGCGTGACGGCTAGCGGGACCTGATCTCAGCGCTTCTCTGGCTCCGGCACATCCGACTCGCTGACATCCTTCTCGCTGATCTTTTCGTCTGCTTCGAGTTCGTCGGCCGCGTCGCCCCGCAGACTTTGCTGCTCGGAGGCAGGGTCGTATTGCAGCTCGACCAGTACCGGAAAATGGTCGGAGCCGAACTGTGGCAAACGCTGGATGCGGATCAGCTGGAAGTGATGGCTATGAAACAGGTGGTCCAGCGGCCAGCGCAGAAACCAGTGCTGGGCATGAAAACTGTTGACCATGTAACGCCCGATCCGAGGGTCGAGTAGCCCGCTGATCTTGCGGAACAGCCGTGTATTGGCTGACCAGGCCACATCATTGAGGTCTCCGGTGACGATGATCGGTGTGTCTCGCTCGTCGTCCTGTACGCTTTTCGCCACCACCAGCAATTCGATATCGCGCTCGGTGGATTCATCATTCTCCGTGGGGCTGGGCGGGGCGGGATGAAGGAAGTGCATGCGGATCGCTACTTGCTCGTTCAGTCGCACCTTGGCGTGCATGGAGGGCACGTCGTCTTCGACCAGAAAACAGGTTTCTGCATTCTCCAGGGGCAACCGTGACCAGACGTGCATACCGTAGAGGTTGTCCAGCGGACAGCGCATGGAGTGGGGATACTCTTCGGCAAGCTCCTCGAGCTGCGCTTCCCACCAGTGATCGGTTTCGAGCGTCACCAGTACATCGGGCCGATGCTTGCGTACCAGTGCCTTGAGCTTGTCAGCCTGACGGTTCGGTGTAAGGACGTTGGCCGCCATGACGCGAATACGCGGCCTGTCGCGGCTCGTGTCGGCGGTTTTCACCTCAGGGCGCCATAACCGGGTATACGGAATGATCCACCAGGCTTGATAGGCGAGGCAGCCGACAACCAGAACGGAGATCATGATCTGCAGCGGCTCGGAGTAGGGCAGCAGCAACGCCTGGGCCAGCAGCAGTGCGAAGGCCAGTACGCACAGCTGCAGACGGGGAAAGTCCAGCCCTCGCACCCACCAGGCTGGGTTCTTCCAGAGCGGCAAGAAGGTCAGCACCAGCAGCAGGCCGGTCGCTGCCAACAAGATCCCTTCGGTCATTCCGATCCTCGGCGCTATCGGCTCGACGTCATGTCAATCCATTCAGGTACCTGAGCACAGGCACAGGGATTCGTCCTATTGATCTGGTGATTGGTTCCGCTTGCGTTGTACTACAGCGCCGTCAAGAACCACGCCTTTACTAGAGCGTAGGCGAGAAATGGAGAAAAAAGGCCTGCCACGCAGAACGTGACAGGCCTTCGATTCCGTTGTTTTCAACCGTATTACAGCGGCTCGCCAATCGCTACGCAGCTGTTCGGTGTGGCAGCGTGCTTTCGCAGGACCGGTAGCTGGGGTTGCTCCGCGCCGCCCGATACGTCCAAGGCGAGGATGTAGTTGCCCCACCATGGGCCCCCGGCCCAGTAAGTGAGAGGCACACAGTTCTCGCGCAGATAGCCAAGCAGGTTATCCATCGCGACGATCGCATCGGGGGCATAGTTCGGAACGCCCATCTCGCCAATGAAGCCGCGCAGATTATTGGTCCGCAGCCAATCTACGAATGGCTTGGCGCGAATGATCCCCAGGTCTGGAGCGAAGGTCTCGGTCTTGTCGACGTACATGCCCGATGTATCGCGGTCGAGGTACATGTGGGCCTCGAAGATCAGCTTGTTCTCAGGGTCGCGCATCCATGGGTCGGCGATGAGCTGAGTGTTGGACTGCGGCCAGTGCCAGGCGCTGGAGAAACGATCCCCGGCGACATAGATCCAGTTAGTCCGGTCGACCTTGCGGATCTCCTTGGCTGCTGCCAGTGCGGCTTCAGGCCAGAGCCCCTTGGTGTTCGGCTCGTTCATCAGGCCATAACCGCTGAGCGCCGGGTGATCGCCTATTTTCAGCGCGATACGTTTCCAGGCGTTGGCGAACGACTTGATCGGTACGCTTTCCGAGCCGATCGGCTCGCGGTAGTAACGGTAGTAGTTGTGCATGTCCAGCACGACCTTTACGCCGTGCTTCTGTGCGAAGTCGAGCGATTGCGTGAGCAGCGCCAACTGCGCAGCGTCGAGCTCGGTGTCCAGTTGCGGCTGGATGCGCTCCCAGAGAAATGGCAGGCGGACCAGTTTCAGACCCTGTTCGGCGTACTTTTTGTAATACGACTCGGCCGGATAGATGTAGTTGGTGCCATGCTTGCCCGGTAGAACCGAGGGCCCGAATGCGGCACCGGACAGAGCGACGCCGACGAGTTGTACGGGCTCGCGCGCTGGCAGTGTTACCTCTGCCAGCGGCGCCGAAGGGGCAGCCGGCAAGAGGGTCGGGGACGGGACCAGGCTTAGCTTGTTCGGATAGCCGATGACGTTGCCGTCAAGCACGGGACCATCCATGAACACAGTCAGCGCGCCGCTGGCAGGCTTTACCGAAGTAATGGTACGTACTTGACCATCCGCCGTGCGTACCGATGCACCCGCAACGAACGCCGCCTTGTTCTGGGCGGTGGCAGCGATCGAAACGCCTGCTGATGCGCGCCAGGACCCGTTGAGCCAGTAAGCGTTGGTGAACTTGTTGATCAGCGCGGCGTAGCTTGATGCAGCGACAGGCGCGCTATCCGGCTTGGTGGCGACCGGAGTCGAGCTGGTGGCGTTACTTACGCTCAGGCGGTTCGGATAACCGATAACGTTCCCGTCCAAGGCTGGACCATTCATGAAGACGGTCAGCGCGCCGCTTGCAGGTTTGATCGATGTGATGGTGCGGATCTGGCCGTCAGCGGTTCGCACGGAGGTACCGACACGAAACGCCGCGATGTTTTGCTGAGTGGCAGCGACCGAAACCCCAGCTGATGCGCGCCAGGAGCCATTCAGCCAGTAGCTGTTGGTGAACTTGTTGATCAGCGCTGAATAGGAAATTCCCGCGGCGCTCGTGCTGCCAGTGGTTGCAGCATGAACATTGCTGACGCCAGGAAGAAAGCCCAACAGGGCGGTTAAGGCAATGACGGAAATGAGGCCTTTGCTGGCGCTCGGAAAGGCTGTAATAGGCATGAGCTCACCGTGACTGGATCAACGAAACGTGAATAAGGCGTCTCGCTGAAGCGAAGCGACAGGAAATCGATCAATAAATGGCGCTGCCGAAGCAGGCGGAACCCACAAACAGAACGAACCACTAGGCAAAACGGAGAGACGGCCAGGCCGGCCTGCCGTTTCGGTTGCGCTTTTATAATTCGTTTTATTTATGATTAAAACCGTGACCGCTTTATTAATGTCGCCAATAAATCGTCAAAAGAATCGATTGATATTATTTTGATATTAGATGGCTACAGCGCTAATAAAGTAGAGCCCGTTTCAAAGCCCTGAATCGCTAGGTTGTAAATATCTTTGGCGCCATTTTTTTGAACTAAAGGCTGACCAATCGCCTGTGACTATTTGGTATGAATCCGACAGGCGGTAAGCTGCTTATTGAACTTCTATAAGTGCGTATGCGTTATGGCGCTTCAGGCCGCCCTGGGTGGTTGGCGAGTTGGCCTGGATGGTCACGTCCCACGTTTTCACACAGCATGGAGATGCCGCGGCGGGGGTTGGTAGCGCTTGTAAAGCGTTCGGGCTTCGGGCAGGGTCGATGTTGGGTCTCTTGCTGCGGAGCTATTCCATGTCGGACCTTTACCCTCACGTCGATCCCGATGGGCTGATTGAATACTCGGTTGTATTCACGGACCGATCTCTAAATCACATGTCTCGGTCGTTCCAGATCGTGATGAACGACATTTCCACTACGCTCAGATCCGTCTACAACGCCGATGCGGTGGCAGTAGTGCCGGGCAGTGGCACCTTCGGTATGGAAGCGGTAGCGCGCCAGCTGGCACATGGGCGCAGATGTCTGGTGATTCGCAACGGCTGGTTCAGTTATCGCTGGAGCCAGATATTTGAGATGGGCGCGATTCCAGAGCGATCCACGGTGCTCAAGGCGCGACCGCAAAGCCAGGCGTCCCAGGCGGCGTATATACCTGCGCCGATAGACGAAGTAGTCGCAACCATTGCTGCGCAGAAGCCGGACCTGGTGTTCGCGCCCCATGTGGAAACCTCGTCCGGGATGATCCTGCCTGACGACTATCTACGTGCCGTGGGCGACGCCGTGCATGCGGTTGGTGGTTTGTTCGTTTTGGATTGCATCGCCTCCGGCGCCCTCTGGGTGGACATGCAGGCAAGCGGGGTCGATGTACTGATCAGCGCGCCGCAAAAAGGCTGGAGCGCATCGCCTTGCTGTGCGCTGGTAATGCTCAGCAAGGCTGCCCGGTCTCGCATTGAGGCGACCCAGAGCAGCAGCTTCTCCTGTGATTTGAAGAAATGGCTGCAGATCATGCAGGCCTACGAACAGGGTGGACACGCCTATCACGCGACCATGCCGACCGATGCCCTGGCGCGTTTCCGCGATGTCATGTCGGAAACCAAGGATTACGGCTTCGAGACCCTTCGTACCCAGCAGCTTGAATTGGGCCATCGGGTGCGGACGCTATTGGCCGAGAAGGGGTTCAGCAGTGTCGCGGCCGATGGCTTCGAGGCGCCAGGCGTAGTGGTGTGTTACACGACCGACAGTGAAATCAGGAGCGGTAGCAAGTTCGCCGCCAAAGGGCTGCAGATCGCGGCCGGCGTACCCTTGCAATGTGACGAGCCGAGCGATTTCCAGACCTTCCGCATCGGTTTATTCGGATTGGAGAAGTTGAGAAACCTCGACCGTACCGTGAACATCCTGGAACAGGCATTGGGCGAGATACTCGCGGGCAGCCGCTAGCTCGCCGTTGATACTGAGTACCCGCTTGTTGCCAGGGGAGGGTGGCAACAGGCATATCGGCTCCGCGTATCGAGCCGTTTGGCTTCAATCGAACCATTGTGAAAAATCGCTGTAACCTGCGTCCTAGACACATTAATGAAACAAAATTGTGTTTGCGCATGTGCTCAGGATAGCTACGCTGAACCTATACAAGGCGACTACAACAAGAGAGGGGCTCAGTATGATCAACAACCAGAATGCTCAGGTCGTTGCACTCGAATTGTGGCGCTTCTGTGCACATTGCATAGCCATAATCGTCGTTGTAGGAGCGGTACTTATTGGTTTCCTTGGATCCTGGGACCTAGCACTCAAGGTCGGTGTGCTACCACTGTTGGCGCTCGTGGCCGCCGATGCGTTGGCCAAGCGGCGGGAGCATGAGATTCAAGTAAGGAATTCCTAACCCTCGCTACCCTGCGCAAACCGTCACGGGGCTTGCGCAGGGTGCCATCCGCAGCCCTATAGTGTGTACCGAGTCGTCTAGCCTGCGTTTGGCGAGCGGTGACAAACACTACTGCGCATACCAGCAACAACTCGTCCTGTATCAACCTTCCCATTGCCTTCGCGCTGTCGCCATACCGTGCCAGCGAGTTCAGACGCGCCGGCATCTGTGTCGTTGACCTGGCGTTACCGCAGATTCGAAGCCTCCTCGTCCGCCAGGTAATCGGCGAAGTACTCCAGCGCGGCCAGGTTCTTGTCCTTGGCCTCGAACATGATGTCGAAGCGATCCAGAAACTCACGGGCGTAAAGGTTCGTCCAGCGATTCCACATGCGCTTGCTGTGGCTGTAGAGGTCGCGCTTGCTTACACGCTGTAGCAGGGCGTGCATATCGAGTTTCTCTTCTGCTGAAAACCCCTCGGCGATCAAGCTTTCCGGTGGCTGCGAGTAATGCATGGTCGGCCTCACGCCACGCCAGCTGTCGATGATCTGCGCCACGCGTGCGTCATGCGGGTCGATATAGCGCTCCTCGTTGATCCAACAATGATGGATATCCAGCACAACGGGTGCCAGATCGGCCAGCTGCAGGCAGTCATCGACGCCATACGTTTTTTCTTCGTTCTCGAAGGTGATGCAGTGGCGCGCCTCCTGCGACAGGCGCGGCCAGACAGCACGGATGCCATCGACGCCCAGACGGCCAGCGATATGCACGTTGCATTTGAAGTCCTGGAACTGCCGGCCGAAGCCCATCATGCGGATCATGTCGGCGTGGTACTCGAATTCCGCCAGGCTGTTTTCCACCACCTGCGGCTTATCCGACGCCAGCACGCAGTACTGGCCCGGATGCAGCGACAAGCGAATGGCCTGCGCTCTTGCGCACTCGCCTATTCTGGCGAATCCGGCCTCCAGGGTCGCTCTGACCTCGGACTGCTGGTAAAACTCGGCGGCCTCGGGGTGGCTGTAGAACGGCAGCAGATCGCTGCTCAGCCGGAGCATGCGCAATGGCGCTGGCAAGCTGCCAACGTAGTCCAGCAGGCGCAGCTGCGCGGCCAGGTTGTGTTCGATGATGCCGCTGAGCTTTTCACGAGCGATGTCCTGGGACACGCTGTTGAGCCAGCGCAGCGTGGTTGAGCGCGGATTGAATGCGCGTTCGATGGCCTCCAGCTCCTTCAGCGATTCGCTATGGCCGGGATGCCGATACATGCAGGCGAAACCGATTCTGTACATGGGAACCTGTGGCGTGTTGCGCAATGGAATGCGGCAAGCGTCGCGGACGACTGTTCTGTTTAGTCGTCAGCTCGCCCGTAGGGTGCCATGCAGGTGACGAACGTCGTGGTCTAACGCAGGGCGACCACTGCGCGGTCAGACGCCAGCCCATCGCGAAAAACCCTTACCATATCAACCATCTGTTCATGCTCTGGTTGATTTCATGTTGTCTGCCGTCAAGCGCTACAAGCTGCTCGTCTCGGGTGCGCTGGCGCGTTGTTTTCCACGCACCTCGGCCTATTTGCAATCGGAAGATAACTTGGTGCTGCGGCCCTGGCCCGGTGCTGTTCCCAAGCAGGCCGGCAAGCGCGCCTCCCAGTCATCCCCCAAGCTCGGCCGCAACGTCAAGAAAACCGAGTTCTCCGCCAAGCCCACGCAGCCCGCCAAGCCACGAGCCAAACCGCGCAAGCCCGGTGGCGAAGGCATCTATGGCCCGGCAAAACTTTCCGTCGAGGATCAGCAGATTCAGGCCATGCGTCTGCGCGTCGGTCGTGCGGTCGACGCCGGTGTGATCTGCGCGCCATCCGAAGAACAATGGGCAATGATCCTCAGCGACAGCCCAGTGACGCGGATTTTCGCGGGCGCCGGTTCAGGCAAATCCACCACACTGGTACTTCGGGTGGTGTTCATGCTGTGTCACCTGGAGATCCCGCCGGAGCGGCTTACGGTGATCTCATTCACCAACGCGTCCTGCGCGCAACTGCGCGAGCAGCTGATCAGGGTGCTGGGTTTCTGGAATGTCGAGTTCGACCCGGCCACGGTTCGCCGATGCGTGCGCACCTTCCACTCGTCTATGGCCGAGCTGGCCAGGGATGTGTTGGGAAAACCGGTCTGGTTCGAACAGCTGGACGATAAGGGCGCCTCGCCGACTGAGCTGGACAATCCGCTGACGTCCTCGCGCCTGCGCCCGGCACAGCAGCGGCTGCTGAAGCAGGCGTACCAGCGTTGTTACGCCGAAGAGGATGGCTTCCGCACGCTGGTTCACAAGCTGCTGGATCTGCCACAGCCTGTCACCGAAAACGCTAAACGCACCCTGCCAAAGGCGCCGCTGGATATGTTCAAGCTGGTAGGAGAGTTCGCTCCGGCTCCGCTGTTCGAAGTGTTCTACGCACAGGCGGGCTTCATCGAAAGCATCGGCATTCGCATCGAGCAAATGC
This sequence comes from Pseudomonas sp. Q2-TVG4-2, assembly GCF_013620795.1. Classification (GTDB taxonomy): domain Bacteria; phylum Pseudomonadota; class Gammaproteobacteria; order Pseudomonadales; family Pseudomonadaceae; genus Stutzerimonas. The sequence continues at coordinate 209,211 of NZ_LGLW01000005.1, read as the reverse complement.
AGACCAGCCGGATGACCTGCTCGGAGCGCGAACGATGGTTCATCGAGGCGCTGGTCCTGTTTTGGAAGCATTTCCAGACCACGCTGCAGGCACAGGGGTTGATGACGTTCAACGGTGCCTTCCAGCAACTCACACAGCGACTGGCGTCGGGCAGCGGAAGTGTTTCCATGGACGCCCTGGCACCGTTCAGTCATCTGTTGATCGACGAGTTCCAGGACATCTCGCCGCAGATCGTGCAATGGCTACAGGCGCTGCATCGATCGCTGGCCAGCCAGGGCGAGGCCGTGAGTCTGATGGCCATTGGCGACGATTGGCAGTCGATCTATGGCTGGCGTGGCAGTTCGCCGGAGTTGTTCATGGATTTCGACAAGTACTTCCCAAGTAGAGGCGCGTCGAAGAAGAGCAGGGTGCTGCTGTTGGAAACCAACTATCGATCCATCGAGCCGATCATTCGCGATGGCGAGGCGGTATTGGCTGGCGTCGAGTTCAAGCAGGCAAACGTCAGCAAAGCCGGCAAGACGACGCAACCCGGCGATCACGGCGTGAAGCTGGTGACCCGCTTCGATGTGAAGGCGCGTTTGCCTGAACTGATCAAAGAGATCAAGGCACAGTGCGAGCACGTCGCAACCCGGCCGAATGCGGATTGTAGCGCCGTATTGGTGCTCAGCCGGCGCAACGAACCACTACGCGCTATCCAGGCCGAGCTAGACAAGAAGCTGCCGGTCAAGGCCTACACCATTCACCGGGCCAAGGGGTTGCAGGCGGAGGTCGCCATCATCATCGACGACTGCCTGCCGCCAGAAAAGCATCCGCTGCGCAATGCGCTGTACGCCTATTCGGGTTTCTTCCGAAACAGTTATGACCAGGCCATGGCTGACGAGAACCTGCGCTTGGCCTACGTGGCAATCACTCGTGGCGTGAGTCGGGTACTCTGGTTCACCCAGAAAGCTCAAGGCGCAACGCGCCTGCTTACGGCGCAAAGGAAAACGCTCTGATAGGTTGAACCATCGCATGCCAGAGAAACAACCTGCAGCCTGACACGCTGAAGCAAGGCAGCTGGCGATTGCCATCGATTTACGGTTAGGGTTTGATTTGGCGATGAACGCCGACCGAAGAGAGGGTGATTGCATGCTGAAGCTATGGGGCCGAATCAATTCGACCAACGTGAAGAAGGCGCTCTGGTGCCTGGAAGAGCTTGGTGTTCCCTATACCCGCGTCGATGCGGGAGGTGCTTTCGGCGTAGTGGGTGAATCTGAATACGCCGAAAAGAACCCGAATCGGCTGGTGCCTTGCCTCGAAGACGGCGACTTTGTGCTGTGGGAATCCAACGCCATCGTTCGCTACCTGGCCGCGCAGTATGGCGAGGGCACGCTGTGGAGTGCTGAACCGCGCCAGCGCGCCTCGGCGGACAAGTGGATGGATTGGGTGACGTCATCTCTGGCAGCGCCCTTCCGTCCGGTATTCTGGAACATGGTGCGTACCGCCCCCGAAAAACGCGACATGGCCGCCGTGAATGCAGCGATGGAGCAATGCGGCAAGCTTCTCGCCGTCGCTGATCAAGCCTTGGCGGAACAACCGTATCTGTCGGGCGAATCCTTTGGCATGGGCGATATTCCACTAGGCTGCTTCGCCTACGCCTGGTTTGAGATGCCCATTGAACGCCCAGACCTGCCAAACCTGCGCAGCTGGTATGAGCGACTGCAACAGCGCCCGGCGTATCAGACCGCGGTGATCACACCGCTGACCTGACAGCCCTCAGCGACTGGTGGACTCGTTGTCCAGCCAGTCGAACAAGGCCTTGACTGGGGGATGCCGCTCACGGCCGGGTACGCAGAGCGCCGTGTAGTTCGCCCCGGGGACGGTTATCTCGGGGCGGTAGGGTTGCAGCAGTCCCATCGCCAGACTCTGCGATACCAGCACGTTGCTCGCCAGCACCAGGCCTTGCCCGGCGATGGCGGCCTGCAAGGCGTAATGCTCCTCGTCGTATTCGCGCAATTCGGTGGTTTCCAGCCATGACTCGCCAGCGGCTTCGCACCAGGCTTTCCAGCTGCGATCGTAAAGCTGCGAGTTACGCCAGCGAACAGTGATCAGCGTTAGCCGCGTCGGATCGAGGGAGGCGAGTAGCCCTGGTGCGCCATATACGCCGAAGCACTCGTCGAGCAAGCACTGGCTGTGCAGGGTGGAGTGGTTGCCGTAGCCATAGCGGATCACCAGATCGATGCTGGCGTCCTGATGTAGATTGAGCAGCTCGGTGCTGGTTTCGACACGCACCTTGATGCCGGGATGCACCTGATAGAAACGGCCGAGGCGAGGAATCAGCCAGAGCGCCGCGAAGGCCGGTGTGGTGGACAGGGTCAGGCTGCCGATGCTCGGCTGCGGGCGCAGATGATCGACGGTTTGCACGACCTCGAGCAACGCTCCGTGCAGGCTGCGGAACAACCGCTCGCCGCACTCGGTCAGGCGCACGCCTCGAGCCATGCGCTGGAACAGCGGCACGCCCAGCCATCCTTCGAGCGACTTGACCTGATGCGACACCGCCGTGGGCGTGACGGCGAGCTCTTCGGCCGCCGCCTTGAAGCTTTGCAGCCGCGCGGCGGATTCGAAGGTGCGCAATGCAGTGAGTGGCAGGTTCGCGAACATGATGCCCTCAGGTGAGTTGATTTCATCCGACAAGAGTATTGCTCATTTGTCGTCGCTTGCAGTGGCCAATAACTTGGCCTCCGTCAGCCGCATGGTGCGGCATCGGGAGGTAAGTGATGAAAAGAATTCTTGGCATACAGGGCAGCCCACGCGGGGAACGCTCGCATTCACGGCGCTTGCTCGATCATTTTCTTCAAGCCTTGACGGCCGAGCAGCGTGACGTTGAGATTTCGCGCCGGGAGGTGGGTCGTATCACGCTGCCGCCGGTCACCGAGGGCTGGGTAGCAGCCGCCTTTAGCAAGCCACACGAGCGCACCCTGGCGATGCACGCCGATCTGGCGCTTAGCGATGAATTGGTCGGTGAGCTGCTTGCCACGGATCGACTGGTCATTGCTGCCCCCATGTACAACTTCGGTGTTCCTAGCGGCGTGAAGGCCTGGATCGACCAGATCGTCCGTATCGGTCGCACGTTCGACTTCACTCCCGAGGACCCAGTAAACCAGTACAAGCCACGAGTCCTTGGCAAACGCGGTCTGATCATTACCACACGGGGAGACCGCGGCTACGGCCCGGAGGGTGTGAACGCGCGCCTCAACCACGCCGATACCCATCTGCGTGATGTGCTCGGGTTGATCGGTATCACCGATGTAGAGGTGGTTGCGGTGGAGAACGATGAGTTCGGCGGGATGGCGTTCGACGATTCATACCAGGCGGCCCAACTGCGGCTGGCACAGCTGGCAGTGGATTTCTGATGTCCAGCGGCTGGATATTTCTTCTGCTGGCGGCTGGATTCGAGGTACTGTTCGCGATGGCGATGAAGTACGCCGAGGGTTTCACTCGGCTAGTTCCCAGTGTTTTGGTGGTGGTAGCTGCGAGCGCGGGCATCTATTTCCTGACCCTGGCGCTGCGCGACCTGCCAGTCAGCATCGCGTATCCAATCTGGACGGGTATTGGCACGCTTGGCACCGTATTGCTGGGCGCCTTGCTGTTAGGAGAGGCGCTGACGCCACTGAAACTTCTCTCGATCGCGCTGATCGTGGCGGGTATAGCCGGGCTCAACAGCACGTGGTCGGGTTGATCAACTTCAACGCTAGGACCTCCCGAACGCCTGCTGAATGAGCTCAGGTAGCTTTTCGCCGGCCGGGCCGGCCAGGGCGTATTCTCGTTCGCCATGGCTGGTTCCCGCCTGGGGATTTACGTGGACGACCGTCGCGCCGGCGCGCCAGGCCAGCCCTGGCACTTCTGCCGCAGGGTAGACCAGGCCGGACGTGCCTACCGATATCAGCACATCACAAAGCTCAGCCGCTGCGAATGCAGCGTTCAGCTGATCGAGCGGAAGGCTTTCGCCAAACCAGACCACGCCCGGACGCAACTGGCCATCGCAGACTGCGCACTGAGGTGGCTGTACTCGGCGGCCTCCTTCTGGCTCGTCGGGCATACTCAGTGGCTCTTCTGGGATTTTCCCGCACGTGAAACAGCGTGGCTGATGCAAGCTGCCATGAAGATGAATGACCTCAGCGCTGCCGGCACGCTCTTGCAGATCATCGACGTTCTGTGAAACCAGTGTGAGGCGGGGTACATGCCGGGCCAGCTCGGCAATGGCTCGATGGGCCGGATTTGGCTGAGCCTGCAAGACGTTCATGCGTCGCCATTCATACCAGCCCCAGACCAAAGCGGGGTCTGCGCGGAAGGCCTCGGGCGTGGCCAGGGAGGCGGCGTCGAAGCGCTCCCAGAGGCCGGTAAGCGAGTCGCGAAAAGTCGGAATTCCGCTTTCGGCCGAGACGCCGGCACCGGTGAACACCATGACGTTACGGGCGCTGCGCAAGGTTTCGATCAGCGGGGCTGGGATCATCGGCTTGATTCCTATTGGTTGCTGATGCCAAGACTACGAACTCTCAGGACAAATCAACACATCGCGTAACGTCGCGCCGAACATAGCCGGTAAACGTCGGTAGGCTCCGCATTGGAATGTCGGGGTTGCTGATGCCCCGTTTGAAACTCGATTCGACTAATGCAGTGCTTGCGGTTGAAGTGGCTGAAGCGGCTTTGCGCGGCGGAACCGACCCCATTTACAGCCGCGCGCCCAAATGTCTGAAGGCAGACAGGGCACGCTCACGACTCATCGCCAGATCCACGATCGGCTGCGGATAAGCGGCAGCAAGGCGGCCGCCCATAACGCCCGGGTCATGAACCTCACGGTTGCTCAGCTGCGCCAGCTCCGGCAACCAGTGGCGCAGAAACCGACCGTCCGGGTCGAACCTGGCCGACTGGCTGAGCGGATTGAACAGCCGGAAGTAGGGCACCGAGTCGGTGCCAGTAGAAGCACTCCACTGCCAGCCGCCGTTGTTGGCCGCCAAGTCGCCGTCGATGAGGTGCTGCATGAACCAGCGCTCGCCTTTGCGCCAATCGATCAGCAGGTTCTTGCTCAGAAACATGGCAACCACCATGCGCAGGCGGTTATGCATCCAGCCGGTGGCCAACAGCTGGCGCATAGCCGCGTCGATCATCGGGAAACCGGTACGGCCTTGCTGCCAGGCGGCCAGCTCGTCGGGCGCGTGGCGCCAGGGCAGGGCTTCAGTTTCAGGCCGAAACGCCCGGCCCATTGAGACGCGCGGATAGCTCACCAGAATATGTTTGAAAAATTCGCGCCAGAGCAGCTCGTTGATCCAGGTGACCGCACCCGGATTGCCGCTGTCCAATTCGCCCTGGTTCGCTCCCAGGGCGGCGTGCAGGCATTGCCGCGGCGATACGACACCGGCCGCCAGATAGGCCGAAATCTGGCTGGTGCCAGGCTCGGCGGGAAAGTCGCGACGCTGTTGGTAGTCCGCCAGATCCTGCTCCGCGAAAGACGCCAGCCGACCATATGCAGCGTGTTCGCCGGCGGGCCAGTGCGAACGCAGCGCGTCACTGGGCGGGGTGAAACCCTGCACAATCTCGGGCACCGGATCGCTTGGAATAGCCATCCACGCTTGCGGTGCGGGGACCGGTAGGCAGCGTGGCAGCGAATGGCTCAGGCGTGAGTAGCAGACTTTGCGGAACTGGCTGAAGACCTTGAAACAGTCGCCGGCCAGGGTCTTAACGCTGCCCGGCGCAAAAAGCAGTTGGTCCAGATGGCGTCGCAGCGTCGTCCCGGTTTGGCGAAGTGCCTCGGCCGTCGCATCGTCACGACGTTGCTCGTTTACGCCGTACTCGTTGTTGATATGCACGGCCTCCACGCCGTGTTGGCGACAGAGGTCGGCGATCAGGGCAGGCACCGCTTGCCAGTGATCTACACAGCGGATCAGCAAGGGCACGTTCAGCTCGGCGAGGCGTGCCGAAAGCGCGCTCAGGTTGCGCAGCCAAAAATCGACCTTGCACGCTGCATCGTTATGGCCGAGCCACTGCGCGGGAGTGATCAAATACAGGGCGATAGTCGGTCCGGCGTTCATTGCCGCGACCAGGGCGGTGTTGTCGGCGACACGCAGATCGCTGCGCAGCCAGAGCAGTTGATTCATTTCGGGTTTCCTTTCAGCCGAGGAGCAGGCTGGTCTGTAGCGCTTCAAGCACGGCAAGCGGATCATCGGCCAGCGTCAGGTTGGGCACGTTTTGAAGCTCGGCCTGATGGATACTGGCGGCCGGGCCGGCCAGCAACAGTGGCAGGGTAGCTGGAGGAACCAGCCGAGACAGTTGCCGCCGGAAATAGCCGCTATCCAGCGACTGACTTGCGTAAAACAACAGGCCGCGGGGTGCGAACCTTTCCAAGGCCAGGGGTAGTTCTGTAAGGGGCACGGACCACTCAATGATTTCAACCGGGCAGCCCGTGTTGGCGACAAGCCAGGCACAGAGCCATAGACCCGGCTCGAAGTGTTGGTCGCTCAGGCTTACCAGTAACAATGGCGCGCCGTTGTGCTGGCGATTGCTGTGGTAAAGGCGCGTACCAAGCTTGGTACGCAGCCAGGAATGGAACAGACTGCGCTCGAGCTCCGCGCCGAAACGGTCGCGCCGGCGCTGTTCCAGGCTCCCCAAAAGCGGCAGCAGCAGGTGCTCGCATAGCGTGCGCGGCGGGTAGATCGCCAGCGCCCGGTTGAAGCTGTCATCAAGTCGGTGTTCCGCCAGCTGACCGATGGCAAGGAGCATTTCTCCATGCAGACCGCTCCACGGGTTGTATTGGCTCAGGCTGGCACTCTGGCGTTTGTCCAGCAGCTGCTTGACCTGGCTCACCGCAACGCCGCGGTTTAGCCAGCTGACAATGCTCTGGATGCGCTGCACATGGCCGTCGTCATAAAGCCGATGACCTTTCGGCGTGCGTCGCGGCATGATCAGGCCGTAGCGCCGTTCCCAGGCGCGCAGAGTTACCGGGTTGATCCCGGTCAGGCGTGCGACCTCCCTGATCGGAACCCAGCCCTCGGCGAGGTCGTCGTCTATGCGGTCATCTGAGACGTCAGTCATGGTCAGATGCCGTTGCGCAAGCTGAGGTCTTCGGGATGCGGCTGCAGGTAGGCCTGGTTGGAAACATAGCGATCCGGATGTCGACGAAAGTGGTGCTTGAGCAGCGTCAGCGGCACTACCAGAGGCACGATTCCTTCGCGGTACTGGGTTATCAGGTGTTGCAGCTCCTGTTTGTCCTCGCGCCCAAGGTCGTGCTTGAGATAGCCACTCAGGTGCTGCAGCACGTTGCTGTGGTTACCGCGTGATGCGGTCTTCTTCAGCGCCGCCATTAGCTGGCTGAAGTAGGGCGGTGCGAACTCATCCAGCGGGGTGTTGCCAATCGTTGCTACCCGCTGGCCGAGTGCCTTGTATTGCTGCGGGTCGGTCGCCATTAGCTGGTACTTGTAGCGCGAGTGGAAATCCACCAGCGCTTTGCGCGTCAAGCCTAGGCGCAGCAAGCGCTGCCATTCGGCATACGCGAAGATCCGGGTCAGGAAGTTCTCCCGCAACACCGGGTCGTTGAGCCGGCCATCCTCTTCGATGGGCAGATCCGGCCGCGCCTTCATCAGGGCACGGGCAAACAAGCCGGTACCACCGCCATCGATTGGATGGCCGTTGGCTTGGTAAACCTTCACCCGCTCCATGCCGCAAGAGGGGGATTTTTGCATGAGGATGTAGCCGCTGAGATCGTCTCGCTCGGCTGCGATCTGCTCGCCATAGGCGGTTAACGCATCGCTGATATCCCGCTCCGGATGCGCCGTGCCGACGGCGCGGGGGCTGGCAGGGTCGCCAACCAGCCGGATAGGTTCGCGCGGCGTACCCAGGCCAATGGCTACTTCGGGGCAGATCGGCACGAACTCGAAGTGACGAGCCAAGGTTTCGCTGCACAGCCGTGACTCCTTGTGCCCGCCGTTGAAGCGCACCGGATTGCCCAGCAGACAAGCGCTGATACCGATCTTGATAGTGGGACGGGAGGGCTGGGTCATCGGCTTGGCCTCGATGCGTCTTGTACAGAAACGTTATTTTGTACAACTTTGTAGCCATCTTAGGTTCGTTCTTGTACAAGTCAATAACGCTGTAGAAGTATTGTGAGGCTTAAGTAATCGTTACAAAACGCTATCTATAAGCGAGCCAGAGCACGAGCGCCTGGCCGTATGAGCGCGTGTTCGCAGTCGCGGGTTTGCGTTGTCTGTCTAAATAATCCCCAAAAAAGCTATACATAAACACGTCGGCGTACAGGTCTATCATCAAAGCATCTCGACCCGCGATCGTGTTTTGGTACGGGCCGGCTCGCTGAACCTTGGAGGCCGCGCATGAATATATTGCTGACCGGAGGGACTGGCCTGATCGGGCGAGAACTGTGCAGGCGCTGGGTGGCGGAGGGACACAGCCTCTGGGTGTGGAGCCGCTCGCCCGAACGGGTGGCCGAACGCTGCGGCGAGACGGTAACGGGGATCGGTCAACTGCATGAGCTGGGTCAGTTGCCGCTGGATGCGGTCGTCAATCTGGCCGGTGCGCCGATCGCTGATCGTCCCTGGACCCGATCGCGGCGGCTGTTGCTTTGGAGCAGCCGGATCAACCTGACCGAACAGCTGATCGAGTGGCTGTCTGGGCGCGAGCAGCAACCGCAGGTGCTGATATCCGGATCGGCGGTTGGCTGGTACGGCGACGGCGGCGAGCGCGAGCTGCACGAGGACGATGCCCCGGTCACCAACGATTTTGCTGCCCAGCTATGTAACGCTTGGGAGGAAAGCGCCCTGCGTGCGCAGCGTCTTGGGATTCGGGTCGTGTTGGTGCGTACCGGTCTGGTGCTGGCGCGCCAGGGTGGGTTCTTGCAGCGTCTGGTCCCGCTGTTTCGCCTGGGCTTGGGTGGGCGCCAGGGTAACGGTCGGCAATGGATGCCCTGGGTTCATATAGACGATGAAATCGCCCTGATAGATTTTCTGTTGCGGCAGCCAGCGGCGCAGGGCCCCTACAATGCTTGCTCGCCACAACCGGTGCGCAACGCCGAATTCGCTAAGGCGCTGGGCCGCAGCCTCGGCAAGCCGGCGGTGATGCCTGTCCCGGCGCTGGTGTTGAAGGCCGGGTTGGGTGAGTTGTCCGGGTTGATTCTGGGCGGGCAGAAAGCGGTTCCATCGCGACTGGAGGAGGAAGGTTTTCGCTTTCGCTTCGTCGAACTGGACGCGGCATTGGCGGACCTGCGCAAGCCGTAGGGCCTGTGTGAAAATAGCGCGCCGACCGATGGGGTGGCGGATTTCTTTAAATCAGTAGTCAGGAATGTGCATGACTGAGCAGGCGTTGTTATTGGTCAACCTGGGTTCCCCCGCTTCTACTGAGGTGGCCGACGTCCGGCGCTATCTCAACCAGTTCTTGATGGACCCTTATGTGGTTGATCTGCCGTGGCCCCTTCGGCGCTTGCTGGTATCGCTGATTCTCGTCAAGCGCCCGGCACAGTCGGCTCATGCTTATGCCTCGATCTGGTGGCCAGAAGGGTCGCCGCTGGTGGTGTTCAGCCGGCGTCTGACCGATGCGGTACGGCCTTACTGGACCGACGGGCCGGTGGAACTGGCGATGCGGTACGGTGAGCCGTCCATCGAAGGGTCATTGGTCAGGCTTGCGAAGCAGGGCATCAAGCAGGTGACATTCGCACCGCTGTATCCGCAGTTTGCCGATAGCACCACTACCACCGCGATAGCGGAGGCGCAGCGGGTGATCCGCGACAAGCGTCTCGACATCAAACTCTCGATCCTGCAGCCGTTTTACGACCAGCCGGAATACCTCGATGCGCTGGTGGACAGCGTCAGGCCGCACCTGGCCCAGCAATTCGATCATTTGCTGCTGAGCTTTCATGGCCTGCCCGAGCGCCATCTGCACAAGACCGATCCGACGGGCTCGCATTGCCTGAAAACCACAGATTGCTGCCAGCGAGCCGAAGGTGCGGTGCTCGCCAGCTGCTACCGCGCCCAGTGCGTGCAGAGTGCCGCTGCGTTTGCCGAGCGTGCCGGATTGGCAGCAGGGCAGTGGTCGGTGTCGTTTCAGTCGCGTTTGGGCCGTGCCAAGTGGATCGAGCCTTACACCGAGGCGCATCTGGAAGAGCTGGCTGCCAAAGGGGTGAAAAAGCTGCTGGTAATGTGCCCGGCGTTCGTTGCGGACTGCATCGAAACGCTGGAAGAGATCGGCGACCGTGGCCGCGAGCAGTTCGTCGCTGCGGGAGGGGAAGAGCTACAGCTGATTCCCTGCATGAATACGCACGAAAGCTGGGTCCAGGCGCTGGTTGCCCTGTGCCGCCGGGCACCGCAGGCGCTATAGCAAAGCGCGAGCGCGATATCAGCGCTTCAGTTCGGCAAGCTGCTCTTTGAGCTGCCGAACCTCGGCCTCCAGTTCTAGGACGCGCTGCTTGGCCTCGACTTCGGTGCTGACGTCTTTCTGGATGCCGATGAAATAGGTGAGCTGGTCGCCGTCGTTGAATACCGGCGTGATCGAAAGCTCGTTCCAGAACGCGCTGCCATCCTTTCGGTAATTGCGGATGATCTGGCGGCAGGGCTGGTTATTCCTGATCGCTTCGTGAATTGCCGCAACACCTGGCTGGTCGCGATCCTCTGCCTGCAGAAAGCGGCAATCCTGATAGAGAATCTCGTCCACTTCGTAGCCGGTCAGGCGCTGGAACGCAGGATTGGCGTAGATGAGGATATTGTCTTCGCCTTCCTGCTCGGCCACCACGATCCCATCGTTCGAGGCGTCGATTACCAATTGCAGCAGTTTGGCGTTGATCATCCTGGCGTCTCTTGTGCGTAGTCGCGGCATTCTAGAACAACTTTGACCGGGGCGGCACAGAGTGTTTGGTCATGCGCATGCTGCCAGCAAGCTCGCCGTCATGGGCTCGCAGCAAGGCGATGGCGAATTGCCAAGCTGCTACCCATTCTCGTACGGCCCATGGCCGCCGACCCTGCGCTACAATGCGCCAACTCTTTCGCATGAGCTGCCGCGTCATGACCGAATTCGCCCGCGCGTCCGAGCTGCTTCCCTCTGATTCGCTCAAGCAGCAAGAGCTGTTTCCTATCCGGGAAGTATCGCGTCTCACTGGAGTCAACCCGGTCACGCTGCGCGCCTGGGAGCGACGCTACGGTTTGATTCAACCCACTCGTACCGAAAGCGGCCATCGCCTCTACTCCATGGCTGATATCGAGGCCGTACGCAGCATTCTCTCTTGGACCGAGCGCGGCGTTGCGGTAAGCAAGGTGGGTAGCATCCTTTCACGCAGCGCTGCAGAACCAGGGGAGCGGCAAGACGCGACGGCCGACGAGTGGGCTGAATGGATTGGGCAGGTGCAGCGCGCCGTGAGCAGCTTCGATGAGCCCCGGCTGGATCAGGTCTACGGGCAGATCTTTTCCATCTACCCGCTGCCGGTGGTGTTCCAGGACGTACTGCTGCCGGTGTGGCAGCAGCTGTTGCGGCGCCAAAAAGAGTATGGCCAGACCAGCGAGTGGCTGTTTCTCGATGCGTTCCTCCGCGGCCGCGTGTTGCAACGATTGCAGCGCGCGCGCAGTCACGCAGAACGCCGGGTTTTGCTGGCTGCGGCGCCAGGACAATGCCGTGAACTCGAACTGCTGGTCAGCGGATTGTTGATGTCGAGCGACACGGTTGCGGTGAACGTGCTGGCGGTCGGGCAACCCCTCAACGAGCTGCCCCTGGTCTGCGAAAAGGCTCGCCCCTGCGCCTTGGTGCTCTACTCCGATATTCCGGTCAGCACTGCGCTGCTGCGTCAGCTGGCCAAACTCGCGCTGGGCCTCGACTGCCCGCTGGCGTTGGCAGGCGAGGCGGCGGAACTTTCCGAAGACAGCCTGCGTGGCTCGCCAATTGCCTGCCTCGGCAGTTCGGGCACGCTGATGCAGCGCCGCCTGTTGCAATTCCTCGATGGCCGTCTGGATACCTAGGGTCTTTTTCCCAGGCGGCGTTTGCTGAATAGCGCGCAAGGTTCGATGCTTAAGCACCATTGTGTCGGTCGCGCCCAGGCGCGATGCTCACCGAACCCGCCCGAAACACAAGGCCGCCAATGCACCAGCTCCTCGATCCTGCCCAGTGCCCGCCACAAGTGACCCTGACCGGAGGGGGGCGGGTGCGCCTGTTGCCGCTGCCGCATAGCTCGCAGGCTGCGGTCCTCGTGCGGGTTCATGCCGGTTCCCACGATGCTCCCCGGGAGTACCCAGGGCTGGCGCATTTTCTCGAACATTTGCTGTTTCTCGGCAGCCGCGATTACCCCGCCGCGCAAAGCCTGATGCCATTCGTTCAGGGTTGCGGCGGGCAGCTGAACGCATCGACCCGGGAGCGTCATACCGATTTCTTCTTTCAGCTCCCGGACGACCAGCTCGAAGAGGGGCTGCGCCGTCTTCTCGACATGCTGGCGCATCCGCTGCTCGACCCCGCTGCACAGCTGCGTGAGCGCGAAGTGCTGCAAGCTGAATTTCGCGCCCGCGCGCAGGACGTCGAAACGCTGTGTGACGCCGCATTGAGCACCGTCTTCGAGCCAGACCATCCGTTCACCGATTTTCATGCCGGCAGCCGCGACACGCTGCCGGTCGAGAATGCGCAGTTTCAGCAAGCGTTGCTCGGGTACCACCGCTGCTTCTACCACAGCGGCCAGATCGAGCTGCTCCTGGCCGGGCCTCAGGATGCCGAGGAGCTGCAGCGGCTCGCTGCCCTGGCGGACGATTCGCTCGCGCCCGGTGCCGCCATCACCCGCGCAGCGCCGGCGCTGCGCTGTAGCCGTGACGCCTGGCTTCGGTTGCATATCGAGAATGCCCAGCCACGCCTGCACCTCGCATTTGCCCTTGACGATCTGCCCGAGCATTGCGCGCCGGCATTGGACTGTCTCTCAACATGGATTGCATCCGAGGCGCCCGGTGCACTTGTCCATCGGCTGCGCGACGGAGATTTATGCCAGTCGGTGAAGCTGCGCGTGCCATATTGGTATGCAGGGCAGGGTGTTGCGATCATCGAGCTGCTGCTCACAGAGCGGGGGCTGAGCGAGCGCGCGCTGATCGTCGAGGCGGTGCTCGACTGGTTGCGTTTTTTCGCGGATGAGGCGCGCTGGCAGCCGTGTCGCGACGAGTATCGGCGTGTACGTCGGCGAAGCCTGCAGGGCGCCGAGCCACTGATGCGGCTGCGCCACTGGGTGGAGCCGCAGGCCTGGAGCGATGACAGCGACGAAGCGGCAATTCACCACGCGTTCGGTGTGCTGTTGGAGCAAATGATCGGCGCCGCCCCGTTGGTTTTGACCGCTGATAGGGCTGCCTGCCAGCCCATCGAAACCAATGGTTTCCCGCTGCGCCTGGCGCTTGAGTCGCAGCAGCAAGCTAAGCCGAAAGCCTGGGACTGGCAGCAGCCGGCGCCCAATCTCTGGTTGCGGCCCAGCGTCGAGCGGCGCGAGGCGAGCGAGCTTCCAGAGACGCTGCGCTGGCTTGGACCGGAAGATGTGAACGAGCAGGCCGCGTTGTTCCTGAGCTGGCAGTTCCCCGCCGGTCAGCCGCCGTCGGGGCTCTGGCATGCGCTGTCGCACACGATGCAGCCAAGTCGCTGGGCGGCGGAGCAGGCGGGTGTGCTGCTGCGGTTCGAGGATATGGGTAATGTCTGGAATCTTGAATTACAGGGCTTCGCCGAGGCGATACCGGCGATTGCCGACGATCTGGCTTTGCTGTTGGCTGAGCCTCCGGCTGCCTCGCTCGCTCAGGGGCGCCGACTTGTCGAACGTGATGCTGCGCTCGGCGGCGATGACATGCTGATTCGCCAATTGCTCCAACGCTTGCCTCGGCTGCTGGCGAGGGGGGCGTTGAAGGACGGCCAGGTTGCGGCGTTGGACCAATCCACCCTGTTTCGGTATTGGCAAACGGCCCAGTGGCAAGGCCTGGCAGTGGGCTTTGCGTCGGCTGTGAGCGGTCCGCTCGACGATGCGCTCAAGGTGCTACCGGGGGTTCCCGGGGCGATGCCGATCGTTACAGCGCCCGGAGGCGATCACTGGCACGATGTCAGCGGTGGGGCGGCAATGAATGAAACGGCCCTCATCCTGTTCTGCCCACTGCCGGAACGCTCGCCTGTATGCGAGGCGTCATGGCGCGTGCTGGCGCGATTGATCGAAGGCGATTTCTTTCGTCGTCTGCGCAGCGAATTGCAGCTGGGCTACGCCGTGTTCAGTCGCTTCCACCAAGCGGGTGGCCAGCTCGGAATGCTGTTCGGCGTGCAGTCGCCCTCGGCTTCGGCCGGGGAGATTCTTGATCATATCCAGGTCTTTCTCGCGGGCGTTGCGCTGAAACTGGCGGAGCAGCCGGCTGCTGCAGTCGAGCGAGCCGCATTCGAAGCGAGTGAACGCCACGTCGCCGGGCCAGCCGAGCTGCGCACCCGGGCCGACCAGACCTGGAAATGCTGCCTGGCTGGGCATGAGGTTACACGTCCTAGCCAGGTTGCCGCCGCCATGCGCAGCTTGCGGCGCGACGACCTGAGCGCTGCCCTGGAGGCCCTGCGTGCGGCGATCGGTGGTTGGGTGGTGGTCGCCAACGCCCCTGCGCCAGATGAACGTTGGTCCTGAGCCCGGCAATTACCAAGCCCTTCCAGCGACTGGTCTGTCCCGGCGCGTGATGCTGCCTACCACATCCCGAAGCGTAACGGCCTAATACCAAAGCGCTGCTGCTTCCGGCCAGCGCCTCATCTGCTTAAGCAGCAGCCAATGCCAACCGGCCAAAGCACTAACCAATTACCGCTATTGCAGCGTATGGCCGCCTCCCAGCGCTTTCGATAATCCGCCTCGACACGACTGCCCGTCGTCACCTCAGCGGAGAGCGCCATGCACAACAAGAAGAAAGCAGTTACCCCTTTATTGCCGCTGGCCCTGGCCAGCGCGATTGCCATGACCCTGAGCCAGTCGGCCTTTGCCGAGATAGTGCTTTACGATAAGGATGACACGACGTTCTCCGTCGACGGCTACTTCAACACCTTCTACGTCAGTAGCGATGTCGATCGTGCCGGGGAGCAGTTCGACCGCGACCAGTCCCGGGTGAAAATGGGCTTTCTGCCCAATTACATCGGTTTCAACTTCGGTAAGCAGCTCGACGATTTGAAAATCGGCGGTCGCTCCTCCTTCTGGGTGACGATCAACGACAGCGACACCAATGGCACCGAGACCGGCATCGACGTTCGTCAGTTCTACGGCACCGCATCCAACGACCAGTGGGGCGAGGTACTGTTCGGTAAGGATTTCGGCCTGTTCGGCCGCTCCAACATCTTCCTCGACGAGATGCTCACCGGATATGGCCAGGTCAGCGACACCTTGGGGCTGGTCGATTTCGGCGGCGTTTCATTCGGCAATATCGGCACCGGCTACCCGTACCCGTTCCCGACTTCACAGGTCACCTATCGCTCCCCAGTCATGCACGGCCTGCGTATTGCCGCCGGCATCATGGATCCGGTCGATACCACGGATGACGCCAGCAACGCGCTGGATGAGGCCTACCAAGACAGCCCTCGTTTCGAAACCGAAATCACCTACCAGTTCGACCTGGCCGGCGCCAAGATCTACTCCTGGGTCAACGGTATGCAGCAGACCTCCAAGAACACCGACAGCACTATCGACGAGGTCGACTCCAAGGGGCTTGGCTATGGGGTTCAGGCCAAGATGGAGGCGTTCTCCGTTACCGCGTCGGGCTTTCAGGCGGAGGGCATCAACCCGTTCTACACCAACAACGCTGGCGAAGCGCAGCTGCGCGACGTGGACAGCGACGGCTATCTGCTTCAGGGCTCCTATACCTTTGGCAAAAACCGTGTAGCGCTGTCGACTGGCAAGACCAAGGATGACGGTAACGGTCTGGGTACTGCCGCCGACTACGAAACGCGCGGAATCGCCTACTTCCGTACCATCAACGACAACCTCAAGCTGGTTGCCGAGGTGAACGAGTTCGAGCTGCGCGGTCGAGAAACCGATGCCCTCGACGAGGACACTCGCACCTTCGCCATTGGTGCGACGCTGAGCTTCTAAGCGCAGCCGGCACCATCCAGGCGGACGCCTCTTTCGGGGTGTCCGCCTTTTTTATTCGACGAACAGCCGTCTGGAGCCTGCGCTGTTTCATCGCTTTGCTACCTTGGCAGGCCGCCGCCGGTACTGAAGTAGCATTTGCGCGCTCTACGCCGTGACCAAGAATGGGATAACCACTATCGGTGTATGGGGTGCGGTGCGTGATCGAACAAACAGGCGAGGTGATACGCACAGCGATGTCCGAGGCCCGTGACGTCGAAACGGTGGCTCAGGACCTGGCGCGCCAGTTGATCCATCCGCATCTGGGTTTCGTGCTGTTTTTCTGCTCGGCCGAATATGACCTTCCAGCGTTGGGCGATGCGCTGAAGCAGTACTTCGGCGGAGTGCGGGTGGTGGGTTGCACCTCGGCGGGCGAAATCACTTCCCAGGGCTACGGCCGCAGTTGCGTGACGTCCGTCGGTTTCGATCACCGCAGCTTTTCCATTGCCAGCGAGCTGATCGTCGAAATGGACCGTTTCGGCCTGATCGACGCCCAGCAATTGGTGGAGCGTCTGGGCAGCGATTGCCGCAGCAACTCGCTGGCGCCGATCAAGGACCACAGTTTCGCCCTGACGCTGCTGGACGGACTGTCCAGTCGCGAGGAGATCGTCCTCTCGGCGCTGAGTGCCGCCTTTGGCAGCATCCCGCACTTTGGCGGCTCGGCCGGTGATGACAATCACCTGACCGATACCCACGTCTATTACGACGGCAAATTCCACAACGGGGCAGCCGTCGTGGTTTTGATCAACACCTGGCTGGATTTCGAGGTGTTCACCACCCACCACATACTGCCGCGCGGCGAGAAGCTGGTGGTGACCGAGGCCGACAGCCACGCCAGGCGCGTCTACGAGCTCAATGCCGAACCGGCGGCCGAGGAGTACGCACGGCTGATCGGGGTGAGCGTGATCGATCTCGATCACCGGCTGTTCGCTGCGCACCCGCTGGCGGTGCGCATCAATGAGCACTACTACGTGCGCTCGATCCAGAAGGTCAACGACGACCTTAGCCTGACTTTTTACTGTGCGGTGGAGAACGGCATCGTACTCACCGCCATGCGTCCAGGCCCGCTCATGCCAAACCTCGAAGCGCTGTTCGAACGCCTCGAGCAACGGCTCGGCACGCCTTTGTTGACCATCGGCTGCGACTGCTTTTTGCGGCGGCTTGAGATCGAGGCCGACGGGGCCACGGAGCAAACCTCGGCTTTTCTCCGACGCCAACAGGTGATCGGCTTCAACACCTACGGGGAGCAGTTCAATGGCATGCATATCAACCAGACCTTCACCGGAGTTGCCATCGGTAGGCCTGGAGGGCGGGGCGCTCGCTGAACTGCTGAAGCGCCACGCCGAACTCGAGCGCGAGAATGGCAAGCTACGGCGCATCAATACCGCGCTGATCGAACGCATCGAATCCAGCGGCTCCGGACGTGATGCCTCCTATGCCGCGTTTCAGCATTCGGTCGAGCTGGCTGAGCAGGTGCGTGAGCGCACCGATGCGTTGAACCAGGCGATGGCTGAACTCAAGGCCAGCAACCGGCTTCTCAGCGATGCGCGGCTGCGGGCAGAAACCGCACACCAGCATCTCGTCGATGCCATCGAGAGCATTTCCGATGCGTTCGTGCTGTTCGATAAGGACCAGCGCATCGTGCTGTTCAACAAGCGCTTCAAGTCGATCTGGAGCCGCACGCGTACACGCATCCACAGCGGCACGCGGCTGGCCGAGGTGCGAAGGCTGGCGGAAAACAGCGGGCTGATCGCCGAGGAGCATCGCGGCAAGGGCAACGAGCCAACCGTCTACCGGCTGCATACCGGTCGCTGGGTTCAGGTCAGCGAGCGGCCGACCCGCGAAGGCGGGCTGGTGATGCTCTATACCGATATCACCGAGGTCAAGGTCAGCGAAACCATGCGCCGCGAACAGGCCTTGGCTCAGAAATCGCGGCTGCTCCAGCGCGCGGTCGACAACCTCTCCCAGGGGGTGGCCATGATCAGTGCGGACGGCAGCCTGGAATTGTGGAACGGGCGTTTTCTGGAGCTTTGCGGGCTTGCGCCGATCGAGGCGAACCGGCCATTCGAGGAGGCAATGGCCGACAGCGAACTCAGGCTGCTGACGCCCGATACCCGTGACGCCAACGGCCAGCCGTTGGGCGAGCTCGAACAGCACCTGTTCGATGGCCGCACCCTGGAAATCCGCACCCATCCATTGCCCACCGGCGGCTTCGTCAATACCTTCACCGACATTACCGAGCGCTACCAACATGCCGAGGCGTTGCGCGAAAGCGAGCGCTGGATTCGCCTGATCACCGATCATGTGCCGGCATTGATCGCCTACGTCTCGGCGGATTTGACCTACGAGTTCACCAACAAGGTCTACGAGGAATGGTATCGCTGGCCCAGCGACGGCATGCTCGGCCAATGCCTTCGGGAGATACACAGCGGGGAGCACTGGCAGCAGCTCGAGCCGTATATCGAGCGCGCAATGTCGGGTGAGAGCGTCAGTTTCGAAATGGCCGAGCCCAACCACTCGGGCCAGCAACGCTACATGCTGCGCTCCTACGTACCGAACCGGCAGCCCAACGGCGAAGTGGCCGGCATCTTCGTGCTGATCCAGGACATCACCGACCGACGCCGAACCGCCGAAGCCTTGCATCAGGCCTATCAGAACCTCGAACAGCGGGTTCGTGAACGGACCGCGGAGCTGACCAGCCTGAACGAGCAGCTGCTCTGCGAGATCGACGAGCGCGCCCATGCCGAAGCGCGTCTGCGTGAGGCAAAGCGTGAGGCGGAACTGGCCAATCTGTCCAAGACCAAGTTTCTCGCCGCGGTCAGCCACGATCTGCTGCAGCCGCTCAATGCCGCGCGGCTGTTCACCAGTGCACTGCTGGAGCAGCCTGCTGCGCCGAACAGCGGGCTGATCCGCAACATCAGCAATTCGCTGGAAGACGTGGAGAACCTGCTCGGCACCCTGGTGGATATTTCCAAGCTCGACGCTGGCGTGATCAAGCCGGATATCGCGCCCTTCGCCGTGAGCGAGCTATTGGAAAACCTGGCTGTGGAGTTCCGCCAGGTAGCCAGCAGTGAGCAACTGCAGCTGGACTTTATTCCATGCTCGGCGCTGGTGCGCAGCGATATTCAATTGCTTGCGCGGATTCTGCGCAACCTGCTCACCAATGCGATTCGCTACACACCCCAAGGCCGTGTGCTACTCGGCTGCCGGCGCCATCGCCAGAGCCTCTCGATCGAGGTCTGGGACACCGGTGTGGGGATCGCCGAAGATAGACTGGAGGAGGTCTTTCACGAGTTCAAACGTGGCGAGGGGGTACGTCCCAATCAGGACCGTGGTCTCGGCCTCGGTCTGGCGATCGTCGACAAGATTGCCCGCATGCTCGGTCACCGCATTCTGGTGCGCTCGCAGCCGGGACGTGGTTCGGTCTTCACCATCGAGGTACCACTGTCCAGACGCGCACCGACAGCCCGGTCGGAGCCGACTACCACCGATTTGCTGCTGGAGCGACTCAAGGGCGCGCGCGTTTGGGTAATCGACAACGACACCGCAATCTGCGCCGGTATGCGCACCTTGCTCGAAGGTTGGGGCTGCATCGTGATCACTGCGCATTCCGAAGAAGACCTGGCGGGCCAGGTCGACAACTTCCATGCCGACGCCGACCTGATCATCGTCGATTACCATCTGGATAACGGCTGCAACGGCGTTGATGTGGTCGCCACTGTCAACGCACGCCGCGCCAGTCCGTTACCGGCCTTGATGATCACGGCCAACTACAGCAATGAGCTCAAGCAGCAGGTCCGCGAGCTGGGGCACATGCTGATGCACAAGCCGGTGCGACCGATGAAACTGAAGACCGCGATCTGTCACATGATGGAACATGGGAGTTCGTGAAGTGGAGGCCAGCACTTTCGCGAGCGAGCTCGCTCGCGAAAGGTACCTTGCGCGTGGGAATCAGCGGCGCAGATAGGCGGTGAAGTCGATGTCCCCCGCCGAAAGGATCGCCTGTACCCGGTTGTGCACGTTGAGTTTGCGCAAGATTGCCGAAACGTGCGCCTTGACGGTGGTTTCAGCGATATCGAGGTTGTAGGCAATCTGCTTGTTCGATTCGCCCTTGGTCATGCGCTCCAACACCAGCAGCTGCTTGCGAGTCAGTGCCTGGAGCAGCTCGGGTGGGATGGTCGGTTCGTTGTGCTGGGCGCGGCGAGTATTGGCTTTCTGGCTGCGGATGACGTCCGAAGGCAGGTAGACATTGCCGTTGAGAATCTGCTCGATGGCATCGGTCATTTGCGCGCGTGGCGAGGACTTGGTGATGAAACCGCAGGCGCCATAAGTAATGGCCTGCAGCACGATCTGTTTGTCCTGTTCGGCCGAGACGATCACCACCGGAATGGTCGGCGCTTCGTTGCGCAGGTTGATCAGCCCGTTGAGCCCATGCATGCCGGGCATGTTCAGATCCAGCAGCACGAGGTCCAGATCGTCGTTTTCCAGCGTGATCGCCAGCGCGCTGTCGAGGTCGGCGGTTTCAAGAATGTCGCTGCCTGGAAAGCCGTCGCGGATGACGTTGTGGATGGCTTCGCGGAACAGCGGGTGGTCATCAGCAATCAGTATCTTGTACATGGCCGGTCACCTCATTGTTGTGATTATGGTGGGGTGGATCGGAAAAGGCCTTCGTTCGCAGCTTCGATCGTCCAGCGGCAGGGCGTTGCGCTGAATCGGTTTCTCAGGGAGCGGCCGTCGGTACCCGGGCGTGCCCAGCCCTCGAAGTAATCCACCGCGGCTGAGACGAAGGCGTTGGCGGCGGCGGCGAACGGCGCGCAACATCAGTACTTCGATCGGCCACATTACAGAGCAATGAGCGCCAATTGGGAATCCTACAATCGACAGGAAAACCAGTACCAAAGTAGTAGCTGTTCAGGCCGCACGACGCAGCGCGGCGTGCTGTGGGTTGAAACTGAGTACGGCAAGGAGGCTGAACAGTAGCGTCAGGCCGAGGCAGACCGCCAGCGCCGTCGGATTGAGCCGCTCATAGAGCGCATGGCGCACCAGTTCCACCGCATAGGTGAACGGATTGAACGAGCAGATCCAGTACAGCCATTCGTTGGCCTCACGCATTTTCCACAGCGGATACAACGCCGAAGACAGGAAAAACATCGGGAAGATGACGAAATTCATCACCCCGGCGAAGTTCTCCAGCTGGCGGATGCCGTTGGACAGCAACAGGCCGAGTGCGCTGAGCAGCAAGGCCACCAGTAGCAGCGCCGGAAGGGCGATCAGCAGACCAGCCGCTGGCGGCTGTACCCCGTAGAACCAGGCAATCATGAGAAAGGCGTAGACCTGCAGCAGCGAGATCAGGGCAGTCGCGAGCAGCTTGCTCGCCAGCAGGAAACTGCGCGGCAATGGGCTGGTGAGCAGCACCCGCATGCTGCCCATCTCGCGGTCATAGACCATCGACAATGAGCCCTGCATGCCATTGAACAGCAGGATCATGCAGGCCAGTCCCGGCACGATATACGTCTCGTAGGTGATGTAGGTGTCGTACGGCTCGATGATCGCAATGCCCAACGCCGCACGGAAACCGGCAGCGAACACCACCAGCCAAAGCAGCGGGCGCACTAGGGCGCTGAAAAAGCGCGAGCGCTGCTGGACGAAACGCAACCACTCACGCCAGACGATGGCGCGCAGGCATTCCCAATAGGCACTCATAACGATGGCTCCAGAATCCGGCGCGGGGAAGGGCAACAGGGGTTGATCACGGTGCATCAGGCCGCCGCTGGGGTGCGAGTGAGGCGAGCGAAGGTTTGCGCCAGGCTGCCGTCCGCTGCGGACAGCGAGCCGGCGCGCCCCTGGGCCACGAGGCCGCCGCGGTTGAGGATGATCAGCTCGTCTGCGGCCTGCACTTCGTCCAGCAGATGCGTCGTCCAGAGCACGCTCATGCCTTCGTCATGGCAGAGCGCCCGCACATGCGCGTTGAGTGCTTGCCGGCTGACCGGGTCGAGACCGGCGCTGGCTTCGTCGAGCAATAGCAAGCTGGGTCTGTGCAGCAGCGCACGGGCGATCTCGACCCGCCTCCGGTGACCGCCGTTGAGCTCACGCACCTTGCTGTTGCGCCGTTCGCCGAGCTGCTGGCGCTCCAGTTCGAGCTCGATGCGTTCATTCGCGAGGCTGCGCGGCATACCGTGCAGGGCCGCGTGGTAACGCAGGTTCTGCTGGACGCTGAGATCGAGATCCAGCGTGCTCTGCTGGAACACCACACCCAGGCGACGCAACGCCTCGCGCGGCTGGCTGCGCAGGCTGTAACCGGCCACGCGAATCTCGCCCTGTTGCAGATCGTAGAGGCGTGTGAGCAGGGCAATCAGTGTCGACTTGCCCGCGCCGTTAGGGCCGAGCAGTGCGGTGAAACGGCCGGCAGCAGCGCTGAAACCAATGCTCTGCAATGCCTGCCGCGCGCCATAGGCGAAGCCGATGTTTTCTACGTCCAGTGCGCTCATGGCGTGACCACCACACCCCAGGGATAGCGGCCGACCTTGATCGACTTGACCACCTTGAGCGTATCGACGTCGATCACCGAAACGTCGCCGCTGACGCCGTTGGTGGTCAGCAGCCGGCTCTCGTCAAGGTTGAACGCCATGTGCCAGACGCGTCGACCGACCAGCAGGTAGTCGAGTACCTCGTAGGTTTTCGCATCGACCACAGCAATATGGTTGGCCGGGCCGAGGGCAACGAAGGCGTACCTTCCATTCGAGCTGAGCTTGATGCCGACCGGTTGGACCTTGTCGCGGTGGACGCCCTTGATCTGGAAATTGATGGTCTTGAGGATCTGCCGCTGTTGGACATCGACCACGCTAACCGTTCCGCCGATCTCCGACGAAGCCCAGAGCACCTTGCTGTCCTTGGTGAATTCAACATGGCGCGGGCGCTGATCGACGAGGGTGTTGTCCACCAGCGCGTTGGTGGCGGTATCGATCCAGTGCAGCATATTGGTGGTTTCGCTGGTGTTGACCGCCCATTTGCCGTCCGGGCTGACGGCCATGCCCTCGGGCTCCACGCCGACATCGATCTGCGCCAGTACTTCTTCGTTGTCCACGTCCACCACGGTCACCAGGGCATCGTCCTCGTTGGAGATGTACAGCCAGCGGTTGTTGGGGTGCAGGGCGAATTGCTCTGGGTCGGCGCCGGAAGGTAGCTGTTTGATGATCCGGCGCGTGGCAAGGTCCATGACCTGGACGGTGTCCGAATCACTGGCGCAGATATAGAGCAGTTTGTTGTCATGTGAGAGCGCCAGGCCGCGCGGGCGCTGGCCCACCTCGAGCGTTTCCACCGTCTCGAGGGTATTCAGGTCGATCACGCTTATGCTGTCGTCCTTCTCGTTGGAGACGTAGGCGGTGGCGGCTAGGGTCGATCCGCTGGCGCAGATCAGCGTATAGGTGATGGCGGTGGCAAGTAGGGTTCGAATCATCTGAAAGCTCTCTTGTTGTTGTGTGGCGCACATCAGCGGATGTCGGAATCCGATTGCTGATCCATGTGTATCAGGTAGTCGTCGGCCTCGGTCTGGCCGCCCTTCGATGCGCTCATCAGCCATTCCCGAGCCGCCTGCCGATCGATTGCAACGCCACGGCCTTCAGCCAGTGCGACGCCCCAGTGATAACGCGCAAGGCTGACGTAGCTGGCGTCGTCCGGCTGCTGGGCGCCGCGCTTGAGCAATGCCGCGGCGCGTTCGAGATCCTTGTCGACGCCGCTGCCGCTCTCGTACATCTGCGCCAGCGAAATCATCGAGTAGATGTCGTCCCAGCGCCGTACACAGTCCTCGAAGATCTGCCTGGCTGCATCGAAGTTGCCGGTCTTGGCGGTGACGTAGCCGTACAGGCACTTGATCCGCTTGGGGCTATCGATATAGGCCTCGTAGCCCAGTTCGTCGGCTTGAATCGCCGCCGATCCTGCCGTCAGAAGGCTGCACAGCAGCTGAATCGCGAGACGGCGATTCATGATTTCGTCTCGCTCATCCGGCAGTCGCTTTCCGGTCGGTCGAAACCGAGCGTGTCCAGCTCGCTGGTGGGGTGCAGAAATCCATTTTGGGGCGAATTCGAGACCAGGCCACGCGCATGGGTTAGCGGTATGGGTTGGCGCAACTGGCCGTTCCACGGACGAAACGTCAGCTTCCGCCCCTTGAAGCCATCCACCGGTAACGTGTCGCTGAGCAGTACCTGGCGGATGGCTTGCGGGTCGGTTACGCCGAGTTTGGTGATGGCAGTGGCGACGCTGCGCACCCCGATCCAGGCGGCAAAGTCGCGGTCGTTCATCCAGCGGTCGGCGTGGGCTTCGAAGCGCTTCTGCAACTGCGCGGCGCCGTAGGTTTCCACCGTCTTGTGCCAGCCGGTCGGTGTCAGCCCCTGAGTCCCGACTACAGGCCGAGGCAGCCAGGTGTGATAAGGCACGTACTCGCCAAAGTCGCCTCGTTCGTCCGCTACAACCACGACGTCGTAGTCGTCGGCCTGGGTGAACAGCGGCATATCCGCCTGGGCGCTGCGGCGCTGGTCGTTGTCGAACGACCAAGGCTTTTCCTCGATGATCCTGTGGCCGAAGCGCTTGGCGGCGCGCCGTAGCGCCGCCGCATAGGCTTGATCCTCCAACGTCGGGCCGCTGATCAACAGCCATCTGTTCCAGCGACGCACGGCGAGAAACTGCCCCAGGGCGTCGGCCAGCATGCTGCGGCTGGGCAGGGTGTGCAGCACGTTGCCGAGGCAACGGGTAATGCGCAGTTCATCGTTGGCGCTACCGGCGTTGATCAGCAGGCTATCGGGTAACGTCTCGGAGAGTTGCTTGAGGCTGGCGGCCGGCGCGTTCACTACGAACAGCCGCAGCCCTTTTCCGTGCAGTCCGAGGGCCTCTTCAATCAGCTGATGCGGTGAGTCGCTGCTGATTGCCGTCAGCCCGTAGCTGTGCTTGAGGAAGCGCCCGGTGGTATTGCTGTCGTTGATTGCAAGCTCGGCGCCGCGCTGCCCGGCATCCTCGGGTTCCGGTATCACGTTGGACAGCAGCGGCCCTGGATCGGGGCGAAAGCCCAGATAGCCGATCTGCACGTCCAGCGCTTTGTCATTTGCCGTGTCGGCGTGCGTCAGCGAGGTGCAGCAGGCGAGCGCGATTAGGCAACCGACTCGTCGAAAATAAAAGGGCATGGGCGGCTCCTACGGCGTTGTCGCCAGCATAGGAACCCTGTTGATGCGAAGGAAATATGCAGAAAGTACCAGTCGCTGTGTACCAAGGTAGTAAATCGGCGTCTGGTTACGGCCAATAGCATAGGAACCGTCAACAACAACAAGAGCAGATTCCGATGCCTCCTTACAAAGCACTGATTCTCAACGTACTGTTTCTCGGCAGCCTGATTGGCTTCGACCAGGTGCACGCCGCCGGCGACCTGACCCTGCGCACCCAGGCTTTGCCAGACCTCAAGTTCGGCTCCGAAGAAACCGGCTACGCCGTGTCGCAAAAGGAATATCAGCTGGAAACCGGCGTTGCCTATCAGCTGAAGATCACTACGGACGGGCAAAAGGAATGCGCTTTTCAGGCGCCCGAGTTCGCGCGGTCGATCTTCCTGCGCAAGGTCGAAGCCGGCGGCGTGGAAATCAAGGCAGTCACGCTGGTCGAGCTGGAGTTCGAAGACGCTGGCGAGGCCGAAATTTTCTTCCTGCCGATCAAGCCCGGCCGCTACCCGTTCTACTGCAAGGGCCTGCAGAACAAAGGCATGGAAGGCATGTTCGTGGTCAAGTGAGTCACTCACCAATGAACTGTGCGGTGCGGGGCGTGCCATAGACATCGGTGCCACAACCAACCGCAACCGGGCGCTGCGCGAAGTCCGGCAAGATGGAGACACGAAGCATGATCAAAGCCAGCGTGATGTATCCCAATACCCCGGGTGCACGTTTCGACCACAACTACTACCGCGACAAGCACATGCCACTGGTGCAGGCCCGCATGGGCAAAGCTTGTCTCTACTACACGGTGGACAAGGGGCTATCTGGCGGCACGCCGAACTCGGCCGCCACCTACGTTGCGATGTGCCATATCTTCAGTGATTCGCTTGAAGCCTTTCAGGCCGGCTTCGGCCCGCATGCCGACGAAATTCTGGCCGATATTCCCAATTACACCGACCTGGAGCCGGTCATGCAAATCAGCGAGGTGGTGGTCGGTCACTGACATCCGTTGCAGCCCCGCGGCGCGGGAAATACGTTCTTCTCGGGGGCGGCTTCGATACGGTACAGCTGTTACGAGGCAGGATTCGCCTCGACCGCTCGTGGCACGTCGATCAACGCATCAGGCGCGGGTGACAGACCAGACCGCCGGAACGCCTATCGGGCACCCGAAATCAGCGAGTCCTGTGACCTGAACTTCCGGACGCCGGCTCCTTTCCTACCCTGTGGGTTCTCAGTGATGGAGTGACACACAGCGTTATGGCTCTTCTCGTTCTCGGTATCTTTCTGTTCCTCATGGTGGCCCTGGATATAGCTAAGACCACGCTGTCGATGCGCGGCGGAGGCAAGATCACCAATGCATTGTCGAGAGGCGTATGGCGTCTGTTCTTTCTTGCAGCGAGACGGCAAGGCGAATCCAGGCTGCTCGAATACGCTGGCCAATGTGTGCTGATATCGATCTTGCTCACCTGGATCGTCTGCCTGTGGCTGAGCCTGTTTCTAGCGCTCGCGTCTCACCCCGGCTCGGTAATCGACAGCACTACCAAGGCCGCGGCCGATCTATGGGAAACCTTCTACTATGCAGGCTTCACGCTCTCCACCCTCGGCGTCGGCGACTACTCGGCCTCCGGAGATGGCTGGCGCGTGCTGACCAGCGCCGCTGCGTTCTGCGGGCTGACGTTCATTACCGTGGCGATTACCTACTTCGTTCCGGTGCTCTCGGCCGTCAGTTTGCAGAACCAGCTAAGCATTATCGTCACGAGCCTGGGGCGGACGCCGCAGCAAATTCTGCTCAACAGCTGGAATGGTACGGATCTCTCTCGGTTCTACGACAGCGCCACTGGCTTGAGCCAGATGCTGGTGCAGCACACGCTCAATCACCATTCCTACCCGGTCGTGCATTGCTTTCACAACAGTGAGGCCAGCAAGAGCATTATCCCGGCGATCGTGACGCTGGACGAGACACTGCGCCTGCTGGATCGGGTCGACGTAGACCAGAACCGGCTGAAACGGAAGGTGCTGGAAGCGGCAATCAACCAACACCTCGATATGTTGAAGGCGAATTACCTGCGCCGTGTGTCGCCACAGGCGCCAGGTCCGGTGGTTGCGCTGGAGCCGCTGGAACATGCGGGCATTCCGCTGAAGAGGCCAGCGCATGTTGAGCAGGATGAGCGCCGCCGACTGCTTGGCGCATTGCTCGAGGCGGATGGCTGGAGCTGGGACGATGTGTTCGGCGCCGAACACCGCTCCAAGGGGGTATCGTGAGTGGCGCCGTGGTTCACATCTGATCGTAGCAGGGCAGGTCGTCGGTGATATCGAACCAAGGCGCCTTGTTGGCGACGTATATGTGCCGGGTGGGTTTGACGCCGGGGTCAGTGTCCAGCGTGCCCAGCGGAAAGCCAAGCACCTCGGGATGGGCATCGAAACGGGTAAATAGACTGGAACCGCATTCCGAGCAGAAGGCCTTGTGCTCACCCGGTGAGGACTCGTAGAACTTGATCGACTCCGCCCCGCTCAGGGTCTTCCAATCGCGGCTCGCCACCCGCGCACGGGTGCGAAACGCGGATGCATGTAGCTTGCGGCACATGCTGCAGTGGCAGTTCAGGACGTCGGTCAGCGGCCCGTCGATCTCGTAGGTGACGCGCTTGCATAAACAGCTGCCCCGTTGGGTCATGATCCATGTCCTCTGATCGATGTAAGAGAGAGCCAGGAGTGTAGCCGGGGTGGCGTTTGGCGCACCACGCCCTCACTCATATGGCTCAGCGGGAAACTGGATCAGGCAGAAGCCATTGCCGAAGGGATCGCTGAAGGTCACTAGGTCGCCCCAGGCGAACTGGCGTATGGGTGTCTCCTGAAGGGCTCCCGCAGCAACCGCACGCTCGCAGGCCATGGCGATATTCTCCACGACGAAATCCGGATGGACCGGCGTCCAGTGCCGACCAAAATTCCGGCTGGTTTTGTCTGTGGCAGTAGGTGGCGCACGTTCGGCATGCTCGATCAGATAAACCCTGCAGCAAGCACCCAGCATCTCGGCTACCGTTCCCTCGAACAGCGTGCGCGCATGACGCAAACCCAGTGCGTCACGATAGAAGCCGATCGCGCTGCCTAGATCGGCAACGTCGATATTCAACAGAATTTGCATGGCTCGCTCCATCACACCTGAGGTCGAGCATTTAAGACGATTCGATCTCCACCTCGCGCGGACCAGGCGTCATCACGCCGGACAGGCTGGAACGGCTGTCGCCGGAGCCCGCCCTTACCACGCTGAAGCTGCCATCTGTTTCGAGAATCACGGCTTCGACGTCATCCATCGCTGCGGAGCCGCTGGAGCGAATGGCCGAGCGCACCTCGTCTTCGGTGACGCGGGCGGCGCGCATCGCACCACTTAGCAGTTGGCCTTGGTAGAGCAGCAGCGCTGGCTCACCCGTTACCGCTTTGCGTACCCAGCCGGCACGAACGCTCGACCAGGTCACCAGATACTGCAGGCCGATCAGCAGCGCCAGCGCCAAGGTACCCTGGGCTAGCGACACGTTGCGATTCAGCAGGATGGTAGCGAAGGTCGAGCCCAGGGCCACCGTAACGACCAGGTCAAACGCGTTCATCTTGGAGAGCGTGCGCCTGCCGGAAACACGCAGCAGCACGATCAGGTTGATGTAGGCCAGCACGCCGACCACCAAGGTTCGAAACAGGGTCGACCAGCCACTGAAAAACATCCCCTCCACATTCACCTCCGGTTATGGCATCTGTGGAGTAGACGTCATCGAGGCGGGTGGGTTGCAAGCCAAAGGCAATAAGGGGCGGGCGGAGCCGGAGGACTCAGGGCTGCCGCTGCGGTCTGTCGACGATCCGCTCATACAGCGAAGCTGCTGCCTCGTCATCCAGCGCCAGAAAAACGTTCAGCGCGGCATAGGCGTCATTGGCCGCGTAATGCTGCTGGGCTTCACTCAGCGACCGGTTTGCCCAGTTGGATGTCGACACACTACGAGACTTGCGAAGACCGGCCGCCAGCACCGCCGCGACGGCGCCACGCAGCCCGACCTGTCCTTTCTTGCCGTGATAACGCAGCGTCGTGCCCAGATCCAGGTAATGCCGCAGTTCGATCCCCAGCTTGCTGCGCAATCGGCTGCGATCTGAGCTCAATCCAAAGCCGATCTTCAGGACCCGATCCGATTCCAGCACCGCTTTCGCCGCCTCGATGCAACCCTCCACACCCACTTGGAACAAATAGGCTTTTTCAGGCGTGGCGAACTGAATCAGATGCGGGCCGTTGGATAGCTCGCCGACCTTGAAGGTGGGTTTGGACTCGGTATCGAAGCCAACTTCGGCGTAGGCGGTGATTTCGGCAACAGCCTGAACGAACTGCTCCGGCGTCACAGGCGTGAGGATGCGGTCGAGCGGGAGGCCCTCGAAACGGGGAAGGGTGTCGATATCCAAACGCTGCGGGATACGCACTACGGTCATGGGCAATCGACTCTCGCGTTGGGTGGATGTTGACGGCACCCGCCTGTGAATAGAGCGGATGGACAAGGCCTGTTCGCTTCGCATCTTACGCGCTTCGCTCGGGCCGAAAGCGAGACTGGGTCTCCTGGAAGCGATCCGTTGCCTACTACCAAGGGAGGAGGTTCCGACAACCAAAGCAGGATTCTGCCACCACGGTTCCACCGCCAAGATGACCACCATGCGCTCCAGACGGGGCTGCCTTGCTCAGGTAATCGAAATCAACGGTGGTAGTCATGAACAACAAAAAATCACTGCGCGCACTTCTCGCTACGGGTCTGCTCGGCTTCGCCGGTCTGGCGCTGGCTCACGGCGACGTCACGCCCCAAAAAGTCGAGACCAAAGGGCTGGAACCGTTGGGCGAGGAGTGGCTTGATGAAAACCCCTACCGTGCGCCGAGCGAGTACCACGACAAGGCCGTCGAGATCGGAGCTTCCGCTTACAACCAGAACTGCGCCCGCTGCCACGGTCTCGAAGCGATCTCTGGCGGGATCGCCCCCGATCTTCGCGAACTGGAAGCCAGCTACGATGGCGATGAGTGGTACAAGGAGCGCGTTATCAACGGTGCGGTGCGCGACGGTGCCGTGTACATGCCGCGCATGGCTGATTACCTCAGTCAGGAAGCGCTTTGGGCCATCCGCACTTATATCGAAAGCGAAGCTGCCAAGCGGTGATCATCATGCGCCAGTTGCTCGCAGGGCTCTGTCTTCTGATGGTTTGCACGTGGGTTCAAGCGGACGTGGTCAAGGTGCGCGCGTTCGACGACATCATTGACTCGGGCGTGCTCAAGGTGGCGATGTACGAGGATTTTCCACCGTACAGCTTCATGGTGGACGGCAAACCGCGCGGGGTCGATGTCGAGCTCGCGAACAAGTTGGCGGCCGGATTGGACCTGAAAGTCGAGGTGCTGTGGGTCACGCCAGACGAGACGCTGGACGACGACCTGCGCAACTTCATCTGGAAAGGCCATTACCTGCGGCCGGACGTATTGGCCGACGTGATGATGCGCGTGCCCTATGACCGGGAGTTCTCCTACAAGCAGAACGAGCTGGGTGAGCTGATCAACGAGCTGGTGGTCATGTTCGGTCCCTACCAGAGCGAGCGCTGGCAAGCGGCGCACGACGATCGCCGCCTGGATGAGGTGCCCAGCGTGGGTGTGTTCCGCTATCACCCGGTTGGTGTGGAAGTAGAGAGCGTTCCATCGTTCTATCTGTCATCGATATTCAACGGCAGCATCTCGCCGATGCTCCATCACTATCCGACGGCACAGGCAGCGTTTGCCGCGATGCAGGCGGGGGAGGTGGATGCGACCATGGCCATGCGGGGCGAAATCGACTGGTTGCTCGCACAGGCCGCTGATGAACACCTCAAGCTTGCGGAGAACGCCTATCCGAACATGGGTAAACAGGTGTGGGAGCTCGGCATGGCCGTGCACGAATCCAACCGCCAGCTGGCGTATGCGATCGAAGGCGTGCTGGAGGGGCTGATCAAGGACGGCGTCCTGCAAGAGAGCTACGCCAGTTACGGGCTACGCTATGAGATGCCCGAGCTGTACCGAGTCGAATTGAGCGAAAACTGATCCCATTGCGAAGACACCGCAGCTGCTCGCGCACCTGCGGCATCGTTCACGCCTCCCTCATGCGCGGATGCTGGAAAAACCACACCGCCAGCGATGCGGCGATGGCAATGACACACAGGCCCAGCAGTGTGATGGCGACGGGCAGACCGTAATGATCGGCAATCCAGCCAGCGGCGATCAGCGGGACGATGCTGCCGACATAACCGCATACCAGGTAGGTCGAGATCAATCCGGAGCGCTCGACCGGGGTGGCGATGCGGTTGACCATGCTGATGCCGGCCAGCAAACACATGCCATGCCCCGCCGCTGCGGCGCATACGCCGACGACGAACACGGCCGGTGAGCCGAGCTTGAAATTGAACACGAGCATGGCATTGCTGAGCACGACCGCCAGCAGCCCCAGCAGGCCACACCAGCGCACGCTCATTCTGGCGCATGCCAACTGTGTCATGGCCGATGCCAGCAGAATGACCCCGATCGACGTTCCGCTGACCACCGGACCGTGCCATGGCAGCATTTTTTCCAAAAACAGCGGGGCCAGGGAGGCGTAGATCCCGAATACGCCGAAGGCAAAGAACGGGCAGGCGCAGGTCAGCATGAAAGCCAGCGAATCACGGCGGCTGGCCCAAGCCAGGCGGGGGACGAATGTTCGCCAGCCGAGCGACGCGGTTGCCAGTTCATCAGCATGAGATTTCAGCTGCACGCGCATCAAGGCATACACGGCCAGCACGCCGAGAATCAGCGAAGGCACGTAGGTCACCGTCAGCGGATGCGGCAGCCACTGACCAATGATGCCGCCGATTATCGGCCCCAGACCAAAGCCGAACGCGAGCAGGAAGCTGGTAATCATCGATATGCGCTGGGAGGCCCCGTCGCGAGAAATCTGCACCAGCCCCACCGAGGCGCTCGTGACGATCAGACTAGAGGACAGCCCTACCGCGAAGCGGCCAATATTCGGCTCGGCAGGTTCCAGGCAAGCATGGTCAGCAGGGTACCTGCCCAGCCCAGCAGCAGACCGGTCAGCATCACGGTGCGAAACCCCAAGGTATCTGACAGGCGCCCCATGAACAGCAGGCCGAACAGTGCGCCGACCATGTACACCACGTAGATCAGCGAGATATCGCTGGTGCGGAGCTGCCAGACGTTCTGATACAGCGGGTACAGCGGTGAAATGAGCGCTGTGCCCATCACGCCTACGCACATGGCGAAGCACACCCAGGGAAACGCTGACCACTTCTCTTTCATTTAAAAAACGCCTGCATAACGGGTGTGAAATTGTTCGACCGTACCGTGGCAAAAGCCGCCCCTCGGTCAGGTTGTCTTTTATCGCTCCGCAGAGGCGATTGGGCTTGCTGAAGCATCGATTTGTAACGCGCTGGCGCGTGGGTGCGCGGGCTATGACGCGCTCCGATTATCGCAGCAACGAACCGTCGCCGCGCTCCATGCGGTGAATGATGCTTGAACAACGAAGCATGGTTTATGTCGCTGTGAGTCGGGGCGTTGTATGGCTCGCGGCCTGACTGGAATCGTCCTGTGACGCATCCGGGCTCGGCTTCGGTGCCCGTGCGTCAATCTCATAGCGGTGCAGCAATGGGGGGCGCTGCGCGGGGTATTGCTACCAAGGAAGTAGGGAAATCGGTACTGCGTGCAATTGTTGGCGGTGGGCTTGGAACGAAGAATCCACGGCAGACCGGGAAACTTTCCCGGCGACGATAACAATGAACCCTCAGAGGTAGCCGCAATGAAGCACACCGGTCTTCGCAAGCCCTTCGCTCTGACAGCGCTTTGCGCCGCCATGGCGTTGTCCAGCGTGTCGGCCTTGGCTGTCACCGACCAGGAAATCCTCGATGATGCCGAATCCACTGATCAGATCGTGACCAACGGGCTGGGCCTGAAAGGGCAGCGCTACAGCACCCTGGATACCCTCAACAGCACAAACGTCAGCCAGCTCCGTCCGGTCTGGGGTTTCTCCTTTGGCGGCGAAAAGCAGCGTGGCCAGGAAGCACAGCCGCTGGTGAAGGACGGCGTCATGTACCTCACCGGCTCCTACTCGCGGGTCTTTGCCGTCGACGCGCGCACCGGTAAAGAGCTCTGGCAATACGATGCACGCCTACCGGACGGCATCATGCCGTGTTGCGACGTGATCAACCGGGGTGTGGCCTTGTATGACGATCTGGTGATTTTCGGCACCCTCGACGCCAAGCTGGTCGCGTTGAATAAGGACACCGGCAAGGTCGTCTGGAAGAAGACCGTGGCTGACTACAAGGCCGGTTATTCCATCTCTGCGGCGCCCATGGTGGTGAAAGGCAAGCTGATCACAGGCGTGGCGGGTGGCGAGTTCGGCGTGGTGGGCAAGATCGAAGCCTTCAACCCGAAGAATGGCGAGCTGCTGTGGAGCCGTCCGACCGTCGAAGGCCATATGGGCTTCGTGATGAAGGACGGCAAGAAGATCGAGAACGGGATCTCCGGCGGAGAAGCCGGCAAGACCTGGCCGGGCGACCTGTGGAAGACCGGCGGCGCCGCGCCCTGGCTCGGCGGCTACTACGACTCCGATACCGACTCGCTGCTGTTCGGTACGGGCAACCCTTCGCCCTGGAACTCGCACCTGCGCCCAGGCGACAACCTGTACTCATCCTCGCGCCTGGCACTGGACCCTGACGACGGTTCGATCAAATGGCACTTTCAGTCCACACCGCATGACGGCTGGGATTACGACGGTGTTAACGAGCTGATCTCCTTCGATTACCAAGAGGGCGGCAAGACCATCAAGGCTGCTGGCACCGCAGACCGTAACGGGTTCTTCTACGTTCTGGATCGCACCAACGGCAAGTTCATCCGTGGTTTCCCTTTTGTCGACAAGATCACCTGGGCCAAGGGTCTGGACGAGAATGGCCGTCCGCTTTACGACGACGCTAAGCGTCCTGGCGCACCGGGCGAAGCGGACAAGGGTAAGTCGGTGTTCGTCGCGCCATCATTCCTCGGCGGCAAGAACTGGATGCCCATGGCCTACAGCCAGGACACCGGTCTGTTCTACGTGCCGTCCAACGAGTGGGGCATGGATATCTGGAACGAAGGCGTGGCCTACAAGAAGGGCGCGGCTTATCTCGGTGCTGGCTTCACCATTAAACCGCTGAACGAGGAATACATCGGCGTCCTGCGCGCCATCGACCCGAAGACCGGCAAGGAAGTCTGGCGGTACGAGAACTACGCACCGCTGTGGGGTGGCGTTCTTGCAACCAAGGGCAACCTGGTATTTACCGGCAACCCGGAAGGCTACCTGATGGCGTTTGACGCCAAGACTGGCAAGAAGGTGTATGAATTCAACACCGGTTCCGGCGTCATCGGCTCCCCGGTCACGTGGGAAATGGACGGCGAGCAATATGTCTCCGTGCTCTCTGGCTGGGGCGGCGCGGTACCGCTATGGGGTGGAGAAGTCGCCAAGCGAGTGAAGGACTTCAACCAGGGCGGCATGGTTTGGACCTTCAAGCTGCCGAAGGAACAGGTCGTCGCCCAGCGCTGATCTGTGTTCCAACGAAGGGCCGGCTTGAATGCCGGCCTTTGCGTTTCTGCGTCCTGTGGCCATGTGGCTGACCGGCGACTTGCGGCAGTTCCGCTCGATGATGGGGCTACGGGTGCCGCTTGCCAGGAAGGTATGAGGCCCTTGCACCTACTACCAAATGAGGAACGCACCTGTCCCTTGGGGGCATACCGGGGATGGGCACAGCCTGCCTAAGATCGCTCCATGCCCTGTCCATCCCCGGTCAGGCTCCGACAAGCAGAAAAACTAGAGAGGCCGCTCATGATCTACGCCCAACCCGGTACGGCAGGCGCCGTCATTTCTTTCAAGCCACGTTACGGAAACTTCATCGGCGGTGAATTCGTCCCGCCGGTCAAGGGTGAATATTTCGTCAACACCTCGCCGGTCAACGGCGAGGTGATCGCCGAGTTTCCGCGATCCGGGGCTGAAGATGTCGAGAAGGCCCTGGACGCTGCGCACGCAGCTGCCGATGCATGGGGCAAGACTGCGGCGCAAGATCGTGCGTTGATCCTGCTGAAGATTGCCGATCGCATCGAGGCTAACCTGGAAAAGTTGGCCATCGCCGAAACATGGGACAACGGCAAGGCCGTTCGTGAAACCTTGAACGCTGACGTGCCGCTGGCAGCTGATCATTTTCGCTACTTCGCTGGCTGCATTCGTGCTCAGGAAGGCAGCGCTGCCGAAATCAACGAACACACCGCGGCGTACCACTTCCACGAGCCGCTGGGCGTGGTCGGACAGATCATTCCGTGGAACTTCCCGCTGCTGATGGCGGCCTGGAAACTGGCGCCGGCGCTGGCAGCCGGTAACTGTGTGGTGCTCAAACCAGCCGAGCAAACGCCGCTGTCGATCATGGTATTTGCTGAGCTGGTCGGTGACCTGTTACCGGCCGGCGTGCTGAACATCGTTCAGGGCTTCGGCAAGGAAGCAGGGCAGGCGCTGGCGACCAATACCCGCATCGCCAAGATCGCCTTCACCGGTTCCACACCAGTTGGGTCGCACATCATGCGTTGCGCGGCTGAAAACATCATTCCGAGTACTGTGGAGCTAGGTGGGAAATCGCCGAATATCTTCTTCGAAGACATCATGCAGGCTGAGCCTGCGTTCATCGAGAAGGCCGCCGAAGGCCTGGTGCTGGCATTCTTCAACCAGGGCGAAGTCTGCACCTGCCCGTCGCGTGCGCTGGTTCAGGAATCGATCTTCGAACCCTTCATGGAAGTGGTAATGAAGAAGATCAAAGCGATCAAGCGCGGCGACCCGTTGGACACCGACACCATGGTCGGCGCCCAGGCGTCCGAGCAGCAGTTCGACAAGATCCTTTCCTACATGGAAATCGCCCAGCAGGAAGGCGCGCAGATCCTGACCGGCGGCGCCGCCGAGAAGCTTGAAGGTGGTCTGGCCACCGGCTATTACGTGCAGCCGACCCTGATCAAGGGCCACAACAAGATGCGCGTATTCCAGGAAGAGATCTTCGGGCCTGTGGTCGGTGTTGCCACCTTCAAGGACGAAGCCGAAGCGCTGGCGATTGCCAATGACACGGAGTTCGGCCTCGGCGCCGGCGTTTGGACCCGCGACATCAATCGCGCCTACCGCATGGGCCGTGGCATCAAGGCCGGTCGCGTCTGGACCAACTGTTACCACCTCTATCCCGCCCACGCCGCGTTCGGTGGCTACAAGAAGTCCGGGGTCGGCCGCGAAACCCACAAGATGATGCTCGACCATTATCAGCAGACCAAGAACCTGTTGATCAGCTACGACATCAACCCGCTGGGCTTCTTCTAAGCCTGCGAATCGTAACTCGGAGGACCCGGCGCGTTCGCTCCTGCGCGCCGGCATTATTTTGCTCGCACCTAAGTGCGGGGACCACGGGCTGGGTGAGTGCGGTCTCGATGGTTCATCAACGCAGCGCGGCCTTCAGGTCGCGTTTTTTTTGGCGTCTGGCAGACCAGCTATCGCGCTGGCCGAACTCCAGCATCCCTAAGCGCCTCAGATTTAGCACGTCCCTTATTTCGTGAGGAATCGCCTATGCCCGCACTACTCGAACCCGTCCAGCTGGGTCAGCTGAAATTGCGCAACCGCACCGTGTTAGCGCCAATGACGCGCGTCAGCGCAGAGCCGGAAGGTAACGCCAACGAGCTGATGCGCGACTACTACCAGGCGTTCGCCGAGGGCGGCTTCGGCCTGCTGATCACCGAAGGGACCTACACCGATACGGTCTACAGCCAGGGCTATTTCAATCAGCCGGGCCTGGCCACCGAGATCCAGCGCGACAGCTGGGTACCGGTGGTCGAAGCGGTGCACACGGCCGGCGCCGCCTTCATCGCGCAGCTGATGCACGGCGGCGCGCAGACCCAGGGCAACATCCACCATGCTCGTCATGTCGCGCCCTCAGCGGTTCAACCGGGCGGAACGCAGCTTAGTTTCTATGGCGGCGAGGGGCCTTACGCCACACCTGCCGAGATGACCGAGAAGGAAATCCAGGAGGCAATCGCCGGGTTCGTTCAGTCGGCCCGCCATGCGCGCGACGCGGGCTTCGATGGAGTGGAGCTGCACGGCGCCAATGGCTACCTGCTTCATGAGTTCATCAGCAGTGAGTTCAACCAGCGTACTGACCGCTGGGGCGGCGACTATAAGGCCCGGCTGGCATTACCACTGGCGGTTATCCATGCGGTACGCGAAGCAGTCGGCCCTGATTTCCTGGTGGGCATGCGGCTATCCCAAGGCATGGTCACCGCGAGCCGGCTGAAGTGGGAGGGCGGGGTCGAAGAGGCCAGGACTCGCTTCGCCATGCTGGCCGAGGCGGGGCTGGATTATCTGCATATCACTGAATATGACGTGGGTGCGCCGGCCTTCGCAGAGGGGGCAACCCTGTCGGCGATCGCAAAGACAAGCGTGTCGATTCCGGTGATTGGCAACGGCAGCGTGACGACCGGCGAGCAGGCGCAAAAGCTGCTCGATGACGGCGAGCTTGATCTTGTGGCTGTCGGCAAGGCCGCCCTGGCCAACCACGACTGGCCGTTACGCGTGCAGGACGGCGATGCCATGACCGAGTTTGATTTCGACATGTTCTCGCCGATGGCCACGCTGACCAACGAACTGGCTTGGCGCGGTGTGAATGATCGCCCGGCAACACGTCGGCGCTAGCTTGCCATCTCGATGTTTGCAAAGACACGCCGGTACGGTAAATGGCTGGGGCTACTTCCCAGGCACTACCAAGGCAGGGCGTTGTCTCCTTCCAAAGTACCATTCTGCTTTTAGCAGACTAGAGTGCTTAATGAGCCGTCGGGATAACCCGGCACCCATAAGAGAGGAATCGCACCATGTGGACCAAACCTGCTTTTACCGACCTGCGCATTGGTTTTGAAGTCACCATGTACTTCGCCAACCGCTGATTTATCCGCCCCGGCTCTGACCGGGGCTTTGCTTTCAGGGAGCTGCCCATGTTCATCCAGATTCTCGGCTCGGCTGCTGGCGGCGGCTTTCCTCAGTGGAACTGCAACTGCGCCAACTGCGCAGGGCTTCGCAATGGGACCTTGCGCGCCAAAGCCCGCACTCAATCGTCGATTGCGATCAGCGATAACGGCGAGGATTGGATACTTTGCAACGCTTCGCCGGATATCCGCGCCCAGTTGGAGTCTTTTCCGAAGCTGCAGCCAGCGCGTGGACCGCGTGACACGGCGATCGGTGCGATCATTTTGCTCGACAGCCAGATCGATCACACCACCGGCCTGCTGACACTGCGTGAAGGCTGCCCGCATGACGTCTGGTGTACCGACATGGTTCACCAGGACCTCAGTACCGGCTTTCCGTTGTTCAAGATGCTCAAGCACTGGAACGGCGGCCTGCGCTGGAACCCCATCGCGCTGGAGGGCAGTTTTACCATTCCGGTTTGCCCGGACCTGACGCTCACGCCGATCCCGCTGCGCAGCTCAGCGCCGCCGTATTCGCCGCACCGTAACGACCCACATCCGGGTGACAACATCGGGCTGTTGATCGAGGACCGCAAGACCGGCGGCAAGCTGTTCTATGCGCCGGGACTGGGCAAAGTCAGCCCTGAGCTGCTGGAAATCATGCGCGGCGCCGATTGCCTGCTGGTCGACGGCACGCTCTGGCGCGACGATGAAATGCGCGTGCGTGAAGTAGGGACCAAGCTCGGCAGCGAAATGGGCCACCTTCAGCAGAGCGGCCCTGGCGGCATGATCGAGGTGCTCGACGGCATGCCGGAGGCACGCAAGATCCTCATCCATATCAATAACACCAATCCGATCCTCGACGAGGATTCCGCCGAGCGCGCGGTGCTGGACCAGCACGGAATCGAAGTCTCGTTCGATGGCATGAGCATCGAGCTGTAGCGCAAGCGGTGCTCGGCGCACCCGGACAGTCAGTCGCGGGTGGCCGCGGCCGTCGCGACCTGGAAAAGGCAGCCCGCACAACACCCCGTAAGGAAACTGTTATGACCCTCCCTGCCATGACCCCCGCCGAGTTCGAGGCGGCACTCCGCGCCAAGGGCGACTACTACCACATCCATCACCCGTTCCATCGTGCGATGTACGAAGGCCGCTCAACTCGCGAGCAGATCCAGGGTTGGGTGGCGAACCGCTTCTACTATCAGGTATGCATTCCGGTGAAGGATGCCGCGATCATGGCCAACTGCCCGGATCGTGATACGCGTAGGGAGTGGGTACAGCGCATCATCGATCACGACGGAACGCCGGGTGAGGAGGGCGGTATCGAGGCCTGGCTGCGGTTGGCCGAGTCGGTCGGGTTGGATCGCGAGCAGGTGCTTTCCCAGGAACTGGTCTTGCCGGGCGTGCGTTTCGCCGTCGATGCCTACGTCAATTTCGCCCGTCGCGCGGTCTGGCAGGAGGCGGCCAGCAGTTCGCTTACCGAACTGTTCGCACCGACCATCCATCAGTCCCGTCTGGACGCCTGGCCTCAGCATTACAGCTGGATCGATCCGTCTGGCTATGACTATTTCCGCAAGCGCTTGAAGGAAGCGCGCCGCGATGTCGAACATGGTCTGCGCATCACCTTGGAGCACTACACCACCCGCGAAGCCCAGGAACGCATGCTGAACATTCTTCAATTCAAACTCGACGTCTTGTGGAGCATGCTGGACGCCATGAGCATGGCCTACGAGCTGGCTCGCCCGCCGTACCATACGGTGACGAGCGAGCGCGTCTGGCATAAAGGCATCACGTTTTGAGCCCGAACATGACCGCACCTGGCGCACAGCCTGAGGAGCTGGCAATGACTGACATGCTGACCAAGATTCCGGCATTTCGCCGCGGCTTTCGCTTTCAGTTCGAGCCCGCGCAGGACTGCCACGTGCTGCTCTATCCAGAGGGCATGATCAAGCTGAACGAGAGCGCATCGGCAGTGCTGGGTGAGGTGGATGGTGCGCGCACGGTCGGTGCCATCGTTGCCGATCTGCAGGCGCGCTATCCCGATGCGGAAGGGATCGAGGAGGACATCGTTGCGTTCCTGGAGGTAGCCGTTGAACGGTTCTGGATCGAGCTTCGCTAAACCGGGCTTCGAGCCCGGTCCGCCGCTCTGGCTGCTTGCCGAGCTCACCTATCGCTGCCCGCTGCAGTGCCCATACTGCTCGAATCCGCTTGATTTCGCCCGCAGCCACGATGAGCTGAGCACTGCCGAATGGGTCGAGGTGTTCCGGCAGGCGCGGGAAATGGGCGCGGCGCAGCTGGGATTTTCCGGCGGCGAGCCGCTGGTCCGCCAGGACTTGGCCGAGCTGATCAAGGCGGCGCGTGACCTCGGCTATTACACCAACCTGATCACCTCCGGCATCGGCTTGACCGAGGAGAAGATCGCCTCATTTGCTGATGCCGGGCTCGATCACATCCAGATCAGTTTCCAGGCGGCCGATGAAGAGGTGAACAATCTGCTCGCCGGCTCCAAGAAAGCCTTCGCGCAGAAACTCGCCATGGCTAGGGCCGTGAAAGCCCATGGCTACCCGATGGTGCTTAACTTCGTCACCCACCGGCACAACATCGACAACATCGACCGCATCATCCAGCTCTGCCTGGAGCTGGAAGCCGACTTCGTCGAGCTCGCCACCTGCCAGTTCTACGGCTGGGCCGAACTCAATCGCGCCGGGCTGCTGCCAAGCAAGGCGCAGCTGGTGCGCGCCGAACGCATCACCAACGAGTGGCGCGACAAACTCGCCGCCGAGAACCATCCCTGCAAGCTGATCTTCGTCACCCCAGATTACTACGAAGAGCGTCCCAAGGGCTGCATGAACGGCTGGGGCAACCTGTTCCTCGACATTACCCCTGACGGCACGGCACTGCCTTGCCATAGCGCGCGACAGTTGCCGATCAACTTTCCAAACGTGCGCGACCAGAGCATTGAGCAGATCTGGAAGCACTCGTTCGGCTTCAACAGATTTCGTGGTTTCGACTGGATGCCCGAGCCTTGCCAATCCTGCGATGAAAAGGAAAAGGACTTCGGCGGTTGCCGCTGCCAGGCGTTCATGCTCACTGGCGATGCGACCAATGCCGACCCGGTGTGCAGCAAATCCGCCCATCACGGCACGATTCTCGCTGCGCGTACCGAGGCCGAGCAGGCCCCGAGTGGGCTGGATGAGCTGACCTTCCGCAACGAGAAGGCATCGAAACTGATCCTCAAGGTGTAAGGTCGTCCGATCCGATCTATGCCTGTCTAGCGAGTTCAAAATGACCAAGACTGCGATTCCCTATGGCTTTTGGCACAGCGACTGGAGCGCCGAGAAGGCCGCATCAGCGAGCCGTGACTTCGCTGAGATCCGGGCAGGCCATGGCGGGGTGTTCTGGATCGAATACGATCCGGCGGATGCTCGCAGTACGCTGTGGTACTGGCGAGCCGGTCGCGCCGTCTGTGTGACGCCGGCAGATGTATCGCTGCGCAGCCGGGTCTACGAGTATGGCGGCGGGGCCTTTTGCCTGATGGATCAGGGGGTGGCCTTCGTCAATGAGAAGGACCAGCAGATCTATCTGCAGTCCATTGGCCACAAAACCGCAGCCGAACCCGTTGCGCTTACGCAGCGCCCGTATTGTCGCTACGGTGATTTGCAGTTCGATCCGGTGCGATCGACCATCTTGGCCGTCGAGGAAACACAAGCCGACGAGCAAGTGGCACATCGGCTGGTCTGCTTCTCGGTGCGCGACGGCGCTCGCAGCGTCCTTGCCGAAGGCGCGGATTTCTATTCTTCACCAACCATTGATGCCGAATCGCAGCGCATGGCCTGGATTCAATGGCAGCGCCCCGATCAGCCCTGGACGTCGACTTGCCTGTGGATGGCCGAACGCGGC
Organism: Pseudomonas sp. Q2-TVG4-2; assembly: GCF_013620795.1. Taxonomy (GTDB): domain Bacteria; phylum Pseudomonadota; class Gammaproteobacteria; order Pseudomonadales; family Pseudomonadaceae; genus Stutzerimonas. Next base: position 167,000 of record NZ_LGLW01000005.1, on the reverse strand, counting down.
GGTGATGGCGCATGGCAAACGCCGAGATGCCTGGCCGGGGCGGAAGGCGGCGAATCCTTGCAACAGCCGCGCTTTGCAGCGGACGGTACGCTCTACTGCTTGAGCGATCGCGCGGGCTGGTGGCAGCCCTGGCGTGAACAGGGTGATCGACTGGTTCCTGCCTTTACACCCGTGGACGACGAGAAGGGCTCCGGCGCGGCTGCTTTGCCGGCCTTCGATCACGCGCCAGCGCCGTGGCAGCTGGGCACAGTCAGTTATCTACCGCTGGCCTATAGCGGCCTGCTGCTGACACGCATGGTCGATGGCTACGGCCTGCTGTTCGAGCGGGGCCAGGAGGGCCATGAGCGTCAGCTGGCGACCGGGTTCAGTCGTTGTCGACAGTTGGCCGCGGATGACCAGCGTTATTACTGCATTGCCGGTGCGGCCGATCGCGTGCCAGCAGTGCTGGCTCTGGATCGTAAGACCGGGGAGACCTGCATCCTCGCTGGCGGGTCACAGCCGTTGCCGGCCGATCAGCTGTCGCGCCCGCAGCCGTTCAGCTTCGCCACCGGGGAAGATGAAACTGCCCATGCGTTTTTCTACCCACCCTGTAATGCCAGTTGCCGCAGTCTGGAGGGGGAGCGTCCACCGTTGGTGGTTTTCCTGCATGGAGGCCCCACTTCAGCGTGCTATCCAATATTCGATCCGCGGGTCCAGTACTGGACCCAGCGCGGTTTCGCCGTCACCGACCTCAACTACCGAGGCAGTAGCGGGTTCGGTCGTGCCTATCGTGAACGACTTCGCGAGCAATGGGGCGTTGTCGATGTAGAGGATGCGCGTGCCGTTATCAGGGCACTGGCGGCGGGCGGGCAGATCGATGCGGCGCGCACGTTCATTCGTGGTTCGAGCGCCGGGGGTTATACCGCGCTCTGTGCGCTGGTGTCCGACGCAGGCTTCAGCGGCGGCGCGAGTCTCTATGGCGTCAGCGATCCGCTTGCACTACGAGCTGCCACGCATAAATTCGAGGCGGATTATCTGGATTGGCTGATCGGCGACCCCGAGCGTCACGCCGACCGTTACCGTCAACGCGCCCCGTTGCATAACGCGGAGCACATCAGCGTACCGGTGATCTTCTTTCAGGGCGGGCAGGATGCCGTCGTGCTGCCCGAACAGACCGAGTCGATGGTGGCAGCGTTACGTCAGCGAAACGTGCCTGTCGAGTACTGCTTCTACCCAGAAGAACGTCACGGTTTCCGACAGGCGGCCAACCTGGCGGACGCGCTGGAGCAGGAGTGCCGCTTCTATCAGCGCGTGCTGCGCTGAGCAGGCGGGGCCTGGCGCACGTCACGCTCAGCCATTCTCCTCGGCATGCTGGGGCTTTTAGCGGATTGCTTTGGTGACGGAAAACAGTACGCTTGCCGGACATATAAAAATAACCAAGGCCGTTGTATGAGCCCCAATATCAGCCTGCAGCGCAAGTTCGTTTCTCCCGAAATCGTATTCGGAGCCGGATGCCGCCATAGCGCCGGCAACTACGCCAAAAACTTCGGTGCCCGCAAGGTACTGCTGGTGTCAGATCCCGGCGTCGTCATCGCTGGATGGGTGGCTGATATTCAGGCCAGCCTGATCAGTCAGAACATCGAGTACTGCCTGTACACCCAGGTGTCTGCTAATCCTCGCACCGAGGAGGTAATGGCCGGTGCGGAGGTCTATCGCAGCGAGGGCTGCAACGTCATCGTCGCGGTCGGTGGCGGGAGCCCGATGGACTGTGCCAAGGGCATCGGCATCGCCGTCGCCCATGGGCGCAATATCATCGAATTCGAAGGCGTCGATACCCTACGGGTGCCGAGTCCACCGATCATTCTGATCCCGACCACCGCAGGTACTTCGGCTGACGTCTCGCAGTTCGTAATCATCTCCAACCAGGAAGAGCGGATGAAGTTTTCCATCGTCAGCAAGGGCGCGGTGCCCGATGTATCGCTGATCGATCCGGAAACCACCCTGAGCATGGACCCGTTCCTTTCGGCATGCACTGGCATCGATGCGCTGGTGCATGCCATCGAAGCCTTCGTTTCCACCGGCCATGGCCCCTTGACCGATCCCCATGCGCTGGAAGCCATGCGCTTGATCAATGGCCATCTGGTGCAGATGATCGCCAACCCGGCCGATATTCAGCTCCGTGAAAAGGTCATGCTCGGCAGCATGCAGGCGGGGCTCGCATTCTCCAATGCCATCCTGGGCGCGGTGCATGCGATGTCGCACAGCCTCGGTGGTTTCCTGGATTTGCCCCATGGGTTGTGTAATGCGGTACTGGTCGAGCACGTGGTCGCGTTCAACTACGATGCGGCGCCGGATCGCTTCAAAGTCGTCGCGGAAACCTTAGGCGTCGATAGTCGCGGGATGAGTCACCGACAGATCCGTGAACGTCTCGTGCTGCACCTGATTAGCCTCAAGAAGGCCATCGGCTTCAACGAAACATTGGGCTTGCACGGGGTGAATCTGTCAGACATTCCGTTCCTCTCCCACCACGCAATGCAGGACCCGTGCATCCTCACCAACCCGCGCTCCTCGACCCAACGCGACGTCGAGGTGGTCTATGCCGAAGCACTCTGACCAGCCGGACGCGCTGGCCGGATTGCTCGGGCTCGGGACGCACTCGGCGCGCAAGAGCCACTACCCCGAGCTGGTGGCGCGTCTGGAGGAGCTGGAAGCCGAGCGTAACCGTTATAAGTGGTTGTTCGAGCATGCCGTGCACGGCATCTTTCAGGCGAGCCTGCAGGAAGGCATCCGTGCAGCCAATCCGGCATTGGCACGCATGCTCGGATACGAAAGCCCCGCCGAGGCGCTCTGGACACTGACCGATCTGTCCCACCACCTCTTTATCGGTGGTGAGCAAGAGCTGAAGCAGATCCGTCAGGTCCTGAGCGACCAGCATGGGCTGTTCGGCTATGAAACCCGGTTGCGACGCAAGGATGGCAGCGCGCTCGACGTAATGATGAACCTGCTGCTCAAGCCCGACGAGGATGGTCTGGTCGAGGGCTTCGTCGCTGACATCACCGAGCGCAAGCTGGCACAGCTGCGGTTGCTGCAACTCAACGAGCAGCTTGAGCAACGGGTCGCGGAACGTACCCTGGAACTGCGTAAGGCGCGTGATGCGGCCGAGGCGGCCAATCACAGCAAGGACAAGTACCTGGCCGCCGCCAGCCATGACCTGCTGCAACCACTCAATGCGGCGCGCCTGCTGATCTCGACCTTGCGCGAGCGGGAGCTGGCGGAGTCCGAGCAGAACCTTGTCGAGCGCGCGCACCAGGCGCTGGAAGGCGCGGAGGATCTGCTGACTGACTTGCTGGACATTTCCAAGCTGGACCAGCAGGCGATCAAACCCGACATTGAGGTCTATCGCCTCGATGAATTGCTGCTGCCGTTGGTCTCCGAATTTCAGTCAGTGGCCGAAGCGGAAGGGCTCGGCTTCGATCACTACATCCCAGCCTACGCGCTGAGTACCGACTTCAGGCTGCTAACGCGCATTTTGCGCAACTTTCTTAGCAATGCCTGCCGTTATACGGACAGAGGGCGAGTGTTGCTGGGCGCACGCAAACGTGGCGACAGCCTGCGGATCGAAGTCTGGGATACCGGCCGGGGCATCGAGGCGGATCAGATGCAGTCGATCTTCCTCGAGTTCAATCAATTAGGTGTGCAACGGGCTGCCGAGCGCGCCGGAGTCGGGCTCGGTCTGGCCATCGTCGACCGCATCGCCTCCATGCTCGATTACCGCGTCCAGGTGCGTTCCCAGCCGGGGCAGGGCTCGGTGTTCAGCATCGATGTACCGCTTGCCGACAACCCCTTGCCGCCGGCAACCGCGGCGCCGATGGCAGTGCCGGTGCTCGGCGATCCACTCCCCGGTCGGCGCCTGCTGGTTCTGGATAACGAGCTGAGCATCCTGCACAGCATGGCGGCGTTACTTGGGCAGTGGGGCTGCGAAGTGCTGATCGCCACCGATCAGCAGGCGGCTTTGGCCGTACTCGACGGATCGCCGCCGGAGGTCATACTTGCCGACTATCACCTTGATCGAGGCGTGACGGGTTGGGATGTGGTCACTGCGCTGCGGGCGCACTTCGGCCAGTCGATTCCCGTCGTGATGGTCACAGCTGATCGCAGCGACCAGTGCCGCCGGCAACTGCAGGGGCTCGGCGTGCCAGTGCTGAACAAGCCGGTCAAGGCCGGAAAGATGCGCTCGGTCCTGAGCCATCTGCTCAATGATAGGCGCGAGCGTTGGCAAAAAAGCGAAGTCGATCTGCACCGAGAACGGTCTCGGCCAATTCGCCGGTAGAGTGGCTCGCGTCAGGAAGCGGCCGTGCTGGCCGAGCGTGAACCGGCGCGTTGCTTCTGATTAGCTGACTCATCGGCAAGATTTGCTTACCTGACCGTAATCGGCACGTTCAATTGGCCGATGGGGCTGCCTGGATGTGCCGGGGCAGGCCCACCGATATCAATGCGGCAAGCAGCACGAAGGCGCTCGATATCCAGAGGCAGGCTTCAAGGCCGTAGCGCTGATAGACCCAGCCGGACAACAACGTACCCAGCAGCCGGCCCATGGCGTTGGACATGTAGTAGAAGCCGACATCCAGCGACACGCCATCGGCCTTCGCATAGGAGACGATGAGGTAGCTGTGCAGCGATGAATTTACCGCGAACAACGCGCCGAATAGCAGAAGGCCGCCGAGTAGCACCGTCTGGGGCGACAGCCCGGTGCCTAGCCCCAGCGCAATGCTCGCTGGCAGGCCGGCCAGCAGCAGAGCCCAGATAAAAGCCGCGCGTCCATCCGGGACCTGGCCGCTTTTTTTGCCGGTGATGGCCGGGGCGAGCGACTGGATAACGCCGTAACCGATCACCCAGAGCGCGAGAAAGCCGCCGACTTGCCAGAAATCCCAGCCAAACACGGTAGACAGGTAAACCGGCAGAGCGACCACGAACCAGACGTCACGCGCACCGAACAGGAACAACCGTGCGGCTGACAGAACGTTGATGGCGCGGCTTTTAGAGAGCAATTCGCGGAACTTCGGTTTCGCCTTGGCTTTGCCCAGGTCTTTCTTCAGCAGGAACAGGCTGGCGACCCAGATCAGGGCCAATGCCGTCGCCATGGCCAGCAGAGAACCACGAAAACCAACGCCCGCGAGCAAGGCACCGCCTAGGAAAAACCCCACGCCCTTGAGCGCATTCTTCGACCCAGTGAGAACCGCCACCCACCTATATAGCGTGCCTTGCTGACCGTCCGGCACCAGGAGCTTGATGGAGCTCTTGGCACTCATCTTGTTCAGGTCTTTGGCGATACCCGACAGTGCTTGCGCCGCCATCACCCAGGGTATCGTCAACCACGCAGCAGGCATCGTCAGCATCAGCAATGCCACCACCTGCATGGCAAGGCCGATGTTCATGGTGCGATTGAGTCCCAGCCGCGCGCCCAGATAGCCGCCGATCAGATTGGTGATTACGCCGAATATCTCGTAGAAGAGAAACAGCGCGGCAATCTGCAGCGGCGTATAGCCCAGCGCATGGAAGTGCAGCACGACCAGCATCCGCAGCGCACCGTCGGTCAGGGTGAAGGCCCAGTAGTTGCCGGTCACCAGCAGGTACTGGCGAACCTCGGGCGCGAGGCGGGAGAGGGCGTGCATAGGACGATCCTGTTGCGTTGGGGGACTCGATTACCCGGCCAGGCCGACCTTGCGCGCCAGTTCCACGGTGCGATTGGCATAGCCCCACTCGTTGTCGTACCAGGCATATAGCTTCACCTGGGTACCGTTGACGACCATGGTCGACAGCGCATCGATGATCGAGGAGCGCGGGTCCGTGCGGTAATCGATGGAAACCAGCGGGCGCTCTTCGTAACCGAGGATGCCCTTTAGCGGGCCTTCGCTCGCGGCGGCCTGCAGTAGCTGATTGACCTCCTCGACGCTGGTTGGGCGCTCAACCTCGAATACGCAGTCGGTCAGCGAGGCGTTCGCCAGCGGCACGCGCACGGCGTGGCCATTGAGCTTTCCACGTAGTTCCGGAAAGATCTCCGCAATCGCGGTCGCCGAACCGGTAGTAGTCGGAATCAGGCTCATGCCGGAGGCGCGAGCCCGCCGCAGATCCTTGTGCGGCTGATCGAGAATGCTCTGGGTATTGGTCAGGTCATGGATGGTGGTGATCGACCCATGACGGATGCCCAGATGCTCATGGATCACCTTGACCACCGGCGCCAGGCAGTTCGTGGTGCAGGACGCGGCGGTGACGATGCGGTGGAGCGCCGGATCGAACAGCTGGTCGTTGACGCCCATGACGATATTGAGCGCTCCGGCTTCCTTGACCGGCGCGCTGACCACAACGCGCTTCACGCCTTGGTCCAGATAGCCTTGCAGTACTTCAACGGTCTTCATTTTGCCGCTGGCCTCGATCACCAGATCGCAGTCGGACCAGTCGGTGTCTGCAATCGCCTTGTTGGCGGTCACGAGGATCCGCTTACCCTCGATCAACAGGCAATCATCGTCACTGCTCGCTTCGTGTTGCCAGCGGCCGTGGACCGAGTCGAAGTTGAGCAGGTGCGCATGGGTGGCGGCGTCGCCGGCCGGATCGTTTACCCGAACGAATTCCAGCTCCGGCCAGCCCCAGGCGGCGCGAAGCGCCAAACGGCCAATGCGGCCAAAGCCATTGATGCCTACTTTTACGGTCATATTAGATCACTCCAGATAGCAAATTCAGGCGGCACGCGGTGCAAACATAATGATCGCCATGCCGAGCAGGGCTACTGCGCAGCCGAGCAGGTCCCAATGGGTTGGCCGAACGCCATCCACCAGCCACAACCAGAGCATCGCCATGCCGACGTAGACGCCGCCGTAAGCGGCATAGACCCGTCCTGCGGCGGTCGGGTGCAGCGACAGCAGCCAGGCGAACAACGCCAGCGATAGCGCGGCGGGCAATAGCAACCAGACACTCTTGCCCTGCTTCAACCAGAGATAGGGCAAATAGCAACCGACGATCTCGGCGACGGCGGTGACGGCAAACAAGGCAAAGGTATTAAGCATTCATATCTCGCTGGGTCGGCACGCTGCTAGATGGAACGCTGATTGACGCGCCGGGACAGCGCTTCGGCTGATTCCTTGCGTTCGGAGTAGCGATCGACGAGATAGTCCTGGCGGTCGCGCAGCAAGAGGGTGAACTTCATCAGCTCTTCCATGACGTCGACCAGCCGATCGTAGAAGGCCGAGGGCTTCATTCGGCCGGCATCGTCGAACTCCAGGAAGGCCTTGGGCACCGAGGACTGATTGGGGATGGTGAACATGCGCATCCAGCGACCCAGCACGCGCAGCTGATTCACAACGTTGAACGATTGCGAGCCGCCGCAGACCTGCATCACGGCTAGGGTCTTGCCCTGCGTCGGCCTGACGGCGCCGAGCGCGAGAGGGACCCAGTCGATCTGCGCCTTGAATACCGCACTCATCGAGCCATGCCGTTCGGGAGAACACCAGACCTGCCCCTCGGACCAGGTCATCAGCTCCCGTAGCTCCTTCACCTTCGGATGGGTTTCCGGTGCGTCATCCGGCAGCGGCAGCCCCGATGGATCGAAAATGCGCGTCTCGGCCCCAAGGCGGCGCAACAGGCGCGACGCTTCCTCGACCAGCAGGCGGCTGAATGACCGTTCGCGGTTAGAACCATGGAGCAAAAGAATTCGCGGAGGGTGGGACAGGCCGCCCGGATTGCTAAGCCGCTCCAGGTCGGGGAGGGCGAGCAAATCGCCGTCGATGTTCGGTACCTCAGTCTGAAACAAATCATGATCGGTCATGGGAGCTCCTGTTTGCTCAGCCACATACTGCGGTGCGTTCAGGCCGGTTGCGCATCGCTTCCAGCCGCTGGCTGTTGGAGGCCAACCAGTTTCTGTTGGCATCGAGAATGGTCTGCAGCATCAGATGAACCCAATCGGGTAGGTGCGGGTGGAGCCGGTAATAGACCCATTGACCTTGACGGCGGTCCGCCAGCAGACCACAGCTGCGAAGCTGCGCCAGATGCCGCGAAACTTTGGGCTGGACCTCGTTCAAGGCGCAGGTCAGTTCGCAGACGCATAGCTCACCTTCACGGGCGATCAGCAGAGTCATCCGCGCACGGGTCTCGTCTGCCAGGCATTTGAAAACGGTAATAGGAGTCAGGTGCTCAATCATCGAGAGTCGACGCCATCGAAGTAGATACGTTTTGGCGAATATATTGTTTATCAGATGTAAGGTAAAGCAGCGGGCGAAATCAATCGATTCTCAGCCCATTTATATGTTTGTCACACCGGAGTGGTAAGCGCGCTGTGCTTTACGGGCAAAAACATATGGATTAGCGTATGCGGGCTTAGATCTAGCGAGAATAGGATTCTGAATGTCCAGCCAATATGAGGCCGCCAAAAAGGCTGAGGGTGTGCCGCTCGGTTTCTTCGAGCGCTATCTGACACTCTGGGTATTTCTGTGCATCGTTGCCGGGACATTGCTTGGTCTCTATGCGCCAGCTGCCGCTCAGGCGGTGGGCGCGCTGGAAGTCGCGCATGTGAATATTCCGGTCGGATTGCTGATCTGGGTAATGATCATCCCGATGCTCATGAAGATCGACTTCTCCTCGCTGCGTGAGGTGTATGCGCAGCGTGCCAGCATGGGCATCACGCTGTTTATCAACTGGGCGGTAAAACCGTTCACCATGGCGCTGCTTGGCTGGCTTTTCATCAAGCATATCTTCGCCCCCTGGTTACCCGCAGCTGAGCTGGATAGCTACATGGCCGGACTGATTCTGCTGGGCGCCGCGCCATGTACCGCGATGGTGTTCGTCTGGAGCAATCTCTGCAGCGGCAACGCCAATTTCACGCTCACTCAGGTGGCGCTGAACGATGTCGTGATGGTGTTCGCCTTTGCGCCGATCGTGGCGTTGCTGCTGGGCGTGTCATCCATTCCGGTGCCTTGGGACACGCTGCTGCTCTCAGTGTTGATGTATATCGTGATTCCGTTGGCCATCGCCCAGTTCATTCGCGCTCGGATGATGGTGCGTGGGGCCGCGGTATTCCAAGCGGCGCTGACTCGAAGCGCACCGTTCTCGATTGTGGCGCTGTTGGCCACGCTGGTGCTGCTGTTTTCGTTCCAGGGCGAGGCAATCATCGAACAGCCGTTGATAATCGCCATGCTGGCAGTGCCGATCCTGCTACAGACGCTATTCATTGCTGGCCTTGGTTATTGGCTGAATCGCAAATGGCAGGTGCGTCATGACGTTGCCGGCCCCTCGGCGATGATCGGCGCATCGAATTTCTTCGAGCTGGCGGTAGCAGTGGCGATCGTGCTTTATGGATTCAACTCGGGCGCGGCGCTCGCCACGGTGGTGGGTGTGTTGATCGAAGTGCCGGTCATGCTTTGGCTGGTTCGAACGGTTAATCGCAGCCGTGAGTGGTACAACCTGACACTACGGCAGAGCTGAAGCCTTACGCGAGCCGCGATTAGCCGCTCTGAAAGCTGAGCAGCAGAATCGAATAACCGACCGAACCGATCAGGAAGGCGCCGAAACGGCTTTTGCGCTCCTCCGGTAGTTCCTCCTTGAGAACGTTCAGAATGATCGAGCCGCCAACGAACGCTGTCAGCGCCGAAATGGCCAGCTCGGAGACTTCGGTAGCATTACCCACAGCCCAACCGGCCAGGGGCATGACCGCGAGCAGCCAGCGGCCACGTCGCCTGAACAGATCCTTGTGATCGCTCTGAAGGGCGAAGTCATTGACCAGAAAGTGCAGTCCCATCGCGACACAGTAGAGTATCAGCGAGCTCAGGTTGCCATTCTCGCCATGCACCAACAGGTAGCCAATCAGCCCGTTGTAGATGGCAAACGCCGTCATGTGCAGCCAGAACACACCCGCATGGGACTCCTCATGCTCGGGCAGTTCGTCTCGGTGTCTTTTGATCAGGCGCTCCAGGCCATAAAAGGCGGCGAGGCCAAGCAGTGCTAGCAGATAGGCGTGATGTTCGAGGTAGCCGAGCAACGCGATATCGCTACCGTCCATCACCTCCTGACCACGCGCCAGCTCCGGTAGAAGATGAACGAACACGTAAGCCACTGAAACGCCCCCGGCCATCGAAAGCCAGCGGCTGCGAGGCAGACGGTTGAGTCTGCGCAGACGTCCCGCGAAGAGATGGACCGCAGCTAGCGCAAGGGCTGCGACGAGGCTTGGAAACAAAGGCGACACCAGCGGTTAGGGCTATGTTGATCAATGGGTCAGACTTGCTCGCGCGCGCTTACGTTCACAACAAAGTCCCGAACAGCGGGGCAGTTGCGTGCTGTCATATAGCCATCTTGCGATGTATGGTCTGGGTATGCCGATGGATTTTTTGATAGAGTTCGCCGCTTATGAAGCGAGCAGCCAGCCAGCTTTGAATTTGCACTGAAAGAGGTGTCTGCTTGATTAGGGTGCTGGTGGTCGATGACCACGATCTGGTACGCACAGGCATTTCCAGGATGCTCGCCGATATCGATGGCCTTCAGGTGATCGGTCAGGCGGAATCCGGCGAGGCCGCAATAAAGAAATCGCGTGAGCTCAAACCGGACGTGGTGTTGATGGACGTCAAGATGCCCGGAATCGGTGGTCTCGAAGCCACCCGTAAGCTCCTGCGTAGTCATCCGGATATCAAGGTCATTGCGGTCACCATCTGCGAAGAAGACCCGTTCCCGACACGTCTGCTGCAGGCAGGTGCCGCCGGTTACCTGACCAAGGGTGCGGCGCTCGATGAGATGATTCAGGCGATCCGTATGGTATTTGCCGGACAGCGCTACATTAGCCCGCAGATTGCTCAGCAACTGGCACTGAAGTCATTCCAACCGAAGGTCAACGGATCGCCTTTCGACTTACTGTCCGAGCGCGAAATCCAAATCGCTTTGATGATTGCCAACTGCCAGAAGGTTCAGACCATTTCCGACAAACTTTGCCTGTCGCCGAAGACGGTCAACACCTATCGCTATCGCATTTACGAGAAGCTTTCGGTGACCAGTGACGTCGAGTTGGCATTGCTCGCGGTCCGGCACGGCATGGTCGATACCATCAATTGATGAGCGGCTTCGATTCGTCTGCATTCCTCGCCTCCTGCAGCGGGCGTCCCGGTGTCTATCGAATGTTCGATGCCGAGGCCAAGCTGCTTTATGTGGGCAAGGCCAAGAACCTCAAGAAGCGGCTGGCGAGCTACTTCCGCAAGACAGGGCAGGCGCCGAAAACAGCTGCGCTGGTAGCAAAGATCGCCCAGGTCGAAACCACCATCACGGCGAACGAGACCGAAGCCCTGCTGCTTGAGCAGACGTTGATCAAACAATGGCGCCCGCCATACAACATCCTGCTGCGCGACGATAAGTCGTACCCCTACGTGTTTCTCTCGAGCGGCGACTTTCCCCGGCTTAGCATTCATCGAGGCGCGAAGAAGGAACCGGGCCGCTATTTCGGTCCGTATCCAAGCGCGGGGGCAATCCGCGAGAGCCTGGGCCTTCTGCAGAAGGCTTTCTTCGTTCGCCAGTGCGAAGACAGCTATTACCGCAATCGCACCCGACCGTGCCTGCAATATCAGATCAAGCGCTGCAAGGCGCCATGCGTGAATCTAGTCGACCCCGAGGAATACGCCGAAGACGTCCGGCATTCGGTGATGTTCCTGGAGGGGCGTAGCAATGCCTTGGCCGAAGAATTGTCGAAGAACATGGAGAAGGCCGCGATGGCGCTTGATTTCGAGCGCGCCGCGGAGATCCGCGATCAGATCGGTATTCTGCGCCGCGTTCAGGATCAGCAGAGCATGGAAGGCGGCAGCGGCAATGTCGATATCGTCGCCGCCGTGGTGAGTCCGGGGGGCGCCTGCGTGCACCTGATCAGCGTGCGCGCAGGGCGGGTGCTCGGCAGCAAGAATTTCTTCCCGCAGGTCGCGATCGAAGAGAGCGTCAGCGACGTACTGCAGGCGTTCCTCGAGCAGTATTACCTAAGCTCCATGGAGCGGGATTTGCCGTCTGAGCTGATCGTCAATGCCGTCCATGAAGACTTTGACACCTTGATCAGTGCGATTACCGAGCTACGCGACGTCGAGCTAATGATTACGCATCGTGTTCGTGGCACCCGCGCGCGTTGGCAGCAACTCGCTCTGACCAACGCCGAGCAGGCGCTGGGGGCGCGCCTGGCGAGCCGCCAGCATCTGGCCGCACGCTTCCAGGCCCTGGCTGAGGCACTGGACCTGGACGAGTTGCCGACGCGGCTGGAATGCTTCGACATCAGCCATTCCAGTGGTGAGGCCACGGTCGCGTCCTGCGTGGTGTTCGGTCCGGATGGACCGCTGAAGTCCGATTATCGCCGCTACAACATCGAAGGCGTGACTGCAGGCGATGATTATGCGGCCATGCACCAGGCGCTTTCCCGTCGTTTCAAGAAGGCCGCCGAAGGGGAGGGCAAGCTCCCGGATATTTTGTTAGTCGACGGCGGCAAAGGGCAGCTCAACATGGCCCGTGAGGTGCTGCAGGAGCTCGCCGTGCCGGAACTGATTTTGCTGGGCGTGGCCAAGGGCGTCACCCGCAAGCCGGGTCTGGAAACGCTCTATCTCAACGACGCAGCGAATGAATTCACGCTGCCCGGCGATTCCCCTGCGCTCCATCTGATTCAGCAGGTGCGCGACGAGGCTCACCGCTTCGCCATCACCGGCCACCGCGCACGACGCGGAAAAACCCGAATGACCTCTACGCTGGAGGGCGTGCCTGGCATCGGACCGAAACGCCGCCGCGAACTGCTCAAGCACTTTGGTGGTCTTCAGGAACTCTGCCGCGCGAGCCTCGACGAGATCGCCAAGGCGCCTGGCATCAGTAAAAAGCTTGCCGAGTCGATTTATGCCGCTCTGCACAGTGAGTAGAATCACCTCCTAAACCCGCAGATCAGTGGTATCGATGAACATTCCAAACATTCTCACCGTGCTGCGCGTACTGCTGATACCGATCATCATTCTGTTGTTCTACCTTCCCTTCCAATGGAGCTATCTGGCCGCTAGCGCGGTGTTCGCCATCGCCGCGATCACCGACTGGCTGGACGGGTACCTTGCCCGCAAGCTTCAGCAAAGCACGCCGTTCGGTGCTTTTCTCGATCCGGTCGCGGATAAGCTGATGGTGGCGGTGGCATTGGTATTGCTCGTTGAAGAGCATGCGAACCTTTGGTTGACCTTGCCGGCCGCGATTATCATCGGGCGAGAGATCGTGGTCTCTGCCCTGCGTGAATGGATGGCCGAACTGGGCGCTCGGGCGCAGGTGGCGGTGTCCAATCTGGGCAAGTGGAAGACGGCGGCGCAGATGGTGGCGCTCGTCATCCTGCTGGCCAACCCGCCGCTTGCGACTATCTGGGTAGGGCTTGGCTATGCCTTGCTGATTGTCGCCGCCGGGCTGACGTTGTGGTCCATGGTCAATTACTTGATGGCCGCCTGGCCCCACCTCAGCCCTACAGAAAAGAAATAAAAAACTTTTTTAATCAAGGGCTTGACGGGGCGTGACGAAACTATAAAATGGCGCCCGTCACCAAGACGATGCGGGAATAGCTCAGTTGGTAGAGCACGACCTTGCCAAGGTCGGGGTCGCGAGTTCGAGTCTCGTTTCCCGCTCCAGTTTGTTGACGATGACGCCGCAGTATGCGGCGTCATCGTTTTGAGGCCGGTTGGCAGAGTGGTTATGCAGCGGATTGCAAATCCGTGTACGCCGGTTCGATTCCGACATCGGCCTCCATTAGTAAAGAAACCGCAAGCGCAAGCTTGCGGTTTTTTTATGCCTGGAGTTCGGCACGCACGCCGTTCGTAGTCCCCAGTACCGATAGACAGGTGCCGGCTCGACGCGGCAGCCTGGATCGGGAAACGCAAAGGAACTGTAGCGAGACGTCCTGGACTCATTACATATGAGCTGACCAAGGAGAGCTGCATGTCGGATGCAATGAGTTACTTCGCCATAGCCATTGCGGTAATTGTGGTCGCGCTGGATCTGCTCGCTATCATCAGCGTGTTCAAAAGCGACCGCACGGTTGGCGCCAAGGCGCTGTGGGCGATAGGTATCGCGCTGTTTCCCGTTCTCGGTTTGGTGTTCTGGCTGATCGCGGGTATGCGACGCACTCAGTAGGGCATCAGGTTTAGCCAACTAGAAACGACGCGCTCCATGCTTGCTGGGCTACACGCTGCAGAGCCTCAAAACAGCGGTCACGATGCACCGTTCGGGTTGCACCTCGGCGGGTGGCTGGTTATAGTCCTGCGCCGCGATCGAGCATCGCGCTCACCGTCCTGCCCGGATGGCGAAACTGGTAGACGCAAGGGACTTAAAATCCCTCATCCGAAAGGGTATGCGGGTTCGATTCCCGCTCCGGGCACTAGTAACACCTCAGTTAAAGCGATCTCGGGAAAGTCATTTTCCGCAATATCCGAATCGTTTCCGCATTCGCCCATTCCATCGCCGTGACAGCATGGTCCGTCGACCCAAATGTACGCCTTCTGTGATTACGACAACCGCGTGGTCTAGGCGGTGTGCTGAACAGCGTCGATGAAATGCTCAAGGATCAGGTGATGGCGACGCCCCTTTCGCGTGGCCAGCGCCAGCTTGGTATCGAAGAACAGCCGCCCCGGATTCAGCGGCGCCATCAATCCCTTATCGACCCAGTTCGCCGCGTAGTGGTCTGGCAGAAAGCCGATGTAGCTGCCGGTCAGAATCAGAAATGCAATGCCTTCACGATCGGTCGCTGACGCTGCCAAGTTGAGCTGCTGATGCAGTCCGATTGCTTCGGCAGTCATGCGATAGCTGGGCACCACCGCATCGGCGCAGCTTAGCTCTTCCATGTCGACGTTCGCGGCGCGCACGAACAATGGGTGTTCCCGGCTGCAGTACAGATTCGAGTGTTCTTCGTAGAGCAGGCTGTACTCAAGCCCGGAAAGGGGTGAAACCAGCGGGACTGCCCCGACGTGTAGCCGGCCGTCCAGCAAGCCACGCTCGATGTCGCCGGGTGTGCTCATGCTGATGTTGATCCGTACCCCCACACCCTGAGCACGGACCGCTTTGAGAGCTCGGGTGATGCGCATCTTCGGCTGAGTGACGAGGTTGTTGACAATGCCAATGTTGAGGTCACCGCGGAGCTGCTGGTGTAGTTGGTTGACCTCACTGCGAAAGCCCTCGATGGCCGCCAGCACGGCGTCACCCGCGCGCAACACCTCTCGTCCCTCATCGGTCAGGGCAAACCCGGCCCGACCACGTTGGCACAGGCGCATGCCAAGCCGCTTCTCAAGATCGCTCATGTGCAGGCTGATGGCTGAGCGGCTTATTCCCAGAACGCTCTCAGCAGCGGAAAAGCTGCCGCATTCGACCACAGTGCGGAAAATCCTTAGAAGGCGAAGGTCGAAATCGGCGACCTGGTTAAGCGGAGCTTTCTTGCTCACACGTAAGTAAATCCATATGTTTAGTAAAGAAGATATAGATTTAACTCACCTAACCCGCAGGCACAAGCTGAGTCACGTCCAGCCTAACCAGGGTTCACGTCATGAATCAGCTTCTGCAGTCTCCTTCGAGCATCGCCAAACAACTGAAGCTGGATGCTCACTGGATGCCGTTCTCGGCTAACCGCAACTTTCAACGTGACCCGCGGCTGGTCGTTGGGGCCGAGGGCAGTTGGTTGATCGATGACCAAGGCCGGCGGATTTACGACAGCCTGTCCGGGCTTTGGACCTGCGGGGCGGGACACGCTCGCAAGGAAATCCAAGAGGCAGTTGCCCGTCAACTCGGTACGCTCGATTACGCGCCGGCGTTCCAGTACGGTCATCCGTTGTCCTTCCAACTGGCGGAGAAAATCGCTGAGTTGACCCCCGGGGATTTGGACCATGTGTTCTTCACGGGCTCAGGCTCCGAATGTGCCGATACGGCCGTGAAGATGGCCCGCGCTTACTGGCGCCTGAGGGGACAGCCGGAGAAAGCCAAACTGATTGGTCGGGCACGGGGCTATCACGGCGTCAATATCGCTGGCACCAGCCTGGGTGGCATCGGTGGCAACCGTAAGATGTTCGGACAGTTAATGGATGTCGATCACTTGCTGCATACCTTGCAGCCAGGCATGGCGTTCACGAAGGGCGCGGCCGAAACGGGCGGGGTAGAGCTGGCAAACGAACTGCTCAAACTTATCGAGTTGCACGACGCCTCTAACATCGCTGCTGTCATCGTCGAGCCGATGTCCGGTTCGGCCGGCGTCCTCGTCCCCCCTCAAGGCTATCTCCAACGTCTGCGTGAGATCTGCACCCAGAACAATATCCTGCTCATCTTCGATGAGGTGATCACCGCGTTTGGCCGCCTGGGCAAGTGGACGGGGGCTGAGTATTTCGGTGTTACCCCTGACCTGATGAACGTGGCCAAGCAGATCACTAATGGCGCCATCCCAATGGGTGCGGTTGTTGCCAGCCGCGAGATCTACGAAACGTTCATGCACCAGCCCAGCCCAGAGCATGCGGTCGAGTTTGCCCATGGCTATACCTATTCCGCACATCCGGTTGCATGTGCAGCCGGTTTGGCCACGTTGGAGCTGTTGAAGAAAGACAATCTCGTCGAGCAGTCCGCTGAGCTGGCCCCTCATTTCGAAAAGATGTTGCACAGTTTGAAAGGCGCCAAGCATGTCGTCGACATCCGCAACTGTGGGCTTTCTGGCGCGCTGCAGATCGCGCCCCGTGATGGTGACGCCATTATTCGTCCTTTCGAGGCCGGCATGGCGTTGTGGAAAGCTGGCTTCTATGTCCGCTTCGGTGGCGATACCCTACAGTTCGGCCCAACCTTCAATGCCAAGCCTGAAGAGCTCGACCGCGTATTCGATGCCGTTGGCCAGGCGCTGCAAAACCTCGATTGACTCAGCGCTGGCCCAAGCGTGAGGCTGCGCAGTTCGCGCGCCCGAGCAATGGTTAAGCGGGCACGATCAACGCACCCGCCAAACACGGCTTTTTTTGGTCCCGGTTGGAATATCTACCACCGAGCGTTCTGCTCCGGCCGATTCACTCGTCTTCAATATCAACGATGCATCGTGATCATGGAATTCGGCTGACAGCGCTCCATGCAAAGATCGATGGACCGGGCCTGCGACGACTCATAGAGCTTCATCTCGTCTAGCACCGGCACACCCAGTGCGGCTTCCAGCTCCGCCTGGCTGCCCGTGCTGTTGCAGCGGGCATTGCCGTTGTCGCCCAGGTTCGATTGGAAGATTCCTGCTGCGCTGACGGGCAAAAAGTCCTCATAAACAAGCGGTTCGTAGCTGACATGGCCGGCGTCTATCAATGCCTGCAAGGAGCTAGCGCGCTCGACATGCCGCGCAGCGAGGCCCTGCTCGGTAGGGAAGTAACGGAAGTAAGCCAACTGTTGACGACGCATCTCATCAAGCGAATCGGGGAACGCCTCGAATTGCTCCACAAGCAAGGCTGCATAACGCACGGCATTGCGTTCGGTCGGGGCTTCCCCCAGCTCCGCTCGAGCTGCGTTCAGAAGCCTGTCGTATAGCGCCCGGCCCTTGGGCGTCAACGCCGCTCCGCGCTGCTCGATCTCACCGAAGCGGGCCGTATGGCGTCCTTCCGGACCGTTCTGGTCAGCAAAGGCGACATGCTCTTCCAGCGCCTTGAAACTGGTCTGACGCAAGAGGATCGGGCATTGGCGTCGGGGCGGGCCCTCTACCACGGCTTTGGGGCTCATGCCGCGTGCAGCCATCTCTGCCTGGACCTTATCGATGTCCAGCGTGCGGGGCGTCAGGTGGTTGATATGCGGCCCTTTGAATGCCACCACGTCGGCAATCAAACGGTGCTGATCATGCAGCTTGGTGTATTCGTTGGCGGTAACGGTCGCGTGGGTGTGCCAGCGAAACGTTTCCAGAGCTTCTCTAATGAAGGACGCCGCATCGGCTTTTGTCAGCCCACCGTCACGCTCGGCCCTGGCGATCAGTGCGAGGGCGCCGGGGGTGAATATGCTTCGCTTGGCAAGTATCGACTTAGCCAGTCGTTGTAGGTCGGGATTGTCGATCAGCTCGAGGCGCAGCAGGGAGGTGAATACCCGGAAGGGGCTGGCCTGCAGCGAATCTTCATGCACCGCGCGGAACGCGGTTGAATGTACGGGAACACCCGCAGGGCCAAGATCGTAATAACCCACCGGTTGCATGCCCATTACAGCGAATAGCCGCCGAATGGCCGCCAGCTCTTCAACTGTGCCCACTCGGATGGCGCCATGACGCTCCATGGAAAGTCGTTGGATTTCTCCTGTCTGGGTCAGGTGCTTGCGGACTGAGGGGGATGAGTGCAGCAACTCGTTGTTGGTTTCCGCGACCAGTTCCAGCAACGCCCCGTACAAGGGCACCTCGGTCTGGTACATCTCAGACATGGCGCATGAAAAATGTGCGCGTATTTCATCTGGACTGACGAAGCCAGAATCTTGCATAGGGTGGCTCTCCTGAGGCTCGAGTAACGGTAGGGCTGCGCTGATGGTGCTATGGCTGATCGAATGTGTGGCTGATCGGCGGTCAGCTCAATGTGTCACCTTCGCGAGACACCTGCGTTCTGCAAGTTACGATGGTTAGCCGCCAGCCGGCTCCGTTGAGCCTATACCGAAAGGGACTGAACCGGGCTGCGGTGCACTTACTTTAAGTGGCGAACTCGACCAGTGATCTATGTGCCATCGCACAAAAGCGGCTGACATATGCATATTCAAGCATGGGCAAGGGCAGGGTTTGACACGAGGGTCGTGCTGGGCAGCATCCGTCGTCCGCTGATGGTTGGTCGGTGCTCGCTGGCGGCGGAGCTATGTACGGATCATGCGTTTGGATGACAAGTGGCGGTCCATTCGCCTGAACGCAGACGCTTGTTGATCCTCTTAACCTGTACACAGCAACCAGCAGAGGTGAGCGATGAGCATCGAAAACGAAGATCGGCAACCGCTGGGCGAATCCCGTACCAATACGCGTGCTGAGGGTGACGACGACGGTGTGCTGATCCCGGGCTCCGCGCCGCCGCTGAGCCCGGGGCGCACGGATGTGAATCCAGATGACCAGGCCGGCGTCGACGAGCTGCCTGGCAACGAACCACAGGCTCCGCGTGACCGCACGCATGGCACACCCACCGAGCGCGGGACCCCTGATATCGACCTCGACAAGGCCGAGATGGACGACGCGCCCAACCCGCGCTAGCGCCAGCGGCACCAAGCCCGCATGGGCTGCTGGATCGTTTGTTTGTGCCTTGTCTTGAGCCGCGCCTGGTAGCGAGCCCCCTTGAGATGCGTTGGCGCCTCTCTATTGGGCGCGGAGGGCAAGGCAGCTAGCGCCCGGATCGTATCCGTGCCGATGACGGTGTTATGGGTGCTGCAGGAGTTTTATCAAACCACATCGAGTCCAGATTGCCGATGAAGAATTTCACCACGCAATACAGCGCTATCGCCGGGCTGACAGCTCTATTGGCCGGCTGTAGCGCAATAGAAACAGTGCCGCCTGCGGACGGTGCCGATGAATATGTATTCGCTTGTACCAAAATCGCCGGACAGCCTGGCTGCGAGACGCGAGCGCGAGAGGTCTGTCCGGAGGGTTATGAAACCCTAAGCAGCGAGGAGGATTTCGACCGCAAGGAGCTACGTATTCGCTGCTCGAGCGAAGATGGCGGAGTCTGATCGCCGAGCGACGCTGTGCGGCAGCTGCTCGGCGGAAGCGATGACAGATTTATCCTTCAATGCCGAGCAACTCTTGTGCTTCTCCCAGCACTTCTACCGATTGCTCATGGTCGCCAGCGTTGTGCAGTTTTTCACCTTCGGCACGAAGCTCTTTGACTCGGGTCAGAATCGCCGGATCGCTTGGCGGGTTCGTTTTCAGCTGCTCGTCGATTTTGGCCATGTCCATGGGACATTGCATCGCCCATAGGGGCATGCTGATGAAGGCAGCTGCGATGGATAGGACTATGCGCCGC
Organism: Pseudomonas sp. Q2-TVG4-2; assembly: GCF_013620795.1. GTDB lineage: Bacteria > Pseudomonadota > Gammaproteobacteria > Pseudomonadales > Pseudomonadaceae > Stutzerimonas. The sequence continues at coordinate 147,051 of NZ_LGLW01000005.1, read as the reverse complement.
ATGATGTCGGTCTCCTGAGGGGGGTGGCTCCGTCAGTATAGGAGCCAAAGGGGAACCGTGCCGTTTTCGGACGCAAGGTCATATCAGCCAATATAAGCTCGCTGGATAGTTATCGTACAACCACTGGGCTATGATACGGCTTACTTCGCTTCAAAGAGATCGATGTGTCTATGGAAAACCAGAGCGCTCAGCCACGCGTCCGCCGAAAGCACCGCAGTCTTGCGCAGGAACTGGTAGCGGAGCTGTCCCAGCAGATACGCGACGGCGTCATCAAGCGCGGTGACAAGCTACCTACCGAGTCTGCAATCATGCAGGCGCAGGGTGTGAGCAGGACGGTGGTTCGGGAAGCGATTTCACGGTTGCAGGCGTCCGGCCTGGTGGAAACGCGCCATGGCATCGGTACCTTCGTACTCGATACGCCCAGTACCACGGGGCTTCGCATCGATCCGGCAACCATCGGCACGCTACGTGACGTGTTATCGATTCTCGAGCTGCGCATTAGCCTTGAGGTCGAATCGGCCGGGTTGGCAGCCATACGGCGGACACCGGAGCAGCTGGCGGCGATGCGGGCCTTCCTCGACTCGTTGCAGCAGAGTGCAGCGCTCTCCAGCGAGGCTGCTGTCTCGGATTTCCAGTTCCATCTGCAGATCGCCGAGGCGACCGGCAATCGCTACTTCACTGACATCATGAATCACCTGGGCACGGCAATCATTCCGCGGAGCCGGCTCAATTCGGCACGCCTGGCCCATGACGACCAGCCGCACTATCAGCAGCGCCTTGGTCGTGAGCACGAGCAGATCTACGACGCCATCGCCCGTCAGGATGCTGAGTCTGCTCGCGCAGCGATGCGTTTACACCTGACCAACAGTCGCGAGCGTCTTCGTCAAGCCCATGAGGAAGCGGAGACCGACAAGCCCAGCTGACGGTGTCGTCGCGCGGAGCCAACGACGCAAACGCGAGGCTCGCTCCGCTGCTTCACCAGTTCCTCGCCTCAGGGCGAGCGCCCATATCAACTGCAGGGGGCTTGGCGAACGCAGCTACAGTCGGCGGCCGCTGCGCGGTGCATTCCACAGATACCGCGCCTTCAGAGAAACGAACCCCGCCCTAATCAGCGGGGTTCTTCATCGGCCTGAGCCACACAGACCCGAGGCTGCTTTACATCTTTCGTTGGGCTTATTGGCTCTTCAGTCTTGCGGTAGGTCAGCATGACGATACCGAAGATGACGATGACGCCGCCGAGAATCTGGCCAGCGGCAAGCATCTGGTCGAGCACCAGCCATCCCATGATCAGTGTGGCCAGCGGTTCTATATTCATCACAGGCGCGTTGCGCGACATGTTCAGCCGCGGTACCGAAACGAACAGCGTGATGAATCCGGCGCCGTAAAGCCCCACCAGTACAGCCAGGGCAATCCAGCCAGTATCGCTCTGCGGCAATGAAAGGCCGCCAGGCAGCAGCCCGCTAGCCCCGGCAAGGTTGGCGCTGCTGAACACCACGAGCATAGTCAGCATGCTGCGCACCGAACCGCGCACCTGCGAAAGCTTGTGGTCGGTGATCCAAAGCGCCGTGGCAAATACGGTAGCGGCACAGAATGCCAGCGCGACCCCCAGCACCCACTCAGGGCCCACGGCTTCGCTGGAAGAAAGGCGCTCCGGTACCTGAAGGACGAAGATCAGACCGACCAGAATCAGCCCCATCAGCATCGCCGTGCGTGCCGTTGGGCGTGCGCCACCCAACGCCCAGGTCAGCAACGCCAACAGGATCGGGAATACGTTGGCCACCAGCAGCGCCAGTGCAACCGGAACCCGTGCAACGGCGGAATACAGGCAGATGCTTTGAGCCGCGATCAGCAAACCCAGCAGCAATTGCCAGCGCCAGGCACCGGGTGCCAGACGAATACTCTGCCGCTGCCAGAACACCAGCCCGGCAAGCACAATGAGCGTACCGCCCGAGCGCAGCAGGATGGCCAGCAGAACGCCCGCGCCATCATCGAAGGCGACACGGGCAGCGACATGGTTGCCCGCGAAGGCACAGCCGAGGCAGACGAGTATCAGAACCGCGATATGGCGGGGGAAATGAGCAGGGGAGTCGGGCGTAGCGTTAGCGGACATGGCGTTCAATCTGTTCCGAAAAATCAAACGCCAGCCGGCAGGCTGGCGCGATGAAACGATGGGTGGGTGCCCGGCTCGCAGAGGGCCGGGCATGTTGCGTTACAGCACTATGCTCGGCAACCACAGGGAGATTGCCGGGATGTAGGTTACGGCTATCAAAACCAGGAACAGCGCGCCGTAGAAGGGCAGCAGGGCCTTGACGGTGTTCTCGATGGTGACCTTGCCGATGGCTGCCCCCACGAACAGTACGGCGCCCACGGGTGGGGTGATCAGACCGATCCCAAGATTGACCAGCATGATCATGCCGAAATGCACCGGATCGACCCCGATCCCCAAGATCACTGGCATCAGGATAGGCGTCAGGATCAGGATCAATGGCGCCATGTCCATCAGCGTGCCGAGAACCAGCAGCATCATATTGATGCACATCAGGATCACGTAGCGGTTGTCCGATAGCGTCAGGAACATCGTGGTGATCTTCGACGGGATCTGCATCAGCGTCATGATGTAGCCAAAGCTCGCGGCAAAGGCGATCAGGATCATCACGACGGACAGCGTGCGAACGGTCCGGTGGAGCAGCTTGGGCAGCTCGCGCCACTTGTAGTCTCGGTAGATGCACATCGTCACGAAGAACGCCCAGACGACCGCAATCGAGGCGGATTCCGTCGCTGTGAAGATGCCTGACAGGATACCGCCGAGAATGATGACCATGGTCATCAGGCCCCAGAGTGCCTCGACACATATCTTCAGCGCCTGCTTGAGCGGGACGACTTCGCCTTTGGGGTAATTGCGCACCCGCGCGAAGATCAGACACATGGTCATCATCACTGCGCTCAACAACAGCCCTGGACCGATGCCGGCGATAAACAGCGACGAAATCGAGACGGTGCCCCCGGCTGCCAAGGAATACAGCACCGAGTTATGGCTGGGCGGGGTCAGGAGCGCCTGGACGGAACCGCTTACCGTCACCGCCGTGGAGAACTCGCGTGGATAGCCTTTCTTCTCCATTTCGGGGATCAGCACAGAACCCACCGAAGCGGTGTCGGCCAGTGAGGAGCCGGAGATGGCGCCGAAGAACGTGGAGGCCATGATGTTGACCAGAGACAGGCCACCGCGTACGAAACCGACCAGTACGGCAGCGAACGCAACAAGCCGGCGAGACATGCCGCCTTCAGCCATGATCGCCCCGGCCAGCACGAAGAACGGAATCGCCAGCAACGAAAACTTGTTGACGCCGCCGGCGACCTGAATCATCACCGCGTCGAACGGTATATCGATCCACCAGGCGCCAATCAGGGCCGATAGGCCAAGCGCATAGGCTACGGGCATACGAAGGAGGAACAGGACGGCAAAGCTGCCGAGCAGAATCAGCGCATCCATTTACACGGCCTCCTTGCTGTCTTCGACCAGCTCGTAATTAACCGCACGCCGATGGCTCTGGTCACCGAAAACGATTCGCTCGAGCACGAACAGCAATGTAATGGCGCCGCCAATCGGAATTGGGGAATAGGTAATGCCAACACGTAGCGTTGGCAGCGTGCTCATGAACTGATTCCAGGTGGCGATGCACAGCTTCACGCCCCAGATAGCCATAAACAGGCAAATGATGCCCATCAGAATTTGCACAAACAGCTCGACGTGGCGGTGCAGGTGTTCGGGCAGCCGGTCGGTGAACATAGTCACCGCCATATGCGCCCCGGCTCGATAGCTAGCCGCAGCGCCCAAAAATGTGAAGATCACCATCAGCAAAATGGCCACCGGTTCAGGCCAGCCGCCACCGGAGCCCAGCACGTAGCGCGCGAAGATCCCCCAGGGGATGATCATGGACATGACCACAATGGACACCCCCGCGACCCAAACACAGGTCATGTAGATTGCGTCATTGACGCGCAGCAGCGTGTTTTTCATCAGACTTCACCGCAGGCGCGGGCGACGGGTTCAGGCCCGCCGCGCCGCGAGTTTTCAGAGAGAACGAATTACTGGACGGCTTCGATACGCTTGATCAGCTCGGCATAAGGCGCGCCGTACTTCTCGCGGACCGGGGCGGTGGCATCGTAGAAAGGTTTCTTGTCCACTTCGATAAAGGTGACGCCTTCTTCCTTGAGCTTGGCCTCGCTGCTGGCGGTTTTTTCGTCCCACAGCTTGCGCTCTTCGATCTGCGCTTCCTTGGCGTACTTCTTGACGATCTCTTGCTGCTCAGGGGTGAGCTTGTTCCAGGTTGCCTTGGAAATCACGATCGGCTCGGGAAGAATCAGGTGACCGGTCAGCGAGTAGTTCTTCGCGGCCCGGAAATGGTTGTGCTCGAGCATGGTTGGCGGATTGTTCTCGGCGCCATCGACCACGCCGGTCTGCAGGGCGCTGAAGATCTCGCCGGTATTCATCGCCACGCCCTGTGCGCCCATCGCATTCAGGGTGTCGATGAACAAGGGGTTGCCCATCACGCGAATTTTCATGCCCTTGAGGTCTTCAAGGTTGCGCACTGGCTCTTTGGTGTAGAGGTTGCGCACGCCGCCGTCCATCCATGCCAGGCCGACCATGTTGAATTCGGAGTTGGTGATCTTGTCGAGGATCTCCTGGCCGATCTCCCCATCGATGACCTTGCGCATGTGCTCATGATCTCGGAACACGAACGGCATGTTGAAGGCGTTGACGTCGGGAACGACCGGGCCGAGCGTGCCCAGACTGACGCGAGTCATCTGTACGGCACCGAGCTGCACCTGTTCGACGACTTCTTTCTCGGAGCCGAGTACACCGCCCGAGAACATGCGGAACTTCAGCTCGCCGTCGGTGGCTTCTTCTATTTTCTTGCCCATGTTTTCCTGAGCGACGACGGTCGGGTAACCGGCCGGGTGAACCTCGGCGATCTTCAGGGTCATGGCCGCATGTGCCGTGCTGGATAGGCAGAAGGCGAGGGGAAGCGCGGCGATGAGCAACTTGCGTTTGAAGTTCATGTGGATCTCCATCTTGTTGTTGTTGGTATGCAGCGTTGCGAGCGTCAAGGGCGGGCAACTGCGAGCCTGTCCTTGGTGGGTGAAGCGTTAGCGGAAAAAGGGTTCCTCCAGTCCTGCGACGCCGGGTTGCAGGGCGAACACGCCCCCGGCCAGCGGCTGATCGGATAGATCCCCACCTGGGCGAATGGATGTGACGAACAGGGTATCCAGGCCCGGCCCACCGAATGCACACATGGCGGGCTTTTTCACGGGGACCTCGAGGGAGCGGTCGAGACGGCCGTCTGGCGTGAAGCGATGAATCAGGCCGGCGTCGTTGCCGCAGATCCAGTAGCAGCCGTCGACGTCCACCGCGGCGCCATCGGGACGGCCGGGGTGCTGGTTCATATCAACGAACAGGCGGCAGTTGTGAGGGGTGCCGCTGTCGATGTCGTAGTCGAACGTCCAGATGCATTGCACGCTGGGATGCGAGTCGGAGAGGTACATGGTGCGGCCGTCCGGACTGAAGCCCAGCCCGTTGGGAACGATGAGATCGTCCAGACGCGCGCTCAGCGGACCGCTGCTGGTGTCGCCGTCGAGTCGATACAACGCACCGGCCGGAATGCCCGCAGCCATGTCCATCACCATCGTGCCGGCCCAGAAGCGCCCCTGGCGGTCGCAGCGGCCGTCATTGAAGCGCATGTTGTCATGGCTATGTCGAACGTCGGCAAGACGTGTCGAGGAGAGCGTGCCGTCATCCTGAGGAGCGATATCGAAGATCCCATCCTCCATCGCGGCGACCCAGCGATTGCCGTCATCGTCGCGCCGAGCGATACAGGCAACCATCTGATCGCCTGTCCAGCGGGTTACCTTTGCGTCCGCCGACTGCCAGCGTAGCAACTGGCGATTGGGAATATCGACCCAGTACAGCGCTTGCTCATGCGCAACCCAAACCGGGCTCTCTCCGGTTGCGTTTCGCGCGTCGATTATCAGTTCTGCTTGGTTTGCCATGGCGATTCTCTTGTTGTTGTTCGCGGCGTGGCGGGAAGATCAATCGTCGAATGGGCCTGCTTCGCAAAATGCGCCGCCCTGGTAGATCGCAGCCGGATCGTTGGCCGCATAAGGTGGCTGAGCTTCGACTTTGCTGCGGAATACCTCGGAGCTGTCCTTGGGCTCGAAACCCAGGTGCGCCGCCATGTGGTTATCCCACCAGACGTCACGGTTCGCCGACGCGCCGTAGACCACGGTGTGGCCGACATTTGCCGTGAACAACGATCGCTCGATCAGATCGGTCAGGTCGCGATAGCTGAGCCAGGTGGCCATCATTCGACGGTTGAGCGGCTCGGGAAAGGACGAGCCGATGCGGATGCTGACGGTCTCGATGCCATAGCGATCGAAGTAGAAGCTCGCCATGTCCTCGCCATAGGATTTGGACAGGCCGTAGTAGCTATCCGGGCGTCGAGCGACATTGGCGTCGATTTTTTCGGTCTGCTTATAGAAGCCGATCACATGGTTAGAGCTGGCGAAGATAACGCGCTTGATGCCGTGCTGGCGTGCGGCTTCGTAGATATGAAATACACCGCGGATGTTGGCTTCGAGGATTTCTTCGAAGGGCCGTTCGACTGACACTCCGCCAAAGTGTGTAATGGCATCGACGCCTTCGCAGAGTGCATGTACGGCGGCTTTGTCTGACAGGTCGCAGGGCACGACTTCTTCGTGTGGTCCGGCGGCGGGGTCCATCGAGGCGATATCGGAAAGGCGAAGAATGTTGGCGTAAGGGCGAAGCGTTTCGCGTAATACCTTACCCAATCCTCCTGCCGCGCCTGTCAGCAGGAGGCGGTTGAAGGGTGTGGGACTAGTCGTCGTGCTTGTCATGGTAGGTCTGCCCGTCGCTTATTGTTCTTGATGTCATCGGTTGTCATATGACTTGGCTCGATTATTTGCGTCAGCCGGAGAGTTGTCAACCCGCTGACTCAAATCTTCGACCGTGAATGGCCATGCCGGAAACCCATTCTTCGCCGCTTGTTGGGCCTTGGGATAGAGCCACACCCTTTGTTCTCACAAGCGCTTCCCTGAACCTCAGCCGCCACGCTAGTCCCCCACGTAGAGCTTTCACATACCACTAAAGTCGAGGGGCTCCCGCACGCAATCGGTACTGATATGGGGTTCGGCTACTTCTCGACGTTGTATGACGACGTCGAGCGGGCTGCGGAGCTAGTCACAGATGGCTGAGCGAGCCTGAAGGTGCCTGGCGTCCTGCTTGCAGGCGGAACCGACGCGGGGCGTCAGCGTTGGATATCAGGTAAAGCGTGGGACGAGAGGAGCCCCGAAAGATATTGCCGTAGCGAAGAAAAGCGAAACCCCGCCAAGGCTAAGCGGGGCTCGCTGCATCTGACCGCGGTGAAGTACGGCGCTTTACCCATCGACACCCGTTTCGGCGGGCGCCGTGCGTTCAGGCGCCTGCAGCTTGGCCACCGTACCCTTACGTCCGCGTAGTGCACTGAATAGATGCCAGAGCACGGACAGCAGGGCCAGCGCCAGAAAGGCTGCCGAGATCGGGTTGGCGAGGAAACCCATGAAACTGCCATCAGACAACATCAATCCGCGACGTAGATTGGTTTCGGCCATCGGCCCCAGGATGAAACCGATGATGAATGGCGCGGCCGGCATGCCACCTTTGACGAACCCATAGCCGATCAGACCGAACAGCAGAATGGTCCAGACATCGAACAGGCGACTGCTCAGACCAAACGCACCCACCACACACAACACCAGGATGATCGGTAGAAGAATGTGCTTGGGCACCGCCAACAGCTTGATGAAGATCCGTAATCCATAAAACTCCAGAACCAGCATCAGCACCGAAGCCAGGATCAGCGCGGCGAAGATGGTGTAGACCAGCGCACCCTGGCTGATGAACAACAGCGGTCCGGGCTGAATCCCGTGGATCATGAAGCCGCCAAGCAGGATCGCGGTAACGGTGTCGCCAGGAATGCCGAGCGTCATCAGCGGAATCATGGCGCTACCGATGCCGGCGTTGTTGGCAGTTTCGCTGGCAACAACGCCCTCGACCGCTCCCTTACCGAACTGTTCGGGATGCTTGGAGCGCTTCTTGGCGATGATGTAGGACACGATGTTCGAGGTGCCGGCACCTATCCCGGGCAGAATGCCGATCCCAATCCCGATCAGCGCCGAGCGGAACGCGTTGGGGATCTGTCCGAAGAACTCCTTCAGTGAAAAGCCGAAACCCTTGACGTTCTTCATGCTCACCGAGGCAACCTGAGTCTTATGCGCAGAGCGGCCGGTTTCGGCGATCTTGATGACCTCTGCCACCGCGAACATGCCGATCATCACCGTCAACATGGCGAAGCCGCCGTTCAGGTTGGGGGAGTCGAAGGTGAAGCGGCGAATCGCATCGACAGGCGCGATGCCTACAGTGGAAAAGGCAAACCCCAAGGTGCCCGCATAGATGCCCTTGAGCAGAGACCCGGTCGACAGCGTGGCGATCAGCGTCAGCGAGAAGATTGCGATGGCGAAGTATTCATGAGGGCCGAAGCGCAAGGCGACCTTCGCCAGCGAGGGGGCAATGGACAACAGGGCGACGATACTGAAAATGGTGCCTAGGAAAGAGAACACCACACCCACCCCGAGAGCCTTCATGCCCTCGCCCTTGTCCATCATCGGCCCGCCATCGAAGGTGGTGGCGATGGAGGCGGGGGTTCCTGGAATCTTCAGCAGAATTGCCGATATCAAGCCGCCTGATGTGGCGCCGATGAACAGCGCCACCAGCAGCGACAGACCGGCGGCGGGGCCCATCGCGTAGGTCAATGGCAGGCACAGGGCGATGGCCATGGTCGCGGAAAGCCCTGGAACCGCACCGAAGACGATACCGACAGCGACGCCGAGCGTGATCAGGATAAATATGTAGGGGGAGAAGACGGCGCCGAAGCCGGCCTGGAGAAGTTCGAACATGTTCCGTCTCCTAGAATTTCAGAAAGCCAGTCGGGAGCATCAGATCGAAGCCCTGGCGGAAGGTGACGAAAATGACTGCCGATGCCACGACCGAAATCACGATATAGGCGAGGTGGTTGATCTTTTGTTCACGTGGCGTGATCACGATGAACTGCGCATACAGATAAAGCACCGTCATGATCGGGAAGCCGACCTTTTGTAGCAGTGCGACGTAGACGGCAATCAGCCCCAGCGTTTTGAAAACGGTGGGGTAGTCAGGTTTTTTCTCGGAGGGCTCGCTTTCTGCGTCAGGATCGGCTGCGGGCTGTGTCGCCTTCGTCGCAGTGAGCAGTTGTAATGCGCCCAGCAGGCACAGCCCGACGGATAAAACGTAGGGTACGGTCGAAGCGTCGATAAAGCCTTTTCGCGGAAGATTGATGGTCAGGAACAGGTAGAACAGGCCAGCACCCAGCATCAGGGCTCCGACGAGTAACTCCTTTCTCTTATAGGCATCCATGGGGCGGATCTCGTCTAGAAGGGAAGGCTGCCGGGCGCGATTGCGCCCGGCATGACGTTGCGGTGTCTATTAGCGCTGGCGCAGCTCATCCTTGTATTGCATGAACTCCTCGCGGGTCTTCTGCAGGCGCTCGATGGAGGGCTCGGTGCCGAAGTAGCTCACCGGTTGCTTGAAGGTTTTGCGCAGTTCCTCGGAGTACTCCGGCATCTCGGTGATCTGCTTCACGATGCCAGCCATCTTTTCGATGATCGCCGGATCGGTGCCGTCCGGGAACGCCACGATGTACGGCTTCTCCATGACGAAATCGACGCCTTGTTCCTTGAACGTCGGCACGTCGCCAAGCAGCGGGTTGCGCTCTTCGTTGGGTTGGCCCAGAGCAACCATTTCACCGCTGGTCACGTAGTCCTGTACCGATCCATAGCTGATCGCGGCCAGATCGATACGGTTGCCCAGCAAAGCGACGACTTTTTCCGACACCGTGCCGGCATCGACCATCTTCAGCTTGGTATCGGTCAGGCCTTCAAACATCAGCCCCTGCAGGTGCGAATAGCTGCCCATCTCGGTGCCATAGGTAACGCTGCTGGGTTCAGCCTTGGATTTTGAAATCAGGTCTTCCAGCGATTTCAGGCCCGAGCTTTTCGACGCGACAAACACGGTGCCCTTGTCGACACCCGCGATGCAGCAAATATCGAAGGCATCCAGGCTGTCTTCGGTCAGGCCAGCCACCTCGTTGACGATCATCTGCCCGGTATGGGTGAAAAGGATGGTGTTGCCATCCGGATCGGCCTGCTTGACCTGCTCGGCAGCCAAGGTGCCGCCGCCACCGGCAACGTTGGTAATGACCATCGCTTCGCCAGTGATCTTGGTGAAGTACTTGGCCATGGTGCGTGCATTGAAGTCGGTGTCGCCGCCGGCATTAGCAATGACCACGACCTGTACCGGACGAGTGGGCCACTCGGTTTCGGCGGCATAGGCACCGCTGACGGCGGTTGCCAATACGGCGGAAACAAGGGAGGCGCTGATAGCTTTTTTCATTGTTGGGTCTCTCCGATGGTTGGGTTGCGGCGCTTTGTTTGTCTTGTTTTTTTTGAGGTTACTGACGCCCCAGGCTTGGTTGCTTGGGATCGTATTTCCAGCCAGGCACCAGGTACTGCATGGCCATGGCATCGTCACGGGCACCAGTGGCGACTTTGTTGTAGAGCTCGTGCGCGGCCATGATCCGGTCCATGTCCGGTTCGATACCCAGGCCCGGTTTGTCTGGCACTTGAACCTCACCGCCAGCGATCTGCAGCGGTTCGCAAGTCAGGCGCTCTTGGCCTTCCTGCCAGATCCAGTGGGTGTCGATCGCCGTGATGTTGCCGGGCGCAGCTGCAGCGGCATGGGTAAACATCGCCAGCGATACGTCGAAGTGATTATTGGAATGCGAGCCCCAGGTCAGGCCGAACTGCTCGCACATCTGAGCCAGCCTCACCGAGCCCTGCATGGTCCAGAAATGAGGGTCAGCCAGCGGAATGTCGACCGCTTCGAGACGCAGCGAATGCCCCATCTGCCGCCAGTCAGTGGCGACCATGTTGGTCGCGGTGGGAATGCCGGTGGCACGCTTGAATTCGGCCATGATCTCGCGGCCCGAGTAGCCGTTTTCCGGACCGCAGGGATCTTCGGCGTAGGACAGGATGTGCCCCTGGCCCTTGCACAGCCTGATGGCCTCGTCCAGTGACCAGGCTCCGTTGGGGTCCAAGGTCACGCGGGAATCTGGGAAGCGCGCCTTGATGCCGGCGATTGCCTGCATTTCTTCGTCGCCTCGCATGACTCCCCCCTTGAGTTTGAAATCTTTAAAGCCGTAGCGCGCCGTCGCCGCCTCGGCCAGACGCACAATCGACTCCGGGGTTATCGCCTGCTGGTGGCGCAGGTGATACCAGTCATCCGCCGACCCGGTACCAGCCAGGTAGGGCAGGTCAGTGCGGGTGCGGTCACCTATATAGAAGAGGTACGCCAGCATCGGCACGCTGTTGCGCTGCTGACCGCTGCCGAGCAGTTCCGCAACCGGCACGTCAAGATGCTGGCCGAGCAGATCGAGAAGGGCTGCTTCAACCGCGGTAATGACATTGTCCAGTCGCAGGTTGATCTCGTGCGGCTGCTTCAATACGGCGGCCTCTGCGTCTGAGGTCACTTGATGCTGTGTAGTCTGCGGGCCGCTGGCAGAACCGCCAGCGATGGCGTGACGCAACGCATTCAGCACCCGGTTGTATCGACCGATCGGCTGCCCAATGACCAGTCCCTTGGTGCGCTCGAGCGCCTGACGGATGCCTTCGCCACCCGGAACCTCGCCCATACCCGTACGGCCGGCGCTGTCCTTGAGAATCACCAGATTTCGGGTGAAGTACGGAGCATGAGCACCACACAGGTTCAACAGCATGCTGTCGTAACCTGCTACCGGAATGACCTGCATCTCGGTTACTGCCGGGGTCACCATCTTTGCGTCTAGCATCTGCTGTGTAGCTCCTGCTTATTGTTGTGAGCGAGATTTGATAAGGCGTAGCTCATGGGCAGGGCTGTCGAGGCTTTTCTTTCACGCATGCGGCGATGATTCGAAGAAGGCGGACAGCCGTGGTTTATCGAATCCTGGCGTCGAGGGCGATGCGCTCTGTAGGGCATGGGCGCCGCGGTGTAATACTGGTCTAGCCGCGGAGAACGCTGATCAGGCACAGCGTGTCTGCCACGGGAAGTGCTTCGGTGCGGAGGAGGGCAGTGCCAGGAGATGCAGGAAAGTGCGGAAAAATTCATGGCTTTTTGAGCTCTGCTTGTTGTTCGTCATACGTTGTCGTATGACGTGATTGATTTTCTAGCAGCGCGACGGATAGATGTCAAATGATTGAGCATCGTTGCCATGGCTTCGGGTAAGGCATGGGTTCGCCAAGTTCACTAATCGGCGAACGGCCATCTTGTCCTACCAGCAGGCGCACACGCCGAGGCGGCAAGCAATGCGAATACGAAGGCAAAAATCTTCAACAAACAGGTGGCATCCGCTGTAGTTGTACGATAACGTATCTCAAGGCTGAAGCCCTACCTCCTACCGATAGCTTCACAGGATGCTCAAACAATGAATCCACAAGAACTGAAGGCCATCCTTTCCTCAGGTCTGCTGTCTTTCCCGGTTACCGACTTTGACCAGCAAGGCGACTTCAACCGTGCCGGGTATGTCAAGCGACTGGAATGGCTGGCGCCCTATGGCGCAACGGCCCTTTTCGCTGCTGGCGGCACTGGCGAATTTTTTTCGCTGACGCCCCAGGAATATCCGGATGTCATCAAGACGGCAGTCGATACCTGCGCGGGCCAGGTTCCGATTCTCGCCGGCGTTGGCGGCTCGACTCGTCAGGCTATTGCCTACGCCCAGGAAGCCGAGCGCCTGGGTGCGAAGGGGCTGCTACTGCTGCCGCATTACCTGACCGAAGCCAGTCAGGAGGGGGTTGCCCGCCACGTCGAAGAAGTGTGCAAATCAGTCGACATTGGCGTGGTGGTCTACAACCGCAACGTCTGCCGCCTGACCGCGCCGCTGCTAGAGCAACTGGCCGAGCGTTGCCCGAACCTGATCGGTTACAAGGATGGTCTGGGCGACATCGAGCTGATGGTCTCTATCCGCCGCCGTCTGGGTGATCGCCTGACCTACCTTGGTGGCTTGCCTACCGCAGAGGTTTACGCGGCGGCCTACAAGGCCCTCGGCGTACCGGTCTACTCCTCGGCGGTATTCAATTTCGTTCCCAAAATGGCGATGGATTTCTATCGCGCTATTGCGCGCGACGACCATGAGACGGTCGGCAGGCTGATCGACGATTTCTTCCTTCCCTATCTGGATATTCGTAACCGTTGCAAAGGCTATGCGGTCAGTATCGTCAAGGCAGGTGCCAAGATCTCCGGTTACGATGCCGGGCCTGTGCGTGCACCGCTGACCGACCTGCGCCCGGACGAGTACAAGGCACTCGCCGCGCTGATCGAGAAGCAGGGCGCCCAATAACGGTACGCCCGACCTATCACTCGCCCCACCCGCCCAACAGAGGCGCCCGACATCATCATTGCCAGGCGCCAGCGGCGGACCTCACGAAGGAGAGCGTTACGTGGCAGACATAAAACGTTATGACAATTACATTGATGGTCAATGGGTAGCTGGCAAGAACTATCAAGCCAATATCAATCCTTCCGACCTGTCGGACGTGATCGGTGAATATGCCCAGGCGGATGCCGCGCAGGTTGAAACCGCCATCGCCGCCGCCCGAAAGGCATTCCCCGTCTGGTCGACATCCGGCATTCAGGCCCGCGCCGATGCGCTGGAGAAAGTTGGCCTCGAAATCCTGGCACGTCGCGAGGAACTCGGCACGCTTCTGGCTCGCGAAGAAGGCAAGACACTTCCCGAAGCCATCGGTGAAGTAGCTCGCGCCGGCAACATCTTCAAGTACTTCGCCGGTGAATGCCTGCGCCAGGCCGGCGAAACGCTGCAGTCGGTTCGTCCAGGTGTCAGCGTTGAAGTGACTCGCGAGCCGCTGGGCGTAATCGGCCTGATCACTCCGTGGAACTTCCCGATCGCCATTCCCGCCTGGAAGATCGCACCGGCGCTGGCCTACGGCAATTGCGTGGTCATCAAGCCCGCTGATCTGGTGCCCGGTTGCGCCTGGGCGATTGCTGAAATCATTTCGCGCTCCGGCTTCCCGGCTGGCGTGTTCAACCTGGTGATGGGTAAGGGCCGCGAAGTCGGCGAAGCCATCGTCAGCGATAAGCGCGTCGATGGCGTCAGCTTCACCGGTTCGGTAGGCGTCGGTCGTGGCATTGCTGCGACTTGCGTAGGCCGTCAGGCCAAGGTTCAGCTGGAGATGGGTGGCAAGAATCCACAGATCATCCTCGACGACGCCGACCTCAACACCGCTGTCGAACTGGCCACCCAGAGCGCCTTTTATTCGACCGGCCAACGCTGCACTGCCTCCAGCCGCATCATTGTGACCGAAGGGATTTACGACCGCTTCGTCGAAGCCATGGTCGAGCGCATCAAGAAGATCAAGGTCGGCTCGGCACTGGAGAAGGGCGTCGACGTCGGCCCCGTGGTGTCCCAGGCCCAGCTCGAGCAGGACCTGCGTTACATCGAGATTGGCAAGGAAGAGGGCGCACGTCTGGCATGTGGTGGCGAGCGTATCAGCTGCGGCACCGAAGGCTACTTCCTCGCGCCGACGTTGTTCGTCGATAGCAAGCCTGACATGCGCATCAGCCGCGAAGAGATCTTCGGGCCGGTGGCTAACGTGGTGAAGGTCAAGGACTACGATGAAGCGCTTGCGATGGCCAACGACACCGAGTTCGGATTGTCCGCGGGCATCTGCACCACCTCGCTGAAGTACGCCAATCACTTCAAGCGTCATTCCCAGGCAGGCATGGTGATGGTCAACCTGCCGACCGCAGGCGTGGATTACCACGTGCCGTTCGGTGGTCGCAAAGGCTCGTCCTACGGCCCACGCGAGCAGGGTCGCTACGCCCAGGAGTTCTACACCACGGTGAAGACCACCTACATCGGCTGATAGCCGGTGCGCTCGAGCGGTGCGATCCGGTGAACCCAGCCGGATCGCGCCGTTGGGCAACGAGCAAAGTTTTTCCGCAACGTCGGACCATAAGAACAATAGAGAGACGCGTATGAACAACCCAGTGCATCAAGGCGCGCCGGTCGTCACCGAGCTTCAGGTGGTTCCGGTCGCTGGTCAGGACAGTATGCTGCTCAATCTGAGTGGCGCCCATGGTCCGTATTTCACCCGCAACATCCTCATTCTCAAGGACAGCGCCGGCAACACGGGTGTCGGCGAAGTCCCCGGTGGCGAGGCGATTCGCCAGACCCTGGAAGATGCTCGCAGCATTCTTGTCGGGCAATCGGTAGGCAACTTCAACGGCTTGCTGAACCAGGCGCGCAAGGCCTTCGCTGATCGCGATGTCGGTGGTCGCGGCTTGCAAACCTTCGATTTGCGCATCGCCATCCATGCCATCACCGCATTGGAATCGGCATTGCTCGACCTGCTGGGTCAGCACCTTGGCGTGCCGGTTGCCGCACTGCTTGGCGATGGCCAACAGCGCGATGAGGTCGAGATGCTGGGCTATTTGTTCTACATCGCTGACCGCAATAAGACCGACCTCGGCTACCGCGATGAATCGGACGCCAGCGACGCTTGGTTCCGCGTACGTAACGACGAAGCGCTGACGCCGGAAACCGTGGTGCGCCAAGCCGAAGCGGCCTATGAGCGTTACGGCTTCAAGGATTTCAAACTCAAGGGCGGCGTACTGCCGGGCAGCCAAGAGGTGAACGCCATCCGCGCGTTGGCCGAGCGCTTCCCCGATGCGCGCATCACGCTCGATCCCAACGGTGCCTGGTCGCTGGCCGAAGCGATCGACCTGTGCAAGGACCTGCATGGCGTGCTGGCCTATGCCGAGGATCCCTGCGGCGCCGAGAACGGCTATTCCGGCCGCGAGGTGATGGCCGAGTTCCGCCGTGCCACAGGATTGCCGACCGCGACCAATATGATCGCCACTGATTGGCGGCAGATGGGCCACACGATCCAACTGCAGTCGGTGGACATTCCGCTGGCCGACCCGCATTTCTGGACCATGAGCGGTTCAGTACGCGTGGCGCAGATGTGCAACGACTGGGGTCTGACCTGGGGCTCGCATTCAAACAACCACTTCGATATCTCCCTGGCGATGTTCACCCACGTGGCTGCGGCCGCACCGGGCAAGATCACCGCCATCGACACCCACTGGATCTGGCAGGACGGCCAGTACCTGACCCGCGAACCGCTGCAGATTGTCGGCGGCAAAGTGGCCGTGCCGGCGAAGGCCGGGCTCGGTGTGGAGCTGGATCGGGATGCGCTGCAGAAGGCCCACGAGCTGTATCTGGAGAAAGGCCTGGGCGCGCGCGACGACGCCATCGCCATGCAGTACCTGATCCCGGATTGGAAATTCAACAACAAGCGGCCATGCATGGTGCGTTGAGCCGCGTCTTTGTAGGAGCAAGCTTGCTCGCGAACGATCCCAAGGCCACCTCGTAGCCGAGACGCCATTCGCGACCAAGGTCGCTCCTACAGGGTTATGCGGCACCGCTTTTTCGTAGGAGCGAGCTTGCTCGCGATATGCCACAAGACTGCCTCGTAGCCGAGACGTTATTCGCGACCAAGGTCGCTCCTACAGGGTTATGCAGCACCGCTTTTGTAGGAGCAAGCTTGCTCGCGGAGGAAAGCCAGTCGCAACGCCTTCGATAACAATAACCGGGCCATTCCGGAGACCTAAATGAACGAAACCGTTGAACTGATTCAGCATCAAGATTCACCTCGTTACATCCGCCTGAACGAAGCGGATAACGTCGCAGTGGTGGTCAACGACGGTGGCGTGCCAATCGGCGCGCGGTTTGAAGATGGGTTGATCACGGTCGAGTCGGTGCCGCAGAGCCACAAGGTCGCGCTGGCGGATATCGCCGTCGACCAGCCCGTACGCCGTTATGGCCAGATCATCGGCTATGCGCTGGAACCTGTCGCCCGTGGCTCATGGGTGAAGGAAACCCAGTTGCGCATGCCATCGGCGCCGCCGCTCGACAGTCTGCCCATGGCTGATGCTGTCCCGGCCCGGCTCGAGCCGCTCGAGGGCTACACCTTCGAGGGCTACCGCAACGCCGACGGTACAGTGGGAACACGCAATATCCTCGGCATTACCACCACCGTGCAATGCGTGACCGGTGTGCTCGATCACGCCGTCGCCCGCATCCGTAAGGAGTTGCTGCCCAAGTATCCCAACGTCGACGACGTGGTAGCGCTGACCCACAGTTACGGCTGCGGTGTGGCGATCAATGCCAAAGACGCCTATATCCCGATCCGCACCGTGCGCAACCTGGCGCGAAACCCCAACCTGGGGGGCGAAGCGCTTGTGATCAGCCTCGGCTGCGAGAAATTGCAGGCCGAGCAGGTGATGCACGAAGGCGATGCGTCCGTTGACCTGAGAGAACCCTGGCTGTATCGCCTGCAGGAGTCCAATACCGGTTTCGGCGAGATGATCGAGCAGATCATGGCGCTGGCCGAAGCGCGTCTGCAGAAGCTCAACCGCCGCCAGCGCGAGACCGTGCCGGCCGCTGAACTGATCCTCGGCATGCAGTGCGGCGGTAGCGATGCCTTCTCCGGCATCACAGCCAATCCCGCGCTGGGTTACGCCTCGGACCTGCTGATTCGAGCGGGCGCGACCGTAATGTTCTCTGAGGTCACGGAAGTTCGCGACGCCATCTACATGCTGACCTCGCGCGCCGAAACCCCCGAAGTGGCCGAAGCGCTGGTTCGTGAAATGGATTGGTACGACCAATACCTCGAACGCGGCGCCGCCGATCGTAGCGCCAACACCACGCCTGGCAACAAGAAGGGCGGCTTATCCAATATTGTTGAAAAGGCGCTGGGCTCCATCGTCAAGTCCGGCAGCAGCGCCATCAACGGCGTGCTGGGTCCGGGTGAGCGTTTCAGTGGCAAGGGGCTGATCTATTGCGCGACGCCGGCCAGCGATTTCGTTTGTGGGACGTTGCAGTTGGCAGCCGGGATGAACCTGCACGTGTTCACGACCGGGCGGGGTACGCCTTACGGGTTGGCCATGGCGCCGGTAGTCAAGGTATCCACCCGTACCGAACTGGCTGAGCGCTGGCCCGATCTGATCGACGTGGACGCCGGCCGCATCGCCACCGGCCGCTCCAGCATCGAGGAACTGGGTTGGGAGTTGTTCCACTACTATCTGGACGTCGCCAGCGGCCGCAAGCAGACCTGGGCCGAGCAGCACAAGCTGCACAACGACATTACCCTGTTCAACCCTGCGCCCATCACCTGATCGTCCCGCGTCTGATGTCATGCTGGCGCGCCGCCTCGGCGCGCCACGCTGAATCAAAACGAGCACTTTGCTGGAGGACGTAATGGCCGCACTGTCCGAACACTTCATTGGAAACATCGAAGCAATAGTCGGGGCTGCCGGCATCATCCAAGATGCCGGACGCATGCAGAGTTACCTGAGCGATTGGCGTAACGCCTACCACGGCGCGGCGGCACTGGTGGTGCGCCCGGCCAGCACCGATGAAGTCGCGGCTGTGGTACGGCTGTGTCACGAAAATCAGATCGCGCTGGTTCCTCAGGGCGGCAATACCGGTCTGTGTGGTGGGTCGATCCCAGACGCCAGCGGCAGCCAGGTTGTGCTGTCGCTGACACGCATGACACGGATCCGCGAAGTCGATCCAGCCAACGA
This sequence comes from Pseudomonas sp. Q2-TVG4-2, assembly GCF_013620795.1. Taxonomy (GTDB): domain Bacteria; phylum Pseudomonadota; class Gammaproteobacteria; order Pseudomonadales; family Pseudomonadaceae; genus Stutzerimonas. The sequence goes on along the minus strand of NZ_LGLW01000005.1, from coordinate 128,267 downwards.
GACTATTACTGTCGAGGCAGGCGTGATTTTGCAGACGGTGCAGGACGCCGCGGCCGAGGCCGGTCGGTTGTTTCCGCTGTCGCTGGGCGCTGAAGGCAGCTGCACCGTTGGCGGCAACCTGGCGACCAATGCCGGCGGTACGGCGGTGCTGCGTTACGGCAACATGCGCGACCTCACGCTGGGCCTGGAAGTGGTACTGCCGGACGGGCGCATTTGGAACGGCCTACGCGGCCTGCGTAAGGACAACACCGGCTACGATCTCAAGCATCTATTCATAGGCTCGGAAGGAACGCTCGGCATCATCACCGCCGCGGTGCTCAAGCTGTATCCGGCCGTGCGCAGCGTGACGACCGCCTGGGTTGCTTTGCCCAACGCGCAGGCCGCGGTCGGATTGATCGGCCTGATCCGTGCGCTATGCGGCGATCGCCTGACCGGCTTCGAGCTGATGTCGCGGCAAAGCGTCGAGTTCGTACTCAGCCATGTCGCAGGTTGCAGTGATCCCTTCGCTGAGCTGCATCCCTGGTACGTGCTGATCGAGCTCAGCGACACCCAGCTCAACGCTCCGCTCAACGAGCTGTTGGATTTGGGCATCGGCGACGCACTGGAACGCGGGTGGGTAATCGATGCGGTGCTCGCCAGCAGCGAAGCCCAGGTCGCCGCGTTGTGGCGTATGCGCGAGGGCATCTCCGAGGCGCAGAACCATGAAGGGCCGAGCCTCAAGCACGACATCAGCGTACCGGTGAGCCGCATCCCCGAGTTCATCGAGACCACCAATCGCCACCTTCTGGAGCAGTTTCCAGGCGTGCGCATCGTCGCCTACGGCCATGTCGGCGACGGCAACTTACATTACAACATCAGCAAACCGATCGACGCAGAAGACGCAGCGTTCAAGGCGCAACAGGAAGCGGTCATGCAGACGATCTATGACGTCACCGTGAGCCTGCACGGCAGCATCAGCGCTGAGCACGGGCTCGGCCAGACCAAACGCACAGCGGCGATGCGCTACAAGGATCCGCTGGAACTCGAACTGATGCGTTCAATCAAGTTCACATTTGACCCGCGAGGCTTGATGAACCCTGGCAAGGTAATCTGAGCCGCTCACGCCACACGCCACACGCCACCCTGATTCCAACGAGGCAATGACATGACCTGCATTCTTCAGCTCGGCCCACTGACCGAACGTTTCAACCGCGGCCTGGCTGCGGAGCATGAAGTGCTAACCATCTGGGAGCAGTCCGCCGATGCGCTGCTCGACGGCCACGCTCAGCGCATCGAGATCGTTGTGACCTCAGCCCGTTTCGGTTGCAACGCGGCGCTGATCGAACGCTTGCCCAACCTGCGCGCGATCGTGAGCTTCGGTGTCGGCTACGACGCGATCGATGTGGCGGCAGCCCAGGCGCGCGGCATTCCGGTGAGCAACACGCCGGACGTACTCAACGACTGTGTGGCCGACCTCGCGTTCGGCCTGGTTATCGATTGCGCGAGGCAAATGTCGCGTGCCGATCGGTTCGTTCGTGCCGGCGAGTGGCCTTCGGGTGGTCTGCCTCTGGCGACCCGGGTCAGCGGCAAACGTCTCGGTATCGTTGGCCTCGGGCGCATTGGCGAAGCAGTTGCCAAGCGCTCCAGCGGTTTCGATATGCAGGTGCGTTACCACAACCGGCGGCCGGTCGAAGGCAGCCCTTACGGCTACGAGGCGAGCCTGATCGAGATGGCTCGCTGGAGCGATTTTCTCGTGTTGGCCTGCCCAGGAGGGGACGCCACCCGCCACCTCGTCAGCCGTGAGGTGCTGGATGCGCTTGGCCCCAAGGGCATATTGATTAACGTCTCCCGCGGATCCGTGGTGGATGAGCCGGCATTGGTCGAGGCGCTACTCGAAGGGCGCCTGGGCGGGGCCGGACTGGATGTCTATGCGCATGAGCCGAAGGTGCCGCAGGCTCTGCTCGATCTGCCCAATGTCGTTCTGCTTCCGCATATCGGCAGCGCCACCGAGGAAACCCGGCTTGCGATGGAAGAATTGCTGTTTGCGAATCTCCGTGCGTTTCTCGAGTGCGGGGAACTGCTGACGGCGGTCTGATCGCACTTACCTGTCCGGTTCAGATAAATGCGGCACATGCCGCGACCCCACGTCGAAAAGACAGGGCGACACTTTCCGAGCAATCCCCCCCATGGCGCTACCACACCGCGAGCCACAAACCCGCGAGTGTGGAGCGCCGCTTTTCATTCAGACCTGCGAGCAGCGTCGGCTCGCCAGAGGAGCGTTAGTCATGACCGACCCACACCCAAACCTGACCGAGATCGAGCTTCGGCATGGCCCACTGCGGCTGTCTGCCTGTCCGGCGTTGGGCGGAGCGATCACCCGCTTGAGCATCGATGGCATTGACTTGCTGCGCCCCTGGGACGGCTCTGACAATGTTCGTAGGACCGGCTGTTTCGTCTTGGCGCCGTTTTCCAATCGTGTGGGTGATGGTGCCTTCGTGCATGACGGCCAGCGTTATCTGCTGAACCGACTGTCGACTGATTTTCCGCTACCCATTCACGGTGTCGCCTGGAAAAGGGCATGGGCGGTAACGCAGCAGGACTCAGACTGCCTGGTTCTCAGCCTCACGCATCGACCCGAGGATGAGGCGGTAACGGATTGGCCATTTGCCTTCGAGCTGGAACACCGGTTGCAGCTCAGTGAGGAGGGCGCCTCGCTCGTTCTAAGCCTGCGCAACATCGACACCCGCTCGGCCCCTGCGGGGCTCGGCTGGCATCCGTACTTTCTGCGCCACGACGACTGCAAACTAGCGTTCACCGCCCGATCGGTTTGGCAAAACGATACGCAAAATTTGCCGTCGAAACGGACAAGGATTCCAGCGGAATGGGACTTCTCTAACGGCCGAACGTTGCAGGAGCCTGGGTTGGACAATTGCTTCGTCAGCCGTACGGGGCCGGTATGCATACGCTGGCCGGAAAAGGGCGTGGCGCTGATCATGAACGCCAGCGAGGCGCTCGATCACCTTGTCGTGTTCACGCCACCCGTTGATATGGGCTTCTTCGCGGTGGAACCTGTAACCCACGCCAACAATGCCCTCGGCATGGACGATCCGGTCGCGAACGGAATGCGGATATTGGCGCCCGGCGAAACGATGCGGGTCAGTTTACAGATGGAAATCAAACGCACTGGCGCCGACTCATGAGTATTGCGGTAAGGCCTCCAGGAACCCCGTAGGAGCCCGCGCCCACGATTACGAGACGCATTGATTCCCGCTGCCTTACTTCACCTGGCAAACCCGTAATCATTCTTTAAGTCACGCAAAAAAAGCCCGTCACAAGGACGGGCCAAAGTTTCCGCAACAGGAGCGAGGAGCGTTGCGTCCAGCGTGGTGACGCTTACAGAATCGAGATCGGGTAGTTGAAGATCAGACGATTTTCGTCGAACTCGTTACGGCTGAACGAGCTGTCGCGACGCATGCTGGAGTTACGCCATTTGATGTTGAGGCTCTTCAGCGCGCCGCTCTGGACGGTATAAGCCAGCTCGGACTCGCGGCCCCATTCTTTGCCTTCTTCGCCGCTGGCTGTCGTGATGTTGTCGCCGCTGATGTAACGGTTCATCAGAACCAGGCCAGGGACGCCGACACCGGCAAAGTTGAAGTCATGGCGCAGCTGCCAGGAACGCTCATCGGCCGCGTCATAGGCGGAGTTGAAGCTGTCGTTGGCCAGCGAGGCGCCGCTGGTACCGTTGACGCGCATCCACTGATCGCCGCTGACCTTCTGCAAACCGACATAGAAGGTGTTAGCGCCAGCTTGCAGACCGAACAGCCCCGAGTACGTCTTGTTGTCCAGGTCGCCAGCCAGTGCACTGCCTTCTTCCTTGCCAGTGAAGTAACCGAGGTTGGCGGTGAAGGCGAGGTTGTCGCTCAAGGGTTGGGTATGAAGCAACTGCACATAGTTCTGCTGGTAGATGTCTTCCAGGCGGGCATGCCAGAGGCCGACTTTGGTCTTCTCGGTGAACGAGTACTCACCGCCGGCGAAGTTGAAACGATCGGAGCCCGCGCCACCGAAGAACATGTCTTCCATGCTGGCGTCGTCACGGGTGCTGTTCTGGCGCATCTGGCCACCGTACAGCGCCAGGTTGCTGATCTCTTTGGACGTGATCATGCCGCCCTGGAAGGTTTGCGGGAGGGAGCGGCCATCGTCTGCACGGAGCACCGGAACCACGACCTGCCATTCACCGACGCGAAGCTCGGTCTCGGACACCTTGGCTTTGGCGGCAACGGCGAGACGGCCGAAGTTATCAGCGGGTTTGCCATCGCTGTGCCGAGGTAACAAGCCTGTACCGTACGTGCCGCCACCGCCGTCGAGCTTGACCGCCAGCATCGCCAAGGTATCTACGCCGAAACCAATGGGACCTGGGGTGTAGCCGGACTGGACGTTAAGAATGAAACTCTGCGTCCATTCCTCGGCCTTGTTCTGAGGATTCAGTGCATTCGGGAAAGCCGGATCGACGAAGTTACGGTTGATATAAAAGTTACGGGCGTTGAGCGTGACCTTGGTACCGTCAACAAAGCCGTCCGCGGCATGAGCAACGGCAGGAATGCCAAGCGCCAACGTCAGCGTGCCAGCGAATATGGCGGCAGATAGGGGGTTGCGTGGGGTCATTGTTGTTGTGCTCCCTTTTTTAAGTAGTCCGCTTCTTGCAGCCGTAGGCCGAACGAAGCGGGATCTAGCGCGGCCGTGGACGGCGCGTGTCACGACAAAACTGTTATCAGTTGTCATACGACGCATCGGATTATGGCGGCAGACAAACGCTTGTCAATGCAATTTGTAAAGATTTTTTAGGCCTTCGACCTTCGTCTAATCACTCTTCCCTATGGAAATAGGGGGCTGCGGCGTATCGCCCGATGCGCAGGCGAGAAAGCCATGAAAAAGCAGGAGATGCGATGACTCCTGGCTCACTGCGTGATACGCCACCAGTCGGGAAGAAGTCGTCGGACCTGTGCACGTGCGAAACGATCGTCCAGCAGATGCACCACGCCTTGATCATCCGTGGTGCGGATCACCCGGCCAGCAGCCTGTACGACTTTCTGCAAGCCGGGGTAGAGGTAGGTGTAGTCGTAGCCGGTGCCGAACAGCTGATCCATCCTGACCTTCATCTGCTCGTTGACCCGGTTGACTTGGGGCAGGCCAAGCGTGGCGATGAAGGCGCCAATCAGCCGGTCCCCAGGTAGATCGATGCCCTCGGAGAAGGCGCCGCCCAATACGGCGAAACCGATGCCTCGGCTGTCGCCAGTAAAGCGCGCCAGGAATGCCACGCGGGCAGGTTCGTCCATTCCACGAGTCTGTTCCCAGATTGGGAGATCCGGATGGGTGGCCGACAGCAGACTGGCCACCTGCTGTAGATAATCGAAACTGCTGAAGAACGCGAGGTAATTGCCGGGGCGCTGGCGATACTGCTGTGCAAGCAACTCGACAATCGTCTCCAATGAAGCGACACGGTCCTGATAACGCGTGGAGATATGGCGCGCCAGGCGAACCTCCAGCTGCTCAGCGCGGAAGGGTGACTCAACGTCGATCCAGATCTGATTCGACGGAAACCCCAAGGTGTCGGAATAGAACCGTCTCGGGTTGAGCGTGGCAGAGAACAGCACGCAGGACCGTGCCTCGAGAAAGCGCGGGCCGAGAAAGGGGGCTGGCAACACGTTGCGGATGCAGACAATCGATGTGCGGCCGTCGCGCGCGGTACGCTGGGGCAGTAACGTGCAGTCAAACAGTGAATGCGTTCCGAACAGCTCCGCCAGGCGGCAGAAATGCATCGCATCGAAGTACGCTCTCTGCACCGCTGGATCGAGGCCCGCCGGTTGCTCGGCCAGATGATCAGTGATTGCGCTAATGGCCTGCTGCAACGCGCCGATGAGCTTCTGCGGCAGTTCCGGATGAACGTGGTAACAGTCGATCTGCGCGCTATGCAGCTCACTCCAGCAGCGCAAAATACGCTCGATCGGTTTTCTCACGTTACTTGGAGATACCGTTCGTAAACCTTTGAAATTCCGAATATCAAGCTCGGCTGTGTACATGCTTCGCCCGCGTTCCAGCAGGTTGTGCGCTTCATCTACCAGCACGGTGACACGCCATTGATTGACCAATGTCAGGCTGTAGAGCAGGGCGCTCAGATCGAAGTAATAGTTGTAATCGCCGACCACCACATCGGCCCAACGGGCCAGTTCCTGGCTGAGGTAGTAAGGGCAGACCTGATGCGCCAGGGCCACCTCACGTAGCGTCTGCCGATCGAGCATCGGGCGGGCGATGGCGGCTGCGCGCGCAGCGGGGAGCCGATCGTAGAAGCCGCGAGCCAGCGGGCAGGATTCTCCGTGGCAAGCCTTGTCCGGGTGTTCGCAAGCCTTGTCACGTGCGATCAGTTCCAGCACGCGCAGGGGCGTGGAGCCCGTCGTCAGGCTGAGAAGCGCATCCAAAGCCAGCTGCCGCCCGGAGGTCTTCGCCGTAAGGAAGAACAGCTTGTCTAGTTGCTGGCCGGGAAACGATTTCAGTTGCGGGAACAGCGTGGCGAGGGTCTTGCCGATGCCGGTCGGCGCCTGCGCCATCAAATGCGTTCCGGTGCATGCCGCCTTGTACACCGCTTCGGCCAGTTGCCGCTGGCCCCGGCGAAACTCCCCATGGGGAAACTTCAGCGTCGTGAGTGCCTGATTGCGTTTATTCCGATGTTCCAGTTCCTGCGCGGCCCAAGCGATAAAGCGCTGACATTGGGTATCAAAGAAGGCCTGTAGCTCTTCGCTGGTGAAAGACTCGACCAGTACCGTTTCCTTCTGGCTGGCGACTTCGAAGTAGACCAAGGCGATATTCAGGGAGGCCAGTGCGCGTGATGCGCAAAGAAGCCAGCCGTAGATCTTCGCCTGGGCCCAGTGCAGCTGACGGTGGTTGGCGGGCTGTCGAGCAAGGTCGCCGCGATGGGTCTTGATTTCTTCCAGCCGGTTCTGGGCGGGGTCATAGCCATCCGCACGGCCACGAACCAGCAGGTCCAGATGCTGGCCTTCCAGCGCCACCTCTCGTTCGTAACCTTCCGCTCGGCGAGCGGTAACGGTGGCATGCCCGGCCATGCCTTCCAGCGCGGTGGGAGAGGGCGTGAAGCGAAGGTCCAGATCGCCCTCTTTGGCGGTGAACTCGCACAGCGCGCGGACCGCAACGCGATAGCTCAAGGCGTGTCCTCGGCCCATTGCACATAACAGACGGCGATGGGAATAGCGTGACGCAAGGCGAAGTCAATCCAGCGCTTTTGATTGTCCTGTAGACGATCTCCGGGGCCTTTCACCTCGATCATCCGGTAGCGACCTTCGCCGGGCCAAAGCTGGATAAGGTCTGGCAACCCGCTGCGGTGATTCGGTACGTCGAGCAGGATGCGCTGAAAGCACACGCGCAGATGCTCAGCGGACACGCACGCCAGCGCTTGCTCCATCAGCTGCTCGTCGAGCAGCCCCCAGCTGACGAAGTGCGACTGAACGCCAAACTTCTCCCGATATACCCGGCGAATGCAATCGCGGTATTCGCCAGTTTTCAGCTTGGCCAGGCATTCATCGAACAACCCGGCCCGACGGCTATAGAAGTCCGGTCGGGCGAGGTCCGCCGGCGCCGCGTGGAATGGGTGGAAGAATGCGCCCGGCAGCGGCGCGAAGATCGCGTCCCAGCACAGCAGGCCCAGAAGCGAATTGATCAAGGCATTCTCAACGTAGTAAATCGGCGCCTCGCTGTGTGACAGATGCTCTCGCGCCGCATGTTCAACACTTAGGCCTGGTTGTCTGGGCAGAAGCAAGTCGATGCGCTCCGCTTCGGCTACCGTGACGCGACGTACACCAGGCACACCGAGGGCGCGGCGCAGGCGTGGCAGGATGCGCTGTAGCTGCTGGGTTTCATGTTCGCTTTCGGGAGCGGCATGCGCTTCGTTTGCCAGCTGCAACGCCGCCTCGGGCTGACCGCAACGTTCGAGCACCCTGATTGCTCGCTCACGCGCGCCGGGATAGGCATTGGCCGCATGCAGACGCAGGGCCTGGTTCAGGTCGCCGATACGCTCGCATTGGCGGCCGATGCTCAGGTGCAGTTTGCCACGTCGATGCTCCAGCCACTCGTTGGCGTAGGGCGCGCTTGGAATATCGGCCAGCACTTGATCCGGGCCCTCGCCGGCCTCGAAGCGCTCGCGGCAACGATGCAGATGCAGATAGGCGCTCACCTCATCGCGGCTGTGGAACGCGCGGGAAGCAGCGGAGAAACTCACCTGCTCGTAGCGAAAGATGCCCAGGTCAGCGAGCACGAACTCGGTCCAGTCCTGATGAATATTGCCGAAGAACATCAACCGCAGCCGGTCACTGAGCTCGCTGATGTTCAGTCCGAAGGCGACCTCGTCGAGCGCCTCACACCAACTGCGGAAGGATTTGGGCTCGGCATGTTCCGCCATCAGAGCGGTTAGCAGGTCGCTCTTACGCTGACCGCGACAAGCTGCGGCACCGAATACTCTGATCAGCTCGTCCTTTTTCAGCAGGCTGAAGAGCTGAACCAGATCCAGCGTCGGGTCGACATCGATCCAGCCGTGCTCGATCAGCGAGGCGGCGGCCTCCAGTGGGCAGCCGATCTCCGCATAGCGCAGCTTGCTGGCACGAAACAGCGTCCCCTTGCGCATCACCATGCGGACCAGTAGCGCCTGCGACGCTTGGGAGACTTGGCTGAATCGGTCGAGAAACGCGCGCTCGTCGTCGTCCAGCAGATCGCCATGGCGTTCGCCAACCCAGGCAAGCACCTGCCGAAAGTTATCGAGATAATAGAAGGGGTTTTCCAGGGCCTGGCGCATCGAACATCCGGTTCGGTCATACACGGGCGCGTCGGCCCGACTGACTGGGTATTTATACAGTTGTTCGGCGATTTGGCAACGGTTGGACGATCGACGGTTTGATCGGGTGTAGTCACGCGATATCGGCAAGCTCGTGGGCGCCAAAATGATCGGGGCCGCCCTTTTTTTCGTGGGAAGCTCGCTTTCGGGGCGAAGCTTTTACTCTTGGCGGGCCTGCGGCCCGCGTTCGCCGCGGACCGCTCGTCACACCGTGCGCGAGAACCGGCCGCGCTGTTCACCGCCGAGGTAGGCGTCGAAGGCCATCGCGACGTTACGCATCATCAGATGCCCCAGGGGCATCAGCACCACAGCGTCGTCGCGGATCTCCACCAGTCCATCGGCAACGTGCTCGTCGAGCTTGCCCAGCGAGTCGGACAGTTGTCGATTAGCGGGGGCGTTGCGCATTGTCTTTCCTTTAGTACTGCACGGAGTCGAAACCGCGTAATGCACGCGCTCCTACCGCAACAAGCGCGGAGCCGCAGCAACAAGGGGAGGGGGCTACCAGGCACGCGGTCAGATGGCGATATGGTAGAGGCAGCGATCAGTTGGGGATTAGCGACTCTCGCCGTGAGGGGGCGCTATTTGCTGTTCACTGATTTGGATCAAACAATCGCGTCGAAGCGCTCGAAAGAATCAGAGCGGATCTTCGAATACTGTGTCGCTGTGCCATGGCATGCCATGCCATGCCAGGCTGCCGCGCTGCGCGATTTTCTGGCGAGTCGAAACCCAGCCCCAGCCTCACGGCTTTCATGCGCCTACTTGGCAAGCGGCTCGGTACCGATCAATCTATGCCTGTTGGAAAGTCAACGGCCATCGGTCAGCTCGTTGGCTCGAAGGTACCACCGAATTTAGCTGTAGAACCCTGCGAACCCCTTGCCGTTTCGATGGTCGTAGCCTCTAGTCAGCCGCTGGCGGCGGGACATGCAGGGATGGCTGCTGACCAATCCAGGCGCAGTGCATCAACCGGAACTATCTTTTCAAGGACTCACATGATCAAGAAATGCCTTTTTCCTGCGGCCGGATATGGCACGCGCTTCCTTCCTGCAACCAAGGCCATGCCCAAGGAGATGTTGCCGGTAGTGAACAAGCCCCTGATTCAGTACGGGGTTGAAGAAGCATTGGCCGCAGGGCTCAGCCAAATCTCGATTGTCACGGGTCGCGGCAAGCGCTCGCTGGAAGATCACTTCGATATCAGTTACGAACTCGAGCACCAGATCCGCAACACCGACAAGGAAAAGTACCTGGTCGGCATTCGCAAGCTGATCGACGAGTGCAGCTTCTCCTATACCCGTCAGGTCGAAATGAAGGGCCTGGGCCATGCGATTCTCAGCGGTCGCCCGCTGATCGGTGACGAGCCCTTTGCCGTAGTCCTGGCGGACGACCTGTGTATCAACGTGGATGGCGACCCGGTGCTCGCCCAGATGGTGAAGCTGTACAACCAGTTCCGCTGTTCGATCGTCGCCATTCAGGAAGTGCCACCGGAAGAGACCAGCAAGTATGGTGTGATCGCAGGCGAAATGATCCGCGACGACATTTTCCGTGTCAGCCACATGGTCGAGAAGCCCAAGCCGGAAGACGCGCCGTCCAACCTGGCGATCATCGGCCGCTACATTCTCACTCCGGACATTTTCGACCTGATCGAGCAGACCGAGCCAGGCAAGGGTGGGGAGATCCAGATTACCGACGCGCTGATGCGTCAGGCACAGGACGGTTGCGTTCTGGCATACAAGTTCAAAGGCCAGCGTTTCGACTGTGGTAGCGCCGAGGGTTACATCGCGGCTACCAACTTTTGCTACGAGAACTTCTACCTCACCGGCAAGGCGTTCTGATCCACGCCGTGTCGAGAACGAGGCCACCTTCGGGTGGCCTCGTTCGTTTTCATGGGGTCGGCATGTCTTCGGCACCCGGCCCCAAAGGCTGCCCGTAGCTGAACTCGACGTAGTTGCCAGCCGGATCTCGAACGCCACAGTAATAGCCGACCGGATAGGGTTCGTCGCGTGGTTCCCAGATGAGACAGCCAGCCTGGCGCGCACGTGCCGCAATCGCATCGACTTCGCCGCGACTCTGAAGTGCAAAACCGAAATGGCTGTAGTCGTTGTCAGCAAGCTTACGATCCTGGCCGCCCGGCATGATCACAAAGATGAACTCACGCTCTTTGCCGGGCTCAGCCATCCAGACGATGCGCGAGCCTTTTCCGGCGCGCTCGTGGAACACGCGCATTGCGCAGAACTGCGCATAGAAGGTGATGCACGCGTCAAGGTCGGGTACGTGCAACGCGAGGTGGGTCAGGGTAGGGCGCATGCGGCACTCCTTGAATGAATCAGGCCGATAGCCTGGGTTATGCTGTGCGTTCTACAAGGGAGACAACAGTTCATGGCTTACGACTTCGATCTATTCGTCATCGGCGCAGGGTCCGGTGGCGTCCGTGCGGCCCGTTTCGCAGCCGGCTACGGTGCCCGCGTCGCGGTCGCCGAAAGCCGTTATCTGGGTGGCACCTGCGTGAATGTCGGCTGCGTGCCGAAGAAACTGCTGGTCTACGGCGCCCACTATGCCGAAGACATCGGCCAAGCCCAAGGCTACGGCTGGACTATCGACGGCGCGACCTTCGACTGGAAGGCCCTGATCGCCAACAAGGACCACGAAATTCAGCGGCTCAATGGCATCTACAAGAACTTACTGATCGATAGCGGCGTTACGCTGCTGCAGGCGCATGCGCGCCTGATCGACGCCCACACCGTCGAAGTCGAAGGTCAGCATTACAGTGCTGAACATATTCTGATCGCCACCGGCGGCTGGCCCTTCGTGCCGGAGATACCGGGTCGCGAGCACGCCATCACGTCCAACGAAGCCTTCTATCTCGACAAGCTGCCGCGCCGCGTATTGGTAGTCGGCGGTGGCTACATTGCCGTTGAATTCGCATCGATTTTCCATGGCTGTGGCGCCGATACCAAACTGCTGTATCGGGGCGAGCTGTTCCTGCGCGGCTTTGATGGTTCGCTGCGCGACCATCTCAAGGACGAGATGATCAAGAAGGACATCGACCTGCAATTCAACGCCGACATTGCGCGGATCGACAAACAGTCCGATGGCAGCCTGCTCGCCACGTTGAAAGATGGTCGGACGCTGGAGGCGGACTGCATCCTGTACGCCACGGGCCGTCGGCCGATGCTCGACGGGCTAGGGCTGCAGAAGCTCGATGTCGCGTTGGATGACCGCGGCTTCATTGCGGTTGACGAGCAGTTCCGGACCTCGACGCCATCGATCCTGGCGATTGGCGATGTGATCGGTCGAATTCAACTGACGCCAGTCGCCCTTGCAGAAGGTATGGCGGTGGCCCGTCAGCTCTTCAAACCCGAGGAATATCGGCCGGTTGATTACAACACCATCGCCACGGCGGTGTTCAGCCTGCCGAACATGGCGACGGTCGGCCTCACCGAAGAGGAAGCGCGCAAGCAGGGCCACAAGGTAGTGCTGTTCGAGAGCCGCTTCCGCCCGATGAAGCTGACCATGACTAGTAGCCTAGAGCGCAGCCTGATGAAGCTGGTGGTTGATGCCGAAACCGATAAGGTGCTGGGCTGCCATATGGCCGGACCGGAAGCTGGCGAGATCATCCAAGGCATGGCCGTAGCATTGAAGGCGGGCGCTACCAAGCGAATCTTCGACGATACCGTCGGTATCCACCCAACGGCGGCCGAAGAGTTCGTGACCATGCGCACGCCCACGGGGATCTGATCACGAACCGACGCTGCTTTTTTATGCAGAGAACGGTCGGGGCTGCGGTTCTGACCGCGGATACAAGGAGCGAGGAGGAGGGGCCGTCGTTCAGCCGATCCGATCCGGGAGCGGAAACCTGACAAGGCTTCCGCTCCCGGATCGGCGATGTCAGTGATGTTCGTGCACGTGGGTGCTTGGCTCCGGCGCCTGCTCCTGAATTGCGACATCGACGATCACCTCACCGGCGTTCTCGAAAATCAGCGTTAGCGGAAAATGCTCGCCGGCCACCAGCGGTTCGCTCAGTTTGAACAGCATCACGTGGCTGCTGCCCGGTTTGAACGCCACCTCACCGCCGGCCGGTACCTCGACCGAGTCGATACGCTTCATTCGCATCACATCACCCTTATGGACATGTGTATGCAGCTCGGCTTTCTCGGCACGGGTTGTTTTTACACCGGTCAGCCGATCCGGCGTGTCGCCAGGGTTTCTCAAGGTGAAATACACCGCGCCGGTCGGGGCGATTGGCGGCATGGCCCGGGACCATACCTGCGTAACGGTAGGCGCTCCGGTCATTGAATGATGAGCGTGCATATGATCGTCTGCCATGACCGTCAGGGGGGCTGTGCCAAGCACAAGAGCGGTAACCATGCGAAGCAACATGAATCTCTCCAGGGTGGTTTGCGACGGCGCACATTAGCATGAGGCTTGATGTTCAGATCACCGATACGAGTGGTCGTAATGGAGCCTGCAGGGGAGCGGCGTTTCTGTTTGAATGAACCGAGGGCTGTTCCCGCTCCATTTCCAGCCACGCTGGCGCCAGGTAGCGCACGAAACGAGGCACAAAGAGCGAAGCTCGTCATCCGTTAACCCCACCTGATCGGAGATGCATCACCCAATGGAACGAAGTCGCTGGAGTCACCGGTTGTTATCCGGCGGAAAGGAACCCGATCCGCGGTTCACCCTGGCCAACGAACGAACCTTTCTCGCCTGGATCCGTACGTCTCTGGCGTTACTGGCTGGTGGTGTGGCAGTCGAAGCCTTTGCCGGCGGAATTTTTTCGCTTGAGGTGCGTAAGGTCCTATCGATCTCACTGCTGCTGCTTGCGATGTTTATCAGCTCTACGGCGTGCGTCCGTTGGTTGAGCATCGAGCGAGCCATGCGCCACAGCGGCCCCTTGCCGTTTCCGCTGCTGATTCCGATTCTGTCGATTGGCGGCACCTTGGTTACACTGGTTCTGATCAGTTTTGTCGCACTTCGTAGCTGACCATGCAGATATCCTTTCGTCGCCGCCTGGAGCCAAAACCGCCACCACCGCCACTGCATGAGGACCCTGGGCTTCAACCAGAGCGCACCTCGTTGGCCTGGGGCAGAACGCTGCTCACCATGATTACCGTCAGTGCGCTTTTCTTGCGCTGGATGCCATATCACGGTTTTTTTGTCGGCACGCTGGTTGCGCTGTCGTTGGCTACATCGCTGGGGATCTGGACCACGCAAAAGCATCGTTACGCACGCAGCGCCAGCGGTCTGAAGAGCGGACGCATTCATGCCGATGCTGTCTCCGTCCTATGGCTAGGCGCTTCGGTATCCGTACTCGGCGCGCTAGGGCTTTATACCGTTATTTTCTTGCCGATCAGTAGCTGAGGCAGCAACTCAAAGAGGCTTAGATGACTACCGCCAATCAGCAATTTGCCAGCGACAACTATTCAGGCATCTGCCCGGAAGCCTGGGAAGCCATGGCTCGGGCGAACCAGGGCCACGACCGTGCCTATGGCGACGACCTGTGGACGACACGCGCCGCCGATCATTTCCGGCAGTTGTTCGAGACCGATTGCGAAGTGTTCTTCGCATTCAATGGCACCGCTGCGAATTCCCTGGCGCTGTCTTCGCTATGCCAGAGTTATCACAGCGTGATCTGTGGCGATATTGCGCATATCGAAACTGACGAATGCGGTGCGCCTGAATTTTTCTCCAACGGCTCGAAGCTGTTAGTGGCGCGGACCGAGCAGGGCAAACTTACGCCAGCGGCAATCCGCGAAATCGCATTGAAGCGCAAGGACATCCATTACCCCAAACCACGCGTCGTTAGCATTACCCAAGCCACCGAGATCGGCACTGTCTATCGGCCAGACGAGCTACGAGCCATCAGCGATACCTGCAAGGAGCTGGGGCTACATGTGCATATGGATGGCGCACGTTTCGCCAATGCCTGCGCATTTCTCGGCCTGTCACCGGCAGAGCTGAGCTGGAAATCCGGGGTGGACGTGCTCTGTTTCGGCGGGACAAAGAACGGTATGGCCGTGGGCGAAGCGATCCTGTTTTTCAACCGGGTCCTGGCCGAGGATTTCGAATACCGCTGCAAGCAGGCCGGCCAGCTGGCATCCAAGATGCGCTTTCTATCCGCGCCATGGGTGGGTTTGCTGGAGACCAACGCCTGGATGAAATACGCCGAACACGCCAACAGCTGCGCCCAATTGCTCGCCGAACTGATCAGCGATGTGCCGGGCGTGGAACTGATGTTTCCCGTCGAGGCCAATGGCGTCTTCGTAAGCATTCCGCCGTTGGCACTGGAGGCACTCAGAAGTTGCGGCTGGATGTTCTACACATTCATCGGCGTCGGCGGCGCACGCTTCATGTGCTCATGGGACACCAGCGAGGACCGTGTACGCCAATTGGCAGACGACATACGCACCGTGGTTCTGCAGAACCAATAACCGACGAGTAGGCCGCGCTTGTCGCAATGGCGGCGCGGCGGTGGACGCTCGGAAGCACAGCATGAACGAGATCAGGAGCTCTGCGCGCCCCGAAGAACGGTAGTTAGAAGAGCAGGGCGACGATGATTCCTGGACCGGAATCAACGAAACGGGGGCAACGGATTACTGCGGAGATACACCAACAGCTGAATTAACAGGGCTCAAGGCGGTGCAGGGAAACGCGGCGGGCGACAACCGGAACCTCTGCCCATCCAGGCGGCTTGATACAGAAGAGTATCAGCATGCACAGATGCAGATGCTCAGATCTGTGCGTGCTGTATCGCTGTGACTAGGTTCTGAAGCGTCCGACCAGACTTTGCAGTTGCTCGGACAACTGGGCCAGCTCCTCCGAGTCGCGATGCGCAGATTGCGCAAGGTTTTCCACCAACAGCGCATCGTCCTGGATCTGCGCGACGTGCCGGTTGATCTCCTCTGCGACTTGGTGTTGCTCCTCGGCAGCCGTGGCGATCTGGGTGTTCTGGTCGCGAATGTGATCCACAGCGCCTCGGATCTGCTCGAAGCTCTGGCTGGCCAGACTGATGCCCTCGACGCTGGCCTGCGATATTTTCAGACTGTTCTGCATCTGGCGCGTAACTTCTTGGGTTTGCCGCGCAAGCCCACCCAGGAGGCTATCGATCTCGCCGGTAGAGTCGGCTGTCCGCTTGGCTAGCGCTCGGACTTCGTCGGCCACGACCGCGAAACCGCGCCCCTGATCGCCGGCCCGAGCGGCTTCGATGGCCGCATTGAGCGCAAGCAGGTTGGTCTGTTCGGCGATGGAACTGATGGTGCTCAAAATAGCGTTAATGTTCTGGCTGTCCTGCTCCAGGGTCTGCAACGCCATAGCCGACTGCTTCAGGTTCTCGCTCAGGCGTGTAACGCTTTCAGTGGCGGCCTCGATCTGTGCCTGCCCGGCATGGGCCTGGCGCTGACCATCGTCGGCGGAGGTGGCGGCCGCGCTGCATGAGCGCGCCACTTCGTTGGCGGTCGCGACCATCTCGTTGAATGCCGTGGATACCATCTCTACCGCACCACGCTGGCGCTCGGCCACGTCGGTCATGTCCTGAGCGACGCGAGTCGAGCCTTCAGAAGTCAGTCGCAGGGCTGCCGACGCCTCGATGATGCGCTGCACCAACTGCCGGATGGCGCCGAGGAACTGATTGAACCAACGCGCCAGCGACGCGGTTTCGTCCTTGCCTTGCACGACGAGGCTGCGCGTCAGGTCGCCTTCGCCTTGCGCGATGTTTTCCAGCCCACTGGCGACACTGCGGATAGGACTCACGATGAGTTTGGCGAACAGGGCACCCACGAACGCGAAGATAACCGCCAGAATCAACACGATGACGCCGATCTGCCACGCCAGCGCGTTGGCCTTGGCCATCACTTCGCTGCGCTCGATCAAACCGATGAAGTGCCAGCCCAGCGTCGGCGAGGTCCATACGTTGGCCATGTAGCGCGTTCCGTTGAGTTCAACTTCCGCCAGCCCTTCGATGCCGGCCATCTTGGCATAATCGCCGCCCAGGTCAGCGAGCGATTTGAAGTTGTGCTCCGAGTTGCTGGGGTCGACCAATACGTTGCCACTGCCTTCTACAAGCATCAGATAGCCGGTTTGACCGATCTTAATCTGTTTGACCATGTCGGTGAGCTGCCTGAGCGATACATCCACGCCCACCACGCCCGCCAAGTTGCCTTGGTTGTCATTAACCGTGCGTACGGTGCCGATCAGTACGGCATCATCCGGCGCCCAGTAATAGGCTGCGGTGTGCAGCGTCTTGCCTGGGGCCGCTATTGCCGTCTTGTACCAGGGACGAACGCGGGGGTCATAACTCTTGAGGTCGGGGTCGCCCGGCCAGATGGCGTAGCCACCATCAACACGCCCGTAGGACAGATAGGCCGTAGTCGGGTGCGACTTGGCGAAGCGGTCGAAAATGCTTTCTATAGCCTGGTTGGTTTCAGGCAAAGGCGTGCTTGGCGCATCCGCCGAGGAATAGTCCTTCAGCAGCGGGGCGGCGACAATTTGCGGTTCCTTCGTCAGATAATCGACGTTCTCGCTGATACCTTTGAAAAATACATTCATGGAGTTGCTGATCTGGCGGATCTCCCGAACGCTTCCGTCAAGGAAATCGGCCTCAGCCTGTGTGCGCAAGTTGTAGATGACTACCGCGGCAACCAGAAGAATTGGAACGCACGAGATGGTGACAAATGCCAAGGTCAACTTTTTATCGATATTCATTCGACGACTCTCGGATGGTTTCGCGACGTCCCCAAGCGCCCATCGCGAGGGAGTCAAGGCGTAATGGCATTTTGATATGAGTGTTCGACGGGTAGCGGCATCCGTAGCGACGCTTGGAATGCCAGCTGCGACGTAGCGAATACGTTTGTTGCGTACGGCGTTCATGGCTATGTGCGATGAACGACTGCTAGGCGTCTTGAGCATGGACCAGACGCGGCTATTGGTTATAAGAACAATGATTGGTAGAGAGTGCTAGAGTCTGACGTCGCGATACCTTATTTAACATAATATGCATTATGCGAAGTACGGGTGGTTTCGTTAGTGGTGCGTTAGGCTGATTAATGAACGCGTTCTCTAGCAACGGATCATTCAATAACAGGCAGCTCTAGCTGTTGCGTATCTATGCCTCGCATCCGGCTTCGCCATTCCTGCATCCCACCAGCGCTGGTACGTTGCGAAGTAACTGACCGCTCGTGCCCGACTGACCTTATCGGTCTGCCAGGCGATCAAGAGCAGGCTTACGCAGCTTGCGCTACGCCACCGTCCGCACCGGCAGGCTACGCACGCGCTTGCCGGTGGCGGCGAAGATGGCGTTGCACAGCGCTGGAGCTACGGGCGGCACCGGCGGCTCACCGACACCGCCGGGCGGCAGGTTGTGGTCATCGTTGACCAGATGAGTGCGGATCACCCGCGGCGAAGCGTTATGGCGCAACACCTCGTAGTCATGGAAGTTGCTCTGAACCACCCGGCCCTTGGCGAAAGTGATCTCGCTGCTCAGTGCCAGGCTCAGGCCCATGATGGCGCCGCCTTCGAGCTGGGCGCGGATACGCTCGGGATTGATCTGCGGGCCGCAGTCCATCGCCATGTCCACGCTCAGCACGCGCACCATCCCCTTGTCGTCCACCGCCACCTCGACCACGGCGGCCGTGTAGCTGAGGAAGCTGTAGCAGAACGCCAGCCCCAGACCATGGCCCTCCGGCAACTCGCGCCCCCACCCTGCTCCCTCGCATGCGGCTTCGATCACGCCACGCAGGCGGCCAGTGTCGTAGGGGTAACGCTCGGGCGACTCGGTGTAGTTCCAGGTGTCGGCCATCGTACCCGGATCGATCCGACGCGCGGGGCCGATCAGGTCGAGGGCGAACTGCCGATGATCCTTGCCTGCGCGATGTGCGAGTTCGGCGATAAAGCATTGCGCCGCAAAGGCATGCGGAATGTTGGCCACCGAGCGGAACCAGCCGATGCGGGCGTGGGCAGGCACTGCGGCGGTTTCCACCCGCACGTTCGGAATGCGGTAAGGCATGTTGATCGCCGACATCGCCGATTCGAACATCTGCTCGCCCATGGCGCCCTCGGTGAACAGCGAAGCGATGGTGGGCGCGGCGCTGCGATGCAACCAGGAGCTGACCTGGCCCTGGCTATCGATAACCGCCTCCAGCCGCTCCACCGAGACGGTGTGCAGGTAGTCGTGCTGGATGTCGTCTTCCCGTGTCCATACCAGTTTGACCGGTGTTCCCTCGGGCATGGCCTGGGCGACGATGGCGGCTTCGTCCACGAAGTCGGGTTTGGACTTGCGACCGAAACCGCCGCCCAGCAACAGCACGTTGACCTTGACGTTCTTCGCCTGGAGCTTCAGCCGCGCCGCCACCGCATCGCGCGCCGCAATCGGATTCTGGATCGAGGTCCAGACCTCGGCCTTGCCACCCTGGATCTGCACGGTGGCCACTGGCGGTTCCATCGAGGCATGAGCCAGATGCGGCACGTGGTATTCCGCAACCAGGCGTTCGGCCTCGGGCGCCCTGCTCCAGGCCTGGGCGACGTCGCCATGGTCACGCACCACCTTGCCGGCCTTGCGTGCAGCAGTCTCCAACGTCTGGCGGTATTCACCGGAGTCGTAGCTGGCGTTGGCGCCGTCGTCCCATTCAATTTGCAGCGCAGCACGCCCCTGATGCGCGGCCCAGGTGTTGCGCGCGACGACCGCCACGCCACCCAGAGGCTGGAAGGCCGGTGAGCCATTCATAGCGGGTATTTCTACCACCTTGATAACGCCAGGCATGGCCAGCGCTTTACTTGGATCGAATCGGCGCACCTTGCCGCCCACTACCGGCGGGCGCGCGACGACGGCGTAGACCATGCCGGGTAGACGCATATCCATACCGTACGTGGCCTGGCCCTTGCCAATGGCCTCCAGGTCGACCAGACGTACTCGATCCTTGCCGATGTAGCGAAAATCTTCCCGAGCCTTGAGCTTGAGTGCGTCGGCGTTGGGCACCGGTTGCTTGGCCGCATCCACCGCCAGCTCACCGTAACCCAGGCGCCGTCCGGTACGCTCGTGTACTACCTCGTGCTGGATGGCCTTGACCTCGGACACAGGCACAGACCAGCGCGCCGCGGCAGCCGCTTCGAGCATCTGCCGTGCTGCCGCACCGACGCGGCGCATGGGCATCAGGAAATGGCGCACGCTGCGCGAGCCATCCACGTTCTGATTGCCGTAGCGCGTTTCGTCAGCCTCGGCTTGCACGACCTTGACCTGCTCCCAGCGCGCTTCCATCTCGTCCGCCACCACCATCGGCAGGCTGGTGCGCACGCCCGTACCCATCTCGGCACGGTGCGCGACGATGGTGACGGTACCGTCTTCGGCGATGGAAACGAAGATCAGCGGATCGTCCACCGTCCCGCCGGACATACCGTCGGCGCCATATTTCTCGCTGCCGTCGTCGGCCCAAGCGGCAGTGACCAGCCCCTTGGCCGTCACGGCGAGCGTCAGCGCAGCCAGGCTGCCTTGCAGAAAGCCGCGCCGGGAGAGTCCAGATGTGATGGTCATTGCTGGCCTCCCTGCGCCAGTTGGCCAGCAGCCTGCTGGATGGCTGCGCGGATGCGCGGATAGGAGCCGCAGCGGCAAATGTTGCCGCTCATGGTTTGATCGATCTGCTCTTCGCTGGGCTTGGCTGTGCTCTTGAGCAGACTCACCGCTGTCATGATCTGGCCCGCCTGGCAGTAGCCGCACTGGGCAACGTTGTTCTCGATCCAAGCCTGCTGCACCACCTGCCCCACAGGGTCAACCTCCATCCCTTCGATGGTCGAGATCGCCCGCCCGGCCACCGCCGAAATCGGGGTGACGCACGAGCGAATGGCCGCGCCGTCCATATGCACGGTGCAGGCCCCGCACATGGCCATGCCGCAGCCGAACTTGGTTCCGGTCATCCCGAGCTCATCGCGCAAAGCCCATAGCAAGGGCATGTCGTCGGGGCCTTCAACGTCCTTGATTTGGCCGTTGATTTGAAGTCGTATCATGGGCGAGTTCCTGTCAGGGGCAACCGCGGGCGCAATGCCTGCAAGCCGCGGGAAATGGCTACCGGAATGAGTCTGGAAACTCTACAGAAAAAGACCGCCGCCTATCCATTAGCTGAACTAACAGAGGCATTCAGCTCTCGCGACCGTTAGGACCCTATCCGAAGTGCTACTCGGAACCGGAGACATCAAGATTTCTAGTGATACTAAAAATCGACGGTTAGCTTCCAAGCCGTTCCTTATTACCCGAATTGAGGTAGAAACCGCAACGGCACGAAGCCCTAAGTAATCTGTGCTGCTCTAGCTCGCCGGTGACCAGCCGGTCAGGACCGTGCGTCTAATACTTGACGTCATTTATATGCCATGCCTGGGCGGCCTCCAACAGCTCTGCTACGCTTCATGAAAGCCTCGCCTAGAGGCAACAAATCCCCCTTCGCTAGTAGCAATTATGATGAAGCTGTTTGTAATTGTTTTGGCTCTCGTTGTGGTTGGACAGTGGATCGCGCTGGCCCAGATTTCTGCCGACTCGTCCTGTCCTGTAACCGCTATTGCTCAGGAAAACTCCGTGAGCTCCGGTCCAACCGTAGACGCCCTGAAAAAAGTCACGAACCAAGCTAAGCCAGCCGCCGCTTATGGCGCCGGATTTGGCACAGAAACGAAAATGAAAACGACGGGGCTATATTCGCCGGCTATTGATTCGTCTGTCGCTGATCGTTTTTCGGTCTCTGCGGAGAACGAAACGGCTACGTCAAAGGATAACAACCGCATAGGGACGTTCTCTCCTAGACAGCTAGGTGAGTCGCTAAAGAAATTTAACCAGAGCCTGAAACGCCCCGTACCCGCTGCGGATTGGATCGTACTAGGTGCGCTGATAGCTTCTTTGCTCGTATTTTTCTTGTGGAAAAGAAGGCATGTACAAAGCGTAACGCCACCTGCCTCGTCTCTCGAAATAGCTTCAGAGGTTCTGGAAGACCGGCAGCGTGGATCATGGATGATAGAGATAAATATCGACGATTCAACGCGGCAGGCTATTTTTAGAGCAGTGCGATATATGGGCTTGCGTGTGCTCCGCCGCGGTAAGTATTCGCTCTCGCTTGGGAGTTATCCTAATAAAATCGAAGCATCTAGGATCGTGCAGAAGCTGCATAAAAGATACGGTGTTCGTGGTTGGCTGGTCGAAGCGCCAGATAGACCGGCTCAGTCTGATCGATATTCGATTTAAGCTACTGTGGAACCACAGGCTGCCGCCTCTTCCCTAATATAAAATATCTGGATTGCTTAAAGCTGAGATTAACTCAGGTATCGCCATAGCCGAGCATGCTATCGGGACATGATCTTCTATCGACGCTGGCCGTGTCCTAGCTGTACTGCTTGGACGTCAAGACGGGATCAGGTGGCTAAAAGTCAGAGGCGGTGTTGCGGCCTCGTTTTATAACGCAGCGAAACGATCCGCAAGCTGGCTATACGGATCACTTCATCCCTAATCGCTCGCGCATGTCCGCTGTGATCGTTTGCCCCGTCTCCTCAATGCCGGACCACGGGTCGTCACCGCCCTGCTCTTCCAGGCGTGGGATGAGATTGCGAATGGTCCAGAGATTGGCGCCTTTGAGGTCGGCCAGCTCATCACGATGAATCGGCACCGACACGCCAAGCCCTTCGCGGGCCCGCACTGAGTAAGCCGCAACGGTGCTGGCTCCCTGGCTGTTTCGCAGGTAATCGATGAAGATGCGTCCAACGCGGTTCTTTGGGCCGCTTACTGCCGAGAAATGCTGCGGCAGAAGCTTCGCCATGTATTGCGCAATGGCCTGGCTGAACGCCTTCACCTCGTGCCAGCTATGGATTGGCTCAAGCGGCACCAGAATGTGCAACCCTTTGCCGCCGCTGGTCTTGAGGAACGATTGCAAGCCGATCTCATCGAGCAGGGTCTGGGTAAGCTGGGTCGCTTCGATCATGCGTTTCCATGGCAGCGCTGGATCCGGGTCGAGGTCTAGTACAAAGCGGTCTGGATGGTCGAGCACCGGCGCCACCGCATTCCAGGTGTGTAGCTCGATGGTGCCCATCTGGGCTGCGCTGACCAGCGCTTCCGCCGTGTCGATGGTCATCAGCGCGGCATGTTTCGGAAACAATGCAGTGTCCAGCTGGGTAATGTGCGGGATGCTCAGCTTCTCGGTGTGTTTTTGGAAGAACAGCTCGCCATCGATGCCTTCCGGCGCGCGCACCAGCGCCAGTGGCCGGTGACGCAGGTGCGGTAAGGCCCAAGGCGCCACTTCGGCGTAGAAACGGGCCAGCTCCATCTTCGTGGCGCCGATGGATTTGTCGATGATGCGCTCCGGATTGGAGATCTTGATCTTGCCCCCGAGACTGTTCGCTGCGCTGGCCGTGGGCTTGGTCGAGCCATTGGCCGCTTTGCCGGGGCGCTCGTGGGTAATCGCTTGGGCGGGCTTGTCGGAACGCAGCCCATGAAACACCGAATGGCGGATCACGCCCTGTCGGGTCATTTCGGCGAAGGCAACTTCGCACATCAGTTCCGGCTTGAGCCAATGCGCCCCTCGAACATCCGCAGCGGGTGGTGCCTTAGCCAGCGGGCTCTTGTCGACCTTCAGCGATTTTAGCTTGGCATGCAGGCTTTTCAGCGTCGCCTGGTTGAAGCCGGTGCCAACCTTGCCGGCGTAATGCAGTTCACCCTTATCGTTGTGCAGGCCCAGCAGCAAGGCGCCGAAACCGGTGCGCGTACCCTTTGGATCTGTGAAACCGACAATGATGAACTCCTGACGGTTCTTGCACTTGATCTTCACCCAGCTATTGCTGCGTTTGGATACATAGGTGCTGCCTGCGCGCTTACCGATCAATCCCTCGAGCTTCATCTGGCAGGCGCTTTCCAGAACGCTTTCCGGGTGCTCGGTGAAATCGGCGGAAAAGCGCAGCAGCTCATTGTCGTTGCTCTCCAACAATTGGCCCAGCGCAGCGCGGCGTTCTTCCAACGGGACTTGCCGCAAATCTAGGCCGTTCAGATACGGCAGATCGAACAGGTAATAGACGATGGTGCCACTGCGCCCGATTTCGAACGCGTTTTGGAGCGCTTGAAAGTCGGGGGTGCCCTCCTCGTTCGGCACTACCACCTCGCCGTCGAGCCAGGCGGACTCCAGCCCGAGCGCGGCCAGCGCTTCGGCTTGCTGCGGCATTTTGGCCGTCCAGTCATGACCGTTGCGGGTGAATAGCTGCACCTTGCCTGAATCGATTCTCGCCATGATCCGGTAGCCGTCGAACTTGACCTCATAGCGCCAATCTCCGTCGGGCACCGACTCGACCAGGGTCGCTAGCTGCGGTTTGATGCTCTCGGGCAGCGGCGCGGGTTTGGCCCCGGAAAGCGTGGCCGACGCCTCTTTCTTGCGGCTGCGTGCGGCGGGCGTCTTGACCGGCTTGGCATCGACTTCGAGTTTCGCCTTGCCGCGCTTGCGGGGAATCAGCGTGCGATCGTTGAGCACGCTGTCGGGTTGTTCCGTGACGATGTCGTACTCCTGCTCGGG
This sequence comes from Pseudomonas sp. Q2-TVG4-2, assembly GCF_013620795.1. Taxonomy (GTDB): domain Bacteria; phylum Pseudomonadota; class Gammaproteobacteria; order Pseudomonadales; family Pseudomonadaceae; genus Stutzerimonas. Next base: position 103,886 of record NZ_LGLW01000005.1, on the reverse strand, counting down.
CCGCGCGGCTTCGTCGTTGGACTTGATCAGAAACCACTGCTCGTTGCCGCCCTCCATGCGAGTGCGCACCAGATTCCACGTGCCGCTTAGCTTTTCGCCTTCCAGAGCGAATTTGAGCTTGCCCTTGCGATAACCTTCCTGCGGATCGCCCTGCGGAATCCAGATGCCGCGATCCCAGACGATCACATCACCCGCGCCGTAATGGCCGGCCGGGATGGTACCTTCGAAGGTGGCATACTCCAGCGGATGGTCTTCGACGTGTACTGCGAGCCGGCGCGACTTGGGGTCCAGCGAAGGTCCCTTGGGGACCGCCCAGCTCTTCAGCGTGCCGTCGAGTTCGAGGCGGAAATCATAGTGCAACCTTGTTGCGTCGTGCTTCTGGATGCAGTACTGCAACACTTGCCGTTCCCCGCGTTTGCGGGCCGCCTTCGCCTCGCCACCAGGTTCGGGGGTTGCGGCGAAATCACGCTTTCGGTTGTATTCGTCAAGCGCCATGGCACAGCCTCCGTGGTGCGCGAGCGGGTTCTAATCAAGCGAGCCGGCGAAGCCCGTGGGCGGGCTGGAATCGCCTCCCCAGCGCACCGAAGCCCTTTGGCAGGCGCAGCGGCGAGGGTTTACGGCGCGGGCGGCCTTCTGCCGAGCGGTGGCAAAACGGTATTTACAACGAGGCAGGTCCTGCTAGCGTTGAGAGATGCCGCGAGTGTAAAGCTGCCGCATCTGGCTGCGAGACATCTCGCTGAATCTGGACATACGATAGGAGGAAGGATCATGGCTTCACGTCTACCTCTGCTGACGATAGAGAACATCCTCCGCAATTACCTTCATCCGTTCCGCTGCGATTGTCACGCCCAGGAAGACAGCCGCGTCACCGTCCGACTCTACGAAGAACACCTGGATGGCGAGGAGCTGACCGTGTTCGGCATCACCGATGATCAATGTCGCGATGCAGCCAACCTCGTACGGCTCGCCCAGGAGTTGCGTTTCGAGCTTTACGCGACTCGTGGTGGTCTGATGAACGACTCGCTCCCGGCAAAAGTGGCCGAACGGTAGCCCACGCTGCCGCTCGGCCAACGGCTGCTCTTCTCAGCGCTTGGCCTCGGTGTTTGGCGCTTGCGCACGGGTCAGATAGGCTTGAGTCAATTCCGCCAGATGGCTGCGCAGCCAATCGGCCATCGCAACTTCTTCAGCCAGAATGCGAGTGCAGATTTCCTCGGTCTGTGTATCGCCAACGGCTTTGGCAGCGGCGATCAGGATTTCGTAGGAGGCGATCTCCAGGTTCTCGAAGACGTAGCCCATCTGCGCGCCTTTGATGATTTCGTCATTGACCGTCATACCGCCCATGGCCTGCCCCATCGCCATCATTTTGCCGCCTAGGTCCTTGAAGCCCGAATAGGACTTGTCGTACCGCTGCAAGCAGGTTTCGATCAGCTTGGCCTGGTTCTGGGTTTCGGTGATGTGTTGCTCGATACGTGCCTTCAGCTCGGGATAGTGCTCGATGCGGCTGGCCTGCTTGCTGAGCATGGACTCAGCCTGGGCTTCCATTGCGTGAGCATCACGCAACCATTCGATCAAGCGTTCGACGCGGACATCATTTCCGGTTTGTGCACTTTGCATGTCGTCTCTCCCATCGTTTTGGATAGCGATCAGGTTCACACCTCTTGTTAATGTGAAACGGACTGCACGTGGGAGTTCCGCGTATCCGACTGACAGCACCTCTGGCATGAACTTGCAAAGCCGCGATCAGTCATCTGATGCAGTCATCAACGCGGAGTTGGCGTATCGAAACCTTTGATTCTCTCCTGCAATGGGAGCGCTACATAACCGAGCCCGCATTGCGCACGCTGCTGGCAGCAGCCTTCGTCGTGGTGCTGCTGAGCGTGTTCAGCCGGGTGCTGACGGCGGTGATGCTACGGCTGGGCCGCGGTTTTCTTCTCACCAAGGCCGTATCCGAACAGCTGGAAAAACCCATTCGGGTATTGCTGCCGCTGCTCGGCCTGCAGGCCGTGCTTGCGGCGGCCAGCGACGAGCTCGCATTGATCGGGATGGGCCGGCGTATCACCACCCTTTTGATCATCGGCTGTTTCACCTGGCTGGCACTGCGCCTGCTGCGCGGTGTCGAACATGCGGTACGGCTGAAGAACCCTGTAGACATCATCGACAACCTGCGTGCCCGGCAGATCCAGACCCAATCGCGGGTGCTGCTGCGTACGCTGGGCTTCTTCGTTCTGGTGATCGGCGTTGCCGGCATGCTGATGACCTTCCCGGCGGCCCGCCAGTTCGGTGCCAGCCTGCTCGCCTCAGCGGGACTCGCCGGCCTGGCCGTTGGTTTCGCTGCTCGTCCCGTGCTCGCTAATCTCATTGCCGGCATTCAGATTGCGATTACCCAACCTATCCGCCTGGATGACGTGGTAATCGTCGAGAACGAATGGGGCCGTATCGAGGAAATCACCGGCACCTACGTCATTGTGCGCATCTGGGATGACCGGCGGTTGGTGGTGCCGTTGCAGTACTTCATCGAAAAACCATTCCAGAACTGGACACGGCGCAACTCCAGCATCATCGGCTCGGTTTTTTTCTGGGTCGACTACTCGTTGCCGCTGGAGCCGGTGCGCGAAGAGCTGCGCAGGCTCTGCCACGACGTACCGGAGCTCTGGGACGGCCGGGTCATCGTGTTGCAGGTGACGGAAACCAGCGAGAAATCCATCCAGCTGCGCGTCCTCGTCAGCTCCCCGGATTCGTCGCGCAACTGGGATCTGCGCTGCCATGTGCGCGAAAGCCTAATCGGGTTCATTCAGCGGCAATACCCGCAGTGCCTGCCACAGTTGCGCGCGGACCTGAGCGTTGGGCAGAAGCCAAGCATCGACAAAACCGTACCGGACCATGTGGAGCCAGAGCGCCAGCCGCCGGTCTGATCGTACTGACGCGCGCGCTAGCGCTCAGCTGAATTTGGCGCGCTGAGCAGCCGACCGCTGTCTTTCGGTACGCGGTTCAGGAGCCTTTGTCGTTCAGTCGTGCTCGTTCAGCTTGCGCAACAACTGCTCGTATCGGTTCGGTAACTGCTCGAGCCCGTAGCGCGCGGCCTGTTTGCGAATTTCCACCCGATCACCCTCGAACTGCACCGTCTCGCTGATGCTTACCTGGCGTTCGCCCTGCATCAAGGCGAACGCGTAGCACTGGGTTCCGCCCGGATCCTCCTCGCTGTCGTCGGCAACCCCGGTGTTGGCGATTGCGATGTCCGCAACACTGGCATTCAGTGCACCGATGGCCATCTCGGTGGCGACTTCTTCGCTGGTCAGGCCAAAGGATTCGATGGTTTCGAAACTGACATGAAGCAACCGGTTTTTTGCTTTCGGCGAGTACACCACAAACCCGCTGTCGAGTACCCGACCACAACCTGGAATATCGCCTAGCAACGAAGCCATCAGGCCACAGGTGCAGGATTCGGCGGTGGTTAGCTTCATTTTCTTGTCGCTTAGAAAGCGCACGATTTCAGCAAGGTCATGCATGGTTTTGACTCCGAAAACAGCGAAAAAAACGTGCAGGTTGAGTCAATTTTCGGAACCGGGCTTGGTCCGCAAAGTTCCGCGCAATGACCTTGATCAAAAACTGAGAACTAATTCACAGCGCGCCGGTCTTTTTTCAAGGTAGGGCCTGATGGCTCTATCCCGCGAAATAAGTGACTACAACAACAAAAATCACTCTTGCCGTACTCATGGTTTGCAGCTTCCCGATGGGGTTGCGGTGTGGAGACAAACGTGCTTGTAACCGGCCTTGGCGCAGAAGCCGGTTATTTGGGGAATGTGCTTATGAGTATTGCTGCAGTGAACACCCCGTCTGTCCGATTCAATGCAACCGAGCATTTGAGGACGCCTAGCGAGCGTCCGGTATTGCAGCTTCGTAGCAGTCAGGATGACAAGAAGAAAATTCTCTTCGTAACCTCGGAACTTACCGATCTGGTCAAGACAGGCGGGCTCGCCGATGTCTCGGCTGCCCTGCCCCGCGCGCTGGGTGATCTGCATGATGTACGCGTGCTGATCCCCGGTTATACGCAGGTGATGCAATGCGCAGAACCGATCCGCATCGTTGGCAGCGTACTTTCCCATGGCGACTTACCGCCTTGCCGAATCGGGCGCCTCGACATGCCCGATGGCTTGATCATCTACGTGCTGATCTGCCCGGAGCTCTATGAGCGCGACGGCTTGCCTTACGGCGATGCACAGGGCAACGACTGGCCGGACAACCCGATGCGCTTCGCCCGCCTATGTATGGCCGCAGCGGATATCGCCGCCGGCACAGCCTGCATTTGCTGGGCCCCCGATCTTGTCCATGCGCACGACTGGCCAACCGGGTTAACGCCGGCGTACATGCGCTGGCGGGGGTTGAGCACGCCCAGCGTCTTTACCATTCACAATCTGGCCTACCAGGGCAACATCGACATGAGCCTGCGCCGGACGCTGGGCATTCCACAGGAAGCCTGCAGCCCGGAGCGAATGGAGTTCTATGGCGCACTGTCGCTGCTCAAAGCCGGCATCGCCTACGCCAACCATGTCACCACGGTCAGCGCGACCTATGCACGAGAGATCACCACGCCCGAGTTTGGTTGCGGCATGGAAGGGTTTCTCGCGATGAAAGCGCGTCAGGGGCTGCTGAGCGGGCTGTTGAACGGAATTGACGAGAGCTGGGAACCGCAGCAGTGCTCGCATCTCATCAGCAAGTTCGGCCCTCGAGAATGGGCCGGCAAGCAGGCCAACGCGGCCCATGTGCGCGATCTGTTCGATCTGGAGCACAGCGAAGGCCCATTGTTCGCCGTGGTATCTCGACTGGCCCACCAGAAAGGCATCGACCTGACCATCGAGGTGGCTGAGACGATTGTCGCGCACGGCGGCCAACTGGCCATCCTCGGGCGGGGCGATTCGCATATCGAAGACGAAGTGCGGCGGCTGACCGAACGGTTCCCCGGCCGAGTCGGTGCACATATCGGCTTCAACGAGACCGATGCCCGTCGGTTGTTCGCCGGCAGCGACTTCCTCCTCATGCCATCCCGCTACGAGCCCTGCGGCTTGAGCCAAATGTACGCCCAGCGTTTCGCGTCGCTGCCCATCGCCCACCGCACGGGAGGCCTTGCCGACAGCATCGACGACGGCGTGACCGGTTTCCTGTTTGACGAGGCCACCGCGCAGAGCTACCGCCGAGCCGTGGAGCGCGCATTGGCGGTGCATCACAAGCCGCAACTGCTCAGTGCGATGCGCTGCCGCGCGATGAGCAGCGGATTTTTCTGGCGCCACGCGATCGAACCCTACAACCAGCTGTATCGACAGCTCGTGGGGGCGCGACGCGAGGCCCATGCCATCTTTTAACGAGGTCAATCAATGCACAAGTGGCCTGCCCGCAACGGGCAACACGGACCGGTGCTACTCGACGCTTCACGCACCCGGTTCAGGCTCTGGGCACCCGACGCGCAAAGCGTCAGCCTGGTGATAAGCGGCGGCGAGACGCTGCCCATGTTGGAAGACGAGGACGGCTGGTACAGCATCGAGGCGAACGCCGGAGCCGGCACGCAATACAGCTTTTTGATCGACGATGAGCTACAGGTTCCCGATCCCGCGTCCAGGGCGCAGTCTGCCGATGTGCACGACCCCAGCGTCGTGGTCGATCCGGGCGCTTATCAATGGCACAACAGCGATTGGCTGGGGCGCCCATGGCACGAAACCGTGCTCTACGAGCTTCACGTGGGTGCCTATGGCGGCTATGCGCAGATCGAACAGCGCCTTCAGGCGTTGGCCGAGCTTGGCGTCACGGCGATCGAGTTGATGCCGCTCGCGGAATTTCCTGGGGACCGTAACTGGGGTTACGACGGGGTGCTGCTGTACGCGCCCGAGGCCTCCTATGGCACACCCGAGCAGCTCAAGCACCTGATTGATACAGCCCATGGGCTGGGCCTGATGGTTTTCATCGACGTGGTCTACAACCACTTCGGGCCGGACGGCAACTATCTGCACCGTTATGCCAAGCACTTCTTCCGCCATGATCAGCAGACCCCTTGGGGAGATGCTATCGACTTCCGCCGCCGCGAGGTGCGCGATTTCTTCATCGATAACGCGCTGATGTGGTTGATGGAATACCGTTTCGATGGCCTGCGCATGGACGCGGTCCATGCCATCCCGGATCGCACCTTTCTCACCGAACTGGCCGAGCGGGTACGCGCTGAATCCGAGCCCGGCCGCCATGTGCATCTGGTCCTGGAAAACGAAGACAACCGCTCCAGCCTGCTGACTCAAGGTTTTACCGCGCAGTGGAATGACGATGGACATAACTTCTTGCACGCTCTGTTGACCGACGAGAGTCAGGGCTATTACGCGGACTATCACCAAGACTCGACCGACAAGCTGGTCCGCTTCCTCGGTGAAGGTTTCATCTACCAGGGCCACCAGAATCGCCGCGGCGAATCGCGAGGCGAGCCCAGTGGGCATCTTTCCCCGACTGCGTTCGTACTGTTTCTGCAGAACCATGACCAGACCGGCAACCGCGCCTTCGGCGATCGCCTGATCGACCTCGCCGATCCAGATGCTTTGAAGGCAGCGACTACCGTTCTGCTGCTCTCACCGATGATCCCGCTGCTGTTCATGGGCGAAGAATGGGGCGCACGCGAGCCCTTCCTGTTCTTCACCAGCCACCACGGTGAGTTGGCCGATGCCGTGCGTGAAGGGCGCCGCGGCGAATTCGCTGAGTTTTCCGAGTTCGCCGACGAGCAGACCCGCGAGCGGATTCCCGACCCGAACGCAGTGGAAACCTTCGAGGCCTCCAAGCCTGACTTCAGCAAGAAGGAGCAGCCGGACCATGCCGAGTGGCTCGCGTTGTATCGCCAGCTGCTACGGATCCGCCACAGCGAGATCGTGCCCCGCCTGGAAGGGTCCCAGTTCCTCGGTGCGCAGGCGCTGGGAAGCGCCGCCGCCCTCGCCCGCTGGCGCTTGGGTGACGGCACCACGCTGCGCCTGGAGTTGAACCTCAGCGACGTGGATCTCGCGGTCAGCGCTCCCGTTGCGGGAGCGCGTCTGCTGCACGCCAGTCGTGGCACCGAGACCGAACTCAGTGCAGGCACGCTACAAGCGCGCTCCGCCAAGATGTATCTGGAGACTGCCGATGAGTGATGAACGACTGAACCGCCTGGCCGAGGCCGCCGGCCTGTCCATCGATTGGGTGGATGCCGACGGCCGCGACCAGCGGGTAAGCCCCGAAGTGCTGCGTGCGGTACTCAACGGATTGGGCCTTGCTGCCGACAGCGACACCGATATCGAAAGCAGCCTGGAAAAGCTCGACGCCATCAACGGCACGTCCAGCCTACCTCCCCTCCTGACACTCGATCAGGGCAGTACGCTGGAGCTGAGCGCCTATTTCGAGCCGTCCACCCGCTACAGCCTGGATCTCGAAGATGGCAACCGTCGCGAGGGAGCGCTGGATGACCAGGCGCGCCTGGCTGCGATCGACACGCCTGGCTACCATCGCCTGGAAATCGCCGGGCAACAACTGACGCTGGCGGTTGCGCCGCATGCATGCCCCAGCGTCGAGCACGTGGCAGGTCCCAATGCCTGGGGCCTTACCGCGCAGCTATACAGCCTGCGGCGCCCCGGCGATGGCGGGCTCGGCGACACCCTGGCCCTCGAAGCATTGGTGCGCAACGCGGCGGCACATGGCGCCGATGCTCTCGGCATCAGTCCGATTCACGCGATGTTCACCGGCAACAGCGGCCAATACAGCCCCTACTCACCCTCGAGCCGTCTCTTCTATAACATTCTCCATAGCGCTCCGGAGGCGGTGCTCGGTGAAAAACCATTGCGGATCGCCATCGATTCCTGCGGTCTAAACGACGAATTACAACGGCTTGAGCAACTGGAATTGATCGACTGGGACGCGGTGTCCACGACCCGGCAGTGTCTGCTCCGCGCGCTCTATGATGACTTCGCCACCGGCGGTAACGCACAACAGGCGGATTTCGACAGCTTTCGCGAAGCAGGCGGCGAAGCGTTGGAAAACCATTGCCGCTTCGAGGCGTTGCACGCCGTCCTGCTCAACGCTGAAGGCTATCCGCAACACTGGCGCGACTGGCCGGAGGAATACCGCACCCCGCAGAGCCCAGCGGTCGAACGATTTGCCCAGGAACACGCTGACGAAGTCAGCTATTACGCGTTCTGCCAGTGGTTGATCGCGCGTGGCCTTGAGCGTGCTCAGGTCGCCGCGCACAGTGCCGGGATGAAGATCGGCCTGATCAGCGATCTCGCGGTGGGCGCCGACGGTGGCGGCAGCCAGGCCTGGAGCCGGCAGGACGAAGTGCTGGCTGCCCTGAGCGTCGGTGCGCCGCCGGACATCATCAATCGGCAGGGCCAGAGCTGGGGTATTTCCGCCTTTTCGCCTTGGGGGCTCAAGGCCCATGGCTACCGCGCCTTCATTGAGATGGTGCGTGCCAACCTGGCGCACGCCGGTGGCATGCGGATCGACCACGTCATGGGCTTGATGCGCCTGTGGGTGATGCCCGCCGGCGCCGGCCCCATGGAGGGCGCCTATCTCAACTATCCGTTCGATGACCTGTTGCGCCTGCTGTCCCTTGAAGCCTGGCGGCGCAATGCGGTGATCCTGGGCGAGGACCTCGGCACCGTACCCGAAGGGCTTCGTGAAAAATTGGCTGATCGCGGTTTGCTGGGAATGCGCGTGTTGTTCTTCGAGCGCGACCATCAGGGCAATTTCAAGCCACCGATGCAGTGGCCGCGAAGCGCGCTGGCCACCTCAACCACCCACGACCTGCCGACTATCAAGGGCTGGTGGCAGGAACATGATATCGACTGGCGCATCCGCGTCGGTCAACACCAGGAGCATGAGCGTGCAGCCCAACTAAAGGAACGCGAACGCGAGCGTGCGGGCCTGCTTCGTCTGCTTCGGGAATTTGCACCAAACGTTCAGGGTGACATTAGCGACCCGGAGGTGCTGGCCGATGCCTGTGGCGCTTTCATTGGACGCACGCCAGCACCGCTGGCCCTGTTTCCGGTGGAGGACGCGCTCTGTCTTCTGGAACAACCGAACTTGCCGGGCACCACCGATGCCCATCCCAATTGGCGGCGCCGCTACCCCGGTGACAGCGCCACGCTACTGGACGATCCCGCCTGCACGCGCCGCCTGAATATCCTTGCCCAAGCCCGCAAGCAGACCACTGGAAGCAACCTTCGATGAAAGACCTTAGCGCCACGCTGCGATTGCAGTTTCATCGTGATTTCACCCTCGACGACGCGACGGCACTGGTCGATTACTTTGCGGACCTGGGCATCAGCCACCTCTACGCATCGCCCCTGCTGATGGCGCGGCCAGGCTCGATGCACGGTTATGACGTCATCGACCCGACACGTATCAATCCCGAACTGGGCGGCGAGCCCGCCCTGCGCCGCCTGGTCGAGGCGTTGCGGAGCAAAGGCATGGGGTTGATTCTGGATATCGTCTCCAACCATATGGCCGTTGGCGGCTCGGGCAACCCCTGGTGGCTCGACGTGCTCGAATGGGGCCGCCGTAGCCCGTACGCACAGTTCTTCGATATTCAATGGAATTCGCCCGACCCGTTGCTCGAAGGTCAGCTGCTGGTTCCGTTCCTGGGCAATGACTATGGTGAGGCGCTGCAGGAGGGCAAAATTCCCCTGCGCCTGGATGCGGAAAGCGGCGCCTTCTATGCCGAGCACTACGAACATCGCTTCCCTATCACCCCGCCCAGCTACGGCGAGATCCTACGCCTGACCGATAACCCGGAACTGCGCACGTTGGCGCAGCATTTCGATGCACTGAAGACTGAGCCAGCAGCTTACTTAACCGCCCGTCAACTGCGCGCCGATCTGGCCCGGTTGCTTGAGGACAGCGCGACCCGGCAGGCGCTGGAAAAGGCGCTCAAGCACTACGATGCTACTACCGAGGCAGGTTTCAAACGCCTTCACGGCTTGCTTGAACGGCAGAACTACCGCCTCGCCAGCTGGCGTACCGCCGGCGACGACATCAACTGGCGGCGCTTTTTCGATATCAACGAGCTGGGTGGTCTGCGCGTCGAGCGGCCAGTGGTATTCGAAGAAACCCACGCGAAGATTTTCGAACTGATCAGCGAAGGATTGATCGACGGCCTGCGCATCGACCACATCGACGGTCTGGCCAACCCGCGCGGCTACTGCCGGCGACTGCGGCGGCGAGTCGACCGCCTCAATGCCGCCCGCCCTGCCGAAGCCGCGCAGGAGCATGTGCCGATCTATGTCGAGAAAATCCTTGCCGAGGGCGAGCGCCTACACGACGACTGGGGTGTGGACGGCACCACCGGCTACGAATTCATGAATCAGGTATCGCTGCTGCAGCACGATCCCGCCGGAAAGGCAGTGCTCTGCTCGCTCTGGAGTGAAACTGCCGAGCGCCCGGAAGATTTCATGGAAGAAGTACGCCAAGCGCGCCAGCTTGTGCTGACCGGCCCATTGGCAGGCGACTTCGAGACCGTCGCACAAGCCCTCCTGCAAGTGGCGCGCTACGACGTGATGACCCGCGACATCACCCTCGGCGCCATTCGCCGGGCGCTGCTGGAGCTGATCGTCCACTTCCCGGTGTACCGCACTTATATCGGAGCGCATGGTCGGCGCGAGGCTGACGAGCCGTTCTTTCAGCAGGCGCTGGCAGGCGCGCGCACCACGCTGGGCGAGGCGGACTGGCCTCTGCTGGAATTGCTCGATCGCTGGCTCGGTGGTGAAAGCCTACGCTCGCTGCCGCCAGGGCCGGCACGGCGTATTCGCCGCTATGCCTGCACCCGCTTCCAGCAGCTCACCTCACCGGCCGCCGCCAAGGCTGTTGAAGACACCGCCTGCTATCGCTCCGGCGCCTTGCTATCACGCAACGATGTAGGGTTCGACCCGCAGACATTCAGTGCACCGGTGGAGGCGTTTCATGACGCATGCCTGGAGCGCGCGGAGCACTTCCCGCGAAACCTGTTGACCACCGCGACTCATGACCACAAGCGTGGCGAAGACACACGCGCTCGGATGACGGTGATCAGCGAGCGTGCCGAATGGTTTGCTGCCAAGGTTCGCCATTGGCGCCAGCTCGCCTATGGGCAGCGTCAGGAACTTGCCGATGGGCCGGCTCCCTCGCCGGGTGACGAAATGCTGCTGTTTCAGATACTGATCAGCAGCTGGCCGCTGGACCTCACCGTCGATGATCAACCCGCGCTCGAGGGCTTCTGCGAGCGGATCATAAAGTGGCAGGAAAAGGCCGTGCGCGAAGCCAAGCTTCGCAGCACCTGGACCGACCCTAATAGTGAATACGAAGGTGCCTGCCAGCAGTATCTGCGTGCCCTGCTGCTAGGCGACGAGTGCAAAGCGCTGCGCACTGATATTGCTGAGGCGGCAGCCGAGCTGGCACCGGCCGGCGCCTTGAACAGCCTGACCCAGACCTTGCTGCGCATGACCACACCCGGCGTGCCGGACCTGTATCAAGGCGCCGACTACTGGGATTTCAGTCTGGTAGATCCAGACAACCGTCGTCCGGTGGATTTCGACAAACGTCGTGCCACGTTCGATCCGCAGGCACAACCCGCCGAACTGCTGGCGAATTGGCAAGATGGCCGCATCAAGCAATGGTTGATCGCACGGACTCTCGGGCTGCGTCGGGCTCAGCCACGGCTGTTCACCGAGGGACGCTATCTGCCATTGAAGGTCGAGGGTGAGCATGCCGATCAGCTCATTGCATTCGCACGCGAACTGGACGGTGCCTGGGTCATCGTGATTGCAGCGCGGCTCGCCAGCAGCCTGCTCGCCGACAGTCATACGCCGCAAATACCGGCCCAGCGCTGGGGCGATACTCAGGTGCGATTACCCGATGCGCTGAGCGGTCGTGAAATGGAGCGACTTTTCGACGGAATGACAGTCACACCCAAACAAGAAAGTTTGCCTGCGGCCGAGGTTCTACAGCAGCTGCCGGTGGCGGTTTTACAAGTTTCAATCAGTTCAACAGGAGAGTCAGAACGATGAATAAAAACGAGCAGCGGATTCGTGAACTCGCGTACGACATTTGGGTTTCGGAGGGGCGGCCGGACGGTGAGAGCGAGCGGCATTGGGAGATGGCTAGCAAGCTCGCCGAGGCGGAAAGCGGCAAGCCAACCGAAAAGCCTGCGAGTCGCGCGCGCAAAACCGCCACCAAGCCAACCGACGCAACCCCGGAGACAACATCTGCCAAGGCAGCGAAAGATGCCAAGAACCCAAAAGACGTCAAACCCGCTAAGGCGACGGCCGCGGCCAAAGGCACGGCGCGCCCCAAGGACAAGGCCGGAACTGATGCCGCCGAAGGCACTCCGGCTGGCGTGAAGAAAACCCGCGCGCCTCGCACCAAGAAAGAAACCTGAACCCCTGCGGCGGTGTAGCCCGACTCCCTAGCGTGTCGGGCGAACACGGCGCCCAGTTTGCCTTGCACAGCATTGATCACGAGTGCCATCGGAGATTTCATGAGTAGAAAAAAGCCTGCGGCGCCTCAGATTCTGATCCCTTCGCGTATTCGTGAGGGGCTGCCCTTCCCGCTTGGCGCCACCTGGGATGGGCTGGGAGTGAATTTTGCGATTTTCTCCGCGAACGCCACGAAGGTGGAGCTTTGCCTGTTCGATACCGATGGCGAAACCGAGCTCGAGCGTATCGAGCTGCCCGAATACACCGATGAAATCTGGCACGGCTATCTGCCTGACGCCCACCCGGGACAGATCTATGGCTATCGCGTGCACGGCCCTTACGAGCCAGACGCCGGCCATCGCTTCAACCCCAACAAGCTGCTGATCGACCCTTACGCCAAGCAGCTGGTGGGTGGGTTGAAATGGTCCGAGGCGCTGTTTGGCTACACCATCGGCCATGCCGATGCTGACCTCAGCTATGACGAGCGCGACAGTGCGCCCTTCGTGCCGAAATCCAAGATCATCGACCCGGCTTTCACCTGGGGCCATGATCGCCCCGTGCAGGTACCTTGGGATCGCACCATCATCTACGAAACCCACGTGCGCGGTTTTACCATGCAGCATCCTTCGGTGCCCGAGGATATGCGCGGTACCTTCGGCGGCTTCAAGACGCCGGACGTGATTGATTACGTGCGCAAACTCGGCGTCTCGTCGATTGAGTTCCTGCCGATTCATGCCTTCGTCCAGGACCAGCATCTGCTGGAAAAGGGCATGAGCAACTACTGGGGCTACAACAGTATCGCCTTCTTCGCACCGCACCCGAAGTATCTGGCCAGCGGCAAGATCAGCGAGTTCAAGGAAATGGTCGCGCACCTGCACAATGCCGACCTCGAGGTCATTCTCGATGTGGTTTACAACCACACCGCCGAAGGCAACGAGCTGGGCCCGACCCTGTCCATGCGCGGCATTGACAACGCTTCGTACTACCGGCTGATGCCCGACGAAAAGCGCTACTACATTAACGACTCCGGTACCGGCAACACGCTGGACATGAGCCACCCGTGTGTCGTGCAAATGGTCACCGATTCGTTGCGCTATTGGGCGCAAGAGATGCACGTCGATGGCTTCCGTTTCGACCTGGCGACCATTCTGGGACGGCAGCATGATGGCTACGATGAGCGCCACGGCTTCCTCGTCGCCTGCCGTCAGGACCCGGTATTGGCCAAGACAAAGCTGATCGCCGAGCCGTGGGACTGCGGTCCGGGCGGCTATCAGGTAGGCGGTTTCCCTCCTGGCTGGGCGGAGTGGAACGACCAGTTCCGCGACACGGTCCGCGCTTTCTGGCGAGGTGATGAGGGTCAGTTGGCCGACTTCGCCAGCCGTCTCACCGGTTCGGGCGATCTGTTCAATCAGCGCGGTCGGCGGCCGTTCAGCTCGGTCAACTTTGTGACCGCGCATGATGGTTTCACCCTCAAGGACCTGGTCTCGTACAACGAGAAGCACAACGAAGACAATGATGAGGACAACCGCGACGGCAGCGACAACAACATCTCTTGGAACCATGGCGTCGAAGGCCCGACCCATGACCCGGATGTCAATGAGCTGCGTTTCCGCCAGATGCGCAACTTCTTCGCAACGCTGCTGTTCTCCCAAGGCACGCCGATGCTGGTTGCGGGTGATGAGTTCGCTCGTACCCAGCACGGCAATAACAATGCCTACTGCCAAGACAGCGAAATCGGCTGGGTCAACTGGGACATCCCTGAAGAAAGTCGCTCATTGCAGACCTTCGTACGTAAGTTGATTCGTCTACGTCAGCGCTATCCGATGCTGCGCCGCGGGCGATTCCTGGTCGGCGCCTACAACGAGGAGCTGGGAGTCAAGGACGTCACTTGGCTGGCCCCGCACGCCGAAGAGATGACGGTCGGGCATTGGGAAGACGGTAATAACCGCTGCATGGGCATGCTGCTCGATGGACGCGCCCAGCCGACGGGTATTCGCCGCGCGGGCTCGGATGCGACGTTGCTGATCATCGTCAACTCCCATCACGACATCGTGAACTTCACCTTGCCGGAAGTGCCGCAAGGCATCTATTGGAATCGTCTGATCGATACCAACAACCCCAACGCCCGGCCCGAGCGTTTCGAGTTCAGCGATGAGTACGCGCTGACTGGGCGGTCACTGTTGTTGTTCGAGCTGATCAAGGAAGAGGAATAGCACCACGCGCGAACGACGCTTCGTTGCTAGCGATGCCAGGGCCCCGATTTCGGGGCCTTGGCGTCTATGCAGCGGAAGATCGCGATGCATCCGGCGCCATGACTGTCTGTTTCTCAATCGTTCGTTGGATATCGACGTGCGGTAGTGAACCCCATTGCAGGCCTTTAGTCCCAACCCCTGCGCGGCATCATGAAACCTACGGATTTGTTCCTGCCAGCCGCATGCAGGTTGTCCCATCCGTGACGGATCACACGCTTATGGCTTCGACTCGGCTGATCATTTCGCTTGCTCTGTTGATCTTCTGTTCCGCTCCCGCCCTGCCCGTTCTGGCTGGCGGCGCTATCACCAACGCGACGCTTCCGGCGGGCAAACCTGGCAACGTTCGGCTGTTCGTCAACCGCGTCGGCTCCGGCAAGGCCATGGACGTGCGCAACGATACCGACGTACCGGTTGAAGTAGTCCTGCGCCTGACGCGAATGGTCAATGTCGCTGGCGTCGGCAAGGGCGTGATACGCCAGACCGTGCCTGCGCGCACCCGCATGCGCATTGCCACTTTGCGCAAGCGTAAGTCCGGCTACCCTTTGATGTATCAGCAGTCGTTCAGCTATTCCCTGATCTATTCACCGGAGCCGGGCAAGAAAGGCTCGGTTGGCGGTTACGCTTACGCGCTGCCTTGGAAAGGCGGCCCATTCCGTATTTCCCAGGGTGCCGGTGGGGATTTCAGCCACAACTCACCTAAGGGCCGCTACGCCGTGGATGTGGCCATGCCGGTGGGCACGCCGATCGTTGCGGCACGCGCAGGCACGGTATTGAAGGTGCGCAACGGTCAGGGCGGCCGCCTACCTAATCCGGCCGGTAACTACGTGCGGATTCTCCATGATGACGGCACGCACAGCGCCTATTTGCATCTCAAGCGCGGCTCGGTACAGGTCAAGGCCGGTCAGCAAGTCAGGGCCGGCACGCTGCTCGGCCAATCCGGTAACACCGGGCGTAGCACCGGTCCGCACCTGCATTTTGTGGTGCAGAAATCCTATGGCGATTCGATGGTGTCGATCCCCTTCCGCTTCTCCAAGCCGGTCAGCTCATTGCCGAACTTCGCTCGCAACGAGCAATGACCGTCCGAGGCGCTCAACGCTGCCACGCGAAGTTGAATGTCTCGTCCGTCGCCATGCGCTGCAAGTGATCGGCGACCACGGTTTCCATACGCGCCAGCTGTGCCTCGTCTGCAGTCTGTAGTTTCGCGGTCAGGCTTCCCTCGCCAGCTGTAAGCAAACAGTCGGTATCGCCGAGCGCGATACGCCCTTGCCGATCGTCATGGCTCACATTGAACTTGTGACCCCAATGTTTGCAGAGCCGGCGGATCAGGCGGCTCGGGCTGGACGTTTCGATCCGTACGCTAGAACTGGGCATGTAAATCTCCATGTTGATGGGCTGATGCGCTCAGCCGAACTGATAAGCCGACAACGTCGTTTGCATGACCCGGTCGGTGAAAATCTTGCGCCCCGAACTGTTCGCTGCGGCGCCAGCGGCCACCATCAACGGCAGCAGATGCTCTTCGGCGCGAGGCGGATGGCACAGCCGTGCCGAGGGCGCCTCGTCCCATTGCTGCAGGAGCATGTCGCGCCGGTCTGGCGGCGCGGCAATGGCTTCGCTCAGCCAATGATCGAATTCGTCCGAGATCGGTGCGAAACGTGGATTGCCGTACCCGCGCATGTTGTGAAAGCTCATGCCGCTGCCAACGATCAGCACGCCTTCGTCACGTAAAGGGGCAATGGCATGGCCGATTTCAAGATGGGCCCGGGCATTCAGATCGCTGCGCAGAGACAGCTGCACGACTGGTACATCAGCATCCGGGAACATCACCTTCAGCGGAATGAAGGTTCCGTGGTCATAACCGCGCTGAGGGTCTTCACCAGCCGTAATTCCGGCCTGGCCGAGCAGCTCCACCAGACGCGCCGCCAGCGCAGGATCACCCGGCGCCGGATAACGCAGCTCATAGGTATGCGCAGGGAAACCGTTGTAGTCGTAGATCAACTCGGGGTTGGCGCTGGCGGTGACCATGGGTTGTCGCTCCAGCCAGTGCCCGGATATCAGCACAATGGCGCGTGGCCGCTGCGGCAGTGTCGCGGCAATGCCCTTGAGGAAGGCCGCCATCTTGTCCCAGGCATCGGCCGGATTCCATTCCATGAAGAAACAGGGACCGGCACCGTGCGGTACGAACAGGGTTGGCATCTGCATCGGAGCTGGCGCGTTATCGGAGTGGCGGATCATCTCGTCGTCGTCCTCACGGGGTGAGGCATCAGTATGGATTACACTTCGTTTGGCTTTAACAAGGTAAAACACTTCAACAGTTCCAACTGGCAGTAGGAGCCGAGATGCTCGACCGAATCACAGGGATGCGCGTGTTCACCCGTGCCGCCAGTGCTGCCAGCCTGTCCGCTGCGGCGCGGCATTTAGGCCTCTCGCCCGCAATGGCGACCAAGCACGTCGACGCGTTGGAAGCCCGGCTCGGCGTCAAGCTGTTCCATCGCAGCACCCGACGCTTGAGCCTGACAGCGGCCGGCAGCAGTTACCTCTAGGCCTGCCTACGCATCTTGCCGGAGATCGATGAGGCCGAAGCCAGCGTCGCCTCGCAGCGAGTCGATGCTTCGGGGCTGCTGCGCATGAACGTGCCCCTATCATTCGGTACTCGTTTCATCGCCCCGCTGTTGCCGGAGTTCAGCCGTCGCCACCCCGCAGTAAAGGTGGAACTGGGGCTTACCGATAGCCAGGTTGATCTGATCGACGGGAGCTGGGACATGGCCGTGCGGATCGGCCGCCTCAACGATAGTCCTTTGCAGGCGCGGCGCCTGGCGGACTGCCAGATGCGGGTCTGCGCCTCGCCCGGATATATCGCTCGGCATGGCGTGCCGCGGCGGGTGAGCGATCTGTCCCGGCATAACTGCTTGGGGTATAGCCTGTCCGCTATGCTCGGCGGCCGTGAATGGGCATTCGGCACCGCCGCAGAAGTCCGCGTACCCATCCAAGGCAACCTGATCGCCAATAACGGTGCGGCGCTGGTGGCCGCCGCCGTCGGCGATCAGGGCCTGATTTACCAACCCCTGTTCATCGTCGCTGCCGCCCTGAGCCGTGGCGAGCTGGTGGTGGTGGAGCTGGATCAGCCTACGCTGGGTCTCGGCGGCATCCATGTGGTTTACCCGCCTGATCGCCGCCCGCCGGCCAAGGTGCGGGCGATGATCGATTATCTCGTCGAAGCCTTCTCAGGCGAGTTGCCCTGGATGACAGCGCACGCCTGACTCTCCGGCCAGCCGCCGCTTCCCGGCGTCCGCAACAATCACATGCACAGTCGCGCTGCGTTCAGAAAACGCCTCTGAAGCGGGCGCCTACGCCTGGTCGACCGAAAAAAAGATGAACCGCGCAAGCCACGGTCAGTCGGAATGAAGGTGCACCTGCTCGGCGCAGTGTGCTGCTGGATGGCCCGCCGGCAAAGGCCGGGCCCCACTCCGAAGGAACGCCGACCGACTCGCAGGACGTCACCAACCATCCATACCGTTCGAGCCCAGCCGGCTTGAGCGGTGCGTTACGGAGTAGCCATGAAAGCTGTTGTTTATCACGGTGTCGGCGACATCCGCCTTGAGGACGTAGCCGAACCACGCATAGAGGCGCCGACTGACGCCATTGTTCGCATCACTGCCTCGGCCATCTGCGGAACCGACCTGCACTTTGTACGCGGCACCTTCAGCGGGATGAAGCCCGGCACCATCCTGGGCCACGAAGCGGTCGGCATCGTGGAAGAGCTCGGCAGCGACGTTCGTAACCTGCAGATCGGCGATCGGGTCGTGATTCCTTCGACCATCGCCTGTGGCAACTGCTCTTATTGTCGTTCCGGCTATTTCGCTCAATGTGACGTGGCCAATCCCAACGGCAAGGAAGCAGGCACGGCGTTCTATGGCGGTCCGTCGGCGACTGGCCCGTTCCATGGTCTACAGGCGGAAAAGGCGCGTATTCCCTTTGCCAACATCGGATTGGTCAAGCTCCCGGCAGACGTCAGCGATGATCAAGCCATCCTGCTTTCGGACATCTTCCCAACCGGTTACTTCGGCGCCGAAATGGCCGAGATCCGTTCCGGCGATACGGTGGCGGTGTTCGGCTGCGGGCCGGTCGGCCAGTTCGCCATAGCCAGCGCCAAGCTGCTGGGCGCCGGACGCGTGTTCGCCATAGACCAGTTCGAGGATCGACTGCGCATGGCGCAACATCAGGGCGCGGAGATTATCGATTTCAATCGCGAGGACCCGATCGAAACGCTCAAGCGACTCACCGGTGGCATCGGGGTCGACCGCGTAATCGATGCGGTCGGCATCGACGCCGAACACGGCTGTTGCGGAGGCAAGCCAGCCGACGGTGCGCAGGCAGGCCAAGGCGCCCAATGGCAGCCCGGCGACGGCCCGTCCCAGGCGCTGGAGTGGGCAGTTCAAAGTCTTGCGAAAGCCGGCACGCTGTCCATCATCGGCGTTTATCCACCGGACGCGATGACCTTCCCTATCGGCATGGCGATGAACAAGAACATCACCATGAACATGGGCAACTGCCATCACCGCAAATACATCCCCCGGCTGATCGAGATGATCCAGGCGCGGCGCATCGACCCGGCGAAAATCCTGACCCAGGTGAAGCCGATGACCGACGCCATCGCCGCCTTCGAGGCGTTCGACCGGCGTGAACGTGGCTGGATCAAGGTGGAGCTGCAGCCCCAGCGCAGCAGTTCGGCCGGGGTCGGATCCGAGGAGAACGTGGTCGACAAAGCGATCGCCGACACCTTCCCAGCCAGCGACCCGACCAGCATGCAGAATCCCAGGTAACAACAGGAGACGGCGATGGCAGCCATCCATATCGGAATTTCAGGCTGGCGCTACGCACCCTGGCGAGGCGACTTCTATCCCAAGGGTCTTACCCAGAAGAACGAACTGAAGTTCGCCTCGCGTGCCGTAAGCAGCATCGAAATAAACGGTTCCTTCTATTCGCTCCAGCGGCCCGAGCTCTACGCCGGCTGGTACGACGAAACCCCCAACGGCTTCGTCTTCAGCGTCAAAGCACCGCGCTATATCACGCACATCCTGCGCTTGCGCGATGTCGAGAAGCCCATCGCCAACTTTCTCGCCTCGGGTGTGCTGGCGCTCAAGGACAAGCTCGGCCCAATGCTCTGGCAGTTCCCGCCGTCTTTCAAGTTCGATCCGGAACGCTTCGAGGCCTTTCTCGCCCTGCTGCCTCACGATACCGAGGCAGCATTGGAAATGGCGAAAGGCTGCGAGGCGCGGATGGAAGGCCGCAGCTACCTGCAGATAGACCGCAAGCGCCGTCTACGGCATGCGGTGGAAATCCGCAACGAGAGTTTCGTCGATCCGGCGTTCGTCGCGTTGCTGCGCAAGTACAAGGTCGCGCTGGTCGTTGCGGACACCGCTGGTAAGTGGCCTTACCGCGAGGACCTGACCAGCGATTTCGTCTATATCCGCCTGCATGGCGCCGAAGAGCTTTATACCAGCGGCTATAGCGACGAGGCGCTGGACAACTGGTGCCAGCGGATCAACCTCTGGAACCAGGGCCGGCAACCCGCCGATGCCCAGCTCATCTCTTCCGCCGAGCCTCCTTCACGCAAGGCGCGAGAGGTCTACTGCTATTTCGATAACGACGTGAAGGTCCGGGCCCCCTACGATGCGCGACAGCTGTTGCGCCGGCTCGGATTGGAGGAAAACCTGGAGACCACTCCGGGCCACCTGGAAGGAGCACTGGCTTGAATCTGGACAAGAATCATCCGCTCGACAGCAGCGACCTGGACGCCCACATGTCGACGGCGGTCAACTCGGTCCGCCTGCTTACCGTCAACACCCACAAGGGCTTCACCGCTCTCAATCGGCGATTCATCCTGCCGGAGCTGCGCGAGGCCGTCAGATCCGTGTCGGCCGACATCGTGTTTCTGCAGGAGGTTTTGGGCACGCATGAGAAGCACGCCCTGCGCTTCCACGACTGGCCGAAAATGTCGCAATACGAATTTTTGGCAGACAGCATCTGGACGGATTTCGCCTACGGCCGCAACGCGGTCTACCCGGACGGCGACCACGGCAATGCCCTGCTCTCCAAATTCCCCATCACGCGCTACGAAAATCTCGACATCTCCATCGCCGGCCCCGAGCGTCGCGGGCTGTTGCACAGCGTGTTGCAGGTGCCGGGCCACGAGGAATTCCATGCGATCTGTGTGCACCTTGGCCTGCGCGAAGCCCATCGACAGCAGCAGCTCCGTCTGCTCTGCGACCTGCTCGACTCTTTGCCAGACGGCGCACCGGTGGTCGTCGCCGGCGACTTCAATGACTGGCGGCTGAAGGGTGCCCAGGTCCTGGATCGTTGCGCCGGTATGCACGAGGTATTCGCCGTTTCCCAGGGCAAAGTCGCCAAGACTTTTCCGGCACGCTGGCCGATGCTGCGCCTGGACCGGATCTACGTGCGAAATGCCACGAGTCATAAAGCGCGAATCCTGGGTAACAAACCCTGGACGCACTTGTCCGATCATCTGCCCTTGGCGGTGGAGATACACCTATGAATTTTCACTGGAGAGACGGGAATCGCCTTCAGTTGCTGGAAAACGGCGAGGAATTTTTCCCCGCCGTGTTCGAGGCCATTGCGGCCGCGGAAAAGGAAGTCCTGCTGGAGACTTTCATTTTCTTCAAGGACAAGGTTGGCCAGGAGCTTCAAGCGGCGCTGATCGCCGCCGCCGAGCGCGGTGTCAGCATCGACGTGACCGTGGACGGTTATGGCTCGGCTGACCTTAACGGAGACTTTGCCGCTGCGATGTTACGGGCCGGCGTACGCATCCATATGTTCGATCCCGGCAAGCGCCTGCTGGGCAAGCGGATCAATGTGTTCCGTCGCATGCATCGTAAAATCGTCGTGGTGGATGGCGAGCTCGCCTTCATCGGTGGCATCAACTTCTCTGCCGATCACCTTGGCGATTTCGGCCCGGCGGCCAAGCAGGATTACGCATTGCGGGTCGAAGGGCCCGTGGTACATGACATTCACCGTTTTGCCCTCAGCACCATCGCGCCGGCGCAGTCGAACCGACGCTGGTGGCATCGGCGTACACGCACGCAGAGCAATGGATACGTCGGCGTCAGCCGGGGCGAAGCGCGTGCGCTGTTCGTCACCCGCGATAACAATGATCACCGCAACGACATCGAGCAGCACTACCTGCAGGCGATACGTGATGCCCGTTCGCGGCTGTTGATCGCCAATGCTTATTTTTTCCCCGGCTACCGTGTACTGCGTGAGATCCGCAACGCTGCTCGTCGTGGCGTCCGAGTGCGTCTGATCCTGCAGGGCCAACCGGATATGCCGATCGCCAAGTTCGGCGCACGCATGCTCTACAACTATCTGATGAGCGACGGCGTCGAGGTCCACGAATACTGCCGCCGCCCCCTGCATGGCAAGGTCGCGTTGGCAGACTACGAATGGTCAACGGTGGGTTCGAGCAATCTCGACCCGCTTAGCCTCTCTTTGAATCTCGAGGCGAATCTGATCATCCGCGACCACAATTTCAACCGGCAACTGCACGAAAAACTCGACCGGCTGCTGCAGGAAGACTGCCGACGCATTCCACTGGAACGCATCATTCGTGGTTACTGGTGGCGCGCACCGCTGGCCTTTTTCATCTTCCACTTCCTGCGTCACTTCCCGCAGATGGTGGGTTTGTTCCCCGCCCATCGGCCCCGGCTGCAGTTGCTCGATGCCGAGCCACTGGAGCCTAGTCCTGCCCCCTTGCAACGAGATCAGCGATGACCGAGTCACATGATGAGCCACGCAGCGGTTGGCGACGCCGCTGGCCGCTGATCAAGAAGATCCTGACGTATGTCTTCTTCATTCTGGTTGCCGGGCTGCTGATCGGCCTCGCGCGCAATGTGGACTGGAACGAGGTGTACACCACGTTGCGCAACTACAACGCAAAGACGCTATGGATGGCCGGCGCCGCGGCATTCGCCAGCTACACGGTGTATTGCTTCTTCGATGTGCTCGGCAAACATTATGCGCAGCACAAGCTGCCGGTCCGGCAGATCCTGCCGGTCACCTTCGTATGCTATGCCTTCAACCTGAACCTGAGCGCCTGGGTTGGCGGCATCGCGTTGCGCTATCGTCTCTATTCCCGACTTGGCTTACGCGCCTCGCAGATCACCCGCGTGTTCACAATGAGCGTGCTGACCAACTGGCTTGGCTACATCTGGCTGGCCGGATTGATCTTCGTCATGGGCTGGATCACCCCGCCGGACTCGTGGGAAATCGGTCACACAGCGCTGCGTGTGCTCGGCATCAGCTTGCTGGTGGTCGCGCTGGTGTATCTGTGGGCATGCGGTTTTTCCAAGCGCCGTCATTGGACGATACGCAAGCATGAAATTCACCTTCCCTCACTGCGGTTGGCAGCCCTACAGATGCTGCTGGGCGCGGCCAACTGGTCGCTGATGGCCCTCGTGGTCTATTTCATGTTGTCGCAGAAGGCCCCATATCCCGAAGTGTTGGGGATCCTGATGATCAGCAGCATCGCTGGCGTGATAGCGCACATTCCGGCCGGGCTCGGTGTGATCGAAGCGGTGTTCGTGGCGATGCTCGCCGATGAACTCAGCCAGAGCGCAATCGTGGCTGGCCTGATCGGCTATCGGGTCGTGTATTTCCTGGTGCCGCTGTTCTTTGCCACGATTCTGTACGTCGTGCTCGAAGCGCGGGCTAAGAAGCTGCGTTCCGGCAACGAAGCTCAACCCAAACCCGATGAGGAGCAGACGAAACATCCCTCCGCCGGCGCTGAGGCTCGTCAGTAGTACCGTTGGACGTGGAGATGCGCACTAAAAAGCCGGGACGATTCGTCGTCCCGGCTTTTTCGGTTTCTGGCATGCGCTCCGGGATGCCGGCCTTGCTACACCTGGGGTCGCAGGATGATCACGCCAAGCGGCGGTAGCGTCAGGCTGAGTGACACATCCTGGCCGTGCGCAGGCACCTGCTCGGCGAGCATGCCGCCGCCGTTGCCCACATTGGAACCACCGTAGCACTCGGCATCGCTGTTGAAAATCTCCAGCCAACGACTGTCTACCGGCACACCGACCCGATAGCCCTCGCGCACTACAGGGGTGAAGTTGCCGACGACCAACAATGGATGGCCAGTCGAGCTCCTGCGCAACCAGGCGAACACGCTGTTGGCGCGATCATCCCCGATCAGCCATTGGAAGCCCTGCGGGTCGGCGTCCAGCTGATGCAATGCAGGCTCCTGGCCGTATAGCCGATTGAGGTCACGAACCAGATTCTGCGCACCACGGTGGTCGGCTTCCTCAAGCAGATGCCAATCCAGCTCGCGGTCATGGCTCCACTCGCGCCACTGACCGAACTCGCAGCCCATGAACAGCAGTTTCTTGCCCGGGTGCGTCCACATGAACGACAGGTAGGCACGCAGATTGGCGAACTTCTGCCAGCGGTCACCGGGCATCTTGTCGATCAGCGAGCCCTTGCCGTGCACCACTTCGTCGTGGGAGATCGGCAGCACGAAGTGCTCCGAGTAGGCGTAGACCATGCTGAAGGTGAATTTGTCATGGTGATACTGGCGGTTGATCGGATCTTCCTGGATGTACTTGAGGCTGTCATGCATCCAGCCCATGTTCCACTTGTAAGCAAAGCCAAGGCCACCTTCCGAGGTAGGTTTGCTGACGCCAGGGAATGCCGTGGACTCTTCGGCAATCACCAACGCGCCAGGTGTCTCGGTCGCTACGACGTCGTTCAGGTGACGCAGGAAGTCGATCGCCTCGAGGTTTTCCCGACCGCCGTGACGGTTAGGGATCCATTCGCCTTCGTTGCGTGAATAGTCGCGATAGAGCATCGAGGCAACCGCATCGACACGCAATGCGTCGACGTGAAATTCACGCAGCCAATGCAGCGCCGAAGCCAGCATGAAGCCATGTACCTCACTGCGCCCCAGGTTGTAGATGTAGGTATCCCAGTCCTGATGGAAGCCCTCGAAGGGGTGGGCATACTCATACAACGCCGTGCCGTCGAACTCCCCTAGGCCGTGAGCGTCGGTCGGGAAATGCGCCGGCACCCAATCGAGGATCACGCCGATGCCAGCGGTGTGGCAGGCATCGACAAAGGCGGCGAAGTCATGCGCGCTGCCGTAACGCGCGCTGGGCGCGAATTGAGAGAGCAGCTGGTAGCCCCACGAGCCACCGAACGGGTGCTCCATGATTGGCATCAGCTCGATGTGGGTGAAGCCCAGATCCACAACATAGGGAATCAATCGCTCGGCCAGTTCATGCCAGTCGTAGAGCCGGCCATCGTCGCCGCCTTCCCGACGCCAGGAGCCGGCGTGCAGCTCGTAAATCGTCATCGGCGCCTGAAGCGACTGCCGCGCCGCTCTCTGTTGCAACCAGGCATCGTCTTTCCATTCGTACTCCAACGGGTGCGAGATCACCGAAGCGGTTCCAGGAGGGAGCTCGGTCGCCAGCGCCACGGGGTCGGCCTTCAGCGGCAAGATACCGTGCGGACCGAGAATCTCGTACTTGTAGCGGTCGCCGGGCTGCAAGCGCGGTAGGAAAATCTCCCAGACACCCGCCGGGAAACGCAGACGCATCGGATGCCGTCGACCATCCCAATCGTTAAAGCTACCCACCACCGATACCCGCCTGGCGTTAGGCGCCCAGACGGCGAAGCGCACGCCTTGCACGCCGTCGACCTCCATCGGCTGTGCGCCGAACACGCGGCCGATCTGCCGGTGGTTGCCCTCGGCGAACAGATACATGTCCGTCTCACCGAGCTGCGGGCCGAAACTGAACGGATCCTCGGTCACCTGCACACCGCCGGCCCAACGAATCCTCAGCAGATACGACTGTTGATTGGTCAGCCGAGTGAAGAAGAACCCCGGCACCTGGCCCTGCTCCATCGCTGCCAGAACACGGCCGCCGGAGCGTTCCAGCACCTCGACACCCAGCGCATTGGGCAGATAAGCACGCACCACCAGGCCATCACCGTCTGGGTGCGGCCCGAGGATCGAGAACGGATCGCCGTGCTCCGCGCGTACCAGCGCGTCTACATCGGCATCTCTGGGAAGTAGGGTTTCACCGGGCATGGTCACCACCGGACGATCATTCATTGGGAACCTCCATCGGAAATCTGTTGGGCCAACGCCGCCAATCCCTGTAGGGGAACGGACAGCCAGGCCGGGCGGTTCTCTGCCTCATAGGCCACTTCATATGCCGTCTTCTCCAGGCTGAACAACGCCAGCGCGGCGTCGGCTCCGGCGGCATCCTTCCAGGCGTGCGGCATGTCTGCGGTAGCCTCGCGATAGCCCTCAAGGAAGACACTGCGCGCGCTCTGCTGATAGGTATCGGAAATATTGCGTCGCGCCAGATCCGCCGCTTCGGAGCTGTCACTGATCTGAGCATTGCGCATGGTCATGGCGGTTGCGTATTCGAATGAGCGCAACACGCCGGCAACATCCTTGAATGGGCTCAGCTTGCTTCTGCGCTCCTCTAGCGAACGCGCCGGCTCGCCCTCGAAGTCGATGAAATAGGCATCGCCCTGCGCTACCAATACCTGACCAAGGTGCAGGTCTCCATGCACACGGGTTCGCAGGCCACCAACGGTCCGTTCAGCCAACCGTTTCACTTCGGCCAACAGCTGCGTGCGCTGACCGAGCAGCGGGTCGACCAACGCCGCCATCTTGCGGTCGAGATCGCCACGGCGCGCCTGCAGCAGATCCAGCGCACGTTCCACCTGGCCAGAGATGGCGCTGATCCATTCCTTGGTATCGGCCGGACGAGTCGGCTCACTGGCAAATGCCTGGTCATCGGTGTGTGCGGCCAGTGTCATGTGCATCTCGCCCAGACGTTGTCCGAGCAGGCGATTGAAGGCTTCAAGCTCTTCGAGTGCGTCGAACTGGTTTTCATGCAGGGAGACGCCGCCAGCGATCTGGTCGCGCACGGCGCGGTCGAGCGTATTGAGCGTCCACTCCCAGGCGTCGCCCTGGTTGTCGAGATAGCGCTGAATCACCATCAGGGCATGCAGCTCGCCCTGCTTGTCGACACGCGTCACCTGGCCGAGCATCGCAGATATGTAGTTGAAGCCCTGCTCCGTCAGGAAACGTCCCATTTCCAGTTCCGGGTGCACACCCGCCGACACCCGCCGCAGCAACTTGATCATCATGCTGCCGCCGATGATTGCCGAGCTGTTGGATTGCTCGGCCGTGAGGTAGCGCACCTCGGCATCAGCTGGCAGCTCGATTTCGGCCAGCTGGGCCATCGGTTCGAAGCGGATCTCACCGTCGCCGCACTGCACTACCCGTTCCTCGCGCAGCCCTTGAATCACGCCCAGCACAAATTGGTTTAGCGCGAACGCATCAGTCAGCAACCCCACCTGGGGCCCCCGTCGTACTCGCGCCATGGCCAGTTGTTGCGGCAGCGCGGTGTCGAAATCGCCTTCGTCGAGGAAGCCCAGCGGCAACTGGTACAGATCGGTGCGTCCTGCCGCCTCCACTGCAATTTCGCTCAGCAGTACCGGACGCTGTGGGTCACCGAACGGCACGCTGTAGCAAATCTTGATCGAGTCGATGGCCGCGTCCTTGCTGGCGAACCAGCGCCGTTTCGGCAGGTACGCCGGTAACGATTCGGTTTCGAGAGTGCGCTTGTTGGCCGCAGTAAGCGTATCCAGACGCTTGAGTACCAGCGTTTGAAAGTCAGGCATGGTTTCCACCGGTTCTTGGTGCCAGCTAGGCATCTGGTGACTGGTCGCCAGCTGGAACCAGTAGAAGCCATACGGTGGCAAGGTCAGCAGATAAGGTAATTGGCCGATCGGCGGGAACGCACTGCCGCCGACCATTTCCACCGGCACCATGCCGGCGTAATGCGACAGTTCCAGCTCGGCGGCCTGAGCCGAGCGCGACACGTTGGCCACGCAGAAGATGACCTCGGTTTCCCCGCTGGGTGCCGTGAACTCGCGCAGGTAAGCCAAGATGCGCCGGTTGCTCGGCGCGAGCATCTTGAGCGTGCCACGGCCGAACGCTTTGAACTGCTTGCGGATTGAAAGCAAGCGTCGGGTCCAGTTGAGCAACGAATGCGGATCGCGCTGCTGCGCTTCGACGTTGATCGCCTGATACCCGTAAAGCGGGTCCATGATTGGTGGTAATACCAGGCTGGGTGGGTCGGCGCGGGAGAAACCCCCGTTGCGGTCTACCGACCATTGCATCGGGGTGCGGACCCCATCGCGGTCGCCGAGGAAGATGTTGTCACCCATGCCGATCTCGTCGCCGTAATAGATTACCGGCGTGCCGGGCATCGAGAGCAGCAGGCTGTTGAGTAGTTCGATCCGCCGGCGGTCGCGTTCCAACAGCGGCGCCAGGCGCCGACGAATGCCGAGGTTGATCCGCGCGCGCTTATCCGAGGCGTAGTAATTCCAGAGGTAGTCGCGCTCCTTGTCGGTCACCATTTCCAGCGTCAGCTCGTCATGGTTGCGCAGAAAAATCGCCCATTGGCAGTTTTCCGGAATGTCCGGTGTCTGCCTCAGGATATCGGTAATCGGGAAGCGATCCTCTTGTGCCAGGGCCATGTACATGCGCGGCATCAGCGGGAAATGGAACGCCATGTGGCATTCGTCGCCCAGGCCGCCGTCCTCACCGCCGAAATACAGCTGGGTGTCCTCCGGCCACTGGTTGGCTTCAGCCAGCAGCATGCGGTCCGGGTAGTTGGCATCGATCTCGGCCCGAATCTGTTTCAGCACCACGTGGGTCTCGGGCAGGTTCTCGTTGTTGGTGCCGTCGCGTTCGACCAAATACGGGATCGCGTCGAGCCTCAACCCATCAATGCCAAGGTCGAGCCAATAGCGCATCACACTGAGGACCGCCTTCATCACCTGCGGATTGTCGAAATTGAGGTCCGGCTGATGCGAATAGAAGCGGTGCCAGAAGTATTGCTGGGCCACCGGGTCCCAGGTCCAGTTCGATACCTCGGTATCGAGGAAGATGATCCGCGTCCCGTCGTACTTGTCATCGCTGTCCGACCAGACGTAGAAATCGCGCGCCGCAGAACCCTTTTTCGCCTTGCGCGCTCGTTGGAACCAGGGATGCTGATCCGAGGTATGGTTGATGACCAGTTCGGTAATCACCCGCAGACCGCGTTTGTGCGCGGCGGCTATAAAGCGCCTGGCATCGGCCATGGTGCCGTAGTCCGAATGTACGCCGCGGTATTCGGCGATGTCGTAACCGTCGTCGCGTCGTGGCGAGGGGTAGAACGGCAACAGCCAGATGGTATTGACGCCAAGGTCGGCGATGTAATCGAGCTTGTCGATCAACCCTTGGAAGTCGCCGACGCCGTCGTTATTTGAGTCATAGAACGATTTAAGGTGGACCTGATAGACCACCGCATCCTTGTACCAGAGGGGGTCTTTAATGAAGGCGGCTGGTTTGCGCGCTTTGGCCATGTTCTCTTTCCTTTCATGACCTCCAGAACCCGACCCATAAAGGCGCCGGGTGGAGACTGAAAAAGTGCACTAACGGTCTAGATGTCAGATTATGTTTTATCCGTAAAGCTCTGATATCCAATGGTTTTGTTATAATTTTCTAGAATCTACTTTAGGTCTGGATCAGGCGCCTCGGCGGTCAGTCGCCAGATACCGAATGGCTGATGCCACGGCTCAATTCGCATCCACTGTGTTTTGCCGTACCAGGTCCAGCGATGCCCGTTCATGAGGTCTTCGCCACGTGTTTCGGCGTGATCGGAAAGCCCAAGCTCCCATAAAGGCAATTCGAAATGCGCCTCTTGGGCGTTGTGCGGATCCAGGCTAATGGCAACCAGAATGAAGTTCGAGCGATCCGGCGTGCGCTTGCCGAAAAAGAGAATGTTGTCGTTGTAGGCCGTGTAGGCCTTGAAACCGAGATGGGTCTGCAGTGCCGGATTCTGCCGGCGGATGCGATTGAGCTGGGCTATTTCGGCGATGATGTTTCCCGGCGCGTGATAGTCGCGTGGGCGTATTTCGTACTTCTCGGAATTGAGGTACTCCTCCTTGCCCGGGATCGCGGCGGATTCGCACAGCTCGAAGCCCGAATACATGCCCCAAAGGCCCGACCCCATCGTGGCCAGGGCCGCACGAATAAGGAACCCCGGGCGGCCGGAGTCATGCAGGAAGAACGGGTTGATGTCCGGGGTGTTGACGAAGAAATTCGGTCGATAGCAATCGCGCAGCGGCGGCTCGTTGAGCTCGGTGAAATACTCGCTCAGCTCCGCTTTGTTGTTGCGCCAGGTGAAGTAGGTATAGCTCTGGTTGAAACCGACCTTGCCCAGGCGCGCCATCATGGCCGGCCGGGTGAACGCTTCGGAGAGGAACATCACGTCCGGGTCTCGCTCGCGGATGTCGGCAATCATCCATTCCCAGAATGGCAGCGGTTTGGTGTGCGGATTATCGACACGGAAAATCTTCACCCCCTGCTGCACCCAATGCCAGACCACATCGCGCAGGGCGATCCATAGGTCGGGCATGGCGTCTTCGGCGTAGAAATCGACATTGACGATGTCCTGATACTTTTTCGGCGGGTTCTCCGCATAGCGGATGGTCCCGTCAGGCCGCCAGGAGAACCAGCCCGGATGCTCCTTCAGCCAGGGATGGTCTTGGGAGCACTGAATGGCGAAATCGAGCGCGATTTCCAGCCCGTGTTCGCGCGCAGCGGCCACCAGCTCACGGAAATCCTCCAGCGTGCCCAGCTGCGGGTGAACGGCCTCATGGCCGCCCTGCTCGCTGCCGATGGCATAGGGGCTCCCGGGATCGTTGGGGCCGGCCTCAAGCGTGTTGTTGGGGCCTTTGCGGTGCTGGCGTCCGATGGGGTGGATAGGCGTGAAATAGAGCACGTCGAACCCCATGTCGCGGATCGACGGCAGGCGTTTGTGCACGTCGCGCAAGGTGCCGTGGCGATTCGGATCGTCGGTTTCGGAGCGAGGAAACAGCTCGTACCAACTGGCGAATTGAGCCAGGGGGCGTTCGACATCGAGGGGGAATACCGGGCTCTGGCTGCAATGCTCGCGAGGGTCGGCGGCAGCCATCACCGCGGCGGTCTCCTCAGCGAGCATTACCGAGACGCGCTCATCGTCCAGATGCGCTGTGCTCAGGCGATGCAGTAGATCGTCGATGATGGCCCTGGTTTCGCCCTGGGTTCGGCCGCTTGCTCGTTCCAACAGCCTACGGCCCTCTTCCAGCTCCAGCTGGATAGGCACGCCGGCAGCATGCTTTTTCGAGAGTTCGTAACGGTAGGTCTCGTAGATGTCCCACCAGGCTTCGATCATGAATTCGTGACCGGCGACCTGAGTCGGGGTGAACTGGCCTTCCCAGCTGTCATTGCCGAGCAGCTTGAGTCGTGCACGGCGCCAGGTGCTCTCGTCCTTGGTACGCCAACAGATCGCGGCGGCCAGTTGGTCATGACCGTCGGCGAAGATCTTGCTGGTAACGTTTACCGGATGGCCGATGATGGCCTTGGCCGCGAATCGCCCGCCGTCGAGCACCGGCTCGGTCGACTCGATGGCAATGCGTGGCATCTTCAGTGCCTGTTCCAGTCGGGGGTGAATCGTTGCGTGGGGCTGTGCATCGTTCATCGAACGGGCTCCTGGGGCCTAAATCGTTGCAATACGACGCCCAACCGCTACGGAAGAGAACCGTACGGGTTGGGTTCACCGCGTAAGAATCCGCTGTGCGGGCTTTCTCGGGCTCTGTTCTTCCGAACCAAAGGAGGCCGTAAAAGTTCAGCATGACACGCCGCTACGATGCCGCTGCACGCAGCTATACGACGGGCGTCGGAAACTTCGATGGCGGTTCAGGAAAGGTCTTTAATCAAATGGAAAAGCCGGACGTGGGAAACGGTCACCGGTGCGCTTGCGTTCCGCCCATCACGAGCTATTCCTGATGATTACTGATTGAACTGATGGAGACTGCCATGACTCCGCATGCCCGCCCCGATGTGCCCCAACCCGATCCCGTCATGCATGACAAGCCGGGTGATCTGCCCCAGGTGCCCTGCCCCGACGACCTCGATGATTACAAACCTGGCACGCCTTTCGGAGGCCAGGCCGTAGCCGACGAGGCGCCGGAGCCGACCTAGTCCCCAGCGATCAGCAAGGGGTTGTAGCCGCTGCGCGCGTATTCGTCCTGCTCGGCCAGCAACAGGTCCAGGGCCAAACTGGCAAGATCGTCGGCCACCGGATCAGCGCGCCCGTGAAGCTCGCGCTGCATGACCTTCAGATAGCTGTGACACTCGTTGCAGGCCTCCGCCTGGACCGGCAGGAACGGCTTGCCTTGATCATCGTCGAGGGTCAGGTAAAGCAACTTGCCGCCACTGTCGCACACGCTGCACTTGACGCGTTCCAGATGCCATTCGGTCGCGCACAGCGAACAGTGCAGATAGCGCACGCCGCTGCGATGGCGCTCGTTATGCACCACGCTCGCCACAGGCGCGGCTCCGCAACAGGGACACAGCGCCTGCGCCTCGCCGACCGGGCGTGCCGGAGGGTTCGGCAGCCCGATGGCCAGGCGCATCCAGGTCACCTGCAGCGCTGCGGCAACCAACGGCAGCAAGGCGCGGGTGGCCTCGTTGCCGGGGCGCATCTCGAATACGTCATCGGCCAGTTCATTGAGCTGATCGGCCGACATCTCACGCAGCGTGGCGAGCAGTGGC
This sequence comes from Pseudomonas sp. Q2-TVG4-2, assembly GCF_013620795.1. Lineage (GTDB taxonomy): Bacteria > Pseudomonadota > Gammaproteobacteria > Pseudomonadales > Pseudomonadaceae > Stutzerimonas. Next base: position 71,517 of record NZ_LGLW01000005.1, on the reverse strand, counting down.
CGCTGGCGCTCACCAACGTGAAGTTCGATCGCATCGAGAATGGCAAGCAGGTCTTGTTGCCAGCAAACATCTCGCCGCAGCGCCTGAAAGCCCAGCGGCGGCATGCCGTGTTTCAGCGCCTGATCAAATGCATCCGCCGCCGGTTGCCAGGCTGGCTCTTGCTCGGTCAGCACCTGATGCTGGGCCTGAACCAGACGCGCCATGAAAGCAAGAAACTCGTCCAGCGGCGGAACCTGTAACACCAGCTCCCGCAGCCGCGTGGCCCGCTTGCTAAACACTTTGGCGTCCGGCAGCACCACATGTGGCGCGTCCATAATCCCAGAAGGCGCACTTCCATAAGAATGGTTCACTGCAGCTCCTTTCATCGGCGGCGGTCTTGCACTTCGCTGGTGGGCGACGCACTTTGCGAATCAGATTTCTTGTTACGCATGATTTCCTCGTACCACAGCCCATGATGGTGTCGCGCCCAGGCGTGGCTGACACGGCCTTGCGTCATGGCCCGCACCGAGCCTTTGACCCAGATCGCCGAGTAGATGTGGATGACCAGCGTGATGATCGCAATGAATGCGGTAATCGCGTGGATCATTGCGGCCCAGCGCAGGGCCCAGATCGGCATGTCATCGGCAATCCAGGGGCGCCAGAGCACGATTCCAGTGATCAGCAGCACCGGCACGGTAGCCAGAAAGATCCAGTACACCAGCTTTTGCCCCGCGTTGTTCTTGCCCACCGGGGGCAAGCGCTCGTCGCGGTTGCTGAGTACGTCGCGGATCTGCCTGGTCCACTGCACATCGTGCTTTCGGATCAGGTTGTCGCCAAAGAAACGCACCGCCTGAATGATGAAGAACAACGACATGAACACCCCTATATAGGGGTGCACGATACGAGTCGGTTCAGGCCCGCCGAAAAGAGCCGTTAGGCCGAAGAAGGCAGGGTAGAACAGCGCGAGTCCGCTTAGTGTCAGCATCACGAAGGTGATCGCTATCAGCCAGTGGTTAACTCGCGTCCACCAGCCGTAGCGCAGGATGCCGTGCTTGACATTGGAATGGCTCATAACCGGTCCTCCCCACGGCGATCAAGCTCTCGATCGGCCGCAGCCAACTCTGGATCCGGATCGTCTTCAGGTTCTTCTTTCGGCCCCTTCATCACGTAGTGGAAGAAGCCGGCCAGAACCGACATACCCAGCGCCACCGACATGATCGGCTTGGTCACACCTTTCCATAGCTCTACGGTCGGAGCGATGTGTGGGTCCTTCGGCAGTCCACTGTAGATTTCCGGCTTGTCCGCATGCTGCAGCACATACACGACGTGCGTGCCGCCTACACCCGCTGGATCGTAGATACCTGCGTTCTCGTACCCTCTTCCCTGGAGGTGCTGGACCCGATGGGCACCGTAGTCGAGCATGTCTTCTTTGGTGCCGAACATGATTGCCGAGGTCGGGCAGCTCTTCACGCAGGCGGGCTCCAGCCCGTGATAGACCCGGTCGGAACACAACGTGCATTTGTACGCCTTGTTGTCCTTTTTCGAGATTCGAGGAATGTCGAACGGGCAACCTGCAATGCAATAGCCGCAGCCGATGCAATGCTCGGAATTGAAATCCACGATGCCGTTGGCGTACTGCACGATGGCGCCGGGCGACGGACAGGCCTTGAGGCAACCCGGCTCTGCGCAATGCATGCAGTTGTCCTTGCGGATCAGCCACTCGAGGTTGCCCTGCTCATTCTCATACTCACTGAAGCGCATGACCTCGAAGGACTCCGCCGTCAAGTCCTGCGGGTTGTTGTAGGTCCCGTCGCACTCGCCGACTTCGTCGCGCAGGTCGTTCCACTCCGAACAGGCCACCTGACAAGCCTTGCAGCCGATACAGACCGAGACATCGATGAGTTTGGTCACTTTCTCGACGCCGCCATGCCGCACCTGCGGCGATGGCGTGGTGGTCGCCGAGCGGGCGATGATGTTCTGCAGGTTGATCTGGTCTCCACGCATCAGGCAGCTCCTCCAATCTTCTCCACATTCACCAGGAACGACTTGAATTCCGGTGTCTGGGTGTTTCCGTCACCCACGAACGGCGTGAGGGTGTTGGTCAGGTGCGCCTTCTTCGCCACACCTTTGAAGCCCCAATGAATAGGGATACCGATCTGGTGCACGGTACGGCCATCGATCTGCAGCGGAACCAGTCGCTTGGTCACCACGGCGACTGCCGTGATGAAGCCCCGTTTGGAGCTCACCCGCACCCGTTCTCCCGCAACGATACCCAGCTCCTCGGCGAGCACGGCGCTGATCTCGATGAACTTTTCCGGCTGGGCAATCGCGTTGAGCCGCGCATGCGTCGTCCAATAATGGAAATGTTCGGTAAGACGGTAGGTTGTCGCCGCGTAGGGAAATTCCTTGTTTGAGCCGAACGAATCGCGATCCTGTTCGAAAACACGCGCAATCGGATTGTTCAGCGCCAATGGATTGTTCGGGCTCATCGGGTTGCGGTCGATGGGCGTTTCCATTGGCTCGTAGTGCTCCGGGAACGGCCCCTCGTTCAACCATTCCGACGCGAAAAACTGTCCAGCCCCTGTCTGAGTGACGATGAACGGTCCCACGCCCTGTGACGGCGGCGACGTCAGCGGGAAGTCCGGCACGTCCGCCCCGGTCCAGCGTTCGCCATTCCACCAGACGAACGCCTTGTTGGGTGCCCACGGCGTGCCATCCGGCCGCGCCGACGCACGGTTATAGAGCAAACGCCGATTCATTGGCCAAGACCAGGCCCAGCCCAAGGTGTTGCCGGTGTTGTAGGGATCGGAATTGTCGCGCCTGGCCATCATGTTGCCTTCTTCGGTCCAGGCTCCGGAGTAGATCCAGCAACCGCAGGCTGTCGAGCCGTCGTCGCGAAGCTCGCTGAAATCCTTCAGCAACTCACCTTTGCGACGGACGACATTGCCCGCTTCGTCAGTCAGGTCTGTCAGCGCTCGGCCGTTATATTCCTTGGCCAGTTCTTCGGCTCGCGGAAACTTCGGGTCCTTGTAATTCCACGAAAGATTCAGAATCGGATCCGGGAACGCGCCACCCTCCTCCTGATACATCGCTTTCAACCGCAGCATGAGCTCACCGAGAATTTCGGTATCAGGCATCGATTCGCCCGGTCCCGGCGCCGCTTTCTCATGCCACTGCAGCCAGCGCGAGCTGTTGGTGATGGAACCGTCATCCTCGGCGAAACAGGTGGTCGGCAAGCGGAACACTTCGGTGCCGATCTGCGACGGATCGACATCGTGATACTCACCGAAATTCTTCCAGAACTCGCCGGTTTCCACTGTCAGCGGATCCATGATCACAAAGTACTTGAGCTTCGACAGGCCATCCATGACCTTGGCCTTGTTCGGAAACGCCGCCAGGATGTTGAAGCCCTGACAGAAGGCGCCGGTCATCTTGCCCAGGGTCATGTCATTGATGGCGTAAAGCACGTCGTAGATCGGCACCGACAGCTTCGGTAGCCAGTCGTAGCACCAGTCGTTCTCGACAGTGGCGACGTCGCCGTACCAGTCTTTCATCAGGCTGACGAAGAACCGCTCATAGAACTTCCAGTACGACACCTCGCCTTCCACCAGCGGCGGCTTGATCCGGGTCTTCATGTAATCGGCATAGCTTTGCAGATTCGCCGACGGCAGGTTCAGGTAGCCCGGCAATAGATTGGAAAGCAGACCGATGTCCGTCAGGCCCTGAATGTTGGAGTGGCCGCGCAGCGCGTTCACACCGCCGCCGGGCATGCCCATGTTGCCGAGCAGCAATTGCACCATCGCACCGCAACGGATGATCTGCGAACCAATGGTGTGCTGCGTCCATCCCAGGGCATAGAGGATGGTCATGGTCTTATCCGGCGCCGAGGTCTGCGCCATCAAATCCCAGAGCTCCTGCACCTTCTGGCGAGGCATGCCACAAACGTTTTCCACCTGCTCGATGGTGTAACGGCTGTAATGCTGACGCATCAGCTGGAACACACAGCGTGGATGCCTGAGGCTGGGATCGGAGCGTGCGAAGCCGCGCTCGTCCAGTTCGAAATTCCAGGTCTCACGGTTGTAGATTCGGTCCTCTGGATTATAGCCAGTGAACAAACCATCCTCGAAACCGAAGCCTTCTGCGACGATCAAGCTCGCGTCGGTGTATTCGCGTACGTACTCATGAGCATAGCGATCGGACTCGATCAGGTAGCTGATGAAACCACCGAGGAACACGATGTCCGTGCCGGTGCGAATCCAGGCGTGATAATCCGCCACCGCCGTGGTGCGGTTGAAGCGAGGATCGATCGAAATCAGGATCGCATTGCTGCGCTCCTTGGCATGCATGACCCAGCGGAAGCCCACGGGATGTGCTTCAGCCGAATTACCGCCCATCGACAGAATGACGTTAGCGTTTCCAATGTCGACCCAGTGGTTCGTCATGGCACCGCGACCAAATGTTGGGGCAAGACCTGCCACCGTTGGTCCGTGTCAAACGCGCGCCTGGTTGTCGAGCTGGAGGATGCCGAGTGCTCGGGTAATCTTCTGCGTGATGTATGCGGTCTCGTTGGTGCAGGCTGAAGCCGCCACCATGGACGTCGTCAGCCAACGGTTGACCAGTTGACCCTTCTCATTATGCGTCTCGAAATTTTTGTCGCGGTCGTCCTTCATGTGCCGCGCGATACGGGTGAAAGCTTCGTCCCAGCTGATGCGCTTCCATTCGTTGGTGAATGGCTCACGCACCTCGGGGTACTTGACCCTTGATTCGCTCTTGATGAAGTCCAGCACACCCGCGCCGCGTGGGCAGAGCGAGCCGCGGCTGACCGGGTGATCCGGGTCGCCTTCGACGTGGTAGATCTCGTTGACTACGTTGGCGGCGCCATCACCGCGGGAATAGAGCAACATGCCGCAGCCTACCGAGCAGTAAGTGCATATGTTGCGCGCAACCTTCGCGCCGGTCAGTTTGAAGTGACGAATCGACGCTACGGCTTCATCAGGCGCAAACCCCATCATGGCCATGCTCGATGCACCTACACCAGCCGCACCGAACTTCAGGAACTGTCGCCGGGATACTCGCACGGTCATCGGTATCTCCTGTTTGCTTGTTATGTTCTGCTCATCGAATAAGTCGACTGCAACCGCTCTACGATGGTTCCTGCAGACCGACGATGAGTTCGGCGCATGTTCGCTACGCTAGTTGAAGGCTAGCTGGAGTTTCGGTAATGGAAAGCCCACCGGTCGAATCAGGCGCTCGCGTTGACCAACTTCAGCAAGCGCGCCGAAATCGACTGTCTGGTCGAGGCGTAATCGGACCAGGGATCGACACGGATTTGCTCCAACCGCTCTTGGAGGTTTTGAATGTTCCACTGGTCCGCACCGGCAATCTGCTCCAATTCGCCGCGGCCGATGGGTACCGAAACCGGCAAACCGGGACGAGCGCGCGCCGAGTAAGCTGCCACAGTGCTGGCGCCGCGCTGATTACGCAGATAATCGACGAAGATTTTGTCGACACGGTTTTTCGGTCCCATCTTCGCCACGATCCGTTCGGGTGCCTCTGTGGCGAGACGCGTCGTCACGCCACGTGCAAATTCGCTGATGCAATCCCAACTCTGCCGACGATCGATCGGCACGACCACGTGCATGCCGCGTCCGCCACTGGTTTTGAGGAATGCCTGGAGGCCCAGCTCCTCCAGCAGATCAAGCGTCATACCGGTCGCTTCGATCATCCTCGACCATGGCAGCGTGGGGTCCGGATCGAGGTCGAAAACAATACGGTCCGGCCGGTCGATCCGGTCGCTACGGGCATTCCAGGTATGGAATTCAACGGTACCCATCTGCACCGCCTCGACCACCGCCGTGATGCTGTCGGCCTGGATCAAACGTGCATGTTCTGGATCGAGCGATTTGTCCAATACCCGCATGTTGGGCATCTTGAGGCGGCCGCAATGGCGCTGAAAGAAGCTCTCCCCATCCACGCCGTCGGGCGCGCGGACGATGGATAACGGCCGATTGGCCAGATGCGGCGTCAGCCAGTCGCCCACCGTCAGATAGTATTGAGCCAGCTGCAGCTTGGTCGCGCCGCTCTTCGCGTCGATAACCCGCTGGGGGTTGCTGATGCCGATGCCGCCCACATCGGGGCGGCTGCTCTTGCCGGACTTTGCGGGCATGCGCGTACCTCGTCGGGTCAGCTGGCTTTCTTGCTGCTGGACTTGCTGGCTGCGCTCTTACGCGTAGTCGAGGCCTTGCTTGCCGATGATTTGCTGGCCGTCGACTTGGCAGGCGCCTTCTTGCCCGTGGTGCTCTTGCTGGTCGTGCCTTTACGCGGCGTCGCCTCTTCCTCGCTGGCCTCCTCCTCATCGTCGACCTCGTCTACCGGTACAGCTTTTTTGGCCGTTTTGCCCGCAAGGCTGCGCTTGAGCAGCTCGGTGAGGTCGATGACATCGGCGCTGCGGCGATCGACCGCTTCTTCCGGCCCGCCAACAGCCTCCAGCTTGCCTTCGCGGGCCTTGGTTTCCACCAGATCCATGATCTCGTCCTGGAAGGTGTCTTTGTACCGTTCGGGGCTCCATTCTTCGGTCATGTCTTCGACAAGCCGCTTAGCCATCTCCAGCTCGCGGGGATTGAGATCAGCATTGAGCGCCTCGTCCTTCATCTCGAGGTACTCCTCGCCGCGCACTTCCTCCGCCCAACGCAGCGTGTTCATCACTAGCGCCTTGCCCAGCGGCATCACCACCGCAAGGTGCTGCTTGTTGCGTAGCACTACATTGGCGACGCCAACCTTGCCGGTCTGGATCAACGTTTCGCGCAACAGTGCGTAGACTTTCTCCCCCCGACGATCGGGCGTCAGGTAATAGGGCTTGTCGATATAGAGAAACGATATGTCCTTGGCGTCGACGAAGGCGACGATGTCTACCGTCTGCGTCGCTTTGGGATGGGCCGCCTTGATCTCTTCATCACTGATCACGACGTAATTGCCTTTTTCGTACTCGACGCCTTTGACGATGTTTTCGCTGTCGATGTCTTCGCCGGTGGTCTTGTTGATGCGTTTGTAGCCGACCCGATCCATGCTGCGTTTGTCGAGCCAGTCGAAATCGATTCCCGAGCGAGTAGTGGCTGGCACCAGGGCGACGGGAATATGGACCAGGCCGAAACTGACGGCTCCCTTCCAGATCGTGCGAGGCATAACGTTCTCTCCTGTCGACAGGCGATCAGCCGTTGACCACTGTACCGCCATTCACATGGATGATCTGACCGCTCACGTAGGACGAATCGCTGCTGGCCAGGTAGACGTATGCCGGAGCGACTTCATCCGGCTGGCCGGGACGCTTGAGCGGCACGTTGGCACCGAATTCAGCAACCTTATCCGCATCGAAGGTGGACGGAATGAGCGGTGTCCAGATCGGCCCCGGCGCGACGCCGTTGACGCGAATGCCGCGCTCGGCCAGGTTCATGGACAGCGATCGGGTAAAGGCGGTAATCGCGCCTTTGGTAGACGAATAATCCAGCAGTTGCGGGCTTCCCTTATAGGCCGTCACCGACGTGGTATTGATGATCGAGGCGCCCTCCTTGAGATGCGGCAGCGCAGCCTTGGTCATCTGGAACATGCCGAAGATGTTGGTGCGGAAGGTTTTCTCCCACTGCTCCTCGCTGATGTCTTCCAGGCTTTTCTGCGGGTGCTGCTCAGCGGCGTTATTGACCAGGATGTCGAGCCTGCCGAACTTGGCCAGCGTCTCGTCAATAACCTTGCGGCACACCTCACGATCGGCCACATCGCCAGCGAAGGTCAGGCATTGGCGACCATGGCCTTCAACCACCCGGCGGGTTTCATCCGCATCCTGGTGCTGGTCCAGGTACAGGATCGCCACGTTGGCACCCTCGCGAGCGTAAAGCACCGCGACCGAACGACCGATGCCACTGTCGCCGCCGGTGATGATGGCGACCTTGTCCTGTAGCTTGCCGGCGGCTTTGTAATCCTCACCCTTGAATTCGGGGCGGGGGTTCATCAAGCCTTCCTTGCCAGGTTCGGGTTGCTGTTGAGGCGGTAGAGTCTGGTTTTCGTCGGCCATGCCAATATCTCCGTCAAGGTGAATAACCTGTCTTCGGAGGACTTGAACGGCTGGGGAAAAGTTTCTGTGAAGCGATGAGAGGGCCCAGCCAGTGGGCCCCGCTTCAATCGAGGCGAAGTGTGACTCGCCCGCGTGGTACGCCGCTTTCGACGTATTGATGCGCCGCGACGACGTCACCAAAGCCGAACACCTTATCGACCTGGGGCGTGATGAGTCGGTCCGCGGTCAGCTGATTGATGTGCAACAGTGCGCGCTTGACTGCCTCGCGGTTCTGCTCAATGCCCAGTTCCGGCTGGCCGGTAAAATCGCACAGGCAGTGCAGGAAAAATTTGAAGTTTTTCTTGAACGCCGCACAGGCTGGAAATGCCGTCTCGTTGCCGCCATTGAGTCCGTAGAGAATCAACTTGCCACGCGGCGCGATGACATCGCCCAGCAGCTTCATTTGCGAGCCGCCGCAACCATCCAGCACCACCTCGACGCCGGCGCCGCCAGTGATCTTTTGCAGACGCCCGACGAGATCCTCCTCTTCGGTGGCAATCACCGATTCGGCGCCCAGCTCGCGTAGAAAATCACGGTCTTCAGCGGTATCGCACGTGGCAATCACGCGCGCTCCCAGGGCCTTTGCCAGCTGCACAGCGGTCGGGCCCGTGCAATGACGCGCCTCGGTCACCAATACGTACTGGCCGGGCTCCAGCTGCGCCAACTCAACCAGCGCAAAGTACGCCACTAGCGCTGGCGTGTAGTGAATGGCAGCCTCGACCGGACTGAGCATGTCGGGATAGTGGACGAGCGAAGTGTGCGGCAGCAGTACATGCTCGCCATATAGCGAATACTGGTTAAGGTCATGAGCCGGGAAGCTAGCCACTCGGTCGCCCACGGAGAAACCATCGACCTCATCGCCCACCGCCAGCACTTCACCGGCGACTTCGCAGCCAAGCCCGGATGGAAGTTGCGCATGGCGCGGGGCGAGATCCTGCCGCCACAGCACGTCGTTCCAGCTGATGCCAATAGCGTGGACGCCAATGAGCACTTCGCCGGGGCCTGGCCGTGGGACGTCCTGCTGCTCGTAGCGCAGCACCTCAGCAGGGCCGAACTGATGGAAACGGATGATGCGGGACATTGAAAGACCCCTCGCTTACTACTGTATTAGTGACTCTATCTGCACCGCCGACACAACTCCAGTCGCGATGCCTGCATTCCGTTCGATAGTCGCCATGCGCGGGAATGATGATCGGCTGTATGTAAAGTCGCACGCTTTCTGCAGGTTTGTGTATTTGCAAAGCGGAAATGGACATGCCGGCTTCACGCGGATGTGTCTAGAATGCAGACGCAACCCTGAAGGTCAGCCGCACCTTTGTCTGACCACAGCTTGAAGTGAATGGCATGAATCGCAACGACCTTCGCCGTGTGGATCTGAACCTGCTGATTGTCTTCGAAACGTTGATGCATGAGCGCAGCGTAACCCGAGCGGCCGAAAAGCTGTTTCTCGGCCAACCGGCGATCAGTGCCGCGTTGGCACGCCTGCGTATGTTGTTCGACGACCCGCTGTTCGTGCGCACGGGCCGCAGTATGGAGCCGACCGCCCGTGCCCAGGAAATCGCCGGGCTGCTCTCCCCCGCGCTGGATTCGATTTCCACGGCGGTCAGCCGTGCCTCGACCTTCGACCCAGCCACCAGTGAATTGGTGTTCCGCATCGGCCTGACCGACGAGGTCGAGTTCGCCTTGCTGCCTCAGTTGCTCCGGCGCATACGGGCCGAGGCACCGGGCGTGGTGCTGGTGGTGCGGCGCGCCAATTACCTGTTGATGCCGGGCCTGTTGGCTTCCGGCGAGATATCGGTGGGCGTCTGCTATACCCAGGAGCTGCCGGCCAATGCCAAACGCAAAGTGTTGCGCCGGCCGAAGCCCATGCTACTGCGCGCGGACAGTATTCCCGGACGGATGAGCATGGACGACTACTGCTCTCGCCCGCACGCCATGGTTTCCTTCGCTGGCGACCTGAACGGCTACATCGATGAGGAGCTGGCGCTGCACGGCTGCACGCGCAAGGTCGTGCTGGCGGTGCCGCAGTTCAACGGCCTCGCAAGCCTGCTCGCGGGCACCGACCTGGTAGCGACTTTGCCTGACTACGCCGCGGCGGCATTAGCCGCCAATGGTGGCGTGCGTGCCGAACCGCTGCCATTCGAGACGAGCCAGGACTTCGAACTCTCCATGGCTTGGCGTGGCGCCCAGGACAACGACCCCGCAGAGCGTTGGCTGCGCTCGCGCATCCAGATGTTCGTCGGTGACCCCGACAGCCTCTGATTGGCTTTACGCAGGGTGACCCCGACAGCGCTCCGCTTGAGTCCGCCATAGACTTCAGCCCGCCGGAACTCCAGCTTCACTATCTAGTTGCGAGCCAAGGGTTCCGCCCGGCTATCTCGCCGTTGATGAAACAGTCTGCAACATCATCGTGGATGATATTCACATTCGGCTTGTTCGATTTCTGCATAGCGAGGCCAGCCTGCACACTCCCGCCATCGATAAAAACCGAGTTGCGGAGTCAAGCATGGAACGTTCACTCAAAGCCTTGCGTTACCCACTGGTTGCGATTGCCGCTGCCCTCGTCGGCGCGTGCGGACAGGCACCCGAGGCGACCGAAGCGGCAATGCCGGCGCCAGCGGTCAGCGTCGCGGAAGTCATCGAACAGCAGGTGACCGAATGGGACGAGCTCACCGGACGTCTGGAGGCGCCGGAGTCGGTCGAGATTCGTCCGCGGGTTTCAGGATTCATTGACAAGGTCGCCTTCGAGGAAGGCGCATTGGTCAAGAAAGGCGACCTGCTGTTCCAGATCGACCCGCGGCCGTTCGAGGCACAGGTCAAGCGACTGCAAGCCGAACTGCAACAAGCCCGCGCGACCCAGCAACGCACTGCCAGCGAAGCCCAGCGTGGTGAGAGGCTGCGTGCCAACAACGCCATCTCCGCCGAACTGGCCGACGCGCGTGTCAGCGCCGCCAGCGAAGCGAAGTCCGCCGTCGCTGCCATCCAGGCGCAACTGGATGCCGCCAAGCTGGACCTCAGCTTCACCCGTGTTACCGCGCCCATCGATGGCCGAGCCGGACGCGCGCTGATCACCGCCGGAAACCTCGTCAACGCAGGCGAGGCCTTGCTGACTACCCTGGTTTCCACCGAAAAGGTCTACGCCTATTTTGAAGCAGACGAGCGCACCTATCTGAAATACCGCGAGCTGGCCCGCGACGGCGCTCGTGGCGAGGCGACCCCCGTCTACCTCGGCCTATCCAGTGAGGACGGTCATCCGCACCTCGGCCATATGGACTTTATCGACAACCAGGTCGATCCGCGTACCGGCACCATTCGCGGCCGCGCCGTGTTCGACAACCGTGACGGACGCTTCACCCCCGGTCTCTACGCACGGTTGAAGCTGGTTGGCAGCGCGACCTATGAGGCGGTACTGATCAAGGACGTTGCGGTGGGAACCGATCTGGGCAAGAAGTTCGTGCTGGTCCTCGGCGATGACGGGAAAGTCAGTTACCGCTCCGTCGAACTGGGCCCGAAGCTCGAAGGGCTGCGTATCGTGCGTAACGGTCTCGAGCAGGGCGAAACCATCGTCGTCAACGGTCTGCAGCGGGTTCGCCCAGGTGCGACGGTCGCGCCGCAGAACGTGCCGATGGCGGACGCGGACACCCTGGCAGCGCTGAAGGAACAGCACCGTGCGATAACCGCCGCATTCGAACGGCAGGTCGTTGATCGCAACGTGGCGCGTCGCCCGAGTAGCTGAACCCAGCGCTAGCAGCAGCCGATTCGTGCGCCTCGGCGCACACCTAGAAAAACCGATTCCGTCAGGGTGCGTCATGCGCATCCTTTCCCCCCGGAGTGCGTCATGAATTTCTCTCAATTCTTCATCCTGCGGCCGATCTTCGCTGCAGTGTTGTCGCTGGTGATCCTCATCGGCGGCGCCATTTCGCTGTTCCAGCTGCCGATCAGCGAATACCCCGAGGTGGTACCGCCCACGGTCGTAGTACGGGCCAACTTTCCCGGCGCCAACCCCAAGGTCATCGGTGAAACGGTCGCTTCGCCGCTGGAGCAGGCCATCACGGGTGTCGAAGGGATGCTCTATATGTCGTCCCAGGCGACTGCCGACGGCAAGCTGACCCTGACCATCACCTTTGCCCTCGGCACTGACCTGGACAATGCGCAGGTGCAGGTGCAGAACCGTGTAACCCGCACCATGCCGACCCTGCCCACCGAAGTACAACGCCTCGGGGTGACAGTGGACAAGGCGTCTCCGGACCTGACCATGGTGGTGCACCTGACGTCCCCGGATGAGCGCTACGACATGCTCTACCTGTCCAACTACGCCGCGCTGAACGTCAAGGACGAGTTGGCGCGCCTGGACGGCATTGGCGACGTGCAACTGTTCGGCATGGGTGACTACTCGCTGCGCGTCTGGCTCGACCCGAACAAGGTCGCCTCGCGCAATCTCACCGCGTCCGATGTGGTCAATGCGATCCGCGAGCAGAACCGCCAGGTTGCGGCGGGCTCGCTGGGCGCGCCACCGGCTCCGGGTGCGACGGATTTTCAACTATCGATCAATACGCAGGGCCGACTTGTCACCGAGGAAGAGTTCGAGAACATCATCATTCGCGCCGGCGAGGACGGCTCGATCACCCGCCTAAGGGACATCGCGCGTATTGAGTTAGGGTCCAGCCAGTACGCCCTGCGTTCGCTGCTTAACAACCAGCCTGCCGTCGCCATTCCAGTCTTCCAGCGCCCCGGCTCCAACGCCATCGAGATTTCCGACTCGGTCCGTGCACGCATGGCCGAGCTGAAGCAGGACTTCCCCGAAGGCGTGGACTACGAGATTGTCTACGATCCAACCATCTTCGTTCGCGGCTCCATCGAAGCGGTGGTGCATACCCTGCTCGAGGCCATTGTGCTCGTCGTGCTGGTGGTGATCCTGTTCCTGCAGACCTGGCGCGCCTCGATCATTCCGCTGGCTGCCGTGCCCGTATCGCTGATCGGCACCTTCGCTGTAATGCACATGCTCGGCTTCTCACTCAATGCGCTGTCGCTGTTCGGCCTGGTGCTGGCAATCGGTATCGTGGTGGATGACGCCATCGTCGTGGTGGAGAACGTCGAGCGAAATATCGGCCTTGGAAAGTCGCCGGTCGACGCCACCAAGCAGGCGATGAAGGAAGTGACCGGGCCGATTATCGCCACCGCGCTGGTGCTCTGCGCGGTATTCATCCCGACCGCCTTTATCTCCGGCCTTACCGGGCAGTTCTATCAGCAGTTCGCCTTGACCATCGCGATTTCCACGGTGATCTCCGCGTTCAACTCACTGACCCTGTCCCCCGCATTGGCAGCCGCGCTGCTGCGCGCCCACGACGCACCGAAGGATGGTTTCTCGCGCCTGCTGGACAAATTGTTCGGCGGCTGGCTGTTCGCGCCCTTCAACCGCGTATTCGAGCGTGCCAGCCACGGCTACGTCGGCGCGGTCAAACGCATCCTGCGCGGAAGCGGCATCGCGCTGGTGGTTTATGTCGGCTTGGTAGGTCTGGGCTACATGGGTTTCGCCAGCACACCCACCGGCTTTGTGCCGCCGCAGGACAAGCAATATCTGGTGGCTTTTGCACAACTGCCGGATGCCGCCACCCTGGACCGCACCGAAGACGTGATCAAGCAAATGTCGGCAATCGCCGGTGAGCATCCCGGCGTGGAAAACACCATTGCCTTCCCTGGCCTGTCGATTAACGGTTTCACCAACAGTCCTAACAGCGGCATCGTCTTCGTTGCCCTGAAAGACTTCGGCCAGCGCAAGGACGAGAACATGTCCGCCGGGGCCATAGCCGCTGAGCTTAACGGCCAGTTCGCTGGTATCCAGGAAGCCTATCTCGCAATCTTCCCGCCGCCGCCGGTCCAGGGGCTGGGCACCATCGGTGGATTCCGCGTGCAGGTGCAGGATCGCGGCAACCTCGGCTATGAGGAGCTGTATAAGCAGGTGCAGAACGTCATCGCCAAGAGTGCCGACTATCCGGAGCTGGCAGGTCTGTTCACGAGCTATCAGGTCAACGTGCCGCAAGTGGATGCCGACATCGATCGGGAGAAGGCCAAGACCCACGGCGTGGCGATCGATCAGATCTTCGACACCATGCAGGTCTACCTCGGCTCGCTGTACGCCAACGACTTCAACCGTTTCGGCCGCACCTATCAAGTCAATGTCCAGGCCGAGCAGAAGTTTCGCCTGACACCCGAGCAGATCGGCCAACTGAAAGTACGCAATGACCGTGGCGAAATGGTCCCGCTATCGACCTTCGTCAAGGTCAGCGACAGCGCAGGCCCTGATCGCGTCATGCATTACAACGGCTTCCTCACTGCGGAGATTAACGGTGCGGCCGCGCCGGGCTACAGCTCCGGCCAGGCGGAAGATGCCATGGAGCGTCTGCTCCAGGCCGAGCTGCCGAACGGTATGAGCTATGAATGGACCGAGCTGACCTATCAGCAAATCCTCGCCGGCAACACCGCAATGTTCGTCTTCCCGCTCTGCGTGCTACTGGCCTTCCTGGTACTGGCCGCGCAATACGAGAGCTGGAGCTTGCCGCTGGCGGTGATTCTGATCGTACCGATGACGCTGCTGTCGGCCATTACCGGGGTGATTCTGTCCGGCGGCGACAACAACGTGTTCACCCAGATCGGCCTGATCGTACTGGTGGGGCTGGCGTGCAAGAACGCGATCCTCATCGTCGAGTTCGCCAAGGATAAGCAGGAAGAAGGCATGGATCGACTGGCGGCGATACTCGAAGCCTGCCGGTTGCGGCTGCGCCCCATTCTGATGACCAGCTTCGCGTTCATCATGGGTGTGGTGCCGCTGGTGCTGTCGAGCGGGGCTGGCGCGGAAATGCGCCACGCCATGGGTGTTGCGGTGTTCAGCGGCATGCTCGGCGTGACCTTCTTCGGCCTGCTGCTGACGCCGGTGTTCTATCTGGTGATTCGCGCCTTCGTTGAGAGGCGCGAGGAGAAAAAGGCTGTATTCAACAGACTGCGTGGAAACGTAGCGAGCGAAGGTTAAGCAAGGCAAAAACAGGCGAGGAAGCGGACTGGATTCGCACGCGAGTTTACGGATTGTAAATGAGCATTCCGACTGAGCTCGCATCCGAGCCTGTTTTTAACGCGACATAACCGAGCGCAGTAGTTTCCACACAGTCTGTCAAAGGAGATACATGTATGAAGGCTTTAATAACCACCCCACTGTTGCTTGCCGCGATCATGGCCTTGACTGCCTGCGCTGTCGGCCCGGATTACCGCACGCCGGTAACGCCGCCGGCGAATATTGAGCGGGCCACCGCGACAACCTTTGACCGCACACGTTTCGAATCTGCCTGGTGGCGCCAGTTCGAAGACCCGACACTGGACGCGCTGGTCGGTGAGGCTCTGTCAGAAAACCGTGAGCTGCGTATTGCCTTCGCCAGACTGCGTGCGGCACGGTCGATCCGCGACGATGCGGCCAACGATCGCTTCCCTACCGTGACCGCCGGTGCCACCGCCGAATATGGAGAAGCCCAGCAACCGGGGTTCAGCGATGAGCGCAGCAATATCGAGCGTTATGACCTGGGGTTGGACATGGCTTGGGAGCTGGATCTGTTCGGCCGCATCCAGCGTCGAATCGAGTCCAGCGAGGCCCAGAGCGAAGCGGCAGAAGCCGAGCTCTACCAACTGCAGGTGAGCCTGATCGCCGAACTGGTGGATGCCTATGGCCAGCTCCGCGGTGCGCAGCTGCGCGAGCGAATTGCCCGGGAGAACCTTGAGAACCAACGCGATTCGCACCAGCTGACCGAACAACTGCGTGACGCCGGTATGGGCAGCGAGCTAGACGTACTGCGCGCAGATGCTCGACTGGCGGCTACCGAGGCCAGCCTGCCACAGCTGCAAGCGGCACAGACCCGTGCCGGCAACCGTATCGCCACCCTCCTCGGCCAGCGCCCGGATCAGCTCAGCGTAGACTTGTCGCCTCGTGAGCTGCCCGCGATAGCCAAGGCATTGCCGATCGGTGATCCCGGCGAGTTGCTGCGTCGTCGCCCTGACATTCTCGCCGCCGAACGGCAGCTGGCCGCCGCGACCGCCAATGTCGGCGTGGCAACAGCGGATCTGTTTCCGCGGGTCAGTCTGTCCGGCTTCCTCGGCTTCATTGCCGGGCGCGGGTCCCAGATTGGCTCGAGTGCCGCCCAAGCCTGGGGCGTCGCGCCGAGCATCAGCTGGGCGGCATTTGATATGGGCAGCGTACGGGCCAGGCTGCGTGGCGCCGAAGCCGATGCCGAGGGCGCGCTGGCGAATTACGAGCAGCATGTGTTGCTTGCGCTGGAGGAGTCCGAAAATGCCTTCAGCGACTATGCCCGCGCCCAGGAGCGGTTGCTGTCATTGTTGCGTCAGTCCACTGCCAGCCGGGCCGCTGCACAACAAGCCGAGATCCGCTATAGGGAAGGCACCGTGGATTTCCTGGTACTGCTCGATGCCGAGCGTGAACGTCTCGCGGCCGAGGACGCTCAAGCCCGGGCTGAAGTGGAGCTTTACCGCGGTATCGTTGCGCTGTACAAGGCGCTGGGCGGCGGCTGGCAGTTAGCCAACGGTTAATGCGAAAATGCACTGCGCCGTCGCTGGCGGCGTAGCGCTGTGGTAGATGCACAAACTGTGATCTACGCCCACTCCCGTTCATCGGATCATGAATTTTGTGAGAAAGCGCTTTAGCTAAGGCTGCTTCTTTGGCATAACGTCCCGTCGAAGCTCAATCGCATCCGGTTCCGGATGTCATGCCAACCAACCAAAAATAAAGAGCCTTTCATGATCAAGCCGATCATCACCCTTGCCGGTCTCATGCTAGCGCTGGCCGCGACCGCCGTCGAGGCCGAGCCGATCGTCATCAAATTCGCCCATGTCGTCGCTGAAGACACACCCAAGGGCAAAGGCGCCCTGCTGTTCAAGCGACTGGTCGAAGAACGCTTGCCAGGCCAGGTAACGGTCGAAGTTTACCCAAACTCCACGCTGTACGGCGACGCCAACGAACTCGAGGCGCTGAGCAACAACGACGTCCAGCTACTGGCACCGTCGCTGGCCAAGTTCGAGAAGTACACCAAGCAGGTGCAGGTATTCGACTTGCCTTTCCTGTTCGATGATCTGGAGGCCGTCAACCGCTTCCAGAAGCGCGCCAAGGGGCGTCAGCTCCTGCGCTCGATGGAAAAGGAAAACATCACCGGCCTGGCCTACTGGCACAACGGCATGAAGCAGCTGTCGGCAACCAAGGCGCTACGCCTGCCGAGTGACGCAAAGGGGCTCGCGTTCCGCATCCAGCCTTCCGCGGTGCTGGAGTCCCAGTTCGCCCAGGTGGGCGCACCTACCAAAAAGATCGCCTTCGCCGATGTCTTCGCTTCGCTGCAGAACGGTACCGTTCAGGGCGCAGAAAACCCCTGGTCGAATATCTACAGCAAGAAGATGCATACGGTGCAGCCGTACATTACCGAGAGCAATCACGGCGTGCTCGATTACATGCTGGTGAGCAACACGCGTTTCTGGTTCGGCATTCCGCACCGCATTCGCACCGAGCTCGAAGGCATCATCGATGAGGTGACCTACGAGGTGAACCGGGCCGCGGAGGAAGCCAACCAGGCTCATCGCGAGCGCATCCGTAAGGCCGGCACCTCGGAAATCATCGAGCTCACCGCCGAAGAACGCGAAGCCTGGCGTGAAGCCATGCGACCGGTATGGCAAGAATTCGAGCCGGTAATCGGCGCCGATATCATCAAGGCAGCGCAAACGGTCAACCGCAAACAGCGTCAATGATTGATCGCTACCAAAAAACCAGGCCTAGGCCTGGTTTTTTTGTGCTCTGAAAACCTCGTCTATTGCAGGCCCGGCTCATATTCGAGCCTCTCGATATCCCAACCACCACCCAGCGCTGCGATCAGTTGCACACTCGCCGTTAAACGATCGCCTAGCAATGCCAGATTAGTGCGCTCGTTGTTCAGTGCAGTGGTTTGCACCGTCGCCACGCTGAGGAAGTCCACGGTACCGGCGCGATATTGGTTTTCGATCAGACGGAGCGATTCCTGCGCCGCTTCCAGGGCTTCGCGCTGTACGACCGCTTCCTCGGCTAGGACGCGCAGCTGCACGAGGTTGTCCTCGACTTCGCGAAAGCTGTCGAGAACCGTCTGCCTGTAGGTGGCCACGGTCTGGTCATAGCTGGCTTCTGCCGCTTCGAGCTCGGCGCGGCGACTACCGAAATCCAGCAGCGTGACCGCCAGCTGCGGACCCAGCGACCAGAAGCGGTTGGGCAGGCTGATCAGGTCACTGAAGCTGCTGTTGCGATAGCCGCCGCTGGCGCTCAGCGTCAGGTCCGGGTACCAAGCCGCTTCGGCCACACCGATCTGCGCGTTCGCAGCCATCACTTGACGCTCGGCCGACGCGACGTCTGGTCGACGCTCCAGTAACTGCGACGGCAATGCCAATGGCACCTCGGGCAGCCGTGGAATATCCCCGCGCTTGGCGATATCCAATTCCGATGGTGGCACACCGATCAACACGGCAATGGCATGTTCCATCTGGGCACGCTGCCAGCGCAGGTCGATCGCCTGGGCCTGAGTGCTTTTCAGTTGGGTCAACGCCTGGCTGACGTCCGATTTGGGGACAATGCCGGCCTGGTACTGGTTCTCCGTCAGGCGCAGCGAGCGGGCGAATGCCTCGACGGTCTGGTCTAGTAGCCGCTGCTGTTCGTCCATCACGCGCAACTGCAAATAGGTCTGTACCAATTCTGATTGCAGGCTCAAGCGGACCGCCGCCAGATCCGCCGCGCTCGCCTGCATGTTGGCGCGATTGGCTTCCAGGTTGCGCCGCAGACGCCCCCATATATCCAGCTCCCAGGAAGCATCCAGCCCCACTTCATAGCTCTCGCTTACCCCGCTGCCGGTGCTGCCGCCCTGGAAATACGAGCCGCTGGCGGAGCTGCCCTGCCCTCCACGCGATACGCCGCCGCTAGCTCCCACAGCCGGAAACAGTTGCGACCGCGCGCCACGCACCAACGCCCGAGCTTGCCGATATTGCGCCTCAGCTGCCGCCAGGTTCTGGTTGGATACGTTCAACCGCGCGACCAGTGCGTTCAGCTCGGTATCGCCGTAGAGTGCCCACCAATCGCCTCGCTGCAACGCATCAGCCGGTGTAGCCGCCTTCCAGCCTTCCGCCTGCTTGAATTCCGTGGCGATTGGCAGTTCGGGGCGTTGATAATCGGGGCCCAGGGTGCAGGCGCCCAACGAGATTGCCATGACGACGATAGCCAGCGGCCGCAAGGTGTATTTCAAGCGCAACGAATTCATAGCGGATTTTCCAGTGCGGCGTCGGTGCGTACACCGCGCCAGCGGTTGAAACGATGACGCGCGCGGTCCAGGTACAGGTAGACCACCGGCGTGGTGTAGAGCGTGAGGATCTGGCTGAGCATCAGACCGCCGATGATGGCCAGCCCCAGCGGCTGGCGCATTTCGGCGCCTTCGGCGCCGCCCATCAACAGAGGCAGCGCGCCGAGGATGGCGGCCATGGTGGTCATCAGGATCGGGCGGAAACGCAGCAGGCAGGCCCGGCGGATCGACTCCGCCGGCGACAGCCCGTCGTTCCGTTCAAACTGCAGCGCGAGATCAATCATCAGAATCGCGTTCTTCTTCACCACGCCGATCAGCAGGAACAGACCCAGCAGAGAGATCAGGCTGAACTCTTCGCGTGTCAGGATGATCGCCAGCAATGCCCCGACACCGGCCGAAGGCAGCGTCGACAGGATGGTCAGTGGATGGATGTAACTCTCGTAGAGAATGCCGAGCACGATGTACACCAGTAGCAAGGCACCGAGGATCATCAGCGGCTGGCCTTCCTGAGTGGCCTTGAAGACATCGCCGGTGCCGCCCAGGCGCCCCTGAACCTCGCTGGGCATGCCGATGGCGGCAACCGCCCGTTCGATGGCCCGCGTCGCCTGATCCAGACTGACGCCGGGCGCCAGGTCGAAATCGATGTTTTCGGCGGCAAACTGCCCATCATGGCTGACCCGGTCCTCTTCCAGACTTCGCTCGTAGCGGGCAAAGGCAGCCAGCGGCACGCGCCGGCCATCGCTGGTGATCACCTGGATCTGCTCCAGCACTTCGGGATGTTGGGCGTAGCTCGGGTCGATCTCCATCACTACCTGATACTGATTGAGCGATTCGTAGATGGTGGAGATCTGCCGCTGGCTGAAAGCGTTGTTGAGCAACGTGGTCACCGTGCTCATGTCGATGCCGAGTCGCTTGGCCGCGTCGCGATCGATCTTCAGACTGATCTGTTGCGCGCCCTCGCCTTCGTTGGCATCGATGCTGGTGAGCTCCGGCAAGGCCATCAGCGCTCGGGTCACCTGCGGTACCCAGGTGCGCAGGTCTGCCAGATCGCTGGCCAATAGGTTGTAGGAATAGGCCGAGCTGCTCTGCCGGCCGCCACCGAACTGCAGGTCCTGATCGGCCATGAGAAACATGCGCCCGCCGGGGACCTTCGGCTGATTCTTGCGAATGCGCTCTATCACCTTCTGCGCAGAAATTTTGCGCTCGGCCAGCGGCTTGAGCCGGACGATCATGAAGGCATTGTTGATGCCACCCTGGCCACCGATGAAGCCAGCCACACTTTCCACCGCCGGATCGGCCAGCACCGCCTTACGGTAGGTTTCCATTTTCGGCTGCATGACCTGAAACGACAGTCCATCGTCGCCGCGGATGAAGCCGGTCAGTTGGCCGGTGTCCTGTTGCGGGAGGAAGGTTTTCGGTACTTCTATATAGAGAAAAACGTTGAGCCCGATCGTCGCCAGCAGCGTGAACAACGTGATGCGATGATGACGCAGCGCCCACCCCAAGGACCGGTCGTAATGGCGCAACAGCCATTGGTGGGCGTCGTGGCTCCAGCGATGCAGGCGGCCATCGTGCTCGGGCTGGTGAGGCTTGAGCCAACGGGCGCAAAGCATTGGCGTCAAGGTCAGCGACACCAACAGCGAGACGAGGATGGCAGCCGCCAGGGTGATGGAGAACTCGCGGAACAGCCGCTCAACGATACCGCCCATGAACAGGATCGAGACGAACACCACGACCAGTGACAGGTTCATCGACAACAAGGTAAAACCGACCTCACGGGTCCCGATGTAGGCGGCACGCATCGGTGGGACGCCATCATCGATGTGCCGTGCAATGTTCTCCAGCACCACGATCGCGTCATCCACCACCAGCCCGGCGGCAAGAATCAAAGCCATCAGTGACAGCACATTGAGCGAGAAGCCGAACACATACATCACCGCAAAGGTACCGACCAACGAAACCGGTACCGCAAGCGCCGGTATCAGCGCTGTTCGCAGCCGGCCGAGGAACAGAAATACCAGCAGAATGACCAGCCCCACCGCAATCAACAAGGTCCGCTCAGCCTCGTGCAGCGTCGCACGGATAACCGGCGAGCGGTCCATCGCTACTGCCATATCGACGCTGCCGGGCACGATCGCCTGGAGCGCGGGCAGCTCGTTGCGAATGCCCTCGATGGTTTCGATGATATTCGCCCCAGCCTGGCGATTGATCACCAGCAGGACGGCACGTTCGTTATTGAAAAAACCATCGTTGTAGCGATCCTCAACGCCGTCCCGCACCTTGGCAACGTCGCTCAGGCGCAGCGCCGCGCCATCCTGATATCGAATAATCAGCGGTAGGTAATCTGCGGCTTCGTGCAGTTGATCGTTGGCCTGCACCTGCCAGTGGCGATGATCGTCTTCGACCATGCCCTTGGGGCGGCGTACGTTGGCCGAGGCGATGGTCTGGCGCACCTCATCGAGGGAAACACCGTATTGCTCGAGCTGTTGCGGCTGCAGTTCGACGCGCACGGCCGGCAACGAGCTGCCGCCGACCTGTACCTCCCCGACACCGGGCACCTGGGAAAGCTTCTGCGCCAGAACAGTCGAACCGATGTCGTAGAGCTGCCCCTTATCCAACACGTCGGAGGTCAGCGAGAGCACCATGATCGGCGCCTGCGCCGGGTTTATCTTGCGGTAGGTCGGCATGCTCCGCATGCCGCTGGGCAACAGGTTGCGCGATGCGTTGATGGCTGCCTGCACATCTCTGGCGGCACCGTTGATGTCGCGGTCGAGATCGAACTGGATGATGATCCGCGTCGAGCCCTGGCTGCTGCGACTGCTCATCTGGCTGACGCCAGCAATGCTGCCCAACGAGCGTTCCAGCGGCGTCGCCACGCTGGACGCCATGATCTCCGGGCTCGCCCCTGGCAGGCTGGCCTGCACCGTGATGACCGGAAAATCCATGTTCGGTAGCGGCGACACCGGCAGCAATCCGAAGCTGACCCCGCCCAAGAGTAAGATCGCCAGGCTCAGCAACATGGTCGCGACTGGGCGAGCAATGAAGGGTGCGGACAGGTTCATGGGTGCAAGCCAGTGGCTAACTGGAGGCTGGAAGTAGAAAGCTGGAAGCTGACGACGCTGACCGCTGAAATGCCTGTCGCCGTCGGCAGGACAGGACGTTTACTCAGTTCGGCCGATATCGGGTGCCTTCCAGCCCGCACCGATTGCTTTGCTCCCAGCGCCCTGCTTCTTGCTTCCTGCTCAACACTCATGCCTGAACCTCCTGCCCCATCCCATCCTTGCGGGAAAAACGCTGGCCGAGCCGGTCAAAAAACAGATAAATCACTGGCGTAGTAAACAGCGTCAGCAACTGGCTGAGCAGCAGGCCACCGACCAACACCAGGCCCAGCGGCTGGCGCAGTTCAGCGCCAGAGCCGGATGCCAGCATCAGGGGTACGGCACCGAACAGCGCAGCCAGGGTGGTCATCAGGATCGGGCGGAAGCGCAACAGCGCCGCGCGATAGATCGCATCCTGCGGGCTCATGCCCTGGTGGCGTTCGGCCTCGAGGGCGAAGTCGATCATCATGATCGCGTTCTTCTTGACGATGCCGATCAGCAGGATGATGCCAATAATGGCAATCAGTCCAAGATCGTTGCCGGTCAGCAGCAGCGCGAGCAAGGCGCCGACGGCAGCCGATGGCAGCGTCGAGAGAATGGTGATTGGATGGATATAGCTTTCATAGAGCACACCGAGCACGATGTACATGGTCACCACCGCCGCCAGGATGAGCAGCAAGGTGCTCGACAGCGACGCGCGGAACGCCTCGGCGGCGCCTTGGAAACGACTCTGGATACCGGCCGGCAGCCCAATCTCGGCCTCGACCCCTTCGATCACTTCCACCGCTTCGCCGAGCGACACACCGTCAGCCAAATTGAAAGACAGCGTCACGGCCGGGAACTGGCCGATGTGGTTGATCAATAGCGGCGCGCTGCGCTGCTCAAGCGTTGCCAGACTCGACAGCCTTACCGGCGTGCCGCCCTCGCTCTGTACGAACAGCTGTTCCAGCGCCTGCGCGCCAAGACGCCCACCGGCCTCGGCCTCGATCACCACGCGGTATTGGCTGGCCTGGGTGAAGATGGTCGAAATCTGGCGTTGACCGAACGCGTCATACAGCGCATCGGTGATAGCCGATACCTCGATACCCAACCGCGCCGCAGCATCACGATCGATATCCAGGAAAATCTGCAGGCCGTCGCTTTGCAGATCGCTGGCGACGTCCGTCAACTCTAGGCGCTCGCGCAGCGCCGCCACCAGACGCGGCGTCCATTCCCGCAGCAGTTCGCCATCCGGGGACTCGAGGCTGAACTGGAACTGCGTACGACTGACCCGATCCTCGATGGAGAGATCCTGCACCGGCTGCATGTACAGGTCGATGCCTGGCAGTTTCGCCAATTCCGGACGCAGCCGGTCGATGACCTGGCTTGCGGTGACATCACGCTCAGCGTGAGGCTTGAGATTGATCAGCAGGCGACCACTGTTAAGGGTCACATTGTCGCCATCGACACCTATATAGGACGACAGGCTGGCCACTGCCGGGTCGGCCAGGATGACGCGGGACAAGGACTGCTGACGCTCGCTCATCGCGCGGAAGGAAATCGATTGAGGCGCTTCGCTGATGCCCTGAATCACCCCGGTGTCCTGTACCGGAAAGAAGCCTTTCGGCACAGCGAGGTACAGCACGACCGTCAACCCCAGTGTGATCACGGCAACCAGCAGAGTCAGCGTCTGGTGCCCCAGCACCCAGGTCAGCCAACGCGCGTAGCCGCCGATCAGCCGCTCGACCCAGTCCGGCTTCGATTTTTCCGCGGCCGCAGGCTTGAGGAGCTTGGCGCACATCATGGGCGTCAGCGTCAGGGACACTACCAGCGAGATCAGGATGGCAACGGCAAGCGTAATGGCAAACTCGCGGAACAGACGCCCCACCACGTCTTGCATGAACAGCAGAGGGATAAGGACGGCGATCAGCGACAGCGTCAACGAGATCAACGTGAAACCGATTTGCTTAGCCCCTTTGAGAGCAGCCTGCATGGGCGTCTCACCCTCCTCCACGTGGCGCGCAATGTTTTCGAGCATGACGATGGCATCGTCGACCACGAAGCCGGTTGCGATGGTCAACGCCATCAAGGTCAGGTTGTTCAGCGAGAACCCGGCGAGATGCATCACGGCAAAGGTGCCGATCAGTGACAGCGGCACCGCAATAGAGGGGATGATCGTCGCCGAGAATCGTTTAAGAAAAACGAAAGTGACCATCACAACGAGAAAGGTGGCCATCAGCAGCTCATGCTGCACATCGGTAATGGCGGCGCGGATGGTCTGGGTACGGTCGGTGAGCACCACCACGTCGAGACCGGCCGGCATGCTGGCGGTGACCTCCGGAAGCAGCGCCTGAATGCGTTCGACCACCTCAATCACGTTGGCGCCTGGCTGACGCTGGATATTCAGCAGCACGGCCTGGCTTTCATTGGCCCAGGCGGCAAGGCGTTCGTTCTCAGCGCCATCGACGATGTCGGCAACATCCTTCAAACGCAACGTGGCCCCGTCCTCGTACGCCAATATGAGTTCGGCGTATTCCTCCGGAGTCTTCAACTGATCGTTGGCATCGAGCATCGATACGCGCGTCGGGCCGTCGAAATTGCCCTTGGGCTGGTTAACGTTGGAGCTGGTTACCAATGTTCGGACATCGGCCAGTGACAATCCGTAGGATGCCAACGCCTCCGGATTGACGCGGATGCGCACGGCCGGGCGTTGACCGCCGGCGATGCTGACCATGCCTACGCCGTTGATCTGCGCGAGCTTTTGCGCCATGCGCGTATCGACCAGATCATGAAGCTCCGGTAGAGCAAGACTTTCCGAGGTAATAGCCAGCGTCATCACCGGTGTGTCCGCCGGGTTGACCTTGTTGTATACCGGCGGCGCCGGCAGGTCATTTGGCAGCAGATTGCTTCCAGCATTGATGGCCGCCTGGACCTCCTGCTCGGCCACATCCAGCTCGACCTTGAGCGAGAAGCGCAAAGTGATCACCGAAGCGCCGCCAGAGCTGGTCGAGGACATCTGGGTCAGCCCCGGCATCTGACCGAACTGCCGTTCCAGCGGAGCAGTCACGGCGCTGGTCATGACTTCGGGACTGGCACCGGGATACAGCGTCATCACCCGAATGGTCGGGTAATCGACCTGAGGCAGCGCGGAAACCGGCAGCATGCGGTAAGCGATGAGACCGGCCAGTAGAATCGCGATCATCGTCAGGGTGGTTGCCACCGGCCGAAGGATGAACAGCCGCGACATGTTCATCGCGCAGGACGCTCCTTGGCGCTCTGTGTGTCGATCTTCGGATTTTCGGCTGCTTCTTCGGCGAGCTTCTGGCGATCCACCACTTCGACTTCGCTGCCGTCACGCAGGCGATCAGTGCCTTCCATGACAATTCGCTCGCCGACGCTTAAGCCGTTGGTGATGACGGTCTTGTCGCCGTTGCTCGGGCCCACCTCAAGCACCCGCAGCTCGACCTTCGAGTTTTCGCCAACCACATAGGCGTAGTTGCCACGCGAGCCGAACTGCAGCGCTGCAGAAGGAATCAACACCGCATCATCAAGGGTTTCCACGCGCAGGCGAACGTTAACGAATTGATTGGGTATCAGCAGCTCCGCCTCGTTATCGAAGCGAGCCTTCATTTTCAACGTGCCAGTGGTCGTGTCGATCAGGTTGTCGAGACTTTCCAGCACCCCTTCGCCGAATAAAACCCGCTCACTGCGATCCCAGGCTTGTACCGCCAATTCGTCACCGCGACGAAAGCGGGCAATGACCGGCGGCAACTCGCCCTCAGGCAAGGTAAAGCTGATCGCCATGGGCTGCGTCTGAGTGATGACGACCAGCGGTGTGGCGTCGTTGGCCGCGACCAGATTGCCTTGGTCAAGCTGGCGCAGGCCGACGCGCCCGTCGATTGGCGCGCGGATCTGAGTAAATTGTAGGTTCAGCTTGGCCTCATTGACCGCCGCCTGGTTGGCCGCCAGTGTGCCTTGATACTGGTTGACCAGCGCCTGCTGGGTGTCGAGGGTCTGCTTGGCAATGCTGTCGTCGGCAAACAGACCTCGATAGCGCTTCAGGTCCAGCTGGGCATTCTGCAGCAGCGCGCGGTTCTGCTGCAGGGTACCTTCCGCCTGCTGCAACGCTACCTCGTAGGGGCGCGGATCGATGACCGCCAGCAAATCGCCGGCCTTGACCCGCTGGCCTTCTTCGAAGCGTACCTCGACCAGCTCGCCGGCCACGCGGCTGCGCACATTCACGGTGTTCAGTGGCGTGACGGTGCCGAGCGCCTTGGCATAGACCTCAAATTTCCCCTGCTCGACCGCTGCGACCCGCACCGGCGTCGGGCCGCCAAACGCGCCGAAAGCCGGCCGCCCGCCCCGCTGTTGTTGCGGCGCCTCGGCTGCGGTTGGCCATAGCCACCAAAGCAACAGCGCAATCACAACGACCACGCCGCCGATGATCAACCAGCGCCGAACGGAGCCGGCGGAAGAAGTGTTTGCCTCGGACATGAACTGGGTTCGCCTGAAAATGAGGGTGAACCATAAGCAGTCGCGCTGCGCTCGCAAAGGAGATTTACGGCATTTTTACGTATCGCCCCTTGTCGAGGCCAAAACCGGTCGCGGATCACACAACCGAGGCCCAGGAACCATGCTTGAGCCATTCAGTCTATGTAACGTTCGCCGAGCCGCTGGCGAACGTTACGCAGGGGAACGACTCCGGGACTATCGTCACACTCGACGAGACATACCGCTACTCATCAGGCCACCCGATAATGGTCTGCACAGGATCAAGGAATGAACGCATCACTGGTCATCCTGGCGCTGACTGTCGCCAGCTTTCTTCTCGGTTTTCTACGCGACCTGTTCATTGCCAAGGCCTTCGGCCTCAGCTGGGAAGCGGACCTGATCTTCGTCGCGCTGATCCTGCCGATGTTCTTCGAAAATTTTCTTGGCCTCGCGCTGCGCGATGCGATGATTCCCTACCTGCAGAAGCTGCGCAGCCAATCCGAAGCCCTGTTCGAAAGCATCAGCCGCTGGCTTTACTGGCGCGTGATGGCGATGGGGACTGCCGTAAGCGTCATCGCCATCATCGCAAGTTACTGGATTCTCAATCTGCTCGCGCCCGGCTGGACGGACGCCCAAGTTACCTCCGGGCAGATCGTATTCTGCGTGGGCGCCGTGCTGGTCGCCGTTCAGGCCGTTCTGTATTGCCAGGGCGCGCTGCTCAACATGGACGAAGTGTTCATCCTGCCAATGACGCGAACGGTACTGCTCAACGCGGGCGCTATCGTCGGGATCCTATTGTTCCAACCAACCGGCATGGTGATCTTCATTGGCATGCTGCTGCCCCAGCTGGCGCTGATCCTGGTGCAACACCGGCGGATCGCCTATCTGCGTGGAGCCAAAAAAATCGAAACGACGGATCACGCTGGCGGCTTCGGCCTTGCATTCGCGCCGGTCTTGCTGGCTGCCGGAGCGCAACAAGGCTGTATTCTTGCCGAGCGGATGTTCGCGTCCTTCCTAGATGAAGGCAGCATCACCATGCTGTCCTTTGCGTTTCGTATCGTCACTATCCCGCTCACGCTCTACGCATTGTCAGTGCTGTCGGTGCTCTTCCCCCGCTTCGTCTCCAGCTGGAGCGATGAAGATTTCGATGGTCATGCCGCCGTGATACGCAAGGGCCTGCTGGCAACGCTGCTGTTCCTAGTCCCTGCCACTGTGGTGCTTTGTTCATTTCCGCAAACCGTGGTGTCGGTGTTGCTGGAGCGAGGTCAATTCGGTGCACCACAAACGGATGCGACGGCCTCCTTGGTGGTCCTGTACGCGCTCGGTCTTCCTGCGATGGGCTTGGCGCTGCTTTGGGGGCGCGCCCTCCTCGCCCAGCATCAGTCGCGGCTGTTTCTGGCGATTACGCTGATCAGCTCCGCGCTTACGGTCAGTCTGGATGCTTTGCTCTATGGCACCTATGGCGCCGAAGGCCTGGCATTTGCGTTCGCCAGCGGTGCGACTCTGCAGGCACTGTTCATGGGGCTGTATGTCTATCGCGCGTCGCCGACGGGTCTGGCTCCTGGCGTTCTCCTGCGCTGGATCACCACCGCCGCTGCCGTAGCCATCGCACTGCACTGGTTGCCTGCACCGCACGGGTTGCTGCAGTTGTGTCTGTATATCGCGCTGGTGCTGTGTGCCTTCGCGGCGGGCGTAGTGCTGCTGGGCGAACGAGACCTGTTCAAACCGGCCTACTGGTCGATGAAAAAGGCCTGACGACATAGTTGGTGGCCGCTGACCTTGCAGCATCAGGACTAACGCTGCCCAAAAATGAACCCCGCCGAAAGCGGGGTTTTATTAATCGATTGCAAGGCCACATCAACGGCCTTGTCGTCTGCGCATAGCGCTCAGCCGCCTACTGCTACCATCCCGATGGGTGCCAGATTCGCTGTGGGCGTCTGCGCTGTAGCTACAGCCCGCTCAGAGCGCTGCTGCATGACAATATCCAGCGCACGGCTCGGCAGAATGTCGACGTCATCAAATGTGATCAACTGCCCTGGCTCGACCGCTCGCTTGAGTGCGGTTTTCCGCAACAACCCGATCGGAACGTGATTGGGATTTTCGTCAAGTTTTACCGCCTCGCCACGGAACTGGAATCCCCCGATGCCGCGCTCAATCAACTCACCTGGCCGCATGGCCCGCTTGGCGATCGCAGCCACGCCAAGGGTCGGTGCAGTTGAGTTGTTCAACAGCACGCCACCGCCATTGAGTACTCGGCGCACGGTCTTGCCGACCTCGAGTGAGCAAAGGTGGAACGGGCGCACCAGCGTGTAGTAGGGACCTTGGCCAAGTTTGAAATACTCAATGGCTGCCCGCTGACTGTCGTCATGTCGACAGACCAGAAACACGCCCCCGGCTGGATAGCCGGATGGAATGACGTAATCAACAAAGGGTTGGCCGAGACGCTCGGCCATCATGCCCAACAGATTTCCGGTTTCGGTCAGGTTGGTCGAGGCCAGACCTTCCAGGCCCTGTTTGGTAATGCTTGCGCCCAGACCGTTCCCAACGATCACCTGCTCGATCTGCACCTTGGTGCCGTCAGTGAACGAGGTCGTCTGCTCGATGCTGATACCTTGACGCTTTGCCCAGTAGGTCATGTCTTCGAGCGATGGGTCGTGGTTCAGATAACCTTTCATGTTGCCGTATACCAGCGGTTTGAAGCCCATCATGATGGCTTCTTCATGCAGCGCCGCCAACGAACCCGGCTGGTCGCCCTCGGCCTCTGTGATAAAGCCTTTGCCCGCCAGATAAGAACCCGTGGTGACTTGCAGTTCGGCATTGACAGTCACCACCGGCAGTCCGGCCTCGAAGGCGCGCTCGATGACTTCAGTACCATGGAAGACGTCGCCACTGCATTCGACGATCAGGTCTGCATCGTCGACCAGTTGGTCTATGGAGTTGGTGAGTCGGTCAGCCAGCGGGAAGTCGCTGAAGGAGTTCAGCGGACGGCGGGTCAGTACGCGGGAAACTTCCAGATCCTTGTAGTGCTCCTTGATCAGCCGAATGAAACAATGGGCGATCATTCCTGTGCCGGATACACCGATCTTCTTCTTGGCATGCGAGGTAGACATAAGCGAATCCATTCAATGGGCAACGAATGCTCTGACCGCAGCGACCGGAAAAGATTTTGTAGCAAATAAAAAATCTGGCCTAACGCCATCGCCTGATGCGGTTGTGGTTATGGGGCGTGCGATATTCAAAGCTAAGCGTTTGCGGAGAAATTCGGCCAATTGATTAATGGCCGAAGGAAGGGATCAGCAGGCTGTGTTTCTGTCGCCAGATATACGGAGAGAAAGAAGCGGCATTGCACCGCTTCCTATATTGGATTATTTGAGGGCTGCGATTGCCGTTTCGTAGTTCGGCTCGGTTCCGATCTCGGCGACTAGCTCGCTGTGCAGCACCTGATCCTGTTCGTCCAGGACCACGACGGCGCGCGCGGATACGCCGGCGAGCGGACCGGTAGAGATCAGTACGCCATATTCTTCAAGGAACTCGCGGCCTCGCATCGTGGACAGGTTGATTACGTTGTCCAGCCCTTCAGCACCACAGAAGCGCTTCTGGGCGAACGGCAGATCCGCAGAGATGCACAGCACGACGGTGTTCGTCAGATCGTTGGCCTGAGCATTGAACTTGCGCACGGAGGTAGCGCAAGTCGGCGTATCGATGCTCGGAAAGATATTCAAAACCTTACGCTTGCCAGCGAAGCTGCTCAGCGCGACATCAGCCAGATCACCGCCCACCAGGCTGAACGGCTTGGCTTTCTGCCCGGCTTGGGGGAAAGCACCGGCGACCTGGATCGGGTTGCCTTTGAGGGTTACTTCGGTCATTTCGACTCCTTATCGATTCGTGGGCCGCGAGCGTACTCGCGGCCCGGCTTGTTTACGCAGCCTGGGTCTGGGCTCGCGCGAAGTATTCCTTGGTCAATTTGACCACTACCGGACTCAGCAGAATCAGTGAAATCAGGTTGGGAATCGCCATCAGGCCATTGAGGGTGTCCGCCAGCAGCCAGGCGAAGTCGAGCTGGGCAATCGCGCCGAATGGCACAGCCAGCACCCAGATGACGCGGAACGGCCAGATCGCTCGGGTCCCGACCATGAATTCCCAGCATTTTTCGCCGAAATAGCTCCAGC
Source organism: Pseudomonas sp. Q2-TVG4-2 (assembly GCF_013620795.1). Lineage (GTDB taxonomy): Bacteria > Pseudomonadota > Gammaproteobacteria > Pseudomonadales > Pseudomonadaceae > Stutzerimonas. The sequence goes on along the minus strand of NZ_LGLW01000005.1, from coordinate 40,343 downwards.
CGAGAATGGTGGTGAAGGCGAAGACCACCAGGGCGATGGTCAGCACTGCGCCACCGAAACCTGGCATGGCCGACTCGAATGCAGCGGCAGACAGCGCCGCCCCGCTTTCGCCTCCGGTCCAGACGCCAGAGCAGATGATTGCCAGCCCGGTGATGGTGCAGATGATGAGGGTGTCGATGAAGGTCCCCATCATCCCGATCATGCCCGAACGCACCGAGCTCTTGGTGGTGCCGGCTGCCTGAGCGATACCGGCGGTCCCCAACCCCGCCTCGTTGGAAAAGATGCCGCGCGCAACACCGAAGCGGATCGCGGCCATCACCGCCGCACCGGCAAAGCCGCCCGTAGCCGCGATGGGCGAGAAGGCATGAGTGAAGATCAGGTCGAACGCGGCCGGGATCTGCTCGGCATGTACCACCAGTACCGTGATGCCGGCGATGATGTAGGCCACGCACATGAACGGCACCAGTGCCGCTGCGACCTTGCCGATACGTTTAATGCCGCCCAGTATCACCAGGCCGACGAGGACCATCGCCACTAAGCCGGTCAGCCACAGCGGCACGGCAAAAGTAGCTTCCAGCGCGAGCGCCATGCTGTTTACCTGCACCATGTTGCCGATGCCGAAACCGGCGAGGCCGCCGAAAATCGCAAAGGCGCCGCCGAGCCACAGCCAACGCTTATGCAGGCCGTTTTTGATTGCATACATCGGTCCGCCAACATGCTCCCCGCGATCATCCTTCTCGCGGTAATGCACCGCCAGAACCACCTCGCAGTATTTGGTGGCCATGCCCACCAGCGCCGTGCACCACATCCAGAACAGCGCGCCGGGGCCACCCAGGAAGATAGCCGTGGCGACGCCGGCAATGTTCCCCGTACCCACCGTTGCCGCAAGGCTGGTCATCAGGGCCTGGAATGGGGTGATTTCCCCTGTTTCCTCATCGCCTTTAACGCGTCCGCGCCAGATTAGTGCGAAGCCGGTACCAATGCGCAGCAGCGGCATGAACTTGAGCATTACCATCAGGAAGAGACCGGTGCCCAGGATCAGCACCAGCATGGGTGGTCCCCACACGAGACCGTTAACGCTATTGACTAGGTTTTGCAGGAATTCCATTCAAGGCACCCTTATTAATTATGTTAGACATCCTTGCCCGAGCGGCCCGCGCCGAGGCGGAATCAAAACGCAGCGCTAGCTGCTACCTCTTCTTCCACCGCCGAAACGACTCGGTAACAACCCCGACTTCAATGTGCTGGGCGTTACCGGCAACTTGCAAAACCCATGCAAGGGTCTTGCGTTAGCCGCTACGCAAGGAGCGACCGAGCGATCCTACCACCACCGTGAGCGCTTGGCGCCACACCGTTTGCCTGCACGCTTACGGCCGTTTAGCGACCTGATGGTCACTGAATGAACCGACTCCAGGTTGCCGGTTACGTAAGCCCCATCAGCGTAGCCTAGCGCTGCAACGCTGCCAGTGGTTTCGAAGGTTTTTTTGATTGTTTCGGAGTGCCTGGCGAACTTAGAAATCGCGCCGATAGAAAATATCGAGCGAGCTAGCCAGCCCGCTCGCGGCCTCGAGAAAAATCCGCTTGGTCAGCTGATAACGCAGGGCCACGGTGTTGGCCGATTCGAACACACCGACGCCGTAGCGAAGCGTCAGACGATCGGTGAGGCGCCCGCTGGCGACAACGCTGGTTTCATCGCCACGACCTTCGGTGTCGAGCTGAAAATCCTGAATGCCCAGACGCTGCGCAACATTGCCGGTAATCGACGAGCTGCCAGCAAGGCCAAGTCCCAAGGCAGCCTGGGCCAGCAGGTTGTTGTCACCGGAGTCAGCCCCTAGTGGCCGCCCAAGTACCAGGTATGACAAGGCCTGCTCTTGGCTCATGGCCGGTTCGGCGAAGACGTCGACTCTCGGTTGCTCGGCACTGCCAGTGATACGCAGACCGGCAATGACATTGTCCGACTCGATCCGTCGTATGGCTTCGATGTTGAGGAACGGCTGGGTCAGCACACCGGTGAACAGCAGCTGGGCACGGCGAATGGTCAGCCGCTGACCATAAGCCCGATACCGACCATTGTTGAGATTGAGCTCTCCTCGGGCGTCGAAGTCATCGCCGATGTGCAGATAGCCCTCCAGGTCGGCGGTGAGGCCGAAGCCCGAGAATCGCAGACGATCCTGCCCCACCTCGACATCTATATCCATGCGAATGGCCAGCGGTGTCTGTGCTTCTTTGAACTCCTCGCCAATAATCACCGCATCTTCGGAGACCCTAACGGTAGAGGGCGGCAATTCGCGGACGGTTATGTCGCCACGCGGCACGCGCACCTTGCCGCTCACGGCCAACTGATCACCCGCCAGCTCCAGCCGCAGATCCGGCTCGACCTCCAGCTCGGCATAGGGCTCGACAATGACCGGAAGGCGGCTGCCGCTCACACGCAAGTCCAGGTCCAACGCATCACCCCAATCCAGCGTACCGGCAATCTCCCCTTGCCCCTGCTCACCGCTGCGCCAGTCGCCGTCGACGCGCATGCGTTCGCCCTCGATGACGGCGCGAACCTGAAGCTGTTCAAAGCTCACCGGCAGCTCGCTGCCGGCAATTTCGGCATCGCTCAGTACCAGCTCGCCGTTGATTTTCGGCTGCTGCAGGCTGCCGGACAACTCGCCATGACCGTTCAGTTGCCCGTCCAGCCGCTCAACCTGGGCGACGAAAGGCCTGGCCACGGAGAGATCGAAGTCGCTCAGACGGAACGCACCGGAGATGGCCTTGGCCTCGGTACTCGGGTTGACCTCCAGGCGCACGTCGAGCTCGCCCAACTCGCCGCCCTCGAAACGCAAATGGCTGTCGACCCGCTGCGGTGTTAGCTCACTGTTCAGCGCCAAGGTCGAGTACGGAAAATTCAGCCATTGCTCACCGTCACGCATGCGCAGCGTACCTGGTCCCGCGTCGACCCGAATGGTCCCGCTGGGGCCGGCTTTCGGCAAATCGAGCGAAAGGTCGGCGTTGACCTCGCCTTGCCAGATCAGATTGTCGGGTAAATAACTGGCGAGAGATTCCAACGGGAAATCTCGCAGTCGATAACGCAAGCGCGGGTCCGGCAGGAGCCGCTGATCTTCGGCGCACAGCGTGGCGGGACCGGAGGCCCAACAATGCGCGGCCAAGGTGACTCGACCACTGGCCAGCCGCTCCAACGCAGCCGGCTGCTGTAGCGCCCATTGCTGTCCCTTGGCGTCCAGCTCGGCCTGCAGCAGACGGCCTCGCCAATTTTCACCGCGCAGCCCACCGTCCAGCGCTAGGGACAGATCCAGCAGCGGACCTTGCAGGCTCAGATTGGCCTCATGTGCCTGCCGCGTCCCGTCGGCCTCTATGCGCAATCGGCCCAGATCGGTATCACCTGTCTGCAACTCATCAGCGGTGAGCCGCAGCTGGCCGCGCTCACCCGCTTCGAGCTTTGCCGCAAGTTGCAGACGCTCCACTCGGTTGTCCTGAAATGCGACCTCGCTGCCCTCAAGCACTAGTTCGCCCTGTGGAGCTTGCGGTGTACCGGCCAGGCTGAGGTTGCCAACCAACTGGCCTTCTAGATCAGGCCAGAGCTGCCCGAGACGTGCCAGCTCCAGCTTAAGGCTGGCCCGCAGCGTTTCAGCCCAACGTCCGCTGCCCTGGATTCGGTTATCACCGAGACGCAGATCAACGTGCGGGACATTCCAGGTCGCATCCTGCCCGCTTGCATTCAGCTCAAGGCTCAGCGGTTGCTTGCGTAATGTGCCATTGAGGTCCAGGCGCGCCTCGGCCTGCAACTGCTCGTCGCGCATGGCGCCACGGCTGCTAAGGCTACCCCCGAGTTGACCGGGCAGTTCCGCGACCCAGTAGGACGGATCGAATTCGCTCAGATTCAGGGTGGTATTCCAGTCGATGCCATCGGCGAAGCCAACACTGAGATTTCCTACGGCCCTGCCCTGTCCGGCGCGCAGCTCCAGCTGCGGCAGATGCACCACCTCAAGGTCGCCGCTGACGGGGCTCTGCAAAGTAAAGTCACCGGATGGCCCGGTCAGCGCCGCGTCGAAGTTGCCCAGATAGCTGCCATCGTCATACTGCACTTGGGCATTCAGCGTGCGCAGTGCCACGGGCGGCTCGTCCACGTCCGGGTACAACCGGCGCCAGGGGAAGTCGCGCCACGCCAGTTCCGCTTCGCCCTTCAATCCGTCCTGCCAGCTGGCCTGCCCGCTGAGGTTGATCCGCTGGTTCTCCCCCGCGTCCAGCTGCAGCGTTTCGACCAAGGCCTGCTTGGGGTCGAGCACCGCATCCAAGGCGATACCGACCGCGCCGCCCTCCCCCTGCAGGCTCCCCTCACCGACCAACCGGTAGCCGTGCTTTAGATCGCCGTCGGCGGACAGTTTCAGGGTGTCCAGCCGCAACGCATCGGGCAGTGCTGGGGCTGCCTTGAAGCGCTCCACCACCAGCGCGAGATTCGCGGGAAGCTCCGGCTCCAGCGGACGTATCCGACCGCCGAGCGTGGCGACGAGATAACCCTGGCTCTCGATATCCAGCATCAGGTGCTCCCGCAGCTCGCCGTCCACGGCAATATTCAGCGCCCAGGGTTGTCCATCCGGCGATCGCAGCGCTGCAGTGCCGGCCAGCATCAGCGGCCAGTCTCCGCTTGGCTGCAGGCGTCCGGTCATTTCCAGCGAAAGGTCTTCGCGGCGCAGTTGCAGCGCCTTGATATTCAGCCCGCCCTTGCGCCAGTCTGCGCGCAATTGCAGGCGTTGGAGTTGCTCGGCATCGTTCAGTCGGAGGCTGCCAATCTCAACCCGCTCGACGCGTAACTCCAGCGGCAACTTGAGCTCGGGCAGGCTGAACGGCTCGCTCGGTGCGCCATCGTCAGGGGCCGGCGGAAAGTGCAGGTCAATATCACCGGCGACCAGCGCCTCAACGCAAAGCGTCATGCGCAACAGGCACAGCGGCGACCACGCCATCCGCGGGGTTTCCACCTCGACGCGGCTGCCGTCCTGCTCCCACGTCAGCCGTTGCGCCTGCCAGTTACCGCCGAGACGACCGCGGAACTGTTCGACCTGCACGCCTGGAATCTTGCTCAGGACCCAGCGGCTACCCGAGGTCGTGCCCAGTACAGCCCCGACGGCCAGGACGAGCAGCAGCACCAGGCTCAGCAGGCCCAACAGCAACCAGCCGATGATCTTCGCCGTACGCTTCAAAGCTCCGGCCCCATGGAGAAATGCAGCCGCACGCCGCCCTCGCCATCCAGAGGATGTGCCAGGTCAACGCGAATCGGCCCAACCGGCGAAACCCAGCGAACACCCAGGCCGACGCTGCTCTTCAGGGACGGTAGTTCCAGCGAGTTGAAAGCATTGCCCTGATCGACGAAAGTCGCCACTCGCCATTTATCCGTCAGCGAGTACTGGTATTCAGCACTGACCGCCAGCTGATAACGGCCGCCAATCTTGTCGCCATCCGAATTGGTCGGTGACAAGCTCTGATAGTCGTAACCACGCACGCTCTGATCGCCACCGGCGAAGTAGCGCAGGGACGGTGGCACGTTGGTGTATTCGTTGGTCCAGTTTCCGCCGACCTCGACGCGGCCCAGAAAGCGATGGCGTCCGGCAAGGGTGATCAAACCCTTTATCGTCGTGTTGGCATGGATCAGATCGGCATCGGACAAAAGACCCTCTTTGGCCGCTCCCAGCTCGAATTCAAGGCGGTAGCCACGGCTGGGATCGATGCGGCTGTCGCTGCGCAGATAGCTGTAGGCAACACCGGGCATCAGCAGCGTGCTGACACCGGAATCATCACCGAGCTCGTACTGTTCGTGACGCCATTTCAGCGCCCAGACCCTCTGCCAACCACTCGGCAACTTTCGGTGCCATTCGGGGCCGACCGTTAGCAACCGGCTCAGGCTATCGTTATCGCCCAGTTCTTCGTATTGATAACCGGCGGCATAGCGCAGCTTGTCGGTCAATGGCGGATCCAGCGGCACGTCGTACCAGAGCCCGACGTTCTGGCGCGGCGCGGACAGCTCGGTTTCGATGCCGTAGCTGTGTCCCTGCGGGTTGACCCAGTGACGGCGAAAATCCAACCGCAAGCGCGGACCGACATCGGTGGAATAACCGAGTCCGAGCCCGAGAGTTCTGGGTTCACGTGTGGTCAGCTGCACCGCGACCGGAATGCGTTGCTGTTCGGCATTGGCCGGGTTGGCGTCGACCCGCACCCCTTCGAAGTAGCCGCTGGACTGCATCGCCTGGTTGAGATCGGCCACCAGCTCCGAGTCATAAGGCGTACCCGCTTCGAACGGCACCATACGCGCCAGCAAATCCGGATCGAAGGGCGAGTCGCCCTCGAAACTCACGTCTCCCAGCACATACCGCGGGCCGCTTTGGAATATCAGTTCGACATCGGCTGCATTGGCGGCGGGATCGATGGCCAGTCGCTGCCGCTTGAGGCGACCATCGAAGAATCCGTAGCGCGAGGCCTGATTGAGGATCTGCTGCTTGACCTGCTCATACTGGCCGTGATTGAGCACTTCGCCGGTCTTGAGCCTATTACGAGGCACGCGAAAGGCGCTCAAATCAGCGGCCGGGCCTTCCACGCGCAAGGTAATGTCGCGTAACCGGACCGGCTCACCGGGCTCGATACGCAAGGTTAGCCGCGGGTTCTCGCCGCCGCTGACTTCGGATTCGACTTCGCCGTTGTAATAGCCCAGGGCCTGCAGCGCCTTCTCCGCCTGTTCCTGAGCGATGCGGCTATAACGCAGCAGTTCTTGCTCATTACGGTCACCCAGGTCGCCGATGTAGTTCTCGACGTTTTCACGTAGCGCGCGGTTGGATGGCTCGACGTTGACGTCGAGTTCCGCTGAATAGACGCCCATCGATACGAACACGGCAAGGCCGGCCGGAACGATTCGACCCAAGTGAGATATGAGCATGGCGAGCGATGCTAGCACGACCCGCACCGATGCTCGGGTTGGCATCGATGCGTGTGGCGCAGCGCATTTGGCATCAGGCAGGGCATTGGAACACTTCGTCAGACATCCATCCGTAGGACTGTGTGTGACGGCCAAAATTCGCCGTTAGCCGCTATTGGCTTCGACCTCGCGCGGAGCAGGATGGAAGAACACATGTTCAAGCACCGGGCCGATGGCCACCTGGCCGATCTCCTGATAGCCCTGCCGCTCGTAGAAGTGCAAGTAGCGGGAATTGCCGGTGTCGATGACCAGCCCTTGGGAGGCGGTGTCCACGGCACACCAGTTGTGCAGCGCCTCGAGGAGCTGCTCGCCATAATGCTGCCCTTGAAACTGCGGGTGGACGCCCATCAGCGGTAACACATGGAAGGAGCCCGGCGGCAAACAGCCCAGTACTGCTGCGTGGTAGTCGAGATAGCGGCGCGTGCAGCGAAAGCCGGCCGTCAGCAACATGCGCATGCGCCATGCCCAACTCTCGGTAATGTCGAGACGTCGCTGCGGTGGTGCAATCAAGGCAACAGCGATCAGCCGATCATCAATCAGCAGCCCCACGGCGGGCTGGTCCTGTAGCAGGTGTTGGTTGACCAGCTCACGCACCGTTGCGCGCACGCGCTGGTCGTAACCGGGCCTGTCGGATTCGAATAGGTAAGCGAATGTCGGTTCGTGTCGATAGGCGTTGTACAGAAGCGAGCGCGCTTCCCTGGCATAACCACTGTCCAGCGTTCGTACTTCAGCAGGCATCGGCATGGCGATTCTCTTTTTGACCTTTGTTGTTATAGAGCGCTGATTTCACGTTAGCACCCGCATCGCAGTCATGCTGTGTCTACCCGGGTTATTGGCAGATCGGCTGATACGGCTCGCGCCGGGGTGCTCGAAGCGATTAGAATCCCGGTTTTGTCGGAGCCTGAATCCATGAAGCTTGTTTCTTTCAATATCAACGGCTTACGCGCAAGACCTCATCAACTGACTGCAATTATCGACAAACATCAGCCAGACGTCATCGGGCTGCAGGAAACCAAGGTGGCCGACGAGCAATTTCCTCAGGCCGAGATCGAAGCCCTCGGCTATCACGTCCACTTCCATGGTCAGAAAGGTCATTACGGCGTCGCGCTGCTGTCGCGGCAGGCTCCGCTGGAAATCCACAAGGGCTTTCCCGGCGACGGCGAGGAATCGCAAAGGCGGTTCATCTGGGGCCGCTTCGCCGACGGCGACGGCCAGCCGGTGACGGTCATGAACGGCTACTTCCCCCAAGGCGAAAGCCGCATCCACCCCACCAAATTTCCCGCTAAAACCAAGTTTTACGCCGATTTGCAGGCCCTACTCGAACAGCGCTTCACGCCCGATCAGTCGGTTGCGGTAATGGGTGACTTCAACATCTCGCCGGAAGACTGCGACATTGGCATCGGTGAGGTGAACGCCAAGCGCTGGCTGCGCACCGGCAAATGCAGCTTCCTGCCGGAAGAGCGCGAGTGGCTGGCGCGTCTGAAGAACTGGGGTCTGCAGGACAGCTTCCGTACGCTCAATCCGGAGGTCGCTGACCGCTTCAGTTGGTTCGACTACCGCAGCCGTGGTTTCGAGGACGACCCGCGCCGGGGCCTGCGCATTGATCTGATCCTTACCACCAGCGGCCTGCATGACCGCGTCACCGGCTGCGGTGTCGATTACGACATCCGCAGCATGGAAAAACCGTCTGACCATTGCCCTGTGTGGATCGCACTGAGGTGACCGCGGCCAGCGTGGCCTCATAACCGCGCGCACTTCCAAGCCTCGCGATGCAGTGTGACACGAGGCTCATACCGACAAGGCCTTGGTCGACCGTCACATAATGGTAAACAAAGCGTCTTAATCTCCCCGCTTCTTTGAAAGGGAGAGTCGCTGCATGGCATTTTCTGCGTCCGCACGCACCATAGGGAAACGGGTGCTGTGCCTGGCACTTCTCGTCCTGTTCAGCACCGGTCCGATTTCCGTCAATGGCGCCACGCCAGCGCTCCCAGCGGACGGCAGCCCAGTGCTGCGCATACACGGATCGAACACGGTTGGCGCTAAGCTGGCGCCGATGCTTATCGCCGGACTGTTCGAAGCGCAGGGATTGGGTTCGGTACGGATCGCCCCGGCTGGACGCGAAAACGAGCAGCGCATCAGCGCCATCGATGGCTCCGGTCGCACAGTCCATGCGCTGGTCGCGGCTCATGGCACAGGGACTGGCTTTGCCGGGCTGAAAGACGGGTCCGCCGATCTCGCGGCTGCGTCACGCCCGATAAAGGACAACGAATTCAGCAGCCTTGCCGAGCTGGGTGATCTGCGTAGCGCCCAGGCCGAACAGATCATCGCCATCGATGGCCTGGCGATTATCGTTCACCCTGACAACCGAGTCTCATCATTGACCGTCGAGCAGGTCGCCAGCCTTTTTGCCGGTGAGATTCAGAACTGGCGGGAGCTGGGCGGCGATGATCTTGTGGTCGAGCTCCATGCGCGTGATGACCAGTCAGGTACCTACGATACCTTTAAAGAGCTGGTGCTCGGCAGTCAGAACAAGACCCTCGAGGTTGGCGCCGCGCGCTACGAATCCAACGACCAGCTATCGAAAGTGGTCAGCACCCGTGCCGGTGCGGTCGGGTTCGTTGGACTGGCCTCGGTCGGCAGCTCCAAAGCACTGGCAATCGCCGATGGCGACTCTCAGCCGATGCTACCTTCCACGGCGCTGGTTGCGACCGAAGATTACCCCCTGTCACGTCGCCTGTTCCTCTACGCCAACCCGAGCCAGCAATCAGACTGGACCCGCGCCTACCTCGAGTTCGTCCACAGCGCCGCCGGCCAGGCCATCGTCGGAAAGTCCGGCTATGTCGCCCAGGCGATCACGGCCATCAAGTTACCGGTCCAGGCGAACATGCCGCCCCTTTACCAAGCACTTTCGAACGAGGCGCAGCGACTGACAGTCAATTTCCGCTTCGCTGAAGGCAGCGCGCGCTTGGATAACAAGGCTCAGCGCGATGTCGGACGCCTGGTCGACTATCTGCAGAAGGCCGGCAAAACGATGAACGCGGTGGTGCTAGTGGGCTTCGGCGACGCAAAAGGCGACTCGGCGCGCACCGCGTTGTTGTCGAAGCTGCGAGCGATGGCGGTCCGTCGGGAGCTGTCCCGTGGCGGAATACTGGTCAAAGATATCAATGGTTTAGGCGACGCAATTCCAGTGGCATCTAACAGCGAGAGTGGCCGTATCAAGAACAGACGAGTCGAGATCTGGCTGTACTGAATCGCCGAGTCCGAGTGCAAGATCGTATCGGTCGCTTGCCTGCCTCGTACTGTCCCGACATGCAGCCGACGATTAAGCTCTCGGGATTTCCAGCGGCGGGAATCTCCTATGTACCTGGTCTGTGGCGAAGCCCTGTTCGACGTATTTTCGACCCCAGCGGGCAGCCGTAGCAACCGTTTGAATCTCGAGGCGGTTGCGGGCGGTTCACCCTTCAATGTTGCCGTCGGCCTGGCCAGACTCGGCACACCCTGCGCGCTGTTCGCCGGCATTTCCAACGATCACCTGGGCCAGCAGCTGCGGCAAGTGCTTGATGACGAAGGGGTCGACGGCCATTATCTGGTGACTTTCGACGCACCGACGACGCTCGCCATGGTTGCACTCGGAGCCGGTGGCGTGCCGATATACAGTTTTCGTGGTGAAGGCTGTGCAGATCGCCTGCCGTGCATTGAGCATCTCGCCCCGCTTGGCGAGGAGGTTCGTGGCATTCATGTCGGCTCCTATTCCTTGGTCACCACGCCGATCGCCGACACCCTGCTGGCACTGGTATGCCGCGAAAGCGCTAATCGCCTGATTTCTCTGGACCCGAATATTCGCCTCAATGTCGAGCCGGATGTGCTGCGCTGGCGCAAGCGGGTCGAGGCCTTTGCCGAACGCGCTCACCTGATCAAGGTCAGCGATGAAGACCTGGCGCTGCTTTATCCCGACGAAGCGCCTGAATCCATTGCCCAGCGGTGGCTGCAAGAAGGTCGCGAACTGGTGCTGCTGACTCGCGGGGGCGCAGGCGCGCACCTGTTCAGTCGTCGTCATGGCGGGCTGTACGCCGCAGCCAGAGCCGTCACAGTGTGCGACACCGTCGGTGCTGGCGACACCTTCCAGGCCGCGCTGCTCAGCTATCTGCACGAGAACGGAATGGACTCTCCATCGTCTCTGGCGAAGATAGAGCCGGGTCAGCTGGAAGCATTGTTGGGCTTCGCGGTGCAGGCTGCGGCCATTACCTGCTCCAGACGAGGCCCTGAACTGCCATACCGATGCGAAATTGACTGATCGGTTGGCCGCAGCCATGCGAGCGTCTATAACCCTAGAGGTGCTTAAGGACGACGGAACCTGCATGAAAGCGTTGAAGATCTCCGATCCATCCTACGAACTGATGGACGATCACCACGGCAACTCACTGATCTACCGGGAACACGGATTCCCCTGCCCGCTGGTGCGCTGGCACAACCACAAGGAATATGAGTTACACCTGATCATTGCCAGCTCGGGCAAGGTATTCGTCGGCGACTATGTCGGCAACTTCGGCCCGGACAGCCTGTTTTTGACCGGACCGCACCTGCCGCACAACTGGATCAGTCAGGTCGATGAGGGCGAGGTAGTCGCTAAACGCGACATGCTGGTGAACTTCACCGATGAGCTTTTCGAGGCGGGCCATAGCGTTTTCGCGGAGCTGCGCAGCATTACCCCGATGCTTGAACGCTCCCGCTATGGCATCGAATTTCGCGGTCCCCATACCATCGCGCAAGCAACACGACTGATGCAGCAGATTGCTGATAGCCGCGGCGCCACGCGACTGGGTTATTTTCTGATCATGCTCGAGCTGCTGGCTGGGTGCGACGATTATCAGCTGCTCTCCGGAGCCACTTCTGCCCAGTTGGGCGATGAGCATCACGCCGATCGCACCAACACGGCAGTGAACTATATCTTCGACAACTACATGCGCGAGCTGCCGCTGGAGGAAGTCGCTGGCCACCTGGGCATGAAGCCCACCTACTTCTCGCGTTTCTTCAAGCGAGCAACCGGGCGTTGCTATGTCGAGTTCGTCAACAGCCTGCGCATCAGCAAATCCTGCGAGCTGCTGTTGGACAACGACAAACCGGTCACGGACATCTGCTTCGAATCCGGCTTCAACAACCTCTCCAATTTCAACCGTCGCTTTCAGCAGCTGAAGGGCATGACACCGTCATGTTATCGCCGCCTGGTCGAGCAAAGGCTGACTGAACAGAATCTCGCCGGCTGATACGGATCGTCGCCCCACCGTCTCTGTTCCCGGCGTGTCGGGACAGCTCAACGCTTCATGCCTCTACGATGCCAGCCCCGATAATCAGGACCTGCGTGCGCTGTCGCGGGGCGCTGAGGCAGCTTCATGGGCGCCACCAAGGAAGTGCAAAAAAATATCAGTCGAAGTGCAGTCAGGGCTTTGTAATGCCGAAGCTCAAGGCGTTGTAATGTCCGCGAGACGCTCGTACGGCAGTATGCGAGCAACAACAAAAACAATATGCGCTTCTGTCGCCCTGGCGGTGGAAGAGGAGTTTCAGATGAAAATCGCCAAACTGCTGCTCGGCACCACCTGCATCGCTTTGATCGGCGCGACCCATGCCGCCGAAAGCCTGACCATCGCCACGGTCAACAATGCCGACATGATCCGTATGCAACGTCTTTCGAAAACCTTCGAAGAACAACATCCCAACATCGACCTCAACTGGGTCGTCCTGGAAGAAAATGTTTTGCGTCAGCGCCTGACCACGGACATCGCCACACAAGGCGGCCAATTCGACGTGCTGACGATCGGCATGTATGAAGCCTCGTTGTGGGGCGACAAGGGCTGGCTCGCACCCATGACCGATCTGCCCGATGACTACAACCTCGACGACGTCTTCCCCTCGGTGCGTGAAGGCCTGTCGGTCGATGGGACCCTCTATGCGCTGCCGTTCTATGCAGAGAGTTCGATGACGTACTACCGCACCGATCTGTTCCAGCAGGCCGGGCTGGACATGCCGGAACATCCAACTTGGACGCAAATGGCGGAGTTTGCCGAAAAGCTGCACAAGCCAGGCGAAGAGCAATACGGCATATGCCTGCGCGGCAAAGCAGGCTGGGGCGAAAACATGGCCCTGGTCACTACCGTCGCAAACTCGTTCGGCGCGCGCTGGTTCGATGAGAAATGGCAGCCGGAATTCAACGGACCAGAGTGGGCCAAGGCAGCCAATTTCTACGTGGACCTGCTGAGCAAATTCGGCCCGCCGGGCGCGTCCAGCAACGGCTTCAATGAGAACCTCGCATTGTTCAACAGCGGCAAATGTGCCATGTGGGTCGATGCCACCGTGGCTGGCTCTTTCGTCACCGATACATCGCAAAGCAAGGTTACGGACAAAGTCGGCTTCACCTTTGCACCGCAGCAAGCTACCGATAAAGGCTCGGCCTGGCTGTATTCCTGGGCGTTGGCGATCCCGACGAGCTCGCAGCAGAAGGAGGCAGCCAAGACCTTCGCGGCATGGGCCACTTCGCAGGACTATGCCGAACTGGTTGCCAAGACCGACGGCGTCACCAACGTACCCCCGGGTACTCGCGAATCGACCTACAGCGACGAATATATGGCAGCTGCTCCGTTCGCCAAGATCACCCTTGAATCGCTGAAGCAGGCTGATCCATCCTCACCGTCGGCCAAGCCTGTGCCCTATGTCGGCATTCAGCTGGTGACTATTCCGGAGTTCCAGGCCATCGGCACTCAGGTCGGCAAGATGTTCTCAGCTGCCCTCACCGGCCAGATGCCGGTCGAGCAGATGCTCACCGCCGTGCAGCAGTCGACCACGCGTGAAATGAAGCGCGCCGGCTATCCCAAGTAGGCATCGCCCCCTTCCTAGCAGGAGGTGAACATCAGACAGGGCTCGCTCGGGCCCTCATGGCCTTCTTTCAGCCGGAGCACACCCATGGCCACCACATCCACAGCGTTGCCCAAGGCTTCCGTTACCGATACTGCACGCGAGCCGAGCGAGCGGAAGTCGCGCCGGTTCGGCCCCAGCTGGTTCCTCGTCAGTCCGTCCGTTGCGCTGTTGCTGCTGTGGATGCTGGTGCCGCTGTCAATGACCGTCTACTTTTCGGTGATTCGCTACAACCTACTCTATCCCGGCGAAAACGATTTCGTCGGACTGGAGAACTTTCACTACTTCCTGACCGACGCCGGCTTCATGCCCGGCATGACCAATACGCTGCTGCTGGTCGGCAGCGTACTGTTGATCAGCGTCGTGCTCGGTGTGCTGATTTCCGCGTTGTTGGAGGCCGCAGACTTCGCCGGTCGCGGCATCGTTCGCGTCATGCTGATCTCGCCGTTCTTCATCATGCCAACCGTCAGCGCACTGGTCTGGAAGAACCTGATTTACCACCCCGTCTCGGGAATTCTTGCGGCCGTCTGGAAATTCTTCGGTGCGCAGCCGGTGGACTGGCTGGCACAGCACCCGCTGTTCTCGATCATCATCATCGTGGCGTGGCAATGGCTGCCCTTCGCGATCCTGATCCTGATGACCGCCATGCAGTCGCTTGACCAGGAACAGAAAGAAGCCGCCCGCCTCGACGGTGCCGGCCCGATCGCGATTTTCTGGCATCTGACATTGCCCCACCTGGCGCGCCCCATCGCCGTGGTGGTGATGATCGAGACCATCTTCCTGCTTTCCGTATTCGCCGAGATCTTCACCACTACTAGCGGAGGCCCCGGCTACGCATCGACCAACCTGGCCTACCTGATCTACACCCAGGCGCTGCTGCAGTTCGACGTCGGCATGGCATCGGCCGGCGGGTTGATCGCGGTAGTCATCGCCAATATCGCGGCGATCATCCTGGTGCGGATGCTCGGCAAGAATCTCACCGAAAAATACTGAGGACAGCCCGATGCTGACGCTCAAACAAAGTCGCCGCCTCAATACCCTGGTGGTCGGGCTGTTCGCGTGGGCAGTGGCGCTGCTGCTGTTCTTCCCGATCTTCTGGATGATTCTGACCAGCCTGAAGACCGAAATCGACGCCTTCGCCACCCCACCGCAGTTCATCTTTACGCCAACGCTGGAGAACTACCTGCAGATTCAGGATCGCAGCGGTTACTTCAAATACGCCTGGAACTCGGTAACGATTTCCTTCGGTGCCACCGCGCTGGGCATGCTGATTGCGATCCCCGCCGCCTACTCCATGGCGTTCTACGAGACCAAGCGGACCAAGGGCACGCTGCTGTGGATGCTCTCCACCAAGATGTTGCCGCCGGTGGGCGTGCTGGTGCCGATCTACCTGCTGGCCAAACAGTTCGGCCTGCTCGACAGCCGCACGGTGCTGATCGTTATCTACACACTGATCAACCTGCCGATCCTGGTCTGGATGATCTACACGTACTTCAAGGACATTCCCCGCGACATCCTCGAAGCGGCGCGAATGGATGGCGCCACCCTGATGCAGGAAATGGTTCGGGTGCTACTGCCGATCAGCAAAGGCGGCCTCGCCTCGACCATGTTGCTGTCACTGATTTTGTGCTGGAACGAGGCGTTCTGGTCACTGAACCTCACCTCATCAAACGCCGCCCCACTGACCGCGCTGATCGCGTCCTACTCCAGTCCCGAAGGGCTGTTCTGGGCCAAGCTTTCGGCCGTTTCCACCCTCGCCTGCGCCCCCATCCTGATATTCGGCTGGATCAGCCAGAAACAGCTGGTCCGCGGCCTGTCGTTCGGCGCCGTGAAGTAACGCCGCCGCCCTAAAGAACAACAGAGGATTCGAACATGGCAGACCTGAAAGTTCATAACCTGAAGAAAGGCTTCGACGGCAACGAGATCATCAAAGGCATCGACCTGGACATCCGCGACCGCGAGTTCGTGGTTTTTGTCGGACCGTCCGGCTGTGGCAAATCCACCTTGCTGCGCCTGATCGCAGGGTTGGAAGAAGTCAGCAGCGGCAAGATCGAACTCGATGGTCGCGACATCACCGACCTCAGCCCGGCCAAGCGCGACCTGGCCATGGTGTTCCAGACCTATGCGCTGTATCCGCACATGACGGTGCGCAAGAACATGTCCTTCGCCCTCGACCTGGCCGGGGCCGACAAGCAGGAGGTGGCGCGAAAGATTGAGGCTGCCGCCCGGACGCTGGAACTGGAGCCGCTGCTCGAGCGCAAACCCCGCCAGCTCTCCGGAGGCCAGCGTCAGCGTGTTGCCATCGGCCGCGCCATCGTGCGCAACCCCAAGGTATTCCTCTTCGACGAACCCCTATCGAACCTCGACGCTGCGCTGCGCGTGCAGATGCGTCTCGAGCTGTCACGCCTGCATCAAGAGCTGCAGGCCACCATGATCTACGTGACCCATGATCAGGTCGAAGCCATGACCCTGGCCGACAAGGTGGTGGTGCTCAACGGCGGGCGCATCGAGCAGGTCGGCTCGCCGATGGAGCTCTACCATCACCCGGCCAACCTGTTCGTTGCGGGGTTTCTCGGTACACCAAAGATGGGCTTTCTCAAGGGCCGCGTCAGCCGGGCCGAACCCGCCGGTTGTGAAGTCGAGCTCGAGGCTGGATGCCGGTTGTATCTGCCACTCGGTGGTGCCGCACTCTCGGCCGGCGATCCGGTCACGCTGGGCATCCGTCCCGAGCATCTCAATCGCAGCACTGACGGCAGCTGTCAGCTGGAGGTCAAGGCCGACGTCAGCGAGCGACTCGGCAGCGATACCTACTGCCACGTCATCAGTCAGGCCGGTGAGCCGCTGACCATGCGCATCCGCGGCGACTTCACGCCACGCTACGGCGAATCGTTGAAGCTAACCCTGGACGCCGCCCACTGCCACCTGTTCGACAGCGCCGGTCTGGCGGTCGGCCAGCCAATGCAGCAGGTCGCCTGAAGCCGTCCTCCTTTGCAGAAGCAACCATCGCTACCTGGCAGCGTTGCCAAGCGCTGCTCCACTGAACGCTCAGTCAGCGAGATCTGAAATGAAGTTGAACCAGCAGAACCTGCCGCAGCTTCCGGCGCATATCGGCCGGCCGTCTTATGACATTCAATCGATAAGCACCGGCATCGCCCACATCGGGGTTGGCGGTTTTCACCGTGCTCATGAAGCGGCCTACACCGACGCCCTGATGAACTCAGGTGAAGGCCTCGATTGGGGTATCTGCGGCATCGGCACGCGGGCCGATGAGATCACCATGCGCGACGCGCTGACAGCGCAGGGCTATCTCTACACCCTGATCGAACTGGACGACCGGCCGGATACCGAAGTGCGGGTAATGGGGAGCATCCGCGACATGCTGTTGGTCACTCAGGACGGCTCCGAGGCGGTAGTTGCCCGGCTGGCCGATCCGGCGATCCGCATCGTCTCGCTGACCATAACCGAAGGCGGCTACTGCATGGATGAGAGCACCGGCCAGTTCAATGCCGCGCTGCCCCACATCCAACACGACCTGACCCATCCAAGCACCCCGATCAGCGTGTTCGGGCTGCTCTGTGCAGCCTTTGCCAAACGCCGCGATGCAGGCAATGGGCCCTTCACCGTCATGTCCTGCGATAACCTGCCGCATAACGGAGACGTTACCCGCAAGGCAACGCTGGCTTTTGCCAGTTTGATCGACACCGAGCTGGCCAGTTGGATCGAACGCAACGTCAGTTTTCCCAACGCAATGGTCGATCGCATTACGCCAATGACGAGCGTCGCCCATTGCCAGGCATTGAGGCAACAGCACGGGGTCGACGACGCCTGGCCGGTCGTGTGCGAGCCCTTCGTGCAATGGGTGCTGGAGGATAAGTTCGTCGCCGGTCGGCCTGCCTGGGAAAAGGTCGGTGTGCAATTCACCGACGACGTCGCGCCCTACGAAGAAATGAAGATCAAGCTGCTTAACGGCAGCCACCTTGCGCTGACCTACCTGGGCGTCCTGCGCGGCTACCGATACGTGCACGAAACCATGGCCGATCCGCTATTCGTCGAGTACATCCGCCGCTACATGGACGAGGACGTGACACCACAGCTTGAACCGGTACCGGGCATCGACCTGGCGCAGTACAAGCAGACGCTGATCGAACGCTTTTCGAACTGTGCCATCGCCGATCAGCTGGAGCGGGTGTGCTCGGACGGCTCCTCTAAGTTCTCCAAATTCACGGTTCCGACCATCAACCGCCTCATCGCCGAAAACGCCGAGCTGGATCGCGCCGCGCTGGTGGTCGCTGCCTGGGCGCTTTATCTCAGAGGTATCGATGAGAACGGCGATCGGTACCGAATTCTCGATCCGCGTGCGGAATTCTGCCAATCGCTGGTCGATGAGGACGAGGGCCTGGCTGAGCGGCTACTCGGCCGCGAAGAGATCTTCGGCACACAGATCCCCCGTTCCCTGGCGTTTCGCGATGCCTTCGAGCGCAACCTGCTGCGCCTGGGCACACTGGGGGTAAGCGGCACCCTCGACCTGTTGCTGACCCGCTGACGGAGCACGCCATGTTTCTCGGTATCGACTGCGGCACCCAAGGCACCAAGGCACTGCTGCTCGATGCAGCGAGCGGACAGGTGCTGGGCCAGGGTTCGGCCAGCCATGAACTCATCAGCGGCCCGAACGGCCGCCGCGAACAGCACGTCGAGCAGTGGACTGCTGCATTCGAATCGGCAGCCGCGGCGGCGCTCGCCGAAGCCGGGGTGGCGGGCGATCAGGTGCTCGGGGTCGGAGTGTCCGGACAGCAACACGGATTGGTCACACTGGATAGCGAAGGTCAGGTTCTACGGCCCGCCAAGCTCTGGTGTGATACCGAATCCGCCGCAGAGAATCAGCGGCTCTTGCACTGGCTGGGTGGAGAACGTGGTTCTCTGGAACGACTGGGCGTGGTCATCGCACCGGGTTACACGGTGTCGAAGCTGTTGTGGATGAAAGAGCAACATCCTCAGCTGTTCGAGCGTATCGCCCATATCCTCCTGCCCCACGATTACTTGAATTACTGGCTGACCGGTCGCTACAGCACCGAGTACGGCGATGCATCCGGCACTGGCTATTTCGACGTGCACACGCGGCATTGGGACTTGGAGATACTGCGTCATATAGATGCCAATGGACGACTCGAAGCCGCGCTGCCTGAGCTGATCGGACCTGATAAAGCTGTCGGCACACTCCGTCCCGAATTGGCGCAGCGCCTGCGCCTGAATCCGAATGCGATCGTTTCGAGCGGCGGCGGCGACAACATGATGGGCGCCATCGGTACGGGCAATATCCACCCTGGCGCCATTACCATGAGCCTCGGCACATCCGGCACCTTGTATGCCTTTGCCGAAGAACCACGGATCAGCCCGCAGCCATCGGTGGCGACCTTCTGCTCATCCAGCGGGGGCTGGCTGCCGCTAATCTGCACGATGAACCTGACCAACGCGAACGGCGCCATCCGTGATTTGCTGCAGCTTGACCTCGATCAGTTCAATGCGCTGGTGGCGCAGGCCCCCATTGGGGCAGAAGGCGTAACCCTGCTGCCTTTCCTAAATGGCGAGCGCGTGCCCGCCCTGCCTCAGGCCACAGCCAGCCTGCACGGCCTGACAGCAGACAACCTGACCCGTGCCAATCTCTGCCGCGCCGTGGTCGAGGGCGTGACCTTCGGCTTGCGTTACGGGCTGGATTTGCTCCGTGAGAGCGGAATTCGCAGCGAGCGGATTCAACTGATCGGCGGCGGCGCGAGAAACCCACTGTGGCGGCAGATTGTCGCCGACATGATGGCGACGCCGGTGGTCTGCACCACGCAGAGCGAAGCCGCGGCGCTGGGTGGTGCGATCCAGGCTGCCTGGTGCCATGCGAGACAAAGCGATTCTCAAGCCAGCCTTATCGAGATTTGCGAACGTTGCGTCGGCCTGGATGAAGCAACCGCCGTCGAGCCTGGACCCGAGGCAGTTCAGGGCTATGAACAGGCCTACCGGCGCTACCGGCAGCTGGTCACGGCCACGTACGGCCAGCAAACGCCACCGGATCTAACGACAGTTGCGCCGTGACGAACCGGGCATGTCCTTAGGCTTACTGCAGGGCTGTTACCCGCAAAAGGACTCAAGTCATTCCTCGCGAAATGCGTGATTGTCTTACCCCTAATCGCGAGCAGGCTCGCTCCTACAAAAGCTAAGCAGCACAGCACTTGTAGGAGCCAGCTTGCTGGCGATCCGAACTCTGTGTTGTAGGAGCGCTTGCTCCGCGATGGGTGTTCAGCAGGCCATTCAGACGAATGCATAAAAAAGGCAAAGCCACTGTTCGTGGCTTTGCCTCTGGTTCTAGCCTTTGGTGCTAGCGATGCCTCAACGGCTACGCAGCATTTCCCGCGACACGTATTTGCCCAGCTCATGCTTGGCGATGGATGCGCGATGCACTTCGTCTGGGCCGTCCGCCAGGCGCAGGGTGCGCTGCATGGCGTACCAATGTGCCAACGGGAAATCCTCGGAGACGCCCGCACCACCGTGAATCTGAATGGCGCGATCGATCACCTTCAACGCCACGTTCGGCGCGACGACCTTGATCTGAGCGATCTCGCTCGCGGCGATCTTGTTGCCCACCGTGTCCATCATGTAGGCAGCGTTGAGTGTCAGTAGACGCGCCATGTTGATCTCGATGCGGCACTCGGCGATGTGGTCCAGATTGGCGCCCAGGCGTGCCAGCGGCTTGCCAAAGGCGGTGCGGTCGACGGACCGCTGGCACATTAGCTTCAGGGCCCGTTCGGCGACGCCGACGGAGCGCATGCAATGATGAATACGGCCTGGGCCAAGGCGGCCCTGAGCGATCTCGAAGCCACGGCCTTCACCGAGAAGCACGTTCTCATAGGGCACGCGAACGTTCTCCAGCAGCACTTCGGCATGGCCATGCGGGGCATCGTCGTAGCCGAAGACCGGAAGCGGACGCAGCACCTTCAGGCCCGGAGCATCCATCGGCACCATAATCATCGAGTGCTGCTGGTGGCGCGGTGCGTCCGGGTTGGTCAGCCCCATGAAGATCATCACCTTGCAGCGCGGATCGCAGGCGCCCGAAGTCCACCACTTACGCCCATTGATGACCCACTCATCGCCTTCGCGAACGGCCCGGGCCTGCATGTTGGTGGCATCGGACGAGGCCACGCCCGGCTCGGTCATGCCGAAGGCCGAGCGAATCTCGCCGCGCAGCAGCGGCTCTAGCCACTGCTTCTTATGCGCTTCGCTGCCGTAGCGCACCAGGACTTCCATGTTGCCGGTGTCCGGTGCCGAGCAGTTGAACGCCTCCGGGCCGAGGCCCGAGCTTCCCATGATCTCGGCCAGCGGAGCGTATTCGGTGTTGGTCAGCCCGGCGCCGAGTTCGGAGTCTGGCAGGAACAGATTCCACAGCCCCTCGGCCTTGGCCTTGGCCTTGAGTTCCTCGACGATGGCGGTCGGCTGCCAGCGGTCGCCTTCGCCGACCTGCTGATAGAAGATTGTCTCGGCGGGGTAGACATGCGCGTCCATGAACGCCTGAACGCGCTCACGCAGCTCTTGAACCTTGGGGGAGTAGGCGAAATCCATGGGCAACCTTCTTCGAATTTGGTGATGTGAGAAGGATGCTAGTGCAGCGGTTTGGATTTATCTAAGCTATTTTCCTCGTGTATAAACATTCATAACCGATATATGATCGACGCAAATAACCCAGCCGGAGAGCTTGCGGAAATGAACCTGAACAAGGTCGATCTCAATCTGTTTATCGTCTTCGACGCCATCTACACCGAGGCCAATCTGACCCGTGCCGGGCAAATCGTCGGCATCACCCAGCCTGCCGTTTCAAACGCACTGGCCCGTCTGCGCGAGACATTCAACGATCCGCTGTTCGTGCGTACCGCACAAGGCATGGTGCCTACGCCGATGGCGCAGAACATCATCGGCCCGGTGCGCAATGCGTTGCAGCTGCTGCGCGTCTCAGTGCAGGAAAGCCGCACCTTCAATCCGCTACAGGCAAACAAGACCTTTCGTATCAGCATGACTGACCTCACCGAGGCGGTCGTGCTGCCGCCCCTGTTCCAGCGCCTGCGTCGCCTGGCGCCGAACGTGAAGATCGAGAGCATGCTCGCCAAGCGACGCGAAACCACCAAGGAATTGGCCGCCGGCCGCCTGGATTTCGCCATGGACGCCCCGCTCAATACCGATCCTCAGGTTCGCCACGTCAAACTGCTGGAAGATCGCTACGTCTGTGCCATGCGCCGCGGTCATCCGCTGGCGAAGGACAAGCTCAGCGTCGAGGAATATCTGTCACTGTCACACATCCACATCTCCAGCCGTCGCAGCGGTCTGGGCATGGTCGATCTGGCGCTCGGTAAGATGGGGCAGCAGCGCAAGATCGCCCTGCGCTCGCAGCACTACATGATGGCCACTCAGGTCATTCAGCACACGGACATGGCCGTCACGGTTCCAGAGCGTTTCGCCCGTCGTCATGACTTGCATCAAGCGCCGCTGCCAGTGGAAATTCCGCCGCTGGAAACCCACATTTACTGGCATGAGAGTACCGATCAGGATCCAGCCAACCGCTGGATGCGCGAGCAGATGATCGAGATCGCTCAGCAAGTCACCGCGGCGCAGCAAGCCGAATAGCCGTACGCCGGCAGGCACCATGCTTGCCGGCGTCAATTCATGCGCTGTCGCGCATCACCACTTCGAATCCCACATCGATCCGCCGTTGCGACGGCGGTTCTCCGCGCATCAGGCTGAGCAGCATCTGCCCCGCGAGGGTACCGATCTCGCCGCGAATGGTCCGTACCGTAGTCAGGGCCGGATGCATCCAGGCGGCAGCCGGCAGATCGTTGAATCCGGCGATCGCTAGCCGCTCCGGCACCGGCAACTGCAGCTGACGAGCCCGAAACAACGCGCCTAGCGCCAGATCGTCATTGTTGAAGAAAATCGCATCGATTTCCGGATGCTGCGCCAGTAACCGATCCAACAACTCGGCGCCCAGCCCGATGGACGAAACCTGCGGCGTCAGCAGTTCCAACGCGGCATCGTAGCGCGACGCTTCACGCATCGCCTGGCGATAACCCTCGGCGCGCTGGAGCGTACGTGGGTCAAGCTGGGCGGCGGCAAACGCGATGTGGTGATAACCGCGTTCGAGCAGCTTGCGCGTCATCGCTGCGCCCGCCTCGTATTGGGAAAAACCGACGCAGTAGTCCTCCTCCGCATCACTCAGTTCCATCAGCGTCACGATGGGGCTGGTGTAGCTGCCAAGCACTTCGCGCGCAGCATCACTGCGTTCGAAACCGGTAACCAGAAGGCCCGCCGGCTGATGCGCCAGATAGGCGCGCAGCAAGCGTTCGTCTTCTTCGGGATGGTAATGACTGACACCAATCATCAGCTCGTAGCCGGCCGGCATCAGTACACGCTGGGCGGCCTCAACGGTATCGACGAACACCGCGTTTGACAGCGATGGGATGATTACCGCGACCAGATTCGACCTTGCGCTGGCGAGGTTGCGCGCGGCGGTATGCGGGACGTAGCCCAGGGACTTGACGGCCGCCATCACACGTTCGCGCAACGCGTCCGACACCCGTTCCGGTTGCGACAGCGCGCGCGAAGCGGACATCAGGGAACAGCCGGCGCTGCGGGCAACGTCGGAGAGCGTAGCCCGCTCCAGAGAACGACGACGGCGAGAACTCATAGTGGCATCCAGCGACCAGGGGCGGGAATTCTATAACGGGATGGCGCCCCCGCAGGGGCGCGCCAGTTCACTTCGGAGCTTTAGCAATTTCCGCCTGGACTTCGTTGAACAGCGGCTCGCCGACCGTATCGATCACGGTCTGAATCGCCGGCTTGGCCTGCTCGCGCATGCGCTGGATCTCTTCCGGGCTGACCTTGTTGATTTCCATGCCCAGCTCTTTGATTTTTGCCAGGGCCTGCTGAGCTTCGGCGCGGGTATCCTGGCGCTCCGAATCACGCGACGTCTTCGCCGCCTCCATGATGATGTTCTGTTCGGTCTCGGATAGCCCATCCCACCAACGCTTGGACGCCGTGACGATCCATGGGCTATAGACGTGATTGGTCACGCTCAGGTACTTCTGCACCTCATAGAACTTCGAGGAGAGGATGGTGTTGTAGGGGTTTTCCTGGCCGTCGACCGCCTTGGTTTCCAGCGCTGTGAACAGCTCGGAGAACGGCAGCGGGACAGCGTTGGCGCCCATCAGCTTGAAGGTGTCGATGAATACAGGGTTGGGCATCACGCGCAGCTTGATGCCGTTGAAGTCCTCCATCTTCTCCACCGGCCGCACATTGTTGGTCAGGTTGCGGAAGCCGTTTTCCCAGTAGACCAGGCCGACCAGGCCTTTCTCTTCCAGCGCATCCATGACCTTCTGCCCGACCGGGCCATCCAGCACGTAATCCGCCTGTTTCTCGCTCTCGAACAGGAACGGGGTATCCCAGACCGCCATCTCTTCGGCGATCCCGACCAGCGTCGCCGTCGAGCCGACCATCATCTCCTGCGCGCCACCCATCAGCGCATTTTGCATCTGGTCGTCCGAGCCAAGGCTGGCCGAGGCGAAGGTACGCACCTTGAGTTTGCCATCGGAGGCCTTGGCAATTTCTTCGGCAAGTACCTTCGCCGCCCTGCCCTGGTTGCTGTCCTCGTTGAGGCCATAGCCGAAGCGGATCATCCGAGGACGAATATCATCAGCTGCTTGAGCGCTGACCGCGGTGATGGCGCTGCCAAGTGTGGTGGCCGCCAGGGCGGCTATGAGCAATCGTTTCATGCTGTCGTACCTTTTGTTGTTGTGGTGGATGAAGCTTCTCTGCCAGGAAAAAAGACCGGGGGCTCGCGCTAACCAGCCGGCGCGGGCGCTCGTTCCGTTAACGCAGCCATTGCAGCGGCACTGTGATGATCGAGGGCACGGCAATCAGCAGTGCGACAATCACCAGATAGATCATGAAGAACGGGATGACCCCGCGTACCAACGTTTCCATGCGCAACCGACCTATCCCGCCGACAACGTTGAGCACCGTGCCAACCGGCGGCGTGATCAGTCCGATGGAGCCGATCAGTACGAACATCACGCCGAAGTACACCGGATCGATACCGGCCTTCACGGCGATCGGCGCCAGCACAGGCCCGAGTATGAGGATGGTCGGCGTCAGGTCGAGCACCATACCGATTGCGATCATCAGCACCATGATCGCGACCATCAGCAGCTTCGGGTCCTGCGCCAATGGGCCGAGCATTGAGGCAATCTCGTCCGGTAGCTGCGCCAGGGTGATCATGTAGGCCGAGACGATGGCAGCGGCGCAGAGGAACATCACCGAGGCCGTGGTCCGGCTCGCGCGGGTCAGTACTTCGATCACACCGCTCCAGCTGAGCTCGCGGTACAGCAGGGTCGAAACGCCCAGGGCATAGACCGCTGCCACTACAGCTGCTTCTGTCGGGGTGAACAGGCCGAAACGCAAGCCACCAACGATGATTACCGGCAGCATCAGCGCAGCCGCGCCATCGACCAGGGCCTTACGACGCTCGGCGCCGGTGGCCTTTTCCTGTGGTGGTTCGTCGATTTTCCGCGCGATCAAAGTCCAGGCGACAACCAGGCCGACCCCCATGATGAGACCCGGCACCATGCCCGCGAGAAACAGCTGGCTGATGGACGTATTGGTCACTACTCCGTAAATAACGAAAGGCATGGATGGCGGAATGATCGGCGCGATGATGCCGCCCGCCGCGACCAGGCCCGATGACGAACTCAGCGGATAGCCACGCTCGCGCATCATCGGCAAAAGCAGGGTCGCCAATGCGGCAGTGTCAGCCAGGGCCGAACCGGACATGCTCGCCAGGAGTACCGAGGCGGCAATGGCGACGTAGCCGAGCCCACCCCGCTTGTGCCCGAAATAGGCTTGCGCCATGTTGATGATACGCCGCGAAATTCCGCCAGCGTTCATCAGCTCTCCGGCGAGAATGAAGAAAGGTACCGCCAGCAGCGGGAAGCTGTCGGCACCGGCCTGGAGGTTCTGCGCCAGCAGCTGTACGTCCCAGAAATCCAAATACCACATCAGCACCGCGCCGGTGAGGATCAGCGCGAACGCGATCGGCATGCCGAACGCCATGAAACCGAACAGTGAAGAAAGAAAGACCACGACAGTCATGCAAGAACCTCGGCGGGCATTGCCCTATTGTTATCGGGGAGTCAATCGGCCGTTACGTTGGCATCGGCAGCCGGCGGCTGCGGCTGTCCACGCCAAACATTGACCAACTGCAGCAACGCCAGCACCGCCAATGCCACCATGCTGACCATGACCGGCAGCATCGCCATCGCCAACGGATAGCCCACTACCGGGCTGTTGATCGTCCAGCCGAACTGCATCTGGTTCCATCCGCCCATGGCCGCCATGCCGCTGGCAGCTGCCACCATCAGCCAGCTGATCGAATCGACAACGCGGCGGAACAGTTCAGGAAAGCGATCCCGGATCATGCTGAATGCCATCAGCTCGCCACGGCGCATGCTGGAGGCGACACCGACGAAGACCAGCCATACGAAGGCCAGCCGCGAGAGCTCCTCGGCACCGGTCCAGCCGGTACCGAATGCGTAGCGCAGCACCACACTGCTGAACACGACGATCACCATGAACGCGAGCAAGGCCGCCATCAGCCAGTCGGTGATGCGATCGAAGCCCTGCGCAACCCTTCCGGTATATATGGGAGGACTGGTCAATTCCGCACCGTGCTCTACGGCTCTGTTAGCGCTATCAAGCGGGCGCGCAGAAAGGTCCTCACGATCAACGATCTCCAGGCCCGGTTCGCGCTGCATCCAGTCGACGATTTCCTCGACGACCTGCTCACGCGGTTGGCTGGCATCCACCACCAGCACGCCGGGTTCCCCTTCTGGGGATTCGAGCGTGGCGAACTGGCTGTCCACCAGGGAGATCGGCATAAAATGCCCGGCACGTCCGCCGACCCGCTGGACCGCGGTGTCGTAATCGATAGACAGATGGCTGAACCGTAGTTCAGGAACCGCATCGCGCAACAGGTCGCGATAGCGCCGCTTGAGCGCCGAGCAGGCGAGTACGAAGCCGACATCGTCGTCGATGGCACGTTGCATCTCGATGACCAGCTTCTGCAGCCACTCGACGCGGTCCGCGTCCGACAATGGCGTACCGGCACGCATACGGGCGACGTTTTCTTCAGGGTGGAAATGGTCGGCTTCGATATGACGAAAACCCAGTGCATCGGCGACGGCATGGCTGGTGTCGGTCTTGCCCGACCCGCTGACGCCCATCACCACCAGCGCGCGGCCGGTCGCAGAAACATCACTGTGGGAGTGGGAATCCACCATTGGTTCTCCGGCAGCATCGAGGTGCTGCGTTATGATTGTTGGGCTCGATGGTAGCGCTAACATAAGCTCATCATAACTACCGTTCGTCGGGTCAGCGCGCCGCTGAACGGTCGTTTACCTGGAAGATCTCGTTTCGGTTTTGCCGGTGCCCTGACTACAATCGCCGCCGCATCTGAGGAGAACCGAATGCCCAAAGCCATGGCCCGCCATATTCTGGTAAAAACCGAAACCGAAGCCTCGCAACTGAAAAAACGCATCGCTAACGGCGAGGCGTTCGACGTGCTGGCGAAGAAATACTCGACCTGCCCGTCCGGCAAGAAAGGGGGCGATCTGGGTGAGGTTCGGCCTGGGCAAATGGTCCGCAGTATCGATCAGGTGATTTTCAAGAAGCCGTTGCGCGAGGTGCACGGCCCGGTGAAAAGCCAGTTCGGCTACCACTTGGTGCAGGTATTTTATCGTGATTGACCCGCGCTCAGTTCGACGCACCAAATCGCTGCAACTGCATTTCCCGCAACCGGCTCAGTGTGCGGCGAAACGCAAACGATAGATAACCCTGTGTATAAAGCGCCTCCAGTGCCACCTCGGCCTCAAGGTACAAAGGCACGCCACGGTCGTAGCATTCGTCAACCAGTGCAATGAAGCGCCTGACCGAATCGTCGCGAGCGGCCAACTTCGGCAGCTCACGATCCCCCGCTTCTACTCGTGTAGCGGCATCTTCGGTACCACGTGCGATGGGGCCTCCCCTCTGCTCGCCGCCAAGCTTCGGCACGGCGCCGATCAAGATCGCGGAGAACCGATCGCAAAGCTCGATGAAATCCAGCGCAGAAAATGGCCGCTCGCAAAGATCGGCGAAGCGGCACCAGAGTATCGACTGGCTGCTGCGCACTGTTTGCAGCGAACGCCGGCCGATCGCCACCGGATCAGCGCTTACATCCTCATCGCCCGCCAGCTCGTCAAATACCATTGGCAACGCGCTCGGCGTGCCTGACGCGGCGATCCAATAACGTTGCACCGCAGTACCGGGACGCAGTCGGTGGTCCTCGCCGCCGTCCACGTTGATGACTTGCATGTGCAGTCCAATGGCCTCGATGGCTGGCATGAAGCGCTCACGATTGAAGCCATCTGCGTACAGCTGGTCTGGCCGTTGGTTGGAGGTGGCAACGATGACCACGCCATGTTCGAACATGACCTGAAACAAGCGGCCCAGGATGATCGCATCACCGATGTCGCCTACGAACAGCTCGTCGAAGCACAGCACACGGACCTCTTCACTCAGTTCTCTGGCGAGCGCCTGCAGCGGGTCAGCGGTGCCATTGAGCTGGAACAGGCGGATATGCACCCAGCGCATGAAGCGATGAAAGTGCTGCCGGCGTGACGGGACCTGCAAGCTGCTATGAAACATGTCCATCAGCCAGGTTTTGCCGCGCCCCACCGGACCCCAGAGATACACGCTGCGTGGTGGCTCGGTGATCGCCTTGTCATGCAGCACATCATGGCAGTGCTGCAGGCACTCGACAGCACGCAGCTGGGCCATGTCACTGACGAAGCCCTCGCGGGCGATGGCTTGCTGATACAGGGCAAGCGGTGAGCTGTGATCCATTGAACTCGGCCCATGTTGAGGTTGGCCGCGATGGTAGCGCAGGCGGGACTGGAGAGCAGGTCGCCGTCGATTACGGTCTGCGCTGCTCGCTCATCAATATCCGCGCCTGCTCGCGCACCTGATCGAGTAATTCCAATTGCGCTGCGGGCGCTACTTCCTGCGCTCTCACCAGAGCATACAGCGGCACCGGAATCACCGGTTCCAGCGGACGTGCCTGAATGGGTTGCCCGTCACCAGGCAGTGCTGTGAGCGGATCGACCAGCGCGAGCCCCTGTCCGGCGGCAACCAGCGTGCGTGCCAGCTGGTAGGTCTGTACCCACGTATCGATGCGCGGCGGCGGATCGAGCGCCTCCAAATGACCGCGCAGCAAACCGCCAAGCGCATCATGCGTATCCAGACCGATCAAGGGTGCATCGGCCAGTTGTTCCAGGCGAAAGGGTTGGGAAAGCACTTCCTCGGGCCACCAGCCAGCCGGAGCGATTATCTTCATCTGCCCTTGCGCGAGGAGCTGGCTGGTGAGACCGGGATGCTCGACAGTCTGCAGAGTCAGCCCGAGATCCGCTTCGCGCAGCAGCAACGCCTCGACGATCTCCGCAGTGTGCTGGGTTGCCAGATGACATTGCGTCCTGGCAAAGCGAGTACGCCAGCGGCGCAGCGCCTCGGGCACCAGCGCTTGTGCCAATGCCGGCGTGCAGATCAGCCGCAGCGCACGCGCTTCGCCCCGCCCGAGGTTGCCGGCCAGGCGCCGAATATTCTGGAGATCGGACGCCAGTCGATCGGTTTCCTGCTGCAGGATGCGCGCCTCGGCGGTCGGCTGGAGTTTGCCACGCACACGGCTGAACAGCGTGAACCCCAGTTGCTGTTCGGCATGCTTGAGAATCTTACTCGCCGCCGGTTGTGAGATATGCAACAGCTGCGCGGCGGCGGTCAGGCTGCCGGTCTGCAAGATGGCCTGAAACAGCTCGATATGACGAAGGCGCATGCCCAAATCCTCTGGTCGGGTCGGACGGAGCATAGCCTCAGGTTATGGGGTGGCTCCATTCTTTCATTAGTCGTTCCGCTCATGGTGGCTCTAGGCTGCTGTCTCCTACCCTCACGGAGCGACACGATGCGGATTGCGGTAATTGGTGGTGGCGTCATCGGGCTGACGACGGCCTATGCATTGGTGTGCCGGGGCCATCAAGTCGAGCTGATCGAAAAGCGTGATCAAATTGCGCTGGAGACCAGCTTCGCCAACGGCGGTCAGCTCAGCTACCGTTACGTATCGCCGCTCGCCGATGCAGGTGTGCCCTTGCAGGCGCTTGGATGGATGCTGCGCGGTAACGGCGCGCCCTTGCGGTTCCGACCGAAAATCAGCACCCGGCAATGGCGCTGGTGCCTGCGTTTCCTGCTCGCCTGCCGACGCTCGACCAATCAACGCAACGCACGACACCTACTGCGTCTCGCCCTGCATAGCCAAGAGATCTTGCGCCGTTGGCGCGAAGAGGACGCATTGGGTGACTTCGCCTGGCGCGCCAACGGCAAGCTGGTGATCTATCGTGATCAAACCAGTTTTGACAAGGCAGCGGCCGGACTCGACGCGAGTGCGGGTCAATTGGTACTGGATGCCCAGCAATGCACAGACATCGAGCCCGCCCTGCAGCCCTTGGCTGGCAAGCTGCGGGGCGGCATCTATTCGCCTGGCGACGAGGTTGCCGATTGCCATCTGTTTTGTCGAAGGCTCCTCCAACGCTTGGAGCAATCGCCGAATTTCCGGTTGCGCTGCGGCCAGGCGGTCAGCGGGCTGCATAGCGATCACGGCCGCGTTCGCTCACTCATGCTCGGCAAGGAGCAGCTGGAAGTGGATCATCTGGTCATTGCCGCCGGTGCCGCCAGCGGAGCACTGTTACAACCACTCGGTATTGAACTACCGGTC
The DNA here is from genome assembly GCF_013620795.1 of Pseudomonas sp. Q2-TVG4-2. Classification (GTDB taxonomy): domain Bacteria; phylum Pseudomonadota; class Gammaproteobacteria; order Pseudomonadales; family Pseudomonadaceae; genus Stutzerimonas. The sequence goes on along the minus strand of NZ_LGLW01000005.1, from coordinate 9,597 downwards.
TATCCGCTCAAGGGCTACAGCCTAACGCTGCCGTTGAGCAGTCATGCCGGAATTCCGGAAACCAACGTGACCGACTATGACAACAAGGTGGTGTACGCGCGCCTTGGCGATCAGCTGCGGGTTGCGGCGATGGTCGATATTGGTGGGTGGGACGCCAACGTGGATCGGGGGCGGATCTCCATGCTGCAACGTCTGGCGAGCGACACTTTTCCGGCCGCAGGTGACTATCGCAGCGCTACCCAATGGGCGGGCTTGCGCCCGGCAACCCCGGAGGGCACACCGCTTCTTGGCGCTACCGCGCTCGGCAACCTCTGGCTCAACGTGGGCCACGGCAGCCTCGGTTTCACCTTGGCCTGTGGCAGTGCCGATATTCTTTGCGATTTGATTGGCGACCAGCGCCCCGCCGTTGCGCTGGACGGCCTGACCCTAGCGTCCTGATTGCACAACTCAAGAAGGAGTACACATGACGATCCAACGTTTCAACTGCAATGAACGCATGTCCGCCGCCGTAACCTTCGCCAATCTGGTCTTCCTCGCCGGGCAGGTGCCGGATGACCGTGGCGAAGACGCCGCCGGGCAGACCCGCCAAGTGCTGGCCAAAATAGACCGCCTGCTGGCCGAAGCCGGTTCCGATCGTTCGCAGATACTCAGCGCCCAGATCTGGCTGAAGGACATCGATGCCGATTTCGCAGCGATGAACACGGTCTGGTGCGACTGGCTACCAAGCGGCAGCGCCCCGGCGCGGGCGACAGTGGAAGCACGCCTCGCCTCGCCGAATGTCCTCGTGGAAATCATGGTGATCGCCGCCGCCACTTGAGCGGCTAGGCACCGGTTCTCCTCCGGCGGCGGCCACTGAAATACCGCCATGATCGTCATGGACGACCATGGCAGCTAACCCAACCAACAAAAACAAAAGAGGGATACACGATGAAGCAGAACATTCGCATCGGCTTGCTGAGCTGCGCCTTGGCGAGCGCTCTGGGTGCCGCTACAGCTGCGGCCCAAGAACGTTTCGTCACCATCGGTACCGGCGGTCAGACCGGCGTCTATTACACGGCGGGCCAGTCGGTCTGCCGCTTCCTAAACCGCGCCGAAGTGCAACCGGCGATCAAGTGCAATGCACCCTCCACAGCAGGCAGCGTGACCAATATCGTGTCATTGGAAAACGGCGAGTATGAGTTCGGCTTCATCCAGTCCGATCACCAGCACAAGGCCCTGAATGGCCTCGCTCCGTTCGACAAGGGCGGCCCGATCGAAGAACTTCGTGCGGTATTTTCATTGCAGACAGAAATTCTCACTGTGGTGGCCCGAAGCGACAGCGGCATCGAATCGTTCGATGACCTGAAGGGCAAGCGGGTGAATATTGGAGTACCGGGCTCAGGTAGCCGCGACACCTTCGACGAGGTAATGAAGGCCAAGGGCTGGACCAACGCCGACTTCGCCCTGGCTGGCGAGCTTAAGCCTGCGGAGATGGCCTCTGCGCTCGGTGACAACAACCTCGACGTGATCACCTATGTGGTCGGCCATCCCAGCGGTGCCATTCAGGAGGCGCTTACCAATGTCGAGGCCGAGCTGATACCGATCAACGGCCCGGAAATCGAGAAGTTTCTGCAGGGTGCCGACTACTACACCACCGCGGAGATTCCGGCAGGGCTCTACCCTGGTGTCGATGAAGCGGTGCCTTCGATCGGCGGCAAAGCAGTGCTGGCTACAACTGCGAATACCGATCCCGAAATCGTGTATCAGCTGGTCAAGGCCGTGTTCGACAACCTCGACCGCTTCAAGCGTCTGCATCCGGCGTTTGCCGATCTGGAAGCCAAGGACATGATTCGTGTTGGCCTCACCGCCCCGCTGCATGAGGGTGCCGAACGGTTCTATAAAGAGCAGGGCTGGCTGTAACCGGACCGCACCGCCCCCGACTGGGCGGTGCATTTCCGTCTAGTGAAACAGGTGCCTTGGTGGAGATCTCGCCACGGTTAGGCCGAGCCACCAGTACACATAACTTATTGAATGGAAAGACAAAAGCATCTGGCTGGCTGGCTGAAAAACACCCAATCCGTAGCGAGGCCTCGTCCTTCCTAGGACTGAAGCGATTCAGTGATAGATATCCACCTCGTTATCCACAGTTTCTGTGGATTAAGCCCCAGGCATGTATCCCTCGATCTCGCAGCTAGCAGCTAGCAGCTAGCAGCTAGCAGCTAGCAGCATCGCATCCTGGGAGACCCCTCGCTGCAAACCTACACGCTCGCCACGACGTTCAAACGCAACGGATTCGCTGGCAAAGGCTGTTGGCGGCCTGTAATCAGAGTCCCAGTTCGGATAGCCCGGGGTGACCATCGGGCCGACGGCCAAGCGGCCAGCGAAACTTGCGCTCGGATTCGTTAATCGGCAGATCATTGATGGACGCGAAGCGGTTCAGCATTAGCCCATCCTCACTGAACTCCCAATTCTCGTTCCCGTAGGAGCGGTACCAATTGCCGGAATCGTCGCGCCATTCGTATGCATACCGCACCGCAATGCGGTTGTCGGTGAATGCCCAAAGCTCCTTTATCAGCCGATACTCAAGCTCCTTGGCCCACTTGCGTTCAAGAAACATACGAGCCTCATCGCGGCCATTGGCGAACTCGGCGCGATTACGCCAGCGGGTATCCAGGCTGTAGGCAAGAGCCACTTTGGCAGGGTCGCGGCTGTTCCAGCCATCTTCGGCAAGGCGCACTTTCTGGATGGCGGTTTCCCGCGTGAACGGCGGCAGCGGAGGACGTGTATCACTTTCCGATGACATGGCATCACCTCGTGGTTGATGGCTATTGCCTTTCTCTAGGCGAATTGACTCGCAGAGGCAGATCGGCAGCCTTGCCTGCACAATCGCGGCATCTGCCTGATCGGTTTAGCATCGCAACTGCCGTGGCGCCATCTACCAGGACAAGAAGTTGCCGCACCACTTCCTCGTGTTCGACAGCCAGGCTCTCGGAAGACCGAACGCTCGGTGTCCTGCCGGGCAAACACGCAGCATGGGAAGTTCACACTTTGGAGCAGGGCTCGGCTGGGGCCGCCTGCCTTCATGGCAGGCGCAGGCAGACCTAGGCGGGCCACTGGAAGCCATCGGCGTGACCAGCTTCGACCAAACGCTGTCAGGCTTCCGGTTTCTGACAAAACGGTAATGTAAACAACAGGCTGCTGACAGCAAGCGCTCTGTAGGGTGCCCCTGTTAAGCCAACCACTCAGCCTCGTGGAGGCTTGATTACAAACACGCTTATCTATCGGCAGGCCCGTTGTGCCAAAAGCTCGGACTCAATAAACTGATCTCATGAAGTTGTTCATCCGGTTGTGCTTTTCATTGATCCTCAGTGTCGCTATCCCAGTTACCGGGATGGCGCAAATGCTGATGACGACCGGAAACCCCACGATACCTGCCGAATCCGTGAATCCTGTTGCGAACCAGGCGATGGATGCTGAGCATGACTGCTGCGCACAGGAACACCTTCACAAGTACCAAGGCGTCTGCAAAAACGGCCAGGAATGCCAAACAAGCAGCATGCTTCAGAGCTTAACGGAAAAGCCAGCGGTCTATTTTCCTCACTCACATCGCCCCTCCCCTTCTATTGGCCTCGCTCCGTCCTTAGCGCTTGAGCCCATCTGGCATCCACCTCGGGTCTGATTCCGATCCCCTCCTAAACACCTCCCAGCCGTAGAAATCTGGGCTGAATTCGCGCGCCTCTGGCTCGCATGGAAGATCAGGAATCATTGACCATGAAACCCCAAGATTTGCGGGCTTGTGCCATTTCGGCCGCCCTGCTGGCGGGCGCTTTTGGCCTGCCTGGGTCCGCTTTCGCTCTAACCTTGGAGCAGGCCTTGAGCCTGGCCGAGCAAGAAGCACCATCACTCGATGCTCAGCGGGCCAACCTAGAGGCAGCGCGTAGCGCAGCCATTCCAGCAGGTGAACTACCGGACCCAAAGCTGAAACTTGGCTTGCAAAACGTGCCCATTGAAGGCGAGCAACGTTGGCGGCTGGATGAAGACTTCATGACCATGCAGATGGTCGGGGTCATGCAAGACGTACCTAATCGAGCGAAAAGGCGTGCGCGTGTCGAGTCGGCGGAAGCCGATGTAGCGCTCGCCGGTATCCAACAGACCATTGAGCGGCTGAAAGTGCGGCAAAACACTGCCGAGGCGTGGATTGCCGCCTTCGCGGTCGAGCAGAAACTCGATCTCTTCAAACAGCTCTATGGTGAGAACCAGCTTTTCTCGCGGGCTGTCACAGCACGCATTGCCGGTGGCCGCGGCCAAGCCGCAGATAGCGTGGTTCCAAAGCAAGAGGCCGCATTGCTGGCTGAGCAAGAGGACGAACTCTTACGCAATCAGGCTGTTGCACGGGCCGAGCTTCGCCGCTGGATCGGTAACGAGGCAAGCGAGCCACTTACCGGCACTTGGCCGCAATGGCTTGAGAATTTCGATCATTACCAGCACAACCTTCAGCGACATCCAGACCTGCTCGCTTTTGATCCGATGACTGAACAGGCGGAGGCCAGGGTGCGCCAGGCCGTAGCCGAAAAAACACCGGACTGGAGTTGGGGCGTCGACTACCTGCATCGTGGCAGAGAGTACGGCGACATGGTCAACCTCAGCGTCAGTTTCGACCTGCCGCTATTTACCAGCTCTCGACAGGATCCAAAGATCGCGGCTGAGCGAGCGCGCCTCACACAGATCGAGGCGCAGCGCCAAGCGGCGTTGCGTATGCATAACCAGGAGCTGGCCGCCGACCTGGCTGAATATCAGCGCCTTGACCGCGCGTTCGTACGTGTTGAAGAAACCCTACTGCCACTCGCCGAGGAAAAGGTCCGCCTTGCCATGGCGGACTACCGCGCCGGGACCGGCGAACTGACCGCTGTGATCGATGCGCGCCGCCAGCTCGTCGAGACTCGCCTGCGTCGTATTGACGTAGCCCGCGACCGATCGCTGAGCAACGCCCGCCTGCATTTTGCCTTTGGAGATACCCGACCATGACATTTCAACTCAAGCGGCTGGCCCTCGTCCTAAGCCTTCCGCTGATTATCGGTACTGTGGGCATTGTCGGTCTGTCTACCTCTGTGTTCGCGCAAGCGGAAGAAGAAAAGGAGGTGCTTTATTGGTACGACCCCATGTATCCGCAACAGAAATTCGACGAGCCAGGCAAATCCCCCTTTATGGATATGGACCTTGTTCCTCGCTATGCCGATGAAGGCGGTGACGGGGCGTCCATTAGCATCGATCCGAGCGTGACGCAGAACCTTGGTATGCGTCTGGCGACCGCAACACGTGAATCGATTAGCCAGTCGCTCGAAGCGACAGGCGCGTTGATGTTTGACGAGCGAGACGTGGCGGTTGTGCAGGCGCGTGCCGGTGGCTTTGTCGAGCGCGTTTACGACCGAGCACCGGAGGATGTCATCGAAAAAGGCGCGCCGCTAGCCGATCTTTTGGTTCCCGAATGGGCAGCTGCACAGGAGGAGTACCTGGCGCTCAAAGGGGTCGGCCAACCCCAACTGCTCGCGGCGGCCCGACAGCGGTTACGCCTCGCCGGCATGCCGGCAGATGTCATTGCTCAGCTGGAGCGAACCGGTAAAGCGCGCCCCGTTTGGACCGTAACGAGCCCAATCGGCGGCGTGCTGAACAGCCTCGACGTTCGCGAGGGCATGACCGTACCCGCCGGCGCATCTCTCGCACGCGTCAATGGATTGGAGACGGTATGGCTAGAGATAGCTGTGCCTGAGGCGCAGATCACCAATCTGACGCCAGGGCAGTCAGTCACCGCGCGCCTCCCCGCCTTTGCAGGTGAATCTCTGGAAGGCACGATCCAGGCCGTACTATCGCAAGCCAACCTGGATAGCCGCACTGTGCGTGTCCGGGTCGAACTACCTAACCCGCAGCAGCGGCTTCGCCCCGGCATGACGGCCGAGGTGACGTTGAGTCGCAACGTTGAGGATGTCTTGGTCATCCCATCCGAGGCGGTCATTCGCACCGGCCGGCGAGCATTGGTGATGTTGGCTGAGAATGAAGGCCGTTACCGCCCCGTTGAGGTCCGCATCGGCCGAGAGTTCAATGACCAGACAGAGGTGCTTGAAGGGCTGGAAGCCGGTCAGAAGGTCGTGGCGTCCGGTCAGTTTCTCCTCGATTCAGAGGCGAGCCTACGCGGGCTGACCGCTCAGGGCTTGGAGAAGCCTGCAACTTCTACAGAACCTGCGCTGCACGAGGCTGAAGGTACGATCGTCAGCCTGGAAGATGGCATGGTTGGCCTGTCGCATGGGCCGTTCAAGACGCTGAACATGCCTGGGATGACCATGTCCTTTCCGGCTGCCGATCAATCCCTGCTGTCAGGCTTGCACATCGACGACCGCGTCCGTGTTGGCGTGCGTGAAAGCGACGAAGGCCTGGTCATCGAGCGCATCGAGAAGCTGGGGGGCCAGCAATGATCGCAGCCATAATCCGATGGTCGGTGGCCAACCGCTTCCTGATCCTGCTGGCTACTGTGTTCGCGGTGGCCTGGGGTGTCTGGTCGGTCAAGAACACCGCTGTTGATGCGTTGCCAGACCTTTCCGACGTTCAGGTCATCATTCGCACGCCATACCCAGGGCAGGCGCCCCAGATTGTCGAGAATCAGGTCACCTACCCGCTGACGACGACCATGCTGTCTGTCCCCGGCGCGAAGACGGTCCGCGGCTACTCCTTCTTCGGGGATAGCTACGTGTACGTCCTGTTCGAGGACGGCACAGACCTCTATTGGGCCCGTTCGCGGGTGCTGGAGTACCTGAGCCAGGTGCAGAGTCGGCTTCCCGCCGCCGCCAAACCCGCCTTGGGGCCTGATGCCACGGGTGTCGGTTGGATCTACCAATATGCTTTGGTAGACCGAACAGGCAAACATGACCTCTCGCAGCTGCGCTCTTTGCAAGATTGGTTCCTGCGCTATGAACTGAAGACACTGCCCAACGTGGCGGAAGTCGCGCCCATAGGCGGGATGGTCAAGCAGTACCAGGTCGTAATGGATCCTATACGCATGGCCAGCAGGGGCGTGACGCAGCAGCAGATTGCAAAGGCGATCGACGAGGCCAACCGTGAAACCGGCGGGAGTGTTCTGGAACTCGCGGAAACCGAGTTCATGGTTCGTGCGACAGGGTATCTGAAGACGCTCGGGGATTTTCGAGCCATTCCTTTGCGTCTCGACGGTGGCGTGCCCGTGACGCTAGGGGACGTTGCGCATATCCAGCTCGGCCCGGAAATGCGCCGAGGTATTGCCGAGCTTGACGGCGAAGGTGAGGTAGTCGGTGGAGTTGTGATCCTGCGTAGCGGCAAGAACGCTCGGGAAACCATCGCTGCCGTTCAAACCAAGCTCGATGAGCTCAAAGCGAGCCTTCCCGAAGGTGTCGAAATCGTCACGACTTACGACCGTAGCAAGCTGATCGACAGTGCCGTTGAAAACCTCACCCACAAGCTCATCGAGGAATTCATCGTCGTTGCGCTGGTTTGCGCACTATTCCTGTGGCATCTGCGCTCATCTCTGGTCGCGATCGTTTCGTTGCCGATCGGCATATTGATCGCCTTTGTGATCATGCAGCGGCAAGGCATCAACGCAAACATCATGTCTTTGGGTGGCATCGCGATCGCGATCGGAGCGATGGTCGATGCAGCAATCGTCATGATCGAAAACGCCCACAAGCACATTGAGGCCTGGCACAAGCGGCATCCTGATTCCACATTGAAAGGCCAGGCGCACTGGAAAGTCATTACTGACGCAGCTGTTGAGGTGGGGCCGGCACTGTTCTTTAGCCTTCTGATCATCACGCTGTCGTTCATTCCAGTGTTCACCCTGGAGGCGCAAGAAGGCCGGCTGTTTGGCCCACTGGCGTTCACCAAAACCTATGCAATGGCAGCGGCCGCGGGTCTGTCGGTAACGCTGGTTCCGGTGCTCATGGGGTATTGGATACGGGGCAAGATCCCGGATGAACACCGCAATCCGCTCAACCGTGGCCTCATCTGGATCTACAAGCCGGCCCTGGACGCGGTACTGCGCTGGCCCAAGGCGACCCTGCTTGTGGCGGTTCTGGTTTTTCTGACTGGCTTGTGGCCCGCCTCTCGCCTCGGTGGGGAGTTCTTGCCACCGCTGGATGAAGGCGACCTTCTTTATATGCCCACTGCGTTACCAGGCCTTTCAGCTCAGAAAGCTTCTGAACTATTGCAACAGACAGACCGGCTCATCAAAACGGTTCCAGAAGTCGCACACGTGTTCGGTAAGGCTGGTCGAGCCGACACCGCTACTGATCCCGCCCCGCTGGAAATGTTCGAGACGACCATTCAGTTCAAGCCGAAGGATCAATGGCGCCCTGGGATGACGCCTGAAAAGCTGGTTGAGGAGTTGGATCGCACCGTACAAGTACCTGGATTGGCCAATCTGTGGATCCCTCCGATTCGCAACCGCATCGATATGCTGGCGACGGGGATAAAGAGCCCGATAGGTGTGAAGGTATATGGCACGGACCTGGCGCAAATCGACAAAGCGACCCTGGCGGTCGAGCAGATCGCCAAAACGGTACCTGGGGTCAGTTCGGCGCTTGCTGAGAGACTGACCGGCGGCAGGTACATCGATGTGGATATCGATCGTGTCGCCGCCGCACGCTACGGCCTGAATATCGCGGACGTGCAATCGATCGTGGCCGGTGCCATCGGTGGTCAAACCATTGGTGAAACCGTGGAAGGGCTCGCCAGGTATCCGATCAACCTCCGCTATGGTCGGGAGTGGCGCGACTCGATAACCGATCTGCGCAACCTGCCTATCTACACGCCGCAAGGCAGTCAGATCACCTTGGGGACGGTGGCCAAGGTACAGGTGACCGACGGGCCGCCAATGCTCAAAAGCGAAAACGCGAGGCTGTCGGGTTGGGTTTACGTCGATGTCCGTGGCCGCGACATGGCGGCTGTGGTTGGCGATCTGAGGGAAAGGATTAGCGAAGGCGTGCAGCTCGAGTCCGGCATGAGCATCAGCTATTCCGGCCAATTCGAATTCATGGAGCGAGCTAACGCGAAGCTGAAGCTCGTCGTGCCGGCTACCTTGCTGATCATTTTTGTCTTGCTCTACCTCACGTTTGCCCGCTTTGGCGAGGCGCTGCTCATCATGGCTACGCTGCCATTCGCCCTGACCGGTGGCGTCTGGTTCCTGTATCTACTGGGATACAACCTCTCCGTCGCGACAGGTATCGGCTTCATTGCGCTCGCAGGGGTTTCTGCAGAGTTCGGTGTGATCATGTTGCTTTACCTAAAGAATGCCTGGATCGAGCGCATTGATGCCGGAGCTCAAAGTGAGGGCGCCCTCCTCGACGCGATCCGCGAAGGCGCCGTACAACGGGTTCGCCCCAAGGCCATGACTGTCGCCGTGATCATCGCCGGTCTGCTGCCCATCCTTTGGGGTAGCGGGACCGGCAGCGAAATCATGAGCCGCATCGCCGCGCCCATGGTAGGCGGGATGATCACCGCCCCGCTGCTCTCGCTGTTCGTTCTGCCGGCCGCCTACCTGCTGATGCGCCGCCGGCAATTGCGTGCCACCCCCCAGCAAGTAACCAACCCCACTGGAGA
>NZ_LGLW01000004.1 GCF_013620795.1 Pseudomonas sp. Q2-TVG4-2 | reverse complement strand
AGGGGGAGCAGATTTCGGTCTGCTCCCCCTTTTTCGTTTCACGCATCACGCCGGGTGGTTGGAACATTATCGAAGGATAGATAGTGCGGATAGGGGGTCTATCTGATTACACCGGATCCGCTTTGGTCGGGTGGAAACGAGCGATAGAAGCGGCGTGTTGTCGCTGCGTCGTGCATGTACCAGTAGTCCATGGAGCGAATCCACCTATGAAGAATGCGGAGACCCCGCAAGGCGCCCGAGGGGCTGTCGTAACCTTTGCCAATCGATCTAACGAACCCTTGCATGAAAAGGCTGTGCACGAGCAGTTGGCCAAACGCCTGGCGGCGCTCCAGGGGTTTGCTTTTCTCGGTGAATATGACCGCAGTGTCAGTTATCCGCGCCAGCTTTATTTCGTACCGTCTGGCACCGTCGTAGGTGCCGATCAAGCGCGGGAGCTGGGTTTGGAGAGCGAGCGGGATCTGTTTGGCGGTGTCGTACCCCATGCATTCATTGAAACCAAGGCAATCACTCATCCGCTGGTGCGCCCGGATGCCGACTCGCCCATCGGCTGGTCGCGGGATTTCGCTCGGCGCGTCACTGGCGGCGTTTTACCCGGCTACAGTGCGTTCTCGCTGCGCGATGCGCGTGAGGCTGGGCGGCGCCTGTTGCATGAGGGGGCGCTCAGAATCAAGCCGGTGCGAGCGACCGGCGGTCGAGGGCAGGAGCGGGTGACCTCCGACCAGCAGCTCGATCGTGCGCTGGAAAATATGAACGAAGACGAGCTGGCCCAGTACGGCCTGGTCCTCGAGGCGAATCTAGAGCACGTAACCACATTCAGTGTGGGACAGGTACGTGCTGCTGGGCGAACTCTGAGCTATCACGGTACCCAGCGGCTGACCCAGGACAACGCGGGTCAAACGGTGTACGGCGGTTCGGACCTACTGGTCGTTGAAGGAGATTTCGACGCCCTGTTGAGCCAGGATCTGCCCGAAAGAACACGCCTTGCCATCTCCCAGGCGCAGGCCTACGACGAGGCTGCATCGGCTTGCTTTCGCAATTTCTATGCGTCTCGGCGCAATTACGATATCGCTCAGGGCATCGATGACAGAGGGCGCGCCTGCTCCGGTGTGCTGGAGCAATCCTGGCGGATCGGCGGGGCCAGCACCGCCGAGGTGGCGGCGCTGGAGACATTTGCCAAAGGTGCCGGCAGACCGTTTGTTCGCGCATCTTCGATTGAGCTCTACGGCGACTCGACCGTGCCTGATGGCGCAACGGTACTGTTTCGTGGCGAGGACGCCGAAGTCGGTTTCATAACCAAGTACGCAATGGTGGAGGAGCATGGCAACCCATAGCGAAAGCGTAGACATCCTCGTAGATGATGAGCACATCGCCGGCACTTTCCTGTCGCCGCCGACGAAGCTGCCGGGCGTGCTCTTCGTGCACGGCTGGGGCGGGAGTCAGGAACGAGACCTGACGCGTGCACGCGGTATCGCCGGGCTGGGCTGTATCTGTCTATCGTTCGATCTCAGGGGGCATGCCCTGACATTGGCACAACAACAGACCGTTACCCGAGAGCAGAACCTGCGTGACCTTCTAGCCGCTTACGATCTCCTGGTGCAGCATCCGAATATCGATCCGTCAGCGATCGCCGTGGTTGGCACCAGCTATGGTGGTTACCTGGCCGCGCTGCTCACGTCCCTGCGACCGGTCAGGTGGTTGGCGATGCGTGTCCCAGCGCTTTACGGGGACGATGACTGGGCGGTGCCGAAGCGGCAGTTGGATCGCAACCTGCTGAATCAGCTGCGAGGCCGGCGGGTCGTTCCCGAGGAGAACCGAACGCTGGCGGCCTGCGCCGAATTTCTTGGCGACGTGCTGATCGTCGAGTCCGAGCATGATCATCTGGTCCCGCACAGTACGATCATGAGTTACCGCGCGGCGTTCCAGCAGACTCACTCACTGACCCACCGGATTATTCTCGGTGCCGATCATGGCCTGACCAACGAGAACTGCCAGAAGGCCTACACCGATATCCTCGTCAAATGGGCCACCGAAATGGTCGTCGGTGCGCGCATCGATCATCAGCATGATGCGACCGCAGCGATGTCGTCCTAGCCCGGCGGCGTTGGCGGCTCGATAGGACCAACGAAACGGCTCCAGCGTCGATCGAGTACCTGTTGCTTGAGCACCTCGATGATATCGACCAATAATTCCTCAAGGGCGAGATCGGTGCTCTCGTCCTGGTAAACCCAGGCTTCAAAGCATTCGTCAGCCAGATTGCGGGCCAGGCGCTGGAATTGAGCGCCCTGCAGACCCTCTACCGCGCCCTGTAGCAGTCGTGCCGCGATATCTGTCAGCGCCTCGTCCAGCGTGTTAGCGACCCGATCGCCCAGCGGAAGGCGGCGCAGGCGGCCGACTTCAGGGTTGTTCGCCAGGGCTTGATGGATCAAACCGCCAACATAGCCTTCGATGGCGCCGCGGTTGTCCCGATACCCGCTCTCCAGCATGCCGTGCAGGCGCCGGGACAGATCGTTCAGTAAGCGTTCCTTGCGCGGCCTCACCACCTCTTCCAGCAGCCTACGAGATAACTCGTCGCTGGCGCCTATCTCTTGCTGCATGCGGCTGAACAATCGAACCATGACGCGATCAGACAGCTCTTCCAGCAACAGCAGGTAATAGCGATGGATCAGCCCGTAGATCGGCCACTGGCGCACGTCGATGAGGCCCAGCCTCTGCAGGCGGAAGAGCAGGCTGCCGACCCGCAGAACACGCAGCCAGCGAAAGCCGGTCAGCGGGATGCAACCGAGCACGTCATACCAATGCGCGAAAGGGTAGTAATACCAGCGCGCGTAACGTCGTTCGAACAATGCGACGGTCCAGCCGAGTATCACGTCGAGGATGAATATGGCGACGAAACCTAGATCGATCAGCTGGAAGTTACGGTGAATCAGCGTGTCGTAGCGCTGGTGCAGCCTCGGCAACCACTCGGCGAAGGCCTGGTTGATCGGCTGCACGATGAACAGGCTGTCGAACACGATCAGCCCCAGGTTGATGCATACCAGCAAGACGATGAACGCTTCCCAGGCTGCGTGCAGCCCATCGCGAACACGGTCCTGCCGGGCCGCGGCCTGCTCAGGCATCGGTGTTGTCAGGCGCGCTGGCGGCATGCCAGAGGATTTCGGCGCAGCCTTGGCGACGTGCGATCAGGCGAGCAACAACGAAGAACAGGTCTGACAGGCGATTGAGATACGCCAACCCGACCGGACGCAGCGGCTCGATGGCGTTGAGCTGTTGGCAGCGTCTCTCGGCGGTACGAGCCATGCTGCGGCACAGGTGGGCGAGCGCGATCAAGCGCGTGCCGCCCGGCATGATGAAATCTTCGAGTGGTCCGAGCTCGGTATTCCAGTGATCAATAGCTGCTTCCAGGCGCGCCACCTCGGCGTCCGTCAGGGCCTGATAATCAGGCATCGCCAACTCGCCGCCGAGGTCGAACAGGCGGTGTTGGCAAGGTCCCAGGACTTCGATCAGCTCAGACAGGTCCGGCCAGCGCGCTTGGGCTTCGGCGAGCTCGGCGAGCAGCAGCCCCAATTGGCTGTTGAGCGTATCGACCTCACCCATGGCTTCGATTCGCGGGTGGTCCTTCGGAACCCGGCGGCCATCGGCCAAACCGGTTTCCCCGGCGTCGCCGGTGCGGGTGTAGATCTTGGATAGTCGATTGCCCATCTGTGGTTTCCTGGTTTGGCTTCAGTTGGCGTCGGATGCCGATGTAAGCGGCAGGCGAAGGGTGAAGGTGGTGCCCTGGTCGGACCTGCTCTGCACTTCCATCTGGCCCTTGTGATTGTTGGTGATGATGAAATACGAAACGGAAAGACCCAGCCCGGTTCCCTGACCCACCTCCTTGGTGGTGAAAAAAGGCTCGAAGATTCTCTTGCGGATGTGCTCAGGGATACCGCTGCCGTTGTCTTCCACTTGGATCTCGGCCCAGGGCGAGTTCAGACGTGTCCGCAAAATGATTTGCCCACGGCCACGTTCCGGTTGCTGGTGGATGGCTTGCGCGGCGTTTTTTAGAAGGTTCAGCAGTACCTGTTCGAGTTCGTTGCCGATGCAGGGAACCCGGTCCACTTGCGGGTCGAAGTCGCGGATGATCTCGATGGAGCGGAAGTCGAAGCCATCCATCAGCGCGAAGTCGCTACCGGCAATTTCCAACGCCTGATCGATCAGTACGGTCAGCTGGCATTCTGCCAGTTGCCGGTTGCTCAGACGGCTGAAGCTCAGCATGTGGCTGACGATCTTGGCTGCGCGGGAGCCGGCTTGCTGGATGCCGTCGAGCAACTGAGGGATTTCCCGTCGTTGCAGATATTGATTCACCGCCTCCAGCAGTACGCCCGTTTCATCGGCGACTTCACGGTTTCGCTCAAGGTCCGGCGACAGGCGTCGGCGGATATTCTGCGCGTTGTGCAAGATAGCGCCGAGGGGGTTGTTGATCTCATGCGCCATGCCGGCGGCGAGGCTGCCGACTGACAGCATTTTCTCCGATTGCACCATGATCTCCTCCATGTTGATACGCTCGGTGATGTCGTCGATGCGGATAACCACGCCGCGGCCGCCACCCCCCATCAAGGGGTAGAGCGTCAGGGCGTAATGTCGAGGCTCGCCATTGAACGTCCAAGTAACACGCTCGATCTTCTCGACCTGGTGCCGTTCGGATGTACGACGAATCTGCGTCAGGAAGGGTCTCAGCGGCTCGAAGGCGATGAATACGGGCTGGTTCAGGGCGTCGTCGATGGAGGTGCCGGAGAGCGCGCTGGCCTGCTGGTTCCATTGGGTCACGTAGAGTTGTTCATCCAGTGCGATGAGCACCGATGGCATCGAGTCGATGATGCTGTTCAGGTAGTTCTGAAAGCCGGTGAGCTTCTTTTCGATCTTGCTGCGGACCTGAACTTCCAGCTCGAGCTTGCGGTTGGAGTGTCGGGTTTCCTCCGCGAGGCCCTGGGCGTGATCGAATGCATCCTGGGCATCGTCGCGGGCACGCTTGAGTTGCTGCTCGCGAGCTTCCATGCGCGACAGCATGGTATTGAAGGCGTCAGCCAGGTGGCCGATTTCGTCCTGGTTCCTCGGCGTCGCGCGCAGGGAATAGTTTTCTTCACGCGTGACCTGGCGGGACAGGGTTTCGAGGTCGCGGATCGGATGCGTGACCAGCCGGCGTATCTGCCGAGCGACCAGCACCCAAAGCAGCAGGCTGACCAGAAGTATGGCAAGACTGGCGGTCAGGGTGCCGGTGTAGAAGGCACCGGGCAGCTCGCTGCTGGCGATGATCAGCAAGTGGCCCGCAGGCCCCGCGGTTTGCGGCAGTTCGACCAGCAGGTTGGCACGCATTTCGGTCTTCTGCCATGCCGACAGCTCGCTGACCCGCTGCGGCAGGTCCAGCGGCGCACCGCGATACAGCTGTGCCAGGCTCCGGCCGGTGCTGTCGTAAATCACGGCTGCCCGCAGCGGGGCGTAATCGTTCAGCTTCTGTAACAGCTCGTTGGCGGCCGCTTCGGATTCCAGGGCGCGGTTGCTCAACTCGGGCGTCGCGAACAGCGCGCCGAGTGTATGCATGGCTTGCGGCGCGACGCTCTGGCGAGAGATCCAGTAGGCCGCGCTGATGAATGCGAGATTGGACACTAGCAGCACTGCAGCAAGCAGCACGAGCAGGGCGATCAACAGCTTACGGCCGACCGGGAGATTTTCGAGGCGCTGGCGCAGGGTCATGGCAGGCACTGGCGAAGGGTGTTCCAGCAGGGTAGCGGTGCCTCAGTCCGTGGGCAATCCACGCTGGTGCAGGAACGCTTGGAGTTGCTCCAGCAAACCGCACAGCTCAGGTACCTGCAACCCATGATGGCGTGCGGTCCGGCAGGCCTGGCCGAGCAAAAAGCTGACTTCGGTCCGGCGACCGCTTCGCACGTCCTGATGCATCGATGAGTAATTGTTGGCTGTTGCCTCGATTACACACAGCACTTCCGCTTCGAGCCCATCGGCGGCGTCACCCTGATCGCAAGCCTGGAGTAGTTCGACGAGTTCGTTGCAAAGCCGGTGCAGTTGCTCGGGGTGCGCCAGCAAATCACCGTTGCGACAGTCATGCAGGACGCTCAGCGGATTGATGGCGCAATTGATCGCCAGCTTGCGCCACAGCTTGACCATGATGCCGTCGGTCCATGTGTAGGGAATGCCGGCCGCGTCGAGATCGGCGAGCCATGACGGAGGGCTGCGATGGGCCGGTTCGCCCAGCCAGTTTTGCCCCTGACCGGCATGGACTATCTGGAAGCCATCCTGCCGATAGGCCCCTTCGGTGCTGGAGATGAACACGCAGCGGCTGTCCGGCCAGCGTGCGGCAATGGCTTGTTGGCTGCCCAAACCATTCTGCAGCAGGAGGATTTCCGATCCCTTGACCAATCGCGGCGCCACCTCGGCGATGGCAGCTTCCGCATCGTAGGCCTTGCAGGCGACCAACAGTCGCTCGATCGGCGTGGTGGCCTCAGGCAGCTCCGCCGGTACGGGGTAGGTGTGTGGCTGCCCGTTCTCGATCAGGCCCAGGCCGCCGGCGGCCTGATAGTCGGCCAGTCGCGCCGGGTTGCGCAGGATGATCCGCAGCGGGACGCCGACACGGAACAGGCGCGCCGACCAAAGCCCTCCGAGGCTACCGGCGCCCAGAACGTGCCAAATCTGGGCCATCAGGCAGGTTGCCTGTAACGTAGGGGCACGATGCGTCCCGTGGTATAGGCGTCAGGCAGCAGGGCCTCGGCGCGTTCGATTATCACCTGAGGGTCGAGCGGTAATGCACTCGCATCGAGGCTGACCAGACCGATGCCCGCCTTGATCGAGATGAAGCCCTCGCTGGTCTTGAATGCCTTGAGATTGAGCCCATCGTGTAGCCGTTTGAAACTGCTCGGTGAGCAGGCGCTCGGATCATCGACCAGGGTGAGCAGGCCGAAGTGCGCTTCATCCAGGCGGGTGAGTATGTCCAGAGGTCGCACCAGCTGCTGCAAGCGCTTCGCCACGCCTCGCAGCAATTCTTGATGAAAATGCTCGCCATAGCGCTTACGTTGGCTGGGGAGTTCCGGCAGACCTATCGTCAGGTAGCATAGCGCGCCGCCACGGCTTGCGATCTGGCGTAGGCTATCGCCGAGCCGCTGGTGAAGATACCGGGTGTTGCCGAGTCCCGTGATCGGGTCGATCAGGTTGCGCATTTCCAGGCTGGCGATGTTCTCGGTCAGTAGGCGGTTTTCCCGCATCAGCCGCTGCAACGAACCACAAAGCCGATCAGCCGCATATATCCTCGGCACCAGCTGGTCATTCATCACCGATTTGCCGATGAAGTCGTCCACGCCCTGGTCGAATGCCTTGCTCAGCACATCCTGACCGTCGCGCCCGGTCAACAGGATGATGTAGGTGTAGTGGTCAGACATTTCGTCCTGCTGGCGCACCTGGGTAGTCAGCTCCAAACCGTCCATTTCTGGCATCAACCAGTCGGCCAGCAGGACGTTGGCCGGGCGCTGCTCAATCAGCTCCAATGCAGCGATGGCGCTATTGGCGAAACGAATATCTTCGTACCCGGCCTTGGACAGGACGCGACCGATCATCACGCTTGAGAACTTGGCGTCGTCGACCACCAAGATGCTGAGTTGAGGGTTGGGCATTCATGGGCTCAGAGAAGGAGGGTGTCGTAACACTGGGTGGCCGGGCGTTATTGGCCTGAACGGTTATAATGATGGCCCATTTGAACCGTCAAACTAAGCGCGCTGGATCACACCGTTGCGCCGTTTTTTTAGGAGGAAGCCCATGCCCTCGTTCGACGTGGTGTCCGAACTGGACAAACACGAAGTCACCAATGCCGTCGATAATGCTTTGAAGGAACTCGATCGGCGTTATGACCTACGCGGTAAAGGCACCTTTGAGCTCAAGGAGTTGACGGTCCATCTGACCGCCGATGCCGACTTCCAGTTGGAGCAGATGCTGGAGATTCTGAAACTGAGCCTGGTCAAGCGCAAGATCGATATTCAATGTCTCGAGCTAAAGGATCCCTATCCCTCGGGCAAATCCGTCAAGCAGGACGTCGTGCTGCGTGAAGGCATCGACAAGGAGCTGGCCAAGAAAATCGTCGCCTATATCAAGGACGCCAAGCTCAAGGTGCAGGCAGCGATCCAAGGCGAACAGGTTCGGGTGACTGGCAAAAAGCGCGACGATCTGCAGGAAGCCATTGCGCTGCTGCGAGCCAAGGATTTCGGCATGCCGCTGCAGTTCAACAATTTCCGCGATTGATTCCGGCACGCCATGCGTGCTTTTCCGCTTTCTCCGAGCCGCCACTGTTGGCGCGCTCGGTGACCCAAAGGAGACTTCTACTGATGGATTTCGGTGTTGATTATCTGGTCGAGCTATCCGAGGCATGGTTGCCGATCGTTCTACAGTACGGTGCCCAGCTTCTGCTGGCGCTAGCCACCTTTCTGGTCGGCTGGTGGCTGATCAACAAACTCACCAGCAAGGTTGGCGGTCTGCTGCAGCGCCGCCAGGTGGACCCTTCGCTGCACGGTTTCATCGAGAGCCTGTTGAGCATCACTCTGAAGGTGCTGCTGCTGGTCAGCGTGGCGTCGATGATCGGGGTGGAAACGACGTCCTTCATCGCCGTGATTGGTGCGGCTGGCCTGGCTATCGGTCTGGCGCTGCAGGGCAGCCTGGCCAATTTCGCCGGAGGGGTGCTGATCCTGTTGTTCCGTCCGATTCGCGTCGGCGAATGGATCGAGGCGCAGGGTGTAGCGGGTACCGTACATGCGATCCAGATCTTCCACACGATTCTCAAATCAGCCGACAACAAAACCATCGTGGTACCCAACGGCAGCTTGTCCAACGGGCATATCACCAATTATTCCCGCGAGCCGCGTCGTCGCGCTGATATCAACATTGGCATCGATTACAGCGCAGACATCAAGCTGGCACGCAAGATCCTGCTGGAAATCGCCGAGGACGAGCGCGTGCTGCGCGACCCAGAGCCCGTGGTGTTCGTGACCGGGCTGGGCGACAGTTCGGTCAACCTGTCGCTGCGGGTCTGGGTGGCGACCGGTGACTTCTGGCCGGTGACCTTCAGTTTTACCGAGCGGGTGAAGGAACGTTTCGACGAGGCGGGGATCGGCATTCCGTTTCCGCAGCGTGTGGTGCATCTGGTTCAGAGCTGAGCTCAGAGCTAAAAAAAGCCGGCGATTGCCGGCTTTTTTTAGCTCCGCTCGGTGTTCGCCAGCGGATCAGTCGTATCCAGTTGCCTGCGGCTGCGTGACCATTGCCACACAATTAATATCAGGGTCGGCACGCCGAGCAGCGCGGTGACCAGGAAGAAATCGCTGTACCCAAGGTGTTCGACCATCACACCGGAGTAGCCGCCCAGCAGGCGGGGCAATAGCAGCATCAGCGAACTTAGCAGCGCATACTGCGTTGCCGAGAACTTCAGGTTGGTGAGGCTCGACAGGTAGGCGACGAAGGCGGTGGAGGCCAGGCCACCGCTGAAATTGTCGCAGGAGATGGTGACGATCAGCATGTTCAGGTTCGCGCCCATCTCCACCAGCAGCATGAACATGAGATTGGTCGCGGCGGAGGCAACACCGCCGATGAACAAAATCGGCAGGATGCTGAAACGCACGATCAGCAGGCCGCCAAACGCTGCACCGAGCAGGGTCATGATCAGTCCGAACAGCTTGCTGACGCTGGCAATCTGATCCTTGCTGAAACCCTGGTCGATGTAGAAAACATTGGCCATGACACCCATCACCGTGTCGGACATCCGGTAGGTGGCGATCAGCCCCAGCAGCAGCAGCGCCTGCCAGCGATAGCGAAGGATGAAGTCCGTGATGGGCGTCAGTACCGGTCCCATCAGTATCCGCCCAGGACCGGACAGGCAACCCCAGCAGATCAACAGGTACATGGTGCCGCGTGGCCAGTAACCGCCCCAGTAAGACTGAAACATGCCGGTGGTCGACACCATAAGGACGATCAGCACGATCACCGAGACCGCCTGATGAACGAAGTCGAAGCGCGCCGGGCGCTGGCGCTGGCCAGCCTGCCGCAGCATCTGCCGGACCGGCACCAGCAGCGCACGGCCCCAGGGCGACATCGAGCCGATGATGAACAACAGATACAAAGTTGCGCGCGGCCAGGCCTGCGCGATCAGCGCGTTGATCATCGCCGGCACGGATATCAGTAGCACCAGCAGTAAGCCGACACCTGCCAGCTGGTGGTTAAAGCTGAACTTCGAGGGCTCATTGGGCAGCGGCGCGGCGCCCTCCGGCTCGGGAATCAGCAGGCTGGTGATCAGCCCTGGCAGAATCAGCAGCGCAAAGGCGATGTAGGTGGTGGCCCAGGCACTCTGGCTGTACTCCAGATTCGTGGAGCCCAGCCATTCGGCGAGAAACAGCGCGCCGGCGCTTGCCAGCAACATGGCGATGCGATAACCGGTCATGTAGCTCGCCGCCAGCGTCGCCTGCAGCTTGTCCTCGGCGATTTCCAGGCGGTAGGCGTCGATGGCAATGTCCTGTGTTGCCGAGGCGAAGGCCACCGCGACTGCCAGGGCAATCAGCATGGTCAGGTTGTGCTGCGGGTTGCACAGCGCCATGCCGATCAGGCCGATGGCAATCACCGCTTGCGACAGCACCAGCCAAGAGCGGCGACGTCCCAGCGCGCCGATCCAGGGCAGGCGCCATTGGTCGAGCATCGGCGACCAGACCCACTTGAACGCGTAGGCCAGACTGATCCAGCTGGCAAAGCCGATGGTTTCGCGTGAGACACCGGCTTCACGCAGCCACACCGAGAGCGTGGAAAACACCAGGATTGCAGGCAGACCTGCGGCGAAGCCGAGCACCAGCAGCGTCAGTGAGGCGGGACTGGCGTAGGCGGCGAGGGCGGCGCGCCAGGTTTCACGGGACATATGACGGGACGGATATAGACATGAAGCGCGCACTCTACCCGCTGTGCTCAGCCGAATGCCAGCCGTGCCGACGTATGTCGACGCGGTCGTTGACGATGGTCACCCCCTCGGCGCGCAGCCGCATGCGCTGTTCGTGCCCGGCGGCGCTGCCGGCTGGCAGGCTGAGTCGGCCACCGGCGGCGATTACCCTGTGCCAGGGCAGGCTGGTGCCGTCGGGCAGTTGCGACATCAGCCTGCCGACCCAGCGTGCCGCACGGCCTAACCCGGCCATGGCCGCCACCTCGCCATAGCTCACCACTTTGCCTGCCGGGATCTGCGCCATGACGAGGTAGACGGCCGAGCGGCGCGATTCGGCGTCGGCACCGGGCGGTAACAGAGGCGGTTGCTCGATCATGCGATGCATCCTGTGTGCGGTCGGGCCTGTAGGGCGGCGCTGAACTCGCTATCCGTTCAGCGGTCAGTGCTTGCTGTGACTAAACGCATAGGGATAATGCCTGCCTTTTTAACCGCTCCTGCGCAGAATTTCAGCCTCTCTATGTTTTCCAGAACCCTGCTTTGCGTGTCCCTGTCCGTATTCGCCCTGCCGTCGCTTGCCGATACCGTCTGGCTGAAAAATGGTGATCGCCTGACCGGCAAAATCAGCGTGCTCGATGGCGGTAAGCTGCTGATCGAAACCGACTACGGTGGCTCGATCCCGGTGAAATGGAATCAGGTCGCAACGCTGGAAAGCAACCAGCAACTGCTAATCAAACAGGATGACGTGACCGGGGAAATGGCCAAGTCGCTCCAGGCAGCCGACGATGGTACGGTCACGCTGAGCAATGGTGCCGGGCCGCGCACAGTCGAGCTGGCCAGCATTACGCAGATCATCCACCCGAAACCGCTGATTCAGGATCTGACGTGGAAGGGCAACGTGGACGTTGCGCTGGACTATAAACGCGCGGAAACCGATACGGACGACTACGACGTGTCCTTTGATACTTCGGCCCGTCATGGCCTCTGGCGCCACAATGGAATCGCCAATTACAACCGCGAATACCGTGACGGCGTCACCGCGACGGACAACTGGGATGCCGAATATGCCCTGGATCGGTTCATCGATGAGCACTGGTTCTGGCAAGGGCGCTTTGAATACAAGCGTGACAAGGTCGAAGACGTTCGCCGCCAGCGCACGCTGGGTACCGGTCCGGGTTATCAATTCTGGGACAACGAACTGGGCGCCTTCTCGCTCGCCTCCTTGGTGAACCGCAGCGACTATGAGTTCGCCGATGGCAACAAGGAGAGCTTTTACTCGCTCGCCATGAAGTGGGACTACAACCGCTATCTGGTGGGCAAGACCTTCGAGCTGTTCAGCAACGGCGAGATTGGCAAACCGCTGGAAAACGTCGCCGATTACGAATTCGACGCTGAGGTCGGGTTGCGCTACAAGGTTACCGACTGGGCCTCGCTGAACATGAAAGCTGAGAAGGACATCGTCAGCGGCGCGGAAAGCGACCTGGATGAAACGCGCTACAGCATAGGCTTTGGCGTGGGTTGGTAAAGCAGTTTCAAGCTTCAAGAAAGAGCGGAATCTGCAATAACTGGCGCTTTACTTGAAGCTTGCCGCTTGTAACGTCCTTACAGCCGCAGTCCGCCATCCAGCTCCAAGATGCGGCCGGTGTAATAGTCGTTCTCGAAGATATAGGCGACCGAGTGGGCGATCTCTATCGGCTTGCCGAGCCGCTTGAGCGGAATGCCGGCGGTCATTTTTTCCAGCGCTTCGGGTTTCATGCTGGCAACCATCTCGGTCTCGATGAACCCGGGGGCGACACCAGCGACGCGAATGCCGTAACGCGCCAGTTCCTTGGCCCAGACGACTGTATCTGCTGCCACGCCCGCCTTGGCGGCCGAGTAGTTCGCCTGGCCCATATTGCCCGCCCGGGAGATCGAGGAAATATTGATGATCGCGCCCTGACGCTTGAGCTCGATCATCTTCGCCGCCACTTCGCGGGTGCAGAGAAACACGCCGGTCAGGTTGACGTCGATCACCGCCTGCCATTGCGCCAGGCTCATCTTCGACAGCTCGCCGTCCTTGAGCTTGATGGTCAGGCCATCGCGGAGAATACCGGCATTGTTCACCAGCCCATCCAGGCCGCCGAAATCATCACTGACTTGGCTGACCATGTGACTGACTTGCTCTTCGTTGGCGACATTGCACAGATAGGCCCGCGCATCGCCACCAGCACTTTTGCAGGCCGCTACGGCCTCATCCAGCCGTTCCTGATTGAGATCGACCAGTGCTAGCCGTGCGCCCTTGCCGGCGAGATATTCGCCCATTGCACGCCCCAGCCCCTGGCCGCCGCCAGTGATGATGATGACCTTGTCTTTTAGCTGCATGCCCATCTCCTACTTATGCATCGGACGTCGGTAAACGACGTTCGCTGATGAAACCGTTATGCTGTTGCCCGTCGAACCGAACACGCTTTCGAGGAGCCCCAGTGAGCGCTGAAGCCGCCAAGCATGCCCGACAACTCCTGCTCAAGGAATACCGCGGTGTGCTCTCAACGCACTCCGCGACCCTGCCAGGCTTCCCATTTGGTTCCGCGGTGCCGTACTGCCTGAGCGAGGAGGGCTGGCCGCTGATCCTGATCAGCCGAATCGCCCAGCACACAAAAAATCTTCGGGCCGATCCGCGTTGTTCGTTACTGGTGGCGGAGCGTGGCGCCGACGACGTGCAGGCGAGCGGACGCCTGACAGTACTGGCCGAGGGCCGGTTGCTCACCGAGGCCGCGGCAATCGATGCCGCGGCGCAGCGCTATTACCGCTATTTCCCAGAATCACGCGACTACCATCGCGTGCATGACTTCGATTTCTGGGTGCTGCAGCCAGTGCGCTGGCGCTACATCGGAGGCTTCGGCGCAATCCACTGGCTGGACGAGGTGGCGTTGGCCAACCCGTTCGCCGGTGCAGGCGGCGGCGAGGGCGAAATGCTCGAGCATATGAACAATGATCACGCCGCGGCGATCGCCCATTACGTCGAGCAAGAAGGCCTGCCGACGGCGCCCGAAGTCCGCATGGTCGGGATCGACAGTGAGGGTTTTCACCTGCGCATCGGTCGGGCCATTCACTGGCTGGCATTCCCAGCTACTTGTACCAACCCAGGCGCGGTGCGGCAGGCGCTGGTGGCGATGGCGCGACGCTGACCCAAATTGACGTAAGCGCAGGGGTGAATAATCCGGTTACAGCCTGTTCCCCGGATGGGTTGAATTCGGACCGACCTGCCGTCATCTACACGAGATCGGAAGCCGTTCTTCCGCCAAGGACTATCGATGCGTATTTTCTTATTGCTGTTTCTCCTGTTTCCGCTGGCCGAGCTGGCGTTGCTGATCAAGGTCGGCAGCTCGATTGGTGTGCTGCCGACCATCCTGCTGCTGATCATCAGCGGCATGGCCGGCATCCTGTTGTTGCGTCTGGCAGGTTTTGCCACCGCCTGGCGCGCGCGCGAGCGGTTGGCTCGCGGCGAGCTGCCGGAGCGGGAGATGCTTCAGGGGCTGATGATGGCCGTCGCGGGCGGCTTGCTGTTCCTGCCGGGCTTTCTCAGCGACATCGTCGCATTGCTGGTGCTGTTTCCGCCGACGCGCAAGCTGTTCCTTAACTTCGTCGGCCGCCGTGTCGAGGCGCAGGCCCAGCGCCGTCGTGCCTTTGCCGATGACCTGCGTCAGCAGCAGGAGCGTCACGCCGGGCCGCAGCGCCCCAACGTGATCGAAGGCGAGTGGGAGCGCCGCGACAAGTGAAGCTGACCGCTCGAGCGAAAGGCATGCGCAGGCATGCCTTTTTTCGTTTCTCGATGCAAAAAATCAACGCTGTGCCCTTGAAATCATTTTTTGCCGCCCGCATGTAGCGGTCACCGCAAGGTCGCTGTCGTGTTCGACAGTCCGTCTTCTGCGGCTCGCGTTGCGGGCCGCAACCGGCACCGCCGGATTTGCCCAACCCGTCGATGAGAATGCATCGGCATGGAAACCACTGTACTAGGAGAGATCGACAATGAAGCTTCGTCCTCTGCATGACCGCGTCGTGATTCGTCGCAGCGAAGAAGAAACCAAGACCGCAGGCGGCATCGTGCTGCCGGGCTCCGCTGCCGAGAAGCCCAACCGTGGTGAGATCGTCGCTGTAGGCACTGGCCGCGTTCTGGATAACGGCGAAGTGCGTCAGCTGGCCGTCAAGGTTGGCGACCAGGTCGTATTCGGCCCTTACTCCGGCAGCAACACCGTCAAGGTCGACGGCGAAGATCTGCTGGTGATGAGCGAGAACGAAATCCTCGCCGTCGTCGAAGCCTGATCAGCGCTCGCTTTATAGCGAATAGCGTTCCATCAACAGAATTTGAGGAAGAATCAACATGGCTG
This sequence comes from Pseudomonas sp. Q2-TVG4-2, assembly GCF_013620795.1. Taxonomy (GTDB): domain Bacteria; phylum Pseudomonadota; class Gammaproteobacteria; order Pseudomonadales; family Pseudomonadaceae; genus Stutzerimonas. The sequence continues at coordinate 626,472 of NZ_LGLW01000004.1, read as the reverse complement.
CTAAAGAAGTTAAGTTCGGCGATTCCGCTCGCAAGAAGATGCTGGTCGGCGTCAACGTCCTGGCTGATGCGGTAAAAGCGACCCTCGGCCCGAAAGGCCGCAACGTGGTTATCGAGAAGAGCTTTGGCGCTCCGACCATCACCAAGGATGGCGTTTCCGTTGCCAAGGAAATCGAGCTGAAGGACCGTTTCGAGAACATGGGTGCGCAGCTGGTCAAGGACGTTGCCTCCCGTGCCAACGATGACGCTGGCGACGGCACCACTACCGCTACCGTTCTGGCTCAGTCGATTGTCAACGAAGGCCTGAAGGCCGTCGCTGCCGGCATGAACCCGATGGACCTCAAGCGCGGCATCGACAAGGCCACCATCGCCATCGTTGCTGAGCTGAAGAACCAGTCCAAGCCATGCGCCGATTTCAAGGCCATCGCTCAGGTCGGCACCATCTCCGCCAACTCCGACAGCTCCATCGGCGCCATCATCGCCGAAGCCATGGAAAAGGTCGGCAAGGAAGGCGTGATCACCGTTGAAGAAGGCTCGGGCCTGGAAAACGAACTGTCCGTTGTAGAAGGCATGCAGTTCGACCGCGGTTACCTGTCCCCGTACTTCATCAACAAGCCGGACACCATGGTGGCTGAGCTGGATACCCCGCTGCTGCTGCTGGTCGACAAGAAGATCTCCAACATCCGCGAAATGTTGCCGGTGCTGGAAGCTGTTGCCAAGGCTGGCCGTCCGCTGCTGATCGTGGCTGAAGACGTCGAAGGCGAAGCGCTGGCGACCCTGGTCGTCAACAACATGCGCGGCATCGTCAAGGTTGCTGCCGTCAAGGCGCCTGGCTTTGGCGATCGCCGCAAGGCCATGCTGCAGGACATCGCGATCCTGACTGGCGGTACCGTGATTTCCGAAGAAGTCGGCCTGAGCCTGGAAACCGCTACCCTGGAGCACCTGGGTAACGCCAAGCGCGTCGTGCTGAACAAGGAAAACACCACCATCATCGACGGCGCTGGTCAGCAGGTCGACATCGAAGCCCGCGTCGCGCAGATCCGCAAGCAGGTCGAAGACACCACTTCCGACTACGACAAAGAGAAGCTGCAAGAGCGTCTGGCCAAGCTGGCTGGCGGTGTTGCCGTGATCAAGGTCGGTGCTGGCACCGAAGTCGAGATGAAGGAGAAGAAAGCCCGCGTAGAAGACGCGCTGCACGCAACCCGTGCTGCCGTCGAAGAAGGCGTGGTTCCTGGCGGCGGTGTTGCGCTGGTTCGCGCTCTGCAGGCTATTTCAGAGCTGAAGGGCGAGAACGCCGATCAGAACGTTGGTATCACTCTGCTGCGCCGTGCCGTTGAAGCGCCGCTGCGCCAGATCGTTGCCAACTCCGGTGGCGAGCCGAGCGTTGTGGTCGACAAGGTCAAGCTGGGCAGCGGTAACTACGGTTACAACGCCGCGACCGACGAGTACGGCGACATGATCGAGATGGGTATTCTCGATCCGGCCAAGGTGACCCGTTCTGCTCTGCAGGCCGCGGCCTCCATTGCCAGCCTGATGATCACCACCGAAGCGATGATCGCGGAAGTGGCTGATGACAAGGCAGCCGGCGGCGGCATGCCGGATATGGGCGGCATGGGTGGTATGGGCGGCATGGGCGGCATGATGTAAGCCAGCCGGCCTCTAGCTGCATAAAGAGCCCCGCCTTGTGCGGGGCTTTTTTATGGCCGACGTTCAAAGCGACTACCGAGCGGGAGAAAAATGCGAGGCCCGGCCGAATGGCTTCATCGGAGGCGATTCGCTTTTCTGGGTGAGGGGTGCTCAAAAAATGACCATTGGTCACGTTGTTGAGCATCTCGCGAGTTTGTCGACTATGGTGAATTTCTCAAATCACCATATAACAAGGGCTTGCGCAATGAACCTTGAAATTGCCCGAGGCTTGTTTCTGGTCGCCTCGCTGGGTGTCGCCTCCCTGTGCGCTGCCGCCTGGAGCGAGCCGGACGCCAGAGTCGTGGCGCGCAGCGACGTCAGCGATCACTGCCCGATTCCGCGCATGGCCCGAGCCTCAGTTCTGGATGCGCGCCCCGATCAGGATCTGTTGCTGTTCATGTACGGCTTGTCACAAAGCCTGGTGGGCCGAGGCTAGTCCCACCTGCTCGACCCATCCGCCCGGCGCGAGCGGATGGGTATATTCGGACCCGGTCGTTATGTTAGCCCGTCATCTCCTCTATCGGTGCTACCGCGCGCTCCGGGCTCGCCAGCAGCGTATAGACCGCCGGCAGCACGAACAGCGTAAACAGCGTACCGACCGTCATACCCGTGGCGATCACCATTCCGATATCGAATCGACTCACGGCTCCGGCGCCGCTGGCCAGAATCAGCGGAACCATGCCGAACACTGTCGCTGCGGTCGTCATCAGCACCGGCCTCAATCGGATCGCTGCCGCTTCCTCCACCGCTTCACGACGGCCCAAGCCCTGCTCTCTACGCAGTTGATTGGCGAACTCGACGATCATGATGCCGTGCTTGCTGATCAGGCCGATCAGCGTCACGAGTCCAACCTGTGTGTAGATATTCATGCTCGACAGGCCCAGGAATAGCGGCACGAGTGCGCCACAGATTGACAATGGCACTGTGACCAGTATCACCAGCGGATCGCGGAAACTCTCGAACTGCGCCGCCAGTACGAGAAAGATGACGGCCAGTGCGAGCGCGAACGTGGTGTACAGCGCATTACCTTCCTGAATGTACTGACGCGACGCGCCGGCATAGTCGAACGTGTACCCCTGCGGTGCCTCCTCGCGCGCGATGCTGCGCAGGGTATCGATGGCCTCGCCCATGCTGACGATCGGGAAGCCCTGGATCGTCGCGGCGTTGAGCTGCTGGAACTGACTCAACTGGGTCGGCCGGGCGCGGTCATGCACTTTGATCAGGGTGGATAAGGGCAGCATCTCGCCCCGATCGTTCTTCACGTAGTAATTGCTCAGCCAGCCTGGATTGTCCCGGTAGGCTTGCTCCACCTGGGCAATCACTTTGTAGCTGCGGCCCTCGATGGTGAAGCGATTGATCTCGCTTTCGCCAAGCAGGGTTGCCAGCGTCACGCCAAGATCTTCCATCGTCACGCCCATTTGCGCCGCCTTTTCGCGGTCGATATCCACGACGATTTCCGGTTTGTCGAATGCCAGATCTACATCAAGAAACGCGAATTTGCCGGACGCCTGGGCTTTTTCCTTGATTCGCTCAGCCACCTGCAGCAGCGACTCGTAGTCGTTAGCGGTATTGATCACGAACTGGAATGGCAGCCCTTCGCCAGTGCCCGGTAAGGAGGGCAAATTGAAGCCGAAGACTTGCAAGCCAGGGATCTGATCGATCTTCGCTTGCACCTCGGGAAGTACCTCCATCTGGGTGCGCTCACGCTCGTCCCAAGGCGTCATCAAAAAACCACCGATGCCGCTCTGCACACCGTTGAAACCGTTGATCTGAAACCAAGAGTAATACTCAGGGAACGATTGGAAGATCTCCAGGAACTGATCGGTATAGGCGTTGAGGTAGTCAAGGTTGGCCGTCTGTGGTGCGCTGGCCATCATGAAAATGATGCCCTGGTCTTCCTCCGGCGCCAGCTCGCTTTCGGTGAACTTGAGCAGGACCGGAATCAGACCGAGCACGAGCACGGCGAACACCAGCACCACCGGGCGGGTATTCAGCGTGCCGTGCAGGGCGCGTTGGTAACGCAGTTTCAGTCGGTCGAACAACAGATCCAGCCGGTGTGCCAGCCCCGTCGGGTTTTCTTCATGTCGCAACAGGCGCGAGCACATCATCGGCGACAGCGTCAGTGCCACCACGCCTGAAATCAGCACCGCTCCGGCCAGTGTCAGTGCGAACTCCTGAAACAGCGCACCGGTCAGGCCCTGCAAAAAGCCGATCGGTGCATAGACCGCCGCGAGGGTAATCGTCATGGTGACGACTGGCATGGCGATCTCTCGAGCGCCGTCGATCGCCGCCTGGAAGGGCGATTTGCCGTCCTCGATATGGCGATGGATGTTCTCCACCACCACGATGGCATCGTCCACCACCAGGCCGATCGCCAGCACCATGGCCAGCAACGTCAGCAGATTGATCGAGTAGCCCATGGCCTGCATGAAGAACATCACGCCGATCATTGACAGCGGAATGGTCACCACCGGAATCAGCACCGAGCGCAGTGATCCGAGGAACAGGAACACCACCACGATGACGATCACCACCGCTTCGGCAAGGGTTTTCACCACTTCGTCGATTGAGGCCTGGATGAAGCGGGTGGCATCGTAGGCGATGGTGACTTTCAGGCTCGGCGGCAGCTGGGACTCGATCTCGGGCAAGATCGCACGTACCTCGCTGATCACGTCTAGCGGGTTGGCGCTCGGGGTGCCCTTGATGCCGATATAGACCGAGGGAATGCCGTCGAACGAGCTAACGGCGTTGTAGCTCTCGGCACCCATCTCGACCCGCGCCACATCGCCGAGCAGCACGCGGCTGTCGCCTTGGGTCTTCAACGGTATGGCGGCGAATGCTTCGGGCGTCTTCAGCTCGGTGTCGGCGTTGATGCTGGTGACGACATATTCCCCCTTCACCTCGCCAGCCGCGGCGAGGAAGTTGTACTTGCGCACGGCCTCATTTACGTCCCCCGCAGACAACCCGTAGGCCGCCAGTTTCACCGGATCCAGCCAGAGGCGCATGGCAAACACCTGGTTGCCGAGGATTTCCGCCTCGGCCATGCCGGGCAGGGTGGCCAGCTTCGGCTGGATAACACGCGACAGATAATCGGTGATCTGCGGGTTGGTCAGCTGTTCGCTATAGAAGCTGATGTACATGAGCGCGGTGGAGTCGGCGGCCTGCTTGTTCAGCACCGGGTCCTCGGCGTTCTGCGGCAGCTGGTTTTTTACCGAGTTGGCCTGGCTCAATAGCTCCGTGTAGAGTCGGTCGGTGTCAGCCCCGATACGTGCGTAAACCGAAATGGTCGACACGTTCTGCTGGCTCACCGACGTCATGTAGTCGACCCCCTCGGCGCTAGCCAGGCTCTGTTGCAAAGGTTGGGTGATATAGCCCTGGATGGTTTCCGCATTGGCGCCGGGATAGGCGGTGGTCACGGTAATCAGCGCGCTTTCCATCTGCGGATACTGACGAATGACCAAGCTGTGGAATGCCTGGAAGCCGAGCAGCACGATCAGCAGGCTGATCACGCTGGCCAGCACCGGACGGCGAATGAATGGGTCGGTAAATGCCATAGCGATTTATGTCCCTGTGGTCGGCGCCTCAGCGGGCGCCGGATCCGTTGTCTGTATCGAGCTCGAGCGTGCGCTTCTCGGCGATGGCGACGTGGGCACCGGTGTCCAGCTTTAGCTGGCCGGCGATCACCACCTGCTCGCCAGCTTCGAGTCCTTCGAGGATCACCACCTGACCGTCGCGACGCTCGCCGGTCTCGACGAAACGCCGCTCCACGACCAGATAGGGTTCGTTTCGCCCAGAGGCTTCGGTGTCTTGCTCGGTGCCTTCCTCGGGTTCGGGTGCTTGCCCTTCCTTCACCACGAGCACCGAATTGCCATAAAGCGTGTAGGTAATCGCAGTTTCCGGTACTACGACCCGCGGCTCCTCACTGGGCAACAGCACCTGCAGGTCGGCGAACATGCCGGGCAGCAGGCGCTCGCCGGGGTTGGCCAGCTCTGCGCGGACCTGCACGTTACGGGTGGTAGTTTCCACCTTGGGGTTCAGCGCGACGATCCGGCCTTCGAAATGCTCATCGGGAAACGCAGCTACCCGGACTCGCACGGACTGCCCGATGGCGAGCAAGGGCACCTGCTGTTCGGCCAGGTAGAAGTCAACGAATAGGGTCGACAGGTTCTGCAGCGTCGCGATAGGCGTGCCGGCGGCAACGAAGTCACCAATGTCCACCTGGTTGATGCCGATGGTTCCGGAGAAGGGCGCGAGGATGCGCTTCTTTGCCAGGCTGGCCTTCAACTGCGCGACGGTGGCGGCGGCTTTCTGCGATTCGGCATTGAGCCGATCGAACTCGCTGCGCGAGATTGCCTGGCGGTCGACTAGACTGCGTGCCCGCTCGAACTCCACCTTGGCCAGATGCAAGTCGGCCTGAGCCGCTGCCAGGCTCGCCTGTTCGATCTCGCTGTCGAGCAGAACGACCGGTTGGCCCTCGCGGATCTTCTCGCCCGAGCGGAACTGCACATTGCTGATGATGCCAGCGATCTCCACGGACAGATCAATGCCCTGGGATGCCGTGAGCGTGCCGATAGCCGGGAGCCGGCTCTGCCAAGGCTGACGACTGGACTCGGTCACCTCGACACCTATCGGCGGTTGCGGTGCCTTGAATTGCTGGATCTGTGAATAAATCGAGTTGAACTTAAGGGCGGCGAGGATCAATACCACGACGATCACCGCGCCCAGCATGAGCAGCATGCGGCGCAACATCTTCCGTATTCCTTGGATAGGGATGAGCCGGCTGGCTACTGCCATGAAATGAGGCAGCCGTTCAGGTGAACGAGCGACCGAGTAGCGACCTGATGGGGCCTCGGCCTATGGTTGTTCCGACCAGAACGGCCGGGAAGCAGCGAAAGTAGCTCCGAACCTGGCGTATGTAAAGGGATAGGTAGAGGAGTCTTTGACGTGCTTCGCAGGGCGGCTAACGGCGAGGTAGAGCCCGCCAAGGCAATGCGCAGCAGTGCTTGCCTTTCAACGGCCCCACCGTCGGAGCAGCCGTTGCGGCGGAATACTATGTCAGCCTGCGAGGCGGTGCGTCACTTCGCTGAGCTGGGCCGACAACCCATGCAGGTTTTGGCTGGCTTTCTCGGTGCGCTCGACATTTTCCTGGTTGGTCGTGGCGATGGCGGTAATCTCGGTCAGGTTGCGCGAGATATCTTCCGCAACGGAAGTCTGCTCCTCGGCCGCAGTGGCGATCTGCCGATTCATGTCGCGGATCGCTTCGACCTCCTGGGTGATGCGCTGCAGCATGCTGCCCGCTTCCGTCACCTGCTCCACGCCCTCGTCGCTGCGAGACTGACCGCCCTCGATTGCACGCACCGCATCCACCGCCCCGGTCTGCACGGTATCGATGATTTGATGAATCTCGGCAGTCGAATCCGCAGTGCGCCTGGCCAGCGTGCGCACCTCATCGGCAACGACCGCAAAACCGCGGCCCGCATCGCCGGCGCGAGCGGCTTCGATGGCCGCGTTCAGCGCCAGTAGGTTGGTCTGGTCGGCAATGCCGCGAATGACCTCCAGGACCTTGCCGATGCGTCCGCTGTCGGCCTCCAGGCGGCGAATGACCTCAGCGGTGTTGCTGATCTCACCGCGCATCTGAGTGATCGTGTGGATCGTCGAGCGCATCATGCTCTCGCCTTGCTGCGCCGACTGATCGGCCGCATCTGCGGCGCGCGCGGCGTCGGCTGCGTGGCGGGCCACTTCCTGAGATGTGGCGGACATCTCGTGCATGGCGGTCGCGACTTGATCGGTGCGCGAGAACTGTTCACGAGCACCCTGGCCCATCAGCATGGCGATGGCGTTCAGCTCGCCGCTGGCGCTGTCCAGGTCCGAGGTGCTGCGTTGCAGGCGGGTAAAGGTGTCCGCAAGGAAGTCGCGCAAGATATTTGCGGCCACTGCGAGACGCCCTAGTTCGTCGGCACGAGACGTATCGACGCGTTCGCTGAAATTACCCTGACTGAGCTTGGCGATATGATCGATCAGCTGGCGGATCGGGTCGATCAGGTTGCGGTTGACCAGCCACAGGCTGATCAGCGCAATCAGCGCGCCGGCAGCAAGCATGATCAGCGCGCCAGTGGCGATGGCCCTGTCGGCGGCGGAGCTGATCTCATCGGAGCTACGCAGCGCTGACTCACGCAGCTCGGCGACCAGCGCGCTGAGCTGATCGCTGGTGGCGCGGTCGATGCCCTTGACCGCAGCGTCCCCCGCGAACGGGTCATAGCCAGCAGCAATGTACACATCACGACCGGCGCGATAGGCGACGCCGAGACTGCGATGTTCTTCGCGTAAACCCTGGACCCGGTTGGCAAGGGCGGTGTCCCGATTGCTTAGCTGCTGCACCAGAGTGCCAAGCAGATCCTGCACTTTGTTCTCCTGGGTCTCAAAGCTTCCCCAATATTTAGCAAGGTTGTCGGGGTTCTTGCCACGCAACAGGACGTTTTTCCACTCCTGCACCTGTACCTTGAATTCCAGGTTGGTTTCGTCGATCAGGCGCGACGCTTCGATGGGCCCTTTCAGCAATTTCTGGTAAGCGGAGATGTCATCGGACAAAAAGGAAAAGCTGGCGAGGGCGATTGTCAGCATCAGTAGCAGGCTGCCACCGATAAGCGCCAACAGCTGAGCGCGCAGGGATTTTTTCAGAAACATCAGAGCATCCTCGCATCGAATAGGAAGCGCTTGCGTTCGTCGCAAGTATGAGCCGAGCGCTCAGGCCATTGACCGATCGGTCAGCGGTTATCGACGAGCCGATTCGATACTTGAGAAATTTTCAGACCAGTCGCAAATGGTTATCCCAGAGCCCAGCCGGCAACTGCAGCGGAGTGCTGACAAAGTGCTCGCCCGTGCAATCGACGAGTCTGCAGCGTCCCTGACCGGAACTCACCACGAAGCCCTGTTCGACCGCAGCGACACCGGCGCAGTCTGGCAGGTGAATTTCATCGCGTAGTTCGGCGCTGTCCAGATCCCAGAAGAAAACCTTGTTGCCGCGCGGCGCGGTTACTGCCAGCAGACGCAGGCTGTCGTGTATGGCCAGGCTCGCGGTGTATTGATTCATGGTCTGGCGTTGCGCCTCGCCCAAGGGAAATGCCTGGAACGGTTGGCCGGGACGTTTGATTGCCAGCAGCGGTGCGCGGTCCATGGGGTCGCCTTCGTATTGCTGGCCGGACACTACCGTGCCGTCGGCTGCTACGGCGAGATGACGCACGCTGTTCATCTGCTCGGGCAGCTGCTCCTTGCTCATCAGCGTGCCGTCACGATGCAGTAGTACAAGGCTCGGCTCCATGGCGTCGATGTTCATCATTTCGCGACTGTCGGCTTCGGTGCGGATGCCACCGTTGGCGACCACTAACGTCTCGCCATCCGGCATCCAGAGCAGCTGATGCGGGCCTATGCCATGGGTCGAATGTTCTTCGGCGCGGACCATCCGGCGCGCTTCGACGCGATAGACACCAAGCACGCCGCGGCCGGGATTGGCAGTATCGTTCTCGGTGGCATAGAACCAATCGCCGCTGGCGTGAAATACGCCGTGGCCATAGAAATGTCGATCGGAGGGCGAGGCCAGCACTTGTAGCAACGTGCCGTCACGGCTGTCGATCAGATAGCTCTCACGGCTCGGTCGGCGCCCGACGAACACGGCTAGCGGCAGGTTTGGATGGGCATAGACATCATGGCAGCGCTCGCTGACTGGGGTGGCGAATACACGCGTTCCGTCGAGCCGGTAGCCCACCGCGTAGTGACGACCATCAGCATCGTCGCGCGCGGAAAGCAGCAAGGGGTGCTCGGTGTTCCGGGTAAGCGTCCAGCCGCCGACGGCCGTCGCTGCGACCAGGGCACTGCCTAGGCCGAGAAAGACACGGCGCTTCATGATCAATCTCCGTCGTGGGCGTTGAAGCCGATCTGTACGCCCAGCGCCCGCGCCAGTTCGTTCTGGTGCAGGCGGTGCAGGACGTCGATCTCCTGGTACAGCTCGCTCAGCCGTGCGCGTCCTGCTTCATCTGCAATCAGTTCGCTGAAAGGCAGCATGATGTCGGCCAGCTGTTGGCGGGTTGTGGCATAGGCGACATCGATGCGCTCGATCAGCTCGGTTTGTTCCGCGGGGATCAGCTGCTTGAGGCCATTATCGTCACTGCCTTGCCAGAGCTTTTGAGCACCCGCGAGGGCTGCATCGATGCTGCCAAGCGTGGCATCGCTGCGCCAAGCCTCGGCTTGGAAGGGCTGCGGGAAGCCCTTGCTCTGGCGGCCCAGCGGAGCGCCGAGCTTTTTCTTCAAGCCATCCAGTGCGGTGACCTGCACACGCAGCAGATCGGCGATCGCTTCCTGCGAGTCGGCGTAACGTTCGTTGGGAAACTCGCTCAGTTGGGCGGCCATGCCGTCTTCGCCTTCCCACTCCAGCAGCATGTTGGCGGCGAGCTTTTGTTGGTGCTCTCCGATCGCTTCCAGCAGTCGGCAGTAACGCGCCTTGGCCTGGCTGTCGCCGAGGTCGACCGCCTTGTCGTAGAGCACATATTCATATGCCGAAAGGCCCTGTAGAACGACACTACCGTTCTCCAGATCGGCCTGGGTCAGCTCGGGTTTGTTCTTCAGCAGAGCAGTGACCTGACGCCCCACCAGGTTTTTCTTGTCCGGCCAGAACTGCACCTGCCAGGCTCGGTTGCCTTCGCCCATCGGGCCGACCAACAACGGCTGCAGGCCTGCCCAGGCGAACTGCGCCTGCAAGAAGGCTTCACGCGCGCTCTCCAGCTCTTCATTGCCGGCGCAGAACGCGATGCTGCTGGCGGCCATGCGTCGGTTGGTTTCGGCCCATTGGGTGTACGTCGGAAGCAGGACTTCATCGGCCAGCGTCTTGCTTGTCTCGGCAAGCGGATCGGATGGCGCGCAGGCACCGAGTAGCAGGCCCAGTGCGGTGGCGGTGAGGGCTGAAAGATAGCGATTGGTGTACATATTGCTCCTCGGCAAGGCCGGACAGCGCTGGCTGTTCCGACGCTAGAGTGATTCGAGAAAGGCCAGCAGGGCGCTGCGCTCGTTGCTGTCGAAGCCGAGCACGGACTGCTTGGCCTGTTCCGCTTCCCCGCCGTGCCAAAGTATGGCTTCGAGCAGATTGCGGGCACGTCCGTCATGCAGGAACTGGGTATGGCCGCTCACCGTTTCGGTCATGCCGATGCCCCACAGCGGTGGCGTACGCCACTCGCTGCCGCTGGCCTCGAACTCGGGGCGGTGATCGGCAAGCCCTTCACCCATGTCATGCAGCAGCAGATCAGAATAGGGGCGAATGATCTGATTGGCCTGTTCCGGCTCTGCGGCCTCGCCCGTCGTGAATGCCGGCACATGGCAGCTCTGGCAGCTGGCGCGGTGGAACAGCGTCTTGCCTGCAAGCACCTGCGGATCGCCGACGTTGCGTCGCGCCGGTACGCCAAGGTTGCGGGTGTAGAACAGTACCAGTCCGAGAATGTTGTCGCTGACTTCAAGGTCGCCGCCGTGGGGCATTGCACGACAGTCCTGCTGCCTTTCGGTGCAGCTGCTGCCTGTAAAGAGGCTGGTGGTAAGGCCCATGTCGTTGAAGAAGGCGTCGGCGTTCTGCTGGTTCAGATTCGGTTGTCCGGCCTTCCAGCCAAAGCGGCCGATCGCCGTCTCACGTGTGCTTTGGTCGAAGACTCGGTTGGGGCGGCCGGAAATACCGTTGCCATCGCGGTCGTCCGGATCGGCGTTGGCCAGCAGCGCGGATTCTGGAATCGCTTCCAGTAACCCGAGGCCAATCATGGCCGGCGCCACCCGGACGGAGAATTGAGTGTGTGGATGCATCGGGCCGTAGCCCAACTCGGTTATGTCGAGGTGTGGGACTCGCAGCTCGACTTCAAAACCGTCGGCGAAGCGCTCGGTCCGTGTGCCATAGTTGAGCCGGACCTTGCCTTCGGGCGCCACGCCGGGAATCGCCATATCCTGCAACTGGCCACCGTAAGTGGGCTCCGGCGCGATGCCGCGCTGCCTGACGACTTCAGCATGCTCGGCGCCAGCAGGAATCGATAGCCGCACCAACATCGATACGGCATTGCCGCGCTCGTCTTGTGCCGGACGACCACGCCCGTCCTTGATATGACAGCTCTGGCAGGCGTTGGTGTTGATCAGCGGCCCAAGCCCGTCGCGAGCGGTGGTGGAGGCGGGGGCAATGACCCAGGGATTACGAAAAAAGCTGTTGCCGACACTGAAGTCCAACCGGCGCACCGGCGACAGATTGGCCGATGGCATCGAAAAGGCATTCTGATCGAATTTCATCACCGTGGCGTCGCCTGCGGAAAATGCCTCTCCTGGCTCGGCCTGTGTGAAGTGCGGCGTCTGCTCCCCGCAGCCGACCAGGCCAAAGGCCAGGAGCAAGACAGTAGCGGAGCGAAAAAGCGGGTGCATCGGGTAATACCAGTGCCGTAACAGGGCGGTGATCTTAGCAGGCTAATGGAGCTTGAATAAGAGGGATTTGCATTTAAGGGTATGCTTGGCGGGTCGAACGAATGCTGGACGCGGGCGTTGTAGCGGTAAAAGAGGGGGCGGCATTGCGCCGCCCTCTCTCGTCTTCGCGAACGCAGATCAGAACTGGTGATCGGCCGTGTCCGGGTTCAGATCGCTGATGCCCAACGCGGCAGCGGCTTTCTCGATGGCTGCGGTCTGTTGTACCAGCGCGGCGATCGCGGCACGGACCTTTTCCTGACCCTCACTGTTGTCGGGACCGATCAACTGATCGAAGGCTTCGCCTCCCTCGGCACTGGTGACCAGTGTTTGCAGCTTGGCTTCGGTGGTTTCCAGATCAGTTTTCAGTGTGTTGTTGAGTTGCGGATCGGTGCCTTCGACCAGCGATGCCAGGCTTGGGCCGCTGAGCGTGCTGCCGTCCACGCGCTGATACTCGCCGAGGTAGACGTTACGGATGCCTTTGGCGTTATAGAAGTGCGAGTTATGCGTGTTGTCGCTGAAGCAATCGTGCTCGTCTTCGGGCGAGTTGGCTTCCAGAGCGACCTTCATGCGTTCGCCGGCCAACTCGCCGAGCGACAGGCTGCCCATGCCGAAGAACATCTTGCGCAGGCCGTTTTCGGCAGACTCGCTCTCCAGGCTGGCGCGGTAGTTGTCAGCGACGCCGGCTTTCCACTCGCCGACCATCTCTTCCAGGTCACTGACCAGTAGTTCAGTGGCGGCTTTCAGATAAGCACGGCGACGGTCGCAATTGTCGCCGGTGCAACCCTCACCTTCGATGAAGTCACTGACGGGACGCTCGCCCGCGCCAGCATTGGTGCCGTTGAGATCCTGCCCCCAGAGCAGGAACTCGATGGCGTGGTACCCGGTGGCGACGTTCGCCTCCGAACCGGCCAGCTCGTTCAGGCTGGCCAGCTTCTCGCCGGTGATTTCGCTGACGTCGACCTTGTCCTCGCCAATCTGCAATTCCTTGTTGGCGATGATATTAGCGGTAGCGCCAGGGTTGCCGAGGGCATGCTGATAATCACCCTCGACGTAGTCGATCATGCCTTCGTCCAGCGGCCAGGCGTTGAGCTGACCTTCCCAGTCGTCGACCACCGGGTTGCCGAAGCGGAACACTTCGCTCTGCATGTAAGGAACACGCGCGGCCAGCCAGGCGTCCTTGGCCGCCTGCAGGGTTTCCTCGGTCGGATTGGCGAGGAGAGCGTCGATGGCTTCCTGGAGCTTCAGCGCGGTGCTATGGGCATCGCTGAAGATGGCATGCGCCATGTCCGCATAATGCTTGACCACGGCCTGTGCGGCCTCGTTGTTGACGGCCTCTTCTGGAGCGCTTGCTGCCGCCGGCTCGCTCTGCGTCGTCGCTTGCGGAGCGGAGGCCTGTTCGGCGGGCGCTTTGTCTTCACCGCAACCAGCGAGTGAAATGGCAACAGCCAGAAGGCTGGCAGTGGCCCAGACGGGAGTGCGTAGCATGGCGGGTTCCTTTGCTTACAGGGTGGTATGAGGTGTTCAGCAGCGTGGCTGCGATAAACGGTTGCAGACCATAATGCGAAAGATTTGCATTTTGTGCAAAGAAATCGGGTGGAGCAGATCCCGTATCCCGTTCTCGGCGTGACCTTGTTAACGTCCCTGTTGGTGGGATAAAGCCAGGATGCCCTCGGCGATAGTTGCCGCTTTCAAACACCTTTTCCGCTAATGGCTGGGTCGATTGATGCATCGTTATGCTTCGCTGACCGCGGTGCCTGCCCGGTGGTTGCTTGACCTGGCTTCGCCTGGTACATCGCCTCATCGGCATGCTTGAGTAACGACGTTTCGTCAGTGCCGTTTTCACGAAAATACGCGACTCCGATGCTCGGCTGAATCACCAAGCTCAGCCCCGCCAACTCGATCGGAGCCTGCATGGCGGCGCGAATGTGCTACCACGACCGCCGTATCGGCTTCTGATGGGCTGGCTTTCCAGCAGCACGACGAATTCATCGCCGCCCATCCGTGCAACCGTATCAGCCTCCCGGGTGTTTTGTGTGAGCCTCCCCGCGAAGATTTGCAGCAGCAGATCGCCGACGCAGTGACCATGGCAGTCATTTACCTGTTTGAATTTGTTCAGGTCCAGGTAAAGCAGCGACAAACGCTCGCCGTTGCGACGCGCACGCGCCAATGCGGTTTTCAGCCGGGCAAAGAGGAAAGCGCGATTGGGCAGGCCAGTAAGCTCGTCGTACTGTGCCATCCGTTCGATACGTGCCTGCAGCTGCTTACGTTTTATGACCGTGTCTTCATCGTGCGTACCAGTGAGAGCTGCACGGACAACAATCGGAGCGGACGCTGATTCGTGTGTAGCGGAGCCAAACCAACGCCGCTCAGGAACAGTGGCGTTATGGCATCTGCTTGCTGAGGCGTGATCAGGACCGCTTTTCGGCAATCCAGATGGTATGGCGTGTCCCCCGGTTACCATGAGCGAACACCTGAACCTCCTCGGCCTTGAAGCCCGACTTGTTCAGCCGCTGGGAGAATGCGCGGTCGGCGCTGGCCGACCACACCGCAAGCAGGCCGTTGGGACGCAGGGCCTGGGCGCAGGCGTCGAGGCCTGTTGATGAATACAGCCAGCTGTTGCTCTTGCGGGTCAGCCCTTCAGGGCCGTTGTCGACATCAAGCATGATGGCATCGAAGCCGTGCGGCTCGCTCTTCAGTACCTCGGCAACATCGCTGAGTAGCACCCGTGCCCGTGGATCGGCAATCGGCATGCCGACCTTCTCGCCCAGTGGGCCGCGGTTCCAGTCGATTACGCCTGGTACCAACTCAGCGACCTGAACTTCGGCGTCATCGCCTAGATGCTTGAGTGCTGATGCGAGGGTAAACCCCATGCCCAGTCCACCGATCAGCACGCGTACCCCTGGACGATGAGCGATCCTTTTGCAGGGGATTTCTGCCAACGCATCCTCCGAACCGTGGGTGCGGGTGTTCATGAGCTGATTGCCATTGCCTCCCTGAATCTTGATGACAAAGTCGTCACCATAGGTAAACAGGCAGAGGGCGCCGCCGTCGTCTGGGATTTCGGCGGTGTCGGTCAATACAAAACGCTTCATGCGTATCGCTCGTGGCTGGCAGTAGGGGAGGGCGGCGCGATGGCTACCGCGTTATAGCGGTTCCGAATTGAGTCTGTGCTCGAAACGTAGCGATTGCTGCAGCAGGACGGTCAGTTCAGCCGCCGGCAAGGGCTTGCTGTAGTAGTAACCCTGGCCTTCATTGCAGCCTTCTTCGATGAGATAGCGTTCCTGCTCGGCCGTTTCAACGCCCTCGGCGATCACCAACATGCCGAGGCTTCTGCCTAGCTGGATGATGGCTCTGACGATGGTTGTATCGCCTTCATCCGCTGACATGTCGCGGACGAAGCTCTTGTCGATCTTGATCTTGTCCAGCGGCAAACTTTTCAGATAGCTGAGCGAGGAATAGCCTGTGCCGAAATCGTCGATCGCGATGAGCGCTCCGGAGCGGCGCAGGCTGTGGAGGTTATGCGTGGCGGCTCCGATGTCTTCCATCAACCCTGTTTCGGTCACTTCGAGTTCCAGCGTTTCTGGCGGCAGGCGATGAGTGCTGAGCAGGGTGCTGATCATCAGTGGCAGTTCGGCGTGATGCAGTTGCACCGTGGACAGGTTGACGGCCATGCGCAGGTCGCTGAATCCTTGCTGATGCCATTCGCGCAGCTGCCGGCACGCCTGGTCCAAGACCCACTCGCCGATGGCGATGATGCTGCCGTTCTGTTCGGCCAGCGGGATGAAAATGTCTGGCGGAACCATCTTTCCGCTTGGGTGGGACCAGCGCAACAGCGCCTCGACGCCGGTGATGCGTTTCAACCGATAATCGATTTGCGGCTGGTAGACCAAGTGGAACTCGTTCCGTTTGATCGCTTCAGCCAGGTCGTTCTGCAATTCCCGGCGCGTTCGCATCTCGCTGTCGATACTTGCTACGTAAAATTGGTAACGGTTACGCGAGCGGTTCTTTGCCAGGGTCATGGTCTGTTCGGCTTTCTGCAACAGCTTCTCCGTGTTGCCGCCATCTTCCGGATACAACGTGATGCCGATGGTGGCACGCAAGCGTATGTTCTGCTGATCGAGGGGCACGGGCCGCTCCAGATCGTCGAGTACTTTTTGCGCCAGCTCGGCCGCCTCGTAGGGTTGTTCGAAGCCGAACAGTACCAGCACGAACTGGTCCCCACCCAGACGGGCAAGCGCTCCGACACGACCGCTCAAGCTGCGTAGGCGATCGGCCAGCGCGACTAGCAAGCGGTCGCCGTTCTGGTAGCTGAACTGCTCGTTCACGCCCTTGAAATCATCCAGCCCGAGACAGAGCACGGCCACACGGCGCTGCAGTCGGGCAGCCTCGCTGAGAATATTATCGAGCTGCTGTTGGAGTTGTAGACGGTTGGGCAAGCCCGTGAGCGAATCGTACTGGGTCATGCGCTGCAGGTTGCTTTCCGCTGCATGGCGCAACTGCATATTGTGTTCGATGGAGGCGAGCAGGCGATTGGCGGTTTGGACCCAGAGCCCCAGCTCATTTCGCTCGTGCCCCCTTGGCATCGGCAATGAATGCTCGCCGGGGCGGCCAGGATTAATACGCGAAAGATGGTCGATCAGCTTGGTCAGCGGCCGCGTCAGCAGCCACTCGTAAATAAGGTAGAGCAACAGGCCCAGCACCAGGGCGCGGAGAATGCCAACGACGAAGATCACCACCGAATCGCTTATGAATTCCTGTCCGTACGGCGCGGTATCGAGTGTGATGCGAAGATCACCGTAATACTCGTTGTAGGGCGGGCGACCGATCAGCGGGATCGAGAATTCCTGATCCCGGCCGAGTATCGGGTCGGTCAGCCAGCGTGACGGCAGGGACATAAGTGGGCGCGACTTGTGAGCAAGCGCCTCGTCCCCTGCATGGCCTATCGACGCCTTGCGAATCGACTCGTGCTGAAACAGCCCTTCCATGACTTGGGCGCCCATTTCCCGGTCCAGGCTGTAGATCGCCTGAGTAGAGGGATCGCGGGTCATACGCAGAATTCGCTGCGCCTCGGTATTAATCAGCTGGCGAGTCTTGTAAGCATCGAAAACGATCTGCGCACAGCTTAATACCAATCCAACGGCAAGCGCTGACAGCAAAACGATGCGGAGCAGCTTTCGTGACAGGCTGTTGCGCAATGCGGTCAAAAGAATTTCCTTTTTCCGAGCGGATGCCCAGCGCAAGTAGTAGTCGTCATAGATCAGGCGTCAAAGGCGCGATGCCGCTTATAAGGCAAAACGTTATCAGAACGATGGCTCGCATGGAGCACCTTCCGTCGACCGTTCTTGCCGTGCACAGTATGCCCCAAAGTACGATGCTAGACAGGCTGAAGCCATATCGGCTGGTCCATGTTGGCTCAGGTGATCGTCGGTTCTTCCTTGACCTCACAACCCTTGATGACCATACGAATGATCGTTTCAGCGGCCGCTTCGTAATCGGCATCATCGAGTGCGGCCTTGCCCGTTACGGTGGAAATCTGCCAGTCGAAATCGGCATAGGTCTGGGTCGCAGCCCAAATGCTGAACATCAGATGATGGGGGTCGACCTTCGCCATTAACCCCTTATCGATCCAGTGCTGGATGCAGGCGACATTGTGGCTGGCCTGCGCGTTCAGCTGCGCGGCCCGCTCGGCTGGTAAATGTGGCGCGCCATGCATGATCTCGCTTGCGAATACTTTGGAGGCACAGGCGTGCTCACGTGAAATGCGGATCTTGGTACGGATGTAGGCGCGCAGCACATCGGCCGGTTCGCCAGGCTGATTAAAGGGCGCGGACGCCTGAAGCAACGGCTCGACGATGCTGTCGAGCACCTCACGGTAGAGGTTTTCCTTGCTTTTGAAATAGTAGTAGACGTTGGGCTTTGGCAGCCCGGCGCGGTTGGCGATATCGCTGGTCTTGCTGGCGGCGAAGCCCTTCTCGGCGAACTCTTCGCTGGCAGCGCGCAGGATCAGTTCTTTGTTGCGCTCGCGGATACTGGACATAGGGCCTGTTCGATTCACGACCACCCAGCCTGGTGGCCTGCCGCGGCATGCTAGCACTGGCATCTCGTCTCTCTCAAGGCGTCGCGGTATGCGCAGCGTGTATCGAGGTTCCTCATATGTTGTATACAAAAATAAAGGCATTCTGATACTGTTTTTTAAACTGCCGCAGTTGCTTCGTTGCCCGAAGATGCAGGGTCGGATTGCTGAAGCATCTCATTGGCACAGCAGCGCGTGCGTGGCGGCAACCAATAAAAACTACAAGGAGTTCCCATGAAACGAGTTCTCGCCAGCGTATTGTTCATGTGTCCATTCCACGCCTTCGCCCAACAGACCTATGTCGTCGGCGTCGAGGAGGCCTCCTTCATGCCCCATTACAGCGTGGATTCCGAGGGCAACTACAAGGGTTTCGCGCGGGACTTGCTCGATATGTTCGCCGAGCAGAGCGGCGTGCGGCTCGCCTACAAACCTCTGCCTGCAGACCGTTTGTTGCCGGCGCTGCTCGAAGGCGAAGTGGACTTCAAATATCCCGATAATCCCAACTGGGCTGCTCCTGCGAAGGCGGGCTACCAGCTGCATTACAGCCAGCCGGCAGTCGATATCGTCGACGGGGTGATGGTTGCGCCGCGACGGGTAGGGCTTGGGCTCGAGCAGCTCAGGCGTCTGGCGGTGGTGGATGGCTGGACGCCCTGGGGCTACGAGGCGCGAATCAAGACCAACCAGATGCTGTTGATAAGCAGCGATGATCTGCCACACATGATGCGTCAGGCTCTGCTCAAAGATGCCGACGGTGCCTACTACAACATCGTGGTGGCGACGCATTATCTGGACAACGTACGCGCAAAGCCCGGAGCGCTGGTATTCGATCCGGATCTTCCGCATACACGCAGTACCTACAATCTTTCGAGTATCAAACATCCTGAGCTGATGCGACGCTTTGACCAGTTTCTCAGTGCACGTCAAACGGATATCGCAGCCCTTAAGGCCAAGTATCGAGTGGAGGAAAACCTGTCCTCTGAGTACATCGGCCTGGAGCAATGGAAGATCGACTTCCTCGAGCGGCAGAAGGCTAAGAAGGCTGCAGGGGGCTAGTGTGGCGCGTCCTGCGGAGCGGACGCCGCGGCCAGGCAAACGCGGTTGCGCCCTCCGCTCTTGGCGCGATACAGCGCCTGGTCTGCATTGTGCAGAAGGCTGTCCAGGCTGCCCTGTGGCTGTAGCTGGGCGACGCCGATACTCACCGTGACGCCTAGTGCCGTTCCGTTGAAATCGAAGGCTTCGGCTTCGGTGTGGTTGCGAATCTTTTCCGCCAAGGCCAGCGCGACGTCGAGGCCTGTTTCCTTGAACATAACGACGAATTCCTCGCCGCCCCAGCGCGAAACGACATCCGCCTGGCGAACCTGTCGAGCCAATAGCCCGGCGAAACTGCGCAGCAGGAAATCACCGCCTAGGTGGCCGTGGGTGTCGTTGAAGGTCTTGAAGTGATCCAGATCGAGGATCAACACACATAAGCTGCTGTGCCGGCGACGAGCTTCGAGCAGAGCCTGTTCGGCAACCAGACCGAAGCCGCGACGGTTGAGCAGTTCGGTCAGGGCGTCGTGAGTTGCCATGGCTTCGATGCGCTGCAGATAGCGCCGACTGATCAGGCCCACCACACCGAGTACCGTCGCGGTGACGCTGAGGCAGATCAGCAAGTTGACCCAGAGCGTGCGCCGCACCGGGGCCATGACGCCGCTTTCCTGTTTGTCGACCATCAGGTACCAGTTCAGCTCGGGGAGGTAGCGAATATTGATGAAGTGCTGTTCGCCCTCGCTCTGATACTGGAACGCGCCGGGTTGCAGCTCCGGCAGCTTCGCGTTGAGGTCAGCTAGCGCTGCGATGTCGTCCAGGTGAGCTTCACGAGCCGCGCCGGCTGGCCCGCCCTGACTGCCCGTTGCGACTATGCGGCGTTGACCGTCGACAAAGTAAATGTTGCGTTGGTAACGCCGCTGATAGTTATCCACCAGTTCGAGGACCCGCGTCAGAGTCAGGCCCACCCCGGTCACGCCGAGGAAGCGACCATCGGCTGTGGTCATCCGATAATTGATGAACATGGTCAGCCGCCGGACATCCACCACGACCTCCCATTGCGTGCCGCTTTCTTCGAAACGGTAGAACCAGCCATGCGCAGGATCGTCCGGCTGCATCCGCTGGGTTTCATTGTCGGCGTAGTAAATCTGCGAACGATCGGAAACGAAAAACACAGTAGACGCGTTGTAACGTTGCTTGATGGCCTGCAAATAGCGGGTGATCAGTGATTCATTGCGTTCGCCCTGTTCGACCCAATCGAGGACGAAGGGGTCTTCAGCCATAGCCGATGAAACCTGGACAAGGCGTACCAGATCTTTCTGGATTTCTGAGGAGATGACGTCCGCGGTCAGGGGTAGCTCGGTGTTGATGATGCTGTTGCGGATCGTCTCGCGCGAGGCGTAGTAGCTGCCGAGTGTGGTC
This sequence comes from Pseudomonas sp. Q2-TVG4-2, assembly GCF_013620795.1. GTDB lineage: Bacteria > Pseudomonadota > Gammaproteobacteria > Pseudomonadales > Pseudomonadaceae > Stutzerimonas. The sequence goes on along the minus strand of NZ_LGLW01000004.1, from coordinate 605,793 downwards.
AGGATAAAGCCCAGTCCGATGATCAGGCCCAGCAGCGCGAGCAGGGTTGGTTGCTGGAGCTTCAAAGTCGGCAAAGGCATCGGTTACTCCGGCCAGGGTCAAGTGGCTCACACCAGGCGGTTTGCCCTCGCGCTCCAGCATAAGGCCTAACTAGCCAATCGCCCACCCGCCGGACGGTAGCTCAAGATTGAGTGCGCTTGGCCGCTACGTTGATGAAACCTGTAGCTTCATAAATGTATGCACAATGCCATCATTATTGTGTACGGTAGTGATGCGAAGATTAATACAAAAAGGATCGCAGCATGTCTTTCTTACGGCGTAGTATTCAGTGGCAACTGATTGTGAGTATGGGAGCAGCTCTCCTAACCAGCATCTTGATCGTGATCCTTGTGTATTCCTCGGCGGTCAACCGGCTCGCGGAGCGCTACCTTGTAGGCGAGGCGCTGCCGGCCAACATCAGTGCTATTCGTAACGACATCGAGCGCACCCTGACGGCGCCTATTACCGCGACGGCGGGCATCGCCGGAAACGCACTGGTGCAAGACTGGCTAATCAATGGCGAAAGTCCGGAACTGGGCGCGGCGATGGGGCGCTATCTTGACGGTGTGAAGACCCAGCAGAATGCCTTGACCACCTCCATTGCCGTGCTCGATAGCGGCAACTATTACTCCGAGAAAGGCCTGTCGCGCACCCTGCAGCGCCGTGCGCCGGGTGATAGCTGGTTTTACAGCTTGATCGACAGCGGTATCGATCGCCGTTTCGAGATCGACATCGACAAGTCTTCGCGGCTGCCGACATTGTTCATCAATCAGCGCATCACGGCGGGCGGCAAGACCCTTGGCGTTGCCGGACTGGGTTACAGCCTGAAAAGCATGTCCGAGCTGATCAGCAACTTCCGTTTTGGCGAACGAGGCGAGGTGTATCTGATCGATGCTGGCGGCCGGATCAAGGTCCACCCGCGTACCGAGCACAACGATCGCACCGAATTGAGCGCGCTAATTGGCGAAGACGCCGCGAGACGGCTGCTGGCGGGAGAGCAGAAGACCGTAAGGTTCGAGCGCGATGGCGAGGCTTTTCTGGCGCTGGCGCAGCCGCTGGCCAGCCTGAACTGGGTACTGGTCAGTACGGTTCCGGAAGCTGAGATTTTTGCTGAAGCACGAAGCACCCTATGGACCATCAGCCTGATCGCAGCCTGTATTGCCCTTTTCTTTCTGGGACTGGTAGTGCTGCTGGCGCGTGGGCTGGTCAAGCCGATCCGCCAGGTGACTTCGGCGCTGGTGGAGATTGGCGGTGGTGGTGGTGACCTGACCCGCCGTTTGGACGAGAGCCGTGCCGATGAGCTGGGCGATCTGGCGCGTGGTTTCAACCGCTTTATTGGCAGCCTGCGGGGCCTCATTGGCGATGTGCTGAATACCAGTCAGCAGTTGCGCGCCGCAGTAGGGCAGGTGGCCGAAGTGGTTGATAACACGGCGACCCGTGCCGGGCGCCAACATGAAATGACGGACATGGTCGCCACCGCGGTTCACGAAATGGGGCTAACGGTGCAGGAGATCGCCCGTAACGCCAGTAGCGCCGCTCAGGCTTCTCAGGGCGCGCGTGATGAGGCAGTGCAGGCGAGCAAGGTGGTAGGTGATTCCATCACGCACATCGAAAAAATGTCCGGTGAGATCGGCCACGCTGCCGAGTCTGTTACCGATCTCGCGCAGCAGGTCGCGTCGATTGACAAGGTGCTAGCAGTGATCCGCAGCATCTCCGAGCAAACCAATTTGCTCGCTCTGAACGCCGCTATCGAAGCGGCACGTGCCGGAGAAATGGGCCGGGGCTTCGCAGTTGTCGCTGATGAGGTGCGAACCCTCGCCAGCCGCACCCAGGGATCAACCGACGAAATCCAGCAGATGATCCAAGGGCTCAAGAGCGGCGCGGACAGCGCCGTGAGCTCGATGCGTGCAGGACAGGCAGCGACCGGCACAGGTGTCCAAGCCAGTCAGCGTACCGGCCAATCACTCACCGCCATCACCCAACGGGTTGAAGAGATCAGCGATATGAATGCTCAGGTTGCCACCGCGACCGAAGAGCAGAGCAGCGTGACCGAGGAGATCACACACAACGTCCAGGGCATCGCCGACCTCGCTCAGGCGACGGCAAGCGAGGTGCAAAGCTGCCGTGAGGACTGTCTGGCGCTGAGCCGGCTGGCTGATGACCTGAGCCGGCAGATGGGCAGCTTCAAGTTGTGACTGCTGGTGCGCGCCCCGCTCAACGAGCGTCGGCGCGCAGAAACTTCATATTGGTGTAGCGCTTCAGGCGCAGTGCGGGCGCTTCCACCAGCCGCCACGACAGCACGGCAAAGCACAGGGTGACGGCCATGCTCGACAGGGCGAATACCGCCAGGTTTATATCGGCGCCGAACCAGTGGATGATCAGTTGCTGGACCGGAAAACCGAAGATGTACATGCCATAGGAGAAATCCCCGTGCTTGCCGAAATGCGCCACCTTCGGTAGCCGGGCATAGGCGAGGTAGATCACCAGATAGGGCAGGGTGAGCATGTGCACGACGAACCAGGCCGAGCTGCCCAGTGCGAACACCGAGGCGGCCAGCAGCAGCAGGGCGATACGCCCATCCCAGAGAACCTGGTCCTGATAGAAATAGAGCGCTGCTCCGAAGTAGAAGAACAGGCCCAGTCGGAACAGCTTGAGGATGGTCACGCTTTCAATGCCTAGCGCCGGTAGCAAGAAGAAGTGCCCGACCATCAATACGCCTAGCCCAAGCAGCACCATCTGGCGCTTGAGCAGCTTCAGCGCACCGAGCAGCAGCACGCTGCAGTACATCAGGCCCTCCAGGGGCAGCGTCCAGAACGACCCATTGACCACTTCCGGAAACGGATTGCTGGCAAATACGCCCGGCAACTCGTAGCGCGTCATTAGAAATGTGTTGGTCAGGAAGGCCGCCGTTTCGCTGTCGCTGAAGTACTCACTCAGCGGCAGCGGTGTGGTCAGCGGTCCTATCACCAGCAGCGCGAATATCACGGCGAAGGCCAGCCCTGGGAAGATGCGCAGCGCGCGCTTGAGGATGAAGCTGATATTGCTGTTGCCGTGCAGGTACGAGGCTGTAATCAGGAAGCCGCTGATGACGAAGAAGGCATCGACCGCGAGGTCCGCCATATCGGTGCCGCCGGTCAAAGGGCGCAGCGGCTCTTCTGGCAGACGCCCGCTCAGCCAATAGCAATGGCCCATTAGAACCAGCGTTGCAGCCACGAAGCGCAAAAAATCGAAGTTATTGTCCCGAACGCCCAATGACAGCTTTTGCATGGGTACTTCCTTGTTGTGATTGTTTCTATCCGGTCAGCAGTGCCGTAGCTGCCTAAGCTGCGGACTGAATCTCTTCGAGGGTGATACCCGCTAGGGAGTTCCGTTAAAAACAATATCTTTTGGCCATAGGCCTTTAGGCCGTGTGGGTATCGGAAAGCGCCAATACGCGGCTGGGTTGTAAGCAGAACAGCCTGAGCGAAAAAAGGCAGCCCGAGGGCTGCCTTTCGTTCATTCGCATTCGAATTAGCGTTAGAAGTGGGCTTTAACCAACAGACTGGCGGTGTTCTGGTCCGTGGCGCCGACGAAGTTGCGGCTGACGAAACCGCCATCCTCGATGCCGTACTTATCGGACCAATAATCGTATTCGATACCCACATAGAGCTTGCCGGGCTCACCGTCCAGGGCCTTGCCCAGGTCGTATTTGATCTGCGGGTTGATGTGCAGGTTTTTCGAGATGAAGTCACCGCGGCGCTCGGAGCCGGCGTCGTTGACCACCCAGTCGATGAAGCCGTCGAAGAGGATGTCGGACTTGCCGACGGGGAAAGTCATGGCCCAAGTCGGCGTGACCTGCCACTGGCCGCTGGGCTTGCCGGTGGTACCGTCAGGCTTGCGGTAATAGATGTTGATCGCCAGACGATCGAAGCCGGGCACATCGAGATCTACGGCCGGTCCGAGCAGGTAGTTCTGGTTGGGGGTGCCGTCGGCCAGGCTCTCGCCGCGCTCGTAGGTCGCCGCGAGTAGCACGTCCTTTACCGGGCCGAATGACATGCCGCGTCCACTGATCTTGCCCAGCGACAATCGCGGGCTGAACTCGCCGTAATAGGTATGGCCTTCGCCGCCGGAGAGGCCGTTGTACCACTTGTTGTCGACGAACAGGAACATGTCGCCCCAGCTCCAGCCGCTGGCGTGCTCGAAGGTGATGGTCTGCTGAACTTTGCCATCGTCGACTTTGAAGTTCTTGCCGTATAGATAGCTGAGGCTGTTGTTCTGCCAGTGCATCATGCCGTCGGCGAAGGCTGGCGCAGCGAGCATGCAGCCGGCCAGCGCGAGCGAAAGAGGAGCGAGTCTAAGGTTCATGTGGGTGCCCTTTGGTTTTGTTGTTGTGATGAACAGTGTTGCGCCTGGCACCGTGGCAACCAGGCGCTGGTGGCGGATCAGCCCGAGGGGGTGAGATGCTGCGAGGGGTCGTCGGTGGTCGCCTTCGAGGCCGGTTGGGTGTAGCTCGGGATGTTGACCGCCAGGGTGTTGGTGCCAACCGAGTCCTCGATCAGGTTGTCCGGATCGTAGTCATCCAGTTCTTCCGGTTCGCGCGGCAGGAAAAAGTTGAGCAGGATCGCGCTGAAAGCACCGATGGTGATTGGCGAACCGAAGATGTTTTTCAGCACCTCGGGCAGGTGGTTCAGCACATCCGGCACGGCGGCCACACCCAGCCCAAGGCCCAGCGAGATGGCGACGATGAGCATGTTGCGGCGATTCAGGCCCGCTTCGGCGAGAATCTTGATTCCCGCGATCGCGACGGTACCGAACATGATCAGCGTGGCGCCACCGAGGACCGGCTTGGGCATCAGCTGCAGCACGCCACCCACTACCGGGAACAGCGCCAGCAGAATCAGAATGCCGGCGATGTACAGGCCGACATGGCGGCTGGCGACGCCGGTCAGCTGGATCACACCATTATTCTGGCTGAACGTGGTCATCGGCAGGCTGTTGAAGGTCGCCGCCAGCAGAGAACTGCAACCGTCGCCAAGGATGCCGCCCTTGATCCGCTGCATATACAGCGGGCCCTTGACTGGCTGCCGCGAGATCATCGAGTTGGCCGTCAGGTCGCCGGCGGTTTCTAGCGGGGTGATCAGGAAGATCACCGCGATCGGGATGAAGGCCATCCAATCGAAGGCGAAGCCGAACTTGAACGGCTGTGGCACGCTGACCGCCGGAAGTGCGGCGAGGCTGGAAAAATCCACCATGCCCATTGTCCAGGCGGCAAAGTAGCCAACCATCAGCGCGACGATCACAGCGGACAGCCGCAGCAGCGGGATGCCGAAACGGTTGAGCACGATGATGGTACCGAGCACCAGCCCGGCCAGCGCCAGGTTGGGCAACGCGCCGGGATCCTCGGCCCCGTACCCGCCGGCGATATCCGTCATCGAGACCTTGATCAGCGACAGCCCCATCAGGCAAATGATGGTGCCGGTGACGACCGGCGTGATGACCCTGCGCAGCCGATTGATGTACCGGCTGACCGCGATTTCCACGAAGGCGGCACAGAAACCGACCCCGAACAGGGTGGCGAGAATTTCTTCTGGGCTGCCGCCGCGGTTCTTGACGATGAAGCCAGCCGCCAGAATTACGCTGAGAAAACCGAAACTGGTGCCCTGCAGGCAGAGCATGCCGGCGCCGATTGGCCCGACGCGTTTGGCCTGGATAAAGGTGCCGAGACCGGAGACGAACAGCGCCATGCTCACCAGATAAGGCACGTACTGACCTAATCCGAGCACGCTGCCGATAATCAGGGTGGGAGTGATGACGCCAACGAAACTGGCCAGCACGTGCTGTATCGCGGCAAAGGTAGCGGGGAGCGGACCCGGGCGATCCTCGAGTTGATAGATCAGGTCCTGGTTGGGAGCGTCACCGCTCCTGGATTCGGTTGCGGTCATGGTCAAGCCTGCCATTAGTTATTGTTCGGTCATGGGCTTTCGAGGCTGCACGGACCTCTCTCACTGATCGCCGAAAAGCTGTTCGATCGGTCAGGATGCATCCGACTATAACAATCTGTGGACAGGCTTTAAAACAATTAATTTACCAATTGTGCACAATTCAGATGAGCGCCACGTAGGGCTGGTGGCGGCAAGGGGGTAGGAGCATAGCGCTGGCTCAACGCTTGCCGAGCAGTTCCTGGGCCACGTTTTCGGCGAGGCCGGCGCCGGCTTCGGACATGGTGAGGTAGGTGCGGTCGGCGCCCGCCTCTTCGATCTGCTGGGCGATGTCTTCGTACAGCGCATGTGAGACGACCAGGCCATCGAAGCCCTTACCGCGCAGCTTGCGGGTGGAGATGATCTTGGCCTCTGCGTCGTTCATCGCCAGAATCACCGCCTGTACCTTGTTCATCTCCAGGCTCTCCCAGAACATATGATCCTCGGCATCGGCGAAGAGGACGTGGCGGCCATTCTCGCTGCTCTTTTCGACCGTGACGGGGTCGGAGTCGAGACTGATCAGGCGCCAGCCCTTACTCTGCAGATGATCATAGGCGGCGCGCCCGGTACGGCCCATACCCATGATCAGGATCTGCGCATCCCCCAGCGAGACCGGTTGTTCGTCCGGGTGGCGGGTGTTGCGTTCGAGCGGAATCAGCCGCCTGGCCAGCCGATCATAGAGCGGATGGGAGACGCGGTTGAGCTGTGCGGATACGACGAACGACAGCGCTACGGTGATGGCCAGCGGTGTCAGCCATTGCGGCAGCACCACGCTGGCGACGATGAGGCCGAATTCGCTGTAGTTGGTCAGGCTCGAGGCACTGAGAAAGGCACTCCGCGCGCGCAGGCGGAATAGCAGGAAGAGGAAGAAAAACAGCGCGCCTTTTAGCGGCAAGAGCACCGCCATCGCCGCGGCGAAAAGCATGGCGTCCGTATCCGGCAGGCCGCCGATGCCAATCTGCAGGAAAAACCCGACGAGGAAGATCTCCTTGATCGACCAGAGCGAGTTGGACAGTTCGGTGGCGCGCTTGTGCTTGGCCAGCATGGCGCCGAAAGCCAGGGCACCCAGTTCAGAGCTGAGCCCCAGATGCTCAAAACCGAGACCGCCAACCACCAGCGCTAGCGCTAGGCCCAGCAGCACCATCAGCTCTTCGTGACCGCTGTGGTCGAGTAGGCGGAACAACAGCGGACGCAGCAGCGGCAGCCCTAACACCAAAAGTGCCCAGGCCGACGGTACCTTGCCGCTGGCCACGCTCATCACCACCAATGCGATCAGGTCCTGGATGATCAACACGCCAATGGCGACCCGCCCATGGAAGGCGCGCAGCTCGCGCTTACCTTCCAATACCTTGGCTGCCAAAACGGTACTGGAGAATGACAGCGCGATGGCCAGCAGCAGGCTCTCGCGCCAGCCCGTATCGAGAACAAGCAGGAGGATGGGCAGCACCAGAAGGCTGGAAATCAGGAAGTGCAACAGGCCGCCGCCGATGACTTCGCGGCGCAGCAGGTTACTCAGCTTGAGCTTGAGGCCCACGGTAAACAGCAGCAGCAACACGCCGAGATGGGCGAGGTGCGCGAGAATTTCGCTGTCCCGCGGGCCGACGCCGAAGTGACTGCCAAAGCCGGCCAGGGCGAAGCCGGCGCACAGATAGCCGATCAGCGGCGGCAAGCCGACAGTACGAGCGAGGAGGCCGAGAACGAAGGCGAAGGCGATCCAGCTGGCTTCAATCATTGCGAGGTTCTTGGGGCGGGCGGGCCTGCATTTTAGCGGGGGCGAGAGGCTTGTCGAGTTTCGCCGTGGCTGTATACGACGAAACCCGCACAAGGCGGGTTTCATCGAGGTGCAGCGGCTACGGACCAGTTCGGTGCGGCGTTCTGCTATCGATCAGTGCTGAGCCGCACCGGTCAGCGCATTGCGCTCCGGCCCGCCGAGTACGTTGAACAGCAAGTTCAAGGTTACCGCGCTGAGGGTCGCCACAGCGATGCCGCTATGGGTGATGGGCTCCATCCAGTGCGGCAGATGCGCGAAGAACTCAGGACGGACCACCGGCACCATGCCCAGACCGATGCTCACCGCGACCAGCAGCTGGTTGCGGCGGTCACCGATATCGGCTTCCTGCAGGATTTTGATGCCGGTCGCGGCGACCATGCCGAACATGGCGATACCGGCACCACCCAATACCGCGGCGGGAATCGAGGCGACCATGAAGGCGGCCTTCGGCAATAAGCTCAGGCTGATCAGAAACACCCCGGCAATGGCCGTCACGTAGCGGCTACGTACGCCGGTCATCTGCACCAGGCCGATGTTCTGGGCGAAGGACGAATGGGTGAACGTGTTCATGAAGCCGGCCAGGAACGTGGCGCCGGCATCGCACAGCAGGCCGCGGCGCAGCTGGCTGGGGTCGACTTCCTGCCCGGTGATCTTGCCCAGCGCGAGGAACATGCCGGCGGACTCGACGAAAATGATCACCACCACCAGGCACATTGAAAGGATTGGCGCGAGCAGGAACTGCGGTGCACCGAAGTGATTCGGTGTGACCACCTGGAAGGCGGGCGCCGCGCTGATGCCGGACAAGTCGACCATGCCCAGGCTGCCGGCCAGCACATAGCCGAGCGCCATGCCGATAAGCACCGAGACGTTGACCCAGAAACCGCGCATGAACTGATTGATCAGCAGGATCACGGCGAGCACCGCGGCGGCGACGCCGAGGTAGGGCAGGGCGCCGAACTGGCCGGCACCGGTGCCACCGCCCGCCCAGTTCACTGCAACCGGGAACAGCGAGAGGCCGATTGCGGTGATCACCGTGCCGGTCACCAGAGGCGGGAACAGCCGCACGATTTTGCAGACGAACGGGGCGATAAGCAGGCCGAAGAAGCCAGCGGCGATGGTCGCACCGAAGATGCCGGTCATACCGACACCTGGCATGCCGGCCATCACTACCATGCTGCTGACAGCGGCAAAACTGGCGCCCATCATGACCGGCATACGGATGCCGACCGGGCCGATGCCCATGGACTGAACAACCGTAGCGATGCCGGCCACCAGCAGATCGGCATTGATCAGGAAGGCGATTTCCTCACGTGAAAGCCCGGCGGCCTGACCGACAATCAACGGCACGGCCACCGCGCCGCCATACATCAGCAACACGTGCTGCAGACTCACCAGCAGCATCTGCAGCAGGGGCAGTCGCTTTTCCGTAACGGGCGCGGCTTCCCGCTTGGTCACTTCGTTCATGCAAAACACCTCGGACGCTTTTGTTATTGGATGGTCGCGGTAGCCCCGCTGAACGTGCGGGGCTGGTATTCGTGGTGTGGTTCCGGCCTGGGCTGAACCCTGTCACGGTGTTATCGCTGGTGGTTTCTCCTGATTCGTTGGTCGGCTCGATTGGCTTACGCCGTATCGAATGGGCGAAAAAAAGCCGCGCTCGGAAGCGCGGCCTCCGGGCAGCGATCACTCGATCGGCGCGCCCTTGTCGATCCAGGCGCCGAGCAGATCGCGCTCTTCCTGAGTCATGTTGGTCATGTTGCCCAGCGGCATGATCTGGCTGGCGACGGCCTGCGCGTGGATCTTCGCCGCCTGCTGCTGGATCTGCTGGGGCGTATCGAACATCACGCCAGCCGGTGGGGCGCTGAACAGCGGGCTGCTTGGCTGCGCGGCGTGGCAGACGGTGCAACGCTCGTCGATCACACTGCGAACCTTGGCGAACTCACCGTTGGTGCCTTGCTCGGCGGACGCAGCGGCCTGCTGGGCCTCTATGCTCTGCTCGCGAGGGCTGGTGGGAACGGCATTGGGCACGCCGCCCTGGCGATTCGGTGCGGTGACGAAGGCCAGGCAGATCATGCCGACCGCGGCGGCGGGCAAAGCCCAGGCGAAACGGTTGCTCTCGTGGCGGGTGTTGAAGTAATGCCGTACCAATACTGCCAGCACTGAAATCCCTGCCAGGATCAGCCAGTTGTACTGGCTGCCATAGGTGCTCGGGAAGTGGTTGCTGATCATGATGAACAGCACCGGAAGCGTGAAGTAGTTGTTATGGCGCGAACGCAGCAGACCCTTGGCCGGTAGGACCGGGTCCGGGGTGCGGTTCTGCTCGATAGCCGCGACCAGTGCACGCTGTGCCGGCATGATGATGCGGAACACGTTGCCGACCATGATGGTGCCGATCAGTGCACCGGTGTGGATGTACGCCGCGCGCCCGCTGAAAACCTGGGAATAGGCCCAGGCGGCGAAGATCACTAGCACGAACAGCACCAGGCCGAGCAGCGCCGGTTTCTTGCCCAAAGGCGAGTCGCAGAGCAGGTCATAGACGAACCAGCCGACGATCAGTGAACCGAAGCCAATGGCGATCGCCATGGCCGGTGCCATGTCGCTACCAGGTGCGATCAGATAGAGAGAAGGGTTGAGGTAGTAGACCACCATCAGCAGGGCGACGCCCGATAGCCAGGTGGTATAGGCCTCCCACTTGAACCAGTGCAGGTTATCCGGCATCTGGGGCGGGGCCAGCTTGTACTTTTCCAGGTGGTAGATGCCGCCGCCATGAATCGCCCAGAGATCGCCCGACAGGCCGTCACGAGGATTGGCGCGGTTGAGGTTGTTTTCCAGCCAGACGAAGTAGAACGAGGCACCGATCCAGGCGATGCCGACGATCATATGAATCCAGCGAATACTCAGGTTCAGCCATTCGGTCAGATGTGCTTCCACGATAATTACCTCTTGCACGGCTGGCGTACCAACCGTTGTTTCTTCTTATTCGACTCGTCGCAAGTGTCCCGCTTGTTCTGAAGCATGCATGCCCGGTGTCGGCTGTTGCACTCAGCCGCGCTGGGAATGGCCTCGATGATCAGTCGGTCGTTTACTCGGAGTCCCGGTGGGGGTCGAGGAGAACCAGCTCTTCCTCGGTGAAAAAATGCTCGTCGCAGTTGTTGCCAGAACCGCTGCGATCGACCACCAGGAATTCATCCCGCTTTTCGATCGTCAGCACCGGGTGGTGCCAGACGCCGCGGTGGTAATTGACGCCCTGCCTGCCGTTGCTGCGGAAGGCGCGGACGTTACCCGGTACAGGTGCATCGCCAAATGGCGCGACCACGACCAGAAAAGGGTTGCCGAGCAGCGGAATGAACGCCTGGCTGCCCAGCGGATGCCGTTCGAGCATGCGAATGATCAGCGGCATTTCCAGCGCGTCGGCAGCAAAGATGCTGACGATGGCCTGATCGTCCGGCTGCGCGGTCTCGACCGTCGCCAGCTTGTGATAGCGGCGGGTGGAACCGTTGTTGATCATGAAGTAGTCGCTGCCTTCGGTTTCGATCACATCACCGAATGGGGCGAAGGCTTCTTTGGTCAACGGTTCAATCTTGAGTGTGCGCATGCTGTGCTCGTTATTTGAATTACTAAGTTTGTAGGGTGGCCCACCCTATAGCTGCTCTGTTGTAGCCGTAACATGGGTGAAACCCATCGACCGGGCGTTACGCCGGGCTACTTCAATCGTTGTTCTTTCGTCGTGTCGTTCGGGGGCTTGCTCACATCGCCTGCAGACGGAACAGCGCGATCTTGTTGATCTCGGCCAAGGCGCGGGCGAATTCTTGCTCCGGGGAGTTATGCATGCGCTCCTCAAATGCGGCCAGGATCTGGTGCCGGTTGCTGCCCTTGACCGCCATGATGAAGATGAAACCGAACCTGTCCTTGTAGGCGTCGTTCAGCTCGGTGAAACGGGCGAATTCTTCCGGCGTGCATTCGTGAATGCCGGCACCGGCCTGCTCCGCAGTGGAGGAAGCGGTCAGTTCGCCACGTACGGCGGCCTTGCCGGCAAGGTCCGGGTGCGCGTTGATCAGCGCCAGTTGAGTGTCATGAGGGGCCGTCAGCATGGCCTGGGACATGCGCTCATGCATCACTTCGACATAATCGAGCGTCTCGTCGACACCGGCCTGGTAGACGGTATCCGCTACCCATGGCGAATGCTCGTAGACGTCGGCGAAGGTGGCGATGAACGCGTCGCGGTCGAGGGTGGACGGCTTGATGGTCTTGAACGGTGTCATAGGCTGCGTTCCTCGGTAATGGGGTGAGCCGAGTGCCAATGGCGGGCGATGTCGACGCGGCGGGCGAACCACACCTGCTCGTGGCCCTTGGCGTACTCGATGAAGCGCTGCAGTGCGGCCATGCGCGCGGGGCGACCCAGCAAGCGACAGTGCATGCCTATGGACAGCATTTTCGGCGCGCCTTCCGCACCTTCGGCATACAGCACGTCGAAGGCGTCCTTGAGGTACTCGTAGAAGTCGTCGCCCTTGTTGAAGCCCTGCGCCTGGGTGAAGCGCATGTCATTGGTGTCCAGGGTATAGGGGATCACCAGGTGCGGCTTGTCCGGTGTCGATTCCGGGTCCCAGTAGGGCAGATCGTCGTCGTAGGTGTCGGAGTCATACAGGAAGCCGCCTTCCTCGCGCACCAGACGGCGGGTGTTCGGGCCTGTGCGTCCGGTGTACCAGCCCAGTGGGCGCTCGCCAGCGATATCGGTGAGGATGCGGATGGCTTCGAGCATATGCTCGCGTTCTTGCGCCTCGTCCATGTACTGGTAGTCGACCCAGCGATAGCCGTGACTGCAAATCTCGTGACCGTCGGCGACCATCGCCTTGATCACGTCCGGGTGACGCTGCGCGGCCATGGCCACGGCGAAGACCGTCAGCGGGATGTTGTGCTTGCGGAACAACTTGAGCAGGCGCCAGACACCGGCGCGGCTACCATATTCGTAGAGCGACTCCATGCTCATGTGGCGCACGCCTTGCAACGGCTGGGCGGACACCATCTCGGAGAGAAAGGCTTCGGATTCCTTGTCACCGTGCAGTACGCAGCGCTCGCCGCCTTCTTCGTAGTTGAGCACGAAGGACAGTGCGATGCGGGCGTTACCTGGCCATTGCGGATGGGGTGGGTTCTCGGCATAGCCGATGAGGTCACGAGGGTAGTCGGCGCTCACTGTTCTTATTCCTTTGTCGATCGCTGGTCGCTGCCTTGGATGGCAGTGCGACCGTCATGGCGTAATTGTATACAAAACGTTTTGCGCTTTGTAAATCGCAATTCGCTGATTTCTTTCATTGGCGACTGACGGCTTTCCTCATTACGCATCGTTTCCAAGCTGCTACGATCCAGCCAGACGCATCTCTGTGAGCCATCGGGGGAAAAGCGGTTCAGCCAGTGCTGAATTATTGTGTACAATTTCTAAGAAAACTGTCTTTTAAATTTGTTTGCGCATGCTATGCTCAAACCCAGTCCACACCAATCAGAAGAGGAGGCGGGCGTCAGCAGGGATCTGCGGGTGCCGGAATCTATGGGACGTTTGACTACTCATGTACTGGATGCTGCCCACGGTTGCCCAGGCAGCGACATCCGCGTCGAGCTATATCGGGTCGAAGGCGAGCGCCTCGACCTGATCACGACGCGTCAGACCAACGCCGACGGCCGTTGCGATTCACCGCTGCTGGAAGGCGATGACTACCGCTCCGGTGTTTACCAGCTTCAGTTCAGCGCGGGAGACTATTACCGTAGCCGCGGCGTTCAGCTGCCTGAGCCGGCATTTCTGGATGTGGTCGTACTGCGCTTTGGCGTCAGCGCCGAGCAGGATCATTACCACGTGCCGCTATTGATTTCGCCTTACAGCTACTCGACCTATCGGGGTAGCTGATGGCACCTGTCGCGTGCAGCGACGCGGCAGTGACTTCTCCCATGCGTAAACCTTGACTCCCCTGAGTCGTCGGCCCGCCTTTATGGCGGGTTTTTTTTGGCCGGTGGGCAGGACAAAACGTGGCTTCGGTCCGAGGCCGCGACGTCATTGCGAAAAATCCGCCTGGTAGGAGCCAGCTTGCTGGCGATCAGCGGCGTTCAATGCCACCCCGGATCGCCAGCCAGCCGGCTCCTACGAAAAGCATGGTGTTTGGCGAGGGTGGTGCCGGTCTCGATTCATTTCGCCGGAAAGCGCTAGCGGACAAACTCGCCGCCTACCCGATGCGCTGGCGGCTTATCGGCTCAGCAATGACGCGGTCCCCGCGCCCCCGAACAGGGCGGCACTGATGCGGTTGAACCACACTTGCCCCTTACCTGTGCGCAAGTAACGCGCCGCGCCATGAGCGCCGAACCCGTAGGCCAGCTTGCAGCACAGGTCCAGCATCGCCCAAGTCAAAATCATTGCCAGCAACTGCGGCATAAAGGGGCGTTCGGCATTGAGGAACTGGGGGAGAAAGGCTGCGAAGAACAGGATGTCCTTGGGATTGCTGGCACCCAGACCGAACGCATGCCAGAACAGCTGGCGAAAGCGCGGGCTGACCTCAGCGGTGATAGCACTCGGGCCGCTCTGCGAGCGCCGCGATTCCTGCCAGCTCTGCCAGGCGAGATAGAACAGATAGAGGGCACCGATGATTTTCAGTAGGCCGAACAGCTGTTCTGATGCCAACAACAGCGCGCCGAGGCCCAGAGCGGAAGCGCTGAGCAGGCAGATCGACGCACTGACGCCACCAACGAATGCCGGCCAGGAGCGGCGCACCCCATAGTTGAGGCTGTTGCTGATCATTAGCAGCGACAGCGGGCCGGGGATGAGAATCACCACCAGCGCTGCGCTTGCAAATAACAACCAGGTTTCCAGGCTCATTTCGGTGACCCTCGGCCATGACAGGGTTCAGGTGTTTCATCCCGCGTTCTACGCGATGGCAATGATACGGGCCATGGCGCTTTAGAAATAAAACAGGCCCACCGCCGACGCGATGGGGCCCGATCATTCGCCCCGCTTTTAAAGGAAGGCAAACTTGGCGATGAAGATTATGCACAGTACATAAAGACTGATCGATACTTTGTCGCGCTGACCTGTCAGTACCTTCAGCGTCGCGTAGGTAAGAAACCCGAGTGCGATGCCGTTGGCAATGGAGAAGGTCAGCGGCATCATCACCACGGTGACGATCGCCGGAATGGTGTCGGTATGGTCCTTCCAATCGATATGCGCCAGGCCGCTCATCATCAGCATGGCGACGTAGATCAGTGCGCCGGCGGTCGCATAGGCAGGGATCATGCCGGCCAAAGGAGCGAAGAACATGGCGATCAGGAACAGGACCCCGACGGTCACCGCGGTCAGACCGGTACGACCACCGGCGGCGACGCCCGAAGCGCTTTCGACATAGCTGGTCACCGGAGGGCAGCCGACGAAGGCGCCGGCGACGCTGGAGGTGCTGTCGGCTTTCAGAGCGCGGGACAGGTTCTGAATCTTGCCATCCTCGTCCACCAGATTGGCTCGGTGCGCAACGCCCATGAGTGTGCCGGCGGTGTCGAACATGTTCACGAACAGGAATGCCAGGATCACGCTGACCATCGCCACATTCAGGGCGCCGGCAATATCCATGGCGAGCCAGGTCGGCGCCAGGCTCGGCGGCATCGAAACCAGACCGTTATATTCGACCAGGCCCATGCCCCAGCCGATACCGGTCACCACCAGCATGCTTAGCAGGATCGCGCCGAACACGTTGCGATGGCTCAGTACTGCAATCATCAAAAAGCAGATCGCGGCCAGCAGTGCAGTGGGTTCGCTGAACGAGCCCATGGTCAGCAGGGTTGCCGGGCTGTCGACGACGATGCCGGCGGTCTTCAGGCCGATCAGCCCGAGGAACAGCCCGACCCCGGCTCCCATCGCAAAACGCAGGCTCATCGGGATGCTGTTCAGCAGCCATTCGCGCAGGCGCGATAGGCTCATGATCATGAACAGAATGCCGGAGAGGAACACCGCGCCCAGCGCGATCTGCCAGCTGTAGCCCATCTCGCCGACCACCGTATAGGTGAAGAACGCATTGAGGCCCATGCCAGGGGCCAGGCCTACCGGCCAGTTGGCATACAGGCCCATCAGCAAACAACCCAGCGCCGCACCGATGCAGGTCGCGACGAATGCTGCGCCGTGGTCGATACCTGCATCGGCCATGATATTGGGGTTGACGAAGATGATGTAGGCCATGGTGACGAAGGTCGTCAGGCCCGCGAGCAGCTCGGTCTTGACGCTGGTGCGGTGGGTGCTGAGTTTGAAGATCCGGTCGAGCAAACCAGCGTTCTTCGGTTGCAGCCCGAGGGTCTGCTGTTCCTGCTTTGTGGTTTCCACAAGGTGTTCCTCATCGTTCTTGTTGTCTATCACCTAGAGCGGCGCTCTCGAGGGCAGGTGATGGTGAGGGCTCTTTCTGCTCGGTTTTTTGACCGAAAGGTCAGGAAGGCTTGACGCGATTATGCTTTTGTATACAAGAATTGCAACTCAGATTTGCAGCTATTCGCGCTTTCAGACGAATACAGAAGGTTGATGCCGTCCCAGGTGTGTTTCGCTTCAGCTAAGGCGGCACATCGTCAGATGTGGTTGTTCGCCTGATTGTGCACAATAAATAACGATTTATTTCTATGTTTTACCTTCGGCCACTGCCAGCAGGGTGTCGAAAGGCAGTAAAGTTCGATCTGCCGATACTTCCGACGCGAGTCACCATGAACGAACAGTTGCAGCCTTTAAAAAAGCCGACACGAAACGGCAAGGTCCGGAGCGGGACCCAGGACGACATCGTTTACGCCCATATTTTCGACGCCATCCTGGAACAGCGCCTGGCGCCGGGCACCAAGCTCAGCGAGGAAGCGCTGGGCGAAATTTTCGGCGTGAGTCGGACCATCATCCGCCGCGCGCTGTCGCGGTTGGCTCATGAAGGTGTGGTGCTGTTGCGGCCGAACCGCGGGGCCGTAGTGGCAAGTCCCAGCGTCGACGAAGCCCGACAGATATTTTTCGCTCGACGGATGGTCGAGCGGGCCATCACCGAGCTGGCGGTTCAGCACGCCAGCGCCGAACAGCTGGCGGAGCTGCGGCAGATGGTGACCGACGAGCAGGATTGCTTCGCTCGCGGTGATCGCGGCGCGGGTATTCGCCTTTCCGGGGAGTTTCACCTCAAGCTGGCCGAGGCGGCGAAAAATGCACCGTTGGTGAGCTTCCAGCGCAGCCTGGTTTCCCAGACCTCACTGATCATCGCCCAGTACGAGAGCGGCAACCGCTCGCATTGCTCGTTCGACGAACACAACCAGTTGATCGATGCCATCGCCGCACGCGACAGTGAGAAAGCAGTGAGTCTGATGATGCATCACATGGATCACATCGACAGCAAACTCAATCTCGACGAAGACAGTGCATCGGATGACCTGCACGCGGTGTTTTCCCACTTGGTGCTTGGCAAGAAGAAGTCGCGTACCGCTCGGTAAGGGTTCTGCCATTCGGCGCTGGCGCGTTCTGCACCGGCGCCGTCGTCATCGCTCGCATCAGCGGCCCTGGCAACGATTAACCCCGCTAAGCAAGCTGTGCCAGTTGGCCCCTTCACAACAGCCGGGGCGCATCTGACGCTTGCGGCGCGCATAAACATTTTCAGCCATAGCGCGCACGTCTTGAGCAAGCTGTCGCGGTAGGGTGGGCTTTAGCCCACCGTGATCAGGCCCATGCTTCGCCGTCGTGGGCGAAAGCAAGACGTCGCCCGATCCGCTTTGGCGCCGCAGCGGGCCGAGCTAGTCGGGCGGACTTGAGCCCGCCAGATTCAACCCCAACACGCTGCCAGCGCTGTTGCCGTCTTTATGCTTTCTTGTGCACCGAACGGCCTGCCGCGTAGGTTTCTTTCACTGCACGGTCGTCGCCAAGCATGATCAGCGCGAACAATCGCTCTTCCAGCGTCTTGGCCTGCTGCAGGCGATAGTCGATCAGCGGCGTGGCTTTATAGTCGAGCACTACGAAATCGGCATCCTTACCGGGCTGCAGGTTACCGATTCGATCATCCAGATAGAGCGCTCGGGCACCGCCTAAGGTGGCGAGGTAGAGGGACTTGAACGGGTCCAGCTTCTTACCCTGCAATTGCATCACTTTGTAGGCCTCGTTCAGTGACTGCAATTGGGAAAAGCTTGTACCAGCGCCGACATCGGTACCCAGGCCGACGCGCACGCCATAGCCTTCTACCTTCTCCAGGTCGAACAGGCCGCTGCCCAGGAACAGGTTAGAGGTGGGGCAGAAGGCTACCGCCGAGCCGGTCTCACCCAGGCGCTGGCACTCGTCGTCGCACAGATGCACGCCGTGGGCGAATACCGATCGCGCACCAATCAGACCGTGGTGGTCGTAGACGTCGAGGTAGCCGCGTTGCTCAGGGAACAGCTCGCGCACCCATTCGATCTCCTTGCGGTTTTCGGACAGGTGGGTGTGCATATAGAGATCCGGATATTCCTTGTACAGCTTGCCGGCCAACGCCAGCTGCTCCGGCGTGCTGGTAGGGGCGAAGCGAGGTGTGACTGCGTAATGCAGGCGACCCTTGCCGTGCCAGCGTTCGATCAGCGCCTTGCTGTCGGCATAGCCGGATTCGGCGGTGTCGGTGAGATAGTCCGGCGCGTTGCGGTCCATCAGGACCTTGCCAGCGATCATTCGCAGGTTCAGTTTTTCGGCCTGCTCGAAGAAAGCATCCACCGATTCCTTGTGCACGCTCCCGAAGACCAGCGCCGTGGTGGTGCCGTTGCGCAGCAGTTCGCCCAGGAAGACGTCGGCCACTTCGCTCGCGTGGGTCTTGTCGGCGAACGCACGCTCGGTGGGGAACGTGTAGGTGTTTAGCCAGTCCAGCAATTGTTCGCCGTAGGACGCAATCATGCCGGTTTGCGGGTAGTGAATATGAGTGTCGATGAAGCCGGACGTGATCAATGCATCCGGGTATTCGATCACCTCGGTGCCGGTCGGCAGCGAGGCCAGCAGCGATTCCGCCGCGCCTAGCTGAGCAACCTTGCCGCCCTCGACCACGAGCAGGCCGTCTTCGAAGTATTCATAGGATTTCTCCACGCCTACCTCTCTCGGATCGGCGAGGCTGTGGAGGATGGCGGCACGGTAGGCTTTGCGTTGGGACATGGTTGTTCTCGGAATCGTTGTAGATGGAAATAATGTGGGAGGCTCACCGTCGGGGCGCAGCCTTCGACTCTGGCGGGCCTGCTGTCCGCCTTGCCGCGGGCGCGCTTCCGGCAAAAAAACCGCGGCGCTCGATCAGGCCCGAGATGGCGCTAACTCATCGAGCCTGAGTAAAGATTGCTCGATAGGACGGCACCCTTCCTACGGGTTTGGTTCTGACGCTACGATCGCGGTTCATCCTCGACGCGAAGCAGGGACCAGCATGGGTACCGGTTTTTCGCCGTCGTGACTTTTTTCGCCGAAATTGGCGTTGTAGGTGGCGATCACTTCGCCGGCGATGGATACGGCGATCTCGATCGGCAGCTTGCCCTTCACCTCGGCAATACCCATCGGGCAGCGCATGCGCTGGACCGCTTCGGGTTGGAAACCACGATCGCGCAAGCGGTGTTCAAACTTGACGCGCTTGCTCTTCGAGCCAATCAGACCGTAGTAGGTGAAGTCGTTGCGCTCGAGAATCGCCGCAGTCAGTTCCAGGTCGAGCTGGTGATTGTGGGTCATGACGATGAAGTAGCTACCGGCAGGCATGTTCTCCACCTCATCGACCACGTCCTCATTGACTACCTTTTCCACACCTTGCGGAATCTGCTCAGGAAATTCATTTTCGCGCGAGTCGATCCAGCGCACCTTGCAGGGCAGGCTGGCGAGCAGCGGCACCAGCGCACGACCGACGTGGCCGGCGCCGAACACGGCGATATGCGCCTGCGGCTGACCCATGGGCTCGAACAGCAGCACGGTCGCACCACCACAACACTGGCCCAGGCTGGCACCCAACGAAAAGCGCTCAAGGCGTGTGTCCCGCTCGCGGTTTTCCAGCATGTCGCGGGCGATCTGCTGTGCCTTATATTCCAGGTGACCGCCGCCGATGGTGTCGTACAGCCGCTCACGGCTGACGACCATCTTCGAGCCGGCATTGCGCGGCGTCGAGCCGCGCTCTTCGATGATGGTCACCAGCACACAGGGCTCCCCTTGGTGCTGCAGATCGGCGAGCGCTTCGATCCAGGCCGTGTTGCTCATGGTTTTGTCCTTCATCGTACGGATGGCCGTTCCGTGGAAAACCGCGAAGCGTTTTTCCCCAACCGAAACGTTCATGTTGTTCCCGGTGGGCTGAAGCGGAACGCCGCCCGGCCCACACTACGCCTTCGCGAGCACTCTCGCTCCTGAAGGCCACGCGGAGAGGTCGGCTGCCACCGTAGGATGGCCGGACGACGTTCTGCTTCTGCTTGTAGGGGGCTTTAGCCCACCATTCCGGCTCGCCCATTGCTGGGCTGAAGCGGAGCGTCGCGGCCACCCCGCGTCAGGCCGGTGCCGTTTCCGTGACCACTCGTGTTGCGGCAGCCCGATTCAACCTGCGCATCTGCTCCACGCCCCACAGCACCCGCTCGGGCGTTGCCGGTGCATCGATCTTCGGCTGCACCTTGTAGTCGGCCAGGCTGGCGACCGCATCCTTGATCGCGCACCAGACCGAGATACCGAGCATGAACGGCGGCTCACCGACGGCCTTGGAGTGGAACACGGTGTCTTCTGGGTTCTTGCGGTTTTCCACCAGCTTGACCCGCAGATCCAGCGGCATGTCCGCCACGGCCGGCACCTTGTAGCTCGCAGGGCCACTGGTCATCAACTTGCCCTTGTCGTTCCACACCAGCTCTTCCATGGTCAGCCAGCCCATGCCCTGTACGAAGCCGCCTTCCACCTGGCCGATGTCGATAGCGGGGTTCAGCGAGGCGCCGACGTCGTGCAGGATGTCGCTGCGCAGCATCTTGTACTCGCCGGTCAGCGTATCGACGATCACCTCGGAGCACGCCGCGCCATAAGCGAAGTAGTAGAACGGCCGACCACGTGCCTGGCTGCGGTCGTAATAGATTTTGGGCGTGCGGTAGAAGCCGGTAGATGACAGCGACACCTGGCCGAAATAGGCCTGCTGAATCAGTTCATCGAAGGAGACGTACTGGTCGCGGATACGGACCTGGCCATTTTTGAACTCGACGTCTTCTTCGGTGACCTGGTAATGGCGCGCGGCGAACTCGGTCAGCCGCTGCTTGATGGTTTGCGCGGCGTTCTGTGCCGCCTTGCCGTTAAGGTCGGCGCCAGAAGAGGCCGCCGTCGGCGAGGTGTTCGGCACCTTGTCGGTGTTGGTCGCAGTGATCTGGATTCGCTCGACGTCGACCTGGAACACCTCGGCCACCACCTGCGCGACCTTGATGTTCAGGCCCTGGCCCATCTCGGTGCCGCCGTGGTTCAAGTGGATGCTGCCGTCGGTGTAGACGTGTACCAGTGCGCCGGCCTGGTTAAGGAAGCTGGCGGTGAAACTGATACCGAACTTCACCGGCGTTAGCGACAAGCCCTTCTTCAGAATCGGACTGTTGGCATTGAACGCGCGGATTTCCTCGCGACGACGGGCATATTCGCTGCTCGCCTCCAGCTCGGCGGTCATCTCTTCGAGCATATTGTGCTCGACGGTCTGGTAGTAGGGCGTAACGTTGCGCTCGGTCTTGTCGTAGTAGTTGCGCTTGCGCACGTCCAGCGGGTCCTTGCCAAGCTCTCGTGCCACCGCATCCATGATTTCTTCGATGGCGACCATGCCTTGCGGGCCGCCGAAGCCGCGGTAGGCGGTGTTCGAGGCCAGGTTGGTCTTGCAGCGATGGCCGTTGATGGTGGCATCGCCCAGGTAATAGGCGTTGTCCGAGTGGAACATGGCGCGGTCGACGATGGAGCCGGACAGGTCCGGCGAATAGCCGCAGTTACCGGCCAGATCGATCTCGATCCCGTGCAGCAGCCCGTCATCATCGAAGCCGACGTCGTACTCGACGTAGAACGGGTGACGCTTGCCGGTCATGGTCATGTCTTCCATGCGCGGCAGGCGCATCTTGGTCGGCCGACCGGTGAGGTGCGCGATCACCGCGCACATGCACGCAGGGCCTGCGGCCTGGGTTTCCTTGCCGCCGAAGCCACCGCCCATGCGACGCATGTCGATGACGATCTTATTCATCGAGACGCCGAGCACCTCGGACACAAGCTTCTGGACTTCGGTGGGATTCTGCGTCGAGGTATAGACGATCATGCCGCCATCTTCGGTGGGCATCACCGAGGAAACTTGAGTCTCAAGGTAGAAGTGTTCCTGCCCACCGATATGCAGGCTGCCCTGCAGGCGACGCGGGGCGGTCGCTAGCGCGCCAGCTGAATCACCGCGCTTGTGGGTATGGCTGTCGAGTACGAAATGCTTCTTGCGCAGCGCGTCGACCACATCGATCACCGGCTCCAGGTCTTCATATTCGATGATCGCGGCCATCGCCGCCTTGCGCGCCGTTTCCAGGCTGTCGGCGGCGACGGCGATCACCGGTTGCCCGACGAATTCGACCTTTCCGTCAGCTAACAGCGGATCGCCGGGCATCACCGCACCGATGTCCAGCTGCCCCGGCACATCCTTCGCGGTGATGGCGATGGCGACGCCCGGGACCTCGTAGCAAGGCGCCGTATCGATACGCACAATGCGCGCATGGGCGCGGTCGCTCATGCGGGCGTACACATGCAGCTGGTTCGGGAATTCGAGGCGGTCGTCGACATATACCGCTTCGCCGGTGACATGCTTCGGTGCGCTGTCATGCTTGACGCTTCGGCCCACGCCGGTCACCAGATCCTGGGTGAACAGCGCAGCAATTTCTTCCTGAGTCTTGGTTGGCTTATGCATAGGAAGTAACCCTCGTCTCATATGCCGGCGCTTGTTGTTCGTGGAAGCACTTGCGCAGCAGGTTCTGTGCGACCAGCAGGCGGTACTCGCGGCTGGCACGGAAGTCGGTTAGCGGCGTGAAGTCTTTTTCGAGTGCCAGGCAGGCTTGCTCGATGGCCGATTCGGTAAAGGGCGCGCCGATCAGTGCGCGTTCACAGGCAACCGCGCGTTTGGGAATGGCTGCCATGCCGCCGAAGGCGACGCGGGCATCTTCGATGACGCCGTTCTCGATTTTCAGATCGAAGGCTGCGCAGACGGCCGAGATATCGTCGTCCAGGCGTTTGGAAACCTTGTACGCGCGGAACACCCGGTTTGGCTGAGCGCGCGGCACGATGATCTTCTCGATGAACTCGCCCTGTTCGCGTGCGGTGACCTTGTAATCGATGAAGTAATCCTGCAGCAGCAGGGTGCGGCTGGTGGTGCCCTTGCGCAGGACGACCTGCGCACCCAACGCGATCAGGAGCGGTGGGGAGTCGCCGATGGGCGAGGCGTTACCGATATTGCCACCGAGGGTGCCTTGGTTGCGGATCTGCAAAGAGGCGAAGCGGTGCAGCAGTTCGCCGAAATCAGGATATTCGTTGGCCAGCGCTTCATAGCAATCAGTCAGCGGGGTCGCAGCGCCGATCTCGATGCTGCTGTCGGTCACCTCGACCTTCTTCATCTCGGCGATATGGCCGACGTAGATCATCACCGGCAGCTCTCGATGGAACTGGGTAACCTCAAGCGCCAGGTCGGTGCCGCCGGCGAGCAGACGAGCATCGGGGTTGGCGCTGTAGATATCGGCCAGATCGCCCACGGTCAGCGGCGACAGGCAGCGCTTGTCGCCGCTGTTCAGCTCGGCGGTCTCGCGTGGTTCGATGGCTTTCAACTGAGCAATGGTTTCGGCTTCGCGGGCGTCGAACTGGTCCGGCTGCTTGGCGCAACACGCCTGCTCCGCGGCGTCGAGAATCGGGCGATAGCCGGTGCAGCGGCACAAGTTGCCAGCCAGGGCTTCATGGGTATCGGCTTTATCGAAACCGTCCGCTGATTTTTGCAATGCGAACAGGCTCATGACGAAGCCCGGCGTGCAGAACCCGCACTGCGAACCGTGGCAGTCGACCATTGCTTGCTGAACGCTGTGAAGCTGACCCTGATGCTTCAGGTCCTCGACAGTGATCAGCTGCTTGCCGTGCAGGGCGGACACGAAGGTCAGGCAGGAGTTAAGGGTGCGATAGCGCAGACGGTCACCGTCCAGCTCGCCGACCACGACGGTACAGGCGCCGCAGTCGCCAGAGGCGCAGCCTTCTTTGGTGCCGGGTTTGCCGCGATATTCGCGCAGATACTCCAGCACGGTGGTATTCGGATCGAGTGTCTGCTCACGGCGCAGTTCTCGATTGAGTAGGAACTGGATCAAAGAGGGCCTCCGGGGATTTATTGTTCTGGGCTCTGGTGTGAAAATTAGCGTTATCTGACTTTCTGGTCAACAAATACCTGACCCAAAAGTCAGTGCGGCCGACGAGCGCAGGTATCAGCGGTGATTGCGTAGGCCGCTGCCGGTGGATGTTCTTGATCACGAGTATGGATCAGGCGGGCAAAAGTGGCTGCGCGCGGCGATGGACGTGGATTCTGCGAAACGAACTTAGATAGCCGGTTAGCGAATTCAAATGATGCCTGGGTGGGCCGTGAGGTCCCGGGAATACGGTTGGAACCCCACGTGCAGCAGCGCATCAGCCAGCGATCAACTCCCGCGCGGCCTGACTGTGATCGGCAATCAGCCCGGCGATGTCGAGGCCCTCCACCTGACCGTCGATGACGCGCCACCGTCCGCCGACCATCACGCGGTCGGCCCGATCGGCTCCGCACAATAGCAGCGCCGAGACGGGATCATGGCTACCGGAGAAGCGCAGCTCATCGAGCTTGAACAGCGCCAGATCGGCCTGCTTGCCGACCGCCAGCTCGCCGACATCGTCGCGGCCCAGCAGATGTGCCGAGCCGCGTGTGGTCCAGCCCAGCACACGCTCTGGCGTGATCTGCTCTGCCCCGTAGCGTAGGCGCTGAATGTACAGCGCCTGGCGGGCTTCGAGGATCAAGTTGGACGCGTCGTTCGACGCCGAACCATCTACGCCCAGTCCAACGGGCGCCCCGGCGGCTTCCAGTGCTACGGTTGGGCAGATGCCGGACGCCAGCCGCATATTTGAACTCGGGCAATGGCATATGCCGGTACCGGCTGCGCCCAGGCGCTCGATCTCGTCGTCATTGAAATGGATGCCGTGGGCCAGCCAGGTGCGTTCGGATAGCCAGCCGACGCTGTCCAGATAATCCACGGTGCGCAGGCCGAAGCGCTGCCTGCAGAATGCTTCCTCGTCGAGGGTTTCCGCGAGGTGCGTATGCAGGCGTACGTCGTGGTGCTCGGCTAACGCGGCGCTGGCGCGCATGATTTCGGGGGTAACCGAAAAGGGCGAGCAGGGCGCTAGAGCGATCTGTATTTGCGCACCGGCGCCACGCTCGTGGTAACGCCCGATCAAGCGCTCGCTATCGGCCAGGATCTCCTCGGCAGCCTGCACGGTGTGCTGCGGCGGCAGTCCGCCATCGGCTTCGCCCAGACTCATGGAACCGCGGGTGAGCATGGCGCGCATGCCCAATTCCCGCACGGCATCGACCTGCACGTCGATGGCGTTCTCCAGACCACCAGGGAATAGGTAGTGATGATCGGCGGCGGTGGTGCAACCGGAGAGCAGCAGCTCGGCCAGCGCCACTTTGCTGGCTAGCGCAAGGCGGTCCGGCGTCAGGCGTGCCCAGACCGGGTAGAGTGTTTTCAGCCAGGGGAACAGTGGCTGATTCACCACAGGCGCCCAGGCGCGGGTGAGGGTCTGGTAGAAGTGATGGTGAGTGTTGATCAGGCCCGGAAGTATCACGTGTTCGCGGGCATCGAATGTGCTGTCGACGGGTGTGGAGGGGGATTGCCCAGCAGCGAGGAGTTCGACGATGGTGCCATTTTCGGTCACCAGCCCGCCGGAGGCGTCCTGGTCGTTGGCGGTGAAAATAGCGAGGGGATGCTTGATCCAGATACGGCTGGCAGTCATGGCCGGCTTCTCCTGAGTTGAGTTCAGAGATGAGCCAGCTCAGTTATGCCCTGTCTGCTGATCCAGGAGCCTGTGCGGGTGCGCACAGAGGCGGGACACACCATAGCGGCTCCCGGTGGGGTTGTCATCGTCTGCGGTTGCAGGATGCGGATGTCCGGTCCCGGCGAAACCTGTAGGAGCCAGCTTGCTGGCGAAGCTTCTGCATAGCATCTTCACGAGCAAGCTAGCACTCACATTCAGCGCTCAGGCTCGCCAGCAAGAACTCGGCGTCCCTAGCTCCCACGGGACGCGCTCGTATCAGCTCCTGGTCAACCGCCGAGGTAGGCGTCGCGGACCTTGGGGTCGCTCAACAGCTCTTCGCCGCTGCCCTGCATGACGATGTGACCATTCTCCAGCACGTAGCCACGGTCGGCCAGCTTGAGCGCCTGGTTGGCGTTCTGCTCGACCAGGAAGACGGTCACACCATCTCTGCGCAGCTGCTCGATGATCTCGAAAATCTGCTGGATGATGATCGGCGCCAGACCCAGCGAGGGCTCGTCGAGCAGCAACAGCTTAGGCTTGCTCATCAATGCCCGGGCGATGGCGAGCATTTGTTGCTCGCCGCCGGACATGGTGCCGCCGCGCTGCTGGAAGCGTTCCTTCAAGCGCGGGAACAACAGCAGCACTTTGTCCAGCTGCTCCTGAAAATCCGTGCGGTTGGTGAAGAAACCGCCCATGACGAGGTTCTCCTCCACCGTCAGGCGAGCAAAGATGCGCCGCCCTTCAGGTACGACGGCGATGTCCTTGCGCATGATGTCGCAGGTCTGTTTGCCGACCAGTTCCTCGCCCTCGAAGCGGATGCTGCCTTCGGAGGCCATTGGCGTGCCGCAGAGCGTCATCAGTAGGGTCGATTTGCCGGCACCGTTGGCGCCGATCAGCGTGACGATCTCGCCTTTGCGGACCTCAACGTCGACGTTGTGCAGCGCCTGGATCTTGCCGTAGAAGGTCGAGACGTTTTCGAAATACAGCATGGTTACGCCTCCCCCAGATAGGCTTTGATGACGTCCGGATTGTCCCGAATCTGCTCCGGCGTGCCGTCGGCCAGGGGGCAGCCCTGGTTGATCACGACGATATGGTCGGAAATGCTCATGACCAGCTTCATGTCGTGCTCGATGAGCAGCACGGTGACATCGTGCGTGTCGCGCAACATGCCGATCAGTGCCTTGAGGTCCTCGGTTTCCCTCGGGTTCAGGCCGGCTGCTGGTTCGTCGAGCATAAGAATGCGCGGACGCGTCATCATGCAGCGGGCGATCTCCAGGCGGCGTTGCTGACCATAGGCGAGGGTGCCGGCCGGGCGGTTGGCCACCTCGGTGAGGTTGACCTGCTCAAGCCAATGGGCGGCGAAATCCATCGCCTCGTGCTCGCTCTGGCGGAACGCCTTGGTCTTCAGCAGGCCGGACAGGAAGTTGGTGTTGAGATGCCGATGCTGGGCAACCAACAGGTTCTCCACGGCGGTCATGTCCTTGAACAGGCGGACGTTCTGGAAAGTACGGACCACACCCTTGCGGGCGATCTTGTGGCCGGGCAGGCCATGGATCGCTTCTCCGTCGAGCAGGATTTCTCCCGAGGTGGGCTGGTAGAAGCCGGTCAGGCAGTTGAATACGGTGGTCTTGCCGGCGCCGTTCGGACCGATCATCGAAACCACTTGTTTGTCCTGTACGCTCAGGCCCACTCCGTTAACGGCCAAGAGGCCGCCGAAGCGCATGGTCAGGCCGCGTACTTCAAGAATCGGGCGGCTCATCGCTTCAGCTCCAGGTGGGGGCGTTGCATAGGCAGCAGACCCTGCGGACGCCAGATCATCATCAGCACCATCAAGGCGCCGAACATCAGCATGCGGTATTCGCTGAACTCACGCATTAGCTCGGGCAACAGGATCATCACGATGGCGGCGAGAATCACCCCCAGCTGAGAGCCCATGCCGCCGAGCACGACGATGGCGAGGATGATGGCTGATTCGATGAAGGTGAACGACTCCGGCGACACCAGGCCCTGACGGGCAGCAAAGAAGCTGCCGGCGAAACCGGCGAAGGTCGCGCCCAGTGTGAAGGCTGAGAGTTTGATCACGGTGGGGTTCATGCCCAGCGCGCGGCAGGCGATCTCGTCCTCGCGCAACGCTTCCCAGGCACGGCCAATGGGCATACGCAGCAGACGGTTGATCACGAACAGAGTCAGCAGCACCAGCAGCAGGGCGATCAGGTAGAGAAAGATCACCTTGTTGATGGAGGCGTAATCCACGCCGAAGAACTCGTGGAAGGTCTGCATACCCTCGGCGGCGCGACGGTCGAACGAGAGGCCGAACAGTGTGGGCTTGTCGATGCCGCTAATGCCGTTCGGACCACCGGTGAGATCGGTCATGTTGCGCAACAACAGACGGATGATCTCGCCGAAACCCAGGGTCACGATCGCCAGGTAGTCACCCCGAAGGCGCAGCACCGGGAAGCCCAGCAAGAAGCCGAACAGCGCCGCCATGGCGCCGGCAATCGGCAGCGCGACCCAGAACCCGATCCCGTAGTAGTGCGATAGCAGCGCGTAGGTGTAGGCACCGACCGCGTAGAAGCCGACATAGCCCAGATCGAGCAGACCAGCCAGACCGACGACGATGTTCAGGCCCAGGCCCAGCATCACGTAGATGAGGATCAGCGTGGCGATGTCCACCGCGCCGCGCGAGCCGAAGAACGGCCAGGCGAGCGCCACCAGCACCAGTCCGATGATGATGTAGCGCTGAGTCGACGGCAGGGTCAGGAAGCTGCCTGCGCCGGCCGGAATCGTCGGCAGTTTAGGACTGGCGGCCCAGCCGGCCGCCGCGTGGTGGCGGAACAATTGCCAGAAGAACATGGCCACGGCGCAGGCCGCGATGATCCAGAAGGTATTCGCGTCGCTGCCATGGACTTCGAGGCGAATGCCGACGGTGGTGAGTTTCAGACCGAACACCGGTACCGCGACGGCGATGACCAGCAACGCGCTGAAAAAGGCAGTACGAAGATTGCGGGTCATACCTTTTCAACCTCCGGGCGACCAAGGATGCCGGTCGGACGGAACAGCAGAACCAGAACCAGCAGGCTAAAGGCCACCACGTCCTTGTACTGATCTCCGAAGATGTCGGCGCCGAAGGCTTCGGCAACACCGAGCACCAGCCCGCCCAACATCGCACCGGGAATACTGCCGATGCCGCCGAGTACCGCGGCGGTGAAGGCTTTAATGCCGGCCAGGAAGCCGATGTGCGGGTTGATCACCCCGTATTGCATGCTGATCAGCACGGCGGCAACGGCCGCCAGCGCGGCCCCGATGACGAAGGTCAGGGCGATGATGCTGTTGGTATTGATGCCCAGCAGGTTGGCCATCTTCAGATCTTCAGCGCAGGCGCGGCAGGCGCGACCCAGCCGGGAGCGGGAGATAAACAAGGTCAGTCCCATCATGGCAAGGATGGTGACCACGAAGATCAGCACCTGCATGTAAGAGACCACCACACCGTTCATGGCGCTTTCACCGAAGATGAAGTTGCCCGGCATCAGGTTGGGGATCGCCTTGTCCTTCGAATCCTGAGAGAGCAGGACGACGTTCTGCAGGAAGATCGACATACCGATCGCCGAGATCAGCGGAATCAGCCGGTTGCTTCCGCGCAGTGGTCGGTAGGCGACCCGCTCGATGCTGTAACCGTAGGCGCTGGTGACGATCATGGCGGCGGCGAACGCGCCAATCATCAGAATGGGCAGGGCATCGAGCCCCATCATCGAGAGCCCGACGATGGCGATGAACGTGACGTAGGAACCGATCATGTACACCTCGCCGTGGGCGAAGTTGATCATGCCGATGATGCCGTAGACCATCGTGTAACCGATGGCTATCAAGGCATAAGTGCTGCCAACGGTCAGGCCGTTGATCAGCTGTTGGAAGTAGTGGTAAAGCTCAGGCATTACGTTCTCCTGAACACCCAGCAGCCCGTGCTCGACCGCCAATGCGGACCTGCTTCGAACACGCAGCACGGAGAATGCAGCGCCAAGGGCTCCGTGCGGATCACGCACAGTGCCAGCTTCGAGGCGGGCCAGCTATGCAGGCCACTCGCTTGGTTGAAGGTGTTGCGGGGGCGGCCCCATTGCTTGTGGCCGGGTCAGCCCCGATCAGCTAAAACAAAGCCCACAGCGGACGCCGTGGGCTTCGGTTGGGTGGTTACCGGTTCACTTGGCTTCGGTCTTGGTGCCGTCCTGGTGCCATTCGTAAACCACGAAGTTGAAATCCTTCAGATCGCCCTTCTCGTCGAACGAGAGGTTGCCGGTCGGCGTATCGAAGGTGTTGCTGCGCAGCGCTTCGGCGACCTTGTCGGTGTCGGTGCTGCCTGCTTTTTCGATACCCTCGGCAATGACCTGGACCGCAGCGTAGGCTGGGAACACGAATGGGCCGCTCGGGTCCTGGTTCTTCGCCTTGAAGGCGTCGACCAGTTCCTGGTTACGCGGGTCCTGGTCGAAGGACTTCGGCAGGGTCACGTACAGGCCTTCGGAAGCCGGGCCGGCGATGGCCGAGATTTCCTTGTTGCCGACGCCTTCCGGCCCCATGAAGCGCACGTTCAGACCACGCTCTTTGGCTTGGCGCAGCAACAGACCGAGTTCCGGGTGATAGCCGCCGTAGTAGACGAAGTCGACGTCTGCCTGCTTGAGCTTGGAGATCATCGAGGAGAAGTCCTTGTCGCCGGCGTTGATGCCTTCGAACAAGCCGACCTTGACGCCTTTCTCTTCCAGGGTCTGCTTAACGGCGGTGGCGATGCCTTCACCGTACTGCTGCTTGTCATGGATGACGGCAACATTTTTCGGCTTGACGTGATCGGCGATGAAGTTGCCTGCGGTCGGACCTTGCAGGCTGTCCAGACCGATGGTGCGGAAAATCAGTTCATAACCACGGGAAGTGATGTCCGGGCTTGTCGAAGCCGCGGTAATCATCAGAATGCCTTCGTCTTCGTAAATATCGGACGCGGGCTGGGTCGAGCTGGAGCACAGATGGCCAACCACGAAGCTGATTTCGTCGTTGACGATCTTGTTGGCGACTGCGACCGCCTGTTTGGGGTCGCAAGCATCGTCATACACGACGCCTTCCAGTTGCTGCCCGTTGACCCCGCCCTTCTTGTTGATCTGCTCGATGGCCATCTGGGCCCCGATGAACTGCATGTCGCCGTACTGCGCAACGGCCCCTGTGACCGGGCCGGCCAAACCGATCTTGATGTTGTCGGCGGCAAGCGTATAGCTCGCTGCTCCCGTCAAAGCGATTGCCATGAAAAGTTTGGAAAGACGCTGTTTGGTCTTCATATGCGCTCCACTTGCATCATTATTGTTTTGAATCCTGCTGGCTGCAGTGTCGTTCAGGAGCAAACGTCCCCAAACGGTACGGCAACTGTACCGGCACAGTGTAGAAGCGTCAGCACTTGTTTGCACAGTCAGCAATTGGATCCGTTTGATGAGATTCACCCGGACGCTATCATTGCGCCCTTTTTGAATTAGGTGAGTCACATGAGCGAAGATCCAAGCACTCTCTATGCCAAGTTGCTGGGCGAAACCGCGCCGATCTCCTGGCAGGACTTGCAGCCATTCTTCGCCCGTGGCGCGCTGCTACGCGTGGCCAGCGACTTCGATCTGATCGAAGCGGCGCAGGCGGTGGCTCAGGACGACCGCGAAACAGTAGCCGAATGGCTGGCTAAAGGCCACATGGGCAAGATCGAGACTGAGCAGGCGCAGGATTGGCTGGATCGCGATCCGGAGCTGTGGGCGGTAGTGGTAGCGCCCTGGGTGCTGGTGCAGGAAAGAGCAGCGAAGCCCAGCCAGCACTGATCCACGTCAGCGCCTAGCCGCGCACCCAGCGCATCCGCGCCCAGCCACTGAGGGCATCGACGGCCAGCACCATCAACAGCATGGCCAGAATCACCGTCGACGCCTGGGCTTCCTGGAATAGGCTAAGGCTCATGTAGAGCATCTGCCCCAGACCACCGGCGCCGACGAAGCCGAGCACGCTCGCCATGCGGATGTTGTTCTCCCAGCGATACAGCGTGTAGGCCAGCAGCTGTGGCCAGATGATGGGCAGGGTGCCGTAGCAGAACGCGCTGATGCGATTGCTACCTGAAAGGCGCAGCGCTTCGGCGGGGCCGCTCGGCGTGTTTTCCAGGGTTTCGGCAAATAGCCTCCCCAGCACCCCGGCAGTGTGTAGCGCCAGCGCCAGGGTTCCGGCATTCGGCCCCAAGCCAGCCGCCAGAACCATCAATGCAGCCCAAACCAGTTCGGGGATGGCGCGCAATGCGTTGAGCACCAGCCGCGAGCTGGCCATGGCAATAATGCCGACGCGTCCTGACGCCGGTAATGCGAGCGACAATCCGAGCAGTGCGGCCAATAGCGTGCCGATCGCCGACATCGCCAATGTTTCCAGAGCGCCGTAGCCGATCGCTCGCAGATGGTTGGCTGAAAGATCGGGACTGAGGAAGCTCGAAGCGTAATCGGCCATCTGCCCAACGCCGTCACGGCTGAATAATGCGGTGGCCTCGAATTGCAGAAAGGCGAACGAACCGATCACGGCCGCGATCAGCAACAGCGGCAACGCATAGCGCGATAGCGACTTCACATGAATCTCCGGCGCAACGCCTGGCTGATCAGGTCGGCCATCAGCACCAGCGCCAGGAAGGTCAGCAGCATGCTCGCGACTTCACCGCCGGCGAACATGCGCATCGATAGATCCATCTGCTGACCCAGCCCGCCCGCGCCGACGAAGCCCATCACCACCGAGGCGCGCACGGCACACTCCCAACGATAGACGGTATAGGACAGCATCTCGCCCGTGGCCTGTGGCAGCACACCATAGGCGAGCGCCTGCAGTCGTGAGCTGCCGGCGCCTAGCAGGGCGCGGGTGGGCAGCGGATCGACCGACTCGAAAATCTCCGCATAGACCTTGCCGAGCATGCCGGCGTAGGTAATGGCAATGGCCAGCACGCCGGCGGTCGGTCCAAGGCCCACCGCACGCACGAACAGCAACGCCCAGACGATCTCCGGCACGCTGCGCAGCACGATCAGCAGTCCACGCACCGGCCAACGCGCTGCCTGCGCCCACCACCTCGGGCGGCCGGCGCGGCTGAGTGCCGAGATCGACAACGCTCGCGTAGCCACCAGCGCACAGGGCAGTGCCACGACCAGCGCCAGCGCCATGCCCGCAGTTGCGATGGCGAGCGTCTCCAGCGTGGCGCGCCCCAGCAGCGCGAGAAAGGCCTGGTCGTGCGCGGGCGGCCAGAAACCGGAGAGGAATACACCCATGGTTTCGGCGTTGCTGCCGTCAAACAGCACGCCCAGGTCCAGTTCGCTCAGTGACAGGCCCGGCCAAAGCATAGCCAGCGCCAGCAGCGTCGCCACCAGGCGCGGGCCGGCGGCCGGGTCGCGTTGCGTGAGGGTTGGACTCAGCATCGCGGAACGTGCAAGGGCTGGCCTGGCAAGGGCAGCGAGGCCTGCTGGTTGTCCAGCTGCTCGTTCGCGTAGAGCGCTTCGAGCTCGGCCGGTGTCACCGCTGTCGAGGCTTTATCGAACAGGACACGTCCTGCACGAATTCCGATGACCCGCGGGAAATGCTCCAGTGCCAGATCCACCGCATGCAGGCTGGCCAGCAATGTCACCTGACGGTGCACGGCATCGCGATTGAGTACGTTCAGTGAGTACGCGGCAAGCACCGGGTCCATCGCCGACACTGGTTCGTCCGCGAGAATCAGCTCGGGCTGCTGATAGAGCACCCGGGCGATACCGACGCGCTGAAGCTGTCCGCCGGATAGCTGATCGCAGCGCATATAGAGCTTGTCAGCGAGATCCAGCCGGCCGAGGGCTTTGGTCGCACCCTGCTTGTCCAGTGGATAGACCAGGCTGGCGAGACTGCGCCCCAGCGACCAGCGGCCCAGCCGCCCGGCGAGCACCGCAGTGATGACTCTTTGCCGGGGCGGAAGCGGTGGCGCTTGGTGAATCAGACCGATGCGCTTGCGTAGTTTCTGCCGCGCGCCAGTAGATAGCGACCAAGGCGTGCAGCCGAGCAATTCGAGATGCCCATTGCTTGGTTGGATGTGGCTGGCCAGCAGACGCAACAGCGTGGTCTTGCCGGCACCCGACGGGCCGATGACCGCGACTCGCTCGCCTTGCCCTATCTCCAACTCGATGTCCTGCAGGGCCGTCTGTCCGCCCGGATGGCTATGACACAGGCCGGACAACCGCACGCATGATGCCGGCGCGGGTGCGCTGCGGATACCCGGAGGAATAAAGGTGATCGAACTGCTCATCATGACTACCTGGCTTCGCTGGTCAGGCACAGCTGCCTGCGCATCGCCACGAGGGTTTTTGGCGCGGTACGGCTGGGCGAGGAGGCCGAGCCGTGACGGTTCTGGCTGCACCCGACCGTTGCCGATCGAGTGCGAAGGGTTACTTCAGCAGGCCAGCGGCGCGCGCGGCTTCCTCGATGCCTTCGTAGTTTTCCGGACGGGTTTCGATGAAGCGGCTGGCCGCCTGCAGATCGAGAATCTTTTTATGCTCGGGGTTCTTTGGATCCAGCGCGAGGAAGGCGGCTTTGATCTTGCTCACCAGCGCAGGATCGAGGTCGCCGCGCACCGTCCAGTTGTAGTCGTAGTAGGGCGGGGTGGTGTCGATGACACGGACCTTGCTCGTATCTACCTTCCCGGTCTCGACCAGCTTGTCCCACACCGAGGCGTTGAGTACGCCACCGTCAGCTTTGCCGGCCTGGACCCAGGCTGCCGTGGCGTCGTGGGCGCCGGAATAGGCGATGCGCTTGAAGAACTGCTCGGGATCGATGCCGTCTCTGATCATGAAGTAGCGCGGCATCAGGCTACCTGAGGTCGAGGACACAGAGCCGAAGGCGAAGGTTTTGCCTTCGAGATCCTGCAGCGTCTCGACTTCGGGGTCGGCGGTAATGAATTTGCTGGTGAACTTCTCGTCTTGCTCACGCTGCACCAGCGGAATCGCATCGCCGGTCTTCAGTCGGGTTTGGACGAAGGTGAAGCCGCCCAGCCAGGCGAGGTCTATACGGTCTGATGCAAGGGATTCCACCACGGCGGCGTAATCGGATACCGGGGTGAACTTCACCGGCATGCCCAGCTCTTTTTCAAGGTATTGGCCCAGCGGTTCGAACTTGCGGATCAGCTCGGTCGGTGCTTCGTCGGGAATAGCCGAGACACGAAGGACGTCGGCGGCCTGTGCGGTGACAAAAGACAGGGATACGGCAAGGCCGGCAACGGCTGCCAGGGTGCGCTTCAACATTGTGGTTCTCCGGTTCAATAGCGGAAAAAGCGCGCGGATTATAGAGGTAGAGGGGCGCGCTGATGCAAGTCGCGTGGCGCCGGCGCTCTGTTTTTGCAGTTCGCAGTTGTGTAAGCGCGCGGATGATTTGGCACCGTTTTGCGGCTGGTTTGGCATCAGCTGCGCGCCAGATTTTGCGCATTACTTGGCACAAGCGTTCCGAAACCCTATGGTTGTGGCTCTCTGCCACTACCTGGAACACTTATGGCTTCAATACTGATTGGATACGATCTCAATAAGCAGAAGAATTACGCTGCTTTGATCGAGGCTATCGAGGAACTCAGCGACACACGATGGCACTGCTTGGACTCTACCTGGATCATCGTGACCGAAACCCCTTGCAAGGTAATCCGCGATCGGTTGCGTGGCCATATTGACGAGGATGATGAGCTTCTAGTCGTCAAGCTATCTGGCAGTGGCGCCTGGGCTGGGTTCAAAGGTGAATGCAAATCCTGGCTGAAGGAAAATCTCTAGAACAACCCTCCCATCACCTCTGGCCGCCAGTTCATGATCACTAGCTCTGAGCTGGCCGCCTGTCCTCCCTGGCGTTGGTTTGCCACGCTGTATTTGAGACTGGTCTGCTCGATCTGGAAGCCGGTGAACGCCTCACGGATGTCGGGGTGGTCGTTGATGCTGACCA
Organism: Pseudomonas sp. Q2-TVG4-2; assembly: GCF_013620795.1. GTDB lineage: Bacteria > Pseudomonadota > Gammaproteobacteria > Pseudomonadales > Pseudomonadaceae > Stutzerimonas. Next base: position 570,068 of record NZ_LGLW01000004.1, on the reverse strand, counting down.
TCACCTTGCCCTTGCAGCGGCGCATGAAGTCGGCCATTCGCTGGTAGTTCTCGAACGGGAAGTCGACGCCGTAGCCTTCGGTCTGCCAGTACGGCGGATCCATGTAGAAGAAGGTGTGCGGCCGGTCGTAACGCTCGGCGCAGTCGAGCCAGGTCAGGTTTTCGACGTAAGTGCCCGCTAGACGCAGGTAGGCGGCTGACAGGTTCTCTTCGATGCGGCAAAGGTTGATCGCCGGGCCCGTGGTGGCGGTGCCAAAGCTCTGGCCGTCGACGCGGCCGTCGCGGTCATTGCTCCAGGGCCAGGCCCAGCGCGGCAGCGTGATCAGCCGCCAATCGCCGGGCGCCTGGCTGAAGGGCTGCGGCAGGCCTTGCGTCACGCGGAACGGGAGCGCGAGCGGCACGACCAGCAGGCCGGCCAGAATCAGCAGTACACGCAGCGGCAGCAGGCAGACCCATTGCAGGGCCGCCCGTAATATATGGGTCAGCATTGGAAACCTCGGGATCAGAAACGAAAAGCCCCGCGCAGGGCGGGGCTTTATTAGGGGCGGCGGATCATGCCGGCCAGCCGGTTTCGAGCATGGACGTGTCATAGGTTCCAGCCACAATCTCTTCTAGCAGGGCCTCTTCCCGCTCGAAGCACGCCGACACGTAGGCATAGACCGCATCGCCGATGGCCACCATTTCGGCGTTGGTTGTTGGGCGGAAAACGACAATCCCTGTCGCCAGGTCGATGCACTTCCAGCCCTTGCCGTCGACACGGAGAGCCCGGTCGATGGCGCGAGTTTCCTGCACGATCTTGTCTTGAGATTCGCGGTCGGTGGCGATGCCGTAGCCCTGCCAGGCGATGCCGGCCACCTCCTGATGCCATCGACGGCTGGCAACTGCGGCGCGGTGATCGTCATCGGTCGGCACGTATATCGGCGGGTCAATCAGTATCGGCAAGCCGTCGGCGTCGTGGCTGCGGATCTTGCCGGGGGCAGGGTTGGCGATGACCGACTGATAGCGGTCTTCGGTGATTGGCACTGCGTCAGCAGGCATCTCCGTATGTCGACCTTCAAGGTATGTCGTGCGAGTTGTTTTGCTGTAATGACGCATTCGCTATCTCCTAGTTACCGACGACCCAAAACCTAACCCGCGAAGAAGTCGCAGACCCGAAGTAGGTGACAGGAATACTCGCGCTTCCAAGCGGTTCAGAGGTTGTCACCGCACGCTGATCACTCAAAGGCCAACCACTCGCCGTGAGGAATGCCTGAAAACATTGGGTTGGAAAAGCGATAGGGTACGTCGCAGTAGCAGCCGTGCCGGCTCCGGATACAACGACCGAACCCCATTGGATAATCAAACCGAACAACCAGCGAGGGAAAACGATGTATCCATTCTGAGCAAGACTGACAGAGAACCCCATTTGCAACTTCTTCGGCGTCACAATCGTTGCGTCATCAGTGCCCGCTTCGGTCTGCGCTTGGGTGGCGACTTTTGCGATGCCGAGCACCGTTTCGCTGGCTTGCACGACCTTCTTAGCGATCGCCTGAAATACCCTCAACGGCGTCATACGCTTGGTATTTTCGGTGCCGGCCTCTGCCTCTGCTTGCGTCGCGACCGGCGCCACCTTGTTGATAATGGCCACGACCGCCTGGCGCATCTGTGCGGGGTTGGCCTCGTCAGGCAATAAGCCGCCCTCTTCGATGACGCCGAGGATTTCATCTGTGACATCGTTTGCCCACTTCGCCGGATCCCGCGAAGCGGAAACGCCGAGCAGCGGATTGCCGTCGGTGAACTTGCCGTTTAGCAAGGCCACGCCGGGTTCTGACTTCGGGTAGTCCATTAGTTTTCTCCGTAGTTGAAAAAGAGGATGGAGGCGCCCGGCTTGCGCTTTTGCATGACGCATTCGAGCTGGTTGTCGCCCCATGCCCGGTAGGGTTCGCCCATCGCTGAGCGCCCGTGTCGGCGCTCGATCATCAAGGTCTCTGGCAGGTTGAGCTGCCAGACGTCTTCCCAGTCCTCGCCGCCATAGGCCTCGCCCATGCTGGCGCGGCCGTATCGGCGGGCGTGGTATTCGGTAATGGTGGCGGCGGGGTAGCCCATGGCTTCGGCCAGGGCGAGGAAATAGCTGCGGCTTTGGCCGCCCAGGCCGATGATCTTGGTCACTACGGCGTTGACGCGCTCCTGCACGGTGAGCGAGCCCTGGACGCTGCATTCGTCAGGCAACCCGAGCGCCGCTTCCCAGCGTGTCAGCGTCTCGAACGCCTCGGCGGGATCCGCTTCGCGGTAGAGGTCATCGGCGCGAAGGTGGACGCGCGCGAGCGGCTGGCCCAGCGCGCGCAGCAGTGCCTGCAGCGCGCTGTCTGGATCCTGTGACCAGGCAGCGCCCGGCGGCAGCAGCTGGCTTAGCAGCCGACCGTAGTCTTCGCCTGTCACGACCATGTGATGCCACCGAAGGTCGACATCTCGCCCGTGGTGCGATGCACATCAGCCGTTGGGGAGAGAACGCTGTTGTCACGCTCACCATTCGCGATGCTGACCGCCTCACGGATATGGCTGAGCAACAGTGACCCACCGGGTGCCGCCTCGCGGCGGTGCAGGTCGCGCAACTCGGCCTCAATCGCAGCCTGGACTTCCACGGTGTTTGGCACTGCGCGGATCTGGTACTGCAGCGGAGCGGAAACAGGCGGCAGGACATAAACCGAGCGGCGTCCGGCGGGTCGGCGCTCGGCAATATAGGCCGCGCACGCTTCCAGCACTTCGGCGCTGGGAATAGGGTCGTCCTGGTTGTCGCAGACGATACGGACCACGATGCTGCCGCTGCCCTGCTCATGCTCGGTTGCCCAGGCACGGGTGATCGCAGGATGGGATTCAAGCGCCCAGGTTTCGTAGTCGGTGAGGCTGCCGCCCTGCGGTGGCTCCGCCATACGGCGATGCACGCGGCGGCGCAAACCGTCGAGCGATTCAAGATCGGTGCCGCCCATGAGCCCACCATCGGCCACCGTGGCGGCAGACTGGATTCCAGTCACCGGGCTGAGCAGGGTCAAGCGAGCGCCTGCCGGAAGATTACCTGCAACGCCGAGCGTCTGCGCATCGACCGTAACCAGGGCGGTCGCAGCGGCCAGCGTGACCGACTCACGAACGGTGTAAACCAGTTCCTGACTGTACTGCAGACTGGTGCCGGCGAGCACGGTTGCGCCTATTGCTCCGGAAATGCTCACCGGGCCGGCTGCTCCAACCGGGTCGCGGTACCAGAGTTTGTAACGCCTGGCCCAGCGCTCCACGCCTTCGGCATCGGCCAGTTCGTCCGGCAGCATGTTGCGCCAGCGGTGCTCGATGTGGGCGTGTAGGCCCTGCACAGCGCCGGCCTCGGCGAACGCCAGGACGCCGAGCGTACTGCGGCGGGTTCTGGCCTCGGTGCCGGGTAGATGGGCCTCGATGTCGCTGCCGATCTGCTGTCGGGTCTGCTCAAGCGTGGGGATTGGGAACGGCATTACAGGTTCTCCCACAGGGTGTCGTATTGGTAATTCTCGGTGCGGCCGTCGCGGCGCAGGATGGCCACGTCCAGGCGCAGCCAGCCGCGCTTAGGGACTGAAGCGGTGATCTCGGTGCGTGCGGCGATGCCGTCTTCCAGCGTCCAGCTGACGCTTTCTTTGCCGTAGTCGCGGGCGCGGCGCAGGGTTTCGGCGATTTCCTTTTCGCGGCTGAGCAGCCACAGGCGGGACCCGATCTGGTCGCCCGCAACGCCCGGCCAGGCATCGCCCGGCCAGCCACGACGGTCGCGGGCATCGCCCGGCAGCGCATCGTCTGCACGCGCGCGGCGATCGGAGAACAGGCTAATGACGAGGGGCGTCTGCAGGGTGCCATCGAGCGCAATGTCGCCGTTCTCGATCGCGATGTCGGCCTCACGACCATTCCACTTCAGGGCAATGTCGGTCATTGGGCGGCGTCCGAAGTATCAGAGCCGCGCTGCACACCGCCGTGCGTGTGTTCAATCTGGCTGATGCCGGCCGCGATCTGGTCGCCTGTGGACTCAATGCGGCCGGTCTGGGTAATCACCGGCGTGTCGATATTCACTGCGTCGGTGGCCTTGATATTCAACGTGCCGGTCTGGATGTCGATGATGCGGCCGCGCTTGAAGTGGATCCGGTCGCCTTCATCGGTGTAGATGGCCACCTCGCCGTCCTCGAGGTCGGTCAGGCGATAGCGGCGATCGGCGCAGGCGATGACGACGCTGTGCGCGCGGTGGCCACCGATTGCTACCACCAACGCTTCGGCGCCGGTGTGCGGCTTATAGGTGAAGCCATAGGGCTGCCAATGCTCGGCACCGTCGAGCTGCTCATCGGCCAGCAGGCTCAGCTGCAGGGTCTGCATGCGAGCGGCATCGTTCACCAAGGTGACGACGGCGCGGCTGACGATATGCGCCAAGCCACGGCGGAGCGGGCTCAGCATGCGGTCAATACCACGCATCGGTGACCTCCGGTTCCGGTTGTTGCAGCACGTCGAATGCCTCGCGTGGCATGAGGGTGAGTTCGGTGCGCTCGCCCTGGTCGTCGAGGCTGTACGCGATATCGGTGATGAGCCGCTCGGCGCCCTGCAGGTACTGATAGGCGTCGTGAACGGTGGTCAGGCTGTTGTGCCGCCAGATCTGGCCGTTGGACTGACGGCAACTGGTCAGGCTGTAGGTGAGCGACTGGGAACGACCCCAACGCACGTTCCGCTCCCAGGTGACCTGCTGGCGTGCGCCTGCTGCGTCGAGGGGTCCTTCGGCGATTAGGGTGAGGGGGCGATGACGCTTCATGCGCGAATCCGACGCGCGCGCCACCACGCCGCTGGCCTGCTCGCCGGACAGCCAGTCATCACCCTGGGCCTGCCCCTTGAGGGTGTATTGGCTGAAGACGTCGACGAGGTCCCGGCTGCCTTCCCCCTGATGGATGTTTTTGCCTAGCACTAGGGCATCATTCGCACGGGTGTGACCGGCGCGGCTGATGAGCAGATTGCCGCGACCATCGGTGATGAGCAGCACGCCCCTGATCCGTGCGGCCTGGTCGAGCATCTCGAATACCGTCTCGCCGTCGTTTGGCTTGAGGCTTTTGAACGGTGCGTTGGCACCCACCTGGTCGATGACGGTTATGCCAAAGGGCGCGCAAAGCTCGCGGGCGACGTCGGTCAGGCCACGACCGATCCATTGCGTGGATGGTGCGGAGCAGTCGACCAGATCGCATGTCTTGTCCCGGCCGCTGACGCTTACGCTGTGTTCCTGGGCGTTGTAGGTGGGACTAACACGATCGATGTAGCCAGTGATCAGCAGCTCGCCGTCATAGTGCAGGCTGCACGGCGCGCCTTCGGGGATCTCGCGGCGCTGGGCTTGGCCCGCCCAGCGCTCGGTTAACTGCAGGTCGAATCGACCGGCGAGCTGCTGCATGCCCAGGGCGATGCGGTAGCCTTTCCAGCCGCCCCATTCCTGGTTGCCGACGGTGAGCAGGACTTCAGGCATCCTTCAGCACCTCTAACGACTGGCCGCCCTGGACGAAGCCGGGATGCGCGATGCGATTGCGAGCGACTATTTCATCGGCACGCCGGGCATCCCCGTACAGCTGGTGGGCGATAAGCAGGGCCGGCATGGTGATGCGCGGCTGGAACTGTGTCAGCGACACCAAGGCCGCTGAACGCTGATTCATGTCGCTGACCAGCGCAGCTGTGAGCTTGGCCAGAGCCGCATAGCGGTCCGGGCTGGCCGCGAGTTGCTGGCGGTCGAGCTCGGCGACGACCTGGTCGCGCACCTCCACCGCCTGGTTGCGGTTTTCATACGCCAGGCCAGGCAGGACTTGCCCCTGGCTATCGAGCGGACGACTGGTGCTCAGGCGTGCGGCCTCGGTCACCGCGACACGCTCGATCAGGCGATACACCGCTGCCTGGTTCGCGGCTTGTTGCGCGCGAGCAGGGGTGACATAGCCGCTGCTGCGCACCGGCTTGGCTTTGCTTCCGAGGTTGAAGAGGGCCGCTTGCGCCTGGAATGCGGCGAAGGGATTGGTGCCGCTGGTGATACTGCGTACTACGTCGAGCAGGCTGAAGCTGAGATTACCTGGCGCGAGCATGAGTTGCTGAAAGCTGCCAGTCAGCCGAGTGTACAGCTGGTTGAATGAACCGGCGCCGCTGAGCAGACCGCCTGCATTCGTTACGGTACTGGTTGCGCCCTGGACGGTCCCGATTACAGGGCTGGCGGCGCCCTGCGCATACTCGAACGCCTCGCCAACGGCGCCACTGGCTTCGCCCAGCATGGTGAGCGCTTCGTCAGCAACGAAACCGGCCGTGCCGAGCACGCTCCACTCTTCCTCGAACTCGACCAGTGCCTCATGTTGCACCTGGTCAGCTGTGGCGTTGACTGCGGCGCCTGGTAGCGTCTGGCTATCTGGGCGCGGCGTTTCGCCAGCCTCGGCGAAGTTCTGAGTAATGCGGGCCAGGCCGCCCTGTTCAGTGCTCTCCTCGACGCTATAGTCGCCCAGCACGACAACATCCAGCTCACCATAAAAGGGGTGGATGAGCGTACCAGGGCCCCAGGCTTCCAGCGCCTCGATCAGCTGGTCACGCTGGGCCATGTAGTCCGGCCCGATTACGGTCATGGACAGGTTGAACTGGCGCGCCTTGCGGCCCATGTCCTGGGTGCTCGGCACGTCGCGCAGGGGGTACTCGTCCAGCACGGTACGGCGACCGCCCGTGCGGGTACTGTTTTTCAGGTGAAACGACACGCCACGGAATGCGCCGGGCCGATAGTCATCGCGCCAGGCCATCAGCTACCCGCTCCGGTACGGCCGGTGAGCACGCGCATCTCCAGATCATCCTGGGGCTTGAGCTGGGTGACCTTGGCCTTCTGGTCGCCCTCGATGCGGATGGTGAGCTCGGACGCGGCCTTGTTCGCAGCGATCGCGCTGCGGGCACTTTCGCTGAACGGAGAGATGGCGTGCGCAACCGCTTCGCCGATGGCATCGCCCAACGCGGTGCCATCGATCAGGTAATCGCTGAGCAGTGTGCCGACGCCATAGCCGGCCGCGCCTGCGCCTGCGACTGCCGCACCTGCGGTGGCCATGGCGCCCGCACCGAAGGACGGGAGAGCTGATAGCGGCGCGCCGCCCAGCAGGGCCAGCGTGGTTTTCAGTTTGCTGAAGGTCTTCGGGCCAACCACGTCGCCTGCAGTTCCGGCCAGCTTCTCGGCAATGCCAAGCTTGCCACCAAGTCCATCAGGCATGTTGACGACGAACACGGGTTGCACGCCAGCCGCTTCTTCCAGTGCCTTGCCGGTGGCCACGCCTGCAGCGGTGCTGCCGAGCTTGCCAGCCAGACCCTGGATCGCCTTACCGCCGTAACGTGCCGCGCCGAAGATGCCCGCCGCGCCGAGGGCGCCACCGACCATGATGTCGGTGCCATCCAGGCCGAGGCCACCATTGTCCTTACTGTCGAGGCCGAACTTGATCGCCTCGCTGACGGCGTCATTGATCGGTTTGGCGAAGCCATCCGCGGCTTCGCGCAACGCACCCTTGAGGCGGCCGGTCTGGTCCACCGCGTTGCCGATTGCCTCGGGCAGGTCGCGGGCGATGGTGCCGCCGGCGGAGGTAATGTCGCCGAAGACGTCACTCAGTTTGCCGAGGGAAGCGCCATCGAGCAGCGTCTTGAGGCCGCGCTGGGTGTCCAGATCGGTCTTGCCGAATGCGGCATTGATGAACTTGAAGCGCTGGGCGTCGGTGCCCAGCTTGTCGTACTTGGCCTTGATCTCTCCGATCACTTCCAGGGCATCACGGCGGGTGCCTTCAGCGTCGAAGAACTTCACGCCGGTCGCCTTGGACGCCGACTTCATGTAGTTCGCGTTGGTGAATACGCGCAGGGTGCTGTCGGTCAGTGTGGCGAGGCGCTCGGCGTTTGGCTCGACAAGTGACAGCGTCTCGACCAGCGCGAGGGTCTGGTCCAGGCTGAGATTGGATGACTTCGCATTGCTGCCGATGCGGGCGAAGATATCCGGCAGGTTCTCCAGCTCGGCGTTACCGGCACGGCCTGCAACCACCATCTTGTCCAGCAGCAGCCGAGCCTCCTCGGTGTTGCTCAGGTCGATATCGAACTGCTTACTGGCCACGCCCATCGCCTTGGCCAGCGCATCGGCGTTGGTCTTTGCCACCGCCAGGGTTTCGGACATGGGGGCGACAGTGGCGGTGGCCTCGGCCATGCTCAGACCGCCTGCGATCAGCGCATCGACGCCACCCTTGAGTTCGTCCGCGCCCTGGCCGGTGGCAATCTGCGCACCGAGCAGCTCCTTACGCAGGCGCCCGGCTTCGTCTGCAGTTGCCCCGGCGGTGAGCTGCAGCTGCTTGAGGTCTTTGTCCAATCGCGCCGACTGCATGCCTGCGGCGATCGCTGACACGCCGATGCCCAGCTGAGCCAACTTACCCTCAACCGAACCTGCGAAGCGGCCCAGCGCAGCCAGCTCGCCCTTGGCGGCGTTGCCGAACTTGCGCAGGCCACCTTCGCCTTTGTTCAGCCCACCCATAAGGCGGCTGACATCGGCGCTGATGCGCATGGCCAGGTTGAGGTCAGTTGTGCTCATTTTTTCTTCGTCAGGTTGCCGATGTAGTGGTGGAACTCACGGGGTGGCAGGGCGTTTATCTCGTCGCGCGACCAGCCGTGCCGCAGTGCAATCAGCTGGACGGCGTCCCAGTGCTGGCGGAGCCGTTCGGCTCGTCGTTTCCCAACTTGTCCAGTTCCAGCTGGGCGGTGCGCAGGGCAACGAAGTCGCTACGCTTGCGGATCATCGAAACCACGAACGGGCCCGAAAACTCGCGGCCGCTGGCGTCGGTGACCTTCACCAACTGACGCACGGCCAGCTGGGCTGCGTAGTGGATCTGGTTGCCGGCGCCGCCGGACTCGACCTCGGCTTCGATCATGTCGCCAAGCAGGGCTTCGCGCATGACGAAGCTGGTGTAGCGCACGCCGGTGATATCCAGGCCGTGAGGCAGCGTGCCGGTGGTAGTGATCTTTTGCATGAATGCTCCTTACAGCTGCTCGGCCGGCTGGCCGCTGATGGTGATGGCCACGTCGCGGCCGACGCTGATGGTGTTGGTGGTGAACGCCTCGCGGATGACCCACGACTGACCGGTGTCGCTCTCGAACACCACGTTTGCGTCGACCAAGTCGCGCAGTTCCTGCACGGCAAGATCCTGGGTGAGCGGGACGGTGCAGCTGAGCTCGGGCGCGGTGGTGGCTTCGAAGTAGCCAACCGAGCCGTCGTCGAGCGGCTCAGCGGTGCGACCAGTACCGCCCAAGTTGAGGGTGGCGCCTTCCTTGGTGCGCAGGCGCTTGCCGTTGTAGCTGATGGTGGCGCGGCCGTGATGCTTCATAGGGCCTCCTTACAGGCGGTACTGGACGGCGGCTGCGAAGATGTCGAACTGGTTGACCAGGTTCGGCGGCAGCACGGCGTTCATACGGTTGGGGTTCTGGGTGGAGCGCTTGATCAGCAGGTCGCGCTTGAAGCCTGCGACGTCTTCGATCAGCCCATCCTCGGTGGCGAGCTTGATCGCCTCGGCAATGAGGGTGGCGCGCACGGTGGTGGGTGTTGCATAGGCTTGGCCCGGTACCGCGACGTCACCCAGCTTGTGACGCGGGTAGTCACGCGCTACGGCTGCGTTGAAGCGGAAGCGCACCAGGTCGACGGTCCACTTGGTTTCCAGGCGCAGCAGGCTGATATCCGGCAGGCCAAAGCTGTTGCTCTGGTAGTTGGTGATGATGGTCTCGATCAGTACCTGGCCGCCCTGGTCGACAGTGAAGGTGCTGATGCCATCGAACAGCGCCAGGTTGCGCTCCGGACGGGTGAAGCGGCTCTTCTCCGGTGGTGGCAGCACGCCCGGCAGCGGCAGGCTGCGGAATGGCCGCGCAGGGTCATTGGCTCCGGATGATTCGGCGACCGTCGCCCAGACAGCCGCGACGACCCACGGCGGCGTGGGCATGTCGTACATGCCAAACGTGCTGATGTGCGGCGAGTTGCGGCTGTTGCCCCAGGTGGTGAGCGCGGCATGGTTGCCCACCTTGGCGTTGAACACGTGCCCGGTGAGCGGCTCCATCGGGCCGAAGCGATCGGTCATTTCCTCTTCCAGGGCGACCAGGTTGGGGCCGTCCAGGTAGGGGCAGACGATGCTGTAGTACTGGGTACCGGCGATCGCATCGATCACCGAGACGATGCTCGGGTTGGCTGCGCCGCCCGACATGGCGGCGATGGCCACCGTGAGGCCGGCCGGGGTCTGCTCGCCGTAGTAGTTGGCGCGCACGTCCAGGTCGTTGCCGGTTTCGCCCTTCCAGCGGCAGGTAAGCGTCACCACGCCCAACGCGGCCGAGGCGGTTACCGGTAGGTCACCGTTGGCGTTGATGGTGTCGGCCAAGCGGGTGGCCAGGGTGGCGACGGTTTCGCCGGCAACCACAGCGATGCGCACCTGGGCGCCGCCGATATACAGCGCAAGGATGCCGGTGAGGGTCGGTGTGCCGGTAAAGGTGACGGTGCCAGCGGCGGCGACGCCGGCTGCATCGTCATCGAGCGCGATCGCCCAGATGTCGACGTAGTCATCGGCTTTGCGCGCTGCTGCGGCCATGCCGTGGAGCATCGAGCCCTGCCCGAACGCCTTCGCGGCCTGGTCACCGGCTTGGCTGCCGAGGCGAGTGGCGATCAGCGCCGACACGTCACCATTGGCCAGTCGCTGGCCGACCAGGAGCAGACGGCGCTCCATAATGGCGCCACCGCCAGCGGCCTTGCTGGGGTCGATCTCGATATAGATGCCGGGTACGCGAATGTTGTCCGGGATCTCGTTGAAGCTGACGTTCTCGGCCATGGGTTACTCCTTGGCTGCCGCAGGCTTGGTGGCTTTGGGCTGGGTGCCCTCGGTTGCTGGCGTGGCCGCTTGAGGCGGTTCACCCTCGGCTACCGATTTGTCCGCGATACGGCGGCGCCAGTAGCTGTCGAGCATCACGTGGTCGCCCTCGGCCTTGAGGTGGCCACCGAGCGGATGGCGGACCTTGAGGCCCTCGGCTGGCACCAGATAAACGGGTTTGCTCATATCCCCTCCTGCGGGTTGATGTGCGATTGCAGATCCGGCGCCGGGGCGGCGTGGTCTTCGTTGACCCAACGCTCACGGTCTTCAGCTGTGGCGAGGGGCGATATGTCAAAGTCGGAGTGAAATTCGAGGAACTCGCCCAGGTTCACGGCATCCTTTTGCGGGGGGTCGGTGTCGGCCTGGATCTGCAACAGGGCTATCTGCAGGCCCTGGTCGCGGAACTGGCTGTCATGCAAGAACTGGTAGCGGGTGACCTGCCAGCTGGCGTCCGCGGTTTGCCCGCCATGTAGCTCGGCTATCGCCGCATCGAGCATCTGGTACAGGCCAACCGTTTTGCCGTCACCACGTCGAGCGGCCTGATGACCACGGGCATTCCGGGCAACAAGGACAACCACGAATTGCGGCGTAGCGATGGCTTGGCTCAGGGTGCCGTCTGCTGCGACGACATAGGCCGCCGGGGCGTCGAGCCCCCAGCGCTTGACCAGATCGCTGTCAGGCGTATCCGGCAGGCTGTCGACAACCTTCAAGCGCAGGCCAAGCTCGCTGCCCTTGAGCAGGTCGACCAGCTGGGTCTCCAGATCGCCAAGCATCAGGCACCTCCCGGCGCGCCACGGCGCACTAGATCGCTGAGGTGATTGCTGACCAGGTCGAGGATGTCCTGACGGTCATCGTCGGAAAGGCCGAGGTACGGACGCGCTGGTATCTCGACCTGTTTGGCGGTGCGCCAGCCGATGCCGGGGATGGCGAAACGCAGCCCGCCCGAGCCCTTGGCTTTGATCGTGCCGCCGAACTGGTGAATGGCGGCGTAGATCCGGTTGACGCCCCAGACAGCAGACTTCTGATTGACGTAGCTGCCAACCGAGTCGCCCAGATGGCCGTCCTTGGTCAGGGTCTTGCCGCCGTTGAGCTGGGCACGGAGGCTCGGCTTCCAGCGCTGACCGTCGGGGGCGGTCTGGCTGCGGAAGCGGGCACGGGTGCTGCTTTCACCGAGAAAGGCGATGTCCTCCAGGAGCGGCGTCGGGTCACCGCCAACGCGGCGGATCTGCTGGAACAACCGCTGCACCTGTGGCAGGTTGTGGGCGATGCGGATGCTGACGGCCATCAGATGAAGCCTCGGCTGCTGTCACGGGCGAATACCAGGCCGGCGCTGACCATCTCCGCGCCGGCCGAGGGCTGCGCGATCGCGCCGCTGTCGGTCGGGCCGAGCTGGACCTTGCCGGTGGCCACGCTCTCCAGGAACTTGATGGAGTCCTTGTAGAGGGTGGTGATCTGCTCAGTGGCCGCGTCGTCGTAAAGGAAGTAGCGGGCCAGTTGGCCGGCGATGCGTTCGAGCACCTCCGGCGCGTTGCTGAGCGGGAGCTGGTAGCGCCCGCCCAGATAAGTGTTGATGGTCTGTTCGGCGTCCTGCAGGGCGCGATCGACCCTGGCCAGCGCCTGCCCGGCTGCTGTCTGCTCTTCGGGGGAATAGGCAGACAGGTCATCACCGGCAGCGGCTTTGGTCAGCAGCTCGCCATAGACCATCGGCGGGATGCTGGCGTCGGCACGCTGGGCGATCTCTTCGGCGCTGTAACGCTTCAGAAACTGGGAGGCGCTGGCGTACATCAGGCGTTACCTTCCGTGTTGTCCTGGTCACCCTGAGTGCCGCCGGTACCGCCCGCCGAATTTGCATTGGCTTTGGCATCGTCGGCAGTCGGAGCAGCCGGTTCCGTGGGTTCGGTTGCGGCCTGGGCCTTGGCCAACTCGGCGAGCTTGGCATCAGCCTCGGCGGTCGCCGGGAACTGCGCCTGGGTTACGCTGAGCATCGGCTCGGCCTCGATCGCGTCCAGCTGCGCCTGGGTCAGGTTCTCCAGGAGCAGGCCGGAGCCTTCAGGGGTGAAGCTGAAACCGGCGCGGCGGAAGGTCGGTGGTAGGCTGCGGACGAAGATGCCATCCAGCAGCTCGGGCTCGGCGCCGCTAACCACCACATACTTTGCCGGGGTTGGCTTTGTTGACGGTTTGGTCGTGCGCTTGGCAGGTGCTCTAGCCATTTCAGAACCCTCCCTTATGCGCCGGTGCCGGTGGAACCGAAGGCGAGCTGCCAGAAGCCGTAGCCAGCTGCAGCGCGTGCTTCGGCGCCGAACTTGTACTTCTTCAGGTTGAACACGTCCTCGGCTTCGGGGTTGGTCTGTGAGACGAACACCGGCTTCTTGCGTGGCTGGTAGACGAACGGCTTGACCGGCTTGCTGGTGTCGAGCAGGAACCAGGCGGTGTCGGACTCGATGCGCCCATCGACCACCAGTTCAGCGGTGCCCTTGTAGGGGTTCGGGTTGCCGTCGGCCAGCTTGGCGTCGGTCAGGAGCGCGCGGGCTGTGTCTTCCAGGGCCGGGCTGACAACCAGCACGGTGGGCGTGATGTTCAGGGAGCGGCCTTCTTCGTCCTTGAACAGCTTCATGCCAGTGCGCGCGGTGCCGTAGCCGGCCTTGGCCGCTGCCAGGGTGGCGTTGGAGAGCGCTGCGGTGATCTTGTTGCTTACCGAGTTGCCGCCCACTGGGTGGTCGGTGTCGAAGAAGTACTGGCCGTCATAGCAGAGCTTGACGAAGCCGCCGTTGACCGCCTCGTAAACCAACTCATCAGGCAGCTGAGCGGCCGAGTAGCCGGCCATCTGCGCCTGGGGCTGGTAGATGCCCAGCTGGTCATCTTCGATGTGGTTGCGGTCGACCTCGACGGTGGCTTCGAAGTCTTCGTTGACCACGACGTACTTGTAGGCTTCCAGCGCCTTGGCGACCTTGGCGCCGATCCAGCGACGCATCTTGGGGAAGTTGCTCAGCCAGGTGTAATCGTTCTGCCCGCTGTTGGACGGAACCTCCATGGCGATCTTCTGCCAGGTGCTGGGGGCCGCTTCGAAGGCTTTGTTGAAGGTGGTCTTCAACGCCAGGAATACGGCGGCGAGGGCTGCTTTATTGATGAGCATATTCGGGAAACTCCTTATTCGATCCAGACGCCGTCGGACTCGATGCCGACGATGCGCCCAGCGGCGGAACGGGTACCGGTGCCGTCAGTGGCGGCCAGGGTCTGGTCGTCGACGATGTAGGCTGTTTTGCCTTGGTGGGCCTGGGTGATGGATCCGTCATTGCCCCACTTGAAGGCATTGAGGCGGCGGACCAGGACGGTGGCCGCACCATCGGCGCCGCTGCTGTTGTCCACTGATTCCTCAGCGCGGCCGAGGTAGGTCAATCCGACGGCGGTGCTACCGGGTGCGGCAAAACCGGTGGCGGTGGCCACAACGATCGCGCCGGCATAAACGACGGTGTTGGTCGCGGCCGGGACGCCGATGACCTCGGCGTTCTTGAGTGGGGTGTTGCGGTCGCGGGTGAGAGCGGGCATGGGGGCTCCTTACGCTTTCAAAGTGGCGAGGTAATCCGCCGGCTCGACGCCCATGGCCTTGCATACGGCCAGGGCTTCGGTGTCCAGCTGCTCGACGGTGGCAGGGGGTTCGGACTGGTGGCGGTGGGTCTGCTGGCCTTTGAGCGCGGCGATCGCCGGGGTTTGCTCCAGGTAGGTCTTGAGCGCGGCGACGTCTTTCTTGCCGAGGTCGCTCGCCCACTTCTCCTGAGCTGGCAGCAGGCGACCATCGGCCAGGCCGGCTTTCACCAGCTCGCCAACTTCGCCTTCAACTTGGCTGGTCTTGAGCGCAGCGATGTCCTGTTTGAGCGACTCGACGACGCTGAGCGGAACGAATTTCGAGGGGTCCGGCTGACCTTCAGTCTTGGTCGCAGCCAGGGCGGTTTGCAGTTCGCCCACCTTGCCAGCGTCGGCCTTGAGCACCGTCAGGGCGGTCTGGATGTCTTCTTCGCTGGCGTCTGTGGACAGACCCAGCAGTGCAATCAGCGCTTCTTTGTTCACACTTTGGTTCTCCTTTGCGGATGTGGCGGCCGGGTCGGCCAGTTCGAAACGGGCAGCCGCCAGCGCCGGCAGGGAGGCCATGCCGTCGAGTGCGGGATAGTTGGTAAGCGCGACGTGCAGCAGGTTGAGGACTTCGCCGGTCTGCATGTCGTAGCTGAAGACGGGGCTCAGGTAGCGGTATTCCTTGGCCGCGATGAAGCCAGCGGCTTTCTCCGTCCACTGCACTTGGGTGGCGAACAGGCCGAGGCCTTCGCGCCATTCCAGAACGGTGCCCTGGAACCAGCCGGCGGCGGGCGCGGGCTGGCCGTTGGTCTCGCTGTTGAGGGTCTGGTGTTCGTAGTCGATGACGAGATCGGTAGCGCGAGCGGCCACCAAGGCGATCAGCCGGGCGGCGATCTGCGCGTCGATATACCAGTGACCGGCCGTCACGTCCCGAGGCCGCCCGTCACGCGCCTTGAAAGCGCCGGCTGGGAACAGCTGGATGGCGGCACCCTCCGAGCGAATCTCGAACGTGCAGGCGGCGATGGCAGAGGTGGGGGCGTGTTGTGTCTTCATGCCGCCAGTGTCGGCGGCATGAGCAGGGGGTTACAGGCTGACGGGGTTCAGTGGGTTTTTGCGATTTCTCTCAGGCGCCGTAAGCCTTTGTTGGTTAGCACCCAGAACTGTTGACCTTGCGGCCCGGGGACCGGGGTAGCCATGCCCCCACTTTTTAGCATGGAAAGATAAAGCCTGACCGTATCAATCTTCTCGTACATAGCTTGGGCGCGAATTGCCTGTGTCGTAACGAAATTAGGCCCGACGGCTGCAATCGCTACTAGTACTTTGTCGGGTCCAGGCAAAGCGGTATCCGGCGGAATCTGATGGGCGATCAGTGTGGCTGACGCAATAGAGGAGCTAGATGCCGGGTGAGCATCCTCGATCTCCGCCACGACGCTGCCCTGACCTACGGTACCTGTTAACGATTCGCCATGAAGTGCGGCGGTCTTGATCGCTTCTCGAATTTGTTCAGCCTTGACCGGTTGGCTAGGGGTTTGGTCTCCCGCTGTTGCGCGACGTTGGCCACGTATAAAGTCGGCAAGGAAAACGATAAGAAGAAAGGCGATGGCGATAATCGCGGAGAGATACCAATCGCTTTTCAGCACATCAGGTGTAATCCAGTCTAAACCGAGGGCATAAATCAGCCCGGTGTGGAGCAGCAGCAACACCACCGATGTATTAAGAATCCCAGCGGGAATCGTGACCTCAGCGCGACACAGTGAAATAAATTTTTTGGCTACTCGTGCAGGACGTAGCATCCACCGCTTGATTGCTTTCCGTTCTTCCACAATCAATCCAACAATCAAGCCGCCTATGATCGTCATCGCCCACTGCGTGATATTTAGATCCATCCTTTGCTAGCCATCGCGTCATTCAGATGGCTCAATGATATATCAAGCACCGTTAGAAGGCCGTTAGAAGCGCTCACAGCATCCAAGAACTATCAAAGCCAGCGCCTGATAGCGATTAGCGCTTTGTGCTTCGTATGGGCGCTGCGCTTGCTTGGCTTGGCCGCTCACCGGAACATTCGAGCCAAGCTCCGAACAACCACTTCCGATTCGGCTTGGTGAATGGTCAGCTGCAGTATCGACCCATCTGCCTGCTCGACCACATAGAGCAGGCTACCGTCCGCCTGCAGGTTGGGTATGGCACGGTCGACAATCATTTGCACCAGGGCGTAATCCTCGACGAGTATCGTCGGCTGGTTGGCGAGCTGCTCGGCTAGAACCGCTTCGGTCAGGGTGACGACCGATGTCTTGGCACCAACGCGATCGGCAACGTTCTGGCCTAACAAGCCAACGGGAAAGCTACCGGCCGGTTTGCGGTGCCACTCGGCAAAGGCCTGACCGGTGACCAGGTCGGCGATGCTGGCACGTGCGAGGGCAGCCGGTGCTGCGGCGACCTTGTCGACCAGGTGCTGGCTCAGGCTGGCGCGACGCCCACCTGGTGGATAGTGGAACGCTGGGTGGACGCCCTTCGGGATCTGCTGCACTTCACCGGTACGCTTGTTAACGAAGGGGACGCTGGGCACCTTCGGCGACTCGCTGACCTCGATGCCTTGGCGCTGCAGCTGGCCCGCCGTCATCGGGATGACTCGGCACTTGCAGCCCCATTCCTTGACCGGCATATGGCTCTGCCAGAATGGATCATCCACCGAGAGCACCAGGCCGTCCCAGGCGCTGTGCTGCAGGCGGGGGTTTTCCGAGTTGCCGCCGTCGTACTGCAGGTAGGGAAACGCGGCCTTGCGGTCCTGGATGCGCTGCCATTGGCCTTCGCTGTGGGCGGTGCGCAGGTTGGTGTCATAGATAACTTTGAGCCGGCGCGGGCTGCCCAGCTGGACGTCGCGCACCTCACCGGTCAGCGGATCCAGCCGATCCTGCCGGCCCCACCAGCCTTTCGCCTGCAGGGTGGGCATAAGCCGCTTCTGGAAGTCCTGCAGCGTGGTGCCTTCGGCCAATGCCCGGTCGACCTCGGCGCGGATGTCCTGGAGCAGATCGAGCTGCATGGCCTTGGCCACGGTGAATGCGGACTGATGCTGCGCCTGCCAGACGTCGCGGTAGTCGAAGCCAACAGCGAAGCCCTTCTGGCGGAAGTACTCGATGGCCTCCGCCGGTGGTAGCGCGACCAGGTCGACCATCAGACCGCCCCAGTCCGGCCGGCCAGGGTGCCGGCGAACATGCCTTGGGCGATAAGCTCGGCGAACTGGCTGGCGTCCAGCTGGGGGATGACCTCGGGCAGACGATCGCGAAATTCTTCCAAGCTTTTACAGCTGGCGAGCAGCTGCTGCACCGGCGCGACCAGTTCGACCACGGGCTCCCAGTCGTTGGCGAGCTGCTCGGCCAGATCGTCGATCGGGTCGTTGTCCGGCTTGCTCTTGAGCGCGGCAACGCGGGTGGCGGCAGTGACCGGCTCGGCCTGCGCGCCAGTGCCAAGCACGGCGTCATCTTTGCCCGGCAGCGGAATGCGCAACTTGTCGTGTGCCCAGCTGACCGGGATCTGCATGCCGGCCTCGACTAGCTTGGGCAGTGCTTCGGCGTAGGTGCCGAGATCTTCCGCTTCGACAAGGTCGAACTGGAAGCGTGGCAAGCGGCGGGGGTCGCGCTCGCCGCCCTTGTTCAGCACCAGGAGCGGATAGAGAAGGTACTGGCGCAACGTGGTGGCGACCTGTTTGGCATCGGCCTTGAGCAGGTCGTGGCGCACTTCGTTGTGTACTGCGCCCAAGGCGTTGGTGCTGCTCTTGCCGTCGGCCTGGCTGGTGAGCGTGCCGCCGAGGATGGCCTTGGACATGCTCTTCTCGGCCCACTGCACCATCCAGTCGAACGGGTCGTGCTGGCCCTTGGCCGCTTCCTTGAAGTCGATCGCCATGTCTTCGGGGATGATGCCGGCCGCGTTGTGGCCGATGTTGACTACGGCGCGCAGCAGGGTGGCTTTTTCGTCTGCAGTTGCGCCGCTTGGGTATTTGCCCAGGCGGACCGGCAGGCCATAGATCTCCAGGAACTCGGCGAGATCCCGGACGGCGTAGTTCTTGAACAGGTACGGCCAAGCCAGCACACGATACAAGCCGCCGCGCGCGACATAGCCGGACTTGGCCTTGTGCTGATGCATGATCCAGCCGAACGGCTGCAGGGGCTCGCCCTCGGCACTGCCATCGCGTAGGCGCAGTTCGGAGCGGGTGGCTGGATCCAGCTGGAACCAGGACGCCTCGCGGTAGTTGAACGCCTTGGGCATCCACTCGCGGCCGTACCGCTCCCATTCCAGCTCGATGCCGGCAAAGCCTTTGCCGATCGCATCGAGCATGTCGAACAGCAGGTCCTCGAAGTCGGGCAGATCCTGAAGTACTTCGTTCAGCCAGTCGGCCTCGGCCTGCTCTGCGGCGCTCGGGTTGCGTGGTGGGACCACCGCCCAGTCGACAGTGGTCAGCGCCCGGCGGCGCTTGCCGATCTCGGCGAGCAGGTGCGCATCTTTCTCTTCCATGTCTTGGAACAGTTCGCACTGGGCCTTGATGTCGCCTTGCTCGGCGGTTCGGAGGATGCCGGCCAGCTTGGGCGGTGTGAGCCCGTTGGATGGATGCTCGGCGAATTCCTGCTGCAGCTGGCCGAGGCGAGAGGTCTGTTGTTCGCGCAGGGTGCTCTGTTCGATGGGGTGACCGTGGATGTCTACGATTGCCATGGGCATCTATTCCTGGAGGGCTACCAGGCGCCTTGCCAGGTGCCGGGTTGATCGTCGTCGCACTCAATCCAGCGATCGGCACGGGGCGGTGCGGGGGTGTATTCGATGGGGGCGGCCGGACTGCGGCTGGCGGCGTACGCCAGCACGCCCGCGACGGCGGCATCGCCGTGGCGCTTGCCGCCGCCTTTCTCGGTGGTACGGGTATCCGGTACGCGCGGTACGCCTTTGACGACCTTGAGCGCGCGATAATCGTCGACGGTATCCTTGTCGGCCGGCAGGTCGTGCAGAGTGCCGTCCTCGAGCGCGGCCTTGAACGGGGGCATGTTGTCGCGGTACCAGCCCTCGGTGAGCATCACCTGGTCGATGCGGCTGTGGCCGTACTTGACCGCTGCCGCCTCGGCGATCGCCTGGCCGTTGCCTCGGGCATCGTTCTTGCCACCGAGGAAATTGGGCAGCCGGTCGACGACGAAGAACAGGATCTGTTCCTGCTGCTTGAACGGCACGTTGCGTAGTTCGACCTGGAAGGGCTGGCGGCGGCGCAGATCCTGCTCCTGTAGCAACGGGACGATGACGGACAAGTCACCGCTGCGGCCGAAGTCCATGCCGTAGAAGCTTCGCGCCTCGCGCGGCAGGGATGCCAGCAGCGGCAGCAGCTCACGTTCGCACCAGGACAACGAGTCAGCCAGCCGCATGTGCTCGGCAATGGTCTCGTAGCCCTGTGGGTAGGCCAGGCGCAGCACGGGCACGTCGCGACTGGTGCGCTGCTCCAGGAGCGCGAGCGACAGGTAGGCGCCGCCACCCTGGCTGGGCACGCAGTCGAGTTCCTCCTCGGCGGCATCGCCGTAGAAGTCGTACACATCTTGGACCCAGGCGGCTTGCTCCTCTGCCGACCAAGGGATGGCCTTGCGCAGGCAGACCCGCTCATAGAGCCCTTGCTCGACGGCCTCACGGAAGGTCGAGCGGAACAGCAAGCCCTTGCGCTTACCGGCGCGGATCTCCTCGATCAGCTCATTGAACGGGTTATCGGTGCCATCGTGGGTGCTGATGACATGCACCTCACCGCCCCAGATCAGAAGCGCTAGCGCCGCCTTGAGCAGCTCGGCTAGGTCTTGGTGGAACGCTGCCTCATCGATCACCACCACGCCCTGGCGACCGCGCAGGTTGGATGGGCGGCTGGTCAACGCGGTGATCCGGAAGCTTGAGGGGAAGCTGATGGTGTAGGTCTTGATGTGTTTGTCTGGATCCTCGTCCGGCCAGATGCCTTCTTCGATCTCGCCGGCCGCATAGTTGAACGCGCGCGCCCACATGGCACAGGCCTGGATGTATTCGACGGTCATGTCCTGGTTGTAGCCGAGATAATAAACAGTCTGACCCTTGGCCTCGCGACTGGCGGCCGCGACCAGGACGTTATCCGCGGCCTCGGCCCAGGTCAGGCCGATACGGCGAGACTTTTCTGCGACTTTGAGCGGGGAGCGCAGGCCGATCCAGTCCTTCTGATAATCAAGCAGGACTGCGGGGATATCGATGGTGGCGGTATTGTCGAGGATCGCCGGGACGGTCATGGATTAACACCGTTGCTGGCGCTAATCTGATCGCCGTTATCACTCTTACAGGAAACGCTTCCATGATGGATTGGGTCATGGGTGCCTATGGGGGCATCAAAGCGGCTACGGATATCACGCAGAGCATGCTCACGCTCAAAACGGATGCGGCGGTAACGACGAAGGTGGTCGAGCTGAATGGGGTGCTGCTTGGACTGCAGGGGCAACTGAACAGCGCCCATGCGGAACATACGGCGCTCGCGAGCCGCATACGCGACCTTGAAGCCGAAGTTACTCAATTCAAAAACTGGGAAGAGGAGAAGGAGCGCTATCAGCTCCACAAGTTTCCAGCAGGCACACTCGGATATCGAATAAAGCCAGCGATGCAGGGCGCCGAACCGCCGCATGATTTGTGCGCCAATTGCTATCAGAACGGCGTCAAGTCGATCCTGCAAGCTTGCGAGGATGGTTGGTATAACGCGCTGAAATGTCATCCCTGTGGCTCCGTGATACGCACTGATAAGATTCAGAGCGGCGGCTCTGGAATAGCTATTTCTGACTACGACCCGTACGGACCAAGGGGTTATTGACCAACTCATCACCCTGCGACTCCAAGAATTTCCCGCCGGATCTCGGCAACGGTGGACGCGTCGAGGCCACCTTTCTTGGCGATCTTCTCGACCTGACTGGCGGCGGCTTCTGCTTTGGTACGCACTTCGGCCTGCCACTTCTTTTGCACGACAC
The DNA here is from genome assembly GCF_013620795.1 of Pseudomonas sp. Q2-TVG4-2. Lineage (GTDB taxonomy): Bacteria > Pseudomonadota > Gammaproteobacteria > Pseudomonadales > Pseudomonadaceae > Stutzerimonas. Next base: position 548,630 of record NZ_LGLW01000004.1, on the reverse strand, counting down.
TGGCGCGGCCAAGCTCGGCGACAGCCTTGGCTATCTTGGGTAGGTCGATAGGTTTGCCGTCAGTCATCAGCAGCTTGAACAGGTGTTCCTGGACGAGGCGCATCAGCGCTTCGTTGACGGCGCCTTCCTCATCCGGCGCGGCGGCCACCACGGCACGGGCCTGCTCGCTGGCCATCTTCAACGCCGACAGGCGCTCTTCGAAGTTCTGCCCGTAGCTGTGCAGCGCTGACTTGCCGATGCTATAGCCACGCTCGGCCAGCTCCGCTGACAGCGATTCATAGCCGCTGAAGTTGCTTTCAACCAGGCTCTGATCCAGCCATGCCTTAACCTCGGCCGGCAGGGTGGTTACCTTGCTGCGCGGCGGCATGTCAGCTCCAGTACTTTTCAGGACGAGCAATGCCGGGGCGGCACTCGACGGTGTACTCGGCGATGTCGACGCCGTAGTGGGTCAGGCCGCAAATCCACGGACCGGATGGCTGCTTGACCAGCGTGACCAGGCTGCGATGCTCCAGGTAATCCAATTCCCGCCGCAACTCCAGCGGCGTGCAGTCGGGATAGATGCCCTGGATGGTCGAGAGCACGACGGCTTCATGCGGATCCACGGGGCGGGATTTGTTCAGGGTCAGCAGGATGTACCAGCGCAGGGTTTCCCGGCGGGCTTTGTCGGCATCAATCATGGCGCGCTCCTTTGAGCAGGACGTTTTCAAACTTGAGGGCCAAGCCGTCGAGCTTGGCCTCGATCACCGACTGGCCACGGACCCAGTCTTCACGGCGGACGTATTCGAGCGGCAGGTCGGCCTGGAAGCGCATGAAGGCACGCTCCAGTTGCTTGACCGTTTCGGCTTCCTTGTCCTGGCGATCGAGCAGCTTGGCGAAGCTCTCTTCCCAGTGTCGGCTGGCACTCTGGCGGGCGGCGTCCTGGGCGGCGAAGCGGTCGGCCAAGCGCTTTTCGAACTGACCGAGCAGCAGCTTGACCAGGCCGGTGACGATGCCGACGAAGATGCTGAGCAGCCCTGTGGCCCAGCCGATCAGCTGGCTTAATTCGAGTTCCATAGTCATTGCGTGCCGGTCTCCCTGGCGCTGAGCAGGCCGGTCACTTGGCTGGCGAGGGACCGGGCCCAGCGCCCGTAGTCCTGGGCGTGGGCGAGGATGTCGGCCGGGGTGACGCCGCTTTCCAATAGCTCGGCGTCAGTGCCGGGGGCGGCCCAGGGGGCCGGGCCAGCAGGGCCGGTAACGGGGCCTGCCAGGGCTCCGGGCACACCGAGGGCGGCGTTGTAGTCGCGCAGCCAGCCAACAGTGAATACGCAACGAGGAATAGGCTCAGGCGCAGCGGCAGGCTCCGGCCGATAGGTGCTGGTGACATGGGGGATGCGTTCCTGGATGGGCTGCTGTTCGGTACCGAGACGATCGAGCGCGGCGAACATCTGCTGTTCGGCCAGGTTGGCTCGGGTGACCTGCTGCTGCAGGCTGACGTTGTTGGCTTCGGCCGTCTCGCTGGCCTGCATGGCGTGCTTTTCCTTGAGGTCGCTGAGGCTGGCGGCGCCCAAAGCTTCGGCGTGTCGATAACCGAAGCCGTAGGCGATTCCGCCTGCAGCGGACGCGCACACCATGCAGGCCAGCAAGCCCAAGGTTAGGCCGCTGGGCAAGGGAGAACTCAGGCGCTCAAGCATGCTTGGTCCTCCGGCGGTTGCGTGCTTTGCGAGCGGCACGGCGGGCGGCGGCGATGCCGGTCTTGCCGACACGGATAGGCGGCAGTGGCGTCTGGTACCGACAATTTGGCACCCACATGCGCGGGGCGCCGAAGAGGTTGTCGAGCCATGCCCAGAGACGACGGATCATGCGCGGACCCCCTGGGTGGTCACCACGCGCAGCATGGCGTTGACCACAGGCAGCGCGACGGCAACGGCGGTATAGAGGCTGACCGGCAGGTGCGGTTGCAGCAGGCCGGTGCTGGCCTCCAGCGCGACCAGGCCGGCCACGATCGCGTTGAACCACAGCGTTCGGCTGCGGCTCCAATGCTTGCAATCAGCCATGGCGCACGCCCTCCAAGATGCCGGCCAGGGCGAGGCCTTCTGCAACCAGCGCATCGCCGTACCAGTTGCCACCTGGCAGCGGGCCCTGGCCGTTCTCATGGCGCACGATGGCTTTCACCAGGGCCGTCGCGGTGGCGTAGTCGTAAACGTCGACGATCTCATCGTCCGGACCGATCCCGAGCGATTTGGCAACGGCTTTGGCATAAGCACCCGTGTTGTTTTCATGCGCGGGGGCCCAGCGCTCGATGATCTCCCTGACGCTGTCGATGCGGCTGCCGTCGCGGGCACGGCGTGCGTCTTGGTAGGTGATCAGCGTTCGGGCTATGGCGCGGATGCCCCAGACCGGATGGCTGAAGACGATGAACCGCGAATCAGCTGATTGGTCGATGGCCATGCCTTGCCAGCGCGTACCGTTGCGCTCCAGGTTGCCGGGGTTGTAGTTGCGAATGCCGCGAGGCTGGCGTGCGGTCATGCCGATTCCTTATTGCCGATGGCCGCACGCAGCTCGGCCAGGCGCGCGCGACCGACCTCCGGGCTGGATTGGCGGAGGGAGGAGATGCGTCTGGTTGGGATCAGGGGTGCCGGATCGACGGCAGCGGCGCGGCGGTGCATCTCGCGATGCTCGACCAACTGCTTGGCGCGCTGCTCGGCCTTGGCCAGGCCCGACTTGGCCATCTCACGGGCGAGGCTGCGCAGCTCGACTGGGCACGCCGTGAAGATCTGGCGCTGCCGCTCGACGTCGCCATAGGCATCGATGATGGCCTGGGCGAAGTCACGCGCGTGGCGAAGGGGGCGAGTGGTGGTGGCTTGTTTCTTCATGCCGCCATGTTCGGCGACGGCGGGATGTCAGGGCAGAATGAAGGGGTTCAGTAGATACAAGAAGCCCCGCACTTGGCGGGGCTGGGCTGGGCGAAGGTTAAAGAATCTGTGCTTCAACGTAAAACTCGCTTTCTTCCTGGTTGTTCCACTTGATGTAGAACTGCAGGTCATCCTCACCAGCCGTAGTAACCAGTGTCGCCGAGCAGGAACGCAATTGCGATTGCTCGTTGAAGCCTTGCTCTTCAACCTCCTTCAGGCTGACGAACTTGATACCGGCGAGTTTCACGCTCGGCATGTCGCCAATGATGGTGGCAACCAGCTGCTCGGCATCAGAGCTGGTGCACGATGGCAGTGCGGTCGCCATAGTCCCGACCACGGTAAGTACGGCCCATGCGGCGCCAACCCCGCCCAGTATGGCGGCTTTCCCAGTACGCCCACCAACCTGGACCGGATGATCCTTCGCTTTTTCAATCAGGCTACGTCGCTTGATGAGGTAAACCGGGAACGCGATGATCCACAGCAGCAATGTCAGCACGCCCCATGCGCCGGCCGACAGATTAATGAACCCTTTCCCTTCTGTCTTACCGATGCCGTTACTGGTTGCATCCATGTAGACCCAAACCGCAGACGCCGCTACAACCAGCACGAATATTGTGTTCAACATTGCAAGCTCCTTGCCCTAAATTAAAGCCCCGCTTGGCGGGGCTTGTCTTTTACTTCCTTGTATTGATGGCGTAAAGCCTTCAGTGAAACAGATCGCCGGTTGCCTCGGGTGACGGCTGTTTCAGTATCTCCCAGACTCTCCGATCGCTGAGCTTGTAGCTGCGGGCCAGCTCGGCGACCAAGGTATTAGCTGACACGCCTTCGCGCACGCCCTGGACGTACTGGCGGTTGATCTCCAAGTCACGCAGGCGGCGGATGGCGGCTTCGCACTTGGGGATGTACAGCGGCACGCTGCCCCATTGCTCGGCCATGATGGTGGCTGCGCGCTCACCGATCACTTCCTTCAAGGCTTCGTGCCGGATGATGCCCAGCCGTCGCACGCCCTTGGCGACTGGCCAGGTGGTCCCGCCCAATTCATCGACCAGGCGCTGGGCAGCGGGCAGGCCGATGGCCTCCGCGATATCCAAAAGTTGCTTTGGCAGCAGCTCTTTGACCTGGTCGATTTCCATTAGGTGGGCTTCCCGTGGCGCTTGGCGTCATACACAAAGGCGGCGACCAGACGTTGCAACTGGCCACTATCGAGCCATTCTACCCGTTCGACCTTGAACATACGCAACGCCATCGCGTCGGCGTATGCCCAGGGGCGATTCGCTTCAGCCAGGAAGGCCTCGATCTTGCCGACTAGGGATGCTCTGTCTTGTGCTGGCTTTGGCACTGATCGGCCTGCCTTTTTTGCAGGCTTGGGCTTGAAGCCAAGGCGCTCGAACTCAGCCAGGACGGCACCGATCTGGCGCGGGCTCAGCTCTTTGGCCGAGCGCACGCCGGCCACGCGGGCCAGCAATGCGCGGTACGTGTCGTCATCAAGCCCCAGCTGGCTTTTGGCAATGTGGATCTTGGCGAGACTGCTCACAGTGGGTTCCTCGGGTTCATTGCCTCGGCGAACGCAGCCGGATCCCGGCGGGCCATGGCGGCCATGTAGCGAATGGCGAGGGTGATGGCCTCACCCGTCTCGGCGTAGCCGCCAACCTGCTGCATCGCGTCGAGGTCGCGGCGGGTGCCGCCGTAGATCTCGAACTTGATCTTCTCGGCTCCAACCTGCTCGCGGCGGAGCTGCTTGCGATCGCGCCTTGCTTGCTGGCGTGCGGCGTTCTGCTGGCGGATCCGTTCGGCCTTGCGCTCGTCAGTCATGGGCGAGTCTCCAGCAGCTCGGCCGCCATCCTGCAGAGGTCAACAGGGAGCAGATAACTGGCCGCTTCGACCTCATAGGCAAAGCTCTCAATAACGGCGTAGGCGAAACAGGGGTAGGCGGCTGGCTCGGCCGGTACGTTGTAGGCGTGGCGGATGCTGACGCCAGCGAGCCTCTCGGCCCACTCGCACCAATCGGCTCGGTTTCGTAGCAGTTGCATGGTGTCCTCGGCTGCTCATCAGTACCGGGCAACCACGCCCGGCAGACCGTCGCCCCGGTGAGGGGGCTAGGTTTCGCTCAGTGCAATGCCAGGGGCGCCTGGCCATCCACGCCATGGTTGAGCTGGACGCCTGTGGCGGCGCGGATTCCATTGGCTGCGTCATTGATCGCGCGATTGCTCAACTTGCCCTTGGTGGCGTTGCGGTCGTTGGCCTTACCGCTTTCCAGTTCGGGGTGATGCTTGCGGATGTATGCCTCAACGGCTGCCGATGGCGCCTGGCTGCCCGCGAATTCCTGAACCTTGGTTCTAACCGACCATACCCACGCATCGCAGAAGACGTCGGCGCGGCGGGTCTTGGTCGCCGTTTTGCAGCGCTTCAGCGTGTCGGCGATGTAGTCGCGGCGGGCCTGCCTCACCTGCCGCAGCAGCACGGTCATGGCGTAGCCCGCTATCTCGGCCATCTCGCCGATGAATGACCAGTCGCCGGGGCCGGCGATAAAGATGACGCGGCAGCTGTAGGCTCGCGCTACGGTGCCGGCCAGATTGGCCTCCCACTGCGGCGGGTTCACCTTCGAGCCGCTGCGCGCACCGACTTCCAGCACGTCGGCTATCAGTACGTCAGCTTCGCCGACCTGGTACTTCTCCATCAGTGCACGCGCCTGGCGCATGGCTGCGGCGGACTCGTGCGGGTTGCTGCTTGCGGCGAGCCGCAGGCACTTCTTAATCTTTTCCAGGGCCTTCTTGTGATCCATTGCTTCCTCGGCTGCTCATCAGTACCGGGCCACCACGCCCGGCAGACCGCCCCGGCCGGGGCGGTTTCGCTTAGTTGAGGGTGTCCAGGAGCGACTTGGCCGGGGTGAACTTCACGCCGTACTTGGCGGGAATCTCGATCACCTCACCGGTGCTGGGATTGCGACCAGGGCGGGCGGCTCGATGGCTGGCCTTGAGTTTGCCCAGGCCCGGCAGCGGTACGTCGCCGCCGTTGTGCAGGGTGCGTGCCGCAACCATGGAGTAGCGCACCAGGACGGCATCGACCTGGGTTTTGCTGATGGGTGTGCCGCTCGCACCCAGTTCCTGGGTGATGGTTTCGATCAGGGCTTGTTTGGTCAGGGTCATGGTGTTGCTCCTTAGTGGATCGTGGTGTTGGGGTTGGCGGGTGCGTTGCGCTCGGCCTTGCAGCGCTCGCACTGGCACGGCTGCAGCTTTTCCAGCGCGACCTTGGCCAGCAGCCGTGGGGCGATGCCGAGCAGCCCCTGGGTCAGCGCGTTGGCGGTGCTATCTGCTACGGCGGGGCCTGCCATCTGGATCGACACGCCGTCGTCTTCGTCTTTAATGGTGATCGTGTACTCGGCCATGGGGCCTCCTAGCGCTGGCGGACGGTGATGTTGTAATCGCGGCAGAGCTGCCGAACCTTCTTCTCACTCAGGTTCAGCTGCTCGCCGATGCGCTTGGGCGGGTGCCCGACCATGTCCTTGGCCATAACCTTGCCGGCCAGTTGGGCATCGCTGAGTTGCACCTGGTCCGCCTCTGGCTGAGCAGCTACCGCTGACGGCTCCGGCAAAACACGCAACGTCTCGATCGGAACAGGAAAGGCCGAAAGCGCCTTCGCGTGCTCGAACAGGTGGGCGTAGACCGGCGTCTTCGCCGGGTTGATGACGAACGCCGGATAGCTGTCTTTCATCTGATTGCCGACGGCCTGGATCTGGCCGCCCTTGGCGAGAAACGCTTCGGTGGCTTCGGCCAGGCGCTGGCTTTCTGTCTCCAGATGAGCTGGACACGTAGGCAAGGCATTTACGCTGGGTTGGTGATAGCGCTGCATGTCAGCATCCCTCCTTCCGGTCGAGTGAAGCGCTTTGGCGCGACGCAGCGAACCGAGACGGAAACCAGTCGCAAACCTCGTCAGCCGGGATATGCCCGAACATCAGAGTGCAGCGGCGACAATGCACGCAGTCACCGCAGGTCTTGCCCTCCGGCAGATCCATTCCATCTTCGGGCCGCTTGCCGCGCCGGTATGGTTCGCGTTCTTCGATCATGGCCATCTCACACCCCCGCGATGTCGAGGCTGATGGGCTGGTACTGGTCGGTGTCGCCCAGGCGCTCATAGATGCGGATGTAGGATTTCGAACCGACCACCTGGCAGGCCTCGCCGATGGCCTTCATGGCGCGCTGCCAGCGCTCGTCCCCGATCTCCAGGCGACGCAGGGCGAGGACGCGGGCGGTGCGGATCTCGCCCTTGGTGTCGGCGCGGAAGGCGTCGTTGACCAGCGTGACGACTTCGGGACGGGCGCCCTCGGTCCAGTCGCGCAGGCATTCGTCGATCAGTGCGCGTGCCGCCTGCAGGCGCTCGTCCAGGACGATGCTTTCCTGTACGGCCAGTTGAATCTTGTAGCGGCCGTCGAAGCTGAGCAGGGTGACGTTGCCCTTCTTGCCGCCGACGCGGGCGCCGTATTCCTCGAAGCTCATTTCGATGAAGGCCTTGATGTCACCGAAGGCGACCTGCTTGAACTCGCGTAGCTCGCTGCTCAGCTCGCTGGCACGGTCGACCAGGTGACGCACCAGGCGGTCGCGCTCCTGGTCGATTGGCTTGATCAAGCTTTCCGGGATCAGGTGGCCCTGGCCGTTTTGCCGGAACCCGGCGGGTATCTGTTGAATGGTCATGCGGTGTTGCTCCTAGTGTGTGGTTGCCCATTCTTCGGGGCGGGTGTAGCTGATGGCTTCGCGCCATTCGAGGGTTACGCCCATGAACTGGACGGTGTACTTGGTGCTGCCAGCGCTGGCGGAACGGGTGAAGCCGTCCACCAGGCGCTGTTGGAGCAGCCGACGGCCACCCTCTGCGTCGATGGTCAGGCGGTTACCGGTCGGGTCGAAGTGGTTGAGGCGGACCTCCAGGCGGCGCAGCGTGCGAGCGGCGTCGTTGAAGGCGCGCAAGGAGCCGGCTAGCAGGGGCGTTAGGACTTTCAGCGGCTTTTCACTGATGCTGGCGTGCATGGGCCGACTCCTTGCTGTTGCAGGTAGGGTTGTTCGTGCAGTGCTGGCAGGCGCGCCAGTGCTGCATGGCCATTGGGTTATGCGTTGGGGCGGGCCTTTCGCGGAATGTTTGGCACTGGATGAGCGTGATGGTCGATTCCAGGGCCGGGCAGTCCAGCTGGCCCAGCGCATCGAGCACACGGCGTTCAACGCCGGCCGTGCTGTTGGACGGGTAGCAGTTGCGCAGGGCCGTACTGACGGTGGCGCGGTTCATGCCGATGCGGCGCGCCGCGACGGTCATGTTGCTGCGCTCGACTTCGGCCGCTAGCAGGCCGATCCACAAGGGCGGCTCGCCGCCCCAGGCTTCTTCAACTGTTTGGCGGATGGCGGTCATGCCTGGGCTCCTTCCGTTTGGCTGTAAACAACTGCGCCAAGATTCGGGTCGTACAGCTGGCCGATGCGCTGAATCATCGGGGCGCGAGGGCCGGTGTACTTGCCTGGTGCCAAGCGATAGCGCGCAGTGCGCCCTCGCGGGCCGCTCGCGGCTGCTGAAATCTCGATGACATAGCCGGCGCGATGGAGCCAGAGCAGATAGCTGGACGCGGTCCGTTGCGTTGTCTTCGCCGAGACGGAGGCCTGCGCCGCCAGCTCATCGGCGGACACCTCGCCGAGGATCCGCAAACTGCGCCACATGGCTTCGGTACCCATGCCGATCACGCTGGGCTTGCCGGAGCGAGTGATAGGAGGCGCTTCGACGCCGCAGTCTTTGATCAGCTCCAGGAACTGCTCTTTTCCTCGGGTTGCCTTTTCCCCTGCGATCCCGATGAAGCCGGCGCGCTGCAGCCCTTGGATGCAGTAGCGGGTCGTCTCCAGGTCCAAGTCGACGGCCCAGGCGATTTGCTGGACGGTGAACGGCCGCCGCTCGCCCCGTACGGCTTCCCAGATCAGCTGGCGATTGTCTTTGGTGCCCTTCATCTCCAGATGAATAGGCTTACGGCCAGCCATTACGCGCGCCTCCGAGCTGGCGCCTCGCCGGTAAACCAACCCCGCCCGAGCTGTTTCCACTGCTGGAGATCGACGGCGTCAAGGCCGATGGCTTCGGCCTCGGAGTAGATGCGGTAGAGGTTGACCGCCACGCGGCGCAGGCAACCGTGGACCGCTTTGCGCAGATCCTCCAGCAATGCATCTTCGATCTGCAGCTTCGGATAACTGGCGGCAGCTAGTGCCTGCATGTCTTCAAGAGTGGCTGGCTGCGCAGGTACCCATTCAAGTACTCGGTTGTGCAGCCGCTCCAGCTTGGCCAGGCTGGTCGGGACGCGCTCTTCACCGATTAAGACCAGGGTGCCTTGGCTCGCGTTGTAGATATCGGTCAGTACGTTGGCCACCGCCTTGTCCAGCAAGTACTGGACGTCGTCGATGATCAGGGGTCGGCCGCTGCGCGACAGCTGCTCGGCGACCTGGTCGACCATGTCGGAAAGGGTGCGCCCCGGTAGCACCGACATTTCGCGCAGGATCGCCTGCAAGAATGCCTTCTTGCTCCAGGTGTCCCGGCATTCGACGTAGTAGGCGCGGTAGCGGTTGGCCGCGAAGGCGGCACCGACGCTCTTACCGAGTCCACTTGCGCCATACATGGCGACCAGCCCCGGCAGTCCCATCGGCCGTGATTGCGCACGTTCGATGGCACTGGCTAGAAGACCTACGTTTGTAAGTGCAACGATTTTGCTAACACTCATACTGCTCTCCTTGTGGCCTCCCCCGAGGCCGGTTGTGTTACGCGCGGGCCTGTTGGCTTGGGTCCGCGTCGAACAAATCTTTCATTGATTGCCACTCTTGCCGGCTCGGGTAATGCGCGTGCCAGCGGGCTTCCCCGGTGGTCAGCTCAGCGCCCGTTTGGGTCTTCGCTTCCAGTTCTTTCCACAGGCGGTAGCGGGCAACGCTATCGCCGGGCAGCTGGAAGTCGATGGCGGTTGGTGCGAGATCGATGGCGAACTGGCGGGCAGCGGCCATCTGCTCGCCGCTGAGCTGGGCGGATGGCGCCGAGGTCGGTGCGATCATTTCCACTCGCTTGCCGGTGAGCGTTTCGAGTTTGTCCAGGGCGCGTTTCATCTGGCCTTGCTCGCGCTTCTCATAGGCTTGCTCGATCAGCGGCTTGGGCATGTAGTCGCTGGCGTTGCCGTCAAGCAGTGCCTCGCCGAGCAGCTCGCCTTCCAGCGTTCTTACCCAGACACGCGAGGCGTCGCGCACGTCGTAGGCCACCCGGATCTCTTCGCCGTGCAGATCGCGCAGCGCGTCCAGGAAGTAGCGCTGGTTGGCCCAGGTGACTTCGCCACGGCGTGTCGGGCGGATGACTTGCGGCCGCATCAGGTCGTGAACCAGCTCGGCTGGAGCCAGCATCGGTTCCCAGCCTTCGGCCCGCGCCGCTTCCCAGGCCTCGTTGGGGCTCATGGGGCGCAGCTTGCCGGTCTCTGGATCGCGGATCTTTTCCAGGCCCCGGTGGGGCCGGTCGTTGTAGGCCTCGATCTCGAACTCGACGCCGGACATGAACTCGCTGAACGTGGGCAGCAAACGGGTGGTGCCGGTCTCGCGGAGCTGCTTGCGGCTGACGCGGTGCACCTTGGTACCGGCGTGCTTGTCCATGTCGGCGCCGATGTAGCTGGTGAGCTTCTTGGCTGCGTTGACCCATATGGTCTGGTGGACGCGCTCGATCAGCCCTCGCGCCTGGCTGTTGTATGGCAGGGCATGGGTCATGGTGCCGCCGAGGCGATCGACCACTTCACGCACCGCGCTGTTGGCGAAGCCGGATCCGTTGTCGACGTAAAAGATGGCGAACATGCCGCCGCGTGTGATGGCGTCGCGCAGGGCGTCCATCACACCGATGGTCGACTCGGCTTCGCCGATCGAGATGCCGAGTATCCGGCGCGTGGCCACGTCGATGACGGTGGTGGTTTCGGGGCGGTACGGCTTGCCGGTGCGCGGATTCAATACTTCGGCATCGAACTTGTGGCCGTCTGCGGTGAAGACATCGCACGGGAACATGTTCTTGGTGGTGCGGCGGCGAAATGGCTGCAGCGCCTTGAGTTCCTGAGGCGTGCGTCGACCCGCCTCGCGTGCTTCGGGACTCAGTTTGTTGAGGAAGCGACGCACCTGGTGAATGCTCGGGCGCTCGCCCTGGCACTTCGCGGAGAACTCGGCATAGCTGGCTTCAACGCTGGGCTTGGTCGGCCGTTGAAAGCAGCGCAGGAAGTCCTTCGCCCAATCCGGCACGCCCATATCTTTGCCGCCACGTTCCGGCGCCAGGCCGGTTTCACCCTGCTTGCGGTAGTCACCCAGCCAACGCTTGAGTGTCCGCTCGGAAAGGCTGCGGTCGTTGGTCTTCCTATCATTGGCGCGGACCAGCAGCTCGGTCAGGTACGGGCTGAGTTGGTCGTTTTTGGCTAGGTCAACTAGCGCCAGGATCGCCCGCTGTTGGCTGATGGTCTGGCTCATACGCTCGATCTCACGCACGAAGGCGAGGCGAGCTGTCATGACTGAGCGTTGCTTTTCGTTTAAGCGTGATGCGTTTTTCGCGTCACGCTGTGTCGATTCTTGCTGTTCGGATGCGGCAGGAGGTGCCTCGCTGGCGACCGAGGCGGCGATCAGTGCGGCCTGGGTTTCGGATGGCAGCACGGCGAAGGCGTATTCAATTGCTTTGCTGCCGAGGCGGCGTTGGCCTTCCCAGCCGTTGCGTTCAGCAAGCTTGCGAATACCGCGCTCGGTTCCGGGCATTCCTGGCTTCCCAGCCAGCTCTTGCGCTGTGTACCAATTACGCATGATCAGGGTTCCTTTCTGCTCTTGCTAACGTGTTCAAGCTCACGCATTGCGTTATGCTTTTGCGCATACAAAGCGGCGGTTTCGGATCTGCTCGGGCGCTCCCGTACTGGGGTCGATTCATCGATCCAGCGATCCGGCCAGATGTCGATTGGGCGCATACCGAGAGCCTTAGCTATCGCTCGCTCCATCCTTGGGTAGGGCTGCCGCTTTACGTTGTTCATGGCATTGCGAACCACACCAAGGCCGCGTGCGAGTTCGGCTAATGAGCTGTTATTGGATCGCAGCTGCCATTTGATCCACTCCCAACGCTTCAGCGGGTCGTGGGGAACTTTTGACTTTTTCATGCCTGATTCCAAGTTTCGGGCCTTACCGTTTTCGGGTTTCTAACCTGTTCTTGGGAATAGTATCGTCCCGAAAATAGGAACAAGCAAGCCGTATTCGGTAGTTCCGATTCTCTTTTTTGCGTGCGCCCCTCTCTTTTGCGGGATTTAGTAGGAAAAACAATGGCATACAAAGAATCGGAACAAGATTCGCCAGCGGAACAGGCGGTTCCGTTTGTTATCGAAGGAATGGGAACCCGAATTTCGGCCGTGGCGGATTTGTATTCGTCCCGAAAACGGGCTGCTCAGGCGGCTGGTGTGGCTTTGTCGTCGCTGCAGCGGTGGATTGCTGAAGAAGGGACGCCGGCGATTGATTCCGTTGCACGGCTCGCCTATAGCAAAGGCGTGTCGTTGGACTGGATCGCTACGGGTACCGGTGGCATGTACCGAGGTGCGAAGGCTGACGAGCCAGAGGAATCAGATGATCCTTACGCGTATATCCCGCTGTACGACGCCCGGTGCAGCGCAGGGCATGGGTCCTGGAACGAGCGCTGCAAGGTTCTGACCCGACTGGCGTTCACTCGATACTCGCTGCGCAAGAAAGGCCTGAACCCAGCGACCCTGTCAGCGCTGCGCAACGATGGGGACTCGATGTCCGGCATGATTGAGGACGGCGACACCGTCATGATCGACGAGAGCCGGAACACCCTGGAGGGCGAGGGCGTATATGTGGTGCTGCTGGATGAGCATTTGTACGCTAAACGCTTGCAGCGCCAGTTCGACGGGGCGATCCACGTCATCAGCCACAACAAGGACTACCGGGACATGATTGTGCCGAAGGCCAGGCTGGATGAGCTGCAGATCGTGGGTCGAGCGGTATGGGCTGGTGGCTGGCTGATATAGCTCACTACCTGGTGAGTTACCGAATGCCAAAGAGCCCGCTAAATCGCGGGCTCTCGCTTTAAATCGTCCTGATCTCGCTTAGCGCTGCTTTGGCACTGGCCCGTCTGTCGGGCCGCCCGGTGAACCCGCGCCGCGCCTGGGCTCCAGTGTCACCCGGCTTTATCCGGATTCTTCCGGCAGGCCTCCCCCCCCAGTGCCATACCTAACACCTCCTCACAAGTTGGTAAGGGACGGGCCTGTTTGACCCACACGTTCGGGGGTTGCTGCTAAGGAGCGCTTTTAAGCGGTCTCAACGCTGTACGCGGTCCGTCGCAGGCGGCTTCGGATTGTCGAGCCGGCTCCGTTAGCGAGCAGTAACGGTGCTTAGTTATTTGATCGAAACCTCGTTGATGGCATTTTGACATGTCAAGCCTTGCTCACATTGATTAGAATCCGTGCGTTCAAAAATGACGACGTCGGGATTGACGGACTTTGGGCACGAGAAGCGGAAGCTTCATGCACTGCGAAAGCACATCGACGAGCGGCTGGCTCTCGAGCAGTGCGGTGCGCGACTGAGCAACCACCACGCAATAGGCAGCGTTGAGGGATCAGCGAAAATCGATCTGCCTAAGGACCGGAACCATGACCGATGCACGCCCTGAGCGCCGCGTGAATTACGTATTGCGTCGACACATCGACTGTTTGCTCGATTCGGGCGGTACGCTGACAGGGCGCTCCCCCATCACATTAACGCTCCAAGGCTGCACACTCGCCGTGCGAAATGGAGTGCTGTCCAACGACAGTGGGCTTCGAGACTTGGTTGCGGCCATCGCTAGCCATGTTTGGCCCGCTCCCCATCTACGCCACATAGCCATCGAGATCTGTCTAGGGCACCTGGGACAGCCCATCGAACCACGCAAGGACAGTTAAGAACCCCGGCTGGCATGTCTTGGTGGTTAGCGAAAATCGGCGGCAAATTTTTTTTTTGTGATTCAGTTCTCGTCTGGACTAGAATCATCCGTCTAACGGACGGTGGCCTATTGCTATGGAACAGCAACAAGACAAACGCACGCTCCATTTCCTTCGAAAGCACATTGATGAGCTGTTTGCCGGCGGAGCGACCATGGTCGCGCGAGATCCGGTGACCCTGCTGTACGAAGGCCAGACACTGAGGGTCAAGCAAGGAATGCTCGTTGGCTACTCCGGTCTGCTCGATCTCATCGAAGTGGTTTCCGATGCCGAATGGCGGGACGCTCAGCAGCAACTCTACGCTCAAGAACTGGACGAGGCGGTCCGATCGCTTGAGGGGCAGTCTGGCCCGAATGGTATGGGGCAGCCGGTGAGCGATAGCTAAACCAATCGCCTTCCATCCCTGCGAATAAATATCCAGGCGAAGAAACGCAGCGGACAGGAGCTGATCAGAGAGATATGGGTGCGCACTGCATCCCTATATTTTGAAGGGGCTTTCCATGCTCGATCAGACTTCGTGCCAAGGTTTCATCCCGCCTTATATCCTCAAGCACATCATTGATAACGGCTCGGAGCGTCAGCGTGAGCGGGCCTTGGGGACGCTCGCTCACGTGCGCCACCTGTTGCCCAATCCGGGGCCGCCCAACCGCCAGCCAACACCGAGCGTGCTGCCCGAGCGCGGTCGGCCGGGGGAACCGCGGCGCAGCATTCACGATGCCCAGCAGCAGATGGTGCTGCCGGGTGCGCTGGCACGGATCGAAGGCCAGCCGCCGGTCGCCGACGCGGCGGTTGACGAGGCCTACGATGCGCTCGGAAAAACTCATGAATTCTTCTGGCAAGTGTTCGCTCGGGACTCGATAGACAATCACGGCTTTCCGCTAATCGGGACGGTGCACTACGGCGTGGAGTACGAGAACGCCTTCTGGAACGGCGCTCAGATGGTCTTCGGCGATGGTGACGGCGAGATTTTCAATCGCTTTACCCTGTCGCTGGATGTCGTGGCTCATGAGCTGGCCCATGGCATTACCGAAAGTGAGGCGGGGCTGGTCTACTTCAACCAGTCCGGCGCCTTGAACGAATCGATGTCCGACGTGTTCGGCGTGCTGGTCCGGCAGTTCAGTCTCAAGCAGACGGCGGACCAGGCCGATTGGCTGATCGGCGCCGAGTTGCTGACCGACAAGGTGCAGGGCGACGCCCTGCGCTCGATGGCCAACCCGGGCAGCGCCTACGACGATCCGTTGCTGGGCAAAGACCCGCAGCCCGGGCACATGCGCGACTTCATCGACACTCGCGACGACAACGGAGGTGTGCACCTGAACTCCGGCATTCCCAACCGCGCGTTCTACCTGGCTGCTACGGCAATCGGCGGCTACGCCTGGGAAAAGGCGGGGCGCATCTGGTACGACACCCTATGTGACCGCCGCTTGGCTAACGATGCGGATTTCGCCGCCTTCGCCCAGCTCACACTGGATAATGCGGCGAAGCGCTTTGGCGCGGGCGAAGTGCAGTCAGTCCAGCAGGCCTGGGTCGAGGTTGGCGTATTAGCGAACGAGGAGGCTCCATGAGACAGCTACCGCCATTGGGCAAGGACGCCACCGTCCGTCTGTCGCGGCAGGGCGGCCTTGCCGCGATGCAGGCGCTCAGTCGGCCACGCGAGATCGATTTCGCCAGTTGCGACGAACAGCAGCGAGGGCAGATATGTTCCGTGCTGGAAGGTTGTCTGCCTCTAGCGACGAGCGCCAGCGGGCAGGGCGACCGCCGCTATTACCAGATCGAGCTGCGTTATCGGAAGAACGAGCGCGACGACGAAATGGTTCTTCAGATCCCCGAGGAGCAGGCGCCCGGTGAGCTGGTGCTGCTCTGGGACAAGGGCGAGGTGCTCTGAGCGCGATTTGGCCGCAGCCGCCGCCGCGGCGCTAGAATCGTTGCCCTTGACTTCGAGGAGCCTGCTTCATGTCTAAGTTGCCATCCATTGCATTCGCCGGCATCGGCCTGATGGGCCTGCGCATGTGCCGTCGGTTGCTTGCCGCCGGCTTTCCATTGACGGTCTGGAACCGCTCGCCCGAGAAATGTGCGCCTCTCATCGAGGCCGGCGCGCGGCAGGTGGACACACCCGCCGAGCTCTGTGCTGCAGCCGATGTGGTGCTGTTGTGCCTGGCCGATACCGCGGTGGTGCGTGAGGTGGTGTTCGGCGCTGACGGCGTCGTCGAGGGCGCGCGGGCGGGGCAGGTGCTGGTCGATCATTCCAGTCTGGAGCCGGCCGCCACGCGTGCCATGGCGGTCGAACTGGAATCGCGCAGCGGCATGCGCTGGGTTGACGCGCCGGTGTCGGGTGGTACGGCCGGCGCTGAGGTGGGGAGCCTGGCAATCATGGCCGGTGGGCGCGACGAGGATGTCGAGCGGGTGCGACCGGTATTGGCGCACCTGGGCCAGCGACTGACGCACATGGGCGATGTCGGTGCCGGCCAGGTGACCAAGGCCTGTAACCAGATGATCGTGGCGTGCAATGCGCTGGTCATCGCCGAAGTGGTGGCGCTGGCCGAGCGCTCCGGCGTCGATGCCAGCCTGATCGCGCCGGCACTGGCCGGTGGCTTCGCGGATTCCAAACCGCTGCAGATTCTTGCGCCGCAAATGGCCCGCAGCGAATTCGAACCGGTCAAATGGCATGTGCGAACCCTGCTCAAGGATCTCGACACCGCCGTGCAGCTATCCCGTGAAGATGGCAGCGCCACGCCGATGACCGGCTTGGCCGCGCAGTTGATGCGCCTGCATGGCAGTCAGGGCCATCTCAAGAGCGATCCCTCCACACTGGTGAGGATGTTCCGGGAGCAAAGCCGATGAAGATTGCTGCCAACCTGTCCATGCTGTTCAGCGAACTGCCGCTCGCCGAGCGCATCATGGCTGCTCGCGTGGCCGGATTCGAGGGTGTGGAGATCCAGTTTCCTTACGAATTGCCGGCGATCCATCTTAAAGAATTGCTCGAGCGCGCCGGCCTGACGCTGGCGCTGATCAACCTGCCAGCCGGTGACTTCATGGAAGGTGGCCCTGGTCTGGCCGCGGTACCCGGCCGCCAGGAAGCCTTTGATGCGGCCTTGCAGGAAGCGCTGACCTACGCGGCCATGGCGCGGCCGGCGTGCGTCAATGTGCTGCCGGGTCGGTTGGCTGACGGCGTCTCCCGCGATCAGGCGCTGACAACCCTGGTGGAGAACCTGCACAAGAGCGCTGAGGCGTTTGCCCTGCTCGGCATCCAAGTCGTCTGCGAGGCGATCAATCCGCTGGATATGCCAGGCTTTCTGATCAACACGCCGGAGCATCTGCAGGAGTTGCTGGCGCGCGTCGCTCATCCCAACTGCCTGGCGCAGCTGGATATCTACCACATGGCTCGACAAGAGCTGGACATTGCCGCCGGCATCCAGCTGCTGGGCTCGTGCATCGGGCATGTGCAATTCGCCGATTGCCCTGGACGCGGTGCGCCCGGCACCGGCTCGGTGGGGTTCGGACCTCTGATCGATGCGTTGCGGGCGGTGGGCTATGACGGCTGGCTGGCGGCCGAGTATCGACCCGAAGACACGGACACGACCGCCAGCCTGGGTTGGCTGGAAGGGTGGCAACAGCGCTGAATCGCCGCATCGGCCGGCATAAGCGCAGATGATGGTGACAGACAGGCGCGCGAATGAACTCTAGAGTTGGCTCCCGAGGATCGGTCGGGATACGGCCGGGGCATAACAATAAAACGAGAGCGACGTCATGCAGCCATCCACCCAAGCCGCGAACGCCTGGCGCGTCCTGTTCCTGCTGTTTCTGGCCAACCTGTTCAATTTCTTCGATCGCACCATTCCGGCCATCATCGCCGAGCCGATCCGCCTGGAATGGAACCTCAACGACTTCCAGTTAGGCCTGATCGGTACGGTGTTTACGATCATCTACGCGATCGCCGGTGTTCCGCTGGGGCGAATGGCCGATCTCGGCTCGCGACGCAAGATTATGGGGTGGGGCCTGACTGCGTGGAGCGGGCTGACGGCCATCAACGGGCTGGCCTGGAATTTCTGGAGCTTTCTGCTGGTGCGCATGGGCATCGGCATCGGCGAGGCCAGCTATGCGCCGGCCGCCAACTCGCTGATCGGCGACCTGTTTCCGGCAAACAAGCGCGCACGGGCGATGGGCATCTTCATGCTTGGCTTGCCGCTTGGGCTGTTGTTGGCCTTCTTCACCATCGGTTCGATGGTCGAGTACTTCGGCAGCTGGCGTGCGCCATTCTTCATCGCCGCAGTGCCTGGGCTCGTGCTGGCGCTGTTCATTTTATTCGTCAAGGAACCCCAGCGCGGGGCCGCCGAGACGGTGAAGGTCTCCCAAGAGCCGGTACAGCAGCCGGTACGCAAGGTGCTGGCGATTCGCACCTTCTGGTGGCTGGTGCTGGCTGGGCTGGCGTTCAACTTCGCCACGTACGCCTGCAACGCGTTCATGGTGCCGTTGCTGATGCGCTATCACGCCGTGCCGCTGGTCGAAGCATCGATCGCCACCGGCGTGATCGTCGGGCTGACC
The DNA here is from genome assembly GCF_013620795.1 of Pseudomonas sp. Q2-TVG4-2. Classification (GTDB taxonomy): domain Bacteria; phylum Pseudomonadota; class Gammaproteobacteria; order Pseudomonadales; family Pseudomonadaceae; genus Stutzerimonas. Next base: position 530,219 of record NZ_LGLW01000004.1, on the reverse strand, counting down.
GGTCTGATCGGGCTGACCCTCGGCGGCTGGCTTGCCGACCAGATCCACCAACGTTTCGCCCGTGGTCGGCTGATCTTCGCCGCCATCAGCATGGCGATCGCCACCCTCGCGACCGGCTATGCGCTGCTCGCCGGGCGGATTGACGTGGGCGTGTTCGTTGCGGTGTTCAGCATCGGCTGGCTGTTCTCCTACAATTTCTATACCTGCGTCTACACCGCCATCCAGGACGTGGTCGAGCCGCGTCTGCGCGCCACCGCGATGGCACTGTTCTTTGCCGGCCTGTACCTGCTCGGCGGTGGCATGGGCACGGTGGTGGTAGGGCTGTTGTCGGATCATTTTGCCGAAGCAGCAATGCTCGCCGCTGGCGCCAGCGAGATGAGCGAGCTGTTCCGCGCGGAGGGCCTGCACGGCGCCATGTACCTGATTCCGGCCTCGCTGCTGCTGACCATGGTGTTCCTGTTCCAGGCCTCGCGCACCTTCTGTCACGACTCCAAGCGCATGACAGACGGCATGACTGACTCCGCCGCGGCTGCAGAGGCGGCGCTGGCCTGACCACACCAGCCAGGTGCCGCAGCGGCACCGTTGCACCTGGCTCGGCTTGAATCGCATCAAAACGACGATTGACCGACATTTGGCTGCTGGCTCGCATAAACTGCGCGGCCGTTTTTGGCAGTCCGGACCGCTCATGCACAACCCGTCACCCGCCCGCGCCTGCGGCATCGATTTCGGTACCTCTAATTCCACCGTCGGCTGGTGGCGACCCGCCAGCGAGCCGCTGATCACGCTTGAGGACGATCAGCACACCCTGCCATCGGTGGTGTTCTTCAACGCCGAAGAGCGGCGTCCTGTCTATGGGCGTCTGGCTCTGTCCGAATACCTTGAAGGTTACGAAGGGCGGCTGATGCGCTCGCTCAAGAGCCTGCTGGGCTCCAAGCTGTTGAAGAGCGAAACGACGGTGCTGGGCAGCGCGATGCCATTCAAGGAAATCCTCGGGCTGTTCCTCGGGACGCTCAAGCAACGCGCCGAGATTCAGGCTGAGCGTTCGTTCGACGAGGTGGTGCTGGGTCGCCCGGTGTTCTTCGTCGACGACGATCCGCAGGCGGACAGGGAAGCGGCGGATACGCTGGCCGCGGCGGCGCGGAAGATCGGTTTCAAAGACGTGTCGTTCCAATACGAACCCATCGCCGCGGCGTTCGACTACGAGTCGCGCATCGAGCAGGAAGAGCGGGTGCTGATCGTCGATATTGGTGGCGGTACTTCGGACTTCTCGCTGGTGCGGTTGTCACCGCAACGCCGTCACATCGATGATCGCCAGGAAGACATCCTCGCCACTTCGGGCGTGCACATTGGCGGTACCGATTTCGACAAGCAGCTCAGCCTGCAGGGTGTGATGCCGCTGTTCGGCTATGGCAGCCGGATGAAAAGCGATGCGCCGATGCCCACCAGCACGCACCTCAACCTCGCCACCTGGCACACCATCAACGCGGTGTATGCGCCGGCCTCGCTGCGCGCGCTGCAGAGCATGCGCTACGACATCGTCGACCCCACCGGGATCGATCGCCTGTTCAGCCTCATTGAACAACGCGCCGGGCATTGGCTGGCGATGCAGGTGGAGCACGGCAAGATCGAACTGACCGAGCAGGCCCGCCATATCATCGACTTCGCGCGGATCGAAGCGGGCCTGCAGGCGAGTCTGACCCGCGACGGCTTTGAAACGGCCATCAATCCGCTTCTCGAACGAATCCGTGGCAATGTCAGTCAATTGCTGGCCAGTGCCGGATTGAAGCACGAGGACATCGATACGGTGTTCTTCACGGGTGGCTCCAGTGCGATTCCGGCGCTGCGCCAGAGCGTCGCCAGGCTGCTGCCAAGGGCACGTCATGTCGAAGGCAACCGTTTCGGTAGTATCGGCAGTGGCTTGGCCATCGAGGCGAAGAAACGCTACGGTTGATTGCCTGAGTGCCTGCCCTGCATAGCGCTCGGGCCTGTTCGGGAGTCGTCATGGGCTACAAACTGCGTCCAAAGGACCCTGCCGCCGAGGTGCGCAAGGTCGCTCGGCAGCGCATCGACAAGGCCATTGAAGCACTGAGTGTTCCGCCCGAGGAACGCGCCGAAGGCGTACATCAGGCGCGCAAGCGCTTCAAGGAGCTGCGTGCGCTGCTGCGCCTGGTGCGCAAGCCGCTGGGCGACGAGTTCAAGCACGAGAATCGACGGTTACGCGATCTCGGCCGGGCGCTGGCCGAATCGCGCGATGCCACCGCCATGCTGGAAAGCTGGGATGTGCTGATGCAGTGCTTTGCCGAGCGGTTCGACGAGCCTGATTTCAAGGAGACACGCCAGCGTTTGCAGGCCAGGGCTCTCCAGGCTGAGGGCCACGCCGCCGACCTAGACGACCGCATCGCGCAGGCTATCTCGGAATTACACGCCGCCAAGACCTGCATCGATAGTTGGCCGCTGGACGCCACGGGCTTCGAGCTGCTGGCCGCTGGGGTAGAGCGCACCTATGCCGATGGCTGCTCCGAGTTGGCGAAGGTCAAGCTGGAACCGAGCGACGAGCAGCTCCATCAATGGCGCAAGCGGGTCAAGGATCACCGGTATCAGACGCGGCTGCTGACACCCAGCTGGCCCACGTTGATGGGGCTGCGCGCTGACGCGCTCAAGCGCTTGGCCGATCAGCTTGGCGATGACCATGATCTGGCGATGATGCAGGAGTTGATGCGGACGCAGCCGCAACTTTTCGGTGATCAGCCCTTGCTCGAAAGACTCGGTCCGGCGATCGCCGAGCGCCGCAGCGAACTGCAGCGCACAGCGCTGAGACTGGGTGATGAGCTCTATCGCGAGGCACCCAAGGATCTGGCGGCGCGCTGGCAACGTTACTGGGACGCCGCCGAGGACTGACCGGCGGCGTTGCAGGCCGATCAGGCGGCTCGGCTGTTGATCTCGTGGATATTCAGCATCTTTTCCAGCTCGGTGCGGATGAAAGCGTCTTCACAGCCCGGTAGGTATTCACGCAGTTTTCGAATCACCCACTGCTGGCCCTTATCGACGAATGGCAGGCGCTCCTCCAGCGATTCGATGGCCATGGCCTTGCCATAGAATGCACCGGTCTCGCGATTGGGCTCGATGCCCAGATGAGTGAGGCAATTGAGCACTAGCCTGCAGCTATCGACTTCGCCTTGGCGGATCTGCTCGAGCAGCTTCCGCTGCGCCGGATCTTCGCATTGTTGCAGGCTCTCACCAGCAACCTTGGCGCCGGCGCGCTCGGCACTCAGCAAGTCCTGGAGCAGTTTCGCTTCGCCTTCGGCAGTGTTCAGGTGGTTCCGGTCACTCATGCTCGATCTCCTAGCCGTGGGAAACGGCGCACGGCTGCAGGCAGCGTGCGCCGGGAACGGACGCGTCGGGTTCAGAGTTTCTTTGCGGACACGATCTTCACCGGCGTCAGCGGAACGTTCTGCATCATGCTGCGGTTGCCCGTCGGCACCTGGGCGATCTGGTCGACCACGTCCATGCCGCGCACAACCTTGGCAAACACCGCGTAGCCGAAGTCGCGGCTGCCGTGGTCGAGAAAGTCATTGTCGCGGTGGTTGATGAAGAACTGGCTGGTGGCGGAATTGACGTTCTGTGTACGGGCCATCGCGAGGGTCCCACGAACATTGTGCAGGCCGTTGTCCGCTTCATTCTTGATCGGTTCGCCAGTCTCTTTCTGGTCCATTCCTTCGGTGAAACCGCCGCCCTGGATCATGAAGCCGGGAATTACCCGGTGGAACACAGTGCCATCGTAGAAGCCGCTTTCCACGTAGCTAAGAAAGTTTTTCACGCTGATAGGCGCCTTCTCGGCCTCCAGCTCGATTTCGATTTCACCCATGCTGGTGTTCAGCAGCACGTGCGGGTTGTCTGCCGCCAGCAGGTTTCCGGCGAGCAACAGTGAACAGGCGGCGAGTACGAGTCGTTTCATGGTGTGGTCCTGGTGAGGGTGGAAGCCTGGGGCGGGCTGTCATTGGCAGGCTGCGATTGCGCATCGTACGTCTTGATCAAGTCGATGAGAATCTGCGTTGCCGGGCCGAGCGGTTTGTTCGGGTTGGTGTAGAGGTAAAACAATGGGCGGCGAATGCTTCCTTGGATCAATGGCAACGGCTTGAGTACACCTTCGGCCAGCTCGCGTCCGATCATGTGCCGCGGCAGCCAGGCGAAGCCTAGCCCACTGCTGACGAAGCCTACTGAAGTAGCCAAGCTGCCAACGGTCCAGCGCTGTTCGGCGCCCAGCCAGCCGCTGTCACGTGGCTGCCGCTGGCCGGAGTCGCGCACCACGATCTGCATCTGGCTCTGCAAGTCCTGCACGCTGAGCTTGCGTCGCAACTGGTGCAGGGTGTGGTCGGCGTGGGCCACCGCGATGAACTCGACGGTGCCCAGCTCGGCGCCGAGGTAACCGGTGATGTCCAGGCCGCTGATGGCCAGATCGGCGGTGCCGTCCTTGAGCACATCCTCGACGCCGGACAGGACCTCTTCGCGCAGCCGCACTCGACACCCACGACTCTGCGGCATGAACGCAGTCAAGGCGCGGATCAGCTTGGCGTTAGGGTAGGCGGCATCCACCACCAGGCGAACCTCGGCTTCCCAACCCTGCTCCATGTGATGGGCTAACTCCTCGAGCTGCCCGGCCTGGAGGACCAGCTGCCGCGACCGCCGTAACAGCACCTCGCCGGCATCGGTGAGCACCGCCTTGCGTCCATCGATCCGCAGCAGCGGCACGCCCAGCTGCTCCTGCATGCGAGCCACGGTGTAGCTGACCGACGATTGCGAGCGATGCAGCATTTCGGCGGCTTGGGCGAAGCCACCATGGTCGATAACCGCTTGCAGGGTTCGCCATTGATCGAGGGTTACGCGTGGCATCTTCATTCCATTGCTTTCCTGTTGCGTCTGTCTGATACGCTGGCACGCCTTCACGAGGAGCCCGCACAACAATGAAAAGAATCTGCATCGCCGTGCTTGCGGTCGCCATCATCCCACTGAGCGCCCTGGCCGTCAGCTATCCGGTGGAGGTTGAGCAGGAGCTCAATGGCGCCGAAGTGCTCGCCACGACTGAAACCATAGACCGGGACATGGCGGGCCTGGTGCTGCAAAACTTCGGTGATCGTCCAGTCGAGTGCACGGCCGTGTTTCGTAACGGGCCAGAATCCCCGCGTACCCGTCGCACCACGCTGGATGCTGGCGAGCGCAAGCCGCTGACCGCCAAGTTCAAGCGCGATGTGATTCGTTTGCGAATCAAGCTGACCTGCGAGCCGCAGTAACTTGCCCATGGAATCCTCTTGACCGGGCCATCGGGGCGCACCGCCAGACGCGGCTGATCGGCAGCGCGGCCCGGCGCCAGCCGCATCTGCCGCTCCTCAGGTCAAGGCCTGAGACAGGTCGCGCTGCACAAAGCCGCCTCTCCGGCGGCTGGACGCGTTAATCTATGCGACGTTTTTTCGATCTTGAGGTATCCCCCTTGTTTGACCAATTCGCCCTGCACGAACGCCTGCTCAAGGCAGTCGCCGAACTCAAATTCGTTGAGCCGACGCCGGTGCAGGTGGCGGCTATCCCTCCGGCGATCGAGGGGCGTGACCTGCGCGTGACGGCTCAGACCGGCAGTGGCAAGACCGCGGCGTTCGTGCTGCCTATGCTCAATCGGCTGATTGGCGATGCGGTGGTACGCACAGACGTGCGCGCGCTGATCCTGTTGCCGACCCGGGAGCTGGCCCAGCAGACCCTCAAGGAGGTCGAGCGCTTCTCTCAGTTCACCTTCATCAAGTCGGCCATGATCACTGGCGGTGAAGACTTCAAGGTCCAGGCCGCGATCCTGCGCAAGGTGCCGGACATCCTCATCGGCACACCTGGGCGGATGATCGAACACCTCAATGCCGGCACGCTGATCCTGAAAGATGTCGAATTGCTGATTCTCGATGAAGCCGATCGGATGCTCGACATGGGCTTTGCCGAGGATGTGCAGCGGCTGGTCGGCGAATGCGCCAAGCGACAGCAGACCCTGCTGTTCTCGGCCACCAGTGGCGGTGCGGCCCTGCGCGAGATGGCCGCCAGCGTCCTGCGCGATCCGCTGCATCTGCAGCTCAACCGCGTCAGCGAGCTTAACGAAGGCACTCGTCAGCAGATCATCACCGCCGAGAGCACCGAGCACAAAGAGAAGCTCGTGCACTGGCTGCTGGCCAACGAAACCTATAAGAAGGCTGTGATCTTCACCAACACCCGGGTGCAGGCGGATCGGCTCTATGGCCGGCTGGTCGCGGAGGGTGTGAAGGCCTTCGTGCTGCATGGCGACAAGGATCAGAAGGACCGCAAGCTGGCCATTGACCGGGTCAAGGAAGGCGGCGTCAAGGTACTGGTTGCTACTGACGTGGCGGCACGCGGGCTGGATATCGAGGGCCTGGATCTGGTGATCAACTTCGACATGCCGCGTTCGGGCGATGAGTACGTGCATCGTATCGGTCGCACGGGGCGCGCGGGTGCCGAAGGGCTGGCGATCTCGCTGATCTGCCACAACGACTGGAACCTGATGTCGAGCGTCGAGCGCTACCTCAAGCAGCGATTCGAGCGCCGGGTCATCAAAGGTTTGAAAGGCAGCTACGGTGGGCCCAAGAACCTGAAGGCTTCAGGCAAAGCGGCGGGCACCAAAAAGAAAAAGGACGACAAGAAAAAGGACGACAAGAAAAAGGGCGTCGACAAAAAGGCCAAACCGGCCGGCAAGCCGACCGCCAAGCGGCCGAAGAACGCCAAGCGCGACGAACCGGCCTCGCAGATCGTCAGCCAAGACGGCTTGGCGCCGCTACGACGCAAGAAGCCCGCTGCGGAATAAACCCATCGAAGGGGTGGCGTCGCTACCCCGTTCTTCGCCTGTTTATCAGCGCTTCTCGGCCGGTGCGATATCGGCCTGCTTTTCCGCCTGCTCAACGTGCTCGATGCGCTTTTCGTAGGCTTCGCATTCGCTGCCCAGCTGCTCGGCAGTCTGCTTGACCTCCATATCCCGCAACTCCTGATTGATCTCCGCGGCCCGCTTCGGATCGTTTTCAGTCAGCGCGTTAACGCGATCGGCAAGTTCCTTGGCCTTGGCCGTTATCTCGTCAGTGGTGCATTCGGCAGCAAACACCGGCTGGCTTGCCAGCAGGGCAAGGGTCAAGGGGATCATCAGGCGTTTCATGGCGCGCTCCTTTGTAGGTCGATCTGTTTGGTGGATCATCCCGGACGCGCTTTAGTTCAGCCGTTCCCGTTGCGCTGGGGATCGAACCATGCCGCCGCCGGCAGGGTCCGTATTAGCAAGAGCCGCCACGCTGACGCGGTGCAACAGGAGAGGGTCATGACCTATAACTGGGATCTAATGCTGCGCCTGCTGCGAGAAGCGCAGAAATCCGGCAACGAGAGCTTCGTGCCGCGTCAGTACGCTGACGAGCATGCCATTGCCATGGAGGAAGCCGGGCAGCCGCTGCCTAACCTCGATTCACTCAAGGCCGAGGCGCAGAATTATGAAAGCCTGCTGTTTGAAGGCGGTTTCGTGGTGACTCGCCCACAAGAGCAGGGCGGCAATGGCGAGAACTTCGTCCTGAGCGAGCGTGGCACGCGGTTGCTGCATATGCTTGAAGGGGGGGGCGGCGGTACCGCGTATCGCCAGCGCCTGGACGAGAAAGGAGGTGCGGCGCTGACGCCAGAAGTCTTCGACGGGCTGGCGTCAGGCTGAACGATACGCCCCGCAAATGCGGGGCGCTGTTTCGATTTAAAGCAGAGGGCCGATGGTCCCGCAGGATTTGTTCGCTGCGTGCTTCTGCAGAATCGGCAGCTGCGGGCGCGGGCTGCCGCTTTTCACGTCAAGCGACAGCGCATACTCGCCCCACCAGGGACCCGCCGCCCAGTAAGTGCTGGGGATGCAGTTCTGGTTGAGATACTTCAGCAGGTTATCGGTTGCCACGATGGCCGAGGGTGAAAAATCCGGCGCACCGTGTTCGCCGATGAAGCCGCGAAGCCGGTTCTTTCTCAGCCACTCGACGAAGGGCTTGGCCCGGTTCACGCCGGTCATCGGATCATAGATGGCCGAGCGATTCGCATAGGTGCCGGAGTAGTCCTTGTCCAGGTACAGATGAGCTTCATATACCAGGTTGTTCTTCGGGTCGCGCATCCACGGATCAATGGCCAGTTGGGTGTTGTAGGACGGCCAGTGGAAGGCGCTCGACCAACGGTCACCGGAGACATAGATCCAGCGATTCTGGTCGATGCCGCGAATTGCCCGGGCAGCCGCCAGTGCCGCGGCGGGCCACTTGCCATTGGTGGAGTGGGGCTCGTTCATCAGCCCGTAGCCGTACACTGCCGGATGGTTGGCAACCTTCTGCACGATACGGCGCCAGCCATCAGCGAACGCGCTGATCGGAACGTCAGTCGAGGCGATCAATTTGCCGTAGTAACGGTAGTAGTTATGCATGTCGAGAATGACCTGCATGTTGTATTTCTGTGCATGGTTCAGGGTGGTCAACAGCCGACCGAGTTCGGCGGCGTTGAGCTCGCCATTGAGTTTCGGCTGGATGCGCTCCCAGCGAAACGGCAGGCGGATCAGCTTCAGGTTGAGGTCAGCGTAACGCTTGAAGTTGGCCTCGCTCGGGTAGATGTAATGGATTTGATGCTGGCCGGGTAGCCCAGCGTATTCGCCGAATTCCGCGCCAGCCAGATTGACCCCGACCAGATGGATCGGATTGGCCGGTGCTGCGTCGGTGCCTGTCGCCGGAGCGGTACTTGTACCGGTGCTCGGCTGGGTGAAGTCGGTGCTGCTCACCGAAACGGTTCGCGGATACCCAACGAGCATTCCATCGATGGTGCCGCCATCAAGCATTACAGTCATGTTGTCGCCGGAGTGGTAGACAACCTTCACGGTCAGGACCTGCCCGTTGGCGAACCGCACCTTCGCGCCCTTGTGATAGGCCGTTTTGTTGGCCGCGCTGGCTTTCACCGAAATGCCGGTGGAGCGATAGACGCCGTTGACGAAATCGGTGCCGTTGAACGAGTTCAGAGCCGTGACCAGCGGTGCGGAGGTTGCCGGTGTGCTGGTCGATGGTGCATCCGCCACTGGCGCGCTAGGTGCGGTCGGAGCGGTCGGTGTGCTTGGCGCGGTAGAGGTCGTTGCGGCGAACAGTTTGTTCGGATAGCCAAGTGCGCCGCTGAGGGCGCTGCCAGAGAGCATGACGCTCATGTTGCGGCCGGAAATGTACACAGCCGTGATGGAGCGAGTCTGGCTGTTTGCGAGCTTCACCGAGGCGCCGGGCTTGAATACCGAGCGGTTGGTGGTCGTCAGCGGGATCGAGAAGCCTGCCGACTTGCGCCATACGCCGTTCAGCCAGTCACTGTTGGTGTAATTGTTAATAGCGCTGCTGTGCGCGGTTGTCGTGCTCGGCGTCGGCGTCGGCGTGGATGTTGCCGGTGGCGTGCTGGAAACCGTCGCCGAGCCCAGCACAGCAACAGTATGCGGATAGCCGGTGGCCACGGCGTCGAGCGTCGTGCCGGAAAGCATCACGCTCATGTGCGCGCCCGAGAAATAGATGACCTTCACAGTACGTATCTGGCCGTTGGCCAGTTTCACCTGCGCCTCTTTCTGGAAGGCGGCCTTGTTGGCGGTTGTCGCCGGAATCGAAAAGCCGGCGGACTTACGCCAGGTGCCCTTGTTCCAATCCGGGCTGGTGAAGTTGTTGACCTGTGCCGTCGCGATGGTCTGCACGGCGCTTGCTGCTGAGGCGGTGGTTGCACTTGCATGCTGCACAGTCGAGAAGCCGATCACTGCGGCCAGCAAAACGGCGCTTAGTGCTCCCCGTGGTACGCCCGATACTGCATTTAGGGACATTGTTATCTCCGGAACTTAATACGACAAAAGGCTGCGAGTGCCCTTTAAAAAATTGCGGAAGCATTCATGGATGATGCAACGAACGAAGCACTGACCAACGACGCCACCAACTGCGCAAACGGAGCAGGTGCGCGGCTGTGTCGCCGTACTCGCTTTTGCGTGGATAGGCTTTATATAGATCGGTCGTGGAATAGTGAAATTCTTTTGGCGCCGTAAAAACGACATCTACATTGATTTTAATTATGTAGTTCTATATCGCTACTATCTGATATTAATATGATATTATTTGCTGTTGTGCTCTAAGTAACTGATTTTTAGATAGTTCGAGAAAGAGCTAAGTATGCGGTAGGTTGTATTTGACTACATGCCGTTTCGCTTGTTGTCCCGGCTGCTCGCCAAGTTCGGCTTGAGGTGTTTGTTGCGGAATGTTTCATGGCGCTCGGGCAGCGTCCTTCTGGGGGAAATCGAACGGCCGAGCAAGCTGACGGGGCTGAAAAATAGCCAGCCATAGTCCGGCTGCGACTACGGAGTCGGGTCAATTTGCCAATGCGTTGGCGATGGTCGTTTCGAAGGCCTAGCGGTCCTGCTTCAGGCTATCGACGGTCAGCTCCAGCGCCTTGCGCATGTCCAGCCGGGCCGAGCGGCCGATGTCCTGGTTGCTCATCTGATAGCTGCGCTCGGATGGCAAGATCGGTGCGGTCAGATCGTCGGCCTCCACCGGTTCGAAATCCTTGTCGCGGCCGATGGTCAGTGCGCTGCGGCGCAGCAGCTCACGCAGCTGTTCGGGGGCGAGCTGCGGGTTGACCGAGAGCATCGCTGCAACAATGCCGGTGACCATCGGTGTGGCATAGGAGGTGCCGCAATGCACCTCGCCGCGTTTGCCCGTTTCAAGCGTTGCGGCACGGGTGCAGGCCGAAGCGGTGATATCGACGCGCATGTCGACGTTCGATGATGGCCGTTTGGTGACGTATTCCGGATGTTCCACCGGGACGTCGCGTTCCTCGTTGCGCTGGTGACCCCCGACGACCAGCAGTTGCTCGGTGATGAACGAGGACGGGAGGCGGTAATCATCCTGCCCGGAGCGGGCCGAGCCATTGCCAGCAGAATTTACTACGAGCACATCGGGGTGTTCGCGGCGTAACCAGAGGAAGAACTCTTCCAGCAATTCTTCGTAGCCGCTCATGGCGACACCGGAGCGAATCAGCGAGTCCACCTCTTCGCCCTTGACGTCCCGTGCGCCGACGCGATGGATGCCCCAACTCCAGTTCAGTACCCGTACACCATCCTCGACCAGGTTCACCGAGGCGGCGACGTTGGCGGTAATGCCGGCATCGGAGTTGCGCTCGACGATCACTTCGAAGCCGGCGCTTGCTGGTTCCAGCGCGCTCAGGAAGCCGCTGTCGCTGGGCTCCATGCTGCGGGCGGCGAGGATACCGGTGACCGTGCTGCCATGTTCGCTCGGCACGTCGGCATCTCTGGCATAGACGCAGGTGCGCGGCGCCCTGGTATCACATTCACCAATGTAAGGAGCGAACTCCGGGGCATCGAAGTCGAGGTTACGTTCGATGATGCCGATGCGCACCGGATGCGTTTCGACCGGGGCTTGCTCGGACGGCAGGCGATGACGGTAGTAATCCACAGCGTCGAGAAAGCGATTGGCAACCCATTCGCTGGTGCGCGGCTTCCTGGCCTGGTCCTGCTCGATCGGCTCCTCGGGGCCGGATTCCTCGACCACCACCGCGTCCACGCTCACCTCGTTGCCCAGACGCAACACCAGGGCATCTCGCTCGGTCAGATCCTTCACCGGCAGGCGCAGTTGATAGGTGTTGAGGGGGGCGATGGCGCCGACCACTTCGGCCCCATATTTTCGGGCCAGGCGGCGCGATTCATTCAGGCCGTCGTTATTTTCTTCGATGATCAGGCTGATCAGGTTCAGGTAAGTGTTCAGCCCATCCATGTTCTTCATCACTTCGTCAGGGCCGGCCGCCAGCACGTGGCTTCCGCCCAGCGTCAGCCACACCGGGTTGCTCTGACGTTCGCCCTGCTCCAGCCAGAGTGGGCCGCTCTGGTGCTCGCGCTTACGCAGTGTCAGGCGCAACTTGCCGTTGTCGAGTCGGGACGCATCGAGCGGCTTTCCCCGCAGCAGCAGCTTGGCATCGCCCTCACCGAGCCCGTCGCTGCGCAGGCAGAAGGTCAACTGGTCGGCTGAAAAGAGATCACCGCAACGCTGCACATCCTTAAGCCGTAACGGCACCGTCTCGGCCGTTACCGGGCTCAGGGTCAGCATCGCCAGCAGAAAACCGATCGATACGGAACGTCGCTCCGCCGTCATTGCCGACGTTGTAGGTAATGCACGCTGAACAGCGTCTGGGGATCGGTCCACTGACCGCTACAGTCGAAGCCGGCGCTGCTGGCGAGGTTGGCGAACGACTCCAGGGTGTACTTGTAGGAATTCTCTGTATGCAGGCTTTCGCCGGCATCGAAATGGAACCGCTGGCCTTCGATAGTCACATCCTGCGCCTCACGGCTGATCAAGTGCATTTCGATGCGTGAGTCGTTGTCGTTGAAGAATGCCTGATGAGCGAAACGTGACGGGTCGATGTCGCTGTCCAGCTCCTGACGGATGCGCTGCAGCAGATTGAGGTTGAAGGCGGCGGTCACCTGGGCGCGGTCGTTATAAGCCGCTTCGAGCACGTCCCGGTCCTTGACCAGGTCGACGCCGACCAGCATGCCGCCACCCACTGGGAGAATCTCGTGCAGGTGCCCGAGCAGTTTGCGCGCTTGCAGAGGGGTGAAGTTGCCGATGCTGGAGCCGGGGAAAAATACCAGCGGGTGATGAATGGTGAAGTCGGTCGGCAGCTTCAGTTCGTCGGAGAAATCGGCGCAGGCGGCGTGAACTTCCAGCCAGGGGTAGTCCGCCGCCAGACGCTGAGTGCTGGTGAGCAAGAAGTCTTCGGAGATATCGATGCCCAGGTAGCTGACCGGACGCAGCCCTTCGAGCAGCAGGCGTACCTTGCGGCTGGCGCCACTGCCCAGCTCGATCAGATCGGTCTGCGGCCCGGCGATCCCGCGGATGTCATTTGCCGCTTCGGCGAGAATCAGCTCTTCGGTGCGGGTGAGGTAGTACTCGGGCTGCAGGCAGATTTGCTCGAACAGTTCCGAGCCGCGGCGATCATAGAAAAACTTCGGTGAGATGCGTTTCGGCGAGGCGGCAAAACCCGCCAGCGCTTCGTCACGCAGAGAGGCTTCGCGGGGCTGCTGGGTCTGATCATGGAAGTGAACCGCTAATGCCATTTCATAGCTCCCTGGCCAGGCGCAGCCCGGCGAATTGCCAGCGCATGGCCGGCTGAAAAAAATTGCGATAGGTGGCGCGGATATGGGCTTCCGGCGTGGCGCAGCAACCGCCGCGCAGGACCATCTGGCCGGACATGAATTTGCCGTTGTATTCGCCCAGACTGCCTTCCAGCGGTCGGAAGCCGGGATAAGGACGGTAAGCATCGGCAGTCCACTCCCAGACATCGCCGAACAGTTGCGCCGGTCCCTCGTGGGGTGTGTTCGCCGCGACCGGTTGCAGATGGTCGCTCTCAAGAAAGTTGCCGCGTTGTGGCTGATCCATCGCCGCGACCTCCCACTCGGCCTCCCTGGGCAACCGGGCTCCGGCCCAGCGCGCATAAGCATCCGCCTCGAAGAAGCTGACGTGGCAGACCGGGGCCTCCAGGTCTAGCGGGCGCAAACCGCCGAGGGTCATTTCATGCCAGCTGTCCTCCTGACGCTGCCAGTACAGCGGCGAATGCCACCCGCATTGCTGGATCTGCGCCCAGCCGTCGGACAGCCAGAGCTCGCTGCGTGCATAACCGCCGTCTGCGATGAACGACAGGTATTCACGATTGCTGACCAGGCGATCGGCCAGCTGGAAATCCTCGATAAACTGCCGATGCCGCGGCATTTCACAATCAAAGGCAAAACCGCTGCCGGCATGTCCGATATGGCGCACGCCGCCGGCATAGTCATGCCAGCGAGTACGATCGTTATGCAGTGCGGGCGCCGGTTTTAACTCGTCGCGGTAGACCGGATGCAACGGGTTCTGCGCGAGGATGTGCTTGATGTCCATCAACAGCAGCTCCTGATGCTGCTGTTCGTGCTGCAGGCCCAGCTCGACCCTGCGCATGATTTCGACGGCATATTGCTGCGGTGGGTTGACCAGCAGCTCGCCCATGGCACGGTCGACGTGCTGGCGAAAGCGATACACGTCCTCGACGCCTGGCCGCGAAATCAGTCCGCGTTGGGCCCGCGGGAAGGGCGTGCTGTGGGTTTCATAGTAGGAATTGAACAGGTGGTCATAAGCCGCATTGAGCGGTTTGTAGCCAGATAGGTAAGGCTTGAGCAGGAACGCCTCGAAGAACCAGCTGACATGTGCGAGGTGCCATTTCGGCGGGCTGACGTCGGGCATGCTCTGGATGAGATAGTCCTCGACTTGTAGCGGTGCGCAGATCACTTCGCTGATTGCGCGGACCTGCCGGAAACGCTGCAGCAGATAGTCCAGTTCGGCGAGTGCTGGTTGCTGTTTTAGCTGTTCTGCCAGGTTGCCCATGGGCGTCCCCCTTGTTCGATGCCTGGATATTCAATGCCAGGAACGGCCGAAAACCGCCTCTATAGCGACCCGAAGCGAGGCGCAAAAGTTTCTGCCGATGTAGATGCGAGAGCCGTTGCATGGGCTCGCTTGCGCCTTTTGATGAAAGCAGCACAACCGCGATTGCGAAAGGCGCCGTGTCGGTTACTCGGCTGCCAGCTCTGGCATCGGCCACGCGCCAGGCGTCGAACCTAGCTGTTTTCGAGCGGTGGGGTAGGGCGGATGAGAATCTCGTTGACGTCCACATGGCGCGGCTGCGAGAGCGCATAGACCACCGCTCGGCCGATGTCCTCAGGCTGCATCGCATAAGCGGGCGGCTTGTCGAACAGCGGCGTGTCGACCATCCCCGGCTCGATCAGCGTGACCCGCACGCCTGTGCCGCGCAGCTCCTCGCGCACGCTCAGGCCCATGCCGGTCACCGCCCATTTGCTGGCGCTGTACATCGAGCCGGGAATGACGAAGCGGCCGGCGGCCGAGCCGGTTAGCAGCAGGTGGCCGCGGCTGGCCTTGAGTGCTTCGATGCTGCAACGCAGGGTCAGGCCGACCCCGTAGACATTGGTCAGCAGCATTTCGCGCCAGACCTCAGGATCGGCGCCACTGAAGCCGCCTTCGCTGCCCGGTATGCCGGCATTGGCGTAGACCGCATCGAGCTGGCCGAAATGGTCCAGTGCCCGCTGCACCATGGCCTGTTGTTCGGCGTACTCCTTGACATCGCAGCGGATCGCCAACGCCCGATCCGGACCGCCGAGGTCGCTCACCAACTGTGCGAGCTTATGTTCGGAGCGCGCTGCCAGCGCCACGCGATAGCCAGCCTCGGCGGCGAGCCGGGCCGTGGCGGCGCCGATCCCGGAGGAGGCGCCGGTGATCAGAAGAACGGGATTGCTCATGGTCGTCCTCGTCTGGTCGCAGGAGAGTCAGTAGTTCGGCGGGGTTTCCGGGATGCCGGTGCCATCGGTTATGGACGGCATGGTCCAGGGCTCGAGACGCTGATCCTTGTCCTCAACGTCCAGTCGCGCCTGCTCGATGACGCTGCCAAGATGCTGCGGGTTGCTGTATTCCTCCTGCGACACGCTGGGCACACGCAGCACCTCTGTGCCGCTGCCCGACATGACGGTAAAGCCGAAACTGTCCTCATCCGGGTTGGCGCTGGTCACGCAGCCGCATGGGAGGAAGGCCTCGGTGACGAGTTGCATCGCATCATCGAGCGTCAGTGGTTGGTTACTCATGGCGTTCTCCATCGTCAGGCTGTCTGAAGTGGACCGCCGGGGAGGGCTGCCGTTTCCTGGCAAGCGACGGGCTGCGGTTGTTTAGCCTTGTAGCCGAGCCGCGGCGGCAGCATATTCAGCGCATGAAACTGACCCCCGCTCACGATGCGCTGGCCGCGTTCCATCCGGCAGTAGCCGGCTGGTTCAGTCGCAGTTTCCCCGCGCCGACCCCGGCCCAGACGCGCGCGTGGCCCCTGATCCGTTCCGGCCAATCGACGCTGGTGGCGGCGCCCACCGGCTCCGGTAAAACGCTGACGGCCTTCCTCGCCGCGCTTGATCAGCTGGTTCAGCAGGGCCTGGCCGACGGTGGCCTGCCGGACGAAACGGCGGTGCTCTACGTGTCGCCGCTCAAGGCGCTGTCCAACGATATTCATTTGAACCTGGAGCGGCCGCTGGCGGGGATTTCCGCCGAGCTGCAGCGCCTTGGGCTACCGATGCTGGAGGTTCGTACCGCGGTGCGCACCGGCGATACCCCGCAGGCCGAGCGCGCGGCGATGCGCAAGCGGGTGCCGCACATTCTGGTGACGACCCCGGAATCGCTCTACGTGCTGCTGGGCTCAGAATCCGGCCGACAAATGCTGGCGGGCGTGCGCAGCGTGATCGTCGACGAGATCCATGCGATCGCCGGCAACAAGCGCGGCAGCCATCTGGCGTTATCACTGGAGCGCCTCGAAGCCCTCTGCGCCCGGCCGTTGGTGCGAGTCGGCTTGTCGGCGACACAGAAACCGATCGAAGCAGTGGCTGACTATCTGGTTGGTGTTGGTCGCCGCTGTGAAGTCGTCGATATCGGACATGGTCGGGCGCGCGATTTGGCGCTGGAAGTGCCACCGGTATCGCTGGAAGCGGTGATGAGCAATGACGTCTGGACGCTGGTCTACGATCGCCTGGCAGCTTTGGCCGGCGAGCACCGCACCACGCTGGTATTCGTCAACACGCGGCGAATGGCCGAGCGTGCCGCGAGGCATCTCAGCGAGCGTCTCGGCAACGCCGTAGTGGCGGCGCACCACGGCAGTCTCGCGCGCGAACAGCGATTGGACGCCGAACAGCGGCTCAAACGTGGCGAGCTGAGGGTGCTGGTGGCCACTGCCTCGCTGGAGCTGGGCATCGATATCGGCGATGTGGAGTTGGTGTGCCAGCTCGGTTCGCCGCGCTCGATTTCCGCCTTCCTACAACGCGTCGGTCGTGCTGGGCATCAGGTCGGCGGTGTCTCCAAGGGGCGGCTGTTTCCCAACTCGCGCGACGACCTGATCGAGTGCACCGCCTTGCTCGACAGCGTGCGCCGCGGCGAGCTGGACACACTGATGATTCCCGTGGCGCCGCTGGATGTGCTGGCGCAACAGATTATCGCTGAGGTGTCGTGCTGCGAATGGCAGGAGGATGCGCTGCTGGCGCTGATTCGGCGGGCCATGCCGTACGCGTCGCTCAGCGAAGAGAGCTATCAGGCGTTGCTGGCGATGCTCGCCGAGGGCTACACCACTCGCCACGGCGCCCGCGGCGCCTACCTGCACCGCGACGTGGTCAACCGCAGCCTGCGCGGCCGGCGCGGCGGTCGTCTGACCGCGCTGACCTCCGGCGGGACCATTGCCGACAATGCCGACTACAGCGTGCTGCTCGAGCCGCAGGGCTTCAACATCGGTACGGTGAACGAGGACTTCGCCGTGGAAAGTTTGGCCGGTGATGTGTTCCAGCTGGGGAATACGGCGTACCGCATCATCAGGATCGAGGCGGGGCGGGTCCGGGTTGAAGATGCCCAGGGCCAGCCGCCGAACATTCCGTTCTGGCTGGGCGAAGCGCCAGGGCGCAGCAATGAGCTTTCGGCGGCCGTGGCGAGGTTGCGGGGGGAGATCGACCAGCGTCTGGCCGACGCCGAATCCCGTAGGAGCCAGCTTGCTGGCGATGCTTTTGTGCGGCCCAGGATCGCCAGCGGCCCGGCTCCTACAAAAGCGGGTGTCATCGATGCTTCCGAGGCCTCATCGAGGCTGCGGCTTGCCATCGACTGGCTTATTGACACGCTTGGCCTGCCAGAAGCGGCGGCGCGGCAGATCGTTGAATACCTGGCGCGTGCGCGTTCCGCCCTTGGTGCGTTGCCGACGCAGCAACGGCTGATCATGGAGCGCTTCTTCGACGAATCCGGCGGCACCCAACTGGTCATCCATTCGCCGTACGGCAGCCGGATCAACCGAGCCTGGGGCCTGGCGCTGCGCAAGCGGTTCTGTCGCACCTTCAACTTCGAACTGCAGGCTGCCGCGACGGAAGATGCGATCATCTTCTCGCTATCAACCAGCCATAGCTTTCCCCTCGACGAGGTCTGGCGCTACCTGCACCCCAACAGCGCGGAGGGCGTGCTGATCCAGGCGGTTCTCGATGCGCCGCTGTTCGGCGTGCGCTGGCGTTGGAATGCAACCACGGCCCTGGCACTGCCGCGCATGGCCGGTGGACGCAAGGTCCCGCCGCAACTGCAGCGGATGAAGAGTGAGGACTTGCTCGCCGCCGTCTTCCCCGATCAGGTCGCCTGCTTGGAAAACGTCGTCGGCGAGCGCGAAATTCCGAATCACCCACTCGTGGCGCAGACCCTCGATGACTGTCTGCACGACGCCATGGACAGCAAAGGTTGGCTGGCGCTGTTGCGGCGCATCGAGCACGGCGAGATCGAACTGCTGGCGCGCGATCTGCCGGCACCGTCGCCGTTGGCGATGGAAGTGCTCGGCGCGCGACCCTATGCCTTCCTTGACGATGCGCCACTGGAAGAGCGACGCACCCAGGCGGTGCTCAATCGGCGCTGGACCGATCCTGAATCCAGCGACGACCTCGGTGCGCTGGACGCCGCAGCGATCGAAGCAGTACGTGAGGAGGCCTGGCCGCAGGCGCGCAATTCGGACGAGTTGCACGAGGCTTTGATGGGGCTGGGTTGCATCGCCGAGGCCGAAGCTCGGCGCGATCCGCAGTGGCCCTCTTGGCTCAGTGAGCTGGCCCGCGGCGGTCGCGCCACTCGCGCGCAGGTCGCCCATGATCGCGCACTCTGGCTGCCCGTCGAGCGCTTGAGCTTGCTCCTGGCAATCTACCCGGCCGCGCGTTGCGAGCCGCAGCTGCGGCTGCTGCCGGGCTACGACGAGACGTTGACCGAGGAAGCGGCGCTTACGGAATTGATCAGAGCCCGCATGATCGCGTTCGGCCCATTGCCGGTAGCGCTGATCGCCAGACCGCTGGCCCTGCCGGCTTCCGCCGTGGCCCTCGCGCTGACGCACCTGGAGGCCGAAGGCTACGTGCTGCGCGGTCGCTTTACGCCTGGCGCGAGCGAAGAAGAATGGTGCGAGCGGCACCTGTTGGCGCGCATCCATCGCTACACCCTCAAGCGGCTGCGCCGTGAAATCGAGCCAGTGGAACGCGCCGACTTCATGCGATTCCTGATCGACTGGCAGCATCTTTCCGAAGCGACGCGGATGCAGGGACGTGACGCGCTAGGCCCGGTAGTCGAGCAGCTTGAAGGCTTCCAGGCCGCCGCCGGAGCGTGGGAGGGCGACCTATTGCCGGCGCGCCTGAAAGACTATGGCGGGCCCTGGCTTGACGAACTGTGCCGATCTGGACGCATCGTCTGGACGCGCCTGGCCGGGCGGATCAAGGCCAGCAGCGGGCCGGTGCGCGGCACTCCGATCGTCTTGCTGCCGCGCCGGCACCTGTCCGCCTGGTACGCGCTGGCCAGCGACGCGCCGCAGCCGGAGCTGTCCTCACGCGCGCAGCGGGTACTCGAGACACTGCAAAGTCACGGCGCGCTGTTCTTCGATGAACTGCAGCAGGACGCCCGGCTGCTGCGCAGCGAGCTGGAAGATGCGCTCGGCGAGCTGGTTGCCGTCGGGCTGGTCAATGCCGATAGTTTTGCCGGACTGCGTACGTTGCTGGCGCCGGCGGTGAAACGTTCACGCAGCAGCCGCCAGAGCCGTGGTGGCGCCTTTATCGGAGGAATGGCCGATGCCGGACGTTGGGCCTTGGTGCGCAAGGGCCCGGCGGCAACATCCGATCCTGTTCCGGCACGTCGATCACCGCTCGATCCCGAAACTCTGGAACACATCGCCATGGTGATGTTGCGCCGTTATGGTGTGGTGTTCTGGCGATTGCTGGATCGCGAAGCGGACTGGCTACCGCCATGGCGCGACCTGCTACGCGTCTATCATCGGCTCGAAGCGCGAGGCGAGATTCGCGGTGGTCGGTTTGTCGCCGGCCTGCCTGGCGAGCAGTTCGCGTTGCCGGACGCCGTCGGCTTGCTGCGCGAAATCCGCAAGCGGCCGTTGTCGGGGGAGATGATTGCAGTTTCGGCGGTCGACCCGTTGAACCAGATTGGCACCTTGCTACCCGGTGAGCGAGTGCCTGCAGTGGCCGGCAACCGCATCCTTTATCGCGATGGTGTTCCGTTGGCAGTGCTGGTGGCAGGTAAGCCAGGGTTGCTGGCGGAGCTCGATGAGGACGATCAGCGCAGGGCGCGGCAGCTGCTCGCAGTGGCGCGACGCTAGCGGTGAAAGTATCGGGAGCGTCATACCGTAAGCCGCAGTCTACGGCCTGCGTTCGCCGCGGGTCGCGCCTCCCACAGGGACGATGTGTGCCGGCTGCTTTTTGTGGGAGGCCCACCCTCGGGGCGAAGCGGGGTGGAGGCGATGCGAGGGGGTAAAAGCCTGGTTTAAGCTTGAAGCTTAAAGCTCTCAGCCTTCAACGCTTCAACCCTCCAGTCCCCCTCCGAGCCTGTCGACCGGTCAACCCGCGACCAACACCCGAATCGCCTCCAGGCGCAGCGCGGCTTTTTCCAGCATCGCCAGGCCTTCTTCACGCTGCTTGCCCAGCGCTTCGATCTCGCTGTCGCGTACGCTCGGGTTGACCGCCTGCAGCGCCGTCAGCCGTGCAAGCTCCTCGTCGAGGCTGGCTTTCAGTCGGCGCTGCGCTTCTGCGACGCGCTCGCTGTGGCGCGGAGCGATCTTGGCTTCGGCATCGGAAATCTGCACGGCCAACACGTCGCGCTGGGCCTGGACGAACTTGTTGGCGCTGGCCCGCGGCACGCTTTCCAGCTGATCGGTCAGGGTTTCGAAAGCGACTTTCGGCGCCAGGTCGTTACCGTTGGAGTCGAGCAGACAGCGCAGCGCCAGCGGCGGCAGGAAGCGGTTGAGCTGCAGCTTGCGCGGCGCCACCACCTCGCTGACGAACAGCAGCTCCAGCAGTACGGTACCGGGCTTGAGCGCCTTGTTCTTGATCAGCGCCACCGCGGTGTTGCCCATGGAGCCGGACAGCACCAGGTCCATACCGCCCTGCACCATAGGGTGTTCCCAGGTGAGGAACTGCATATCCTCACGCGCCAGTGCCTGCTCGCGGTCGTAGGTAATGGTCACGGCTTCGTCGTCGCCGAGCGGGAAGCTGGCGTCGAGCATCTTCTCGCTGGGGCGCAGGATCAGCGCGTTCTCGGAGTGATCCTCGCTGTCGATGCCGAAGGCGTCGAACAGCTCTTCCATATAGATCGGCAGGGCGAACTGGTCGTCCTGCTCCTCGATGGCCTCGACCAGCGCCTTACCCTGTTCGCCACCACCGGAGTTGAGCTCCAGCAGGCGGTCGCGCCCGGCGTGTAGGTCGGCTTCCAGGCGTTCACGTTCGGCGTGGGCTTCGTCGATGAGCTTCTGAAACTCGTCGTCGTCGCCTTCTTCCAGCTGGTTCAACAGGCGTGGGCCGAACTGATGCTGCAGGGCGTTGCCGGTGGGGCAGGTGTTGAGGAACGCATTCAGCGCTTCGTGGTACCACTTGAACAGACGTTCCTGCGGGCTGGTTTCCAGGTAGGGCACGTGTAGCTGGATGACGTGCGCCTGACCAATGCGGTCGAGGCGGCCGATGCGCTGTTCGAGCAGATCCGGATGGGCTGGCAGATCGAACAGCACCAGGTGATGAGCGAACTGGAAGTTGCGGCCTTCACTGCCGATTTCCGAACAGATCAGCACCTGGGCACCGAACTCCTCATCGGCGAAGTAGGCGGCAGCGCGATCGCGCTCGAGAATGCTCATACCTTCATGAAAGACAGTGGCCGGAATCCCGGAACGCACGCGCAGGGCGTCTTCTAGGTCCAAGGCAGTCTCGGCGTGGGCGCAGATGACCAGCACTTTGAACTTCTTCAGCATTTTCAGCGTGTCGATCAACCACTCGACACGAGGATCAAACGTCCACCAGCGGTTCTGCGCCTCGGGTACTTCCTGCTGGTGCTGAAAGCTGACTTCTGGATACAGCTCGGCGTGCTCGCCCAGTGGGAGCTCCAGGTATTCGGCCGGGCACGGCAGCGGATAGGCGTGCAGCTGGCGTTCGGGGAAACCACGTACGGCGGCGCGGGTATTGCGAAACAGCAGGCGCCCGGTGCCGTGCCGGTCGAGCAGCTCGCGGATCAGCCGGCTGCTGGCTTCGATATCGCCATCGGTGGCGGCGGCGAGCAGGGCTTCGCCTTCGGCACCGAGAAAGTTGTGAATGGTCTGGTGCGCTTCTTGCGACAGACGGCCCTCATCGAGCAGCTCCTGCACGGCCTGGGCGACCGGTTGATAGCTGGCGCTTTCCGCGCGGAAGGCCTCGAGATCGTGGAAACGGTTCGGATCAAGCAGCCGCAGGCGGGCGAAGTGGCTCTCCTGGCCCAGCTGTTCGGGGGTGGCGGTCAGCAGCAGCACGCCGGGAATGACTTCAGCCAGTTGTTCGACCAGTTTGTACTCGGCGCTGGCGTTCTCCGGGTGCCACACCAGGTGGTGAGCCTCGTCCACCACCAGCAGATCCCAGCCGGCGGCGAAGGCGGCGTCTTGAGCGCGTTCGTCATCCTTCAGCCATTCCAGCGACACCAGTGCTAGCTGGGTGTCTTCGAAGGGATTGCTGGCATCGCTTTCGATGAATCGCTCATCGTCGAACAGCGCGACCTGCAGGTTGAAGCGGCGGCGCATTTCTACCAGCCACTGGTGCTGCAGATTCTCCGGGACCAGGATCAGTACACGGTTGGCGCGACCCGACAGCAACTGGCGATGAATCACCAGTCCGGCTTCGATGGTCTTACCCAGGCCCACTTCATCGGCCAACAAGACACGCGGAGCGATACGATCGGCGACTTCGCGGGCGATGTGTAGTTGGTGCGCGATGGGCTGCGCACGCACACCACCCAGGCCCCACAGCGACGAAGTCAGCTGCTTGCTCTGGTTTTCCAGGGTGTGATAACGCAGCTTGAACCAGTTCAGCGGGTCGATCTGCCCGGCGAACAGACGGTCGCTGGCGAGACGGAACTGGATGAAGTTGGACAGCTGGGTTTCTGGCAGGGTCCGGGCTTCGTTCTGCTCGGTCAAACCGTGATAGACCAGCAGGCCGTCGACATCGTCGACTTCGCGCACGGTCATCTTCCAGCCTTCGAAATGCGTAATCTCATCTCCCGGGACGAAACGCACGCGGGTCAGCGGGGCACTGCGCGCGGCGTATTGGCGGGTCTCGCCAGTCGCCGGATAGAGCACGGTGAGCATCCGCCCGTCGAGCATCAGGATGGTCCCCAGACCGAGTTCCGCTTCGCTGTCACTGATCCAGCGTTGCCCCGGTAGATACTGCTGCGCCATGCTGCCTCCCGCTGTGAAAAAAGCGCGCTATGGTAACGGAACACTGCCGATAGAGCGACGGCAGATGCCAGCCGGATAAGGTTTGGCCCCGTTCCCATTCACGGCCGCGGCTAAACGGGAACGGACCCTGGCAGTGTAGCGTTGCTGTTAAAGTCATCAGCAGTTCAGCCGATCAACTGGTGCAGGCCCGCATGATGGGCACCGATTATCTCGGGGCTGCTTATGGGAGAGCACAGATGCTGCCAGTCATTCCGCCCGGCGCCGTTCAGGTCAACGCCCAGCAGGACGTGGTCAAGCCGCGCCCCGATATCGCACCGGTCACACCGATACAGCCGAGCGCCAACGAGAGCTCAGTGGGCCTCGAGCGCCGTCACCCGCAGGAAGCCGAGCAGATGCTGCGCGACGAGCAGCGTCGGCGGCAGCGCCGTCGTGGCTATAGTCCGCAGGAGCTGGCCGAAGGCGAAACCGCTGAACAAGACCAGGACGCGCTTGACGAATTGCCGCGTCAAGGGTTGTGGGTTGATGTCGAGGTATGACGATTCGCTCGGCGGGCAGGCCAACAGTAGCCAAATCGACCTGCCCAAGGCCGATCTGCGCTACCTGCCGCAGTGGGTCAACGCAGACATCGCCGATCGCTGGCTAGAGAGTCTGTTGACTCAGACGCCCTGGTCGCAACCGGAAATCAAACTCTACGGCCGCCGCTTCAGCGTACCGCGACTGGTCGCCTGGTATGGCGACGCGGACCTGCGGCTGCGTTATTCCGGGCTGGTCCATGAACCGCTGCCCTGGACGCCGTTGCTGGCCGAAATTCGTGAGCAGGTGCAGCTACAGGTCGGCCAGCAGATGAACGGCGTGCTGCTCAATCTGTATCGCGACGGCCAGGATGCCATGGGCTGGCACAGCGACGACGAGCCGGAATTGGGTCCGGAACCCCGGGTGGTCTCGCTCAATCTGGGCGCGACGCGGCGTTTCGATCTGCGCCGAAAGGGCACCAGCCGTATCGAGCATTCGATCGGTCTCGAACACGGATCGCTGCTGGTCATGAGCGGCCCGACGCAGCATCATTGGCAACACCAGATCGCCAGGACACGTAAGGTATCCGAACCGCGCCTTAACCTGACCTTCCGCCAGATCATTCGCGAGCCCACCTTATGAGCAGTGACGAAAAACTGATCGACTTCAGCGCCGAACGTGAAAAGCGTATTCACGACATCAAGGAAAAGCGCCTTGTCGAAATGCGCCAGGCCTTCGAGCAGGCGCTGCCGCTGGCCAAGCCGAAGAAAAAGAGCAAATCCAAACCGAAGAAGCGCTGACAGGCATTACCGCAGCGCCAGGCGTTGGCGCGGCAACTCGATTCATCGCCCCCTCCGGTCGTCGCCCTTCCTACTCTTGTTCTGTTGATCCGGATCAGCTCCCGCGGCACGTGCCGGCTGCGGACAGGGGTTGATCCCAGCTTGTCTCGGTCCGGCTGCCACCGCAGCTTGCCGTGTTCCAAAGATGCGGGCCCCAGCCGGCATAGTCGCCGTCGGCTCGTTGGTAATACAGCGGGGCCTCGTCGGGGCCGGGGTCGAGTGGCGCTGCCGAAGCAGGGCGTATGGCCAGCAATGAGCCGCCGAGAGCGAGCGCCGCCAGGCACCGGAAAGCGATCGAGCGTGTGAGCATGGTTGAGGTCCCGGTTGTTGCTCTTGTTGTACCGCCAGCCCGATGGTCGATGCGTAGAGGCCGATGCGCATCCTCCACAGGGGCTGGTCATGGGGCGTACCCGAGGGCCGTAATGACCTTGTGCCTGCACGTCGTATTGGGGCGGGCTGTAAACGACCCGATTTTTCGACTTGGCCTCTAGTATTCGACATGCTCGACGAACTTAGTTGGCTATTGCCTCCGGCGCGGCATGAATCCAGCCGGACGTGTGACCTGAACGTCGATCAGGCGGGCAAAAAAAGAGGCGCCGAGATGGCGCCTCTATGGGCCTTTCCCTGCGAGCCGATGAGCTTGCTCGCCTGGGGCAGGTGCCGCCTCAACCGATGGTGATCGGCGGCAGCTCCTTCAACTCGACGGTCTCGTCACGCCGCGGTGCCAGCACTTCCGCTTCGCCGTCCACGACCTGTTCGTCGTTCTGGTTGAAGACTCGAGTCGCGATGCGCACGCGGTTCTTCGGCAGCTTCTCGAGGATCTCCAGGCGTACGGTGAGGGTGTCGCCAAGCTTCACTGGTCGGGTGAACTTCATCGTCTGGCCCAGATAGATAGTGCCCGGGCCGGGTAGGGTGCAGGCCACGGCGGCGCTGATCAGCGCGCCGCTGAACATGCCATGGGCAATACGCTCCTTGAATGGCGTACCGGCGGCAAATTCCGCGTCGAGGTGGACCGGGTTACGGTCACCTGACATGGCGGCGAACAGCTGGATGTCCCGCTCCTCGACGGATTTTTCGAAGCTTGCGGTCTGGCCGACTTCGAGGGCGGAGTAGGGCGTGTTGCTCAGGGTGCTCATGCGTAAACCTCTGATGCGGGAACGAAAGACGCTGCGGCGACAGCATCCGCCGACAGGTCATGAGTGGCGCGGCCTCGAGGGTCGCGTTTGCGGCTGCATTCTAGAGCGCTGCGGACCCGTTGTCCCGGTTGGCTCCGGCTTTGCTGCCGTGAGCCGAGATTCACGTCGCTGATTTACTCAGTCGAACTATTGCGCGGCAATGCGGAGCTGTTAACTTCGCCACAGCCCGCCGCGAGTGGGCCAGACACTCTCAGGTAACGAGGCCAATAACAATGCAACCTGACTTCTGGAACGACAAACGTCCCGCCGGTGTGCCCAACGACGTCGATATGGGGGGCTTCCGCTCGGTGGTGGAGGTGTTCGAGCGCTCCTGCAAGACCCATGCGAACCGCCCGGCATTCAGCAACATGGGCGTGACGCTGACCTACGCCGACCTCGAGCGCTACTCGGCCGCGTTTGCGGCTTGGCTGCAGAACCATACGGACTTGCAACCGGGCGATCGCATCGCAGTGCAGATGCCCAACCTGCTGCAGTACCCGATTGCCGTTTTCGGCGCCCTGCGGGCCGGGTTGATCGTGGTCAACACCAACCCGTTGTACACCGCGCGGGAAATGCGGCACCAGTTCAAGGATTCCGGCGCGCGGGCACTGGTGTACCTGAATACTTTCGGCAAGTTGGTGCAGGAAGTAGTACCCGATACCGGCATCGAGGTGCTTATCGAGGCGCGTATCGGCGACATGCTGCCGTCGTTCAAGGGCCTGCTGGTCAATGCCGCGGTCAAGCATGTGAAGAAGATGGTGCCTGCCTACAACCTGCCGCAGGCGATCCCGTTCAAGCACGTGTTGCGCGAAGGAGGCCGCGACAGCCTCAAGCCCGCGCCACTGACGTTAGATGACATCGCAGTGCTGCAATACACCGGCGGGACCACCGGGGTGGCCAAAGGCGCCATGCTCAGTCACGGTAATTTGGTAGCCAATATGCAGCAGGTGCGCGCCAACATGCAGCAGCTGGATGAGCAGGGGCATAGCATCATAAAGGAAGGTCAGGAAATCATGATCGCGCCCTTGCCGCTGTATCACATCTACGCATTCACCGTGAATTGCATGTGCATGATGGTGACCGGCAACCACAACGTGCTGATCACCAACCCCCGCGACATCGACGGCTTCGTCAAGGAACTGCAGAAATGGCAGTTCACAGGCTTTCTCGGGCTGAATACGCTGTTCGTCGCGCTCATGTCGCATCCGGAATTCAAGAAGATCGATTTTTCCGCCCTCAAGGGCACCAACTCGGGCGGCACCGCGCTGGTCTCTGCCGTGGCCGAACGCTGGAAGGGCATGACAGGCGTTACCGTGACCGAGGGCTACGGGCTCACCGAGACCTCACCGGTTGTTTGTGCCAACCCGCATGGCGAACGGTCGCGCCTGGGTACCGTCGGCCTGCCCGTACCGGGCACGGCGCTGAAGGTGGTTGACGATGAGGGTAATGAGCTACCGCTTGGCGAACGTGGCGAGCTCTGCGTCAAGGGTCCGCAGGTAATGAAGGGTTACTGGCAACGCCCTGAAGCCACCGTCGAAGTGCTCGATGGCGAGGGCTGGCTGAAGACCGGAGACATCGCTGTGATCGATGCGGATGGCTTCGTGCGCATCGTCGATCGCAAGAAAGACCTGATCATAGTCTCCGGATTCAACGTCTATCCCAACGAGATTGAAGATGTGGTCATGGCCCACCCGAAGGTGGCCGCCTGCGCCGCCATTGGTGTCGCCGATGAAAAATCGGGGGAGGCGGTGAAGCTGTTCGTGGTACGCAGCGACGCCAGCCTGACCATCGAGGAACTGCAAGGCTACTGTCGGGAAAACTTCACCGGGTACAAGGTCCCGCGACACTTGGTGTTCCGCGATTCTCTGCCGATGACGCCGGTTGGCAAGATTCTGCGCAGAGAGCTGCGCGATCAGGCCTGACATCGTCCGGACACGCGGCCTCTCCCGTTTGCACTGCGTGACTGGCTGATCCAGGCCAGTCACTTTGTGTCTTTTTATCCCGGCTCGGCCACTGTTCGGCCCGTTTCAAAACTGCTAACCTCGATCCGCTTTTGGCCGGAATCCGGTACAAAAATTAACAAAACACAACAAAACAGCTGCTATATGCAGTAAAGCTGTCGCTTAGGAGTGGGGGGTTTCATGACCGATAACTTCTGGAAGGATAAATATCCTGTCGGGGTCGAAAGCGAGATCAATCCCGATGAGTACCAGAACATCCAGGCTGTGCTCAAACAGTCCTGCGAGCGCTTCGCGGATAAGCCGGCTTTCAGTAACCTCGGCAAGACGCTGACGTACGGTGAGCTGTACAACCTGTCCGGCGAATTTGCCGCCTATCTCCAGCAAAACACCGACCTGCAGCCGGGCGACCGGATAGCAGTGCAGCTGCCTAACCTGCTTCAGTACCCGGTGGTGGTATTCGGTGCCATGCGCGCCGGCCTGATCGTGGTCAATACCAACCCGCTGTACACCGCGCGGGAAATGGAACACCAGTTCAACGACTCCGGCGCCAAGGCGCTGGTCTGTCTAGCCAACATGGCGCATTTGGCCGAAGAAGTCCTGCCGAAAACCGGCATCAGGCATGTCATCGTCACCGAAGTCGGCGACATGCTGCCGGCGATCAAGCGCCTGCTGGTCAATGCCGTGATCAAGCATGTGAAGAAAATGGTGCCGTCGTACAACCTGCCGAAGGCCATCAGGTTCAACGATGCCATGGCGCTCGGGCGGGGAAAGACGGCCCGCGAAGTAAGTCCGGCAAGCGGCGATATCGCGGTGCTGCAGTACACCGGTGGCACGACCGGCGTTGCCAAGGGAGCGATGCTGACCCATGGCAACATCGTTGCAAATATGCTGCAGTGCCGGGCGCTGATGGGCTCGGAGCTCGGCAATGGTTGTGAAACCATGGTCGCGCCGCTGCCGCTGTATCACATCTATGCGTTTACCTTTCACTGCATGACGATGATGCTGATCGGCGCTCACAACGTGCTGATCACCAATCCTCGCGACCTGCCGGCGTTCGTCAAGGATCTCAGCAAGCATCGATTCACGGGCTTTGTCGGGCTCAATACGCTGTTCGTTGCACTGTGCAACAACGAGGACTTCCGCAAGCTGGACTTCTCTGCGCTGAAGGCAACGTTCTCCGGTGGCATGGCGTTGCAGCTGGCGGCAGCCGAGCGCTGGCAACAAGTGACCGGCTGCTCGATCTGTGAGGGCTTCGGCATGACCGAAACCAGCCCGGTGGTTTCGGTCAACCCGTTCGGCGGCATCCAGATCGGCACCATCGGTATCCCCATGCCGTCGACCCAGTGCAAGGTCATCGATGATGAAGGCAACGACCTTCCGCTCGGCGCTACCGGTGAGCTGTGTGTGAAGGGCCCACAGGTGATGAAAGGCTATTGGCAGCGGCAGAAGGCCACGGACGAGGTACTCAGCACCGATGGTTGGCTGAAGACTGGCGACATTGGCATCATCCAGAACGACGGCTATATGCGCATCGTTGACCGGAAGAAGGACATGATTCTGGTGTCCGGCTTCAACGTTTATCCCAACGAGTTGGAAGACGTACTCGCCACCCTGCCGGGTGTGTTGCAGTGCGCGGCGATAGGCATTCCGGATGAGAAATCCGGCGAGGCGATCAAGCTGTTCGTGGTTGTCAAACCGGGCGAGAGCCTGACGAAGGATCAGGTCATGCAGCATATGCATGACAATGTCACTGGCTATAAACGGCCCAAGACCGTCGAGTTCCGTGACAGCCTGCCAACCACCAATGTCGGTAAGATCCTGCGACGTGAGCTGCGCGACGAAGAATTGCGCAAACTCGGCCAGAAGTAACGGTTCAGGCCAGTGAGAGCCCCGCTTCGGCGGGGCTTTTTCGTTTCGGTGCAGGTGAGCTCGATCACGATGAGCCCGCCTATCGTCTGGTCGGACCTGAGCGGGTCCTATCCCGCATTCGTTGGACCTGACGTCATCTGGTGCGGGTCGATTTGCCTAGCGGACCTCAATTATGTTGTCGGCTAGCCGATAGCCTTGATGGTGCGATAATTTGGCGCCGTAAAACAGGCGCCTTCGCCGCCTTCAAGTTCTGCTCAGGGTCCAGCTAATGCTCTCCAGATTACGTCTGCAAACGAAGCTTCTCATCCTCGCGTTAGGTCCAATCCTCTTGCTGGCCATACTTCTCAGCGGCATCTCTGTGCTCACGCTGCAGGAATTGGCGACCAAGCAGGAGGCAGAGACACGTGCAAATCTCGTTCGGGACCGCCGCGCGGAACTGGAAAACTACGTGCAGCTTGCTCGGAAGATGATCGCCCCCATCTACGACAGCTCCGCCTCGGATGACCAAGATGCACGAGACCGTGCCGTGGCCATTCTGGAAACGCTCTCCTACGGCAAGGACGGCTATTTTTGGGGCTACGACGAACAAAGCGTGCGGGTTCTGCAGGGCAACACCAAGGACAAGATTGGGCAGAGCTTCTACGATTATCGTGACCCCAGCGGCAAGTACGCCATTCGTGAGCTCGTTCGGGCCGGGATGGATGGTAGCCGTTACGTCGATTACAGCTTTGTGCTGGGTAGCAGCACGACGCTAGTCCCGAAGATCGGTTATGCCGAGCATTTGCCGAAATGGAAAATGGTCTTTGGTACGTCTCTCAACCTGGACGGGGTAGAGCGCGACGTACAGGCAGCTCGGGAATCGTTTCAGGACGACATCAACGAACTATTGGTCGTCATGGTGGGCTCCGCCCTCGGGTTGTTGGTGCTGATTGCCCTGCTGGCGACTGCCATGAGCCGCACGCTGCTACGACCACTCATGTTGATAAAGGGCAAGCTCGATGACATGGCTTCCGGTGAGGGCGATCTGACCCACCGCCTGCCGGTTACCAGCCAGGACGAACTGGGCGATCTGGCTTCCTCGTTCAATCGCTTCGTCGATAAGATTCACGGCCTGGTTCAACAGGTTTCGAATACTACCGGTCAGCTGACTACGCTGGTTGCCAGCGTCGCCAGCCAGGCGCAGCGTTCCGAGCAGGCGATGGCAGCGCAGCGTCACGAAACCGATCAGGTGGCGACCGCGATCAACGAGATGTCGGCCGCTGCCCAGGAAGTGGCGATGAGCGCACAGCGCGCCGCCGAAGCCGCTCAGGAAGCGGATCAGCAGGGCCAGGGCGCCAAGCGAATCGTGGACGGCAGCATTCAGCAGATCCACGATCTGGTCGGCGAGCTGCGTAACAGCGGCGAATCGCTAGGCGGGCTGCAGAAAGATGTGGAAGGCATCGTAGGCGTACTTGACGTGATTCGGGCGGTCGCGGAGCAGACCAACTTGCTGGCGCTCAACGCCGCCATCGAAGCGGCGCGCGCCGGCGAAGCCGGCCGCGGGTTCGCAGTGGTCGCTGACGAGGTGCGAGCGCTCGCCAGCCGTACCCAGCAGAGTACGGTAGAAATTCAGGGCATGGTTGACCGCCTACAGAACACCACGGCAATGACGGTAACAGGCATGGGCCGTGCCGGGCAGCAGGGCGAAAGCACTCGGGCCCAGTCCAACCAGGCGGGCGAATCGCTGGATGCGATTGCCGCGCTGATCGGCACCATCAACTCTATGAACGCCCAGATCGCCAGCGCAGCCGAGGAGCAGACCGCGGTCGCCGAAGAGATCAACCGCAGCGTTCATCACATCGCCGATGCGGTTGATGGCGTGGCGCAGGAGGCCGCCGAAGGCGCTCAGACCTCCCGGGAACTCAATGGCCTGGCCGAGAATCTGCAGCGCCTGGTCGGGCAGTTCCGTATCTGACCCATCATCGACGAGGCGGGTGCAATGCCCGCCCTGTCGAGGGCTCCCGGCGGGATTTCCGTCGGGTTCCCATCAAGCCGACCAGCGGTGATGCCGTCTGGCGCAACGGTGCGAACCGAAGCGACGCAACCCAGGTCTAGGACCCTATGGCCGCGTCCGCTCTAGCGGCTGTTGATTGCCAGCGCGCCTCCCTTATGCCGTGCTGAAGCCGTTTGAGATGTCCAACTGCAGCACGCCGATGCGCGCCGCGGCCGGCTTCGCCTCCATTCTGTCGCACGCTCCGTTTTCAACGGTCGATTGTGCCGTAGGGGACGATGGCGCATGCCATTTGCGGCCTGCCCATCAATCTCGTTGCAAGGATGAGTTACCCATGCAGAAAAAAAACAATGCACGTCGGGTAGTTGCTTCTCTCGCTCTTATCGCTTCCGCTTCAGCCTTGGCTGCGCCATCAGCGGAAACGGCACGTTTCGATGATTTCTGGTCCCCCGGCAAGCCTGACCCCAGGGTGTGCCGATCGCCGTTGCTGGTAGGAACGCCGCTCGGACTACCGCGCTGCCTGCAGGCCAGTAACGTAATGAAGCATCTGGAGAACCTGCAAGACATCGCCACCCTGAATGACGGTAACCGGGCATCCGGACAGTCCGGCTACCAGGCTTCGGTCGATTACGTGCGCACCACGCTTGAACGCGCCGGCTATCGAGTCCGAGTACAGGCGTTTCCTTTCCTGGCGTTCTACCCGGTAGGGCCGGGCTCGCTGGCGGCCGTGATGCCGCAACCGGTGCAGTACGTCTGGGAGGAAGATTTCACGTATGCCGATCAGACTGATCCGGGTAACGTCACGGCGGCGGTGGTGCCGGTGGATCTTGCGCCCGGCCTGGGAAACACCTCCACCAGCGGATGTGAGCCAGCCGATTTCGCCGGTTTCCCTGCGGGGGCCATCGCGCTGATACAGCGCGGCGCCTGCCCGTTTGAGGATAAGGCGGAAAACGCTGCTGCGGCCGGAGCGGTCGGTGCGGTTATTTTCAACCAGGGCGACACCGAGGACCGTAAGGGTCTGATGGTCGCAACCCTCGGTGAGACGTATGAGGGCGGCATTCCGGTGATGTTTGCCACCTACGACAATGGCGTGACCTGGGCCCAGACCGAAGGGCTACAGCTGAGCATGAACGTCGATGTGATTCGCGAAGAGTCGGAGACCTACAACGTTCTGGCTGAAACCCGCCGGGGCAATCCCGACAACGTGGTGATGGTCGGTGCGCACCTGGACTCGGTATTCGAGGGGCCCGGTATCAACGACAACGGCTCGGGTAGCGCCGCCTTGCTGGAAATGGCCACACTGATGAGCAAGGCGCACCCGCTGAACAAGGTCCGCTTCGCCTGGTGGGGTGCCGAGGAGTCCGGTCTGGTTGGTTCGACTTACTACGTCACTCAGCTGCCGGAGGAAGAAAAACAGCAGATCAAGGCGTACCTCAACGTCGATATGATCGGTTCGCCGAACTACGCCAACTTCATCTATGACGGGGATGGATCGGATTTCGGCCTCCAGGGCCCGCCCGGTTCAGCCGCGATCGAACGGCTGTTCCGTACCTACTTCCAGCTGCGCAATGCGCCGTCGGAGGGTACGGAGATCGACTTCCGCTCCGATTACGCTCAGTTCTTCGATGACGGCATCGCGTTTGGCGGTCTGTTCACCGGCGCTGAGGGAATCAAGACGGTGGAACAATCGCAGCTTTATGGCGGCGCGGCGAACCAGCCTTACGATCCGTGCTATCACAACGAATGCGATGACCTAGGCAATATCTCCACCGAGGCGCTGGAACTGCATGGCGATGCGCTGGCCTTCACCACCAGCTGGCTGTCGCTGTCGACGAAGATGATTGATGACCAGATCGCTGCGGCGGCGGAGCAGAGCATCGGCACCCTGCGGATCCAGCAGGCTCAAGAGAGGTCCCGTTGGGGACATTGGATCAAGTAAGCGTGTAACCACCGCGCCGACTCGTCGGCGCGGTGTTCTCCGTTCGTCGGTCGTCCCATCCTGATCCGCCTTCGGCCAGCCGGCCAAATCTGCGACAATTGCGGTCCTTACGAAATCGCCTACGGCTGTCCATGACCGACGCAACGCCCGCTATCGACACCCTGTTGAAAAACCTTGACCAGGCGATGTTCGCCGACCGTCACCGCCTGCGTCGCCAGTTGCATGACTTGCGCAAGAAGTCGGGCGCAAACGCAGTCGACGAAGCACGGCTCAGCCAATGGGTCGAGCGCTTCCAGGCCTCGGTGGCCAAGGTCGAGGCGCGCCGGCAGAGCGTGCCGACCATGCGCTACGACGACCAGCTGCCGATCGCCGCCAAGCGCGAGGAGATCAAGGCCGCGCTGGAAAAGCATCAGGTGTTGGTGATTGCCGGCGAAACCGGCTCGGGCAAGACCACTCAGCTGCCGAAGATCTGCCTGGAGATCGGCCGCGGCGTGCATGGGCTGATCGGTCATACCCAGCCGCGTCGGTTGGCCGCGCGCAGTGTCGCGACCCGAGTTGCCGAGGAAATCGGCACGCCACTGGGTGAGCTGGTGGGTTATCAAGTGCGCTTCGAGGATCAGAGCAAGGAAAGCTCGCTGATCAAGCTGATGACCGACGGCATTCTGTTGGCCGAGACCCAGCATGATCGATTCCTGGAAAAGTACGACACCATCATCGTCGACGAGGCGCACGAACGCAGCCTCAACATCGATTTTCTGCTCGGGTACCTCAAGACCCTGTTGCCGCGCCGCCCGGATCTGAAGGTGATCATCACCTCGGCGACCATCGACCTCGCGCGCTTCTCCGAACACTTCAACGGTGCGCCCATCGTCGAAGTGTCGGGGCGTACCTATCCGGTCGAAACCTGGTATCGGCCTCTTTCAGCAGAAGTCGACGAAGACGGCAACCGTGTCGAGGATGACCTCACCGTCGACCAGGGCATCCTCGCCGCGCTGGACGAAATCGACGCCCATGAAAAGAGCATCGGCAAACGCCCCGGCGATGTGCTGGTGTTCTTGCCTGGCGAACGGGAAATCCGCGACGCTGCTGAGGTGCTGCGCAAGGCGAACCTGCGCTTCACCGAGGTGCTGCCGCTGTATGCGCGGCTGACCCCAGCCGAGCAACAGAAGATCTTCCGGCCCGCGGCCGGACGCAAGATTGTGCTGGCGACCAACGTCGCGGAGACCTCGCTGACCGTGCCCGGCATCCGCTACGTGATCGATTCGGGTACCGCGCGCATCAGCCGTTACAGCTACCGCGCCAAGGTCCAGCGGCTGCCGATCGAGGCCGTATCCCAGGCCAGCGCCAACCAGCGCAAGGGCCGTTGCGGGCGGGTCGAGCCGGGTATCTGCATTCGGCTCTACAGCGAGGAGGATTTTCTCTCTCGACCGGAGTTCACTGATCCGGAAATTCTGCGTACCAATCTCGCGGCGGTGATCCTGCAGATGCTGCATCTGCGCCTCGGCCAGATCGAAGATTTCCCCTTTATCGAGCCGCCGGACGGCAAGGCCATCAGCGACGGTTTCAACCTGCTGCAGGAGCTCTCGGCGGTCAACCGCGAGAACCGGTTGACCCCGTTGGGTCGGCAACTGGCGCGTCTGCCGGTTGACCCACGGCTCGGACGCATGCTGCTTGAAGCAGCGCAGCTGGGCAGCATCGCCGAGGTGCTGATCGTTGCCAGTGCGCTTTCCGTGCAGGATGTGCGCGAGCGCCCAGCCGATCGCCAACAGCAGGCCGACCAGGCTCACGCGCAGTGGAAGGACCCGGACTCGGATTTCGCTGCGCTGATCAATCTCTGGCGCGGCTTCGAGGAGCAGCGCCAGGCGCTGGGCTCCAACGCGCTGCGGACTTGGTGCCGGAAGAACTTCCTCAACTATCTACGGTTGCGCGAGTGGCGGGACGCCCACCGGCAGCTGACGCTGATCGTGCGGGAGTTGAAGCTGGGTGCCGAGCACAAGGCAAATGCCGAACCCCGTAGGAGCGAGCTTGCTCGCGAACAGGTGGCGGGTGCAAAGCTTCGCGAGCAAGCTCGCTCCTACGAAGAGCCTGCTCCCGCGAATGCCGCCCCTGCGCTCACCACCGACAAAAAGGTCAACGTCAAGCTCGCCCAGCAGACCGAAGCCAGCGAAGCGGCGCAGAAGGCCAAGAGCTACGCCGCGGTGCATAAGGCGATCCTCTCCGGTTTGCTTAGCCAGGCTGGTCACAAGACTGAGGAGGGCGATTTTCTCGGTGCCCGGCAACGGCGCTTCTGGGTCCATCCGTCCAGCGTCATTGGCCGCAAGAAGCCCAACTGGATCATGGCCGCGGAACTGGTTGAAACCACCAAGCTGTTCGCGCGCATGGTGGCGAAGGTCGAACCCGATTGGATCGAGCCACTGGCCAAACACCTGACCAAGACCAACCACTTCGAGCCGCACTGGGAGAAGAAGCGCGGCCAGGTGGTAGCGTTCGAACAGGTCACCCTGTACGGCATGATCATCGTCGCCCGCCGGCCGGTGCATTTTGGTCCCATCGACCCGTCGGCGGCGCGTGCGCTGTTCATCCGTGAGGGCCTGGTGCGCGGTGAGATGCACAGTCGTGCCAAGGCGCTGACCGCCAACCGCGAGTTGCTGGAGCTGTTCGACGAGCTGGAAGCCAAGGCTCGTCGGCGCGACATCATTGCCGACGAAGACACGCTGTTCGCCTACTACGACGCACGGTTGCCGCAGGACATCTACCAGACCGCCAGCTTCGAAACTTGGTACAAGCGCGAGAGCGCAAAAGATCCGAAGTTGCTGATGATGCGCGACGAAGACGTGCTGGCCCGCGACGCCAGCGAAGTCACGGCGGCCCAGTATCCCGACCATCTGCGCATCGGCGAGCTGCAACTGCCGTTGGAATACCACTTCGAACCCAACCATCCGCGCGATGGCGTGACCTTGCGCGTACCGGCGCCCTTGCTGCCTCAGTTGCGTGGCGAACGGCTCGACTGGTTGGTGCCGGGCTTGATCGAAGCCAAGGCGGTGGCGCTGGTGCGCAACCTGCCCAAGGCGATCCGCAAGAACTTCGTACCGGTGCCGGATTTCGTCAAGGCGGCGCTATCCAAGGTCACCTTTGGCGACGGATCGCTACCGGAGGCGCTGGGCCGCGAGCTGCTGCGCATGACCGGTGCCAGGGTGCCGGACGAGGCCTGGACGGAAGCGGCAGTGGGGCTGGAAAGCCACCTGAAGATGAACATCGAAGTGGTAGACGCACGCGGCAAGTTTCTTGGCGAAGGCCGTGATCTCGTCGAACTCACGGCGCGCTTCAACGAGGCCAGCCAGGCCGCACTGGCGCCTCCGCAGCAGAAAGCCGAACAGAAACCGGTGGAGGCCAAGGCGTTCGCCGAGGTCGCGGAAAAGGCCCAGGCGAAGATGGCCGGGCTCTCGATGACCGTCTACCCGGCACTGGTAGAAGAGAATGGCGTGGTCAAGGAGGGGCGCTTCCCGACCCAGGTCGAAGCCAACTATCAGCATCGTCGGGCGCTGCAGCGACTGCTGCTGCAGCAGCTGGCCGAGCCGGCCAAGTACTTGCGCAACAAGCTACCGGGCCTGACCGAGATGGCGTTGCTGTACCGGGACATGGGCAAGATAGACGCGCTGGTCGAGGACATCCTGTTGGCCAGTCTCGACAGTTGTGTGCTGGAGGGTCAAGCTCAGCTACCCCGCGATGGCGCCGCTTTGGCTGCCCTAGCCGAACGCAAGCGCGGCGACTGGACGCCACATGTGGAGCGTCTGTCACGCCTGGTACTGGAGATTCTCAAGCTCTGGCATGGCCTGCAGAAGCGCTTCAAGGGCAAGATCGACCTGGCTCAGGCGGTCGCTCTCAACGACATCAAGGCGCAGCTGGCCAATCTGGTGTATCCCGGATTCGTCCGCGAAACCCCGGGCGAGTGGCTGAAGGAATACCCTCGCTACCTCAAGGCGATCGAGCAGCGATTTGAAAAGATCGGCGCGCAGCTGCAGCGTGATCGCGTCTGGTCCGGCGAGTTAAGTGGTTACTGGGAGCAGTACCAGGGGCGGCTGAAGAAACATTTGCAGGAAGGCAAGCGTGACCCGGAGCTGATGTCGTACCGCTGGATGCTGGAGGAATATCGCGTATCGCTGTGGGCCCAGCAGCTGGGAACGAAGATGGCGGTGTCTGACAAGCGACTGAACAAGCAGTGGAATCAGGTCGAGCCCTGACGGTCGGGCACGACGTCACGGTGTCCGCGTCACCGAAACCTCAGAACCCCAGGAAGTTATATGGAAGGCCGGAACAGTCTGCCGGGAGTGGCCAGTTCGCTTGGAGCATCGGTGCTGTTCGCCACGTTGTATTACTACACCACGCTTCTCGATCCGTTGAACGGCCAGCAGATATACGGTTGGCGCATCCTGTTTACCGCGCCGTGTCTGGCCTTGCTCTTGCTCGGCCTGGGCCGCTGGAGTGAGGTCCGCCAGATCCTCGTGCGGGTGCCGGCCGAACCGCGGCTCTGGCTGGCACTGCCGCTGTCCTCGGTGCTGGTCAGCCTGCAGCTCTGGCTATTCATGTGGGCGCCAATCAACGGCTATGGCCTGGATGTCTCCCTCGGCTATTTCCTGCTACCGCTGACCCTGGTACTGACCGGCCGTCTGCTCTTTGGCGAGGCGATCAGCCGGCTGCAACGGCTGGCCTGTCTTTTCGCGGCGGTAGGCGTCGGCAATGAACTGTTGCTGGCCTCGTCACCGTCCTGGCCAGTGTTGGCAGTCGCGCTCGGCTATCCCTGCTACTTCGCCCTGCGCCGCTGGATCGGCACCGCCAACCTGGGTGGCCTGTGGATCGACCTCGCCATCAGCCTGCCGGTAGCCACCAGCTTCGCCCTGGCCGATCCCGACACCCTGCAGCAGCTCGTCGCGAGTCCACGTCTGCTCCTGCTGATCGTCGGGCTGGGCGCACTCAGCGCTTTGGCACTGGCATTGATGATCATTGCCGGCAAGCGCCTGAACCTGGCCGTGTTCGGCCTGCTCAGCTACGTCGAGCCGGTCCTGCTGGTCCTGGTGGCGCTATTGCTCGGCGAAAGCATCGCGCCGGATCAGTGGCTGACCTACGGCGCGATCTGGCTGGCAATCGTGGTGCTGGTGGCAGAGGGGGCGAGGGTGTTGCACAGGGGGCGGGGCTAACGCTCTATCGGAGGGCGGCTCGACCCAACGCTGGGCGTTGCATGCTTTGGCAGTCAAGTGCCTTGGGTGCATTCATTAACTAACGCCAACGGCCCCCAAGATGATCAAACTGGCGCTACCGGCGTTGCCTTCAACACTGCTAAGTACCGGCGGATGCCAGCCAGTGCCATACGTCTCCGTACCCTCCGGCTTTCAATAATGTCCCCCGCGGTGCTCCGGCAGCCGCTCGCCCTGCAACAACATACAGAATGTAGACGTTATACTATTACGTGAACTACTATTCTGTGCTTTCTAAGCCTCGCAAGAATTATCTGCTTCGAAAAAACGCTTCGGGATGACCCGGCGCAAACAGAAGCAGAGACCACTCAGCTACGGCATCACGCTTGGTCAGCCCTGCGGCGTACATTCATAAGGAACGTCATGCATTTCAGAAATAGACACCGTCTTCCGCTGCTCGCGGCGGCGATCGCCACTTGGTTGACCGTTGGCGGCAGCCCCGTCTCGGCCGATGAAAAGGTATTCGACGTTGTGGCCCCCTTCGAGATTGGCGGCCTGGATCCGGCGATTTCAGGGTTCGTATTTCAAAGGATGCAGATAACCGAAACGCTGCTGGAGGCCGATGCGAAAGGACAGCCCCTGCCTGCGCTCGCGAAGAAGTGGAGCGTCTCGGATGATGGAAAGGAATGGCGGCTGACGATCCGCCAGGGTGTCAAATTCCATGACGGCACCGATCTCACCGCCGAAGCCGCGGCGCATTCGCTGAGCGTGGCGAACACCAAGCCCGGTATGCTGCGCAGTGCCGAAATCAATGCGATTACGGCAGAACGCAATGACGTGGTCATCCGTCTGGCCGAGCCCTTCAAGCCTCTGACGGCAGTCCTGGCTCACTCCTCGACGAACATTCTGGCCACCGCAGCCTACGACGCGGACGGCAACGTTCAGAAAATCATCGCCACCGGGCCATACCAACTGACGCTGCTTGAGCCGCCGCAAAGGCTGGCCGCAGATCGCTTCGAGGATTACTGGGGAGAGAAACCCAGCATCGAAAAGACAACCTATTTGGCTGCGGGCCGCGGGGAGACTCGTTCGCTCATGGCCGAAAGCAACGGCGCCGAACTCGTCTTCCAGCTCGATCCGCCTAGCATCGCCCGTCTCAAGCGCTCCAAGGACGTACATGTACTGATGGGGCCGGTACCGCGAGTGGTGGTGCTGGCTGCGAGTGCCGGCAGCGGCGCCACCGCGCCCGCCGAGGTACGTAAAGCCATCAGCTTGGCCATACAGCGTGAAGGCATTGCGGCTGCCATATTGCGGGCTCCGGGCACCGGTGCCACGCAGATGTTTGCCGACAGCGTACCGGCCTGGCATGACGAGAGCCTTCCCGCTCTCGTCTACGATCCCGAGGCTGCGCGAGCGCTTCTCAAGGGGCAGGGCTGGACATCGGGTGCCGATGGCATCCTGCAGAAGGATGGCGAACGTCTGAGCCTCAAATTGCTCACCTATTCCGATCGCCCGGAGCTTCCGCTAATCGCGACGGCCCTGCAGGCCCAGCTTCGCGAAGTGGGCGTGGACGTTGAGGTATCGGTGGCGAACGCCAGTGCGATCCCTGCGGCACACAACGAAGGCACCCTGCAGCTGGCCCTGTATGGCCGCAACTACGCGCTGGTGCCAGACCCACTGGTCACCCTGCTTGCTGACTTCAGCGACGGCGGCGCTGAATGGGGGCCGCTTGGTTGGAACAATCCGCAATTCGAGCAAACCATGAGCGCCCTGCTGGCAAGCAATGACCCGGCTGAACAGCAGCGTTTGCGCAACCAGATCGTTGCGCTGATCCAGAACGATCTGCCGTTGATCCCTATCGCCTGGTATCGCCAGTCCATCGCTGTATCCAACGAGGTTGAAAACGCAGCGATCGATCCCTTCGAGCGCACCTTCGGCCTCAGCACGATGCGGTGGGCCGAATGATTCGATTGCTGGGCTTTCGCTTGCTGCAGGCGGTCATGGTTGCGGTGCTGGTCGGCGCTCTGACCTTCATGCTGATGACATTGCTACCGGGTGATGCGGCTTATCGGATCGCCGCGGGCCGTTACGGCTACGACATGGTCAACAGTGCTGCAGCCGAAGCGGTACGCGCTGAACTCAATCTGGACCAGCCAGTGCTGTGGCGCTTCGTGGCGTGGATCGGTGACCTGCTGACGCTGGATCTTGGCAACTCGCTGGTGACCGGAAAGCCGGTTATCGAAATGGTTGCCCACGAACTGGGAAGCTCGGTGCGCCTGGCCGTCGGTGCGGTGCTCCTGTCGTTCTTCATCGGTCCGCCGTTGGGGATCATCGCCGGGCTGCGTCCAGGCGGTTTGTTGGATCGCGGGCTTTTACTGCTGAGCACCGCGACACGTGCGATACCGCACTTCGTTCTGGGCGTGATTCTGGTGCTGATCTTTGCGGTGTCGCTGGCGCTCTTGCCATCGGCAGGCCACGGAAGCTTTGCCCACACGGTTTTGCCCACCCTCACGCTGGCACTCGGACTTGCCGCGGTCTCCTCGCGTGTTGCCCGAGACGCTACGGTGGCTATCGCATCGTCCGCTTACTACGCCTTCGGGCGCCTCAAGGGGCTCGGCTCTACCCAGGTGTTCATGCGTCACGGTCTGCGCAACATCGGCGTGCCGGTCGTGACCTACCTGGGCGTACAGCTGGTGTACCTGATTGAAGGCGTGGTGGTCGTGGAAACCTTGTTCGCCTGGCCAGGCATCGGCCACGGCCTCGTGCATGCCATCGTCCAGCGCGACGTTCCCATGGTCCAGGGCGCTGCCCTGGCAATGGGGCTGATGTTCGTGGTGCTCAATACCTGCGTCGACCTGGCCAACCACTTGATAGACCCGCGCCGGAGGGATGCATGAATCTGGAAATCGCTATTGCCGACGCCGCTCCGCAACCGCCTGCACTGTCGCGCCTGATCGGCGTTGCCATCCTGGCCCTGCTGGTGATCTTCGCCGTGAGCGTACCGCTGCTCTGGAGCCTGGATATGGCCAAGCAGGACTACTCAGCGATCCTGTCGGGCCCGGGTAGCGCTCACCCCCTAGGCACCGACCATCTCGGTCGCGACATGCTGGCGCGCCTGGCCGCGGCTATCCGCCTGTCATTAGGCCTGGCGCTGGTCAGCGTGGTTACTGCGGCCGTGCCCGGCGTGATGCTGGGCATCCTTGCCGCGTGGAAAGGCGGCATCACGGACAAGGGCCTCGGCCTGCTTGTTGAACTGTTCATGGCGCTGCCGGGCCTGCTGCTGGTTCTGCTGATCGTGGCGATCTATCCCGGTTCGTTCCTGGCCCTGTATGGCGCGGTCGCGCTGGTGCTGTGGATCGAGTATTTCCGCATGACGCGGGCTCTGTCGCGCACCGTATTGGCATCGCCGGCGGTGGCTGCTTCTCGCCTGCTGGGTTTCGGGCCGCTCTACATCATTCGTCGGCATCTATGGCCAGAGCTGGCTTCAGTCCTGATGACCATCGCTGCATTCGGAGCCGCCTCGGCCATCATGGCCATCGCGGCACTGGGTTTCGTCAGCGTCGGCGTGCGCCCACCGACTGCCGAGTTGGGACTGATGATCACTGAACTGCTGCCTTACTTTGCCGAAGCGCCGTTCATCATCGCGCTGCCCATCCTGGTGATCTTTCTCATCGTTCTGTCGCTCATGCTGATTGCCGGGGGGCGCAAGCCGTGAAATCACTGTTGAAAACCGAGGCGCTGGAGATCCGCACCGCCACCGCTCAGCTTGTGCAGCCATTATCCATCGAGCTGTACCCGGGACAGGTGCTGACCATCATCGGCGAGACCGGATCGGGCAAAAGTCTGTTCGCACAGGGCGTCGTAGGTAATCTGCCCCCGGGCTTGCATGCCCGCGGGCAGATCGAGTTTGGCAGTGGCTTCAGCGAAGAAGGCCACGCCAGCGGGCGCCGGACGCTATGGGGTCGTGACATCGCTGTGTTGCCGCAGGAGCCCTGGCTAAGCCTCGATCCAACCATGCGTGCCTTGGGACAAGTTTCGGAAACCTACCGGTACGTACGCGGCAAAGGCACGGACGAGTCGCAACGCCTGGCCCGCAAGGACATGGCCCAGATGGGCTTGGAACACGCAGAGGCGAAGTTTCCATTCGAGCTATCGGGCGGCATGGCCCAGCGCCTCGCGTTCGCCGCGACACACGCCGGCGGCGCAAAGGTAATGATCGCCGACGAGCCAACCAAAGGTCTGGATAGCGCACGAATCGGCGAAGTCGTCGACCTGCTGCAAG
The DNA here is from genome assembly GCF_013620795.1 of Pseudomonas sp. Q2-TVG4-2. Classification (GTDB taxonomy): domain Bacteria; phylum Pseudomonadota; class Gammaproteobacteria; order Pseudomonadales; family Pseudomonadaceae; genus Stutzerimonas. The sequence continues at coordinate 487,107 of NZ_LGLW01000004.1, read as the reverse complement.
CCGGGCTCGCCAATGGCGGCGCGCTGCTGATCATCACACATGACATCGAGGTCGCTCGCCGGCTGGGGGGCGATGTGATGATCATGCACAAGGGCAAGGTCATCGAGAGCGGCAGCGCCGAACAGGTGCTCAGCAGGCCAGCCCATGAATACACGCGGCAACTGTTGGATGCCGATCCCAAAAGCTGGGCGCCATGTAGCCGTCCAACCTTCGAGAACGAGGTTGTGGTTCAGGTTAGCAACCTGGCGGTGGAGCGTGGCGGACACGCCTTGTTTGAAGCGCTCTCCTTCAACGTACGCCGTGGTGAAATCGTGGGTGTCACCGGTCCATCCGGCTGCGGAAAATCCACCCTGGGTGATGTCATCCTGGGTCTGATCAGCGCCCGTGAAGGCACGGTGACGACTCAGTCGGGGGCTCCCCGAGTGGCGTTCCAGAAGCTCTACCAGGACCCTGTCTCCGCATTTCCGCCGTCAGTCACCCTTGCTCGCAACCTCGCCGATCTGGTTCGCCTGCATCGCCTCGACTCGAGTCGCATCGACGTGCTACTGCGACGGCTGCGCCTGGAGCCTTCGCTCTTGAACCGCTTGCCCGGCAATGTCTCTGGCGGCGAACTGCAACGCTTCTCCTTGCTGCGCGTGCTGTTGCTCAAGCCAGTGTTCATTTTTGCCGATGAGCCCAGTTCGCGCCTCGATCTCATTACCCAAAAGGAAATGATCGAGTTGCTGGTCGAGGCAGCCAGAGAAAACGACACCGCCGTACTTCTTGTGAGCCACGACGAAGCATTGATCGACGCCGTATCGGATCAGCGCATTCGACTGGGTTCCTTGAGCCAGAGCATCAGCACAGTCGAGCACGCGGACACGCCAGCTCCGCTGCAGTCCTACCCAAGCGTGAAAAGAGCCTGAAATGACCTCACTGCCACTTCGTTCCTTGAGTCTCGCTCTTTTAGTGAGCCCGTTAGCCATGGCCGACTCGGCACAATCGAAATCCAACGGGTTCATCGAAGACAGTACCTGGAACCTGCTCAACCGCACCGTCTATGACAACCGCGAATACCGCAACGGCGGCAGCAACAGCGGTGCGCGCAACGCCTACAAGCCTCGCGCCGAGCGCAACGGCTATGCAGAAGAATGGGCCTACGGGCTGATGGGTACCCTGCAGTCAGGCTTTACTCAGGGCACAATCGGCGTGGGTATGGATGCCCATGCCTACTTCGGCGCACAGCTGGACAGCGGTGGCGGTCGTGCGGGCAAGGCACGACTGCTCGGTCTGGATAATGGTGGATATCCCAAGGATGAGTTCAGCCGCGCCGGTGCTGCGGTAAAGCTACGCCTGTCATCGACCGTTCTATCGTACGGCGAGCAGCGCGTGAAGACGCCCGTTTTCAGCTCGTCTGACAGCCGCTTACTGCCGGAAACGGCCACCGGAATCTTCATCAACAGTAGCGAGTTCGAAACGCTGCGACTCGTTGGTGGGCACTTCACCGAAAGCACCGACCGCAACGCCAGCAGTCATGACCAGGGATTCGTCGTCAACTATTCGAATGCCGAGAAAGGCGACGCGCTCGACTTTGCGGGGATGATATTCACGCCGGACAAGAACCTCAGCGCAAGTTTCTATACGTCACGTTACGAGGACACCTGGAACCGTCATTACCTGGGGGGAACCCTGGTCAAGGCGATCGATGATAACCGCTCGGTGGCGCTGAACCTGAACCTGTACCGTACCGCTGACACAGGCAAGTCACTGTCAGGCGACATCGACAACACGACCTGGAGCCTGATGTCCACCTACACCGACGGCCCGCATAGCCTCAGCCTGGGCTATCAGAAAGTCGACGGCGACACCCCGTTCGACTACGTAACCCGTGGCGCGATCTTCATCACCAACGCCGTGCATATGTCTGACTTCAATGCGCCTAACGAGCGATCCTGGCAGGCCCGCTATGACTTGGCGATGGCCGAATTCGGCCTGCCCGGTCTGGTGCTCAGCGCGGCCTACGTGCGGGGCAGCCAGATAGATGGCAGTCACGTCGACCCAACTGGGGGCTATGCCTATCTCGGTTATGGCGAAGGCGGCAAGCACTGGGAGCGCGATCTGGAAGCACGCTACGTGGTTCAGGATGGCACCGCCAAGGGCACTACAATCTCTCTGCGGCACAACGTGCATCGCAGCAATGGCGCGCAAGCGGAGCTGGATGCTGATCAGATTCGCCTGGCTGTCGAGTATCCCCTATCAGGTGTTTTCTGAATAATTGCTCGCGTACGCCGCAAACGCTCCGGTACCTTGTTCTTCAGCGTGCCAAAGGGCGTTTTGAGCGGCGAACCCGAGCTGCCGGACGGCTTGGGCGCACGTTTGCGAAGGCTTCAGAGCATTGCGTTATCGAATGACTCCACGGCTTAGAGTGGATGGCTAGCTTCCGTATATCAGGGCGCTCAGTCCGAAGCGATGCGGGTCAACGTTTCACAGCCGCTTCGATCGCTGCGATGTCGATCTTCGTCATTTTCATCATTGCGTCGAACGCACGCTTGGCTAGCGCTCGGTCAGGGTTGGTTATGGCGGCCGTCAGGGCGCGGGGTGTTATCTGCCACGACAGCCCCCACTTGTCCTTGCACCAGCCGCAAGCACTTTCCTGACCACCATTTTCGACGATGGCGTTCCATAGGCGGTCCGTTTCGGCCTGGTCGTCGGTCGCGACCTGGAACGAGAACGCTTCGCTGTGCTTGAACGCCGGTCCTCCGTTCAGCCCAAGACAAGGGATACCCATCACCGTGAACTCGACGGTCAAGACGTCATCCTGATTGCCCGCCGGATAATCGCCCGGCGCATGAAGGACAGCGCCCACGGCGCTGTCGGGAAACGTCTCGGCGTAGAAGGTCGCTGCCTCCAACGCGGTGCCGTCGTACCAGAGGCAAATCGTGTTTTTGCTGCTCATCCTGGCTCTCCAGAAAATAGGGCTGGGTAAAGGCTTCTAGCAACGCAGACAGCCAGGCCACTCGGACTGTCCGCATCGTTCGGCAAGCGTAGACCCACTTCGATTTTGCAGGCTTTTGGGAAGCCGGGCGGCTTTCGATAGCTCCCGGTGCCAGGGCACGATGACCCTTCACACGAGCCGGCTGCTCTGCACGTTGAATTCACCTGGCGGGAGCAGCCGCTCTTTGTATGCGACGGACGGGTATCAGGCGCCTTTTAGCGCCTCGTCGACGAATTCCAACCGGTCCTGTCCAAAGAACATCTCGTCGCCAATAAAGAACGTCGGTGCGCCAAATACGCCCCGGCGCACGGCTTCTTCAGTGTTTGCTTTGAGCGCGGCCTTGACGTCGTCCTCGGCGATCATCGTGCGGTAATGACGGGCATCGAGCCCTGCTGCGTCCAGCGTGGCGGCAAGCACAGCCTCATCGCCCAGATTGCGCTGTTCGGCCCAGAGCGCGCGATAGATCGCTGTCAGGTAGCGTGGAAAGCTTTCCGGCTGCTGCAGCTGATAGCCGACGGCGCCGCGCATCAGGCCGAGCGTATTGATCGGGAAATGCGGGTTGAAAGTGAACGGTACGCCATAGCGCCTGGCATAACGCTGCAGGTCCGAGAGCATGTAGCGCCCCTTGGCCGGCACGCTGATCGGCGAGGCATTTCCGGTGGCCTGAAACACGCCGCCCAGCAGCATGGGCCGGTACAGCAACTCAGCGCCGTTGCGCTCGCACAGGCCTGGCAGCTGAGTCCAGCCGAGGTAACTGGCCGGGCTGCCCACGTCGAAAAAGAACTCCACGGTCTTGCTCATATAGTGTCTCCGTCTAGGTGGTTTACCAGCGTTCGGTCCAGGGGCGCAGGTCGAGTTCGAAGGTCCAGGCGTCACGTGGCTGGCGGTACAGATGCCAGTAGTTATCGGCGATATGCTCCGGGTTGAGGATGCCGTCCTGGTCCTTCAGGGCGTAGCGCTCGGGGAAGCTGTCGCGGATGAAGTCCGTATCGATGGCGCCATCGACCACGACATGAGCGACATGGATATTCAGCGGGCCCAGTTCACGCGCCATGCTCTGTGCCAACGCGCGAATGCCGTGCTTGGCTCCGGCGAATGCGGCGAAGCCTGCCGATCCGCGCAGTCCGGCAGTCGCACCGGTAAAAAGGATCGTGCCTCGGCCGCGCGCAGCCATACGTTTGGCCACCGCCTGGCCGGTCAGGAAACCGGCGAAGCAGGCCATCTCCCAGATCTTGAAGTACTTGCGCGGGGTTTCCTCAAGGATGCTGCAGGGTACGTTGGCGCCAATGTTGAAAACGAAGGCTTCGATCGGGCCGATGTCGCGCTCGATGGCCTCGATGAGTTGCGCGACATCCTCTTCCTTGCGCGCGTCAGAGGCGAAACCGTAGGCGCGGCCGCCGTCAGCGATGATGCCGTCGACCAGTGGCTGCAGCTTGTCCGCGCTGCGTCGAGTAACGCAGGCAATGAAGCCCTCCCGCGCGAAACGCCGCGCAATAGCACCGCCAGTGGCGTCCCCGGCACCGATCACCAGGGCCACGCGATTGTTGTTATGCATGAGCTTGCTCTCTTGCTAAGCGTTCGTTAGGTAAACGAACGTTATGTTACGCTTCGCGCTTCGTCAAGCGAGCGTCATGAGGTGGTGCTGCATGCGTTACTCCGTCGGCCACAAAGAAGAAACCCGCCAGCGTCTGGTTGAAAGCAGTGGCGCTATCGCCAAGCGTGGCGGCTTTGCGACCACTGGTGTCGATGGGCTGATGAAAGCCATCGGCCTAACGGGTGGCGCGTTCTACAGCCATTTTCCCTCCAAGAACGATCTGTTCACCGAGGTCGTCCGGCGCGAGCTGTCGCAGAGCCCGATTCTGGCGCAGGACGGCAGTTTGACTGCGGATCGGCTGGAACGCTGCCTCGACAGCTACCTGAGTTTGGCTCATCTGCATAACCCCGAAGCCGGCTGTGCGATTCCTGCGCTGGGCGCTGAGATTGCTCGTGCCGATATCCAGGTGCGGGAGGAAGCCGAGCATTGGCTTTGCGCGCTGCAGCATGCCTGGGCTCAGGCGCTCGGCGACGGGGATCTAGCCTGGGCGCTGATTGCACAGTGCGTCGGGGCGTTGGTAGTGGCACGTATGTTGGTAACCGAAGATACGCAGCGCAACGTGCTCGAGGCGAGTAGAGCGATGCTCCATTCGGCGTTGGCGCAGGGCTAGCAGCCATCCAAGAAATAGGAGAGCGGGGCGTTTATCCGCCTGTTTTTCTCGAGCATCGGGCTTCACCGCAACCGAGCAATCGCTATGAACGACAGGCACGCAACGACGGTGCGGGCAGGCAAGCCGAAACGACGAGGCGCTTGTACAAGCGCCTCGTGTCTCTCGTTGTGCTTGGTGGTTTATTCCGTATCTGTGGAGCCCGTCTTATCGCCCGTAGCCCCGATCACCCGCCTCGCTGGTCGGTCTTAGAGGCCTCCATCTCGTTTCGTAGATGGCGTTCCACTCGTTTCACCTGTCCCGTCTTGCTCAACCTGAGCCGCAACAGGTCCTCGGCCAGTATGAGCTGTCCGCTGTAGTGCCGGCCCGCCTCTGTTCGAATATCCTCGATCGACTGACCTCGGTTCGGGACGCTCTGATAGCGGGCGCTGAAGTGCATCAGCACCAGACTAGGTACCTGAATCGATTCCGCGAACGCGGCGACCTGGGCGGCGGTGCTGTGACCGAAATCGGCCTTGCCAGCGTCAGCGATGGCTTGGGTGTAAGTCGCTTCGTGTACCAATAGTTGCGCATTCTGGCAGGCGTCGCGGAGCAGCTCGGGGCGATCGTTATCGCCGCCGATGACAATGCGCTGCGGTGAGCGGGTAAACAGCAGATAGTCCTTGCTGCGCAGGGAGCGGCCTTCATGTTCGACATCATGGCCGCGCATCAGCTCGCCCCAGAGAGGGCCACGGGGAATACCGTCATGGTCGAGTTTGCCGACATTCAAGCGTGGGTCGGGGCGGGTTTCGGTGAATGTATAAGCCCAGCTTGGGACTCGGTGGGAAAGGGGAGTGGCTTCGACGCTCAGCAGCCGGCTGTGCCATTCCTTGAGGGATTCGGTGGGGTAAAAATTCAGTTCGTAGGGCAGCCAGCTTTGACTCATCTCGAGCGTCGCGCGGACCCACCCTTCAATCGCTGCCGGAGCGATGATATCCAGCGGTTCCTGACGACCCGCCATGCCGGCACTGGCGAGCAGGCCGGGCAATCCGTAGCAATGGTCACCGTGAACGTGCGTGATGAAGATCGCTCGTAGGCCATGCAGCGTCAGCGGTGTACGCAGCAACTGGTGCTGGGTGGCTTCGCCGCAGTCGATCAAGTACCAGCCCTTGCCGCTGTCTTCGAGTAAACCCAGGCCGCTGACGTTGCGAGCCCGGGTCGGGGTGCCGGATGAGGTGCCGAGAAATAGCAGGTCCACGCGCTGGCTCCTTGTTTTCGTGACGTCAGTATGGCGAGTCAGATCGCGGCGGATAAGTTCACACGCGCAGAAAGCCGCCGCGACCTGCTTGCTTATTCCTTTTAGCTACTAATAAAGCACAAACTTATATTAAGAATAGCTAAACAATGCCCTTATGCTGGCCGCCATCGACACGGCCCGAAAGGCCCACTTTGGGGTTGAATGATGGAGTTTGGCGTTCTTGGCTTTGTGATCGCCGGCCTGGTGGTCGGCTTCATCGTCGGCATGACGGGCGTTGGTGGCGGATCGTTGATGACGCCGATCCTGCTGTGGTTCGGCGTCAACCCAGCTGCGGCTGTCGGCACCGATCTGCTCTATGCGGCGATCACCAAAGCGGGCGGTGTCTGGGTCCATCAGAAGAATAGCAACATCGACTGGCGCATCACTGGTTGGCTGTCGTTGGGCAGCCTGCCGGCGGCGGCGCTGATGCTCTGGGTGCTGAAGGGGCTGCATGGCGATCAGGACGCGCTCAACGCGGTCATCAAGCAATCGCTGGGCATCGTCCTGGTGCTCACCGCATTGGCTGTGCTGTTCAAGAAGCGTCTGCTTGCATTCGCATCTCGCCTGTCCGGACCAACGCCGCGCTTGTCACCTCGTGGCTTGAATGCGCTTACCGTTTTAGTCGGCCTGATCCTCGGTGCGATGGTGACGCTGACCTCCATCGGTGCCGGCGCGTTGGGTACCGTGGCCTTGTTCTTCCTCTACCCTTTGCTCACCACCCGTCGCCTGGTGGGAACGGAAATCGCCCACGCCGTGCCGCTGACGCTGGTTGCCGGCCTCGGCCACGCTGGCATGGGCAATATGGACTGGACCATCCTGGCCTATCTGTTGGTGGGTTCTTTACCGGGCATCTACCTGGGCAGCAACCTGTCCGGCAGGGTACCGGATGCCGTCTTGCGGCCCTGCATGGCGGTGATGTTGGCGACCATTGGCTATAAGCTGATCTGACCACAGCCTTTTTCGGAGGCGCGACGCACCGCGCGTTCAGTTGTGGAGATAATCGCGGTTGGCGTTGCCGAACATGCATGACGACAGCCACCTTCCGCTTCTATGCCAGGCTCAACACCTTCCTTCCAGCCGAGCGCCGTGGACAGGCGTTCAGCTGTTCGTGCGCGCAGGCCGCGACGACCAAGCATATGATCGAAGCCCTTGGCGTGCCGCATACCGAGGTAGCGCTGGTACTGGTCAATGGCAGCCCGGTTGGGCTCGAGTGGCTGATCAAGGACGGTGACCGGATCGCGGTGTATCCGAAATTCGAACAGCTGGACATCAGCACGTTGGCCGACTTGCAGCCCTTGCCGCCCGGCCCGCCGCGCTTCGTCGCTGACGCGCATCTGGGCGGTCTCGCCCGGCTGCTGCGCATGGCCGGCTTCGATACGCTCTTCGACAACCATTACGAAGATGCGGCCATGACAGAACTGGCTAACCGAGAGTGCAGGGTACTGCTGACCCGTGACCGTGCGTTGCTTATGCACCGGGTGGTGACGCACGGCTGCTACGTCTATTCGCTGAAGCCAGCGGACCAGCTGCGTGAGTTGTATGAGCGGCTGGAACTGGCCGCCCATGCGCGCCCCTTCAGCCTGTGCATGACCTGCAACGCGCCACTGCGCCAAATAGGCGAGCAGGTGGCACGTGCGCGCGTACCGCCCCGAGTGCTGGAACGCCATGAGCGGTTCATGGGTTGTGATCGCTGCGGCAGGATCTTCTGGGAGGGCTCGCACTGGCAGGACATGCGCGCCTTGCTTGATTCGCTGACCTTGGAGGAATGATTGACCGTGTGCAACCGTCTGCCTTCGGCGGCGCTACGGCATGGGGTTGCTCATCTGGCTTGGATGGCGCGCTGGTAGGATTGGTAGATGTTGTCCGGCGTCAATGCTTGGCCGCCCTGCATGGCTTGCCGTTCGCGGTCTCGGCTGATTGCACAAGCATGGAAAGCGGCCGTGGGCGGAGAGACGATGGACTGCGCCTATGCGGAAGCGCGCACCAACCGTTGGTTCGGGTCACGCTTTTCGTAGATGAAACCCATCGGTTCTCCGCCGCAGATCTAAACGTGTCAGCTCGTTATTGCGCGCTCAACTCGTTGAATCAATATCGCCCGGCTCACTGCTGCTCGCAGTTGATCATCCAGGACACGCCGAAGCGGTCTACGAACATGCCGAAACGCTCAGCCCAGAAGGTTTTCTCCAGGGGCATCACGACCTGCCCGCCATCTGCCAATCCAGCGAACACGCGCTCACATTCCGCAACGCTTTTCGGATGCAGCGAGATTGAGCAGCCCTTGATGCCTTCGTATGGACCGCCGCCACAGGCAGGGTCGCCGGGCATGGTGTCGGATGCCATCAGCTGGTAGTCGCCGAGACTCAGGCAGACGTGCATGATTCGCTCACGGTGCTCGGCAGGAAATCGCTCGCCTTCGGGCGCCTGAGCGAAGGTAATCATTTCCAGCGTGCCGCCCAGCACTTTCTGATAGAGCGTGAAGGCATCGCGTGCTTGGCCATCAAATGTCAGGTAGGGGGTGATTTTCATGGGGCGTCTCCTGTTTCGGTTACTGGGTGATCCGTGCGCGCAAGCGTTCTTCCTGCTCACGCAGCTCCGGGGTGAATTCGGCGCCGAAATCCTCGGCTTCGAATATCTGGCGAATTTCGATTTCCGAATCGCCTACGGCCGATGATGGGCAGCGCTTCACCCAGTCGACGGCGTCCTGTAGTGAGGCTGTCTGGAATATCCAGTAGCCGGCGATCAGCTCGCGGGTTTCGACGAAAGGGCCGTCCACCACCGACGGTTGCCCCTCGTTGAAGCGCACCCGTGCGCCGCGGCTGCTGGGATGCAGGCCTTCACCGCCGAGCATTACCCCGGCATTTACTAATTCTTCGTTGTATTGGCCCATGGCCGCGAGAATATCCTCACTGGGCATCACGCCCGCTTCGGTATCGCGGTTGGCCTTGATCATCACCATGAATCGCATCGTCTGGCTCCCTCATCGAATGGAAGAACAGCCTAGTCGGCGTTGCACGAATCCGCTGGCTCTGATCACTGGTCGTTTCAAGACCACGGGAATCGACAACCGCTTGCGATCTTTTTTGCAGGCAGCGTCTCTGTCCACTCAGTGCTGAACCATGCCCGCGTGGTACGTGGCGAAACATTCACGCGTCGATGGCTCCTGCCAGCCCAGCGCGCGGCAGGCCGGTAGCGCTTCATCGATGAACTGGTCGAACGCCGTTGGGGTTTCCGAGAAATCGGTGATTCGCCAGCCGCCAGGCACCGCTACGCATGAGTGAGACAGAATGCCGAGTGGCGGGCCGCTCGACGCGAGCTTTGCGCTGCGCTCGTCAAGCGTTGTTGGTCGATGTCCGGAATTCCAAGGTGGTCAGATACGGCATCGCTTGCCCTCGATCGGATGAAAAGGGGAGTGGCTTCGGCCCGGCAGATCGTGCTCAAGGTTGAGTAGATTATTTTTCAATTTGACTGCATCTAATCGTCTGCCTGGTGGGTAGTACAGGTAGCGGCACCATTGCCGCCCAATACGATCACTACCCGGAGACACGAAAATGGACGCGAAAAAGTTCCTCTGCCTGACCGGTCTGTCACTGGCACTCGGTTGCTCCGCCTCGGCATTCGCTCAGATGGATGTGCCTGAAGCCGTGCGCGTGCCGGACGGCCACAAAGTAGCCATGGAAACCGTTGGCGTCGGCCAGATCACCTACGAATGCCAGGCCAACAAAGACATGCCCGGGCAAATGACCTGGGTTTTCACGGGCCCGAAAGCGGCGCTCAACGACCGCAGCGGTAAGCAGGTCGGGACCTACTACGGCCCGCCAGCGACCTGGGAAAGCATGGACGGCTCCAAGCTGACCGGCACCCAATTGGCGATCGCACCCGCGGGCGATGGCAACATCCCACATCAACTGGTCAAGGCCAACCCCGCCGAAGGCAAGGGCGCGATGACCGACGTCAGCTACATCCAGCGGGTTGCGACCAAGGGCGGCGTAGCACCGAACAAGGCGTGTGCAGCCACCAACGAAGGCGAGCGCCAGACTGTCGATTACCAGGCTGACTATCTTTTCTGGGCCAGCAAGTGAGCTGAGTGCAGCGAGCGAAAAGCTGCTCGATATGAGCGCCGATCGCCTCTATGCTCTTCTGACGCCCCGGCTGTCTCCGCGCCGGGGTTTTTCTAACCAGACAGTGGCGGATCACGTGTCGCAACCCTCCTTGTTCGATTACGAAGCGGTTCTGCGTGCCTGTGCGCGGGGCGAACGCTCAGCATTGCAGCTGCTGTATGAACAAGAAGGCCCGCGCCTGCTCAGCGTGGTTCAGCGTATCGTGCGCGACCTGGCCCTGGCCGAGGACATCGTGCATGACGCTTTTATCCGCATCTGGAATAAAGCTGGCACTTACGACCAGACACGCGGCTCGGCCCGCGGCTGGATCTTCAGCGTGACTCGCCATCTGGCCCTCAACGCCATACGCAACGATGCCCGCCACGTCCAAATGGACCCGGACGAGGAGGCCGACACGGAACACGCCGTCATTGAGGGCTGGCAGGAGCAAACCGACGCATTCGATTGGCGAATCAACCCCGGCAAAATCGAAGCCTGCCTCGAACAGCTTGAACCGGTGCGCCGCAACTGCCTGCTTCATGCCTACGTCGACGGTTATTCCCATCAGGAAATAGCCCAGCGCCTGGGTGCGCCGCTGGGCACGGTAAAGGCCTGGATCCGTCGCAGCCTGACTGCCCTTCGTGAGTGCATCGGATGAGCATCGACCCCAGCGAATCAGGCGAGAACCTGAACGAAGTGGCCGGCGAATACGTGCTCGGCACGCTCTCGGCCTCGGAGCGGGAAGCCATCGAGCGGCGTCTGGCGGTCGAGCCCGAACTGCAGACGGCGGTGGATTACTGGGAGGCGCGACTGTTGCACCTGACCGATCTGGTCGAGCCGCAAACGCCTTCGCCACGCTTGTGGAATCGCATCCAGCGCAGCCTGGACGAGTCGAGCCGGCAAGCCGCGCCGGTGGCGCCCGGGCGTCAGTACACCTGGTGGAACAGCCTATCGATCTGGCGCGGCTTCGCTGCCGCCGGCATGGCCGCGACCCTGGTGTTGGGTGTGTTGCTGCTGACGCGTCTGTCGCCGGCACCATCGCCGACCTGGTTGGTGGTGCTCGCCACGCCGCAGGACCTGGCCCCCGGCTGGGTGGTGCAGGCCAGCAATCAGTCGCGGGAAATCGAGCTGATTCCCTTGGGCGTCACCGAGCTGCCGCCGGACAAGGCGTTGCAACTCTGGACGAAGGCCGAAGGCTGGCAGGCGCCGGTCTCCCTCGGCTTGGTCAAACCGGGCGAACCGGTGAAAATCCGCCTCGACGACCTGCCGCCGTTGCAGCCCAATCAGCTGTTTGAGTTGACGCTGGAGCAGCCGACCGGCTCGCCAACCGGCAAGCCGACCGGGCCGATCCAGTTCATCGGGCGAGCGGCCAAGGTGATCTGAAATTTCTCAACCGCGCGGTGGGATGTTCAGCCCCTTGGCGACAGCAGGCCGCGAGACGAAGGCATCCAGCACTCGCTGGACGTTGACGAACCGTTCGAATTCCACCAGCTCGCGCGCGTCGTAGAAACCCACCAGATTGCGCACCCAGGGGAAGGTGGCAATATCGGCAATGCTGTAGCGCCCGCCCATGATCCATTCGCGGCCCTCCAGACGTTTGTCCAGTACGCCGAGCAGTCGTTGGCTTTCGGCGACGTAGCGCTCAAGAGGACGCTTGTCCTCGTAGTCCTTGCCGGCGAATTTATGGAAGAAGCCCAGCTGGCCGAACATCGGGCCGATGCCACCCATCTGGAACATCAGCCACTGGATCGCCTCGTAGCGAGCCGCCGCATCCTCGGGCATGAACTGACCGGTCTTGTCTGCCAGATACAGGAGGATCGCGCCGGACTCGAACAACGCCAGCGGCTCGCCGTCTGGCCCGTTGGGGTCGAGGATCGCTGGGATCTTGTTGTTCGGGTTCAGCGACAGAAATTCTTCCGAGAGCTGGTCGTTGCTTTCGAAACTGACCAGGTGCGCCTCGTAGGGCAGACCGGTCTCCTCCAGCATGATCGACACCTTCACCCCGTTGGGCGTGGGCAGCGAGTACAGCTGCAGGCGATCCGGATAGCTGGCAGGCCATTTCTGGGTAATTGGGAAGGTGGACAGGTCGTGCATCAGTTCTCTCCGAAGGGTGAGTCGAGCATGAGAATAGCGCGCGCTGTATCGACGACGCACGTTGCCTAGGCTCAGTTCGGACAATGCCAATCCTTACTCGTTACTGTCCGATTGAGGCAACGAGTTAGCGCTGGGAGACGTGGCGCATCAAGGGCCTGGTGGAGGGCGGTAGTTGTAGAGTCCGTCAGGACGAATATCGTCTCGCGAGATACGCCAAGACCCGCAGCGTTGTAACTGAGCAACATGACGGGAGTCGTGACTGGCTTGGCATTGCCTACTCATCCACCTCAGAACTTTGCATGGGCGTTAGCCCCGGCTATGGTCTGTAATCCTTTTTTGCTGGAGCGCTGCACGTGTCTCTCACCACCGCCTACGACCCGCAAAACATCTTCGCCCTGATCATTCGAGGCGATGCGCCTTGTTACAAGCTCTACGAGGATGACGATGTGCTCGCCTTTCTCGACCTGTTTCCGCAGTCCTTCGGCCATGCCCTGGTAATTCCCAAGCGATCCGCGGCTTGTAACATCCTTGATGTGGATACCGAGGCGCTGTGCAAGGTGATGGCTGTGGTGCAGAAGCTCTCCCAGGTGATCGTTGACGAACTGCAGCCCGATGGCGTGCAGATCGCCCAATTCAATGGCGCGCCGGCGGGTCAGACGGTGTTTCACATCCATGTGCATATCGTGCCGCGTTACGCCGGCGAAGGCCTGGGCATCCACGCGGCGGGCAAGGCCGAGCCGGCGGAGCTGGAAAAGCTACAGGCGCGCCTGCTGCAGCGAATCAACCAGCACCCTGTCTGAACAGGGTTCGTCGATATCAGGGCACCGGGCGTTGCCTGTCGTTCGCTGAGAGGGGCTCAGCCCGTCGCCAGCTGGGTTAACGCATGCAGCACCAGCCCGACCAGGCCACCGACCAGTGTTCCGTTGATGCGGATGTATTGCAGGTCCTTGCCGACGCTCTGTTCCATCTGCTCGACCAGTTCGCGGCTCTCCCAGTTCTCCACCCGCTGCGCGATGTAGTGGCCGATTTTCCCGCGGTAACGCTCCAGCATCGCCGGTGCCGCAGCCATCAGCTGCTCATTGATCCAGCTGCGCATGGTGGCGTCCGCAGCCAGCGAGTCGCCGAGGCCCTGGGTCAGCTTGACGATGCGCTTGCCGATGCGCGAGTCCGGGCTGTCCAGGTCGGCCTGCAGCCAGTCGGTCAGCTCGCGCCAGAGCGTCTGGATATATTCGGTGGTGGCGGGATGGTCCAGCAACTGAGCAACGATGCGCTCGACCTCCAATCGGTAGGTCGGGTCATGCTTGAGCCGGTCGATGTACTCGGCAACATGCTCATCGAAGCGCTCACGCAGAGGGTGCTCGGGGTCGCCCGCGATTTCTGTGATCACCGCCGAGACGCCGTCGACGAACTTGTTCGCCGACCAGCCGCCTACGGCCTTTCCGAGGCCCAGATAGCGCAGGGTACGGACTTCGGCGGTAATCGCATCGGCCACCAGCGCCCGGGTATCGTCGTCCTGCAGGAGGACGTCGAGCTTGAGTAACGCCTCGTCGAGCATCGCCTGATGCTTGTTCTGGCGGGTGAGCATCTCCAATACCTGTCCGCACATGGGCGCCAGATCGACCTGACGCGCGCGCTTGATCAGTTTGGCCTGGACGAAGGCTTGCACGCGCTCGTCATGCAGCGAATCGACGCCGAACCGCGCCATACCGGTGAGCTGCTGACCCACCGCTTGGGCATTGTCTGGATGACGCAGCCAATTGGCCAGGCGTCCGCCGAGATCCAGCGCTTCCAGTTTCGCCAGCACCAGCGGTGTGGACAGAAAATGCGTGGTGATGAAAGTCGACAGGTTCTGCCCGATGCGCGCCTTGCTGCGCGGGATGATCGCTGTGTGCGGAATCGGCAGGCCGAGCGGATGGCGGAACAGCGCGGTGACGGCGAACCAGTCGGCAATGGCGCCGACCATGGCCGCTTCGGCGAACGAGGCAAGGTAGCCCCAGGCCGGGTGGCGCGGCTCCATGGCGGTCGCGATGACATATAGCAGGGCGGCCAATAGCAGCAGGAAGCCGGCAACCAGCTTCATGCGCGAAACCGGGGATTGCCAGTGGCGTTGCAGAGGGCTCATGCGATTCCTCTTGGTGGCGGCGGAGGGTGACGCGAAGGCGGAATCGGCCGGATGGCCGACGGGTCTGCCCATACAGCACAGACCCGGTTGAGCGGGAATGGGTTCGAGTGGCCGTTTGGAGTGTTTAATCCGGAGCGGTTTGCACCGCTTATTCTTCGTCGTCTTCCTCGCGCAGCAGGACGTAGGTGCCGTCGTCCAGGCGCTCGCAGACGTAAAACATCGAGATGGTGCCGTCCTGCTCGGTCACGGCGGCGTAATCATCGGCCTCGACGGTGAAGTAGCCCTTGGAGTCGGAGCCGGCCTCGCTGGCAAACACCGCCGTGAAGAACGCATCTTCGGGCATCCCGTCGAAGTAGTCGGTGCGCGCCTTGGCGTCCCAATCCGCCGGTGGTTCGAAGTTGCCTGTAATGATGACGCGGGCATCGCCCATGTCCCGCTCTTCGCCGTCCGGATCGGTTTCATGGGCACGGTAGATAGTGCAGTTAAGCGCATCCGGGTCCGCCAGGATGCTGTCGCGTGAGGGTTGGGTATTGGCAGGCATGAGGGCAGCTCCGGTCACAGGTAGGATTGCCGGCAGTGTGGTGGAGTCCTGGTGCGGCTGCAATCGCAAGATGGAAGAGTGCAGCAGATTATCCTGGCCGGCGGCGGCGTTCTGACCGCCGGCAAGCGGGTCAGCGAACGCCGTCGGGTTGGAGTTACTCCAATCCGGTAGAGCCCATTGCGTCATACAGCGAGGTTGCCATGAACGAAACCCATAAAAATCAAACCGAGCACGACAAACCCACCGAGGAGTCGCCGGATATCACCATGACCGATAGCGGCGAAAAGGAGCCAGGCGAGGACCCCGATTTCGACGACAGCGAGATAGAAAGCGGCAGCGATAATCGGGGCTAGACGACCGACCCGTCGCATCAAACCCATCATTCCCGGTGCGCCTGACGGTGCGCCCGTTCCTCCGGAGCAACCTATGGACACGTTTCACGTCAATCCGACCCCGATGGGCTGGGAGCTGACCGACCGGCAATCGCAGGAAACGGTATTGCGAACCCTGACTAAGGACGAGATGTTCGCCGAGCTCGACGCGTTCATGAAGGGCAAGACGGCTTCGGTCGAGGTCTATGATCGCCATGGTGGTCTGGAAGAAGAGAGACCTTATCCGGGCAGCAGCCATCCGGTATCGACACGCTAGAAACCGGTCGATGCATCATTTCGCACGTCAAGCGGCAAGCTGTCATACCATCATCGTTTCGCTTATCGATCGGAGCCCCCCGCATGCGCTTGCTACTCGCACTCGTTCCTCTGCTGGCGCTGGCCGGTTGTTCATCGTGGCAAGCTGATCCTGCGGAGATCAAACCGGTGCCAGAAGAGCGTTTGCGCGGCTATCAGACGCCCGTGGCCAACGGCGGGGAGCTGGTGGTGACGCGTGATTTCGGGCTGCGTGGCGGCGGGTGCTACGTGGCGGTGCTGGTCGATCGCAAGATCGCCGCGCGCATTCATGTGGGTGAGCAGGTGCGCTTGCACGTGCCGGCAGGGATGCGCATCGTCAGCATCGAATCCGATCCCGAAGACGACACGCTGTGCGGCAAGGGCAACCTTCTGCGCGAAAAGGCCGCACGGGTAGAAGCCGGCGAGGCGCTGCACTTTCGTATCAGCGCCGACAACCGTATCGGGTTCGACATCCAGCAGGTAGAAGCCAAGTAAGCCACTCCTCGATCAGGTGACAGGCGTGCCTTCGTCGAATGCCTGCGCGATGGAATAACGGCGAAACATTCTCGTTCCGGCACCACAGAACCTCGCGCATGTTTCTTGCTCCGATTTAGGCATACCGTTGTTACGTGGCCTTCAGCGTCCGTGATACACAACGGCCTACGCCAACGCGGCCCAGCGGCCGCCTGCAAGGAGTCGATGCGTGAACAAAGCCATGTCTTCCCTGATGCTCGTCGCCGGGCTTGCCCTGATCCCATCGCTGCATGCCGAGCAACGGCCGGTCTATGGTCCGCACCTCGAAGGCTTCAGTTATCCCCATCCGATCAAGCGCTTCGAGTTTTCATCCCAGCGGCAACCGCTATCGATGGCTTATATGGATGTGCAGCCAACGGGCAGGGCCAACGGGCGCACGATTGTGCTCATGCATGGCAAGAATTTTTGCGCGGCGTCCTGGCAGGAGAGCATCGCCGTACTTTCGCAAAATGGCTATCGCGTGATCGCTCCGGACCAGATCGGCTTCTGCAGCTCCAGCAAGCCTGAGGGCTACCAGTTCAGTTTCGCGCAGCTGGCGCACAACACCCGGGCCCTGCTGCGGTCGCTGGATCTCGATCAGGTCACCGTGGTCGGCCACTCCATGGGCGGCATGCTGGCCTCGCGGTTCGCCCTAAACTACCCGCAGATGGTCGAGCAACTGGTGCTGGTCAACCCCATCGGCCTAGAGGACTGGCAGGCCGAAGGTGTGCCCTATGCGCCGATCGACCAGTTGTACCAGAGCGAGTTGAAAACCGACTTCGAGAAGATCAAGGCCTATCAGAAAAAGTTCTACTACAACGGCGAATGGAAGCCGGAGTATGACCGTTGGGTAGCCATGCTGGCCGGGATGTACGCTGGGGAAGGCAAGGAAATAGTTGCCTGGAATCAGGCGCAGACATCGGAGATGCTTTTCACCCAACCGGTGATCCACGAGTTTGGAAAAATCAGCACGCCCGCCTTGTTGCTGATCGGTGGGAAGGACCGCACTGCGCCGGGTGCCAATCGTGCGCCGGATGACGTCGCACAGCGTCTGGGTAATTACCCTGAACTCGGTCGGCAGGCCGCGGCGATGATTCCCAATGCGACGCTCGTGCCGTTCCCTGAGCTGGGGCATTCACCGCAGGTCGAGGCGCCAGATGTATTCCATAAGGCGTTGCTGAAAGGGCTCAGGGCGCGCTGACTGGCACCGCGGGTAGAGCGCACCGACTCATGCTGTTGCACGGCCGTTCGACGACGCCGCTAGAGCGGCCAGACCCAGAGAATGACCGGCACGGCCACCAGCACGACCAGAAACGACAGCGGCAACCCCAGGTGCCAGTAGTCACCGAAGTGGTAGCCGCCCGGCGCCATCACCAGCGTGCTCGATTGATGGCCGATGGGCGTGAGAAAGGCGCAGGAAGCACCGATGGCCACCGCCATCAATAGCGGATCGGCAGAGGCCTCCATGCCGCGTGACAGGCTGATCGCCACCGGCGCGGCGAGTACCGCGGCGGCGGCGTTGTTGATCACGTTCGATAGCAACATCACACTGGCCATCAGTATCGCCACAGTCGCCGCTGGCGGTGCCGCCTGACCGATCTCCAGCAGGGCGTCGGCGATCAGGCGCGAGCCGCCAGTGGTCTCCAGTGCTTCACCGATGGGCAGCATGGCGGCGATCAGAACGATGATCGACATGTCGATGCTCTTGTAAATATCGCCGCTGGGCACTAGCCCGACGAGAATCATGGCCAGCGCCGCGCCCACCAGCGAAATGACTGGCGGAATCATGCCCAGCGCAATAAACGCCAGCGCAACGGCGAAGATGCCGCTGGCCAACATCACCTGGCGAGGCGCCGTGATGCGCAAGCCGCGTGATGCCAGCGGCAAGCAGCCGAGATTACCCAGCGTCGATTGCAGCTGATCTTCGCGTGCCTGCAACAGCAGAATATCGCCAGCGGCGAAGCGGATCTTGCCCAGCCGTTCGCGCAAGCGCTGACCTTGGCGCGCCACGGCGAGCACATTCACCCCGTGGCGCTCGCGCAGCGACAGGCCGGTCGCCGTCGTGCCGATCAGTGACGAGCCAGGAGCAACGATGACCTCCACCAGTGCGCGGTCACGGTGGCGATCAGTGCCGGATTCGCTGCTGTCGGTCTGCTGGTTCTGGCCTCCGTTCTGTTCCGCCCGTTTGCCGCTTTTCTCGCGTGCTTCCGCCTTGCTGTCGGCTTCGGCGGCGAGCTGCAAGTGTGTGACATCGAGAAAATTCTTGAGGCTGTCGGAATCGGCCTCCACCAGCAGCACGTCATTGTCGCGCAGCACTTCGTAGGTCGAAGGCATGGCCTGATAATGACCGTCTCGCACCAGGGCGATGACCATCACATCCGCCTCGTCGCTACCCGCAACGATCAGATCACGCAACGTGCGGCCAGCATATTTGCTGCCGGCTGGAACCGTCAGCTCGGTCAGGTAGGCGCTGATTTCGAACAGCTCCTGATCGCCGCCCTGATTCTCACGACGTGGTACCAGGCGCCAGAGGAGGACGATGAGCAACAAGCCCGCGGCAGTGATCGCCAGACCTACCGGAAGGAAATCGAACATGCGGAATGGCGCTTCGCCGACTTCACGTCGGTAGCCGGCGATGATGATGTTGGGTGGCGTACCGATAAGAGTCAGCGTGCCGCCGAGCAGCGAGCCGAAGGCCAGCGGCATGAGTAGGTAGGATGGTGAGCGCCCGCCCTGGCGTGACATCCACACGGCGACAGGCATGAACAGCGCTAGCGCGCCGACGTTATTCATGAAACCCGAGCACAGCGCGACGATGCCGGTGAGGGTCAGCACCTGAACCCAGGGCCGATCGCCGACTTTGGTGAGATGGCGCGCCAGTGAATCCACCACGCCGCTGTTGAGCAGACCGCGGCTGAGCACCAGCACCGCCGCGACGGTGATCACCGCCGGATGACCCAGGCCCATGAACGCTTTTTCGGGTGGCACGATGCCGGCCAGGGTGACGACTAGCAATGCACCGAGCGCGACAATGTCGTAGCGCCAGCGATTCCACACGAACAGGCCCAATGTCGCAGCCAGAACGGCGAATACGATCAGCTGATCGCTTTGCATGGATAACTCCGGAAGGCCGCGGCCGCAATCAGACGGAAGCGGCGAGCAGGGCGGTTGGATGGACGCGGGCGTTCGTGTGAAGCGGCGCCGCAGCGGGGCCACATTAGCCCGATGATTGACCGCTGAGCCAGCTTCGCGTTCGCGGCCATCGTTTCGCCGGAATACGAACCTGAGCGCTTCAGTTCGGCAGCTCGGCGCCCGTGCCGGTCAACGCGCTGCCTTCAGCTCCGTCATCAAACTGGCCAAAACCGATGCGAGCGGGCAAGGTTGTACGAGATCCCACGGACCGACGACCTTTATGCCCAAGCACATCCTTCTGCAATGCCGCGATGGCTATCCGCTCGCCGCGCAACTCTGGTTGCCCGCTGGCGAGGCGCGCGGCTCGGTGATCGTCAGCAGCGCGACTGGCGTGCTCGCCCGCTACTACGCGCGTTACGCCGGATTCCTGCGCGAGCAGGGCTATGCGGTGCTGACCTACGACTACCGTGGCATCGGTGGGTCGCGACCGGCGAGCCTACGTGGCTTCAGCATGCGCTGGCGCGACTGGGGTGACTATGACTTTGATGCGGCAGTGCGCTGGATGCGCGCTCGCGATTCAGAGGGTCTGCTGGTGGCGGTCGGGCACAGCATCGGCGGCTTCCTGCCTGGCTTCGCGGCGGCGGCAACGGAGGTGGATCGCTTTCTCAGCGTCGGCGCGCAATACGCCTATTGGCCGGATTACGCTTCGGCGCAGCGCTGGCAGATGTTCGCCAAGTGGCATCTCTTCATGCCAGCGGTGACGGCGCTATGCGGTTATTTCCCCGGGCGGCGCCTGGGCTGGCTGGAAGACCTGCCGGCCGGTGTCGCGCTGGAGTGGGCGTTTCGCCGCGCGCGGCTGGAAAGCAGCTATCCGTCCCACGAACGTGACGAAGTGGTACAACGCTTTGCCGCGGTCCGTGCACCGATTCTCGCGGTAAGCGTCACGGATGATGAGTACGGCACGTTGCCGGCTATCGAGCGAGGGTTGAGTTATTACCGGAACAGCGTCTGCGAACACGTGAGGCTCAGCCCCGCCGAGCTGGGTCTGGCGCGGGTCGGGCATTTCGATCTGTTCCATGAGCGCCACCGGCACGGCTTCTGGCAGGCGACCCTGGCCTGGATAGACGAGGGCCGCAATCCATGGACAACGGCTCCCGTTGAGCCGACCGAATGCCGGGCATGCTGAGCGCGGCATAGTCAGCAGATCGAGACCGGCACTGGCTGGCAGGCCGCCATTCTTTCTGGCGACCTGCGATGACGGTTTCCCTGACTAGCTTGGTCCGATCGCTGCACTGGCGCGAGGCGATTGGGTTGCAGGTCAGATCCGGAACTGCTTGACCAGTGCGCCCAGGCGGTTGCCCAGCTGTTCCAGGTTGCGCGCCGTCTGCGCGCCTTGCTGGGTCTCGTCGGCGACCTGATCGACCGAGACGGCGATCTGATGCACGCTGCGGTTGATCTCCTCGGCAACCGAGGTCTGCTCTTCGGCGGCACTGGCGATCTGCGCGTTCATGGCGTTGATGGTGCCGATCAGCTGAGCGATCGCATCCAGGGAAACGCCCGCGCGATTGGCCTGTTCGCTGCTGCTCTCGCCCGCTTCGCTGGAACGGATCATGGCGTTGACTGCGCTTTGCGTGCCTTGCTCTAGGCGATCAATCATTCCCTGGATTTCCTGAGTGCTCTGCTGAGTCCGGCTGGCCAGTGCGCGAACCTCATCGGCCACGACAGCAAAGCCTCGGCCAGCCTCGCCGGCGCGTGCCGCCTCGATCGCCGCGTTGAGCGCGAGCAGATTGGTCTGGTCGGCAATCGAGCGGATCACGCCCAGCACATTGATGATTGAATCCACGTCCTGTCGCAGATTATTGATGGACGCGCCGCTTTCCCGGATGCCCTGCACCAGCGCATGAATGCGCTGAACACTGACATCGACGACTCGCTTGGCGTCCTGGCCTTCCTGATCGGTTTGTTGCGCGGCGTTGGCAGCATTCTGCGCGCTCTGTGCCACTTCCTGCGCAGCGGCGGACATTTCATGGATGGCTGTGGCCACCTGATCGGTTTCCTGGCGCTGCTGCGCCATGGCGATCTCGGAGCGCCGCGCTTGCGCGGCCACCTCACCAACCAGCTCGGTCAGCTGAGAGGTGACCTCGACCATCTGGCTTACCATGCCGTGAATCTTGTCGACAAAGCGGTTGAACGAGGATGCCAGGTCGCCGACTTCGTCCTGGCTGGTGATCTGCAGCCGATGGGTCAGGTCGCCTTCGCCGGCGGCGATGTCGTCGAGGTTGTCTTTGATGCGCTGAATCGGCCGCACGATCGAGTTGCTCAGCGCCAGCCCGACGAGGCCAAGCGCGACCAACATAATGGCTGCCAGAACAATGGTGCTGGTGATGATCGCCTCGATTCGCTCATCGATTTGCGCCTGGATCTGCTCCAGTTCGGCGTCGATGCTATCGATGTTGATCGAGGTGCCGATGGCCAGGTCCCACTTCGGCAGGTAGTGGTTATAAGACAGCTTCGGCAGCAGCACGCTGTCGTTGCCCGGCATCGAGGAAAAATACCGTAGGTAATGGCTGCCGTCCTTCGCGGCACGTACCAGTTCGGTGTTAATCAGCATGCCCTGCTGATCGCGACGGTCCTTCATGCTGGTGCCGACGCCGTCCGGGTTGGTGCCACGAAACAGCCGGATGATGTTCGAGTCGTGGCCGTAGAAATATCCGCTGTCATCGAACTTGATACGTGACAGCCGCTCGATGGCTTCTGCGCGTGCGGCCATGTCGCCGTTGGGCGAGTTTTGGTAGAGGTCATCGATGGCAGTGAGTGCCACCTCGACGTAGCCCTTCAGCTCTTTTTTGCTCTGTGCCATGAGCCGTTCGCGCCTGTCGGCGATCTCGGCCTCGGCGCGATCGGCGAGGATCTTTGCCGTCCCGCCGCACAGGACCAGCGCGAGGAGCAGCACAGGCAGCAGCGCCAGAAGGATCATTTTCTGTTTCAGGGAGAGATGCATGGGTAACAGCCGGTGAGGAAAACAAGGTCCAGTAAGTCGACCCGAAACGGAGAAAAGTTAAGCCCCGAGGCAAAATATTTCCGTCGTGGGACGGCGCCCTGCACGCCGCTGTCTCCAC
This sequence comes from Pseudomonas sp. Q2-TVG4-2, assembly GCF_013620795.1. Lineage (GTDB taxonomy): Bacteria > Pseudomonadota > Gammaproteobacteria > Pseudomonadales > Pseudomonadaceae > Stutzerimonas. The sequence goes on along the minus strand of NZ_LGLW01000004.1, from coordinate 464,373 downwards.
ATGTTTGTCTCAGACCGTTCTATCGCAGACGGTTGTCGGCGTGCTGGTGTCTACGGTGTCGTCTTGGGCAGTCCAGGCCCACCAGAACACCAGCAGGCCGGCTGCACCGGTTGCGGCGCCGATGTAGCCGGTGGCGGTCCAGCCAAGGCCGGCGCTGATGGCCAGCCCGCCGAGCCAGGGGCCGAGCGCGTTGGCGATGTTGAACGCGGCATGATTGGAAGCAGCCGCCAGTGTCTGCGCATCGGCGGCGACGTCCATCAGGTGCGTCTGCAATGCCGGCGACAGCGAGACCATGGTGCCGACGGCGAAGGCCGCCGGCAGAATGGTCCACAGCGAATGAGTGGCGAAGGGGAAGACCAGCAGCACTGCGATACTCCAGAGCAGCAACCAGGCGATCGCCTTGAAGCGCAACCGATCAAACAGCCAGCCGCCAAACAGATTGCCGACAATCCCGCCCAGGCCGAAGGCGGCAAGCCCCACCGGAATCCAGTTCTCGCTGACGCCGGTGACTTCCAACAGCGTGGGGGCCAGGTAGCTGAACACGCAGAACATGCCGGCAAAGCCGACCGAGCTGATGGCCAGCGCCAGCCACACCGGCTTGCGGTTGAAATCGCGCAGTTCGCGCAGCGGGTTGTTGTGCGGCTCGTTGCGATCGAGCGGCAGGAAGATCGCGACCAGCAGTACGGTCAGCAATGCGATCAGCCCCACCAGCCCGAACGCCCAGCGCCAGCTCAGCCATTGCCCCAGCCAGGTCGCGGTGGGGTTGCCGATCAGCATGGCGATGGTCAGCCCGGCGAGCACTCGGCTGACCGCCTGGGCGCGCTGATCCGGCGCCACCATGGAGGCCGCCACCAGCATCGCCACGCCAAAGTAGGCGCCATGGGGCAGGCCGGCCACGAAGCGGAACAGCATCAGCGAGTGGTAGTCCGGCGCCATGGCGCTGGCGAAGTTGCCCAGTGCAAAGAAGCTCATCAGCAACAACAGCAGGTGCCGGCGAAACAGCCGCGAGCCGAGAATCGCCAGTAGCGGCGCACCGACGACTACGCCCAGGGCATAGGTACTGATCACATGGCCGACCTGCGGCTCGCTGATGCCCAGCCCCTGCGCCACGTTGGGCATCAGACCCATGATGGCGAACTCGCCGGTGCCAATGGCGAAACCGCCCATGGCCAGCGCCAGCTCGATCAACAGGATAGCGCGCGGGGAAAAGCGCGGCGTCGGCGGGTTGGCGTGCGCCGTCATGGTGTACCTCGGGGATGGCGGAAAAGCGCGTGATTATCCTGTGCGGGCGGCCGGAAGGGGAGCGCTACCGCTGTCGGATCAGTAACAGAGAGCGAAGGATAGCGCGATGGTTCAAAGGCGCGCCGCGGGACTTTGGCTTCGCGACCCGTGGCGATACAGCGGTCCGGCAACCGGTGTCGGTCAGCGGGTGATCCTGCTCAACAGCGCATGGGTGTCGGTGGCACCCATCATTGCCGCGGCGGTAGCTGGCGTGGCGCCGTTGCCGTCGGCAGCGTGCGGGTTGGCGCCGTGGGCAATCAGGTATTCGACGATCTCGGTACGGTTGAACATGGCCGCCATCATCAGCGCGGTCTTGCCATCGGGCGATGCACCCTCAACGTCGGCATCATGTTCAAGCAGCAACTTGACCATCGCTAGGTCGCCCTTGAAAGCGGCGCCCGCCAGCGGCGTCTGGCCTTTGTCATTGCGCAGCTGTGGGTCGGCGCCGTGTGCCAGCAGTACGCGCGCCGCATCGAGATGGCCGTGGTAGGCCGCGAGCATCAACAGGCTGTCGCCGTTGTGGTTGCGTATGTTCGCCGGCAGGCCGCGGCCGAGCAGGTCGGCGAGGCGCGTAGCGTCGCCTTTGCGAGTGCTTTCGAACACCTGCTCAGCGAAGGCCAGGGCGGCGTCGTCCAATTCGGGCTTGGGTTGGGCAGGCTTGGTCATGGGCGGCTCCTTGATGGGGGCGTCGCCGGCGATACCCACCGGCGCGTGTTTCATTGTGACAAGCGATAGGGCAAAAGGCGCCATGGCGATCCCTATGCCCCGTATAGCCCGTTTTTATCGAATGCCCATCGTCCTGCGATTCAGAGCGTGCGCAGAAAAGCCACCAGATCGGTCTTCTCGTCTTCGGTCAGGCCGCGCTGCAATACGAGGTTGAAGAACTCGACGGTGTCTTCCAGCGTCAGCAGGCGACCGTCGTGCAGATACGGCGGCGAGTCTTTGATGCCGCGCAGCGGAAACGTCTTGATCGGACCGTCGCCTACAGCCATGACACCGTTGTACTCCTGGGGCTCGTAGAAGCGTTCGGTCTGCAAGTTATGCATCAGGTGGTCGGTGTAGTAGGGCGGGACATGGCAGCTTGCGCAGGCACCCTTGCCATGAAAGATCTGCTCGCCACGCAGCTCTTGCTCGCTGGCCCTGGCCGGATCGAGCCGGCCTTCAATATTGAGTTTAGGCGCGGGTGGGAAATCCAGCAGGGCCTGAAACTCACCCATGAAGTGCACCTGGCTGCCGCGCTCGAGCACGTTCACACCTTTCTTCGCGGCCAGCACGATGTCGCCGTCGAAATAGGCGGCGCGCTGTTCGAACTCGGTGAAGTCCTCTACCGTTTTTAGGGCGCGCTGGGAACCGAAGATCTGTTGCACGTTCACGCCGCGCAGGGTTGGCGTGTCGATGCGGTGGCGAAATTTCTGCGGGCGTACGTCGCCGGCCAGGTGCGTGGCGGCGTTGGTATGGCCGTTGGCGTGACAATCCAGGCAGGCGACGCCGGTATGCGGATGTTCGCTGCGTCGGTCATCGGTGGCGTTGAACTGTTGTTGCGGGAATGTCGTTGCCAGCAGGCGCAGGCCTTCGAGCTGCTTGGGGTTGAGGATGCCGTTGAACAACTCGAAATAGTTGCGAATATTCACCAGCTTGCCTTGGGAGACATCGCCCAGATCCGGCCGTGTAGTGAGGTAGATCGGTGCCGGAAACTCCGGCAGGAAGTGGTCGGGCAGATCGAAATCCAGATCGAAGCGAGTCAGGTCACGGCCTTCGATCCTGTTGACCTCATCGATATGGAACTGTGGAAAGACCATGCCGCCTTCCGGATGGTTCGGGTGCGGCAGGGGCATGAAACCGGCCGGAAAGCGTTGCTGCTGACGAATCTCTTCGGGGCTCAGTTGGGCCAGCTCGTCCCAGTTGCCGTCCGCCAGTTTGACCCGCACACCGGTTTGTATCGGTTTGCCACGGGCCATGGTGACGCCTTCGGCCGGTTTGTCGCTGAGGTCGTAGCGCTCCTCCAGCAACGCCATGTGTTTCTCGAGGATCGCAGGCTTGTCGGCTGACATGCGCTGCATGATCGAATCGAAATCCTCGGTGATAACCACCGGACTATAACTGGTCGGTTTGTCCCTCTCGGCGGCATGCACCACAGATACAACGGGAGTGGTGCCGAGCGCGATGGCCAGGCATGAGCGGGCTAGGGCGGCTTTCATTTTGTTGTTTTCCTGTATCGACGAGGTCGTACAGGAAGGCCTAGAGCTAAATGGAAGCCTTTGCTAAATAGGAAAAACCTATCGAAGCGATAGGTTGTTTTTAGCAAAGCCCGAACATAAGCCCACGCCAGCAATGCCGCAGGCTAGAGCGCAATGGCGAAAGGCTTTATAGCGGGCTTGCCGCTTGCTTCGAAGATTTATGACGAAACGGTTCAATCCGGCAAGGCTGCCGCTGTAGATGGGCTGTGGCAGTATTTGCGCTTTTAAAGCGACCTGTAGCCATGAAACCCGAAGATCTCCAACGCTTGGTGACCCAGACAATGCCCTACGGCAAATACAAGGGGCGTCTGATTGCCGATCTGCCGGGCAACTACCTGAACTGGTTCGCTCGGGTCGGCTTCCCGCCCGGTGATATTGGCCAGCTCCTGGCGCTGATGCAGGAGATCGACCACAACGGGCTGTCTTCCCTGCTCGACCCACTGCGGCGGCGCTAGACCTCGCGTGGACGCGCGCGAAACAAAAGAGCAGCCCCTCGCTTATTTGCCCTGCTCAGCCTGCAGCGTGGCCAACGCCGGCGCAGCGTAGATGCCGATCTCGACCGCCAAGGCCATCACCCGACCCAGGTCACAGGTATAGACGAGTACGGCCTGTAGCTCGTCGTCCAGTGGCTCGCTGAAATCCACCAGTACATAGCCGCCTTTCTCCGGGTATAGGCTGCTGAGCTGCGTCTGGATGCGGTTGAGGGCCTTCAGTGGTTCGGTCTTGGCGAGCTGCTTGGGTTTAAGCACGAAGGCAACATCTGGACCGAACGAGCCGTGGATCTGCTCGAACAGCGCCTGGTGATCATCGGCCTGGAACAGCACGGTGTCCGGCAGGCTGCCGACGACCATCCATTCGCCCAGCGGAATGGGGAAGTCGTCGTCGTAAATGATGTCCGGATTGGCCTGCAGAAACGCTTGGGGATCGGCGTAGGCTTGGGCCGCTTCGTCGGCCAACCGGTTGATCTCGTCTTCGCTCATGCAGCCCGAGCTGATCAGGCGGATCAGTTCGGCGAGTTGGTCTTTCATCGGGCAGTCCTGCTTGTTGGGTACGCAAGAATAACCGAAAGCTGTCCGCCCCCGGTTTGGTCGCTGTCCATGCGGATCGATATGCGCTGGCGGCACGGTACTCAGTCATGAAGTACCGGCCGGAATCCGTGTCGGCGTTGCCTCAGACCTGTGATCGTTTGTCTGCATTTTCAGAGCGCCGCTGCAGTTTCTATTGGGTTTTCGTGCACAATAGCGCCATATAAACGGACGCGGGATGACGATGGCGATCGGCGTTGGCCGGCATCGCTCTGTTCCGACGCCAGACAACGATCAGCCAATTTCAAGAGGAACGACTGTGCATAACGTCGTCATCAGCGGTACCGGCCTTTATACCCCCGCCAGCAGCATTTCCAACGACGAACTGGTTGAATCCTTCAACACCTACGCCCGTCGCTTCAACACCGAGCATGCCTCTGCCATCGAGGCTGGCGAGGTGCAGCCGATGCCGGAGTCCAGCTCGGCCTTCATTGAGAAAGCATCGGGCATCAAGAGCCGCTTCGTTACCGATAAAGCAGGCATCCTTGATCCGGATCGCATGGTTCCTCGTATTCCAGAGCGCAGCAATGACGAGTGGTCGATTCTCTGTGAAATGTCGGTCAAGGCCGCTCAGCAGGCGCTGGAGCGGGCCGGCAAGACGGCGGCAGATATCGATGGTGTGATCGTTGCCTGCTCGAACCTGCAGCGTGCCTACCCAGCCGTCGCTATCGAAGTTCAGGCGGCACTGGGTATCAAGGGCTTCGGTTTTGATATGAACGTGGCCTGCTCGTCAGCCACCTTCGGCATTCAGAATGCCGCCAACTCGGTGCAGTTGGGCCAGGCGCGGGCGGTGCTGATGGTCAATCCGGAAATCTGCACCGGCCACATGAACTTCCGCGACCGCGACAGCCACTTCATCTTCGGCGATGCCTGCACCGCGGTGATCGTCGAGCGCGCCGATCTGGCGACTTCCGCCTATCAATGGGATGTGGTCAGTACCAAGCTGGTGACCGAATTTTCCAACAACATCCGCAACAACTTCGGCTTCCTCAATCGCACGGCCGAGGAATACATGACCAATCCGGACAAGCTGTTCGTCCAGGAAGGCCGCAAGGTATTCAAAGAAGTCTGCCCGATGGTCGCCGAGCTGATCGGCGAGCACCTGAAGGAAAACGCCATCGAGGTCGGTTCGGTCAAGCGCTTCTGGTTGCACCAGGCCAACCTGAACATGAATCAGCTGATCGTACGCAAGCTACTCGGCCGCGACGCCAGTGCGGAAGAGGCGCCAGTGATTCTGGATACTTACGCCAATACCAGCTCGGCCGGTTCGGTGATTGCCTTCCACAAGCATCAGGACGACCTGCCCAGCGGTAGTCTCGGCGTGCTCAGCTCGTTTGGTGCGGGTTACTCGATTGGCAGCGTGATATTGCGCAGGCGCTGATTCCAGCGAGCTGGCATGAAGGGTGGGCTCGGGCCCACCCTTTTTTTACGCTCGGATTTCGTTCCAGAGGCGGCGAACGCCAGGAGCACAAACAATTCGATCATCCATTCTGACGATAAGCAGCCGTCGTTTTAGTTCCTCTTGTAATAAAAGCTTTATCAAACAGCCACTTGGCTGACACAACGGCTGGCCAAGATTCCCGCAGCACAAAGAGCCAACCTCTGTGTTCACCAACGCTGACCTTTAAGGGGAATTTTGATGATCCGTAAGCACTTCGCCGGTTTCGCCGCCAGCGCCCTCGCTCTGGCCGTTTCCGCCCAGGCTTTCGCCGGCACCGTCACCACCGATGGCGCCGATATCATGATCAAGACCAAGGGTGGTCTGGAAGTAGGGACGACGGACAAGGAGTTCTCTTTCAAGATCAACGGTCGCCTGCAAGCCGATGCTGACAGCTTCGATGGTTTTTACACTCAGAATGGTGAGCGGGCTGACGAGTCCTACTTCCGCCGCGCGCGTCTTGAAATATCCGGTGTTGCCTTCACCGACTGGGGCTACACCTTTAACCGTAACTTTAGTGACAACGCCAGCAACTGGGACGAACTGGCGATCCATTACAATGGCTGGGAGCCAATGCAGCTGTCGATCGGCCGTATCAACCCGACTTTCGGCCTGGAAGAGGCGGTCAGCTCTAAGTGGATCACCGCAATCGAGCGTTCTTCGATGTATGACCTGGCCCCTTGGCTGAACAGCCATGAAGACGGTGAAGGCATTCGCCTGCGTACCACTATGGGCATGTTCCATGGCGAAGTTGGCGGCTATCGTCAGAGCGGCAACGAAGACGAAGATGGTCAGAACAACACATCCTTCATTGCGCGTGGCGTGATCGCTCCGATCGTTCAGGCTGATCAAGTGCTGCACTTCGGTCTGAACTTTGCAACGCGTGAAGTCGAAGCCGGCTTCGAAGAAGAAATCGAGTCGCGCCTGTCGGTACGCGGCACTACCGAAGACGGTCCGAATGGCAACCGTGCCTTGTTCGGCGGCGCTGCTCTGGACGGCACCGATCAGGCCTGGGGACTCGAAGCGGCCTACATGATTGGCCCGTTCTCGGTACAGGGTGAATATCTCAACCGCACAGCGGACGGTGATGCTGCTTTAAACGGCAACGACAACGACCTGGAAGCCACCGGCTACAACGTTCAGCTTGCTTATACCCTAACTGGCGAATCGCGCAGCTACAAGCTTAACGGCGGTAAGTTCGACAAGATCAAGCCGGAAAACAAGCAGATCGGTGCATGGGAAGTGTTCTATCGCTACGACAATATCACCGTCGACGAAACCGCGATGCTTCCAGTCGGCGAAGGTGCAGCCGTGCCAGTTGCCGGTCTGACGGTCGACAACGCCGAAGCTGCAGCGAAGACCCACACCATCGGCGTCAACTGGTACGCCAACGAGGCGGTGAAAATCTCCGCCAACTACCTGAAGACCAGCGTGGATGACGTGGTCAACGCCAATGGCGACGACGATGGTGACGCCATCAGCCTGCGCGCTCAGTACGTGTTCTAACGCAACACCGCTTCATCCGTAATGCTCCCTTTCAAGCCCCATCTTCATGGGGCTTTTTTTCGTCCCGGTTACCCGCCAGACTGGCGCACATGCCTATCCAGACTTTTCCCCGGCTCGCCGACATCGATCCCGCTCGTTGGGACGCGTTACTTGGTGACCACCCGCAGCCCTTTGTACGACATGCTTTCCTGTCTTCGCTGGAGGACAGCGGCAGCGTCGGTGGGCGCTCGGGTTGGCGGGCGCAGCATCAATTGCTCAGCGATGCGCAGGGTGAATTGATCGCCGCGCTGCCGCTGTATCGCAAGGCCAATTCCAACGGCGAGTACGTATTCGACTGGGGCTGGGCCGATGCCTGCCATCGGGCCGGAATCGAGTATTACCCCAAGCTGCTTTGCGCGGTGCCGTTTTCGCCGGTGACAGGTGCGCGCTTGCTGGGTGATCGCGCGGCGGCGGGCCAGCTGCTCGATCACCTCACTGCCGGGCTTGTTGAGATGGGGCAGTCCAGCCTGCACGTCAACTTCACCGAGCCGGATGCCGACGCGATCTTTCATGGACGTGACGGCTGGCTGGAGCGCATTGGCTGCCAGTTCCACTGGCAAAACCGTGGCTACCGGGACTTTCAAGACTTCCTTGACGGCCTCACCTCGCGCAAACGCAAGCAGCTACGCAAGGAGCGCGAGCATGTGGCGGGGCAGGGGATCGAGTTCGATTGGCGCGAGGGCGACCAGCTTGGCGAGGCCGAGTGGGATTTCGTCTACGCCTGTTATGCCAACACCTACCACGTGCGTGGCCAGGCGCCGTACCTGACACGTCTATTTTTCAGCCTGCTAGCCGAGCGGATGCCCAAGGCGATCCGGGTGGTGCTGGCCCGCCAGGGCGGCCGGTCGGTGGCCATGGCCTTTAGCCTGATTGGCGCGTGCGGGCTCTATGGCCGCTACTGGGGCTGCCTCGCCGATTTCGATCGGCTGCACTTCGAGACCTGCTTCTATCAGGGCATCGATCAGGCGATTGCTGCTGGATTGCCTCGTTTCGATGCCGGCGCCCAGGGCGAGCACAAGCTGATCCGCGGCTTCGAGCCGGTGATTACGCGCTCATGGCATTATCTGGTGCATCCGGGACTGCACGCGGCGGTCAGCGAATTTCTCGAGCAGGAACGCCTGGGCGTACTGCGCTATGCCGAGGCGGCGCGTGACGCGCTGCCCTATCGGCAAGACTGAGCAGGTGCTATTTCGCCTTCGGCGCTGCGCTGACGCCTTCGAGCGTGGCAAAGGAGGTGTCCTTGGCGGTCAGCAGAAAATCACGCATGAAGGGTGAATCCAGCATGTCGGCACGAATGCCGGCAAACAGGGTGGCGAACAGGCCTTTCTCACCCAAGCGCTTGGCGGTGACATAGCCGCGCGTGCTGTATTCGTGCAGCGCCCAGTTCGGTACGCAGCAAACGCCGCGGCCTGACGCCACCAGCTGCATCATCATCACTGTGAGCTCCGAGGTGCGGACCTGGGCCGGCTCCACATCCGCCGGCTCCAAGAAGCGGGTGAAGATGTCCAGCCGATCATGTTCCACCGGATAGGTGATTAGGGTTTCGCTGGCGAGGTCTTCGGCGCGCACGTAAGGCTTGGTTGCCAGTGGATGTTGGTTGGCGACCGCCAGCAACGCTTCGTAGGTAAACAGCGGAACGTAGGTAATGCCGGGCAGCTCGATCGGGTCGGACGTCACCACCAGATCCAGGTCGCCCCGGGCCAGCGCCGGCAATGGCGCGAAGGAAAAGCCTGACGCCAGGTCGAGTTCGACTTCCGGCCAGGCATCGCGAAACTGGTCGATGGTCGGCATCAGCCATTGGAAGCAACTGTGGCACTCGATCGCCATGTGCAGGCGCCCTGCGGTGCCTCCGGCCAGTCTGGCCAGATCACGCTCGGCGCTACGCAGTTGTGGTAGCAGACTGTCCGCCAGTTGCAGCAGACGCAAACCGGCGCTGGTGAAACGCACCGGGCGGGTCTTGCGCACGAAGAGCTGAAGACCCAGGCGTTCTTCCAGTTCCTTGAACTGGTGTGACAGCGCCGACTGGGTCAGGTGTAGGCGTTCGGCCGCTTCGACGAGGCTGTCGGTCTCGCGTAGTGCATGAAGGGTTTTCAGGTGACGAATTTCCAGCATGCGGCGGGCTTCCTGCTGTTTCGGTGTCGAGGCCTGGATACGAGCGGATGCTCGATCATGGATAAGCCGGCGACTTGAACACCGCTCATCGTGATGGCAAGTGTGTCCCAGTGCGATGGCTATTGTCGAGTCCGGGCGTTCGGCGAGATGGTTCAGCCAACTCCGGGCCCGACTTACATCCAGAGGCGGCTCACCAAGTACGCCAGCACGGCAAGAAACAAGAGGGCGATCAGGACCAGCGCGCCGTCGCGCGCCATCATGCCCAGCCCGAGGAAACTCAGCGCCGCACCCGCGATGGAATTGCCGAACGGAATCAGCTCCAGCGGAGGCATGGTGGCGGCGATCAGCAGGCAGACCACTGCATTGAAATACACCGTGATGCCTTCGGTAAGGAACGTCAGGCGATGGCGCAGCATTCGATCGACCAGACGCGCGGGGCGTTTGAGAAAAGCGATGGCGCGATCATATTTACCACGCGAAGCGCAGCGTCCAAGCAACCACCGAGGTAGCCAGAAATGCTTGCGCCCCATCAGCAGCTGGAGCGCGATTAGCCCCACCATCACGGCGAAGAAGGTCGGTAGCCCGGGGATACCCGACAATGGGGAGAACACCAGCAATCCCGGCACCAGCAACAAGGCACCGAAGCTGCGGTGACCGGTCGCTTCGAGCATGCTCTCGATGGTGATCGGTTCGCCGGGTTCGCCGGCCTGGGCAAGGTGCTCAAGGAGGGTCCGGAGATTCTGCGGTTGTTCTTCGGCAATCATTTTTCGGTCGTCTCACTGCGTCTAGGTTGTTAGAGAGCAAACCGGACGAAATGTCCAACATGAATAATTCTACGGTTTGAATCAAATTAGATGAGTTTGTTTCATCGATCCCGTACGCCGACAATCCCTTCATCGAAGAACGAGATGAATTGGAGATTGTTATGGCTGTTGCTCATTCCCTGGGTTTTCCACGCATTGGCGCCGATCGTGAATTGAAGAAGGCACTGGAGGCGTACTGGAAGGGCGAGCTGAGCGAGGGCGAGCTGCGTCAGGTTGGCCGGCAGTTGCGCGCTGTCCACTGGCAGCTGCAGGCCGATGCAGGCATCGAACTGCTGCCGGTAGGCGACTTTGCCTGGTACGACCAGGTGCTGACCCACTCGTTGATGTTCGGCGTGATTCCGGAGCGGTTTAGCCCTGCCGATGGCGTTCCGACGCTGGATACCCTGTTCTCCATGGCGCGTGGCGTCACTAAGAGCTGCTGCGGCGGAGCCCAGGCGCAGGAAATGACCAAGTGGTTTGATACCAACTATCACTATCTGGTGCCCGAATTCACTGCGGACCAGCAGTTCAGCCTGTCCTGGACGCAGCTGTTCGAAGAAGTCGAGGAAGCCCGGACGCTGGGCCATGCAATCAAGCCGGTGCTGATAGGCCCACTGACCTACCTCTGGCAGGGCAAGGCCAAGGGCGATGCATTCGACAAGCTGGAATTGCTCGAACGGCTGCTGCCGATCTACGGCGAAGTGCTTGAGCGGTTGGCTGCGCAGGGCGTCGAATGGGTACAGATCGACGAACCGATTCTGGTGCTGGATTTGCCGCAGGATTGGAAGAATGCCTTCGAACGAGCCTATAACCTGTTGCAGCGTGCGCCTTTGAAGAAGCTGGTCGCGACCTATTTCGGTGGTCTGGAAGACAATCTGGGACTTGCCTCTGCGCTGCCGGTAGATGGTCTTCACATCGATCTGGTCCGCGCCCCGGAGCAATACCCGGTAATTCTCGACCGCCTACCGGCTTACAAGGTCCTTTCGCTCGGCCTGGTCAACGGACGCAACGTCTGGCGTTGCGATCTGGACAAGGCGCTGGCGGTGCTTCGGCATGCTGACGAGCGGCTCGGTGAACGGCTGTGGGTCGCACCTTCCTGTTCCTTGCTGCATACGCCGGTGGATCTGGCACGGGAAGACCAGTTGGATGCCGAGCTGAAAAGCTGGCTCGCCTTCGCTGTGCAGAAATGCTCCGAAGTCTCGATTCTGGCGCGTGCGTTGAATGCTCCGGAAGACGCCCAGGTGCAGGCTGTGTTGCAGAATGGTCGCGCCGTGCAGGCCAGCCGGGCGCAATCGCCGCGTATCCATAAGCTCGAGGTGCAAGCGCGTCAGGCTGCGATCAAGCCGCGCCATAGTCAGCGCCAGTCACCCTTTGCCGAGCGGATCGAAAAGCAGCGCGCACGCCTGGATTTACCACCGTTTCCGACCACAACCATTGGTTCGTTTCCACAGACACCGGCTATCCGCCTGGCGCGTCAGGCATTCAAGCAGGGCAGGCTGGCGCTGGTCGACTACACCGAGGCGATGCAGGCGGAGATTCGGCACGCCGTCGCGGTACAGGAGCAGCTGGGTCTGGACGTATTGGTGCACGGCGAGGCCGAGCGCAACGACATGGTGGAGTACTTCGCCGAGCAGTTGGAAGGTTACGCCTTTACACGCTTTGGTTGGGTGCAGAGTTACGGTTCGCGTTGCGTGAAACCGGCGATCATATACGGTGATCTGAGGCGCCCGGCGCCAATGACCGTGGAGTGGATTCGCTACGCACAGCAGCAAACCGGGAAGGTCATGAAAGGCATGCTGACCGGGCCGGTGACGATGTTGATGTGGTCGTTCACCCGCGAGGACCTCAGCCGAGAGCAGCAGGCACGACAGCTGGCGCTGGCAATCCGCGACGAGGTCTGTGATCTGGAAGCGGCAGGAATAAGAATCGTGCAGATCGACGAAGCGGCCTTCCGTGAAGGCCTGCCGTTGCGCCGTGCACAGTGGCAAGACTATCTCGACTGGGCGGTCGAGGCGTTCCGCCTGTGCTCCAGCGGAGTGCGCGATGAGACCCAGATTCATACACACATGTGTTACAGCGAGTTCAACGATGTGATCGAGTCGATCGCAGCGATGGACGCCGACGTCATCACCATCGAAACCTCCCGCTCGCAGATGGAGCTGCTCGAGGCCTTCCGCGCCTTCGACTATCCCAACGACATCGGCCCGGGCGTCTATGACATCCATTCTCCTCGGGTGCCGGATACGGGCGAGATGGTTCAGCTGCTGGAGAAGGCCTGCGAGCGCATCCCCGCGGAGCGGCTTTGGGTCAATCCGGACTGCGGTTTGAAGACTCGCGGCTGGCCGGAAACAGAGGCAGCGCTGGTCAACATGGTCGCCGCGGCTCGGCAGCTACGTTTGGCGCAGCGGGCAAAGGTGGCCTGAGCCAGGATTGGCCGTCGCCCCGCTCGGTCCCGCTGCAACCTGTTCGGCCTGCACACTGTGCGGGCCGTTGTGTTTTTGGCTAATGTAGCGGCTCTCATTCAATGACCTTACCGTAATGACGCCCGCCATCGATCTGCTGAAAAAGGCCAAGGCTGGCCATCGCATCCACAGCTACGAACACGACCCGAAATCCGCCTCCTACGGGCTCGAGGCGGCCGAGAAGCTCGGCCTGGAACCCGCGCGGGTGTTCAAGACGCTGCTAGCCTGCAGCGAGAAGAACGAACTGCTGGTCGCCGTCGTGCCCGTCGCCGGTAGCCTCGATCTCAAGGCGTTGGCGCAGGCGGCGGGGGTGAAAAAGGTCGACATGGCCGATCCCATGGCGGCGCAGCGGGCGACGGGCTATTTAGTGGGTGGTATCAGTCCGCTGGGTCAGAAGAAACGACTTCGTACCTTTATAGACAGTTCGGCTCAGGCGCAGCCGAGTATCTATGTCAGTGCCGGACGGCGAGGATTGGAGGTGGAGTTGGTGGCCCAGGTGCTGGCCGAGCACACCGGCGGCAGCTTCGCGCCGATCGGCCGGCCTTGATCAGGCTGGCAGCAGAGTGGGTTAGAGCGGCGGCAGGATCTCACCGAGATCGGTATCGTTGATGCCGGGGATGTGAATGTCGTTGTGCACCAGCTGCTGGCCTTCCATCTGCGGCTGGGTCACCCAGGTCAGAATGTCGTAGTAGCGGCGGATGTTGGCGACGAAGTGCACCGGTTCGCCTCCGCGCGCATACCCGTAGCGCGTCTTGGTGTACCACTGTTTCTGCGACAGGCGTGGCAGCATCTGCTTCACGTCCAGCCACTTGTTCGGATCCAGCCCTTCGCTCTCGGCGAGCTTGCGTGCGTCTTCCAGATGGCCTCCGCCGACGTTGTAGGCGGCCAGGGCGAACCAAGTGCGGTCCGGTTCCTTGATGCTGTCTGGCAGGTTGGCATGTACGCGGGCAATGTACTTGCCGCCACCCTGAATGCTCTGGACAGGGTCGAGGCGGTTGGTCACGCCCATGGCCTTGGCGGTATTCAGCGTCAGCATCATCAGGCCGCGCACACCGGTTTTCGACGTCGCTTCCGGCTGCCAGTGGGATTCCTGATAGCCGATCGCGGCGAGTAGACGCCAGTCGACGCCATACTCCTTGGCCGTTTCGCGAAATACTTTTTCATAGCGAGGCAAGCGCTGCTGCAGGTGTTTGGCGAAGGCGTAGGCCCCGACGTAGCCGAGCACGTCGACGTGGCCGTAATAGCGCTCGCGCAAGCGCTGCAAAGTACCGTTCTCCTGAGCCAGATCGAGAAACTTGTTGGCGGCCTCGAGCACCGTGTCGTCTTCACCCTTGCCAATGATCCACGACAGGCTGTTCTGCTCGCCCAGGTCGAACGCCACCCGCGCATTAGTGAAGTACACCTGATTGAGCGCCAGTTCATTCGACTCGACCAGCGTCAGGTCCACCTGACCTTCGTCGACCATGCGTAGCAGGTCGACCACTTCCACTGCGTCGGATTCCTCATAACGCAGATCGGGCAGCTCGGCTTGCAGCGCCTCGAGCTTTTCCGCCTGGCTGCTGCCCTTGAGCACGAGAATGCGCTTGCCGACCATATCTTCGGGCTGGGTCGGTCGGCGTTGCCCGCGGCGGTAAACCACCTGCGTGGTAACGTCCAGGTAGGGTTTGGTGAAGCGCGCCAAATCTTTACGCCCTTCGCTGGCCACCAGGCCGGCCGCCGCCAGGGTAGGGCCACCGGGGCGATTAAGGCGGGTGAAGATGTCTTCAATGCTATCGGCGGTTTCGATCTGCAGCTTGACGCCGAGGTGGCTGGCAAAGCGCTTGACCAGCTCATACTCGAAGCCGGCCTCGCCGTTGCGGTCTTGGAAATAGGTGGACGGGCTGTTGCGGGTGATCACGCGCAGTACACCTTCCTCCTTAACACGCTCGAGTGCGCTGGGCGGTTCAGCGCAGCTGCCGAGCATCAGGAAGAGTCCGGTCGCTAGCAACCAGGAGGTGCAGCGCTTGCGGAACGCGGTTTGGGCAAACATCGGCGCAGTATACGCAAAGGCGAACCGCCACCATATCTCGACAGGATCGACGGACTTTGCTAAGCGAGGCGGCGAGCGCTGGTAATGCCGGGCTGGTCTGGGCCGATTTAGTAAGACCCGTCAGGGCTCATATGTGTCGAGACATTGCCGTACCGATCGTTGGCGATGCCAGGGTTGGATTAGCCTGTACGTACTCGCCAGCCTGGCGAGCTTGCCGTGGGCGATGTGGACCGGGAAAATCTGCCGTCCATGGCCGGATGTCCGGTATGTCCGGTATGTCCGGGTGGTTATCCATCCTCGTCGAGGAATTCCGTCGCATGAGCGTCGCTTCTGCAAAGCCCTGGTTCGTTTACCTGGTACGGGCCGCCAACGGCTCGCTGTATTGCGGAATAAGCGATGATGCGCAGCGCCGCTTCGCCACGCATCAGGCCGGGCGAGGGGCGCGTTTCTTTCATTCGAGCCCGGCAGTGGCGCTGGTTTATGTCGAAGCCTGCGAGAGCAAGAGTGATGCGCTACGCCGGGAGCGTGCAATCAAGCGCCTGAAAAAGCCGGCCAAAGAAGTGCTGGTCGCCATGCACGGTGGCTGCGACATGGTGAATACTGCGGCAATCAGCTGAACGGCTGGGCTGCCTCGTCTCTCGCGAGTAAGCTGCCGGTCTACTTACAAGACTGGCGGAGCCTGCAATGCACGAGATCATTCTGCACCATTATCCAACCTCTCCCTTCGCCGAAAAGGCGCGTCTGATGCTGGGCTTCAAACAGCTGTCCTGGCGCTCGGTGGCAATTCCGCCCATCATGCCCAAGCCGGATCTCACCGCATTGACCGGTGGTTATCGACGCACGCCGGTGCTGCAGATCGGGGCCGATGTGTATTGCGATACCGCACTGATGGCCCGCCGTCTCGAGGCGGAGAAAAGCACGCCGGCGCTGTTTCCTGAGGGCCAGGAATTCGTCGCCGCGACCTTAGCGCAGTGGGCTGACTCGGTGCTGTTCCTGCATGCGGCGAGCCTGGTGTTCCAGCCCGAGTCCATGGCTATGCGTTTCGCTCAGGTGCCCAAGGAATTCGTGCAGGTGTTCAGCAAGGATCGCGCCGCGTTGTTCAGCGGCGGCTCTGTGACACGCATCCCACCGGAGCAGGCCAAGAGTCATTGGCCGGTGCTGATGGCGCGCCTGCAGCAACAGCTGGCACGGGAGGATGGTGAGTTCCTGTTGGGCAGTGCGCCCTGTGTGGCTGATTTCGCGGTGGCCCATTGCCTGTGGTTCCTCAAGGGCACCCCAGTGACTTCGCCGCTGGTCGATGATTACCCTGAGGTCGCGGTCTGGCTGAGTAAGATTCTGGGTGTCGGGCATGGCTCGCATAGCGAACTGTCATCCGAAGACGCGCTGACAATTGCTCGGGAGGCCTCGCCAGCCGCTTTACCCGACGAAGCCTTCGTCGAACCCAATGGCTTCCAGCTCGGCCGGCAGGTCAGCATCAGCGCCGTGGATTACGGTACCGAACCGGTGACCGGCGAGTTGGTATTCGCCGGTGTCGAGGAGCTGATCCTGCGCAGGGAAGACGAGCGCGCTGGTGTGGTGCACGTGCATTTTCCGCGTATCGGCTATCGAATCGACGCGCTTTGATGCGTATGGCCCGCGGTTTGGCGAATCGCCGCGCCGCGGGTCGCTCCGGCGCCTGCAGCTACAGCGCGATGAACAGCAGGGTGACGCCCAGCAGCAATCGGTAGATCACGAACGGCAGCATGCCCATTGCATCCAGTGCCTTTAGGAACAGCTTGATGCAGAGAAAGGCGGCGACGAAGGACAGCGCCGCACCGATGAGAATGTCGTTCCACTGCGCATCTTCCCCTGATTGGGCCAGTTCCACGGCCTTCAGCCCACCCGCCGCGAGAATCAGCGGTATCGACAGCAGAAACGAGAAGCGCGCGGCGCTCTGCCGGGTAAACCCGAGCAGCAGCGCCGCGGTCATGGTGATGCCTGAGCGGGACGTACCAGGAATCAATGCCAATGCCTGGGCGCAGCCGATGATCAGTGCGCTCTTCCAGGTCAGTTGATCCATCTCGGCGACGCGTCTGCCCTTGACGTCCGCGTACCACAGCAGCAAGCCGAAAATGATCGTGGTGGCGGCGATGAACAGCATGGAGCGGGTGTACTGCTCGATGTAGTCCTCCAGCAACAGTCCGATGATCGCCGCCGGCAGGGTACCAATGATGATCGCCCAACCCAGCCGGCTTTCGGCACTGGCCTGCTGGCGGAACACATGTGCCAGCCAGCCGCGGCTGGTGGCGATCACTTCATGGCGGAAGCAGATCAGCACGGCGAACAAGGTGCCCACGTGCACGGCGACGTCGAATGCCTGGCCCTGGTCCGGCCAGCCAAGAACCTGGGAAGGGAGGATCAGGTGAGCAGAGGAGGAGATCGGGAGAAATTCGGTGATGCCCTGAACCAGGGACAGAACAATCAGGTGAAGCCAATCCATTGTGAATCCTTACCAGAACGGGTCGTGCACAGTTGCTGCTCCAATCAAGCAGCCCATGTGACTGACAAACCGGCGTTTCATTCAGCCGCGGTTGGAATTCGTTCCGCTCAGTGAACCGGCGCCGGCAAGTTCTCGAGCCGCTGCAGCGGTAGCGGCTGCTCTGCAGCCAGGGTGAAAGTAGCGTCAGCTGTTGCCGCTGGCTGACGGCTTAGCCCTTGCGGCGCTTGAGCTGATCGGTCAGCTGGGTCGGGAGTTGACGGATGATCAACATATCGCGGGCTTCGTCATATTCGACCTTCGAGCCCAGCAGATGAGATTCGAAGCTGATCGACAACCCCTCGGCGCGCCCGGTGAAGCGCTGGAATTGATTGAGGGTGCGTTTGTCCGCCGGAATCTCCGGCGAAAGTCCGTAGTCCTTGTTGCGGATGTGCTCGTAGAAGGCGCGCGGGCGCTCTTCGTCGATCACGCCAGACAGCTCCTCGAGCGACATTGGCTCGCCGATCTTGGCCTGACTGCTGGCGTAACCCACCAGGGCGCTGGTTTTCTCGCGCGCCTTCTCGTCCGGGAGGTCTTCGCTCTCGACGTAATCACTGAAGGCCTTGAGCAGCGTTCGTGTCTCGCCGGGGCCATCGACGCCTTCCTGACAGCCGATGAAGTCGCGAAAATACTCCGAGACCTTCTTGCCGTTCTTCCCTTTTATAAAAGAGATGTACTGTTTGGATTGCCGATTGTTCTTCCACTCCGACAGGTTGATCCGGGTGGCGAGGTGCAACTGGCCGAGATCCAGATGCTTGGCTGGCGCGACGTCCAGCGAGTCGGTGACGGTCACGCCGTTGCTGTGGTGCAGCAAGGCAATCGCCAGATAGTCGGTCATACCCTGTTGATAATGGGCAAATAGCACGTGGCCGCCGGTGGAGAGATTGGACTCTTCCATCAGCTTCTGCAGATGTTCCACCGCCTGCCGGCTGAACGCGGTGAAATCCTGATTGGCTTCCATGTACTGGCTCAGCCAGCCGCTGAAGGGGTAGGCGCCGGATTCCTCGTGGAAGAAGCCCCAGGCCTTGCCCTGCTTGGCGTTGTAACTCTCGTTGAGATCGGCCAGCAGGTTTTCGATGGCCTGGGACTCGCCCAGCTCCGAGTCGCGGGCGTGAAGCACGGCAGGGGTGCCGTCCGGCTTTTTCTCGATCAGGTGGACAATGCAGTGGCGAATCGGCATGGGTTACTCGCGTCGGGTGAGGCAGACAGGCGGCAGTTTACCCGAGCAGTCATGTCCGCCGCAGAGCAAAAAAAGTGGATGCGAGCGGGTGGGGGTATACGAGTAAGATGATCCCCCCTTGTTTTTGCTAAGTGTGTCGGCGATGAATGCGATATGGCGCAACAGTGTCTGGATTCTGCTGGGTGGTTCCCTGATCTTGGCCGTTTCTCTCGGGACGCGACATGGGTTCGGCTTGTTCCTGCCACCCATGAGTGCGGAGTTCGGCTGGGGGCGCGAGGTCTTCGCGTTCGCCATCGCGCTGCAGAACCTGATCTGGGGCCTGGCGCAGCCGGTCACCGGAGCTCTGGCCGATCGTTTCGGGGTCGCGCGGGCGGTACTGATTGGCGGCGTGCTTTACGCGGTCGGTCTGTTATTCATGGCTGGCGCGGATTCGCCGCTGTCGCTCTCGCTGAGCGCCGGACTGCTGATCGGGCTGGGGCTTTCCGGCACCTCGTTTTCGGTAATTCTCGGCGCGGTCGGTCGCGCCGTACCGGCGGAGAAGCGCAGCATGGCGATGGGCATCGCCAGTGCAGCGGGATCTTTCGGCCAGTTCGCCATGCTGCCCGGCACACTCGGACTGATCGGCTGGCTGGGCTGGTCCTCGGCCTTGCTGGCCTTGGGGCTTCTGGTGGCGTTGATCATGCCGCTGGCGCTGATGCTACGCAGCGGTCCACCAGCGCCGGTGACCGGGCCGCAGCAGTCGCTGGCTGAGGCGCTGCGAGAGGCTGTTGCCCATCCGGGCTTTCGCCTGTTGGCGCTGGGTTTTTTCGTCTGTGGTTTCCAGGTGGTGTTCATCGGCGTGCACCTGCCGGCGTATCTGGTGGATCAGCAACTGCCGGCCATGGCGGGCACCACGGTCCTGGCGCTGGTAGGGCTGTTCAATATTGTGGGTACCTATACCGCCGGTTGGCTGGGTGGCTGTTATTCGAAACCCAAGCTGCTGACAGCGCTCTATCTGCTGCGAGCGGTGGTGATCAGTGCGTTCTTCTTCACCCCGCTGACGCTGTGGACCGCCTATGCCTTTGGCATCGCCATGGGCCTGCTGTGGCTGTCCACGGTGCCGCTGACCAACGGCACCGTGGCGACGTTGTTCGGTGTGCGCAACCTGTCGATGCTCGGTGGCATCGTCTTCCTGTTTCATCAGATCGGCTCGTTCTTCGGAGGTTGGCTGGGCGGTTGGGTATACGACCAGACCGGCAGCTACGACCTGGTCTGGCAAATCTCCATCGCGCTTAGCCTGATGGCCGCCGCACTGAACTGGCCGATTCGAGAGCAGCCGGTCGAGCGGGTGCGCCTGGCTGCGGGAACAGCCTGATGCGTAGCGTTGGACTCTGGGCAGGCGGCGCCGTGCTGGCGTCGTTGGTGCTGGCTGCGGTCTGGTGGGGCTGGCAGCAAGGCGGACTGGCTCTGCTGCAGCTGGGCGTAGGCATCTGCTGATCGACCGTTTGGTCGTTTTTGCCGCTGGCTATGGAATCAATTCGCTAACCAATGGCTCCAACAAACGAGACGATTGAAAGCTGTCGCGCAATCGTCATCGAAGATCTGTAAAAAGCTGCGGCATGCAGTTATCTGGAGCCACCGAACCATGTCTACTCTCACCGAACTCGCCCAACAGATCGCCCAGCTCTACCCTCTGCAGGACAAGCGTGTTGGCAAGCGCTACCGCGTGGTAGGCGAGCTTGCCGGAATGACCGAGCTGGAGGAGATCAATGGCGAGCCGCGCTACATCCAGACCATGGCGCTGAAGAACAAACAATTATGGGACGTGGCAATCTGAGCCATGGCTCACGTGCGCGACGCGCATTGCGGCGATGCTACAGCGATAACCCATCTGCTTGCCGAACTGGGTTACCCAGGGACCGGTAAGTTCATCGACCATCGCCTACAACAACAGCTGAATCACGCTGATGCCTGTCTGCTGGTGGCGGAAGGGGACGATGGTCAATTGATGGGGTTCATCTCCCTCCATTTCGTCGTGCAACTCGCCCTTGAAGGCGACTTCTGCCGCATCAGCTATTTCTGCGTCGACTCGAAGGCACGCAGCCTGGGGGTCGGGTCGCTGCTGGCGAGGGCTGCCGAACAGCGAGCCCGTGCCCGTGGCTGTGATCGGCTGGAGCTCCATTGCGATGTTCGTCGCGAAGCGGCCCATCGCTTCTATACGAGACTGGGCTACGAAGATGCACCGAAGTACTTTCTCCGCTCGCTGACGACCTGAGTCAGCCGGGCTGACGCTTCCAGCGTGTCGCGCGCCACTCGCTCTGCTGGTGTTCGGTCAGGAAGGACCAAGCGACGAATCGGCTACGCTTCTGCCCTTGAGACATGTCCGAGACGCGTACCAGCCGGGCGCCAAGCTTCTTCAGTCGGGCCTGTAGCGGTTGCACATTGCCTGCCTTGGATACCAGCGTGCTGAACCAGCAGACTTGCTGCGCCACACTGTGGCTTTCGTCCGCCAATCGCGCGATGAATGCCGCCTCGCCCCCTTCGCACCAGAGCTCGGCCGCCTGGCCGCCAAAGTTCAACGCCGGTAGCTTGCGCTTGGGGTCGAGCTTGCCGAGGTTGCGCCACTTGCGTTGGCTACCACTGCTGGCCTCGGCCTGCGAGGCGTGGAAGGGTGGGTTGCAAAGCGTGATGTCGAAGCGGTCCTCCGGCTGCAGCAGCTTCTCGAAAACGTGTCGTGGGTCAGTTTGCTGGCGCAGGGCGATGCTCTTGCCCAGCTTGTTCGCAGCGACGATGGTACGCGCCGAAGCCAGGGCAGTGGCGTCGATGTCCGAGCCGGTAAAGCGCCAGCCGTATTCGCGCAAGCCGATCAGCGGATAGATGCAGTTGGCGCCGGTGCCGATATCCAGCGCATGAATGCTTGCGCCACGAGGGATCTCGCCGGCATTTTCGTCCGCCAGCAGATCGGCGAGTCCATGCACATAGTCGGCCCGGCCCGGAATCGGCGGGCACAGGTATCCCGGTGGAATATCCCAGTACGCGATTCCGTAGAACTGCTTGAGCAGCGCCCGGTTGAACACGCGCACCGCATCCGGGTTGGCGAAGTCGATGCTCTGCTTGCCGTAGGGGTTGATGACCACGAAATCGGCCAGCTCCGGACTGGCGGCTATCAGGGCGGGGAAATCGTAGCGCCCGGTGTGGCGATTACGGGGATGCAAAGTGGTCTTGTCAGCGGCGGGCTTGGCGGCGCGCGATGGCGCCTTGGCTGATTTCGAGACGGTCATGTTCGGCTGCTGGTAGCGATTGAAAAGCTGCATTGTCCCACAGCTTTCAGGCGCGACGTGGAACCAGCAGCATCCAGATCAAACCCCACAGCAGCGCACCGGCACCGAGCCAGAAAGCGCTGTGTAGGGAGCCGCCCATATTTAGCCAGACGCCAGTGAGCCAGGGGCCTACCAACTGGGTCAGGCTGTAGAGCGCTATCAGCGCAGCGGAGAGCCGCGGCCCCTGGTGTGGATGCAGCGCGCGGGCCAATCGCTGGGTCAGCAACACAGTGCCGAGGAAGGTTCCGCCGACCAATACCCCACAAAGCAAGATGCCCGGTGCACCCGGCAGTAATAGGGCGGCCAGTACGCCGGCCAGTTGGGCGACATAACTTAGACGCAGGGCCAGGATGTCTCCGAGCAGCGCACCGAGACGGTTCCACAACCAGGGTGAGGGAAGTGTCGCGAGCGCGACCACCAACCAGCTGCTTTCGATGAGGAAATCACTCGGGTCGACCTGCAGGCTAGCCACCATGGGTAGGAAGGTCATCGGCAGGATGTAGCCCATACCGGCGCCAGCGTAGGAGAGAAATAGCGGTGTGCTGGCGCGATCCAGCAGACGCCCGCTTGGTACGTGTACTGGCTCCTCGGTGGGCTCAGCTTCCGGCATGTCCAGGCGGGCCAGCCGCCACCAGCCCCACCATGCCAGCGGAATGGACAGCAGCGCGGCCGGCCACCAGCGATCGGCACCTTCGAGCACGCCGTTGCTCAGGCTCACCAGGAGGCTGGAAAGGATCATCCCGACACCCACGCCTAGGTAGACCAGGCCGCTGGAGGACACGCGGCGATGGCGCGCCAGCCACTCGAGGATCAATGAAGGGGCCTGGACGAAAACCAGCCCATTGCTGATGCCGTTGAGCAGGCGCAGCGCGGAGAGCGCGTCGGCTGATTCGACCTGAGTCTGCGCCAGCGTGCTGAGCCCATGCAGGACCAGCGCCCACGGCAGGCTGCGGCGGATCTGAGCAACCCGGTGCCAGCGCAACGCAAGGAGCGCCCCGATGAGATAGCCCAGGTAGTTCCAGCTGGCGATGCTGGCGCCTTCCTGTACCGTCAGCAGTCCGTCTTGCACCAGCCACGGCAGTAGCGGTGTGTAGACGAAGCGGCCAAGGCCGTGAACGACCAGCAGCAGCGTGGCACCGGCCAGCAGAGTCGGGAATAGGGCGGGGCGTTGGGGCATCGGGAGCGGACCATCAAGCAAAAAGGTCCACAGCTTAGCGATACCCGCGACAAACGAACACGCTACCGATGGATAGTACGGCGCGTGTGTCAGTGCATGGCAGAGCGGAGCGTAACCCTATCGGCGGCGCCTCGCCGCCGGGCGCAAGTCATGGATAGCCGAGAACAGATTTGAGTTGGGCGAGGTTGCGCTCGATCCATTGCTGGTCGATCGCACCCCAATCGTAAATACGGTACTGGCCGGCGTTATGTCGCTCACCGTCTTCCTGGGTGAACCGGCAGTCGATATCGAGATCGGCCAATGCAGCCAGGGTGTCCTGAGCGGTACGTCTGGGCATGCCGGTTGTAGCCATCAACGCTGGCACGCTGGTGGCCGCTCCGGTGTCGATCAGCCAGGCGACGTAGAGGCGTCGGTAGAAACTGCTCTTGGTCTTGCTGATGGTCATCGCGATTCCATGATTTTGAAACCCGGGCCGTTGAAGCCCGCTTTATGCGGCTTCGACGACTCGAGGATTGCCACGCATCAACGCAGGGCGAGCATGCCGATGTAGGTGACCGTGCCGGCCGTGTAACCGAGGAAAGCAAGCAGGCTGACACGCTTGACGTACCAGGTGAAACTGATCTTTTCCATGCCCATGGCTGCGACACCGGCCGCCGAACCGATGATCAGAGTGCTGCCTCCGGTGCCGGCGCAATAGGCGAGCATCTCCCAGAAATTACCGTCGACCACGAACTGCGACAGCCAGGCGACCTCACCCGGCGCGGCCGCCGCAAGTACGGCAGGACTGACCAGCGGATACATTTTCATCGACCCGGCCACCAGTGGCACGTTGTCGACCACCGCCGAAAGCAGGCCGATGGTGTAGTTGATCGGATAGATGTGACCCATCGACTCGCGCAGCAACGTGGCCACCTGGGTCAGGTGACCGGCGGTGGCCAGCGCCGCGACAGCCAGCAAGATGCCGAGGAAAAATAGCACGCTCGGAGTATCTACCTTGCGCAGCACGCCCACGACCGAGAGAGGATGCTTGTGCTCTTCTTCCTTGTGGCGATGGAGGAATTCAGTGGCGACCCAGAGGACGCCAAGGCCGAACAGGATGCCCATGTAAGGTGGCAGGTGCGTAACAGTCTTAAATACCGGCACGAATACCAGTGCACTCAGACCCAGGGCTAGTACCAGGTTGCGTTCGAAGGCTGTGGTAGCCGACGGATGGCGCTCGGCCAGATGCGCGCGGGCCCGAGGGCGGGGCACCTCGCCGCGCAGGCGGAAACTGAGGATCAGCAGCGGTACCAGCAGGCAGACCAGACTCGGCAGAAACAGCCCGACGATCACACCTGGTGCGGTGATCTGATTGCCGATCCAGAGCATGGTGGTGGTTACGTCGCCAATGGGCGACCAGGCACCACCGGCGTTGGCGGCGATCACCACAACGCCGACGAAAAGCCAGCGCTCCGGACGGCCGCGGATCAGCTTGCGCAGCAGCGAGACCATGACGATGGTGGTGGTCAGGTTGTCCAGTGCGGCAGACAGGAAGAACGTCAGGAAGCCGATGATCCAAAGCAGGTGGACGCGCTTGCGAGTCTGAATGCGGTCGGTGATGACCTTGAAGCCTTCGTGGGAATCGATCAGCTCGACGATGGTCATGGCACCGAGCAGGAAGAACAGGATTTCCGAGATCTCTCCCAGGTGGTGCCGCAGCGCCTCGACCACCACGGCGGACGAGTCGCCCGGATCGTGGCTGCCCGGCTGCAACAGCGGGACGATGGCGTCCGCGCCTAATACCAGCACCGTCCAACAAAGCACCGCGGTTAGAATCGCGGCGGCCGCTTTGTCGATCTTCAGCGGATGTTCGAAGGCTATGCATAGATAGCCAATGACAAACACAACAGCCATGAGTACATACATCGGGAGGGGCTCCACTTTTAGAAACCGCACCGGCCCGTTCGGCGAAACTGGCTCGGGTTGCTGGCAGGCTTAAAAAGAGGGGCGACTGGCTATGCGAGAGAATTAAGTTGAAACCGCAATACAGACGGGGGGACCTGCGTCGTGAACGGCTGCGCGTACAGCTACCCCGCTCGGGAGTCGCTTCGCTGCTGGCTTACTTCAATGTCGTAGAGCTTTCTGCGTCGATTCGAGCCTGCCAGTTGTAATCGGATATTTCGATGTGCGACATAGTGTACCAGCCGCACCGGCAGCAACTTGTCATCAATCAAGAACATTTGCGTAAGCAAAAAGGCCAGCACATCAAGTGCTGGCCTTTGGCTTCGTTACAGGCTGGCGATGCGCTCGCGCTGTTCCACCAGTCGCGCTTTGGCCTGCTCGGCCTCTGCCAGTTTCGCGCGTTCCTTGTCGATCACTTCGGCCGGTGCCTTGTCGACGAAGCCGGCATTGCCGAGCTTGCCACCGACGCGCTTCACCTCGCCTTCGAGCTTGCCGATTTCCTTGTCGAGGCGGGCGAGCTCGGCGTCCTTGTCGATCAGCCCGGCCATGGGCACCAGCACCTGCATATCACCGACCAGCGCCGTGGCGGACATTGGCGGTTCTTCATTCGTGGCGAGTATGCGAATGTTGTCGAGCTTGGCCAGCTTCTTCAACAGTGGCTCGTTTTCAACCAGACGATGCTGGTCTGTGTCGGAGGCGTTGCTAAGAACCACGTCGATCCGCTTGGCCATGGAGATATTCATCTCGCCACGGATCTGGCGAATGCCGAGCATGAACGCCTTGACCCACTCGATATCGCCCTCAGCTGCTTCATCAAGGCGCTCCGGATTGAATTCCGGCCAGGGTTGCAGCATCAGGGTCGGTCCGGACTTGCCTGCCAGTGGTGCGACGCGCTGCCAGATCTCTTCGGTAATAAAGGGCATGAACGGATGTGCCAGACGCAGTGCGGTTTCCAGTACGCGCACCAGCGTACGGCGAGTGCCGCGCTGGCGTTCGAGGCTGGCGCTCTCGTCCCAGAGTACCGGCTTCACCAGTTCCAGATACCAGGCGCAGTATTCGTCCCAGACGAACTCGTAAAGCGCCTGGGCCGCCAAGTCGAAGCGGAAGGCCTCGAGCTGGCGGGTGACTTCCGCCTCGGTACGCTGCAGAGCTGAAATGATCCAGCGGTCGACGGGAGACAGCTCAACCGACGTGCCATCCGCTCCGGTGTCTTTGCCTTCGGTGTTCTCGAAGACGAAGTTGGCGGCGTTCCAGATCTTATTGCAGAAGTTGCGATAACCTTCCACGCGGCCCATGTCGAATTTGACATCGCGGCCGGTGGAGGCCAGCGAGCAGAAGGTAAAGCGCAGGGCGTCGGTGCCATAGCTGGCGATGCCTTCTGGAAATTCGGCACGGGTCTGCTTGGCGATCTTCTCGGCGAGCTTGGGCTGCATCATGCCGCTGGTGCGTTTTTGCAGCAGCTCGTCCAGGCCGATCCCGTCGACGATGTCCAATGGGTCGAGCACGTTGCCCTTGGACTTGGACATCTTCTGGCCTTGGCCATCGCGGACCAGACCGTGTACATAGACGGTCTTGAACGGGATCTGCCCCGTCAGATGGGTCGACAGCATGATCATCCGGGCGACCCAGAAGAAGATGATGTCGAAGCCGGTGACCAGCACATCGGTCGGATGGAACGTCTTCAGGAAATCGGTCTGCTCGGGCCAGCCGAGCGTGGAGAACGTCCACAGGCCGGAGCTGAACCAGGTGTCCAGTACATCGTCATCCTGGCGCAATTGGACCTCGTTGCCGAGGTTATAGCGCGTACGCGCTTCCATCTCGTCGCGACCAACGTAGACATTGCCGGCCTCGTCATACCAGGCCGGAATCCGATGGCCCCACCACAGCTGGCGACTGATGCACCAGTCCTGGATGTCACGCATCCAGCTGAAGTACATATTCTCGTATTGCTTGGGTACGAATTGGATCTCGCCGCTCTCCACGGCCTTGATCGCCTTGTCCGCCAGTGGCTTGGTCGAGACATACCACTGATCAGTCAGCCAGGGCTCGATGATGGTGCCGGAGCGGTCACCGCGCGGGACTTTCAGCGCATGGTCGTCGATCTTCTCCAGAAGGCTCATGGCGTCGAATTCGGCAACGATGGCCTTGCGCGCATCGAAGCGATCCATGTGCGCGTAACCGTCGGGCAGGCTGGCGTCCACCTTGTCGTTCGGCGTGCCATCGATGTTGAATACCTGCGCGCGGCCCAGTATTGCCGCGTTGCGATCGAAGATGTTGATCAGTGGCAGGCGATGGCGCTTACCGACTTCGTAGTCGTTGAAGTCGTGAGCCGGGGTAATCTTCACGCAGCCGGTGCCGAACTCGAGGTCGACGTAGTCATCAGCCACGATTGGAATCAGACGGTTTACCAGCGGCAGCATGATGTGCCGGCCGATGAGGTTCTTATAACGTTCGTCCTCGGGGTGCACCGCAACTGCTGCGTCGCCCAGCATGGTTTCCGGGCGGGTGGTGGCAACGACCAGGTAATCCTTGCCGTCCGCCGTCTTGCAGCCATCGGCCAGCGGGTAGCGCAGGTGCCATAGGTGACCCTTCTCGTCGTGGTTCTCGACTTCGAGATCGGAAATCGCCGTGTGCAGCTTGGTGTCCCAGTTGACCAGGCGCTTGCCGCGGTAGATCAGGCCGTCTTCATGCAGTCGGACAAAGGCTTCCTTCACGGCGTTGGACAGGCCAGCATCCATGGTGAAGCGCTCGCGCGACCAGTCCACTGAAGAGCCCAAGCGGCGAATCTGGCGAGTGATGTTGCCGCCGGATTCCTCCTTCCATTCCCAGACCTTTTCCAGAAACTTGTCGCGGCCCAGGTCGTGGCGGCTGACGCCTTGTGCGCCCAGCTGACGCTCGACGACCATCTGTGTGGCGATACCGGCATGATCGGTACCCGGTTGCCACAGCGTGTTGCGGCCCTGCATGCGGCGGAAACGAATCAGCGCATCCATGATCGCGTTGTTGAAGCCATGACCCATGTGTAGGCTGCCAGTGACATTCGGCGGCGGGATCATGATGGTGTAGGACTCGCCTGAACCCTGGGGGGCGAAGTAATTGTTCGATTCCCAGGTCTGGTACCAGGAAGTTTCGATGGCATGCGGCTGGTAGGTCTTGTCCATGCGGCGGGACCCTTAGAACGGCTAATCGGAAAAGCGGGCAAGTATAAAGGCAAAGTGCGTGAGCGGCCGAATCGCAATGCCGTTTTAACCCACTGCGGCGGGTGAACTGCAGTGCGCGGGGGAGAAGAGCGCTGTCAAGGGTGCCTTGGACTGTGGTAGCGAACCCTTACGGCCGATGGGATTTGATCAATTGCTCCGCACTGGACTCCAGGCGACTGCGCAGTTCGGCCTCGATCTGCGGTACGAAGTCATCGATGACATCCTGCAAGATCAGCTGTGCAGCAGTGCGCAGCTCATGATCGAGGTGCCGCTCAGCAAGCGTACGAAAAGCCGTGCGAACGGCTGGCTCGCGCGGCTCGATCTTGGGATGCGCAGCTGCCGTTGCCGGGGGCGCGACGACGTCAGAGAGCAGCGGGATACTGTCTGGGTCCACCATCTCGCTCAGCACAGGGGGGTCCTGATCGCCGAGCAGCGCACGGATGGATTCCAGGTCGTCGAGAAGGTGGGAGGCTTTTGAGGGGGGCGTCTGCGTCATGTACGGTGGTTTCCGAAGATTTAAGCGTCCAGGCGAGTATTGGCGCTCCTGAAACGGGCGTTGGCCCGATGGCAATCGTTGTTGACCGGCTGTGCTGGGGTGAGTTCGCCGTCGGCCATCGCTCGCTACAGTTCGACTCTCTTTGGATCATAGCCGCGCTGCCGATAGAGACGAAAATTGTCCCGGCAAACGGTCAATAGCTCCGGCTGCTGGTTGACGATCTCGATCACGCGGCTGAACTGATCGGTATGCGGCGACAGGGTGGGCGACAGGTTGATCAGCAGACCCTGTGCCGTGGCGGGCGGCTGCTCCGTGCCGATCACCACAGGTGCCTGTGGATCGTCCTCGTGGAGCTCGTGGGGAATGAAGCGTTCGGCGCGAAAACTCCACAGCAGCTGATCCAGTTCGGTGCATTGCTGACCGTCCTGGCAACGGATGAATACCGGCATGCCGTGCTGCCAGCCCTTGCTAGCCAGCTGGCAGGCTGCTCGGGCGCGGCCTGCCGGTTCGCTGTCGGGCAGTACGTAAAATTCGATGCGCGTCATGCCCGGTATCCGCTCGCTTGGCTCATGCCTGCTCGGCTCGATCCAGCAGGTATTGGGTCAGTAGCGGCACCGGACGACCTGTCGCGCCTTTTTCTTTGCCGCCACTGGTCCATGCGGTGCCGGCGACGTCCAGGTGCGCCCACGGGTAGGCCTTGGTAAAGCGAGAGAGGAAACAGGCCGCGGTGATGGTGCCGGCCTTGGGGCCGCCAATGTTGGCAATGTCAGCGAAGGGGCTGTCCAGCTGCTCCTGGTACTCATCGAACAGTGGCAATTGCCAGGCGCGGTCGTCGGCTTTCTGGCCAGCGCCCAACACCTGCTGCAGCAGCTCATCGTTATTGCCTAGCAAGCCCGAGGTGTTGCTGCCCAGGGCAACGATGCAGGCGCCGGTCAGCGTAGCAATATCAATCACGGCGCGCGGCTTGAAGCGTTCGGCGTAGGTCAGCGTATCGCAGAGCACCAGGCGGCCTTCGGCGTCGGTGTTGAGAATCTCGACGGTCTGGCCGCTCATGGTGGTGACGATGTCACCCGGGCGCGTGGCGTTGCCGCTGGGCATGTTTTCCGCGCAGGCGAGCAGGCCGACGAGATTGATCGGTAACTGCAGCTCCAGTGCGGCGCGGAAGGTGCCAAGCACGCTGGCCGCGCCACACATGTCGTACTTCATTTCGTCCATGCCCTGGCCGGGCTTGAGGCTGATGCCGCCGGTATCGAACGTTATGCCCTTGCCGACCAGCGCATAGGGCTGTTCGCCCTTCTTGCCGCCGTTGTACTGCATGACGACGATGCAGCCGGGCTGATCGCTGCCTTGGGAGACGGCCAGGAAGGAGCCGGCGCCAAGTTCACGCAGCTTCTTTTCGTCGAGGACTTCGACTTTAAGGCCTTTGTAGGTTTTGCCGAGCTGTTTGGCCTGGTCGGCCATATAGCTCGGATGGCAGATATTCGGCGGTAGGTTGCCCAGGTCACGGGCGAAGCTCATGCCCGCGGCGATCGCGGCGGCATGGCGTGTAGCCCGCTCTACCTGAGGTTGTTCTGCCTTGTCGGCGAGGAGGGTAATCTTGCCGAGGGAAGGGGCTTCGTTCTTCTTGCTCTTGAACTGATCGAATACATACTGACCGTCCGCCAACACCTCGATCAGCATGCGGGTGCGAGCGTACGTGTCGCGGTCCTTGACGTGGACATCTTGGATGGCAAAGGTCGCATCGCTGCCGCCGAGCCCCTTGAGAACAGCGAGCGCGGCCCCAGCGGTTTTGCGCCATTGGCGCGCGTCGAATTCGCCTTCCTTGCCAGTGCCGACCAACAGCACACGGTCGGCTTTGAGCTCCGGCAGGTTGTGCAACAGCAGGGTCTGGCCCGGCTTGCCTTGCAGGTCGCCACGTTTGAGGACGGCGCTGATCGCGCCACCGCTGGCCTGGTCCACGCTCTGCGCAATGGCGCCAAGCTGTTGGTTTTCACCGACTGGTAGAACCAGTGTGGCCGTTTTTGCCGCAGCTGCTTTAGCGATTTTTACAACAAATTCCATGGCGTCGAGTCCCCAAGACAAAGAGTCGGGTTTGCAGGATAATGCCGGGCTTATTTTCCGGTGGTTCGTACACCGGGGCGTTGGGAAAACTGCGTAATGTCCAACGTCCTGTTGCTGGCGGACCGGCTGCTTGGCGGCTAGTTTGAGCGTAGCCGCCGGAGCCTGACAACCCTGGAGTGTCCGGTTTGATCGTCTTTCGTTACCTGTCCCGTGAGCTTCTGGTCACCCTGAGCGCCGTTAGCGCCGTGCTGCTGGTGATCATCATGAGTGGCCGCTTTATCAAATACCTGGCGCAGGCCGCGCAGGGGCTCCTTGATCCGGGTGTACTGCTCATGATCATGGGGTTCCGTCTGCCAGGGTTCCTTCAGCTGATTCTGCCGCTGGGTCTGTTCCTTGGCATTCTGCTTGCGTACGGGCGGCTCTATCTCGATAGCGAGATGACCGTCCTCTCGGCCACGGGCATGAGCCAGCGCCGCCTGCTGGCCTACAGTTTGGCGCCGGCCGCGCTGATCGCTGGGCTGGTTGGCTGGCTCAGCCTCGGATTGGCTCCGCAAGGTGTTGCTGAGGTTGATCGTATTCTCAATGAGCAGGATTCTTTGACTGAGTTCGATACGCTAGTGCCTGGGCGCTTCCAGACCCTGCGCGACGGAACTCGGGTGACCTATACCCGCGAACTGACTGACGATCGCACCGAGCTGGCCGGCGTTTTCATATCCGAGACCAACCTGTCCAGCGCGACCGGTGAAAAACGTGGGCTCTCCTTGCTGGTGGCTGAAAGTGGGCGACAGGAGATCCAGCCTGATGGAACTCGCTACCTGATTCTGGAAAATGGCTATCGCTATGATGGCAATCCGGGGCAGGCCAATTATCGGGCGATCCAGTACGACACTTATGGTGTGCTGCTGCCCAAACCGGAAGTCAGTGTCGAATTGAGCGACCGCGAGGCGATGCCGACCCGCGATCTCTTCGGCAGCGATAACATCCGGTTGCAGTCCGAGTTGCAATGGCGACTGTCGCTGCCGCTTTTGGTATTCATCGTTACGCTGCTGGCGGTGCCCCTGTCGAAGGTGAACCCGCGTCAGGGGCGCTTTCTCAAGTTATTGCCCGCCATCCTCTTGTACATGACCTACCTGGCCTTGCTGATCGCGGCTCGTGGTTCGCTGGACAAGGGGCGAATCCCGCCGGCACTGGGGCTCTGGTGGGTGCATGGAATCTTTTTCGCGATAGGCATGCTGATGCTCTACTGGGAACCGCTGCGACTCGCCATCGATAAGCGTCGCGTCGTGTCGAGGGCTGCTCATGCGTAAGCTCGATCGCTATATCGGCAGTCACGTGCTGCTGGCGATTCTCACCGTGCTCGGCATCATCGTCGGCTTGGCGTTGCTGTTCGCCTTCATCGACGAGCTGGGCGATGTGAAGGGCAGCTACGGCACGCTGAATGCTGCCGTCTACGTGCTGCTCACGACACCGTCGCGGGTCTACGAAATGTTACCGATGGCGGCGCTGATTGGCTGCCTCATCGGTCTTGGCACACTCGCCAGCAGCAGCGAGCTGACCATCATGCGTGCCGCCGGTGTGTCGCTCGGGCGAATCGTACTGGCGGTGATGAAGCCGATGCTGCTACTGATGCTGGTCGGCGTGCTGATCGGTGAGTACGTGGCGCCTTGGAGCGAAAATATCGCACAGGCCAGTCGCTCCTCGGCGCAGGGTGCGGGTGAAGCGCAAAGCAGCAAGCGTGGCCTCTGGCATCGCCAGGGTGATGAATTCGTGCACATCAATGCGGTGCAACCAAGCGGGACATTGCTCGGGGTCACCCGTTATCGCTTCGACGAGCAACGGCAGTTGCTTTCGGCAAGCTTTGCCCGCAGGGCGCGCTACGACGGTGGCGAGTGGCTGCTCAGCGACGTCGCTACGACGCATTTTCGCGGTGATCATACCGAAGTAATCAAGGCGGCCGAAGAGCGCTGGGACGTGCAACTCACGCCGCAGCTTGTCGGTACCGTAGTCATGGAACCGGATGCTTTATCCATTACGGGGCTGTGGCGCTACATCCACTACCTGGGTGACCAGGGATTGAACAACGGCCGCTACTGGCTGGCGTTCTGGACCAAGGTGTTACAGCCGGCTGTGACGGTGGCATTGGTGTTGCTGGCGATCTCGTTCATTTTTGGGCCGTTGCGCTCGGTGACGCTTGGCCAGCGGATCTTCACCGGTGTAATTGTCGGCTTCGTGTTCCGGATCTTGCAGGATCTGCTGGGGCCGGCCAGTCAAGTGTTCGGATTCTCGCCCTTGTTGGCCGTGGCCGTGCCAGCTGGCATCTGCGCGCTTGCAGGTGTGTTCCTGCTGCGTCGGGCTGGCTAGCGCGGCGGCCGGACGAGAAGGGGCGTTTACACCCTTGCGTCACTTCTTGTGGATGTTTTTCGGCAGCTGAACGACCAGGCTTTCTGAATAGATGTCATGCCAGGTCCGATGCTGCTTGTCCCAAAGCATCCACCAATAGCCCAGTCCGAGGGCAAGCCAGGAAATGATCGCAATCAAGAAGCGCAGCAGCGCTTGCCACAGGTCGATGGCGCTGCCGTCGGCATTCTGAATGCGCACGCCCCATACTTGCATGCCGAGCGTCTGGCCGTTATGGGTCCAGAACTTGGCGAAAAAACCGAACAGGCTGAACAGCAGCAGGGTGGACAGGATTGGGTCGATATCCAGCCCGCCGGTATCCGCCAGTGCCTTGAGGCCTTCGCTGCCGTAAACCAGGCGCAGCACGACCTGCTGGTAGAGCAGTGTGACCACTATCATCAATGCAATCGAAAGAAAAGCATCGTAGAAGATCGCGGCGAGTCGGCGGGTCAGGCCGGCGGCAGGAAACTGGCCCTGTGGGCTGAGCAAATGGTTGCGCATGAATGTCTCGCAGAGAATGGCAGCGCGCATTCTACGGAATCGCGCGCATAAAAAAGCCCCTGATGTTGCCATCAGGGGCTTTTGCGGAGCGGGGCTTATTCCTGGATTTGCACCTGGTCAGCCTGCATGCCCTTTTGACCTTGCACAGCGATGAAGCTGACTTTCTGGCCTTCTTTCAGGCTCTTGAAGCCGTTGCCTTCGATCGCGCGGAAGTGCACGAACAGATCCGGACCGCTCTCGGGAGTGATGAAACCAAAACCTTTCTCGTCGTTAAACCACTTGACGGTACCGTTCTGACGATTCGACATAGCGTTGTATCCTTGAAACTCAATAGTAGAAACGCCCCTGCATAGGGCAGAAGGCGGAGACTGGCTGCAAGGAGTAAAGAGTCGAACGGGATGTAGCGGATCTTAAGATCTACTGCACCAGGTCACGATTCAACGGCGACCCATGCAAACACAGTGGGCACACTCTACGATAACTCGCCGGCCGATGCCAAGCCCTCGGAGTCATAGAGTTTGCCCACTGCAAACTGCGCTTTTCAGCGTGTTTTGGTGGTGCAGATCTGCTTGTAATGTTGCTGTCGTGCGATGCCTTGGAGCGATCTCAACCAAACCACTCAACGCCAACAATCGCGCCGTTTTGCTGCGGGTCGGCTTGATGAAGCCTGTTGCGTTTGCTCGATGCATGGATGCATCGACTACTGCTTGGGGCGATGCCGCTGCTGCTGCGCGGTTCCCCTTCCCAAAAGCTGTCGGCTGCCTCTGGTGCTTGATTCATGGTGCCTCGAGAGAGACTCGAACTCTCACGTTGTTACCAACGGCGGATTTTGAATCCGCTGCGTCTACCGATTCCGCCATCGAGGCACAGTGGCGGCGGAGTATAGGGATGCGATGCGAAGCGGTCAATCGTCTGGCGTGGTCATATTGAGGTGTTTCCGATAAGCTTTGCGCCCCCAAAGCCCTGCGCCGATCATTTTCAATGCAAGTCTCCGATTTTTCCTTCCAGCTACCCGATTCGCTGATCGCTCGCCACCCGCTGGCCGAACGCCGTGCCAGCCGGTTGCTGGTGCTCGATGGGCCGACCGGTCGGCTGGAGCACCGTGGTTTTGCTGAGTTGCTCGATTTTCTGCGCCCTGGCGATCTGATGATCTTCAATAACACGCGGGTCATTCCGGCGCGCCTGTTCGGTCAGAAGGCCACCGGCGGAAAAGTCGAAGTGCTTGTCGAACGGCTGCTTGATGATCGCCGTGTACTGGCGCATATCCGCTCGAGCAAATCGCCGAAGCCTGGGACGAAGATCTACGTCGACGGCGGTGGAGAGGCATCGATGCTTGCGCGCCATGAGGCGCTGTTCGAACTGGAGTTCGGCGAGGACGTTTTGCCATTGCTCGACCGCGTCGGGCATATGCCTCTGCCTCCTTATATAGATCGGCCAGACGATACCGCTGATCGCGAACGCTATCAGACCGTCTATGCGCAGCGGGCGGGTGCGGTCGCCGCGCCGACGGCGGGTTTGCATTTCGATGCTGAATTGCTGGGGTCGCTGCAAGAGAAGGGTGTCGAGCGCGCTTTCGTCACGCTGCATGTGGGGGCGGGTACGTTTCAGCCGGTGCGTGTTGATCGCATTGAAGAGCATCACATGCACCGTGAGTGGCTGGAAGTCGGTCAGGATGTGGTCGATGCGGTCGCGGCCTGTCGGGCGCGTGGCGGCAGAGTAGTTGCGGTTGGCACCACCAGTGTGCGCTCGCTGGAAAGTGCGGCGCGTGACGGCGTGCTCAAGGCATTCAGCGGCGACACCGATATCTTCCTCTACCCAGGCAAGCCGTTTCACGTGATCGATGCGCTGGTGACCAATTTCCACCTGCCCGAATCCACGTTGCTGATGCTGGTCTCTGCGTTCGCCGGTTATCCGGAAACCATGGCCGCCTATGCCGAGGCTATCGCCAACGGTTATCGTTTTTTCAGTTACGGTGATGCCATGTTCATCACGCGCAATCCGGCCCCGCGCGGCCCTGAGGATTTCCAATGAGTCGTACCTGCCACATGTCTTTCGAGCTGCTTGCCACCGAAGGCAAAGCCCGTCGTGGGCGTTTGACCTTCCCGCGAGGCACGGTAGAAACGCCGGCGTTCATGCCGGTGGGCACGTATGGCACGGTGAAGGGCATGCTGCCGCGCGATATCGAGGGGATCGGCGCGCAGATCATTCTCGGCAATACATTCCATCTTTGGCTGAGGCCGGGTACTGAAGTGATCAAGGCGCACGGCGACCTTCACGACTTCATGCAGTGGCAGGGGCCGATCCTGACCGACTCTGGCGGTTTTCAGGTGTTCAGTCTGGGTGCGATGCGCAAGATCAAGGAGGAGGGCGTCTACTTCGCTTCGCCAGTCGATGGCGCCAAGGTCTTCATGGGGCCCGAAGAGTCCATGCAGGTACAGCGCGATCTCGGCTCCGACATCGTGATGATATTCGACGAATGCACACCCTATCCGGCCGACGAAGACGTCGCGCGGCGCTCGATGGAGCTGTCGCTGCGCTGGGCGCGACGCTCCAAGGATGCACACGGCGATAGTGCTGCGGCGCTGTTCGGCATCGTTCAGGGCGGCATGCACGAGTCGCTGCGCATGCGCTCATTGGAAGGCTTGTGCGAGATCGGTTTCGATGGTTTGGCGATCGGAGGACTCTCGGTCGGCGAACCCAAGGAAGAAATGATCCGCGTGCTCGACTTTCTACCGCCGCAGATGCCGGCCGATAAGCCGCGCTACCTGATGGGGGTGGGCAAGCCGGAAGATCTGGTCGAAGGCGTGCGCCGTGGTGTGGACATGTTCGATTGCGTAATGCCAACTCGCAATGCTCGTAACGGGCACCTGTTTACCGACAGCGGCGTGGTCAAGATTCGCAACGCCATGCACCGGCATGACGATTCTCCGCTGGATGCCGGCTGCGATTGTTACACCTGCAAACACTTCTCCCGCGCCTATCTGCATCATTTGGATAAGTGTGGCGAAATGTTGGGCAGCATGTTGAATACAATCCATAACTTGCGTCATTACCAACGTCTGATGGCTGGTTTACGCGATGCTATTCAACAGGGTACATTGGCGGCCTTTGTCGACGCCTTCTATGCCAAGCGCGGCCTGCCAACGCCGCCGCTTGCGTGACGAATCCATAACTAAACTGATCTCTGCAACAGGAGTGCTACATGAGCTTTCTGATTCCCGCCGCCTACGCTCAAGAGGCTGCCGCTGGTCCCGCTGGTAGTGGCTTCGAGTGGCTGTTCCTGGTTGGTTTTTTGGTCATCTTCTACCTGATGATCTGGCGCCCGCAGGCCAAGCGCGCCAAGGAGCATAAGAACCTGATCGGCGGCCTGCAAAAGGGCGACGAAGTGGTTACCTCCGGTGGTATCGCGGGCAAGGTTACCAAGGTTTCCGATGATTTCGTCGTGATCGAAGTTTCCGACTCGGTGGAGCTGAAGTTCCAGAAGGTGGCGATTGCCGCAACGCTGCCCAAGGGCACGCTGAAAGCCATCTGAGCTGACTACTACTCAACACCAACGACGGGGCGCGCAAGGCGCCCCGCGTCATTAGACGGGCTGCGTCATGCTCAATAGATTCCCTCTCTGGAAATACCTGCTGATACTGGTAGTGCTAGGCATTGCCTTCATTTATTCGGCACCAAACCTCTATCCGGATGACCCGGCGGTTCAGGTCACCGGTGCTGCGGCTTCGCTCAATGTCACCAAAGCCGATCTCGACCGTGCCAGCAAGGCGCTTGCTGAGGCCGGCATCGAAGTCAAGGCAGCGAGTCTGGACGAGCAGGGTCGTGGCGGTCTGTTGCGACTGACCAATCAGGACGATCAGTTGCCAGCCAAGGATGTGGTGCGCCGCGCCCTGGGTGATGCCTACGTGGTTGCGCTCAACCTTGCGCCCACTACGCCTGAATGGCTGCGCAATTTGGGTGCGGG
Source organism: Pseudomonas sp. Q2-TVG4-2 (assembly GCF_013620795.1). Classification (GTDB taxonomy): domain Bacteria; phylum Pseudomonadota; class Gammaproteobacteria; order Pseudomonadales; family Pseudomonadaceae; genus Stutzerimonas. Next base: position 426,650 of record NZ_LGLW01000004.1, on the reverse strand, counting down.
CCCGATGAAACTGGGTCTGGACCTGTCTGGTGGTGTGCACTTCCTGCTCGAAGTCGACATGGACAAAGCGATCGAGACGCGCCTCAACGTCTACGAAGGCGAGATCAAGAGCCTGCTGCGCAAGGAACGTGTGCGTTATCGCAGCCTCCCGCCGTCCGGGAATGCTGTGCAGCTCGGCTTTGCTGACGACGCCGCGCTGTCGGCTGCCCAGTCGCTGATCCGCAAAAATTTCAACGATTTCGAGCTGACTTCCAGCGAGCGCAATGGTCAGCAGGTCCTGCGTCTGGCGATCACCGAGGCCAAGCTGGCGGAGATCCGTGAGTATTCCATCAAGCAGAACCTGACCACGGTCCGTAATCGGGTCAACGAGCTTGGGGTTTCCGAGCCGTTGGTTCAACGCCAAGGCGCGAACCGCATCGTTGTCGAACTCCCGGGCGTGCAAGACACTGCCGAAGCCAAGCGTATCCTGGGTAAGACCGCCAACCTCGAGTTCCGTCTGGCGGCCGAGGCTGATGCGCCCCGAGCCACAACCGAGACCTTCGAGTTTCGTGAAGAAGGGCGTCCGCCTGTACAGCTTGAGCGTAGCCTGATCATCACTGGCGATCAGGTCACCGATGCTCAGGCCAGCTATGACGAGAACGGCCGCCCGCAGGTGAACATTCGTCTGGATGGGCATGGCGGCGATCTGATGAATCGCGCCACTCGTAACAACGTTGGTCGCAGCATGGCGGTTATTTTCATCGAGCAACGCCCGACCACACGCTATGTTAAGCAGATGGTCGAGGGCGTCGAGCAGGAAGTGCGCGTCGAGACCTTCCAGGAAGAAAAGAAGATCATCAGTCTGGCGACCATTCAGTCGCCCCTGGGTAGTCAGTTCCGTATCACCGGTCTGGATGGTCAGGGTGAGTCATCCGAATTGGCTCTGCTGCTTCGTGCTGGCGGGCTCGCAGCGCCGATGTACTTCGCCGAAGAGCGCACCATTGGCCCAAGCCTGGGCGCCGAGAATATCGAGCTAGGCGTCGAGGCAGCGATGTGGGGCTTTCTCTTCGTCGCGGTATTCATGCTGCTGATCTACAAGTTCTTCGGGGTGCTAGCCACGGTTGCGCTGTTGTTCAACATGGTGGTGCTGACTGCGTTGATGTCGATGCTGGGCGCCACGCTGACGTTGCCAGGTATCGCCGGTATCGTATTGACGATGGGCATGGCGGTCGACGCCAACGTGCTGATCTTCTCGCGTATCCGCGAGGAAATAGGCAACGGCATGTCGGTCCAGCGCGCTATTCACGAAGGCTTTGACCGGGCGTTCTCCGCGATCGTGGACGGAAACCTGACCACGTTGCTGGTCGGCGGCATCTTGTTCGCCATGGGCACGGGTCCGATCAAAGGCTTCGCCGTGACCCTCTCGCTGGGAATTCTGACCTCCATGTTCACTGCAATCATTGTGACCCGTGCCATGGTCAACCTGATCTACGGTGGCCGCGATCTCAAGAAGTTGTGGATTTAAGGGGCTAGCACGATGAAACGCGTAATTAATTTCATGGGCGTGCGTCATGTGGCGTTCGCCCTGACCGTACTGATCACTCTTGCCTCGCTGGGCAGTCTGGCGATGAAAGGCCTGAATTTCGGTCTGGATTTCACTGGCGGAACCCTGGTCGAGTTGTCCTATGCTCAGCCGGTGAGTCTGGAGCAGGTACGGGCACAGCTTTCCAGTTCCGGCTACGGTGACGCCGTGGTGCAGAGCTTCGGAGCTACTACTGACGTACTGGTGAGGATGCCGGGTGATGACCCGATGCTGGGTGAGCGTATCGCTGAAGCGCTACGTGGCGATGCGTCCGCTAGCGCCATCACGGTCGAGCGCGTCGAGTTCGTCGGGCCGGCAGTAGGTGAGGAGCTTCGCGATCAGGGCGGGTTGGGCATGTTGCTTGCCCTGGGGGCCATTCTCGTCTATGTCGCCTTTCGTTTTCAGTGGAAGTTCGGGTTGGGTGCAGTGCTTTCGCTGTTCCATGACGTGATTCTGGTGCTTGGGGTCTTCTCTTTTTTCCAGATTTCGTTCGACCTGACGGTACTGGCTGCGGTGCTCGCGGTGATCGGCTACTCGCTCAACGACACCATCGTGATCTTCGATCGGATTCGAGAGAACTTCCGCATGCTGCGCAAGGCGGAGCTGCTGGAGAACATCAATATCTCCACCACGCAGACTTTGCTACGCACCCTGGCGACCTCGGTATCCACCTTGCTGGCGGTCGGTGCGCTGATGTTTTTCGGTGGCGAAAATCTCTGGGGCTTCTCCTTGGCGCTGCTGATTGGGGTCGGCGCGGGTACCTATTCGTCGGTTTATGTCGCCGGTATGTTGCTGGTTTGGCTGAATCTGACGCGCGATGATCTGATTCCGCCAGTGGTAGAAGAGGTGGACGAGCGCCCCTGAACGACTATGAACTTCTTCCAGGCTGCGCTGCCTAACGCGCCGCCGCGGGCCTGGCCCGTCAGAGAAGGAAGAGTCAATGAACAAGTCGATGTTGGTTGGTGGTGTTCTAGGTGCTGCGGTTGTCACGGCTGGCGGTGCGTTTGCCACCTATACGCTGGTTGATCGCGGGCCGCAGTTTGCCGAAGTGCTGGCTGTTGAGCCGATCAAGGAAACCATCGAGACGCCTCGCGAGGTTTGCCGGGATGTGACCGTGACGCGGCAACGGCCAGTGCAGGACACCAATCGAATCGCCGGTACGGCTGTGGGTGCGGTTGTCGGGGGCCTGCTGGGGAATCAGGTTGGAGGCGGCAACGGCAAGAAGATTGCGACGGTTGTCGGGGCGGTAGGTGGCGGTTATGCCGGTAATCAGGTGCAGGGTCGTATGCAGGCAAATGACACCTATACGACTAACGAAACCCGCTGTAATACCGTAACTGACAGCTACGACAAGGTCGTCGGCTATGACGTTAGGTATGATCTGGGTGGCGAGGTCGGTCAGGTCCGGATGGACCGGGACCCTGGCGAGCGGATTCCATATCGCGATGGTCAGCTGGTGCTGACGCAGCAGTGAGCTGACTCAAAACACAAAAAAACGCCCTATTGGGCGTTTTTTTGTGCCGATCCTAGCGCTTCAGAGAGGGCGTCAGGTGTGGCTGGATAGCGGTCAGTACGGCCTTGAAGCACTTAGTGTTGCCGGCGACGATCTGGCCTTTCTCGAGGAAATCGTGGCTGCCGCTGAAGTCGCTGACCAGGCCACCTGCTTCTTGGATCAGCAGTGCGCCAGCAGCCATGTCCCATTCGGAGAGACCGAACTCCCAGAAGGCGTCATAGCGGCCAGCCGCTACGTACGCCAAATCCAGGCTCGCGGCGCCGGCGCGACGCAGGCCTGCGGTCTGACCTACCAGGCTGCGGAACATGTTCAGGTAGCTGTCCATGTTATCCATCTGCCCGTCGCGGAACGGGAAGCCGGTGCCGAGCAGGGCGCCTTCTAGGCTCTTGCGTGCGCTCACGCGTAGGCGGCGTCCGTTGAGCGCGGCGCCGCGACCGCGACTCGCAGTGAATTCTTCCTGGCGTACCGGATCGAGGACTACGGCATGCTCAAGACGGCCGCGGTATTTGCATGCAATGCTGACCGCATAATGCGGGACGCCACGCAGGAAATTGGTTGTGCCATCTAGCGGATCGATCACCCATAGGTAATCCTTGCCGTCACCGCTGCCCTCCAGTAGCCCGCCTTCCTCACCCAATATGCCGTGGTTCGGATAGGCTTTGCGCAGCGCTGCAACGATGAGCTGCTCGGCGGTACGGTCGATTTCCGAGACGTAATCGCGCGCGTCCTTTTCGCTAACCGAGATCACGTCCAGGCGCTCGGTGGAACGAACAATCATTTCGCCAGCGCTACGGGCGGCGCGCAGCGCGATATTCAGCATGGGCTGCATCGATTAAATACCTGGTCGTTTAAAGAAAGCCGGCAATTCTATCAGAAAGGTCGTTCGGGATGTTGTGTGGTTGGAGGCCGCCGGGGTGGTAATGGCGGAGCCGCGGGGCCTTCCTGTAAGCTTTCGCTTTACCTTTCGATCGAGAACAACAGTGTCGCTTCAGAACATTCGTGTGGTGCTGGTCAATACCAGTCATGCCGGTAACATCGGCGGCGCAGCCAGGGCCATGAAAAACATGGGTTTGTCCCGCTTGGTACTGGTAGACCCAGAAGATTTTCCCAGTCCGAACGCCATCGCCCGTGCGTCCGGTGCGACGGATGTTCTTGATTCGGCGCAGGTCGTTGCAACCCTCGAGGAGGCGCTGGTGGGATGCAGTCTGGTGCTGGGCACCAGTGCGCGGGATCGGCGCATCCCCTGGCCGGTTCTGGATCCGCGCGAAACTGGCGCGGTTTGCCTGGAGCAAGTCGAGCGGGGTGGCGAGGTCGCTTTGGTGTTCGGGCGTGAATATGCCGGACTTACAAATGAAGAGCTTCAGCGCTGCCAGTACCATGTGCACATTCCATCCGATCCTGACTTCAGTTCGCTGAACCTGGCGGCGGCGGTGCAGGTGCTTGCCTATGAGGTGCGCATAGCCTGGCTCGCGGCAAATAACCAGCCAAGCAAGCCCGAGAAGCTCGAAACCACTTCGATGCTTAATGCGCAGCCGGTTACCGCTGACGAGCTGGAACATTATTACGGACACCTCGAGCAAACTCTGGTCGATATCGGTTTTCTTGACCCGCAGAAGCCTCGGCACCTTATGCCGCGTCTGCGCAGGCTCTACGGCCGTAGCGGTATAAGCAAGCTGGAAATGAATATCCTGCGCGGAATCCTTACCGAAACCCAAAAAGCCGTCCGCGGCGAACCCCACAAGCGGAGATCTGATTGATGTTCGAGCGCATGCGCGAAGATATTCAGAGTGTTTTTCATCGCGATCCGGCAGCGCGTAACGCATTCGAGGTCATTACCTGCTACCCGGGGCTGCACGCTGTCTGGTTTCATCGGGTTTCGCATTGGCTGTGGCTTAACGATTGCAAGTGGCTGGCGCGGATGAATTCGAACCTGGCGCGCTGGCTGACGGGGATCGAAATACATCCTGGAGCGCAGATCGGTCGGCGTTTCTTCATCGATCATGGGATGGGGATCGTCATTGGTGAGACGGCGCAAATCGGCGACAACGTGACGCTCTACCATGGGGTAACCCTAGGTGGTACCAGCTGGAACAAGGGCAAACGTCACCCTACGCTCGAGGACGGTGTGATCGTTGGCGCTGGGGCGAAGATCCTCGGCCCGTTCACGGTGGGAGCCGGTGCCAAGGTCGGCTCCAATGCGGTCGTTACCCGGGCGGTTCCGGCTGGAGCCACGGCGGTGGGCATTCCCGGGCGCGTGATCGTCAAGTCCGATGACGAGCAGGAAGCCAAGCGCAAGGCGATAGCCGAGAAGATCGGCTTCGATGCTTATGGTGTGACTGAAGACATGCCTGATCCAGTGGCGCGGGCTATCGGTCAGCTGCTTGACCACGTTCAAGCGGTCGAGGAGCGAATGGAAGGTATGTGCCAGGCGTTGACTGCACTTGGCAGTGATTACTGTGCAAAGCAAATGCCCGAGTTGCGCGACGAGGATTTCGCTGAGGTCAAGGATGTAGGCGACCAGCCTCGTTCTTGAAAGTGCCGCCGGCAGGGGTGTGCTGTTATGATGAGCGTCCCGTGCGGTCGGGCTGCTGGTCTTTTTTCGTTCGCCTCCTGCTGTACGGCTAAAGTCCGAGTAGTTTAATCAGGCTTATAGTTGATCTAAATAGTCGGGTATTGCATACTTGCCCAAACCATGATGCTTGGTGCAAGCCGATGCGATTGACTACCAAAGGCCGTTACGCCGTTACTGCGATGCTCGATCTTGCGCTACATGCGCAGCACGGGCCGGTGTCCCTTGCGGACATTTCCGAGCGGCAGGGCATCTCGCTTTCCTACCTCGAACAGCTATTTGCCAAGTTGCGCCGTGGCAGCTTGGTTACAAGCGTTCGCGGGCCGGGCGGCGGCTATCAGCTTTCTCGCGAAATGGCGGGTATCCAGGTTGCCCAAGTTATCGATGCGGTCAACGAGTCAGTCGACGCTACCCGCTGCCAAGGGTTGGGCGACTGTCATTCGGGCGATACCTGTCTGACCCACCATTTGTGGTGCGATTTGAGCCAGCAGATCCATGAGTTTCTAAGCGGTATCAGTCTGGCGGATCTGGTGATGCGTCGCGAGGTTCAGGAAGTAGCTTTGCGCCAGGATATGCGCCGCACCAATGGCCAGACTTCGCAACTGGATAAGATTGAAGCGTCCGCCGTCGAGTGAGCAGGACGACAGCCTGATAGGAGATACCTGATGAAGTTGCCGATTTACCTGGACTACTCCGCTACCACACCAGTCGATCCTCGCGTCGCCGAGAAGATGGTCGATTGCCTGACTGCCGAAGGCAACTTCGGTAATCCGGCGTCGCGTTCCCATGCCTTTGGCTGGAAAGCCGAGGAGGCAGTCGAGAATGCGCGCCGCCAAGTTGCAGAGCTGGTCAATGCAGATCCTCGCGAAATTGTCTGGACCTCGGGTGCGACCGAGTCGGACAACCTGGCGATCAAGGGTGTTGCGCACTTCTATGCCTCCAAGGGCAAGCACATCGTAACCAGCAAGATCGAGCACAAGGCCGTTCTGGATACGACCCGTCAGCTCGAGCGCGAAGGTTTCGAAGTGACCTATATCGAGCCTGGCGAGGACGGTGTGATCACCCCTGCCATGGTTGAAGCAGCGCTGCGCGATGACACCGTCCTGGTGTCCATCATGCACGTGAACAATGAGATCGGAACGATCAACGATATTGCCGCCATCGGTGAGCTCACCCGCTCGCGCGGCGTGCTGTTTCATGTCGACGCTGCTCAGTCCACCGGTAAGGTGGAGATCGATCTGGAACGCATGAAGGTTGATCTGATGTCCTTCTCCGCCCACAAGACCTACGGTCCGAAAGGCGTCGGTGCCCTGTACGTGCGTCGTAAGCCACGCGTACGCCTTGAGGCGCAGATGCACGGCGGTGGTCACGAGCGCGGCATGCGCTCGGGCACGCTGGCGGCGCACCAGTCGGTCGGCATGGGCGAGGCGTTCCGCATCGCCAAGGAAGAAATGGCCGCTGAGAACGAGCGCATCACCAAGCTGCGTGACCGCTTCTTCAAGCAGGTTGAGCATCTTGAAGAACTCTATGTAAACGGCAGCATGACTTCGCGTGTGCCGCACAACCTGAACCTGAGCTTCAACTATGTCGAGGGCGAGTCGCTGATCATGGCGCTCAAGGACCTCGCGGTTTCCTCCGGTTCGGCCTGCACTTCTGCTTCGCTGGAGCCGTCCTACGTGCTCCGTGCGCTGGGGCGCAACGACGAGCTGGCACACAGCTCGATCCGTTTCACGTTCGGCCGTTTTACTACCGAAGAAGAAGTCGACTACGCCGCGCAGAAAGTCAGCGAGGCGGTAACGAAATTGCGTGAGCTTTCACCCTTGTGGGACATGTTCAAGGATGGCGTTGATATCTCGCAGGTTGAGTGGGCAGCCCACTGATCCGCTGAGTCGTCGAGTTCCGCATAGCCTGATTCAATGAGGATTGCACCATGGCATACAGTGAGAAGGTCATTGACCATTACGAAAATCCCCGCAACGTCGGCAAGTTCGACGCTGAGGATCCTTCCATCGGCACCGGTATGGTCGGCGCGCCGGCCTGCGGCGATGTGATGCGTCTGCAAATTAAGGTCAACGAGCAGGGCGTCATCGAAGACGCCAAGTTCAAGACCTATGGTTGCGGTTCGGCCATCGCCTCCAGCTCCCTCGCCACCGAGTGGATGAAGGGTAAGACGCTGGAAGAGGCCGAAACCATCAAGAACACTCACCTGGCTGAAGAGCTGGCGCTGCCGCCGGTGAAGATCCATTGCTCGGTACTGGCAGAGGATGCCATCAAGGCGGCCGTTCGCGATTACCGTGAAAAGAAAGGGTTGCCGCAAGCCTAAGGAGGTATCGATGGCTATCAGCATGACAACCGCCGCCGCTGATCACGTGCGCCGTTCTCTGGAAGGGCGCGGCAAGGGGCTAGGAGTCCGGTTGGGCGTACGCACCACCGGCTGCTCCGGCTTGGCCTACGTGCTCGAGTTCGTTGACGAGGCGGCAGCAGAGGATTCGGTTTTCGATAATCACGGTGTGAAGATCATCATCGATCCCAAAAGCCTGGCGTACCTCGATGGCACGGAGCTCGACTTCGTCCGGGAAGGACTGAACGAAGGTTTCAAGTTCAACAACCCCAACGTGCGTGGCGAATGCGGCTGCGGCGAAAGCTTCAATATCTGAGGACGCTGTGGGAACTCCCTGTCACTACGCGCTGTTCGAGTTGCAGCCGGCTTTCGATATCGATCCGGAAATGCTTTCGTCTCGTTACCGCGAGCTGGCCCGCAAGGTCCACCCCGATCGGTTTGCCGACGCCGGGGAAACGGAACAGCGTCATGCCATCGAGCGCTCGGCGAACCTGAACGAGGCCTATCAGACGCTGAAAAGCCCGTCGCGTCGGGCCCGCTATCTGCTGACTCTGCAGGGGCGCGAAATGCCGCTTGAGGCAACCGTCCAGGATTCTGCTTTCCTTATGCAGCAGATGCAGTGGCGGGAAGAGCTCGAAGAGCTTCAGGACGACGCGAATATCGCTTCTTTCAAGGCTCGGCTCAAAGCTGCTCAGCAGGATCTCAATGACTCCTTCGCGCGGATATGGCGGGAGGAGTCGCAGCGCGAGCAGGCGGAGCGACTGGTGCGTCGAATGCAGTTTCTCGACAAGCTGTCTCAGGAAGTGCGCCAGTTGGAAGAGCGCCTCGACGATTAACCCCGCGTAGCGCCAGACGCTGCGCCCGATATCAGACAGACATGGCCTTACTTCAGATAGCTGAACCCGGACAAAGCCCGCAACCCCACCAGCGCCGTCTGGCGGTTGGCATCGATCTGGGCACGACCAATTCACTCGTGGCCGCATTGCGCAGTGGCGTTACGGCGCCGTTGGCTGACATTAATGGCGAGGTGATTCTGCCTTCCGCGGTGCGTTATCACAACGATCGCGTCGAGGTGGGGCATGCCGCAAAACGCGCTGCATCCAGCGATCCGTTGAACACAATCCTGTCGGTCAAGCGCCTGATGGGGCGTGGTATCGGTGATGTAAAGCAGCTGGGAGGACAGCTGCCGTATCGATTCAGTGAGGGGCAGTCGCAGATGCCCTTCATCGAGACGGTGCACGGTGCCAAGAGCCCGGTGGAAGTCTCCGCCGAAATCCTTCGTACATTGCGTGAGCGTGCGGAAGCGGTGCTGGGCGGCGAGCTTGTAGGTGCAGTAATCACGGTGCCCGCGTATTTCGATGAGGCTCAAAGGCAAGCGACCAAGGATGCCGCGCGCCTAGCCAATCTCAATGTGCTACGTCTGCTCAATGAGCCTACCGCTGCTGCTGTCGCTTATGGCCTGGACCGCGAGGCTGAAGGCGTCGTGGCGATCTATGATCTGGGTGGCGGAACCTTCGATATCTCAATTCTGCGTCTGACCAAGGGCGTATTCGAGGTGCTGGCTACCGGCGGAGATACTGCGCTCGGGGGCGATGACTTCGATCATGCGATCGCCGGCTGGATTCTGGCCCAGGCCGGTGCGTCTGAAGACCTTGATCCAGGTGCCCAGCGGGAGGTGCTGAAGATAGCCTGCGATGCCAAGGAGCAGCTCAGCAGCGCCGAGTCGGTCGAGGTGCGCTATGCCGGCTGGCAGGGTGCCCTGACGCGTGCAACCTTTAACGAGCTCATTGATCCGTTGATCGCGCTCAGCCTCAAGTCCTGTCGACGTGCATTGCGTGATTCGGCTGTTGAGATGGAAGAGGTCCAGGCGGTGGTCATGGTTGGCGGCTCCACCCGGGTACCGCGGGTGCGCGAGCGGGTTGGTGAGATGTTCGGTCAGGACCCGCTGACCGATATCGATCCCGATCAGGTCGTTGCTATCGGTGCAGCGATCCAGGCCGAGACCCTGGCGGGCAACAATCGCGATGGCGAGGAACTGTTGCTGCTCGACGTCATTCCGCTGTCGCTGGGTTTGGAAACGATGGGCGGTTTGATGGAAAAGATCATTCCACGCAACACCACGATTCCAGTTGCGCGTGCGCAGGATTTCACGACTTACAAAGATGGCCAGTCGGCCATGATGATTCACGTGCTGCAAGGTGAGCGCGAGCTCATCGCCGACTGCCGTTCGCTGGCTCGCTTCGAGCTGCGCGGCATCCCGCCGATGGTGGCCGGTGCCGCGAAGATCCGTGTGACCTTTCAGGTCGACGCCGACGGGCTGCTCAGCGTATCGGCCCGTGAGCTGGCGTCCGGCGTCGAGTCGAGCATTCAGGTGAAGCCTTCCTACGGGCTGACCGACGGCGAGATCGCTCGCATGCTGGAAGATTCTTTTCATAAAGCCAACGAAGACAAGGCAGCCCGGGCGCTACGTGAGCAACTGGTCGATGCGCAACGGTTGCTCGAAGCGGTCGAGGGCGCCCTGGCCGTAGACGGCGAGCGCCTGCTCAGTGAGGAGGAGCGCGCGGCGATCGATTCACAGATGCAGGGTCTTCGCGAGCTTCTCGATAGTCAGGATGAAGTTGCCATCGAACGCCAGATCAAGCGCTTGAGCCAGATTACCGATGCCTTTGCCGCGCGCAGGTTAGATTCAACCGTCAAGGCCGCGTTGGCTGGGCGACGGCTTAACGATATCGAGGAATGACCCAGATGCCGCAGATTGTTTTCCTGCCCCATGTCGACCATTGCCCCGAAGGGGCTGTGGTGGAAGCGCAGCCCGGTGAGACGGTGCTTGATGCTGCGTTGCGAAATGGTATCGACATTGAGCATGCCTGTGAAAAGTCTTGCGCCTGTACTACCTGTCACGTGGTAGTCCGTGAGGGCTTTGCCTCGCTGGAGGCGTCGGATGAGCTCGAGGACGACATGCTGGACAAGGCGTGGGGGCTCGAACCCAATTCGAGGCTGTCTTGTCAGGCAGCTGTTGCGGACGTCGATCTGGTGGTCGAGATTCCGAAATACACCATCAATCAAGTCTCGGAAGGCCATTGAGGGCGGGGTGAAGCATGGCGCTTAAGTGGTCTGATGTGCTGGATATCGCGATTGAACTGGCCGAAAGCAAGCCGAATGTAGATCCGCGTTACGTGAACTTTGTCGAGCTGCATCGTTGGGTCGTCGAGCTACCGGATTTTTCGGACGATCCGAAGCGCGGCGGCGAAAAGGTGCTCGAAGCCATACAGGCCGCCTGGATAGAAGAAGCCTAGAGCCAGCAGGCACCCGGCGGCGCGCTTCAAGGCAGAAGTGTGTGCGTTACGGTCTTCGCCGCCACTCAGCAGGTCACAGCTACTCTTATATTTTTATTCGTGACCCGCGTATAATTCGCGGGTTTACTCGTTTGTTTTAACCTATCAATTTCTGGAGTTTCAAATGGCCCTGCAACGCACTTTCTCCATCATCAAACCTGACGCCGTCGCCAAGAATGTTATCGGCGAGATCACCTCCCGTTTCGAGAAGGCCGGGCTGCGCGTCGTTGCGTCGAAAATGGTCCAGCTGTCCGAGCGCGAAGCTGGCGGTTTCTATGCCGAGCACAGCGAGCGCGGCTTCTTCAAAGATCTGGTTGCTTTCATGGTTTCCGGTCCGGTCATCGTTCAGGTTCTGGAAGGCGAAGACGCCATCGCCAAGAACCGTGAGCTGATGGGCGCTACCAACCCGAAAGAAGCTGCTCCGGGCACCATTCGCGCTGATTTCGCCGTTTCTATCGACGAGAACGCCGTTCACGGTTCCGATTCCGAAGCGTCCGCTGCTCGCGAGATTGCCTACTTCTTCTCCGCCACCGAAGTGTGTGCCCGCATTCGCTGATCAGGCGAAGGTGAATTCAGATGACTGTTACGACCGGTAAAGTGAATCTGCTGGGGCTGACCCAGCCCCAGCTGGAAAGCTTCTTCGATTCAATAGGGGAGAAGCGCTTTCGTGCCGGTCAGGTCATGAAATGGATTCACCATTTTGGCATTGATGACTTCGATGCGATGAGCAACATCGGCAAGGCCCTGCGCGAAAAACTCAAGGCCTCTGCCGAGATCCGCGGCCCCGAAATTGTCAGCGAAGACATCTCCACCGATGGCACCCGTAAGTGGGTGGTGCGTGTGGCTTCGGGTAGCTGTGTGGAAACCGTCTACATTCCTCAAGGCGGACGCGGCACGCTCTGTGTCTCCTCTCAGGCCGGCTGCGCCCTGGATTGCAGTTTCTGCTCGACCGGCAAACAAGGTTTCAACAGCAACCTCACCGCCGCCGAAGTGATCGGACAGGTGTGGATTGCCAATAAATCGTTCGGCACCATACCGGCCAAGGTCGATCGCGCCATTACCAACGTGGTGATGATGGGCATGGGCGAACCCTTGCTCAATTTCGACAACGTAGTCGCCGCCATGCAGATCATGATGGACGACTTGGGCTACGGTATTTCCAAGCGCAAGGTGACGCTGTCAACATCCGGCGTTGTGCCGATGATCGATGAGCTTTCCAAGGTCATCGACGTATCCCTGGCGCTGTCGTTGCATGCGCCGAACGATGCGCTGCGTGATCAATTGGTGCCGATCAACAAGAAGTATCCGTTGGATATGCTTCTGGCGGCCTGCCAGCGCTATATCTCCAACTTGGGCGAGAAACGCGTTCTCACAATTGAATACACGCTGATGCAGGGCATTAACGACCAGCCCGAACACGCCGAGCAGATGATCGCTTTATTAGCGAAGATTCCCTGCAAGATAAATCTGATCCCCTTCAATCCCTTCCCCCATTCTGGATATGAGCGGCCGAGCAACAATGCGATTCGTCGTTTTCAGGACATCCTGCATAAAGCCGGGCACAATGTAACGGTACGTACCACACGTGGTGAGGATATCGATGCAGCCTGCGGCCAACTGGTCGGGCAGGTAATGGATCGCACACGCCGAAGCGAGCGTTACATCGCAGTGCGTGAACTGCAATCCGAGCCAGGTACGGCGTCCATTGCTACGAACCGTTCCTGAGGGGGATGCTGCTGATGATATTGCGCGTTGCGCTGCTGTTTCTGCTCGCCGGCCTTATGGCTGGTTGTGTGTCCTCCGGATCGGGTAACCCGATGCGCACCTCGGAAGGTCGCGACGAAGCGCGAGACGCCTATATCCAGCTTGGCATCGGCTATTTGCAGCAAGGCGAGGCCTCCCGCGCTAAAACGCCGCTACGCAAAGCGCTCGAGCTGGATTCGAACAGCGCGGATGCCCACGCGGCACTGGCCCTGGTATTCCAGAACGAAATGGAAAATCAGTTAGCTGACGAGCACTACCGCAAGGCCTTATCCAATCGCAACGACGCCCGCATCCTGAACAATTACGGCAGTTTTCTCTTCGAGCAAAAACGTTATCAGGAGGCGATGGAGCGCTTCGCGAAAGCATCTGAAGACAACCTCTACTCTGGACGCTCGCATGTCTTCCAAAACATGGGCATGACCGCGTTGAAGCTCGGTCAGCGCGAGCAGGCCGAAACCTACTTTACCCGCGCCTTGCGCCTCGATAGCCGCCAGCCACGAGCGCTGCTAGAGCTGGCATTGCTGGCTTACGAAGCCAAACAGTACGTCCCGGCAAAGCGTTACTACGATGGGTTCAGCAGCCTTTCCGAGCAGAATGCTCGTAGTCTGCTCCTGGGTATTCGTCTGGCGCGGATTCATCAGGACCGGGATCAGGCGGCGAGTCTTGGTTTGCAGCTCAAACGACTGTATCCCGGAGCGCCTGAATATCAACAGTTTCTTTCGGAGCAACGATGATAGCGCCACATTCTGAAGCCGCTGCCCCGACAATGCTGGCCAATCCAGGCGATACGCTCCGCGCCGCGCGCGAGAGCAAGAACTGGCCACTTTCTTCGGTGGCTAAGCAGCTCAATCTGTCGGAGCGCTCGCTCACGCAAATTGAGGCCGGTGACTTCAGTCAGTTGCCTGGCCATACATTTGCCCGTGGCTACGTTCGTGCTTACGCCAAGCTGCTGGGCCTGGACCAGAATCGTCTCGTGCAACAGTTCGACCAGCATACCGGTACGGATGCAACCGGTAGCAGTGTCAATAGTCTCGGCCACATCGATCAGCCCGTGCGCCTGTCACGCAGCATGGTGCGCTTCTTTACCTTTATCTTGACGCTGGCGATCGGAGCCGGTGCTTTCTTCTGGTGGCAAGATCGCATGGCCCGCACCGAGCCTGGCCCATCTGTCACGGCGCTGGAGCGGATTGAGGTCGAGGCGGCAGACGGAACCACGGAGATACATCTGCTGGATCGAACCGAGGAGCCTGTTGACCTCGCTCCGGGCGAGGAGGTTGGCTCGGCGCCCTTATCGGTAGGCGAGGAAGCGCAGGATCCGGCAGCCGGAAGCCTGCCGCTCGACGAGCAACCAGCAATCGAAACGCCTGCCGAAACGCCTGCCGAGCAGGGCGAGACGGTACCTTCCAGCGAAGCGCCGGCGACTGCTCCGGAAGCGGATGTCAGTGCGGCTCCAGTGGCTGAAGCGGAGGCCGTTGCACCGGGTGAAGGGCGCTTGACGCTGGATTACACCGCGGACTGCTGGACTCGCGTTACCGATGCAAACGGCAAAGTGCTTTACAGCGGACTGGCGAAAGCCGGCAGCAGTCGTACCCTGATCGGGCAAACCCCGCTGGATCTGCATTTAGGCTTCGCTTCTGGTGTGCAAGTCAGCTTTAACGGCGAAGCCGTCAGTCTTTCTGGCAAAACGCGCGGTGAGACCGCGCGTCTCAAGCTCGGACAGTAATCATGCATAGTGAATCTCCCATCAAGCGGCGTCGTACCCGGAAGATCTGGGTAGGCAGTGTACCGGTCGGTGGCGATGCGCCTATCGCCGTACAGAGCATGACCAATACCGAAACCTGCGACGTCGAAGCGACCGTCGCGCAGATCGAACGGCTGCAGAATGCCGGCGCCGACATCGTTCGCGTGTCGGTGCCCTCAATGGACGCCGCCGAGGCGTTCGGCAAGATCAAGCAGCGTGTCGGTCTTCCGCTGGTGGCCGACATTCATTTCGATCATCAGATTGCTCTACGTGTCGCCGAGCTCGGCGTCGATTGCCTGCGCATCAACCCGGGCAACATAGGCCGCGAGGATCGTGTGCGGGCTGTGGTTGAAGCAGCTCGTGATCGGGGCATCCCGATTCGTATTGGGGTCAACGCCGGCTCGCTGGAAAAGGATCTACAGAAGAAGTACGGCGAGCCGACACCTGAGGCGTTGGTCGAATCCGCGCTACGCCATGTCGAGCACCTTGATCGGCTTAATTTCCCGGACTTTAAAGTCAGCGTAAAGGCGTCCGACGTGTTCATGGCTGTGGCCGCGTATCGGCTCTTGGCGGACAAGATCGAGCAGCCGTTGCACCTGGGCATCACCGAAGCCGGGGGGCTACGTTCGGGTACGGTGAAGTCAGCGGTAGGGCTGGGCATGCTGCTAGCCGAAGGTATCGGCGATACCATCCGCATCTCGCTGGCAGCCGATCCGGTGGAGGAAGTCAAGGTTGGTTTCGATATCCTCAAATCGCTGCGTCTGCGCTCGCGAGGGATCAACTTTATCGCCTGCCCGAGTTGCTCGCGGCAGAACTTCGACGTGGTCAAAACCATGAACGAGCTCGAAGGGCGACTCGACGATCTGCTGGTGCCGATGGACGTAGCGGTGATTGGCTGCATCGTCAACGGCCCGGGAGAGGCCAAGGAGGCGCACATCGGCCTCACAGGCGGCACGCCGAACAACCTCATCTACATCGACGGCAAGCCGGCGCAGAAGCTGAACAATGAGAATCTGGTCGACGAACTGGAGCAGCTGATTCGCCGCAAGGCCGCGGAAAAGGCCGAGACCGATGCCGCGCTGATCGTGCGCAGCTGATTTAAGGAACCGAATTGAGCAAGTCCCTGCAAGCCATTCGTGGCATGAACGATATCCTGCCGGCCCAGACGCCGGTCTGGCGCTATCTGGAAACGACCTTCGCGCAGCTGCTCGATAGCTATGGCTACAGCGAGATCCGTCTGCCAATCCTCGAATTTACCGATCTGTTCGCCCGCGGCATCGGCGAGGGGACCGACGTGGTCGACAAGGAGATGTACACCTTCCTCGACCGTAACGAGGAATCACTGACGTTGCGCCCCGAGGGTACTGCCGGTTGCGTCAGAGCCGTGCTCGAACATGGCATGACCGGCGGCGGCCAGGTGCAGAAGCTCTGGTATGCCGGTCCCATGTTTCGTTACGAGAAGCCGCAGAAGGGCCGCTATCGCCAGTTTCATCAGATTGGGGTGGAGGTTTTCAATCAGCCGGGGCCGGATGTCGATGCCGAGCTGATCGTGCTTACGGCCCGGCTGTGGAAGCAGCTCGGCATGTCCGATGCGGTCACCCTGCAGTTGAACAGCCTGGGCTCCAGCGAAGCGCGCGCGACCTATCGGGACGCCCTAGTAGCCTATCTGCAGCAGCATTTCGATCAGCTCGACGAAGACAGTCAGCGCCGCCTGACCAGCAACCCGCTGCGTATCCTGGACAGCAAGAATGTCCAGACCCAGGCGCTGTTGGCCGATGCGCCGACGCTGCATGACTACCTGGACGACGAATCGCGCGCGCATTTCGACGGCCTCAAGACTCGGCTCGAAGCGGCGGGAATTGCCTATCAGATCAATCCCAAGCTGGTTCGTGGCCTCGATTACTACGGCCGCACCGTATTCGAGTGGGTGACCGACAAGCTCGGCTCGCAGGGCACCGTCTGTGCGGGCGGCCGCTATGACGGCCTGGTCAGCCAGTTCGGCGGCAAACCGACGCCGGGCGTGGGCTTCGCCATGGGGATCGAACGTCTGGTGTTGTTGCTGGAAACACTTGAGCTGATCCCCGAAGAACTCAACCAGCCGGCACACGCATTTATCTGTGCCTTCGGCGAGGCGGCCGAACTGGCGGCGCTGGCGCTGGCGGAACGGCTCCGTGACGCCCTGCCGGGTCTTCGCCTGCTGGTCAACGCCGGTGGCGGTAGCTTCAAGAGCCAGTTCAAAAAGGCCGACAAGAGCGGGGCGCGTTTCGCGCTGATTCTTGGTGACGACGAACTGGCCGAACGCGTGGTAGGTTGCAAGCCGCTGCGCGACGACAGCGAACAGCAAAGCATTGCCTGGGATGCTCTACCCGAGCGTCTGGCTGCCTGTCTGGCTTGATCGGACGGGTCTGAATTCAGCGAATGTAAGGAGTGACAGTGTGACCTCGGGTACCGATGAAGAACAGCTGGCGCAGATCAAGGAGTGGTGGCAGCGTAACGGCATGCCTTTGCTGTTGGGGGGCGCACTCGCTCTGGTGTTGGTGTTTGGCTGGCAGTTCTGGCAGAAGCATCAGCTCAATCAAGCACAGAGCGCCTCGACCGTCTATCAGCAGATGCTGAATGCCGTGCTGGAGGAGGGTGGGGTGAATGCTGCCGAGGTTTCGCGCCTGGGCAATTTGCTGAAGAAGGAATTCGCCGGCTCGCATTACGCTCAGTATGGCAGTCTCTTCGTGGCCAAGGTGGCGGTGGAGTCTGATCGTCTCGATGAGGCCGCGACAGAATTGCGAAGCGTGCTCGACAAGCCGGCCGACAAGACCCTCGAAGAGCTGGCTCGCCAGCGTCTGGCCCGTGTTCTGGCAGCGCAGGGCAAGGCCGAAGAGGGGCTTGCATTGCTCGAAGGTGACGCTAATGAGGCCTTCGCAGCCAGTCGTGAAGAGCTGCGGGGTGATCTGCTGGTCAAGCTGGGGCGCCATGACGATGCCCACGCTGCCTATTCCAAGGCAAAAGAGTCGCTGTCACAGGATGCCGCGATTGGTGGCCTGCAGCTGAAACTGGACGATCTGGCTCGTGGAGAGGCATGAATTGATGCGCTGGAAAACTGCCGCACTGCTGACCCTGGCCGTCCTGGCTGCTGGTTGCAGCAGCAATGACAAGAAAGAGCTCGAGCCCGCCGAGCTGGTCAAGTTCGACGCTGAAATACAGCTGAACGAGGAATGGAGCCGCTCGATAGGCGAAGGCCAGGGCGAGACCTATAACCTTCTGGCCCCTGTCGTCTATGGCAATGAGATATTTGCCGCCGACGTCGAGGGGCTGGTGGTGGCAATGGATCGCATGACCGGTAAGGTTCACTGGAAGAACGATCTGGAAGTGCCGATCTCCGGTGCGGTGGGGGCTGGCTACGGCCTTGTCCTGGTTGGCACTTTACGGGGTGAAGTGCTGGCGCTGGACGTGTCGACCGGTGAAGAGCGCTGGCGCAGCCAGGTCAGCAGCGAGGTTCTCGCCGCGCCTGCCGTCAATGGTGACGTAGTGGTGGTTCAGACTCAGGATGACCGCGTCATTGCGTTGGAAATCGACACTGGCGAGCAGCGTTGGAGTTACGAAAGCGCCCCAGCGGTGCTGACCCTGCGGGGTACCGGAGCGCCATTGCTGACCAACCAGCTGGCGATTGCCGGTCTCTCCAGCGGTAAAGTCGTGGCGCTGGATACCCGCCGTGGCCTGCCGATCTGGGAGCAGCGCGTAGCTGTTCCGCAAGGCCGTTCCGAGCTCGAACGCGTCGTCGATATCGATGGCGGTCTGTTGCTCTCAGGCGGGACCTTGTACGTCGCTTCCTTTCAAGGGCGCGCCGCCGCGCTGGATCTAGAAAGCGGCCGGATTCTCTGGCAGCGCGATGCCTCGACGGCAAACGGTGTTGCGCTCGGTTACGGAAGTGTCTATGTAAGCCAGGCTGATGGCACTGTCATGGGGATCGATGAGCGATCGACTACCGTGCTATGGAGCAACGACGCGCTACTGCGTCGGCAGCTTTCCGCTCCGGCGGTTTTCTCCAGCTACGTGGCGGTGGGCGACAAGGAGGGCTATCTGCACTTCCTGAGCCAGGTCGACGGGCGCTTCGTTGCTCGGACCCGTATCGACAGCGCCGGGGTGCGTGCCCGCCCGGTGGTCGAAGGAGATTGGCTGTACGCCTACGGTAACGACGGCAAGCTTGTCGCGCTGACCATTCGCCAGGCGGATTGACGGCTTCACCTCGTTCGTCCTGTTCCGCCGAGGCGGAGCGCTTAATATATTCGGCCGCTGCCTTGCAGCGGCCTTCGTGTTTTCTGAAATATCGCAGTGGAGAGCCGTATGGTTCCCGTAATCGCCCTGGTGGGCCGTCCGAACGTTGGCAAATCCACCCTATTCAACCGTCTGACCAAGAGCCGTGACGCCATCGTCGCGGAATATGCCGGTCTGACCCGTGATCGCCAGTACGGTGAGGCCAAATGGCAGGGCCGTACCTATATTGTCATCGACACTGGGGGCCTGACCGGGGACGAAGAAGGCATCGACGCCAAGATGGCGGAGCAGTCGCTACAAGCGATGCAGGAAGCCGATGCGGTGATGTTCATGGTCGACGCACGTGCCGGCATGACGCCGGGCGATCAGATGATCGCCGAGCATTTGCGCAAGATGAACAAGCGCCACTTCCTCGTGGCGAACAAGGTCGACAGCATCGATCCGGACATCGCGCGAGCCGAGTTCAGCCCGCTGGGTCTCGGCGATGCCTTGCCGATTGCTGCGGCACATGGCCGTGGTATCAGCCATATGCTGGAGCAGGCGCTCGGCACGTTTCCCAAGGACAACGCCGAAGAAGCGGAAGGTGAGGGTGAAGCGGTTGAGGCGGTTGCCGAAGGCGAAGAACCCAAACGCATTCCCGGGCCTAGCGAAAAGGACGGCATCAAGATCGCCATCATCGGCCGTCCCAATGTTGGCAAATCGACGCTGGTCAATCGCATGCTCGGTGAAGAGCGGGTCATCGTCTACGACCAAGCGGGCACCACGCGAGACAGCATTTATATTCCGTTCGAACGCGGCGACGAAAAATACACGCTGATCGACACCGCCGGCGTCCGGCGCCGCGGCAAGATCTTCGAGGCGGTAGAAAAGTTCTCCGTGGTCAAGACGCTGCAGGCGATCCAGGACGCCAACGTAGTGATCTTCGTCATGGATGCCAGAGAAGGCGTGGTCGAACACGACCTCAACCTGCTCGGCTTCGTTCTCGAGAGTGGCCGAGCGCTGGTCATCGCGCTGAACAAGTGGGACGGCATGGAGCCAAGCGAGCGCGACTACGTGAAGACCGAGCTGGAGCGTCGGCTGTTCTTCGTCGAGTTCGCCGACATCCACTTCATCTCCGCCAAGCATGGCACCGGCGTCGGCAACCTGTACAAATCGGTACAGGCCTCGTTCGCCTCGGCCGTTACCCGCTGGCCCACCAGCCGGCTGACCCAGATCCTCGAGGACGCCGTACGCGAGCATGCGCCGCCAATGGTCGCTAGTCGCCGGATCAAGCTGCGCTATGCTCACCTGGGCGGCGCCAACCCGCCGCTGATCGTGATCCACGGCAACCAGGTCGACTCGATTCCCAAGTCCTATACGCGCTATCTGGAGAATACCTACCGGCGTGTGCTGAAGCTGGTGGGCACGCCGATCCGGATCGAGTACAAGGGCGGCGAGAACCCCTACGAGGGCAAGAAGAACACCCTCACCGATCGCCAGGTGAATAAGAAACGCCGTCTCATGTCGCACCACAAGAAAGCCGAGAAAAAGCGTAGAGACAAACGATAGCCCGAAGTTTGAAGCCATAAGCTGGAAGTCGTCTCGCATGAGCTTCCAGCGTTCGACTTCAGCTTCAAGCTTTGAATGAGACCAAATGATCACGAGCAAGCTTCCCTACGTCGGTACCACCATTTTCACCACGATGTCGCAGCTGGCGAGCCAGACCGGCGCGTTGAACCTGTCCCAGGGCTTTCCGGATTTCGACGGCCCTGATGCGCTGCGCGAAGCCGTGACGCGTCATGTCATGGCCGGTCACAACCAGTACGCGCCGATGACAGGCTTGCCGGCGCTGCGCGAGCAGGTGGCGATCAAGGTCGCATCGCTCTATGGTCGCCAAGTCAGCGCTGACGCCGAAGTCACCATCACCCCTGGAGCGACCCAGGCCATCTTCTGTGCGATCCACGCAGTCATCCGCCCCGGCGATGAAGTGATCGTCTTCGATCCCTGCTACGACAGTTACGAGCCGGCTGTGGAGCTCGCCGGCGGGGTCTGCGTCCATCAGGCGCTGAGCCTGCCGAGTTTCGCCATCGATTGGCAGAAGCTGGCTGATGCGGTTACATCGCGCACCCGCATGATCGTGCTGAACACGCCGCACAATCCCAGCGGCGCGCTGATCGACGCGGCGGATCTTGATCGCCTCGCCGAGCTGATCCGCGACAGGGATATCTACCTGCTCAGCGACGAGGTCTACGAACATCTTGTGTTCGACGGCCGGCAGCATGCCAGCGTGTTGCGCCATGACGAGCTGTATCATCGGGCCTTCGTCGTCAGCTCCTTCGGCAAGACCTACCACGTCACTGGCTGGAAGACGGGTTATGTGGTCGCGCCCGCCGCGCTCAGCAGTGAGCTGCGCAAGGTTCACCAGTACGTCAGCTTCACAGGCGTTACGCCATTGCAGTGGGCTCTGGCCGATTTCATGGCGGCGCATCCTGAGCATCTCAGCGAGCTGCCGGCGTTCTACCAAGCCAAGCGCGATCTGTTCTGCGATCTGCTGGCCGGCTCGCGCTTCAGCTTTACCCGTACGGCCGGCACCTATTTCCAGCTGGCCGACTATTCGGCAATTCGCCCTGATCTCGACGATGTCGCCATGGCCGAATGGCTCACCCGCGAGCACGGCGTGGCCAGCATCCCGATTTCGGTCTTCTACCAGACGCCTCCGGAGGAATCACGACTGGTCCGCTTCTGCTTCGCCAAACGAGAGGAAACGCTGCGCCTGGCAGGAGAACGACTATGCGCGATCTGAACGATTTGCCGGACCTCGAACTGGCCCTGATCCAGACCAGCCTCGTCTGGCAGGACGCTACCGCTAACCGCGAGCGCTTCGTCGACTTGCTCGAGCAGGCCCGTGGGGCTGATCTCATCGTATTGCCGGAGATGTTCACTACGGCCTTTTCGATGAACTCTTCGGAGCTGGCCGAACCCGAGGAAGGCCCGACCTATATCTGGCTGCGGGAGCAGGCGGCGCGCATGGACGCGGTGATCACCGGTAGCGTGATCATCGAGGCCGCGGATGGCAGCCACCGCAACCGCCTGCTCTGGGCGCGGCCGAACGGCGAGATTTCACACTACGACAAGCGTCATCTGTTCCGCATGGCAGGTGAGCACAAGCATTACACGGCTGGCGAACAGCAGGCGCTGTTCGAACTGAACGGCTGGCACGTGCGCCCGCTGATCTGCTATGACCTGCGCTTCCCGGTCTGGAGCCGCGACCCCCACGACACCGACCTGCTGCTTTACACCGCCAACTGGCCCGCGGCCCGCCGCAATGCCTGGAATCGCCTGCTGCCGGCACGCGCGATTGAGAATATCTGCTACGTCGCGGCGGTGAATCGGGTCGGGGAAGACGGCAAGGGCTACCCTTACAGTGGCGACAGCCAGGTGCTGGATTATCTGGGCGACCCGCTGCTCGAGGCGGGCGATGTCGACGGCGTATTCCGCACCACGCTACGTGCTCGGGACCTTGCGGCGTTCCGCAGCAAATTCCCGGCGTATCACGACGGTGATGCCTTCGAACTGAAGATCTAGCTACGCTGCGTATCAGCTTGGTGGCGCTGCCGTGCGCCGCCAGCGCCATACCAGCCAGCCATAGATCAGCAAATTAGCGAGTACCACTATGGCGGCCAGTAGGTATTGCACCGGTAGGCTCAGCCAGGTCGGATAGATCACTGGCAGCAGATACTGCTCGACGAAGCTGGTTTCGTAACCGGCACCACCAGCCAGATGCCGCAGCCGGTTCTCCCAGTGCGTAAGCGGGCACAGGCGCTCGGTCAGTTCGACGAAGACGCCCCAGGCCACGGCCGGCAGATGCAGCCAAAGTAGGCGGCGCCTCCAGGCCACCAACAGCCCACCCAGCAGCACGAAGACGATAAAGCTGAGGTGCAGGACCAGCACCGCATCAGCCGCGAAGCGATAGAGCATGACGGCTATCCTGCTGCGCCGGACTTCGCTTGCCGCGCAATCTGCCGATCCTGAAGACCTGCCAGGCCGGTGGCCGAAAGCAGGGCGCCAAGCAGCGCGATAAGCATGTGCGACTGGGTATCCCAGGGGTCGCCCTGGGTGCCGAGAAAATCACCGGCGCCCTGGCCGGCGATCAGCGCTACCCACCATTCGATCAGTTCGTAGAAGGCACTGAATGCCAGCGCGACGCAGACCGAGAGGAAGCCGAGCATTGCGCCGGGCTTGAGAAAGCCAAGGCGCTGCAGGATCTCACGGGCCAGCAGCGCTGGTACCAGGCCTTGCATGAAGTGGCCGAGCTTGTCGTACGGGTTGCGGCTGAGCGCGAGCCAATCCTGTACCCAGAAACCCGCTGGAACGCGGGCGTAGGTGTAAGCGCGCAGGATCAGCGCCAGGGCATGGACGGCGATCAGCACATAAAGCAGCCGCGTGAGCGGGAAACGCCGGTAGCTGAGCAGCAGGAGCGCTGCGATCAGCACCGGTGCGACTTCCAGCAGCCAAGTGGCCCGGTTATGAGGATCGATGCCGGAGGCAATAAGCGCCAACAGAACCGCCAGGCCCAGGGTTGCGTAGAGCGTCTTATCCTGCATAGTGAACTGTCATGATCGCGGTGGGAGGCATCAGCATGCAGTGCTCGGGCGGCGACATCCAAGATCGCGGGCGAGGCCTTAGCGTACCGGATCCGGGCGTTTTGGCGCAGGCTCGCTGTTAACTGACTCCCTCAGCTTCGCTCGGGGCGAATTGCAGCCGAACGAGCAATCGATTTGGCGCAGCGGTTCAGATCAACCGGCCCTACGTAGCGATTGGCATTGCCTTGCACGCAGGCAATGCTGCGGTTACGCCATTGCTCCCATTCGTTGACCGGGTGCTGACGATTCCAGATGCCGTAGAGGCGCCGATCCTGCTTCGACAGGCGCAGCCCATAGCGTTCGCTCATGTACAGATAGGCACGGGCTATGGCGCCCCGGCTGTATTCCGGAGGCATGGCGGTGCGTTGTTTGAAGTTCACTACGAAGGGGCAGGCGCCGTACTGGCTCGGTTTCTCGCTCAGCATTCCGAAGCCGTAATTACTGCGGTCGCCGTTGACCTCACCGACGACCGGGACGAGGTTATGCAGGTCCGCTTCGGCTTTGCTGAATACCGGGTCGCTCGAGGTGCACTGCTTGCGTCCGCCCTGCTGCCAGCATTGGCGCTGATGGCCGATCACCCAGGCGGGCACGATGTGCTCCCACTCCACGCGTGCGGCGCGTTTGGGCTGTTTGCGCGGGACGTAGCCGCAGCTGGCGAGATCGATCCGCTTGCCCTTGAAGGCGCAACCGCAATAGAAATCTACCGGCCGTTCGGCGTAGATATGCCAGGCCAGCTTTTTCGCTTCGCGAAAGGTGCGCGGCGCTTCGGCATGAGCGGTTGGAAAGAAAAACAGGACGAGCAGAAGCAAGCTGACGCGGCGCATGGATATCTCGACGACTGACTGAGAAATGCATCCATGCGTGGCGCCGCAATCTTACCGATGTGTTAGCTAAACATATATGTAAAACAATGAGTTAGCAGGCCGCTCGTCGGCCCAGTCGATTGATCCATAGCGAAGCGAGAATGATCAGCCCGCCGATGCCGAGCAACAGCAGGTTGGTTGACGTGCCCCAAAACAGCAAATTGAGCAATAGCCCGACCGGCACCGCCATGTTGTTCATCACGGCCAAGGTTCCGGCATCGACTTGAGTGGCACCCTTGTTCCAGCAGAACTGGCCCAGCGCGGTGGCCAGTACCCCCATCCATAGCAACACGCTCCACTGGCTGATCGTTGTCGGCAGCTTGTCGGCGTCGCCGAACAACAGCCAGGCCGGCAGCACGATGATCAACGCACCCAGAAAGAAATAGCCGAAGCGCCGATGCAGCGGAATAGCTGATGGATAGCGCTGGGCCAGATGCTTGTAGCCCACCTGCCCGGCAGCAAAGGTGAAGTTGGCGAGTTGCATCAGCAGGAAGCCGCCGAGGAAGTCGCTGGATACGCCGTCATAGCGGATCAGGCCGGCGCCGAACACCGCGACCGCTGCGGCCACCAATGCCCAGGGGTT
The DNA here is from genome assembly GCF_013620795.1 of Pseudomonas sp. Q2-TVG4-2. Taxonomy (GTDB): domain Bacteria; phylum Pseudomonadota; class Gammaproteobacteria; order Pseudomonadales; family Pseudomonadaceae; genus Stutzerimonas. Next base: position 401,489 of record NZ_LGLW01000004.1, on the reverse strand, counting down.
GAAGCGGCGGTTAAGTGCGTCGTCAATCAGCGTCACGTGCAGCGGCGTGAGTACCGTGAACAGAAGCACCTCGGCCACGGTCAGGACGTTGAAGCTCAGGTACAGGCACAGGTAGGTCACCCCGAATTGCAGCGCGCCGACCAAGGTCACGCCGGCAATGAAGCCCGGCGCCACGCCGCGCCAGCGTGTGAGGGGAAGAAAGACCAGGCCGGCGAGGATTACGCGCGTGAGTACAGCGAAATAGCTATCCACCTGGCCCGCCAGGTAGGCGCCGATCAGGTTGAAGGAAAACGCCCAGAGTAGCGTGACGAAAATCAGGTAGCGCATGCCGGCTCCTCAGCAGAAGGCCAGCGACCTTAGCGGCTCATCTGCAAAGAGGGAAGGCCTGGGTGGCGTCCGGTGTGGAAGTAACTGGCGCGCCCCGGATTGGCGCGCCATCGGCAGCGCGTCATGCGGACTTGAGCGAGGCCATGTCGATGACGAAACGGTACTTCACGTCGCTCTTGAGCATGCGCTCGTAGGCTTCGTTGATGTTCTGGATATCGATCATCTCGATATCCGAAACGATGCTGTGCTCAGCGCAGAAATCGAGCATTTCCTGGGTTTCGGCGATGCCGCCGATCAACGAGCCGGCCAGGCGGCGGCGCTTGAAGATCAGCCCGAAGACGCTGGGCGATGGGTGGGGTGAGGCTGGCGCGCCCACCAGCGTCATGGTCGCGTCGCGCTTGAGCAGCGACAGAAACGCGTCGAGATTGTGCGGGGCCGCGACGGTGTTGAGGATGAAGTCAAAGCTGTTCAAGTGCGCAGCCATCTCATCCTTGTTCTTCGATACCACGACTTCGCTGGCGCCGAGGCGCAGAGCGTCTTCCTTTTTATCCGGTGAGGTGGTGAAGAGCACCACATGCGCGCCCATGGCGTTAGCTATTTTCACAGCCATGTGGCCAAGGCCACCGAGGCCGACCACGCCCACTTTCTGTCCAGGGCCGACTTTCCACTGGCGCAGCGGTGAGTACGTCGTGATACCGGCGCACAGCAGCGGCGCGACGGCGGCAAGGTTGTCTTCGGTATGGGAGATGCGCAGAACGAATTTCTGGTCCACCACGATGTTGTCCGAGTACCCGCCAAAGGTGTTTTCGCCACCACCGAACGCGGGACCATTGTAGGTGCCGACAAAACCGTTCTCGCAGTATTGCTCAAGGCCCTCGCCGCAAGAGGCGCAGCTCTGGCAGCTGTCCACCAGGCAGCCGACGCCAGCGATGTCACCGACCTTGAATCCGCTGATCGACTCGCCCACGGCCGTTACCCGTCCGACAATCTCATGGCCTGGAACGGAGGGATAGAGCGTGTTGTTCCATTCGTTGCGGGCGGTGTGCAGATCCGAATGGCAGACGCCGCAGTAGAGGATCTCAATCTGCACATCGTTGGGTCCCACGGCGCGGCGCGAGAATGAATAGGGCGCGAGTGGCGTGCTCGGGTCGAATGCGGCGTAACCGATGGTGCTGCTCATGGGAGCTCCTTTGAAATGAACATTCGAATGGGGAAGGCCAAGCGTAATACCGATTTCGGCAAGACCGATTGCACGATCCTGCCGGCGGCTGATGTGTTTCTGCTAAAACATCGGAACGATGTGCGGCGGCGGTCCGTTCATTCGGTTCCGCTGCGATATGACATGGCGATAGGCGGGAAGAGACCGAATGTCTTTGCCGATACAGGTGAGGCTTATCGGAAGACCCGCCGCATGCCATACGCCTGATGCGTAAATGAGAGGGCTGGTACGGCTGATGGTTCGGCATTCACACGGCCAGCGGTCAGAGCAACCGCCGAGAAATTGCGTCGGATTCGCCGCGGAGCGCGGCGGCCAGCCATTGTTCGTGCTCGATAGCCGTGCGTGCCGGCTCTTTCACGGCGAACCCACGGACGGGGCTCGCCGCTCAGGCTCAGGCGGCTTTCACCTCCGCCTCTCGCAGCGCACGGTTCAGCGCACTGAACAGCGCCCGGATGCTGGCGGTGGTGATGTTTTCATCGATGCCAATGCCGTGTAGTGAACGCTCACCGTCCAGACGCACTTCGATATAGGCCGCAGCCTTGGCATTGCTGCCGGCACCGATCGAATGCTCGTGGTAATCCATGATCTCCAGCTTGACCGGCAGGCCGGCGACCAGCGCTTCCAGCGGGCCCTTGCCGATGCCGCGCCAGTGCATGGTTTCGCCGTTGCTAGCGACTTCCACGTCCAGAGCGCTGGTGCCGTTTTCTTCCTGCAGACGATGGCTCTTAAGCGTGTAGGGCGTGCTGGCCTGCAGATACTCAGCCTCGAGCAGTGCGTAGATCTGCTTGGCACTCATTTCCAGTCCGAGGCGGTCGGTCTCCTTCTGCACCACCTGGCTGAACTCGATTTGCATGCGCCGCGGCAGGCTGATGCCATATTCCTGCTCGAGCAGATAGGCGATGCCGCCCTTGCCGGACTGGCTGTTGACGCGAATCACTGCCTCGTAGCTGCGCCCGATATCGGCCGGGTCGATCGGCAGGTAGGGCACTTCCCACGCGCCGTTCGGGTTCTGCTGGGCGAAGCCCTTGCGAATCGCGTCTTGGTGCGAGCCGGAGAACGCGGTGTGGACCAGATCGCCCACATAGGGGTGCCGGGGATGGACCGGCAATTGGTTACATTCCTCGACCACCTTGCGCACGGCGTCTATGTCGGAGAAGTCCAGCTTCGGGTCGACGCCCTGGCTGTACATGTTCAAGGCCACGGTCACCAGGTCGACGTTGCCGGTGCGCTCGCCGTTGCCGAACAGGCAGCCCTCGACGCGGTCGGCGCCGGCCATCAGGCCCAGCTCGGTGGCGGCCACGCCAGTGCCGCGGTCATTGTGGGTATGCAGGCTGATCAGCACGCTGTCACGCTTGTTGATGTGACGGCCGAAGTATTCGATCTGATCGGCATAAATATTCGGCGTGGCTGCTTCGATGGTGGCCGGCAGATTGAGGATCAGTTTCTGGTCCGACGTCGGTTGGAATACCTCGATTACGGCGTTGCACACCTCGACGGCGAAGTCGGTCTCGGTGGAGCTGAATACCTCCGGCGAGTACTCGAAGCGCCACTGCGTTTCAGGCGCAGCATCGGCCAGGCGTTTGACGACCTGCGCAGCGCTGACCGCGATCTGCACCACCCCAGCCTTGTCCTGATTGAAGACGATGCGGCGAAAGCTCGGCGCGGTGGCGTTGTAATAATGGACGATGGCCTGCTTGGCGCCCTTGAGGGACTCGAAGGTGCGGCTGATCAAATCTTCGCGGGCCTGGGTCAGGACCTGAATGGTGACGTCATCGGGAATGTGGCCGCCTTCGATCAGCTCACGAACAAAATCGAAGTCGGTCTGCGAGGCGGAGGGAAAGCCCACCTCAATCTCCTTCACGCCAACCTGCACCAGCGTCTTGAAGAAGCGCATCTTCTTCCCAGCGTCCATCGGCTCGATCAGCGACTGGTTGCCGTCGCGCAGGTCAGAGCTCAGCCAGATCGGTGCCTGGGTGATTGTCTGTGATGGCCAGGTGCGGTCGGGCAGGTTGATGACCGGAAAAGCTCGATATTTTTTCGACGGATCTTTGAGCATGGTCATGGCGTTTTCCTTTGAGCGGCTCTCCGCACTTGATGCGTAGCGGAGAAAACAGAGCGGATCGATACGGGTTGATGGTTCGAATTTAGTGGCTGGCGGAGGTGAATTGCAACGGTTCGGAATAAATTGGTGTTTTATTCCAAAAGAACACCGCTATAAGAAATATTGTTCTTTTTTTAGCGCCGAAGCATGCATTTGATTGCCAGATGATTGAGGCTCCGTCGCGCACTCAGCAGCTCGCACAGCCTGATCATCCAGCCTCTATTGAAAGGGTAGAGCGGGAGGGCTGCGGTACACACTGCCGCGGCTCTCCCAACACGATCCATTATTCCAACGCCTGGCTCTCGCCGCGCCAGTCGGCTGGATGGGGCTGTCGAGGCGTCGGCCGGCTGAGCAGCTGATTGACCGAACCATAACCTTCGCGCATGTCGGCACCGCTTGGGTGCTGGAATACGCGCAAGCCGAACTCCGGCAGGATCGCCAGCAGATGGTCGAAGATGTCCGACTGGATGCTTTCGTACTTGGTCCATTCCACCGTGTTGGTGAAACAGTAGATTTCCAGCGGCAGGCCATCTGCCGTCGGGCTGAGCTGGCGCACCATCAAGGTCATGGACTGGTGTATGCCACCGTGGCTGCGCAGATACTGCTCCACGTATGTGCGGAAACTGCCGATATTGGTGATGCGCCGGGTATTGACGGGCTCTTTGCCGCGCTTCTCGAGCTTGGCGTTCCACTCGTCGATCTCACGGCGCTTGTCCGTCAGATAGTCATCCAGCAGGTTGAAGCGGTGCAGGTGCTCGCATTCCTCGGCGCTGAGAAAGTGCACGCTCTGCTGATCCAGATACAGGCTGCGCTTGATCCGTCGACCGCCGCTTTCCTGCATGCCTCGCCAGTTCTTGAACGCATCGCTGATGAAGCGCTTGGTGGGGATGTTGGTGATGGTCTTGTCCCAGTTCTGCACCTTCACCGTATGCAGCGCAATGTCGATGACGTCGCCGTCGGCGTTGAGCTGCGGCATCTCGATCCAGTCACCGACGCGGATGATATCGTTCGAGGAAATCTGCACGCTGGCCACCAACGACAGGATGGTGTCCTGGAAGATCAGCATCAGCACCGCCGCCATGGCACCAAGCCCGGACAGCAGAATCAGCGGCGAGCGGTCGATCAGCGTGGCGATGATGAGGATGGTGGCGATTGCGTAGACCACGATCTTGACGACCTGCAGGTAGCCCTTGATCGGGTGCACATGCGCATCGGCCCGGCGCTGGTACATCAGGTTGATGATATCCAGCAGCGCGCCCAGGGCTAACGCGATGGTGAGGACGATGAAACCGCCACAGACGTTGCGCACCACGGTCACCGCCGCCTCGGGCAGGCCGGGAACGGCGTTCACACCGATTGACAGCACCAGCGCCGGGACAATGTTGGACAGCCGGCGGATGATCCCGAAGTCTTGCAGCTCGGTTTCACGGGCGTGGCGCAGCACCTTGTAGAGGCCACGCACCAGGATTCGCTTGACCACCCAGTTCGCAAACCAGGCGGCGAACACCAGCGCGGCGCTGGCCACCAGTGTCTGCAGCTCGGCGTGCTCGCTCAGCCATTCCAGCCAGACGTTCCATTCTTCCTGCATTGCGGCTCTCCGTCAGTTGGCAGTGGGCAGCAGCTGCCCTGGAACATCTGTATCAGCGGATGAACTCGCGACTGATACTGCGAAACAGCTCGGTCCCGGCCTGCTCCATCCATTCGAAGGCGACCATCTCTCGCGAGACGATGCAGGCCCCGGCCTGCTGCATGCGCGCCAGGCCCAGCGCCTTGTCGCTGGAGCGCCGCGAGCCGACGGCTTCTTCGACGACGAACACTTGATTGCCGCGGGCCAGCAGGTCGAGCACGGTCTGCAACACGCAGATGTGGGTTTCGATGCCGCTGACAACGAATTGCTTGCGTTCGCCACCGGGGCGCTTGAACAGTTCGCCGTCGCGCGCCGCAGAGAAGTGCAGTTTCTCGATAATCACCTCGTCGGCCATGCCGCCGCGCAGCGAGGCGATCGTCGGGCCCAGCCCCTTGCTGTACTGCTCGGTGAGGAGCACCGGAACGCCGACACGCTGGGCGATGTGCATCAGCCAGGCGCTGTGCTCGGCCAACGCCGTGTGACCCTCGATGGCGGGAAACAGGCGCTCCTGGATGTCGATGATGAGGAGGGTGGATTCCCTTACATTGATGAGCATGTCGTTTCCTTGAAGGACTGAAATCAGGGTTTGAACGCACCGATGAAGATCGACGGGTCGATGCGCGCGTCGTTGAGGCTGACGTTCCAGTGCAGATGAGGGCCAGTGGCCCGGCCTGTTGAACCGACTTTGCCCAGCACGGCTCCACGCGAAAGCTCGTCGCCAATCTTCACGTCTATCTGCGAGAGGTGACAGAACATGCTGACTAGCCCTTGACCGTGGTCGACGAACACTGTGTTGCCGTTGAAGAAATAGTTGCCGGTCAGGATCACTTTACCGGCCGCCGGAGCCTTGATCGGCGTGCCGGCCGGGACGGCGAAATCCAAGCCGGAGTGCGGATTGCGCTCCTCTCCGTTGAAGAAGCGGCGCAGTCCGAACGGTGACGAGAGCGGACCTTCGACCGGCTTGTCGAACAGGAGATTGCTCGGCTGCCGGGAACTGAACTGACGGTAGGCCCGGGTCTGCTCGTCCAGCTCGCGCTGGATGCGCTTGAGATCGGCGGGGTTGGGGTTGACCTGCCGCTTGTTCTTCAGGGTTATGCGCTGTTCGCGATAGGTACGGGGCTCCACACGGAAGCGCTTGGATTGGCCATCGACATCTAGCGACTGCTGGCCGGCTTTCACCGTTAGTGGAATCCCGACAATGGCAATCCAGCGTTGATCGTCCTCGCGCACCACCAGCACAGGCTTGCCGTCATAACGCGCCCTCGGCGCGCTGGCATCGTTGCCCAGGTCGATCACGACTACGCCACCTGGCACAGGTTTGTTCAGCAGGCGAGTGAGAAAGCCTTCGGCATGGGCGGGGAGTGTCAGGCAGAGGAGCAGGGCAAGGGCGAAGCGCATGGGAATCCTGAGTAAGGGGTGGGTCAGTCCAGCAATGACAAGGTGACTGGCGTCTGGTGATTGTCTTCGACCCGCACGTCCAGCTCGCCGTTTCCCAGACGCGCCTTCAGGCGCTGGCCGGGTTGGGTCTGGTCGGCTCGGCGAATCGCCTGGCCGCGCTCATCAAGCAGAATGCTGTAGCCGCGTGACAGCGTGGCGAGCGGGCTGACCACGTTCAGCGTCTGCGCCAGATTCTGAAGCTGGTAGCGATGGCCTTTTAATCTGTCCTGTATGGCGCGCGGTAGCCTGCTGGATAAATGCTCGAGGCGCTGGCGCAGCAAGTGCAGCGTTCTGCCCGGGTGTTGTCCCGCAAGCCGGGTATCGAGGCGCGCCAGGCGTTCCTGGCCGGCGCAAAGCCGACGATCGATACCGCGCAGCAGCCGCTGCTCCAGATCGTCGATGCGCTGCGCCTGCTGTTGCAATCGCTCGCCGGGATGACGCAGGCGCCGGGTCAGACCGTCCAGGCGCGCGGCATCGCGATGCAGGCGATCCCGTATGCGCAACAACAACCGCTGGCGCAGGCCCTGCAGGCGCTGGTGCACATCGGCACTGCTGGGGGCCAGTAGCTCGGCCGCGGCGGAAGGGGTTGGTGCGCGAACGTCGGCGACGAAATCGGCGATGGACACATCGGTTTCATGGCCGACGGCACAGACGATTGGCGTTTCACAGGCGGCAACGGCGCGCGCGACCACTTCTTCGTTGAAGCACCAGAGATCTTCCAGCGAGCCGCCGCCGCGCGCCAGAATCAACGCATCGAAGCCGCCACGATCGGCCAATTCCAGCGCGCGGACGATCTGTGCGGTCGCTTCGCGGCCTTGGACCGGCGTCGGCACCAAGGTCAGGGCTACGTGCGGCGCACGACGGCGGAACACTGAAATGATGTCGCGGATCACTGCGCCGGTGGGCGAACTGACGATGCCGATGCGCCGTGGATGAATGGGCAGGGCGCGCTTGCGAGCGGCATCGAACAAGCCCTCGGCGCTGAGCTTCTCTTTCAGCGCTTCAAAGGCCAGACGTAGCGAACCGTCGCCCGCTGGCTCGACATTATCGAGAATCAGCTGGTAGTCGCCACGACCTTCGAACAGCGAAACCCGTCCGCGCACCTTTACTGCCAGGCCGTCGCGCAATGCTTGGCGCACGCGCAAGGCGTTCTGCCTGAACAGCGCGCAGCGCACTTGGGCATTCTTGTCCTTGAGCGTGAAATAAATGTGGCCGGATGCTGGCTTGGCCAGGTTGGAAATCTCGCCTTCGACCCAGACCTGGGCGAACACGTCTTCGAGCAGCAGCCGCGCGCGACCGTTGAGCTGGCTGACGGTCAGCACTTCGCGGTCGAGGTTGAGGCGTTGGAAGGGATCTTTGAGCATGGCGGCGATGATAAGCCGCGTACGGCCGTGCGGGAACCGAAACTGTGGCGCGTCCGTCAGGCGCGCTTGACCAGCTTGGGCGGGGCGCTAAGCTGCGCGGCTTTCCTTCACCTTCCGTTCGAGCCTTATGAGCCACAGCCAAGCCATCGTCGTGCCGCGTATTTCCACGTTTCCCGGCCATGAAGCCAAGGCGCGAACCATCCTGCGCTGGCTTGCCGAGCGGCGCATCATCGAGGCACTGCCAACCACCTGCGGTCGCGGAGTCGGTGGCATGGGTTATGCGGTTGCACAAGGTGCACGTCGTGTCGTATTGCATCCTGACCGGCTGCCCTTCGGCGAGGCGATCAATGGACTGGAGGTGGTGACCAAACGCTGCATCTACACGCCGACTCGGGACTTCGCTGAGGAGGCGGGCTGCCCCGAGTGTCGCCGCGAGATCGGTGAAGCGCTTTTCGAAAGTCTGGATGAGTGGATGCCTGGCCGGACCGACAATTTCACCTGCCCCGAATGCGGCTTCGAGGATGATATCAACGGCTTTTTGTTCATCCCCGCCTGTGGGTTCTCCAATCTTGGCTTTATCTTCAATGGCTGGGCAGACGCATGTTTTCAACCGGCATTTCTCGATGAGTTCGCTGAGCGCCTAGGCTTCGCGGTAGCGTTGGTGGCTGATCGCGTCTGACCGGCTGGTCATTTCTCGGCGCCTTGTTCGATCGGGCGCGCGATAGCTCGCACAACCGCATTGAGCGCAAGGGCCCCCGTGGGTATAATGCCGCGCTTCCTTTTTCCCGCCTGGGAGCCCCCGCCATGCTGCGTATCAGCCAAGAAGCCCTGACTTTCGATGATGTTCTCCTGATCCCGGGATATTCCGAGGTCCTGCCGAAGGATGTCAGCCTCAAGACCCGCCTGACCCGCGAAATCGAGCTGAACATTCCCCTCGTTTCGGCGGCAATGGACACCGTCACCGAAGCCCGCCTGGCCATCGCCATGGCGCAGGAAGGCGGCATCGGCATCATTCACAAGAATATGAATGTCGAGCAGCAGGCTGCCGAAGTGCGCAAGGTCAAACGCCACGAAACGGCGATCGTTCACGATCCAGTGACGGTCACCCCTGAAACCAAGATCAGCGAGCTGCTGCGCAAGGCCAACGAGCTAGGCTTCTCCGGATTCCCTGTGGTGTCGGGCAAGGAGCTGGTCGGCATCGTCACCGGCCGTGACCTGCGGTTCACGCCGAACGCTGGTGATTCCGTGGCTGCGATCATGACGCCCAAGGAAGAGCTGGTCACCGTTCAGGAAGGCACCGGGCTCGAAGAAATCAAAACCAAACTCTACGAGCACCGCATCGAAAAGATGCTGGTGGTCGATGGCAATTTCCATCTGCGAGGCCTGGTCACCTTCCGCGATATCGAGAAAGCCAAGACTTACCCGCTGGCATCCAAGGATGATCAGGGTCGCCTACGCGTCGGTGCCGCCGTCGGTACTGGTGCCGATACCGCCGAACGTGTCGAGGCGCTTGCAGCGGCCGGCGTCGATGTCATCGTCGTCGACACCGCTCACGGCCATTCGCGCGGCGTGCTCGATCGCGTGCGCTGGGTCAAAGACAACTTCCCGCACGTGCAGGTGATCGGTGGCAACATCGCGACGGCCGAAGCCGCGCTGGACCTGGTCAAGGCTGGCGCCGATGCGGTCAAGGTCGGTATCGGCCCGGGCTCGATCTGCACCACGCGCATCGTCGCCGGTGTTGGCGTACCGCAGATTTCCGCCATCGCCAATGTCTCCGCCGCGCTGGAAGGCACCGGCGTCCCGATGATCGCCGACGGGGGCATTCGCTTCTCCGGTGACCTGTCCAAGGCCATCGTCGCTGGCGCCAACGCCGTGATGATGGGTTCGATGTTCGCTGGTACCGAAGAAGCCCCAGGCGAGATCGAGCTGTTCCAGGGCCGCTCCTACAAGGCCTACCGCGGCATGGGCTCGCTGGGTGCGATGTCCCAGGCGCAGGGCTCTTCGGACCGCTATTTCCAGGATTCCTCTGCCGGCGCCGAGAAGCTGGTGCCCGAAGGGATCGAAGGGCGGGTGCCGTACAAGGGCTCGCTGGCAGCGATCATTCACCAGCTGATGGGCGGCCTGCGTGCCTCCATGGGCTATACCGGCAGCGCCACCATCGACCACATGCGGACCCATCCGCAGTTTGTACGTATTACCGGTGCCGGCATGGCCGAGTCGCACGTACATGACGTGCAGATCACCAAGGAAGCGCCGAACTACCGGGTCGGCTGAAAATCGATCTGACGCTGCTGGGCTAGGTCATGCTGCGTTGGAGAAAACTTGACACTGGCTTGCCAGTGAACGTCTGAGATGACGGCTCGGAGGGCGAACGAAGTGGGTCAATGCTCGTTTGCTCCGGCAAACTCCGCTTTCTCGTTTCTCTCCGCCTTGCCTGCCGGTCGCTTGCGATGCGGCAAATCGATTTTTGAAGTATGAACAACGGGGCTGTTCGATCAGCCCCGTGTCATTTGTGACTACCACGAGAGATGCCCACATGGCTCATCCTGACATTCATGCTCACCGCATCCTGATCCTGGATTTCGGTTCGCAGTACACGCAGCTGATCGCCCGTCGCGTCCGTGAAATCGGCGTCTACTGCGAGCTGCACCCGTTCGACATGAGCGATGAGGACATCCGCGCCTTCAATCCGCGCGGCGTTATCCTCGCTGGCGGCCCGGAGTCAGTGCATGCCGAGGGCAGCCCACGCGCACCGCAGGCGGTATTCGATCTGGGCGTGCCACTGTTCGGCATCTGCTACGGCATGCAGACCATGTCCGAGCAGCTCGGTGGCAAGGTCCAGGGCTCGGATGAGCGCGAATTCGGCTATGCGCGCGTCGATCTGGTTGGCAAATCCAAGCTGTTCGACGGGATCGAAGACCATATGGACGACGACGGCGTGTTCGGCCTCGACGTCTGGATGAGCCACGGCGACAAAGTGACGAATCTGCCGGAAGGTTTCCACATCCTCGCTAGCACCCCGAGCTGCCCCATCGCCGCCATGGGCGACGATGATCGTCGCTACTACGGTGTGCAGTTCCATCCGGAAGTGACTCACACCCGTCAGGGTGGACGCATCCTGTCGCGCTTCCTGCTGGAGATCTGCGGCTGCGAAGCGCTGTGGACGCCGTCCAATATCGTCGACGATCTGGTCGAGCAGGTGCGCACTCAAGTAGGTTCGGCCAACGTGCTGCTGGGCCTGTCCGGCGGTGTCGATTCCTCAGTGGTCGCGGCGCTGCTGCACAAAGCCATCGGCGATCAGCTGACCTGCGTGTTCGTTGATAACGGCCTGCTGCGCCTGCACGAAGGCGACCAGGTGATGGCGATGTTCGCCGAGAACATGGGTGTCAAGGTTATCCGCGCCGACGCCGAGGCGCAGTTTCTTGAGAACCTGGCGGGCGAAGCCGACCCGGAGAAGAAGCGGAAGATCATCGGCCGCACCTTCATCGACGTCTTCGATGCCCAGGCCAGCAAGCTCGACAATATTCAGTTCCTCGCTCAAGGCACCATTTACCCGGACGTCATCGAGTCCGCCGGTGCCAAGAGCGGCAAGGCCCACGTGATCAAGTCACACCACAACGTCGGTGGCCTGCCGGAGGAGATGAATCTCAAGCTGGTCGAGCCGCTGCGCGAGCTGTTCAAGGACGAGGTCCGCAAGATCGGTCTGGAGCTCGGCCTGCCCTACGATATGGTCTATCGCCATCCGTTCCCGGGGCCCGGTCTGGGCGTGCGGATCCTCGGCGAGGTGAAAAAGGAATATGCCGACCTGCTGCGTCGTGCTGACCACATCTTCATCCAGGAGCTGCGCAACTTCGACTGGTACCACAAGACCAGCCAGGCCTTCGTTGTGTTCCAGCCGGTCAAATCGGTGGGTGTGGTCGGCGATGGCCGCCGCTACGCCTGGGTCGTTGCACTGCGCGCCGTGGAAACAATCGATTTCATGACCGCACGCTGGGCGCACCTGCCCTACGAGCTGCTGGAGAAAGTCTCCAACCGCATCATCAACGAGATCGAAGGCATTTCGCGCGTCACCTACGACGTATCGAGCAAGCCACCAGCGACGATCGAGTGGGAGTAACTGACGCCCGATAGATCAAAAAGCCCCGGTTATACCGGGGCTTCGTCTTGTTGGGTGCCGGCTAATGCATGACTGCGGGCATATCGATACGGCGCCAAATCGCTTCGGAGAAGCTGTAGACGGCGAAGGCGACCAATCCGAGACCAACCAGTGAAAGCCAGAAGGTTCCAAATGGCAGGCTTTGCAGCGCGTTCAGCGCATCTTCCAGGCTGGGTGGATCGGTGGGTTTGTAGCGCGCGCCGCCGCTGAAGAGCATGCCGGCAACAATCAGGAAGGCGATGCCTCGTGCAATCAGACCTGCGCGTGAAATCGGCCGCACCCAGCGCATGACATCTTCGGAGGCATAGAAATACTTTTCGAACTTGGCTTTCCAGCCTTTGACGATATGCGCGATACCCACGCCAAGCGGAACGAGAGCGACCAGGTAGACCAGATAGTTCGAATACTCCCAGCCGAGCAGACCTGTAAGGAAGTCACTACCGCCGGAGCCACCTCCACCACCGGCGGACTCGCCGATCGAGCTGCCAAGCAGGCCAAGGGTGAACAGCGCCAGAAGGGTATAGGCAACGGCGCTGCCGATCAGTCCCGCTCTAATCAACAGGCCTTTGGCGTCGGTGCCATGCCCCTCTGGGTCGGTAATCGCCTGCGTCAGGCGCCAGGCCATATAAGCCGCCAGGCCAACGACCATGATCCAGAGCAAGGTTTCACCGAAGGGTTGCCCCAACAATTGCTGGATGGCGCCCTTGGTTCCAACGGTTTCACCGCTGCCGATGCCGGCCAAGAACGCGAACGCACCGACTATCAGATAAACGACACCTCGCGCGGCGTAGCCGCTGCGGGCGAGCCAGACGATGCCTCTGCTGACTTCGCCTTTGGCGTGGGCTGCAGTGGTCTGCATGGAGGCCTCCTGTTGATTCGTATGGGTGTCACTTCAGTAGACGAGTGTCGGCCAGGAGGGTTCGTTCCGATTTACGGATGGCTTGGAAGGTGCGGCAGAGATGTTCGATGCGGCGGGAAGCTGTAGCATGTCGCAAATGCGAGCTATTCCTTTTTAGCCGAAGGCCGGCTCGTAGCCGTTTTTTATGGGATTCACGATGACATTTAGCCGAAGAGAAATACTGACGGGCCTGGCCGGTTTGGGTGTGCTGGGCTTGATCGGTGGTGGCGCGCGCTACTGGCTCGGACGCCCGGCCGATCCGACCACGCACGATTACGAGCTGATTGCCGCACCGCACGACGTGGAGCTGATCGCCGGGCATCAGACGCCCGCCTGGTGCTACGGCGGACAGGCGCCCGGCTTCGAGCTGCGCGCGCGGCAGGGTGATTGGCTGCGGGTGCGCTTTATCAATCATCTACCGGAACCTACCACCATTCATTGGCATGGCATCCGCCTGCCTTTGAACATGGACGGGGTGCCCTATGTGTCGCAGTTGCCGGTGCTGCCAGGCGAGTCCTTCGACTATTTGTTCCAGGTGCCTGATGCCGGCAGTTTCTGGTATCACCCGCACACCGCCAGTGCCGAGCAGCTGGGTCGCGGTCTGGTTGGGCCTTTGATCGTCGAGGAGCGCGAGCCGAGTGGTTTCCTCCACGAACGCACACTCAGCCTGAAGAGCTGGCACGTCGATAAAGAGGGTGCTTTCACCGCCTTCAGCGTGCCACGAGAGGCCGCCCGGGGCGGGACGCCAGGGGTGCTCTCAAGCGTCAATGGCGAGCACGCACCGACGCTGGAGCTACCCGCGGGGCAGGTAGTGCGCTTACGCATCCTCAACCTCGACAACACCGTGACTTATCGACTCAATCTGCCCGGTGGCGAAGCACGCATTTATGCGCTCGATGGCAATCCGGTCAAACCGCGCCCGCTCGGCAAGAACTACTGGTTGGGTCCGGGCATGCGCGTAGACCTGGCGTTGAAGGTACCGCCAGCCGGAGAGGAATTGTCGCTGCGTAATGGCCCGTTGCGGCTAGCGACCCTGGCATCGGTGGGCGGCGGCGGGGTCGAGGGCGAATGGCCGGCACCGCTTCCAGCCAACCCGGTGGCCGAGCCAGATTTGCAGCAGGCTGAAACCCTGCGCTTTAACTTCGAGTGGGCCGGTATTTTATCCAGCGACGCGGGGCAGGGCGACGGATTCACCTTCTGGCAGATCAATGGACAGGCCTGGGACATCAACGACAAGACCTGCGCGGAGCGGCCTATCGCGACATTGAAGGAGAATGGTCACTACATTTTCGAGCTGCGTAATCTCAGCCAGTATCAGCACCCGATTCACTTGCACGGCATGACCTTCAAGGTCATCTCATCCAATCGCAGGAAAATCGAGCCCTGGTTCACCGATACTTATCTGCTAGGCAAGAATGAGACCGCCAGAATCGCCTTGGTGGCAGATAATCCAGGCGTGTGGATGTTTCATTGCCATGTGATTGACCATATGGAAACCGGGCTGATGGCCGCCATCGAAGTGGTTTGAAGGCATCTGTAGGCCGATGTCGGACGTTGATGTGGGAGAGAAGCGAATGGGGCAGCTGGAGTTGGGTCGGAAATGAAAAGACCTGTGATCATCGACCGCTCTCATGACGACGACTTCATGCGCGAAGCGCTGGCCCTGGCCGCTGAAGGGGCTCGTCTGGGGGAGGTCCCGGTGGGCGCCGTGATCGTGCAGAACGGCAAAATCATCGGCCGTGGCTTCAACTGCCCGATATCCCGTCATGACCCCAGCGCTCACGCTGAGATGGTGGCGATCCGCGATGCCGCGTTGCGAATGGAGAACTACCGGTTGCCGGGCTGCACGTTGTACGTGACCCTAGAGCCCTGCAGCATGTGCGCAGGCTTGATCGTGCACTCGCGCATTCAGCGCGTGGTGTACGGCGCTACGGAGCCCAAGGCAGGCGTTGCGATCAGTCGCGGCCAGTTTTTTTCCCAGGCGTTTCTCAATCACCACGTGCTGGTCGAGGGCGACGTGATGGCTAAAGACTGCAGCGAAGTGCTGAGTGAGTTCTTTCGGATCCGCCGCCTCAAGGCCCGCAGCGGTGATGCTTTGCGGAGCTCGGTGGATGGCTAGGCGGCGCGCCTGAGATCAAACGCTGCTGCTGTAGCGACGCACACCCGCTTCTGGCAGTTTTTCATAGGCGGCGATGCTGCCCTGCGCGGGAAATACCACCAGATGATCGGCGGCGATGGCGATGCCAACTTCCTGTCCGGTCGGGTAGTCAGCATGGCTGGGAAATATGCCTTCGAGCAGATTGCCGGTCGGCAATTGGAGGCGATACAAGGTCGAGGCACCGAGGAAAGTCTTGCCGACGATAAGCGCCTTGAGTGCGCTCTGTGGCGAATAGATGATGTCATCCGGACGCAGCAGAACATCCACTGAGCTGCCGGCCGGCATGGTGTAGGCGCGGTTACCGCGAATGACGCCGAGCTCGGTCTGTACAGTTTCCGGATCGATCAGCTGGCCGCGAATGAAATATCCTTGACCGATGAAGCTCGCCACGAACGGGGTAAGCGGCTCGTGGTAGAGATTGAAAGGCGTGTCCCACTGTTCTAGCCGTCCATCCTTGAACACGCCGACCTGATCGCTGACGGCGAAAGCCTCTTCCTGATCGTGGGTGACGAGAATGGCGCTGGTGCCGCGCTTCTTGAGAATCTCACGCACCTCATGACTCAGGCGACGCCGCAGGTCGCCATCGAGGTTGGAGAAGGGCTCGTCGAGCAACAACAGCTCCGGTTCGGGCGCGAGCGCGCGGGCGAGGGCGACGCGCTGCTGTTGACCGCCTGAGAGCTCGTGCGGGTAACGCTTGGCCAGCGGCGATAGATGCACCAGCTCGAGCATCTCGCGGACGATGCGTTGGCACTGCGGATGCTTACGTACCCCAAAGCCGATGTTTTCCGCCACCGTCAGGTGAGGGAACAGGGCATAGTCCTGGAACACCATGCCGACTCGGCGTTTCTCTGGCGCGAGGGTAAAACCGCGCCGAGACAACACGGCGTCACCCAGTTGGATCTCGCCTTCGTTGACGTGCTCGAAACCGGCGATGGCCCTTAGCGTTGTGGTCTTGCCACAGCCGGATGGCCCCAGCAGGCAGCCGATGTCACCACGATTCAGGTGCAGATTGAGGTTCTGCACGATGCTCTGGCCACCATAGCCGCAATCGAGATTACGCAGCTGCAGGAGTGCTTGGTGGCTCATGCGTGGTGGTAAGCCGGCTCGACCAGAAACTCAAGCAATGCCTTCTGTGCGTGCAATCGGTTCTCGGCCTGCTGCCAAGCCACTGCGCGCGGATCATCGAGCAGATCGTGACTGATCTCCTCGCCGCGGTGAGCTGGCAGGCAATGCATGAAGAGCACTTCGTCGGTCGCCTCGTCGAGTAAGGCCCGGTCGACCTGGTAAGGCCGGAAGGTGGCAATACGTGCCGCCACCTCATCTTCCTGGCCCATCGAAGCCCAGACGTCAGTGCTGACGAGGTGAGCCCCGTTTACCGCTTCGCGCGGGTCACGGAATATCTGCACCCGATCACCAGCCTTAGCCAGTAGCTGGCCCTTGGGCTCGTAGCCTTCAGGGCAGGCGATGCGCAGCTGGAAGTCGAACTGGATCGCCGCCTCCATATAAGAGTTGCACATGTTGTTGCCGTCACCGACCCAGGCCACCGTCTTGCCCGCGATATTGCCGCGGTGCTCATGAAAAGTCTGCATGTCGGCCATCAGCTGGCAGGGGTGCAGATCGTCGGACAAACCGTTAATAACCGGCACCGACGAGTGAGCGGCGAACTCGGTGAGTGTCGCGTGGGCAAAGGTGCGGATCATGACCGCATCGAGCATGCTGGACATGACGATGGCCGAGTCGCTGATCGGCTCGCCGCGGCCCAATTGCGTGTCGCGGGGCGAGAGAAAGATCGCCTGGCCGCCGAGCTGAATCATGCCGGCCTCGAAGGACAACCGGGTCCGCGTTGAGGCCTTTTCGAAAATCATCCCCAGAACCCGGTTCTTCAGCGGCTCGAACAGAATTCCGCGCTCGCGCAGATCCTTCAGCTCGATGCCGCGACGAACCAGGCCGAGTAGCTCCTGGGGCGTGCAGTCCATCAGTGAGAGAAAATGCCTTGCGCTCATATCAACTACCTTTATTGCCGCAGTCGAGGCCGGCGGTTTTCGAGGAAAAAAGAAGGGCCTGCGACAGCGGGGTCGCACGAGAAGCGACGAAACGGGAAAGGCGAGATCTTATCCAGAAAGCCTTCGTGGGCGCAAATCGGCCTCCGAGTGCCAGAACATGCTCCACGCGCGTGCATTCACTGACGGTTGGGGAGAAAAGCCGAGCCCCCGACTCGGCTTTTACAACGCTGTTCCTGTACAATGCGCGCCAACCGTGACTAGCCGAGGTGCCCCATGGATATCATCGAAACCATTAAAGAGCAGATCGAAAAGAACCCGGTGCTGCTGTACATGAAAGGCTCGCCCAATGCGCCGCAGTGCGGCTTCTCCGCCCGCGCGACACAGGCTGTGATGGGCTGCGGCGAGAAATTCGCTTACGTCGACATCCTGCAGAATCCCGAGATTCGCACCAACCTGCCGAAATATGCCAATTGGCCGACCTTCCCGCAATTGTGGGTCAGCGGCGAACTGGTCGGCGGCAGCGACATCATTCTGGAGATGTTCGAGAAAGGTGAGCTGCAGCCACTGATCAAGGAAGCCGTGCAGAAAGCCGGCGTCTGATCGCAAGAGTGTTCCGAACCCGCCAATTGGCGGGTTTTTTTATATGCCGATTTCCCGTTCTCTTAGGGGCATGCGATACACCCAGAAACGAAAACGGGAGCCAATGGCTCCCGTTAATGCTTCGGCCAGGCAGGCGGTCAATCATCCATCTGCGACTGCAGATAGTTTTCCATGCCCACCTTGTCTATCAGGCTCAGCTGGGTTTCCAGCCAATCGATATGTTCCTCTTCCGACTCGAGGATGTCTTCCAGCAGCTCACGACTTCCATAATCGCCAACGCTCTCGCAGTAGGCGATGGCCACCTTTAGATCCTGGACGCCGCCCTGCTCGAGCTTGAGGTCGCAATCGAGCATTTCCCGCGTGTTCTCGCCGATCAGCAGCTTGCCGAGGTCCTGCAGGTTGGGCAGGCCTTCGAGGAAGAGAATCCGCTTGATCAGTTTGTCGGCATGCTTCATCTCGTCGATGGATTCGTCGTACTCATGCTTGCCAAGCTTGCCGAGCCCCCAGTCTTCGTACATGCGTGCATGCAGGAAGTACTGGTTGATGGCGACCAGTTCGTTGGCGAGGATCTTGTTGAGGTGCTGAATAACTAACTTGTCGCCTTTCATGTCGGTGTCCTGATTCGAATTCGAATGCGTCTGATGCGATCAGTCTGGCCACGAACCACTAGGCTGTCAAACCTAAGTCATTGAATGCAAAAGGGTAAAACCGAATAAGAATACGTCTGTTCCGCGACTGGGAGGCAACGCATTGATTTGATGGCAGAAAAAAGCCGGGCATAGGCCCGGCTCGGAAAGCACTGTCTGTATTATCAGGCGGGAACAAAACTGACGGGGTAGGCGAGGGAGGCTTGGGCTCCCTGTACATTGCTTAGTGTCTCTCGAACGACCTGCTTGGCTACACATGCGCATTTGCCGCATTGGCTGGCAACACCGGTAGCTTCGCGCACCTCACGATAGCTGCAGCAGCCTTCGTAGATGGCTTCACGGATTTGACCGTCGGTAACACCCTGGCAAAGACAGACGTACATATAAACTACCCGTTGGGTCTGTGATGGTTGGGATGCTAAACAGAATGAGAATGATTGTCAAAGATCGTTCGTCGGGAAACGCTCGCTGGGTTTGAAGCCGTTCGTCGCCAGCGAGCGACTCCGCAGATCGCTCCCGGCAATGCTATGGGCAAACGAATAGGTCGTGGTGCGATGCGGTAAACTGCCTCCCCTTTTTCCGCGCCTGGAGCCGTCATGGCCCTGCAAGCCACGCCCTATAAAGTCGAAATCAACCTCACCGACCTCGATCGGCACGTTTATCAGGATTTGCGTTTTACCGTGGCCCGCCACCCATCCGAAACCGAGGAGCGTTTGGCGGCTCGGCTCATTGCCTATGTGCTTTGGTACAGCGAGCACTTGGCGTTCGGGCGAGGGTTATCGGACGTGGACGAGCCTGCTCTCTGGGAAAAAAGCCTGGACGACCGCGTGCTGCACTGGATCGAGGTTGGGCAGCCGGATGCCGAACGCATCACCTGGTGTTCCCGTCGCACCGAGCGGTTCAGCCTGGTGGCCTATGGCAACCTGCGTGTCTGGCAGACCAAGGTGCTCGACTCCGTGCGCAGCTTGAAGAAAATCAACGTGGTAGCGGTGGGGCAGGAAGCTTTGGAGCAAGTTGCGCGCGATCTGCCACGTTCGATCAACTGGAGTGTGATGGTCAGTGAAGGGGCACTCTTCATTACCGACGAGCGCGGCCAGCATGAAGTGCCTCTCGAATGGATGATCGGCGGACGCGATTAAGCCGGCCGAGGGATGGGACCCGCCGGGATGCGATTACCCCGGCAGGCGTCGACTCAGGACTGCCAGAACTGCAGCAACGCACTAAACGACAGCACCACACCCACCGCCGTGGCGACCATCGCCAACAGGCCGAACACCAGCATCCAGGTCGGGTGGCGATATTCACTGCCTACAATACTCGGCTTTTTCGCTGCCCAGAGGATGCAGCCCAGCGCCAAAGGCAATACCAGCGCATTCAGCGAGCCGGCGATGACCAGTACCTTGACTGGCTGTCCCACAAGGCTGTAGATCAGCGTCGAGCAGGCAATGAAGGCGATTACCACCCACTGGTTGTTGCGCTGGACGCTTTCATGCAGCGAGTACATGAACGTCACGCTGGTATAGGCCGCGCCGATTACCGAAGACACCGAAGCAGCCAGCAGTACCACGCCGAATATTTTGTAGCCAACCGTGCCCATCGAGTGTGAAAACACCGACGCGGCTGGGTTGCCCGGGTCCAGGCTGAGCCCCTGGCTGACGACGCCGAGCGCAGCGAGGAACAGGCAGATCCGCACGACACCCGTCGTCGCGATACCGGTTACAGCCGCGCGCGTTACCACGCCCACGTTCTGCACACCGGTGATGCCAGCTTCCACCAGGCGGTGACCGCCTGAGAACGAGATATAGCCCCCCACAGTGCCGCCGACCAGTGTCACGATCGGCAGCAACAGAATCAGCGGATCATCCGGGTTGAAGCTGCGGCTCAAGGCCTCCATGACCGGCGGGCTCGACTGCAGCATGGCGTAGCCGATCATGCACAGCATCACCAACCCGAGCACCTGCATCACGGAGTCCATGACGCCCTTGGCGTTGCGCAGCAGGAAGATGCCAATAATCAGGACTGCTGCGATCAGCGATCCGATCACCGGCGGCACGCCGAAAATCACGTTCATCGCCAGCCCGGCGCCACCGATATTGCCAATATTGAAGGCGATGCCGCCGAGCACGATGAAGGCGGAAATAAGATGGCCGACGCCAGGAATGACGCGGTTTGCCACATCCTGCCCGCGCAGGTTGGCAACGGTGATGATCCGCCAGATGTTGAGCTGGGCGCCGATGTCGATCAGCAGCGAGATGACGATGGCGAAGGCAAAGCTGGCGAGGTATTTCTCGGTGAACAGTGAGGTCTGGGTCAGAAAAGCGGGGCCAATCGACGACGTTGCCATAATAAAGATGGCGCCACGCAAGACGTTGCGTTGCGACGCTGGGGTGGCGCTGGGTGTGGGATGCATTGGAATACCTTTCTTTTATTGGCGTTGGGGCAGGTAGGAATGCAGCCGGTGTAAGCCGGACTCTCTTGTAATTGTTGTTTTTTGGTCGTCGCGTGGTTTTCTCTGGGTCCGGTCATCCTCGAGTTGTCTACGCATCACCTGTAGGGCAGCTGACGGTAGGGGGTGAGATCCGTAGATTCGCTCTGTTAGCGAGGGCGACCGACTTATTGCCAGTTGCCAAGCAACTCGCGTTGTTGGGTCTGCGCGCGTTCCAGGGAAATTGGTTTGAGCATCAGGGTTGTTCCCGGCAAGCATTGGGCCAGGCGAGCGACCGACAGCGGCGTCAGTGCGCCGAGTCGCGGATAGCCGCCGATGGTCTGCCGATCATTGAGCAGCACGATCGGCTGCCCATCCGGCGGTACCTGGATGGCCCCCAGCGGTACGCCTTCAGAAATCATCGATTGACGCGCGCCGCGCAGTATCGGTCCGACCAGGCGAACGCCCATGCGGTCGGCGCGCTGGTCCACAGTCCATTCTCGATTGAATGCGTCGAACAGACTTTGGCCGCTGAAATCGCCGATCTGCGCGCCCAATACCACGGTCAATGTATCGGGCGCGAATAGCGACAGCGCCTGCGTGGCATCGAGTGCGCGCGGCTGTGGTGCCGTGCCATGCCAGTGCAGCCGATCGCCGGAGGCCAGTGGTCGACCGTCCCCGTGCAGACCGCCCAGCGCCTCACGACGCACCGTGGCACAGCTACCGAGCAGTTGCGGCGCGGTGAAACCGCCGGGCGCGGCAAGATAGGCGCGCACCCCCTGGCGAGGCTGAGCGAAGCTCAGCCGCTGGCCCTTGCGAATATTGAAGCTGCGACCTGGCGCGACGGGCTGTTCGTCCAGTGTGGCGCCTAGGTCGGCACCGCATAGCGCCAGGCAACTGTCGGTTTCGGCGAGCAGGGCGAAATTGCCCAGGGTGATTTCCACCGTTGCGGCCCGTAGAGGGTTGCCCAACAGCCAATTGGCCCACGCCTGTGACACCCAATCTGCGGCGCCGCCTTGGGTAACGCCCAGGTGGCGAACACCGAAACGGCCGCCGTCCTGCAGGCTGGCCAGCGCGCCGCTTCGTTCTATCAGCAAGCTCATGGTGTCACCCCGAATGGGCGATCGTCGCCACCGAGACGCACGAACTCAGCGCGTTCGATCGGTTGAAAACGCACCCGGTCGCCGGGCTGCCAGATGCTGTAGCCGTCCATGTCGCGATCGAACAGCTTGATCGGACTGCGACCGATCAGGTTCCAACCGCCGGGAGAAACGAGTGGATAAATGGCGGTCTGGCGGTCGGCGATTCCCAGGCTGCCGGCGGGTACCTGTTTGCGTGGCGTCTTGAGACGGGGGCTGGCGAGAATCTCATCGACCAGCCCCATGAAGGCGAACCCTGGCGCGAACCCGAGGGCAAACACCTGATAAATGCGCGCACTGTGCCGCGCAATCACGCCCGCAGTGCCAAGGCCGCTGCGTTGGCCGAGGGCTTCGAGCTCGGGGCCGACACTCGAGTCGTACCACACCGGAATGTTCAGTTCGCGGCCCTGGCCTTCTGCATCTGGCTGCAATTCATGTAGAGCGTCGGCAATACGTTGGCGCGCCTGGCGGTCGTCAAGTTGTGCCAGGTCGTACTGCACCAGCAGCGTCGTGTAGCACGGCACCAGATCGATCAGCGCTGGGCCGAAGCTGTCGTGCAGGCACCTGGCCGCAGCGAGCAGCCAGGGCATATGGGCTTCGTCGATTTCATCGAACAGGCGCAACATCAGGCTATCGATGCCAACGACTTCGATTCGCGGGGTCATGCTGCCAGGCCCCGCAGCGCCTGGCGGATGCGTTGTACCGCAGCGATCGAGCCCGCGTTATCGCCGTGTACACAGAGGGTGTCAGCGCGCAGAACCAGCGCGCTGCCGTCGCTGGCGGTCAATGGTTCGCCTTTGGCCAGGCTGAGTGCCTGGGTAGCCACGGTGTCGGCGTCGTGATGAACCGCGCCGGGCTGCGCGCGGGGGACCAGCATGCCCGCCGCGTCATAAGCGCGGTCGGCGAATACTTCGAACCACAGCGTCACGCCGAGCTCGTCAGCCATGATCTGGCTGGCGCTGTTGTCACGCGTGGACATCAACATGAGCGGCAAGGACGAGTCGTAAGCGGTTATGGCCGTCATCACGGCGCGCAACAACTCCGGCTGACGCATCATGTCGTTGTACAGCGCGCCATGAGGTTTGACGTAGCGAACCTGGGTTCCTTCGGCGCGGCAGATGCCTTCCAGCGCGCCGATCTGGTAGAGCAGCATGTTTTCCACTTCCTTCGGACTACAGGCCATGGAGCGACGACCGAAACCGACCAGATCGGGATAGGCCGGATGCGCGCCGATCTTCACGTCATGCAGCGTCGCCAGCGCAACGGTACGCCGCATGACCTGGGGATCCGATGCATGAAAACCGCAAGCGACATTGGCGCAATCGATGAAAGGCATGACCTCGGCGTCCATACCCATGGTCCAGGCACCGAAGCTTTCGCCGATATCGCAGTTCAGGAGCAGGGCGTTCATGGAGATCCTCTTTGACGGGCGTACCGGAGCGACAGGCGAGCAAGGAATACGATGATAAATTATCGATGATTTATCAATAAATATTTTTCGTAGCCGCTCCGACCGGTCCTTTCAGTGCGCATTGCTGTATGCTTGCGAACCCGATTCACCAGGGTGGCAGCCCGCTGTCGCCCCTCATTTCCAATGGTCCGCAAGATGGTTGACGCCAAATCCCCTCGTCCGTTGCGATCGTCCATCGTGGCGTCGGCGCATCTCGCCGAGCAGTCGCAGGAACTTTCAGAACTGGAATACGGCATCATCGTCGCCAGCGCCGCGCTGATGCGCTGGATGGAGCGATGCATGAAGGCTTCCGGCGCAGTGGAAATGAATGCGCTGGATGTCATGGTCCTGCATAACCTGACTAGCCGTGGCCGTGCCAAGCGTCAGGCGGACATCTGCCTCCTGCTGAATATCGAAGACACTCACACCGTGACCTACGCGCTGAAGAAGCTCGGCAAGCTTGGGCTGGTGGCGGGCGAGAAGCAGGGCAAAGAGATGTACTACCGGACCACCGACAAGGGCCGCGAGCTGTGCCAGGAATACGCTGACATCCGTCGCGAATGCCTGATCGCCTCCTTCGAAAATCTCAATATCGACCCCGAGGAGATTCACCGCCTCGCCGGGATGCTGCGCGCCATGTCGGGGCTGTACGATCAGGCTGCGCGCGCTGCAACTTCGCTCTGAACTGCCTCACGCTACAAACCGGATAACCATCAGATGCGCATAGAACCCCGCCCGCTACCTCAAGTGCTGCCCGACCTGGGCGACTTGCCGCCACTGCTGACGCGCCTCTACGCGGCGCGCGGCGTGCAATCGGCGGCGGAGCTGGACAAGGGATTGGCGCGCTTGATCCCCTACGGCCAGCTTAAGGGAATCGATTCGGCGGTGACGTTATTGGTCGAGGCGCTGGAAAAGCGTCAGCGCATCCTCTTCGTCGGCGATTTCGATGCCGACGGCGCCACCGCCAGTACCGTTGGCGTCCTGGGCCTGCGTCAGTTGGGCGCTGCGCATGTGGACTATCTGGTGCCCAACCGCTTCGAGTACGGCTACGGGTTGACGCCTGAGATCGTCGCCGTCGCCCTGGAGCGTCAGCCCGATCTGCTGGTGACGGTCGACAATGGTATCTCCAGCGTCGATGGCGTGGCGGCGGCCAAGGCGGCCGGGCTCAAGGTGCTGGTAACCGATCACCACCTGCCCGGGCACGAACTGCCAGCGGCGGACGCCATCGTCAATCCCAACCAGCCCGAGTGCGCCTTCCCTAGCAAGTGCATCGCTGGCGTTGGCGTCATTTTCTACGTGCTGCTAGCGCTACGGGCCCGGTTGCGCGAGTCGGGCTGGTTCGCCCGAAGCGGCTGGTCGGAGCCGAACCTGGGCGAGCTGCTGGATCTGGTCGCGCTGGGCAGCGTCGCTGACGTAGTGCCGTTGGATGCAAACAACCGCATCCTGGTGCATCAGGGCTTGGCGCGAATTCGGGCCGGTCGTGCGCGACCGGGACTGCGCGCGATCCTAGAGGTCGCCGGACGTGATCATCGGCGGATCACTTCGACCGATCTCGGCTTCATTCTTGGCCCGCGGCTAAACGCGGCGGGGCGCCTGGATGACATGGCGCTGGGCATCGAGTGCCTGCTCTGCGAGGACGAAGCGCTGGCGCGCGACATGGCGGTGCAGCTGGATCAACTCAATCAGGATCGCAAGGGCATCGAGCAGGGCATGCAGCGTGAGGCGCTGGCTCAGCTTAAGGACCTGCCGCTGGATGACATGCCGTTCGGTCTCTGCCTGTTCGAGCCGGACTGGCACCAGGGCGTCATCGGCATTCTCGCTTCACGGCTGAAAGAACGTTATCACCGTCCGACCATCGCCTTCGCTGATGCCGGCGAAGGTGTGCTCAAGGGCTCTGCGCGTTCGGTGCCGGGTTTCCATATTCGTGATGCGCTGGATGCGGTCGCAGCGCGCCATCCGGGTTTGATCAGCAAGTTCGGCGGCCATGCGATGGCGGCGGGGTTGTCGCTGCCTCAAGAGAACTTCGGCGCTTTCGCGGCCGCCTTCGATGCCGAGGTTCGCCGGCAGCTCTGCGAGGACGACCTGACCGGACGTCTACTGACCGATGGCCAGTTGAGCATCGAAGAATTCCATTTGGAGCTGGCTAAGGCGCTGCGCAATGCTGGGCCTTGGGGGCAACACTTTCCCGAGCCGGTGTTTCACGGCGTATTCCAGCTAGTACAACAGCGGCTGGTCGGCGAGAAACATCTGAAAATGGTGCTCAAGAGCGAGTGCGGTTCGCTGACCCTCGATGGCATTGCGTTCAACATCGACCGCGACCTCTGGCCCAACCCCACCGTGCATTGGGCCGATCTGGCCTACAAGCTGGACGTCAACGAGTTCCGCGGTCGGGAAAGCGTGCAGCTGCTGGTGGCCCATATCGCGGCGCGCTGATCACATAGACCTACACGCGCGTACTGCCTGGAGTAAGGGAGGGCTCCGACTCCTTGCTGGTGAATCGCAACTGCGCGGTCTTGATCTTGAGCAAGCTCGCTCCTACAAGAGCGGCGGACTTCGGCCTCGGTGCCGCTAGCTGCTCGTTTCTATGGGATTTGTGTTGGCAGGGCTTATTCGCATCGCAAGATCGGCCATCTGAATCAGACCCTATTTGCCGCGACGTGATTGATTGTTGCCTGCTCTGCGCGCGCCTAGAGTGATTGGATTACAAAAACAATCCTCCGGAGCCTGCGATGAGCGAATCGACCTTGCACCACCGTGCGTGCCATCTGTGCGAGGCCATCTGTGGCCTGACCATCGAAACTCGCGATGAGCAGATCGTTTCGATCAAGGGCGATCCGCAGGACAGCTTCAGTCGCGGCCACATCTGCCCTAAGGCTGTCGCCCTGCAGGATATCCAGAATGATCCGGATCGCCTGCGTCATCCCATGCGCCGGGTCGGCAGCGAATGGCAGGCAATCGAGTGGGACGCTGCCTTCGCGCTGGTCGCTGAGCGCCTGGCCGACATTCGTGAGCGCCATGGCAATAATGCGGTGGCGGTCTATCAGGGCAACCCCAGCGTGCACAACTACGGGTTGATGACCCACAGCAACTACTTCCTCGGCCAGCTCAAGACGCGCAACCGCTTTTCCGCCACCTCGGTGGATCAGCTTCCGCATCATCTGGCCAGCCTGATGATGTACGGCCACGGTCTGCTGATCCCGATTCCAGACATTGATCACACCGATTTCATGTTGATACTCGGCGGCAACCCGCTGGCGTCCAATGGCAGCATCATGACCGTGCCGGACGTGGAAAAGCGCCTGAAAGCTTTAAGGGCGCGCGGCGGCAAGCTAGTGGTGGTAGACCCGCGACGTAGCGAAACGGCCGCCATCGCTGATCAGCACCTGTTTGTTCGCCCGGGCGAGGATGCAGCGCTTCTGTTCGGCCTGCTCAATACGCTGTTCGCCGAAGGCCTGACTCGGGCCAGCCATCTCCCGGTCGAAGGGTTGGATGAGTTGCGCGCGGCCGCCGCCCCATTCCCGGCCGAGGCCATGAGTGCGCGCTGCGGCGTGCCGGCCGAGCAGATCCGACAGCTGGCGCGCGACTTCGCGGCGGCTGACAAGGCGGTCTGCTATGGTCGCATGGGTGTGTCCACGCAAGCCTTTGGCACGCTTTGCCAGTGGCTGGTGCAATCGATCAATCTGGTCACCGGCAATCTGGATCGGGTGGGCGGTGCGCTCTGCACCGAACCGGCCGTTGATCTGGTAGCGAATACATCCGGCGGACATTTCAACCGCTGGCAGAGCCGGGTGTCGGGGCTGCCAGAATATGGCGGTGAACTACCGGTCTCGGCGCTGGCCGAGGAAATGCTCACCGAAGGGGAAGGGCAGGTGCGTGCGCTGGTTACCGTTGCTGGGAATCCTGTGCTGTCCACACCCAACGGCCGCCAGTTGGAACAGGCGCTGGACGGGCTGGAGTTCATGCTCAGCGTGGATTTCTACATCAACGAAACCACCCGCTACGCCGACCTGATCCTGCCGCCGACGGCGCCGCTTGAGCACAATCACTACGACACCACTTTCAACGTTTTCGCGGTGCGCAACGTCACCCGCTTCAATGAAGCCGTGCTCGGCAGGCCGGCGGGTGCGCTGCACGACTGGGAAATCTTCGTCGGGCTGGCCAAGGCGTTCGCGGCGCGTACCGGAGCCGATCTCAAGCCGACCATGGCGCCCGAGCAAATGATCGATATGGGCCTGCGTGCCGGCCCGTATGGTGACTGCAGCGAGTCCGCGCTGAGCCTCGCCAAGTTGCGCGATTATCCGCACGGCCTGGATCTAGGAGCGCTGCAACCGAACCTCGCCGGCCGTCTAAAAACCGCCAACCAGCAAGTTCAGGCAGCACCAGAGCTGTTTCTCGGCGACCTGGCGCGTTTCGCGTCTGCAAGGTCGCCGCAAGGGGATCAGCTGATACTGATCGGGCGTCGTCATGTGCGAAGCAATAACTCCTGGATGCACAACTACCATCGCCTGGTCAAAGGCAAACCGCGCCATCAACTGTTGATGAACCCGGCCGATCTGTGCCGTCTCGGTCTGGCTGATGGCCAGCACGTGCGGGTCCGTTCCCGGGTCGGCATGATCGAAGTGGAAGTGGCCGCCAGCGACGAGATGATGCCCGGCGTGGTTAGCCTGCCGCATGGCTGGGGGCATGCACGGCCCGGTGTGCAGATGGGTATCGCCAGCAGCCAACCCGGGGCCAGCGCTAATGACCTGACCGATGAGCGCCGGCTGGACGTGCTGTCCGGCAATGCCGCGCTCAATGGCGTGCCGGTGCAGGTGGAGGCGGCGTAGCGGTCGAATGTGCTCGTGAGTGCCCGTTGCTTGTGTGCGGGCTTTCGCCTCCCCTCACCCTAGCCTTCTCTTTTAAGGGAGAGGGTCGGGTGAGGGGCGGAAGCAAGGCGTCGCGCTGCACCCTCGTCGTGTACCGATGGAGCGACCACAGCGAGCCATTGCAGCAAACGGTCACCGAATAGGGGCAGGCACTCCCACCGCCGAGCAAAGTCATCGAAACAGTCTGTACTGAAGGATGTCCAACGCGCATCCATCGCAGTGAGGTTTCCATGACACAGCTTTTCCAGCCGCTCACCTTGCGTCAGCTGACGCTGCCCAACCGCATTGCCGTTTCGCCCATGTGCCAATACTCGGCCAAGGCCGGGATGGCCAACGACTGGCATCTGGTTCATCTGGGCAGCCGTGCCGTCGGCGGGGCGGGGCTGGTCATCATCGAAGCCACAGCGGTGACAGCCAGCGGCCGCATTTCGCCCGAAGATTTAGGCATCTGGTCCGACGAGCACGTCGAACCGTTGCGTCGTATCACGCGTTTCATTGAGTCTCAGGGCTCGGTGGCTGGCATCCAGCTGGCGCATGCCGGACGCAAGGCGAGCACTTGGCAGCCCTGGCTGGGGCGTCATGGCAGCGTGCCGATTGCGGCCGGCGGTTGGACACCGGTGGGGCCGTCCACCATTGCCTTCGATCCGGAGCATGCGGTTCCGACGGCGCTGGATGAGGCCGGTATCACCGAGGTCATCCAGGCCTTCGTGCGCGCAGCCGAGCGTTCGCTGGCGGCGGGATTCAAAGTTGCCGAGGTGCACGCGGCGCACGGCTACCTGCTGCACCAGTTCCTTTCGCCGTTATCCAATCAGCGCCAGGACGCCTATGGCGGCTCGTTCGATAACCGTATCCGGCTGCTCCTGGAAGTCACTCAGGCGGTGCGGGCGGTATGGCCGGATGAACTGCCGCTGTTCGTGCGCCTGTCGGCGACCGATTGGGTGCAGGACGGCTGGAACGCAGAGGAAACCGTCGAGCTTGCGCGGCGCTTGAAGCCCTTGGGCGTCGATCTGATCGACGTCTCCTCCGGTGGGACAGCCGTCAATGCCGAGATACCGGTTGGCCCGGGTTATCAGACCCAGTTTGCCGAGCAGGTCCGTCGCGAAGCCGGCATTGCTACCGGCACGGTGGGCATGATCACCGAGGCGGTACAGGCCGAGCACATCCTGCGCACCGGGCAGGCGGATCTGATCCTGCTGGCACGGGAGCTGCTGCGCGATCCTTACTGGCCATTGCATGCCGCCGAGGATCTACGTGACGCCTCGGTTCCGTGGCCAGCCCAGTACGTACGCGCCGCACAACGAAACACGCCTGTCCGCCAGCTCCCCGATTCACTCGATTGAATCGCCCACGAAGACATTAAAGGTAACCCCATGAAAACCAGTGGTTTGCTCGATCAGCTACTCAAGTCCGGACAAGACCTGCTGCAGAAGCAGCAAGGATCGGCGGCTCATTCGCCAACGACTCGAAGCTCCGGTTCCCTTGGCGACGTACTATCCGGCGCGGGCGGCCCGCTAGGCAGTATTCTCGGCGGTGGCGGCGCCGGCCGTGGCGCGCTGGCTACCGGCGCCCTCGGCATGTTGCTCGGTAGCAGAGGTGGGCGTCGCCTGGGCGGCAAGGCAGTGACTTATGGAGGTCTGGCTGCGCTCGGCATGCTGGCATACAAGGCCTACGGCAATTGGCAGGCGCAGCAGGCCAATGCAGGGCGGGCAAGCACCACACAGGCCGAACCGAAGACGGTCGATAGGCTGCCGCCTGATCAAGTCGAAGAGCACAGCCGCGGTATTCTCAAGGCGCTGGTCGCGGCGGCCAAATCCGACGGCCATGTGGACGATCAGGAGCGCAAGATGATCGAGGCCGAACTCAGCCAGATGACCGATGACGGTGAGCTGCAGCGCTGGCTCGAGGCGGAGCTGAACAAGCCCCTGGACCCGGTCGACGTCGCTGCATCCGCGACCACGCCGGAGATGGCCTCGGAGATGTACCTCGCCAGCGTACTGATGGTTGACGAGGAGCAGTACATGGAACGGGCGTATCTGGACGAGCTGGCTCGTCAGCTCAAGCTAGATCCGCAGCTCAAGGCCGAGCTGGAAAGTCAGGTCCGCGGCGTATCCGCCTGAAACTCATGGTTGGGGCCGGGGCCGGGGTTCCCCCGGCGCTGGCTTCTTTTGCTGGTCGCCAACCGTCGTAGCCGCGGCTGCCGATGGTCCCGCACGGGCTGTCAGGGGCTGCCTGCTGCGCTATAATCGTCGGCTTTTCGCACCGTCCGATTGAGAGCTGCCTACCTATGGAAATCAACCCGATCCTTAACAGCATCAAGGACCTGTCCGAGCGCACCCTGTCAATTCGGGGGTATCTTTGACTACGATCAGAAGCATGATCGCCTCGTCGAAGTAAACCGCGAACTCGAAGACGCTAACGTCTGGAACAATCCTGAGTATGCCCAGAATCTGGGCCGCGAGCGCGCCACCCTGGCGCAGATCGTCGAAACCATCGACGAGCTCGACGGAGGCTTGGCCGATTCCCGTGACCTGCTCGACATGGCTGTTGAAGAAGACGACCAGAGCGCAGTGGACGACGTAGCTGCCGAGCTGGACCGTCTGCGCGGCATCCTCGAAGGGCTGGAATTCCGCCGCATGTTCAGTGGCGAGATGGATCCCAACAACGCCTACCTCGACATCCAGGCCGGTTCCGGCGGCACCGAGGCTCAGGACTGGGCCAACATGCTGTTGCGCATGTATCTGCGCTGGGCTGATAAACGTGGCTTCGACGCCACCATCATGGAACTGTCCGAAGGCGAAGTCGCCGGCATCAAGGGTGCGACGCTGCACATCAAGGGTGAATATGCCTTCGGTTGGCTGCGCACCGAGATTGGCGTGCACCGCCTGGTGCGAAAAAGTCCGTTCGACTCCGGCAACCGCCGCCACACCTCGTTTACCGCGGTGTTCGTCTCGCCGGAAATCGATGACAACATCGAGATCGAGATCAATCCGGCAGACCTGCGCATCGACACCTATCGCTCCTCGGGCGCTGGCGGTCAGCACGTCAACACCACCGATTCGGCGGTACGAATCACCCACGTGCCCACCAATACCGTGGTCAGCTGCCAGAACGAACGTTCTCAGCACGCCAACAAGGACACCGCCATGAAAATGCTGCGGGCCAAGTTGTACGAGCAGGAAATGCAGAAGCGCAACGCGGCATCGCAAGCGTTGGAAGACACCAAGTCCGACATCGGCTGGGGCCACCAAATCCGCTCATACGTGCTCGACCAGTCGCGTATCAAGGACTTGCGTACCAGCGTCGAACGCAGCGATTGCGACAAGGTGCTCGATGGGGATATTGACGAGTACCTCGAAGCCAGTCTCAAGCAAGGCCTATGAGCCCATGTGAGCGTGGACCGACTGTAGGGTGGGCTTCAGCCCACCAGAAACGGCACAGTCGGACGGTGGGCTGAAGCGGAACGCCGCCCGGCCCACCCTACGCACTGCGGGAATCACCCTTTTTCGATTTATTTTTACGCGCCGGGCATTGAAAAACTATGAGCGAACAACCGCTGAACCAGCACGCCATCCACGAGGAAGAAAACAGCCTGATCCTTCAGCGCAAGGAAAAACTGGCCGCCGAGCGCGCCAAGGGCAACGTCTTCCCCAATGACTTCCGTCGCGACAGCTACTGCAACGATCTGCAGCTGAAATACGCGGACAAGACCAAGGAAGAGCTGGCCGAAGCGGCGATCCCGGTGAAGGTCGCCGGTCGCATCATGCTCAACCGCGGCGCCTTCATGGTGCTGCAGGACATGAGCGGGCGCATCCAGGTTTACGTCAACCGCAAGACACTGCCGGCCGAGACCCTGGAAGCTATCAAACACTGGGACCTGGGCGACATCATCGCCGCCGAGGGCACCCTGGCGCGCTCTGGCAAGGGTGACCTCTATGTCGAAATGACCGACGTGCGGCTGCTGACCAAGTCGCTGCGTCCGCTGCCGGATAAGCACCACGGCCTGACCGATACCGAGCAGCGCTACCGCCAGCGCTACGTCGATCTGATCGTCAACGAGGAAACCCGCCACACCTTCCGCGTGCGTTCGCAGGTGATCGGCCACATCCGCAAGTTTCTCAACGAGCGCGACTTTCTCGAAGTCGAAACGCCAATGCTGCAGACCATCCCCGGAGGTGCCGCGGCCAAGCCGTTCGAGACCCATCACAATGCCCTGGACCTGCCGATGTTCCTGCGTATCGCGCCGGAGCTTTACCTCAAGCGGCTGGTGGTTGGTGGTTTCGAGCGCGTGTTCGAGATCAACCGCAACTTCCGTAACGAAGGCGTTTCGACCCGGCACAACCCCGAATTCACCATGCTTGAGTTCTATCAGGCCTACGCCGATTACGAAGACAACATGGACCTGACCGAGGAGTTGTTCCGCGAGCTGGCGCAGCTGGTTCTCGGCAGCACCGACGTGCCTTACGGCGACAAGGTGTTCCACTTCGGCGAGCCCTTTGTGCGGCTGTCGGTGTTCGACGCCATCCTCAAGTTCAATCCGGAGATCAACGCCGCCGACCTGCAAGATGTCGACACCGCCCGCGCCATCGCCAAGAAGGCCGGGGCCAAGGTGCTCGGCTTCGAGGGGCTGGGCAAGCTGCAGGTGATGATTTTCGAGGAGCTGGTCGAGCACAAGCTGGAGCAGCCGACCTTCATTACTCGTTATCCGTTCGAGGTGTCACCGCTGGCGCGTCGCAGCAATGATGATCCGAGCGTCACCGATCGCTTCGAGCTGTTTATCGGCGGGCGTGAAATCGCCAACGCCTATTCCGAATTGAACGATGCCGAGGATCAGGCCGAGCGCTTCCATGCGCAGGTGCGCGACAAGGACGCCGGTGATGACGAAGCGATGCATTTCGATGCCGACTTCGTTCGCGCGCTGGAGTACGGCATGCCGCCGACCGCAGGCGAGGGCATCGGCATCGATCGTCTGGTGATGCTGCTGACTAATTCACCGTCGATCCGCGACGTAATCTTGTTCCCGCATATGCGCCCCGAGGTCTGACCTCATCTGGCTACCCGCTCGGTGACGCCGTGCCGAGCGGTGGCTGTTCCCGCCGCTTGCATGTGCGGTCGCGCCGGAAATGCACCGCGCCAAGTAGAGAATCTCCGTATCAGCGTATTTGCCGCATGGCCTCTGTACGCATCGTTGTCGGCTCGATGGCTTCAGATCGGGTCCCGCCTGCCGACAGAGTGTACGGCTGACGCAAGTTGTTCGTGAACCGAACACGGAAGGCGATGGCCCACTGATGTATAACTTGAAGGCTACGGATCATCACTGACGAGGTACGGATGAATACCCGTAACAATCTCGATGAGTATCAGAGCACGGTTCGTGCGTTGTCCGATCGCATCGTCGAAGCGCAAACCCCGGTGCGGGTGCTCGACGCGGTGAAGTGGGACGACAATATCCACCAGGGCTTTTTTGCCGCTGGCGGTCGCGAGCTGCCCAAGGTCGATCGCGCTTATTACGAAGGCCGCCCGCTGGGCTTCGATTCCAGCGCGAAGAAAGAAGAGTTCCAGAACATCGAGCGTGATATTACCCGGCAGCTGGGGCAGTTCAACCCGGTCGGGCAGATCATGCGGCGCATGTGCAAGGAATACCGGATGGTGATTCGCATGCTCGAGGCACGCGGCACCGCCGACTTCGGCCTGATCTCACAAGAGCTTTACGGCGCCGCATCGGATGCTTTCCACGCTGGTGACCCGACGCTCGCCGATCTCGGCTTGATGCTCTCCGATTACCTGAACAACATCGCCGACCGTGGCGATTTGAAAGATGAAGCCAA
Source organism: Pseudomonas sp. Q2-TVG4-2 (assembly GCF_013620795.1). GTDB lineage: Bacteria > Pseudomonadota > Gammaproteobacteria > Pseudomonadales > Pseudomonadaceae > Stutzerimonas. Next base: position 367,248 of record NZ_LGLW01000004.1, on the reverse strand, counting down.
GACCCTCAGCGCGCCGCAAGCGGTGAACATGCTCCAGACGCGGCTCGATTTGGTGTTCGGCGAAGGCGAAGGCGTGATCCGCGTCTTCGAGTCCGACGGCATCCTCGCCGATGCCGCCGCGGGCGCCGACTACATCAAGATTCGCAGCGATGCGATGTTCAACGAGCGCGATGTGCGCGCGCTGGAGGTTCACGAGGGCCTGGTACATGTCGGCACCACGCTCAACGGCCAGAACCAACCCATATGCACCTTTCTCGCCAAGGGCCCGCCGTCATCCACGGTGACCCAGGAAGGCTTGGCGATCCTGATGGAAGTCATCGCTTTCGCCTCTTACCCGACGCGTCTACGCAAACTCACCAACCGCACCCGTGCCATCCACATGGCCGAGGAGGGCGCGGACTTTCTCGATGTGTTCGGTTTTTTCCGCGATCAGGGATACGCCGAAGACGAGTGCTACAGCAACGCCAGTCGGGTCTTCCGCGGGTCGATTCCAAGTGGTTTGCCTTTCACCAAGGACCTGTCCTACCTGAAGGGCTTCATCATGATTTACAACTACATCCAGCTCGCGGTGCGCAAGGGTCGGCTGGAACAGATCCCGCTGCTGTTCTGCGGCAAGACCACGCTGGAAGACATGCGCACCCTGCGCCAGTTGGTTGACGAGGGCATGGTGGTGCCGCCCAAATACCTGCCGCAGCAATTCCAGGACCTCAATGCTTTGTCGGCCTGGATGTGCTTCTCCAACTTTCTCAATCACCTGAGCCTGGACCGGATCGAAGCGGATTACGCCAATATCATTTGATAGGCGCGTATGAAAAAGCCGGAGCATCTGCTCCGGCTTTTTCGTTCCAGCTGCCTGCAATCAGAACAGGGTGTCCGGCAGGTAGGTCGCGATCTCGGGAAAGGCCATGATGATGCCCATGCCGATGATATTGACGATCACGAAGGGGATGACCGACCAGTAGATGTCTTTCATCGAGATGCCGGGCGGGACGATACCTTTGAGGTAGAACAGATTGAATCCGAAGGGCGGCGTCATGTAGCCGATTTCCATGTTGATCACGAACAGCACGCCGAACCAGATCGGATCGAAGCCGAGCGAGGCGACAATCGGCAGGAACACTGGCAGCGTGATCAGCATGATGCCGACCGGGTCGAGCAGCATGCCCATGACGAACACGATGGACATCATAAAGATGATGATTGCCCAGCGGCCGCCGGGCAGGTCCATCATCAGCCCCTCGATCAGCGACTGCGCGCCCATACCCTGGTACGCGGAGCTGAACGCATGGGCCGCGAACAGGATCCAGGCGATCATGCCGGTGAGCTTGAAGGTGCGGATAGCCGCTTCATGCAGAATCGGCCAGTTCAGCTTGCGATACACGGCGGCAGAAATCAGCGCGCCGAATACGCCCATGGCGGCGGCCTCGGTCGGTGTCGTCATCCCGCCAATGATCGAGCCGAGCACCATCACCACGATGCCGATCGGTAGCAGCACGGCTCGGACCGCCCGAAGTTTTTCGGCCCAGGTGCCGCGTTCTTCCTTCGGCAATGCCGGCGCGAGGTGTGGCTGCAGGTAGGAGCGCACAAGTACGTAGGTGACCGTCAGCGTAACCAGCAACAGGCCCGGCAGAACGCCTGCGGCGAACATCTTGCCGACCGACTGCCCGCTGATCATCGCGTAGAGGATCATCATGATGCTCGGCGGAATCAGGATGCCCCAACCGCCGCCGGTGTTGATGCAGCCGAGTACCATGCGCTTGTCGTAGCCGCGCTCGAGCATCGCTGGCAGCGCAATAGTGCCCATCGCCACCACCGCGGCGCCGCTGATGCCGACCATGGCACCAAATACCGCGCAGATACCCAGCGTGCCGATCGCCAGCCCGCCGCGCATGCCGCCGCACCACAGGTGCATCATGCGATAGAGGTCGCGCGCCACGCCCGTTCGTTCGAGCAGCATGGCCATGAACACAAACAGCGGAATGGCGACCAGGGTGAAGCTTTCCATGGTGCCCCACATCTGCGAGGCCACCATATAGAAGGCATCGACGCCCCAGGTGAAGTAGAGGAACAGTACCGAGACGCCGCCCAGCACGAAGGCCAGCGGCAGGCCGAGCACCAGGAAGAACACCAGAGTAAGGAAGAACAGCAGCGTGGTGACTTCGATGCTCATTGGGCATCCTCCGCGTGCTTGGCGTCGCTGGCTTTTTCATGGCCCAGGGCGACGAGGATGTCTTGCAGCAGCTTGGCAATGCCCTGCAACAGCAGCAGGAGAGTGCCCAGCGGAATCATCGCCTTGATTGGCCAGATCGGCGGGTTCCAGGCTGAGTAGGAGGTTTCCATGCCTTGAATCGACTCCCAGGCCATGGAACTGCCGAAGTACAGCAGCGCGGCCATGAACAGGAAGAACATGCTTGAGGTGAAAATATCGATCCAGGCGCGAGTGCGTGGGCCGAACGAGGCATACAGCAGATCCACGTTCACGTGGTCGCGGTGAACCATCACATAGCCACCTGATAGCACTACGTAAGCGCCGAACAGCATTTGTCCGAACTCGTTTGTCCAGGACGTCGGGCTCGAAAACAGATAGCGCATGAACACTTCGAGCAGCAGCAGCGCGAAGATTAGAAAAATCAGGTAGGCCACCCAGCGGCCGATGAATTCGTTGAGCCGGGTGATGCCATTGATGTAGGCATGGATCAGGCGCATGACGAGCCCCACGAGCAAGGGTTGAGCGGATCAGCCGCCCGGCGCGGATGAGCGCGTCGGACGAGCCGATCAGGCGAGGGGTTACAGGTAACCGAGATCGCTGAGGAAGGTCTTGAGCTTCTGCAGGGCTTCGGCGGCCTTATCGCTGCGCTTGCCTTCTTCTTCCCAGGACTTCTGCGCGACTTCCCGCAGACGCTTCTGCACGTCGTCCGGCAGTGTGTTGACCTGAACGCCTTGTTCGTCGATGGCCTTACGCAGGGCGATCTGCTCCTGGTACAGATACTCGTTGGTGCGGTACCAGAACTGCTCGTCGAGGATCTGTTTGACGATCTCCTGGTCGCGCTCGGATAGTTTGTCGAGCGCCTTCTGGCTGATGATGATCACATCGGTGCCGGCGATGTTGAGCGCTGGTCTGACGTGATGTTTGGCCACTTCGTAGAAGCTCATGCTCGCCGCGCCTTGCACTGCGCCCCAGTGAGCGCCGTCCACCACACCGGTATCGAGTGCCGGATAGAGCTCGCCGCCGGGCAGGTAGGTGGTCGAGGCGCCGGCCTCGTCGAGGAATTTCTGCAGGGCGCCCGATGAGCGGATTTTCAGCTTGGTGAAGTCTTCCCAGCTGTTGATTGGCTTCTTCACCACCATCTCGGTCGGGTAGACCTTGTCGGTCGACCAATAAACCCCGTGTTGCGCCGCTTCTTCCTTGAGCATGTCCTCGAAGCCCATGTGCTTATGGAAGTAAGCGGTTTCCCAGACGTTCTGGAAGGCGAACGGCAGGCCGGAGGCGATGCCGGCGAGCGTAATCTTGTCCTGTGCGTAGCCGGGGGAGATGGTGCCCATCTGGATGATGCCGCGGCTGACAGCGTTGAAAGTTTCCTGTGGTTTGAATAGCGCTCCGGACTCGAACAGCTGCAATTGTAGGCGGCCTTCGGTGCGTCGTTCGATCTCGCGCTTCAGGCGCCCGAGGCTGTCCTCGTAGGAACTGCTGGCGCTCGGCCAGTGGGATTGGACCCGCCACTTGGTAACGTCTTGCGCGGCGGCCATTTGCGGTACAACCGCAGAAACCGCCAGGGCAACCAGGCTGGCTGGAACGAGTAGCTTCTTGAGCATCGATTTCATAACGCGTCCTCTTGTTGTAATTGTCTGGCTGACGGGCTTTTGTCTAGCACTCACATCGCTTCTGTTTCGCAGAGTAAAATTGATTTTTACAAAGGTATCCGAAAACTAACATAGCGTGCAGCTTTTTCAAGCACTAGCAGAACGCTATCGCCATCTTTCTTTTCTTGGCGATATGTCGAAGCGCTTGGCTGATTAGCGCTATGGCACTTCGACATTGATCTTAGACGGTTCTGTTTGTGGGTCATCATAATTCTGCCTGATGGAACTCGATTTCGAATTGACGCATCGTTTCGGTCATGCCAGCTTCAAAAGGAAGCGGACTCGCCATAAAAACAATCGAGAGGACTGGCTATGCGGCTCGACATCGGAAACATCCGGGGGGAATCGGCTCTTACCTGGGCATCTATCTTGGCGCCTCGCTCGAATCCAGTGCGATGACGGGGCAGGACGTGGACCCGCTCACGAGCGAAACCCCAATGAATGCCCTGCCGATCAGCGGTGGCAAGGACCTGCCGGGCTTCCATCAGGTGCTTGGCTATCGCCAGGTTTCCTGGACGGAAGACGAGGCGGTGATCGAGCTGGACGTGCAGGCCTGCCACCTGAACATGGCCGGTGTGCTCCACGGCGGCGTACTGACCTCCCTGCTCGACGTGGTACTGGCCGAAGCCGGTACCTACTGCCCCTATCCGGGGCGTGTGCGCAAGGCCATCACCCTGGTGTTGAACACCACCTTCACCGGCCAATGTTCGGACGGCGTTATCCGCGCCATCGGCAAGCGGCGTGCCGGCGGTACCCGAATATTCAATAGCTCCGGGGAGGTGCGCGACCAGGACGATCGCTTACTGGCGATCGGCGAGGCGACGTTCCGCCTGCGCTCCGGTAGCGAGCACCCGCAAGGGGTGCCGCTGACATTCCCAGCACAGGACAATAAGAAGGAAAACGGCGATGTATGAACTGACCGGTAAAGCGCTACAGCTGCATGAACAACTCACGACGTTCATGGATGAACACATCTATCCCAACGAACACATCCTTCATGAGCAGATTGCCAACGCAGAAGATCGTTGGGCACCGCCGCCGATCCTCGAAGAACTCAAAGCCAAGGCGAGGGCGCAGGGGCTATGGAATCTGTTCCTTCCAGAGAGCGAGTTCGGCGCAGGGCTGACCAACTTCGAATACGCCCACCTGTGCGAAATCATGGGCCGCGCGCATGGTGCCGCCGAGGTCTTCAACTGCTCGGCTCCGGATACCGGCAACATGGAGGTGTTGGCACGCTACGGCACGCCGGAGCAGCAGGAACAGTGGCTCAAGCCTTTGCTCAACGGTGAAATACGCTCCTGCTTTTCAATGACCGAGCCAGAAGTGGCGTCTTCCGATGCCACCAACATTGCCTGTGAGATCCGTCGCGAAGGTGACGAGTATGTGATCAACGGGCGCAAGTGGTGGTCGTCCGGCGCGATGACCACTACCTGCAAAATCGCGATTGTGATGGGCAAGACCGACCCCACCGCCGAGCGCCATCGGCAGCAGTCGATGATCCTCGTGCCGCTCGACGCGCCCGGCGTGGAAATCGTCCGCGCGCTCCATGTGTTCGGCTACGACCACGCGCCCCATGGCCATGCCGAAATCAACTACAACAATGTTCGCGTCCCGGCCAGCAACATACTGCTCGGCGAAGGCCGCGGCTTCGAGATCGCCCAGGGCCGTCTCGGCCCAGGCCGCATCCACCATTGCATGCGCACCATTGGCGTGGCCGAGCGGGCCTTGCAGGCCATGTGCGAGCGCGTTCATTCGCGTGTGGCGTTCGGCAGGCCGCTGGCCGACTTCGACTCGATCCGCAAGGACATCGCCCGCTCGCGCATCGAGATCGAGCAGACCCGTCTGCTGACCCTCAAGGCAGCGCGCATGATGGACACCGTCGGCAACAAGGTAGCGCGGCAGGAGATCGCCATGATCAAGGCGGCTGCGCCGAGCATGGCGCTGCGGGTGCTGGATCGCGCGATTCAGGTGCATGGCGCCAAGGGAGTCTCCCAGGACAGCTTCCTCGCGGCGGCCTGGGCCCACCAGCGGACCCTGCGTCTGGCCGATGGCCCGGACGAGGTCCATCTGGACACCATCGCCAAGCTGGAACTGAAGAACTACTCAAGCAAGCGCTGAGCTTCCGACAAAACCAACAAGAAGGATGCAGTCAGATGACAAATCCCTTATTCGATCTGTCTGGCAAGGTGGCGCTGATCACCGGTTCCAGCCGGGGCATAGGCCGTTCCATCGCCGAGGAGATGGCCAAGTGTGGCGCTCGGGTCGTCATTTCCAGCCGCAAGGCCGACGCCTGCGAGGCGGTGGCCGCCGAGCTCAAAGCCGCAGGCCACGAGGCCATCGCGGTGCCTTGTCACGTGGGCCGCAAGGAAGACCTGCGGAGACTGGTCGACACCACCCTGCAGACGTGGGGGCGCATCGATGTGCTGGTCTGCAACGCCGCTACCAATCCGGTCTACGGTCCGACCAGCGAGCTGACCGATGATGCCTGGGACAAGATCATGGACACCAACGTCAAGGGCACCTTCTGGCTGTCCAACATGGTCCTGCCACAGATGGCCGAGCGTGGCGAAGGTGCAGTGATCATGCTTTCCAGCATCGCCGGGCTGCGTGGCAACACCGTAATCGGCACCTATGGCGTGTCCAAAGCGGCCGAAGCCGCGCTGGCGCGCAACCTGGCGGCGGAGTGGGGGCCCAAGGGCATCCGCGTTAATGCTATCGCGCCGGGACTGGTGCGCACCGATTTCGCCAAGGCGCTGCTCGATGATCCGGAGCGGGTCCGCCGCGCGGCCGAGAAGACCCCGCTGCGCCGCATTGGCGAGCCGGTGGATATCGCCGGTCTCGCGGTATTCCTGGCGGCGCCAGCCAGCGCTTACATCACTGGGCAGGTGATCGTCGCGGATGGCGGCGAAACCGCATGCTGAGGGCGCGGCGATGAACGAACCCGAGCTGATCGAGGTCTTGCCGGCGCATCGCTTCGATGAGGCTGCGCTGGCGCGGTACCTACGTCTACACCTGCCGGAGATGGAGGATGACTTGAGCATCCGGCAGTTCCAGGGTGGCCAGTCCAACCCTACCTATCTATTGGAAAGCGCCGGGCGTCGCTATGTGCTGCGCAAGAAGCCGCCGGGCAAGGTGCTGCCCTCGGCGCACATGGTCGAACGCGAATACAAGGTGATTCGCGCGCTGTCCGAGCACACCGGTGTGCCAGTGCCGCGCGTGCATCTGCTGTGCGAGGACGAAGGCATCATCGGCACCGCCTTTTATGTAATGGATCACGTGGCAGGGCGGATCTTCAGCCACCCGGCGCTAGACGGGCTGCACGTTGAGGATCGTCAGTCGATCCACTTGGCTGCCGTTGATACCCTCGCCGCGCTGCATCAGGTCGATGTCGAGGCGGTGGAGCTGGGTGACTTCGGCAAGGCCCAGGGTTATTTCGCCCGTCAAGTGAAGCGCTGGTCCGGCCAGTATCAGGCCTCCCGGACCGGTGACATGCCGGCGATGGAGAAGCTGATGCAATGGCTGCCGGAGCAGCTGCCGCAGCGCGACGAATGCGCCATCTCCCACGGCGATTACCGCCTTGGCAATCTGATCTTCGAGCCGCGGGAGGCGAGGGTGGCGGCGATTCTCGATTGGGAACTGTCGACCCTCGGCCATCCGCTGGCTGATCTCGCCTATTTCTGCCTGCCATACCACCTGCCAGCTGGAGTGGACGGGCTGCGTGGACTGATTGGCATCGATCTGCAGGCGCAGGGCATTCCCTCCGAGCGGCAGGTGTTGGAGCGTTATTGTCTACAGAGCGGGCGTGCCGACGTGGCGGACTGGCATGTCTTCGTGGCGTTTTCGCTGTTCCGACTGGCGGCGATACTGCAGGGCGTCTATGCGCGAGCGCTGCAGGGCAACGCCAGCAACGCCGACGCACTGCAGGTTGGCCAGCGTGCCGGTCTGCTCGCCGAAGCGGGCTGGCGCATCGCCCAGGGCGGCGAAGGGGGAGCATCGGCATGAGCGGTCCATTGCTTCGCCGCGTCCTGCTGACCAACGACGACGGCATCGCTGCGCCGGGGCTGGCATTGCTCGAGCAAATCGCGGCGCAACTGGCCGAGGAGGTCTGGGTGGTCGCCCCCGAGCATGACCAGAGCGGCACCGGTCAGGGCATTTCGGTGCATTCGCCGCTGCGGGTGTATCGCCATGGTGAGCGGCGCTTTGCCGTCTCCGGTACGCCATCGGATTGCGTGATGTTCGCCATGGCTGAGTGGCTGCAGGAATCGCCACCTGACCTGGTGCTGTCCGGCATCAACAGCGGGGCGAACATAGGCGACTCGGTGCCTTATTCGGGAACCCTCGGTGCGGTACTCAGCGCCGATCTGTTGGGGATGCCGGCCATCGGTCTGAGCCAGGCCTTTCTCGATCGCGCGGCGATCGATTGGTCCTGTGTTGAAACCTATGCGGAGAAAACGATTCGCGCACTCTGGATGCGCCGCGAGAACGGCGGTTGTTGCTGGAACGTGAACTTCCCTGCCTGCTCGGCTGATGCCGTCAGCCATCTGCGAATGACCCAGCAATCACGTGGTTCTATTACTCGACCACGGCTCCAGGCGGGCCGGGACGGTCGGGGCCTGCCGTACTGGTGGCTCGGTTTCGAACATTCCTCGGCGCACATCGTCGCGCCTGAAGCGGACGTCACTGCGCTGCGCGAGAAACGCATCGCCATCACACCCTTGCGCGACACCCGGGGCTGGCTCGAGTGGGGCGAAGAACGGGCCATGGCTGAACTGGCCCTCTAATAGCGATTCAGGAGTTCTGTAATGTTCACTCGTCATCATGCGGTCTGGCCCGAGGATCTGCCAAAACACCTGACGGTGCCGGAAACCAGCCTGTTCGCCAATCTTGAGATCTCCGCGCGGCGCTTCCCGGACAAGACGGCGATTGTCTACTACGACACCCTGATCAGCTACACCGAGCTGTTGCGCGAGGTGGAAGCGCTGGCCGGCTACCTGCGGCACCTTGGCGTGGTCAAGGGCGATCGGGTCCTGTTGTACATGCAAAACTCACCACAGTTCACCATCGCCTACTACGCGATCCTGCGTGCGGACGCCGTGGTGGTGCCGGTCAACCCGATGAACCACAGTGCCGAACTGGAGCACTACCTGCACGATACCGGTGCTGCGGTGTGCATCTGTGGCCAGGAGCTGACCGATTTCATTGCACCGCTGGCCGGCACTGCACAGCTGCGCCAGGTGATCGTCGCGGCCTATTCGGAATATCTGCGACAGCCCACCGACTTGGCACTGCCCGCCGAAGTGCAGGCCGCGCCGATACGGCCCAATTTCGCCGGTGGCGTTAGCTGGGCCGAGGCGTTGAACGCTGGTCATGCGCCGGGCCCACATACAGCCGGCCCGGACGATCTCTGCGTGTTTCCCTACAGCTCCGGCACTACCGGCGCGCCGAAGGGCTGCATGCACACCCATCGTTCGGCCATGGCTACCATCGTTCATCGCCTGGTCTGGACCAACAGCACCAGCGAATCGGTGATCCTCGCGACGCTGCCGTACTTCCATGTCACCGGAATGCAGGGCGCCATGAGTGGCCCGATCTACAACGGCAGCACCGCGGTGATCATGACCCGCTGGGATCGCAAGGTGGCGGCCCAGTTGATCGAGCGCCACGCCGTGACCGGCTGGGTCAATATCGCCACCATGGCCATCGACTTTCTCGCCGATCCGGACCTGGAACAGTACGACCTTTCAAGCCTGGTCAGTATTGGTGGCGGCGGGGCAGCAATGCCCAAGGCGGTTGAAGAAAAGCTGCATCGGCTCACCGGCCTGCGCTATGTCGAGGGCTACGGGTTATCCGAAACCATCGCCGCCACTCATATCAACCCGGTGGCGCGCCCTAAAGCGCAGTGCCTCGGCATTCCGGTGTTCGATGTCGACAGCCGCATCATCGATCTGAATACTCAGGCCGAACTCGGCCCCAACGAAGTGGGCGAAATCATCAGCTACGGTCCACAGCTGTTTCGCGGCTACTGGAACCGGCCAGAGGAGACCGAGCGCGCGTTCATCGAACTGGACGGCAAGCGTTTTTTCCGCACCGGGGACATGGGCTACTACGATGAGGAGGGCTATTTCTTCCTCGTCGACCGGGTCAAGCGCATGATCAACGCCTCGGGCTTCAAGGTCTGGCCGTCTGAGGTCGAAAGCCTGATGTACCGCCACCCGGCGATCCAGGAGTGTTGCGTCATCTCACGGCCTGATCCAAAGCGCGGGGAGACGGTCAAGGCCTGCGTGGTGCTGCGTGATGGGCAGGCCGGGTTGGTAAGCGAGCAGGACATCATCGACTGGTGCAAGGCGGAAATGGCAGCGTACAAGGCCCCGGTTTACGTGGAAATCGTCGCCTCGTTGCCTCGTTCGTCCACTGGCAAGCTGATGTGGCGCGCCTTGCAGGAAGAAGAGAATCGCAAGCACGCCGCCAGCGCACAGGAGGCCTGACACCAGCGTAGCGGTTGCGGGCCATGCGCCACCTGGCGCCTTCGAAACCAATGGAGAAGATGCTATGCAAGATTCAACGCCGACGAATCGGGACGCGGAATGGCAGGTGCGCAAGGACCTCGCTGCGGCGTATCGACTGGTGGCGCACTTCGGCTGGGACGATCTGGTTTTTACTCACCTGTCGGCGCGCGTACCGGGTCCTGATCATCACTTTCTAATTAATCCGTACGGCCTGCTATTCCAGGAAATCACCGCCTCGTCGCTGGTGAAGGTCGACCGTGACGGGCAGATTGTCCAGAGCGGCAGCCTGCACCGGGTTAATCCGGCTGGTTTCACTATTCACAGCGCCATTCACATGGGCCGTGAGGACGCCGGTGCGGTCATGCACCTGCATGCCCCTGATGGGGTGGCGGTATCCGCGCATCGTGATGGATTGTTGCCGTTGAGTCAGACGGCGATGCTCTGCCTCGATCATCTCTGTTACCACGAGTACGAAGGTGTCGCGCTGGATCTCAGCGAACGCGAGCGGCTGATCCGCGACCTCGGCGACAAACAGATGATGATGCTGCGCAACCATGGCGTGCTCACCGCCGGCGGTACCGTCGCCGAAGCCTTCACCTACCTGTATTTCTTGATGAAGGCCTGCGAGATTCAGGTGCGCGCTCAATCCTGCGGCCCGACTCATTTGCCATCCGCCGCGGCCATTGAAACCACGCGCCAGCAGTCTGCGGAGTTGGGCAGCGCGGCCAAGCTGACCTGGCCGGCCTTGTTGCGCCTGTTGGAGGCCAACGGTCACGTCTATGCGATATAGCTCTCGGCTGGCGCCACGGGCCGCCTGCTGGGCAGGTGGCCTCTTTTTTTCAACAGAGCAGAAGTAGAGTGCCCATGAAAATCCTTTTCGTTGCCGCCGATCCCAAACCGGAGCGCTGGACCAATCTAATTCAGCAGCACCTGCCGGAGGCGCAAATTCAGGTCTGGCACTCGGACATGCCGAGCTGCAATGCCGATTACGCCATCGTCTGGCACCCACCGGCGGCGCTGTTCGACAGGGAACCGCAGCTCAAGGCCGTCTTCAACCTCGGCGCTGGCGTGGACGCGCTGGTGCAGGTACCGAACCTGCCGCGCAATATCCCGGTGGTGCGTCTTGAGGACGCGGGCATGGCGGTGCAAATGGCCGAATACGTCGCTTATCACGTCATCGGCATCTCTCGCGACATGGACGTCTATCGTGAGCAGCAAGCCGCGGGCCAGTGGAAACTCCGCCGGCCGATTGAACGCAGCGAGTGGCCGGTCGGCGTGCTCGGGCTGGGTCATATCGGCCAGCGTGTCGCGCGCACCCTGGCGGGACTGGAGTATCCCGTGTGCGGCTGGGCGCGCTCCACTTACGCCATCGACGGCGTCCGCAGTTTTGCCGGCGAGGCGGAACTCGACGGATTCCTTGGTGAGACCCGAGTACTGATCAACACGCTGCCACTGACTGACAGCACGCGCGATCTGATCGATCACTCGCTGCTGTCGCGGCTAAGACCCGATGCTGTGGTCATCAACGTCGGACGCGGCGAGCATCTGGTGGACCAGGATCTCTGTCGCGCCATCGAAGAGGGCCGCGTATCGCGCGCCGTGCTCGACGTCTTCCGTGAGGAACCGCTGCCGACGACGCATCCGTTCTGGAGCATGCCGCAGGTGAACATCACCCCGCACGTCTCGGCACGCACCCTGCGCGAAGCGACTATTGCCCAGATCGCTGGGAAGATCGCCTCGCTGGAACAGGGCCAAGCCATTAGCGGCGTCATTGATATCGACCGAGGCTATTGAGAACGCCATGCTCGGAGCGCTTCGGTGGGAGGCGCGACCCGTGGCGAAAGCACACTCTCTGCCGGCTCAAAGCCAAAAGCTTCGCCCCGAGGCGGGCCTCCTACAAAAATCCACAGCACACTGCCGAGGCCTGCACCGGAGCAGCGGGATTGTCATCCGCCTGCCCGGTGGTATGGCTGGTCTGCTTAGTCCACGGCGCCGTGTTCAGCCAGATAGCGATCGCGCAGCTCCCGCTTGAGCACCTTGCCAATGGCGCTACGCGGCAGCTCGTCAGTCAGTTCCATATGTGCTAGCCGCTGGGTCTTGCCGACGCGACCGTTGAACCAATCCAGCAGCGCCTCGGACGTTTCCGCGGCACCGGCTGCACGCACGACGAAGGCTACGGGCGTCTCGCCCCAGCGCGTGGACGGCACTCCGACCACCGCTACGTCGGCGATTGCCGAATGCTCGCGCAGTATTGCCTCGAGATCGCTCGGATAAAGGTTGAAGCCGCCCGAGATGATCATGTCCTTCTTGCGGTCGAGCAGGGTGAGAAAGCCCTCATCATCGAAGCGGCCGATGTCGCCGGTGCGGATGAAGCGCTTGCCGCTGGGGTCGTACCATTCGGCTTCGGCGGTTTTTTCCGGCTTGTTCAGGTAGCCGATCATCATCGCCGGGGAATGCCCGACGATCTCGCCGATGGCGCCCTTGGGCAATTCCTTGCCCTCGTCGTCGATCACGCGGATGTCATGCCCTTCGGCCGGTCTGCCGACAGTGTGCAGCTTGTCGGGGTATTCGTGGGCGGCGAGGATGCAGGTACCGCCCCCTTCGGTCATTCCGTAGGTGTCTATCAACCCACCTGGCCAACGCGCCAGCACATCAGCTTTGAGCGCCGCTCCGAACGGTGCACTGGTGCACATCTTGTAGCGGAAGCGGCTGAGGTCGTACTGATCGAAGTCGTCGCGCGCCATGATCCGCTGGTATTGCACCGGCACCAGCATGGTATGCGTGACGCCGTGTTGCTGCGTCAGTCGCAGGTATTCGCCGGCCTCGAACTTGCTCATCAGCACCACGGTGCTGCCCAGCGCCAGTGTCGGCAGAAAGGCCACCAATGTGGTGTTGGAATACAGCGGCGTGGAGATCAGCGTGGTGGCATTTTCGCCATATCCGTAAGCAGCGCTGCGGCGCACATGCGCCCAACGCATCGCATGGGACTGCACGATGCCCTTGGGCTCGCCGGTGGTGCCGGAGGAATAGATGATGTTGAACGCCCAGGCTGGCTGGATCGCTACCGGTTCCGGCGTCGCATCGCTCAGCCACGCTGACAGTCCGTTCGCTGCGGTCTGATCCAGTCGCAGGGTTGGACAGGGCAGCTGCGCGGTCACCGGCTCCAGGTGCTGCGCCGAAGGCGCGTCGACGAACAGCAGGCGCGGCGAGGCGTCCGTCAGCATGGTCAGCAGGCTTTCGGCACTGGCCGAGGGCGCCAGCGGCGCCACGGCGACACCCGCGCGCAACGCGCCGAGAAATACTGTCGCGTAGTCAATGGAATTGAAGGCGCAGATCGCCAGCGCGTCGCCGGGTTTCAAGCCGTCGCGCTGCAGCGCGGCAGCAACGCTGTTCATGCGCGCGTCAAGCTGGGCGAAGCTCAAGCGACACTCGTCTTGGATCAGGGCGGGATGATCGGGCCGATACTTTGCCCAGTGCGTGATCAGCGCGGGAATAGCTGTAAAGGGCTGATCAAGGACTATGGCGTCGGGGCGGGCGGAGATATCCATGGCGGGCTCGTCCTGTCGAATGGAGTGGTATGGCGCCGTGCAGCAGGCATAGCAGCACACCGAATTGGATCAACCATCAGGTCTAATCGCACGCGCGTGAAGCGTTATTCGCAGCGGCGATGGCAGGCAATCACCAGAAGCAAAGCTTGCTGGCACAAGGGTGGCCATGTTCGCTGCTGAACCTTGCTCCGAACGCGGCGTGTTCGATTTGTCGGCGCGGCCTTGGCCCGTGGCGGGTCAATTTTGCGACAATGCCGCCTCTTTGATCAGGCGAGCCCGTCCATGTCCGAACGTAACCCCATTCCGCTGATCCTCACCGCCATCGGCAGCGTCATCGGTACCGTTGCGGTGCTGTTTTATTATGGTTACTTGCATGTTGCCAAGCCGGAGGACGCGCTTTTGTTGGCCGACTACACGATGCTCAAGACCGTTCCCGGCGAAGACTATCGCGTCTCGCTCAAGCCGGCGCCGCAGGTAGCCGAATGCATTGATGGTGTGCTGGTGCTTTTCGACACCGAGCAGAAGGGGCTGACCGGTGTGCTGGTCGACGGCCGCAAGCGTGCTGTTCGTTGCATGGGGCAGAAGGCGCCGACCGCTAAGGAGCCGACAAACAAGCCCTGATCCAGGACTCGCCTGTCGTTTGGCACGTCTACCCTCTATGGTTATCCCCCACCCCGCGAGACGGTGTGGGGGGTACCATCTCATTGGCCCGCCATGAGCGCGGGCTGCGGCAGTTGCCAAATGCTATCGCCGGCTTTCCGGCGAGGCATTTCTTCACTCCATGGATGAGCGCGGCGCGACGCGCTGGTTGTCGTTGGAAATCGTCACTTCAACGCGACGGTTGATCGCCCGGCCGGAGTTCGAGTCGTTGCTCGCTACTGGATACTCTTCACCGTAGCCGACCGTCTGGATGCGCTGCGCATCGACCCCAGCGTGGGTCAATGCGCGCCTGACGGACTCGGCGCGGCGTTCGGAAAGCTGCTGGTTATAGGCATCCGAGCCGGTGCTGTCGGTATAACCTTCAACCACTACCTTGCGCTCGGGGTTCTCACTGAGGAACTCGGCGAGCTTGTGCACCCCGCGCATGCCGCTCGGCTTGAGTTGCGCCTTGTTGAGGTCGAACAGCACGTCACCGAAGGTCACAAGCGTGCCGCGTTCGGTCTGCTTGGCTTGCAGATCCTGTTGCAGCTGGCGGATCTCGTCCTGCTGGCGCTTGAGTTGCTGCTCGCGGGATTCGAGTCGGGCTTCGGCGCGTTTGGCCGAAGCCTTCTCAATTTCCTGCTCGGCAGTGCGCAGCGCGATGGTCTGCTCGGCCAGCTCTATTCGGCGCTTGGCCAGATAGGCCAACTGATCCACCTTTTCCTCGTTCGCGTCGTTCAGATAAGCCTGGTTGGCTTTCTCCAGCATCTTGCCTGCGTCTTCGGTTTCCAGCGCGGCCAGGCGGCTGGAGCGGGCGTCGGCCTGCAGTTGCGAATACTGCCCGCGTGCTTGCTCGAGGTTGTCGTTGGGCTGCGACGAACAGGCTGCCAGCCCGATGGTCATGGCCAGCGCGGTAGGGAGAGTCAGTAATTTATTCATAACGAATCATCCTGTATGGAAGGGAAGGCATTGAGAGTTGAACGGTGCGATCACTGAACGCCGCGCATGCTTTCTTCGCGCAGTTCTTGGATCCCCCGGTTGGCGTCCTCTACCGCCTTCTGCGCCTTGGCTGCCTGGGCTTTGCGCTCGGCAACGCGTGCGTCCCACTCGGCCTGTTCGGCGAGCTTGCGGGCCTCGTCGTAATTTTCCTTCTGCATGGCCAGTTCGGCCTGCTTCCATTTCTCCTGCGCGGCGCGCATTTCCACCGCGGCGTATTCGGCACCGCCAGCGCTGACTGCGCTACGCACCGCTGATTCGGTTACGGCGAACTGTTCGTTCGGTGGATTGCCAGCACAACCAACCAGCAGCAGACCGCCCAGCGCAACGGCGGCCAGCTTGGGTAACTGAAAACGCGACAGGGGGCTTTTGATGGTGTTCATTTTCATGGCCAGTCTCCAATGGAGGATCGGGAAAACGGTACCCGCGAGCCTTGTGTCTGCCCTGACGGGAAGGGCCGGCAATCAGAACGGGCATGTTTTTGTGAGGGCATCGGGCCGCATTCGTTCCAGCGGAAAAGCAAACGAAACGCCTGGACGAGGCTTTTTAGAGCCGTCGAAGAGAGCGAGGCGGCCCTGCGGGACACCTCGGATCGATGGTTGTCAGATCAGGACTGTTCCGATTGCTCGGCAAGCAGGCGCTCGAGATGCTTGCGCGAAAGGGCAAGAAAACGCGGCGTCGGACCAACGTCTTCGTAGACCGGATCGCCTTGCTCGTCGGTGGCGATAACCTTACTGCCCCGTTGATAGGGAAGGCTGGTCTCGATGGCCTCGAGCGCGGCGCCGACCAGTTCTCCCAGCAGCTCTTCTGTGCTGCGCTTTGGATACATCTCCGCCAGAGCAGCCAGCCGGGCAGCGCTTTCAACATCCAGTGGAATGTTGTAGTGCTGGGTGCTCATGCGGCCGGTAGCGCTACTTTCCCATTCCCGGACCAGTTCTGAAATCTTCATCTAGCTCCATCCTTAGCTCGCCGTGGCGAGCGATAGTGGCGTGTAAGGCGAGCGGCCGTCGGACAGACTTCTCTTGCCATGCCTTGTCTTCGACGAACACGCTGGGCACTCTGTTTGGAGGGTTCTTAAAGCGTAGCCGTTCAGCATCGGTTGCATATCGGTTGTGAGCCTTAAGTGGCGCGGCCTGGGGAGACACGAACATGGCGAAGATCGACGCGCGACTGCGCGAGAACGTTCACCTGCTTGGCGAACTGCTGGGTAACACCATCCGTGAACAACACGGCGATGCCTTCTTCGACAAGATCGAACGCATTCGCAAGGGCGCAAAGAGCGCGCGCCGTGGGTCGGCCGACGGGGCCAGGCTGTTGCAGGAGACCCTTGATGGGTTGGCTGATGACGAGCTGCTGCCGATGACCCGTGCTTTCAACCAATTCCTCAATCTGGCCAACATCGCCGAGCAGTATCACCAGGTGCGTCGCCGCCGGCCCGGCGAGCCGGCTCCGTTCGAATCCGGCGTGCTGAGTGGGCTGCTCGAGCGGCTAAAGGGGGAGGGCTTTGGCCAGGAATTCCTGGCCCGGCAAGTAGGCCGTCTGGAGATCGAACTGGTGCTGACGGCACACCCGACCGAAGTGTCGCGGCGTACCCTGATCCAGAAATACGACGCTATCGCCGCTCAGCTAGCGGCACGCGATCACACCGATCTCGGTGCGGCGGAGCTGGCCGGGATCGAACTGCGCTTGCAACGCCTGATCGCCGAGGCTTGGCACACCGAGGAAATCCGTCGCAGCCGGCCGACGCCGGTGGAAGAGGCGAAGTGGGGGTTCGCTGTCATCGAGAACTCGCTATGGCAGGCGCTGCCGAATGTGCTGCGCCAGACCGATCAGGCACTCAAGCGCAGCACCGCCCTGCACTTGCCGCTGGACGCGGCGCCAATCCGCTTTGCATCCTGGATGGGCGGCGATCGCGACGGTAATCCCAACGTGACGGCGAAGGTGACCCGCGAAGTGTTGCTGCTGGCACGCTGGGTAGCGGCTGATCTGCTTCTGCGTGACATCGAAGGGCTGATTACCGCGCTGTCGATGCAGACCGCCAGCGAAGAACTGCTGCGCCACAGCGGTGAGTCAGCCGAACCTTACCGGGCGTTGCTCAAGGGCCTCCGTGAGCGCCTGCAGGCCACGCGCGACTGGGCCAGCGCCGCGGTCGAGCACGACCACCCGGCGCCACTGGCAGTGCTGCAGGACAACCGTGAGCTACGCGAACCGCTGGAACTTTGCTACCACTCGCTGCATGCCTGCGGCATGGGCGTCATCGCCGACGGCATCTTGCTCGACACGTTGCGCCGGGTTGCGGCGTTCGGTCTGTTTCTCGTACGCCTCGATATTCGTCAGGATTCGGCTCGGCATGTCGCGGCCTTGGCGGAGATCACTGATTATCTAGGGGTTGGTCACTATGATCAGTGGGACGAGCAGCAACGCCTGGAATTTCTCCAGCGCGAGCTGAACAACCGCCGCCCGCTTTTGCCCCCGCACTTTCAACCATCGGCCGAAACCGCCGAAGTGCTGGCGACCTGCCGCGTGGTGGCGCAGGCACCGGGTGCATCGCTTGGCTCGTATGTCATCTCCATGGCTCGGGGCGCCTCGGACGTGCTGGCAGTTCAGCTGCTGCTGAAGGAGGCCGGTCTGCAACGACCGATGCGCGTCGTGCCGCTGTTCGAGACCCTTGACGACCTGAACAACGCCGGCCCCAGCATCGATCAGTTGCTGGGGTTGCCCGGCTATCGCCAGCGCCTGCATGGCCCGCAGGAAGTTATGATCGGCTATTCGGACTCGGCCAAGGATGCCGGCACTACAGCAGCCGCCTGGGCGCAGTACCGCGCGCAGGAAAGCCTCGTCGAGATCTGCCGCGCGCACCAGGTCGAACTGCTTTTGTTCCATGGTCGTGGCGGCACAGTAGGTCGGGGCGGCGGTCCGGCCCATGCGGCGATCCTTTCGCAACCACCCGGCTCGGTGGCAGGGCGCTTCCGTACCACTGAACAGGGCGAAATGATTCGCTTCAAGTTCGGGCTGCCCGATATCGCCGAGCAGAACCTCAGCCTGTATCTGGCCGCGGTACTGGAAGCGACCCTGCTGCCGCCGCCAATGCCCGAGCCGGACTGGCGCGAGACCATGGAGCAGCTGGCCGCTGAAGGCGTCAAGGCATACCGCAGTGTGGTGCGCGAACATCCGCAGTTCGTCGAATACTTTCGCCAGGCCACGCCCGAGCAGGAGCTCGGGCGCCTGCCGTTGGGCAGTCGGCCGTCGAAGCGCCGCGAGGGTGGCGTCGAAAGTCTGCGGGCGATCCCCTGGATATTCGCCTGGACCCAGACACGGCTGATGCTGCCCGCCTGGCTGGGCTGGGAACAGGCGCTACAAACCGCGCTGGACCGCGGCGAGGGCGATCGCTTGCAGCTGATGCGACAGCGCTGGCCTTTTTTCAGCACCCGCATCGATATGCTCGAAATGGTGCTGGCCAAGGCAGACGCTGATATTGCCAGTCGCTACGACGAACGTCTGGTCACCGCGCAACTGCACCCGCTGGGTCGCGATTTGCGTGACAGATTGTCGCAGGCGGTGGAGGCGGTGCTCGGGCTGACCGGTCAACCCGAGCTTCTCGCACACAGTCCTGAAACGCTCGAGGCATTCAGCCTGCGCAACACCTATCTAGACCCTCTGCACCTGATGCAGACCGAGCTGTTGGCCCGCTCACGGCAGCAACCGGATCCGGCAGAAAGCCCTCTGGAACAGGCGCTGCTGGTCAGCGTCGCGGGTATCGCGGCTGGGCTTCGCAATACAGGATGAGCCTGAGCGAAAGCCGTCGCGTCGCGCCAGATAGACGTCATTACGGCTGTCTGGCGGCATTTTCCTGTCTCAGCGTGCGGCTGCAGGCCGGCCAAGCACAGGCCAAGGGAGCCGCTTGTCTGCATTCTGTGCGCTGTGTATCGTGTTCAACCTTTTGTCGCATGGCGGCAAACCAGAATTTTTGATTCGCCAGAGGTGGGGTTGCAGACAATCCTGGCGGCATCCCTTTGCAAACTTGAGGACTCATCCATGCGCGTAATTCTGCTGGGAGCGCCCGGTGCCGGGAAAGGCACACAGGCTCGCTTCATTACCGAGAAGTTCGCCATTCCGCAAATTTCCACTGGCGACATGTTGCGTGCAGCGGTCAAGGCCGGCTCGCCGCTGGGCTTGCAGGTCAAGGACGTCATGGATAGCGGTGGTCTGGTTTCCGATGAAATCATCATCGCGCTGATCCAGGAGCGGCTCCAGCAGGCCGATTGCTCCAACGGTTTCCTCTTCGATGGCTTCCCTCGCACCATTCCCCAAGCCGAAGCGCTGCGTGATGCTGGCGTAAAGCTGGACCACGTGCTGGAAATCGCCGTGGACGACGAAGAGATCGTCGGTCGCCTGTCTGGCCGCCGTGTGCATCCGGCTTCCGGTCGCGTCTACCACACCGAGCACAACCCGCCGAAGGTTGCCGGGGTCGACGACCTCACCGGTGAGGAACTGATTCAGCGCAAGGATGACCTGGAAGAAACCGTTCGCCATCGTCTGGCCGTCTACCACTCGCAGACCAAGCCGCTGGTAGCCTTCTACCAGAACCTTGAAACGACCGAGGGCACGCCCAAGTGCAGCCGCGTCGAAGGCGTCGGCTCGGTGGAAGACATCACTGCGAAGGTGATGGCTGCGCTCAGCTGAACGGTTATTTTGCAGTCAGCCAACGGCCCGCTTTTGCGGGCCGTTGTCGTTTTAGGGCAAATCGGGTGGTTAGGTAATCGAAGGTCGCTTTCGGAGCAGCAATTTTTCTCAGGCCCGCTAGGGTCAGTTGTCTGGTCTATACCAGATGGCTATTTCCTCAGCAAAAAGGAACGCAGGAGCGCGTATGAGAACTATGCGGACGTGGGTGATCGGGTTGGCCATGAGTGTCATGGCCCTAGGCGTTTCAGCCGCCACCGAGTTACAGCACTGGCCCAGCGAGGCGGCGGTGCAGATCGAAAAAATGATCGCCGCCAATACCGACAAGGGTGCCTATGCGGTGTTCGATATGGATAACACCAGTTATCAGTTCGATATCGAGGAGTCCTTGCTGCCCTACTTGGAGATGAAGGGCGTTCTCACCCGCGAAAACATGGACCCATCGCTCAAACTGATCCCGTTCAAGGACAGCGAAGGCTTCAAAGAAAGCCTCAACAGCTATTACTACCGCCTATGCGAAATCGACGACCTGATCTGTTACCCCTGGGTTGCGCAGATATTTTCTGGCTTCACCCTGCGCGAGCTGAAGGGCTATGTCGATGACGTCATGGCCTACGACAAGCCGGTGCCGATCAACTATTACGACGGTGACAAGGTGGTAGAGGGCAGCGTCACGCCGCCGAAGATCTTCGCCGGCATGCAGGAGCTGTACAACCGCCTGCAGGAAAACGGCATTGAGGTCTATGTAATGACCGCCGCCAGCGAAGAGATCGTGCGCATGATCGCCAGCGATCCGAAGTACGGCTACAACGTCAAGCCTGAGAATGTTATAGGCGTCAACATGCTGCTCAAGGACCGTAAGAGCGGCGCCCTGACCAGCTCACGCCTGCAGATCAAGGCCGGCAGTTACGATCCAGCCGCTAATCTCGACCTGGAATTGACCCCGTTCCTGATGAATCCCATGACTTGGTACGAAGGTAAACTGGCCACGATTCACGGCTGGATCGACCAATGGAAGATGCCGGTGCTGGTGGCGGGCGACACGCCGTTGTCCGATGGCTATATGCTGTTCAACGCCACCGACATGGAAAAGGGCGGGCTGCGCATCTGGGTCGATCGCAAAGCCAAGTACACCCAGCAGATCAAGGATTGGCAGGTCAGCGCGGCCAAGCGCCAGGCTGAACTGGGTCAGGCGGTGACCGCCGATAAGAACTGGATCGTAGTCAAACCCGACCAGATCCATTGACAGGCCGCTGCGCTACTGCGCGCAGCCAGGTGGTTTGAAAGGAGCCCCGGCATGCTCATGCACAGTTCCTACACACCGCTTGCTCGGCTGATTTCGTCTTGCCTGGCCCTCGCCCGCTAGGTTTTCGACGGCCTGCAATGCTGTGACCCGTCGCTCGACGGGCCGCAGCGCTGGCAAAAAAAAACCTAAACCGTTTTAATGCCCGCCCACTCGGCAACCTGCATAAATCATCATGACCACTCTGTTGGCGCTGGATACCGCGACCGAAGCCTGCTCCGTTGCATTGCTGCATGAGGGCAAGGTAATCAGCCACTACGAAGTGATCCCACGGCTGCATGCGCAACGGCTGCTGCCGATGATCCAAACCCTTTTGGCCGAGGCGGGCATCGCCCTGTCGGCGGTCGATGCGCTGGCGTTCGGCCGCGGACCCGGTGCGTTCACCGGCGTGCGTATCGCCGTTGGCGTGGTACAGGGCCTGGCATTTGCATTGGAGCGTCCGGTACTGCCGGTCTCGACCTTGGCGACCATCGCCCAGCGGGCACACCGCGAGCACGGCGTGGAACAGGTGGCGGTGGCTATCGACGCGCGCATGGGTGAGGTCTATTGGGGTTGCTATCGTGTACATGAGGGCGAGATGCAGCTGGCCGGAATCGAAGCCGTTCTGCCGCCGGAACAGGTCAGCCTGCCGCGCGACGGCTCGGAAAACTGGTTTGCTGCCGGCACGGGTTGGCGTTACGGCGAGCGTCTAGCGGTACAGCCAGCCGCAGTGGACGCCACGCTGTTGCCGCATGCCGAAGACCTGTTGCGGCTGGCGACTTATGGCTGGCAGCGCGGGGAAGCGGTGGAGGCCGATGAGGCCCAGCCGATCTATCTGCGTGACAATGTCGCCACCCCGAAGGCCCCTCGGTGACAAGCGGCATTGCCAATTACTGGGCGGCTCGCTAGAGTCGGCCAAATTGAACAGGTGAATGATGCGCCTCAACGGTCTTGCCCCCTCAGCCTATCCCATCGAACGTCCTGCCCCGCGTGGCGGTGCGCCGGTACCCTATCGGGAAAGTGAAAGGGCTGCGGAGCAGGCGCGCGAGTCGATTGCCACACCGTCGAGCCAGACCGATTCCACCTACGAACACCTCTCCCGCCGCAACCGTAGCGAATCCATCGATTACGCCTCGGCGATCTCCGGCGACTTCATGCCGGCGCGCTTCGAAGCCATGATGGAGCGCCCGCTGAACAGCCGTGCGGCGCAAGCGCTGCAAAGCTATGGCATCACCGCCAGCTTCAGTGCCGATCTTGATGCACACGAGGTGCTTGGTCTGGATCTCTACGCCTGAGGCGTAGCGAACCGCGCTTGAGTCTTCCCTATTTTCTCGGTTGTCCCTCCTGGAACGAAGCCGCATGGCGCGGGTCGCTCTATTCGCCGGGATTACAGGCGACCGAGTATCTGGCGCGCTATTGCTCGGTCTTCAATACCGTGGAGGGCAACACCACGCTTTATGCCTGGCCGTCGGAGCAGAAGATCGAGCGCTGGGCGGCGTTGATGCCGGACGGATTCCGCTTCTGTGCCAAGCTGCCGCGCGAGATCAGTCAGGCATCGGATCTTCGCGACGTGCTGGAAATGGTGCTGTCGTTCCGTTCGTTGCTGGCGCCGCTGGGGCGGCGGGTCAGTCCGTTCTGGCTGCAGCTGCCCGCTACCTTTGGCCCGGCTCGCCTCGCTGAGCTGGTGCAGCTGATCGATACGCTGGACCGGCCGCTGGCGGTTGAAGTGCGCCATAGCGCATTTTTCGCCAAGGGCGAGGAGGAGCGGGCGCTGAATCGATTGCTGCGCGAGCGAGGCGTGGAGCGCATCTGCATGGATACCCGTGCGCTGTTCAGCTGCCAATCGCGCGATCCGGCGGTACTGCATGCCCAGAGCAAGAAGCCGCGACTGCCGGTGCGGCCAGCAGCGTTCAGCGACGCTCCACAGCTGCGTTTCGTCGGGCATCCCGAGCTGGAGGCGAATGATCGTTTTCTCGCGCCCTGGCTGGACAAGGTGGCGGCCTGGATCGAATCGGGCAAGCGCCCGCATGTCTACCTGCATACCCCGGACAATCGGCTGGCGCCTGATCTGGCCATGCGTTTTCATGAGCAGCTCGGTGAGCGCCTGCCAGGCTTGCCGCCGCTGCCGGTAACGGCCATGCAAAGCGAGTCGCAGCTGTCTCTGCTGGATATCGCTGACCTGACAGGCCGATAGCGGACGCATTGCAACCTTGAAGCGCCAGCGTTGCCGAAAGCGGTATGACTTTCGGCCGTTTCTTCCTGTTGCTGCTGCTCGCATTGGGCGGGTTCGTCTACGCGGTATCGCGCGGTCACGTCGACATCCCGCCGAAATGGAACCCCTGGGCCCCGCTGGATATCCGCGAGGCGCCGAACTTGCTTACGTCCTTCAAGTTACAGCGCTTGCAGGACGACCGCGCGCTGTGCGAGCAGGCGTTGACGACTTCGGATCTGGACTATGTGGCCGTGCCAGACAGCACGCCGCAACCCGGCTGTCCGGTCGAGAATGCCGTGCGCGTCACCGGCTCGGCAGTGCGTTTCAACGGCGCGTTTCTGGCGACCTGCCCGTTGGCCGCCGCTTATGCCTTGTTCGAGCGGCATGGCCTGCAACCCGCGGCGCAGGAGGTGTTCGGTCAGCCGGTGGCGCGCGTCGATCACTTTGGCAGCTTTGCCTGCCGTAACATCGCGCGCAGCAACAGGCGCAGCCAGCATGCCTCGGCCAATGCGCTGGATCTGGCCGGGTTTCGTCTGCAGGACGGCACGCGCATCACCGTCGCGCGCGACTGGAAGGGCGGTGATGACAAGGCGCGCTTTCTTCGCCAGGTCAAGGCGGCGGCCTGCGATGCGTTCAAGATCACTCTGAGCCCGGAATACAACGCCGCCCACCATGACCATTTCCATGTCGACATGGGCGGTTTCGGCATGTGCCGCTGAGGCATGCCGGCCTCGCCTCTGGCAGAATGCGGCGTTTTCCGCTCGCGAGCTCCGTATGACTGCCTCATCCCCGCTGGTCCGTGTCGAAGCCCTTGCTCCTCGGTTCGCCGATGTGGCGCGCACCTGGGCGGCGCGATTGGGCTTGCCGCTGCAGGCGGACGAGGCGGAGTTCGCCCTGCAACTGGGTGAAAACGGGCTGCAGTTGCAATTGCTCGGTCCGCAGGCGCCAGGGCCGGTACGGGTGGATTTCGTCGAAGGCGGCGCCGCGCATCGTCGGCAATTCGGCGGTGGCAGCGGGCAGATGATCGCCAAGGCGGTGGGTCTCCAGCCTGGCATCCGCCCCCGCGTGCTGGACGCCACGGCCGGGCTTGGTCGCGATGCCTTCGTGCTGGCGGCACTGGGCTGCGAGATGGTGTTGTTCGAGCGCCAGCCATTGATCGCCGCACTGTTGGAGGACGGTCTGGCGCGAGGGAGCGAAGACGCCGATGTGCGGCCTATCGTCCAACGCATGCACTTGCTTCAGGGTAATGCTATCGAGCTGATGGAGCACTGGCAGGGCGATCCACCACAAGTCATTTATCTCGATCCGATGTTTCCGCACCGTGAAAAAAGTGCGCTGGTCAAAAAGGAGATGCGCCTGTTCCGACCCTTCGTCGGGGACGACCTGGACGCAGGCACCCTGCTCGAACAGGCGTTGGCGCTGGCCAGTCACCGTGTGGTGGTGAAGCGGCCGCGCAAGGCACCCGCCATTGAGGGTCTCAAGCCGGGCTACAACCTGGAGGGTAAATCCAGCCGTTACGACATCTACCCAAAGAAGAAATTGTCCGGTTGATCGTCTGCACCTGAAGCCGTGCCGTTGCGTTGGCCTTGCTTAATCTCGCCAACAGTGGCATTCCTAGCTCAGGCCGTTTGTGGCTGAACGGTGGTTACCTAGGTCGCGTAGAGGGAAGAACATATGCAGATCCAAGTACACAGCGATAACCACATCGAAGGAAGCGCCCGTCTCGTAGACTGGGTCAGCGGAAATGTTGCCGATAAGCTGGATCGTTTCGACGACGAAGTCACCCGCGTCGTGGTGCACCTGAACGACGAGAACGGCGTCAAGGCCGGCGCTCAAGACAAACGATGCCAGATCGAGGCTCGGCCCAAAGGCCAGCAACCGGTCTCCGTCACGCACAAGGCGGCGTCTGTGGAGCTGGCCGTAGATGGCGCCATCGACAAGCTCAACAACGCCCTCAAGCATCAGTTCGGCAAGCTGCGCAGCAAGCGTGCCTCGGCGCCGACGCCTATCGAAGGCGATATTCTGGAAGTGGAAGACCGGGATGCACTGCTGGAGGCAGATTTCCTGGCTGACGAGCAGCTGCGTACCTCCTGATTCCCACCGTCCCCGGTCTTGCCGAGCGGACCTGATGCAAGCCCATCGCAACGCTGTCCTTGAAGCAGGCAGGCACCGCACCGCGGTGCCTGCGCTTTCTATCGAACCAAGTCCCGCCCCGCACGAGCGCTCCGCTCGATCACAACGCTGCGCTGAGCGACCACCGGACCTTTCGGACGCCAGCGTGTGTGCTATACCCAATTGGAGGTACCGTACGGGGAGCGCCAATGGGTGGCGCGCTAGGCTCGTGCGGACCCTGACGACAGGGGGTTTCAATCGGCCGTGTGGGCGTCGCTTCAAGAGCTGCCCACGGCATTAGCAGAGAGGTAACACCATGACCATGATGCAATGCGAATACCGCGATCACGTCATTACCGCCGAAGTAATGGAGCATCCCGGCACACCGACTCCATGGGCCGGCGGTTGCCGGATCAGTAACGCTCAGGGGCAGGTCACTCGGCGTATGGCGCTTCCGGTCGGGCACGCCTTCATGGCGGAACTCGAGAAGGCTCAGCGGGCGTCTATCGCTCACGGCAAATGGCTGGTGGATCAATATCTGGATCAGGGCAGGCATCTGTTCGACAAGGCGGCCTGAGTCTTTGCGGGCTGCGCCTCTGGCGGGGCCCGCTTCTTAGCTCCTGGCTACCCTGGGCTGAGCGTTCCGTTGAACTGTTGATGGCCCTGAAGCCTCTACTGGAAACACCCGCCTGCACCCGGCAGGCGCCAGATAGATCAGCCCGAGGAGCCGCTTGATGGAGCTTTCCAACAAAGACATGAGCACATTGTTCGAGCAGCTGGGCCTGCCGTCAGACCCGGCCAGTATCGACGAATTCATCGCCAACCACGCCCCAATGCCCAACCACGTCAAGCTTGCCGAAGCGCCATTCTGGAATGCTGCGCAACGTGCCTTTCTGGCCGACGAATGGATAGAGGACGCCGAGTGGGTGCCGATCGTCGATGAGCTCAATGCCCGCCTTCACGAACAGCAGGCACAGCCCTGACCGGCCAAGGACCGCCTGCCAGCGATGTGAGAAACCTATCGAGCCGATAGCCTTTCTTTTGCAGAACCCCTGCTGATTGGCGGCGCCTAACGATCTCCGCCTCGACTTTTCCGGAGCCGTCATGACTGAGGAACGAAACACACTCACGACCCGACAGGGCCACCCCGTCAGCGATAACCAGAACCTGCGCAGCGTCGGCGAGCGCGGCCCGGCGACGCTGGAGAACTACCAGTTCATCGAGAAGATTACCCACTTCGATCGCGAGCGCATTCCCGAGCGGGTGGTGCATGCACGCGGTACGGCGGCGCACGGGTGGTTCGAGCCCTACGGCACCATCGGCGATGAGCCGGCGAGCAAGTACACCCGTGCCAAGGTGCTGACCAAAACTGGCGTCCGCACCCCGGTGTTCTTGCGCTTCTCCACAGTGATCGGCGGCAAAGAGTCACCGGAGACGGCCCGTGATCCACGGGGCTTTGCCATCAAGCTTTATACCGAAGATGGCAACTGGGATCTGGTGGGCAACAACCTCAAGGTGTTCTTCATTCGCGACGCGATCAAATTTCCGGACATGATCCACGCGTTCAAGCCTGATCCTGTCTCCAACCGCCAGGAGCCCTGGCGCTTCTACGATTTCGTCCAGCACCACCCCGAAGCATTGCACATGGTCACCTGGGTCAAGAGCCCTTGGGGCATTCCGGCCAACTACCGCCACATGCAGGGTTCCAGCGTGAACACCTACAAGCTGGTCAATGACAAGGGCGAGGCGGTGCTCTGCAAGTTCTCCTTCGAGCCCAAGCTCGGCGTGAAGAACCTCACCGCCCAGCAGGCCGCCGACATTCAGATGAAGGACGTCGGCCATGCCACCCGAGATCTCTACGATGCCATCGAGCGCGGCGAGTATCCGGAATGGGAGATGGCGGTGCAGATCATGTCCGACGATCCGCACGAAGAGCTCGACTTCGATCCGCTGGATGACACCAAACGCTGGCCTGAAGATCAGTTCCCGCTGTTGCCGGTGGGCCGGCTGGTGCTCGACCGCAACCCGTCGAACGTCTTCGCCGAGACCGAGCAGGCGGCCTTCGGCACCGGCGTACTGGTGGACGGCATCGACTTCTCCGATGACAAGATGCTGCAGGGCCGGACGCTCTCGTATTCCGACACCCAGCGTTACCGCGTCGGCGCCAATTACCTGCAACTGCCTATCAACGCACCAAGAACCCCCGCTGCGACCAATCAGCGCGACGGTGCCATGGCGCACTTCGTCGACACCGGCGGCGAAAACCCACACGTCAACTACGAGCCCAGCTCGATGGGTGGGCTCAAGGAAGCGCCCAAGCCCAAGCCTGACTATCACCAATGGGTCGAAGGGCACCTGGGGCGCTATCAGACCACTAAAACTGCCGCGGACTATCGCCAGACCGGTGAGCGTTACCGCAGTTTCGAGGATTGGGAGCGTGACGACCTGATTGCCAACATCACCGCAGACCTTAAGGAATGCCCTGAGGAAATCTGCCTGAGGATGATTTGGCATTTCTGGCATTGCGATCCGGATTACGGGCAGCGTCTGGCTGAGGGTGTCGGCGTGGATATCGAAAAAGCCAAGGCGCTGCCGCCCTTGGAGGGGCGTGCCGCACCGGGGGACGATTTGGCGGGGGCAACCTACAGCAGCGGCGAGACCGAAGGCAGCGACAGGCACAACGCCACCCAGCCCAGTGTGAAGCGCTAGTAGCTGTCAGGTGCGGCAGTGGCGGCCCACTGTCGCACCTGGTGTTTGCCCGCTGGTGGCAATTCACTAGAATTCGCTGTTCCCGCGCGCGCGTTCAGCCCGTACCAGATCCGTTTCATTCCGTTGTAAAAGGACCGTCATGACTTCCGACCAACCGGCCGCCAGCGATCTCGATATCGCTGCCCGTTATGCCTGTGCCAAAGCCCTCTCTCTCGAGGCGGCACAGCTGGGCATGGACTACTACCGCAAGCGCGAGGCGCTGACGGTCGAGCACAAGGGCGACGATTTGCAGGACGTGGTGAGCATCGCGGACAAGCAGATCGAAGATTTCATTCGCGCCCGGCTGGCCGAACGCTTTCCCGAGGATGGCTTTCTCGGTGAAGAGAGCGGCTCAGCCGACCTCGGTGCCCGCTGCGTGTGGGTAATCGATCCCATCGACGGCACGGCCTGTTTCGTCAACGGGCTACATAACTGGTGCGTGTCGATCGGCCTGCTGATCGACGGCGAGCCGCATCTGGGCGCCATTGCCGACCCCAACCACAACGAGCTGTTTCATGGCTGTCTGGGCCAAGGCGCGTTCGTCAACGACATGCCTTTGAAGGTGAGCGGCGCTACCCACGTGGGCCAAGGCGTGACTGCCACTGGCACCTTTCACCCGCGCGGCAAAGAGCATTTCATCCCCTTCCTCGAGAAGCTGCTGGCTGAAGGCGGGATGTTCTTTCGCAACGGCTCCGGTGCGCTGATGACCGCTTACGTGGCGGCCGGACGCCTGCTCGGCTATTACGAGACCGAGCTTAAAAGCTGGGATTGCATGGCAGGGCTGGTGCTGGTGAAAGAGGCGGGTGGCCAGGTCAACGACTTCTTCCGCAATGACGGCTTGCTACGTGGCAATCCTTATCTGGTCGCCTGTCCGGGCGTTTATCCCCAGTTGGCCGAAATGATCGGACCATCGCTGGACGGTTGAGGCCGACGTTCAGCTTCAGTTCGCGAGCAAGCTCGCTTCTACGGGCGTGGTGTTGCGCTTATTCGTAGAAGCCAGCTTGCTGGCGATCAGGCTTACCGCTTAGCGCTG
Organism: Pseudomonas sp. Q2-TVG4-2; assembly: GCF_013620795.1. Classification (GTDB taxonomy): domain Bacteria; phylum Pseudomonadota; class Gammaproteobacteria; order Pseudomonadales; family Pseudomonadaceae; genus Stutzerimonas. Next base: position 337,631 of record NZ_LGLW01000004.1, on the reverse strand, counting down.
ACCGCCAATCCAACCATTCGCTCAGGTGCGTAGCTCCGGCGGAACCGTGCCGCCGTGCTCGGCGAGCTTGTGCATGACGGTGCGGTGCAGCCAGACATTCATCTGCGCCGAATCGGCCATCTTGTCTGGCGGGCAACCCAGTTCGGCGGCGAGCTCCTTGCGTGATTCCAGGCTGCTATCGAGGCCCAGCAGCTTGAGCAGATCGACGATGGAGGTGCGCCAGTTCAACTGCTCCGGATGGTTCGCCGCCATGCCGTCGAGTTTGGCCGGTACGTCAATGGCATTGGTGGTGCCGCCAGCGGTACCCACCGTGCCGGTTGTGCCGGTCATGCCAGTTGCCGATCCGCCGGCAGCGGGGGGCGCGGTGGTGGCGTTGTTGGCCGTGGTGGGCCGTTCGGAATCCACAACCGTATCGGTGGCGTGTTGATTGGTGCCCGAATCTGGCGCGGCAGGTTTGTGCGCTTCGTTGCTTACGCCGCCCATGCCCAGTTTTTCTTTGATCGTGTCGAACAGGCCCATTACATGATCCTCGGTTGATGTAGGTCTTCGTTGGACCTTCGCGGCGTTCGGGTCATTCAGCTCCACAGGTCGGAAGGGAAGCATCGGAGCAACCGTCTGTCTGCCTGCGGGCGGAGGTTGCAAGCGGTTGGGCCGATGTACCTCCGCCGAGAGAGACATAGAGCTCGACCAGATTCTGCACCTGCGCGCGTTTGACCTCGATGAATGCCTGTTCGGCATCGAACAGATTGCGTTCGGCATCGAGCACCTGCAGGTAATTCACGGCTCCCTCGGCATAGCGCTCACGCGCCAGATCGGCGATGCGCCTCAGCGTGGCGACATTCTCCTCTTGCGCGACCACCTGCTCAGCCAGATAGCGGCGCCCTGCGAGCGCGTCGGCGACTTCACGAAAGGCGGTTTCGATGGCGCTTTCATACTCGGCGACGGCGATGTTCTCGCGAGCTTCGGCGACCGTCAGGTTGCCGCGGTTGCGGCCGAAATCGAACAGGGGCAGGCTGATTGAAGGCCCGATGCTCCAGGTGCGATTGTCCCGGCTAACCAGATTGTCGAGTTCATTGGAGACGTAACCGAAGCTGCCGGTCAGCGAAATCTGCGGAAAGAACGCGGCACGCGCCACGCCAATATTGGCGCGCGCGGCGCGCAAGGTCTGCTCGGCGCCGATGATATCCGGGCGCACCAGCAACAGTTCGGAGGGCAGCCCCGCGTCCAATGTCATCGGGTCGACCTGTTCGCTCAGCGGTAACGACCCTGGCACAGGCTGTTGCAGCGGGCCGCCTACCAGCTGGGTGAGATAGTTTATTTGCTCGGCCCGCAGCAGGCGCAGGCTCGACAGCTCGGTTTTGGCCTGCGTCAATAACGCCTGCGCCTGGTTAAAGTCCAGTGCCGAGGTGATGCCGGCATCGAAGCGCACCTGCGCGATGCGTAACCCATCGCGGCGGCTCTGCAAGGTTGCCTCGGCGAGATCGATGCGCGCCTCGGCGCCGCGGATAGCCAGGTAAGTCGAGGCCACGTCGGCAATCAAGGACAGCTGAAAGGCGCGCTGCGCTTCGATGGTGGACAGGTATTGCGCGCGGGCGGCTTCGGTGAGATTGCGCACCCGGCCCCAGAAATCGAGCTCGAACGCGGTAATGCCGAGGCCCACCGAGAACCGCTCGGTGATTTGTCCGCCCGGACCGGCGGAGCTGCCGAGTGTTCTGCCACCCGCCGAGCCGCTACCGGCTGAACCGGCGCCGGTCGTGCCTGCACCGCTGGCCGGAAAGCGGCCACGGCTAGCATCGGCGGTGGCGGCCAGGGTGGGGTAACGATCGGCGCCCTGCACACCGAACTGCCCGCGGGCTTCTTCGATACGCGCCACGGCGATCTGCAGGTCCCGATTGCGCCGCAATGCTGCATTCATGTAAGCGTGCAGGCGCTGATCGCTGAGAAATTCCCGCCAGGCAATTTCGTTGGCCTTCGCTTCGCCGTGCATCGGTTGGTACTCGGCCGGATACTGTGCGGCGCTGGGTGAGGGCGGTTGTTCATGGGGCGGGGCGAGCTGACAACTGGCAAGCAGGACGGCTATGAACAGCGGCGCGACCCGAACAGGCCATTGAAAAACGACCTGCGTTGGCAAGACTGCGTTTTTAAATGGCCCGTCATGCATTGTTCGGCTCCTCTCGAGCATCGGCCGGGTGCGCCTTGTCTTCGGCGGTCGGCGGGCGGCGCTTGGTCAGCCAGCGGCGCACCGAGAGATAGAACAGCGGGATGTAGAACAGCCCGAGCAAGGTGGCGACGATCATCCCACCCATGACCCCGGTGCCGACCGCGATTCGACCGGCCGCGCCCGCGCCGGTCGACAGCACCAGCGGCAGCATCCCTAGGATGAAGGTTAGCGACGTCATCAGGACGGGGCGAAAGCGCAGCCGAACCGCACTCATCACCGCATCGGTGAGGCTTTTGCCACGGCCCTCTTCCTCGATGGCGAACTCGACGATGAGAATCGCGTTTTTTGCCGACAGACCGATGATGGTCACCAGGCCGACATTGAAGTAAACGTTGGCCGGCAGCTCGCGAGCCATTGCGAACAGCACCGCCCCCAAGGCCCCGAACGGCACCACCAGCAATACTGCAATCGGCACCGTCCAGCTTTCATAGAGTGCCGCCAGCACCATCAAGACCATCAGCAGTGACAGGCCCAGCAGCAAGCCAACCTGACCGGAGGCCTGCTGCTCCTCCAGCGAGGCGCCGGTCCACTCGTAGCTGAAGCCTCCTGGCAGCTCGGTCGCCAGCCGCTCCATCTCGGTCATCGCCTCACCCGTGGACGAACCTGGCGCGGCACTACCGGAGAGCGTCAGCGCCGGGTAACCGTTGTAGCGCTGCAGCTGGGTCGGACCTTCGGTCCAGTTCACCGTCGTGAAGGCGCCGAAGGGCACGCTCTCGCCCTGATCGTTGATCACCTTCAGATCCAGTACGTCTTGCGGCGTCATGCGATAGGGCGCATCGGCCTGTAGCAATACCTGCAGCACCCGTCCGTCACGGTTGAAGTCGTTGGCGTAGGCGCTGCCGAAGGCCATGGCGAGGGTCGCATTGATCTCGTTGATAGAGAGCCCCAGGGCGCGCGCCTTGATGCGGTCGATATCGACCCGCAGGCGCGGCGCATCGTCAGCGCCTTCGGGGCGCACGTTCTGCAACACTGGGCTCTGACCTGCCTTGGCCAGCAATTGGTTGCGCGCATCGAGCAGCGCCTGGTAGCCCTGACCGCTGCGGTCTTCGAGCTTGAAGGTGAAACCGCCAGCCACGCCCAGGCCGGGAATCGACGGCGGGTTCAGGGCGAACACACGCGCTTCCTTGATCTGCGAGAAACGTCCCATGGCCTCGCGTACCAGCGCCTGGGCCGAGCCGCCATCTCCGGGGCGCTGCTCCCAGGGAATCAACCGCACGAAGGACATTGCGTGCGCCTGTCCTTGGCCGAAGAAACTGAAGCCGTAAACCGTGATGGCGTCTTCCACCAGCGGATGATCGGCATAGAACCCCTTGACCTGCTCGATGGCCTCCTCGGTGCGCTTGACCGTGGCGCCAGGGGGCGCCTGGATGACCGTCATGAGCGAGCCCTGGTCTTCGTCCGGGAGAAAGGCGCTAGGCATGCGCAGATAGAGAAACGCCGTCAGCGCCAGCAGTCCGACGAACGCCAGCAGGAACCAGAGCGGTCGCGCGAGCATGCCGCCAACGGCGTGGTGATAGCGATCAGTGGTGCGCTCCATCCAGCGGTTGAAGGGCGCGAAAATACGCTGACCCAAACCGGGCTTCTGTTCTTGCGGCCTGGGTTTGAGCAACGCAGCGCAAAGAGCAGGCGTGAGCACGAGCGCCAGTACCGTCGAAGTGGCTACGGCAATCGACAGGGTCGCTGCGAATTGGCGGTAGATTCCGCCGGTCGAACCGGGAAAGAACGCCAGCGGCACGAACACCGCGATCAGCGCCAGCGTCGTACCGATGATCGGCGCCGTGACCTGCTCCATTGCCTTGACCGTGGCCTGATAAGGCGGCAACTGTTCTTCGTCCATGATCCGTTTGACGTTCTCCACCACCACGATGGCATCGTCCACCAGGGTGCCGATCGCCAGCACCATGCCGAACAGGCTCAGCAGGTTGATCGAGAAGCCGGCAATCCACAGGCCGAGGCAGGTGCCCGCCAGTGTGATGGGAATGACAATGGTGGGGATCAACGTGGTGCGCCAGTTCTGCAGGAACAGCAACATCACCAGCACCACCAATGCCATTGCCTGCAACAAGGTCACCACGACCTGCTGGATCGATGAAGAAATGAACGGCGTCGAGTCGAACGGTACGCTCCAGGCGACATCCTCGGGAAAGCCTTCGGCCAGCTCGCGCATTCGCTGTTTGACGGCGGCGGCGGTATCCAACGCGTTGGCGCCGGGCGACAGCTGTACGGCGAGGCCCGCGGCTGGCTGACCGTTGAGCTCGCTGCGAAAGGTATAGTTCTGTGCGCCCAGTTCGACCCGGGCAACGTCCCGCAGCCGTATGGCCGAGCCATCCGGGCCGGCACGCAGGATGATCGCCGCGAACTCCTCCGGCGTGCTGAAGCGGTCGCGGGTTTCCAGCGGTGCGTTGATCTCGATGTTCTCGGCCAGCGGCAGATCACCCAGCGCGCCGCCTGCGGATTGGCTGTTCTGCTCCTGTACCGCCGCCAGTACGTCGGCGGCCGACAGGCCAAAGCTTGCCAGCCGGTCAGGGTCGAGCCAGATGCGCATGGCGTAAGCGGTGTAGAACTCGCGAATGTCGCCTACACCTTGAACCCGACGCAGCTCGTCGAGTACGCGTGTCGTGGCGAAATGGCCCAGTTCCAGCGTGCTCATTGTGCCGTTCTCAGAAAACAGCGAAATGATCAGCAGAAAGTCCTGTGACGCCTGGAACACCTGAATGCCTTGGCGGCGAACCTCCTCGGGCAGGCGTTGTTCGACGCGGCTCAGGCGGTTTTGCACTTCCATCTGGGCGATGTCGATATCGGTCCCGGCCTCGAACGTCAGCTCGATGGACGCGCTGCCGTTGGAGCGGCTCGATGAGTCCATGTAGAGGAAGCCCTCTACACCGTTGAGCTCCTGCTCGATCACCTGGGTGACGTTGGTTTCCAACACCGATGCGTCCGCGCCGGGGTAGGTGACGCTGATACGCAGGCTTGGCGGCGCGATACTCGGGTACTGCTCGATCGGCAGTGAGCGCACGGCCAGCAGGCCGCCAAGCAGAATGCCCAGGGCGATGACCCAGGCAAAGACCGGGCGGCGAATGAAGAAGGCCGGAGTCATAGGGCCGGTCCGGAGGGCGACGACGGTTCCGGCGGCTCCTTGCGCTCGTAGGCTATGGTTCGTACCGTTGCGCCGCTACGGACGTTGCCGCCGCCCTCGACGATCACTACGTCTCCGGCTTTCAGGCCGTCCTGGATGACCCAGTCGCTGCCTTGTAGCTCGCCCAGCTCTATCTCCTGCGGGGCCACCTTGTTATCCCCACCGACAAGCAGCACTCGCGCCGCCTGGTCGTTGACCATCACCGCACGCTGCGGAATCAGCACGCCGTTCGGGCGAGTGCCGGCATTGATCCGGGCGCGGACGAACTGGCCCGGCAGCAGCAATCTGTCCGGATTGGGGAATTCGGCGCGTACGGCCACGGTACCGGTGTTCTCGTCGATGCTCATGGCGTAGAAGTCGACGTAGCCCGGGTGCGGGTACTCGCTGCCGTTTTCCAGGGTCAGTTTCACCTCGACGCGCCCTTCGTCCGGCAGCTTCAGTTGTCCGGAGGCGAGCTGCGCGCGGATTTCCAATAGATTAGAACTCGATTGCGCGAAATTTACGTAGACCGGTGCGAACTGCTCCACGGTCGTCAGCAAGGTGCCTTCGCTGTCGCTGACCAGCGCGCCCTCGGTGACCTGGGCGCGGCCTGCACGGCCTTCGATGGGCGACTCGACGGTGGTGTATTCCAGGTCGAGTTCGGCTGATTGCACGTTGGCTTCGGCTTGTGACACGTCTGCTTTAGCCGTGCGCAGCGTGGCCAGCGCGGTGTCGTATTCCTGCTGGCTGATCGCCTGTTTGGCGACCAGACCTTTGTAGCGTCTGACGTCCTGCGCCGCATTCAGCGCGGTGGCTTCGGCGCGTTCCAATGCCGCCTTGGCGGCCTTGAGGTTGGCGCGCATTTCCCGCGGGTCGATCTGGAACAACGGCGTGCCGACTTCGACGTCGGTGCCTTCCTCGTAGAGCCTTTGCTGGATGATGCCGTCGACCCGAGCGCGAATCTCGGCAATGCGTACGGCCTGGACGCGTCCTGGCAGCTCGATGATATTAGCGATCGGCTGTGGGTCGACCGTCATGACCTCTACCTCGGGCGGAGGCGGAGCGGGCTGGTCGGCATTCTTGTCTTCCGAGCAGGCAACCAGCAGAAACGTGGTGGCCACCATTAACGCTGGGTTTCTCAGTAACTGCCTCATTCAGTCTGGCCTTCGTTGGGCTTTCGCACGGCTTCGCTGCGGGATTCCGCGCGGACTTATACTCGACCGCCGTGGGGTGAACGCGGTTCCGGCAAACTTCTGCTGGCGGCCGTGGGCCCTTGCGGATCGCTGCCGAACGCTGGCCGGTGGCTTGCCTCTGCTGCGCTCCTGGCGCGCCTCGGCACGTACAAGGGAAGAATGCCGGCGGCGGATTGGGGTTTGGTAAACGTTTGTGTCGGCGCTGTAGATCAGCCGTTCAGCTCTTCGGGGTGTGCAGCACCAGGTGTTGCCTTGCCTGGTCGGGCAGCGCCACGCCCGCGGCACGCAGGGCGACCACCAGTGCCTTGCGCACCTGCGACGCGGTCATGACGAAATCCGATCGCCGCGAATCGCACCAGAACTCCACATCGAACACCAGCTCGGCCGTGCCCAGTTCGCTGAGCTGCACCGAAGCGGGCGGCGTGGCGAGCACCCCGGCAGTGTCCTGCGCGGCCTGGCACATGACCTGGCTCGTAGCGTCGATGTCGATGCCGTAGCCGAGGGTGCAGACAACCTTGCCGCGGCGGATCGGTGCAGCGGTATTGTTGGTCACTCGGGAGGTGAAGGTTTCGGCGTTCGGCACCAGCACGCGGCGGCCATCGTAGGTGCGAATCTGCGTCGCCCGCAGTTCGATGCGCTCCACGCTGCCCTCGGTTTCACCGATGATGATCTGGTCACCCAGCTCAAAGGGTCGCAACGTCAGTATCAGCAGCCCGCTGACGAAGTTGGAGAGAATGTCCTTCAAGGCAAAGCCAAGCGCCAAACTGGTCAGGCCCAGGCCGGTGGCGAGCGTTCCGGGTTCCAGGCCGAAGGCGCTCGCCGCCACGATCAAGCCGAGCAACCACACGGTGTAGTAGCTGACCTGGCGGACTAGATTTTCCACGGTCCGATCGTCACCCAGGCGACTGAAGATCAACCGCATCAGGGCTCGCACGCCGACCGCCAGCCCCCAGAACAGCAGCAGTACCAGCACCGCGGCAAGGATCCGCGGAATGGTCTGGATCGCTGATTCGAGCAGGCGGGCGAAGGCCGTCTCGACGCTTGCCTGGACCGAGGTGACGAAGCGCCCGCGCTCCGAGTCGCGGCGCTCCACCGCTGTTTCCAGCGCGCTGTCGATCAGCGCCGCCCATTGCCGCGCCAAGGTTTCGATCGTCTCGCCATTGGCTTCTGCATCCATCGGCGTGACTTCCACTAGCGGCCGGCCGGCGACGCTGATCTGGCGATTCTCACCGTCTTCGCCGGCCTTCTCGATTCGCGCGCGGGTGATGCCCTGGGGCGTCTCCAATACGGCAGCCAGCTGCTTCTCGACCTGCCGCGCCCGAGGTCTGGCTTCTAGCTCGGCATCAGCGCCGATGCGAAAAAGCGTGCGGCCGTCGAGACGCACCGTGGCGACGCTTTCCTGCGCTATCGATGAGGGTGATATCAGCGCCTGGCAGACGAGCATCAGCAGGACCATCCACATGATGCGAGAGGGCTGCGGATCGGTAGTGGGCTTGTGCATGGGAGGGCTACGATCCCCAAGTGGCTGATCGACGGCTCATACAAACAGGCCGCCAAAAAAACTCGGCGGCCTTGTCGATAACGTTTTTCATCAATCCGATGCAGCGGCTGACCATGATTGGCTCGGTCGTGCGTTGCTCGGCTGGAGCGGTGTCAGAACACCAGCATGAACAGGCCGATCACCACCAGCAGACCGATCAGGAAAATGATGCCAATTGTGCTGCCCAGAAACTTCAGCATGAGGATGACTCCTGTTGCAGTGGGTACCTTAAATCCGACTGGGGCGGGCGGTGATCGTTCAGATATGCCGCGCCGCGTGCGCATCGTTCGGGATCGGTCGCGCCTGGCCGTGGTCAGCATGAACACAGCCGGCGTCGTACGACGCCGGTCTTGCCTCCGCGAAATCAACCAGACGGGTGCCACATGCTATTACCCAACTTAGCCGACTCGACCGCCCTCGCCAGAACGCCGCTGCGATGCCTTTTGTTCGGCTCGACGCTGCTCCTGACAGCTGCATTCGCCGGCGGAGCGAGCGCTCAAGAGGCGGATGAGCTGGTGAGTTTGATCAACGACTTTCGGGCTGCGGGTGAAGGCTGTGGGGGCGAAGAGGCAGAACCGGTCGGGCCGCTCGCACCGGTCGATGCGTTGGCATCGATACCTGCCGGCGCCGGCGCACAGATGCAGCAGGCGCTACGCGAGTCGGGCTATCAGGCCGCCAAATTGCAAGCCATGGCGGTAGCTGGGCCGGGCGATGCGGCCAGTGTGATGCGGCTGTTCAAGCAACGTTACTGCAGCGCGCTGTTGAGTGAGGAATTTGCCGAACTGGGCGTTTCGCGCGATGGCAACACCTGGCAGGTGATTCTGGCCAAGCCGCTGCTGTCGGATGACCTCGGTGACTGGCAAGAGGCGGGCAAAACGATTCTCGAAGAGGTCAACCAGGCGCGTGCCGAGCCACGTCGTTGCGGCGATCAGTCGTTCGAGCCGGCGCCGCCGCTGAGTTGGGATCAGCAATTGGGCGAAACATCGCTCGCCCACAGCCAGGACATGGCCGAGAAGGATTACTTCAGCCACCAGGGCCGGGACGGCAGCCAGGCTGGCGACCGGGCCAGGCGTCAGGGCTACAGCTGGCAGCGTATCGGTGAAAACATCGCCGCCGGCCAAGGGTCGGCTGAGCAGGCGGTATCTGGCTGGCTCGTCAGTCCAGGCCATTGCAAGAACATCATGAACCCTGACTTTACCGAGATGGGCGCCGCCTACGCGACCAACCCTCAGAGCGCAGCCACCGTTTACTGGACACAGGTATTCGGTACACCGCGTTAGGCCAGGGTTACGCCAGGCTTTCCAGCCAATTATGCGCCTCGGTGGTCTGGTGCTGGTCGAAGGCCTTGACCGTCAGACCAGGGATGAGCGCACCTTCGATCTCACTGGTTTTTCTCACCCACTCTTTGGCCGACACCACGGCGCATCGATCGAAGCGGCGCATGAAGCGAAACATTTGCGGTATCCGCGACAGCTCGACGCCGACCGCGCCGAGTGTGGGCATGTCGAAATCGCCGACGTGAAAGAGCATCTGCCCATGGCTGATACCCTCGGACTTTCTCATCAGCTCATCGAGCGCGAAGCGCATTTCGCTGCTGTCGAGCTTGCCGGAAAAATCCACATCGATACGGTTGTCGCCTATACGCGTTACATGGAACATCACGTCGCTCCTGGGAAAGGTGGAAGGACGGCAGGTTTCCTTTGAAGATAGTCGTTGTAGCGCGTTCGTCTGTAAAAACGCATCGCACGACGATTTCTTGAGTTGATCCGGGCTGCGGCGCTGGTGCAAAACCATAGCAACCAGTCCGTATCGAGGGCTTAGCGATAAACGCGGACGGAGCCGTCGCGCGGGTTGGCTGGCAGGGCGCACCGATCAGCTGGGAGGCGGGCTTCTGAAGGGAAAGCGAGGGGTAAAGCGAGGAGAAGCATCCCCGCGCCGTAGCGCGGGGGGGCGGAATCAATCCTGGCGGCTGGTCACTTCCAGCAGGTGGTAGCCGAACTGGGTCTTCACCGGACCCTGCACGACGTTGACCGGCGCGCTGAACACCACGGTGTCGAACTCCTTGACCATCTGGCCGGGGCCGAACGAACCCAGATCGCCGCCTTGACGGCTGGACGGGCAAGTGGAGTTGTCTTTGGCAACCTGAGCGAAGTCGGCGCCGCCTTCGATGGCAGCTTTCAGTTCGTTGCACTTTTCTTCGGTGGGAACCAGGATGTGGCGGGCAGTGGCTCGGGCCATGGGGAGTTACTCCGTCTTGAGAAGTCGCTGAGCCTACCGCAATCGGATGCGATCCGAAACGCCGCCATCGCAGGCCGTGAGAAAACGTCGCGAGCGAAGGTCAGAAAGGCAAAAGCAGGCGAAAAAGCGCAGTTTACGGGCGCTGTAAATGAGCAGTTTGACTGAGCTCGCAACCAAGCCTGTGTTCAACGCAGCATGACCGAGCGCAGTAGCTTTCACACAACCTGATCAGGCGGCGTGTACGTCGGTTGTCTTGGCTGCTGCAGGTTGCGCATCCAGGTATTGCTGCAGCTGGGCGGTTTCCTGGGCGGTGAAGGAAAGACCGAGCTTGGTGCGGCGCCAGAGAATGTCGTCTGCACGGGTCGCCCACTCCTGACGGCGCAGATAATCCACCTCCAGAGCATGCAGGTCCTGACCCAGCGGCTCACCCAGTTCGGCGACGGAGCGGACGTCACCCAGCATGCGCCAGATGCGATTGCCGTAAAGGCTCGCCCAACGCCGAGCCAGGGTGACATCGATGCCCTTGATCTTCGCCAGCAGTTCTTCGGTCAATACGTCCGGCGAGCCCATCCCCTCGCCACCGGGCAAGCTGGCGTTTGCCGTCCAGCGCTCGCCCATGTTCGGGAAGAATGGCGTGAGCTGCGCCATCGCCGACTCGGCCAGTTTGCGGTAGGTGGTGAGCTTGCCACCGAACACCGAAAGCAGGGGGGCCTGCTTCAGCTCAGCGGATAAGGACAAGGTGTAGTCGCGGGTAACTGCCGAGGGGTTATCAGACTCGTCGTCACAAAGTGGCCGTACACCCGCGAAGGTATGCAGGATGTCCTTGGGCTCAAGTTGCCGCCGGAAATGGCTGTTGGCCACGCCGAGCAGATAGACGATCTCTTCGTCGCTGATGCTGACTTGCGCCGGGTCGCCGTGATATTCGCGATCCGTCGTGCCGATCATGGTGTAGCGACCCAGGTAAGGGATAGCGAAGACGATGCGCCGATCCTCGTTCTGCATAATGAAGGCCTGCTCGCCTTCGTACAGCTTGGGCACGATGATGTGGCTGCCCTGAATCAGGCGGATGCCATACGGCGGGCGCTGCTGCAAGTTCTCACCGATAAACTGAGCGACCCAGGGCCCGGCGGCGTTAACCAGCGCCTTGGCGCGCAGGGAAAACCGGGTGCCGTCTTCGTGCTGCAGCTCGACGTGCCAGATACCGCCGGCGCGTTTGGCACTCAGGCACTGGGTGCGGGTATGGATGTGCGCGCCTTTCTCGCGGGCAGCCATGGCGTTGAGCACCACCAATCGCGCGTCGTCGACCCAGCAATCGGAGTATTCGAAACCGCGCTTGATCGCTGGCTTCAACGGGCTGTCGTCACCGAAGCGCAGGCTGCGCGAAGCCGGGAGTTTTTTCCGCTTGCCGAGGTTGTCATACAGGAACAGGCCGGCGCGAATCATCCAGGCGGGGCGCAGATGAGGGCGATGGGGCAGCACGAAACGCATCGGTTTGACGATATGTGGCGCCTTGGCGAGCAGCACCTCGCGCTCGGCCAAGGCTTCGCGCACCAGGCGGAACTCGTAGTGTTCGAGATAGCGCAGGCCGCCGTGAATCAATTTGCTGCTGGCCGAAGAGGTATGGCTGGCTAGATCGTCACGCTCGCACAGGAACACCGAAAGACCGCGACCAGCCGCATCCGCCGCGATACCCACACCATTGATGCCTCCGCCGATGACGGCGATGTCGTAGAGCTCGGAGACGGTCTCAGTCACGGATTTCTCCTCAAGAACGAACATTTATTTTCGAATGTGAACATCTTAGCGCACGAGCGAATGTCTCTCTAGCGATGATGTTCATTTTTTATATCAAAAGAAAATAAACGAACCGATATGAACTGCAAATTGTGCTGAGCAGCTCTGTGGGATACGCCCTGGCATTAGGGGGAAAGGTAAAAGCGGTTTGTGACATTCGGTTGGTGCTCGCTTGCTCGGCATTGCACCGAGCAAGCGGCTGGTCGAGATCAGCCAGTACGTTCTTTAGAAGCCAGGGGGGACGCCTAGGCCTTGCTGGCGATCGTCATCGCACCGTGCGGTGCTGGATCGCGAGCAAGCTCGCTCCTACGAAAGGCGGACCGCGATGTGCGGCGATCGAAGGAGGGCGGACCGCGATGTGCGGCTCATACACCCGAATTCCGTGCAATCACCAGATTTCAATCGGTGACTTCGAGTCTCACTTTGTGCCGAGTCAGTAATTCAATGAAGGCCTCCGGTGGCCGGGCTTCGGTAAACAGCATATCAATCTGCTCCAGCGAGCCGAGTCGGGTCATGGCGCTGCGGCCGAACTTGCTCGAATCCGCGGCGAGAAAGATCTTTCGCGCATTGCTGATGATGGCCTGGGAGACGCGCACTTCCTGGTAGTCGAAATCCAGCAGGGTGCCGTCTTCGTCGATGCCGCTGATGCCGATCAGGGCGAAATCCACCTTGAATTGGCTGATGAAGTCGGCCGTCGCCTGACCCACCACGCCCCCATCACTGCGCACGTTGCCGCCAGCGATCAGTACGTCGAAGTCTTCCTTGGGGCTGAGAATGCTCGCCACGTGCAGGTTGTTGGTGATGACTTTGAGGTCACGGTGATTGAGCAGGGCGTGCGCGATGGCTTCGGTGGTGGTGCCGATGTTGATGAACAGCGACGCCTGATCGGGAATGTGCGCGGCCATGGCATCAGCGATGCGGCGCTTCTCGTCGCGCATCTGTCGGGCGCGCTGGGTGTAGGCGGTGTTCTGTACGCTGGAATCGTGGGCGGCGCCACCGTGGTAACGGCGCAGCAGGCCGGCTTCGCCGAGTTGATTGATGTCTCGGCGGATGGTCTGAGGCGTCACCGTGAACTGTTGCGCCAGCTCTTCGATGCTGACGTAGCCGCGTTCGCGCACCAACTCGAGAATGCTCTGCTGTCGTGGGGCCAGACTCATGGAGGCTTCCTTGTTATCGATATGCCGGGAAGCATGCCGCAGTCTGGTCCGTGATTAAAGAATTGTTCGTTTGCGAATCGAGCGCCCGGCGAAATCGAATCCGGGCCGGGCGCCAATGGTGCGTGGCAGCTTGGGGCTGAGCTTATTCTTCTTCCCAGTCCCGGGTGCGACTTACCGCCTTCTTCCAACCTTTATAGAGCGCTTCGCGTTGTTCGCTATCGCAGGCCGGTTCGAAGATGCGTTCGATGGTGGCCTTGCTGCGCAATTCGTCCAGGCTGCTCCAGAAGCCGGTCGCCAAACCTGCCAGGTAGGCTGCGCCGAGGGCGGTGGTTTCCTTCATCTGCGGGCGTTCCACCTGCGTACCGAGCAGGTCGGCCTGGAATTGCATGAGGAAGTTGTTCGCCACCGCGCCGCCGTCCACGCGCAGCGAACGCAGGCGCTCGCCGGCGTCCTGCTGCATGGCATCGAGCACGTCGCGGGTCTGGTAGGCGATGGATTCCAGTGCCGCGCGGATAATGTGGTCGACCTTCACACCGCGGGTCAGGCCGAACAGGGCGCCGCGGGCGCGAGGGTCCCAATAGGGCGCGCCAAGGCCGGTGAATGCCGGCACAAGATACACGCCGTTGCTGTCCTTGACCTTGGTGGCGAAGTATTCGGAATCCAGCGAATCGTTGATTACCTTCAGCTCATCGCGCAGCCACTGCACGGTGGAACCGCCATTGAATATCGCGCCTTCCAGCGCGTAGTTGACCTCGCCCTTGGGCCCGCAGGCGATGGTGGTGAGCAGGCCATGCTGGGACTGCACCGCCTTGGTCCCGGTGTTCATCAACAAGAAACAGCCGGTGCCGTAGGTGTTCTTGGCCTGGCCCGGCTCGACGCACATCTGCCCGAACAGCGCGGCCTGCTGATCGCCGGCGATGCCAGCAATGGGGATGCCGGTGCTCTGGCCCGAGCCGAGGTAGGCATGGCCATAGATTTCGGAAGACGAACGTACCTCCGGCAACATCTCACGTGGGATATCAAGCGCTTCCAGCATGACCGGGTCCCAGTCCAGCGTGTGGATGTCGTAGAGCATGGTGCGCGACGCGTTGGTGTAATCGGTGACGTGGGCCTTGCCCTGGGTCATCTTCCAGATCAGCCAGCAATCGACCGTGCCGAACAGCAGCTCGCCACGGCGCGCGCGCTCGCGGCTGCCCTCTACGTGGTCGAGAATCCACTTGATCTTTGTACCGGAGAAGTAGGGGTCGATGACCAGGCCGGTGGTCCTGCGAATGTGCGCTTCCATGCCGTTACGCTTGAGCTGATCGCAGATCGGCGTGCTCTGGCGGCTCTGCCAAACGATGGCGTTGTAAATCGGGCGGCCGGTGACCTTGTCCCAGACGATCGTCGTTTCGCGCTGGTTGGTGATGCCGATCGCTGCGACCTGTTCGTTGGTGATGCCGGCCTGCGCCAGTGCTTCGACGAACACACCGCTTTGGGTGGCCCAGATCTCCATTGGGTCGTGCTCCACCCAGCTGGGCTGCGGGTAGATCTGCGCGAATTCGCGCTGAGCGATGGTCACCACGTTGGCGTTGCGGTCCAGTACGATGGCCCGGGAGCTGGTGGTGCCCTGATCGAGCGCGACGATGAATTGCTTGTTGTTCTGATTGCTCATGGTGTCGATTCCTTAACGAGCTTCTTGGGCGGTGACATCGGGCTTGGTGTAGCGCTCGGCCTTGCTGTCAGCCTCGAGATCTTCTGCGCAGGCGCCGGAGCCGAGGCCCGGCAGGTGCTTGCAGATCAATGCCTTGTAGCCGGCCGCACCGATGCAGGCGCCAAGCACCGGGGCGATCAGCGGGACCAGGAAGTAGGGGATGTCCCGCCCGCCGCTAAAGGCCACCTCGCCCCAGCCGGCGAAGAACGTCATCAGCTTCGGGCCGAAATCCCGCGCCGGGTTCATCGCAAAGCCGGTCAGCGGACCCATCGCGCCGCCAATCACGGCAATCAACAAACCGATCAGCAAGGGCGCCAGCGGGCCGCGGGGCAGGCCGTTACCGTCATCGGTCAGCGCCATGATCATCCCCAGCAGAATAGCGGTAATCACCACTTCCACCAGAAACGCCTGGCTGACGGACAGCGACGCGTGAGGGTAGGTGGAGAACACTGACGCCAGCTCGAGGCTTGCTAGCGTGCCGCGAGTCATTTGTTGCGCCTGTTCGAAATCGAAAAACAGACTGCTGTAAAGTCCGTAAACCAACGCGGCGGCACAGAAGGCCCCGGCGGTCTGCGACAGGATGTAGGCGGGCACTTTGTTGCGCTCGAACGTCCCAAATAGCCAGAGCGCGATGGATACCGCAGGATTCAGGTGGGCACCCGAGACACCGGCGGCAAGGTACACCCCCATGCTGACTCCAATTCCCCAAATAATGCTTATTTCCCAAAGACCTAGCTCGGCACCACCCAGCTTGAGCGCGGCCACGCAGCCGGTACCGAAGAAGATAAGCAGAGCCGTGCCGAGGAATTCGGCAATGCATTGCCCCCGGAGTGTCGGGGTGGAGGGGTTACTCATGCGCAGGACCTCTTGAAGACTGTTGTTTTTATAATCCGAATACTGCGAGGGTTCGGAAATGTTCGGAATCGAAAACTTAGGATCAAAGTAGATCGCTGTCAAAGTAAAAATATGAACATTTCGCTGGTAAAGGACGAACGGCCAGCCGAAGTGACGGCCTAACGTAAGGCCCTTCTTGGGAGGACCGTAATTTACGGCGCCTGTAAGAGGGCTGGATTTCGTTCAAGTTCGTTTTCTGGCAGGAAGGCGGCACGGCTACTGGTGAAAGGGCAGGCCGCTGCGCTGCATGCCTCGCGCCGCCGCATCACGACGCTTCGCTCAGGGCCGCAATCGCGACAGCGTGGCCGGGTCGGCTTCGCCATCGAAGAAAGCGTCCAGCACCTGCCGGAAGACCGGCTGGTCGGGCGCCGCAGCGGCGAAGAGGGTCATGCTTGAGCGCAGCTTGAGGTCGTCCGGCGAGCCCAGTATCTGTCTGGCCGAGCGCTCTATATGTAGCAGCATCGCCTGGGCACATTCATGCAGCCGTGGCCCCAGTACGTCGTGGCCGAGGTAGGCGCGCGCCTCGTTCAGGTCGGAAATCGCGTAGCGCCGAGCCATTTCGCTGCTGCCCAGCCCGGCGATCTGGGGAAAGATGAACCACATCCAGTGGCTTTGCTTCTGGCCAGCGCGCAGCTCTCCCAGTACACGGTGATACACAGGCGCCTGGGCCTCGACGAATCGCTGGAGTTCATCTCGATCGCTCATGGTGCCTCCGGGCGCTGGTTCGGGATGTTTTCTTGAGAGCGGCCAGGCGGCGCATTGATTCCCCGGCTCGTGTGCTCTGGCCTTTGATGTCAGGTTGTTTTCGGCGGCTTCGCCTTGGAGTGAGGTTGGCGCGTTGGTTGGCGGTCAAGCTTTTTCGCCGCGGGGCGCGCCTCCCACTGGACGGTGCAGGTCTGCTCGTCTGTGCAAGAGCCCAGCCCTGGGCAGCTCACACAGGTTGGTGCGGGCCTGCTCGATCTGTATGTGAGACTTGCCCTCGGGGCGAAGCTCTTTGGCGGTGGGTGCAGGTCTGCTCGTCTGTGCAAGAGCCCAGCCCCTGGGCAGCTCACACAGGTGGGTGCGGGCCTGCTCGATCTGTCTGGGAGGCCCGCACCGAGGCGAAGCTTTTGGGGTTCTCCGGCGACGGATCAGCGCCGCTCTTGTGTCGCGCCGTTCAGCCGGCGCTGTCCAGGCCGCCGAGACGCGCGGCGGCGATGTAGAACAGCTCTCCGCCACGCACCGGGGTGTCGTTTGCCGGGTTAATCGACGGCTGGGTCTGGCCGTCAGCGCGGTAGCCGATCAGCGTCGCGTTGTGCGTGTCCTTCAGCTGCTTGTACAGCGCGCCAATGGTGCTTTCGAAGCTATCGGGCAATTGCAGGCGGTACTGCGTCGCGCCACGGCCTACGCTGAGCAGCTCGTTGATGATCACTGACGAGCCCGGATCCTGCGAGGATCGCACCAGCATTTCGATGGCCATGCTCGACGTGCACTCCAGCTTCGGGGCGTAAGTACGGGCGAGTTGCGCGGTTTCGCTGCTGCTGAAATGTGCCACCACATGGCCGATCGGCTCGAGCTGGTTAATGGTCAGCACCACTGCCAGGGTCAGATCGTCCGAGCCGGTGCGCACCAATGTCCGCTCCGCCCCTTGTACGCCCGCGCGCTGCAGCAGTGCTGAGGAGGAGAGGCTCTCGCCGCGAATGAACTCGGCCTTTCCCGGCATCGGGTTTTCCTCCAGCACGGTGTCGCAGATCACGATCAGGTGATCGTTGGAGGTCTCGTCTTCGTGCAGCAGCTCGACGACGCGCTCGCTGATCGCGCCTTCCCAGCCCACCACGACGGTATGGCCCGTGCAGGTGGCGAACGTCCCTTTGCCTTTCATGCCTTTCCTCCAGAGTTCGATTGCGGAATTGGTGGTTTTGCCGATCACTGCGGTGAGCAGAGCGATGCCACCGATCATCAACCAGGTGGAGACGAAAATGCGGCCGCCGGCCGTTTGCGGCGAGAAGTCGCCATAGCCGACGGTCAACGCAGTGGTGAAATAGAAATAGATGAAGGTCCGCAGCTCGGTGAGGGCTGTCTCATCGAATAGCCGTAGGCCGAGGTATGACACACCGGCATGGACGCACAGTGCCAGCAACAGACCGACCCAGCCGAATCTTCGGCTGAACGCGGCCAGTTGCTGGCGCAGCTGAAGCATGATCGACATTGGCCCTTCTCCTTGGCAGGCGAGTGAAACG
The DNA here is from genome assembly GCF_013620795.1 of Pseudomonas sp. Q2-TVG4-2. Lineage (GTDB taxonomy): Bacteria > Pseudomonadota > Gammaproteobacteria > Pseudomonadales > Pseudomonadaceae > Stutzerimonas. The sequence continues at coordinate 319,567 of NZ_LGLW01000004.1, read as the reverse complement.
TGACGGTAACGATGCGGGTATCCGATCGCCGTGAGCCCGCCGCATCCTAAAGTCCTCTGCGCCCGCTGGCCAGCCCGGCAGACCCGTGCCGAGTCGCCAAGCGCGTTATACGCGGCTTCAGGCGGGCTCGTCAGTCAGCCTTTTGCGCTCATCGCTGATCGCGGAAACAGCTCTGGCACAGCCGGAACTGCCGACTCAACACTGGCATTGCCTTGCCGCACTGTTGGCAGTGGCGTGTTTCGCCCGACAGGCGGCGCCGGTCGCTGCCGCGCGGCTTCTTGCGGCGCGACAGTTCACGGGTGATGGCCTCGTTAAGCAGGCTGCGGTGTTGTTCGGCCTGCTCCAGCGACGGGAAATGCGCGGGCAAGGTACGCGCCAGATGCAGGTAGGTCTCGATGATGTGCAGCGAACCTTCCAGCGTGGCCAGATCGGCATCGATCATCAATCGGGGCAGATCCACGACTTTGTCTTGCGCGACCTTCTTCAACCATTGCTGGGTGAAGATGGCCGCCGGGCTGTCGAGACCGCCACGGATCGGTGTGCAGGCGAAGACCCAGCGCAGCGGCAAGTCGATGGTGGGGTCGTCGATCAGCTTGATCCACTCGGCCAGCTCGTCCGGCAGCACCGAGATGAACTCGTCGCCGTAGTTGATGTTGCGATTGAAGGTCAGCCAGGCGCGCAACAAGCTGGGTTCGCCCATCAGTTCGGCGATGGCCTGCAGGTGTTCGATGGAGGGCCGCACCTGGAACTGCGACAGGTCCACCGGCAAGTCCTCGCTGTGGAACAGACGCTTGATCGACTGCAGCGTCTGCGCATCGAGCGCGGTGATGGTGCCGCTGTCATGGTGGCCGAAACGGCCGGCACGTCCACCGATCTGCTTGACCTCCTGGACCCTGAGCTGGCGATTCTGAATGCCGTCGTACTTTTCGTCGGTGTAGAAACACAGGGTATGCGCCGGCAGGTTGAGGCCCATGCCAACGGCGTCGGTGGCCACCATGATGTCCGCCTCGCCTTCGCGAAAGCGCCGCGCCTGTTCGCGACGTACTTCCGGAGACAGCGCACCGTAGACCACCGAGACGCTCTTGCCGGTCATCTCCAGCATCGCCTTCAGCTCTAGTACCGTCTTGCGGCTGAAGGCGACCAGCATCGAGCCTTCGTCGAGCTGCTTGAGGCTGGTCGAGCGTCGCGCCACCTCGACCGGTGACAGGCGCTTGGTGCGCTTGACCACCAGCTCGTCCTCACAGAGCTCGCACAGCGTCGTCAGCGATGGCCGGATCAGTTCCGGGCCGGTCATGATCAGATCGCGGGTGTAGGCGCTGACCAGTGCGTCGACCCACGCCCAGCCTCGTTGCGAGTCGGCCATCATCTGCACTTCGTCGATCACCACCACATCCCAGGGCTGATGGCGGAAACGCGCGAACTCCTCTACCGTGCAGCAGTAATGAGTCGCTCCCTCGCGGATGATTTCTTCCTCGCCGGTGACCAGCGAGCAGGGTACGCCCATGGACTCGATGCGCTCCTGGTTCTCCAATGCCATCAGGCGTAGTGGTGACAGGTAGATCGCGTGCTCGACGCCCGTCATCGCCTCGATCGCCTGGTGGGTCTTGCCGCTGTTGGTGGGGCCGAGCAGCGCCGTCCAGGTGCGGGTGATGCGTCGCGCCGCGTAGAGTTTGTGGTAATGCACGAAGCGCGGGTTGTTTTCCAGCAGCACCGCGAAGGCCATCTTTTCCTTATGGTCCTGGCGGGCGAAGCGGATGGTGCGCCGAAGTTTTTTCGGCTCCATCATGAAGATCTCGGTCAGGCGCTTTTCGCCCAGCACCTGCAGGTCGAAGTCGCCGGCTTCCTCGACCATCATCTCGAATTTGGCGTTCATCGCTTGACGGTCGTCTGCCTTCAGCTCGGCCACGTCCTGTTCGCTCAGCACATGGCCTTGACCGCCCGGAATGCGCCGCTGCATGTCGAGCGCAATATCGCCGTGGCGCAGCTCCACCACGTAGCGCAACTCGTGCTTCACCTCGTTGACGATATCGACGGCCTTGGCGGCGAAGTCGTCGAGCCGGGAAAGCTTCGGTGGCAGCCGCTGCAGGCATCGTTCCTTCTGTTCGTCCGTCATGCTGACGAAAGGGCGTTCCAGTACGTGCAGGCGATCTCTCACCAACGTCTCGATGGCGTCGCGAACATGCGCCTCGAACGCATCGGTCGAGGCGCTATCGCCGATGCGCAGGGCGAAGTCAGGCTCGAGCAAATGTTGAACCGGGCCGCAGTCGAAGGTTTTTTCGACCCCGAAGACATCAACGTTGCAGCTGTAGTCGTTCAGGTCACGGTTGAGCAGCCGGCCAATCAGGCTTTCGGGATCGACACGCTCGAGCCTGGCGTTAACGGTCGGTGCATCCAGCCCCAGCCAGAATAGCCGAGCGGCGCGGCCAATCTCGGGCGGCTGATGGCCGATGTAGGTGCTGAACCAGTTTTCCTGATGGTTCTTCTTCGGCACAAAATCCGGATGGCGCTCCGTGGCCCAATCGAGGAAACGTTGCAACCGCTCCAGCTTGCGAGCGTGACGATGTTTGATTTCAGCCTTGCGCATGATCGACGCCTCTCTGATCAGTTCTGCTGCCCATTATGGACAACCTGATAGCGAGTTCCGATCGTGACCGCCACGATTGGGCCGACAGAGCGCCGCGCCGCTACATTGATGCTTGATGGCTGAACGTCTCAGGTGCCCCAGGGTCGCAAAAAAGATACGTCCCCTGGAACTCGCCTGCGGAGAAACGCCAATGAAGCGATCCAGTAACGCCGCTCAACGCCTTCGCACTGTCTCTCCAGCTATTGAACAGTCAGGACACCCTGCGGGCCGATTCAGACGGTTCGGGATCGCCGCATTGCTCGGGGCGATGGTGCTGGCCGGCGGCTGCGGTGACGATACCGTTTCGACGAGCGAGGCGAAGTCCGCTGCCGGTGACCAGAGCACTGCGGCGGCGGATAGCGCTGGGTCGAGTGGCAGCGAGCGGCGGGTAAAACCCGAACTGGAGCATCCCAGTGAGCACCTGCGAGTCACCCAGTATCCTGGCACCCTGGCCGATGCCGAGCTTTCCCGCTGGCGTGACGAGACGCCCGATATAGAAGACATCCAAATCCCATCCAGCGCCGACGACAGCGAGCAGGCCGCGCTGTTCTACGACTCGGAGTCGGACGAGAAAAAGCCGCTGCTGCTGGTTCTGCACAGCTGGAGCACCGACTACCTGCAAAACATCGATATCCCGCTTGGTCAGTTCGCCATCGCTAACGACTGGGTGTTCATGCATCCGAATTTCCGTGGCCAGAACGATGGTCGTCCTGATTCGACCGCCTCGGACCTGGCGATCTCCGACATGGAGGACGCCCTCCGCTACGCGCGCGAGAACGCCGAGATCGACGAGTCGCGGATCTACCTGCTCGGGTATTCGGGCGGGGCAATGAACGCTTTGCATCTGGCGAGCCGTCATCCGGATGTATTTGCTGGCGTTTCGGCCTGGGTGCCGGTCTATGACCTGGTTACCTGGCATCAATGGAACGAGGCGCGCGGCGAGAAATACGCTGGCGAGATCGCACAGGCCTGCGGCGGCGAGCCGAGCGAAGGCTCCAGTGCGTTTGATGAATGCCGCAAGCGTAGTCCCAGCACCCACGTGCCGGATGTAGCGGGCGAAATCCGGGTGTTGATTGCTCATGGCATCGGCGACACCACGGTCCCGCCGGAGCAGGCGCTGCGAGCCTTCAACGATCTGGCAGACGAAAAGGATCGCATCCCGCAGGAGCAGATCGACCAGCTCATGGAGACCCGCCAGGTCCCCGATGCCTTGCGTGAGCGCTCGGCTCAGAATAACGATGAATTTCCACATTTCGCCGAGGCAGACGCCGATGTGCTGCTGCATTTGAAGTCCGGTCCTGCCGAGCTGGTGCTGTTCGAAGGCGAGCACGACATGCTCTACCGACCGGGGCTGGAATGGCTGGCGCGGCAGCGTCGCTGATGCGGTATTCGAATCGGAACGAGGGTTTTTGCTAGCTATGCGTTGTTGCCATCGAAACGTGAATCGGCTCGTCTTGCAGGCGTGGGCCGCCTGCGGGATTCTCGCAACCTTTCCCGCCACAACGGACGCGGCAGGCAGAGACTGGTCCAGCGTGACCGGGCCGCTACCCGGCGAGCCACGAATCATCGGCGAGCATGGCGCGGCGTGTCTCGTCGGCGCGGTGCAGCTGCCGCCCGAGGGGGTGGGCTATCAGGCCGTGGACCTGCAGCGCAATCGCCATTACGGCCACCCGGATCTCGTCGACTACATCGAGGGGCTGGGACGTCGGCTTGAGGAAGCCAGCATCGGTCCTATGCTGGTCGGCGATATGGCGCAGCCGCGCGGAGGGCCGATGTCCTATGGGCACGTGAGTCATCAGAGCGGGCTGGACGTGGACATCTGGTTCCGTCTGGATCTGCCGACGCTTGAGCGCAGCGAGCGCGAAGGCATCGAACAGCCGATTCTGGTCGACGAAGCGACCGGCGAGCTCGACAGCACGAGATGGACCAGCCAGCAGGCTGAGCTGATCCGTATGGCCGCGCAGGATCCGCGCGTGGCGCGGATATTCGTTGATGGCGCGGTCAAACGCGATCTTTGCGAGCGTGAATGGGACGACCGCTCCTGGCTGCAACGCATTCGCCCCTGGCCTTTCCATGACGAGCATTTGCACGTGCGCTTGCGCTGCCCAGTGGGTTCCACCGAATGCGTTGATCAGCCGGCACCGCCGCCAGGCGAGGGTTGCAAGGCGATTCTCCCCACGCCGCGCCCTGAGGCTATGGCTAGCCCACAACGTCGACTTCCTGCCGCTTGTGCCGCCGTGTTTGCTCAGTAAGGCGGCCGGCACACCGGTTTTCACTTACGGCGAAGCGCCTGGACCGCTGCCCCTAGAAAGGCATAGGTTTCCTGCTCGTGGCTGTCCATCTCGGGCTCAGGCCAGGTGCTCCAGACCACGGCCGTTACGTTTTCCTTGCGGTTGACGTAGAGAAATTGTCCAAAGATGCCCTGGGCTTCGAAGGCCCCGTCATGGTTCGGCAATGCCTGCGCGCCCACGGGAAAGGTCCACCACTGATAGCCGTAACCCAGCGCGTATTCACCGTCGTAGAGTTTGCCTGGGGCAAGGTGCGAGTCGGGGTCGACGCGACTGGCCCGCTCGACCCAACCACGCGGCAGGATGCGCTCGCCGTCGATCACTCCGTCGTTGAGGATGAACTGACCGAAACGGCCGTAATCGCGCAGCGTGGCGGAAAAACCGCTGCTACCGATTTCCTGACCAGCCTTGGCATCGAGCTGCCAATAGGCGTCACGCTCCATGCCCATCCGCGCCCAGACTCGCTCGGAAAGGTAGTCGCTCGTGGTCATGTTCGTTGCGGCGCGCACGATCTCGCTCTGCAGGTGAGATTCTCCGGTGCTGTAGTTAAATGCCATGCCCGGGGCCTGTTCACGCTCCAGACCAGCCATCAGCCGGAGCAACCCGCCGGGGTTGTTCGCCAATTGCAGGTCGAACAGCTGGCGCCGGTCTGATTCAGGGTCTCGGTAGGTCTCGTTCCAGCCTGCGCCTGAGCTCATCTTCAGCAGTTGTTCGATGGTGACGCCGTCGTAGGCGCTGCCTTTCAGTTCGGGCAGGTAGCGGACGACCGGATCCTGCAGGCTGCCGATCTTGCCTTGCTGCAAGGCGGCACCGATCAGGCTGGAGGAGATCGACTTCACCACGCTGAACGACGTCCAACGAGTGGTTTCATCGTTGCCTTGACCATAGCGTTCCAGGACTACCTGGCCGTCCTTGATGATTAGAATCCCGGCAACCTGATTGCGCTGCATGAAGTCATCAGTGCTTAGCTGCTTGCCTTCGACGGTGTACTCGACATTCAGCGATACACCCTTTGGCAACGGATAAACGTGCGGGCCGCGTGCGACTTCTCGGGTAAAAAACAGCTCATCCATGTTGCGGTAGGTGCCGGCCTGGTAGGCGGGAGGCAGCTCGTAAAGATCCTGTGCGCGACCCACCAGTTCCGGCTTCGTCGGCGTGGTTTGCTGGGTGCCGCATGCGGAGATCAGTACGGAGAGCGATGCCAGGGCGAAGACCCTTTGGGCGATTCTCATAGGGCGGTTCTCTTGTGAATAAGGGAGCGCAAGCCTGCATCAGCATTATTGAAGCGGCCCGTCGTAGCGCTTGCACGCCTGTCGAGTGTAGTAACAGCGGGGCAGCGTGCATGGCTTTGCTGGCATTGGGTCTGCTGGAATCGCTGATGCGACAAGTGCCGCCTGGCAGACATGTGGACGGATTCTGATGATGCAGGGTGCATGGAAATCGACGAGCCAGCACCGAGCCGGTGGCTTGTCCGCCGCGCCGCGCAGCAGCACACCGCATCCACACGAAGCCGCCAGGGGGGCAATTTCACCGGCGACGCCAGCGCGAAAAATCTGCGCAGTTGGGTTTTTCCTCTACTGTTGCTTAGGTTCACTACTTGATTGGAGCGGGGCGATGAAGAAGCTGTGCATTCCTTTGGCGCTGGCCGGAATGGTCGGCTTTGCCGAGGCCGCCATCGTGGTCAAGCCGTTGGCCTACGAGATCGACGGCGAAGCCTTTGAAGGTCTACTGGTTTATGACGATGCGATCAGCACGCCGCGACCGGGTCTGGTGATGATGCCCAACTGGCTCGGCGTGACCGAACGTTCTGCCGAGAAAGCCGCCCGCGCGGCGGGGAAAGAGTATGTCGTGTTCATGGCGGACCTTTACGGCAAGGCCGTACGGCCATCCAATCCGGACGAAGCCAAAGCCGCAGCCACGACCTTGCGCAGTGATCGAGGCCTGATGCGCGCGCGCGGGCAGGCGGCGGTCGATGCATTCAGGGCACAGAATGAGGTGGCACTGGACACCGGCAAGATGGCAGCGATCGGCTTCTGCTTCGGCGGCGGCGCCGTGCTGGAACTGGCCCGCTCGGGCGCCGACCTGGATGCATTCGTCTCGTTTCATGGCAACCTCGACACGCCCAACCCGGACGATGCCAGCCAAATCAAGGCACCGGTGCTGGTGCTGCACGGTGCCGATGACCCGGCGGTGCCGAAGGAGCAGGTCGATGGCTTCATTGCCGAGATGCAAGCGACCGATGTCGATTGGCAAATGAACATCTATGGCAACGCCGTGCATTCGTTTACCGACCCGTACGCGAACGTGCCGGGGCGCAACGAGTACAACCCGTTGGTGGCGAAGCGCGCATTCCAATCCATGAACAACCTGCTCGATGAGGTGTTCGCATCACAGTGAGCCGCCAAACAGTGAAGCAGCTCGGCGTGTTACGGGTCGGTGCTGCCGAGCGGCTGCACGATGTGTCATCGCGGAATGATGCGGACTCGACCGGCCGTGTTGTCGCGTCGCGAAGCCCTGTCGTTTTCGGTCCGGCCCGGAATTGACCCCTCGTCCGCGCCGCGCTCCGGTGTGGCGGTGCCGTCCAGCTGGCGTTGGTCGACGCTGATGGAAGTGGCATCGGGATAGCCGGTGGTCAGGGTCTCGGTGCTGGCCGTTACTGGCGTTGCATCTGTATCGCCCCAGCTGGTGCTGCGCTCGTCGACGTCGATGGCACCGTTTCGCTCCATCACTTGCTCGACCATCGACACCAACCCCTCGTCACTCACCGTGACGGTGACCACTGTCGAGCCGCGTCGGGCCGCCTCTGGATAGCGACCGGCGTGTTTGCTCGCATCGTCGCCGAAGACCTTGTGAAAGAAGCTGCCGAGTTTTTCGGCGACGGTAGCGTCGTCATCAGGCTCCTCCCCGATCACTTCCACCCGGCTGCTGTCGACGGTGGCGGGGTTGAAGGATGCGGATAGCTGGATGGCATCGCTGGCCACACCCTTGGTCAGGAGTTCGGCCTTGACCTGCTCGGCTTCGGCGTAGCGATCAAAGGCTGCTATGAGAATCTGCGTCATGACTTCACCTTGGTTTTCGTGCAGGTCTGGCTGCGGTACAGGAACGTGGCAGTGCGGCTGTCTGCCGCGAGCTCGGGGGGTGCGTATCGCTTGGGGGCGAATATGAGCGTCCTGATTGTTGGGTCGGAGGCCGGGCTCAATGGTTCCGTAAGGTGTGGTGACCTGATGATTCAGAGCCGTCCGAGATGCCAACAACCGCGATTTCGATGGGGCAGTGCGCTCGTCACGTCAGCCATTCCACTCCAGCCGATACAGCGACGTAGTGCTCCGATCACGTTTCACGGAGTCAACACCGGCTAGCCGTGGTCGCATCAACAGGCGCGTCAGATACGACAGGTCGGCTGGCTGGCCAACTGTGACAAGCTCTCACTGGACACGGCCTTGTCGCCTGGAGCGAACCAGATCATAGATAACGAGGAGTGAAGCGATGGCGATTGAAGTGAAGGTCTGGTCGGACTTCGTCTGCCCTTTCTGCATGATCGCGGAGAAACCCCTGCTGGATGCGATCACAGCGTCGGGCGCGGAGGTGGAGCTGCAATGGATGCCGTTCGAGCTGCGTCCTTATCCCGCCGAGACCTTGCGACCCGAAGACGCTTATTTGCAATCGATTTGGCCGCAATCGGTGTATCCGGTAGCCGAGAGGCACGGTGTCACGCTCAAGTTGCCCTCCATCTCACCACAGCCGCATACCGGGCTCGCGTGGGAGGGCTATCAATTCGCGCAGGAACAGGGCAGGGGCAACGCCTACAACGATCGGGTACTCAAGGCCTTCTTTCAGGAAGACCGCGACATTGGCGACGTTGAGGTTCTGACGCAGCTGGCGACCGAGGTGGGGCTGGATCAGGCATCGTTCAGGTCGGCATTGGAGCAACGACGCTACCGGACTCAACACCAGCAGGCGCTCTTGCTTGCAGAGCGCATGGGCGTCCAGGCGGTGCCGACCATCCTGATTGGCGAGCGGCTGTTTTCCGGCGTGCAGTCGGAGCAGACGCTGCTCGAGGCGCTGCGACAGGAAGCGGAAGGCTGAGATCGCGCCCCGCTGGCAGCACCGCTCACACGCGCTGCCCCGGCTCAGCGTGCATTTCGTTGCTAGTAGCTGGCGCTTGGCTATCAAAGGGTCTTGCCCTATAGTGCCGCCCGCAATGGACGGCCATCAGATCAGCTCTGCCTCGTGAACGAGGCCGTCTGTCTTTGACTCTGCAAGGGAATGAAAATGAAAGCCAAGCAACTCCTGGCGCTGCCGCTGTTCGCCGCACTGCTCTCTGCCTGCACCGCCACAACCTCGCTGCGCTCCAGCGATCCCACACTGGCGGTAAAGATCAACGATGACGCGCCGCTGATGTTGAAAAGCCCGGTCAGCAAAACCTACAAAACCACCAGCTTCGGCCAGTACCGCTTCCGCGCCACGCAGGAAGGCATGGAGCCCATGTACGGGCTGATCCCGCTCAAGTTCAACAGCGGCTACCTGGTCGCGGACATCCTGTTTTTCGCGCCCGCCGCCTTCTACAACCTGCGTGAGGTCTATCCGTTCTACGAGTTCGATGTGGCCGAGGGCGTGGTGCGCTACAAGAAGAACGAGCAGGACCAGTGGATCAGCTACATACCAACCGCTGCTGAAGTGGCGCGCGCGCGAGCCTACTTCAACCAGTAATTACGGCCCCACAAACTGACTGCTACACCACAGCGCCTCGAAAAGCCTCGTTCCGGGGCGCTGTTGCGGGGCGCAGCTGCCATTGGTCGCCAGCCATCTCCGGCACCTGACAGGGTCCTGCCGCAGGCGTAGAATCCGCGCCGCTCAGACCTTCCGCCTGAAACACATCCTCTGTTTTTTGAACGATCCCCCGCGCTTTCGAAGTGGCGGTGCGACTGCGTTGTGGTTTTTCAGGCGGCTTGCCATCTTCCAATCGCCATTCGTTGCCGGGGTGCCATGCGGCCTCTCATTCACGAGTGCACCGCAATCAGACCTGTCTACATGAACGAATCGAACGCCCACCCTGGGAGTTGGCTCAGTGTTGTTGCACTGGCCCTTGCTGCTTTCATTTTCAACACGACCGAGTTCGTCCCGGTCGCCTTGCTCAGTGATATCGGACGCTCGTTCGATATGCGGCCATCCCAGGTCGGCCTGATGCTTACCATCTACGCCTGGGTGGTCGCGCTGATGTCGTTGCCGATGATGCTGTTGACGCGCAATGTCGAGCGTCGCACGCTGCTGATGTTCGTCTTCGTGGTGTTTATTTGTAGTCATCTGGTGTCGAGCATGGCCTCGAGCTTCGGCATGCTGATGCTCAGCCGGATCGGCATCGCGCTGGCGCACGCGGTGTTCTGGTCGATAACCGCATCGTTGGCCGTCCGTGTCGCCCCTGAAGGCAAGCAGGCTCAGGCGCTGGGTCTGTTGGCGACTGGCAGCGCACTGGCGATGGTGTTGGGCATTCCGCTGGGTCGCGTAGTGGGTGAAGCACTCGGCTGGCGGACGACGTTCCTGTCCATCGCTGGGATCGCAGCGTTGGTGATTGTGGTTCTGGCGCGTACCTTGCCGTTGCTGCCGAGCCAGAATTCCGGATCGCTGCGCAGCCTGCCGGTGCTGTTCAAGCGTCCGCCGCTGGTGGCCGCTTACGTGCTGACCGCGTTGGTGATCACAGCGCAGTTCACCGCTTACACCTATATCGAACCCTTCGCCCAGACCATCGCGCACCTCAGCGGCGAGATGACGACAGGGCTGCTGTTGCTCTTCGGCGGCGCGGGCATCCTTGGCTCGGTGCTCTTCAGTCGCTACAGCGGCCGCTACCCGAAGGGCTTTCTGATTGCGGCGATTTCGGTCATGGCGGCCTGTCTGCTGCTGTTGCTCCCCGCCGCACGCGACAGCTCGTTGCTAGGCGTGCTGGTGATGGTCTGGGGAATCGCCGGGATGTGCTTCGGTCTGGCGCTGCAGACAAAGGTGTTGAACCTGGGCTCCGATGCGACCGACGTCGCTATGGCCATGTTCTCTGGTATCTACAACGTCGGCATCGGTGGTGGCGCTCTGCTCGGCAGTCTGGTGACCAGTCACCTGGGGCTGGCCCATATCGGTATCGTCGGCGGGCTGCTTGCCGTTAGCGGGCTGATGTTGTGCTGCTTCGCGACCTATCGATTCGCCAGGCCAGTGGAGACGGCTGCGTTATAGGGAGATGCGAGAGTCCGAGGTGGAATCGTAAATCGCTTTCCATCTCGGTTGCTCGTCGTCGGGATTACTGGCTCGACAAAGCGCCCGACCGCGGCCACGACTTGCTGATTTAGAGAGATCCGTTAATCAACCTTCTCGAGGCGCACCGGGATCACGCCGCGTTTGGCGTCGCCGATGCGCTGAAAGGCCGACTTCGATAGGTCGATAATCCGTCCGCGCGCGTAGGGGCCGCGATCGTTGATGCGCACCACCACGCTTTTGCCGTTGCGGGTATTGGTGACTTTCACACGGGTGCCGAAGGGCAACGTGCGGTGAGCCGCCGTGAGTGACGCCTGATCGAATCGTTCGCCATTGGCGGTCAGCTTGCCCTGATGAAAGCTGCCGTAATAGGACGCCTCGCCGGATCCGATGTGTTCGGCAGGGGCTGTGGGAGGTTCCGCGGGCGGCGGCGGTTCCTGGATCGGTAGGGGCGTGGTACAGCCGGCCACAGCCAGGGCGAAGAGCACGGCGGTTATCCAGCGGGTCGGCCAGCTATGCATATCGATCCTTCTTGTGTCGGGGACGGGTTGCGATTATTTCCAACCTGACGCCCCGGCGCGAGCAAAGTTTTGCCGTCGTCATTCTCTATGCCTGGTTCTGGCTGTGCTTTCGCAAGCGCTCGGGACATGGTTTGTGTCCCGAGCGGCTCGCTGTTTCGTCACTCGCCCGGCTTGGCCAGCCACTTGTCGGCGATGCGTTGATACTCGCCGGTCGCCTTGGTCAGGTGCAGCCACTGATCGACGTAAGCCTTGAAGGCGCTATCGTCGCGCGGCAACAGGAAGGCCTTTTCGCTGTATTGCAGCGGCTTATCGGCATTCACCGCGCACAGGGTCGGGTAGTTACGTTGCTGGTACAGGGCTTCGGAGGCGTCGGTGATCATCACGTCGGCCTTGTTCTCGGCGACGGATTTGAAGATCACCGTGTTGTCGTGGAACAGCTCCAGCTGTGCCTTGGGCAACTCGCGATGAACGAAGGCCTCGTTGGTGCCGCCCGGTGGCTCGATCAGGCGCACTGACGGTTGGTTGAGCTGTTCGATGGTCTGGTACTTGTCGACCTCATCGCAACGGACGAAGGGAATCTTGCCGTCCACCGTGATCGGGTTGCTGAAGAAAGCTTTCTTCTGTCGCTCAAGGGAAATCGAGATGCCGCCCACGCCCATGTCGCAGTTGCCTGCAAGGAAGTCCGGCATTAGCGTTTTCCAGGTGGTCGGCACCCACTCGATCTTGACGTTAAGGGTTTTGGCCAGCGACTCGGCCAGTGCAATATCGATGCCTTCGTACTGCTTGTCGTCGCGCAGGAAGGTGTAGGGCTTGTAATCGCCGGTGGTGCAGACCTTAAGGGTTCCGCGCTGTTGGACGTCATCGAGCAGCGAATTCGAGGGTGCGGCGAAACTCGCGCCGCTGGCTAGCAAGACGCCGGCCGCAATCAGAGATCTCATGGGGTTTCCTTGCAAGGGCATGCCTGGGAAGGCCGCGGTTATTGTTCTGGCCCGCCAGTTGCGCGGGCACTATCGAACCTACCGGACGGCGGCCTCGACTCACAAGGTTTTTACGGAGCGGAACAGCAGTTGGTTGAGGCGCGGACGCGCTGGTGACGTCCGGATCTCGGGCAAGCGTGTTACTCAGGCGTGCGGCTTGTGGCGAATGGTCTTCATCAGATCGGCCGGCGTGATGTGCCCGACCACGCTGTCGGCGCTGCCCGGCTGCGGCAGATTTAGGATGTTGCCCTTGATCTTGCCGATCACGTGCATCTCGCAGGGTTTGCAGTCGAATTTCAGGGTCAGCACTTCATCGCCATGCACCAGCTGCATCGGCGCGACCTTGGTGCGTACGCCCGTCACGCCCTTGGCCTGTTTCGGACAGAGGTTGAAGGAGAAGCGCAGGCAGTGCTTGGTGATCATAACCGGCACCTCGCCGGTTTCCTCGTGGGCCTCGTAGGCCGCGTCGATCAACTGAACGCCGTAGCGCTGGTAGAACGCGCGCGCCTTCTCGTTGTAGACGTTGGCGAGGAAGGAGAGGTGCGATTCGGGATAGACCGGCGGCGGCACGCTGACTGCCTTGCGGCTGCCCAGCGGGCGGATGACTTCGCGCGCGGCGGTCAGTGCCTCGATGGCCTCGCGGCGCAGGGCCTTGAGTTGCGAATTGGGGATGAAAAAGGCCTGTGGTGCGTCAACATCCACTTCTTCGGCGTGGTAGATCGTGGTGCCCAACTGGCTCAGCAGGTCGGCGATCTGACCGGGCACTTGCTCGGGCTTCTTGGCTTCGCCGAAGGGGCCGGTCAGCGAGACGGTGGCATAGGCGCCTTCCTCGCTGGTCACGTGGAGGTCAAGCTCATCCGCACGCAGCCTGGCCAGCCAGCGCACGCCAATGCGGCGCTCGGCAGAGGTCTTCAGTAAGGCCTGCTGCCAGTTGTGGTCCAGGTTGCGATTGAGCGGATGGTTCGGGCGCAGCTGGCGGATCGCGGCGGGCATCTCGTTGGGTTCGACGCGGTACTGCCAGAGCGCCTGGCCTTCCTCTTCTGATTGCCCCAGCGGCTCGACCACGCTGGCGCGGAAGCCCACCACCTCACGCTTGACCAGCACATTGAGGCCGTCACCGTTGGACAGCGGCTCGCGGGTCTGGACGGTCAGGTCATGCTTGCCGACCTTGAGCACTTCGCCCACCGCGAGGCCGGTGAAGGTCGGCGAGTCGAACGCGCCAATGTCGATCTTGCGGTCAGTGACGAAGTAATCGGTGCTGCCACGGTGGAAGGTCTTGTCCGGATCCGGGACGAAAAAATGCTCGGTGCGGCCGCTGGAGGCGCGCTGCAGGTCGGTGCGGTCTTCTAGGATTTCGTCGAGGCGCTGGCGGTAGTAAGCGGTGATGTTCTTCACGTAGCTCACATCCTTATAACGCCCCTCGATCTTGAACGAGCGCACCCCAGCATCGACCAGCGCACGCAGGTTGGCGCTCTGGTTGTTGTCCTTCATCGACAGCAGATGCTTGTCGAAGGCGACCACCCGACCCTGGTCGTCTTTCAGCGTGTAGGGCAGGCGGCAGGCCTGGGAGCAGTCACCGCGGTTGGCGCTGCGCCCGGTCTGCGCATGGGAAATATTGCACTGGCCGGAAAAGGCCACGCACAGCGCGCCGTGAATGAAGAACTCGATGGCCGAATCCACCTCATCGGCAATCGCGTGGATCTCTTGCAGGTTCAGCTCGCGGGCCAGGACCAGCTGCGAGAAGCCGGCCTTGGACAGGAATTTCGCCCGCTCCAGGGTACGAATGTCGGTCTGGGTGCTGGCGTGCAGTTCGATCGGCGGGATGTCCATCTCCATCACCCCCATGTCCTGCACGATCAACGCATCGACGCCAATTTCGTAGAGCTGCCAGATCAGCATCCGCGCCGCTTCCAGCTCATCGTCATGCAGGATGGTGTTGATGGTGACGAACACCCGCGCATGGAACAGATGAGCGAAGGTCACCAGTTCGGCAATGTCCGCCACGCTGTTTTCAGCGTTGTGCCGCGCACCGAAACTCGGCCCGCCGATGTACACCGCATCGGCGCCATGCAGGATCGCCTCCTTGGCGATGGACACATCCCGCGCGGGGCTGAGCAGTTCGAGGTGATGCTGAGGTAGGGACATGGGCGCGGACCGGGTGTTATTCGAAAGTCGCGCATTGTAATGGCTTACGGCCGGTTTGGGATTGGCCGCTGGGCGTGTGGGCCACGACAATCCGGCCGGAGGAGAGCGGCCGGCCTTTTTCTCGGCGCCCATGCCCGAGCGTGATGGAGCGACCTGATGGCCGCTCATACCAAAGCCGCGACCATCCACAGCAGTCCTCCGGCCATTGGCAATCCTGCAGCCAGGCGCGGCGCGTGGGGGATCAGCAGCAGCAGGGCGAAGCCGGCAAGCGAGATCAGGCCAAACCAGCCAACCAGCGCCATTCCGCCGGGCCAGACATAGCCAGCCGCGTACGCCGCCAGGCCGAGCAGCAGACTGCCGAGCGGGGCGCCGAGGCGGCGCAGTCGAGCGGGCACGCGCGGGCTGACCAGCTGTTTCCAGTGGCGTTCCTTGCCGAGACAGAGACACAGCATGCCGGCGTAGGCCAGCAGGAGGCTGGCAAACAGAGCTGAACCGCTCATGACGAGGCTCCGGGGGCTGGGCGGTTGAGCGGTTGAGCGGAGCGTGCCTTTCTGGCGGCGGCTTGGGGTATTTTCCAGGCTGTCCACGCGAGCGACAGGCCCATCACCGATACGCTTGCAACGAGGGGCAAGCGCATGTTGTCCAGTGTCAGATTGTCGGTCATCAGGTCCAGCAATGGCAGGCCGAGCGCCAGTACCGAGGCGGCGAATAGCTGCTCGCGCCAAGCGTGCATGGGCTTGCGCGCCCAGCCGTGCAACCAGCTCAAGGCCCAGATACCGAAGAACAGCCGCAGCTCCCAATCCTGCCGGCCGGCCAACGCTGCCGGCAGCAGCCGATTGCCCCAAAGCAGCGAAATGCAGGCCAGAGAAAGCCCGGCCACTATCGCCACGTTGGTGCTTTCCACGAACCGAAGGAAGGGCTGGTTGGCCTTGGCCTGCTTGCGTTGCTTGACGGTATAGAGCACCAGCCCGGTTGCGATCATGGCGCAGCTGACCAAACCACAGATGAAGTACAGCCAACGCATCGGGTAACCGCCAAACTGCGCGAAATGTAGGCCAGCCATCACCCGTTGGGTCAGTTGACTGGTACGTGACGGCTCCGGTGCCCGGATCAACTCGCCGGTCACGCCATTGAAGAGCATACCTTCGCCTTTGGTCAGTTCGATGCGATTACCCAGTACGGGGCGCGCCGTGACCTGGGCATTGGCTCGGCCTGGGTTACTCACGGCCAGGCCACCGATCATGCCGGCGCCATAGTGCGCCTCGGCACGGGAAACGATTTCACTCAGCGACAGCAGCGGCGCGACCGGCGCTTGGACGGGCTTGTCGCCACGACCTTCGCCGCGCGGCGCTTGCTCGGCGGCGCGGCTCGATTGCGCCTCCTTGAAATAGGCCTGCCGATCACCGTCGTACAGTGCGTCGACTGCTGCTGGCATATAGAGCAGAAAGAAGATCGCGAGCCCTGTGTAGGTGATCATCAGGTGGAACGGCAGGAGCAGGACGGCGCTGGCGTTATGGCCGTCGAGCCAGGAACGCTGCCCCTTGGCCGGACGGAAGGTAAAGAATTCCTTGAAGATCTTTTTGTGAATGATGATCCCGCTGATCAGCGCCACCAGCATGGCCATCGCCGCGAACCCGACGACCCAAACCCCTAGCGTTCGGGGCAGGTGCAGGGTGTAGTGAAAATGGAAGAAGAAATTGCCGCCGATGGTTTCGCGTGCCTCGACGGTTTCGCCTGTCTGCGGGTCCAGCTGCATGCGTTCGGCACCGCGGCGTCGCTCGCCTACGCTGACGCTGAGGTCCGGAGATCGTTCACTGGGCAGGCTGATGTTCCAGTTCGATTCGTCCGGGTGATTCTTCATCAACCAGCGCTGCGCTACATCGGCGGCGGCTGCCGGTGACTGCGTCCGATCGGTCAGCTCCGGCTGCATCCACCAGCTGATTTCTTTGTCGAACACCGCGAGCGTGCCGGTGAGGAAGATGGCGAATAACATCCAGCCGAGCAAGAGCCCGCACCAGGTATGCAGCCAGGACATCGATTGCGTCAGGCTGCCTTTCATCGCACGGCCTCCAGCAACTGTGGCCAGAAGCCGATGGCCGCCAGCGGCACCGCGGCACTCAGACCGACCAGCACCCGGCGTAGCGAGGCTGCGGCGAAAGCCCAGAGAATGAATACCAGATAGATCGCGAACGACAGCAGCGAGGCGGTGGTCAGCGCATCTACGCGATCCACCGGCAGCAGGCGCGCCAGTGCGGCGGTGAATGCGTAGGTGAAGGCGTAGCCGCCAAGCACGGCGAGGGCGGCGCGCGCGGCGATGTCAGGCCAGGCATTACGCGATTGCGATACGGAACGAGTCACGACAGGCTCCCGGTGGGAAACGGCTGAAGTCATACGAAAAAGCCCGACAGCTGCGGCGCAAGCCTATCGGGCGGTCGGTTTGAGGCGGTGTGCCGTGTCTTGAAAGCAAGCAGCACGCCGCGTCGCGATCGCTTAGAAGTCGACCGTCATGCCGACGACCAGCCGGCGGCCGTCCAGCACCACTTCGTAGTCATCGTTGGTGACTTCCTTGTTGGCGATGTTGTACAGGCCGGCTTTCACATCGACCTTGTTCGTCAGCTGGTAGACGACGCCGGCATCGAAGAAGCCGTAGCCCGGTGTACCGTCGGACATGCTGGTGCGGCTGATGTAATCGCTGGTTTCGCTGCGGTAGTTACCCTGCAACCAGGCATTGAGGCGGGACGTTGCCTGCCAGTCGAGCAGCGCGTTGGCCATGTGCTTGGGCTGCTTGTTCAGCGGGTCGCCTTTGAACTCGCCAGTCTTCTGCTCGGAGTCGGTGAAGGTGTAGCTGGTGCTCAGGCGCAGATTGGGCCTGAAGCTGTAATCCAGGGTCCACTCGATGCCCTGCATGATGGCTTCATCGACGTTCATCCGCGTGCTGAGGAAGTAGTAGTCGGTGCCGCCGAAGTCGCAGGACCAGGCGGCCACGTTGTTGCGGTTTGCATTGGAGCCGTCGGTGTCGGTTTCGCAGAGACGGTCCTCGGTGATCTTGTCCTTGTACTGGGTGTGGAAGGCCATGAGGCTGGTGGCAAAGCCCAGTTCGGGATTGTCGTAATTGAAGCCCAGCTCGAAGTTGGTGCTGGTTTCGGGGTCGAGTTCCGGATTGCCGATGATCAGCGCGCGCGGATGTGGCGCTGGTGATCCGCCGCCGCCCGTACCACGGCCGAAGCCTTCGGTGGCGTCGGCGAGGCCGGGCTGCTTGTAGCCGGTGGAGACGCCGCCTTTGAGGGTCAGGTTCGGCGTGGATTGGTAGACGCCATACAGGCGCGGAGACAGGTAGCCGCCGAACAGCTCGTCGTCGTTGTAGCGCAGACCGGTGGTGATCGCCAGGTCCTCGGTTACGCCCCACTCGGCCTCGGCGAAGATCGCCGCCAGCCAGCGATCGACGCTCGCTACGGCACCCGGCACGTTCGACGCCAGCAACCCATTGGATTCGTCGACGAAATCTTCGTATTTGTACTGACCGCCGAATGTGAACACATGCGAGCCCCAGAAGTAGCTGGCCTGGGTGTTGAGCGTGGTGATCTCTTCGCGCTTGGTGAGGTCTTGAACACGCTCCGATTCGTCATGCTGCAAGTAACTACTGATTTGCCAGTCGGCGTACTGGCCGTCATGGGCCAGTACGTAAATGTCCTTTTCGTAATCGGTGGTGTTCTTCGTCGCGGTGATGTCGACGCTCTGGCCCGGATGATGGGTTTCGTTTAGGCGTGCGGCCTGGTAGCTGACGGAGAAGCGATTGCGCTCGTCGGGTGTCAGATAGAGTTCGATGCCGCCCTGCCTGCGCTGGCTGTCCGGTGTGCTGGCCGCGCCGTCGTCTGCGCCAATGTGGTCGCTTTCGTCGGCACGGGTATAGCTGCCGTTCAGTTTGGCGCCGAGCAGGCCCGGAATCAGCGCGCCCCCGAGATAGAAGTTGGTCGTCGCTTCCTCTTCGTTGATGTCGTTCAGCGAATGGCTGTAATCGGTGGAAATGGTGCCAGCCCAGGCGTCGCCGCCCTTGCGGGTGATGATGTTGATCACGCCGCCCATGGCTTCGGAGCCGTACAGCGATGACATCGGGCCGCGGATCACTTCGATGCGTTCGATCATTGCCAGCGGTGGCAGGCCGATCTGTTTGCCTCCGTCGCTGCCGTTGGTATTGACCGAGCGGCCAGCGGAGACGGGGCGCCCGTCGACCAGATAGAGCGTGTAGGCCGAGGTCATGCCGCGGACACTGATGTCCTGCATGTTGCCGCCACCGGTGACGTAGACGCCGGGAACGTTCTTCATCGCATCGACGATGTTGGTGTAGGACTGCTTTTCCAGCTGCTCCCGGGTAATCACGGAAATACTGGCCGGGGCCTTGGCAATGTTCTGCTCATAACCGGCGGCGGTCACCACTGTGGTCGGCTGGAGCTCGAGCGGTTCTTCGGCATGGGCCGGTGCGCTGATCCAGGTTGCCATGGCGATGGCGCCAGCCAGCCGATGTCGATTGAAAATGACCATTCCCGCGTTCTCCCTGAGCCTTAGCATTCATCGTCCGCGGCCGACAGAGGCTGCGAATCGGACGCGTCGCCCGTGTCGGCGGTCGCGCCGTTCGCAATGCTAAGTATTCTCATTTGAGAGTAAAGCGCATTTACAATCTATACACTTCGCAGGCGGATGGTCATGCGCAGCCCGGGGTCACTGTTCTCGGCCCAGATGTCGCCACCCTGCATCAGCACCATGCTGCGAGCGATTGCCAAGCCCAGCCCGAAGCCGTCGCCGCCAGGCCGGGCCGCGCTGAGCCGGGCGAAGGGCCGGAAGATTACTGGCAACTGGTCTGCCGGCACGCCAGGTCCCTGGTCCTCGATGTGCAGCTGCCAATAATCGCCGTCGGGTTCCGCCGACAGGCAGACCGTGCCCACGGCGGGGGAATAGCGAATGGCGTTGCGCAGAATGTTCTCCATGGCCTGTGCCAGCGCGTTGAGATTGCCGAGCACCAGGCAGTCTTCCGGCACCCGCGCCTGGATGCGCTCGCGCGGCCAGCCGGACTCGAAGCAGGCGTTCTCGCTGAGCACATCCCAGAGTGCCGCCACTTCCACCGGCTCGCATTCGAAGCGGGGCTGCTCGCTGTCCAGCCAGGCGAACTCCAGGGTGCTGTCGACCAAGTGTTGCATGCTGGTGATTTCGCGGTCGGTGCGACTGCGCATCTCCTCGGCGCTCAGCTCACTCTCACAGGCGACGCGCAAACGGCTGAGCGGCGTGCGCAGCTCGTGGGAAAGATCGCGCAACAGTTGCTGCTGCTGCGTAATGGAGTCGCGCAGGCGCTGGGTGAGGTACTCCAGCGAACGGCCCAGTTCGCCGAGTTCATCGTTACGCCGGGCAATCGACGGCGGCAGCAGCGAGTCGAGACGGTTCCCGCGCAGCGCATTGGCCTGCCGACGCAAGCTGTCCAACGGCGAGACCAGCAGGCGGTAGAGCAGCCAGCAGAACAGCACTGACAGCAGCACCAGGGGCAGATACACCGCGCCGGCGGTGAGCAGCGCATGATGCCGCCAGGGTCGGAAGCGCTCCGGTAGGCGAATGATCAGCCGTGCACCGCTGCCCTCGATCGGTATGGAAACCAGTGGCAAGCCTTCATTACGCCGGCTCATCGGCCATTCGTAATGCCGCACGAATGTGAGACCCTTCCGCTCTTCGTCGTTCAGCGCCTGCCCCCCGAGGGGTTGCAGCTGCTCATCCACCACCACCAGCCAGCTTGATTCGCGCTGACGCATGCTCCTGAGCCATTGTTCCAGCGCTTCCGGTCCCTGTTGCAGGGCGGTACGGGCTTCGTCGGCATAACCGGCGAGTACCTCATGCGCCTCCTGCGTCAGATAGGAGCTGGCCCGGTCTATCTGACGGCCGACGTAGCCGCCAGCCCAGATCATCGACAGGCAGAATCCGGCGACCAACACCACCAGGCGCCAAAACAGCGAATGACGGTTGGGCATCAGCTGGCCTGCAGTTCCAGCACGTAGCCCTTGCCCCACACCGACTCCAGACGCAGCGCCAGAATCTCTTCACGCGCCAGCTTGCGGCGAATGTTACTGACGTGCATGTCCAGGCTGCGATCATGCTGCGAGTAGCCGCGGCGCAGCGCTTGCTGGTAGAGAAACGGTTTGGTCAGTACTTCTCCGGCTGC
The DNA here is from genome assembly GCF_013620795.1 of Pseudomonas sp. Q2-TVG4-2. Taxonomy (GTDB): domain Bacteria; phylum Pseudomonadota; class Gammaproteobacteria; order Pseudomonadales; family Pseudomonadaceae; genus Stutzerimonas. Next base: position 298,577 of record NZ_LGLW01000004.1, on the reverse strand, counting down.
GTTATGTAGCACCTTCATCAATCGGTATTCAGTGGCCGTCAGGCCGACCCAGCGCCCCTCGTAACGCAAATCGCAACGCTGATCGTCGAAGCGCATCGTGTCATCGTTGGCCGCCGGCTGGACGCTGCGCTCGTACGCGACGCGCCGCAGAATGGCGGCGATGCGTACCTGCAGTTCCTCAATGCTGAACGGCTTGGGCAGGTAATCGTCGGCGCCGCTATCAAAGCCCTGGATGCGATGCGCCTCGTTACCCAGCGCAGACATCATGAGTACGGGTGTACGGCGCTGTTCGCGCAGCTGGGTCAGCAGCTCCATGCCGCTGAGCGCCGGCAACATCACGTCCAGCAGGATCAGATCGAACGCCGATTCGCGGGCCAATGTCAGGCCGGTGAGCCCGTCATCCGCGAGAGTGACTTGGAAGCCGCGGCTTTCCAGAGATGTTTTCAGATGGTTACCGAGAATCGGGTCGTCCTCGATTGCCAAGATTTGTCGGGCTGCGGAAGAAGCCATGGAAGGTCCGGTGCAAATAAGAACGATTATAGATTGGTGGCCAGCTGAAGCGGCAAGCGATGAATGAGCAGGAATCACACCTGGACTGAAGGCGTATTGCCTCGCATGCTCGACTTGGCTAGCGCTCCCGGTGCATCTTCACTGCTTCTGGTTACCGGGTTCGCTGGAGACAATCATGCGCCTGTTTTCTGCCTCGCTACTTTTTGCCGCATTGCTCGGCGGCGGTCGTCTTGCCGTCGCCGCTAACGAAGGGCAAGCGCGCCAACTAATCGAGTCGATTAACGTTTACCGCAGCGAAGTGCAGCGTTGCGACGACCGGGCGAGCGAGGAGCTGACAGCGCTTTCGCCCGAATCACGCCTGGTATTGTCCGCCACCGGTGCTGGTGATCTGCAGGGTTCCTTGGCCCGCAACGGTTATCCGATGGCCCACGTTCAAGCCATCAGCCTATCCGGCCCGCGCGATGCGCAAGCCGCGATGCAGGCGCTGCGAGAAAGCTTTTGTCGCGTGGTGCTCGATCCGCAGTACGCCGACATTGGCGTCAGCCGTGAAGGCCGCGACTGGCGCATCGTCGTGGCACGGCCGCTGCTTGGTGGGCACCTGAGGGATTGGCAAGCGGAGGGGCGGATGCTGCTCGAGCAAATCAATCGCGTACGCGCAACGGCGCGCCAGTGTCGTGGCAAACCATTCGCCGCGGCGCCGCCGCTGACCTGGAACGCGACGCTTGCCAGCGTCGCTGAAGCCCACAGCCGAGCCATGGCCAACGGCAACTTCTTCAGCCACCTCGACCGCGATGGGCGTACACCGGGCGATAGGGCAGAACTGGCCGGCTATACCGGCACGCCGATCGGCCAGAACATCGCCGCCGCGCTGGACCGACCGCGCCGCGTTGTAGAAGGCTGGATGGCGAGCCCAGGGCATTGCGCCAACCTGATGAACCCGCGCTTCAGCGAGCTGGGCGCTGCTTATGCAGTGGATCCCCAGAGCGATGCAGGGATCTATTGGGTGGGGATGTTTGGCGGGCGGTGATTGGCAAAGCGACCCGCAAGGGTATTTAGGTTCGTTAACGTTGTGACGTTAATACACCGAGGACCTCCTAGCCCTCGGTGCATCTGTTGGGGGCGTTGCCTGGTCAGATCAGATCCTTGCCCGCGGCTTCTTCCAGGTTGCTCTTCGTTAGTTCGGTCAATAGCGGGTCGACCGACTCGTTGAAAGGCAAGGCGAAGATCAAAAGCAGGTGCATCCAGGTCGTCAGTTTTTCCTGTTTCTCTACCCGCCCCAGCTTCTTGCCTTCACTGTCGCGGAACATCATGTCCATGATCAGCGTATTGTCGAAGGTGCCTGGTACCAGGAAGAAGGTGGCGCCTGTGACCACAGCCAGTCCGAGGTTGCCGGTTTCCTGATTGCGCAGCGTAACCGTGACATAGAGATCGGACGCTTCCTGCTCGGTGCTGACCCGAGAGAACCGGCCGCTGTCGACGAAGCCCTGTTTAATGAGCTGTTCCAGCTTGGCAATGTTGGGGGTGCTCGCCGTCGGCGTGCCGTTCACCGAATGCTCGGTTTGTACCTTGATGTATGCGGTTGGCTTTGCCTGCACGGACTCGGCCAGCGGCCATTGCTGGACCTCCGGCAACATGTTGTGCGAGTACGTCATGCAACCCTGCAGAGTCAGGGACGCGGCAATGGCGAGAAGGGCTATCAGTTGTTTCATATTCGGCGTCCTTGTCAATGTGCGAGCTGGCGAGTGCCGTCTTGCAGCAGCTGTTCGACCAGTTCAGTGAGCTGCCGCGAGCCCAGCGACGTATTGAAATAATCGTAGTCCCACAGGCCAGTGTTCTGATTGCGTACTAACGTCTTCTGCGAAAGCGCCAGCTGCTTACCTGCCGCGTCGATAATCTGTAGCTCGGCGGCAAGGTCGTATTTGTCTACATAGATCGGGCCGTTGACCCAAATCCAGACGGTAAGGGTCAGCAGTGCACCGGGGAAATAGCCGGGGTGCGGTGTGCGCTTACCCTTTAGCGAGGTGAAGTTGAATTGCAGCTGGACGTCTTGGTCGTCCAGTTTGGCCGGGAAGCTGATCATGCGTTCGAAGTATTCGCCGCGCTCGACGTGCTGGGCGATTTGCGCCGTCAGCGCATTGCTGATGTTTCTGCGCTGGGTCTCATTCAGGCGAGAGTCGGAAACCTCAACGTCGTTGAGCATCGCGCCGGCAGGCACCGAGTGTTCCATAACGCCCGCAGGTAAGCCGATCGGCCCTGATGGAGTGAAGGAGACGCAACCGGTCAGCGCCAGGCTCAGTAACCCCGCGACCAGATAGTTAAGCTTGTTCATGAAGGACATCCTTGAGTTCGTGCAGAAAGCGTTTGGCTTGCCTTGGACGGTCGTGGTGCTCTCTATGGAGTGGTCGCCATCCTTGGGCGCGGCGGAGTTTAACGTCAGATTGCCATCATTCGTACTCGCAAGTGTTCTCCCGCCGGTACTGGTTCACATTTGGAGCTCGGTGTTGACATACGGCCCAGGACGGTTTGGCCGGACGAGACGCTTGGCAACCATTGCAACGAGACAGAACGGACCTGCTCGCTCGCCAGCACCGCGCTAACGGCGAACAATGAAGCAGCTCGCGTGTCCCTACAGACAGGCCGCTCTGGTCTTTTTACTCTTGACGAGGACCGCTGACATGACCGATCCAAAAGATCCGCTCAAGGATGGCCTGACACCGCCGGACTACGATGAGTACGGCGACGAGTCAGGAGAGAGTGCCGAGCCGGAAGAGGGCACCGACCCGAAGAACCAGCCGAATCCGGGAGAAAGCCCGCTCGGATAATGGCTAGCCACGCGCATGATCCAAGGCATTTCCTCGGCGAAAGGGTAGCGACTCGCTGGACAATCCGACCCTCACGGCCTACAAAGGCGCGCGTTGTGCTGGAGAGCAGGTTTAACCCGTCTCCAGCGTGTGTTGTATTTACCAACGACAGGTGGATTGTGAGAAAGAAAAAGCCCGTGGACCCTGTACGCCAAGCCGAAAAGAACCGTGCACACCGGATTGGCTGGCTGATTGCCCTGGCCGGCATTGTGGTGGGGTTCGTGTTGATAATGATGAAGCCGGCGTGATCATAAGTCGTACCGTTTGATCGGCCTGGCCATAGGGGCATGTTCCGTCTCAACGATTGATCGTTCCTAGCCCTGCACGGGAGCGCGTTGGGTGAGCTCCAGCGTCTGCTTTTGCTGTGAATGCTTGCGCTGGTGCGCTTGGTCCAGGGCGGCCGTGCGTTTTCTTGGTATCCGCAGGGCCCTCTCCGTTCTGTACCGGTATAGCTGCGAGCTGCTGTGCCTATTCCACCGTCTTCGCCGCACTGAGAATGAGCCGATCACTCCCAAGCGACGAGCTGCCATGCATATCGCCATCCTCACCTTCGACGGTTTCAATGAACTCGATTCGCTCATTGCCCTGGGCATCCTGAACCGCATCAAACAGCCAGGGTGGCGCGTGTCCCTGGCGTCGCCGAGCGAAACGGTGACGTCCATGAACGGCGTCCGATTGCATCGTCAGGTCGCACTGGACGAGACTGAGTCATTCGATGCGGTGCTCGTCGGCAGCGGTATCAAAACGCGCGAGATCGCCGAGGATGCCACCGTGATGCAGGTGTTAGCGCGGCTCGATCCCGCGCGCCAGCTGATTGGTGCGCAGTGCTCGGGCACCTTGCTGTTGGCCAAGTTGGGATTGCTGGATGGCGTTCCGGGCTGCACCGACCTTACTACCAAACCGTGGGTACAGGAGGCCGGCATCGAGGTGCTCGAACAGCCGTTCTTTGCGCGCGGCAACCTAGCGACGGCGGGTGGCTGCCTGGCCTCCATCTACCTCGCCGCCTGGATCCTTGCTCGCCTCGTGGGACGCGAGGCGGCAGCCGAAGCCCTGCACTACGTCGCACCGGTCGGGGAGAAGACGGAGTATGTCGAACGGGCGCTGGCTAATATCGAGCCTTATCTTCCCTAGCACCGAAGCACTGCGCCTGACGTCCATGTCGAGCTGCTCCCGCGCCGCTCAGCCCCCTTACGTCGGCATCCGGCAAGCCTAAACGCAAGCCCGGATTCGCCCGGAAATCTTCCTCAAGCGTTCGCCGATAGCCGTGCAGGCCGATGTGCTGACCGTTGTAATGCGCCTCGTCATCAACGAAAGACAGCTCTGGTCAGTTGTGGCTGTTCAGGCAATCGAGGCGTGCCCATGCCATGCATGGGAACGCTCAAGCTGCCGTGACAATCAGGCGAACACGAAGTACTTGCGGACTGTCTCGACGACTTCCCAGGTGCCTTTCATACCGGGCTCGACCACAAAGATATCGCCTGCCTTGAGGTGGATGGGCTCCATGCCGTCGGGCGTGATGATGCAGTAGCCTTCCTGGAAATGGCAGTACTCCCATTTGACGTATTCCACCCTCCATTTGCCGGGCGTACAGATCCAGGTGCCCATGATCTTGCTGCCGTCTTCGGAGGTATAAGCGTTGAGATTGACGGTATGCGGATCGCCTTCGATGCGTTCCCATTTGCAGGCATCGACGACGGGCATCGGTTGGGTCTCGCGCAGTACGGTGATCGGTGTGTTGGCCATGGGCGCTCCTGGTGAGGCGGGGTAGGTCGCCCACCATAGAGCGGCGTTACGTTGGCCAATTGTCTGGGTTCGACGCCTGGATGCTCATCTGCGCTGTGCGGAGCCGGGAAAAATTCGCCGCGCGCAGTGAGTACCGGCGTCAAGGGTCCGATTGGCTGCGTTGCTTCAGCCTGCTGAGCGACAGACTTCCTACACGCGGAAGCGGCTGACCATTGCCTGCAGTTCGCTGCCCAAGCGAGCCAGCTCGGTACTCGATGCGGCGGTCTCGTCGCTGGCCGTTGCGGTCTGTTCGGAGATGTCGCGCACGTTCACCACGCTGCGGCTAATCTCTTCGGCAACGGCGCCTTGCTGTTCGGCTGCTGCGGCGATCTGCTGGTTCATCGCCTGGATATTCGAGACCTTAGCGGTGATGTCGTTGAGCGCCAGCCCGGCCTTGCGGGTGAGTTCCACGCTGCTTTCGGTCAGGTTGTGGCTGTTCGTCATCGCCACGGCAACTTGCTGCGTACCCTGTTGTAGGCCAGCAACCAGTTGTTCGATCTCTTCGGTCGATTTCTGAGTGCGCTGAGCCAAACTACGGACTTCGTCGGCTACCACCGCGAATCCACGCCCTGCCTCACCGGCTCGCGCCGCCTCGATCGCCGCGTTAAGCGCGAGCAGGTTGGTCTGATCCGCAACTGTCCTGATCACGTCCATGACAGTGCCGATGCGTTTGCTTTCAGACTCCAGCTTGGTCATGGCCTCGGTAGAACGGAGCATTTCCTGGGACAGTCGTTCGATCTGGGCGGCCGCCTCGGACACGACCGCATCGCCCGCACGTGCTTCTCGATCCGCGTCACCTGCAGCTTGCGAGGCATCTTCTGCGCTGCGAGCTACCTCTTGCACCGTAGCCGACATTTCCTGCATGGCCGTTGCGACCTGGTCGGTCTCGATTTTTTGGCCATTCATACCGATGCTGGTCTGCTCGGTCACGGCCGATAGCTGCTCTGCAGCGCTGGCCATCTGCGTAACGCTGTCGCGGATGCCACTGATGAGTTCACGCAAGGTGGCGGCCATGCCCATTACCCCCTTTTGCAGGGCACCGATCTCATCCTTGCGCTCGATTTGGCGCTGGTCGGTCAGATCACCGTTAGCGATATTGCGGATGACCGCAAGCGTATCTGCCAGAGGGCGCGTGATCTGCCGCGTAATCAGCCAGGCAGCCAGCAGGCCGATCAACAGGGCCAATACAGAGACTGTGATTTGCGTAATCTGGGCCTGAACGGCTTCCTGGTCCCGACTCGCGTTCTGCACCTGGCTCAGGGCCATGCCGAGACGATTCACCTCATTCGTTTGATTCGCCATCTCCCGACGTGCTGCCGTAATCGCTTCGGTCTGCGCAACCACGGCTTCGAGCGCAACCAGGTACCCGTCAAGAGCCTGTTCGGTAACCGCGACCTGAGCGGAATAATCTTCCCCCAGCACATCTTTTACGCGCGCAGCGGAACGCCGAGCCTCTGTGATCTGGTGCTCGACCTTGGCGGCGACCTCGGCCGTAGGCGTCGTGTTGTAACCACGCATCTGGTAGCGCACCAATTGCCAGTTCATCCGCAGTTCGGAGATTACCTTCAGGCCTTCGTAGCGATTGTTCGCGAGGACTGACAATCGCTCCACGGCCTTACCCATGGCATCGATTGGCTCGCTGGCGAGTGCCGCATACTTGCCCATATCTGCCCGGGCAGCAGTGCCCAGGGCATACGCGTCCCGCATCTTTTTCAATGAGGCGCGGTAGCGCTGGATCTGCTCGCCTTGCTGACGTAGAAGCGCGACGTCTTCAGGCCTGGAGAAGTTTGGTGAGATAGCCTCGAGCATATCCGCGAAGCGCTCCAGATGCTCACTTACGGCCTCGGCCGATTTCGGATCGCCGTTGTCGAGCATGTATTGCAGGCGTGCAGCTCTCAGATCGGCTACTACGCCGTTTAGCGAGGCGATCTCTTCCATCAGAGCGCTGCGGTGTGTCACGTCAGCCAGGCTGCGCCAGTTTGAAACGGCCAATACAGCCGTAAGCAGCAATACCGAGCCGAAGCCAATAGCCAACTTATGGGTCATGCTGATGTCGGCGAACCAATTCTTCATCCGGTTTTTCTCCTTACCAATGGGTTGAAAAGCCGAGGCGCCTGACAGCCCTGATGATGCAACCACCGGCTGGCATCTCGTTGGTGTGGTAGGTAGCGCCCAGGGCAACCGCCAATGGCAATGCCAGTCAACAAGCGCCTGGGCCAAAGTGGCGGGGGTTGAGGTCCATGCATGCACGAAGCTCGGAGCCACGACGGCCCCGAGCTACAGCGCTGGCTCAGTAAAAGAACGTCAGCAGTGCGTTGAAGATCAGTGCCGCGACGAAGCCCAGAGGGGCTGCACGGAACAGTAGTTGCGGGAACAGCGAGGTACGGCTCTGTTCCGTGGGGCAGGAGCCGAGAATCAGGCTGCCACCCGAAGAGAATGGCGAGATCGAAGTGGCCTGGGCACCAACGACGATAGCGATGAAGAGAATCATCGGATCGAGTCCCAGCGCCGAAGCAATCGGCGGCACCATCGGGAACAGCGCAGGCGTGACGACGCCGAGGGTGCTGGAAAATAGCGACATGAACGCTGCAACCATGCCGAAGACGATCGGCACCAAAATCGGCGGGATGCTATTGCCCATCCACGATGCCAGCACGTCGATGGTGCCGGCCTTGATGGCGACCGAAATAAGCATGCCTACGCCGCAGATCATGATGAGGGTTCCCCAGGGCACCGAGGCCATGGCCTTGCGCTCGTCGCCCAGTTTCAGCAGCAGCGCAATAACGGAGAACAGGCTGGCGATCAGGCCGATGTTCATCTTCGAGTTGATGAAACTGACCGTCGCGTTGTCCGGAAGGGCGATGCTGGCGATCGGCGCGGCCAGCACGATGGCCATCATCGTCAGCGTCAGCCACAGCGTCATCTTCTGCTCGCGGTTCAGCGGTGTCGGCTCGGTTGCAACGAAGGCTGATGTCTTCATCGCCTTGCCATGCCCGGTCAGGAACACCAACACGGAAATCACCAGCAACGGAATCACCAGCGTGCTGACAAAGATGCCCGCCGCATTGAGGAAGGCTTCGCTTTCCGGAATGCCAGCGTTCACCATCAAGCCACGGAAGATGATGCCACTCTGGCTGGATACGAAGTTGGCACCGCTCAGGGCGCCATAGTTCACGGCCATCCCGCCAGCAATCAAGCTCATCCCAGTGCGCTCACAAAGGAGCAGGGTGATCGGGGCCATGAATGCCAGGACTGTGTAATAGCCCGCCCCCATCGCAGAAATGACCGTTGCCGTGAAAAAAACTGCGAACGGCAATAGCTGCGGTACCGAGCGACACTGATAGATCAGGTGCTCGGCCAGCTTCTCCAGGGTGCCGTTGACCGTGGCGAAACTGTAGAACAGGCAGACCGAGAAGATTATGAAGAATATCTTCAGTGGCCACAGACTGATGACCTCGGAGGGGCTTAGGCCCATGCCGAAACAGCCGATCAGGTAGGCAAAAGCAATGGCGAACAGACCAATGTTGATCTTGGTTTTGTAGCCAAGGGCGACGGCGACGACAATGGCCCCGACGACGAGCATGCTCATCATGATGTTAAGTGTCCTGTTTTTTGTTGTGCAGTGTTTAGCGGGAGGGGTCGAAGCTGAACAGCTTCGCCGGGTTATTCATCAGCACTTGGGCGCGTTCGCCCGTATCCGGTAGCAGTGCCACGAAGAATGCGACCTGTCGGTCATAGTCGGTCTGATCTTCGAACTGGGTGTTGGGCCAGTCACTGCCCCAGAGAAATCGTTCGATGCCACCGCTGGCCTCACGCACCTGCGCCAGCACCTGTACTGCTTGGGTCAGATCGGACTGGCTGCGATAGGCAGCCGACAGCTTGAGCCATACACGTTCATTGCCCAGCAACTCGAGAAAGGCCCGGTGGTTGGGGTTCAACACATCGAGGCCGCCACTAGGCAATCCGAAATGATCGATCACCACATTGACGCCGCAGTCCAGGATCGTCGGCACGATCAGCGCCACATCATCGATGCCACGCTGAATCTCGATCTGCCACCCCCGTGGCGCCAACCGCTCGAACAGCGCCGTCCAGGCAGCCCCGCTGTAATTTGCCAATGCCTTGCCAATCAGGTTCAGCCGGATACCCACCACACCGGCTTCGGCCAGCTCGTCCAGCTGCGCCTCGCTGACATCTACATCGACCACTGCGACGCCGCGCAGCCGCTGCGGGTAACGGCGTAGCGCTTCGAGCATGAAGCTGTTGTCGGTGCCGAGGAAGCTCGGCTGGATCAGCACGCCGTGAGACAGGCCGTTGCGATCGAGGTGCTCGAGGTAGTGCTCAATCTGCGCATCGTAGTGCGGGCTGTAACGACGGTTGGGAACCATCGGCAGATCCTGGCGAAAAATATGAGCATGCGTGTCCACGCCGGTTAGGGCGGGGGGATGGAGGCTGGTCATAAGCAAAACAACCCTGTTCGATTGTTGTTGTGGTGAATGCCCTTTCGTCCTCTGACGTCAGGTCGTGAAACGCAAGCCAAGGCTTGCTGTCAGATTTCTTCGGCGACATATGGTCATATATATGAATATATGACCATATATGCAGCGATGGATATCTGTCAATTGGCGGGTCAGTGGTAGAGTGGTTGCGCTGCGAAAAAAGGATCGATAAGAAAATGAATGCCCCGACTCTTGGATACGACGAGCGCTTGCCGCTCTATCAGCGCCTACGGGAAGAAATGCTGGCCAAGATTGCTGCCGGCGAGTGGATGCCCGGCTCGCCCATTCCGACCGAAGCGGAGCTGACCAAGTTGTATGGCGTCGCCATTGGTACGGTGCGCAAGGCGGTGGATACGTTGGTCAATGAAGGCCTGCTGTTGCGCAGCCAAGGCCGCGGCACCTTTGTGCGCCGGCCCAACTTCGATGCCTCGCTGGCACGCTTCTTTCGTCAGGTGAATGCCAGCGGCGGCCGTGAGATCCCCGCCAGCCGGATCCTCTCCAAAAGGCTGCAGAAGCCTTCAGATACGGTGGCAACGGCGCTGAAGTTGGGGCACGGCGAACAGGTCGTGCACATGGAGCGCCTGCGCATGATCGAAGGTCGCACCCTGTTTCATGAGGAAATCTGGCTGCCGGCCATGCGCTTCGCGGTGTTACTGGAGGTCGACTCCGAAAGCTTTGGCGAACTGCTCTATCCGTTCTACGAGCAACAGTGCGGGCAATGCATCGCCTCGGCCACGGAAACCCTCACCGTCGGTGCCGCCGACAGTGCCATGGCGAAAACGCTTTCGATCGAAGAGGGCGCGCCGGTGGTCGTCATCGAACGCACGGCCTTGGGTTACGACCGAGCCCCGCTGGAATACCGCCTGTCCCGCGCCGCGGCCGAGGGGTTTCGGTACCAGATCGACATTTCCTGATAGCTCTGCGGAAGGGCCGATAAGCAGGGCTGCTTCAATGGGAAGCGGCGAAGCCGCTTGTATTCAAAAGGCTGGCTGGATCATTCCGGTTGATCCTTCATGGGTATTGAAGCTGAGCGCCAACCGCTGCCTTATCGATCACTGACCAAACATGCCGAATCTTTCCGTTCTGAAATTCGTAGAACACGTTCTCGCTGAAGGCGACTCTTCTTCCATTGACTGGAAAGCCGAACAACATGCCTGCTGGCGTGCAATCGAACCGTAGCCGGCATGCCACACGAGGCGGCTCGGCAATCAGCAGATCGATATTGAAACGGAGATCGGGAATCGCCCGAAAATCTTCCTCAAGCATCCGGCGATAGCCTTCCAGCCCGACTCGCTGATCGTTGTAATGCACCTCGACATCGACAAAACGGCCCAGCTCCGGCCAGTTCTGGCTGTTCAAACAGGTGATGTAGCCGCGGTAGCGATCGGTCAGCTCGGTGCCGGTCATTTGTCGTCTCCTGTGTATTAGGGCCAGTCAGGTTGAGGTGGCACCGATCGATCCTTGGACTGTCGATCACCGGCAGGTTTGCATCCTGGTGATGCGCTGACGCGACCGAGCGGCCGGTTGCGTCACAGGATGGCATGCTGATCACTCCTGTTTGACCAGCCGCTCGACTGCGCGACGGGCCAATGGAGTGACCACCAGTACCGCCGGGAAAGCGAACAGCCAGGCGGCCAGCCACCCACTGATCCACAGGGCAACGAAGCCGGGCGCAAGGCCTGTCGCGCGCAGCGTCGAAATGGCGGACACCATCAGCGACATGAACCCGGAGAGAAGCAGGGCGAACAGCAGCGGCGCGTATCGACGAGCGATCATTGGCGTACCTCCAGCTTAGCGGGGACTTGCGCCTGGCAGTGCAGACGCTGCAGCGTTTCAGCGGAGTGCTGGCCAAACAGGGCATCCGCAGCGGTGACGAGCGCTCCGGGCTCGAGCAGCTGCGCTTCGGTACCGGGCACGTTGGCGATGCCTTCGATGATCATTCGGGCGACGTAGGCGGTGTGGCCTTGGGCGCTGTGGTAGATGACGGCAATCTGTTTCATGACCTGCTCTCCAATCGGTGATCGAGGTAGGAAGCTAGCCCGCTCATTTCAGCCAACCGGCGAGCGCCACCGCGGACAGATACAGCCCGAGGCCGAACACGCCGTGATTGGCCAGGCTGCGCAGGCAGTTCTTCAGCGGTGAAGGCGTACGGCGCCCGGCGAAGCCCGAGCCCATGGCGGGCTGGACGATGAACAAGGGGACAACGACGGTGCCGAGTCCCATCGCCAGTGCGGGCAACAGGGTCGGCTCGTAGGCCCATGCGCTGCCTTGGAATGCGAGCAGCAGCGCGGCGAAGACGATACCAGTGGCGTAGTGCAACAGCCAGCCGAGCGCCAATTCGCCTCTGACCGGTTGCGACCTGGCGATCGCCTCGTGCCTCAGCCGGCCGCGTAACAGATGGCCGCTCCAACGCCCGATGAAGGCGAAGTTGAGCGTTGTCACGCCCAGGCGTTTGAGCACCATCAACCACAGGTCCATGACTGCGGTGGCGCCAATACCGAGGCCGCTGGCCAGAATGAGTGAGTGTGTCAGTGATGTCATGGAAGCCTCCCGCTGCTTGACCGATTGGTGGTACGGCGCGACTCTACAAGTTCAAGTGAACTTGAGGTCAAGGGGCTCGCTCATGGATATTGCCGATGTAGCTCGGCGTTCGGGCGTACCGGCGTCGACGCTGCGCTTCTATGAAGAAAAGGGGTTAATCGCCTCGCTCGGCCGCCCGGGCGAACGACGCCGTTTCGCGCCGCATATCCTCGATCAGCTGGCGCTGATCGCGCTCGGCCAGTCGGCCGGTTTCACGCTCGAGGAAATTCGCGCGATGTTCGCACCCAACGGCAAGCCGAACATCGACCGGTCCATGCTGGCGGCCAAGGCTGATGAGCTGGAAGCGACCATCAGACGCCTTCGCGCCATGAGTAAGGGCCTGCGCCACGCCGCCGCCTGCCCGGCGCCCAGCCATGCCGAATGTCCCACCTTTCAGCGATTGCTCGGTGCGGCGGTGCCGGGAACCCGCAAGCGCGGGCAGACAAAGCGCGTCGGTCGCCTGGAAAAGTGATCGAAAGGCACATGGCCCCTAAGCGTCACCTTGGGCTCGCCATGCCGCGGCTTCAGCCGGCAGACTCGCAGGGAGGCGACAGAGCGTCAGTGTCGTCCAACAGCTCGTCAGCCATGAAAAATGCTTCGCGCCGGGACAAGGCGGGCTCTGCGGCAAGCCCGAGGCAAGCGTAGTTGTCGCCCTGGGAGGGCTTGATGACGAGGCTGTTATTACACGCGAACGCGAGCGTTCTTATTCAGGTAGACCTCGTACTCGCCGAACATCTTCTTGTATATCAGCCGACTCCCCAGGGCCACTTGTTCCGCCACGCCACGCCACGCCACGCCACGCCACGCGGCTCGGGCGTACCACAGCGTGACCCGTTAACGGGTTGATGTCGTGTCCGGTGGGCTAGACGGTTTGCTGAGGCTCGCGTCCGAACCCTGGGCCGGAGCGGGTGTTGTTGCCCTTCGCCAGTCGGTCGTAGAGCACTACGTTGACCGTCGCCGCGAGGTTCATGCAGCCGTTGGTGGGGATGTAGATCACATCCTCGCACCAGTCCCGGATCTCCTTGCTCAGCGAGCCATCCTCGGCACCGAAGATGTACAGGGCACGATCCGGATGGGTGTAGTCGGGTAGGGCACGTGCACCCTCGACCAGTTCCACGGCGACCGGCACGCAGCCGAGCGGCAAGATCTTGCGCAGGTCATCGATGTTGATCAGCGGGATGTCCTGATGGACCTTCTTGGTATCGGTGATGAAGTCCTTGGCGCGGTCGTAACGGGTGCCGGTGTAGAACACCGAGGCGGCGCCGTAGCAGCCCGCCGCACGCATGATCGCGCCCACGTTGGAAGGCGATTTCGGGTTGCTCAGGCCGATGCAGGCATATCGTTTGTTGCTCAAAGTGTGCGGCTCTCAGAAGGCGTACTCGCGCGGGAACGCGCGAGTATACGGGACAGCGCGTCGGCGGTCGGCCCGAGGTGCTGGCTGCGATCAGGGGATGAGTTTGCTGCCACGCAGTGTCGAGAACACTTGAAAAAACGCCTCGTCACTCGCCTGGTAATCCAGAAAGCCGAGCGTTCGGCTTTTGGTCATGTCCGTCACCACCTCGATTGGACGTCCCAGATCGGCATCCGTGTGCCATGGCGAGATGAGCGTGGCGATGTCCGGCTCAGCCAGGCTGAACTGCTTCGCCATCTCTGCCCACACCTCGGCGTCACCCGCCATCTGCTGTTCCAGTGGAGCGGGCTGGCCATCGAACGGCGCCGCTTCGATGCCGAACCACTCGGCAATACGAGACCACATCCACTGCCAGCGGAACACATCACCATTGACGATATTGAAGGCCTGGTTGGCCGCGGCAGGTGTGGTGGAGGCCCAGCGCAGATGCCTGGCGAGCTGGCCCGCATCGGTCATGTCGGTCAGGCTGTTCCACTGCACCTCCGAGCCTGGAAAGCGGAATGGTCGACCGGTGAACCGGCAGATCGAGGCGTAGACGGCCAGCGTGGTCGCCATGTTCATCGCGTTGCCCACGGCGATGCCGGTGATGGTGTGGGGGCGGTGCACGCTCCAGCTGAAGCCGTCTCGGGCTGCCGCCGCGAACACCTCGTCTTCCTGCGCATAGTAGAAGTTCTCGACGTCCAGCCGGCCCTGTTCCTCGCGAAACGGCGTTTGCGGCAACGAACCCTTGCCATAGGCCTCGAACGGGCCGAGGTAATGCTTGAGGCCGGTGACCAGCGCGACGTGGCGAACCGAACCGGACGGCCGGACCGCTTCGAGCACGTTGCGCACCATCTGAGCATTGACGCGGATATTCTCCGCTTCGCTGGCCTGGCGAGCCCAGGTGGTCAGGAACAGGTGAGTGGGCGAAACGCCGCTCAGCGCAGACGCCAATGCTGATGGGTCCAGCAGGTCCGCGCTGAGCGGCGTGACGCCCACTTCGGCGTTTGGCCGACGCGCCAGTCCCGCGACGGCCCAACCTTCGTTGGCCAACAGGCGAGACACCGCACTTCCGACGATTCCACTCGCGCCGACCACCAGTGCTTGATTTGTCATGTTCAGACCCCACAAAACGAAACAGGCGTGCACCTTACCCACTCGAAAATGTCGATCCAAGTCGGCACCAAATGGTAACCATCCCCCATGCAACCCGGCTCTGACGAAGAACAATGGCGCGAAGACTGCGCTCCACGGCGAGTGCTCGAAATCTTCTCGACCAAGTGGACCAGCATGATCCTGCACACGCTCCATGCGCGGCACGACGGCACCGCGCGCAGCGGCGCGCTGCACCGAAGCCTGCCCGGCATATCCAAGAAAATGTTGATACAGACCCTCCGCGAGCTGGAGGCGAGCGGGCTGATCGAACGGCATACGCTTGATTCGGTGCCACCGGCGGTGAGCTATGCGCTGTCGCCGCTCGGCAGGCTCATGGTTCAGCCCATCGAGATGATCTACGAGTGGGCGAGGCAAAACTCCTCGGCCCTGGACCAGCTGCAGCCGAGGCGGACATCGCGACGGCGGGGATAGGACGGCGAGGCAGGCGACGGATCGAGTCTGCCTCGCAACTCACACGGCGTTCACGATCTGCTCACGCAGCCACTGATGACCCGGATCGCGGTGGGAGCGTTCATGCCAGAGCATGGACATTTCGTAGCCAGGGATTTCCAGCGGGGCTTCGACCACCTGTAGCGTGGTGCTGCCCAGCACAAGCCGCTCGGGAAGCATGGCAACCAGATCAGAATTTTCCAGCACCGAACGCAGAAACAGGAAGTGGGGTACCGACAACACTACCCGACGTTCCAGGCCATGCCTTGCCAATTCCTTGTCGGTGACGCCCTGGAACCCGCCGCCGTCAGGCGAGACGATCACCTGATCGAGTGCACAGAACTGCTTGAGCGTCGGCCGCCGCTTCAGGCGAGGATGGCCCGCACGGCCTGCGAGCACGTAGCGCTCGGTGAACAGCGGGCGGCGGCGCAGATTGGGGGGCGAACCTTCGGTCGTGTGAAAAGCGAGGTCGATATCGGCTTGTTCAGCTTGCCGGGCGATGCGCGAGGGCACCATTTCGACTACTGCAATGCGGGTTCCCGGCGCCGCCATGCGCAGGCCAGCCAGCGCCGGTAGCAAGATAGCCACCTCGCCGTAATCGGTGGCGGCAACGCGCCAGACGTCCTGTGCTGCGGTGGGGTCGAAAGGACTGGCCGGTGCGACGGCCCGTTCCAGCGCTTCCAGCGCTGAGCGCAATGGCGCACGCAGTTCCTCTGCGCGCGCGGTAGGGCGCATGCCCCGTGGTCCAGGCAACAGAAGCGGGTCGCCAAAGATCTCTCGCAACTTGGCCAGATGCACGCTCACCGAGGGCTGAGAGAAGTTCAGGCGTTCGGCGGCGCGCGTGACATGGTGCTCGGCCAGCAGCACGTCCAGCGTTACCAGCAAGTTGAGGTCCAGACGTCTGAGATTATTCATGGCAATACCAGGAATTGGAGTTATTCATTTCAAATATACCTGGCGAAACCACATCCTGCGCCTGTCTTGCCACGGAGGTTTCCCATGAATGTCCTGATTGTTTACGCCCATCCCGAACCACGCTCGCTTAATGGTGAGCTGAAGAACTTCGCTGTCCAGCGCCTGAAGGCGGCCGGCCACACAGTGCGGGTGTCCGACCTGTACTCGATGCGCTGGAAGGCGCCTATCGACGCCAGCGATAGCCTTAATGGCGATGCCGAAAGGCGTTTCGATGCCTCGCAGGACTCCAGACGGGCCTTTGCCAGTGGCTTGCAGAGCCCCGACATTAGCGCCGAGCAGGACAAGCTGCGCTGGGCGGATGCGTTGATTCTGCAGTTCCCGCTCTGGTGGTTTTCGATGCCAGCGATCCTCAAAGGCTGGGTCGACCGGGTCTATGCCTATGGATTTGCTTACGGCGTCGGGGAGCACTCGGATGCGCGTTGGGGCGACCGCTACGGCGAAGGTTCGATGGTGGGTAAACGGGCCATGCTGGTCGTTACCACTGGCGGCTGGGATTCCCACTACGGCCCGCGCGGCATTAACGGCCCGATGGATGACCTGCTATTTCCCATCCATCACGGCATCCTCTATTACCCCGGCTTCGATGTGTTACCGCCCTTCGTGGTGCATCGCACCAGCCGCATCGACGAGGTCCGTTTCACGAGCATCTGTGAAGACCTCGGCCAGCGCCTAGATGACCTATGGCGTACCGAACCAATCGCTTACCGCAAGCAAAACGCCGGCGACTACGAGATACCGGCGCTTACCCTCAAGCCTGATGTGGCGCCGGGACAGGTGGGATTCGCGGCGCATGTGGTGTGGCCGGAGACATAGGGCTCATGTCCACCGCAGAGTGGGACGCAGAGTTTCAAGCGAGAGAAAAGGGCGGGAGCCGTTATCCGCCCTACGCCAGCCCACTATTCTCGACGCGTCCGCATCGTAGGGTGGAAAACGGCGAAGCCTTTTCCACGCGCCAGTTTCAGGCTACTTCGCTGTAAGCCAGCCGGGTACGTAGGCTGTTAAGCGCTTCGCTCGACCATACCTCGGTGGTTACGACCTGACACGGCGCCGGTATTTGGCAAACGTAGAAGTGGGGCGTCGAAATCGGCATGCCTCGTTCGACTATCAAAGCCATCGAGGCAAGCCCTCAACCACAGGAGAACCGTTATGCCCAGCACGATCCGCCTTCATCGCGTATTGCGAACTACGCCCGATCGCCTTTACCGCGCGTTTCTAGACCCGGACGCCAAGGCCAAATGGCTGCCGCCGAATGGCTTCACCGGCAAGGTGCATGAGCTTGATGCTCATGTCGGTGGCCGCTACAGGATGTCCTTCACCAATTTCTCCACGGGCGCGACCCACAGCTTCGGTGGCCAATACCTCGAACTGCTGGAAAATCAGCGCATCCGTTACGAAGACAAATTCGATGATCCGGGCCTACCGGGCACCATGGAAGTGACGGTGACGCTCACCCCGGTTTCCTGCGGCACCGAGCTGAACATCACTCAGGAGGGCGTCCCCGACATGATTCCCGCAGAAGCCTGCTACCTCGGCTGGCAGGAATCGCTGACGCTACTGGCGAAGCTGGTCGAGGCAGAGATTCCGGATGAATGATTGATCGCAAGGGAGAGGATGGGTGGCAAAACTTCAGGTGCTTTGCGGCGAAGGGGCCTGCCACCTTTTCTCTTATCTACATCACAAGCTGCTTCGTTATATCAGGCGCCTGGGGGAGGGCAGTTCCCCCGGTATGCCCCGGCATCCGATAGCCGCCACCATGGCAATTCCCTCATGGCGGGGTTGAGATTATGATGCGCGCCCGCCAACGCCTCACGCCTAAAATCTCAGGTCATCATGCCCGGCAATGCGCTCTATACCGACTTGTCGGGTTACTACGACCTTATGTGTGCTGATATCGACTACAGAGCGCAAAGCTACTGTGTTCACCGGCTTCAGCGGCTATTCGGTAACGCCGGAAACCGGCACTTGGATCTCGCCTGTGGCACCGGACCGCATGTCCGGTATTTCATCGATGCCGGCTACGAAAGCGGTGGCCTCGACATCAATCAGCCCATGTTGAACAGAGCAGCCATTCGCTGCCCCGAAGCGCGCTTTTCCCTGCAGGACATGTGTGAGTTCACCGTGGCTGAGCCGGCCGACCTGATTACCTGCTTCCTGTACTCCATCCACTACAGCGGTGGTATCGAGCGCCTGAAAGCCTGCATCGCCAGTGTGCATGGTGCGCTGATAACGGGTGGGCTTTTCTGCTTCAACGCCGTCGACAAACACAGCATCGACAACCGTTCATTCGTCTCGCACAGCGCCCAGCACGCTGAGGGCCTGTTCAGCTTTAGCTCCGGTTGGCATTACTCAGGCACTGGCGAGCGGCAGTCGCTCAAGCTACGCATCGAGAAAACCATCCCCGGCGAAAGCCAGCTATGGCATGACGAACATGCCATGGTGGCGGTGAGCTTTAATGAGTTGCTCGAGTTGCTGGCGCCGTGTTTTGAAGTGCACATGCTCGAGCATGACTACGAAAAGATCCTTCCCTGGAACGGAACGTCGGGGAACGCGATTTTCGCCTGCGTGAAGACTTGATTCGTTGCACGCCTCGGATCCCCTTGCTGCGCGAGCCATCTCCTGAACCAGTGGTGTTACGCCCATTGCGGCCGCCTTGTCTGGACAGCAAAACGCGACGCCCACTGGCAATTGGCCGTCGCTTTTCCCACTAATGGAGCCACCAGATAGCCCGTAAGCTGAACCGAAGCGCTTTCGCTTTCGGCTCCGTTAAGGCAGGCGGACCTTTGGCCGGCTACGCAACGCCCGGATAGCGAAGCGACATTGCCAGCCACCGAGGACAGAAACGTGAATACGACTGCGACGCTCGCTTGTACATGGAAGACGATGGCTCTGGCGGTCTGCCTGGGGCTCGGGCTGAATACCGCGACGGCGGCGCCGAGGTTGGAGTTCTCGAGCGAATACAACGCCGGATCCATTCATGTCGAAGGGGACACCTTCTTCGTCCAGCAGGTCGAGGAGCTGGCTGGCGATGAGGTGGATATCACCCTGCACATGGGCGGCAGCCTGGGTTACAAATCGCCCGATCACTTCTATGCCGTGGCGGACAACGCGGTTCAGATTGCCGATACCCTGGCGGCGTTCTTCGGTGGGGTGGATCCGATCCTGCTCTTGTCATCGCTGCCATTCATCGTCAGTGACGTGAGCGAGGCCAAGGCGCTGTACGACATCGCGCGTCCCGAATATGAAAAGGTCTTCACCGAGAGCGGCCAGATCCTGCTCTATTCCTCGCCGTGGCCACCTACCGGGATCTGGGCCAAGAAGCCCATCGTGTCCGCCGATAGCCTGAAGAACCTGAAAATCCGTACCTTCGACCGCACCGGCACGCAGGTCTTCAAGGAAGCCGGCGCCGCGTCCATCAGCCTGGCCTGGGGCGACGTCGTTCCGCAACTGGCCACGGGGGGCATCGAAGCGGTGTTGACCTCGGCCGACCTCGGCGCGGCTGCCAGCTTCTGGGAGCAGCAGAGCGATTTCAGCGGCGTGCAATACGCCGTTCCGCTGAATATGGTGCACATGAACAAAGAGGCCTTCGACGAGCTGTCCGAGAAGGCGCAGGCGGCGATTCTCGAGGCGGCCAAACGCACCGAGGCGCGTAATTGGGAGGCGGTGCGTAGCCGTGTCGCGGGCAATTACGAGAAGCTCGCCGAGCACAAAGTAGCGATCCACGATCCGATTCCGGGCGACTTTCGCGTATTCCTCGGTGATGCCTCCGAGCCGGCGGTTGCCGAATGGCTGGAGGACACCGGCGAGCGAGGCCAGCAGCTGATGCTCGCCTTCGATGCGTGGAAGGCCAAGCAGTGATCCAAACGATGGCGCGTCTGTCGGGACGGCTCAACCGCCTCGGCGCAGGCGCCAGCATGCTGATCATCGTCTATATGCTCGGCCACATTCTCGTGGAGGTGCTGCTGCGCCTGCTCAGCCAGTCCACCTATGTGCTCGACGAGTTCATCGGCTATGCCGTGGCAGCGATGATTTTTCTCAGCCTGCCGTACGCGCTGGAGCAGGGCGGGCTGATCCGGGTCTCAATCCTGCTCGAACGCTTGGCGCCGCGTTGGCGTTGGCCGCTGGAGCTGGCTGCCACGCTGGGCACACTGGCCGCGTTTGGCTTGGTGGCGGCCATCTGGTCCAAGGGCGTGCAGCGAAGCTATCAACGTAATCTGATCAGCGACACCATGGCGCAGACACCGCTGTGGATTCCCGAGTCGGCCGTGTTGGTCGGCCTCTGCATGCTCTGCCTGACTCTGTTAGTGCGCGCACTGGTGATTCTGCAACAGCGCGGCGACTATCGCGCCTAAGGAGCAAGCATGGACATGATCGTAGTCGCTCTTGGCGTCGTCGCGATCCTGCTCACCACCTTGGCGCTCGGCGTCTGGGTATTCGCCGCGCTGGCCCTGGCGGCGATTCTTTCACTGTGGGGCTTCGGCGGCTTCGGGTTCGAGCGCATCGGCCTGATGATGTCGAAAATCCTGTTTCGCGCAAGCAACAGCTGGGAGCTTGCGGCAATTCCCTTGTTCATTCTCATGGGCGAGTTGATCTTTCGGTCGGACATCTCGGAGCGCTTGTTCCGAGGCCTGGCGCCATTGACGCGTTACCTACCGGGCGGGCTGTTGCACACCAATGTGTTCGGCTCGACGCTGTTCGCCTCGGTCTGCGGCTCCAGCGCGGCGACCACCGCCACGGTGGGCAAGATCACCACTCGCGAGCTGGCGAACCGCGGGTACGACCGCGACCTGTCGCTTGGTTCGCTGGCCGGCGCGGGGAGTCTCGGGCTGCTGATCCCGCCTTCGATCATCATGATCGTTTACGGTGTGCAGGCCGAGGTTTCGATCATCAAGCTGTTCATGGCAGGTCTGCTACCCGGCCTGATGATGGCGGCGCTGTTCTCCGGCTTCGTCATGCTGCGCGCCATCGCAAACTCGGGAATCGCGCCGCGAGAAGCGCGCGGCGACACCAGTCTGCTTGGTGCACTGGGGCTGCTGATGCCGATCCTGCTGCTGATCGGCCTGGTCATCGGGGCCATCTATAGCGGCATCGCGACCCCGTCGGAATCGGCCGCCATCGGCGTCACCGCCTCGCTGTTGCTGCTGCTGGCCGAGCGGCAATTGAGCGTCGCGCTGATCGTCGATGCGCTCAAAGGCACGCTGCTAACCTCCGCCATGGTCTGCAGTCTGCTGGTGGCAGCCGCGATGCTGTCGGCGGCCATGGCCTACCTGCATCTTCCCCGCGAACTGGCAGCCTGGATTGCCGCCCAACAGCTTTCGCCGGTCCTGCTGCTGCTGGCCATCGCGCTGTTCTACGTGCTGCTGGGTATGTTTCTCGACGGCATCTCATTGACCGTCATGAGTCTACCGATCACTTTACCGGTGATCGTTGCTGCAGGTTACGATCCGGTTTGGTTCGGCGTGTTCCTCGTGATCATGGTGGAGCTCGGGCAGATAACCCCGCCGGTAGGCTTCAACCTGTTCGTTATCCAATCGCTGTCCGGCGAGCCGATAGGTCGCGTTGCTCTGGCTGCGCTGCCCTTCTTCCTGCTGATGTGTCTGGCAGCCGCACTGATCACCGGCTGGCCACAAATCGCGCTGTGGCTACCGCAAATACTGAGCGAAGCGCGGGTGTAAAGAAACCCTTGGTTTGCCTGTGCCGTGGCCGCACGCGACGGCATGATCGCCAGGATTGCTAACAGGCTTCGTCGTGCCGGGCGGAACCTATCTGGTGTTACGTGGGCGCGCGTCATAGGCGATCAATGCAAGCGCTTGGCTGGAGCGTATGCCTGGATCAGATGGTCGGCCTGCAGGGCCAGTTCATCGAATAGGTGATCACGGTTTTTCTCTGCGTCGCCCATGGCCTCTGCGCCGTGTTGTTTCACCAGATAGTTATGAATCTGCCGGACTTCCTGGGATTGGAAGATGGGAGCCAAGTCCTGCACCGCTAATAAGCCGTTGGATGCCTGGCTCCGCGTGTTCATCACCACTTGCGGGCCGCGAGCCGCTAGAGGCATGAAGCCCAGCGCTTCGAAGTACGGCACCTTGCCCGCCACGCACGCCACTTCCGCATGGGGATAACGCGCCATCATCGCCTCGATCATCGCCCGCCCAATGCCCTGTCGGCGATGGCTGGCCTGTACCGCCAGATACAGCAGCGAGCACGCTTCAGGATTATCTACATACGGGAGGTACAGCGCGAAGCCGAGCAGGGTAGCCGGGTCATCAGCATCCAGCGCCATGATCAGTTCGGGTTTGCCCGCCTGCGCACCGTCCATGCTGTCCAGATAACGATGCACTTCGAAGCCCACCACGTATTGATAGAGCTGATACAACGGGTTGCTCGGTGGAAGCGATACCGGGCTGATGTCACCGAGATAGTCCACCACCATCTGCAGCACCTGGCTCTTCATTGATTCCGGGGGCGGGGTGTTCAGGTGGGTGAGAGTGAACATGGGCGGGCTCCGGGGCGGTGCGGAAAAGGTGGCATTGTACCGGCGATGTACACCGCGCGAAGGATGGGGAATCGTGGTCTTTTCATCGCTCGTTCGCGAGGGAAGGCTCGTGGCGGATCCATTTCACGGCCGTAAAGCAGTCGGGTTCGAGGGCTGGGTTATCCGGCCCGATTCGCTCTGATCCAGCCTAGTGTTCCGGCGGCCGCAAACACGAGACACCTGGATGTGATACCGTGCTGCTACTGGCATACGGGTTACCAAGTATTTTTTTCTCTGCTTGACCAGTTCGAGCGCTTCCCTCCAGCGTTTCTCGAAAACTCGCGTTTCAACTCGGTGGCCTGCCCACCCCCGGCCGTCTGTTTCATCCGACAGATGCTGCCTTCATCACATCGCGCCATCGGTTAACCGACGTTAGTGCGCCTCACTGCGGAGCCTCATGGCTGAACCGTTGTCGGTTCGAGCTGCGCTCATATCCGCTTCAATCGTCGCCCGGGCCGCTCTCGCCTGGCGTACGTCACATCGCCTGTAAACAGGAGTCATTATGAGTTTTAGAGTCGCCATCCTAGGCGCCGGCCCGAGCGGCCTGGCCCAATTACGTGCGTTCGAATCAGCCCGTCGCGACGGTGCTGAAGTCCCCGAGATTGTCTGCTACGAGAAACAGAGCGACTGGGGCGGTTTGTGGAATTACACCTGGCGCACCGGCCTAGATGCCTACGGCGAGCCCGTCCACGGCAGTATGTATCGGTACTTGTGGTCGAACGGTCCCAAGGAATGCCTAGAGTTCGCCGATTACAGTTTCGAGGAGCACTTCGGCCGGCCTATCCCGTCCTACCCGCCGCGGGCTGTGCTGCGTGACTACATCATGGGGCGCGTTGCCAAAAGCAACGTGCGCCAGTACATCCGCTTCAGCACGGCGGTGCACTGGGTCGCCCATGACGAAACTACCGGCAAATTCGCGGTCACGGTGCGGGATCTCAAGAAAGACGAGCTGAGCACCGAAGAATTCGATCATGTAATCGTCGCGACCGGCCACTTCTCGACCCCCAATGCGCCTTACTTTGAAGGGCTGGAGAAGTTTCCCGGCCGCGTGCTACATGCCCACGATTTCCGCGACGCAATGGAATTCCAGGGCAAGGATCTGCTCCTGATTGGCAGTAGCTACTCCGCAGAAGACATCGGCACCCAGTGCCACAAATACGGTGCCAAGTCGGTCACGTTCAGCTACCGCTCCAAGCCCATGGGCTTCGACTGGCCGGAATCCTTTGCCGAAGTGCCCCTGCTCACCGAGGTGATTGGCAAGACGGCCCGCTTCAAGGACGGCACCAGCAAGGAGGTCGACGCGATCATCCTGTGCACCGGATATCAGCATCACTTTCCGTTCCTACCCAACGAGCTGACGCTGAACACGCACAACCGGCTGTATCCCGAAGGTCTGTATAAGGGCATCGTTTCCCTGGCCAATCCGAAGCTGATGTTCCTCGGCATGCAGGATCAGTACTACACCTTCAACATGTTCGATGCCCAGGCCTGGTATGCCCGGGATTTGATGCTCGGACGCATCAAGGTGCCGGCAGGTCCGGATATGGCGGCAGACTGTACTGAGTGGGTGGCCCGCGAGGAGCAAGTGGCCAACCCCTTCGAGGCGATCGATTTTCAGGCAGCCTACATACTCGATCTGCTTGAGCCTACCGACTACCCTGCGTTCGACGTAACTGCCGTAGCCGAAATTTTCAAGCAGTGGGAGCACCACAAGGAAGCGGACATCCTCGGCTACCGCAACAAGAGCTACCGCTCCACGCTGACCGGCACCCTGGCGCCTGGGCACCATACGCCCTGGATGGATGCGATGGATGATTCGCTGGAAGCCTTCCTTTACGAAGAGCAATCCCAGCCAGCAAAGGAGAGCGCATGAGTCAGCCAAGCCTGAGCCAGGCGCGCTCGCGTTTCACCTCCAGCAGCATCCGCTGGGGATTCATGTGGGCCCTATGGTGCGCCGTGCTCTGGGGCGCCTGGTATGTGCCCGGCTCCGCAGTCTGGTTCGAGGCACCCTATATCGACCTGAGCTACGACACCAACGCCGAGTTCCTGTTGGCAGCGGCAGTGCTGACCACCTTCAACGCCATTGCCGTGCTGTTCTTCCTGTTCGTCTGGAATGGGGTGTTGGGTAAATGGGGCGAATACGTTCGTACCATCAGGCAGATGCGCTACATATCCAAGTGGTTCTTCATTGGCGCCTTATTCGGCGGCCCTATGGCCATCTTCGGCTCGTATTTGGCGATGGGTTATATCGGCGGCGCTTTTGCTGCGATCTCGGCGCTGATGTACCCGATCATCGGCGCCACGCTTGCCAGGCTCTGGTATCAGGAGAAGATCACCCGGCGCGCCGCGCTGGGTATCTTCATCATCCTGGCAGGCGGCGTGACCGTTTATGCCCCCGGCATCATCGGTGAGTTCACTGGTACCGGCGACGCCGGCTGGCTTGGCTATCTCGGTGGCGCAATGGCTGCATTGGGCTGGGGTGTCGAGGGTGCTATCGCTGGCCGCGGGCTGGATGTGGCAGACCCGGATGTGGGCATCACGGTGCGATTCACCGCGGAAGTTCTCTACTGGATCGCGCTGATTCTGCCTGCGATCTACCTCTTCACCGATCAACCGGTGGTGGAGCTGGTCGTCGCGACGTTCAACTGGGCAGCCATTGGCTGGCTGACGCTGGCGGGTGTGACCTTCGCCTTCTGCTATGTGTCCTGGTACAAGTCCTTCCCGCTGATCGGAGTAGGGCGCGGGCAAGCGATTGCAGCACTGTACGGGCTGTTTGCGGTGGTTTTCCTCGCTGCGTTCACGCTCAAGTTTCCCGAGTGGAACTTCCTGGCCGGCCTGGCGCTGTTCGTAATCGGCGGGTTCGTCATGTACACGGAGAGCGACGAAGTACTCGAAGTGGTACGCGCCGTGAAGACCGACAGCAATACGGCTAGCGCCACCGCTAATGCGGCCAATGCGTGACCACAGGAGCAACCCATGAATAGATTGCACATGAAGGGCCGCATTCTTCAGCTGATCAATGCCAAAGCGGATGCCGGTATCTGGGACTGGCAAGTCACCGATGTGTTGATGAAAGAGTTTGGTCTTAGCGGCGCCTACTGGCGCGGCAACACTCGCGTCACGCTGACGGATCTGTTCTCCAGCGGCATCATCGAGAGCGTTGAAGAGAAGCTCGACGACGAGGCTTATTTCGGCGCTGGTCGGGTGTTGTTCAAGTTCCGACTCAACGACTTCGGTCGGCAACGCATGCGCGATACCGCGCTGGCCTGACGGCCAGCGTTACCCACCACTACCAAGGAGCCATCATGTCTGAATTCTGGGGTTTTCCGGGCGCCGACATCCTCGCCGTCGCCGTCATTATCGTGCTCAGTGGCTTTGCCCTGTACCAGGCGCGAACCTTTGTAACCAAGCTATAACGGCGAACTTTCGCGAAAGCGGGGTTGGGTTGAAAGGGCAACGCCTTTTCTAAGCGCCAGGTCGTTTACTCCTTTGCCGCCTCGCTAGCTAGGCTCGGCCTGCCGTTGGTGGGCCGAGGAAGGAGCAGTACCCTCAAACGCCGCCTGAAGCTCTTCCACCAAGGCATCGACCTGACGTTGCGCCTGAGCCACCGAAGTAGCGAGCAGTTCGCCACCGATTTCCTGCCCCTCGATCGCGATCTGATGAATGCGGGTAACCCCGATAAAACCAAGCGCCGTCGCCAGGCTCGGCTCCAAGTGGTTCATGTGAGCCATCTCCCCGCCGGGACCAAAGCCTATGCCGCCCCTGGCGGTAAGAATGACGGCGTGTCGCGGCCGGTCCGCCAGCATGGGAACGTAGGGGTCGGGCTGTATGCTTTCGTCGAACCCAATCGTCCGGCCCAGGCGCACCACCTGATCGATCCATGCCTTGAGTGCCGCGGGCATGTCGAAGTTGTAGAGCGGCGTCCCGATTACCAAAACATCAGCTGCAACCAACTCATCGACCAATTTGTCGCTTTCTGCCAGCGCCTCCTTCATCCACGGCTCACGGCGCTCTTCCGGCGTAAAGGCCGCGGCGATCCAGTCATGGCTGACGAAAGAGGGCGGGTTTTGGCCTATGTCCCGATAGGTCATGCTGTCCTGCGCGCGGCGGGACAGCCATTGGCTGACGAAACGCTGGCTGATATTGCGGCTGTGAGAACCGTGTGCGTCCTTGCCGGCAAGGCCGGGGCGGGCGCTGGCATCGAGGTGCAAAAGGTGCGTCATGGTGGGTCTCCTCTGTAGATGAATTCACCTGTCATTCGCGGTAGACCCAGGCTAGGTTTAGGCTCTGTAAGCGACAAACGATGATTATTTCCGGGTACAGATGAGGAAAACTCAGCCATGGCGAACCGCCGGTTACCTTCGCTTTCCGCACTGCGGGCCTTCGAAGCGGCCGCCCGCCATGAGAGCGCCAAACAGGCCGCAGAGGAGCTGTCCGTCACCGCCACGGCCATCAGTCACCAGATTCGTTTGCTGGAAGAATCGCTCGGCGTTGCGCTGTTTCTGCGAAAGCCACGAAAGCTGGAACTGACCGACCCAGGGCGTGAGCTGCAACAGACGCTGGAAACCGCATTCGACACCATCAGCGCAACGGTCGAACGCCTCCGCGCGGGGCCCTGCCGCCAGGCGATCACACTCAGCACCACGCCGGCTGTGGCGGTGCGCTGGTTGTTGCCGTGGGTATGCATGCTGCGAGATTCCCGTCCCGATATCGATCTGCGCTTCCACGCCTCGCATGAGCCGGTGGCGCTCGATGGTGTCACGGCGGATATCGCCATTCGCTATGGCGATGGTCGCTGGCCGGGGTTGGTGACAGAGAAGCTGTTCGATAACACCTTCGTCCCGGCCTGCAGCCCACTGCTTGGTTTGCGCGATGCCGCCGAACTACCCAAACACTCGCTGATCCACTTCCGCCCCCAGGGCGCGGCATCCGCCCCGATTCATTGGGCTTCATGGCAGAAACTTGCCAATTTACCGGGGCTGGACGTCAGCGCCGGGTTGGTCTTCTCCGACGAGACCCACGCCATTTCAGCCGCCATTGGCGCCCAAGGCGTGGCCCTGATGAGCCGTCAGCTGATCGAAGATGAGCTGAGGGACGGGCGGCTGATGCAGCCGTTTGGGCCGGAGATCGAGGGTAAGCCGTTTCACCTCGTGTACCCGGAGAGTCGTCGGAATGACCCGACGGTTCTTGCGGTGAGGGAGTGGGTGTTGGCGGTGCCGGGTGGGTTGTGCGAGGTGACGGGTTGAGAGGTCGATAAGCGCGAGCTTTTTTCCCGGAAACTTGAACAATGGCGGGAGGTTGGCGCGCAATCGACTGACGTGATCAATATCTGCTCAGCGCGGAACGTCTCATTGCGCTTCCTCACCTCCGCGGAAATGCTTTTCCCCGCATTCCCGCATTCCCGCATTCCCGGAGGCGGCGGGCGGTCCAGCCGATCGTCGAGCTAAAGATCGAGAAAAGAGCCGCCGCGCGAGGTACGCCGAAGCCAAGGCAGGCGAAGCTAATCGGGCGCTAAATCGAAATGTGCGCGAAGTCGCACTATCTGTTTCCTGATCGGTCCGATGTCTTCGGAATGATTGATCGGACGTGAGCAGCACAGGCTGCAACGTCCGTATCGGCCAAGCCGCCTAGGACGGCACGAAGAGCTAAGGAAAGCAGCATGAGCACAACCCCACCCGTTACGACTCTGGTTGATGAGCCGCTGGAATATGTCCGCTATACGGTGCTGACAGCCCCAGGCCAATCGCTGCCCAATGCACTGGGACTGCCGCCGGATACGCGGCTGATCGACTGCGGCATCTGTTCACCAATGACCGTCAAGCGCGGGCGAAAACGGGTTCAGGTGCGGCGATGAGCGCCGGCAGGCGATCCTTCGTCGCGCAAAGCGCCGCATGAATCACGCATCAGCTGGGACAAGCAAAGCTTGATCCCACCTACGTTACCGCCACCGCTCGTTCTTCCAGCGGCGGCTGGTGCAGCCGTTTGGCCGGAGATGGAGGGCAAGCCATTTCACCTCAAGTATCCGGAGAGCCGTCGGGATGATCCGACGGTCCTGGCGGTGAGAGGTTGGGTGATGGCCATGCCGGGTGGGTTATGTGAGGTGACGGGGTGAGGGGTTGATAGGCGCGAGCTGACGCGCTCAATCTCTGCTCAACGAAGCAAATTCCTGTTCCCTCGCTTCCCAGCTTCGTTCAGGCCGGCAGCGCCGGGCGCGGGCGCAAGGTCCAGCCGGCGTGTACCACCAGCGTTGCGATGACCAGCGCTCCGCCATAGAGCGTCGAGCTGGCCGGCGTCTCCTGCAGGAAATACCAAGCCCACAGCGTTCCCAGCACGCTTTCCAGTAGATAGAAGAGCGCCACTTCGGCGGAGGGCAGGTAGCGGGTCGCGTTATTGATCAGCAGCGTGGCCAGCGGCATCTGGACTAGGCCCATGACCGCCAATGCCCAATAGCTCGGCGCGGCCAGACTGAACGGCTGAGCGTTGGGCAACGCGATCAGCGCGGCTGCCAGCCCGCCGAGGGCGATGAGCGGCATCCGCTCGATGGCCGGGTGGCGGCGCAACAGCGTGAGGTTGGCGCCCACCGCAGCCGAGGACAACAGCGCATATCCGTTACCGGCCAGATCCGTCGGGGTGAAGGCTCCGGCGAATACCACCATGATCCCCAGCGCCGCCACGCCGATCGCGAGCCAGGTGTGCAACGCCACCTGCTCACGCAGGAAGAAACGGGTGAAGAGGGCGGCGAACAGGGGTGCCGTACTGAGGACGACCACCACGTTGGCGATCTGCGTATGAATCACCGCCAGTACGAAGAAGATTGAGGTCAACGCCAGTAACAGGGCCGAGCTGGCGCTGATCAGCGGATGCGCCCTGATGCTGGCCCGGCTTCTGGCGGACAACGAGAACACGCCCAGGGCCAGAAACATCAACAGGCCACGCCAGAACACGATGCTCCAGCCATCTGCCTGCGCCAGGCGCACCAACAGGCCATCGAAGCTGAGAATGACAATTCCGATCGTCACGAGCAACAAACCGCGGGCTGAATCGTTCAACTGTTGGTCCTCGGTATGCCGATGGGCGTTGTGGCTTTGCCGGGCGGTCCCTCGACGTAGGGGGCGTCCAGACGCTGCGCCGATGATGGCCTCGGTAGGTTCCTCGAACCTGCCCAGAAGCGCCTTGGGCACGGCGGTTCACGACCTTATCGCCTGAGATACGTAGCCAGCGGAGTATCAGCTGAAGGACGAGCGAAGCGAGCCAATTGCCTCGCCGTGCGAGGCGCTACCTGTTGGTCGGGACGAGGAAAACGCGGCGGGATGCTGAGCGAAGAGCCAGCGACAAGAAAATAAATCCGTCCCCTTTTCTCTGGTCGACGTGCAGGCGCGAAACCTATTGGTAGCTTCAAGGAAAGTGTGGCGAAAATGCGAGCCGTAAGGCGCAGGAAATAAATCCGTCCCTTGTTTACTCCTTTCCTTTCAGTCTCGCTCAACTTCGTGCAGGAAACTTTCCAGAACCTTTCGGCTTTTGGCCAGCTCCGCTGCTTTCTGCTCGGCAATACGGATTTGCTCGTGCAGGACGCTACGCAGTTCATCGCATGGCTCGAAAGTGAGACCTTCACCTCTCACGCACGGCAAGAACTTCAAGATGGTTGCCAAGGTCATGCCGGCCGCGCCAAGCAATCTGATGCGCTCGACGGTTCGCAATTCTTCTGGTGCGTAATCGCGATACCCACTTTCGGTGCGCTTCGGTTTCAGCAACCCCTCGGTTTCGTAGTAACGGAGCATTCTTATGCTCACGCCAGAACGCTTGGATAGCTCACCTATTTTCATCGCTTCTTTCGCCTTGACTCTGACAGCACTGTCAGGGTCGATGATAGGGGCTCGATCAATTGAGCACCATAGGAGCTATTTCATGGCGATCCATCCGCACACATACCTTTCCTATATCAATGGGCATTCTGCTTCCGCCTCGCAATTGAGCCCTCTGGCTTTCGCAGGGTTTGCTCACTTCACGGCAATGCAGGTGAGAAACGCCAAGGTCAAGGGGCTGGATCTTCACCTCAACCGTCTGCGTAATGCCTCCCTGGAGTTTTTTGGCCGGGCGCCGTCCGATGAGCTGCTGCGCTCATACATTCGGACGGCTATTCAAGAGGGGGCGAGAGATCAATCGGTGACGGTCACCGTCTTCTCGCCTCATGGCGAATTCACCGCCGATAGCATGGATGTTGAGCCTGGCGTGCTCGTGCGCACCGCCGCTCCGTCTGATGGACCGAAAGGCCCGTTACGCTTGAGTGCCATCGCGCACCAGAGGCCTCTGGCTGCTATCAAGCATGTCGGTGAAGTAGGCAAGACCTACTACCTGCACCAGGCCATACGGCAGGGCTTTGACGATGCGGCGTTTCTCGACGATCGCGGGCATCTGAGTGAGGGCACCATCTGGAACCTAGTGTTCTGGGATGGAGATACGGTGATCTGGCCCAAGGCCGACATGCTGAAAGGCACCATGATGGGCATGGTTCAGCGTCAACTTGCCCGCCTGGAGGTGCCGCAGCGCCACGAGTTCATCACCCTTGAACGCCTGAACGAACTCTCCGGTGCAGCAGTGATGAACTCATGGACGCCGGGGATTCCAGTTACCGCGATCGCCTCCCATGCCATTGACGAGGCAAGGCCTTTCATCGAGCTGCTGCACAAGGCCTACGAGGCTGAGCCAGCTGACTTTCCCTGAGAATGGCTCGAGAGCTATTACTGGTGCCCCTCCGGCTTCGGCGGGTTCCCTCATTGCTCCATAGGCACGCCGAGCAGTGCGTAATCTGTCAGTCGGGTGGAGGAACGTGAGCAGGAAGGGGCAGGAATAAATCTGTCCCCTTTTTCTGCTTCTTGGTCCGTCCCCTTTTTGAACGAGCGTCCCTAGTCCATTGCTATTGGTCTTGGGGCTGATGGTTGGTACGTAGGGCCGACCGGATTATTCATGAGTTACCTCTAAAGCCGGCAACATGGAAACGCTGCGGGTCGGGTAAACCTTGGTCATCACTGCCCACTGCAGTGGAGGCGCTGCTTCCAGCATGAGCGTGCCGACGGCAAGCTGGACGTGGGCCGGGTCGTTGTCGGCGTACTCGACCGCCTCGTTAATGGCCATCCTCCAAGGCTGCTCGTCGAAGCCTGCCCCCAGTAGGATGGCGCTTCCCGTCGAGGAGGACTGGTCGCTCGCCAGCAGCCGCGACATGTACCAGAAGTCGTCGGAAGCGCTGAGGAACAGTTTGCCCTGGTTGTAGTTGGCAAATGGGACTTTCAGCTCGATGTAGTGGTAGTGATCATGCGCGTCGGCATCGCGCACCCACAGGTCGCACTGCTTTGTCTCCCGGTCCATTTGGCCGCGCCGCTGGTCGAGCCAGACCTTGTACTCGACTCCGACGTCTACCCCGGCTTGCAAACCGTGTCGTTCGATAAGCCAGAGATACAGTTCGATCTTTAGCCAACCCTCGAAACCGTTCCGCAGTTGGGAGAGGTGGGGTAACACATGTGCTCGGCGTGCTTGCAGGTCGGCGAGAAACATCTGAAACGTATTGGCGACATGGCTTATGCCAGGCATGGAAATTCCTTTTCTCGGCTGGGCGGAGGGCGCTCGCAGGGCGGGCTGTGGGATCGTAGCGGCGCCTAGCCGGGCGGACAACCCAGAAGCACCCTGTATCTAATTAGATTTTGGGCAATGGCGCCTTCGGCTTCAAAAATAAATCTGTCCCTTTATTTCCTCAACGGGGCCGTATTTCCAGAGCCAAGCATGCCTTGACTCTGTGTCTTGTACAGACGTGGTCTTATCTATGGCAGCTGGGACGAGAACAGTATTGGCGCCTGCCTGGTTTCCAGCCGGGCTTGACGATAGCGTAGTTTTTGACCAACCTATTTGCGCGCCAATGACGGTGGCGTTCAGCCCTAGCTAGGAAAAGCCTCTGCACCGTTGCTACATCTTTCTATGCCACCTTGAATGGTCAGCTGACACTAGGGCTAAGCATTGACCGTGAAAGGATAGGCTATGAAATTTCCTGACACCCCTTCGCTGTCTGCTTTTAAATCCGATGCTACTGTTCTGTTCAATGAGCTACGGAGCGGCTGCCCTTTGGCTCTGGGCAGAGCGATACGTGCACAGTTACTCAGCTCAACGCCCGCTAATTACTCCCTCTGCTTGCGTTTGATTGCCAAAGAGTATGGACTGACCTACAAAGAAATTGTGACGAGAGATCGGATGATTGCCCGATACGCAGCTCACTGTTTTGCCGAAGGCTTTTGGCGGCAGCCCTATGAAGGAATATTCCGTAGAGCTCGATTCTTGCTGCAGTTCGATGCACTGGTTGAGTGTCTTCGTCACCGGGTTCCTCTTGCAGCCTCTGCCCACAAGCGTGGAGTGGACTTCAGCGGATTTCATTTCAGCTCATTGCTGTTCAAAAGGATCAATCGTCTAGTCACACGTAAGAAAGTTCCTGATATGAGCTATCTGCAGGCACCCGGAAGCCTTGTCCATTATGACTGGTTTCAGGACGTGAAGAAGGCTAGTCACTCAAACTTTAGTAATGCCAAATTCTATACAGTCACGTGTGACCCTGTAGTTCAGCCTAGCGCTTATGGGTGGGAAACTGACTTTGACTATGCGGATTTGCGAGGTGTTGATCTCCGTGGCGCTTACCTGAGAGGAGCTAGCTTCGTTGGGGCCAAGGTCGACGGAGCTGATCTGCGAAACGCAAACATCAACGAATGCATTTTCACCGGAGCTAGGGGGACTTTCGTGAGCGGCGAAATCCTCTACCACAATTGGGATGTAGGCCCCAGGGGCGTCGAAAAATGGCTGCCGGAGGACATTGTCTGATCACCAGCTCTTGATGGTTTTCAGGCTTTGAGTTCTCACAGGTTGCCCGTAAGCGCTCCACGCGGAGCCTAGTGGCAAGCCCACTACGCTCTGCGTCGCCCACAGCTTTCGGATAGGCAGCGGTCTGCAGCTTGCACGCTGGAGCATCCGGGGCGGCATTCCACGAGGAGCGTGGAAACAATCAGAAAGAGAAACGGAGCGCAGCGGAGTAACAGCCGCAGGCTGGCCGGAAGGGCGAGCGAAGCGAGTCAAGTGACTCGCCGTGAGGTGAAAAGGGTAATTGAGGATTGCAATAAATCGTGGTCTGTCCCCGAATTACGCTCGCCATCTCACCCGCCCACACCGCCGACGCATCGACGTTGCCGGAGCGTTTATTCCAGGCAACCTCGCTTCCAAGTTGCCTTGCTAAGGCTCCACATCAAAATGGAATATCGTCGTCGGGCTCTGTATCAACGCTTGGGTTTCCTGAGAAAGCCAAGATTTTACTGCTTTGATCAAATAACTGCTGGCGGTTCTCTAAATAGTCTTCGTGCGCGCTTGCCTTGTCTCGCCACAGGTTTTGCGGAGAGGACATGATGGTATGGTTTTTGAGGCCATAGAAACAAAAAACTCCCTTTAGATGCCTACCATCGCCAACAACTTCTAACAGGTAGTTGTTTATTCCAAGTCTTTGGCGGTCCTCGTGCTTGAGAAACAGGCTAACGAACCTGTCTTCAATGCGACCCTCGATTGAGAAGGAGCGGATGTCCTCATAAGAGGCATTAGGTTTCCGGCTTTTGGTATGAAACTGAGCTCTGCCATTAATTACGTTAGCGCTCTGTTTTAAATCAAACGTAATCTCCTGTGCCATAGTGCAATCTGCGCAATACCACTTTCCAGACAGGTCTACCCCGGAATAGCGAAGTTTTGTAATCCAGGGGTTAACCACCTTTTGAATAAATAGGGCGCAAAAATACAGGATGATTGTCGTGACAATACCGCTAAAGACGCCGGTGAAGACATTGTCGAACGAGTTCAAGGTGCATTTGTCCTTTTTAAATATCCCAGAAAAAGTTGAATCTATTTGTAGGGCTTCAGATCGAGCAGAACGTCAATATAATTTCTGTCTGATTTCCTAAAATAAATCTGTCCCCTTTTTGATCACGCATCGACTTTGCCGGAGCGTAGGGTGGAAAACGGCGAAGCCTTTCCACGCGTTTCTCCCAGGCTACCTCGCTTTTATTGACTTCATATTGGTTAATGAAGTCTTCTCTTTAAAAAAGGCTCATGGCTTTTCGGTTTGTAGCTATACGTGACGGAAAAGGCCATTATTATTTCTAGCGAGTACCTTTTATAGAATTTAACAAAGCCTAGGTAGAGTATGGAAAAGCAAAAAAGCGCGGCTGAGCCGACAATTAATTTGGGGGCGGAGAAGTCCAATTTTGAACCTGCGGATAACGCGTGGCTGATTTGGGCTAGCGATTCAATGGCTATCAGCCAAAAGGCTATCAGACAAGTAAATGCCGTATTTCTCATTAATCCATAAAGCGCAACGTAGTTTTGTATCTTCGAAAGATGGTTTGGTGCGTTTTCTACGCAGTAATGATAGATGTGGTGAAAATACTCGCTTTGGATGGTTTTTTCTAAGTCGCTGCTTTTGTGTTCGTTAGAAAAGTAACACTTCAATTTAGCGTTTATGATCTCTACGATTGGAGGCTTGAGCGCATCTGTTGCGTACGATTTATTTCCTAGTATGCCACCGCAAATAAGTTGTGCGACTTTAAGATGGGTATCCCAAAATTTCTCCATTCTTGTTTTGGGGGTATCTGTGCCGAGTGGGTTGTGCTCCAGAAAGCAGCGAGAAGGATAGCCATTAAGGCGAATGTAGCTTTTCTCAATACTAAATGATGAGATTATTCCGACTACATGTCCGGTGATGTAGGCTGCTGCTAAAAAAGTCGCAACTTGGTACGTAGCAGGCAGATCAGGGATATAGTAATCAAATGTCTGATTGTTAAATATTGATAGCAAGCCAGATACTGACAGCAGCAAAATTGCTCCCGGTATCAGATAGCCGAGGAAATCATATATTGAGAAAGGATTTTGTTTTGTTGGCATCCGGCTCTCTCGTATGAAAATAGCCCCGTGTTGGGGCTATTTCTGTTGCTGCAGATGGTTTGTCTATGAGACTCAATCCCAGCTCAAAGCCCCACCAGTCTGATACTCAATCACCCGCGTCTCGAAGAAGTTCTTTTCCTTCTTCAAGTCCATGATCTCGCTCATCCACGGGAACGGGTTGGTCGTACCCGGATACTCTTCCTTCAACCCAATCTGCGTCAGACGACGGTTCGCGATGAACTTGAGGTAGTCCTCCATCATCGAGGCGTTCATGCCGAGGACGCCGCGGGGCATGGTGTCGCGGGCGTATTCGATTTCGAGTTGCGTACCCTGAAGGATCATCTGGGTCGCTTCGTCCTTCATAGCGGCGTCCCACAGGTGCGGGTTTTCGATCTTGATCTGGTTGATCACGTCGATGCCGAAGTTCAGGTGCATGGACTCGTCACGCAGGATGTATTGGAACTGCTCGGCGGTGCCGGTCATCTTGTTGCGGCGGCCCATGGAGAGGATCTGGGTGAAGCCGCAGTAGAAGAAGATGCCTTCCAGTACGCAGTAGTACGCGATGAGGTTGCGCAGGAACTCTTTATCCGTCTCGACGGTGCCGGTCTGGAAGGTCGGGTCGGAGATGGAGCGGGTGTACTTGAGGCCCCAGGAGGCTTTCTTCGCGACGCTCGGGATCTCGTGGTACATGTTGAAGATCTCGCCTTCATCCATGCCCAGCGATTCGATGCAGTACTGGTAGGCGTGGGTGTGGATCGCCTCTTCGAAGGCCTGGCGCAGGATGTACTGGCGGCACTCGGGGTTGGTGATCAGGCGGTACACGGCCAGTACGAGGTTGTTGGCGACCAGGCTGTCGGCGGTGGAGAAGAAGCCGAGGTTGCGCTTGACGATGCGGCGCTCGTCCTCGGAGAGGCCGTCCGGCGTCTTCCACAGGGCGATGTCGGCGTTCATGTTCACTTCCTGCGGCATCCAGTGGTTGGCGCAACCATCCAGATACTTCTGCCAGGCCCAGTCGTACTTGAAGGGTACGAGCTGGTTGAGGTCGGCGCGGGCGTTGATCATCTGCTTGTCGCCGACGTGAACGCGGGCGGAGGCGCCTTCGAGGTCGTCCAGGCCTTCCTGGATGTCGAGGTCGTCCAGGGCTTTCTTGGCGCGGGCGACGGCTGCGGAGTCGTCAGAGGCCACGGCGCGGGCTTCTTCGACGGAGCCGGCCGCGTCCTGGTCGAGCTTGGCCGGTGCTTCGGTTGTTGCGGCAACGGCTTGCGGTGCAGCCGACGTGGCGGTGGTGTCTTCTTCGTCGAATTCGTCCCAGCTCAGCATGGCGGTTTCTCCTGATTGGGGACCGGTCGCGGCCGGTCGGAAGTGTTTGGGTGGCTTTTGGTTTGCACGCAAAAGCGGAAAAAAATTAATGGGCGGTGGGTGCCCGGTGCCGCCGCGGTGTTATCCGATGGATCGGAGCGGCGGCGGATCGCGAGCAAGCTCGCTCCTACAGGTGACTCAATCGCGAGCAAGGACTAGGCGTCCCCCTCGTCCTACGAAAAGCAAAAGCGGACGCAGCGGCAGCTCGGTGTAAGCGGTTTCCAGAGGGAGGCAGCGCTAGGCGCCTGGCGGGTCGGAGCCCCTGAGCGTACGCATGTACGTGATGGGGGCCGGCCTGCCGGGCAACAACGCGCGGTCCGCTCTGGGGACCGCGGCTTCCTTAACTACTTATTGGCAGGCTTCGCAGTCTGGTTCATCAATCGCACAGGCTTTTGGGACCGGTGCTGGGCCGGCGGACATTTCAGGTGCCGGGGCTGCTTTGGCCGGGGCGTTGCTGAAGCCGTCGCCGCTACCGTTGGAGACTGCGTTGAGCTTGCCGGTGTTGACGGTGGACTTCTCGGTGCTGGTCGCGGCCAGGGCACGGAGGTAGTAGGTGGTTTTCAGACCACGGTACCAGGCCATGCGGTAGGTCACGTCCAGCTTCTTGCCGCTGGCGCCGGCAATGTAGAGGTTCAGCGACTGGGCCTGGTCGATCCACTTCTGGCGGCGGCTGGCGGCGTCGACGATCCACTTGGTTTCGACTTCGAAGGCGGTCGCGTAGAGGTCTTTCAACTCCTGCGGGATGCGCTCGATCTGCTGCACGGAACCGTCGTAGTACTTGAGGTCGTTGATCATGACCGCGTCCCACAGGCCGCGCGCCTTGAGGTCGCGAACCAGGTAGGGGTTGATCACGGTGAATTCGCCCGAGAGGTTCGATTTCACGTACAGGTTCTGGTAGGTCGGCTCGATGGACTGCGACACGCCGGTGATGTTGGCGATGGTCGCGGTCGGGGCGATGGCCATGATGTTCGAGTTACGGATGCCGTTCTTGACGCGGGCACGCACCGGGGCCCAGTCCAGGGACTCGGTCAGGTCGACGTCGATGTACTTCTGGCCACGCGCTTCGATGAGGATCTGCTGCGAATCCAGCGGCAGGATGCCCTGGCTCCACAACGAACCCTGGAAGGTTTCGTACGCACCGCGCTCGTCGGCCAGGTCACAGGAAGCCTGGATGGCGTAGTAGCTGACCGCTTCCATGGACTTGTCGGCGAAGTCGATGGCGGCGTCGGAACCGTAGGGGATGTGCTGCAGGTACAGCGCGTCCTGGAAGCCCATGATGCCCAGGCCCACCGGGCGGTGCTTGAGGTTGGAGTTGCGGGCCTGCGGCACCGAGTAGTAGTTGATGTCGATGACGTTATCGAGCATGCGCACGGCGGTGCGCACGGTGCGCTCCAGCTTGGCGGTGTCGAGCTTGCCGTCGACGATGTGGCGCGGCAGGTTGATCGAGCCCAGGTTGCAGACGGCGATCTCGTCCTTGTTGGTGTTCAGCGTGATCTCGGTGCAGAGGTTGGAGCTGTGCACCACGCCGACGTGCTGCTGCGGGCTGCGCAGGTTGCACGGGTCCTTGAAGGTCAGCCATGGGTGGCCGGTTTCGAACAGCATGGAGAGCATCTTGCGCCACAGGTCTTTGGCCTGCAGGGTCTTGTAGTTCTTGATCTTGCCGTATTCGATCAGGGCTTCGTAGTACTCGTAGCGCTCCTCGAAGGCCTTGCCGGTGAGGTCGTGCAGGTCGGGTACTTCGCTTGGCGAGAACAGGGTCCACTTGCCGTCGTCGAAGACGCGCTTCATGAACAGGTCCGGAATCCAGTTGGCGGTGTTCATGTCGTGGGTACGGCGACGGTCGTCACCGGTGTTCTTGCGCAGCTCGAGGAATTCCTCGATGTCCAGGTGCCAGGTTTCCAGGTAGGCGCAGACCGCGCCCTTGCGCTTGCCGCCCTGGTTGACCGCGACGGCGGTGTCGTTGACCACTTTCAGGAAGGGCACGACGCCCTGGGATTTGCCGTTGGTGCCCTTGATGTAGGCGCCCAGTGC
Organism: Pseudomonas sp. Q2-TVG4-2; assembly: GCF_013620795.1. GTDB lineage: Bacteria > Pseudomonadota > Gammaproteobacteria > Pseudomonadales > Pseudomonadaceae > Stutzerimonas. Next base: position 259,505 of record NZ_LGLW01000004.1, on the reverse strand, counting down.
GCGCACCGGGGTCCAGTCGTTGCCCAGGCCGCCGGCGAACTTGGAGAGCAGCGCGTTATCGCGGATGGCGTCGTAGATGCCGCCCAGGTCGTCCGGCACGGTAGTCAGGTAGCACGAGGACAGCTGCGGACGCAGGGTGCCAGCGTTGAACAGGGTCGGCGTGGAGGCCATGTAGTCGAAGGACGACAGCAGGTTGTAGAACTCGATGGCACGGGCTTCGCGGTTTTCTTCCTCGATGGCCAGGCCCATGGCGACGCGCATGAAGAAAATCTGCGGCAGTTCGAAACGCACGCCATCCTTGTGGATGAAGTAGCGGTCGTAGAGGGTCTGCAGGCCAAGGTAGGTGAACTGCTGGTCCTGCTCATGGTTGATCGCGGCGCCTAGCTTGGCCAGGTCGTATTCCTTCAGGCGCGGGTCGAGCAGTTCGAACTGCACGCCTTTTTCCACGTAGGCCGGGAGGGCCTTGGCGTAGAGGTCAGCCATTTCGTGGTGGGTGGCGGACTCGGCGACTTCCAAGAAGCTCAGGGCTTCGGCGCGCAGGGTGTCCATCAGCAGGCGAGCGGTGACGTAGGAGTAGTTCGGCTCACGCTCGACCAGGGTGCGGGCGGTCATCACCAGGGCGGTGTTGACGTCGGTCTGCTCGACACCGTCGTAGAGGTTCTTCAGGGTTTCTTTCTGGATCAGCGCGCCATCGACTTCTTCGAGGCCTTCGCAGGCTTCGGTGATGATGGTGTTCAGACGGCCCAGGTCCAGCGGCGCCAGGCTGCCGTCGGCACGCTTGATGCGAATGCTCGGGTGGGCTTCAACCGGTGCGTCGACCGCGCCGCGCTTGCGCTCCTGGCTGCGGGATTCACGGTAGATCACGTAGTCGCGGGCGACTTTCTGCTCGCCGGAACGCATCAGGGCCAGTTCGACCTGGTCCTGGATTTCTTCGATATGGATGGTGCCGCCGGAAGGCATGCGGCGCTTGAACGTGGCGGTGACTTGCTCGGTCAGGCGGGCCACGGTGTCATGGATGCGCGACGAGGCGGAGGCATTGTTGCCTTCCACTGCGAGAAACGCCTTGGTGATGGCGACGGTGATCTTGTCATCGGTATAGGGGACGACAGTACCGTTGCGCTTGATCACGCGCAGCTGGCCCGGCGCAGTGGCGGCCAGGTCCAGCGTGCTGTCGGCTGCCTGCGGGTTCTCGCGAATGGACTCGTTCTGCATGGGGTCTCCGGATTCTCTCTGTCTCGGTAGCTCGTTAGGTGTCAGGGCCTTTCTTCAGCGGCCCGCGGTCTCGTATTGCATGAACCATGCCCCGGCGAGCGGGCGCATGGGTGTTCCAAAAAAGGGATGACTCGCGCGCGAGGGCGGCGAATCGAATGTCACGAAGAATAGTCACGACTCATGCAGATCACAACTCTAAAACACTACATGTAGTGTGACGTACTCATCGGCTCCACCATTGCTGGACTTGAGCGAAATCAACGTCGGGCTAGGCAAGCCTGGGGCTTGCGGGGGTAGATTTTCTGCACCCAAGGGGTGTTGGCCGGCAAAAGAACAAGGCAAAACTTTTTTGCTTGCTTTTTTCGGCGTTTGTGTCTGCTGGGCTGTTGGCACCCTACATATAGGGTTGAAACGGCCAGGATCGACACGATAGTGGCGCCTCAGAGCTAAAGCAAGGCGCCCAGGATGAACAACCTGTGGATAACATGTGGGCGATTTGTGGGCGAAGGGCCGTTTCCGGAGGCGAGACCGCAGTGGCAAAGGGCTGCACCGCAACCCGACGAACTACCGAGTATTTTCAAGGATTTGCAGCGCGATTTCGGTGCGGCCCTTAACACTATATGTTGTGTTTTTTGCAAGTCCTTTCGAGGGGCTCGTCTGGCGGGTTTGCTTGAGTACAATGACCCGCCCCTCGACGGGCGTGGCGGTGCTGTTGCGGAGGCGCAAATGGATCAAGAGGCTTGGCGAATTCTCATCGTCGAAGATGATCAGCGGTTGGCCGAGCTGACCCGGGAATATCTCGAAAGCAATGGCTTGCAGGTAACGATCGAAGCGGACGGTGCTCAGGCAGCCGAGCGGATCATCAATGAGCGACCCGATCTGGTCGTACTCGATCTGATGCTGCCAGGCGAGGACGGCCTGTCCATCTGCCGCAAGGTGCGAGACCGCTATGACGGGCCGATCCTGATGCTGACCGCCCGCGCCGATGATCTCGATCAGGTGCTCGGCCTGGAAATCGGCGCAGACGATTACGTTTGCAAGCCGGTGCGGCCGCGGCTGTTGCTGGCACGCATTCGGGCGCTGCTGCGCCGGCGCGAAGGAGCGGAGACGCCCACGGCAACGAGCAGCAAACGGTTGCAATACGGCCCGCTGGTGGTCGACAACGCGCTACGCGAGGCCTGGCTGCGAGGCGAGGGCATTGAGCTGACCGGGGCGGAGTTCGATTTGCTGTGGTTGTTGACCTCCAATCCCGGGCGCATCATGTCCCGTGAACATATCTTCACCGAGCTGCGTGGGATCGAATACGACGGCCAGGATCGCTCGATCGACGTGCGTATTTCACGTATCCGTCCGAAGATCGGCGACGATCCGGATCATCCCCGATTGATCAAGACGGTGCGCGGCAAGGGCTATCTGTTCGTATCCGAAGCGGCTGAAGCGCTGCAGTGAATTCGATCTTCCTGCGCATCTACGGCGGCATGCTCGCCGTGTTGGTGCTGGTCGGGCTGCTGGGCGCCGGCGGTCTGCATCTGCTCAACGAGGTGCGTGCCGACCGGCACCGCGAGGCGCTCGCTGGCGGCACCTTTCGCCTGATGGCGCACAACATGAGCAGCATGACGCCGATCGAGCGGCGCCAGGCAGCCAATCTCTGGGGGCGTTTGCTGGGCATACCATTGCGGGTCCGCACGCTGGGAGACGTCAGCCTGGAAAGCCGACTGGAGACCCGGCTGCTGCATGGGCAGGTGCTGGTGGAGCAAATGCGTCCGCACAGCGTCACGGTGTTCTCCCTGGTCAGCGCCGAGGACCGTCTGGTGCTGACCGGCGAGGTCGAACAGCTCAGTGAGCAGCTGGCGCGCGCGACCATCTATCTGCTGATCGACGAGCTGATCCGCTATCCCGAAGACGAACAACCCCAGCGCCTGGCTGAACTCAAGGAGGCGCGCGGTTTCGGCTATCCACTGGAACTGCTGACCCGTAACAGCGCCAGCCTCGATGACGATCAGCGCCGACGGCTGGATGAAGGCGACACGGTGATGGCGCTGGTCGGTGGTGGCGAGGCCATTCGGGTATTCGCGGCGATCGCCGGGACGCCCTGGATCATGTCCATGGGGCCGCTGTACCAGTTAAATCCCTATCCGCCGCAATTGCTGGTGCTGATCGGCGTGCTCGGCCTGTCGCTGATCGGGCTGATGGTCTACCTGCTGGTGCGTCACCTGGAGCGACGTGTGCGTGAGGTAGAAAGCGCCGCCACGCGTATCGCCGGTGGGCATCTGGAAGCTCGCGTGCCGGATGCCGGCACGGATTCGGTCGGGCGGCTGGCGAAGGCATTCAACGGCATGGCCAGCCACCTGCAGCGCCTACTGGCGGTCCAGCGGGAAATGGTCAGTGCGGTGGCTCATGAGCTGCGCACGCCGGTCGCGCGGTTGCGCTTCGGGCTGGAAATGGCCGGTTCGGCGCAAACGCCGGAGGCGCGAACCCGGTACCTCGACGATATGGACGGCGACATCGACGACCTGGATCGTCTGGTGGACGAGATGCTGGTATACACGCGTCTTGAGCGCGGTTCGCCGGAACTGACCTTTCAGAGGGTCGACCTCCGTGCGCTGGTGGATCAGGTCATTGGTGAGCTGGCACCCCTGCGGCCAGACGTACGGGTAGAGCGCGGGCCCTGCGTGACGTTCGATGACGGCGGCAGCCTTGTCGAGGCCGAACCGCACTATCTGCGCCGTGCCTTGAGCAATCTGGTGACCAACGCCATGCGCCATGCTGAAACGCGGGTACAGGTGAGCTTCACTATTGATGACGAGCGGGCGCAGCTTGCCGTCGACGATGATGGCCCGGGCGTGCCAGAGGAGGCGTGGGAGAAGGTCTTCGCGCCGTTCCTGCGCCTGGACGACAGCCGCACCCGCGCCTCTGGCGGGCATGGCCTCGGGCTGTCCATTGTCCGGCGGATCACCTACTGGCACGGCGGCCGCTCGCAGATCGGCCACAGCGAACTGGGCGGCGCTCGCTTCAGCCTGGTCTGGCCGCGCAAACAGTCGGGATAGTTCTGAGGCATCGGTGCGAATCGATTCATCGAGACTGCAAAGAACGACATGCGGATGATGGGTTGCACCGATTGGCGTCGATGTCCTGCCGGGTGGGTCGCCATAAGCCGTCAAGCCGGGGGCGAGGGTTTTCGACGATGTTCGCGTTCTGAGGCGGCCGGAATGCTGACCAGACTGAGCAGGTAATCGTCGAACTGCACGAACTGGCCTTCCAGTTCTGCGCCGGTTCTCCATTCTTCCGAGAGGTCATTGAGCAGGCGCAGACGCGCGTTGCCGTCTGTGTCGTGGTGGGTCAGTTCGGCCTCCTGAAAATAGAAGCGCGTCTTCACCAGCGGATAGAGCGCCTTGAACAGGCTTTCCTTGATCGAAAACGTCAGCGTCACCCGCATTGCCCGCTGCGCGTCATCGAGCCCGGCATAGCCTTCCAGCTCCCGCGGCGTGAGAATCTCAGCGGCCAGCCGGTCGGCCCGAGCGACGGGCAGCATCTTCTCTACATCGAGGCCAAGTCCGCGCCACTGATCGCTCCGTGCCACGACCACCGCGGCCCAGCCGGCGCCGTGGGTAATCGAGCCGACTATTCCGGACGGCCAGCAGGGCGAGCGGTCTTCCGCGGTCGTCGGAATGCCCGGCACGCCGGTAACCCTGCGCAGGGCTTCGTAGGCGCAGATGCGTCCGGCGAGAAATTCGGTCTGGCGTTTGCTCACCGCCCTCATGGCAGGAATGCCCCAGCGGTCGAAATCCTCCGGGTCGAGCAGGTCCGGTTCGAAGCGAGTGCTGATCAGCTGCACACCCGACAAGGCAAGCGGCAGCGGCCAGTGATCCCGCAGTGGCGTGCAGCAGGCGGGATGTTGGGGATGGGAATTCATGGCGCTAGTGTGCCTCACTACCGGGCCCTGTGCAGTTCCGGAAATGCACTTCCCGTTGCATGGATCTCTTCGCGAGCAAGCTCGCTCCTACGCTGCCGAGGTTAGCGCCTGACCGTTTTGTAGGCACGAGCTTGCTCGCGAACCAGGGGCGCGCTGGCGGGGTGATCAACCGGCCTCGTGCACTACGTCCCCTCAGGCCGGGCGAGAATTCTCGGTGCGGCCTCGACGATCTGCCGCGACAGGTTTTCCATCCGCGGCGATTGCACCTTCCAGGTATGCCAATACAGCGAAATATCCAGCGGTGTGTCCGCGGCCAGATCAACCACCTCACCCTGATTCAGCGCATCGTGCAGCAGCAGCTCCGGCACCATGCCATAGCCCAACCCGCAGCGAATCGCATTGAAACGTGGCTCTGAGCCTGGCACGTAATGGCAGGGATAGGCGCCTTCCGGCAGGCCCAGCTGGCGCAGCAGGAACGACGAGGTGAGACGGTCCTTGCGCGTGTAGGCGACTACCGGCGCCTTGCGCGCGGCATTGCGGGTCAGGCCATTGGCGAAGTGCTGTTGGCGAAACGCGGCGGATGCCACCAGGCGATAACGCATGCTGCCCAGTGGTTTGGCCGTACAACCACGCATGGGCTTGGGTTCGGTGCTGATGCAGCCGATCGCCAGGCCGGTTTCCAGCAGGCTGTAGGTATGGTCCTGGTCCTCGATGGTGAGATCCAGCAGCACCCGCTCGCGGATCAGCACGTCGGCCAGCGCCGGAAAGAACCAGGTGCCCAGGCTGTCGGCGTTAAGCGCGGCGACCACCACCAGAGGCGCATCGCTGCGCTCGGCGAGGTCCGCCATCAGGTCGGCTTCCAGCAAAGTGGCACGCTTGAGGTACTGCAACAACCGCTGGCCGGTCTCGGTTGGCCGGCACGGCCGGCTACGCACCACCAGCGCATTGCCCAGAGCACTTTCCAAGGCACGCACCCGTTGGGAAATCGCCGGTGGGGTCAAATGCAGGCGCAGGGCCGCCTGCTCGAAGCTGCCGGTATTGATGACAGCGCGGAAGGCTTCGGTCTGCTTCGGATCGAGATTCAAGTGACTTCTTCCAGCTTAAGAAAATGTTTGTATAGCCTAAATTTACTTAGCTGAGTCGATTAAACCCGGGTCGGGCCCATAATGGCGCACCTTTCACTGTTATGCCCCGTTTGGAGTCTCGCTGTGACGCTGCTGCACATCATCTATCTGATCGCCATCACGGCCGAAGCCATGTCCGGCGCCATCATGGGCATGCGTCGTGGCATGGACCTGTTCGGTATCTGCCTGCTGGGCACCGTCACTGCGCTGGGCGGCGGCACGGCGCGCGATGTCCTGCTGGGGCATTACCCGATTGGCTGGATCGCCAACCCCGAATACCTCGGCTTTACGGTCGGCGCGGCGATTGTCACCGCCATGGTCGCGCGGCACATGCACCACCTTCGCCAGGTATTTTTGCTGGTCGATGGCCTGGGTCTGGTGGCCTTCACGGTGATCGGTTGCGGCGTGGCGATGGAGATGGGCGCGCACCCCACGATCGTCGTGCTGGCCGGCTTGATTACCGGCATATTCGGCGGACTGCTGCGCGACATCCTCTGCAATGAGGTGCCAATGGTGCTGCAGCGCGAGCTGTATGCGACCGTGGCGCTGTTTACCGGCGTGCTTTACGTCGGCCTGTTGTGGCTGGGCGTCAGCAACTCCATCGCCTCGCTTGCCACGCTCTGTGCCGGCTTCCTGTTCCGAGTGTTGGCGATGACGTTTCAGTGGAAGCTCCCGCATTTCCAAGGGCGCGACATCCGCGGTCTGGACTGAGCGACAACAACCCGCCCCAGGCGACAGGGACGGATGGATCTCTCACGGTTGTCACTCGGCCGCTCTGGCAGGCAGATTCCCGCTCAGGGAGCCGCTACACTAGCGCTCTGGCCACCAGGGGAATGGATCCGTGCTGAAAGACCTAGGAATAAAGAGTCGCGTACTGGTGCTGATATTGCTGCCCAGCACGGTGCTGGCCGTGGCGCTCGGCATCTACTTCACCTGGATGCAGCTGTCGGAGATGCGCCACCAGCTGGACGAGCGCGGTAAGCTGGTCGCCGAACAGCTTGCGCCGTTGGCGGCGCCGGCCATGGCGCAGGGTTATGGCAAGCGCCTGCAGCGAATCCTCAATCAGGTACTGGATCAGCCCGATGTGCGCGCGGTGTCCATCCTCGATACCGAGCGCAACATGCTGGCCCATGCCGGGCCGCACATGATCACCCCCTCGCCGCCGACCGACCCGGAGGCGCTGACCCAGGTCAGCAGCGTCGACACCACGCGCATCCTCTTGCCGGTACTCGGCAAACACCTGAATCTTGCCGCAGACGATCCGGAAGACGACCTCCGCCAGATTGGTTGGCTGGAGCTGGAGCTGTCGCACCAGGGCACGTTGCTGCGCGGCTACCGCAGCCTGTTCACCAGCCTGCTGCTGATCGGCGCCGGGCTGATCATCACCGCGCTGCTGGCGCTGCGTATGAGCACGGCGATCAGCAAGCCGCTGCACAAGGTCAAGGTCGCGGTGGCGCAGCTCAAGGACGGCTATCTGGAAACCCGGCTGCCGCCGCTCGGCAGCCACGAGATGGATGAGGTTGCAGCGGGTATCAACCGCATGGCCGAGGCCCTGCTCAGCGCCCGCGAGGAACTGCAGCAAAGTATCGACCAGGCCACTGAAGACGTTCAGCAAAACCTGGAGACCATTGAGATCCAGAACATCGAACTGGACCTGGCGCGCAAGGAGGCGCTGGAAGCCAGCCGGATCAAATCCGAATTCCTCGCCAACATGAGCCACGAGATTCGCACCCCGCTCAACGGCATCCTCGGCTTCACCCATCTGCTGCAGAAGAGCGACCTCACGCCGCGACAACAGGATTATCTGTCGACCATCGAGAAGTCCGCCGACAGCCTGCTGGGGATCATCAACGAGATTCTCGACTTCTCGAAGATCGAGGCCGGCAAGCTGGTGCTCGACAGCATTCCGTTCAATCTGCGCGACCTGATCGAGGACACGCTGACCATCCTCGGCCCGGCGGCACATTCCAAGCATCTGGAGCTGGTCAGCCTGGTCTATCGCGACACGCCGCTGTCGCTGGTGGGCGATCCGTTGCGGCTCAAGCAAGTGCTGACCAACCTAGTCAGCAACGCCATCAAGTTCACCAACGAAGGGACCGTCGTCGTTCGCGCCATGGTCGAGGACGAACGCTCCGATCGCGCGCAGCTGCGCATCAGCGTGCAGGACACCGGGATAGGCCTGACCGATCAGGATCTGCGTGCGCTGTTCCAGGCCTTCAGCCAGGCGGATAACTCACTGTCGCGTCAACCCGGCGGCACCGGGCTCGGGTTGGTGATTTCCAAGCGTCTGATCGAACAGATGGGCGGGGAAATCGGGGTCGACAGCATTCCGGAGGAGGGTTCCGAATTCTGGATCAGCCTGAGCCTGCCCAAGGCTCGCGACGATATCGAGGACCTGCCTCGCGCGGCGCTGCTGCAACGCAGGGTCGGCTTGCTCGAACAGCATCCGCTGGCGCGTCAGGCCTTGCAGCATCAGCTGGAAAGTTGCGGTCTGAACGTGCTGCCCTTCGATACCCTGGATCAGCTGCAGGAGGCGGTGGCCGCGGCGCAAGCAAGCGACACGCCAATCGAAATCGCCGTGCTCGGCGTGACCCACCGCGAAATCGCACCCCAGCAACTCTGCCAACGGCTATGGGAATTTGAAGCGCTGGGCTGCAAATGCATCGTGCTCTGCCCGACCAGCGAGCAGGCGCAGTACCACGAAGCCCTGCCCGAGTCGCACACGCATACCCAGTTGCAGAGCAAGCCAGCCTGCACCCGCAAGCTGCAGCGGGTCTTGCTCGATCTGCTGCGTCCACCACAAGCGCTGGCCGAGAACATCGTCATGCCCGAGACGCGGCCGCCTCGCGTGCTCTGCGTCGACGACAATCCGGCCAACCTGTTGCTGCTCGAAACCCTGCTGACCGACATGGGCGGCGAAGCCGAGGCGGTAAGCAGTGGCAGGGAAGCGCTTGAGGTGGTCAAGCGCAAGCCTTTCGACCTGGTGTTCATGGACGTGCAGATGCCTGGCATGGACGGGCGTCAGACCACCGAAGCGATTCGTCGCTGGGAGGATGACAGCGGCCAGCCACCGATGCCGATCATCGCGCTCACGGCACATGCGCTGTCCAACGAAAAGCGTTCGCTGTTGCAGAGTGGTCTGGACGATTACCTGACCAAGCCGATCAGCGAGCGGCAATTGGCGCAGGTGATTTTGAAGTGGACTGGCCTGCCGCTGTCGCGCAGCTTCCTCGCCGCACCAGCCGATGTGCTGCTGCCGGACAATAACCTCAAGGTACTGGACGCCGAAGAGGGCCTGCGCCTGGCGGCAGGCAAGGCCGATCTGGCGGCGGACATGATGAGCATGTTGCTGGCATCGCTGGAGGACGACCGCCAGGCCATTCGCGAGGCGCGTCTGATAAACGATCGTCAGGCGATGATCGACCGGGTACACCGTTTGCACGGCGCTACCCGCTATTGCGGTGTTCCGCAATTGCGGGCGGCCTGCGAGCGCAGCGAAACACTATTGAAACAGAACCACCCGAGCGCGGCCCAGGCGATGGATGAGCTCGACAGCGCTATCGAGCGCCTGGAAGTCGAGGCCCGAGTCGTCTAGGCCTTGGCGTTCGCTTGAATCCATTCGCCCCGGCTCGGGCCCCCCACAAAGCCGCAAAGTGAACGCCCGATCCATGGGGCCCGCTCACGACTGCGCAGCTGGGCTCGCGATCCATTGGGTGTCGCTCACGGATGCCGCAGGTGCACCTTTGCTCAGTGGGAGGCGCGCCCCGCGGCGAATGGAGGCCGCAGGCCTGTCCGGTGGTCTGGTTCAGTCGCCCATCACCACGCCTTCCCGACGCGGGTCGGCTCCGCCGAACCAGCCGCTGTCGGTGCGCTGGATGGCTTGCAGGCCGCTGGTCATCTCCGTCTCGTTGATCTGATGGCCTCGCGCTCTCAATGACTCCACGGTGCTAGCCGGAAAACGCCCGGCTTCGAGGACGGTCGGGCCATTGAAGCTGCCGAAGTTCGGCAGATCGATCGCCTTTTGCGCATTCAATCCCCAGCCATACATGCCCAGCAGCGTCTTCGCCGTGAAGTGAATGATCGCCGCACCGCCGGGCGAACCGACGCTGGCAAGCAGCCGGTTGCCGGCGGCGTCGAATACCAGCGTCGGGCTCATGCTCGAACGGGGTCGTTTGTTCGGCTCGACGCGATTGGCAACCGGCCGGCCCTGAGCGTCACGCGGCTCGAAAGCGAAATCGGTGAGTTCGTTATTCAGCAAATAGCCACCGGGCAAGCCGGTTCCGCCGTCATTGAGTAGGCGTGAGCCGAATGCCTGTTCGATGGTGGTGGTCATCGCCAAGGCATTGCCTTGATCGTCGACGATGCTGATGTGGCTGGTGCCGTATTCCGGTTGCGCAGGCTGGGAAGCGAAGGCGATGGGCATTGTTCCAGGCTCGCCCGGTTCGGCGATGCCCATGCTGCGCGGCCCGATCAGCCCGGCGCGCTGCTTGAGGTAGTTGGGGGCGAGCATGCTGTTCCATGTGCGGCCTGGTACCGGGACGAAATCCGGGTCGGCCAGGTATTTGGCGCGGTCTGCATAGGCCAGGCGCGACGCTTCGGTATAGCGGTGCAGGAACTCCACCGATGGCACACCCTGATCCAGGGCCGGTAACGACGGCAGCTGCTCGAGAATGCCGAGAATCTGCATCTGGGTGATATGCCCTGATGACGGCGGAGGAAAGCCGCATACCTGATAGCGCTGCTGCCAGAGGTTACAGAGCGGGTCACGCTGGCGCGGTTCATAGACCTCCAGATCGCTGAGGGTGACGGTCCCGCGGTTGTGGTGCTCGCTCACCTGCCGGACCAGCGCCTGGGCGTTGGCGCCGCGATAGAAGGCGTCGCTGCCTTGCTCGGCAATGTTGCGTAGCAGCGCGGCGAGCGCGGGGTTGCGCAAGCGGTGGCCCACCGGCCAGGGCGAACCATCTGGTTGGTAATAGAAGGCGGCTGCTGGCGGATTGTCGCGAAGCGCCGGGTCGCTCTCAAGTAGCCCATGCAGCCGCGGGCTGATCTCGAAGCCGTCCTCGGCGAGCCGGATGGCCGGCTGCAGCAATGCTCGCCAGGGCAGCTTGCCGTATTGTTGGTGCGCCTGTTCGAGCATTTTTACCGTGCCAGGGACCCCCACTGAGCGGCCACCGACGACTGCCTCTTGGAAAGCCATGGGCGTGCCGTCGGCTTTTATGAACAGGTTCTCGTCGACCGCCGCCGGGGCCGTCTCGCGCCCGTCCAACGCAGTCACATGTTCGCCATCCCAGTGCAGCAGAAAGGCACCGCCGCCGAGACCACTGGACTGCGGCTCGACCAGGGTCAGCACCATCTGCACGGCGACTGCCGCATCCATCGCGCTGCCACCGGCCTTGAGAACCTGGTAGCCCGCCTCGGTGGCCAGCGGATTGGCGGCGGCCACGGCAAAATGTTCGGCGGTCCAGCCGGGTTTGGGGGTGTAGCCGCTAGAGCCTTCCGGCGCCGGTGGAGTCTGGCTCGGGGAATCCGACGTGGTACAGGCGGTCAGGCTGGCGAAGAGAAAGGTAAAGACCAGGGCGGCAGGTCCGACGGGCATGAGGGGGTTCCTTGTGGAAGCGCGGATAGAAGTGCTGCTTATAGACCTAGACCACTGACCACTATCTGCCAAGCCTGATCGCTGCGTTTGGCAGGAGAGAGCGCCGATTGCAGCGGCTCAGAAGCGCTACAGCTGCGACGAAGGCTAAGCGGTCTGCCCGTGTCCGGTCGTTGCCGGTATCATATGTGCCTTCCAAATGCCGCTCGGTTCATCGACGCCATGACAATTAAGTACCCGACCATTGCCGATTGCGTCGGCAACACGCCCCTGGTTCGCCTGCAGCGCCTGCCCGGCGACACCAGTAATACCATTCTGGTCAAACTCGAAGGCAACAATCCCGCGGGCTCGGTGAAGGATCGTCCGGCATTGTCGATGATTGCGCGTGCAGAGGCGCGCGGGGATATCAAGCCCGGCGATACCCTGATCGAAGCCACTTCCGGCAATACCGGCATTGCCTTGGCCATGGCCGCGGCAATCAAGGGCTACAAGTTCATCCTGATCATGCCGGACAACTCCAGCGCCGAGCGCAAGGCAGCGATGACCGCCTACGGCGCCGAGCTTGCTCTGGTGAGCAAGGAAGAGGGCATGGAAGGCGCCCGTGACCTGGCGGTGAAGATGGCCGCCGAAGGCCGCGGCAAGGTCCTCGATCAGTTCGCCAATGGCGACAACCCCGAAGCGCATTACAGCAGCACTGGCCCTGAGCTGTGGCAGCAGACCGACGGCAGCATCACTCACTTCGTCAGCTCGATGGGCACCACCGGCACCATCATGGGCGTGTCGCGCTACCTGAAGGAGCAGAACCCGGCGATCCAGATCATCGGCCTGCAGCCCATGGAGGGCGCGGCGATCCCTGGAATCCGTCGTTGGCCGCAGGAGTACCTGCCGAAGATCTACCAGGCCGAGCGTGTCGATCGCATCGTCGACATGGCCCAAGCCGAGGCCGAACACGTCATGCGCCGTCTGGCGCGCGAAGAAGGCATCTTCTGCGGCGTGTCGTCTGGCGGTGCGGTTGCCGCTGCGCTGCGGCTATCGCAGGAAGTCGAGAACGCGGTGATCGTCGCGATCATTTGCGACCGTGGTGATCGCTACCTGTCGACGGGCGTGTATGACCAGCCCAACTGACCAGGCGATACGCGAAGGCGGTAGCTGCTGATGGCCAAACGCAGCGGCGGTTTGCGCTTCCAGCCCAGCGGCGGCGAGAAAAAGCCTCAGATCCCGACCGGCAAAAAGCAACGTCTGAGCGTCGAGCGCCTGGCCAACGACGGTCGTGGTATTGCCTTCGTTGATGGACGTACCTGGTTCGTCGACGGCGCCTTGCCGGGCGAAGAGGTCGATGCGCGGGTTATGGGCGCGCGCAGTCAGATCGTCGAGGCGCGCAGTGAGCGGGTGCTGGCTGCGAGCGCGCAACGCCGCATGGAGCCATGTCCGCATGCGCGCGTTTGCGGCGGCTGCAACCTGCAGCACTTGTCGGCTGCCGATCAGCTGGCGCTCAAGCAGCGCAGCCTCGCCGAGCAGTTGTCGCGGCTGGCGGGTATCGAACCACAGGTCTGGGCGCCGCCGTTGAGCGGGCCCGAGTTCGGCTATCGCCGCCGCGCCAGGTTGGCGGTGCGCTGGGATAACAAGGCGCGGCGGCTGGACGTAGGCTTCCGCGCCGGCGCCAGCCAGGACATCGTTTCGATCAGTGAATGCCATGTGCTGGTACAGCCCTTGCAGGCGTTGTTGCCGGCTTTGCTGTCCGTATTGCATGCGCTGGACAAGCCGCAGGCGATCGGTCATGTGGAGTTGTTCAGCGGCACCGCCGACGCGGTGCTCGTTCGCCATACGGCCGCGCTGGCCGAGGCGGATCTGCAGCGGCTAACAACCTTTGCCCAGGCGCAGGGCGTGCAGCTCTGGCTGCAGGGCGAAGGCCCGCCGCAACCGCTGGACGCCGCCTATGCACTGGGCTATCGCTTGCCTGCCTGGGATCTCGAGCTGGCCTGGCGACCGGGTGATTTCATCCAGATCAACGCACCGGTGAACGAGGCGATGGTGGCGCAGGCGCTGGATTGGCTCGCACCGGAAGCGGGCGAGCGGGTGCTGGATTTGTTCTGTGGCCTCGGCAACTTCGCGCTGCCGCTGGCGCGGCAGGGCGCGCAAGTCGTGGCGGTGGAGGGTGTTGATGAGATGGTCGAGCGGGCCCGCACCAATGCGGCGCGCAACGGTCTGGTGAATGCGCACTTTCATCAGGCGGACCTGTCGAAGCCGCTGGCTGAGGCGCAATGGGCCGAAGGCGGTTTCGCTGCTGTGCTGCTGGATCCACCGCGTGACGGCGCGTTAGAACTGGTTCGGCAGATGGCGACTTTAGGCGCAAGGCGCGTGGTCTATGTTTCATGCAATCCTGCGACGCTGGCGCGTGATGCGGCCGAGCTGGTCCGCCAGGGGTATGAACTAAAGCGGGCCGGGGTGCTGGACATGTTTCCGCAAACGGCGCACGTCGAGGCGATGGCCCTCTTCGAGCGGTCGGTTTAGCGGTTTTTTTATGACAGGCAGGCGGCCTGTGGTTCAACCGACCGACTCCCAGAAAGTCGGCGTATTCGACGCAGATCATGCGTAGAGGGAAGGTAGATAGATGGTCCAGGTCAGAGCGCTTCAGCCGGTCAACACCGACGGCAGCATCAACCTCGATGGCTGGCTCGATCATGTGCTGGGGATGGACCCGGCACTCGACCGCGATGCACTCAAGCAGGCCTGCGAGTTCGCCCGAGCGGCGGAACAACAGGCCAACGCGGTACAGAATCTGTGGAGCGAAGGCACCTCCAGTTACCAGACCGGCCTAGAGATCGCCGAGATACTCGCTGACCTCAAGCTCGATCAGGACAGCCTGGTGGCCGCGGTGATCTACCGTGGCGTGCGCGAAGGCAAGGTTCAGCTGGCAGAGGTGCACCAGCAGTTCGGCCCGGTGGTGGCCAAGCTGATCGAAGGCGTGCTGCGCATGGCCGCCATTAGCGCCAGTCTCAACCCGCGCGAGTCGCTGGTGCTGGGCACCCAGACCCAGGTGGAAAACCTGCGCAAGATGCTCGTGGCTATGGTCGACGATGTGCGTGTCGCGCTGATCAAGCTGGCCGAGCGCACCTGCGCGATCCGCGCGGTAAAAAATGTCGACGACGACAAGCGTCACCGCGTCGCCCGCGAAGTCTTCGATATCTATGCGCCGCTGGCTCATCGCCTGGGCATTGGCCACATTAAATGGGAGCTGGAGGATCTGTCCTTCCGCTATCTCGAGCCCGAGCAGTACAAGCAGATCGCCCAGCTGCTGCATGAGCGCCGACTGGATCGCGAGCAGTACATCCAGAGCGTGGTCCAGCAACTCAGGGATGAACTGACCGCCACCGGCATCCATCCCGAAATCGACGGCCGTGCCAAACACATCTATTCCATCTGGCGGAAGATGCAGAAGAAGGGGCTGCAGTTCAGCCAGATCTACGATGTTCGCGCTGTACGCGTGCTGGTGCCCGAGGTGCGCGACTGCTACACCGCGCTGGGCATCGTGCATACCTTGTGGCGGCATATCCCCAAGGAATTCGACGACTACATCGCCAACCCCAAGGAGAATGGATACCGCTCGCTGCACACCGCGGTGCTCGGGCCGGAGGGCAAGGTGCTGGAGGTGCAGATCCGTACCCAGGCCATGCACGAAGAGGCCGAACTGGGCGTTTGCGCGCACTGGCGCTACAAGGGCACGGACGTCAATTCGAGTTCCAATCACTACGAAGAGAAGATCGCCTGGCTACGTCAGGTGCTCGAATGGCATGAGGAACTGGGCGATATCGGCGGTTTGGCCGATCAGCTGCGTGTGGACATCGAGCCTGATCGCGTCTACGTGTTCACCCCTGACGGTCACGCCATCGACCTGCCGAAGGGCGCCACGCCACTGGACTTTGCCTACCGCGTCCACACCGAAATCGGTCACAACTGCCGCGGTGCGAAGATCAATGGGCGCATCGTGCCACTCAACTACAGCCTGCAGACCGGCGAGCAGGTCGAGATCATCACCAGCAAGCACGGATCGCCCAGTCGCGATTGGTTGAATCCCAACCTCGGCTACATCACCACCTCGCGGTCGCGAGCAAAGATCGTCCACTGGTTCAAACTGCAGGCCCGCGATCAGAACGTCGCGGCCGGCAAAGCGCTGCTTGAGCGTGAACTCGGACGCCTCGATCTGCCGCCGGTGGACTTCGACAAGCTGGCAGAAAAAGCCAACCTGAAGACCGCCGAGGATATGTTCGCCGCGCTGGGTGCCGGTGATCTGCGGTTGTCGCAACTGGTCAACCATGCGCAGCAACTGGTGGAACCGGATGGCCACGCCACCGATCAGCTCGAACTGATTCCCCGTCGACCCACCAGCACCAAGCCGGGCAAGCGTGGCGACGTGCAGATCCAGGGCGTCGGTAACCTGCTCACACAGATGGCCGGCTGCTGCCAGCCGCTGCCGGGCGACCCCATCGTTGGCTACATCACGTTGGGTCGGGGTGTGAGTATTCATCGCCAGGATTGCGGCTCGGTACTGCAGCTCGCTGGGCGCGAGCCAGAGCGGATTATCCAGGTCAGCTGGGGCCCGATCCCGGAGAAAACCTATCCGGTCGATATCGTCATCCGTGCCTACGACCGTTCCGGCCTGCTGCGTGACGTCTCGCAGATTCTGCTTAACGAGCGGATCAACGTGCTCGCCGTCAACACCCGCTCGAACAAAGAGGACAGCACGGCCCAGATGACGCTGACCATCGAGATCCCAGGGCTGGACGCGCTGGGCCGACTGCTCAGCCGCATTTCGCAGCTGCCCAATATTATCGAGGCCAAGCGCCAGCGCACCACCTGACCTGCTGCGCTCGGCCATACGGCGTTGCACGCCTGCTGAAAAATGCTCATTGGCAAAAGCCAACTCCGCTTTTTCAGCAGGCGTGCGCCTTGTCTGGCCTTCGCTCGCGACGGTCAGGCCAGTGTATGGTTAAAGCGATCCGCTCCGAGCTGCTGCGCTCGATCTGGCGTTGTTAACGGCCTACCGAAAAATGCTCATTGGCAAAAGCCAACTCCGCTTTTTCGGTAGGCCTTCGCCTAGCCAGCTCATCGCTCGCGACGCTCGGGGCCGGGCGCGCGCACGTCTGAATCCGTAACGCAGAGCGCACGTAGGGTGGATGTCGCTTTTTACATCCACCATGATGAGGCAGCGGTGGATGGGTGAAGCGTCATCCACCCTACGTTGGCCGCAACTTCGATCTTCAAGCTTTCACCGAGGAAATTCATGTACCAACTCAACGACCTCCTGCACCTGATGGCCCGGCTGCGCGATCCGCAGCATGGCTGCCCGTGGGATCTGCAGCAGGACTACGCCAGTATCGTCCCGCATACGCTGGAGGAGGCGTATGAGGTGGCGGATGCCATCGAGAACGGTGACTTTGACCATCTGCCCGGCGAGCTGGGCGACCTGTTGTTTCAGGTCGTCTATTACAGCCAGCTGGCGAAGGAGGAGGGGCGGTTCGAGTTCGATGCGGTGGTCGACGGCATCACGCGTAAGTTGCTGCGACGCCATCCCCACGTCTTTCCTGACGGCGATCTCTACGGCTCGCCTGAACTGCCACGTCTCGACGAGGCGGCGATCAAGCAGCGCTGGGAAGAGATCAAGGCCGAGGAACGCGCAGAGAAATCCGCCGCGCCGGAACAGTTGTCGTTGCTCGATGATGTGCCCGGTGCGCTGCCCGCCCTGAGCCGTGCGGCCAAGCTGCAGAAGCGCACCGCCCAGGTCGGTTTCGATTGGCCGGACGCGCTGCCGGTGGTGGACAAGGTCCGCGAGGAACTCGATGAAGTGCTCGAAGCCATGAGCGAGAACGATCCCAAGGCCATTGCCGAGGAGATCGGCGATCTGCTGTTCGTCACGGTGAATCTGGCGCGCCATCTGAAAGTCGATCCCGAGAACGCGCTGCGTGCGGCCAACCGCAAGTTCGAGCGACGCTTCCGCTTCATCGAACAAGCCTTGCGGGAAAGTGGCCGGCCCATTGAGAATTGCGACCTGGAAACGCTCGACGCGCTTTGGGGCGAGGCCAAGAAAGCCGAGAAGTCGGCTTCCTGCGGTTAGCAGCGACGGCGATTTTGTAGGTGGATGTCGCTTTTCACATCCACCACAATGCTGCTCGGTAAATCGATGGCGCATGATCCACCCGACGTCTAATTTGAATCCACGACGAGACGAGCCGAAACATGAGTCTTTCCCTTCGTGATCAGCTGCTCAAAGCAGGGCTGGTCAATGAGAAGCAGGCCAAGCAGGCCGGCAAGCAGCAGCAGAAACAACAGCGTCTGGTGAAAAAAGGCCAGGCCGAAAAGGATGATTCTCAACGTGAAGCGGCACTCAAGGCTCAGGCCGAGAAGCTCGCCCGCGACCAGGAGCTGAACCGTCAGCAGCAGGAAAAGGCCGAGCAGAAGGCACGCGCTGCGCAGATCAAACAGCTGATCGAAACAAGCCGTCTGCCCAAGCTGACCACCGAGGATTATTACAACTTCGTCGACGACAAGAAGGTCAAGCGCGTGTCGGTGAACACGCTGATGCGCGACAAGCTGTCCAGCGGCTCGCTGGCCATCGTCCGGCACGGTGGCAGTTACGAAGTGATCCCGCGTGAGGCGGCGCTCAAGATTCAGGAGCGTGATCCGCGCCGTATCGTCCAGCTCAATATTCAGACCGAAGCCCCGGACGCGGATGATCCCTACGCCGCTTACCAGATTCCTGACGATCTGATGTGGTAAGGGCTGTTTCCGACATGCCTCCCGCCACGGCTCCTTCGCTTTTGTAGGAGCCGGCTTGCTGGCGATCCGCTGTCAGCTGCCGCCACGCCGACAAAAGGACGGATTTCTGCCGGCCATAGAGCCTCTACTGCTATAGCCAATCCGGGCTTTCCGGTTACAGCAGGAGGACAGCGACATGGAAACCATCCCTTATTCGGACGAGACGCTCAGTTGGCAGGCCCAGGGCGTCCCGGGCGACCCGGAGGAGCCGGGCGTGCCGGATCTACCGAGTGAACCCGGCGAGCCGACCATTCCGGACCAGCCACCGCCAGCGCCGGTCGCCTGAATCACGCGCTATAGCGGCGCGTTTGTGAAAGTCTGAGCCCGATCGAGCAGGTCGATGACCTGCTCGTCGTTCGTCTGATCGAAATCTCCGTAATGGCGTCCGACGCCAATGAACGGCTCGGGCATTGCCAGACAGACCAATTCGTCCACTTCCGATCTCAACATCTCCATCTCTGCGCGCGGACCGACCGGTACGGCGAGCACGATTTTGCTCGGGTTCGATTGCTTCAATCCCTTCAATGCCGCCCTGACCGTCGCACCCGTGGCGACACCATCGTCGATCACGATCACGCAGCGGTCGTTGAGCACCGGCGCAGGCCGGCCGCCACAGTAACGTTGCCGGCGACGTTCCAATTCGGCCAACTGGCGCTGCATTTCCTCCTCGAACCAGTTCGGCGGCGGTGCGATCTGGTTGATCAGCTCCTGATTGATCACCCACTTCGGCTCGGCGCCGTCGATCACCGCGCCCAGTGCCAGCTCTTCGTTGCCGGGCGCGCCGATCTTGCGCACCAGGACCAGATCGAGCGGGGCATTCAGCCGGTGCGCTACCTCGAAGGCAACGGGGACGCCGCCACGTGGCAAGGCCAGCACCAACGGCTTCAAGTCGGCCAGGTGTTGCAGCGCTTCGGCCAGTTCCTGGCCTGCATGGCTGCGGTCGCGGAATAGATAGGATTCAGGCATGAACGCACGCATGACTTACTCTCCGAATGGGTAGGTATCCGGAACGATCTGGTCGTCGATCTGCTGCGGGCCGATTGGCGTGACTGCAGTGGTCTGTTCCAGCCAGATCAAAGCATCGAATTGTTCGGACAGTATGGCCTGGAAATAGTGACTTTGCCGCTCGGTAGCTGGGCGGTAGATAACCCCAATCGCCCGTTCCAGACGGGGTCTGGCCAGCGCCTGACGTAATGAGGCATCGTCGCGCCAGGTGGTCAGCGACGCCGCGATACCGGTACGCAGGAACAACTGCTCCCAGCTGTCCGGACGCGATGGGCGAACCTGCTTGATCTGCATCGGCTCATCCCAATTATCGGCAGCCGCAACTTCGCCCCGATCGGTGGCCATGCCGATCAGCACCGCGTCGTTGCCAAAGGCGGTACGGCACAGCTCGCCGATATTGAATTCTCCACCCCAGCCCATGGAGGTGGATGCCGCATTACCGATGTGCGAATTGTGCGCCCATACGACTGCCTTGGCGTTTTCGCCGCGGTGTTCCAGCAGGGCGCGAAGGGTGTCGAACATGTGCCGGTCGCGCAGGTTCCAGGATTCTGCCGAGCCCTGATACATGGCCCGGTAATAGTGTTCCGCGGCGAGTACCACACGGGCGTTGCGCTCGGCGTTGAAGAAGCTGCCGCCGTCTCGCTCCAGGTATTCCAGCCGCTGATCGAGCAGCGCTCGCAGCTGCTCGATTACGGCGTCTTCGCAGGACGGCTCGCCAAGCATTACCTTGTGACCATAGATGGCCGGTTCCTCGTGCCATGGGCTGAGGCAGCCGTAGCGACGACGCGCGGCGCTGGCGGCTTGCGGGTCGACGGCATCGAGATATTCCAGCACTTCCCGTATCGACGAGCCGAGGCTGTAGACGTCCAGCCCACGAAACTCAACCCGTTGCTCGGGCCCCAACGCCTCGTTGTGATTGCGTAGCCAGGCGGCGAAATCAGCGACTTCCTGATTGCGCCACATCCAGGTCGGGAAGCGCTTGAAGCCTTCTTCGACCCAGGTTGGGGGCTGTTGGTGACGTACGTAACAATCGATTTTCGTTGCATCCGGCCAATCCGCTTCTGCAGCGATGATATTGAAGCCGTGGTGCTCGACCAGTCGTCGGGTAATTTGCGCCCGGGCGCGGTAGAACTCCGACGTCCCGTGGCTGGCCTCACCGATCAGCACCACTGTCGCATCGCCGAACTGATCGAAGTGCTCGGCAAAGGCCGGGTCGTCGATGGCCGGAAGCGGCGTCGCATGGTGGCGTAGCCGCTTGACCAGCTGTTCCTCGGGAATCTCGGTGGATCGTGGGCGTGAACCAATCATGGCCTTTACCTCCTGTCCTCATCTCTACCGATGACCTGCGTCCCAGAGCCCTGTTCAGACCGTTCAGCAGGTCGTCCGATCAAGCGTAAGCGGCAGAACTGAATGCGACGGGCTAGTCTCTAAACAGAGCGACGCCAATCTCGGCGAGCGACTTAGCCGAAGGCGCTAGAAAAAGGGGGCATCAATGACGACCTGGATTATCGCGTACAGCAAAGACGGCAACACATCCATTCTCAGGACCGAATCCGATCGCCAGCCGGATATAGATGAGGCAGTAGCGCTGGTAACGCAAAAGGCCGAACGCGACTATGCCGGAGAGGAGGATGCGTACGAGCATGACCCGGATGTCGAGGAAACACCGGCCACTCGCCTGGCCGAACGCTTCGGTATCACCGTCACCGGCATCTCCCAGGCCTGATCGATCAAGCCACCCGCCACACGCTGTTATCCCCAACCACGTACAGACGCCGACCCGGGTCGGCGTCGACTTCCATCATGCCGGTGAAGCCGCCGAAGGCTGGCAGCAGGCTCATGCGCTCGCCAATGCAGAAGCAGGGCAGGCGCAGGCTCTGCCGTCCGCGGCCGCTGAGTCGAAAAGCGGGATGCAGATGGCCGGCAAGGACATGGTGGCTGGGGTGCGGATCGGGTTCATGCTGCAGAGCAAAAGGGCCGAGCAGCAGCGGCTCGGGGACGACGTTCATCCCAAGGCTGGCGGGCGGATCGCCGGCTCGGCGGTCGTGGTTGCCACGGATCAGGGTGATCGCCAGATTGGCGTGGGTGGCGCGCCAGTCATGCAGCTGGCTGAGCGTGGCGGGCGCCTGCGACTCCGGCGCGTGCAGGAAGTCGCCGAGGAAGATCAGCTGCCCGCAGCGGTAACGGGCGAGCAGGGCATCGAGCCGCTGCAGGTTGGCCTGGGTAGTACCGTGGGGCACGGGTTGGCCAAGGCGACGGTAGGCGGCGGCCTTGCCGAAATGGATGTCGGCGATCAATAGCGCCTGCTGTGCGGGCCAGTAGATGGCCTTCTCGGCGAGCAGCCAGAGCTCGGTCTGTTCCAGCTCGATGGGCAGGTGGGGAGTCATGCGGCGGAGTTTATCGCGGGCGGCTGCGGGTTCCCATGCGTTGAGAGTGTTCGATATGTGTTGTGCGGCGCATGCGAGCGCCGGTTCAGCTAGCGGGACGGTGATCGAGCATTCGCGAGCAAGCCCGCTCTTACGGGGCGGTGTGCTGGGTCAGCATCGTAGTCGCTGACACGGCGCGTTGGAGGGCTCCCCGGTTTGTCGTCTATCGGGGTGCGCGTCGCGCCTTTTTCGGTCGTGGCGTGCCGTCCTTGGTCGCGCGGGGTTTACGCTTCGGGCTGGTTTCGCGCTCGACGCTGATGCCTGCGTTCGCTTCCGGCTGATAGCCGCCGGGGCCGGCGGCTTTGTCGAGTTCGGCAACCATCCTACGGATACGGTCGGCCAGCTTCTCCGAGCTCAAGCTTTCGCGGAAGCGTTCGACCATCAACGGGAACGCCAGCGGGGTGGTGCGTCTGACGACATGCAGGTCCAGCTGGCGGCTCTGGAGCCGACTCAGTGTCTGTTCCAGCCGCTCGACATCGAGTTCCTGGCGCAGCACCTCTTCCTCGGCCTGGGTCAGCAGCAGGTTGGCCGGGTCGTATTGGCGGAACACGTCAAAGAACAGTCCGCTGGAGGCCTGTAGCTGGCGGGCACTTTTTTGGGCGCCGGGATAGCCGGAAAAGACCAGCCCGGCGATGCGCGCAATCTCGCGGAAGCGCCGGCGTGCCAGCTCGCCGGCATTGAGGCTGGCCAGCACGTCGTGCAAGAGAGCGTCCTGGCTGAACAGCGCTGGCGTCAGCCACTGCTGCCAGTCCACCTCGGTGGCCGAGAGCAGCTCGAATCCGTAGTCGTTGACGGCAATGGAAAAGGTTAGCGGTTGCCGTTGCCCCATGCGCCAGGCCAGCAGGCTGGCGAGGCCCAGGTGCACGTGCCGCCCGGCGAAGGGGTAGAGGAATAGGTGCCAGCCCTCGCGAGATTTCATCACCTCGGCTAGCAGCGTGGATTCGGTGGGCAGGGCCGACCAATCCAGTTGCACCCTCAGCAACGGCTCGACGAGGCGCATCTCGTCGCTGGCGAACTCGCCACGCGACGCGGCGCCAAGCTGCTCGACCACCGCATCGGCCAGTTCGCTGGAGAGTGGCATGCGGCCACCGTTCCAGCGCGGTACTGCGGCTTTCCTGCCCGTCGCGCGGCTGACGTAGGCGGTCATGTTCTCGACGCGCACCAGTTCGAGCAAACGCCCGCCGAAAAGGAAATTGTCACCGGGACGCAGGCGGGCGATGAAACCCTCCTCAATGGTACCCAGCGAGCGGCCGCTGCCACCCCTGGCCCAGAACTTCACCGTCAGGCTGGCATCGCTGACGATGGTGCCGATGCTCATCCGATGGCGCAGCGCCACGCGGCGACTCGGCACCTTCCATAGCCCGGTCTCATCCGGCTCGACGCGCTGGTAATCGGGGTAGGCGGTCAGCGAATGGCCGCCATGGCGGACGAAAGCCAGCGCCCACTGCCATTGCTCCTCGTCCAGCTCGCGGTAGGACCAGGCCCGGCGAACCTCGCTGAACAGCGCCGTGGGGCGAAACCCGCCGCCCAGCGCCATGCTGACCAGATGCTGCACCAGCACATCAAGCGGTCGGTGCGGGGCGCTGCGCGCTTCGATTCGCCGCTCGGCCACAGCGACCTTGGCCGCCTCGGCTTCCACCACTTCGAAGCTGTGGGTCGGCACCAGGGTGACCCGGGACGCACGCCCCGGTGCGTGACCGGAACGGCCAGCCCGTTGCATTAACCGTGCTACGCCTTTCGGCGAACCGATCTGCAGCACGCGCTCGACCGGCAGGAAGTCCACGCCGAGATCCAGGCTGGAAGTGCACACCACCGCCTTGAGCGCGCCCTGCTTGAGTCCCAGCTCGACCCAATCGCGGACCTCGCGCGCCAGGGAGCCGTGATGCAGGGCAATCAGCCCGGCCCAGTCCGGCCGCGCTTCGAGGATGGCCTGATACCAGAGTTCCGATTGTGAACGGGTGTTGGTGAAGACCAGCGAGGTGGCGGCTGACTCGATTTCCTCGACCACCTGCGGCAGCATGCGCAGGCCGAGATGGCCGGCCCAGGGGAAGCGTTCGATACTCGGTGGGAGCAGGGTGTCGATGCGCAATTGCTTGTCGATCTTGCCCTGTACCAGGCGGCCCTGGCCTGGGTGCAGCAGCACCTCCAGCGCATGCGGTTGATTGCCGAGGGTGGCCGAGAGGCCCCAGACGATCAGCTCCGGCATCCAGTTGCGTAGCCGGGCCAGCGCCAGTTGCAGCTGGACGCCGCGCTTGTTGCCCAACAACTCATGCCATTCGTCCACCACCAGCATGCGCAGGCCGGCAAAGGCCTGGCGAGCATCGGCGCGAGTCAGTAGCAGTGTCAGGCTTTCGGGCGTGGTGACCAGAGCGCTAGGCAGGCGTCGGCTCTGCCGGGCGCGTTCGGCGCTGGCGGTGTCGCCGGTGCGCAGGCCAATGTTCCAGTTGATGCCGAGCTCGTCCAGCGGCGCCTGCAGGGCGCGGGCCGTATCCGCCGCCAGCGCACGCATCGGGGTAATCCATAGGACAGTAAGCGGCGCAGGCTTGTCCGGGGCTTTAGGCGGTGGCTCGTCAGCGGTGCGCTTCGCTGCCTCTGCAAACCGAATCAACGCGCCCAGCCAGACGGCATAGGTTTTTCCTGAGCCTGTCGTCGCGTGCAACAGACCGGACTCTCCGCTCGCTACCGCCCGCCAAACGTCACGTTGAAACGGGAAGGGCGCCCACCCGCGCTCGTCGAACCAGCGTTCACCGATCGTGTCAGGCGACGTGCTCATGCCCGGCGCCTCGCCCGGTACGATATAGGATCGCGGTTGTGCTCCTCACAGGAGCGAGCGTGCTCGCGAACCTGGGCTTTTGCGTGGTTATGGATCGCCAGCAAGCTGGCTCCTACACGGGTGACGGGCTTTTGCTTTTCGTAGGAGCGAGCTTGCTCGCGATCAGGGAATACTGTGTGGCTATGGATCGCCAGTGAGGAGTTGGGCGTTCCCCTGGCTCCTACGGGAGGGCGTTGGCGGGGCGGGGTCATCCAAGCAGTTCCTTCAGCGTCTCCAGCGTATCAGCCTCGTCCACTGGCTTGTCGTGACGCCAGCGCAGCATGCGCGGGAAGCGCACGGCGATGCCGCTCTTGTGCCGGCTGCTGGCAGCGATGCCTTCGAAGCCGAGCTCGAACACCAAGGTCGGCGTCACGCTGCGTACCGGGCCGAACTTTTCCACGGTGGTCTTGCGCACAATGGCATCGACCTTGCGCATCTCTTCATCGGTCAGCCCTGAATAGGCCTTGGCGAAGGGCACCAGCTTGCGCTCGGGATCGCCCGGTTCGCCATCCCAGACGGCGAAGGTGAAGTCGGTATAAAGGCTGGCGCGTCGCCCATGGCCGCGTTGGGC
Organism: Pseudomonas sp. Q2-TVG4-2; assembly: GCF_013620795.1. Classification (GTDB taxonomy): domain Bacteria; phylum Pseudomonadota; class Gammaproteobacteria; order Pseudomonadales; family Pseudomonadaceae; genus Stutzerimonas. The sequence continues at coordinate 234,036 of NZ_LGLW01000004.1, read as the reverse complement.
GTAGATCAGCACAGCGTCTACCGAGTAGGGATCAATCTTCCATTTCAACCAGACGCCGACGTCTTTGGTCCGGCCTACACCGTACTGTGCAGCACGTGCCTTGATCATCATCCCTTCGACACCGAGCGCGCGCGAGGCTTCGCGCTGGCGCGCCAGCTCTTGCCAGTCGCTACCCTGTACCAGCGGTGAGGTCATCAGCCGTGGGTTAGAGCACCGATCGACCACAGCCTCAAGCTGTTGCCGGCGCTCGCGGTGCGGGCGCTGCCTCCAGTCGTCACCCTGCCATTCCAGCAGGTCGTAGGCGAGCACCACGACGGGCGCGTCCTGCAGCACCTTGGCGGTGAGGTTCTTGCGGCCGATGCGTTGTTGCAGCAGGGCGAACGGCTGCACACCGAATCGCTCAGCGACGGGCACTGTATCGTCTGCCGGCGCTGTGAACAGCGCGCTCGGTGACGCATCGGGCACATGCTTCCAGACCACTATTTCGCCGTCGATCACGGTGCCGTCCGGCAGGCAGCCAGCCAGTTCGCAAAGCTCCGGAAAGCGATCGCTGACCAGCTCTTCGCCACGCGACCAGATCCAGATTTGCCCGTCACGCTTGACCAGCTGGGCGCGGATGCCGTCCCACTTCCACTCGACGAACCAGTTCTCCGGCGCGCCGAGCAAGGTGTCGAACTCTTCCACTGGAGTTTGCAACGAGTGCGCGAGGAAAAACGGGTAGGGCTGGCCGCCGCGCTGGGCATGTTCGTGTTCGGACTCATCGGCGATCAGCGCGAGATAGCGTTCGGCGCTGGGGCGATGGGACAGGTCGGTATAGCCCACCAGCCGCTGGGCCACGCGTTTGGGATCGAGCTCGATCAGCGAGGCGAGCGCGCGGGTGACCAGCAGTTTTGAAACGCCGACGCGAAAGGCGCCAGTGATGAGCTTGATACAGACCATCAGACTGAGTCGATCCAGCTGCGCCCAAAGGGCCGGCAGGCGCTCCGCCAGTTCCGCCGGCGGTAGGCCACGCAGTGGCAGCAGTTTGTCCTGCATCCAAACGGCGAGCCCGTCGTTAGAGCTGTGCTCGGCTTCTGGGATCAGCAGGGAAATGGTTTCGGCGATGTCGCCAACAGCCTGATAGCTCTCCTCGAACAACCACTCCGGTAACCCCGAAGCCTGCACAGCGGTTTCGCGCAACACACGGGCCGGCACCAGCTGGCGGGGCCGGCCGCCGGCGAGAAAATAGACCGCCCAGGCCGCATCGGCGGGGTCGGCTTCGCGGAAATAGTCGCGCATGGCCGCGAGCTTGGCGTTGCTCGACGTGGTGGCATCGAGGCGGCTGTAGAGGGTGGCGAAGGCTTTCATGCAGCACCGCCGTCGTGCATTGGCGGGGCCGGATCGCCAGCAAGCTGGCGCCTACGAGAGCGGTGTGGTGGTCTGTGTTGGTCAGGTATCCGTAGGCGCCAAGGGGACGGCCTGCTCGCTGACGATAATGGGAAATGTAGGATTGTCGGATCGCGAGCAAGCTCGCTCCTGCAAGAGCAGTGCGGTATGCCGTGGGTCTGCGAACGGGACTGAGCGGTGGAATGCCGGATCATTCGGCCCCCTGAGCGGCATCGTCTTCTTCACCGTATTCGGTTTCAAAGGCCTGCGCATCGAGACCGCGCATTTCGCGCAAATAGCGCACCAGCACCGCTACCGAGCCGTGGGTCACCATCACCCGTTCGGCGCCGGTCTGTTCGATGGCCCAGAGCAGGCCGGGCCAGTCGGCATGGTCGGACAGCACGAAGCCGCGATCGACACCGCGCCGCCGTCGGGTGCCGCGCAGCATCATCCAGCCACTGGCGAAGGCGTCGGCATAGTCGCCGAAACGACGCATCCAGGTGCTGCCACCGGCCGACGGCGGCGCAAGGATGATGGCCTGCTTCAAGAGAGGGTCGCTTTTCTTCAGGTCGCCCGCATAGACGGTGGGGGGCAAATAGATGCCACCCTCACGGTAAACCTTGTTCAACGGTTCCACCGCACCGTGGAGCACGATCGTGCCGATGCTTTCGTCAAGCCCGTGCAAGATGCGCTGCGCTTTGCCGAAGGCATAGCAGAACAGCACGCTGGGGCGGCCTGCCGCAGCGTTAGCCCGCCACCAGTCGTTGATCTCTCGGAATACCTCGGTTTGCGACGGCCACTTGTAGATCGGCAGGCCGAAGGTCGATTCGGTGATGAAGGTATGGCAGCGCACCGGCTCGAAGGGCGCGCAAGTGCCATCAGGCTCGACTTTGTAGTCGCCTGAAGCGACCCATACCTCGCCTTGATATTCGAGGCGCACCTGGGCCGAGCCCAGCACATGTCCGGCTGGATGGAAGCTCAAGCGGACGCCGTGATGCGTGATCGACTCTCCATAGGCCAGCGTCTGCAACGGCATGTCGGCGGCGATGCGTGAGCGCAGAATGCCTTCGCTGTCGCTGGAGGCCAGGTAATGACCCATGCCCCACCGCGCATGGTCGCCGTGGGCATGGGTGATGACGGCACGGTCGACCGGGCGCCAAGGATCGATGTAGAAATCCCCGGGCGGGCAGTAGAGGCCTTCGGGGCGGGCGACGACAAGGTCCATTACATACAGGCACTTTGAGGGCTTGTAGCGTTGGAGCCCGGCGTAGCGCTGCGAGTTCGCTTGGGGTGACGCTGGTGGGCTAAAGCCCACGCTACGGCGGCGTGCGCACCAAGCTTCAGCGTTACCGTATGGACGGCGATGGGTAGGGTGGGCCGGGCGGCGTTCCGCTTCAGCCCACCGCCTGGATACGGGCGATCATTCCTGCAGTTTGATATGCGAGGTATCTGGCACGGGCGCATCGCTGGCGCGGCGCCGTTCAGCCAGATCGCTGCCGACCGGCGCCAAGCTGAATTGCGACAGGTCGACGGCCGGCGGTTGCGCTGCTGGGCGAGCGTCCTGCAGGTCGGCGCCCACGGGCGCGATGCCAAAATCTGGCGCCTCGACATCGACGAAGGCGGCCATGTACTCGTCGCGGGGGGTTACCTTAAGCGGCTGCGGCGATGGCCCCGAGCCGGAAGCAGCCGATGGCTGCGGTGCGGCGGCAGGCGCTTCGTCAGGTGGCGGGGCAAGGACGATCTCCTCGACCTCCACCGGCATCGGCCGGACCTCGGCGACGGCACCTGCACGGGCCATGGCCTGGCGGTATTTCTCGACACTGGCATGGTCGAGGTCCTGCTTGATCACGATGCGGCGGCCGGAAAACAGCGCGGCAATCCGCTTGGCATCGGCCTGAAATAGCCGGGCCAGGTTGGCCTCGACCTGCTCCAGGGTGGCGCCAGGCGCGAGCTCGCCGGAGAAAGCGATTTCGTAGCGACTCATGAAGGGGTTCCTCGTTTGGCGAAGCCTTTGCCGCAGATACTAGCCGTTCCTGCGTTGTCTCGGACAAGGCGCCACGGCTATACGCGGGGAAATTGAATGAAATGAGGCGGGGCTGGCAAAACCACCGCTGTGCTCTTGCCTTCGCTCACTTCGCGCCCCGTACATAGCTCATGGCAGGGGCGCGAAGAGGGCGTCGATATCGCTCTGCTGCACATCCCAGTCACCGTCGACGTTGCCCTCCAGTACGCCCGCCGCCAGTTCGGCCTTGCGCCGCTGCAGTTGCTGGATGCGTTCTTCGACCGTGCCGCGGGTGATCAACCGATAGACGAACACCGGTTTGTCCTGCCCGATGCGGTAGGCGCGGTCGGTGGCCTGATTTTCCACGGCCGGGTTCCACCAAGGATCGTAGTGGATCACGGTGTCGGCGGCGGTGAGGTTGAGGCCGGTGCCGCCGGCCTTCAGGCTGATCAAGAACAACGGGACTTCGCCGGCCTGGAAGCGATCGACCGGGGTGCGCCGGTCGCGGGTCGAGCCAGTCAGCTTCACATAATCGATGCCGCGCTTATCCAGCGCTTGCTCGATCAGTGCCAGCATCGAGGTGAACTGTGAAAACAGCAGCACGCGCCGGCCTTCGTTGAGCATGCCGGTCAGAATTTCCAGCAGGCTGTCGAGCTTCCCGGAGCTGCTGCTGCGCGAAGGGGCGGCTGGCTCGTTCTTGACCAGGCGAAGATCGCAGCAGACCTGGCGCAGTTTCAGCAGGGCCTCAAGGATGACGATCTGGCTGCGTGCCAGTCCCTTACGGTCGATCTCGTCGCGAACCTTGCTGTCCATGGCGAGACGGACGGTTTCATAGAGGTCGCGCTGGGCATCGCTGAGTTCCACCCAGTGGATGATTTCGTTCTTCGCGGGCAATTCCCGGGCAACGTCTTCCTTGTGCCGCCGCAGCAGGAAGGGCTTGATTCGCGACTTGAGGTGGGCGAGCCGATGCAGATCGCCGTGCTTTTCGATCGGCGCACGGTAGCGGCGGGCGAAACTCTTGGCATCATCCAGCCAACCGGGCATCAGGAAGTCGAACAGCGACCAGAGTTCGCCAAGGTGATTCTCCAGCGGCGTACCGGTGAGACACAGCCGTTGGCGTGCGTCGAGCTGGCGTATCGCATGGCCGGCCTTGCTCGATGGGTTCTTGATGTTCTGCGCTTCGTCGAGGATCAGTACGTGGAATGGTTGATGCTGCAGTGCGTCGACATCGCGCGGCAGCAGGGCATAAGTAGTCAGCAACAGATCATAGTTGCCGAGGTGGGAAAACAGCTGGCGCCGTGACGGACCCTGAAGCGCCAATACGCGCAAATCTGGCGCAAAGCGCGCTGCTTCGTCCTGCCAGTTGGGAATCAGGCTGGTGGGCATCACGACCAGCGCCGGACGGTCCAGACGCCCGGCCTGCTTCTCTAACAGCAGGTGGGCAAGGCTCTGCAGCGTTTTGCCCAGCCCCATGTCGTCACCCAGAATGCCACCGGCACCCAGTTCCCGCAGGGTCTGCAACCAGTTGAGACCCTGCAGCTGATAAGGCCGTAGTTGTGCCTGCAGACCCAGCGGCGGGCTCACGGTCACGCGTTGCAGATTCTGCAGTCGGTCAGCGAATGCACGTAGCGCCTCGCCGCCTTGCCATTCCATCGGCAGCTCGCCGAGCCCGGCCAGCCGAGCCGCGTCCCCATGGCCCAGGCGCAGGCGCGAATCCACTGGCTGGTCGTGCAGGTAGAGTTCGCTGAGCGTGGTGAGGATTGGTTTCAAGCGCCCATACGGCAGCGCCACCTGCAGCGGATGGCCGTCACTACGACGTAGTTGGTCGAGCTGCACCCGCAGTTGATCATTGTCACTGTGCTGTTTCAGGCTTTCGGGACCGAGCAGCTCCGGACTTTGGCGGATCAGCTTGAGCAGCACCGGCAGCAGACTGATGCGCTGGCCATCGACAACAATACCCAACTCCAGTTCGAACCAGTTCCGATCGTCCGATTCGTGGATGTTCGCGAACCAAGACTGGACCGGCGTCAGGTCAAACAAAAAACCTGGGGCGATCTCGATTTCCCAGCCCTGGGTGCGCAGTTGCGGCAGGATCTCCTGGACGAAACGCAGCCAGCCATCGTCATTGGCCAGCTGATACATCTCCGCCGAATCCTTAGGCAGGGCCAGGCTTTGACGCAGTGCCGGGCGAAAACCGAATTGCTCGAGTAGCTGTCGAAACGCCTGCTCCGTCTGTGGCTGGCGCCGGAAGATGATGACTTCTTCGTTGCGCAGATGCCGTACCGGCTCACCGTCGCGCTTGCCGTGCACCAGGGCGTCGTCGTACCGAAAACTGAGGCCGGCCCGATGCTGGTATTCGCGCGCCATGCGCTGATTGCCTGGCTGGTAATGAGCCGCCAGATGGCTGCCCAGACTCAACTGCGGAACTGGGACGATCGGGCCGAGGTGGCGTTCGGGACGCGGAGGAAGAGGCGGAGCCATATGCGCAGTGCTCCGTCGTCAGGAGGGCTCGCTCAGCCAGCCGAGGCTATGCTGAGCGAGGTCGCTGAATTTGCCGGGTTCGATGCTATAGCCATTCGCCGGGCTGAAATATGGGGCAGGCTCGCCGTGCGGTGATTGCAGCCGCTGCGATCCGTTCAGGCGCACTGCATCCGGCGCCTGATCGCCAGGCACCGACTGCCTGGCCGGCGGCGACGAAGCCTGACGAAAGGGGACCCTTTTCGCCCGATACAGCTGCTCTGCCAATGCTGCTGGCGATACCAGCAGCGACAGCAGGGCGAAACGGGACAACCACTGCATACGCTTCCTTAATTTCGTTGCGCGTCTTCGATTACTTTGAACCGGCCGCGAGCCGCTCCAATAGAGCTTCCAGGGTGTTGAAGCGTTCCTCCGCCCGTTCCATGGGTACCTGAAACTTGAATACGGTAGCGCCTTCGAACTTGTAGCGGTTGGGCTGGCTCTGGATCAGCTTGATCAGTGTCATCGGATCGACACTGGTGTCGGCGGCGAACTCGATGCGTCCGCCTTGCGGGCCGGCATCGATCTTGGTGATGCCCAGGCTCGATGCCTGCAGCTTGAGCAGCGTCAGCCTGACCAGATGCTTGGTCGGCTCGGGCAGCAGGCCGAAACGGTCGATCATCTCCACCTGCAGTTCGCGCAGACCGTTCTCGTCAGCGGCGTTAGCGATGCGCTTGTAAAGGATCAGCCGCGCATGGACGTCCGGCAGGTAGTCTTCGGGGATCAGTGCCGGTACGCGCAGGTTGATTTCCGGGCCGCCGCCTAGCGGCTGGTCGAGGTTCGGCTGCTCGCCTTTCCGGATCGCCTTGACCGCACGCTCGAGCATTTCCATATAAAGGGTGAAACCGACGGCCTGGATCTGTCCACTCTGGCCGTCACCCAGCAGCTCGCCGGCCCCGCGAATTTCGAGATCATGGGTGGCGAGCACGAACCCGGCACCCAGATCCTGCGCGTTGGCGATGGCTTCCAGGCGCTTTTCGGCGTCCGGGGTCATGGCCTTGCGTGGCGGTGTTAGCAAATAGGCATAGGCCTGGTGGTGGCTACGCCCGACGCGCCCGCGCAACTGGTGCAGCTGGGCCAGACCGAACTTGTCGGCGCGTTCGATGATGATGGTGTTGGCGCTGGGCACGTCGATGCCGGTCTCGATGATCGTCGAGGCGATCAGGACGTTGAAGCGCTTGTGGTAGAAGTCGCCCATCACCTGTTCCAGTTCACGCTCGCGCATCTGCCCGTGGCCGACACCGATCCGCGCTTCTGGCACCAGCTCGGCGAGGTCGGCGGCGCACTTCTCGATGGTCTTGACGTCGTTGTGCAGGTAGTAGACCTGGCCGCCGCGCAGCAGCTCACGCAGCAGCGCCTCCTTGATCACCGAGTTCTGCTGCTCCATGACGAAAGTGCGCACCGACAGCCGACGCGCCGGTGGTGTGGCGATGATCGACAGGTCGCGCATGCCGGCCACCGCCATGTTCAACGTACGCGGAATCGGCGTGGCGGTAAGCGTGAGAATATCCACCTCGCTGCGCAGGGCCTTTAGCTGCTCCTTCTGGCGCACGCCGAAACGGTGTTCCTCGTCGATGATGACCAGGCCCAGGTTGGTGAACTTCACGTCATCCTGTAGCAGCTTGTGGGTGCCGATGAGGATGTCGACCTTGCCTTCGGCCAGCTCCTGCACCGCGCTCTGGATTTCCTTGGCGGACTTGAAGCGGCTCATGACCTCGACCCGCACCGGCCAGTCGGCGAATCGGTCGCGGAAGCTGTTGTAATGCTGCTGCGCAAGCAGGGTGGTGGGTACCAGCACGGCGACCTGGCGACCGCTGTGAACCGCGATGAAAGCGGCGCGCATGGCTACCTCGGTCTTGCCGAAGCCGACGTCACCGCAGATCAAACGGTCCATTGGTTTGGGCGCAAGCATGTCGCTACGCACGGCTTCGATGGCGGCTTGCTGGTCCGGCGTTTCCTCGAACGGGAAGCCGGCGCTGAAGGTTTCGTAATCGAGCTGGGGATCCTCGAAGGCATAGCCCTCGCGCGCGGCGCGACGGGCGTATATGTCGAGCAGCTCGGCGGCGACGTCGCGCACCTGTTCGGCGGCCTTGCGCTTGGCCTTCTGCCAGGTTTCCGAACCCAGCCGGTGCAACGGTGCCAGGGCATCGTCGCTGCCGGTGTAGCGCGCGATCAGGTGCAGGCTGGCCACCGGTACATAGAGCTTGGCCTCCTCGGCGTACTGCAGCTGGAGGAATTCGGCAGCCTGACCTTCGATTTCCAGCGTGACCAGCCCTTGATAGCGACCGACGCCATGATCGATGTGCACCACCGGTGCGCCTTCGCGCAGCTCGGTAAGGTTTTTGATGACGTTCTCGCCAGCGTCGCGACTCTTCTCACGGCGCCGACGTTGCATGATTCGCTGGCCGAACAACGGGCTCTCAGCGATCAACGCCAGGGCCGGGTCTTGCAGCAGGAGTCCGTCATCCAGCGGGGCGATAGCGATCGCCAGGCGCTCCTGGCTCTCGACGAACTGCGGCCAGCCAGCCACTTCCTGCGGACGCAACTTCAACCGTGCCAGCAGTTCCAGCAGCACTTCGCGACGCCCGGCGGACTCAGCGGTAAAGAGCACGCGGCCAGGAAATTCATCGAGGAAACGCCGCAACGCACCCAGCGGCTCGCTGGCCTTGGCGTCTATGGCCAGTTCGGGAAAGCGGCTGGCGGGAAATCTCTCGCGGCCGATACCGGTTTCCACGTCATCCTGGCTAGCCACTACGCGTGGCCAGGATTTCAGGTGAGCGAAGCAATCCTCCACCGGCATGAACAGCTCGGCGGGTGGCAGCAGCGGCCGCTCGGGATCGACGCGGCGCTCCTCGTAACGATTGCGCACGTCTTTCCAGAAATGCTCAGCAGCCTGCTCGATTCCCGGCAGTGAGAACACCTGGGTGTCCTCTGGGAGGTAATCGAACAGCGTTGCTGTCTCGTCGAAAAACAGCGGCAGGTAATACTCGATGCCCGCCGGCGTGATGCCGGTGGACAGGTCCTGGTAGATCGGGCAACGACGGAAGTCCACATCGAAGCGCTCACGGAAGCGGGCGCGAAAGCCGGTGACCGACTCCTTTTTCAGGGGAAATTCACGGGCTGGCAGCAGGCGGATCGACTCTACCTTGTCGATCGATCGCTGGTTCTCTGGATCGAAGGTGCGCAGCGTTTCGATCTCGTCGTCGAACAGGTCGATGCGGTAGGGCAGGGCGCTGCCCATGGGGTACAGATCAATCAGCGCGCCGCGCACGGCGAATTCGCCGTGTTCGTAAACCGTGTCGACGCAGCGGTAACCGGCCGCCTCCAGGCGCAGGCGCATCTGCTCGACATCGAGCTTTTGGCCGATATCCAGTACCAGGCTGGAGCCGAGCAGGAAACGCTTGGGTGCGAGCCTGTGTAGCGCCGTGGTGATAGGAACTACCAGTACGCCGTGGGTCAGCTCAGGAAGCTGATAGAGCGCCGCGATGCGCTGAGAGATGATGTCCTGGTGCGGCGAAAAAACGTCATAGGGCAGCGTTTCCCAGTCGGGAAAGTGCAGGACCGGTAGCGTCGGCGCGAAAAACGCGAGCTCTTCCTGCAGGCGCTCGGCGCTCTGGCTATCAGCCGTGAGAAGAAGGGTGAATCGGTCTGCGTTGCTGGCTGCTTCGGCGATAGCCAGGCTCAGCGCGGCTCCAGGAAGGTTGCCCCAGGTTTGCTTGCCGCTGGCGGCAGGCATGGGCGGAAGGCGCAATACGGACACGAGTGGGCGTGGCTCCGGTCGAAAAATGGACCGCGCGGATTGTAACTATCCGCGCGGGACGCTGTCAGTGTTTCCGCTGCATAGATTGCCGACGCTAGGGTGCGCCGGCATAATGTAGCCACTTTTCTCAGCCCCTACATGTTGGAAGGAACTGCCCGTGACTCAGAAGCCCGACCAGTGTCTTGGTGAATGGATTGATCGAGAAGCCCTCGCCGAAGCGATGATTCCGCTGATTGGTCAGCTGTATCGTAACAATAACGTAGTGACTTCCATCTATGGCCGCGGCCTGATCAATCGTTCGGTCATCGCGCTGCTCAAAGCACATCGCTTTGCCCGCCACCGCCAGGCTGACGAAGCCGAGCTCTGCGTGAACGAGACGCACCAGATCCTCACTACCATGAGTGACATGAACCTGGGTGCTGCCTCCGTCGACCTCGGCAAGGTCGTCGCCAAGTACAAGGCTGAAGGCAATGGCCGCACCCTCGATCAGTTCGTGCGTGACGAGCTGGCCGACGTCGCCGGCAAGCGCAACACCTCGGGCATGCACAAAGGCACTGACGTCGTGCTCTATGGCTTCGGTCGTATTGGCCGTCTGCTGGCGCGCATCCTCATCGAGAAGACCGGTGGTGGCGACGGCCTGCGCCTGCGGGCGATCGTCGTGCGCAGGGGCGCCGAAAACGATCTGGTCAAGCGTGCCAGTTTGCTGCGTCGTGACTCGGTACATGGTCCGTTCGACGGCACGATCCATATCGATGCGGAAAATAACACCATCACTGCCAACGGCAACCTGATCCAGGTGATCTACTCGAACGATCCGTCCTCGGTTGACTACACCCAGTACGGTATCGAGAACGCGCTGCTGGTCGACAACACTGGCAAGTGGCGCGACGCCGAAGGCCTTGGTCAGCATCTCAAGTGCCCGGGCGTTGCCCGCGTTGTACTGACGGCACCTGGTAAGGGCGAGCTCAAGAACATCGTGCATGGAATCAACCATGGCGAAATCACCGCCGATGACAAGATCGTGTCGGCAGCGTCGTGCACGACCAACGCTATCGTGCCGGTACTCAAGGCAGTTAATGATCAGTACGGCATCGTCAACGGCCACGTGGAAACGGTGCATTCCTATACCAACGACCAGAACCTGATCGACAATTTCCATAAGGGCAGTCGTCGTGGCCGTAGTGCCGCGCTGAACATGGTTATCACCGAAACCGGCGCTGCGACTGCCGCCGCCAAGGCATTGCCGGTACTCAAGGGCAAGCTGACGGGTAACGCCATCCGCGTTCCGACGCCTAACGTTTCCATGGCGATTCTCAACCTGAATCTGGAAAAGGCGACGTCCCGCGACGAAATCAACGAGTACTTGCGCCAGATGGCCATGCATTCGGACCTGCAGAAGCAGATCGACTTCGTCAATTCCCAAGAAGTGGTTTCGACGGACTTCGTTGGTTCGCGTCATGCCGGCGTGGTCGATGCCGAAGCCACCATCTGCAGCGATAACCGCGTCGTTCTGTATGTCTGGTACGACAACGAGTTCGGCTATAGCTGCCAGGTCGTTCGTGTGATGGAAGATATGGCCGGAGTCAATCCGCCAGCTTTCCCACGCTAACGCATCGGTCGTATGCAAAACGGGAGCTTCGGCTCCCGTTTTGCATTTCGTCGGAAAAATCCATCGTGCAGGGCCTTCGAGTCGGCCGCGTCAATAGTTAGTTACAGCGAAACGCTTGTCTCTAGTCAAAAAATTGAAAGACCTTGGGTGGTCAGTCACGGGTCGCGACCTCTATAATCGGGCGGATTTCTACCTGGGCCCGCGGCATAGCGTCGCGCTGATAACTCTTCAGTGCGCGTTGTGCAATTCGACTTTAGCCAAGCCGTGTGGCTCGTAAAAAGCCTTTTAAATCAGTGGTTAGCGAACCGATGATCAATATAAAACGTGGGCTTGATTTGCCCATTGCAGGTGCGCCGGCGCAGCGTATCGAGGCTGGAAGGCCCGTGCGAAGCGTCGCCGTATTGGGGTTTGACTACCCCGGCATGAAGCCGACCATGGACGTTCAGGTCGGTGATCGGGTTAAATTGGGACAGGTACTGTTCTCCGATAAGAAGACGCCAGGTGTCGCTTTCACCGCACCCGGTGCTGGCGTCGTCAGCGCCGTCCATCGCGGTGAGAAGCGCGTCCTGCAGTCGGTAGTCGTTGACCTCGACGGCACCGATGAGGTGACTTTCAATCAGTACGATGCCGCCGAACTCGAAGGGCTGAGCGATGCCCAGGTTCGCGAGAACTTGCAGCAGTCGGGCCTCTGGACTGCACTGCGCACGCGCCCTTACAGCAAAGTGCCGGCCATTGATGCCGTGCCCAGCTCCATTTTTGTCACGGCGATCGATACCCATCCGCTAGCCGCCGATCCGGTCATCGTGATTGCCGAGCGTACCGCTGACTTCGAAGCGGGCCTCAAGGTCCTCGGTAATCTCGGCAAGTTGTTCTTGTGCAAGGCTGAGGGTGCCTCGCTGCCGGGCGAGCAGCTCGCCAAGGTAACGACCGAAAGTTTCTCCGGCCCCCATCCTGCCGGTTTGGCTGGTACCCACATTCACTTCCTTGATCCTGTCAGCGCCAGCAAGAGCGTCTGGACCATCGGCTATCAAGATGTGATCGCCATTGGCGCGCTGTTCACCAGTGGCCGCCTGTCCGTCGAGCGTGTGGTAGCGCTTGCCGGACCTGTGGTGGAGAAGCCGCGTCTGGTGCGTACCCGTCTGGGGGCGAGTCTCGACGAGCTGACCGCCGGTGAACTGCAACCCGGCGCCAACCGCGTCGTGTCTGGTTCGGTGCTGGGCGGTCGTACGGCGCATGGTGCCTTCGCCTACCTGGGCCGTTATCACCAGCAGGTTTCCTGCCTGCGTGAGGGCAAGGAGCGCGAGATGCTGCACTACTTGCGTGCTGGTAGCGAGAAGCACTCGATCCTCAACATCTTCATCTCCAAGCTGATGGGGGACAAGAAGTTCGCCTTCTCCACGTCCACCAACGGCAGCCCACGCGCCATGGTGCCGGTGGGGAACTACGAGGAAGTCATGCCGCTCGACGTGCTGCCGACTCAGCTGCTGCGTTCCTTGATCGTCGGCGATACCGAGGTTGCACAGAAGCTTGGCTGCCTCGAGCTGGATGAGGAAGATCTGGCGCTGTGCACCTATGTCTGTGCCGGGAAATATGAATACGGCCCGATCCTGCGGGACAACCTGACTCGCATTGAGAAGGAGGGGTAAGGAATGGGCATTCGCGAATTCCTCGACAAGATCGAGCATAATTTCGAGAAGGGCGGCAAGTACGAGAAGTGGTATGCACTCTACGAAGCCGCGGACACCTTCCTTTATCGTCCCGGCAGCGTGACCAAGACCACCGCCCATGTGCGTGACGGCATCGACCTCAAGCGCATGATGATCACGGTTTGGCTGTGTACTTTTCCGGCAATGTTCTTCGGTATGTGGAACACCGGTTACCAGGCCAACCTGATCTATGCGTCTAACCCGGATCTGCTCGCTGCTCAAGACGGCTGGCATTTTGCACTGATCAGTGCCTTGGCTGGCTTCGATCCCGGCAGCATGTGGGACAACTTCGTTCAGGGCGCAGCGTACTTCCTGCCTGTCTACGCGGTGACCTTCATCGTGGGCGGTTTTTGGGAGGTGCTATTCGCCTCGATTCGCAAGCATGAGGTCAACGAAGGTTTCTTCGTTACATCTGTGCTGTTTGCCTTGACACTACCGCCGAGCATCCCGCTCTGGCAGGTCGCGCTGGGCATCAGCTTCGGTATCGTGATTGGCAAGGAAATCTTTGGCGGTACCGGCAAGAACTTCCTCAATCCAGCCCTGACCGGCCGTGCTTTCCTATTTTTCGCTTATCCGGCGCAGATGTCGGGGGACGAGGTCTGGACTGCGGTGGATGGCTTTGCCAGTGCAACCGCACTTAGCCTGAGCTTCGCTGGGGGTATGGAGAACGTAGTTGCCAGCGGGATCACCTGGATGGATGCTTTCATCGGCACCATTCACGGCTCCCTCGGTGAAACCAGTACGTTGGCCATCTTTATCGGCGGTGCGGTACTGCTGATGACCAAGATCGCTTCTTGGCGAATCGTTTCGGGCGTGATGCTCGGCATGATCGTGCTGAGCTCGTTGTTCAACCTTATTGGCTCCGACAGCAATCCGATGTTCGCCATGCCCTGGTATTGGCACATGGTAGTGGGTGGTTTTGCCTTCGGCCTGATCTACATGGCCACCGACCCTGTGTCGGCGTCCATGACCAATACGGGCAAGTGGGTGTTCGGCATCTTCATCGGCGTCATGGTCGTGCTGATCCGTGTAGTCAACCCGGCCTTCCCGGAAGGCATGATGCTGGCGATCTTGTTCGCCAACCTATGTGCGCCGTTGATTGACCACTTCGTCATTCAGGCCAATATCAAGCGGAGGCTGGCGCGTAATGTCTAGTCAAAAAGAATCCACTGCCCGCACTCTGGTAGTGGCCCTGTTGGTTTGCCTGGTCTGCTCGGTGTTCGTCGCCGGCGCGGCTGTGGCACTACGCCCGACACAGCTGGAAAACCGCCAACTGGACAAGCAGCGCAGCATTCTGGCAATCGCCGGTTTGGGCGAAGCAGGCATGTCGGCTAACCAGGTCAAGGCGTTGTACGGTGACCGCATCGTGGCGAGGTTGGTTAACCTCGAAACGGGTGAGTTCAGTGACGAGTTCGACCCTAATAGCTTCGATCCATTAGTCGCTGCCAAGGACCCCAAACTGTCCAAGGCCCTGCCGAGCGACGAAGACATCGCCTCGATCAAGCGTCGTGAGCGTTATAGCGTCGCCTACATCGTGGAAGAGAACGGTGAGATGGAAACGCTGATCCTGCCTGTGCGCGGTTACGGCCTATGGTCCACCCTTTATGGTTTTATCGCCCTCAAGGATGATCTCAACACGGTCGCAGGCCTGGGCTTCTACCAGCACGGCGAGACCCCCGGTCTCGGTGGTGAAGTCGACAATCCGAAGTGGCGCAGCCAGTGGCAAGGCAAGGAGCTGTTCAACGAGAACGGTGAACTGGCCATTCAGGTGGTCAAGGGCGGTGTCGATCCACAGAGCCCACGAGCTGACCATCAGGTCGATGCTCTGGCCGGCGCAACCCTGACCAGCAATGGGGTGAACAACCTGTTGCACTTCTGGCTGGGCGAAGACGGCTTCGGTCCATTTATCGCTAACCTGCGCGCTGGGGAGGCTTGATCATGTCGCAACCTACTATTAAGGAAGTCCTGTTCAATCCGGTCTTCAACAACAACCCCATCGGTCTGCAGATTCTCGGAATCTGCTCGGCGCTGGCGGTGACCTCCAACCTTAAGACTGCGCTGGTAATGTCCGTTGCGCTGACACTGGTGGTGGCGTTCTCCAATCTGTTCATCTCGATGATTCGCAGCCAGATCCCTGGCTCGATCCGCATGATCGTGCAGATGGTAATCATCGCCTCACTGGTGATCCTGGTTGATCAGGTGCTTAAGGCCTATGCCTTCACTCTATCCAAGCAGCTATCGGTGTTCGTCGGTCTGATCATCACCAATTGCATCGTGATGGGGCGCGCCGAAGCATTCGCCATGCAGAACCCGCCGATGCTGTCCTTCTTCGATGGTCTCGGCAACGGGCTCGGCTACAGCGCCATGCTGATCGCGCTCGGCATCATTCGTGAGCTGTTCGGGGCCGGCAAGCTGATGGGTTACACCATTCTTCCGGTCGTCAATGATGGTGGCTGGTACCTGCCCAACGGCATGATGCTGCTTCCACCCTCGGCGTTCTTCCTGATCGGCCTGTTCATCTGGGGCATTCGCGCCTGGAAGAAAGAACAGGTCGAGAAGCCATCCTTCAAGATGGCGCCGCAAGTCTCGAACAAGGAGGCTTACTAATGGAGCATTACGTCAGTCTGTTCGTCCGCGCCGTGTTCATCGAGAACATGGCCCTGGCGTTCTTCCTCGGCATGTGTACCTTCATCGCGATCTCGAAGAAGGTGGAAACGGCCATTGGTCTGGGTATCGCGGTTATCGTGGTCCAGACCATCACCGTTCCGGCCAACAATCTGATCTACACCTACCTGCTCAAGGCTGGTGCGCTGTCCTGGGCCGGTTTGCCTGAAGTGGATCTGAGCTTTCTTGGACTGCTCAGCTACATCGGCGTGATCGCGGCGATCGTTCAGATTCTTGAAATGACCCTCGATAAGTACGTGCCCAGCCTCTACAACGCGCTGGGTGTGTTTTTGCCGCTGATCACCGTGAACTGCGCCATCATGGGCGGCACGCTGTTCATGGTCGAACGTGATTACAACCTGGCAGAAAGTACTGTGTATGGCGTCGGCTCGGGTCTGTCCTGGGCGTTGGCCATCGCCTTGCTGGCTGGTATTCGCGAGAAGCTCAAGTACAGCGATGTGCCGGACGGCTTGCAGGGCCTGGGTATCACCTTCATCACCATCGGACTGATGTCGCTGGGCTTCATGTCTTTCTCTGGCGTACAGCTGTAAGGACGGGATGAACTGATGAGTTACGAAATTTTCCTCGCCATCGGCATGTTCACCGCCATCGTGCTCGCGCTGGTGGTGATCATCCTCGCGGCCCGTGCCAAGCTGGTTTCCAGCGGCGACGTGAGTATCGAGATAAACGGCGAACGCACCATTACCGTTCCGGCAGGTGGCAAGCTGCTGCAAACGCTGTCCGCGAACAATATCTTCCTCTCGTCCGCCTGCGGCGGCGGCGGTACCTGCGCTCAGTGCAAGTGCATCGTCGAGAGCGGTGGTGGTGAGATGCTGCCCACCGAAGAGTCGCACTTCACCCGTCGTGAGGCGGGCGAAGGCTGGCGGCTGTCCTGCCAGACTCCGGTCAAGGCGGACATGAAGATCGAAGTCCCCGAAGAAGTGTTCGGTGTGAAGAAGTGGGAATGCACCGTGCTATCCAACCCGAACGTGGCGACCTTCATCAAGGAGCTGACGTTGAAGCTGCCGGAAGGCGAGAACGTGGACTTTCGCGCGGGTGGTTACGTGCAGCTGGAATGCCCGCCGCATGAGGTTCGCTACAAGGACTTCGATATTCAGGAGGAATATCGCGGTGACTGGGACAAGTTCAATCAGTGGAAGTACGTATCCAAGGTCGACGAAACCGTGATTCGTGCCTACTCCATGGCGAACTACCCGGAAGAGGTTGGCCTGGTGAAATTCAATATTCGTATTGCATCGCCACCACCAGGCAAGGACGATTTGCCACCAGGCAAGATGTCCTCCTGGGTGTTCAGCCTGAAACCAGGCGACAAGGTTACCGTCTACGGTCCGTTCGGTGAATTTTTCGCCAAGGACACCGAAGCGGAAATGGTTTTCATCGGCGGTGGTGCCGGCATGGCGCCAATGCGTTCGCACATCTTCGACCAGCTCAAACGCTTGAAATCCAAGCGTAAGATGAGCTTTTGGTACGGCGCGCGCTCGATGCGCGAGGCGTTCTACGTTGAAGAATACGATCAGCTGCAGGCGGAGAACGAAAACTTCGAGTGGCATCTCGCACTGTCCGATCCGCAGCCGGAAGACAACTGGGACGGCCCTACCGGCTTCATTCACAACGTGCTGTACGAGAACTATCTGAAGGATCATCCAGCGCCGGAAGATTGCGAGTTCTATATGTGCGGCCCGCCAATGATGAACGCCTCGGTGATCAAGATGCTCGCCGATCTGGGCGTCGAACCGGAGAACATCCTGCTCGACGACTTCGGCGGCTAGCATGACCCACGCGTTACTTCAGCCCGTCATCGTTGCCGCCCTGGCGGCAGCCCTGACGGGTTGTCTGTTTCAGGATAAGGTAGAAAACTTCGGTGGCCCGACCATGGGCAGCACCTACTCGGTGAAGTATGTGGCGACGGACGGGGCGGCCGACAAGGCGCAGTTGCAACGCGACACCGAGTCGATACTCGCCGAGATCGATAAGCAACTGTCGACCTACCGTGCCGATTCGGATATCGAGATTTTCAATACGTTGCCTGCGAACCAGTGCATGATCGTGCCAGACAGCGTGCGTGAACTGGTCCTGGCAGGACGGCGGCTTTCGGACGAAAGCGACGGTGCGCTGGATCTGACCATCGAACCACTGCTCAACCTCTGGGGCTTTGGCCCGCAGGGACGAGGCGAGCGAGTGCCGTCTGCGGAGGAAATCGTCGAGGTTCGGCAGGATGTCGGTCAGCATCATCTTCGGGTCGATGGCGAGCAACTTTGCAAGGACCGGGCTGTTCAGGTCGACTTCAACAGCATTGCGGCGGGCTATGCGGTGGACCAGGTGGCTGCAACGCTCGAGGCCTCTGGTGCGCGCAGTTATCTGGTGGAAATCACCGGGGAGCTCAAGGCTCGGGGGCGCAAACCGGACGGATCGCCCTGGCGCATCGCTATAGAAGCGCCACGGGATAACGAACGGGTTGCCCAGCGGATCATCGAACTGGACGGTTTCGCTGTTTCAACCTCCGGTGATTACCGCAACTATTTCGAGCGCGACGGTAAACGTTATTCGCATACGCTTGATCCGCAGAGCGGTGCGCCAATTGATCATCATCTAGCAGCAGTGACGGTCGTCGATCCCTCGACACTAAGGGCTGATGGGTTGTCTACTGTGCTTATGGTGCTGGGCCCCGAACGGGGGCTGGCATACGCGGCGGAGCGAAAGATTGCAGCGCTCTTCGTCATTCGCGAAGGGCAGGAATTCGTAAGCAGAAGCACCGAAGCCTTCGATGAGCTATTCGGTGCGGGAGCAGAGCAATGACTTGGTTAATCGTTTTTCTCGTCATGTTGTTGGTTGTGTTCGGTATGTCGATTGGCGTGATTATGGGACGCAAGCCCATTGCAGGTTCCTGCGGGGGCATCGCCAATCTGGGCATCGAGAAGGAATGCTCGATCTGCGGCGGTAGCCGCGAAAAATGTGAAGAAGTAAATGCGCAGCCGAGCCAGGACACAAATGCAGATCTCGCGTACGACGCGACCAGACGCTGATAATCGGTGCTGATCCGGCCGGTGGCTTGGGCCGCCGGACTCAGGTTATGCATGCGCAGCGCCGATCCGCTCGTGTTCGGCGCAACGATCCAGACGGTAGTGCGGGCAATGGCACTGTTTCTGGATAACCGAATTTGTTAACAGCGGCAGGGCTGCCTGCTGCGTGTTCAGGGGTGAATATGGCTGTCTACAATTACGATGTGGTGGTATTGGGCTCGGGCCCTGCCGGCGAAGGCGCGGCGATGAACGCGGTCAAGGCAGGGCGCAAGGTAGCCGTGGTCGATAGCAGACCGCACGTCGGCGGCAATTCCACCCACCTGGGGACCATCCCGTCCAAGGCGCTGCGTCATTCGGTGCGGCAGATCATGCAGTACAACACTAACCCGCTGTTTCGCCAGATCGGCGAGCCGCGCTGGTTCTCGTTTCCCGACGTTCTGAAGAGCGCCGAGAGCGTAATCGGCAAGCAGGTCACCTCACGCACTGGTTACTACGCACGCAACCGTATCGATATCTTCTTCGGTACTGCGAGTTTTGCCGATGAACAGACGGTGGAAGTGGTCAGTGCTAACGGCATGGTTGAAACATTGGTGGCCAGCCAGTTCATTATCGCGACCGGATCGCGCCCCTATCGGCCCTCTGATGTCGACTTCTCGCATCCGCGCATTTACGACAGCGATACCATCCTCACCCTGAGTCATACCCCGCGACGCCTGATCATCTATGGCGCTGGCGTGATCGGTTCCGAATACGCGTCGATCTTCAGCGGTCTCGGTGTGTTGGTCGACCTGATCGACAACCGTGACCAGTTGCTCAGCTTCTTGGACGATGAAATCTCCGATGCGCTCAGCTACCACCTGCGCAACAACAACGTGCTGATTCGCCATAACGAGGAGTACGAGCGCGTCCAGGGCATCGATAACGGCGTTATCCTGCATCTTAAGTCAGGTAAAAAGATCAAAGCGGATGCCTTCCTCTGGTGTAACGGGCGGACCGGCAATACCGACAAGCTCGCCCTGGAGAACATCGGTCTGAAGGTCAACAGCCGAGGACAGATCAAGGTTGACGAGCACTACCGTACCGACGTTGGCAATATCTACGCGGCAGGCGATGTGATCGGCTGGCCGTCGCTGGCCAGTGCGGCGTACGATCAGGGGCGTTCGGCCGCCGGCAGTATCGTCGAGAACGACAGCTGGCGTTTCGTCGATGACGTGCCCACCGGCATCTACACCATTCCGGAAATCAGTTCGATCGGCAAAAACGAGCGCGAGCTCACCGAAGCGAAGGTACCGTACGAGGTGGGCAAGGCATTTTTCAAGGGGATGGCGCGCGCTCAGATTTCAGCCGAGCCGGTGGGCATGCTGAAGATCCTCTTCCACCGCGAGACGCTGGCGGTGCTCGGCGTGCATTGCTTTGGCTATCAAGCCTCGGAAATCGTGCATATCGGGCAGGCGATCATGAATCAGCCGGGCGAGGCGAATACAATCAAGTACTTCATCAATACCACGTTCAACTACCCGACCATGGCGGAGGCTTATCGCGTCGCTGCGTTCGACGGACTGAACCGGCTTTTTTGAGCGGCTCCGACCGGTGGCCTGAGCCGGTCGGAGAGGATACCCGGGTCTGGCGCTGGCCAAATCGGGAGAGCTTTTGAGGGCAAGCGAAATGCGGCCGCCGGACACGGCGGCCACGCGTTACGTTATGCGTTGCGCAACGTGGTGACGGCCAAACCGGGGTAATCGGTAATCAGGCTGTCTACGCCGAAACCCGCGAGCCGACGCATCAATGCCGGTTCGTTTACCGTCCAGACCGATACGTGCAGGCCTTGCTGGCGAGCTTTCGCGATCCGTTCGGGTGTGCATAGCGTCCATTTCAATGCCAGCAAGTCACAGTTGTACTGTTTGGCCACCTTAAGCGGATCGAGCCAGCCGTACTCGGCGACCAGTCCGCATGACAGCTCGGGAGTCAGTCGCCTCAGGGCTCGCAGTACCTCCCGAGACCCGGAGGTGACGGTGATCCGATCAAGTATACCGTGGCGCTCGGCCAGCTCCCGGATCGCAAGCACCGAACGCGCGGCGCGGACCCTGGAGGCGCTTTTGACTTCCAGCTGCCAATGTTCGAACGCACATTTCTCGAACAGCTCCGCCAGGCGAGGAATAGGGCAGGGTTGTTTCCAGCCAGGTCCTCCGTGGCGCGCGTCGTAACGAGTCAGTTCGTCGGCGTCGTGTTCCACGACCTTGCCGCGTTGCCCTGTGGTGCGCTTGAGGGTCGGATCATGGATGACCATCAGTTCGCCATCCTTGGACAGATGCAGATCCAGCTCGCAGCGGCGCACGCCGTGAGCGAGGCACTGCTGAAAACCGACCAGGGTATTCTCCGGCGCCTCACCCTTCGCGCCACGGTGGCCGTAAGTCAGTGTCACGGTTGTATGCCTCGCTGAAGCGGCGTGATGCGCTGGTGATGCTGAACGCTGTTGATGACCCGGTTGCCTTCGAAATAAACCGAGAATTCACGATAATCCCAACGCGTGATAGGCGGCTGTCCGACGGCGGGATGCTCCTCATCAGCGAGGCCGAAGCGCTCGAGCACTTGGTCCTTCGAGTCGCCCCGGCTGGGTAGGGTCAGTTCGGCCTGGCCTTGCTGACCAACGGGGATGCGGATGATTTCGGCATGTGCCGGGACGCAGAGAGCAATTGTCAGGAAGGGGATCAGTAACCGCTGCATGTTTCAGGTTCCTTGCAGGCTTTCACGTGCCAGGCGTCGTTCGGTGGCCTGTTTCTGAAGGATATGTCGCGCGAGCAATTGCCGTTGTGCATCAGTCAACGATTCGAAGGACGTGCCAATGGCAAATCGCCCATCATCGAGCGTCTGGCAGGTTGCTATGCGCGCTGTCAGCAACATACCCAGGCCTTGCGGCATCAATGCCAATTTGAGCGTCCAGGCCGAGCCCTCCTCGAGTGGCTGATCATTAACGAAGCTGATGCCGCCTTCCGAGAGAATCACTTCGCGCGCCGGCCCGAGGTGCTTTAGTAGGTCCTGTGCGAGCACTTGGCCGATCAGGTCGATGCGCTTGTTCTGCACTTTAAGATAGTTGGCGAGCGTGCGGTTGCCCTCGGCTATCTGACGCAGCAGATGCTGTGCTTCGAAGTCGAGCTGGTGCAGCTCGCCGAGCAAGTCGAACAGTTGCGTCGAACCGCTACCGGAGACTGTTTCGGCGTGTTCCGGTGGCAGTATTTCCAGTGCGATCATGTCCTCGATACGATAGTATTCGCGGCGATCTTCGGTGTCTTCTGTGGGCATGTCGATCCCTGGGCTGCAGTGATGGCTTGAGTGTATCAGGCCGCTTGGCAACGTCATTCAGCTTGTTATTTTCCGCCAGCGAAAGCGAACCCATCGATCTATGTTCAGACCGCTGTCCGTGTATATCGGGGCGCGCTACACGCGCGCCAGACGTCGCAGCCTCTTCGTCTCCTTCATTTCCTTCACCTCGATGATTGGGCTGGCACTGGGCGTGCTGGTGATGATCGTCGTGCTGTCGGTAATGAACGGTTTCGACCATGAAATGCGCACCCGCGTGCTGGGCATGGTCCCGCACGCCACCATCGAAAGCCCGACGCCGATTGACGATTGGCGAACCCTGGGGCAGCGACTCGCACAGCATCCGCAGATTTCAGCAGTGG
Source organism: Pseudomonas sp. Q2-TVG4-2 (assembly GCF_013620795.1). GTDB lineage: Bacteria > Pseudomonadota > Gammaproteobacteria > Pseudomonadales > Pseudomonadaceae > Stutzerimonas. The sequence goes on along the minus strand of NZ_LGLW01000004.1, from coordinate 211,692 downwards.
CGCCGTTCATACAGATGCAGGGCCTGCTGACCCACCGTGGTCGGGTGACCAAGACACTTATCAATGCGGTGGATCCGGAAATCGAGCCGGACGTCTCGATCATTGGCCAGTTCTTCCGCGAGGGTTCGCTGGCAGATCTGTCACCCGGCGAGTTCGGTATCGTTATCGGTGACAAGGCGGCCGATAAGCTTGGCGTCGGTATCGGCGACAAAGTCACCTTCGTGGCTCCGGAAGTAACGGTCACGCCGGCAGGTGTCTTTCCACGCATGAAGCGCTTTACCGTGCGCGGCATCTTTCATGTCGGCGCGGGCGAGATCGACGGTTATGTGGCGATGGCCAATATTTCCGACTTAGCACGTCTGCATCGCTGGAGGCCGGACCAGGTTCAGGGGCTGCGCCTGCGTTTCGACGACCTGTTCCAGGCACCGCGCATTGCCTGGGAGCTGGCCGGCCAGCTGGGCGATGAGTTCTATTCCCGGGACTGGACCCGCACCCACGGCAATCTCTATCAAGCGATACGCATGGAAAAGGCCATGATCGGCCTGTTGCTGTTGCTGATCGTCGCGGTGGCGGCCTTCAACATCATCTCGACGCTGGTCATGGTCGTGACTGACAAACGTGGCGACATCGCCATTCTGCGGACGCTTGGTGCGACGCCCCGGCAAATCATGGCGATCTTCATGGTCCAGGGCACGGTGATCGGTGTTGTCGGCACGCTGGTGGGTGCCTTGCTTGGCATCTTCGCCGCGCTCAACGTCAGCAGCTGGATCGCTGCGCTCGAGCGGCTGATCGGGCACAAGTTTCTTAGCGCCGATGTGTATTTCATCGACTATCTGCCGTCCAGGCTGATGACCACCGATGTGGTACAGGTCTGCGTCGCGGCGCTCGTCCTGAGTTTTTTCGCCACCTTGTACCCGGCGTGGCGTGCGGCCCGTACCCAACCGGCCGAGGCGTTACGATATGAGTGAGCTGGTTATGAATGATAGGTCTTCGAAGGATGGCGCGGTACTGAGTTGCCGCAATCTGGGCAAGCGCTATGAGCAGGGCCCGGAGTCGGTCAGTGTGCTCTCCGGATTGCAGCTGGAGCTTTTCCCGGGTCAAAGGGTCGCCATTGTCGGCAGTTCAGGCTCGGGCAAGAGCACGCTGCTGAACCTGCTCGGTGGTCTCGATACACCCAGCGAAGGCAGCGTCTGGCTGGCGGGAGAAGAGCTTTCCGCGCTCAGCGAGAAGGACCGCGGCCTGTTGCGTAACCGCGCACTGGGCTTCGTCTACCAGTTCCATCACCTTCTGCCAGAGTTCAGCGCCCTGGAGAACGTGTGCATGCCGCTCCTGATTGGCAAGACGCCGATCCCGGAAGCGCGGGGTCGGGCAACCGGACTTTTGCAACGAGTGGGGCTTGGTCACCGGTTGGCGCATAAACCCTCCGAGCTGTCAGGGGGCGAGCGGCAGCGTGTGGCGATTGCTCGGGCGTTGGCCAACCGTCCGGCGCTGGTATTGCTTGACGAGCCTACCGGCAACCTCGATCACCATACAGCCCAGGGCATTCAGGACCTGATGTTGGAATTGAGCAGTTCTTTGCGTACGGCCTTTCTCGTTGTTACCCACGATCCGCAACTGGCCGGACAGATGGATCACATACTGCGCCTGGAAGACGGCCGGCTGGTGGCTGGCTAATGTTCAGGCCGCTCAGCATTTTCATTGGCAGCCGTTACACGCGGGCCAAGCGCCGTAATCATTTCATCTCGTTCATTTCCCTGACCTCGATGATTGGTCTGTCGCTGGGTGTATTGGCGATGATCATGGTGCTGTCTGTGATGAACGGCTTTCAGCGCGAGATGAGCAACCGCATTCTCGGTATGGTGCCGCATGCCGTGATTGCCGGCGACGGACAGCCTGTGGACCATTGGCAATCGCTGGCCGAGCAGCTCCGGGCGCATCCCGGAGTGCTCGGCACCGCGCCGATTACCCAGCTCGAGGGCATGCTGTCGTTCAAGGGTTCGATGCAGCCGATCGAGGTCAAGGGTATCGATCCGCAGGCGGAAGGGGAGGTGTCGGTCCTCGGCTCGAAAATGATTGCCGGTAGGCTCGATGATCTGAAGCCCGGCGAATCTGGGGTAATACTCGGATTGATGACTGCGCGTCGATTCGGCCTGAGGCTGGGCGACAAGCTCACCCTCATCGTGCCCGAACTCAGCGATGCGCCCGGCGGCATCACGCCGCGGATGCAGCGCCTGAACGTCGTCGGGGTGTTCAAGGTCGGGGCCGAGCTGGATGGCAGCCTGGCGATTATTCATCGGGTCGATGCGGCACGGATGCTTCGCTGGGAGCCGAATCAGGTCGAAGGCGTGAGAGTCAGGCTGGCTGATCTGTACCGGGCGCCGGAAATCGCGGCCGAACTCGTTGGTGAGCTCGGTGAGGATTACCGTGGCGAGGACTGGTCGCTTACTCAGGGCAGCCTGTTCAGCGCGATGAAGATGGAAAAGACCATGATCGGTCTGCTGCTCTTGCTGATCGTCGCGGTTGCCGCCTTCAACATCATCGCCACGCTGATCATGGTAGTAGCCGATAAGCGTGCCGATATCGCGATTTTACGTACTCTCGGGGCGACGCCCCGAGAGATCATGGCGATCTTCATGGTTCAGGGCAGCATCATCGGCCTGACCGGTACCTTGATAGGAACCGTGCTCGGGGTACTTGGCGCCTTGAATGTCAGCGCGCTGGTGGCTTGGCTGGAAAAGGTGTCGGGTCAGCACATTTTCAGTTCGGATGTTTATTTCATCAGCACTTTACCGTCAGAACTGCGGCTCGAAGATGTCTTGCTGGTAACCCTGGCAGCGCTGACGCTCAGCTTTCTGGCAACGATCTACCCGGCCTGGCGCGCCGCGCAGACTCAGCCTGCCGAAGCCTTGCGCTACGAATAGAGCGTATATCAGCGGCGGTCCAGCTGCCGCTTGCGCCAACTGCGACTGACCCACCAGCGCCAGTAGATCTGTGTGGCGAGGTAGCCCAGTACCGCAACCACGATGCCAACAACGAACGAGCCAAGGAACAGCGGCTGCCAATGGCTGTTGAGCATCTGGCGGACCCAGGCGAGACTGAGCTCCATTGGCATCGGCGACACCGGAGTGTCCATCAGCCAGGCGCCGACCTTGTAGTTGCAGTAGAACACCGGCGGCATCGTCAGCGGATTGGTCAGCCAGACTAGGCCAACAGCAATCGGCAGGTTGGCCCTGGCCAATACTGCGCACAGCGCGGCGGCCAGCATCTGCATGGGCATCGGAATCATGGCCCAGAACAGGCCGATCGCCATCGCCCTGGAAACCGAATGCCGATTGAGATGCAGCAGATTGGGATCATGCGTCAGCGTGCCGAGAAACCGCAAAGACTTGTGCGTCTTTAAGCGGTCAGGGTGCGGCATGTAGCGCTTGAAAAAACGACGCGGCATGAAGATTCTCTGGCGGGCTGAAGCGCGCCCGATTATGCCTGAAACGAGACTCGGCGCTGAGAGGACTTTGTGACATAAATTCTACACTGTGGAGCCGACAGGACGTCGGTGAGACCACAATGACCCCGGCATCCGACCCTTCCGGATATGCCTTCGCTGGAATGGACTCCAGGAGAACCACATGCGTACAGCGATGCTGGCGCTGGCCGCAGGCCTTCTACTGCTGCGCTTTCTACCGCAACTGCCACCCGTATCGACGCTACCCATCTTGTTCGTGGCGGGTCTGGCCTTGTTGCCGTTTCGCGGGCGAGCGATCGGCTGTTTCCTTTGCGGGCTTGCCTGGGCCTGTCTGAGCGCTCATTGGGTCCTGGACGACCGTCTCCCGACGGAACTCGACGGTCGCACATTCTGGCTCGAAGGGCAGGTAACCGGCCTGCCGGACGTTCGTGGTGGTGTGGTGCGCTTCGAACTCATCGACATTTCGTCCCGGCATAGCGGTCTGCCTTCGCGGTTGCGTCTGGCCTGGTACGGTGGGCCGAAGGTGCAGGCGGGTGAGCGATGGCGGCTCGCCGCGAAATTGAAAAGGCCGCGCGGGCTGGTCAATCCGCATCCATTCGACTATGAGGCCTGGCTTCTTGCTCGTCGGATCGGTGCCAGCGGCACGATCAAGGCTGGTGAGCGACTATCGGCCGCAGAAGGGGACGGAGCGTGGCGCGATCAGCTGCGCCAGCGGTTGGTGGCCGTTGACGCACAGGGGCGCTCTGGCGCAATTGCAGCGTTGGTGGTTGGTGATGACAGTGGCCTGTCCACATCCGATTGGCGCGTCCTTCAGGACACCGGCACCGTGCATCTGATGGTGATCTCGGGGCAGCATGTGGGGATGCTGGCCGGTTTGCTCTATGGTCTGGTTTCATTATTGGCACGCTGGGGAATCTGGCCGCAGCGAATCCCCTGGCTGCCCTGCGCCTGCGGCCTCGCTCTTGGCGGTGCGCTCGCGTACGGTTGGCTGGCGGGCTTCGAGGTCCCGGTTCAGCGAGCGTTGGTGATGGTCGCGCTGGTGCTTGCGTGGCGCCTGCGGTTTCGGCATCTAGGCGTCTGGCTACCGTTGTTGATCGCGCTTGATGGCGTTCTGCTGATTGATCCGCTGGTCGGTCTGCAATCGGGTTTTTGGTTATCGTTTCTGGCCGTGGCGGTGCTCGCACTTATCTTCCGTGGCCGCCTTGGCAGCTGGAATTGGTGGCAGGCGCTGGGCCGCGCGCAGTGGAGTATGGGGCTCGGCCTATTGCCGGTATTACTTGCGCTGGGTTTGCCGGTCAGCCTGAGCGGCCCGGTTGCCAATCTCTTCGCGGTACCGCTGGTCAGCGCGCTGATCGTACCACTGTCGTTGATGGGCTCTGCGATGCTGTGGTTGCCGGGCATCGGGGAGGCATTGCTATGGCTGGCGGGTGGGCTGCTGGCGTTTCTGTTCGATGCGCTGGGGTGGCTCGCTGGCTGGCAGCCCGCGTGGCTTCCGGACTCGTTGCCACTGTGGGGCTGGTTGCTGGTGGTATTGGGAATGCTGCTCGTCCTGTTACCGGGCGGGGTGCCGTTTCGGGCGCTTGGGCTGGTGCTTCTCGCGCCATTACTGTTTCCGCCGACCAACCGGCCCGCTGCAGGGCAGGCGGAAGTCTGGGTGTTCGATGTTGGCCAGGGCCTAGCCGTGCTGGTGCGCACGCATGAACACGCATTGCTGTATGACGCAGGGCCACGCTACGGCGACTTCGATATCGGTGAGCGAGTTGTGTTTCCGTCTCTGCGGGCACTGGGAATCGCCGATCTTGACATGCTGCTCCTCAGCCATGCTGATAGCGATCACGCGGGTGGCGCTCAGGCGATCCAGCGACAGATGCCGGCCGCGCGGGTGCTAAGTGGCGAGCCGGGAAGGCTACCTGCGTCGCTGAATGCCGAGGCATGCCGCTCCGGAGCGAGCTGGGAATGGGATCGTGTCAGCTTCACGCTTTGGCGGTGGCCGCAGGCTCAGGATGGAAACCAATCCTCCTGCGTGCTTCTGATCGAGGCGGATGGCGAACGCCTGCTGCTCACGGGCGACATCGATGTGCCGGCCGAGCAGGCGCTGCTGGCGAGCGATATGCCGCTCGACGTGCGCTGGCTGCTTGTGCCGCATCATGGCAGTCGCAGCTCATCTTCGACCGCATTCATCGAGGCGACAGGTGCCGACGGTGCGTTGGTTTCGCGCAGCTTGCACAACGCCTTCGGCCACCCGCATCCGGATGTCGTGCAGCGCCTGCAGGCATCCGGTGCGCAGCTATATGACACAGCTGAGCAGGGTGCGCTGCAGATCCGTCTTGGACGTTTCGAGCCCGTTCGAGGAATGCGCGCCGAACGTCGGTTCTGGCGGGAAAAATGAGAACAGGGGCCGTCGGCGGCCTGCCGACCCTATGCTAGAGTGGCGCCACTTTTTCGAGGGGGGTGCATCTCGTGTGGGAGCTGGTTAAAGCGGGCGGCTGGATCATGCTGCCAATCATTCTGTGTTCCGTTGCGGCCGCCGGCATCATCGCCGAAAGGCTATGGACGCTGCGGCCGAGCCGTGTGACCCCGCCGCATCTGCTCGGCCAGGTGTGGAAATGGATCAAGGACAAGAAGCTCAGCAACCAGAAGCTCAAGGAGCTGCGCGCCGATTCACCCTTGGGCGAAATTCTGGCAGCCGGGCTGGCCAACTCCAAGCGTGGTCGGGAAATCATGAAGGAGTGCATCGAGGAGGCTGCGGCTCGCGTCGTCCATGACCTCGAACGCTACCTCAACGCGCTGGGTACCATCGCGGGCATCGCACCGTTGCTCGGGTTGCTAGGCACGGTGCTCGGCATGATCGAGATCTTCAGCGCCTTCATGGGCTCCGGTATGGCCAATGCACCCTTGCTCGCGGCGGGCATTTCCAAAGCGCTGATCACCACTGCCGCAGGCTTGATGGTCGGTATCCCCGCATTGTTCTTCCATCGCTTCCTGCTGCGCCGCGTCGAAGAGCTGGTGGTGGGTATGGAGCAGGAGGCGATCAAGCTGGTCGAGGTCGTGCAGGGTGATCGTGACGTCGATCTGGGAGAGGGCAAGGCGTGAAGTTTCGTCGCAAGGCGCGGGAAAACGTCGACATCGGCCTGGCTCCGCTGATCGATGTGGTGTTCATCCTGCTGCTGTTCTTCGTCGTGACCACCACCTTTACCCGCGAAACTCAGCTCCAGGTGGATCTGCCAGAAGCGGCCAGCGGTACACCGCCGCAGGAGGCGGAGAAGAAACGGTTGGAAGTGGTCATCGATGTCGATGGTAGCTTCAGCCTGAATGGCAAGACGCTGATCAAGCATGACCTGAGCACGCTAATGGCGGCGCTCAGCAAGGAGTCGGGCGGTGATACCAGCCTGCCGATGATCATCAGCGCCGACGGCAAGACGCCACATCAGGCAGTCATTACTGCCATGGATGCAGCCGGGAAGCTGGGTTTCGCACAGCTGCGTATCACCACCGTCGAGGCCCAGCCGGAGCCCTGATGTCTTTAGCTGATCGTCTGCAGCGAGCCTGGTACGAAGGGCATCCGGCTTTGGCCTTGCTCGCCCCGCTGGAGGCGCTCTATCGGCGCGTGGTTATTGCCAAACGGAAGAAGTTCGTCAGCGGCGCCATCGATTGCTATCGGGCGCCGGTGCCTGTGCTGGTGGTGGGCAATATCACCGTTGGTGGTACCGGCAAGACTCCATTGATTCTCTGGCTCATCGAACACTGCCGCCGGCGCGGCTTGAAAGTGGGAGTGGTCAGCCGTGGCTACGGCGCCACGCCACCGTCGCATCCGTGGCGGGTGAGGCCGGAACATTCGGCGGTCGAGGTGGGCGACGAACCACTGCTGATCGCGCAGCGAACGGGTGTACCGGTCATGATCGATCCGGATCGCGCACGCGCGGTTCGCGAGCTGCTCAAGCAAGAACCGCTCGACCTTATTTTGTCTGACGATGGGTTACAGCATTACGGGCTCGCTCGCGACCTGGAACTGGTGCTCATCGATGCGGTACGCGGCCTGGGCAATCGCCGTTGCCTGCCGGCCGGTCCACTGCGTGAACCGGTGGAGCGGCTGGAGTCAGTCGATGCGGTTCTATTCAACGGGGCGGCGGTCGATGGCCCCTCCGGTTTTGCCTTCACCTTGCAGCCGTCACGACTGATAGAGCTCGTTAGCGAAAAGGCCTGGCCGCTTGATCATTTTCCACCAGGGCAGCAACTGCATGCGGTCGCCGGGATCGGCAATCCGCAGCGTTTCTTCACTACGCTCGAGGCGCTACACTGGCGACCGATTCCGCACCCCTTCGCCGACCACGCCTGTTATAGCCCGGAGCAGCTGAGCTTCAGTCCCGGGCTACCCCTGGTGATGACCGAGAAGGATGCGGTCAAATGCCGGGCATTCGCGCTGCCAGGCTGGTGTTATCTGCAGGTGCAGGCCGAGCCATCGGCGGCGTTCGTGACCTGGTTCGATGCCCAGCTGGACCGCTTGCTGCCCGCACACCCCTAAAGCCGCTTGATCTGCCAGGTGCGGTCGGTGGCATCCAAGGACTGCGAATGGATACCAAACTGCTCGATATTCTCGCTTGCCCGCTCTGCAAGGGCCCGCTGAAGCTCGCCGAGGACAAATCCGAATTGATTTGCAAGGCCGACGGCATGGCCTTTCCGGTGCGAGACGGTATTCCGGTGATGCTGGAAAGCGAAGCCCGCACGCTTGACGTGGATGAGCGTCTGGACAAATGAGTAACGCTTATACCGTCGTGATCCCGGCGCGCTACGCGTCCAGTCGCCTTCCCGGCAAGCCATTGCAGGACATCGCCGGCAAGCCGATGATTCGCCATGTATGGGAGCAGACCTGCAAAAGCGGTGCACAGCGAGTAGTGGTCGCCACTGACGACAGACGCATCCTGGAGGCTTGCGAGGGCTTCGGTGCGGAGGTGCTGCTGACCCGCGTCGAGCATAATTCAGGTACCGATCGGCTCGCCGAGGTGGCGGAAAAGCTGGGCTTGGCGGCTGACGCGATAGTCGTCAACGTGCAGGGCGATGAGCCGCTGATCCCGCCTTCGGTGATCGACCAGGTCGCTTTCAATCTCTCCGCTCACCCGGAAGCGGCGATCGCCACGCTCGCCGAACCCATTAGCGATTCGCAAGCGCTGTTCAATCCGAATGTGGTGAAGGTGCTCAGCGACATCAATGGCTTGGCGCTGACCTTCAGCCGTGCGCCGTTGCCGTGGGCGAGGGATGAATTTGCGACAGACCGGGATGCGCTTCCGCCGGCTGTTCCGTACCGTCGGCACATCGGCATTTATGCCTATCGGGCCGGATTTCTGTCTGACTTCGTCGCCTGGGGGCCTTGCTGGTTGGAGAACACCGAGTGCCTTGAGCAGCTGCGTGCGCTCTGGCACGGCAAGCGCATTCATGTCGCCGATGTGGTCGAGGCACCTCCGGCCGGCGTCGATACCGCCGAAGACCTTGAGCGCGTCCGCAAGCTGCTCGGAGCCTAAACGTGAAGGTTCTGTTCGTTTGCATGGGCAACATCTGCCGTTCGCCCACTGCCGAGGCTGTATTTCGCAAGTACGTGCAGGACGCTCAGCTGGACGGTCGAATCGCCATCGACTCGGCTGGAACCGGTGACTGGCATGTCGACAAGGGTCCGGATCAGCGCGCTTGCCAGGCCGCGGCCAGGCGAGGCTATGACCTCAGCGCTATAAGGGCGCGTCAGGTGACTGTGGAAGACTTCCAGCGCTTCGACCTGATCCTGGCGATGGATCATGACAACCTGAAGCGGCTGCAGGCACTACGTCCCTCAGACTCCTATGGTGAGCTTGATCTATTCCTGCGCCGATACAGGCTGGGCGCAGACGCAGTGCCCGACCCGTATTACGGGAGCGAGGACGGTTTCGAGCAGGTGCTCGATTTGGTCGAAAGGGCATCTGCGGCGCTGCTCGACGAGCTCAGAGGACGTCTGTGAATCTTCTCATCGAACACAATCGCTCACTCAAGGCGTTTAACACCTTTGCTCTCGACGCCTGCGCGGCGCACTTTACCGAAGCGCAAGACGACCAGGCGGTCCTTGATGCGCTCGCTGAAGGAAGGCGCCTTGGCGTTCCGCTGCTGATACTCGGTGGAGGCAGCAACCTGGTGCTTACTGGGAATGTGGATGCGTTGGTGCTGCGTATGCATAGCCGGGGCATTCGAATCATCGAGGATGACGGTGAGCGAGTAGTGATTGAGGCGGAGGCGGGGGAGCCCTGGCATCCCTTCGTGGTGCACAGCCTGGCGCTGGGCTTATCCGGATTGGAAAACCTCAGCCTGATCCCGGGCACCGTCGGCGCGGCGCCGATCCAGAATGTCGGCGCGTATGGCGTCGAGATCAAGGACGTCTTCGCCGGGCTGACTGCGCTGGACCGCGAAACGGGAGATGTTGTTGAGCTCGATCTCCAGGCATGCGAGTTCGGCTATCGCGATAGTTTGTTTAAACGCCAAACCGGACGTTACATCATTCTGCGGGTGCGCTTCTTGCTACAGCGGACTGCGGACCTCAAGCTGGAGTACGGACCACTCCGTCAGTGGCTGCAACAGCACGGCATCCAGTCACCCACAGCGATGGATGTCAGTCGTGCGGTGTGTGCGATTCGCAGTGAGAAACTGCCGGACCCCCAAGTTCTGGGTAATGCCGGCAGTTTTTTCAAGAACCCGTTGGTGCCGCAAGCGCTAGCCGATGCCTTGCGCGTGCGTTACCCGGATCTGGTAGCGTTTTCGCAGGGGAGCGGACAGGTCAAGCTCGCGGCTGGCTGGCTGATCGAGCGTGCGGGGTGGAAAGGTTATCGGAAAGGTGACGCGGGCGTGCACCGGCTGCAGGCCTTGGTACTCGTCAACTACGGTCAGGCCTCTGGTCAGCAGATCTTGCAGCTTGCTCGGGAGATCCAGACCGATATTGCCGAACGCTTTGGCGTCTGCTTGGAAATCGAGCCGAACGTCATCTAGGCTGAATCTGCCCAGTTGCGCCATTTGTGCTCAACGTGATGGACGTTTTCGTACACCGGGCTTTCCGATCGCAGTTGGCGTGCAGTGGGCACATTGAGGCTCATTCAGTCTCCGTCTGAATCTCCTCACCGCCCTCGGATCGGCGGCTACCCGCGCTACTGTCTCGCCTGGCTGAAGGGATTGATGGCCATGTCGTCATCGTGTCCCGCTGATTACACCTTCTGCTGCCGCCCCACTACGTCCTTGCGGAAATAGCAGAAGGTTTAAAACCTTAGTCGGGGTGGGGCAAGGAAACAAAAAAAGGGATGCCGAAGCATCCCTTTCTTGTTGTCGCGCTTGTCAGCCTTGACGCTTGTCGACGTCGTCTCGCTCGGTGACTTCTTCAGTCGCCTCAGGTTCAGCTTCGGTGGTGGGCTTGAACGGTTCCACTTCAGGCTGGACGGTTTCCGGGACGACCGGTTCTGCTTCCGGTTCGGCCGATGCTGGTTCAGGCTGCGAAGCAACTTCAGCAGCTGCTTCTTCGCTATCGTTGGTTGTGACAACCGGTTGCTCGGCTGCTGTCTCAACAACCGGTTGGCTGACAACGATCTCGGGGCTGCTCAGCTCCGCTGGTGCTTCGGCGTCGGCAGCTTTCGCTTCTGCCTCGGCAGCTTCCTTGGCCAGGCGCTCCTGCTCGAGGCGACGACGGCGCACCTCGCGCGGGTCGTTAGGTGCACGACCGCTCGCTGTCAGGGCCGGTGTCGCTGTAGGTTCGGCCGGTGCCGGGGCGGGTTCCTCGGCAGGAGGAATAGTTGTTGCCTCGGCGATCTCAGGCTCTTTTGGCGACGGTTCGGGCTGGCTGGCTTCCTGCGGGGCAGGGGCTGGCTCTGCTATCGGCGTAGTGGCTTCGGCTGTCGGCGCTGCGATAGCATCGACTGGCTCGGCAGCTTTGGCTTCGTCGGTAGCCTCGTTGACGGTTTCGGCCGGCACGGGGGTCTCCGGAGCCGCTTCGGTCTGAACTGCAGCAGGTGCCGTGTCAGTATCTGCCGTGTTCGCCGCGAGGGCGGCGGCGGTCGCCGCAATGGCGACCTGCTCCGACTTCACCGGTGCGTTGCTTTCGCTGCCCTCGGCCGTGCCGATCTCGCTTTCACCAATCTCATTGCCATTGGCATCGCGTTGACGATCACGGCGGTTGCTGCGACGACGCTGGCCACGGGAGCGGCGACGGGGACGATCACTGTCCTCGGTTGATTCCTGCTCGTCCTCGGCAGTTTCGGCTGCTTCATTCTGCTGCAGTTCTTCCGTATTTGCGGCTTGCTCTGCGCGAGGCTTGCGCTCTTCACGAGGCGGACGCGGTTTACGCTCGACGGTCTCCTCGCTAGCAGGCGTGTCCAGAGTGGTCTGGGCGGGCTCGTCCAGTGGTGCGCGCAATTCGCGCTTGCGCTCTTCACGAGGTTGACGATCCTCGCGTGGGGTGCGCTCGCGACGGGGCTGCGGCTGCGGGGTGCTGTCGCTGGATTCGACCGGCTCGCGGGGTTCACGGGCCTCGCGAGGCTTGCGCTCTTCACGCGGAGGGCGAGGTTGGCGCTCTTCGCGAGGTTGGCGTTCTTCACGCGGTGCTCGTTCCTCGCGTGGCTTGCGTTCCTCGTCGCGATTGCTGCGCGAGTCACGGCGACGGTTCTGCTGGCGGCCGCTGCGGCGCTCATCGTTGCGTTGCGGGCGGCTGCTTGCTGCGGGCTTCTTCTCGACTTCGACAGCCGGTGCTTCCTGCTTGCCAGCGAAGAGACCTACCAGGGATTTGACCAGTCCCTTGAACAGGCTTGGCTCCTGGGCGATAGGCGCGGCGGTTTCCGCCGGGGCGGCGACAGGGGCCGGTGCGGTGCGCTGCGGTGCAGTTTTTACCGCCGCCTCTTGACGAATCAGCGTGCGCGTCGAGCTGACCGGCTGAGCTTCCTCCACCTCGGTCGGACTCATTTCGTAGCTAGCCTGTCCGACCATGATTTCCGGACTGTCGTCACGCAGGCGCTGCACTTCGAAATGCGGCGTCTCCAGATGATCGTCCGGCAGGATGAAGATACGCGCGCGGCTGCGCAGTTCGATCTTGGTGATGGCGTTGCGTTTCTCGTTGAGCAGGAAGGCGGCGACCTGGAAGGGCACCCGGGCGCGGACCTCGGCGGTACGATCTTTGAGGGCCTCTTCCTCGATCAGGCGCAGGATAGCCAAGGACAGCGACTCGACGTCGCGGATGATGCCCTGACCATTGCAGCGTGGGCAGACGATGCCGCTGGTCTCGCCAAGCGACGGACGGAGGCGTTGACGGGACATTTCCAGCAGGCCGAAGCGCGAAATGCGACCGACCTGAATGCGCGCGCGGTCGGCCTCGAGTGCTTCGCGAACCTTTTCTTCTACGGCGCGCTGGTTCTTCGCCGGAGTCATGTCGATGAAGTCGATGACGATCAGGCCACCGATGTCACGCAGGCGTAGCTGGCGGGCGATTTCCTCGGCCGCTTCCAGGTTGGTCTGCAGTGCTGTTTCCTCAATGTCGCCGCCTTTGGTGGCGCGCGCCGAGTTAATGTCGATGGAGACCAGTGCCTCGGTCGGATCGATCACGATGGAGCCGCCGGACGGCAGCTTCACTTCACGCTGGAATGCGGTTTCGATCTGACTTTCGATCTGGAAGCGGTTGAACAGCGGCACGCTGTCTTCGTACAGCTTGATCTTGCTGGCGTATTGCGGCATGACTTGCTGGATGAAGGAAAGCGCTTCGTCCTGGGCTTCGACGCTATCGATCAATACTTCGCCGATATCCTGGCGCAGATAATCGCGGATGGCGCGAATAATGACGTTGGATTCCTGATAGATCAGGAACGGGGCCGGGCGGCCCTGGGAGGCATCCTTGACCGCGCTCCACAGCTGCAGCAGGTAATCCAGGTCCCATTGCATCTCTTCGCTGGAGCGGCCGAGGCCGGCAGTCCGGACGATCAACCCCATATCGGCGGGAACGTTGAGACCGTTCAATGCTTCGCGCAATTCGTTGCGTTCTTCACCCTCGATGCGGCGGGAGATGCCGCCAGCACGTGGGTTGTTTGGCATCAGTACGAGGTAACGGCCAGCCAGGCTGATAAAGGTGGTCAGGGCTGCGCCTTTGTTGCCGCGCTCTTCCTTCTCGACCTGGACGATGACTTCCTGGCCTTCGCTCAGGACGTCCTTGATGTTGACGCGGCCTTCCGGAGACTTCTTGAAGTACTCGCGAGAAATTTCCTTAAGGGGGAGGAAACCGTGACGATCTGCGCCGAAGTCAACAAAGGCGGCTTCGAGACTGGGCTCGACACGGGTGATCTTGCCTTTGTAGATATTGGCCTTTTTCTGTTCGCGGGCGCCGGACTCGATATCGAGATCGAATAGGCGCTGGCCGTCGACCAGTGCGACACGCAACTCTTCGGGCTGAGTTGCGTTAATTAGCATTCTTTTCATGTAGTACCGTCGGTTTCCAGGGCAGTGGAAACGGCGTTCGGCACACACGACTCTCGCGGTCGGTGTCAGGTGAGTCAGGAATGGTTGTAAAGCACTCCAGTGTCCAGCGATGTGAGGCCAGTTGGGCCAGCGTCGCGACGACGTCTCCTGCTTACTGTCGGAACAGAAGCAATGGTTCGGGAGGAGGAATCAGCAATCGGTAGCGGACGGAATGAAGCGTCTATGAAAGCCTTTGCTACGCAATCCGATGGCTGTACATCTCCACCCAACACTCATACTTTGAAAATCGGGTGCCGCTCGCAGAATCCGGGAGCGGGTTGTCGATTATCGCGATTCCCCGTCGGGGGCACGCATCATGTCTTCAAGGCTTGTTTCGGTGCTTCTGCTACTTGTAGAGAAGCACCGTCGGACGGCCTCACGTCCTCGAACATTGCTGAGCCGGGAATGGCGGTTTCGCTGGCATTCCTCGACCTGACCACTTTTGGCGGCGTCTGGACTATAACAGCAATGTTTAAGTGCTTCAAATAAGGGAAAATTGATATCATCCGCGCATGACCAATACCCCCTCTCAGACCTCTGGCGTGCAAATGCTTGAGGTCTCGCCGGAGCTTGCCGGCCAGCGCATTGACAACTTTCTCCGTACTCAACTCAAGGGTGTGCCCAAGACCTTGATCTACCGCATTCTGCGCAAAGGCGAAGTGCGGGTGAACAAGGGTCGGATCAAGCCCGAATATAAGCTTCAGGCAGGTGATGTGGTGCGTGTGCCGCCGCTTCGGCTGCCCGAGCGGGACGAGGTGGTTCCGGTCGCGCAGGGCCTTCTCGAGCGTCTGAATGCGGCGATCGTCTATGAGGACAAGGCGCTTATCGTGCTGAATAAGCCCGCAGGTATCGCGGTGCATGGCGGCAGCGGGCTCAGCTTTGGTGTCATCGAGGCGCTGCGTCAGCTGCGTCCGGATGCCAAGGAGCTGGAGCTGGTACATCGTCTGGATCGGGATACGTCCGGGCTGTTGATGGTTGCGAAGAAGCGCAGCATGCTGCGTCACCTGCATCAGGAGCTGCGCGGCGACGGTATTGATAAGCGCTACATGGCGCTTGTCCGGGGGCGCTGGGAAACCAGCAAGAAGCAGGTGAATGCTCCGCTGTTGAAGAACACGCTGCGCTCGGGCGAGCGGATGGTCGAAGTCACTGACGAGGGCAAGGACGCGCTGACGCTTTTTCGCGTGCTGCGCCGTTTCGGTGATTTCGCCACGCTGGTCGAGGCCAAGCCGGTAACGGGGCGTACTCACCAAATTCGCGTGCATGCCCGCCATGCGGGTCACGGCATCGCCGGCGACAATAAGTATGGAGACGAAGAGTTCTCCAGCGTTATTCGTGACCTGGGGGGCAAGCGCCTGTTCCTGCACGCCTATGCGTTGAAGGTGCCGCTGCCCGACGGCGGTGAGCTGAGTCTGGAGGCGCCGGTCGATGATGTCTGGACGCGGACGCTGGAGAGGCTTGGTGAATAAGTACGACCTGTTGATCTTTGACTGGGACGGCACTTTGGCGGACTCGATCGGGCGTATCGTCGAATCCATTTCTGTTGCTGCAGCCAATTGTGATCTGCCGCCCCTCGATGAGGGTGTCATCAAGGGGATCATAGGGCTCGGTTTGCCAGAGGCAATTGCGGCGTTATACCCCCATATCACAGATGTGCGAACGGCTGAGGCGTTTCGTCGTGCCTATGCCGCTCATTATCTATTGCTGGATGCTGAGCCTTCGGCGCTCTACCCGGGCGTCGCGCTAGCGCTGCAACAGCTTGGTGATCAGGGGCACATGCTCGCCGTGGCAACAGGTAAGGGACGGCGCGGATTGGACAGGGTGCTCGCAGCGCAAGGGTGGGGCGATTTCTTCGATGTGACGCGTTGCGCAGATGAGACCGCAAGCAAGCCCGATCCCCTGATGATTCATGAGATTCTGGGGCACTGTGGGGTCAGTCCCGAGCGGGCCGTGATGATTGGAGATTCCGTGTTCGATCTCGAGATGGCCAGGCGAGCAGGTGTGGACAGCGTTGCGGTTACTTACGGCGCGCAGTCCGTCGAGGTCTTGCAGGCATGCTCGCCGTGCATGACTATCAAAAATTTTTCGGAGCTCGGTCGCTGGCTGTGCTCTGCTGATTCAGCTGCTGAGGTAGTTGCGTATGTCGGATGAATGGAAGGCGCCGGTGAATGAGGCCAAGGAGGATCGCAATAGCTGGAAGTTGCTGGAAAAGACATTGCTTGCCGGCGTGCAAGAGCAACGGCGAGCCCGGCGTTGGGGGATCTTTTTCAAGCTGTTGACCTTCATCTACCTCTTCGGCGCCCTGCTGATGTTCTCGCCCTTGTTGCGTATGGGCGACGGTAAGGTCGCTAGTGACAGTCATACCGCAGTCATCAATGTCCGCGGAATGATTGCGGATGAAGAGGCGGCGAGCGCGGATAACATTGTCGGGGCGCTCCGGGCCTCCTTCGAGGATTCCAGTACCAAAGGTGTGGTGCTGAGGATCAACAGTCCGGGTGGCAGTCCCGTGCAGTCTGGCTATATCTACGACGAGATTCGTCGACTGCGTGAAGAATACCCGGCCATCAAGGTCTATGCGGTGATTACTGATCTGGGGGCTTCGGGTGCCTACTACATCGCCAGCGCTGCGGATGAGATCTATGCTGATAAGTCCAGCCTGGTTGGCTCGATAGGAGTGACCGCAGCGACTTTTGGGTTCGTAGAGACGATGGACAAACTGGGTGTGGAGCGTCGGGTCTACACCTCAGGCGAGCACAAGGCGTTCCTTGATCCGTTTCAGCCGGAGAATCCGGAGGAAACCGAGTTCTGGCGCAGTGTGCTTGCCACTACACATCGGCAATTCATCGATAGCGTGAAGCAGGGGCGTGGGGATCGACTCCAAGTCGCTGAGCATCCTGAGCTATTTTCCGGGCTTATCTGGTCCGGCGAGCAGGCCCTTGAGCTCGGGCTGATTGATGGTCTCGGCAGTACTAGCTACGTGGCCCGCGAGGTTATCGGAGAGGATGAGCTGGTGGACTTTACCGTCAAGGATTCTGCTCTGGATCGTTTCACCAAGAAGCTCGGTGCCAGCGTTGGTTCACAGTTGGCGATGTGGATGGGCTTCCAAGGGCCGCAACTGCGTTAGTTTCCTCGTGGCCTGTCACGGCACTTCGATTCCGGCGTGGTTGAGCATATCGACCAGTCGGATCAGTGGAAGCCCGATCAGGCTCGTGACATCTGATCCTTCGGTGAAGCGAAACAGGCTGATCCCCAGGCCTTCGGCCTTGAAGCTGCCTGCGCAGTCGAAGGGTTGCTCGGCCAGTAGGTAGCGTTCGATCAGCTGATCGTTGAGCGCTCGGAAATGAACGGTGAACGTTATGCAGTCGATCTGGGCGGTCCCTGTCCGGCTATCCAGCAACGCTAGCCCAGTCAGAAAGCTCACGCTTTTGCCGCTGCAGGCTTGCAGTTGATGCTTTGCCCGCTCGAACGTGTGGGGCTTGCCGAGAATGTTGTGCTCAAGCACGGCAACCTGGTCCGAGCCAATGATCAGATGATCCGGATGGGTCCCTGCCAATGCTTGTGCTTTCTCACGAGCCAGTCGGCGTACTAGCTGTTCCGGTAGCTCTTCGGCATGCGCGGTTTCGTCTATTTCCGGCGCATTGCAATCGAACGTCAACCGCAGTCGCGAGAGCAGTTCGCGCCGGTAAGGGGAGCTTGATGCGAGAAGCAGGCGGCGGTGCATTTTCCTTCCTTTATATAGGTGTTCGATTGCTGGTCGGCTGAAGCCAATTGTGCGGCTGAATTCCTTTGACAGTCGAGAGGCGCATCCCTAGAATGCCGCGCTTATGTTGAAAGGACCAATACCTCCGCACGTTGACCCGCGCAAGCTCGCTGACCGAGCGGCCGCCCTGAAGGGTGAGCTGCAATTGTCCGAGCTGAAGCGGCTCGTCGATCCTCTCGAGGACGATAAGGGTGTGGTGCGTGCCAGTTTTGATTTCGGGCGCGACGAGCAGCGCACTGTGGTCATCCACAGCGAGCTGGATGTTGAGGTCACAATGATTTGCCAGCGTTGTCTGGAGCCGGTTGTTCTGCCTATTCACAGCGAGTGCGATTATGCCGTGGTGAATGAAGGTTCGAGCAGTCAGCACCTGCCCAAGGGCTATGACGTGCTGGAAGTGGGAGAGGATCCTCTGGATCTGCTGGCGCTGGTTGAAGAGGAGCTTTTGCTCGCTCTTCCGATTGTTCCACTCCATGACCAAGAAGTTTGCCAGCCGCCGGTTGGGCCTGATGAGCCCGAGCCGAATGAGGACGAGGTATCGCGGTCCAACCCGTTCAGCGTACTGGCTCAGTTAAAGCGTGACCCAAACGTTTAGGAGTTGATCCCAATGGCTGTTCAGCAGAACAAAAAATCCCGTTCCGCCCGTGACATGCGTCGTTCGCACGACGCGCTCGAGCCGAACGCCCTGTCCGTGGAAAAGAGCACCGGTGAAGTTCACCTGCGTCACCACGTTTCCCCGGAAGGTTTCTACCGTGGTCGTAAAGTGATCGACAAGGGCGCTGACGAGTAAACCTTGTCTGCTCCGATCATAGCGATCGATGCAATGGGTGGGGACTTCGGTCCCCACTGCATTGTTCCGGCCAGTCTCAACTGTCTGGCTGAAGCCCCCTCGCTGCATCTGGCTCTCGTTGGCCAATCCTCCCTTATTGAAGAAATCATTGATCGCCAACCTGGTGTGGATCGCGCTCGCCTGACCATTGTTGACGCCGGCGAGGTGATCGGCATGGACGAACGTCCCGCCCAGGCGCTGCGGACCAAGCCGCGGTCATCCATGCGTGTCGCGCTGGAGTTAGTGCGTGATGGTCAGGCCCAGGCGTGCGTCAGTGCCGGTAATACGGGTGCGCTGATGGCGCTTGCTCGCCACGTCCTGAAGACGTTGCCAGGAGTTGATCGTCCGGCCATGGTGACCGCGATCCCTACGCTTGAAGGCGCATGCCTGCTTCTTGACCTGGGCGCGAATGTGGACTGCACTGCCGAGCACCTGTATCAATTTGCAGTGATGGGATCGGTTGCAGCTCAGAGCCTTGGTATCGAGCGACCGCGGGTCTCGTTGTTGAATGTGGGCACCGAAGAGATAAAGGGAAACCAGCAGGTCAAGGCGGCCGCAGGGCTTTTGCAGCAAGCCGGTGATATCAACTATCAAGGCTTCATCGAGGGTGATGGGCTGTTTCGCGGCGAGACTGATGTGGCGGTGTGCGATGGGTTTGTTGGCAATGTATTGCTCAAATCCAGTGAGGGCTTGGCGCATATGGTTGCTTTGCGAGTCGAGGCGCTTTTTCGTCGCTCGCTAATTTCGCGAGCAGTGGGCGCGCTGGCATTGCCGCTGTTGCGTCAGTTGCGGGCTGACCTTCGTCCGGCACAGTACAATGGTGCTAGCTTTTTGGGGCTTCAAGGCATCGTAGTCAAGAGTCATGGCAGTGCGGGCGCAGAGGGCTTTCGGTCGGCGATCCTGCGCGCCGCCCAGGACGTTCAGCACAACCTGCCGGCGCAACTGCATAGTCGGCTTGAACACCTGCTCGTGACCAATCGGTCGATAAACGGCGCCGGTGATGTGACCACCTCCGGCGGGTCGCCATCCAACTGACAATTCGGTGCGTCCTCGTGGCGTATTCCTTTTGACGAAAAACCACAAGAGAGCCGTTTCATGTCCGCATCACTTGCATTCGTCTTTCCCGGCCAGGGCTCCCAGGCCCTTGGCATGCTTGCTGAGCACGGTGCCCAACAATCCATAGTCATCGATACCTTTGCCGAAGCGGCATCCGTGTTGGGCTACGATCTCTGGACGCTTTGTCAGCAAGGTCCCGAGGAGCAACTGAATCAGACCGACAAAACCCAGCCGGCCATTCTTACCGCCTCGATTGCGCTGTGGCGCTTATGGCTGGCGGAGGGAGGGGCGAAGCCGGCGTTTGTCGCGGGTCACAGCCTGGGTGAATACTCCGCTCTGGTGGCTGCGGGCAGCCTCCCATTCGCTGACGCGGTGAAGCTGGTCGAGTTGCGTGGTCAGCTTATGCAGCAGGCCGTTCCAGCCGGCAATGGTGGTATGGCGGCGATCCTTGGGCTGGAGGATGGCGATGTTCTGGCAGCCTGTAGCGAAGCGGCGCAAGGTGAAGTCGTCAGTGCAGTCAACTTCAACGCGCCTGGTCAGGTCGTGATTGCCGGTAATGCTGCGGCCGTCGAGCGTGCTATCGAGGCTTGCAAGGCCAAGGGTGCCAAACGCGCCATGCCATTGCCGGTCAGCGTGCCTTCGCATTGCGATCTGATGCGGCCGGCGGCAGAGCGTTTCGCGGATTCCGTCACCGGAGCCGCCTGGCAAGCGCCCGAAATTCCCCTGGTGCAGAACGTCAGTGCCGCGATCGTTTCGGATCTCGACTCGCTCAAGCGCGACTTGCTGGCGCAGCTTTATAGCCCGGTTCGCTGGGTCGAGACCATTGTTGCGTTGAGCGAGCGCGGAGTGACCGATCTGGTCGAGTGCGGGCCGGGCAAAGTACTTTCCGGTCTCAACAAGCGCTGCGTCAAAGGCATCAATACCTACAACCTGGATACCCCAGAAGCTTTTGCAGCCACTCGTGGCGCATTGGTCTGAACAAGGAGACATCTATGAATCTGCAAGGCAAGGTTGCGTTGGTAACAGGGGCCAGTCGCGGTATCGGTCAGGCCATCGCGCTTGAGCTAGGCCGCCAGGGCGCCATCGTGATCGGCACGGCGACCTCATCTTCGGGAGCCGAGCGCATCGCCGAGACACTCAAGGAGAACGGCATCGAAGGTGCCGGATTGGTTCTAGATGTCAGCAGTGATGAGTCCGTTGCGACTACGCTGGAGCATATTCAGCAGCATCTTGGTCAACCGGCTATCCTGATCAACAACGCGGGTATTACACGTGACAACCTGATGCTGCGGATGAAGGACGATGAATGGCACGACGTTATCGACACCAATCTCAGTAGCCTCTACCGCCTGACCAAAGGGGTTTTGCGTGGTATGACCAAGGCGCGCTGGGGGCGGATCATCAGTATTGGTTCGGTGGTAGGTGCGATGGGTAACGCAGGGCAGGTAAACTACGCCGCCGCTAAAGCAGGGCTCGAAGGCTTCAGTCGAGCATTGGCTCGCGAAGTTGGCTCGCGTGGTATCACGGTCAATGCCGTGGCGCCGGGTTTCATCGATACAGACATGACGCGTGAGCTGCCAGAAGCTCAGCGTGACGCTCTGCTGGGGCAGATCCCGTTGGGTCGCCTTGGGCAGGCGGAAGAGATTGCCAAGGTCGTCGCCTTTCTAGCTTCTGACGGCGCTGCCTATGTTACCGGGGCGACAGTTCCGGTGAATGGCGGCATGTACATGAGTTAATGTGACGCCCGACGCATGTTTACAGTCATAACGGCTGATTCGTTTCGTTATAAAACTGTGGTTTGTATATAGACAGAAGGTTGAAGGCTGGTTCATGCTTGCCCGCTTTCAGCTTGAAATGCGGAAAACGCTTTCTATACACTACCGCGCAGACCAGCTGCCTGATTTTTCCATAGGAGTGAAAACAAGGTATGAGCACCATCGAAGAACGCGTCAAGAAAATCGTTGCCGAGCAACTTGGCGTCAAGGAAGAGGAAGTCACCAACAGCGCTTCCTTCGTTGAAGACCTGGGTGCCGACTCCCTTGATACCGTTGAGCTGGTAATGGCTCTGGAAGAGGAATTCGAGACCGAAATCCCAGACGAGCAGGCCGAGAAGATCACCACTGTTCAAGAAGCTATCGATTACATCAACGCGCACGCGCAGTAAGTTGTAATCCTGCTTCGAACCAGTAAGCCGCACTGCCTTGAACGGGGCAGTGCGGCTTTTGTTTGAGTTAGTTGAATTCAGCTGGTCGCGCACCTGCGTGCGACGCCTGATGGTTGGCCATCTGCCCGTTGCAATGGCGGCGGAGCTGAATGAGCCAAAATGTAAATGTAAGGAGAATTGCTGTGTCGCGTAGACGCGTCGTAATCACCGGGATGGGCATGCTATCGCCGCTGGGTAACGATGTGCCAAGCAGCTGGCAGGGGATTCTCGCCGGCCGCAGTGGTATCGGCCTGATAGAGCATATGGACCTCTCCGCCTATTCCACGCGCTTTGGCGGATCGGTCAAAAACTTTGACGTCGAGCAGTATTTGCCTGCGAAAGAAGCTCGCAAGCTCGATTTGTTCATCCAATACGGCCTGGCTGCCAGTTTTCAGGCAGTACGGGATTCCGGATTGGAAGTGACCGATGCCAACCGCGAGCGCATCGGTGTTGCTATGGGGTCGGGAATTGGCGGCCTGACCAATATTGAAAATAGCTGCAAGTCTCTAATCGAACAGGGCCCGCGGCGAATTTCGCCATTCTTCGTACCAGGCTCGATCATCAACATGGTGTCGGGCTTTCTATCGATCCATCTGGGCCTCCAGGGGCCGAACTATGCGATCGCCACGGCCTGTACTACCGGCTCGCATTGCATCGGCATGGCCGCTCGGAATATTGCCTACGGTGAAGCCGACGTCATGGTAGCAGGGGGCTCGGAAATGGCCGCCAGTGGCCTTGGGATTGGTGGCTTCGCCGCAGCGCGTGCGCTATCCACCCGCAATGACGATCCGGCTGCGGCCAGTCGGCCATGGGACAAGGGGCGGGATGGCTTCGTGCTGTCGGATGGTGCTGGCGCGCTGGTGCTAGAAGAGCTGGAGCATGCCAAGGCGCGCGGGGCGAAAATCTACGCGGAGCTGATCGGCTTCGGCATGAGTGCTGATGCGTTCCACATGACGTCACCGCCGGATGATGGCGCGGGTGCCGCTCGCTGCATTCGCAATGCGATCATGGACGCCAAGATCGATGCAGCCCAGGTGGATTACATCAATGCTCACGGCACTTCGACCCCCGCTGGTGACAAGGCCGAGGCCGCCGCGATAAAAACCGTATTCGGTGATCACGCCTATGAGCTGTCAGTCAGCTCGACAAAGTCCATGGTTGGCCACTTGCTGGGTGCTGCGGGTGCCGTCGAGGCGATCTTCAGTGTGCTGGCCATACGCGACAAGGTTGCACCGCCGACGATCAACCTGGATGAGCCAGATGACGGCTGCGATCTGGATTTTGTACCGCACGAAGCGAAACCGAAGGCAATCGATATCGCCATCTCCAATTCCTTTGGTTTCGGTGGCACCAACGGTTCGCTGGTTTTTCGCCGGTTCACCGAGTGATACCGAGTTGGGTGGACGGACAACCCGCGACCGGGTTGCCCCTCCATGATCGAGGATTTGCGTATGGCGACGGTCTGTTCGAGACCATAAAGGTCATCGATGGCTATCCGGAGCTGCTGGACCGCCATCTGGAACGTCTTGATCTTGGTTGCCAACGCTTCGCTATCCCCTGCGACATGACGGCTCTCCGGTCGCAAATTATCGCGTTTGGCAAGGCCCTTGGTGCTGGCGTGGCCAAGCTGGTCCTGACGCGTGGCGATGGTCGGCGCGGCTATGGCCCGCCAATTGACTGTCAGCCGCGAATCGTTCTGATGGGATCGCCGCTGCCAGATTATCCGCTCGATCATTCCAAAAATGGCGTACGCCTGTATGCCTGTACGACTCGTCTCGCCGAGCAGCCAGCGCTGGCCGGGTTGAAACATCTCAATCGGTTAGAGCAGGTATTGGCGCGTGCAGAATGGCAGGATCCCGACTTTGCCGAAGGCTTGATGCGCGATATCTCGGGGCGTGTCATCGAAGCGGTCTTCAGCAACATCTTTATTGCGCAATCGGACGTGCTGCTGACCCCCTCGCTCGATCGGTGCGGTGTGGCAGGCGTAATGCGTGCGGAGCTTCTTCATCGGGCTCGGCAGGCAGGGATTAAGACGACGGTCGGTGATATTTCGCTCGGACAACTGCTCGGGGCCGACGAGGTTTTCGTTTGCAACAGCCTGTATGGCGTCTGGCCTGTGCGGCAGTTCGAAGCCAACGTCTGGCCGGTGGGGCCGCTCACACGTAAACTCCAACGCCTAGTTGCTGATCTGTCGAGTAATACGTGATTCGAAAACTGTCTTTCGCGCTCTTGGGGGCCGCACTGGTCGCCGCGCTGGCGCTCGGTCTGGTTGCCTGGAAGCTTCACGCCGCATTGGAGCAGCCATTGCAGCTTAGCGAGGCGCAGACGCTAGACGTCAAACCCGGTGATACGCCCAGTGGCTTGTTTCAGCGTCTGGAGCGAGAAGGAATGTTGAGCGGCTCGTTTTGGCTGCGGCTGCACTGGCGGTTGAATCTTTCCGGGCACACCTTGCACAGCGGCGAATATCAGCTGCGCCTGGGAATGACCGCGCGTGAACTGCTCGGGTTATGGCAGCGTGGTGAGGTTGTTCAATACACCCTGACAATCGTTGAGGGTTGGAATTTCCGCCAGGTTCGCGCGGCGCTGGGGGCAACGACGACGATTCAGCAAACGCTCAACGATTTATCCGATCGCGAGATCATGGCGAGGCTCGGCCACCCGGAGTTGCATCCGGAAGGGCGATTCTTTCCTGATACTTATAGTTTCACCCGTGGCGTAACCGACCTCGAATTGCTTCAGCGGGCCTTTGCGCGGCTGGAGGCCGTTCTGGCCGAAGAGTGGCTGCAGCGCAGTAAAGGGTTGCCTTACCAAGAGCCTTATCAGGCGCTGATCATGGCTTCAATCATCGAAAAGGAAACCGGTGTGCCGTCGGAACGCGGCGAGATCGCTGGCGTCTTTGTTCGTAGGCTGGAGCAGGGTATGTTGCTGCAGACCGATCCGACGGTGATTTACGGCATGGGCGAGCGGTACAAGGGACGGATTACCCGTAACGACCTGCGCAGGCCAACCCCCTACAATACTTACACCAACAGTGGGTTACCGCCGACGCCGATTGCCATGGTCGGTCGCGAAGCTATTCACGCCGCGTTGCATCCCACCGAAGGGAAGAGCTTGTATTTTGTGGCGCGTGGTGACGGCAGTCATGTATTCAGTAATTCGTTGAGTGAGCACAATCGTGCAGTGCGGGAGTACCAGCTCAAGCGCCGCGCCGACTATCGCTCCAGCCCACCGCCCCGGCAAGCTCCGGCGCCGATCGAGAACACGCAGTGACAGGACTTTTTATCACCCTGGAAGGGCCCGAAGGCGCGGGCAAGAGCACCAACCGTGAATATCTCGCCCAGCGCCTTCGCGATCACGGCATTGATGTCGTGCTGACCCGAGAGCCTGGCGGAACACCATTGGCCGAGCGGATCCGCGAGCTTCTATTGACGCCCGCGGACGAGCCCATGATCAGCGATACTGAGCTGCTTCTGGTGTTCGCCGCGCGTGCACAACACCTTGCCCAGGTGATCCGCCCCGCGCTGGCGCGTGGCGCCGTGGTACTTTGCGATCGCTTCACCGACGCCACTTATGCCTATCAGGGCGGGGGGCGCGGGCTGTCCTGCCAGCGCATCGAGCAGCTTGAAAACTTCGTGCAAGGTGACATGCGGCCGGACCTGACGCTGATCTTCGATCTGCCTGTAGAGATCGGGTTGAGCCGCGCCGCTGCGCGTGGACGGCTCGATCGGTTTGAGCAGGAGGGGCTGGAGTTCTTCGAGGCCGTGCGTAGCGCGTATCTTGATCGTGCTCACCAGGTTCCGCAGCGCTATCGGGTGATCGATGCCGGTCAACCTTTGTCCGCGGTGCAACAGGATCTGGGTAGGCTCTTGCCCGAGCTGCTGGAGCGTGCGCTTGGCTGATGGCATTCTTCCATGGCAGACCGATCTCTGGCAGCTGCTAGCGGGGCGCCAACAGCATGCTCACGCTTACCTGCTGCACGGTCCCGCTGGCATCGGCAAGCGCACACTGGCCGAACAGTTGATGGCGCTCCTGCTGTGTCAGCAGCCGGCGCCGAGAGGAGCCTGCGGCTACTGCAAGGGTTGCACGCTGCTCGCCGCCCATACTCATCCTGACCATTACATTCTGGAGCCGGAGGAGGTCGATAAGGCCATCCGTGTCGATCAGGTCCGCCAGCTGGTTGGCTTTGTCACCCAGACCGCGCAGCTCGGCGGCCGCAAGGTGGTTTTGCTCGAACCGGCCGAGGCGATGAACCTGAACGCGGCCAACGCACTCCTCAAAAGCCTCGAAGAACCCGCAGGCGACACAGTGCTGCTATTGATCAGCCACCAGCCTAGCCGACTGCTGCCGACGATCAAGAGTCGCTGCGTGCAGCAAAGTTGCCCCTTGCCCGGTCGCCAGCAGAGCTTGGACTGGCTCGCCGGCAAGGTTCCGGACCTCTCGGCGGACCAGCGCGAGGAGTTGCTGACATTGGCGGCGAATTCGCCTCTGGCAGCGCTCAAGCTGCATGGTGTGGGCGTGCTGGAGTTGCGTGTGCAGGTCGTCGAGGGGGTGAAAAAGCTCCTCAAACGGCAGCAATCTCCCAGTCAGCTTGCTGAAGCGTGGAATCCGTTGTCACTGATCCTGCTATTTGACTGGTTTTGCGAATGGGCACATCTGATTTTGCGTTTCCAGATGACCGGTGATGAAGCGGGGCTTGGCGCTGCCGATATGCGAAAGGTCATCCAATACCTGGCGCAGAAGACTTCACCCGCCAGGCTGCTGGCACTGCAGGATTGGTTGTTGGCTCATCGGCAGAAAGTGCTGGGCAAAGCCAACCTCAACCGTGTCTTGCTTCTCGAAGCGCTCCTGGTGCAGTGGGCAAGCTTGCCCGGGCCAAGCTAGAATCCACCGGAACTGTTGTTAGGAATACCGCATGAGCCTGCCTGCAAATCTTGGTCCGCGTAATGGCATCCTGTCCCTGACCATCAAGGACAAATCGGTGCTCTACGCGGCGTTCATGCCGTTCATCAAGCATGGTGGATTGTTCATTCCCACCAACAAGAGCTACAAGCTCGGCGATGAAGTGTTCATGCTGCTGAGCCTGATGGATGAGCCCGAAAAGATCCCTGTCGCCGGCAAGGTCGTTTGGATCACTCCAAAAGGGGCGCAGGGTAACCGGGCCGCCGGCGTTGGCGTGCAGTTCAACGAGGGTGACTCGACGGCGCGCAACAAGATCGAAACCTATCTGGCCGGCGCGATGAAGTCTGATCGGCCAACGCATACCATGTAGTGCAGTTGCGGATATCTGCTCTGCTACCTCCCAAGCCTTCCTCGTTTTCGGTATCACCTGACCTCGTTGCGCCCGATCGGCTGCTTTGCTCTACAATGGCGCGTTTTCGGTTTGGGTATTTTCCATGCTGGTCGACTCGCATTGCCATCTCGATCGTCTCGATCTCGCCGTGCACGGCGGCTCGCTGGACGCAGCATTGAATGCTGCACGTCAGCGTGGCGTCGGGCACTTTCTGTGCATCGGCGTCAGTGCCGACAATACCGCAGCGGTCAAGGCGCTTGCGCAGCGCTACGAAGATGTAGACTGTTCGGTCGGGGTGCATCCGCTGGACCTTGAGCCCGGTGCTGAGCCCGCACTGGACTGGTTGTTGCGGGAGCTGGACGGGCCTGGTGTGGTGGCGATCGGCGAGACCGGGCTTGACTATCACTACGAACCCGAAGCCGCCGAGCTTCAGCAGCAGTCCTTCCGCCTGCATCTCGAGGCGGCTCGGATCTGTGGCAAACCAGTCATCGTTCACACCCGCGCGGCCCGTGCTGACACGCTGGGGTTGCTCCGCGAAGCGGCGTTGCCGCAGGCCGGCGTACTGCACTGCTTCACCGAAGATTGGGAGATGGCCAAGGCCGCGCTGGATCTTGGCTTCTACATTTCGCTGTCCGGCATCGTGACCTTCCGCAATGCCGATGCGCTTCGGGATGTGGCCCGGCGCGTTCCAGCGGATCGCCTGCTGGTCGAGACGGATTCGCCTTACCTGGCTCCGATTCCCTACCGCGGCAAGCCGAACCTGCCGCAATACGTTCGGGAAGTTGCCGAGTTTCTTGCTGAATTGCGCGGAGTCGAGTTCGATGCCCTTGCTGCGCAAACCACCGAAAACTTCAAACGACTATTCCCCTTGGCCCGAATCAAGGCGTGATTGAGCCCTTTCACGCTCGAAACGGCGTGGCGCAACGCGCCATCCGCTGATGCCGTGTACAATCCGCGCCGCTTCGGTTCGCATGCCTGGCATGCGGGCATGAAGGTTCAGTTCGGCCCCGTCTCGTCGCTCATTGGGCCGTATCGTTTTCCCGTCACAGACCAAACAAGGTGACGCCATGTCCAGCGATACGCTGCACACCGGTCCGCTTCAGCGCGGCCTAAAAAACCGGCACATTCAGCTGATCGCGCTCGGCGGGGCAATTGGCACGGGACTCTTTCTCGGTTCGGCCGGCGTGCTTCGCAGTGCGGGGCCGTCGATGATTCTCGGTTATGCCATTGGCGGAATCATCGCTTTCCTGATCATGCGTCAGCTTGGCGAGATGATCGTAGAAGAACCCGTCGCCGGATCCTTCAGCCATTTTGCGCATAAATACTGGACGCCCTATGCGGGCTTTCTATCCGGCTGGAACTACTGGGTCCTTTACGTGCTGGTGGGGATGGCCGAGTTGACAGCGGTAGGCAAGTACGTGCAGTTCTGGTGGCCCGAGATGCCAGCCTGGACCACGGCGGCGGCATTTTTCGTGTTGATCAATCTCATCAATCTAGTGAACGTGAAGACCTTCGGTGAGACCGAGTTCTGGTTCGCGATCATCAAGGTTGGCGCCATCATCGGAATGATCGCGCTGGGTCTGTATTTGCTATTGAGCGGCGAGGGCGGTGAGCAGGCCAGCTTCAGCAACCTCTGGAGTCATGGCGGATTCTTCCCCAATGGCGTCAGTGGAATGGTCATGGCGCTGGCAATCATCATGTTTTCCTTCGGCGGGCTCGAACTTGTAGGGATCACCGCCGCCGAAGCGTCAGATCCGAAAACAGTCATCCCTAAGGCCATCAATCAGGTGGTTTACCGCATCCTGATCTTCTATATCGGTGCGTTGAGCGTGCTGCTGGCGTTGTATCCCTGGGACAGCTTGCTGGCAACCCTGGGTGCGGCCGGTGACCCATACAGCGGAAGCCCCTTCGTTCAAATCTTTTCGCTGATCGGTAGTGACACCGCGGCGCATATCCTCAACTTTGTGGTACTGACCGCGGCGCTGTCGGTGTACAACAGCGGTGTCTATTGCAACAGCCGGATGCTATACGGCCTGGCGGAGCAGGGGGACGCGCCGAAGGTTTTGATGACCGTGAACCGTCGCGGAGTACCTGTTTTGGCAATCGCGCTCTCGGCGCTTGTGACCATGCTCTGCGTGTTGGTGAATTACCTGCTGCCGCAGACTGCCCTCGAGCTGCTCATGTCGCTGGTGGTTGCGGCGCTGCTGATCAATTGGGCGATGATCAGCCTCGCACACCTGAAGTTTCGCAAGGCGATGGCAGCGCAGGGTATTGAGCCGTCGTTCAAGGCCTTCTGGTATCCCTTCAGCAATTACCTTTGCCTGGCTTTCGTGGTGCTGATTGCGGTGATCATGCTCTCGATGCCTGGGTTGCGCACATCGATAATCGCGATACCGTTCTGGGCGTTGTTCATCTGGATCTGTTTCCAGCTCCGGCTTTTCAGTCGGCGTGCCAGGCCTGTCTGATCCGCGATTCATGTCGCCCTCCGGGCAAAAAAAACCCGGCCTCGCGAGGAGCCGGGTCAAGACCATTAGGAGTATGAGGTCACGTTCCTCGCTCCCTCAGCTGGCCGAGCATTGGGGGGATTGCGCGGCCAGTGCCTGAAGTATTGGCCCTGATCGGCAACTCTGCAGGCCGAATGGCACCGTTTTTAAAACGGATTTGGAATAGTTGCGCCCAAGTTGATCGCTCACTTTGCAAGCAGCCCGTGAACCACCGCCAATGTTTGCTCAATGACGTTCGGGTGGGTATAGAAATGCGGCGAGAGCCGTACGCCTCCGCCACGAAGGGCACAGACGATCTGCTCCGCCTTGAGACGTTCGAACAGCGCTGGGTTTTCCCAGCCCTCGACTCTGAAGGTCATGATGCCGGCTCGTCGAAGCGGATCGGCCGGGCTCAGCAGTTCAACGCCCGGCATGGCATTCAGCTCGTATTGCAGATGATCGATACGTTCGGCCAGTGCTCGACCCACTTCGATCATGCCGACATCCTCCAATAGCGACAGACTCGCCTCCAGCGCCATGGCACCGAGCAGGTTCGGACTGCCGCACTCGAATCGGCGTGCGCTGCGGGCCGGCTGCCAATCCTGTCGATCATAGTCGCCGACGTGCTCGAGCATATGCCAGCCGTACTCGTGGAGCTTCAACTTGGCACGCAGATCGCTGCGGCAATAAAACACGCCGAGGCCTTCGGGACCTAGCAGCCATTTGTGTCCATCCGCCATGGCGAAGGCGCACCGGTACTGCTGAACATCGAACGGCAGTGCGCCGAGCTGTTGAATCGCATCGATGCACAGCAGCACGTCACGTTGTTCGCATCCTTCGCCGAGTCGGGGCAGATCGAGGCGCAGGCCGCTAGCGTATTGCACGGCACTGATTGCCATCAGGCGCACGTTCGGTCCGCAGGCTGCCAGCAGAGCTGCTTCCGGATCATTGCCCTTGAGGCTGACCTGGACCACTTCCACACCTTGGGGTCGCAGGGCCTCCCAGACCACCCGGTTGGATGGAAACTCTTCGTCACTGATGATGATCTGGTCACCTGCTTTCCAGTCCAGGCCGAACGCCACGAATGAAAGTGCTTCGGACGTGTTTTTGACCAGCGCGATGTCTGCCGAAGCTGGTGCGTTCAGCAATCTGGCCAGGCGGTTACGCAATCTGGTTTCAACTGCGAGCCACTGCGGGTAATCACGCGCGCCGAGCGTCATATTCTGTTCGGCGAACGCCACCACGGCTTCGGTCGCCCGGCGAGGCCAGGGCGCGACGGCGGCGTGATTTAGGTATCGTAATCCTTCGATTTGAGGGAATTCGTCATTCAATGTACTCATGGGCAATGTTCCGTGCATTTTCTGACTAGATAGGCATAATCATCTGCTTCGATTTCCAGCCGCAGCCTCTTATGCAAAATGAACCCCGGAAGGTCCGTGAATTTCGCCGTCGCGAGCAAGAGATTCTCGATACTGCGCTTCAGCTGTTCCTAGACCAAGGAGAGGACAGCGTCACCGTCGAGATGATCGCCGACATGGTTGGCATCGGCAAAGGCACCATCTACAAGCATTTCAAATCCAAGGCTGAGATTTACTTGCGGCTTATGCTCGACTACGAGCGGGACTTGAATGAGCTCCTGCACTCACCGAGCCTCGATCAGGACAAGGAGGCGCTGTCGCGCGCCTACTTCGAATTTCGCATGCGCGACCCTCAGCGCTATCGCCTGTTCGATCGTCTCGAAGAAAAGGTCGTCAAGGGCAATCAGGTTCCGGAAATGGTCGAGGAGCTCCATCGTATTCGCGCATCGAACTTCGAGCACCTGACCCAACTGATCAAGGGGCGCATCTCCGAGGGTAAGCTGGAAGACGTGCCGCCGTACTTCCACTATTGCGCAGCCTGGGCGCTGGTACACGGCGCTGTAGCGCTTTACCACTCCCCGTTCTGGAGCAATGTTCTGGAAGACCAGGAAGGCTTCTTCCAGTTTCTGATGGATATCGGCGTACGCATGGGCAACAAGCGCAAGCGCGATTAACCCGCTATCACCGGGTAGCTAGTGTAGTAGTTACTATGACGATAAGCCGTTTCCGCGCGCGTCGATTGATGCGTGACCTTTGCCTATCAGCAAGCAGCGGGCGCGCACGGCTACAAGCAGACCACGATTGAGCGCCCGGCCATCCCGCATAGGCTAGACCGCGGATTCGTTGTCCAGCACCCGAGCCGAGTTTGTGCGGTGATATCACTTACGTATGGGCGCAAGCTCGCTGGCATTCCTGGCCGAAGTGCTGGATCTGCACACGCGACGGACGATTGGCTGGGCGTCCCCAAAGCCGGATGCCGAGCTGGTGATCAAGGCCCTCGACATGGCCTACGAACAACGTCGTCGACCACGACAGGTGCTGTTCCATTCCGACTTGGACACTCGCCGATGGAGCGTCTGTTTCGCAGCCTAAAGTCGGTGTGTATTCCGGCGGCTGGCCTACCTGACGGCACGGGAGCTCAGCGGGACATCAGCCCCATTCCTGATGCTGCTACTACTGGATCAGGCCGCATCAGCACAATGACGGATTACCGCCAATGGGGGCTGAAGAAAAACGTAACTCACGGTCTGGGATGGGTTGACCGCTGCAAGCAAAAAGGCCGCCCTGTAGAGGCGACCCGAAGTTGCTCCTAAAACTTGACTACAGCCCCATCTTCCGGGATGGCTATCCGGTCTTGAATACCTTTCTCCGTAACATAGGCCTTCAGCTCGTTGCGGGTCTGACCCATATGGTTGATGGAGTCCATATGAGTTGCCACGATCCTGGCGTCAGGCACCGCCTGGGCAGCGCGGACAACATCTTCCTTGCCCATGATGATGGCGCCCTCGTAGCCGGTTACCAGTGCGTAGCCCGCGTTAACGACTACAATTTCTGGGCTGTACTGAGTCAGCGCCTGATCAACTTCGTCACGCCAGATCGTGTCACCCACCAGGTACGTGGTCATCTGGCCAGGGGCTTCGAAAACGACACCCATCGCGTCCCCAAGGTTTTTAGCGAGCTGCGGATCGGCGTACATCTTGTCGGTGCCGTGCTGGCCACCGGTCTTGCTCAGGGTAACTCCGCCAAACTCTGTCCCGTCCTCCAGAACACGAACGTCTTGAAAGCCTTGGTTGCGAATGATCTTCGCATCGGACTCGTTCTGTACGAACAAAGGGAGATTCTTGGGCACCAGTTGCTGGGCCGCGTCGTCCCAATGGTCGAGGTGAGTGTGCGTAACGATGACCGCATCCACGCCAGCCAGTACTTCCGGCGTCGACACCGGTAGCTCGACCAGCGGATTGCGCAGCTCGCTGCGATACGTGCCTTCAAAACCGGGATAGGTGCCTTTTTTGGCCAGCATCGGATCGATAAGGAACGTGGTATCGGCGTAGCTGATTTTCACCGTGGCATTGCGAATCTGCTGCATCTGCACCGCGGCACTGGCCGAGGCGGATGAGCGGGTGTTTATCTCCTTGGCCCAGCTAGCGCCAGCGGTGAGGCTGAGAGCAAGTACCAGAGAACTTGCGAGAATCCGTTGAAACAGCATGAGGGCGACTCCTAAGGGTGTGCTGTTGAGGGGAGTGTGCATTGTGGGGATCGGGCCTGAGAGGTGAAATCGGCCTGAAAGACAATTAGCGATAAATTCGGGCCAAGCTGTTATTGAAAACCGCTGGGTTCAGCGCGCCGTGCCTGGCTCCGTGCCAAAGCGGCGTCGGTAGGCGCCGGGTGTAAGCCCGACGACGCGCGTGAACACTTTCCTGAATGCGCCAGGGTCCGCATAACCGACCTCCCAGGCGACCCGTTCGATAGGCAGGCGGCTGGTCTGCAGCAATTCGCGGGCGCGACCGACGCGTAGCCGCTGGCAGTAGTCTGTGGTGGTCATGCCCGTGGCCTTGCGAAAACGCCTGAGAAAGGTCCGCTCTTCCAGCCCTGCGCGTTGTGCTAGCTCGGCCAGGGCAGTCTCCCCGGCAGCGGTCTCTTGCAACCATTGCTGGACGGCTAGAATGGCGCTGTCGCCGTGGTTCAGTCGCGGTGAGAAGGCGCTGTAGTAACGCTGCTGCCGGCCCGGTGGGTCGATGACCAGCATCTGCGCGGTGTCGATCATCGCTTTTGCGCCCAAGTAGCGGTCGACCAGCCGCAACCCCAGATCGGTCCAGGCCATGAGCCCGCCGGCGGTGATGATGTCATCGGCGTCGATGATGAGCTGGTCGGCATTCAGGCGTACGTCAGGGAAGCGGGCCATGAAGCGCTCGACATACAGCCAATGGGTGGTCGCGGTACGCCCGGCCAGCAGTCCGGTTTCGCCAAGCAGGAATGCCCCAGCGCATATTGACGCCAGCCGGACGCCGGCCTGGTGGTGCTGGCGAAGCCAGTCCAGATAGGGACGCGCAGCCTCGGCAGAAATCGGCTCCTCCAGGCTGGGCGGGAGGATCAGCACGCTGGGTTCGCCGCAGGCGTCGGGGTGGGAGTCATGGACCCGCTTGGCTGCCTGGTCGGTTTCGCCCAGTTGCCAATGGCTGATGCGCAGCGGTAATCGGTCGGGATCGGCCGCCGCGCCGTCGAACCGCCCGGCGATGCCGAACAGATCCGTAAGGCCGAATACGGTCGCCATCTGTACGCCGGGGTAGAGCACGATACCCAGTTCGATTTGCGGTTGATTTAGCATCTGTCGATAGCGCCCTCGAAGTTGTCGGTCCCACCCCTTCGCAGTGCTGCGCGAATGACCAATGATGTTTTCGACATTTCATACAGCATCTTCGCAGGAGCTAGCCATGAGCAAGCGTGCACTGGTCGTAATCGACCTTCAGAACGAATACCTACCAACGGGCAAGTTGCCGCTCAGCGGCATCGAGGCCGCCGTGGCTAACGCGGCAAAAGTGATCGCCGATGCCCGCGCCAAGAGCACTCCAGTCATCCATGTCCGTCATGAGTTCGCCCACGATGAGATGCCGATGTTCGTTCCCGGCAGCGATGGTGTGCAGATCCAGGCCGCCGTTGCGCCACAAGCGGGTGAGCCGGTGGTCGTGAAGAACTACCCGAACTTCTTCCGCGACACGAATCTCAAGCAACTGCTGGACGAGCAAGGCGTTGGTGAGTTGGTCGTGGTTGGTGCCATGAGCCACATGTGTGTCGACGCTGGTGTACGGGCGGCGGCCGACATGGGTTACCCGGTCACCGTCATCCATGATGCCTGTGCCACCCTGGACCTTGAGTTCGGCGGTGTTCAGGTGCCGGCGGCTCAGGTCCATGCCGTGATGATGGCAGCCCTGGGCTTCGCTTATGCCAGCCTGACGTCGACCGAAGAATATCTTGCGGCCTGAGTCTTTGTGCTGACAGATGATTCCGGCCCGCGCGATCGCGGGCCGGGTTGCTGAAGAATGTAGGCCAAGCGGTATTCAGTCCATCGACGAGCTGCGAGCGCTATCCCGGTGCATGCAGCCGTCTGCCGCTTTG
This sequence comes from Pseudomonas sp. Q2-TVG4-2, assembly GCF_013620795.1. Taxonomy (GTDB): domain Bacteria; phylum Pseudomonadota; class Gammaproteobacteria; order Pseudomonadales; family Pseudomonadaceae; genus Stutzerimonas. The sequence goes on along the minus strand of NZ_LGLW01000004.1, from coordinate 176,652 downwards.
CTCGACCAGATCATCGAGGGCGATTCGTCGATTTGACGAACGCACCAGCGCGGTCTCGCCGGTATCTCCGTGTACTGCATAGACCGTCTCGCTCAGGCCGGTACCTAACTCAATGCCCCAGCCGCCAGCCAGCCGAGCCCAGCACCGACCAAAGCGCCCAACTGCCCAGCTGTGGCACCGATCATCACACCGGTTATCGCGCCGACAGATTTGCGGCGGTGTGGTCGTCGGCTACAGCGATGGTTCATCAGCCAACAATGCCGCTGGTTGCCAGCAGGGCTGCGCTCAGGCTCAGCGCGAAATTTCGACCGTTCATCAGCATCTTCCTTCATCGGTTGATGCGGCAGACCATATTCAGTGTGTGTGCGCCGGCCGTTTCTGGTAGTGAGATTCTCGAGCTGTCGACATAAACGAGCTGCTGGCCCAGGTTACGATCTCAGAAACATATGGGCCAAAAAAACCAGAGCTTGTGCGATACTCGCTGGCCATTTACTCCGCTGCGGTATCCCCATGTCTTCGTTGAATGTCTGTGTTGTCGCTTTCGAAGGGGTGAGCCTGTTCCACCTGTCAGTGCCTGCTATGGTCTTGGGGGCTGGGGATGCAGGATCGAGCGGCGCTCGTTATGAGGTATCTTATTGCGCGGCGCAGCCGGGCAAGGTGCACTGTGATCAGGGGCTTACGATCGACGTGCCGGATGGGATGGCGCCCATGGCGCGCGCCGACATTGTCATCGTCCCTGCCTGGAATGATCCTGTGGTGCCGGCTCCTGCGGAGCTGATCGACGGCTTGCGTCAGGCTCATGCGCGCGGCGCCTTGATTGTTGGGCTGTGTCTTGGTGCCTTCGTACTGGGCGACGCCGGGCTGCTCGATGGGCGGGAAGCGACCACGCACTGGGTGGCCCGCGAGGTGTTTGCCCAGCGCTTTCCACGAAGCCATTTCCGGCCCGACGTGCTCTACGTGGCGGACGATAACGTCATCACCTCGGCTGGCACAGTCGCCGCCATTGATTGCTGCCTCCATTTGCTGCGTCAGCGTCACGGTGCGGATGTGGCAAACCGGATCGCGCGGCTCTTGGTCACCCCCCCGCATCGTCAGGGGGGGCAGGCCCAGTACATTGAACAGCCGGTACCCCAACTGCCGAGCGAGAGCCGGCTACCGGAAGTGCTGGCATGGGCGCGGCAGCATTTGGAGGAGGCCCTGTCGCTCGATGCCCTTGCCGAGGTGGCCCACATGAGCCGCCGAACCTTCACGCGGCGATTCCGCGAGGCGACGGGCACCACCTTCATCAGATGGCTCAATGCCGAGCGAGTAGCAAGGGCCCAGCAGTTGCTGGAAACGACGGAAATGCCCATCGAATGCGTTGCCTCGCAGGTCGGCTTCGGCACCACGCTGTCGCTGCGTCAGCAATTCGCAGCCCAGTTGGGCACCACGCCGTCGGCATACCGGCGTACCTTCCATGCGGTGGTTGGCTGAGTTGGCTAATGAACAAGTAAGTAGCTTTGAAGCTACTTTGTGTGGAGCTGGCTTGTTTGCTGCATCGCTTCGCTATTCGTCGGTTTTCCGTCAGCGGCAGGAGCAAAAGATGAAAGTGTTTAGCCTTATCGCGGCCATGCTCGTGTTGAGCGGGTGCATGAAGGTGAGCGACATGGCCGAGGGCACTCGCCATCAACTGCGAGATGTGGGGTTCCTCGATCACAGCGAGACCGTGAGGTCTGCCTCCTGGCGGCTGCAGCCCGATTCGTTCATTTATATCGCCCAAGGTCACTTCGTCCCGCCCGGTGACGCCTACCCTCGGCCGAACGTAGTCGCGGAAGAAGCCTTCAAGGGGTTCGTCGAGTACTTTCCGCTCGTGCGGCGCGCTCCAGAGCCGGCCGGGTTGGAAGAGGCATTGAACCAGGCGGCCGCCGTCGGTGCCCATTACTTGCTGTATACGCGATTTGCTGCTGCCGACGACCGCATCGGCAGTTTCGACGAGCTCAACGATCAGCGGGCGCTTGATCGTCTGGGTGTCGATACCAGCGTGGTTCAATTGATGCTGATCGAGACCGGCAATCGTTATCTGGTCGATACCGCACGAATTCGCAGCCGCGGCGGGCTGCTGAATATTTATGACGCGACGCCACAGGTGCTGCTGGGGCCGCCCTTGCGTGACTATGCTCGGCGCCTGACAGGCCTCAGCCGTTGAGGAGGGCTTATGAGCGATTCTGGTAAAGCTGGGGATTTGCTGGGTCAGATCCCGAAAACCGAGAAGGGCTTGCCACCGGTGCATCTGTGGAACCCGCCGTTTTGTGGTGATCTGGATATGCGAATCGCCCGCGACGGTAATTGGTTCTACATGGGGACACCGATAGGACGGCCAGCCATGGTGCGGCTATTTTCCACTGTGATTCGGCGAGACGGCGACGACTACTTTCTGGTGACGCCGGTCGAGAGGGTCGGCATTACAGTTGATGATGCGCCGTTCGTGGCGATCGAGTTAGCGGTAGAAGGGAGCGGCGACGCTCAAGTGCTGCGCTTCATCACGAATGTTGGTGACGAGATCGAGGCTGGAGCGGAGCATCCGATGCGGGTCGAACTCGATCCAGAGAGCCAGGAACCGGCGCCCTACGTGCATGTGCGCGCCAATCTTGAGGCGCTGATTCATCGCAACGTTTTCTACCAGCTGGTTGAGCTGGCGGTGCCGCGCGAAATCGATGGTGCCAATTGGCTGGGTGTGTGGAGCCACGGGCAATTCTTCCCTATTGGCCGGACCGAATAACCAGAACGGAGCGAGGCGATCGCTCAAAACCCACCGGGCAAGAAAAAGGCTCCCGTGGGAGCCTTTGTGCTGTTACATGTTGGGGTAGTTGGGCCCTCCGGTACCTTCCGGGGCTACCCAGGTAATGTTCTGAGCGGGATCCTTAATGTCACAGGTCTTGCAGTGCACGCAGTTCTGCGCGTTGATCTGGAAGCGCTTGCTGCCATCGTCATTATCGACCACCTCGTAGACGCCGGCCGGGCAGTAGCGTTGGGCGGGCTCGTCGTACAGCGGTAGATTCTTCTCGATCGGGATGCTCGGATCGGTAAGCTTGAGATGGACGGGCTGTTCCTCTTCATGGTTGGTGTTGGAGAGGAACACCGAACTGAGCTTGTCGAAGCTAAGCTTTCCGTCAGGCTTGGGATAGTCGATCTTTTTCGATTCGGCTGCAGTTTTCAGGCACGCATAGTCCGGCTTGGTGTCGTGCAGCGTGAACGGAATTTTGCCGCCAAAGATGTTCTGATCGATAAAGTTGAACGCACCGCCCTTTACCGCGCCCCACTTGTGAATCGCGGCGCCGAAGTTGCGGCTCGCATACAGCTCCTGGTAGAGCCAGCTGGCCTTGAAGCCTTCTTCATAGCCGGTCAGCTCATCACCACCTTCGCGACCTGCGAACAGGGCGTCCGCTACCGCTTCGGCGGCCAGCATGCCGGACTTCATCGCGGTATGGCTGCCCTTGATCTTGGCGAAGTTCAGCGTGCCCGCATCGCAACCGATCAATGCGCCGCCATTGAACACCATCTTCGGCAGCGAATTGATGCCGCCTTTAGCGATGGCGCGTGCACCGTAGGAGACTCGCTTGCCACCTTCGAGATACTGTTTGATCACCGGATGGTGCTTGTAGCGCTGGAATTCATCGAACGGGGAGAGGAAGGGGTTGCTGTACGACAAATCGACGATCAGGCCGACTACGACCTGGTTGTTCTCCAAGTGATAGAGGAACGAGCCGCCAGTGTTGGCGTCATTCAAGGGCCAGCCCGCGGTATGCACCACCAATCCCTGCTCGTGCTTGGCCGGGTCGATATCCCAAAGTTCTTTGATGCCGATGCCGTAATGTTGCGGATCGACGTTGGCATTGAGCTGAAAACGGTTGATCAGCTGCTTGCCGATATGGCCACGGCAGCCCTCGGCGAACAGGGTGTACTTGGCGCGCAGCTCCATGCCAGGGGTGTACATGCCTTCCTTTGGATTGCCTTCACGGTCGACGCCGAGGTCGCCGGTGACAATGCCGCGAACCACGCCTTGTTCATCGATAAGCGCTTCCTGCGCGGCAAAGCCTGGGTAGATTTCTACACCGAGGTTTTCGGCCTGCTGGGCCAGCCAACGGCAGAAGTTACCCAGGGAGATAATATAGTTGCCCTCGTTGTGCATGGTTTTCGGAACCAATGCGTTGGGCAGTTTGCGAGCGGCTTCGGCGCTCTTGAGCAGGTAGATGTCGTCGCGCTTGACCGGGGTATTCAGTGGCGCTTCGAGCTCTTTCCAGTTAGGAAACAGTTCATTCAACGCGCGCGGCTCGAACACGGCACCGGATAGAATGTGGGCGCCAACTTCGGAACCCTTCTCAACGACGCAGACGCTGATTTCCTTTCCGGCATCGGCGGCTCGTTGCTTCAGTCGGCAGGCAGCGGATAGGCCCGCGGGGCCGGCGCCGACGATGACTACGTCGAATTCCATGTATTCGCGTTCCATTGGCTATCTCCTACTCAAGGCTTGATTATTCTATAGATAGTGAAGGCTGGATCGTTTTTCCCTGACCAGGCCGAGCTGCGGCATTATATATAGCCGCCGGAAAGGGTCCAATACAAACGTTTGTTTGAATTTCCTTCCAGCCTGCTAGAATCCGGAAACTGTGGCTTATAACGGGGTATTTGCGTTATTGACCCCGACTATTGCCTGCAGTCAAGATACGGGCAGTTTTGTGCTCGCCGAACAGGTCCTGAGGCTGAATTGACGGCCCGGACCTTGAGCATGGCTCGGTTCGCCTCGGCGAAATTCTATTCACCGGAGAGTAACGAGGAATCCATGAAGATTCTTGTAGCTGTCAAACGAGTGGTCGATTACAACGTCAAGGTTCGCGTCAAGGCGGACAACTCCGGCGTCGACCTGGCCAACGTCAAGATGTCGATGAACCCCTTCTGCGAGATCGCCGTGGAAGAAGCCGTGCGCCTAAAAGAGAAGGGTGTAGCGAGCGAAATCGTCGTGGTTTCCATCGGTCCTACCGCTGCCCAGGAACAACTGCGTACCGCGCTGGCACTGGGTGCAGATCGCGCCGTACTGGTCGAGTCGACTGAAGAGCTGAACTCCCTGGCCGTGGCCAAGCTGCTCAAGGCCGTGGTCGACAAGGAACAGCCACAGCTGGTGATTCTCGGCAAGCAGGCCATCGACAGCGACAACAACCAGACCGGCCAGATGCTGGGTGCGCTGACTGGCTTCGCCCAGGGTACTTTCGCTTCGAAGGTCGAAGTGTCGGGCGATAAGGTTAATGTCGAGCGTGAAATCGACGGCGGCGCGCAGACCGTTGCGCTGAACCTGCCGGCCATCGTGACCACCGACTTGCGCCTGAACGAGCCGCGCTATGCGTCGCTGCCGAACATCATGAAAGCCAAGAAGAAGCCGTTGGAAGTCCTGACGCCCGACGCGCTTGGCGTATCTACCGGCTCCACCGTCAAGACCCTGAAAGTCGAAGCGCCGGCTGCTCGCAGCGCCGGCATCAAGGTCAAGTCCGTGGCAGAACTGGTCGAGAAACTGAAGAACGAGGCGAAGGTAATCTAAATGACTATCCTGGTTATCGCTGAACACAACAATGCCGTTCTGGCCGCTGCGACCCTCAACACCGTGGCTGCTGCAAAAGCTATTGGCGGCGACATTCACGTGCTGGTTGCCGGCTCCGGTTGCGGCGCCATCGGTGAGGCGGCTGCCAAGATCGAAGGCGTTTCCAAGGTGCTGGTCGCCGACGATACGGCCTATGCCCATCAGCTGCCGGAAAACGTCGCGCCGCTGATTGCGGGACTGGCCAAGGATTACAGCCACGTGCTGGCTGCTGCCACCACCAATGGCAAGAACTTCCTGCCGCGCGTCGCTGCCCAGCTGGATGTCGACCAGATCTCCGAAATCATCGCCGTCGAGAGCGCCGACACTTTCAAACGCCCGATTTATGCCGGCAATGCCATCGCGACTGTTCAATCCAGCGCCGCGATCAAAGTCATCACCGTGCGTGCGACCGGTTTCGATCCGGTCAGCGCTGAAGGTGGCTCGGCCAGCGTCGAGCAGGTGTCCGGTACCGGCGATGCGGGTGTTTCCGCGTTCGTCGGCGAAGAGCTGGCCAAGTCCGATCGTCCTGAGCTGACGGCTGCCAAGATCGTCGTCTCCGGCGGGCGCGGCATGCAGAACGGCGAAAACTTCAAGCATTTGTATTCGCTGGCCGACAAGCTCGGTGCTGCCGTTGGTGCCTCGCGCGCTGCGGTCGATGCCGGCTTCGTACCCAACGATATGCAGGTCGGTCAGACCGGCAAGATCGTCGCACCGCAGTTGTACATCGCGGTTGGCATCTCCGGCGCGATTCAGCACCTGGCGGGCATGAAGGACTCCAAGGTGATCGTCGCGATCAACAAGGACGAGGAAGCACCGATCTTCCAGGTTGCCGATTATGGCCTGGTGGGCGATCTGTTCGAAATCGTGCCGGAGCTTGAGAAGCTCGTATAACCGAGCCGCTTCAGAAAAACCCGCTCTCGTAGCGGGTTTTTTGTGGGCGCTCGGCTGTGCTGGCCAGTGGTAACATTCCGGCTGCTCCGACAAATGCCTGCCCGATCCCGAACGATGAGGTTCTCCATGCGCTGTGCCGCTCCGCTGAAATCCGCCTTGATCGCTTTGTTGTTGGCTGCCCCCTTCGCGGCGAGCGCGGCGGCTGCAAAGTGTGACCGGTTGATTGCGACCGGTGGAGCGGACAATCCACCGTTCCTGTGGCGTGATCCGCAGAATCCCAAGCGTCTGGTCGGCGCGAATGCCGATCTGCTGAAGGAGATCACCGACTCACTCGACCTGAAGCTCGAGCTGCTCTACACGGGCGGTGCAGCCAAAGCGCTGGAAGAGGTTCGCAGCGGTCGGGTCGATCTGCTGGCCGATGCACAGCTCGATGTAAAGGACTTGGCGCATCTGGATTTCATACATCCGTCGATCGCGACCTTGCAAATGTCCGCCTGGGTACGCAATGAGCCGGGCTTTCTCTATTCCAGTCGCGAGGAACTGGCGGAGCGCTCGGGCACCTATGTTGCGACGACGCGCTTCGGTAGTGAGCTCCAGGCGTATGCCAAACAAAACCTTCAGTTGCGCTCGGCCCCCAGCCTGGCCGAAGCCATGCAAAGGTTATTGGCAGGCAAAACCGACTATGTGTTGCATGAGCGATACAGCGTGGTTGCACAGGCTGGTTCTCAGGGTCTACTCGAAGCTATACAGCGGCTCGAACCTCCCGTATCCAGCCGCGGCATGCATTTCGCGGTGGCACACGACTCGGCCTGTAATGGGCCTTGGCTGCGCGGACAGCTCGCGACCAAAATGACAGAATTGCGCGCCGCCGGGGTGCCTCAGCAGTTGTTGGTGAAGAACCTTGAGCGCTGGAAGCAGCAACCGGTGCCAACAAGCAATTCGCAACGCTAGGACCTCTCTCTTGATAAAACATCTTTCCTGCATGCTCGTGCTGTCGGTGATGGTCGGCTGCGCCAGCGACCCGGCACCGTCCGAGCAGTTGCGCCTCACTGAGCAGGCGGTGATCCAGGCGCGTTCAGTAGGCGCATCGGAGCAGACACCTGAACTGGTGCTGGCCGAACAGAGACTCATGGCTGCGATCACGGCTATGAAGCGAAAGCATTATCTGGCGGCCCGCCGGCTAGCGGAGAAGGCGGAGCTGGACGCCCGGCTGGCGGAGGCCAGCGTCCTGAACGATAAGAGCCAGCAGGAGTTGTCAGAGCTGAGTCGACGCATCGCACGGCTACGCGAACAATTGGGAGATCTGCAGTGAAGCCCGTTCTTCTCTCCTCCGTATTGCTGGTGGCGCTTTTCGGGCTGCAGGGGTGCGCCTCGCAGGAATCGCAACGGCAGCTGGAGCAGGCTTCCAGTACGTTTCAAAGCGTCAGTGAAGATCTGCAGATCCTCCGTGAAGCGCCCAAGGACGTGATGCGTGCGGCTGAGTCGCTTGAAAGAGCCCAACGTTTTGCCGGCTACTGGGGCAGTGCCGAGGATGTCGAGCATTACGCCTATCTCAGCCAGCGTTATAGCGAGATCGCTCGGCAGCACAGCGAGCAGATTCTGAATCAGCGGCGCGCTACCCAGCTGAACATGGAGCGGGAGCGTCTGCGTCAAGCCTTGCAGGAGGCCAAGCTGATCGGTCTGCAGTACCAGGATCGCTCGCAGGAAGAACAGATGATCAGCCTGGCGGCCGCTGAAACCGATCGCGGTTTGGTAATGACGCTCGGGGACGTGCTGTTCAAGGCGGCCAGCGCCGAGTTGGACCCATCCGCCAACCGTACGCTGCTTCAGGTCGTACATTTCCTCCAGCTTAATCCTAAGCGTAAGGTCCGGATCGAGGGTTACACCGATAATCGGGGCGACGCGGCGGAAAACCTCGCCTTGTCCAAGGCTCGAGCACAGGCGGTGGGCGACTTCATGCAAAGCCTCGGTGTCGACGCTCAGCGCTTGGAAGTGGTCGGCTACGGCGAGCAGCATCGCGTCGCCGAAAACGCATCGGCGCGGGGGAGGGCGCAAAATAGGCGGGTCGAGATTTTGTTTTCCGATGAGCAAGGACGACTGAATAACTCCCGTTGATGCAGTGCGTATGGAGTAAGGCAAGGTAACCGACTGTGTCGGCGAGTTAACTGCTAACTGTATTGGTTGCGCATTACGGTGTTGTACTACTGTTATGGTTCAGTTGGCGGAGACGGACGAAATGACCAATCTGTTGCTTTATCAGCGCATCGCGCATCAACTTGCCGAAGACATTCGACGCGGCGTTTACCGTCCGGGCGAACGTGTGCCTTCGGTGCGCAAGATGAGCATGCAGCTGAGCGTTAGCCACGCGACCGTTCTGCAGGCCTATGCCAACCTCGAAGATCAAGGGATGATCCGGGCCCGCCCGCAATCGGGCTTTTATGTTCATCACACGCCAGCGCTGACGGCGCCTACCCCGGACATCGCCCAGGTCGAGCGGCCGACGCTGGTTACGCGCAGCAGTATCATCAACCAAGTACTCAGCGAGTCGCGTCGCGACGGGCTGATCCCGTTAGGTGCCGCCGTGCCTCATGCAGACTATCTGCCGGCTCGCGCTTTGCATCAGCAACTTGCCAAGGTCACCCGCTTCCAGAGCCAGCGGGCGTTCAGTTATATGTTCAGTCCTGGCTACGAACCGTTGCGCCGGCAGGTGGCAATTCGCATGCGTGACGCGGGAGTCATCGTCGGGCCGGACGAAGTGGTGATAACCCATGGCTGCGTCGATGCATTGCAGATGTCCTTGCGCGTATTGACCAAGCCTGGCGACCTGATCGCAGCCGAATCGCCCAGTTACTATGGTTTGCTTCAACTGGCCGACCTGCTTGGGCTGAAGGTCATCGAGATCCCATGCGATCCGGATACCGGTCTCAGCCTTGAGGCGTTGCAACTCGCGGCAAGCCAGTGGCCGATCAAGGCGCTTGTGTTGACGGCACGGCTGAGCAATCCGCTCGGCGGCAGCGTCCCCGACGCACGGCAGAAGCAACTGCTGAAACTGGCGGCGAATTTCGATATCCAGATTGTCGAAGACGATATCTATGGCGAGCTGTTGTTCGATGTGGGGTCGATCAAGGCGCTCAAATCCAATGATCGTGACGGGCGCGTGATCTATTGTTCAAGCTTCTCCAAGACGATTTCGCCTGGTGTGCGTATCGGCTGGGTTATTCCCGGCCGTTACCGTGAAGAGATACAGCGCTTGCAGACCTTCAGTACGCATTCGGCTTGCAGCGTCACGCAAATGGGAGTCGCTGCATATCTGGAGAATGGTGGTTATGATCGTCATCTGCGTTATATCCGCCACGAGTACCGGAAGAACCTCAGCGCTTTCCAACTGGCGGTTCAGCGCTACTTCCCCGAAGGCACACAGATGACACGCCCGTCTGGCGGTTTCATTCTCTGGGTGAGCCTGCCGGCTCGGGTGAATACCAAGGAGCTTCACGTGCAGGCGCTGAAGCGCGGGATCAGCATCGCGCCGGGCCTAATTTTCAGCAACACCGAGCAGTTCAATCACTGTGTCCGGCTCAATTGCGGGCTGCCCTGGACGGCTGAGGCAGAACGGGCGTTGAGAACCCTTGGCGAGCTAGCAGCGGAGCTGTGTCAACAATCGTACTGACCGGAGTGAATGAGGACATTGCCCATGAAATGGTTGAGTTTGCTGCTCGCGCTGCCTTTTCTGGGGGCTTGTGACGGCGATAAGCTGCCTTCCCAACCTAGTCCGCCAGCGAAACCTGAGGTTCAGGCTACTGCCGGTAGTCGCGCACCTGCATCGCCGCTCGGAACTGTCGAAAGCGACGGTGGCGAGCCCCCAAACGTCGAGATTGAGCTTGAGCCAGTCGCCGGGGGAGATTCCGAGGAGCTGCCGTCCGAGCGAATCGTGTCGGTGCCGGAGCCCGAGCCGGTCGTTCCGACCCCGGATACAGCGAAGAAAGAGATTGCGGTGGAAGAGGTCGAGCTGCCCGAGCCGGAGCTCGACTTGAGCCTCCCTGAGGACTGGGCCGAAGAACTCGACCCGGCCCAGAACACCGCGACCATGCGCTTATTGCCGCCCTTATTTGAATCGAGCGAGAACTCTCGCTCGCTGCAAATGAGCGGGCGTCTTCTGCCGGGGCTTGAGCAGGATGAAGCGCTGATCGATGGGGCTCAGATCAACTTCGAGCTCAAGCGTTGATCCGCTCGGTCTGTGTCTGCAGAGCTTCGGCTCAAGGGTTCGGTCCCGTCAACGCCGGCTAGCAGAGCGCGCAGCTCGTCTGCCGGAAGCGGACGGCTCATGTGGAATCCCTGAATTTCGCCGCAGCCATCGGCAACGAGTCGCGTCAACTGCTCCGAGGTTTCCACGCCTTCGGCCGTGACGCGCATGCGCAGCCCACGGCCAAGGTCGATGAGTGCTTTGACAATGGAGTGATCTTCGGACGAATGCGCCATGCCGGCGACGAAGCTGCCGTCGATCTTGATCATATCGAACGGGTAATTGCGCAGGTTGCTCAGTGACGAATAACCGGTCCCGAAATCATCCATGGCGAGCCGTACGCCGACTGCCTTCAGTTCATTGAGCACGTCCAGGGTGCGCTGATTTTCTTGGAGCAGTGCCGTTTCGGTTATTTCGAGCTCAAGGCGGCTGGCTGGGAGCGCGCTCTCTTCCAGAACAGTCCTGACCATACCGGAGAGCTCATCGCTGCGTAGCTGAAGCGGTGATAGGTTGACGGAGACCATGAGCGGACTCGTCCAACCTGTGGCTTCGATACAGGCCTGACGCAGAATCCACTCACCGAGCGGGACTATCAGTCCGGTTTCTTCGGCCAGCGGGATGAAATGCTCGGGCAGCAGCAGACCGCGAGCGGGGTGCCGCCAACGCAGCAAGGCTTCCGCGCCGTTGATGCGCATGCCTTCGCTGAAATAGCGTGGCTGGTAATGAACTTCGAATTGGCCTTCGGCAATAGCCTGGCGCAGCTCATCTTCCTGTTGCCGCCGCTCCAGTAGGCGGTTGTCCATCTCACTGCCGTAGAACCGCCAGGTTCCTCGGCCGTCAGCCTTGGCCTGGTAGAGCGCAATATCCGAACAACGCAGGAGTTCGTTGGCGTGAGCCGCATCGATGGGTGCCATGGCGATGCCAATGCTGGCGCCGATACGAATCGGCTTGTTCTCATAGAAAAAGGGTTCGCTGATGGCATCGACAACACGGGCACATAGTTTTTCGACGTCGCCATTATGCTGCAGGCGGCTCATCACCAAGACGAACTCGTCGCCGCCCAGCCGCGCAACCAGATCATCGCCTCTGATGCATTGCTTGAGGCGATTGGACACGCCGACCAGCACCTCATCACCAGCGCCGTGGCCCAGTGTGTCGTTCACCGGCTTGAAGCGATCCAGGTCGATGTACAGCACCGCTAACCTGGATTCGCTGGTGAGGGAGGCGAGCTTGGCTTCCAGATAGTCGCGCAGACGGTTGCGGTTAGGCAGGCCGGTCAGGGCGTCGTGCTGCGATAGGTATTGGATGCGTGCCTGAGCGCGGGTCTCTTCGGTGATATCGCTTGCTGTTCCTCGGTAGCCCATTAGCTGATCGCTTCGGTAGATCGCCCGAGCCGATAGCCGACAGGTCCGCTCGCAAGCATTCGCTGCCTGATAGCTGCAGCGCAGCGGAGCTCTGTGCGGTGCGGCCAGCCAGTTCTCTAGCGCCGCATGATCGCTGATCAATAGGTCGATCAAGGGCCGGCCAATCCAGGCGGCTGGCTCGTGCCCGGTAATTTCCTCGAAGCGGCTGGAGAGGTAGGTCAGCCGAGCGTTCCGGTCGGTTTCCCAGATCCAGTCGGACGCGGCTTCGGCCACGTCGCGAAAGCGCTCTTCGCTCGCTGCCAATGCCGTGCGGCTTCTGGATAGCCGCTTGTAGCTGGCGTCCATTAGCCTTACGGTTTTCAGCGCCTGGCGAAGCAACAGCCAGGCCAGCAGCCCGAGACCGAGGGTGACCGCCGCAAGTACCGGCAGGGTAGTCCACAATAGGTAGCGGCCCGGCTGGGATATCTGCCAGGTAAACGCCTGGGGTGTCCCATCAAGCATTTGCAGGTCGACAAGCGCATGCTTGTTTCGGGGGGCTTCGTCATCGACGCGTAGCCCTTCGATGGCATATTCCTCGCCCAGGGCGAGCAACCAGTCCGGCTCCATCACGTCGGCGAACAACAGGACCGACGCGGGGCCATCCATTTCTTCGATATCGCTGCCGCCCGGTGTCATCACGGCTGCGGCTACTATGGCAGGACGGCCTTCGGCCGACAGCAGGCCGGCCGCGGTTTCCTCCTCTTCGACCGCTTTGCGAGCCTGGGCGAGCAGGATGTCGAGCCCGTTGCCGAGCCACTGGTGTGCATCGACCTGTGCCAGCTCCCCGCGGATCACCGAATAAGTCGTATCGCCTTCGGCGTCGACCACCAGCACCGCGTCATAACCGAAATCGTCATACAGCGAAGGGCCGAGGTTTGCCTGGTCATAAGCCCAGTCCAGATTGACCTGTTTGCTCAGGTTGGCGTAGGCGTCGCCCCAGAAAGCATTGTCAGCGATATGCCGGGACATGCCCCGCAGATGCGCCTCGAATGCCTTGCCTGCCAGATAATGCTCTTGGGTCAATGCATCACGGTCGATGGTGCGGGCAATCTGGATGACCGCAGCCGCCGCTGCGAGCAGGGCAACAGCTAACAGGCAGGCAATACCGGGAAGGATCCGCCTCGAGAAAGCGGCCTGAGCCTTGGGGCCTGCGTTGGCCGGAGAGGGAGCTGATGCCATTGATGCTTCCTTCAGGAGAGGCAGAATGATCGCCCGAGTGAAGGCAAAAAGCCATCACTGATTGAGCGACCTGCCATTCTTTTGGCGTGACCTGGTGCCGAGGACTTGCCCCTTCATGCGGCTATTTGTTGCGCGCGTCCTCGGCATCCGCTTCGGCGTTGCGCTGGGCAATCCGCTGTTTCTGCTCGTCGGTCAGAGGGATCTTGCGAGCGCCGGCACGCAGCATCAACAGCCCGCCGACGATCGTGCCGAGCACCAGGGCGAGCAATAACCAGATATACCAAGGCATGTTTATCTCCTGATGATGATGGGATTGCTTTTAACCTTACGCCACCGTAGATAGCTGCGCCATTGCGATTGAGCGCGCAGCGAAGGGATTGCCGCATGCCGCCTCGATGATGGTTTTCTGCGACAATACGCGCCGAAATTCGCCGAGGAATCGTCATGATTTGCCAGACTCCCATCATCGTTGCGCTCGATTTCCCCTCCCGTGATGCTGCGCTGGCATTGGCCGGGCAGCTCGATCCGACGCTTTGTCGCGTCAAGGTCGGCAAGGAATTGTTCACCCGTTGCGGTCCACAGGTGGTCGAGGCGCTGCAGGCGAAGGGCTTCGAGGTGTTTCTCGATCTCAAATTCCACGATATCCCCAACACCACGGCGATGGCGGTCAAGGCGGCTGCGGAACTGGGTGTGTGGATGGTCAATGTGCACTGTTCGGGTGGGCTGCGAATGATGGCTGCCTGCCGCGAAACTCTGGACAAGGCGGGCGGACGAAAACCGCTGCTGATTGGCGTCACAGTGTTGACCAGCATGGAGCAGGCGGATCTCGCCGACATCGGCCTTGATCTGGAACCGCAACAGCAGGTGTTGCGTCTGGCAGGGCTGGCGGCAGAGGCCGGGTTGGACGGCCTGGTCTGCTCGGCGCAGGAAGCGCAATCGCTGAAAGCACGTTTTGCCCAGCTGCAATTGGTGACCCCGGGCATTCGTCCGGCTGGCAGCAAGGCTGATGATCAGCGGCGAATTCTTACCCCAGCCGAGGCGATGGCGGCGGGCTCGGATTACCTGGTGATCGGCCGGCCTATCGCCCAAGCGGCGGACCCCGCTCAGGCATTGGCCGCAGTGGTCGCCGAGTTGGCTTGACCTTTAGCGTCGCAACTGGTCGCCGCCTGTGCAGCGACCATTTCTCGCGCGGTCCTAGCTGACTTTCAACACCAGCTTGCCGAAGTTGCCGCCGGTGAACAGCTTCATCAGCGTATCGGGGAACGTCTCAAGCCCTTCGACGATGTCTTCTTTGCTCTTCAGCTCGCCGCTCTGCATCCAGCCGGCCATGTCCTTCATGGCTTCGGGGTAGCGGGAAACGTAATCCATCACAACCATCCCCTGCATGCGCCCACGGTTGACCAGCAAGGACAGATAGTTGGCAGGCCCCTTGACCGCTTCCTTGTTGTTGTACTGGCTGATGGCACCGCAGATCACGATTCGGGCACCCAAGCTGATGCGCGTCAGCACAGCGTCGAGGATATCGCCGCCGACGTTGTCGAAATAGACATCGACGCCTTTTGGGCAGTCGCGCTTCAACGCAGCGTGCAGATCCTCATTCTTGTAATCGATGGCTGCGTCGAAACCCAGCTCCTCGATGAGAAAGCGGCACTTCTCTGCGCCGCCTGCGATTCCGACGACACGGCATCCCTTGATCTTGGCGATCTGCCCGGCAACGCCGCCAACTGCACCTGCCGCGCCGGAGATCACGACGGTTTCGCCGGCTTTGGGTTCACCTACCGCCAGCAGGCCGAAGTAGGCGGTCATGCCGGTCATGCCCAGCGCGGACAGATAGCGCGGCAGTGGTGCCTGGTTCGGGTCCACCTTGTAGAAGCCTTTCGGCTCGCCGAGGAAATAATCCTGCACGCCAAGCGCGCCGTTGACGTAATCGCCTTCGGCAAAGCCGGGGTGCTGGGATGCAATGACTTTGCCCACGCCGAGCGCCCGCATTACCTCGCCAATACCGACCGGCGGGATGTAGGACTTGGCATCGTTCATCCATCCACGCATGGCGGGATCAAGCGACAGGTACTCGTTCTTGACCAGGATCTGGTTCGGGCCGAGCTCACCCAACGGCTTTTCGACAAACTCGAAGGTGTCGCGAGTAGGCGCGCCGATCGGCCGCTTGGCCAGCAGGAACTGGCGATTGGTCTTGTCCATGAAAAACCTCTTATGTGTGCGAAGTCTTGGTGTAGCCCGCCGAGCTCAACCTCGCAAGCAAGGCGCGAATGCTGGAATGCAGAGGCATCCGCCTGAGTGATATCGCCATGTGGCTCTTAATCGGCCCAAGGGATGACGGTATAACACTGACCAACGTTCGGCTTGTAGTCACTTTCGGACTCGTCGCCTTCTTTTCAATCGAACAGGTATCTAGCATGAGCATGTCTTTTTTCGGTCAGGTTGCGCTGGTAACTGGGGGCGCGGCGGGTATTGGACGCGCGACGGCGCTGGCATTCGCCGAGCAGGGTCTGAAAGTGGTCGTGGCAGACGTGGACGAGACAGGCGGTGCTGCCTGCGCCGAAGCCATTCGCGAGGCGGGCGGCGAGGCGACATTCGTGCGCTGCGATGTCACCCGCGACGAAGAGGTCAGGGCGATGGTCGAACAGGCGGTGGCGAGCTACGGGCGCATCGACTACGCCTTCAACAATGCCGGTATCGAGATCGAGCAGGGTCGCCTGGCTGAAGGCAGCGAAGCTGAGTTCGATGCAATCATGGGTGTCAATGTCAAAGGCGTCTGGCTATGTATGAAGCATCAGTTGCCGCTGATGCTCGCCCAGGGCGGCGGCGCCATCGTCAACACCGCTTCGGTTGCGGGCCTGGGGGCGGCCCCGAAGATGAGTATCTACTCAGCGTCCAAGCATGCCGTCATCGGCCTGACCAAATCGGCAGCGATCGAATATGCCAAGAAGCAGATCAGGGTCAACGCCGTCTGCCCGGCGGTGATCGACACCGATATGTTCCGCCGCGCCTATGAGGCTGACCCGCGCAAGGCAGAGTTCGCCGCGGCCATGCACCCGGTTGGCCGGGTCGGCAAGGCCGAGGAAATCGCTGCCGCGGTGCTCTACCTCTGTAGCGATGGCGCCGCCTTCACGACGGGCCATGCCTTAGCGGTTGACGGTGGCGCGACGGCCATCTAACGAACCGCCACGACGATCAGGTCGCGGCCTTGCGTCCGCTGACAATAAGTAGCGTCAACACGCCCGCTACCAGCCCCCACAATGCGGAGCCGATGCCAAACAGGGTCAGGCCCGACGCGGTGACCATGAAGGTGATCAAGGCTGCCTCGCGTTCGAGCGGCAGATGCATCGCCTGGGTCAGGCCACTGCCTATCGAGCCGAGCAGCGCCAGCGCCGCGATGGACAACACCAGCTCGGGTGGGAACGCTGCGAACAGCGCGGCTAGCGTTGCCCCGAAAATCCCAGCGATGCCATAGAACAGTCCGCACCAGACCGCTGCGGTGTAGCGCCGGGATGGGTCCGGGTGTGCCTCGGGGCCGCTGCAGATGGCCATGGTGATTGCCGCCAAGTGGATGCCGTGGGAGCCGAAGGGGGCGAGCAGGACCGACGCGATGCCTGTGACGGAAATCAGCGGCGAGGCGGGTGCTTGATAACCCTCGGCGCGCAGTACCGCCAGCCCCGGCATGTTCTGCGACGCCATGGCGATGACGAACAGCGGTATGCCGATGCTGAAGATTGCAGCGAAGGACAGCGCCGGCGTGGTCCACACCGGTATCGCAACCTCCAGACTTAGGCCACTGAAATCCAGCAGGCCGAACCCACCGGCCAGCACGCAGCCGACGATCAGCGCCGAGAGCACGGCGTAGCGCGGTACAAGCCGTTTGGCCAGCAGGTAGCTGAAGAACATCCCCAGCACCAGCACAGGCTGTACTTCCACGGCACGGAAGATCTCGATGCCAATGTTGAACAGCACGCCGGCTAGCAATGCCGCCGCCAGTGATGCGGGAACCTTGCGCATCAGGCGCTCGAAGCTGCCGGTAAGACCGCACAGCGCAATCAGCGCCGACGCGAAAATAAAGGCCCCGATCGCTTCGCCATAAGGGACGCCGGGCAAGGAGCTGATCAGCAGCGCTGCGCCGGGAGTCGACCAGGCGATGACGATCGGCGTCCGGTAGCGTAGCGACAAGCCGATGCTGCACACGGCCATACCAATCGACAGCGCCCAGATCCACGAGGAAATCTCCGCGCCACTGAGTCCGGCTGCCTGTCCGGCCTGGAACATCAGCACCAGCGAGCTGGTATAGCCGGTGAGCATGGCGATGAAACCGGCTACGACAGTCGAGGCTGAAGTGTCCTTGAGTGGCTGAAGCAAAGGGGTGGTACTGGTCATCGTCGGGTTTGGATTCGGTTTCATGGGCTGGCTATCAGATAAGAGAAAGCATTGGCAGGGCGGGCAAACGCTCTTTGCGCACGATCCTTGCTTCGCTAGCGCAGGCTAGGCTAGGCGAGACGACGACGTGCGTCGCGGTACAGCCGCACGCGGGTTCAGCGTAACAGTCTCTTGTGCCGCCTAGGACCGTCCGTCTCTCGTTTCCGTAAGTGCCTGGCTGTTGGGCCAGACACTGGCATCGATGTTGCTATCTACATCGTGCTTGCTGCGAAGCGTCAAAAAAACCGCAGCTGTCGGAGGAATAGATGAGCCAGGGTATTGAATTCAATCGCTTGATGCTGGAAATGCGGGCCATGCAGACCGATGCAATGGCACGCTCCAAGCCCGTGACCGCTACGCCCGAAGTCGGCGCGCCGAGCTTTTCTGACATGCTCGGCCAGGCTGTCAACAAAGTGAATGAAACCCAGCAAGCCTCCAGCCAGCTGGCCACCGCCTTCGAGATGGGGCAGGGCGGCATCGACCTGACCGAAGTGATGATCGCATCGCAGAAAGCCAGCGTTTCCTTTCAGGCCATGACCCAGGTGCGTAACAAGCTGGTCCAGGCGTATCAAGACATCATGCAGATGCCGGTTTAAGGCAGGGTTTGAATAATGGCTGAAGCGCTTAGCAAGGTTCCAGTGCCGGTTGATTCGGAGGCTCCGAAGAAGCCTCTGCTGGGCCTGTCCTTCCTGGAAAACCTTTCCGAAATGTCGATGTTGCGGCAGATCGGCCTGCTCGTCGGGCTCGCTGCAAGCGTCGCCATCGGCTTTGCTGTGGTGCTCTGGTCGCAACAGCCGGACTACCGTCCGCTGCTGGGCAGCCTCGCCGGGATGGACGCCAATCAGGTAATGGAAACCCTAGCGGCTGCCGATATTTCCTACACGATCGAGCCCAACTCCGGCGCCCTCTTGGTCAAGGCCGATGACCTCGCGCGTGCGCGTCTGAAGCTTGCCAGCGCGGGCATCGCGCCGACCGACAGTAACATCGGCTTCGAGATTCTCGACAAAGAGCAGGGCCTCGGCACCAGTCAGTTCATGGAAGCCACCCGCTACCGTCGTGGTCTTGAAGGCGAGCTGGGTCGCACCGTTTCCAGCCTGAACAACGTCAAGGCGGCGCGCGTTCACCTGGCGATCCCGAAGAGCTCTGTATTCGTCCGTGACGAGCGCAAGCCCAGCGCTTCGGTTCTCGTAGAGCTCTATCCGGGGCGCAACCTCGAGCCGAGCCAGGTAATGGCCATCATCAACCTGGTCGCCACTAGCGTGCCGGAGTTGACCAAGTCGCAAATCACTGTGGTGGATCAGAAAGGCAACCTGCTGTCCGATCAGCAGGGTCTCACCGAGCTGAGCATGGCCGGCAAACAGTTCGACTATAGCCGGCGCATGGAAAGCCTTTATACCCAGCGCGTGCACAACATCCTGCAGCCGGTGCTGGGCAGCGGACGCTACAAGGCGGAAGTATCGGCCGACGTTGATTTTAGTGCCGTCGAATCGACATCCGAAACCTTCAATCCCGATCAGCCGGCCCTGCGCAGCGAGCAGAGCGTCAGTGAACAACGCCAGAGCAGTCTCGGGCCGCAGGGCGTTCCGGGTGCGCTGAGCAATCAGCCGCCAGGACCGGCCGCCGCGCCGGAGAATGCAATTGCCGGACAGGCCGCCGCTGCTGGTGCCATCGCGCCGGGGCAGCCGCTGCTCGATGCCAACGGCCAACAAATTATGGACCCGGCGACTGGTCAGCCCATGCTTGCGCCATACCCGGCGGACAAGCGCGAGCAGGCGACTCGCAACTACGAGCTGGACCGTTCCATCAGCTACACCAAGCAGCAGCAGGGTCGCCTGCGCCGTCTGTCGGTGGCGGTGGTACTCGACGACCAGGTAACGGTCGCTGCTGACGGGACCACGACCCGGGTTCCAAGGACCGTCGACGAGCTGGCGCGCTTCACCCGGCTGGTGCAGGACGCCGTCGGTTTCGATGCCAGCAGGGGTGACAGCGTCAGCGTAATCAACGCGCCGTTCGCGGCCGATTCGCTCGATGAAACGTTCATCGAGATCCCGTTCTACTCGCAGCCGTGGTTCTGGGACATCGTCAAGCAAGTGCTCGGTGTGCTGTTCATTCTGGTGCTGGTATTCGGCGTGCTGCGGCCCGTATTGAACAATTTGACCAATGCCGGCAAAGGCAAGGATCTTCAGTCTGCGGGCGGTGATGCCGAGCTGGGCGAGATGGGTGGAATCGACGATACGCTGACCAATGACCGGGTCAGCCTGAGCGGGCCGCAGAGCATCATGCTGCCGAGCCCGACCGAGGGATACGATGCGCAACTGAATGCCATCAAGAATCTGGTAGCAGAAGATCCGGGCCGGGTGGCTCAGGTCGTCAAAGATTGGATCAATGCAGATGAATGATGCTCGAGTTCCCGCTAATAAACTGAACAAGGTCGACAAGGCCGCGATTCTGCTGCTCTCGCTGGGTGAGGCCGATGCCGCGCAGGTTCTGCGCCATCTCGGCCCGAAAGAGGTACAGAGGGTTGGCACGGCGATGGCGCAGATGCGCAACGTTCACCGCGAGCAGGTCGAGAAGGTGATGAGCGAGTTCGTCGAAATCGTCGGCGATCAGACCGGCCTTGGCGTGGGGTCCGATGGTTATATCCGCAAAATGCTTACCCAGGCGCTGGGTGAGGACAAGGCTGGCGGTCTGATCGATCGCATTCTGCTGGGCGGCAATACCAGTGGTCTGGACAGCCTGAAGTGGATGGAGCCGCGCGCTGTGGCCGACGTGATTCGCTACGAGCACCCGCAGATTCAGGCGATCGTGGTTGCCTACCTGGACCCCGATCAGGCGGGCGAAGTGCTGTCGCATTTCGATCACAAAGTGCGGCTCGATATCGTTCTGCGCGTTTCGTCGCTCAATACCGTCCAACCGGCGGCGCTGAAAGAGCTCAACCTGATTCTTGAAAAACAGTTTTCTGGCAATGCCAATACCACCCGGGCGGCACTGGGCGGTGTCAAGCGGGCGGCGGACATCATGAACTATCTTGACAGCTCGGTCGAAGGTCAGCTGATGGACGCGATCCGGGATGTCGATCAGGACTTGTCGGCGCAGATTGAAGACCTGATGTTCGTTTTCGACAACCTTGCGGATGTCGACGACCGGGGCATCCAAGTCCTGCTGCGCGAAGTATCCTCCGATGTGCTGGTCATGGCGCTCAAAGGGGCGGACGAAGCGATCAAGGAAAAGATCTTCAAGAACATGTCCAAGCGCGCGGGCGAGCTGCTGCGCGACGATCTGGAGGCCAAGGGGCCGGTGCGCATCAGCGAAGTCGAAGGCGCCCAGAAGGAAATACTCACCATTGCCCGCCGCATGGCCGAAGCCGGGGAGATCGTTCTCGGCGGCAAGGGCGGCGAAGAAATGATCTGACTCTAAGCGAGCCCAAATGCCCAAGGAAAATCCCAGCGATGTGATCCGCGCGAAGGACGTCAATGTCTTCGATCGCTGGGCGCTGCCGAGCTTCGATCCGCTGGGTGCGGAGGCGGTAGAGCCAGGGGCGATCGACGAACCGGCTGCAGAAGAAGATTCGTCCCGCAGCGAGGACGTCCCGATCGAGGAAGTCAAACCCTTGACACTCGATGAGCTCGAGGCGATTCGTCAGGAGGCCTACAACGAGGGTTTCAGCACGGGCGAGAAGGATGGTTTTCATGCTGGCCAGCTCAAGGCCCGGCAGGAAGCCGACGCCGCCCTGGCGCCCAAGCTCGCTAACCTCGAGCAGCTGATGGCGCAACTGTTTGAACCCATCGCTGATCAGGATCGGAACCTTGAGCATGCCATGGTCACGTTGGTCAGCCAGCTGTCCCGGGAAGTCATCCAGCGCGATCTGTTAATCGATTCCAGCCAGATTCGTCACGTACTGCGCGAAGCGCTGAAGCTGCTGCCCCTGGGCGCCAGCAATGTGCGCATCCATATCAATCCGCAAGATTTCGAATTGGTCAAAGCGTTGCGCGAGCGGCACGAGGAGACCTGGAAGATCGTCGAGGATAGCGATCTGCTGCCCGGCGGCTGCCGGATCGAAACCGAGCAGAGCCGTATCGACGCCAGTGTCGAAACGCGCCTGGGCCAGGCGATCAGCCAGCTGTTCGAGCAGCAGCGCGAAAACGCCACCAGTCCACCTGAAGCCGATCTGCATTTGGATCTGAGCTCGCCCGATGCGCCTTGAACGCACCAGTTTCGCCAAACGTTTCGCCACCTATGGCGAGGCGATCAAGCTGCCCAGCCAGCCGGTCCTCGAGGGTCGGCTGTTGCGTATGGTCGGGCTGACACTCGAAGCCGAGGGGCTACGCGCCGCCGTTGGCAGCCGCTGTCTGGTGATCAACGAAGACAACTACCATCCGACCCAGGTCGAAGCGGAGGTGATGGGCTTCTCCGGCGGCAAACTGTATCTGATGCCGGTCGGTAGCCTAGCCGGCATCGCGCCGGGCGCACGCGTTGTGCCGCTGGCCAACACCGGACGGCTGCCCATGGGGACTTCGATGCTCGGGCGCGTGCTGGATGGTGCTGGCCGCGCGCTGGACGGAAAGGGCGGCATGAAGGCTGAGGACTGGGTGCCGATGGATGGTCCGGTGATCAACCCGCTGAAACGTCACCCGATCAGCGAGCCGTTGGACGTCGGCATTCGCAGCATTAACGGGCTGTTGACGGTTGGGCGCGGCCAGCGTCTCGGGCTTTTCGCCGGTACTGGTGTTGGCAAGTCGGTACTGCTCGGCATGATGACGCGCTTCACTGAGGCCGACATCATCGTGGTCGGGTTGATCGGCGAACGGGGCCGCGAGGTGAAGGAGTTCATCGAGAACATCCTCACCGAAGAGAGCATCAAGCGCTCGGTGGTAGTTGCCTCGCCGGCCGATGACGCGCCGCTGATGCGCCTGCGCGCCGCCATGTACTGCACCCGCATCGCTGAATATTTCCGCGACAAGGGCAAGAACGTCCTGCTGCTGATGGATTCGCTGACGCGCTTCGCTCAGGCCCAGCGCGAAATTGCGCTGGCCATCGGCGAACCGCCGGCGACCAAGGGTTATCCGCCCTCGGTATTCGCCAAGCTGCCAAGTCTGGTGGAGCGCGCCGGCAATGCGGAGGAAGGCGGTGGCTCGATCACCGCGTTCTACACCGTATTGTCCGAGGGTGACGATCAGCAAGACCCGATTGCCGATGCCGCGCGAGGCGTGCTCGACGGCCATATCGTGCTGTCGCGTCGCTTGGCGGAGGAGGGTCACTACCCGGCGATCGACATCGAAGCGTCCATCAGCCGAGTCATGCCGCAGGTGGTCAATGCAGAGCATGTACGCCACTCGCAGCGGTTCAAGCAACTCTGGTCGCGCTATCAGCAAAGCCGCGACCTGATCAGCGTAGGCGCCTACGTACCCGGCGGTGATCCCGAGACGGACCTGGCCATCGCCCGGCAGGCGGAAATGGTGCGCTACCTTCGACAGGGTTTGAACGAGGCCGAAGGCCTGGCTCAGAGTGAGGCATCGCTAGCAACCGTATTCAACCCCAGGGCGGCGAGCTAAGCCTTGTCGGCGAGTCGTGCTGCCCGTCTGGCGCCGGTGATCGACATGGCCGAGCGCGCCGAGCGAGATGCGGCGCGGCTGTTTGGCCAGGGGCAGGCACAGCTGTCTCAGACCGAAGCCAAGCTGGGCGAGCTGCGCCAGTATTTCGGCGACTACCAACAGCAATGGCTCAGCCAGGGCAGTCAGGGTGTTTCCGGTCAATGGCTGATGAACTATCAGCGGTTCCTTTCCCAGCTCGAGTCGGCCATTGGTCAGCAGCAGCGCAGCGTCGACTGGCACCGCAACAATCTCGACAAGCTGCGTGAGCAATGGCAGCAGCGGCGTGCACGGTTGGATGGTCTGCGCAAACTGGTCGAGCGTTACCTGCAGGAAGCGAGAACGGCGGCAGATAAGCGCGAGCAGAAACTGCTCGATGAATTTTCACAGCGGCTGTCAGGCCGTCCAAAACAGGATTGAAGCTTGCTGCGCAGGGCTTTGGGTGCTAAATCTTCATCAGCTTGTTTGCTACAGCACGGCTGGTCACTGAAGGCGCAGGCGCAGCTGGACGAGGCGTCATGCCAGCGATGTTCCATCGCTTGTCCAGCAAACACGGCAGCTACGTTACCGCTTAGGACCAGGAGTGCTACATGACCATCAGTTCACAGCTATCGGCAGATGGACAAGAGCTGACGATTATCGTGCAAGGGCGTTTCGATTTTAATACCCATCAGGCGTTTCGCGATGCCTATCAGCGTACTGATTGCACGCCCAAGCGCTACGTGGTCGACCTCGGCGGTGCGACCTATCTCGACAGCTCCGCGCTCGGCATGCTGCTGCTGTTGCGTGATTACGGCGGCAGCGATAAGTCGAACATTCGCCTGATCAATTGCAACCCGGATGTGCGAAAGGTGCTCTCGGTTTCCAACTTCGAACAATTGTTCGCGATCGCCTGAATGCCTTGTCGGCTCACCATACTTATCGCCGAGGACGGTGCGGCCGACCGCATGCTGCTGGCCGCCATCGTCGGTCGCCAGGGACATCATGTGATCACCGCGTCGAATGGCGCCGAAGCGGTGCAGCTGTTCGAGCGCGAGCGGCCGCAGCTGGTGTTGATGGATGCGTTGATGCCGGTGATGGACGGCTTCGATGCCGCGCGGCAGATCAAGCGCCTGGCCGGCAACGAGCTGGTCCCGATCATCTTCCTAACCTCGCTCGGAGAACACGAGGCGCTGGTGCGCTGCCTCGAAGCGGGTGGTGACGACTTTATCGCCAAGCCCTACAACCCGATCATCCTCGAAGCGAAGATCCAGGCCATGCATCGCCTGCGCCGACTGCAGGCAACAGTGCTGGAACAGCGCGATCTCATCGCGCGGCGCAACCAGCAACTGCTCGATGAACAGCGTGCTGCCAAGGCGATTTTTGACAAGGTGGCTCATGCCGGTTGCTTGAGCGCTCCTAATATCCGTTATCAGCAATCTCCACGCGCGCTGTTCAATGGTGATCTGTTGCTCGCGGCGCAGGCACCAGCCAGCAGGATGTTCGTACTGCTGGGCGACTTCACCGGCCATGGCCTGCCCGCGGCGATCGGTGCCATGCCGCTGGCCGAAACCTTTTACGGGATGACTGCCAAAGGCTATTCCAGCGATGAGATTCTCCGCGAGATCAATGCCAAGCTGAAGTTGATCCTGCCGGTGGAAATGTTCTGCTGCGCCACATTGCTGGATATCAACCTCAAGCAGGGCACGCTGCGGGTTTGGAACGGCGGGCTTCCGGATGGTTACCTGCTCAGGGCCGCCGACGGCGGGTGTGTGCCATTGCCGTCCAAACATTTGCCGCTTGGCGTGCTCGAGGCGTCCGCCTTCGATGACCGCTTCGAGACCTTGCCGTTGTCAATCGGTGATCGTCTGCTGTTGATGTCGGATGGAGTACTGGAGAGTTGCAACGCCGACAATGAACTGTTCGGCGAGCAACGACTGCTGGCCATCATGAACGCGAATGCTGAACCCTCGGCCTTGTTCGAGGAGATTCAAGCGGCATTGCACGCCTTTCACGGTCAAATGCTTGACGATCTGAGCCTGGTCGAGGTGAGCATGACGGAGGAGAGCGTGCAGGCCGCGCTTCAGTCGTTCGACTCGTACCCGCTGAAGACCCAGCAAGCACGAGCGAGGGATTGGTCGGCCAGCTTCGAACTTCGTCCGAACAGCTTGCGTGCGGCCAACCCCTTGCCGATGACGATGCAGTTGCTGCTGCAGGTCTCGCCCTTGCGCCACCGCGCTGGCACCATCTACACGGTGCTGACCGAGCTTTATGTCAATGCGCTGGAGCATGGAGTGCTGTCACTTGATACCTCGTTGAAATGCGATGCCGAAGGCTTCGCCAGCTACTACCAGGAACGTGATCGACGGTTGGGTGAGCTCGATGAAGGCTTCGTTGCCATCGACCTGAGGGTCAAATCTGAAGGCGCCAAGGGCTACCTGCGCATCGGTGTGCGCGATAGCGGACCCGGCTTCGACGTGCAGCGAGCATTGAACAAGCAGTACTGCCCGTCGCGCCTCGGGGGGCGAGGTTTGCGCATGATTCGTCAATTGAGCGAACGCTTCTATTGGGAACCGGATGGCAAGGTTCTCAACGTGGAGTTTCACTGGACCGGTCATGCATAATTCACCGTTTCTGCAGCCAGGAGCATTCGTGGTCGATCATCTCGACAGCAGCGTGCTGGCGACCCTTCAAGATGTGATGGAGGCAGAGTATCCGGTGCTGCTGGATACCTTCCTCACCGACTCGGAAGAGCGGCTACTCCTGCTGCAGAGCGCCTGCCGCAACGGCGACGGTGAAGATCTGCGTCAGGCAGCTCATAGCTTCAAGGGCAGTTGCAGCAACATGGGGGCTACGTTACTGGCGGAACTTTGTCGCGAGCTGGAAGAGACCGCGCGGGTTGAGCAGCTGGATGAGGCACCCGAATTGATCGAGCGCATCGAGCGCGAATTCGCCATCGTACGGATTCTCTATCGAGCCGAACGCCAGCGGGCTGGCGGGTCTGGCTGATTGCCGCATTGCAACGACGCACGCTATCTCGCTTGATCAAACCCGTATGGGAGCCGTTGTAGCGGATCAATTTGTCCGCTGGCCTGGACTTTGCTTTAGGAGATTCACGTTATCACCTGAGCGGAAAGACCCATGGCCGTTTCCCCCGATCTATTACTCAATATTAAGGCACCGACCGCGGCCGCCAAGGCGGCGAACGCGCATCTTAAGCAGGCTTCGCAATCCAGTCGGGACGAGCCCTCCAGCTTCGCCAACGTCTACGCGAAGGAACGCCAGGCCAAGCCGGCGGAGCGTCAGGATTCAGCCGTGAAATCTGCTCGTGACAAGCCAGCCAGCGAAAAACCGAGTCAGGAAACCGCCAAAACAGGCGGCAGCGAAAAGCCGGCTGCGGCCGACGCCGGCAATGAATTGCCTGCCGAACCCGAGATGGTTGACAGCGACTCGCAGACCGCCGAGGCCGAACTCGATCCGCTGCTGCTGTTCGGCATGGGTGGGCAGGGTGAAATGAGCGACGGACAGCTGGCCGCGCAACCGCCGACCGGCAGTGAGTTTCTGGTTAGCCTGGCGCAGGCGCAGGCGGCTGTCGGTGATGCCGAAGGGGAGGGCGGCACGGCACTGTCTGGGCAGCGCTCACTGGATATTCAGTCGGGGGGCCAGAAGAGCCCATTCGCGACCTTGGTCATGCAAGATGAAATGCCTACGGATGCTCAGGATTCGCTGTCGGCGAGCCTTCTCGCGGGCGAAGCGCTTATCGACGAATCCGATGAGAGCTCGCTGGAAGGAGGTTTCGGTGAATTGCTCGATACGCTGGATACGCCGAAGGAGAGCCGCACAAGCGCCACCGATGCGGCGATCAACCGGCTCAATCCGCTGACTCAGGCGATCGCTCAGCAAAATCAGGTTCAGCAGGCCCAGCGGCCGGCAATGGTGCCAGGACAACCGGTACAGATGCAGCAGTCCGGCTGGAGCGAAGCGGTTGTCGACAGGGTGATGTGGTTGTCGAGTCAGAACCTCAAGTCCGCCGAGATCCAACTCGATCCGGCCGAGCTGGGACGCATGGAGGTTCGTATCGACATGAACAAGGATCAAACTCAGGTGACCTTCCTCAGCCCGCACGCGGGCGTCCGAGATGCGCTGGAAGGGCAGATGCAACGATTGCGAGATATGTTCGCCCAGCAGGGTATGAGCATGGATGTGAACGTTTCGGACCAGTCGCGAGGCTGGCAGGGCCAAGGCGGTGATGACTCTCGTGGCAGGGGTGTTGCCGGCAAAGCGGCTGTTGGTGATGAAGAAATCAGCCAAGGTGCGATGGACATCAGCACCGCCCGTACGGGCGGCGAGCGCGGCCTGGTGGATTACTACGCCTAAGCTGTGATGGCTGGCAACGGAAACCGGGCGCCGTGCCCGGTTTTTCGTGCCTGGAGGGCGAATACCCGGACACTATTCGTCTACAAGTTGGCCAGTGGCTGTAGCAATCGTTTACGCCGCCTCTTCCCTGGCTGATACTTTGGCACAGCTGTTGCTCGTAACGCTTTGATGCGAGTGAAATCACCTGTGATGACGGATATTTGGCATGGCTAAGAAACAGGGACCCCCAGACGTAGCGAGTCCTGCAGCTTCGGCCGACGGGAAGGGCAAGCTCAAGCTGATTATCCTGATCGTGCTCGGCCTCTTGCTGGCGGTCGGACTGTCGGTGGGCAGCACCTTCTATTTCATGACCCGCGGTGCTTCCGAGCAACCGTCGGACGAGGCCGTAGACACCCAGGCTGCACCACAGCGGCAGGCTGCGATTTATGACGTGTTGGCACCGGCGTTCATCGTCAACTTCACCAATACCAAGGGTCGCCAGCGCTACATGCAGGTTAGCGTGGCATTGATGTCTCGTGATCAGGCGGCACTCGACGCGCTGAAGGAACACATGCCGCTGTTGCGCAATCAACTGGTTATGCTGTTTTCCAGTGAGGACTTCGCCACCCTGGCGACGCCGGTCGGCCAGGAGATGCTTCGGCAGAAGGCGACCGCCAGCGTTCAGGAGCTGGCGCAGAAGGAAATCGGCAAGCTTGCCGTCGAGCAAGTGCTGTTCACCAACTTCGTATTGCAATAGGGGTCGTTGTAAATGGCTGTTCAAGACCTGCTCTCACAGGACGAGATCGATGCGCTCCTGCACGGGGTTGACGACGGTCTGGTCGATACCGAGAGCGATGCCGAGCCGGGCAGCATCAAAAGTTACGACCTGACCAGCCAGGACCGTATCGTCCGCGGGCGCATGCCCACGCTGGAGATGGTCAACGAGCGCTTTGCCCGCTACACCCGCATCAGTATGTTCAATCTGCTTCGCCGCTCGGCCGATGTATCGGTGGGAGGCGTGCAGGTGATGAAGTTCGGCGAGTACGTGCATTCGCTGTATGTTCCCACCAGTCTCAATCTGGTGAAGATCAAACCGCTGCGCGGAACCTCGCTGTTCATTTTGGATGCCAAGCTGGTATTCAAGCTGGTGGATAACTTCTTCGGCGGGGATGGTCGGCACGCCAAGATCGAGGGGCGCGAATTCACGCCCACCGAGCTGCGCGTTGTGCGCATGGTGTTGGACCAGGCATTCGTCGATCTGAAAGAGGCTTGGCACGCGGTTCTCGACGTCAACTTCGAATACGTGCATTCGGAAGTGAATCCGGCGCTGGCCAACATCGTGAGCCCCAGTGAAGTGGTGGTGGTATCGACTTTCCACATCGAACTGGAGAGCGGCGGTGGCGATTTCCACGTGACCATGCCGTATTCGATGATCGAGCCGATTCGCGAAATGCTCGATGCCGGCTTCCAGTCGGATGTCAGCGACCAAGACGAACGTTGGGTCAACGCCTTGCGCGAGGATGTGCTCGATGTGAGCGTGCCGCTCAGCGCCACGGTCGTACGGCGTCAACTCAAGCTGCGCGACATTCTCAATATGCAGCCGGGAGATGTCATTCCGGTGGAAATGCCCGAGGACATGATCATGCGCGCCAATGGCATGCCAACCTTCAAGGTCAAATTGGGCGCACACAAGGGCAACCTGGCCCTGCAGGTGCTCGAATCCGTATTGCGACCACCTCGTTGATTCAATCCCTATTAAATTACCAGCCGGTCGAGGATTAGCGATGGCAGACGAACACGAAAACACCTCCGCGGAAGAGCAGGCGCTTGCCGATGAATGGGCTTCGGCGCTGGCCGAGGCGGGCGACGCCAGCCAGGACGATATCGACGCACTGCTAAATCAGGGGCCGGCCACGCCTGCGGCACCACCGCGTGCACCGCTGGAGGAGTTCGGCAGTAGCCCGAAGAGCCCTGCGGGGCCAGCCGGCATGGAGGGGCCGAACCTGGATGTGATTCTCGATATTCCGGTATCGATCTCCATGGAAGTTGGCAGCACCGAGATCAGCATCCGCAACCTACTACAGCTGAACCAGGGCTCGGTAGTCGAACTCGACCGATTGGCAGGCGAGCCGCTGGATGTACTGGTAAACGGCACCCTGATCGCCCACGGTGAAGTGGTGGTGGTGAACGAAAAATTCGGCATCCGCCTGACTGACGTGATCAGTCCGAGCGAACGCATCAAGAAGTTGCGCTGACATGCGGATTCTGGCCCTCCTTTCGCCACTGCTGGCTATGCCGGCGATGGCCGCCGAGTCCGCGGCGAGCATGAGCAGCTCCGGCATGGGCACACAGATGACCAAACTGCTGTTCGGCCTGTTGCTGGTGATTGGCCTGATCTTCCTGCTCGCCTGGCTGCTGCGTCGGATGCAGCAACTCAACCCGCGCAGCAATCAGGCTATCAAGCTTATCTCCAGCCATGCCCTCGGGCCACGCGAGCGTCTGGTGCTGGTGCAGGTCGGCAGCGAGCAGGTGCTCCTCGGCCTGAGCGCCGGTCGCATCACACCCCTGCATGTGCTTGCAGAACCGGTTCATTTACCGGACGCCGAGCCGGCCAACCCGGAGTTTGCCCAGCGCCTGATGGAGTTGCTTGGCAGGGACCAGAAGGACAAGCCCTGATGCTTCGATTGTTGCTGGCGGTCCTGCTGTTGCTGGCCGCGCCGTTCGCTGTGGGTCAAGATGCAGGAGGCCTGATCTCCCAGGGCGACAACCCACTGTCGATACCGGCGATCACGCTGAGCACCGATGCCGAGGGGCAGCAGGAATATTCGGTCAGTCTGCAAATTTTGCTGATCATGACGGCGCTGAGCTTCATCCCGGCGTTCGTCATGCTGATGACCAGCTTCACCCGCATCATCATCGTCTTTTCTATCCTGCGTCAGGCCCTTGGCCTGCAGCAGACGCCATCGAACCAGATCCTCGTCGGCCTGACGATCTTCCTCACGCTGTTCATCATGGCCCCGGTGTTCGAGCGGATTAACAACGAGGCGGTGCAGCCTTATCTGAATGAGCAACTGTCCGCACCGGATGCGATCGCACGGGCCGAAGTACCGCTAAAGAATTTCATGCTGGCGCAAACCCGCGAGAGCGATCTGGAGCTGTTCGTACGGCTGTCGCGCCGGACCGACATCCAGACGCCGGACGCTGCACCGCTGACCATTCTGGTGCCGGCATTCGTGACTTCCGAGTTGAAAACCGCGTTCCAGATCGGCTTCATGATCTTCATTCCATTCCTGATCATCGACATGGTGGTAGCCAGCGTGCTGATGGCGATGGGCATGATGATGCTTTCGCCACTGATTATTTCGTTGCCGTTCAAGATCATGTTGTTCGTACTGGTCGACGGCTGGGGGCTGATCATCGGCACGCTCGCTAGCAGTTTCGGTACGCTCTAGCGTCCATTGGGAGACACGCATGACACCCGAAGTCGCGGTTGACCTGTTTCGAGAAGGCCTGTGGATGACCGCGATGATCGTCGGCGTGTTGGTGGTGCCGAGCCTGTTGGTCGGTCTGGTGGTGGCGATGTTTCAAGCCGCTACCCAAATCAACGAACAAACCCTGAGTTTTCTGCCGCGCCTGTTAGTCATGCTGATGACGCTGATCTGGGCGGGGCCCTGGTTGGTCCGCGAGTTGATGGAGTACACCCAGGGCCTGATCCAGAACATCCCGCTGATCATCGGATAGCCATGATGTTCAGTGCCTCCCGCAAGGCGTTCGCCAGTGCTTGAACTCAGCGATGCGCAGATCGGCGCCTGGGTCGGGCAGTTCCTGCTGCCGCTATTTCGCATCGCGGCGCTGTTGATGAGCATGCCGATCATCGGTACACAGCTGGTGCCGATGCGCGTACGGCTGTATCTCGCAGTGGCCATCGCGGTGGTGCTGGTGCCGGGATTGCCGCCGGTGCCGGTGGTCGAGGCGTTGAGTGGACAGGCGCTGGTTCTGATCGCTGAGCAGATATTGATCGGCGTAATGCTGGGTTTCGTACTGCAGCTGTTTTTCCAGGTATTCATCGTCTCCGGCCAACTGCTCGCCATGCAGATGGGTCTGGGCTTCGCGTCGATGGTTGATCCGGCCAATGGCGTCTCGGTACCGGTGATCGGTCAGTTCTTCAACATGCTGGTGATTCTGCTGTTCCTGGCAATGAACGGCCATTTGGTGGTGCTGGAAATCCTCACCGAAAGCTTCGTCACCTTGCCGATAGGCGGTTGGCTAGTAGGGACCAACCACTTCTGGGAAGTAGCCGGCAAGCTCGGCTGGGTGCTGGGCGCCGGATTGCTGCTGGTGCTGCCGGCGATCACGGCGTTGCTGGTGGTGAACCTGGCCTTCGGCCTGATGACCCGGGCGGCACCTCAGCTGAACATTTTCTCGATCGGTTTCCCGTTGACCCTGGTGCTCGGCCTGGTCATCGTCTGGATCGGCATGGCCGACATCCTCGCGCAATATCAGACGTTCGTCAGCGAAGCGCTGGGCATGCTGCGTGAACTGATCGGATTACGCTGATGCGGTCTCTTTCTTCACAGCTAATGGAGCCCTCGCATGGCTGAGAGCGAAAGCGGTGCCGACAAAAGTGAGGAACCCACGGAGAAACGCATCCGTGAATCTCGAGAGAAGGGCCAGCTGGCCCGCTCAAAAGAATTGAATACGGTGGCGGTGACTTTGGGCGGAATCGGCGGTCTGCTCGCCTCGGGCGGCAGCCTGGCGGGCAGCCTGATGGCGATGATGCAGGGCAGCTTCGAACTCAGCCGTGAAACCCTGCTGGACGAAGGCGCCATGGTGCGGCTGCTGATGAGCAGCGGCATGATCGCGCTCGAAGCCATCATGCCGCTGCTCATCGTGCTGCTGATCGTGTCCGTCATCGGCCCGATCTCGCTGGGTGGCTGGCTGTTTTCAGGCAAGGCGATGGCGCCCAAGTTCAGCCGGATGAATCCCGGTCCCGGCCTGAAGCGGATGTTTTCGACCAAGGCGCTCGTCGAGCTGCTCAAGGCGCTGGGCAAGTTTCTCGTGGTGCTGATAGTGGCGTTGGCGGTACTCAGCGCCTATCAGGATGATCTACTGTCCATCGCCAAACAGCCGCTGGATCTCGCCATCATGCACAGTGCCGAGGTGGTGGGCTGGTGCGCGCTGTGGATGGCCTGCGGGCTGATCCTGATCGCAGTGGTGGATGTGCCCTTTCAGCTTTGGGACAACAAGCAAAAGCTGATGATGACCAAGCAGGAAGTGCGCGACGAATACAAGGACAGCGAAGGTAAACCCGAGGTTAAATCACGGATTCGTCAGCTGCAGCGCGATGCGGCTCAGCGGCGAATGATGCAGGCCGTGCCGGACGCCGATGTGGTCATCACCAACCCGACTCACTTCGCCGTCGCCTTGAAGTACGACGGGGATAAGGGCGGCGCGCCGATGCTGGTGGCAAAGGGCGGAGATTTCGTGGCCCTGAAGATTCGCGAGATTGCCAACGAGCACCAAGTGACGGTGCTCGAGTCACCGGCGCTGGCGCGGGCGGTGTACTACTCCACCGAGCTCGACCGGGAAATCCCAGCGGGACTTTACCTCGCTGTGGCGCAGGTGCTGGCGTATGTTTATCAGCTACGCCAGTACCGCTCCGGCAGGGGTAAACGGCCGGATCCGTTGAGTAATCTGCCGATTCCGCCGGACTTGCGCCGAGATGAATGAGCGGCCTGGAAGCCGCTCGTGCAGCTTGAAGCTTCGCAGGGTGAGTTCAGCCTGCTGCGGGGACTGTGACGAGCATCTTGTGGGCTAAAGCCCACCCCGCGTGCATTGGACTCACCGTAACGGTGTGCGCACCTGAAACTCACCCTTGCATTGAAGCTTGAAGCCGGGAGCCGTTTCTTCGGCGTTCAGCCGCTTTATTCGATCACTCCGCACGCGACCCGAGCGCCACCACCACCGAGTGGCTGCGGATGGTCGGAATGGTTGTCGCCGCCCTTGTGAACCATCAATGCCAGGCCTTTGATATCGCCAAGGCTTTTCAGGCGAGGTGCCAGGACTGGTTGGTTGGCCTGCCCCTCACTGTCGACCATCAATGCCGGTAGATCGCCCATATGGCCTTCCCCCCACGGCTCGCCATGCTTGCCGGTGTTCTTCGGATCCCAGTGACCGCCGGCCGAGCCCGCTGCGATGGTTTCGCCGTCCTTGTCCGCCGGCTCGCAGCTGCCCTTGGCGTGGATGTGGAAACCATGTGCGCCGGCGTCCAGGCCGGACAGCTCGGGACGGAATACCAATCCGTATTGGCTGCTCTCGATCTTGACGGTGCCGACGGACTCGCCGATGCCTTCAGCTGATACAGCCTTGACCGGCACGCTGAGGGTTTCGGCTTGGAGGCCCATGGCCGTACAGCTGGCGAGGGCCGCGATGATCCACTGTTTCATGGCAAAAACTCCTGTGAAGTGAAGGCGCGAAAAATGCCGCAGATAGCGATTGCCGTCTCGGCATTGCTGCCGATCAGCGATCCTAGGGTGAGACTGTCCAGTGTCCGGTCGGTTCGAACATGGCTTCGTTGACAGCGCCGCTTGCTCGGCGGATGCAAGTGCGCGTGGAAGTTGGACCCCTTCTTGCTATAGCTCGGGCAGAGCGCTTTTTGCGTCAATTCTTTGTTCTGTTTTGTCGGGGTCTACGTGGATCGCACGCAACTCATCCATATTCGCAATGGCCTGGCGGGCGCGGGGCGCGGCAATCTTGGTGTGCCGCTGCTGCTGCTCGTGATGATGGGCATGATGATGTTGTCGGTGCCGCCGTTCCTCCTGGACCTGCTGTTCACCTTCAACATCGCGCTGTCGATCGTCGTGCTGCTGGTCAGTGTTTATGCGCTGCGGCCACTGGATTTCGCGGTGTTCCCGACGATTCTGCTGGTCGCCACCTTGATGCGTCTGGCGTTGAACGTGGCGTCTACACGAGTCGTGCTGATCAACGGCCATGAGGGCGGGTCGGCAGCGGGCCATGTGATCGAGGCGTTCGGCAACGTGGTGATCGGCGGTAACTACGTCGTCGGTATCGTCGTCTTTGCAATCCTGATGATTATTAACTTCGTCGTGGTCACCAAGGGTGCCGGGCGGATTTCGGAAGTCAGTGCGCGCTTCACTCTGGATGCCATGCCCGGCAAGCAGATGGCCATCGACGCCGACCTCAATGCTGGGCTGATCGATCAATCCGAAGCCAAGCTGCGTCGGGTCGAGGTCGCCTCGGAGGCGGATTTCTACGGCTCGATGGACGGTGCGAGCAAATTCGTCCGCGGTGACGCCATCGCCGGCTTGCTGATCCTGTTCATCAACCTCATCGGCGGCGTCGGCATTGGCATGGCGCAACACGGCATGAGCTTCAGCGACGCAGGCCAGGTCTACGCGCTGCTGACCATCGGTGACGGCCTCGTGGCGCAGATCCCTTCGCTGCTGCTGTCGACAGCAGCAGCCATCATGGTGACCCGTGTCACTAGCTCCGAAGACATGGGCCAGCAGGTCAATCGGCAGATGTTCGCCTCGCCCAAGGCGCTGGCCGTATCCGCCGGCATCATGATTGCCATGGGCCTGGTGCCCGGCATGCCGCACATGTCGTTTATCGGTCTCGGTACGGTCGCCGCAGGTGGTGCTTATTGGATCTGGCATCGCCAGAAGCAAGTTAAGCAACAGGCCGAGGAGGACGTGCAAAAGCAGCAGGAATTGCTGCCTGCGCAGCGCGCGGCGGAGACCAAGGAGCTGGGCTGGGACGATGTGACACCGGTGGACATGGTCGGCCTGGAGGTCGGTTACCGGTTGATTCCGCTGGTTGACCGCAACCAGGGTGGACAGCTGCTGGCTCGGATCAAAGGCGTGCGCAAGAAGCTCTCGCAGGATCTCGGCTTTCTGATGCCATCGGTGCACATTCGCGACAATCTCGATCTGCTGCCCAATGCCTATCGCTTGACGCTGATGGGCGTGAGCCTGGCCGAGGCCGAGGTCTACCCGGACCGCGAGCTGGCGATCAATCCGGGCCAGGTGTTCGGGCCGCTCAATGGCATCGCTGCCAAAGATCCGGCGTTCGGCCTGGAAGCGGTCTGGATCGAGGCCGCACAACGCGACCAGGCCCAGTCGCTCGGTTACACCGTGGTGGATGCCAGCACCGTGGTCGCGACGCACCTGAACCAGGTCCTGCACAAGCATGCCCACGAGTTGCTGGGGCATGAGGAGGTTCAACAATTGATGCAGCTGCTTGCCAAGAGCTCGCCAAAGCTCGCAGAAGAGCTGGTGCCCGGGATGATTTCGTTGTCGACCTTGCTCAAGGTGCTGCAAGCGCTGCTGCAGGAGCAGGTGCCGGTGCGTGACATCCGGACCATTGCCGAGGCGATCGCCAACGTCGCCGCCAAGAGTCAAGATCCCGCCGCGATGGTGGCTGCGGTACGGGTCGCGTTGGCCCGTGCAATCGTGCAAAACGTTGTAGGACTAGAGCCGCAGCTACCTGTGATCACGCTGGAGCCAAGGTTGGAACAGATATTGCTCAATAGTCTTCAGAAGGCAGGGCAAGGCTCCGAAGACGGAATTCTTCTGGAGCCAGGAATGGCCGAGAAGTTGCAACGATCCCTGGTAGAGGCAGCACAGCGTCAAGAAATGTTGGGTAAGCCGGCGATACTGCTGGTGGCCGGTCCAGTCCGCGCGATGTTGTCGCGGTTCGCCCGATTGGCCGTACCGAACATTCACGTCCTCGCCTACCAGGAAATACCGGATAACAAGCAGGTCACCATCGTTTCCACGGTGGGTCAGAATTAACCGAGGGTTATAGGCCATGCAGGTCAAACGTTTCTTCGCAGCCGACATGCGTATCGCCATGAAGATGATTCGTGACGAGCTGGGCGCCGATGCCGTGATCACGGGCAATCGCCGTGTTGCCGGCGGCGTCGAGCTGACTGCTGTGCTTGATTATCCGATGGAGCCGGCAGCCCCGAAGCAGCCGAATGCGGCGCTGGAAGCGGAGCTGCGCAAGACCCAGGCGCGTATCGCCAGTGCCCATGCGGACCTGCAAGCGCCATCGCGCAGCCCTGCCGGGCAGGATCGTCAACTGCTTGACGAGAAACCTGCTGCCGTTCAACCAACGCCAGTCGCCGCGAGTGCCTCGTTCGATACGCGTGCGGTCGAAGCCATGCAGTCGGAGCTGCAGGGGTTGCGCGAGTTGATCGAAGTGCAGCTTGGCTCGATTGCCTGGGGGCAGGAGCAGAGCCGTCGTCCGCAACAGGCCGGGCTCTGGCGCCGCCTGCAACGCGTCGGCTTGCCGGCCGAACTGTCGCGCGCATTGCTGGAAAAGGTTTCCACCGTATCCGAACCGCGTCAGGCCTGGCGCATGCTCCTGGCGCACCTGGCGCAATCGATCAAGGTCAGCAAGGTCGAGCCGCTGGAAGAGGGCGGCATTATTGCGCTGGTCGGCCCGGCCGGTGCCGGCAAGACCACCACGCTGGCCAAGCTCGCGGCGCGCTACGTGCTCAAGCACGGCGCGCAAAGCATTGCACTGGCAAGCATGGACAACTATCGCATCGGTGCGCAGGAGCAGCTGAAGACCTTGGGGCGCATCCTCGACGTGCCTGTCATCCAAATCGATCCCAGTCAGCCATTGAGCAAGACTCTGGCGCCGATGGCTCGCAAGCGCCTGATCCTAATCGATACCGCTGGCCTGCCGGCCGGCGACGCGATGATGCGTGTTCAGCTCGAAGCACTGGCCGATCGCGGCGTCAAGTCGAAGAATTACCTGGTGCTGCCGGCGACCAGCCAGAGTCAGGTACTCAAGGCGACCTGGCATAACTACCGCCGATGCGGGCTGGCTGGCTGCATTCTGACTAAACTGGATGAAGCCGGGAGCCTGGGTGATGTGCTGGGTCTCACCATCAGCCAGCATCTGCCCATCGCTTACCTTGCCGATGGGCCGCGCATCCCTGACGATCTGCATCTTCCGCGCAGCCACCAGCTGGTGAGCAGGGCGGTGAGCCTGCAATCCGACGAGAATCCCAGCGAGGAAACCATGGCCGACATGTTCTCCGGTCTGTACAACGGTTCTTCACGGAAAGTCGGATGAGTATTTTGCTCTGTGATACACACAAAGAAGACGCGTTCGGGCTGAACGTATCGATGGCCCTCGGGCTCCAGCAAGAGATAGGCGTGTGAAAATGGGTATTCATCCCGTACAGGTTATTGCGGTGACTGGCGGCAAGGGTGGCGTCGGCAAGACCAACGTGTCGGTCAATCTGGCCTTGGCCCTGGCCGAGCTCGGTCGTCGGGTGGTTCTGCTTGATGCCGACCTTGGACTGGCTAACGTGGACGTACTGCTGGGTTTGACGACCAAGCGCACACTGGCCGACGTCATTGCCGGCGAGTGCGATCTGCGTGACGTGCTGATTCAAGGGCCAGGCGGCATCCGCGTCGTGCCCGCGGCGTCGGGCACCCAGAGCATGGTGCAGTTGTCTTCTCTTCAGCACGCCGGGCTGATTCAGGCCTTCAGCGATATCGGAAACGACATCGATGTACTGATCATTGACACTGCGGCGGGCATTGGCGACGGCGTGGTGAGCTTCGTGCGCGCTGCGCAGGAAGTATTGCTGGTCGTGACCGACGAGCCCACCTCGATCACCGATGCCTACGCGTTGATCAAGCTGCTCAATCGGGACTATGGCATCAGCCGCTTCCGTGTCCTGGCGAACATGGCGCACGCGCCGCAGGAAGGACGCAACCTGTTCGCCAAACTGACTAAGGTGACCGAGCGTTTCCTCGACGTGGCGCTGCAATACGTCGGTGCGATCCCCTACGACGAGGCGGTGCGCAAGGCGGTACAGAAACAGCGTGCCGTCTATGAGGCCTATCCTCGCGCCAAATGCTCGCTGGCATTCAAGGCCATCGCGCAGAAGGTGGATAGCTGGCCACTGCCGGCAACGCCGCGGGGCCACCTGGAGTTCTTTGTGGAGCGCCTCGTCAGGCCCGCCGCAGACCGTAACGAATGACAGCAGCTGGATTCGGTATGTACTACAGCAAAGCTCAGGCAAAAGACTCGCAATACCAGCTCATCGATCAGTACGCGCCGTTGGTCAAGCGTATTGCCTATCACCTCCTGGCGCGTTTGCCAGCGAGCGTGCAGGTCGATGATCTGATGCAGGCCGGCATGATCGGATTGCTGGAAGCGTCCAAGAAATACGACTCCGGAAAGGGGGCGAGTTTCGAGACTTACGCCGGTATCCGTATCCGTGGCGCAATGCTCGATGAGGTCCGCAAGGGCGATTGGGCGCCGCGATCCGTGCACCGCAATTCACGCATGGTCAGCGAGGCGATTCGGGCAATTGAAGCCAGAACCGGTCGCGACGCTAAAGATCAGGACGTTGCGGCCGAACTTAAATTGAGTCTCGATGAGTACTACGGCATTCTGGGCGACACCCTGGGCAGCCGCCTGTTCAGCTTTGATGATCTGCTTCAGGAAGGCGAGCACGGGGAATTCGAGCAGGATGCAGCAAGCACCCATCCGGAACCGTCCCGCGATCTTGAAGACGAGCGTTTTCAACAGGCGCTGGCCGAGGCCATCGGCAACCTGCCTGAACGCGAGAAGCTGGTGCTTTCACTGTATTACGACGAAGAGTTGAATTTAAAGGAAATCGGCCAAGTGCTGGGGGTCAGCGAATCGCGGGTGAGCCAGTTGCACAGTCAGTGCGCGGCGCGTCTGCGGGCCCGCCTCGGCGAGTGGCGGGCCCGTTAACGGGCGGTTCGAAAAAAGTATTAGAGGCCGCTTACGAGCTTCATCATGAAGGCCCGCAACAGACCGTGAGCAGGTTATGGGATTTCGGGATTTACGGAGGTGTACTTGGACAAGAACATGAAAATCCTCATCGTCGATGACTTTTCGACCATGAGACGGATCATCAAGAATCTTTTGCGTGATCTGGGCTTTACCAACACCGCCGAAGCGGATGATGGCATCACTGCGTTGCCGATGCTGAAGAGCGGCAGTTTCGATTTCCTGGTCACAGACTGGAACATGCCGGGCATGAGCGGCATCGATCTGCTGCGTGCTGTGCGTGCCGACGAACGCTTGAAGCATCTTCCGGTGCTGATGGTTACCGCCGAAGCGAAGCGCGACCAGATCATCGAGGCCGCGCAAGCAGGCGTAAACGGTTACGTGGTCAAGCCATTCACGGCTCAAGTGCTCAAAGAGAAGATTGAAAAAATCTTCGAGCGCGTCAACGGCTGAAGCAGTAACGCCGCGAGGGCACTATGACGCAAGCAGAGCAAAGCCTGGCAGAGTTCGAAGCGACTCTGAAGGCTCATGCACCCCAGTTGATCGAGAGTCTGCAACAAGGCCGCTTCGACGAAGCGACACAGATGTTCAACGAGCTCAACCAGGCCCGAAATAACGGACTTTATCGAGAGGTTGGCAAGCTCACCCGTGAGCTGCATAACGCCATCGTCAAGCTCGAGATGGATACCTGTGCTACGGGTGGTGATCCGTCACCGATTACCGACGCCACCGATCGGCTTTCCTATGTGGTGGAGATGACCGAAAAGGCCGCCAACCGCACCATGGATCTCGTGGAAGAGTCGGCGCCGCTGGTTGACTTCATCAGTCATGAGGCCCCGGGTCTGGCAGCTGACTGGCAGCGCTTCATGCGCCGCGAAATGAATGCCGAGCAGTTCAGGGATCTGGTCCGTCGCATTGATCAGTACCTGCAGCGCTCGATGAACGACAGTAGCCAACTATCGCAAAATCTCAGCGAGATCATGCTCGCCCAGGATTTTCAGGATTTGACCGGTCAGGTGATCAAACGTGTCACCCGGCTGATCACCGATCTTGAAAACAACCTGCTGAATCTCGTGCTGATGGCCGGGCAGGTTGATCGCGTGGCGGGCATCCAGCATGACCGCGAAGCGATGCGCGCCGAGCAGGAAAAGAAAAAACAAGAAAAAGAGCCTTCCAACGGTGAAGGTCCGCAGATGCATGCCGATATACGTGAGGATGTCGTATCCGGGCAGGACGATGTCGATGATCTGCTTTCGAGCCTGGGCTTTTAGGGGAAGGTGAATATGAGCTTCGACGCCGATGAAGAAATCCTCCAGGATTTCCTGGTAGAGGCCGGCGAGATTCTCGAACTATTGTCAGAGCAACTGGTGGAGCTGGAAAGCAGCCCCGATGACACAGCCTTGCTCAATGCGATTTTTCGCGGTTTCCATACGGTAAAAGGCGGTGCCGGTTTTCTCCAGCTGCATGAGCTGGTCGAGTGCTGCCACATCGCGGAAAACGTCTTCGACATCCTGCGCAAGGGTGAGCGTCGCGTCGACTCGGAATTGATGGATGTCGTGCTGCAGGCACTGGACGCCGTTAACGAAATGTTCAGCCAGGTGCGCGAGCGCACCGCGGTGACCCCCGCTACCCCTGAGCTGCTGGCAGCACTTGCACGTCTGGCCGAACCGGCCGGAGCGGAGCAGCCGTTGGCCGAAGCGCCAGCCGAGCCTGAGCCAGAAGCCGCGACGGCAGACAATGAATTCGAGCAGTTCCTGGGCGCGCTGGACCAGACCGCCGAGGCTCCGTCTGCCGGGGCCACGGACGAGATCACCGACGCGGAGTTCGAATCGCTGCTCGACCAGCTTCATGGCAAGGGGCAATTTGCGGTAGAGCCGACGCCGATCGCGCCGTTCGCCGAAACCCCAGCCAGTGATGAGATCACTGACGACGAATTCGAAGCATTGCTCGATCGGTTGCATGGCAAAGGCCAGTTCGCCGAACCGGCTGCCGCTGCGCCTCGTGCCGAGGCTCCGGCTACGCCTGTGGCGTCCGGTGGTAATGAAATCACTGATGACGAATTCGAAGCACTGCTGGATCAACTGCACGGTAAAGGGAAGTTCGAGCCGGAGGCGGCTCCTCCCGTAGCCCCAGTGCCTGCCGCTACAGCGGCTCCGGCTGCTACACCGGTAGCGAAGAAGGATGCAGCGCCGAAGCCAGCAGCAGCGTCTGTAACAAGCAAGGCAGCGGTGGCCCCCAAGGCAGAGGCTGCTTCCAAGGCAGCCCCGGCGCCCGAGAAACCGGCGAGCGAAGCCGAGACGACTGTACGGGTCGATACCGCGCGGCTCGACGAGATCATGAATATGGTCGGCGAACTGGTACTGGTGCGTAACCGTCTGGTGCGTCTGGGTTCTAACAGTGCCGATGAAGCCATGGCCAAAGCCGTATCCAACCTTGACGTGGTGACCGCCGATTTGCAGAGCGCCGTGATGAAAACGCGCATGCAGCCGATCAAGAAGGTGTTCGGCCGTTTCCCGCGCCTGGTTCGAGACCTGGCGCGCAGCCTCAAGAAAGAGATCAACCTGGAGTTGGTCG
Source organism: Pseudomonas sp. Q2-TVG4-2 (assembly GCF_013620795.1). Classification (GTDB taxonomy): domain Bacteria; phylum Pseudomonadota; class Gammaproteobacteria; order Pseudomonadales; family Pseudomonadaceae; genus Stutzerimonas. Next base: position 134,601 of record NZ_LGLW01000004.1, on the reverse strand, counting down.
GCGAAGAAACCGATCTGGACAAGAACCTCGTCGAAGCCTTGGCCGATCCGCTGGTGCACTTGGTGCGTAACGCGGTCGACCACGGTATCGAGACGCCAGAAGAGCGCGAGGCCGCCGGCAAGCCGCGCACCGGCAAGGTGGTGCTCTCAGCCGAACAGGAAGGTGATCACATCCTGTTGATGATCACCGATGACGGCAAGGGTATGGACGCCGACATATTGCGTGCCAAGGCGGTAGAGAAGGGCCTGCTGGAACGGGAAGCCGCCGATCGCCTGAACGATCTGGAATGCTACAACCTGATCTTTGCGCCGGGCTTCTCCACCAAATCGGAGATCTCCGATGTGTCCGGCCGTGGTGTCGGCATGGACGTGGTCAAGACCAAGATTTCGCAGCTCAACGGCACGGTCAACGTGTTCTCCAGCAAGGGCCAAGGCTCGCGCGTCGTCATCAAGGTACCGCTGACGCTGGCGATAATGCCCACCCTGATGGTGATGCTGGGCAACCAGGCCTTCGCCTTCCCGTTGGTGAGCGTCAACGAAATATTCCATCTCGATCTGTCGCGCACCAACGTGGTTGATGGTCAGGAAGTAGTGATCGTCCGTGACAAAGCACTGCCATTGTTCTACCTCAAGCGCTGGCTGGTACGCGGTGCCGAGTATGAGGAGCAGCGCGAGGGTCATGTCGTGATTCTGAGCGTCGGCAACCAGAGCATCGGCTTCGTCGTGGATCAGTTGGTGGGGCAGGAAGAAGTGGTGATCAAGCCATTGGGCAAAATGTTGCAAGGCACTCCGGGCATGTCCGGCGCGACGATCACCGGCGACGGTCGTATCGCCCTGATCCTCGATGTCCCAAGCATGCTGAAGCGTTACGCACGCCGCATCTGATCACTGGACAGCGGTTCTGATGGCCGCTGTCGCTAGGAGTGTTTTATGGCAGTCAAGGTCCTGGTGGTGGACGATTCCGGCTTCTTCCGTCGCCGGGTATCGGACATCCTTTCTTCAGACCCGAATATCCAGGTAATTGGCACCGCTACCAATGGGCGCGAGGCAATCGACCAGGCCTTGGCGTTGAAGCCTGACGTCATCACCATGGATTACGAGATGCCGATGATGGACGGCATCACCGCGGTGCGGCAGATCATGCAGCGTTGTCCGACCCCGGTGCTGATGTTCTCTTCGCTTACCCACGAAGGTGCGAGGGTGACGCTCGATGCGCTGGACGCCGGAGCGGTGGATTTTCTGCCGAAGAATTTCGAGGATATTTCGCGCAATCCGGACAAGGTCAAGCAGCTGCTCTGCGAGAAGATCCACACGATTTCGCGCAGCAACCGTCGCTACAGTAGCGCCGTCGGCAGTACCGCAGCTGTAACAGCGCCGGCGCGCAACACGTCCGCTCCGTCGGGTGTCGCACCTGCGCCGGCCCGTACCGCGGCGCCCGCTCATGCGGCGCCAGCGCCTCGTCGCAAGTCTTATCGACTGGTGGCCATTGGTACATCGACCGGTGGTCCGGTGGCGCTTCAGCGCGTGCTGACTCAGCTGCCCGCCAGTTTTCCGGCTCCCATCGTATTGATCCAGCACATGCCCGCCGCTTTCACCAAGGCATTCGCCGAGCGTCTGGACAAGCTTTGCAAGATCAGTGTCAAAGAAGCCGAAGACGGCGATCTGCTGCACCCCGGTCTCGCGCTGCTGGCACCCGGCGGCAAGCAGATGATGATCGACGGGCGGGGTGCGATTCGCATCCTGCCTGGCGACGAGCGGCTTCACTATCGGCCATGCGTGGACGTCACGTTCGGCTCTGCCGCGAAGGCATTCCACGACAAGGTCTTGGCGGTCGTGCTGACTGGCATGGGTGCCGACGGTCGCGAAGGCGCGCGCATGCTCAAGCAGAGCGGCAGCCAGGTGTGGACCCAGGACGAAGCCAGTTGTGTCATCTATGGGATGCCTATGGCGGTGGCGAAGGCCAACCTCAGCGATGCGGTTTACGGCCTCGATGACATCGGCCGGCATCTGAGCGAGGCGTGCCTCTAATGGATGTGCTCAGCCTCATCGGGCTGGTCCTTGCGTTTGTCGCCATCGTCGGTGGCAATTTCCTTGAGGGCGGCCACGTCTCGGCGTTGCTCAATGGTCCGGCAGCGCTGATCGTGCTGGGCGGCACGCTGGGCGCGGTTCTGCTGCAGACGCCGATGGCGGTGTTCATGCGGGCCATGTCGATTCTCGGCTGGATTTTCTTCCCCCCGCGTGTCGACATGGCTGGCGGCATCAGTCAGGTCACTGGCTGGAGTGCCACGGCGCGCAAGGAGGGGCTGCTGGGGCTCGAGCCGATCGCCGAAAGCGAGCCCGATCCCTACGCTCGCAAAGGCCTGCAGTTGCTGGTCGATGGCGCCGAGCCCGAGGTGATTCGCAGCATTCTCGAGGTTGACCTGTACACCCAGGAAACCCGCGATCTGCGAGCGGCAAAAGTGTTCGAGAGCATGGGCGGCTATTCACCCACGGTGGGCATCATCGGTGCGGTGATGGGATTGATTCACGTGATGGGCAACCTCGCCGACCCAAGCCAGCTAGGCAGTGGCATAGCCGTTGCATTTGTTGCCACCATCTATGGCGTGGCCTTTGCCAACCTGCTGGTATTGCCAATGGGCAACAAGCTCAAGAGCGTGGTGCAGAAGCAAACCGCCTATCGCGAGATGCTGCTCGAAGGCGTTCTGTCGATTGCCGAAGGGGAAAATCCCCGCTCGATCGAGATGAAGCTGCAAGGCTTCATGGATTGAGCGGCGGAAGGCCGACGGTGCGCACCCCTGCCGCCGCGGACACGGGAAGAAACATGGTACAGGCTCAAATCACGGTCGTTATTCGCTACAGCGCCGCCTTTGCGAGCAGGCCCGTTGCTATGTCTGCTCACCCGTCACTGCTGAGAGTAGGCTGATCATGGGTCGACGCAGAACGCACGAAGAGCCGGAGAATCACGAGCGCTGGCTGGTTTCCTACGCGGATTTCATCACCTTGCTGTTCGCCTTCTTCGTGGTGATGTATTCGATTTCCTCGCTCAATGAAGGCAAATATAAAATCCTGTCGGATTCGCTCGTGGGCGTCTTCAATCAGGTCGACCGCGCCGTCAAGCCAATCCCAATCGGCGAAGAGCGGCCGCGCACTACGCAGCCGGATGTGTCTGAGATCGACGAGCCGCAGGCATCACAGCAACCGATTGATCCCCTGCAAAGCATCATGCAGAGCATGCGGGAGGCTTTCGCCGACCTGATCGACACGAACGAGCTTACCGTCAGAGGCAATGAGCTCTGGGTCGAAATCGAGCTGAATTCCAGCCTGCTGTTCCCCAGCGGCGATGCATTACCCAACGACCATGCGTTCGATCTGTTGGAGAAAATCGCCAGGATTCTGGCACCTTTTGATAACCCGATTCATGTCGAAGGCTTTACCGACAACCTGCCCATCAGTACGAACAAATTTCCGACTAATTGGGAGCTTTCGGCCGCCCGCGCCGGCAGTGTCGTGCGGATGTTGGCGGCCGATGGCGTCGATCCATCACGCCTGGCAGCGGTGGGCTACGGCGAGTTTCAGCCCATCGCGGATAACGCGACTGCGGAGGGCCGGGCACGTAACCGCCGGGTGATTCTGGTTATTTCACGCAATCTCGATGTGCGACGGGGTATCAGCGGTGTTGGCGGCGGCAGCGCCCGAGCTATCGGACCAGCCCCGCACTCTGGCACACAACGTGCTATTCCTTGAGATCGTTAGGTGCCGCTCGCGGTGTCGTCAATTCCTCGTCGTCGGTTATGCCGACACGGCCGTTCCCGGTCTGGTCCGATCCGGATGGAAAGAGAGTTATGAGAGTCTGGGCAGTAGCCAATCAGAAAGGCGGAGTGGGTAAAACCACTACCTCCATCGCGCTCGCCGGATTGCTGGCTGATTCCGGCAAGAGGGTCGTGGCGTTGGATCTCGATCCCCATGGCTCGATGACGAGCTATTTCGGTCATGATCCGGATAATCTCGATCGCAGCGTTTTCGATCTGTTCCAGCATCAGGGCAGCGTTCCAGAGGGGCTGCCCTGGCAGCTGCTGCTGCCGACGAGCCATGAGCGCATTTCGCTGCTGCCATCGAGCACCGTGCTGGCGACCCTGGAGCGTCAGTCGCCCGGGCAGAACGGCCTCGGTCTGGTCATCGCCAAGAGCCTTTCGCAGCTCTGGCAGGATTTCGATTACGCCATCATCGACAGTCCGCCCTTGCTCGGGGTGCTGATGGTCAATGCACTGGCGGCCAGCCAGCAGTTGGTCATCCCGGTGCAGACCGAGTTCCTGGCGATGAAGGGCCTGGAGCGCATGGTCAGCACGCTCAGCATGATCAACCGGTCGCGTCGGCAGGCATTGCCCTACACCATCGTGCCGACCATGTTCGACCGACGCACCCAGGCTTCGATGAATACGCTCAAGGTTTTGCGCAACGGTTACCAGGAAAACCTATGGCAAGCCTTTATCCCGATCGATACGCGCTTGCGCGATGCCAGTCGCGCTGGTTTGACGCCATCGCAGCATGATCCGAACAGCCGGGGCGTGCTGGCCTACCGGGCGCTGCTCAAGACGTTGCTGGCGGCACAAGCTTCGCCGCAGGTCGCCTGAATGGCGACATACGGATTTGATCGTGGTTCAAGTTCGCCGTGGTTGCGGCCGATAGCCTATCCAGTGGGTTTGCACGAGTTGGTTTCATGAGCCGTACCGTTCTTAAAGAAAGCCGTTCGCAACAGACGCTGCAGTCCTATCTCGACGCGCTTCTGCAGGATGCCGTCATGGAACTGACCGATTCGGTCAGCCACGACGAGTTCCTGGCGGCGGTGCTCGAGGAGCAGCAGCGCGACGTCCAGCGGGTCGTTCCGCTGCGGCAGGTTGCGTTACCCGAGCCTGAGCCGATACCAATGCTTGCGCCGGTTATCGCCGAGCCGGAGGCGTTGCTCGAGCTGCAGCCCGAATCGCCGGCAGAGCCGCTACCAGCATCGATCGAGCCGATAGCCACTTTCGAACCGAAAGTGCAGATGCCTGGCGGCCCGCCGGTACACCGGGGCGGCCAGCCGGAATGGGGCGAGGAGCCGTTCGAGTGCCTGCTGTTCGACGTGGCCGGTCTGACATTGGCGGTGCCGCTGGTCAGCCTCGGTTCGATCTATCCGCTCGCCGGGCAGGAGCTGACACCGCTGTTCGGCCAGCCCACTTGGTTTCTCGGCATATTGCCGAGTCAGGCCGGTAATCTGAAGGTGCTGGATACGGCGCGTTGGGTCATGGCCGATCGGTATCGTGATGATTTTCGCGAGGGGCTGCAGTACGTGATCTCGGTGCAAGGCCACGAGTGGGGATTGGCTGTGCATCAGGTCAGTCGCTCGATTCGCCTGGACCCGAAGGAGGTCAAATGGCGCTCGCAGCGCACCCAGCGGCCCTGGCTGGCCGGAACAGTGATTGATCATATGTGCGCGCTGGTGGACGTGGCTGCGCTTGCAGAACTGATTGCCAGCGGCGCGACCCGCCATCTCAAGGGCATCCCGTCGTAAACGAATTGAACAACCGTGGGTGCGCGCAAGCGCCCCGCGTAACCGATAGAATCGACCGCCACAGCGGTATAAGAAGAGGTGGGGCTATGAAGACGACTTCCGCACAGGGTTCCGATGATCCGGTCCTGCAGTGGGTAACCTTCCGTCTGGATAACGAGACCTATGGCATCAATGTGATGCAGGTCCAGGAAGTGTTGCGCTATACCGAAATTGCGCCGGTACCAGGCGCGCCAAGCTATGTGCTTGGCATAATCAACCTGCGCGGTAACGTAGTCACCGTGATCGATACGCGCCAGCGCTTCGGCCTCGAGACGGCACCCGTGTCGGACAATACCCGTATCGTGATCATCGAGGCAGATCGCCAGGTGGTTGGCATTCTGGTCGACAGCGTTGCCGAGGTGGTCTATCTGCGTCAGTCGGAGATCGAGACCGCACCCAACGTCGGTAACGACGAGTCGGCGAAATTCATTCAGGGTGTTTGCAACAAGAACAACGAGCTGCTGATTCTGGTCGAACTGGACAAGATGATGAGCGAAGAAGAATGGGCGGAACTTGAGAGCATCTGATTCATGATCGAGTCGCTGGTTGCGGCGGTCGTCGCGCTTGCTCTGTGCTGTCTGGCACTGCTGGGTTGCTGCATCTGGTTGTTTCGACGCCAGCAACGGCAGATCCAGGCGCAAGCGCTTGAGAACGCGGCCCGTGACCAGCGCATCAAGGAGCTTGGTGCTCGGCTGGATAGCCATCAGCAAGGCAGTGTCACGATGGCCAAGAACCTGCGAGAGTTGTCACGCATCGTTGCACCGCTGCCGGAAAAGCTCAGCCAACTCGAACAGCGCGATCCGAACAATTTCTCATTCTCCCAAGCCGCCAAATTGGTCGGTATGGGTGCCAGCGTCGATGACCTGACGCAATCCTGTGGTCTGTCCCAGTCCGAAGCCGAGCTGATGCGCAAGCTGCATCAGGCGCGGCGCAAATCTGACTAGCGCAACGCTGCTCACCGTTATTGGCCGTTAAAAACAAAGTACGCAGGTATTTTCAACGGCCTGTTATTTCGTCGTTGTCATTCTGTGACGTTTGTCCGGCCCTCCGGCCTTGGCAGTGAACGATATGACCATTGCTTCCTCCAAAACTGGACAGGGCTCCGCCATGTCCGGCGTAAGCCCCTGCCCTAAGTTGGGCGAGGAGGATGTGATGCTGCGCATTCTGATGCTGTGTCTGCTGATGAGCCCAACGTGGCTCAGTGCCGCGGAAGCGCCGGTGGAAGTCGACGGTGCCATGACCGTCAACGTGTACCAGGCCAGACAACTCCATGAGCTTGGTGCTGTGTTCGTCGACGTTCGGCCAAGCCGTGAGTGGAGCTGGGGGCATGTCGAAGGCGCGGTGCACATGGATCTCGCGCGCGAATTCTTCGGCCTCGCGCGCGCGGAGTGGCCTAGAACCGTACCGCTGGTGGTTTACTGTGACAGTGAGGTCTGTCCGGCCAGCGCCGAGGCGGTTCGTCTGGCGGTGGAGTGGGGCTACGAGCAGGTGTTTTATTTCCGCGCGGGCTATTTTGCATGGGTACTGGCGGATTTCCCGCAGGAGAAGAGTCGCTTCAGCGGGGTCACGACTCTCAACGCTCAGGCCCATTGAGCCGCGGGACGGCCGGTCGGCTCTGTGGCTCGGTAAAACCTGATGGGCACTTGCCTTTCAGGTACCAGGCAAACGCGATGATCTCGGCAATGGTGCGGTAGAGCGCCTCGGGAATGGCGTCGCCCAACTCCAGACGCGCCAGCAGTTTCACCAATTCGGCGTTCTCATAGATCGGCACCTCGTGCTCGCGGGCGATCGCCAGTATCGCTTCGGCCAGGTCGTCGTCACCCTTGGCTGACAGGGTTGGCGCGTTGGCGCCGTCGTAGGTCAGTGCGATGGCCTGACGTGGTGTGTTGGCGGTCATGCAGTTTCATCCACGAAGCGTTGATCCAGGGAGGTGCGCGGGCCTTGGGGCGGCGTACCCTGGCGGCAGGCCAGCTCGCCGACGTTCAATCCGGCCGTGACCAGTCGCTGACGCAGGTGATCGAGTTCTGCTGCAATCAACTGGGCGGTGCCGCTGCGTTCCGCCCATATCTGGCTGGATAGGCTGCCCTGTAGCAGCTGCGCTTGAACTTGCAGCGGACCTAAAGGTGCGACGTCAAAGGCGAGCTCGACTTTCCAGAGGGTTTCCGGTTTTTCCTTGTGGCTGTGCTGAGTTTCTTCTTCGCGCTGAAGTTTCACCTGCAGCGGGACGATCTCCCGTTGATCCCGCATCGGTACCTCGATCTGCCATGTGGTGACCTGAGTGCCGTCGGGGCCCGTCTGGGTCTGGGCGAGGCTGGACAGCTGATGTGTCTGCAGTCGAGAGACCGCTGCAGCGGCAAGTTTCAATATCAATTCGAGATCGGCCTCATCGCCAACGTTCGGCGGCAAGCGGCTCGGCAGTGGAAAGTTCTGCGCCAGGTGGCGCGCGTTTGGCTGTCCAAGCGCACCCAGGGCACTGCGGGCAAATGCCGGCAGCGCCTGGCCGAGGGTTGCGCCGGCTTGTGCCGCCGCCAGCGGGCCGCTTCCTGGTAGCCCGGGTAGTTGAGCAATCAGGCGGAGCAGGGCGGCTTTCATATCCGCCGGCAGGTTGCTCGCCTGACCGCTCAGCAGGCTTGATTCGAGAAACACACCGCTACGCGCCAATGCCTGTGCCAGGGTCTTGGTATCGCCAAGCTGTTGCATATCCGGAACCAGACCGAGCAAGCGCTCGGCCGCACCACGCAATTGTTCGGGCAGACCTGAACCGGATCCGAGCGCGCCGAGCAGCCCTTCGAGCGAACCCTGGCGGTTATGCTGCGCGGTGAGTTGCTGGCCCAGCACCAACTGATCGAGGCGACCACTCAGTGGCATGAACGACAGCGATTGGTCGCCTTGGACTCGGGCCGTTATGAGGCTGCCCGGTGCGAGCGGCATGGCTGACTCGACGTTCAGCTTGTGTCCGGCGAGTGGCGAGTTGAGCAGGGTGATCACCACTTTGAATAGGTTTTTTCCGTCCTGCTGTGTTTGCTGGCTGGCCGTCACCTTGCCTTGCACCACGGTGCCCACCGGCAGCTGCCCGAGGTCGATGCTGCTTTGTGGCTGCCGATTGCCTGGCTGCAGTGCGGCGATCAGACGGGTGTCGGAGAGCGCAGTGACCATCATGGCCGCACCCGGCACGGCGGCTTTCGGGCTGCTGGTCTCGATGGTCGCCTGCCGCCCATTGTTAAGCGTCAGGCGCAACGTCAGCTGAAAGTTCTGCAGTGCCTCCTTGATACTGATGACCTCGGCCTCGGCGCTTTCCCCCGCGATTAGCAATCCCTGCATCGGCTGCAACAATTTCAAGGCCATCTCGGCCGTGTTCGCCAATGGGCGAGACGGGCCTGAGGCGGGGATTGCCTGGGTGCTTTTGATCTCGGTCATCTTACTTAAATGCTCTTACAACCTTTCGCCGTTGTGGCCTTTGGTGCAGGGGCTCGGCATGTATAATTCCGGCCGCCCAGCCTGCCATCGATATAGCGGCCTGGCTCCTTCCATCTTGAGGTAGCCCTAGCGTGTCCAGTCCCTTTCTAGAAGCTGTGGCGCTTTCCTGCGAGCGGGACTGGCGCCTTCTGTTCGAAAGGTTAGACCTGCGGATCGCCAAAGGGGAAATGTTGCAGATCGCCGGCCCCAACGGCAGTGGCAAGACCAGCCTGTTGCGCTTGCTGTCCGGGCTGATGCAGCCGACCGCCGGAAAGGTGCTACTTAACGGTCGGGACCTCGAGAGCCAGCGCGGCGAGCTGGCTCGCAATCTGTTGTGGATCGGTCATGCCGCGGGCATCAAGGGGCTGCTCACCGCAGAGGAAAACCTCACCTGGCTCTGTGCTCTGCATCAGCCTGCGACGCGCGATGCGATCTGGCAAGCGCTGGATTCCGTCGGATTGCGCGGTTTCGAGGATGTACCCTGTCATACATTATCGGCCGGTCAGCAACGTCGCGTCGGCCTGGCCCGGCTGTACCTCTCGCCACCACCCTTGTGGATCCTCGATGAACCCTTCACTGCGCTCGACAAACATGGCGTGGCGCAGCTCGAGCGACATCTGGCGGGGCACTGCGAGCAGGGTGGCCTGGTCGTGTTGACCACGCACCATTCGCTGACGGAGAAGCCGGCAGGCTTCCGCGAGATAGATTTGGGGCAGCGAACCGCATGAGTAACGTCTTTACGCTGCTTCTGGCTCGCGAAAGCCGCCTGTTGTTCCGCCGTCCGGCGGAGCTGGCCAACCCGCTGGTGTTCTTCGCCATCGTCATTGCGTTATTTCCGTTGGCGGTCGGCCCCGAGTCGCAATTGCTACAAACGATTTCCCCCGGGCTGATCTGGGTAGCCGCGTTACTGGCAGTGCTGCTCTCGCTGGATGGGCTGTTCCGCAGCGATTTCGAGGACGGCTCGCTCGAGCAGTGGGTCGTTTCGCCGCACCCTCTGGCACTTCTTGTGCTCGCCAAGGTGCTGGCACACTGGATGTTTTCCGGTCTGGCGCTGGTTTTGTTGGCCCCGCTACTGGGCCTCATGCTGGGAATGCCGGTCAGCGCATTGCCGGTGCTGCTGGTGTCCCTGCTGCTGGGCACACCAGTGCTCAGTCTGCTGGGAGCGGTGGGGGCGGCGTTGACGGTCGGGCTCAAGCGTGGCGGACTGCTGTTGGCGCTACTCATTCTCCCGCTTTATATCCCCGTGCTGATTCTGGGCAGCGGGGCGCTGCAGGCAGCACTGCAGGGGCTGCCTGCGCTCGGACACCTATTATGGCTTTCCAGCCTGACTGCTCTGGCAGTTACCCTGACACCCTTTGCTATAGCGGCCGGCCTGAAGATCAGTGTTGGCGAATGACGGACTGCACCATGGATCTATCCGATAGCGGAACACGAGTCGCCGAAGTGACATCAGCGGCTTCGGTAACGATGAGTTTACTGATCGCTGGCCAGAGGCGACTGTCCGGTTTAGGGGCGGTATCGCCAGGCGCGATGGCCTTGAGGCAGGTGCTATGAACTGGACATGGTTCCACAAGCTGGGTTCGCCCAAATGGTTCTACGAGATCAGCAGTCGCTGGATGCCGTGGCTGGCCTGGGCAGCGCTGCTGCTCATTGGTGTGGGGACGGTCTGGGGGCTGGCCTTCGCGCCGCAGGATTACCAGCAGGGCAACAGCTTCCGGATCATCTACATTCACGTGCCGGCCGCGTTTCTGGCGCAATCGATCTATGTGATGCTGGCGGTGGCCGGGGTCGTCGGGCTGGTATGGAAAATGAAGCTGGCCGATGTCGCCTTGCAGCAGGCCGCGTCCATTGGCGCCTGGATGACCTTCATTGCGCTGCTTACCGGTGCGGTGTGGGGCAAGCCGACCTGGGGCGCCTGGTGGGTGTGGGATGCGCGCCTGACATCGATGCTGATTCTGCTGTTCCTGTACTTCGGCATCATTGCGTTGGGCCAGGCCATCACCAACCGCGACAGCGCGGCGAAGGCCTGTGCGGTGCTGTCCATCGTCGGTGTGGTCAACATTCCGATCATCAAGTATTCGGTGGAGTGGTGGAACACGCTGCACCAGCCCGCCACCTTCACCGTGACGGAAAAACCGGCCATGCCCATGGAAATGTGGCTGCCGCTGCTGGTCATGGTGCTGGGGTTCTATTGCTTCTTCACCTTGGTGCTGCTGATGCGCATGCGCCTGGAAGTGCTGCGCCGCGAGTCGCGAAGCAGCTGGGTCAAGGCTGAAGTGAAAACGCTCATAGGGTCTGATGATGTTTCGTCGCGGTCGCGACGAAGGCCCGTTTGACGCAGAACAAGGCGCGAGGAGCATGGTTTGGTTATTCCCAATGAGCGACGAGTAACGCAGTGCTGCGTCAAACGGGCCCCGTCCCTGCGGGTTGCTCTTCAAATGGCGTCATGCGGCGTTGCGGGACTTGGCAAGGGAATGACCATTCCCTGCGTCCCGCGCCTTGCGTGGCGCCATTTGACGCAGCAACGCGGCTCGCTACGAAACATCAACAGACCCTAGGCAAGGCATCATGAATTTCTCGTCGTTCTCCGAATTCATCGCCATGGGCAACCATGGCCTGTATGTCTGGACGTCCTACGGCATCAGCCTGGCGGTCCTGATTCTCAACGTGGCGCTGCCGACCATGGCGCGCCGGCGTTATCTGCAAGACGAGGCGCGTCGTTTGCGCCGGGAGGAAATGAAGTGAATCCTGTGCGCAAGAAGCGTCTGTTCATCGTGCTGGCCATTCTGGCAGGCGTCGGTATCGCGGTGGCGCTGGCATTGTCTGCTCTGCAAGAGAACATCAACCTGTTCTACACGCCGACGCAGATCGCTGCGGGCGAAGCCCCGGAGGGCACGCGGATTCGGGCCGGTGGCCTGGTCGAGGCAGGGTCGGTGAAGCGCAGCAGCGACTCGCTCACCGTCTCCTTCCGTGTCACCGATAACAATGAGACGGTGACCATCCAGTACCAGGGCATCCTCCCCGATCTGTTCCGTGAAGGGCAGGGCATCGTTGCCCTCGGCCGCGTGAATGCCGACGGCGTTCTGGTGGCCGATGAGGTACTTGCCAAGCATGACGAGAACTACATGCCGCCGGAAGTCAGCCAGGCGCTGGAGCAGAGCGGGATGATGAAGCATTACGAAGGCGACAAGCAGGAGTATGCGAAATGATCCCCGAGCTCGGTCATCTGGCGATGATTCTGGCGCTGTGCCTGGCGGTCGTGCAGGGCACGCTTCCACTGATCGGCGCCTGGCGCGGTGATCATCAGTGGATGGGTTTGGCGCAACCGGCTGCCTGGGGACAGTTTTCCTTCCTGGCGTTCTCCTTCGCCTGCCTCACCTATGCGTTCATGGTGGACGATTTCTCCGTGGCCTACGTCGCGCAGAACTCCAACAGCGCCTTGCCCTGGTACTACAAATTCAGTGCGGTATGGGGCGCGCACGAAGGCTCGTTGCTATTGTGGGCCTTCATTTTGTCCGCCTGGACCTTCGCCGTCGCGATCTTCTCGCGCCAGTTGCCTGACGACATGCTGGCGCGGGTATTGGGCGTGATGGGATTGATCAGTATCGGCTTCCTGCTGTTCCTGATTGTCACCTCCAATCCCTTCGAGCGCCTGCTGCCACAAGCGCCGATGGACGGCCGTGACCTGAATCCGCTGCTGCAGGACTTCGGTCTGGTGGTACATCCGCCGATGCTCTACATGGGGTATGTCGGTTTCTCCGTGGCCTTTTCGTTCGCCATTGCCGCATTGCTCGGTGGCCGACTCGATGCCGCCTGGGCGCGCTGGTCGCGCCCCTGGACGCTGATTGCCTGGGCCTTCCTGGGCACGGGTATTGCCCTGGGTTCATGGTGGGCCTATTACGAACTGGGCTGGGGCGGCTGGTGGTTCTGGGATCCAGTGGAGAACGCGTCCTTCATGCCGTGGCTGGTAGGCACCGCGTTGATTCATTCTCTGGCGGTGACAGAGAAGCGTGGCGTGTTCAAAAGCTGGACCGTGCTGTTGGCTATCGCAGCGTTCTCGCTCAGCCTGTTGGGTACATTCCTGGTTCGTTCAGGGGTACTTACCTCGGTGCACGCGTTTGCAACTGACCCGGAACGCGGCGTGTTCATTCTGGCGTTCCTGCTGTTGGTAGTCGGCGGATCGCTGACCTTGTTCGCACTGCGCGCGCCGGTGGTGAAGAGCCAGATCGGCTTTGGTCTGTGGTCGCGTGAGACCCTGCTGCTGATTAATAACCTGCTGTTGGTCGTCGCCACCTCGATGATTCTGCTGGGTACGCTCTATCCACTGCTGCTCGATGCGCTGTCGAACACCAAGCTTTCGGTCGGCCCCCCTTATTTCAATGCCATGTTCCTGCCGCTCGTTGGTGCGCTGATGCTTGCAATCGGCGTGGGGGTGCTGGTGCGCTGGAAAGACACGCCGGTGAAATGGTTGATGGGCATGCTGGCGCCGGTGCTGATCACCAGCGCTGTCCTGGGCGGGCTAGGCTCGATGCTGTTCGGCGACTTCCATTGGGCTGTGCTGGCTGTCTGTCTGCTGGCAGCCTGGGTGGTAGCTGCGGGGACGCGCGACATACTCGACAAGACTCGCCACAAGGGCCTGCTGAAAGGCGTGCGGAGCCTGGCGCCGAGCTATTGGGGGATGCAATTGGCGCACCTGGGGTTGGTGGTCTGTGCCTTGGGCGTGGTGCTGACGAGCCTGCAAAGCGATGAGCGCGACCTGCGTCTGGCGCCCGGGGAGTCGCTGCAATTGGGCGGTTACAGCTTCGTCTTCGACGGAGCCAAGCACTTCGAAGGGCCCAACTTCACCTCCGACATGGGCACCATCCGTGTCTTCGATGGCGAAAAGCAAGTCGCGACGCTGCATCCAGAGAAGCGCCTCTATACCGTGCAGCAGATGCCGATGACCGAGGCGGGCATCGATGCAGGCTTCACCCGTGACCTCTATGTGGCACTGGGCGAGCCCCTGGAGAACGGTGCCTGGGCGGTGCGGGTACACATCAAGCCGTTCGTGCGCTGGATCTGGCTGGGCGCCCTGATGATGTCGCTGGGTGGTGTGCTGTCGGTTTGCGACAAACGTTACCGGGTGAAAGTCAGGTCCCGCGTCCGCGACGCACTCGGTTTGGCCCAGCAAGGAGCCTGAGATGAAAAGACTTTTGATGTTGCTGCCGTTGGCGATCTTTCTGCTGGTCGCCGTGTTTCTCTATCGCGGATTGTTCCTGGACCCGACCGAGCTGCCGTCGGCGCTGATCGGCAAGCCACTGCCGTCATTTTCCCTGCCTTCGGTCGAGGATCCGCAGCGGTTGATCACTGCGGAAGATATCAAGGGCAAGCCGGCGCTGGTCAACGTCTGGGCAACCTGGTGCGTGGCCTGCAAGGTCGAACATCCGGTGCTCAACAAGCTTGCGGCTCAAGGCGTGAACATCCATGGCGTCAACTACAAGGATGACAACGCCGACGCCCAGGAATGGCTCAAGGATTTTCACGATCCTTACCAGCTGAACATTCGCGACGAGCAGGGCAGCCTGGGGCTGGATCTGGGCGTGTACGGTGCACCGGAAACCTTTCTCGTCGATAAGCAGGGCATCATTCGCCACAAGTATGTCGGCGTCATCGATGAGCGCGTCTGGCGTGAGCAGCTCGCCGCGTTGTACCAGGAGCTGGTGGACGAATGAGACAGCTGATTCGGGGGGTACTGCTGGCGCTGTGTCTGGCGGGCGGCGCGCAGGCCGCTATCGATGCCTATGAATTCAAGGATGAGGCCGAGCGGGAACGTTACCGCACGCTGGTCGAGGAGCTGCGCTGCCCCAAATGCCAGAACCAGAACATTGCCGACTCCAACGCACCCATCGCCATGGACCTGCGTCGCGAAATCTACCGCATGCTGGGAGAAGGGCAGAGCAACGAGCAAATCATCGATTACCTCGTTGCGCGTTACGGCGACTTTGTACGCTATAAGCCGCCTGTGAACGCCAAGACACTCGTGCTCTGGTATGGCCCGGTCGCCTTGCTCGTCCTCGGGGGCGGTGTACTGGCGGTCATCCTGATGCGGCGTCGCCGGGGCATGGCCGACCAAGCGTCGAACACACTTTCCGAGGCCGAGCGTGCACGCCTCGCTACGTTGCTGGATAAAAAAGACCCATGATCGATTTCTGGATAGGTGCCGGCCTGCTGCTGCTGGCCGCCCTGGCGTTCCTGATGCTCCCCCTGTTGCGCGGGCGTCGTGTACAGGCAGAAGAGGACCGGACGGCACTGAACGTCGCGCTCTATGAAGAGCGGCTCGGTGAACTGGCTGCACAACGGGCTGCTGGGACCCTCACGCTGGAACAGTTCGAGATGGGACGTGCCGATGCGGCGCGTGAGCTGCTCGACGACACAGAAGGTGGCGAAACCCGCCGAAACAGTGACTTGGGCCGGGCCGTCCCATTGATCGCGGCGATCCTCGTGCCGCTGATTGGTTACGGTCTGTATTCGCATTGGGGGGCGAGCGATAAGCTGCAATTGGCACGGGAATTCACCGAGCAACCCAAAACCATTGAAGAGATGATTGCGCGGCTGGAGCGCGCGGTGAAGGCGCAGCCCGAGTCCACCGAGGCGTGGTACTTCCTGGCCCGAACCTACATGAGTCAGGAACGCCCCGCCGATGCAGCCGCCGCCTACGAGCAGCTCATCAACCTGGCCGGTCGTCAGCCGGAGCTCTTGGGGCAGTGGGCGCAGGCGCTCTATTTCGCGGAAGATCGCCAATGGTCGGCGCAGATGCAACAGCTGACCGACGAAGCGTTAAAGGGCGATCCTAACGAGGTCACCAGCCTTGGTCTGTTGGGCATCGCGGCATACGAGGGTGAGCGCTTCGAGGAGGCAATAGCGTTCTGGGAGCGACTGGTCGCGACTCTGCCGGTCGAAGACCCGTCTCGCGAAGCCATTCAGGGCGGTATCGCTCGAGCGCGCGAGCAGCTCGGCGAACCGGCATCGGCAAGGGTGAAGGAGCCTGCAGGCGAGACGGCCGCTGTCGACGCCGGCCTGAAGGTCGACGTACGATTGGACGCGGCGCTTACCGATGACGTGCAGCCGACTGATACGGTGTTCGTTTTCGCCCGCGCGATGTCTGGGCCGCCGATGCCACTGGCAGTGAAGCGCCTGACCGTCGCCGATCTGCCTGCTACGGTCAGTTTGAGCGATGCCGATGCGATGACTCCGCAGCTTCGCTTGTCCAACTTCGAACAGGTCAGGCTGCTTGCCCGTATTTCCCGAGATGGGAACGCCCTTCAAGGCGAGTGGAAGGGCAGCAGTGAACCGCTGGCGTTGGGTCACGACGACACGGTCGAGCTGATCATCAACCAACCTGACACGCCCTGATCTCGCGTGGCACTCAAGAGGCCCGGAACAATGGCGATGAACTCGGTTTCGACAGGCGCATATCGTCTATCAAAAATGGGCGGCGCAATGGTGCTGGCGCTGCTGTTGGGAGCCTGTGCGGGAAATCCGTATCAGACATCGGAGCCGACACGCCGGCCGCTTCCGCCGGTATCGGAGCCTCGCGAACCCGTCACCAGCCCACCGCCGGTTCGCACACCACCGGCACCACGCCCGCCAGCGACTCAGAAAAGCCACCCGCGTTACGCGCCACCTCCTCATGCCGCTGCGCATTGGGACAATCGCCTGGGTGTCTATGTCGTGGAAGGGCGCAACATGTTCTATCGCGAGCGGCTTTACTACCGTTGGGATGGCGACTGGTATTGCTCTGGCCGTCCCGATGGTCCCTGGGAGCCAGTTGCGCCTCCCAGCGTTCCGACGGGGCTACGCGGTCTGCATTGAGCTCCGACTTTTATCCGCGGTTGTGCTAAAGGCGAATCGAGGTTTGCCGATAAAGGTTTCAGGCACAGCAATCGTGCCGGGCAGCCGTCCAGGCTAGGCCTTGTAATCAGTTCATCCGGAGCGGATCCATGAGTGCAGCAGTCAAACGTCTCGAAGAAACCGGCAACGCGCTGCGCGACGCGATGGTTCAACAGGATTGGACGTCGATCAGCGTCCTGGATCTGCAATGCCGTCAAGTCATCGACGACGCGATGGTTGAACCTCGCGAGGACGAGCCGGCGATTCGTCAGCGATTGCAGGAGCTGGTGAGCCTTTATCGTGAATTGGTCATGACCTGTCAGGCCGAGCAGCGGCGTGTCGCGGATGAGCTGATCCAGCTCAATCAATCTCAGCACGGTGCCAACGTCTATAAGCTGTTTGGCTGACCTGAGGCATGCCAAACCTGCGATACCATTGGCCGGCTGCCGTTCTGTTGGCTGCACGGAGTATCAATCTGTAACGCCGGGATCCTTTTGCGCCTGAAGCAGCGTGACGGTAAACCTAATTACCCGCCCGCAACGCGATGCGCCCCTCAGCTTCGTTCGATACAGTCAAGTCACGCTTCGCTAGCGAGCGCTGCCGGCATTCTGACCGGCACATTTGTATCCTTTCTGCCCCTGTATCGATGAAGAGATGCATTTAATGGTCTTTTTGTCGTTGAATCACGTCATAAATTTGACTCGCGACGTTTTTTTTAATTTACTAACGGCTATCTGCCGATGACGTAGTCGTTTCTAGCGAGACGAGCGCAGGCTTTCTTTCAGCCTCTAGAGCTATAAACAAGATGTGGCGTGAAACCAAGATTTTGTTGATAGATGACGATAGGGATCGTCGCCGGGATTTGACCGTCATTCTGAACTTTCTGAGTGAGGATCATCTGGCCTGCGCCAGCAGTGAGTGGCGGGGCGCCGTCGACGCGCTTGAATCAAGTCGCAGCGTACTCGGCGTCATGCTCGGTAACGTCTCAGCCAAGGGCGGCGCGGTAGAGTTGCTCAAACAGATCAGTAAGTGGGATGAAAATCTTCCGCTCATGCTGATCGGCGAGCCCGTTCCGGCAGATTGGCCGGACGAGATCCGTCGGCGCGTGCTGACCAGTCTCGAGATGCCGCCGAGCTACAACAAGCTGCTTGATTCCCTTCATCGCGCCCAGGTTTACCGGGAGATGAACGACCAGGCCAAGGCGCGCGGGCGGCAGCGCGAACCCAATTTGTTCCGCAGCCTGGTCGGCACCAGCCGCGCGGTACAGCATGTCCGGCAGATGATGCAGCAGGTCGCGGATACCGAGGCGAGCGTGTTGATCCTCGGAGAGTCGGGCACCGGCAAGGAAGTCGTTGCGCGCAATCTGCACTATCACTCCAAGCGCCGTGGCGGGCCATTCGTTCCTGTTAACTGCGGGGCGATTCCGGCCGAGTTGCTGGAAAGCGAATTGTTTGGACATGAGAAGGGTGCGTTTACCGGGGCGATTTCGTCTCGTGCTGGGCGGTTCGAGTTGGCCGAAGGCGGGACGCTATTTCTCGATGAGATCGGTGACATGCCGCTGCCCATGCAAGTCAAGCTGCTGCGAGTCCTGCAGGAGCGCACCTTCGAGCGCGTGGGTAGCAACCGTACGCAGAATGCCGATGTACGCATAATCGCCGCGACCCACAAGGACCTGGAGAAGATGATCGTGGACGGTAGCTTCCGCGAGGATCTCTATTACCGCCTTAATGTGTTCCCTATCGAAATGGCCCCGCTGCGCGAGCGTATCGAGGATATTCCGCTGCTGATGAACGAACTCATCTCGCGAATGGAGCATGAGAAGCGAGGCTCGATTCGCTTCAACTCCGCCGCGATCATGTCGCTATGCCGTCACGATTGGCCAGGCAATGTCCGTGAGCTGGCTAATCTGGTCGAGCGTATGGCGATCATGCATCCCTATGGGGTAATCGGCGTGATGGAGCTGCCGAAGAAATTCCGTCATGTCGATGATGATGACGAGCAGTACGCCATCAATATGCACGATGAAATGGAGGAGCGCGCCGCGATCAACGCCCCCATCGTTGCTGCCGATGCGCACGCCATGCTTCCGATCGAAGGGCTCGATCTGAAGGAATATCTGGGCAATCTGGAGCAGGGCCTCATCCAGCAGGCGCTTGAGGATGCAAACGGGGTCGTCGCACGTGCGGCCGAACGCCTGCGAATTCGCCGAACGACCCTCGTTGAAAAAATGCGCAAGTACGGCATGAACCGCCGCGACGACGACATCGACGAGTGATCCCCCGCCACGCCGCTAAATCCGGCGGCGTGGCATTCCCCTCTTCCTCTTCATGCCGCGGCATGATCCTTGCTGCCATCACTTCACCGACCATCTTTTTGACGGATACGAGTGCCAGTGACTTCCGCGTCTTCTTCATCGGCTTTAATCCAGCATCCCGCCAAGACCGCCGCAAGCGGCGAGCTTGAGCAATCGCTCGCACTGTTTACCCGTATGTCCGGCCGGCTGGGTGAATCCCAACAGCTGCTGCAGGCGCGTGTGGCCGAGTTGAGGGGCCAATTGGCTGAAACCAGCGCACAGCGCTTGCAGGAGCTCGGTGAGAAGGAGCGGCTGGCCAATCGGTTGCAGAGCCTGCTTGATCTGCTGCCCGGTGGCGTCATCGTCATAGACGGCCAGGGAGTTATTCGCGAAGCCAATCCAGTGGCCCTCGACCTTCTAGGTGAGCCACTCGAAGGACTGCTCTGGCGAGAGGTAATCGCTCGTAGCTTCGCGCCGCGCAAAGACGACGGTCACGAAATCTCGCTGAAGGATGGGCGTCGCGTTTCCATCGCAACGCGCTCGTTGAACGGCGAACCCGGACAATTGGTTCTGCTGACCGACCTGACCGAGACGAGGCGGCTGCAAGACCAGCTCGCGCGTAACGAACGCTTGTCTGCGCTGGGGCGGATGGTGGCGTCGTTGGCGCATCAAATCCGCACGCCACTTTCCACTGCGTTGCTCTATGCCAGCCACTTGGAGCAGGGCGGGCTATCCGTCGAGCATCAGCAGCGCTTCGCCGGGCGCCTCAAGGATCGTCTTAACGAACTGGAGCATCAGGTTCGTGACATGCTGATATTTGCCCGGGGTGATCTACCGCTGAAGGATCGATTGACTCCGGTCGAACTGCTGGCGGCACTGCGCGCCTCGGCCGAGACGCGGGTGGACGGCGTCAACGTCCGCTGGCAGTGCGATGTACAGGGTGGCGCGCTGCTATGCAACCGCGACACCTTGGTGGGTGCGCTGCTCAACCTGATCGAGAACGCGCTTCAAGCGGCAGGCACTGACCCGAGGTTGAAAGTCCATCTCTACGCGCGTGGCCCGATGTTGCGTATCAGCATCAGCGACAACGGTGTCGGGATCGATGCTGCAACGCTGGCTCGGCTTGGCGAGCCATTCTTCACCACCCGCGCGACGGGGACGGGGCTGGGGCTGGCCGTTGTCAAATCGGTGGCGCGAGCGCATTCGGGTGCGCTTGAGTTGCGCTCCCGGCCGGCCCGAGGAACCTGCGCCACCTTGCAACTGCCATTGCTTCCGGTGTGTACGCCGGCACTTTCGGAATGAGTCCCATGACCGCAAAAATCCTGTTGGTGGAGGACGACCGCGCGCTGCGTGAGGCTCTGGGCGATACGCTGGAGCTCGGTGGCTATTCCTACCTCGCTGTGGATTGCGCCGAGACCGCCTTGCTGGCTTTGGAGCGGGACGGTTTCGGTCTGGTCGTCAGTGACGTGAACATGCCCGGCATGGATGGCCATGCGCTGCAGGCGCTGATCCGCCAGCGCTATCCGCAGCTGCCGGTCCTGCTGATGACGGCATACGGTGCCGTCGAACGAGCGGTCGAGGCCATGCGTCAGGGAGCGGTGGATTACCTGGTCAAGCCGTTCGAGCCGAAGGTCTTGCTCGGATTGGTTGCGCGGCATGCCAGCGGGCAGATTGGTGCAGACGAGGAGGGGCCGGTTGCAGTCGAGCCGGCAAGCCGGCAACTGCTGGCATTGGCGGCGCGAGTGGCGCGGAGCGATTCGACGGTGCTGGTTTCTGGCGAGTCAGGCACCGGCAAGGAGGTGCTAGCCCGCTATATTCACCAGCAATCCTCGCGCGCCAAAGGACCATTCATAGCAATCAATTGCGCGGCGATACCGGACAACATGCTCGAAGCGACGCTGTTCGGCCACGAAAAAGGCGCCTTCACCGGCGCCATCGCGACGCAGCCGGGCAAGTTCGAACTGGCCGAAGGCGGCACGCTGTTGCTCGATGAAATCTCCGAGATGCCGCTGGCGTTGCAGGCCAAGTTGCTTCGTGTGTTGCAGGAGCGGGAGGTCGAGCGTGTCGGCGGCCGCAAGCCGATACCGCTGGATATCCGGATCGTCGCCACGACCAATCGCGATCTGGCTGATGAGGTTCGTAGCGGACGCTTCCGTGAAGATCTGTTCTATCGCCTCTCGGTGTTTCCACTCGCCTGGCCGGCATTGCGCGATCGGCCTGCGGACATCGTACCGCTTGCTGAGCGGCTGCTGGCCGACCATGCGGTGAAGATGCGTCAGCCAGGCGTAAGGCTCACAGGCGAGGCACGTCAATCCCTGCTAGGCCATTCATGGCCCGGCAATGTTCGCGAGCTCGACAATGCCATTCAGCGCGCACTGATCTTGCAACAGGGCGGTCAGATCCGACCGGACGATTTTTGTCTGACGGCGGCGGCTGGTCTCGCCTCGTTGGTACGAAGTCCAGGGGGCGCTGAGGCTGTGCCAGCCGCCCAGGCATCGCCTATGGCTCCGCCCGCTGCTGCCGAAACGGTTAGTGCGCTGGGTGAAGACCTGCGTCGCCGCGAATTCGAGCTGATCCTCGATACCTTGCGTGCCGAACGCGGACGCCGCAAGGAGACTGCCGACCGGCTGGGCATCAGTGCGCGTACCCTGCGTTACAAGCTGGCTCAGATGCGTGACGCCGGCATGGACCCGGAAGCCGCCTTGTATGCCAGTTGAAACGATCACTAACGGGCAGCTCTGATAAGCTCCGGCCTTCATCGCGCATGAGGGTTTGGATGTGGACGAAGGGTTCTGGCAACGGCGTTGGGCACGTAACGAAATCGGATTTCATCTGAGCGAGATCAATCCTTATCTGCGCCGTCATTGGCCGCGTTTGCGTCTGGCCGTAGGCACCCGGGTCTTGGTGCCGTTGTGCGGTAAGAGTCTCGACATGGCTTGGTTAGCTGAGCAAGGCTTTGCAGTGCTCGGTGTCGAGCTGAGCGAGCGCGCCGTCGAAGATTTTTTCGCCGAGCAGGGTCTGATCGCCGAGGTAAGCGTTCTGGGCGAGTACAAAGTCTACCGTGCCGGTGCGCTGGAAATACGCTGTGGTGATTTCTTCGCCCTGAACCAAGACGACGTGGCTGATTGCCAAGCACTGTACGACCGTGCCGCGTTGATTGCACTGCCGCCGGAAATGCGCGAGCGTTACGTCGAACATCTGGCGAATGTTCTCGCGCCGAGCTGCCAGGGCCTGCTGGTTACCCTGGATTATGAGCAGGCGCAAATGCCCGGCCCGCCATTCGCGGTGAGCGATGCAGAGGTTCAGCAGTCCCTGTGCTCGCGCTGGGAAATCGAATTGCTGGAACGGGCGAACGTGCTGGATGGCAATTGGAAGTTTCTTGAGCGCGGTCTGACCCGCCTGGAAGAAAGCTGCTACCGACTCGGTCCGCGCTCGTGAATATCTACGATCCAGAGTGACGGCAGCAGCTAGAAACCTGCAGGCCAGTGGCGGTAGTTGCAGGTTTCCTGTTATCCGTGGACACGCTTGGCTTCACTTGTTGCTCTGAAGCTGGCGGATGAACACGTCGGCTTCGTCGATAGCCCGCTGCATGTCGGCCAGCAGCTGGTCAACATTCCCTTCGAGCGTGCGGTATTCGCCCTGAAGCGCACCAATGGCACGGGCGTTGAGGTTGTGTTTGAGAAACAACACCTGATCACGCAGCACATCGAGCACCGGATCAATGCGTTTCTCCGCTGCCTTCATGCGTTGCAGCAATAAGCGATAGTCCTTCTGGGTGCGCTCGAGATCCTTGGCGCTAGCCGCCTTCAGACTTGCGTTGCTGTACTCGCCGAGCTCCTGTTTCCATTCTTTGAATAGGGCATTGGCAACGTCCTCCACCGCCTCGATCCTGTTTCGTACATCGAGAGCGCTGTTCTCGCTGGCTTCGAATTCGCTGTTCAGCGCCTCGTAGCGCTCCTCGAGCTCGCCACCCTGCACCTGTACGACGCTGCGATAACGTTCGAGGGCGTCCTTGAATTGCTCCTTGGCCTGCTGCTGCGAATCGCGAGCATCCTCGACGCGGTCGATCAGAATGTCGCGCTTGTGCAGCCCAACCTTTTCCATTGCCGAGTAATAGGCGCTCTGGCAGCCGACCAGGGCGAGCAGGGCGAGCAGGGCGAAGCCGAGTAGGAGGAGGCGGCGCATGGTGATATCCCTTGTTCGATGAGTGCGCTTGCTTCGACAGGCATACAGCCACTACGTGCAAAGCATGGGCGAAAAAAAAGGGCGGTCAATGCCGCCCTTTTTTGATCCGCTCGTTCAGCCGCGCTGACGCAGGGCTTCGATACGGTCTTCCAGCGATGGGTGTGTCATCAGCAGCCCGGCAAATCCGTTACGCAGGGCACCGTTGATGCTGAAGGCCTTCAGGCTGTCCGGCATGTCGACCGGCACGCCTTGTTCCGCGCGCAACCGCTGGAGGGCGCCGATCATGGCGCTGGTGCCGGCCAGATGTGCGCCTGCTTCGTCGGCGCGGAACTCACGTTTGCGCGAGAACCACATCACGATGATGCTGGCGAGAATACCCAGTACCAGCTCGGCGAAGATGGTCGCGACGAAGTAGCCGATGCCATGGCCGTCTTCGTTCTTAAGGATTACTCGGTCGACGAAGCTGCCGAAGATTCGCGCAAAGAACATCACGAAGGTGTTCACCACACCCTGAATCAGCGCAAGGGTCACCATATCGCCGTTGGACACGTGGCCAATCTCATGAGCCAGTACTGCCTTGACCTCATCCGGAGAAAAGCGCTCGAGCAGGCCTTGGCTGACGGCGACCAGTGCGTCGTTCTTGTTCCAGCCAGTCGCGAAGGCGTTGGCTTCATAGGCCGGGAAAATCCCAACTTCGGGCATCTTGATGCCGGCGTCGCGGGAAAGCTGTTCGACGGTCTGCAGCAGCCACTGCTCATGGCGCGTGCGAGGTTGGCTGATGATCTCGGTGCGGGTGCTCATCTTCGCCATCCACTTTGAGATGAACAGCGAAATCAACGCGCCGGCGAAACCGAAGACGGCGCAGAAAGCCAGTAGGCTGCCGTAGTTCTGACCCGTGTAGCGATCCACTCCGAGTAGCTTCAGGGTGACGCTGGCGACGACCAATACAGCTAGGTTAGTGGCCAGGAACAAGAAAATGCGCATCATGTTGCGGCAGACTCCAGGGAGAACAATAAGAACGATAGGCTATATAAGGTGCTGGTCGGCGCTATTCAACCGAGCGACTATTTCAAGCTATGTCGCCTGTGTTGCAGGCGCGCTCAGGGGTGGCTGGTTAGCGAGCGGGTGAACAGCTGGCGGGTCAGTTGTGCCAGCCGCTCGCCGTGACCGTCGCGTCGCGCCTGGCGAAGTTGGTGCGCCAGGCTCGAGTGCACCCGGCGTACGCTGGGAGGTAATGTTTCGCTGCCGTTCGCGGCTTCAGGTAGTGAGCTGGTCAAGCGCAGAAGCGCCTTTTCGGTCAGCACGGCCTGGTCGATGGCGAGAAACTGAATGGTGGTTTCGAAGCGCAAATACCCTTCTTCCGCCAGCCATAGCAACGCGCCCAGGCAGCTTTGGTGACGCTTGCTGGGCAGGCCGAACTCGTCGGGCTCTTCATGGCCGATCAGGTCTTCGACATACAGCGTTATCTTCCGTGGGAAGGCCTGATAAAGCATCAATAGGCCAGCCGTGGCGTCCCGGTAAAAGTCGTCAATCTGCAGGTCCATCGAAGACTACTGGCTGTATGTCTTGAGAAAATTGCCGATGCGCCCGATCGCTTGTTCGAGGTCGTCCACCCGCGGCAGGGTGACCACACGGAAGTGATCCGGCCACGGCCAGTTGAATGCGGTGCCCTGGACGATCAGCAGCTTTTCGGACAGCAGCAGGTCGAGTACGAACTTTTCATCGTTATGGATCGGGCAGATCTTCGGATCGATCCGGGGGAAGGCGTAGAGCGCGCCCATGGGCTTCACGCAACTGATGCCGGGAATGTCGTTGAGCAACTCCCAGGTGCGGTTGCGTTGCTCAAGTAGCCGGCCCGGCGGCAGCACCAGATCATTGATACTCTGATAGCCGCCCAGGGCGGTCTGGATGGCGTGCTGGGATGGCACATTGGCGCACAGGCGCATGTTGGCCAGTATGTCGATTCCTTCGATGTAGCTCTGCGCCTTGTGCTTGGGCCCCGAGATCACGACCCAGCCTGAGCGGAAGCCGGCAACCCGGTAGGATTTGGACAGTCCGTTGAACGTCAGGCAGAGCACATCCGGCGCCAGGGACGCGGTGCATATGTGCACCGCATCGTCATAAAGAATCTTGTCGTAGATTTCGTCGGAGAACAGCACCAGATTGTGCTGGCGCGCCAGTTCGACCATACCTTCCAGCACTTCGCGGGGGTAGACCGCGCCGGTCGGGTTGTTCGGGTTGATCAGGACCAGCGCCTTGGTGTTTGGCGTAATCTTGGCCTTGATGTCGGCCAGATCCGGCCACCAGTTGGCTTGCTCGTCGCAGAGGTAATGAACCGGCTTGCCGCCTGCCAGGCTCACGGCCGCGGTCCACAATGGGTAATCTGGTGCTGGAATCAGCACTTCGTCGCCATTGTTCAGAAGCGCCTGCATGGACATCACGATCAGCTCGGACACGCCGTTGCCAAGGTAGATGTCTTCGATGGTCACGCCTTCTACCTGCTTCTGCTGGTAGTACTGCATGATGGCCTTGCGTGCACTGAACAGGCCCTTGGAATCGCTGTAGCCTTGCGCGGTGGGCAAGTTGCGGATCACGTCCTGAAGGATTTCCTCGGGAGCCTCGAAACCGAACGGCGCCGGATTGCCGATGTTCAGCTTGAGGATGCGATGGCCTTCCTCTTCCAGGCGTTTGGCGTGCTTGAGCACTGGCCCGCGGATGTCGTAGCAGACATTAGCGAGCTTGTTCGATTTGCTGACCTGCATGATCCTGAGTGTCCCGAAGTGAAGACGCGCCCGACTTTTAATGGCTGGCGTCGTTTGGCATGAACCCGGGCGCCTTGGCAGCCGGAAACCCCGCTGCCAGACTAGGCGTCTAAGAGCAACGCATCATACGTGCGGTCTGATCACCGGAAAAGGTACAGATCCGCCTTTTTTAGAGAGGGTCTGTTCCGCTTCGCTCGCGGCCGCACCGTCCAAAAAACAGGCTGGCCTTTCGGGTTGCCCGGCACATCTCGCCATGCGGCGTTGCGGGAGTTGCAAGGGAACAACCATTACCTGCCTCCGCGCGATCCACATGGATGTGGTGAATGCGGCAAGCCCGCCGGGAGCGGGCGCTGCCTTGCCTGGCGAAATTTGACGCAGCAACGCGGTTAGCGACGAAACGGAAACAGACCCTTAGGAGGTGTACCGATGGACAAGCTTGAAAAACCGCTCGAAACCTGGCGCGAAGAACTCTCCGACGAGCAGTTTCAGGTGTGCCGGCTGGGGGCGACAGAGCGCCCGTTTACCGGCAAATACAACGAAACCAAGACACCTGGCATCTATCACTGCGCCTGTTGCGATGCGCCGTTATTCGACTCGGATGCCAAGTTCGATTCCGGCTGTGGCTGGCCGAGCTACTTCCAACCCGTCAGCGACACGGCCATTGCCAGCGTCGATGACTTCAGTCACGGCATGCATCGAATCGAGGTCAAGTGCGCGCGCTGCGATGCGCACCTGGGCCATGTGTTCCCCGATGGCCCGGCGCCGACCGGTCTGCGCTATTGCATCAACTCGGCTTCTCTCAACCACAAGCCGCGCGACGCGTAAAGGCGCTTCGTAACGCATCAACGGAATACTGCCATGCGCGATCCGCTATTCGATCTACCCTGCATTACCATTGATGGCCAGCAGAAGGCGCTGGCCGATTTCGATGCCAAAGTGTTGCTGGTGGTCAACACGGCCAGCGAGTGTGGCTTCACGCCCCAATACAAGGGGCTGGAGGCGCTGTGGAAGCGCTATCGCGAGCGGGGTTTGGTGGTGCTCGGATTCCCCTGTGACCAGTTCGGCCATCAGGAGCCAGGGAACGAAACGCAGATCGCGACTTTCTGCGAGCGCAACTTCGGTGTCAGCTTTCCGCTGTTCGCTAAAGTTCAGGTCAATGGCGGCGAGGCCCACCCGCTGTTCGTGCAGTTGAAGAGACGCGCGCCGGGCCTGCTTGGCAGTCGGGCTATCAAGTGGAACTTCACCAAGTTTCTGATTGCTGATGAAGGGCGGTCGATCGAGCGCTTCTCGTCGAGAACAGCTCCGGAGGCGCTGGCAGCGCACATCGAAACCCACCTTAAGTGAGCCTCCGCTGCCCATGCCTCGCCATGGGTAGCCTGTGTTCTGGAGTCGTTGAAATGGATGCCGAGCTCAAAACTTTTCTGCAGCGCGCCGATGCGTTGATGACGCGCCTGGAACCGCTTCTGCCGGCCCCCCGCGCGTCGATTGACTGGAGCTGCTCCCTGGCCGCGCGTTGGCATCACGAGGGGCAGGGAGGCTACCTGCAGCCGTTAAACGTGTCCCTCGACGTGCGTCTGGCTGATCTGATCGGTATCGATCGCCAGCGAGAGTTGCTGTCGAACAATACCCGGCAGTTCGTTTCGGGCCTGCCGGCGAACCATGTACTGCTATGGGGCGCGCGCGGGACAGGCAAGTCCTCGCTGATCCGCGCGCTGCTGGCCGAGCACGCGTCTGCAGGCCTGCGCTTGATAGAGATCGAGCGCGACCATCTCGCCGATCTACCGAAGGTCGTCGATCAGCTTGCTGCTCAGCCGCAGCATTTCGTGGTGTTCTGCGATGACCTTTCGTTCGAGGCGGGCGAGGGCGACTACCGCGTGCTCAAAAGCGTGCTGGATGGCTCGCTGGAGCGGGCGCCGGAAAACGTTCTGTTGTATGCGACCTCGAATCGCCGCCATCTGGTCCCGGAGCGTCAGAGCGATAACGAGCACTGGCAGATGATTGATGGCGAGCTGCATCCCAACGAAGCGGTTGAGGACAAGATTGCGCTCTCGGATCGCTTCGGTCTTTGGTTATCGTTCTACCCCTTTAGCCAGGAACACTACTTGAGCGTGGTGCAGCACTGGATCGGCTCGCTGGCCGAACAGGCCGGACTCAGCTGGAGCTGGGATGAAGCGCTGGAGAAGGATGCGATTCGCTGGGCCACGGCCAGGGGCAACCGCAACGGCCGCTGCGCCTACCAGTTTGCCCGGCAATGGGTGGGGATTCGCCTGCTTTGAGCCGGTGGTAGGACTCGCTGACTCTGGCATGCAGCGGCCGGTGTGTGCTTAGTCGGTTTGAGGGGCGGCGCGGCATTCGCCGCGGGTCGCGCCTCCAACAAGAAGCCATCGCGCGCCCGCTGCTCTTGTGAGGATCCCTCGGCGCGCCTTTTGCTGCTCTGTGCGAGCCTGCCTCGGGCGAAGCCTCTGCTGCGAGTCCGCGCGGCGATGGATGGCCGCTACGCCGGCGCGCCCGCTGCTTCTCTGTGGGAGGTGCGCCCCGCGGCGAAGCTATTGCTTTTCGGTAGGGCAGGCCGCATCGGCGTCAGCTGGGCTGGGCCGCCCTCTTGCTCATTTCGACGAGCTTTGCGGTCATACGTTGTTCGCCTGGTAGCAGGCTTTGCACGGAGGCAAGCGCCTTCACCCGCTCGAAATGCGCCGCCAGCGCTGGCCATCGATTGGCGTCGATCAGTTCGCCGCCATGCTCCATGTTGATCAGCTGACAGGTGAAGGCGATGTCGCCCATCGAGAGCTGATCGCCAACAAAATAGGATTTATTGCCCAGCTGACGCTCCAGGTAGTCAAAGTGCGGGGGCAATTTTTCGTTCAGTGCAGTCTGCACACTGTCTTCGTTGCATGAACGACCCGCGCTAGGCTTCAGGATGCGATTGCGGAAAACCCCGAACGTGGTCAAAGGGGCAAGCTCATAGTCGGCGTACTTTTCGATCCAGCGTATCTGTGCGCATTCCGCCGGGCTGTTTCCGTAGAGTGGCGCGGTCTGTTCGTAGGTCTCTTCGAGGTACTGGCAGATGACGCTGGAGTCGGCGAGACAGAGCTCGCCATCCTTCATGGCCGGGATACGACCAAGCGGATTGAGCTGCAGGTACCACTCGGGTGGGGTGAAAGGCATGACGACTTCGAGCTGGTAGTCCAAGCCTTTTTCCAGCAAGCAAAGACGTACCTTGCGAACGAATGGCGACAGCGGGGCACCGAACACGGTCAGGGACATCGAGATTCTCCACGGCAAAACAGATAGAAGGACGCAGCCGGGAGCGAGCGAATCAATACCAAGTGTGCTACGCACCGAGGCCGCAGGTGCGTCTTGCTGCTCAGGCCACTGCCTGCACTCGTCCCGGCCTACGCCTAGTAAATGTTGTTCTTTTTCCAATCTTCTTCGCTTTCGAGATGCTTCAAACCTTCGGCTAGCGCGCTGGGTTCGTCAAGCTTCGGTTGCTGTTGGGTCTGCTCGAGTTTGTTGGCGTGGGCGTAGCTCGCTTCGAGCTGTTCCAACACGGACTGGTAGTCTGCCGGGTTGGCTTGCTTGCGGACGTGCTGAATGCCCCGTTCGAAGGCGAGACGAGCCTTGTGCGCGTTGCCTTGCTGTAGAGCGTGTTGGCCGGCATTGGTGAAATACTCGACGTGCAGCATCACCATCATCTGTTGGATCTGTTGAATCCAGCGTTTGGCAGCCGTTGTATCCAGCTGGTTCTGCTTGTTGGCCCAAATGATCTGGGCATGCAGGTCTTCCAGCAACAGGCGGATCTCCTTGGCCTGGGCCTCGGTGATCACTTTCACCGGCGCGTTTTGCACCGGAATCTCGTCACCTTTAGCAACGTTGGTACGCAGGGCGTCGACACGAGCCTTTAAAGCAGTGCTCTTCTTATCTAATGGCAGCAGTCGTTCGCCCAGGTGCAGTTCCAGGCGCGCCAGCAGCATTTTGAGCGAAGGCGTCATCATCTGACCTGGAAAACTCTCGGAAAGATTGGCGCAGCGGCGCATTCGATCGCTGAGTTCGGCGCGCACACGAGCCTTTTCCAGATTGTTCTTCTCAACGATCTGGTTGATCACACCAATCGCTATCAACACCAACAGGCCAGCAATGACCAATCCTGCAATCAGAACGGGGGACACGAGACGCACCTCTCTAACCGGGCAGTTTTTTGCCGAGTGTAGAGTGTTGGATGGCAAGCTGATAGCGCAACGCAGCGTCCGCATGCAGGCATGAATTTTTTTTCACGCCATGCTTGACGGCCATTCCAAGGCTCCATAGAATGCGCGCCACTTGCAGCGTGAAGCACATCGCAGACGCTGGAAGCCGGAATGATAGCTGTAGTTTCCGGGCTGCGTCCCCTTCGTCTAGTGGCCTAGGACACCGCCCTTTCACGGCGGTAACAGGGGTTCGAGTCCCCTAGGGGACGCCATTTTTGTTGTAGATAGCGCGGGAATAGCTCAGTTGGTAGAGCACGACCTTGCCAAGGTCGGGGTCGCGAGTTCGAGTCTCGTTTCCCGCTCCAAATTCGCTGGTGTAAGGCTTGGCCGATCACCCGCTCAGAGAAAGCGACCTTGAGTCGCTTTTTTTGTGCCTGAAATTCCTGCTTCGCCCCGCGCTCATCACGCCTGGCTTGCGCCGGGTTCCTCTGCTAATCCCGTCGAGTGATATCAGGGGGCCTTTGCGCTAGCTGCGGGGGTTGTTCGGGCGGGTCCATGGCCTCCGAATGCTCGCATCAAAACTCAGCGAGCTCATCACGGTCTGATTGTTAGACGCTCGTCGCCCCTTGCGCGCAGTGGTGCCCGCTGGCAGTTCCGTAACTGACCGCTCTGCGGCCCCTTCGTCAGTTTGGGCAGACGGCAGGACTTTCATTCGGGGCCTTCATCATGGCAAGCACTCAAAGCGCCGCAGCGACGCTACGCTCGGCATGGATAGCTCATGCGCAGGCAAAACCGGCCATCGCGTTGGGGTTGTTCGGTGCGGTTCTGGTCGTAATGCTGTTGTTGGGTGCGAGTGGCTACAGCGCTTTCCGGAACGGTGACGAGAGCAATATCCGCTACGCGCTGCTGGGCGGTACGGCCGGCTTCGCCGCCACGGCGTTGGGTGCGTTGATGGCGATCGCGCTCGGTAATATCTCCACGCGCACCCAAGACAGTATGCTCGGCTTCGCTGCCGGCATGATGCTCGCGGCCAGCTCGTTCTCGCTGATTCTCCCAGGTCTCGCTGCTGCCCGGGACCTGTTTGGCAGTGGGCCTGCTGCCGCCTTGACCGTAGTGGCAGGGCTCGGCTTCGGCGTGTTGTTAATGCTCGGGTTGGATTATTTCACGCCGCATGAGCACGAAAGCGCAGGGGCCTTTGGTCCCGATCATCAGCGTATGAGCCGGGTGTGGCTGTTCGTCTTCGCCATCATCCTGCACAACATTCCGGAGGGGATGGCGATCGGCGTGAGCTTCGCCGATGGTGACATGAACGTAGGTCTGCCGCTCACCATGGCGATCGCCATACAGGACATTCCCGAAGGGCTAGCCGTTGCATTGGCGTTGCGGACCACTGGTCTTTCGGCGTGGCGATCAATATTGGTTGCTGCCGCATCGGGCCTGATGGAGCCGCTCGGCGCATTGGTGGGTTTGGGCATATCCAGTGGCCTGGCCGTCGCTTACCCGGTCAGCCTCGGGCTGGCCGCTGGTGCAATGATCTTCGTTGTCTCGCACGAGGTCATTCCCGAAACTCATCGCAACGGCCATCAAACCCCTGCAACGGTCGGTCTGATGGGCGGTTTCGCGGTGATGATGTTCCTCGATACCGCGCTGGGCTAGGCCGGGCTGAGCAGCAGGCCGCCGCTCTTCGCTTGGCGGCCTGGATCGAGTCGCTGCTTGCTAGAGCTGCTCGAGCAGCCGCCGTGCGGCTTCCTGGCCGCTGAGCCATGCCCCTTCGACTCGGCCTGATAAACACCAGTCGCCACAGGCATAGAGACCGAGGTGGGCGTCGGCCAACGCGCCCCATTCATGAGACTGGCTCGGGCGTGCATAGAGCCAGCGGTGGGCGAGCGTGAACTCCGGGGCCGGTACCACGCAGTCGATCAGCTCGGCAAACGCGCCGTGCAGGTGTTCGATCACCGACTCCCTGGACATGTCCAGGTGTTGTCGGCTCCAGGCGCTGCTCGCATGCAATACCCATATGTCGAGATGATCATCGCGTCCGGGGCGGCTGTGATGCCGGGCTAGCCAATCAAGGCTATCGTCCTGAACGAAGCAGGCTTCAAGACTGGTTTCGAGCGGCTTGGCGAAGCCCAGGGCGACGGACCAGGTCGGTTCCATGGCGACGCTGGCGGCGACGGCAGCCAATTTCGGTGCCGAGGCCAACAACGTACTGGCCTGGGGCGCAGGGATGGCGATGATCAGCTGGCTGAACGGGCCGTGATTGTTTCCTTCGGCATCAACCAACGTCCAATATTCCTCGCCCCGAAAGGCTTCCGTTATGCGGCAGGACAGCTTGGCCGGCAGTTCGCCGAGCAGCCCGGCGGCAATTGCGCTCATGCGCGGCACACCTATCCAGCGCAGTTGTTCATCTGCGGAAGGGGACAGCTGCCCCTCACGGGACTGGTAGAGGTTAGGTGACCATTCGGCGACCCAGCCTTCGGCTTGCCATTGGTGTACGGTCTCGGTGAAGCGGCGATCCCGGGCGGTGAAGTACTGGGCGCCGAGATCGAGATGGCCAGCGTCGCTGCGCTTGCTGGTCATGCGACCGCCCAGGCCGCGGCTCTTGTCGAATAGCTGGACAGGCTGTCCGGCCGCATGCAGCGCCTGCGCGGCGGAGAGCCCTGCAATGCCGGTGCCGACGATGGCAATGGGAGCTTTGCTCATGCTTACCTCTTTCGATAGCGCCGCCAGTCTCCGCTGCGCGACAACTGCGCTGGTTCGTTCGGTCCTGGTGCCGCTTCCAGGGTGAGCGGCAGTGCTGGTGCATTCCCTATCCTCAAACAGACCGCTGCTTTTGCATAGGGGTTCGGGCCGATAGGGTCCATATCGGGCCTATATTTTTACGTCGGCTGACGGGCGGTGGCGGGGCGGATGCTTCGATCTGACGGGGCGCTGGATAATGGCGCGCGACGCAAGGCCGGGCGGCCCAACACTTCCTGTATCAGTACGGTCGATTTTGGTTTGGCAGTCGATGCAGTCAGCAGCCAGCGTTCTTTGCTTGTATGCACGTGCCGGGTTACCACGATGCGTCCGTGCATGGCCTCCTTCGGAATGGTCCGGCGTGCAGATCCGGCGTATTCGTTATGCCTGGCGAGTCAGTGCGTTAGCGCGCAGGGATTGGTTGTAAGTTGGGAATAAGCCGGTACAATGGCGCCGCTCGCCGCCAGGCGGGTTTTGTTATGGTGGGCCCTGCCGGTCCCCCCGCAACGATCAGCCGTGAACCCGGTCAGGCCCGGAAGGGAGCAGCCGCAGCGGTGACATTGTGTGCCGGGGTGTGGCTGGTAGGGTTCACCTCCATAACGTTTATCCTCTATCGTTTCCCATCGCCCTGGTGCCACCGGCTCCGGCGAATGCTTGTTCCTGCCGTTTGCGACCGCGCTTAATCCAACGCGCTCCCAGCCTGTATCCTTTGCTCCTCGAGACTGTTCGGCGAGAGCGGTCTGGCATCTGGGCGAAGGAGTATGGTTTTGTCAGTCAAAGCGAGCTGGGACATCTTCTGCATCGTTGTCGACAACTACGGCGACATTGGTGTGACCTGGCGCCTGGCTCGGCAGCTGGTGGCCGAGCATGGCCAGCGGGTGCGGTTGTGGGTCGATGACCTGGACACTTTTTCCCGGCTTTGCCCAGGTACCAGTGCCACGGCTGATCAGCAGTGGCATGAAGGCGTCGAGGTGCGTCACTGGGCGCCGGATTGGCCGGGTGCCGAGCCAGCGGATGTGGTGATCGAAGCCTTCGCCTGCCAATTGCCTGCGACGTATATAGAGGCGATGGCCGGCAGCGGGCGCCGTATCCTCTGGCTCAATCTTGAATACCTCAGCGCGGAAGATTGGGTGGTGGGTTGCCATGCACTGCCTTCGATGCAGCCCGATGGGTTGCAGAAGTACTTTTTCTTTCCGGGATTCGAGCAGGGCACTGGCGGACTGATTCGCGAAGGCGATCTGCTGGCGCGACGGGAGGCATTCCAGAGCGATCCGACGCTGCGCGAGGCTTTCCTGCAGAGCTTCGATCTGACCGTGCAGCCCGGCAGGCGGCTACTCTCGCTGTTCGCCTACGAAAACCGCGCCGTTGCCGGATGGCTCGATGCGCTGGCTGCCGACACGCGTCCTTCAGAGCTGCTGGTGCCGGAGGGTCGGGTTCTGGGGGATGTGGCGCGCTGGCTAGGACTGGAGCGGCTGCAAGCTGGCGATTGCCACGCCCGTGGCGCGCTGCAAATCAGAGTATTGCCGTTCATGACCCAAAACCAGTACGACATGCTCCTGTGGTGTTGTGACTTTAATGCGGTGCGCGGCGAGGAATCGTTCATCCGCGCGCAATGGGCGGGGCGCCCGCTGGTCTGGCATATCTATCCGCAGGAGGAAGATGCGCACTGGGACAAGCTTAATGCCTTCCTCGATCTCTATTTACGCGACATGGCGCCGGGCCCGGCCGCTGCGCTGCGGGGGTTCTGGCATGCCTGGAATACAGGAGAGGGGAGTGGGAGGGCTTGGTCAGCCATGCTTGAATACGAGGCCGAGCTGCGCGCGCATGCCGAACGCTGGACGCACAAACAGGTCGCTAACGGCGATCTAGCCGGAAAGCTGGTGTTTTTTTACACAGATTGGCTATGATACGCGGCCTGTTTTTTGTCTCTAATCCCATTCGGATATTCGTATGAAAACCGCACAAGAGTTCCGTGCCGGCCAAGTGGCCGTTATCAACGGCGCGCCCTGGATTATCCAGAAAGCCGAGTTCAACAAGTCCGGTCGTAACAGTGCCGTAGTCAAAATGAAGCTGAAGAACCTGCTCAACGGTTCGGCGACCGAGACCGTGTACAAGGCTGACGACAAGCTGGAGCCGGTAATTCTCGAGCGCAAGGAAGTGACCTATTCCTACTTCGCTGACCCGCTGTACGTCTTCATGGACGAAGAATTCAACCAGTACGAGATCGAAAAAGACGATCTCGAAGGCGTGATGACCTTCATCGAAGACGGCATGACCGACGTCTGCGAAGCAACGTTCTATAACGACAAAGTGATCTCGGTCGAACTACCGAACACCATCGTTCGTGAAATCGTCTACACCGAGCCATCCGTGCGTGGCGACACCTCCGGCAAGGTCATGAAGACCGCCCGCCTGAAGAACGGCGCCGAGCTGCAGGTTTCCGCCTTCTGCGAAATCGGTGACTCGATCGAGATCGACACCCGTACCGGCGAGTACAAGTCGCGTATCAAGGCCTGATTCAGCCTTGTGGACAAGCCCGGCCCCGTTCCGGGCGAACTCGATAACGAAACCCCGCTTTAGCGGGGTTTCGTTTTTCAGAAGTTTGGTAATCGCCGCGGGTCGCGCCTGCTATGGAAAGCGGCGCGGTGCAAGGCTTAGGCGCTTGGTTTGCCTTTGCTTTGCTTTTGTGGGAGGCCCGCCCACGGGGCGAAGCTTTTGCCCTTAGAGCCACAGTGACCCCTTCGCCGCGGGTCGCGCCTCCTACCAAAAGCGGGGCGGCGCGCGGCTTAGCCGCTTGGTTTGTCTTTTGCTTTGCTTTGCTTTTGTGGGAGGCCCGCTGTCGTGCAACCAAAGGTTTTTGCCGCCGGTTCACCAACCGAACCTGGGCCTAAGCGCTGCGCAGAAAGCCATCAGCTCGGCCGCACCTGCTTCAGCGTCTCGGCGATCATGAATGCCATTTCCAGTGACTGATCGGCGTTGAGCCGCGGATCGCAGTGGGTGTGGTAGCGGTCGGAGAGGCCGTCTTCGGTGATCGGGCGCGAACCGCCGATGCACTCGGTGACATTCTGCCCGGTCATTTCGATATGGATGCCGCCCGGATAGCTGCCTTCGGTGCGGTGTACGTCGAAGAACTGCCGCACCTCGGCCAATACCCGTGCGAAGTCACGGGTCTTGTAGCCGCTGGAAGCCTTCATCGTG
This sequence comes from Pseudomonas sp. Q2-TVG4-2, assembly GCF_013620795.1. Lineage (GTDB taxonomy): Bacteria > Pseudomonadota > Gammaproteobacteria > Pseudomonadales > Pseudomonadaceae > Stutzerimonas. The sequence goes on along the minus strand of NZ_LGLW01000004.1, from coordinate 98,329 downwards.
TTGCCGTGCATCGGGTCGGAGCTCCAGAGTACCTGGCGGCCTTCGCGCTGCACGGTCTGGATCAGGCGTGGCAGCCCTTCCTGAACCTTGTCGGCCCCCATACGCACAATGAGGTTCAAGCGGCCCGGATCGTTGTCCGGATTGAGGATGTCGATCAGGCGGATCAAGTCATCGCTGTCCATGCTTGGCCCGATCTTCACGCCGATAGGGTTACCCACGCCGCGCAGGAACTCTACGTGTGCGCCATCTAACTGCCGCGTACGGTCGCCGATCCAGAGCATGTGCGCCGAGCAGTCGTACCAGCCACCGCTGAGGCTGTCCTGACGTACGAACGCCTGTTCGTAATTCAGCAGCAAGGCCTCATGAGCGGTGAAAAAATTGGTCTCGCGTAGCTGCGGCGCATTGTCCATTCCGCAAGCGCGCATGAACCTCAGCGCCTGGTCGATTCGCGCGCCCAGTCGGTGATACTTCTCCGCCATCTGCGAGTTGGCGATGAAGTCGAGGTTCCATTGGTGCACTTGATGCAGATCGGCGAAACCGCCCTGAGCGAAGGCTCGCAACAGGTTCAGGCTGGACGTCGACTGATGGTAGGCCTGGAGCAAGCGCTCCGGATCCGGAACGCGGCTTTTTTCATCAAAACCGATGCCGTTGACGATATCGCCGCGATAGGCGGGCAGGGTAACGCCGTCGATGGTCTCGCTGCCCGAGGAGCGCGGTTTGGCGAACTGGCCCGCCATGCGACCGACCTTGATCACCGGGCAGCCCGCGGCAAAGGTCATCACCACTGCCATCTGCAGCAGTACCTTGAAAGTGTCGCGGATCTTCGGCGCGGAAAACTCGGCAAAGCTTTCTGCACAATCACCGCCCTGGAGTAGAAAGGCGCGACCCTGAGTGACTTCGGCGAACTGCCGGCGCAGTTCCCGCGCCTCGCCGGCGAACACCAGCGGAGGCAGGCTTGCCAGTGTGTCTTCGACGCGCTTTAGATGGTCGGCGTCCGGATATTCAGGCTGCTGCTGGATGGGCTTGTTTCTCCAGCTGGTGGGGCTCCAGGCATGGCTCATGGAAGTGATATCCGTCCGCGAAAAGTGCGCAGATTTTACCTCATGCGCTGCCTCGGCGCTGATAGCCCTTGCCAATCGGGCTGGTAAGATTGCCCCGACCGGTTTGGAGTGAGCGCAATGGATAAGCAGGAAGTGTTGTTGGCCGAAGTGAAGGATGCTTTCGGGCTGATCCGTGTGCTGGAAGTAGGGGAGTACCGGTTTCTCGAATTCGGCGCGGCGGTTGAGCAAAGCTGTGTCTTCACGCGGGACCCCAGCTGGCTGGAGTATGACTACACGCGGGCGATGCTGATGGGCGGTCTACTGCACGCATCGCCGGAGACGGCGCTGTTTCTCGGTCTGGGCGCTGGCACCCTGACCCAGGCATGCCTGGAATTCCTGCCGCTGGAGGACGTCGAAGCCATCGAATTACGGCCGGACGTCCCGGAGCTGGCGATGCGTTATCTTGGTCTGCAGAACGATCCGCGGCTCTACATCCGTGTTGGCGATGCGGTGGAGCTGCTTGATTCGGCAGAGACCGCCGATCTGATCTTCGTCGATCTGTATACAGACGTAGGCCCTGCTGCGGCACATCTGGCGTGGCGCTTTCTTGAGCGCTGTCAGCAGAAGCTGAATCCGAATGGCTGGCTGGTGATCAATCAGTGGGGCACCGACGAAGACAAGCCGCTCGGCGCGGCACTTTTGCGCGGCCTGTTCCATCGTCATTACTGGGAATGCCCGGTGAAGGAGGGCAATGTCGTGCTGTTCGTGCCCGCCGATCTGGAACAAGCCCTCGATATCGCCGCCTTGCGCGAACGTGCCACTACCCTTGCGCCGCGTCTGGGTTATTCGCTGGACTCGTTGATCAACGCGATACGTCCAGCCAGTTAAATGCACACCGTCGCAACCCGAGGCGCCCGCTTTTCGTAGGAGCGAACCGCCTACGCCGATCTGCTTTTCGTAGGAGGTGCGCCCCGCGGCGAATGCGGGCTGCCTGCCAGCCCAGAAGCCAATAGCCCCGCCCCGGGGCTGGCCTCCTACAAAGCGGCTCTTCGAGGTTCTTCCGAACTTAACCCGCAAGACAAATTGCACGCACAGCTTCACAAAATTCCGGTATAGTACGCGCCGGCTGAAACACAGCCTGCGTTCAGGTTACTGCAACACACGAAGCGCTGCTTCGGCTGCTATCCGCTTCTCGCGGCTATCCTTGACGATTCATCATTCATTACGTTTTCGCAAACCCCGCCGACCAGGCTGCCAGGGTGACCTTCGGGTTTTGCATGGCATGCGCAGCTTCGGAACATGGGTCTTTGCGGAGCATCAGGAAAAGACCCATGACCCAGGAAATCGGCGGCTTTGCCGCACTCGGTATTCATCCCTCCGTACTCGCTGCAGTTGTCGCAGTGGGCTACGAAGAGCCTTCGGCAATTCAGAGCCAGGCTATTCCCGTAATTCTCGGCGGCCACGACATGATCGGCCAGGCCCAGACCGGTACCGGCAAGACCGCGGCCTTCGCGCTGCCCATCCTGTCGAAAATCGATCCGGCTCGTAAAGAAGTGCAGGCGCTGATCCTCGCGCCCACTCGCGAACTCGCACTGCAGGTCGCAACCGCATTCGAAACCTATTCCAAGCAGATGCCTGGTCTGACCGTCGTTGCGGTCTACGGCGGCGCTCCGATGGGCCCACAGCTCAAGGCCATTCGCCAGGGCGCGCAGGTCATCGTCGCCACGCCTGGCCGTCTGGTTGATCACCTGAGCCGCAACAGCGCGCTGCTCGGAACCATCCAGTACCTCGTTCTCGACGAAGCCGACGAAATGCTCAAGCTGGGCTTCATGGACGACCTCGAAGTCATCTTCGAAGCTATGCCGGAAAGCCGCCAGACCGTGCTGTTCTCCGCGACCCTGCCGCATTCTATCCGCGCCATCGCCGAGAAGCATTTGCGCGAGCCGCAGCACATCAAGGTCGTTACCAAGACCCAGACCGTCGCCCGCATCGAGCAGGCGCACCTGATGGTCCATGCCGACCAGAAGATTGCGGCCGTACTGCGCTTGCTGGAGGTCGAAGATTTCGACGCACTGATTGCCTTCGTGCGTACCAAACAGGCCACTCTGGATCTGGCGGCCGCACTGGAAGCCAAGGGTTACAAGGCCGCTGCGCTGAACGGCGACATTGCCCAGAACCAGCGTGAACGCGTCATCGAATCGCTCAAGGATGGTCGCCTGGATATCGTAGTTGCCACCGACGTGGCCGCCCGCGGCCTCGACGTGTCGCGCATCACCCACGTGTTTAACGTGGACATGCCCTACGATCCGGAATCCTACGTACACCGTATCGGCCGTACCGGCCGGGCCGGTCGTGAAGGCCGTGCATTGCTGCTGGTCACCCCGCGTGAGCGCCGCATGCTGCAAGTCATCGAGCGCGTGACCAACCAGAAGGTTGCCGAAGCTCGCCTGCCGAACGCTCAGCAAGTGCTGGACGCACGCATCAAGAAGCTCACCAACAGCCTGTCGCCGCTGGTAGCGGACGCCGAAGCGAGTCATGGCGAGCTGCTCGATAAGCTGGTTGCCGACATCGGCTGCAGCCCGCGCGCCCTGGCCGCTGCGCTGCTGCGCAAAGCCACCAATGGTCAAGCGCTGACCCTGGCGGAAGTTGAGAAGGAGCAGCCGCTGGTTCCTACGGGTGCGCCGCGTGAACGCTCTGATCGTCCTGAGCGCAGCGGTGATCGCGAGCGTCGTGCTCCGGTTCCGCTGGCCGAAGGCCGTGCCCGCTGCCGTACCCCGCTGGGTGCGCGCGATGGTATTGCTGCGCGCAACCTGCTGGGCGCCATCCTCAACGAAGGCGGCCTGGCCCGCGAAGCCATCGGCCGCATCCAGGTGCGCGACAGCTTCAGCCTGGTCGAACTGCCGGAAGAGGGCCTTGAGCGCCTGCTCGGCAAGCTCAAGGACACCCGCGTCGGCGGCAAGCAACTCAAGCTGCGTCGCTATCGCGAAGATTGATCATGTCTAGGTGACCAAAAGGGTGGGCTTGATAGCCCACCCTTTTTTGTTTCAGCGTCTCAACCCGCGTCGCTCTGCTTTTTGTGGGAGGCGCGCCCCGCGGCGAATGCAGGCCGTAGGCCTGCCCAGCCTCTAAAACCTTCACCCCAAGTCGGGCCCCCCACAAAGCCAAAAAGTATCAAAGTCGAAAAGAACTGAAGCCCGGAGCCTCAAATCTCCATCCCCGCGTCGCTCCGCTTTTCTGTGGGAGGCGAGCCCCGCGGCGAATGCAGGCCGCAGGCCTGCCCAGCCTCTAAAAGCTTTGCCCCAAGTCGGGCCTCCCGCAAAGCCCAAAAGCATCAAAGTCGAAAAGAATTGAAGCCCGGAGCCTCAAATCTCCATCCCCGCGTCGCTCTGCTTTTTGTGGGAGGCGCGCCCCGCGGCGAATGCAGGCCGTAGGCCTGCCCAGCCTCTAAAAGCTTCGCCCCGGGTCGGGCCTCCCACAAAGCCCATAAGCATCGAAGTCGAAAAGAATTGAAGCCCGGAGCCTCAAATCTCCATCCCCGCGCCGCTCCGCGCCGCTCCGCTTTCTGTGGAGGCGCGCCCCGCGGCGAATGCAGGCCGTAAGCCTCCCCAGCCTCTAAAAGCTTCGCCCCGGATCGGGCCTCCCCCACAAACGCAAGCCCAAGGCATCGAAGCCCAGAGCCCAAAAGCTCAAAGGACCATTACACCCAAGCCGCGTCCCAGTGCGGATAATCTCCGATCCGCTCTACCAAGCCTGCCCGCAGGGGGTTGGCGATCACATACCGAGCCATGTTTCGCAGGTTCTCCTCCCGGCGCAGTGCGCGGTCATGAAAGCCATCCTGCCAAATTGACCCGCCGATACGCTTCGCCGATATCGACTTAACCCGCCCCACTAGCCGCGAGAGCGGCTCCTGTCGTAACTCCAGTAGCCAGTGCAGATGGTCCGGCATCACCACAAACGCCATCGTCTTATGCGAACCCCGTGCCGCATCGTCTCGCATAACCCGAATCAGCGTACGGGCGGCAGAGTAATCCTCGAAAATCGGCCGGCGCTGTTTCGTTACCGTCGTGACTAGGTAGATTTGCCCTTCGGCGGACCATCGACCCGCACGTAGTCGGCTTGACAAAAAATAAGCGTCCTTGCTCATTCGATCCTCCATAGCTAGGCGGACAGCATAACGCCAAAGCCTTGCTCTGGGCCGAGCCTCCCACAAAACCAAAACCAAAACCAAAACCAAAACCAAAACCTCAAAGCCCGAAACTCATGGCCTTAAAAGCTCAAACTTCATCCCCGCGCCGCTCCGCTTTCTGTGGGAGGCGCGCCCCGCGGCGAATGCAGGCCGCAGGCCTGCCCAGCCTCTAAAAAGCTTCGCCCCGAGGCGGGCCTCCCACCAAGCCCAAAAGCCCAAAACCCCGTCGCTGCTTCGGCCTCGCCCAAAAACCTGACCCAAACGTCCAGGCTGTTCAAACTCTGAACAACATGCTACAAACGACCGCAACCCAAATGATCTAGCCGCTTGAAAACGAAGGGAAAACCATGACCAAGTCGGAGTTGATCGAACGTATCGTCACCCAGCAAGGCCTTCTTTCGTCCAAGGATGTCGAGCTGGCCATCAAGACCATGCTCGAGCAAATGGCCCAGGCATTGGCAACCGGAGACCGCATTGAGATTCGCGGTTTCGGCAGTTTTTCCCTCCATTACCGCGCCCCCCGCGTCGGCCGCAACCCGAAGACCGGCCAGTCTGTCCCGCTCGATGGCAAGTTTGTTCCCCATTTCAAGCCCGGGAAGGAGCTGCGTGATCGAGTGAATGAAGACGAGTAGCGAGCCGAAGCGCCGCACTTAGCCCTGCGCCTAAGTTTCCATGATTCATGAGGTTGGGTGAACTTTTCGCCTCCGCCGTGTACGAATTTCCGATTCGCTTGCTTTGTAACAAGCGTAGCTATAACAAGGATCGGGTTGATGACTACGCAGCACCAGACCGCCGCAACTGAAGAAATCGATTTGGTCGAGCTGTTCCGCGCTCTTTGGCGGCAGAAGCTGCTCATTGTCGGTACGACCATCGCCGTCACGCTCATCGCTGCCGCCTACGCCTTCCTCGCAACGCCTTATTACGAAACCAGAACCTATCTTCGTCCTGTCGCACAGAGCAGCCTCGATCAGCTCAATGAGACCGGCATCTATAAGCTCACTCCGGAAGAGGCGCTCAACAGGGTGGCGGGAGGGCTTTCGTCCTATGAAACCCGTCTGGATTTTTTTCTGAGTAACCAGGAGCTTTTTCAGCAGATACCCAAGCGTGGAGATTCACTTGAGCAGACCTTCGCAGGGTTCAACGAAAAGGCCTTCGAGATGCTTCATCCAGACCCCAAGCGAACGGATAACCCCAGCGCCTTCGTCGGCCTTAAGCTCACCTATCCAGAAGGAATGGAGGGTGCTTCAGTCGTGAATGGCTTTGTCGCTTATGTGCTGGAGCTAGAGCGCCGCGAGATTGCAGAAGACCTCGATAGCCTTATAAAGAACCGCTTGGCCAGCCTGGAAATGAACATGGAGGCGCAGCGAGCGAACTACAGCGCTTCCAAAGAGGCGAAAATAGCTGCGCTGCTCGAAGAGAGCGCCCTCAAACGTGCCCAGCTACAAGATGAGCTCACAGCCCTGCGCGAAGAACTGAAAACGCGCCGGACCAATCGAATTCAGCAGCTCAGCGAGGCCATTTCCATTGCTGAATCGTTGGGGATCCGTACACCGACAAGCCCGTCCGCCATGGCGGAGTTGCCCCGCGGGGGCACTCAAGTCATTCGTACCGAGGTAACCAATCAGGAAGCCCCGTTATATTTCATGGGCACCGAAGCCCTGACAGCCGAGCGAGATGCCCTCGCTAATCGCAAGTCCGACGATTTCATCGAGCCCCGTATAGCCGAAATCCAATCCGAGCTGGCAATGCTTGAAAACAATCGTGAAGTTGAGATTTTGAAAGAGCGGGAGAGCGAGGACCTCTATCTCACCGATCTGGCTGAGCTGCGCGAAGAGGCCGCTCGCCTGAAGGGCATCAAGCTCGATACCGAAAGACTAAGACTGGTTCGGCTGGATCAGCCTGCACTGCAATCGCTAGAACCGGTTAAGCCGAAAAAGGCCATGATCCTTGCGTTAGGCATCGTGCTAGGAGGAATGCTCGGCATCTTTATCGCTTTGATACGGAGCCTTGTGGGCCGGACCGAGCCGCCCTCTACGCGCGGATAGCTGCGGATGGGTTTAGAGGGAATTACAGCTCCGACGCTGTTTCACAGTCACAGTTTTAGATGGGAGCACATCGCGGCGATACGGGCTGTGGGTCTAGTTCCTTCCAGTATTTCAAACGGGCATGGGAATGAGATCGAATAACAAAAAAGAATATTTCTTATAGCCGTATTGTCATTCAGCACTCAATTAAACGCCGTAGGTCAGTGCTTTACCGCTGAATAGCTTTTCGAGTTTGGCAATTGATCCCCTCCGTGGCAATATTCGCCGCTTTTCGTTAGCGCTTCCCTTGGAGGGGATAAATGCAGGAAACAGGAAGCTACGCCGCGCGCAGTCGCGAAGATGAAATTGACTTAGTCGAGCTGGCGAAAGCGCTCTGGTCACAGAAACTCATCATTCTCGCGGCCACGATAGCGGGTGCGGCTATCGCGTTGGCGTATGCATTGCTTTCGGCCCCGATATACACAACAAAGGCCACCGTCCTTCCTCCGCTCCTTTCCGATATCGCCGCCTACAATGCGGGCAGAACGGAGTCATCACTCTATACGTCTAGTAGTGATGAAAAAGACAATCGATCTGATCAGGCGCTTAAGCTGTTCACTACCGAAGATGTATATGCAGTCTTCACTCGTAACTTGAGATCCCAATCCCTTCGGCGAGATTTGTTCAACGAGGTATATCTCCCGTCGCTTTCAGAAGCCGAACATGCCGGCCCAAGGGATCGGCTCTGGGGAAACTTTAATGAATTGGTGACGATCACAGCACCTGATAAGCAGCGCCCCGAACTATTTGAAGTATCTGTCGACCAACATACACCCGAGCTAGCCGCTGGATGGACGAATGAGTTAATCAACCGCGCCGCTGCTGCCTCGGAGCGTGACATGCAGCGCAACGTGGCAAGTGAATTGAATACCCGTATACATTCGATCGAGCGCCGCATCGCTTCTTTACGTAGCACCGCGCAGCAGCGGAGGGAAGACCGTATCGCAACTCTGAAAGAAGCTTTGGTGGTCGCCCAAGAGGTAGGGATGAATAGCCCACAGGTGATTGCCGGTCGGACTTCTTCAAGCGAACAGCTCTCGAAATTTATCGATGGCAGTTTGACCTATATGCGCGGCGCTAAAGCAATCGAAGCCGAGATGAAAGTTCTGGAAGCGCGCCAGTCTGACGATCCGTTTATTCCTGAACTTCGCAGCTTGCAGGAGCAGCTTTCGTTTCTAAAGACCATAGACGTGCGGCCTGACAACGTTTCCGTTTTCACGTTAGACAGTGCCGCTGAGGTGCCCGAAACACCAATCAAGCCAAAGAAGACGCTGATCGTCGCGCTCGGATTGGTACTCGGTGGGATGATCGGAGTGTTCATCGCCTTGGTGCGGGTAATGATGCGACGCGGCAAGTAATTTCGGGGATATCACATCGGCTGCTGCGCTGGCGCGGCCTGTGTTACGCGTAACGCTACGTTAAAGGAATAACCATGCGCTATCCAATTATCGAACACCACGGCGCCAAGGATGGCGTAACCGGTTCCTGCCATCAGCTTCATATGAACGCTTCAACCAGCGTGCTGATCGATTGCGGCTTGTTCCAAGGGAACGATGCCTCGCTACCCGACGGATCAGATGCAGATCCGCTGGCCATCGAGTTTCCGCTCGATACGGTCAAAGCGCTGATCGCCACCCACGTGCACATCGACCACGTTGGCCGAATTCCTTATCTGCTAGCGGCGGGCTTCGAAGGGCCCATTCTGTGCAGCGAGCCCTCAGCGAAACTCCTCCCTATCGTGCTTGAAGATGCCTTCAAGCTCAGCATCAGCCGTGACCAGGCTCGAGTCCAGCGCTACATAGAGCGCATCGAAAAGCGCCTCATTCCCTTGCCTTACCAGCACTGGTTCACACTGTTTGATAGTGACGAACTGGTCGCACGCGTCCGCTTGCAGCGGGCCGGCCATATCCTCGGTTCTGCTTATGTCGAAATCGACCTGAACTACCCACAACAGAACGAGAGCAAGCGTGTGGTGTTTTCCGGCGACCTGGGCGCGCCCCATGCGCCATTCTTGGCGCCACCCCAGCCGCCCGAGCGCGCCGATATCCTGGTACTTGAAAGCACCTACGGCGATCGCCTCCATGAGGACCGCCAGAATCGTCGCCAGCGCCTCGAAGCCGTCATCGAACAGGCGCTGCAGGACCAAGGCACCATACTGATCCCCGCGTTCAGCATCGGCCGCACTCAGGAACTGCTCTACGAACTAGAAGGCATCATTCAGAGCAAGCAAAGCGCCAAGCCCGCCCCTGTAGGAGCGAGCTCGCTCGCGAATCACGCCGCAATGTCAACGCCTAGCGAAACCAACTGGCCCGAACTGCCGATCATCCTAGACTCCCCCCTCGCAAGCCGATTCACCGCCGCCTACCGTGAGCTGAAGCCCTTCTGGAACCAGGAGGCCCGCGACCGTGTCCAATCCGGGCGCCGCCCGTTGGCCTTCGAACAGCTGATCACGATAGACAGCCACGGCGACCACCAGCGCATCGTTGATCACCTGTCCCAGACTGCGCGCCCAGCCATCGTTATAGCCGGTGGCGGCATGTGCAGCGGCGGTCGCATCGTCAATTATTTAAAGGCTATGCTGGGGGATCAAAGGCACAACGTCCTGTTTGTCGGCTACCAAGCCAAAGGCACACCGGGGCATGCCATCCAGACCTACGGGCCGAAGGGCGGCTATGTGGACCTGGACGGCGAGCGCATCGACATCCGCGCCGACATCACCAGCGTCGGCGGCTATTCGGCCCATGCGGACCAAAAGGGACTGGTAGAATTCGTGACCGGGATGCAGCAGTGGCCGACAGAGGTAAAGGTTGTGCATGGGAACGAAAGGGCGAAGCGAGGCTTGGCTTCTGCACTGAATCAGCAATATAGCGCTGCCGGCAACCCGATGCTCCTGCATCCCTAAACCCAATACGGAACCGGCCTGTAATGCTTACACTCAGCGGCTTCATTATTCACGAGTATCGTTACCGCTTCGGTGCGGTTTCAAGGTGCGCGCACTGATGTTTTCAGTTGGCTATCAACGCCTAATCAATGTTGCGCTGCGGGGCATGACTTTGGCCAGCAAGTTTTTGCTGATCTTCTTCCTGGCTCGTTTCCTCGAGCCGGAAGAGTTGGGGCTCTACGGGCTGCTCACAGCGACCATTGGCTACGCCCTTTATCTGCTGGGCTTCGACTTCTACGCCTTCACTACTCGCGAGCTGCTTAAGCGCGAGCGCAGCGAGTGGGGCGGTTTGTTAAAGGACCAGGGCGTGCTTTATGTAGGGCTGTATAGCCTATTCCTTCCGCTGCTGTGCTTGATCTTTCTCAAAGGTCTCCTGCCTTGGAGGTTGGCCGGTTGGTTCTTCACTTTGCTAGTGCTGGAACACCTGTCTCAGGAGCTAATCCGTCTGCTGGTTGCTATTTCCGAGCAGCTTCTGGCTAGCCTAGTATTATTTCTCCGTTCCGGGATCTGGGCACTCGCTGTGACGGGCTTGATGCTCATTGAGCATGAATCGCGAACACTCGACATTGTTGTAGGCGCTTGGACGCTTGGCGGCGTATTCGCTGTACTGCTGGGCATCATTAATATCGCGCAACTTAAAATTGGTGGCTGGCACAGGCCCATCGACTGGCGCTGGATTGGCAAAGGCTTGAAAATCGCCATCCCCTTGCTGATCGCCACCTTGGCGATTCGCGGACTGTTCACCCTGGACCGCTACTGGTTCGAAGCACTGGCCGGTCTCGATGTGTTAGGCGCTTATGTATTGTTCATGGGTTTCAGCAATGCGCTTATGTCTTTTCTGGATGCCGGAGTGTTCGCCTTCAGCTACCCCGGTCTCATTACCGCGCATAGCCGGCAGGACGCCACGGCCTTCCGCCACGGGGTGCGTAAATTGCTATTACAGACGCTGGTACTATCGATTGCTTTTGCGGTGATTGCGTTGTTGTTGATTGGCCCCTTGCTGCAATGGCTCAACAGGCCTCTCTATATCGAGCAACAGGGTCTTTTCCCCTGGCTCCTCCTAGCCACTGTGCTTTACGCCGTTGGCATGGTGCCGCATTACGCCCTGTACGCCCAGGGTCATGATCGCCCGATCATTCAGAGTCACATTGCCAGTCTTCTGATCTTCATCCCGGCTACTTGGCTGTTTTCACTCTACTCAACACTGCTGGCGGTACCACTCGGACTATCCGCAGCCTTTACTCTGATATTGCTATGGAAGTCCTGGCTTTTTTTCCAGCTGACGCCCACGCACTATCGATCCACTCGCGTCAGACTCCAGGTCTGAAAACAAGGAATATTTTAATGCTCAGCAACAAGACCATCCTCGTTACCGGCGGTACCGGCTCCTTTGGTAATACCTTTGTTCCAATGACTCTGGCCAAGTACAACCCCAAGAAAATCATCATCTTTTCCCGTGACGAGATGAAACAGTGGGACATGGCCAAGAAGTTTGAGGGCGACAAGCGTGTGCGCTTTTTCATCGGCGACGTACGCGACAAGGATCGACTATACCGGGCCCTCGATGGTGTCGATTATGTGGTGCACGCCGCTGCTACCAAGATCGTACCAACCGCTGAATACAATCCCTTCGAGTGTGTCAAAACGAACATCGACGGCGCCATGAACCTGATCGATGCCTGCATTGACAAGGGCGTTAAAGGTGTAGTTGCTCTGTCGACCGACAAGGCCAGCAGCCCGATCAACCTGTACGGCGCCACCAAGCTGGCGTCCGATAAGCTATTTGTAGCGAGCAATTCGTACTCCGGCTCCCACGAAACCCGTTTCTCGGTCGTGCGTTATGGCAACGTGATGGGCTCGCGCGGCTCGGTGATTCCTTTCTTCATGTCGATTAAAGATAAAGGCGTTCTGCCTATCACTGACGAACGCATGACCCGCTTCATGATTTCCCTGGAGGAGGGCGTGGAGTTGGTCTGGCACGCTTTCGACGACATGGAAGGCGGTGAAATCTATGTGAAAAAGATTCCGTCAATGAAGGTCACCGACCTGGCTCGCGTCGTCGCACCTGGAGCCCGCCAGGAAATCGTTGGCATTCGCCCCGGCGAGAAGCTGCACGAACAGATGATCAGCGCCGAAGACGCCTACTACACCTACGAATATCCCGAGCACTTCAAGATCCTGCCGACAATCAATAATTGGGCCACTTGTGAGAAGCGCATCAAAGACGGCAAGAAGGTTCCTGAGGGTTTCGTTTACGCGAGCGACAACAACAGCGAGTGGATGAGCGACGCCGAGCTGCAGGCGTGGATCGACGCTAACCGCGAAAAGATCGGGAGCATCTGAGCCCATGATCCCCTACGGCCGTCAGGACATCACCCAAGCCGATATCGACGCGGTCGTGGGTGTTCTGCAATCAGACTTCCTCACTCAGGGCCCGATGGTGCCACGCTTCGAACAGACCGTAGCGCAGCATGTCGGGGCTAGCCACGCTCTAGCCGTGAACAGCGCCACGTCGGCGCTGCACATCGCTTGCCTTGCGCTGGGGCTCGGCCAGGGCGACTGGTTGTGGACCAGCCCGGTTACGTTCGTCGCATCGGCCAACTGCGGACTCTACTGCGGCGCTCAGGTCGACTTCGTCGACATAGACCCACGCACTTACAACCTGTGCCCCAAGGCGCTGGAACTCAAGCTGGCACAGGCCGAGCGTGACGGGACATTGCCGAAAGTGGTAGTGGCAGTTCACCTGTGTGGTCAGCCCTGCGACATGCAAGCCATCCAAGAGTTGGCCCAGCGCTATGGATTCAAGGTTATCGAGGACGCTTCGCATGCCATCGGAGGCAAGTACCGGGGCGAGTTCATAGGAAATTGTCGCTACAGCGACATCACGGTTTTTAGCTTCCATCCGGTGAAGATTATTACAACAGCCGAAGGCGGTATGACGCTGACTAACAATGCAGAACTCGCCAGCCGCATGGCGTTGCTACGTAGCCACGGCATCACCCGTGATCCGACGCAAATGACGCACGACGCCGACGGCCCCTGGTACTACCAGCAGATCGATCTCGGCTTTAACTACCGGATGACTGAACTGCAGGCCGCACTTGGCGTAAGCCAGATGGAGCGGCTGGACCAGTATGTCGGCCGCCGGCACCAACTGGCCGCGCGCTACAACGAACTGCTCGCCAGATTGCCGATCACCCGCCCCTGGCAGCACCCCGATAGTTATTCCGGCCTGCACCTGTACGTGATTCGCCTACAGCTGGACAAGATTGGCAGGTCGCACCGCCAGGCAGTCGACTTGCTGCGCGGAATGGGCATTGGGGTTAATTTGCATTACATCCCGGTGCATACCCAGCCGTACTATCAGCGCATGGGTTTCCATGTTGGTGATTTCCCCGAGTCGGAGCGCTACTACGCCGAAGCCATCAGTCTGCCGATGTTCCAAACCATGAGCGAAGAACAGCAGGACGACGTCATCGCAGCAGTACGCAAGGTAACCGCGCCATGAGACTGGCTGTGATCCCCGCGCGCGGCGGCAGCAAGCGCATCCCACGCAAGAATATCAAGCCCTTCTGCGGCAAGCCGATGATAGCCCGTTCAATCGAATCGGCTTTGGAAAGCGGCTGCTTCGACCGGGTGATCGTCTCCACCGACGATGCAGAAATCGCCGAAATCTCCCGGGAGTACGGTGCGGCCGTTCCCTTCATGCGGCCGGCGGAGCTGTCAGACGATCACACCGGGACCGTCCCGGTAATTCGGCATGCCGTTGAGTGGCTCATCGCGAACGGTGAACGCCCGGAACAGGTGTGCTGCATCTACGCCACCGCTCCCTTCGTAAGTGTGGAAGACATTCGCCAGGGACTGGCGGCGCTGGTCGCGAACGGCTGCGATTATGCGTTCTCGGTTACCAGCTATGCGTTTCCAATCCAGAGAGCGATCCGCATTACGCCGCAGGGGCGTGTTGAAATGTTCCAACCAGAGCACTTCAACACTCGCTCGCAAGATATCGAAGAGGCGTTCCATGATGCGGGACAGTTTTATTGGGGGCGCGCCGGAGCCTGGCTGGAAGGAAAGGCATTGTTCGGGTTGCATTCGACTCCAGTAATCCTGCCGCGCCATCGTGTTCAGGACATCGATACGGCGGAGGACTGGGAGCGTGCCGAATGGATGTTCAAAGCGATGCACGCCCAGGCGGAACGCTAGAATGATGGTTGCCTTCCGTGTGGACGCCTCGTTGCAGATGGGCACTGGCCACGTCATGCGTTGTCTGACCCTTGCCGATGCGCTGACGGAAAGAGGCGCGGAGTGCCACTTCATCTGCCGAGCGCATCCGGGCCATCTCATCGATCTGGTACAGAGCAAGGGGTACGCGGCCTATTCCTTGCGCTGTGAATCTTCAAAACCTGCGATAGACGACGGACTGGCGCATGCAGCTTGGCTGGGCGCGTCGCAGCAGCAGGATGCACAGGCCTGTTTCCCCATCCTCCAGGCGATCCAGCCGAACTGGCTGGTTGTCGATCACTATGCTTTAGACAGCCGGTGGGAACTTGAGCTGAAGCCCCATTATCGCCAACTCATGGTGATCGACGACCTGGCTGATCGCTTTCACCAATGCGACTTGCTGTTAGATCAGACGTTTGGCCGCGATGCTGCGGACTACCGCAGATGGGTGCCCGCCAAATGCACGCTACTGTGCGGCTCGCAATATGCCTTGTTGCGGCCGGAATTCGCGGCCCTGCGCGACTACAGTCTGCAGCGTCGAGCCAACCCGCAGTTGGACCAGTTGTTGATCACAATGGGCGGCGTCGATAAGAACAATGCCACCGGAGAAGTACTGAAAGCTCTGCGCGTCTGTCCGCTTCCGGCGGACTGCCAGATCACAGTGGTTATGGGTTCAACCGCACCTTGGCTGTCCGAGGTAACCAATCAGGCGCAGAGCATGCCTTGGCCAACTCGGGTTCTGGTAGGTGTGAGCGATATGGCGCAACTCATGGCCGGTTGCGATTTGGCAATAGGTGCGGCCGGCGCAACGTCTTGGGAGCGCTGCTGTCTAGGACTGCCGACGGTCATGCTTGTGCTGGCCGATAACCAGCGACAAGTTGCTCAAGGCCTGGAAAAGGCGGGGGCAGCATTGCTCATTGAAGGAACGCACTGCATTGCGGAGCGCTTGCACAATTATCTTTCGGCACTGGCTGAACGGTTAGCAGCTCTTCAAACCTTGAGTCTTGCGGCTGCGAGTATTGTCGAAGGGCACGGAACAAACTCTGTCATTCAGCAATTGGAGGCTTGAAGTGAGCTTATCCTTACGACAAAGCCTACGTCGGATGGGCACAGCGGATTTAGAAAGGGTGTTGGCCTGGCGCAATCACCCTGACGTTCGCCGCTACATGTACACCCAGCACGAGATATCGCTGGACGAGCATACCCGCTGGTTCACCAAAGCCTCTCAAGACCCCAAACGGCACCTGATGGTGTTTGAAGGCGATGCGGTACCACTCGGCTTCATTAATATTCAGGAGGTTGCAGCGGGTGGAATCGCTGACTGGGGCTTTTATGCAGCGCCCGATGCACCGCCGGGTACAGGGCGTCTGTTAGGACAGGCAGCGCTAATATATGCCTTTACAGAGGCCGGATTGCACAAGCTCTGCGGGCAGGCCCTCGCCTACAACGAACGCTCCATCAGCTTTCATCAGAACATGGGTTTTAAGCAAGAAGGTATTCTGCGTCAGCAACATTTCAACGGCCAGCAGTACCACGACGTGGTGTGTTTTGGCCTACTTGCCATTGAGTGGAAAGCCTGTCAATAAGAGATCAACCTATGCCCATCACTCCCAGCATCAGCATCGCTGGTCGTCGTATTGCTGCCGACGCGCCGCCCTACATTATCGCCGAGCTTTCCGCCAACCATAACGGCAGGCTAGAAACAGCACTGAAAATCATTGAGGAAGCAAAAAGATCTGGCGCCGACGCAGTGAAGCTGCAGACCTACACGGCTGATACCATCACCCTGGATTGCGATTCCGAAGAGTTCCAGATTCACGGCGGCTTGTGGGATGGTAAGACCCTGTATCAGCTCTATCAGGAAGCTCATATGCCTTGGGCGTGGCACAAGCCGCTATTCGAACATGCGCGTAATCTGGGCATCACAATCTTCAGCTCGCCGTTTGACAATACCGCCGTTGACCTGCTGGAAGACCTTAACGCACCGGCCTACAAAATTGCCTCCTTTGAGGCCGTCGACTTGCCGCTGATCAAATACGTGGCGAG
Organism: Pseudomonas sp. Q2-TVG4-2; assembly: GCF_013620795.1. Classification (GTDB taxonomy): domain Bacteria; phylum Pseudomonadota; class Gammaproteobacteria; order Pseudomonadales; family Pseudomonadaceae; genus Stutzerimonas. The sequence continues at coordinate 81,811 of NZ_LGLW01000004.1, read as the reverse complement.
TACTGGTAAGCCAATGATTATCTCCACGGGCATGGCCAACGCCGAGGAGATCCAGGAAGCAATAGACGCGGCCCACGAGGGTGGTTGCAAAGAACTGGCTATCCTCCATTGCGTCAGCGGTTATCCAGCACCGGCCGAAGATTACAACCTACGCACCATCCCCGATATGATGCAGCGCTTCGGCTTGGTCACTGGCTTGTCGGACCATACGCTGGACAATACAACTGCAATTGCCAGCGTAGTACTGGGCGCCTCAATTATTGAAAAGCACTTCACTCTTAACCGAGATGGCGGCGGGCCGGATGACAGTTTTTCGTTGGAACCGGAAGAGCTGGCAGCGTTATGCCGCGATAGTAGAACAGCATGGTCTGCGTTGGGTGAGGTTGATTATGGCCGTAAGGCTAGTGAACAGGGCAATGTGAAGTTCCGGAGGTCTCTGTACGCTATCAAGAATCTCAAAACGGGTGAGATCATTTCCGCTAACTCGATCCGTAGCGTACGCCCGGGCTATGGGTTAGCACCAAAATATCTAGAATCTATTGTTGGTCGTAGGTTAACCCGCGACGTGCCGGCGAACTCACCGTTGGCCTGGGATTGTTTTGAAAGGCCTGAGATTTGACTCGCTTAATTGTAACGACGAAAGGCTTGTTAGCGATACAAATGCCGATGCTCCTAGTGGGGAGCTTGGCCGCAATAATAATCCTTATTGATGTCTTCTTGCCGTTTACGTCTGCATACGCAGATGTTTTGCCTGCCTATATTCTCTATTTGGCTTTTTTTACCGCTGTGTTCGTTATATATAGCGTGCTCGCCGTTGTGCTGGAAGCTGCCTATCCTCCAAGTCAGCGGCTTTCAAGTCTGTCTGATGCTTGTAAAGCCGGAAGGATGGCAACGTGCATGACATTTGCCTGTTTTATATCCGTTACCAGCCTTCTTGCTCTGATAGTTGACCGGGCGGTGTACCAAGACGTGAACTTCCTAGCCCAAAGTTTTGTGGAAATACGCTCCCGTTTAAATGCCGAAAGGGAGCCAGGTTCGGGTATTTCATCCGTTTACAGTGTTTTCGGTAATCTCTTCCAGTTCAGCTATTTTTTTTCTTTCATTTGCTTGGTCTATTACGCTGAGGTGTTGACTCGCTTGCGCTGCGCGGTATATTTATTTTTTATCGCTTTTTGCTTGTTGGGTGGATCATATATTCTAGGTGGGCGAACAATTATCGGGCTGTTTGTGCTTACATTATTGGCTATATTGGTGGCTCGGGTAGTAGCCGGTCGTTCGTCCGTTCGAGACCTTTTCAATGTGCGGGTGTTGGTGGGGTTGGCTTTGTTGCTTGTCTCATTTGTCGGTATCGTTGGTTATGTTTTTTACGCTCGTGCTAGTGTAAGTGGCCTAGATTCCGCTACCTATTTGCATAATTTTGCTCTGCATCTGCACGGCCGCGCGATTTCTTACAATGCGTCGTGTGAAGTGGTTTGGTGTGATATGGCTAATTATCTACAGTTGTCCGGAATTTATGTTACCCATGTATTGTGGGTGATGGCTGAAAATATTGCTGATTCGAATTCGGAGCCAGAAGGTGCACCAGTCTTTGGTGGGGTTTTGGTAATTCTCGCAAAAGTAATTGGCCCTTTGAGTGATCAGTACGAATTTGCAGGATTATTTAACTCTTTGCCCGGGTCCCTATATTATCAGTATGGCGGGGCTGGAGTCGCCCTTGGGGCTCTTTTGATTGGTTCCTTTTTTGCTTTTGCCGTCAACTGGTTGAGGCGAAGAGGGACTGTAAGCTCGTTGATGATTTTTTATATTTTGTTTATGGTGCTATTGGTTGCGCCGGTACTTTCCGCGTTCAATATAATAGCATTTGTCTTTGTGTTATTTGCTTTGAGCTTTGTGGGGATTATATATTTGGCTGGGGTTTCCATGGGGAAGGGGCGTCAATTATGAGGATTGGCTTGGTTAATTTGTTTTCGTTTAGGCCTCATGTTGAACATCTAATATTTATCGCTTATATTCTCAAAAGAGATGGCCATGATCTATATTTTCTAACATGTGATGGTGCGGTAGAGAATTGCTATCCGCGCGCACTTAAAGGGAGCGGTAAGCTAAAAGAGTGCGCTAAGTGCATGCTTGGCGGCGTGCGTAGCTATACCAATAATAATGTAACAAGCATTAGTTCTCGTATCAGCGGAGGTCTGAGCATAGAGGATCTTGATAACTTGGCGCTATCAAGCTCCTGCACCTTAAGTCGTACGGAATCTGAAGACGAGTGGAATGAGCCCGAGGTGGTTTCAATTCGTAGATCTTTATACGAGCCTATCGATCGTTCCTATGCTAGTGCTAGACGCTGGATTATCGAGAACGACCTTGAAGGTGTGATTTGCTTTAATGGGCGTATGGACTTAACGCGCGGCGTAACACTCGCGTGTGAGCATGCAGGTGTCCCGTTCGTTACGCATGAGCGACCCTGGTTTAGTGAGGGTCTGCAGTTGACGCCAAATGCTAACTGCCTTTCGCTCAAGGCTATCGGCGATATGGTGGCAGCATATGATGATCGCCCTCTTACGGCGCCACAGGCGCTAATTGCGGGGAAACTGGCGGGTCAGCGCTTTCTTCAACGCAACTCATTAGAATGGCGTCTTTACAATCAGAACCCGGAACCCGCGCCTTGGCCGCTTTCAGCCCCGGGGCAACGGGTCCTAGTGCTACCTAGCAGCAAGAACGAATTTGCCGGTCATGCAGAGTGGAAAACCAGTTGGATCGATAATAGCCAAGCCTTAGATGACTTTTTCGAAGCGTTCGGAATCGCGCCGCAGCAAGTAGTTGTGCGCTGCCATCCCAACTGGGCGGAAAATATCGGTCAGGTTGGAGGTGCTCGCTCTTTGAAGCTGTACCAGAGTTGGGCCGCTCGCCGCGGCATACACTGCATTTCCAGCGAGCAGAAAGCGAGCACGTACGATTTAATTCAACACGCCGATATAGTTGTACTTAACGGGGGGAGTTCAGCTGTAGAGGCGGGGGTATGTGGTAAACAGGTCATCTGCCTAGGGCCTTCAACCTATGCTCGTGCTGGATTTGTTCGAGCCTTTGCTGATAAGGCTTCGATGTACGAAGTGAATGCGAAGCAGGATTTGGATCCGGACACGGTCATTCGTAAAACGTTGCGCTTCCTCTATGTACGCTCTCATCGGCATCCTCAATTCGTGAATTTTGTAATACCAATTGAAACTACTCGCTATACCTACCGCGAGGGAGCAGATGCATCGCGGCTTATAGATATGTTGCAGTCCGGCGAACTAGTAGCTGATGATCCAACTTGGGCGGAAGACCAAGGCGGAGAAGATCCCGTTGTCGAAGCATTAAAGAATAAGCGCTGGGGGGAATTGTCAGATTATGTACCCGTCAGCCCGGAACTGCCCTTATTGGAAGTAAAACGTCGTCCCGCATTTCGCTGGGTTGATGGCGTTCGAGCAAAGCTGCCTAGGGGAGATAGAGGTTGAGTAAAGAAAATCCGACGGTCTCGATAATTACGCCGTCTTATAACGCCGAGCGATTGATTGGAAGAACGCTTCAATCGGTACTAGAGCAAAGCTGGCAGGATTGGGAGTTGTTGGTCATTGACGATTGCTCGAAAGATGGCACTCGAAGCGTTGTATTGGAATTTGCCGCCCGGGACTCGCGAATTCGTCTTATACCGTTAGAGAGGAATAACGGTGCCCCGGCCGCACCTCGGAATATCGGGGTAAAGAATGCTAATGGGACTTGGATTGCTTTTCTCGACGCGGATGATATCTGGCATCCAGAAAAGTTGGCGTTACAAATGGCGGCGGCAACGTCGAACGAGGCAGAGTTTATCAGTACTAAAATGAAGGATTTTACTGATGAAACTTTACTGAGCTTCGATCCGATTGCCAATCCCGCGGCGCAACTCGTCACGTTCTGGCAACAGCGTATTAAGGGGCGTATACCCACGTCAAGTGTATTGATTAGGCGTGACCTTATGTTGCGCTTTCCATTCAACGAAGATATTCGTTACAAGGCCGTTGAGGATTATGACTGTTGGCTAAGGGTACTTGAGGCGGGAGTAAAGCACTGGAAAGTTCAATATCCCCTGCTTAACTATAGAAGAATTTCTGGCCAGATTTCAGGTTCAAAGAAGTACATGCTTCAGCGGATGCATATGGTGCATCGCGAGTTTCCTCGGACTAACGGGCTGCTTGCGTATGTGTTTACTTTTACCCATGCGATGGGTGGATTTTATTATCGCGTTTTAAGGAAAGGTCTATGAAGCGGGTAATGGTCACAGGCGGTGCAGGATTCTTAGGGTCCCATTTGTGCGAGCGTCTGCTAGCTGGAGGGAACGAAGTTTTGTGCGTCGACAACTTCTATACTGGCGCAAAGCGCAATATAGCTCACCTAATGGCAAATCCGTATTTTGAGCTTATTCGTCATGATGTGACCTTTCCCCTCTATGTAGAAGTAGACGAGATATATAATTTGGCATGCCCGGCGTCACCGATTCACTATCAATTCGATCCGGTGCAGACGCTCAAGACTAATGTTCATGGCGCCATCAATATGCTTGGCTTGGCCAAGCGTACGAAAGCAAAAATATTCCAGGCATCTACCAGCGAAGTTTACGGGGATCCGGAGATTCATCCGCAGCCGGAAGGCTATTGGGGACGGGTAAATCCAATTGGCATTCGCTCCTGCTATGACGAAGGCAAGCGCTGCGCTGAAACGCTTTTCTCCGATTATCACCGTCAGCACGGGTTGCGGATAAAGATTGCGCGGATCTTCAACACTTATGGCCCGCGGATGCATCCCAACGATGGGCGTGTCGTTAGTAATTTCATCGTTCAGGCGCTGAATGGGGAAGATCTCACCATTTATGGTGAAGGCCATCAGACCCGTAGTTTCTGCTATGTCGACGATCTTATCGAAGGCTTTGTTCGCTTGATGAACACGGCGGATGAAGTAACTGGCCCAATAAATCTGGGAAATCCTGGCGAATTTACCATGCGCCAACTGGCTGAGCGCGTTCTCGAACTAACAGGCAGCGCTTCACGTATAGTTTTCCGCCCCCTGCCGGAGGATGATCCCCAGCAGCGGCAACCTGACATTACCCAGGCTAAGTCGGTGTTGGACTGGCGGCCGACCATCATGCTGGACCAAGGGTTGGAGAAAACCATTCAGTACTTCGATGAGTTGTTAAAAGAAGCGAAGGTAGGCTGACGTAACTTATGAACATAACGGTTTTTGGTAGTGGCTACGTTGGTCTGGTGACGGGTGCTTGTCTGGCTGATGTTGGGCATTCGGTGGTGTGCATTGACATTGATCAACAAAAGATCGATGGCCTTAATAAAGGCGTCGTGCCCATCTATGAACCTGGGTTGGAAGAGCTGATTCTTAACAACTGCAAGGCCGGCCGTCTTAGTTTCTCCACCGACGCAGCGCTCGGAGTGGAACATGGCTATCTCCAATTCATAGCGGTGGGTACACCGCCGGATGAAGATGGTAAAGCCGACCTGAAGTATGTCTTGGAGGTGGCTGGTACCATCGGCCGCCACATGACAGAACCTAAAATCGTAATTGATAAGTCAACGGTGCCGGTAGGGACTGCTGATAAAGTTAGGGAGTGCGTGTCAAGTCTGCTGTCCGAGCGTGGGAAAAAACTGGAATTTGAGGTCTGCTCCAATCCTGAGTTTCTCAAGGAAGGTGCGGCGATTGAGGATTTCACAAAGGGTTCGCGCATCGTTATAGGTAGCGATTCCCCCGTAGTGCGTGATGCCATGCGGCTATGCTATGGCCCTTATAACCGTAATCACGACAAGTTAATGTTTATGGACGTACGCTCGGCTGAGCTTACTAAATATGCCGCCAACGCCATGCTGGCTACTAAAATTAGTTTTATGAACGAAATGGCTAACTTGGCTGATCTGCTTGAAGCGGATATCGAACAGGTTCGTCTCGGTATTGGCGCGGACCCCCGAATCGGTTACCACTTTATCTACCCCGGTTGCGGGTACGGCGGTTCCTGCTTTCCGAAAGACGTCCAGGCGTTGGCCCGTACCGCGCAGGAGGTTGGCTATCAGGCCGATCTGCTCGAGGCGGTTGAGGCGGTTAATAAGCGGCAGAAGCAAATGCTGTTCACCAAGCTGCAGCAGGCCTTCGGGGGGAGTCTGGCTGGAAAGCGAATTGCTCTCTGGGGGCTATCGTTCAAGCCCAACACCGACGATATGCGGGACGCACCAAGCAGGAGCTTCATGGAGGCGGCCTGGTCCGCTGGAGCTTACATCCAAGCACACGATCCCCAGGCTATGGCGGAGTGCGAGCGGATTTATGGTGCTCGCGACGATCTAACGCTCTGTGCATCCAGAGAAGCTGCACTTGAGGGGGCAGATGCGTTGGTTATCTGTACGGAATGGAAGGCTTATCGGGTATGTGACTTGGGCAGGTTGCGGCAAACGCTTCGTTTCCCTGTGGTTGTGGACGGACGTAATCTTTTCGACCCCAAGGAGATGGCGGCCGCCGGCCTTCTCTATCATGCAGTTGGCCGCGGTCTACGCAAGGCATGACGCCAATGTCGAAGATCCTCGTTACAGGGGCAAACGGTTTTATAGGTAAGGCGTTGGTCGAGCGCCTAACGACTAACCGGCACTCTGTTCGGGCGATGATCCGCTCCCCTTCGAGATGTTCGCACAGTCAAGTCGAATGCGTTGTGGCTGATCTGAGCGATGACAGGGGACTACATTTGGCCTGCGCTGATGTGAGCTGTGTGATTCACCTAGCGGGCCGGGCACATATCATTAAGGAGCGGGTCACCTCATCTCTTGAGGCGTTTCGTGAAGTTAATGTTAATGGCACCGTAGCGCTGATCCAGGCAGCAGCCCGTTCAGGAGTTAGCCGTTTTGTCTTTGTTAGTTCTATAGGGGTTAATGGCGACCGCACTGACGGTCGGCCATTTTCCGAGAATTCAGTGCCTGAGCCTTGCTCTGATTATGGAAGATCTAAGTACGAGGCCGAGCTGGCACTCATTAGTTGCTGCGAGCAGGCGGGCATCGAGTGGGTTATTGTTAGACCTCCAATGGTGATCGATAGTAATGCACCTGGCAATTTTGCACGATTGCTGAGGCTGGTCGATCGTGGTGTTCCGATGCCTTTTGGCCAGGACTGTAATCAGCGCAGCTTGGTTTCCCTGCAAAATTTGGTGAGTCTTTTGGAAAGGTGTGCTGAACATCCGCTCGCTGCAGGCGAAGTTTTTTTGGCTGCAGATGGAGACAATGTTTCGACCAGAGAGATTATTTCGAGCTTGGCCCATGGGATGGGGCGGTCCGCTCGCCTGTTTCCCGCTCCGGTCAGTATCATCGGACTCACCTGTAGGCTGCTTGGGCGCCAACGGCTGTTCAATCAATTGTTCGGCTCGTTGCAAATCGACAGCACTAAGGCGCAGAGGATTCTGGGCTGGTTACCAAGGGAAAGTACCCATCAGGCGCTGGTACGGATTGGCCATGAGTACCGTGTTCGTTTCTAGTCGTTCGCCTGTTACGAAATGTTCGAACCGCCTCCGCATTCACCGCATTGGCGGGGTGATGCGGGACTATCGCCACGGAGTTGTTGCGTGGCATTAGGCAAGCGATGGTAAACCCCACGATCCGGTCCAGTACTGGCTGGCCTGCTCCAGCTTGGTGCTACGTTGCTGGGCAAAAAAAGCGATGGCCCAACGGCTGCTCGGCTCGCTGCAGGTGGATATCAGCAAGACCTGCGAACTGCTGGACTGGAAACCGCCCCATACGGTGCAAGAAGGGCTCAGGCGTTGCTTTGAGCGTTCCAACTGATCTCTTACCGGTGAACCCGTGATTCGACTCTTCGATTTTGTATTTTCGCTGGTGGGCCTGGTGGTTGGGTTCCCGGTGTTGCTCGTGCTGACAATCATTGGCTTGTTCGATACGGGCTCACCGATTTTTCGCCAAGTGCGTGTCGGCCGCCGTCAGAAGCCGTTTACGCTGGTCAAATTCCGCACGATGCGGGTGGATACGGCATCGGTTGCAACGCATCTGGCCAGTAGCGCGTCCATCACCCGCTTCGGCCATTTCCTGCGCAAGACCAAGCTGGATGAGCTGCCTCAGTTGTGGAACGTGCTGAAGGGCGAGATGAGCCTGGTGGGACCACGGCCAGGGCTGTTCAACCAGGCGGATCTGACTGAGGAACGTGCCAAGCGTGGCGTGTTCGACGTGCGTCCCGGGATTACCGGACTGGCGCAGGTGAGCGAAATCGATATGTCCACGCCGGCTCTGCTGGCCGAGACGGATCAGAAGATGATCGCCAGCCTGACCCTGGCCGATTACTTCAAGTACATCTTTATGACCGTGGCCGGCAAGGGCGCAGGAGACCGGGTCGTGAAACGCTAACCTCAGCTGTTTTCTAACCTGTGTTGTCTAGCGTTGGGTCAGTTGGGTGAATTAATGGGCTGCATAGCCGAAGCGGCCGGCGTTTCGGTTCTAGGAAGGGTAGCGTTGTGTTGAGATTGGCGGAAAACATACGTGCGCGACTGGTGCGATTGCCCCGGCGCTACAAACGCCTCATTCAAGTATCGACAGATGTGGTGTTGGTCTGGGCTGCGCTTTGGCTGGCATTCGTCGTACGCCTTGGAAATTTTACGTTTGTCGACCCGCTCGGTGGCCACGCTTGGCTCTTCGGTGTTGCGCCGCTGATCGCTATTCCGTTCTTCATCCGCTTCGGTATGTATCGCGCTGTGATGCGTTACTTCGGTAATGACGCACTGATGGCGATCGCCAAGGCCGTGACGCTCTCGGCGTTGTTGCTCTCCCTCGCGGTGTACTGGTACTCCGACGCGCCCAAGCTCATTCCGCGCTCGATGGTGTTCAACTATTGGTGGTTGAGTCTTGTCTTGATCGGTGGGCTGCGCCTGGTGATGCGCCAGTATTTCATGGGTGACTGGTTTTCTCCCAATTCGCTCACCAAGTTCAAAGGCCGTGATGCGAGCTTGCCGAAGGTGGCGGTTTATGGCGCCGGTGCGGCGGGCAATCAGTTGGTGGCGGCGTTGCGCCTGGGGCGGGGTATGCGTCCGGTTGCGTTCATCGATGATGATCCCAATCTGTTCAATCGCTCTATTGCGGGACTACGGGTTTATTCGCCCAAGCATATCCGGCAGATGATTGACGAGACCGGCAGCGACGAGATTCTGCTGGCGATTCCATCGGTATCGCGAGCGCGGCGTCGTGAAGTTTTGGAGACGCTGGAGCACTATCCGCTCCATGTTCGTAGCGTGCCGGGTTTTATGGATCTGGCCAGTGGGCGGGTCAAGGTCGAGGACATTCAGGAAGTCGATATCGCGGATCTGCTCGGGCGCGACGCCGTGCCGCCGCAGCAGGCGCTGTTCGAGAAGTGCATTCGGGGCAAGGTGGTGATGGTGACCGGTGCTGGCGGCTCGATTGGTTCGGAGCTGTGCCGGCAGATCCTCTCGAACAAGCCCAAGGCGTTGCTGCTGTTCGAGCATAGCGAGTTCAATCTCTACAGCATTCACATCGAGCTAGAGCGGACGATTGAGCGAGCCTCTTTGCCGATCAAATTGGTGCCGATTCTGGGTTCCATCCGCAATCCTGACCGTCTGTTGGATGTAATGCGCACCTGGCAGGTGGAGACGATCTACCACGCGGCGGCCTATAAGCATGTGCCCATGGTGGAGCACAACGTCGCCGAAGGCGTTTTGAACAATGTGCTGGGCACCATGAACACGGCCCAGGCCGCCGTGCAGGCGGGTGTGGCCAACTTCGTGCTGATCTCCACCGACAAGGCAGTGCGGCCTACCAACGTAATGGGCAGTACCAAGCGTGTTGCGGAAATGATCCTGCAGGCGCTGAGCCGCGAGACGGCGCCTGTGCTATTTGGTGCTGATGATGCGGTGCATCACGTCAACAAGACCCGTTTCACCATGGTCCGTTTCGGCAATGTGCTGGGCTCGTCGGGGTCGGTGATCCCTCGGTTCTATCAGCAGATTCGCAACGGTGGCCCGGTGACGGTGACCCACCCGAAGATCACTCGCTATTTTATGACCATTCCCGAGGCGGCGCAGCTGGTGATCCAGGCGGGCTCTATGGGGCAGGGCGGCGATGTGTTCGTGCTGGATATGGGCCAGCCGGTGCGCATTGCAGAGCTGGCCGAGAAGCTGATTCACCTGTCTGGCCTGAGCGTGCGCTCGGAGAGGTCTCCGCACGGGGACATTACCATCGAGTTCACTGGATTGCGCCCGGGTGAGAAGCTCTACGAAGAGCTGCTGATCGGCGACAACGTGAGCCCGACCGAGCACCCGATGATCATGCGGGCAGATGAAGAGTATTTCACCTGGGATGTGCTGCGTGGCGTATTGGCCAAACTGCTGAAGGCGGTGGAGCAGGATGATTACCCACAAGTTCGGGTCCTGCTCCGAGAAGTAGTGAGCGGGTATGTGCCGGAAGGGGAAATCGTCGATTTGATCTATCAGCAGCGGCGGGTTGGGCCGGCTGAGTAGTGATGTTTTTGGCAGGCTATCGCCTGCATTCGCCGCGGGGCGCGCCTCCTACAAAAAGCGTTGTGTGAGCTTTTGATGGGTGGGAGGGCCGCTCTCGGCGCGAAGCTGTTTGTTTTGCTGGCGAGGCTGCGTGCCATCGCACCGGGCAGGCCGCTAACCCATTGGTGCTCCGGATACGAGCTTCAGGTGAAGCAGCAGGTTAAGCGGCTCCCACAAAAGCGTTGCGGTGTGAGCTTTTGATGGGGTGGGACAGCGGCCCTCGGCGCGAAGCTGTTTGTTTTGCTGGCGAGGCTTGCGTGCCATCGCACCGGGCAGGCCGCTAACCCATTAGTGCTCCGGATACAGCTTCAGGTGAAGCCGCAGGTTAAGCGGCGCCAACACAAGCGTTGCGATGTGAGCTTTTGATGGGGTGGGACGTCCGCCCTCGGCGTGAAGCTGTTTGTTTTGCTGGCGAGGCTTGCGTGCCATCGCACCGGGCAGGCCGCGAACCTATTAGTGCTCCGGATACCAGCTTCAGGTGAAGCAGCAGGTCAAGTCGATACGCTAAACCGTTGCCTTATAAAACAGCTTCCCGACTCGGTCGATGTGTTCGATCAGCTGCGGATTGTCGATCTGGCGATGCAGTGATAGATCAATTTTGTAAGGCAGGAGCAGGTCATCCAGTGCCAGCTCGATATTGAGTAGGTCCTGGTGAGAGAGTTCGTTGCCTTTCAGGGTCAAGTCGATATCTGAACCGGGGCGGTAGTTTCCTTTCGCACGGGAGCCGTAGAGGATCGCTTCGCTAACCTTGGGGAAAAGTCCAAGTGCTTTGCAGATCGATTGAACATCTTCTTCAGATAGTCCCGCGTGCTCCAGCATCCTAGCGTTGGTTCTTCCCGGCTGGACATCGTTTGCTCCAGACCTTTAGCAGCGGATGATGCTGCAACCGGATATTCATCAGAATCGCCTCCGCCGTTTCCTCGTTGTATGTATGAGAGGTACGTTTGCGGTCTGTGAGCATTTGCATCCAAGCATGACCGTCGCTGATCAAGCCCTTGCTGAACGCTTCACGAATGGTATCGCGCGAGCCAACGATGCCCTCGATGCCCTGCCAGACGAGGAAATCTTTTAACGTATTCCAGCCAAGCTCGTAACAATATCCGAAGCCCTGGATGACGCCTTGTTTTTCAAGTTTCGATAGTTCGCGTTGCCCCATTAGCTCAATGGCTTCGTCAAGCTCTAGCAGAACCTTATGGAAGCTGCTCAGGCGCCGCTGCCAGTGCACGTCGATGTTGTCCATTAGCGAAGCCCTAGGTTCGAGTGGGTAAAGGCTACACGTCTCTGCGGCAGGGCCTATCGGGCGGTTTCCTGTTCCATCCACTTCGGCTTCGGATAGCGACGGTCCGATTTTCCGGCCTTGAGTACGGCTCCCGGTATGTCGTGGCCAACCAGTTCTGGCAGGCTGGCAGCGCACTGCAGCAGTTTGTCCAGATCGACGCCGGTATCCAGGCCCATGCGCTGGAACATATGTACCAGGTCTTCCGTGCAGATGTTGCCGCTGGCGCCGGGTGCATAAGGGCATCCGCCGAGGCCGCCGAGCGAGGCGTCGAAGCGGTCGATACCTGCATTCAGGGCAGCCAATGCATTGGCGAGGCCCATCCCTCGGGTGTTGTGAAAGTGAGCGGTGAATACCGCGTCGGGCCAGTGGGTCATTGCGTGCCTGCAAACGCGTTCGACCTGTGCCGGATCGGCCATGCCGGTGGTGTCGCAGAGGGTGATGCCCTGTACCCCGGTGTTGAGCAGGCGCTGTATCAGTTCATGAACTCGCGGTTCGGGAACCTCGCCTTCGAACGGGCAGCCGAAGGCGGTGGACAGCGAGGCGTTGATGAACACGCCGCTGCCGCGAGTCACCTCGATGATCTCGCGAAACTGCTCCAGCGATTGCTCCGGCGTCATCCGTAGATTGGCCATGCCATGCGTATCGCTGGCGGACATCACCAGATTGATCTCGTCGACGTCACAGGAAAGTGCGCGCTCGCATCCCTTCACATTGGGAACCAGTACGGTGTACTCGACGCCCGGCACTCGGCGGATACCGCGCATGACTTCTTCGGCGTCGCGCAGGTTGGGAATGGCCTTGGGCGAGGTGAAGGAGGTGACTTCGATCTTGGCCAGCCCGGTTTCGGAGAGGCTATTGATCAGAGTCATCTTGTCTTCGGTGGGGATGAAGTTCGGCTCGATCTGGAAGCCATCGCGGGTGGCGACGTCCTGGATGTAGAGACGCTTGATCATGGGTATCTCCGTTCGTGGAAAGCGCTGCTTTGTTGGCGCGTGGTAAAGATCACAAGCTTCGGTCTGGGGGCTCGCATGACACCAGAAACGCATGGTGGGCATCCGGGGAGGGTGGGCTGAAGCCCACCCTCCCCGGATGCTTGCAAGCACTGCCCAAATAGTGCCGAGTCGGTAGGGTGGATGTCGCTCTACCCATCCACCGTTAAGGAGTGTCTGGGTTCGCGAGCAAGCTTGCTCCTACCAGGACTGTGAATTTTCGTGCCTCATGCTCCGCGTGAAGATGGAGCTGCGAGGCTTCGTGTCGTTGGACGCGAAGCGTCGGAGCCACCAGCAACGTGCATGCGGGCGGCACTGCGCCGGTAGAAGCGAAAATCTTCGCCCCGCGGGCGGGCCTCCATTGTTGGATCGCTAATGCCCGCATCTTCCGTGGGAGGCGCGACCCGCGGCGAATGCCCTTGGGCAGTGGGCCAAAAGCAAAAGCTTCGCCCCGGGGCGGGCCTCCCACGTAAATCAAAAGCAGACCCGCGGCGAAGGGCTGCCGCTTAGATGATCCCTCGCTCACGTAGCCCTCGGACCTGCACATCGGTCAGGCCAAGCCCGGCCAGGACGTCTTCGGTGTGCTCGCCCAGCTGCGGGCCGCCAGCGCCGATGCGGCCGGGGGTGCGGCTGAGTTTGGGGAGTACGCCTGGGACCTTGAGCGGCCCGGCAAACGTTTGCACCTGCTCGATCATCTGGCGCGCCAGGTAATGCGGATCCTTGACGATGTCCGCCGCTGTGTAGGGATAGCCGGCTGGGACGCGCGCCTCCTTCAACGCCTCGATAACCTCATCCCGACTGTGCTGAGCAGTCCATTCGCCGATGGCGGCGTCGATCAGCTCGGCATGCTGGGCGCGGCCATCGTTATGCGCGAAACGCGGGTCGTCGGCCAGGTCCTGGCGCCCCATCAGCGTCATCAGTCGCTTGTAGATGCTGTCGCCATTGCCGGCGATCAGCACGTAGGCACCATCGCGACACAGGTAGGAGTTGGAGGGCGTGATACCGGGCAGTGCGCTGCCGGCCGGCTCGCGGACATAGCCGAAGGCATCGTATTCGGGCACCAGGCTTTCCATCATGGCGAACACCGATTCGTACAGCGCGACATCGATTTCCTGGCCCTTGCCGCTGCGGTTGCGCTCCTGCAAGGCGAGCAGCACACCGATGACGCCATACAGCGAGGACAGCGAATCACCGATGCTCACGCCCACTCGCACCGGCGGCTGGCCCGGATAGCCGGACAGGTGCCGCAACCCGCCCATGGCCTCACCGATCACGCCGAAGCCGGGCAGGTCGCGATAGGGGCCGGTCTGGCCGTAGCCGGAGATGCGCAGCATGATCAGGCGCGGGTTGAGCGTCGACAGTTCATCCCAGCCCAGGCCCCAGCCTTCGAGCGTGCCGGGGCGAAAGTTTTCCACCAGCACATCGGCTTCGGCGACCAGCTGGCGGACGATTTGCTGGCCTTCGGCGGCTTTCAGATCGAGCGTCACCGACTGTTTGTTACGTGACTGCACGTGCCACCAGAGCGAGGTGCCGTCCTTGAGCTTGCGCCACTTGCGCAGCGGATCACCGACACCCGGCGGTTCGATCTTGATCACCTCGGCGCCGAATTCGCCGAGCATCTTGCTGGCGAAAGGGCCGGCGATCAGCTGGCCCATCTCGATGACCTTCAGGCCATGCAGCGGCAGGCTGTTTCCATTCTGTTCGTTCATCGCAGCACCTGTACCGGGTCGATTCATGTGCGCAGGATGACCGAGCGCCACGTTGTGGACAATTGCCGAATAACCAAGGATGGTTTCGCAAAGCACGAAGGCTACAGGCTGGGTGCCTTTCTAAGCGCGCCGATTTATCGTTGTCGCTTCGTCACTTGCGAATACGAGAGCCAACCATGCGGCGTGTCGATTTCGTTACCCTGCGCCTGTTCGTCGCCGTTGCCGATGAGCGCAGCCTTACCCGCGCGGCCGAGCGCGAGCACCTGGCGCTCGCCGCGGTCAGCAAGCGCATCAGCGATCTGGAGGGCCAGCTCGGCGTTAGCCTGCTGTATCGCCAGCCTAAAGGCGTGGAGCTGACGCCTGCCGGCCACGCGCTGCTGCACCACGCCCGCAATCTGCTCGACGGCCTGCAGCAGATGGATGCCGACCTCAGCGAGTTCAGTCAGGGCGTGAAGGGACATGTGCGCATCCATGCCAACACATCGGCGGTCATCGAATTCCTGCCGGAAGACCTTAGCGCCTTCGCGCGTTTGCATCCTGAAGTGAAAATCGACCTGGAAGAGCGCGTCAGCAACGACACTTTGCGTGCCCTGCGCGAGGGGTTAACGGATATCGGCATCTTCGCCGGGCATATGCCGGCCGAAGACCTTCAGGTATTCGGCTATCGCGAGGACAACCTGGTGCTGGTCACGCCGCGTCAGCATCCGCTGGGGGGCTTGAAGCACATTGCCTTACGCGATGCTGCCGGCTTCGACTTCATCGGCCTGCAGCAGGACGCCTCGCTGTATGCGCTGTTGCAGCAGTCGGCCCAGCAGATGGGCACGCCGCTGCGTTTGCGTATTCAGGTGCGTAGCTTCGAGGCCATCTGCCGCATGATTCATACCAGTATGGGGATCGGTGTGCTGCCCGAGCAGGTGGTGCGCAACTACCTGCCGGCGCTGGATGTGGCGATCATCCCGCTGACCGATGCCTGGGCGCGGCGTGAGCTGAAGATTGGTGTGCGTAACCTGGAAAGTCTATCGGTCACCGCGCGGCAAATGCTCGAACACCTCACCGCTCGCGAAGGCAATCGCTGAAAATTGGCTGAAACCGGCGTGGGCGCTTTGATGCCTTCGTGGGAAGCGAAGCCTCGCTTGCCCAAATATGAATGTCGCCGGAAAAGGACGGCGGAGTAGAGTCGTGACCAGCTACTTGGCTCACACAACTACAAGACGGAGCTTTCCCATGGCACGACTCACCCGTGGTATCACCCATCTGCTCGCCGCTTCAGCCCTGTTCAGCATGTTCACCGCGCAGGCTGCCGATCCGATTCTGATCAAGTTTTCCCACATCACCGCCGACAGCACGCCCAAGGGGCAGGGCGCGCTGATGTTCAAGAAGCTGGTCGAGGAGCGTCTGCCGGACCAGGTCGAAGTGCAGGTGTATGCGAACTCCTCGTTGTACGGCGACGGCAAGGAAATGGAGGCACTGCTGCTCAACGACGTCCAAATGCTCGCACCCGCGCCGTCGAAGCTGGAGCAATACACCAAGCAACTGCAGCTGTTCGACCTGATGTTCCTCTTCGATGACGTCGCGGCGGCGCAACGCTTCCAGCAGTCGGACAAAGGCAAGGCCATGCTCAAGTCCATGGAAGACAAGGGCATCACCGGGCTGGCCTACTGGCTCAACGGCATGCGCCAGTTCACCGCGAACAAGCCGCTGCGTGAGCCGGCCGATGCTCGCGGATTGAAATTCCGTGTCCAGCCATCGGATCTGCAGGCCGCTCAGTACACGGCGTTGCGCGCGGTGCCGCGCAAGATGGCGTTCGCTGAAATCTACCAAGGCCTGCAGACCGGTGTGGTCAATGCCCAGGACAATCCCTGGTCCAACATCTACAGCCAGAAATATTACGAAGTGCAGCAGTACATGACCGAGTCCAACCATGGCATCGGCAATTACCTGCTGATCACTAATACCCAGTTCTGGAACGGCTTGCCGGCGCCGGTGCGCGCTGAGCTCGAACAGATCATCGACGAGGTCACCACCGAGGTGAACCGCCAGGCCGAGGCGCTGAACGAAAAAGCCAAGCAGAACGTGATCGATACTGGCAAGAGCGAAATCCTGGTGCTGACCGAAGATCAGCGCAACAGCTGGCGTGACGCTGTTCGTCCGGCCTGGAAGAAGTTCGAGGCGGAAATCGGTGCCGATCTGATTCAGGCCGCCGAAGCGGCGAACCAGGCGGAGTAAATCGACCGCTACGCGCCTTCCGGCACTCGCTGCGGGGCGCTTTAGCGGGAGGCGCGCCCCGCGCCGAAAGCGCGCGTTCTGCCCACTCAAAAGCAAAAGCTTCGTCCCGAGGCGGGGCTCCTACAGGAAGCGGCAAAAGCTTCGTCCCGGAGTGGGCGTTCTACAGCAGAGCCAAGGTGCCACTCGCTGCGGGGCGCTTTTAGTGGGAGGCGCGCCCCGCGGCGAAAGCGCGCGTTCTGCCCGCTCAAAAGCAAAAGCTTCGCCCCGAGGCGGGGCTCTACAGCAGAGCCAAGGCGCTGGTGGCATTGCTTCAGTGGGAGGCGCGCCCCGCGGCGAACGTGCGCGTTCTGCCCACTCAAAAGCAAAAGCTTCGTCCCGAGGCGGGTCTCTACAGCAGAGCCAAGGCGCTGGTGGCATTGCTTCAGCGGGAGGCGCGCCCCGCGCCGAAAGCGCGCGTTCTGCCCGCTCAAAAGCAAAAGCTTCGCCCCGAAGCGGGCTTCCCACAGGGGAAGGCAAAGCGCTTTTCCCTGCGGAGAAAATGGCCGTTCACGTCCCGGCTTGCGGCTCATGCTCAAGGTCGATCGGAAGTGGCGCGACGACGGGCGCTTTGTCGTTCAGTTTCTCCAATCGTTCGAGCACCTCGTTTACCGCACGACGGTCGCGCGGGTTTTCCACCTTGGCATCGGCGTCTTCGCGCAAGGCCTGGACCTCATCGTGAAGGGCCTGCAGCTGCGCTTCGTTCGGGTTGCCGTGCAGGGCATTCTTCAAGCACTGCAGGAGCGTGATCAGGACTTGCGGATCATGGCCACCATAGATGCGGATCGGGGCGATAACGCTTTGCAGCAATCGCTGCATAGCCATCTGCGGATAGAAAAGGCGCGGACGGCCTTCATCCATGCAGCCAGCGTCAAAAGGCGGGACTCCGCCGAGCCGCTTCAGCAGTACGCCGATCAGATTGACCGCCCGCATCGCGGTACCGGGGTCGTTGATGGCCGGGCTGATGGCCTTGACCGCGATTTCCGAGATCTGCCGCATGCCGTAGGAGACGTTAGCGCCAGCGAATTCATTGTCGTGGAAGTCGAAACAGTCGAGTGCTTCATTCGCCTCTTCATCGCTCAGCGGCTCACTGAACTTGATCAATGGATGGCCCTCGATCAGGAAGAAGCCCGGCTCTACCTGGATCACGGCGATCAGGTCGCGTTTGCGCAGCATCTTGCCCAGGCGCCGTTCGTTCACTTCGCGAAGATATCCCGGTCGGGCTGAAGGCAGGCACCACCAGTCGGTTGTGTCGGGGATGTCGGCGACGCCGGCGATGCGCCGCCTACGCTTGTCCAGGTTGGCTGATGCGCCGTTGTAGAGCCGGCTGAGGATCCAGTCGACCTGAATCGATTGGGATACCGAACGAATGAATACGACGAACAGCGCCATGCACAGCATGCCGAATAGCAACGCCAGCAGGAGCCCGAGCGCCGGGATGCTGGCCGGGTCGTTCTTGTTCAGGGCGCCGATCATCAGTAGGTAGTAGACGATGCTGCCCAAGTAGATGCCGAGGATCACCTGATTGCGCGTGTCGCTGACCAGGCCGGGCAGTACCCGAGGCGACAGGCGGGCCGCGGCGCCGTTGAGCACGACCATCACCATAGAGAAGCTGAAGACCGTGAGAGAAATGATGCCGGTAATCAGCGTGCCAAGGATTTCACGGCTGTTGTCGGCATCGACCAGACCTGGCGGCAGCTTTTCACGTAACGGCGCAGCAATGGACGTCGACTCAAATGCAAACACCAGCATCGCTATGACGAAATAAACGGCGGGGATCAGGACCGGATATAGAGCGATGCTCTCCCTGATGCGTTTAACGACACGAAAGAACACGTTGGCTGGATCTGACATCCTTGAACCCCGGCGTGACGGGCATGTGCCCCGGCATTTCTATGACCACAGAGGGCGGCAAAGTACGCCTTGGCCGAAGCGTCTATGCTCTAGGGGAGAAAGGCGTTTTCGAAGGCCACACGCCAGCGGAACGCTTTGGCCCCGCGTTGCTCGAACGTGAAGTCGCCAGGCGCTTGGTTTGATTCGTATGGTTCGCCTGTGGGGCAGGTTATTCGAAACGATAACAAGACCGACGAGTGAGGTAATTGTCCATGACTGCTGCGTCCCTGTATCCCGTGAAACCGGAAGTTGCGGCTCGGTCGCTGACCGATGAGGCCGCCTATAAAGCGCTATACCAACAGTCGGTGGTCAACCCTGACGGGTTCTGGCGCGAGCAGGCGGAGCGCATCGATTGGATCAAGCCGTTTTCGCGGGTCAAGCAGACCTCCTTCGATGACCATCATGTGGACATCAAGTGGTTCGCCGATGGCACCTTGAACGTCTCGGCCAACTGCCTGGATCGCCACCTCGAAACACGGGGTGACGAGGTGGCGATCATCTGGGAGGGAGACGATCCATCCGAGCATCGCCGCATCACCTACCGCGAGCTCCACCACGAGGTCAGCAAGTTTGCCAACGCGCTCCGTGGGCAGGATGTGCATCGGGGCGATGTGGTCACGATCTACATGCCCATGATCCCCGAGGTGGCGGTGGCAATGCTGGCTTGTGCACGCATTGGTGCCATTCATTCGGTGGTGTTCGGCGGGTTCTCCCCGGAAGCGCTGGCCGGCCGGATCATCGACGGCAAGTCCAAGGTGGTCATCACCGCCGACGAAGGGCTGCGCGGCGGCAAGAAGGTACCGCTGAAAGCGAATGTCGACGAGGCGCTGACCAACCCGCAAACCAGCTGCATTCAAAAGATCATCGTGGTACGCCGCACGGGTGGCGACATCCGCTGGAACCAGCATCGCGACATCTGGTATGACGATCTGATGCGCGTGGCCGGGGATGTTTGCGCACCCAAGGAGATGGGGGCGGAGGAGCCCCTGTTCATCCTTTATACGTCCGGCTCGACCGGCAAACCCAAAGGTGTGATGCATACGTCCGGCGGCTACCTGCTCTACGCCGCTCTGACTCATGAACGAGTATTCGATTACCGTCCCGGCGAGGTTTATTGGTGTACTGCCGACGTCGGCTGGATTACCGGCCACAGTTACATTCTCTACGGACCGCTGGCCAACGGTGCGACAACGCTGATGTTCGAAGGTGTGCCTAACTATCCCGACGTCACGCGGATCGGCCAGATCGTCGATAAGCACAAGGTCAACATTCTCTATACCGCGCCCACCGCGATCCGCGCGATGATGGCCGAGGGTGGTGCCGCGATGGAGGGTGTCGACGGCTCAAGCCTGCGGCTGCTCGGCTCTGTCGGCGAGCCGATCAACCCCGAGGCCTGGCACTGGTATTACGAGACGATCGGCAAATCGCGTTGCCCCATCGTCGATACCTGGTGGCAGACCGAGACGGGCGGCATTCTCATCAGCCCGCTACCTGGCGCTACGGCTTTGAAACCGGGTTCCGCGACGCGGCCTTTCTTCGGGGTGGTGCCGGGATTGGTAGACAACCTTGGCAATCTGCTCGAGGGCGCCACCGAGGGCAATCTGGTGATTCTCGATTCGTGGCCGGGGCAGATGCGCAGCATCTATCGCGACCACGATCGCTTCGTCGACACCTACTTCAAGACCTTCCGCGGTATGTATTTCACCGGTGACGGCGCCCGTCGCGACGAAGATGGCTACTATTGGATTACCGGCCGGGTGGACGACGTGCTGAACGTATCCGGTCACCGCATGGGCACGGCGGAAATCGAAAGCGCCATGGTCGCGCACCGTAAGGTGGCCGAAGCCGCGGTGGTGGGCGTGCCGCACCCGCTCAAGGGGCAGGGCATCTACGTGTACGTGACGCTGCTGGCGGGTGAGGAGCCATCTGATCAGTTGCGTCAGGAGCTACAGCAGTGGGTGCGCAAAGAGATCGGGCCAATTGCCGTACCGGACGTCATTCAGTGGGCGCCAGGCTTACCCAAGACTCGCTCGGGCAAGATCATGCGGCGCATCCTGCGCAAGATCGCCACTGACGAATACGATGCGTTGGGGGATGTCTCGACGCTGGCCGATCCGGGCGTGGTACCTCAACTGATCGAAACCCATAAGCAGATGCGCATGTGGTGAATGCTGGAGCGGCGGCGGCCTACGGGCCGACGCCGCTCAAGCGTCATCCGTTGGGCTGCGCGCTCCGGGCCTGCTGAGTGGCGGCGGGCTTTTCATTTGGCACACCGGCGACCGTCAGTTCCGGAAAGCTACCGCCAATGAATTCAACTCTGCGGGTCGGGAAGGCGAACTGCACGTCCATCTCGCGAATGCCGTCCAGCAACTGCAGATTGATTTCCTGCTGGGTATCCATGTACGCGTTGTAGTCCGATACCTGCATGATGTAGACGACTTCGAAGGTGAGCTGGCTGTCGTCGAAGGCGAGGAAATGCGCACGGTCGAAATTGGCGTTGTCGATGCCGTCGATGATTCGCTTCAGCAATGCTGAAACCTCGCGCACCTTGTCCGACGGCGTGTTGTAGGTGATGCCGAACTTGAACACGATCCGCCGCGTGTTCATGCGCTTGTAGTTATGCAGGGTACGCTTGAGCAGTTCGGCGTTGGCGCAGACGATCTGTTCGCCGCTCAGCGCGCGTATGCGGGTAGTTTTAAGACCGATGTGCTCGATATTCCCGGCAACATCGTCGAACACGACGAAGTCTCCGATCTCGAACGGTTTGTCTACGCCGATGGATAGAGACGCGAAGACATCGCTGAGCAGCGTCTGCACCGCCAGCGCAATGGCGATACCGCCGACGCCGAGGCTGGCGACCATTGCGGTGATATCGACACCCAGGTTGGCCAGAATCGACAGCAGCATCATGGTCCATATGACGATGCGGATCATGATGCCGATGATGGTGGTGGTGACTGGATTTCGCGCCTTGCCGTCGCGAGTCAGGCTTTCCATCCACAGCCGGGCGGCTGTATCCATCCACAAGGCGATCTGGAACGCCAGCGCGATGAACCAACCATGCGACATGGCTGATTCCCAACGATCCGGCAGCTCGACGACCTTTAAAGCAAGCAGTAACGAGAGCGCGATCAGCAGCAAATGGCTGGTGCGGCTGAGCATCTCCGCAGCAATGGCGACGAAGCCACTTCGTGCCCCTTTGGCCATTTTCCTCAAGCGGTTGGTAATGATCCGCAGGATGGCCTGCAGTACGAGATAACTGACGATAGTGACGCCAGCGACTATGGCGATGTTGATCCAGAGCTGTTCGTTCAACATCACATCCCAATTCATCAACTCGAGTCCTCCCGGGTATACGCGACCAAGCGTAGAAGCAGCGGCTCCTTTTTCAGTAGCCACTGCAACGCATTAGTTCCCGTAGTAGACGACGGGGAGGCGAATCAATGAGGGAATGCGGAGGGAGTATGGCGCGGTTGTCGACCGGGCATCGAGGCGTCAGCGAGGGGGGACGACTGCTTTCAGGTCTCCATAACCACCGGCATTGATGACCTGGCTATAGCCCATCTCAAGGAGCAGATCCTGCGCGGCAGACGAACGACGTCCGCTGCGGCAGTAGAGAACGACCGGAGTCTCTTTGTCCGGCGCGATACCGCCGATGCGCTCGGCCAGATCCCGGGTTTCGATTCGCGTCGCGCCGGGCAGGGCGCCTTCGGCGTATTCCTGGGCGGTGCGAACGTCGATCAACACGCTGTCGCCGCGTTGCAGTGCGGCTAGAGCGGCTGGCTGGTCAACCTCGCCGGCGATCACAGCGGGGATCACCATCATCAGCAGCAGAAGCACGCGATACATAAGCATCCCTCTGTCGTCTCGGCCGGTCAGCTGATCAGCCGGGTGAGATTCGGAAGAATCAGAATGACCGCCGTGGCGACCAATATCATGGTGGCCTGCCGGATTTTCTTGTGCTTGAACATGGTAGCGGCCTTTTATTGTTCTGGTGCGAGCCGTCGCGTCGCGTCTCGCCGGTAACGGTTGTGTAATCCATACGATGCGCAGCGGCAGAGGTCTGGTCCGCTTCCCAGACGTGCTTGGCCTGTGACCATTCCCAAGGTCGGGGTATTGGTTTAAGCCAAGCAATATGTGGACCAGCGCAGGCACTCGGGTAAAGACACCTGAGCGTATGGCAACGAAACGAGGCCACGCGGAGCCGTCTCGCGCGATTCGCTGGATCGGACACAGCCATGCGTAAGGGGCAGTCGGTTGGGCAGGGAGCCGTGCAACGCCTGGGAATTAAGCTTGTTCGCGATTTCGCCAGTTAATAACTGCTGATGCGTTTGCGCAATATTCGGCTCGATTCGCCGGCCATGACCGCTGGTCAGAGATTTTCCATAGCGACGCCTCGCACATGGACAATCGACGGCACTGTTGCCGAGCCCAGCTGAATCATGGAGCGAATTGAAACGTCGCGCGCTTGAGGCGACACCCCTGCGGGTGGAATCGGAACATCTGCGTAACGCGTTCTGGGCGAGCGGACGGTTGGTCCGGTGCCGCTAGATGTAAAGGAAAGGAGACCGGATAAAGGAAACCGGATAAGTGAGGACGGACCGGACCTAATCATGCTCTGGAAGACGATCGGCGGCGGTACGCGTTCCCACAACGTTCCCATCGGACCGCTTTTTTTTACGCCTGAAACGTCGAAGCCCCTGACTTCGCTAGGAAAATCAGGGGCTTCGCGTATTTCGAGTCTGGCGGTGAGGGTGGGATTCGAACCCACGATACGATTTCTCGTATACACACTTTCCAGGCGTGCTCCTTCAACCGCTCGGACACCTCACCGGATCTCGACGGGCTTGATGTCCGTCGAGGCGCGCTAATGTAGCCGAACAGCTTTCGGATGGCAAAAAGTTTTTTAGTTTTTTCATGCGGTTAAGGTGCGGTTGGAAAACTGGCTAAGCGGTCGTGGCGATGAACCTATGGTTCCTCTAGGGTTCTAACACCTATGGAATCGATGCCCGCTTTAACGCAATCGAGCGTAGTGAATATGAAGAGCCGAGAAAGGCTTTGATGAAGTTATTCAAAAGCAAGCGCAAGCGGCCGGATGTGGTAGAGGTCGCTACAAAACGTCGTCTGCACGTCGGTCATCTGGAACTCGGCATGTATATCTGCGAGCTGGATCGTCCGTGGCGCCAGACCGATTTTCTATTTCAGGGATTTCCCCTGCTCAAGCTCGAACACATCCAGGCGGTGCGTGAGCGCTGCGACTATGTTTTCGTCGATGATACCCGTCGTGTGCTGCTCGATCAGGGCCAGATGATCGTGCCTTCAGCGACGCCGTTGCGTGTCACGCGTACCATGACCCGAATCCCGCTCTCGCTTGAAGTTCAAGAAGCGCGCGAAGCCTACCGCAGCAGTGCGCTAGTGCTGGATCAGGTGCTGCTGGATGTTCAACAGGGGCGGGCTATCGATACCAAGGCCTGCCAGGCGCTGGTCAAGCGGAACTTGGAAAGCATGTTGCGCAACGAAAGTGCCATGCTTTGGCTGACGCGCTTGAAGTCGCAAGATCTGTACACCAGTTTGCACTGCCTCTCTGTCTCCATACTGGCGATGGGGTTCGGCATCCATCTCGGGCTACCCGACGAAAAGATCGAGTTACTGGGCATAGCCGGGCTGTTACACGATGTCGGCAAGATGAAGATCGATCCGGCCATTTTGAACAAGCCGGGCAAGCTCACCCAGGAAGAATTCGAGCACATCAAGCAGCACCCGGACTTCGGCTATCAGGCGCTGTGCAGCCAGAACGACATTCCCGCTGCGGCCGTCCAGGCGGCGCACGGGCACCATGAGCGGCTGGATGGCAAGGGTTACCCCCAAGGGCTCCAGCAGTACCAGATTCCGTTTACCACCCGGGTGGTGACAATCGTCGATGCCTTCGACGCGATTACCAGTCACCGAGCGTATGACAATGCACGACCGATCCAGGCTGCCTACGATGTGCTCCGCAGTGGTGCCGGCCAGCAGTTCGATGAGGCGTTGGTACACGAATTCATTCGCTGGCTCGGCGTGTTTCCGGTGGGCACGTTAGTCGAGTTGCATACCGGTGAGGTAGCCCTGGTGCTGGAGAAACATCAGCAGCTGCACTTGCGGCCCAAGGTGGTTGTCCTGCGCAGCGCCGATAAAAAGCCCTGCGACCCACGTTATCTGGATCTTTCCCAGCTGACCGTTGACGCCGATGGAACGCCTTATCGGATTCGCAGCGGTATTTCCGATGGTTCCCACGGCCTGTTCATCGCCGATCCGAAACTGCAAACGATCCTGCACCCTGAGCTGCTCGCTGTGCTCGAGCTGGAACCGGATACAGCCGACAGCTGATCCAGCTCTCCCAGCCCTGCGGCTTTGGCAGTTCCGCCCAGCAAACCATGACTTGCCAGTCAGTCACGACGCTTTACCTTGCGGGTCGTGCTGGGTAACGTCTGCGGACTTCTAACAAGGAATATTCGTCATGAGTGATCTGGTTTCCTACGAACTCGCAGACGGCATCGCCACCCTGACCCTGAACAATGGCAAGGTGAATGCGTTGTCTCCTGAGGTGTTCGACGCGCTCAACGCCGCGTTCGATCGCGCCGAACAGGACCGCGCTGTGGTGATTCTCACCGGCCAGCCAGGCATTCTGTCCGGCGGCTATGACCTCAAGGTGATGACCGCGGGCCCGGAAAGCGCCATCGCGCTGGTCACGACCGGTTCGCGGTTCACGCGACGGATGCTCGCTCACCCATTCCCCATCATCGTTGCCTGCCCTGGTCACGCTATTGCCAAGGGCGCGTTCCTGCTGCTTTCGGCCGACTACCGCATCGGAGTCGAAGGGATGTTCAATATCGGTCTCAATGAAGTCCAGATCGGCATGACCATGCACCACTCGGGCATCGAAGTGGCGCGGGATCGTCTAACCAAACCGGCGTTCCATCGCTCGGTGATCAATGGCGAGATCTTCAATCCACAGGCGGCGCTCGAGGCCGGCTTCCTCGATAAGATCGTCCCGGCCGGTGAGTTGATGGACGCTGCCAAAGCGACTGCGGCTCAGTTGAAGAAAGTCAACATGACGGCTCACAAAAACACCAAGCTCAAGGCTCGCAAAGCGCTTCTCGAGACGCTGGATCGCGCCATCGAACTGGACCAGCAGCACTCGATCGTTTCCTGAAGAGAATTTTCGCCGGACCGCCCATTCCCGGTGGCCCTGCGTTTAAACTGCGCTTGCAACGCCCCGCCATGGCGGGGCGTTTTCATTCCTATTCGTGTCGCATCGCAGGAGAGTCCTGATGTCCGCCCCGCA
The DNA here is from genome assembly GCF_013620795.1 of Pseudomonas sp. Q2-TVG4-2. Taxonomy (GTDB): domain Bacteria; phylum Pseudomonadota; class Gammaproteobacteria; order Pseudomonadales; family Pseudomonadaceae; genus Stutzerimonas. The sequence continues at coordinate 55,788 of NZ_LGLW01000004.1, read as the reverse complement.
CACCCCGGTAGAACGCGCTGATTTCGACCAGGTCATTGTTCCCACTTTCGCACCCGCTGCCTTCATTCCAGTGCGCGGCCAGGGCTCGCGAGTATGGGATCAAGGCGGGCGAGAGCTGATCGACTTCACCGGCGGCATTGCCGTGAACGTGCTCGGCCATGCCCACCCGGCACTGGTGGCTGCGCTGACGGAGCAGGCGGGCAAGCTCTGGCACATCTCCAACATCTTCACCAACGAGCCGGCGTTGCGTCTGGCCAAGAAGCTCACCGCCGCGACCTTTGCTGACCGGGCGTTCTTCTGCAATTCTGGCGCCGAAGCCAACGAGGCGGCCTTCAAGCTGGCGCGCCGCTACGCTCACGACAATCACGGGCCGGAGAGGAACGAGATCATCTCGGCAGTGAATAGCTTCCATGGCCGGACGCTGTTTACCGTGACGGTCGGTGGCCAGCCGAAGTACTCCGATGGTTTTGGGCCGAAGATCCAGGGCATCAGCCATGTTCCGTATAACGATCTCGATGCCCTCGCCGCCGCTATTTCGGATAAGACTTGCGCCGTGGTCTTGGAGCCGATTCAGGGCGAGAGCGGTGTTCTACCTGCCGACCAGGCTTACCTGGAAGGCGCTCGCAAACTCTGCGACCAGCACAACGCATTGTTGATCTTCGACGAAGTCCAGACGGGCATGGGCCGCACCGGCGAGCTGTACGCCTACATGAATTACGGCGTCACGCCGGACATCCTGACCAATGCCAAGAGTCTCGGTGGCGGTTTCCCGATCGGTTTGATGCTGACCACCGACGAGATCGCTGGGCACTTCAGCGTCGGTACCCACGGCACCACCTACGGCGGCAACCCGCTTGCGTGCGCGGTGGCGGAAGCGGTGGTCGATATCGTCAATACGCCGGAGGTGCTGAACGGCGTCAAGGACCGACACGAACGCTTCAAGCGCGGGCTGCTGGAGATCGGCCAGCGCCATGGGCTGTTCAATCACGTGCGTGGCATGGGCATGTTGATCGGTTGCGTGCTGAACGACGCGTGGAAAGGGCGCGCGCGAGAGATCTTCGATGCGGCCGAGCGAGAAGCATTGATGATCCTGCAGGCTGGCCCCGATGTGATTCGCCTGGCTCCGAGCCTGATTATCGAAGAGGCCGATATCGCCGAAGGCCTGGCCCGCTTCGAGCGCGCCGCGGCAAAACTGTCCCAGGCCTGAGGCCCGGGCTTACCCATGGCAGGACGGCCATCCGTCCTGCCTTCGTTCCCTTATCGAGAATTCTGACCATGAGCGATAGCCTGCAACTGATCCTTGAAGACGTAGACGGTACCCAGCTGGAGACGTCCTGCACCCGTTTCGCCGTGATGTGGCAGGGGCGCGAGGTCTGGATTCAACAGGTCGGCAACAACCAGCTGATGATCGGCGTCGACGTGGAAGATGGCGACACCGAGTACGCCAATCTGCTGCTGCGTCCGTTGGCTACTAACCTGGTCAGCCTCGAGCTGGAGATGGAGCCGGTCGAGTCCGCTGATGACGACCATGTGCATGGACCGGACTGCAACCACGACCACTGACGGCCCCGACATGCTGGCGCTGGGCCGCCTGCTGGAGCTTACGCTTGCCGGGCGCGGGCCGGACGAGGAAGTCCAATTCACCGCTGACGGCGCCAGGCTGCGGTGGCTGGGCGAAGGCGCCCTTGAGGTGACGCCAGCAAAAGGCCTGGATGCAGGGCTGGATCTGGTGCTGTCGGCTGGCGTGCACGGCTGCGAGATCGTCCCGATCGAGCTGCTCGATCAATTGGTACAAGCGATTGGGCGCGGCGAGATACGTCCCCGCGTCCGGCTGCTGCTGTTGTTCTGCAATCCCCCTGCGATGCGCCAGGGCGTGCGCCGGGTCGCTGAAGACCTGAATCGCCTTTTCTGTGGCAAGCATGCGAGTGGCTGCAGCGACGAGGCTCGCCGCGCGTCGCGGCTGGAAGCACTGGTAGCGGCGTTCTTTCTCGAGCCGGGTCGTCGTCGCTGGCATTACGATCTGCACTCGGCCATGCGTGCATCGAAGCTGCCGCAGTTCGCAATCTGTCCGTGGGTGCCCGACCGTCAAGTGTCTTCGGAAAGTTTGATGCGCCTTCGCCACGCGGCGGTTGATGCGGTGCTGTTGCAGGAAAAGCCCTCCGGAACCTTTAGCGCCCACACGGCGACCCACCACGATGCCGAGGCCTTTACGCTTGAAATGGCGGAAGCCCCTGGCGGCGTCTGGCCTGATTGCCTCAGCGAGTTTCTCCGAACCGCACAGGATTGGATCGAGGCGGCCGAGCCTGTGCCGAAAGACCCGCCGCGACCTTTAACGACGTTTCGGCTGGCGCGAGAAATCATCAAGCGCAGCGAGCGCTTCGTCCTGCGCTTGCCGGCAGATATCGAGAATTTCACCCCGCTGTCACTCGGAACGCTACTGGCGGAGGATGAAAACGGTATGCGCTGGGTGGTCGAAGAGCGGGACGCGCGCATTCTGTTTCCGCTGGCTGATGTCGCGATCGGCGAGCGTGCCGGACTGATCGTCGTGCCTCGCGACTGAGTCAGCGATTGTTTTGAGTTTGTGAAACACCCGCCTCGGGGCGAGGCCTTTATCTTTTCTTGGTGGGGGCCGCCCGCGGGGCGAAGCTTTGTCTTTTGGATTGGCAGGAGGCCCGAATTCGCCGCGGGTCGCGCCTCCACGACAAGCGGCTCGGCGCGGGGAGCGAGCGCAGGGCTCGCTCTTGATCTTGTGGGAGGCCGCCCAGGGGCGAAGCTTTTGCCTTGGAGGTGCCGAAAGTCAGCTTTCGCCGCGGGGCGCCTCCCGCGAAAGCGAAGCGCCGGGGCTGCTTTAGACGCCGGTGGGTGGGTTGCTGAGTGAGTCGTTACCGGTCACCGCTGCGGTGCCGGTAGCCGCCTGGGCATTGGCTCGCAGGCGTTCATCATCGGCTTCACTGCGTTCCAGCGGCATGCTGCGGGAGTTGCCCTCAGCCATTTTGGCCTGCTCGTTCACTTCGCAAAGTACGCGCTTGGCTTCGCAGTGGCCGGTGAACCCCCGCGCCAGCGCCATGCCGCCCATCGCCAGTTGCAAAAGCCCGCCCAGGCCACCCCGGCCGATGCCCTTGCCTAGGAAATACAGCCCGCCTGCAATCGATGCCGCACGCTCCCAGCCATGCACGTTCTGTGACGCCTGGTTTGAGGATGTCCTGGTCATGAGGTAATCACTCCGAAACAGTGGTGTGATAAGTGACCCCGGCGCGCAGCCCCCGTTCCGACCGCAAGTCGGCAAGCAACGGTTGCCGCTCCTGTAACGGGGTTGCATCGACGCAGATATGACTAGCGAGTCGCCATGTGGAATATTTTGAGCAGGAATGCGTATTCCAGCGCGACATCCTTAAGCGCTTGATAGCGACCGCTCATGCCGCCGTGCCCGGCTCCGAATTCGGTCTTGAGCAGCAGCAGGTTATCGTCGGTCTTGCTGGCTCGAAGCTTGGCTACCCATTTGGCGGCTTCCCAGTACTGCACGCGGCTGTCGTTGTAGCCCGCCACGGCGAGAACTGCCGGGTAAGGCTGATGGCGCACGTTTTCATACGGAGCGTAGGCCTTGATGCGTGCGTGCACGTCTGGCTGGTTCGGGTCGCCCCATTCGTCGTATTCGGTCACCGTCAGCGGCAGATCGGCGTTGAGCATGGTGTTGAGGACGTCGACGAAGGGCACCTCAGCGATCGCCGCACCGAACAAATCTGGCCGCAGGTTCAGCACGGCGCCGATCAGCAAGCCGCCGGCGCTACCGCCGCTGACGGCGAGTCGGGCAGGTTCGGTATAACCATCGAATATGAGCTTCTCGGCACAGGCGATGAAATCGCTGAAGGTGTTCGGTTTGTGCTCCAGTTTGCCGGCGCGATACCAGGCCTCGCCGAGGTCGCCGCCGCCGCGCACATGGGCGATGGCGAAGATGAAGCCGCGGTCGAGCAGCGACAGGCGCGCATGGGAAAACCAGGGGTCCAGGCTGTGACCGTAGGCGCCGTAGCCATACAGATAGAGCGGTGCCGGCTTGCCGAACTGCTCGCGGCGGCCGACCAGGCTGATCGGTACCTGCGTGCCGTCTGCAGCGGTCGCCCAGATGCGCCGGCTCTCGTAGGCATCGGCATCGAACGGGCCCTCGACGGGCGTTTCCTTAAGCACCTGTTGCTCGCCGTTGGCCAGATCCAGCTGGCGAATCTGCGCCGGGCGGTTCAGTGCTTCGTAGCGCAGCCGGATCACCGGGCTGTCGAATTCGAGGGTGTTGTGCACGTGCAGGCTGTAAGCCGCATCCGGCAGTTGCAATCGGTAGGGTTCGCCAGCGGCTGGGCGCACCTCGATGATCGGTAAGCCGGCTTCGCGCAGGCTCAACGTGATTGCGCTGGCGTTCAAGCTGACGTCTTCGAGCATCACCGAATCGCGATGGCCGATCAATTCTTGCCAGTAATCGCGTTGCGGCGTGCGCTCCGGTGCCAGGTACAGCGCAAAGTTGATGCCTGCTTGATTGCTGCGAATCAGCCAGCACCATTGCCCGTCGAGCAGGCCGTGGTCGGGAAAGTACTCATGATCGTCCTGACGTGGCGCCAGGCAAGTCCAGTCGCCTTCGGGCTCGTTGGCGGACAGCACCCAGGCTTCGCTGGTCGTCTTGCTGTTGGACAGGATGACCAGCTGGCGTTCGGAGCTGGCGCGGTAGCAATGCACGAAAAAACGCCCGTCCGGATCGTGGTAGACCTCGGTACGACTGTTTTCGTCCAGGCGATGTCGGTAGATCTTGTGCGGGCGGTGGGTCTCGTCGAGCTCCCCGAAGAACAGCGTCTGGTGGTCGTTGGCCCAGGTCATGCTGCCATCGCAATCGTCGAAGGGCAGGGCGGTCACTTCGTCCGAGGTCAAGTCCTTGACGAACAACCGGTAGATCTCATCGCCCTGAGTGTCGAGGCTGTAGGCCAGCTTGCTGTGGTCCTGACTGACGCTGAATGCACCTAGCGACAGGAAGCCTCCGGCGGCCAGTTCGTTGGGGTCGAGCAGGAGCTGCTCGGCGGTATCGTCCACGGTGAACGACCCATCTGCCGGGCGCGGGCAGCGGTAGTGGCGGGGGTATTCGTCGCCAGCGGTGGTGCGCTGGTAGTACAGCCAGGGCCCCCAGGGCGAGGGCAGCGACAGGTCCGTCTCGCGGATGCGGCCCTTGATTTCCGAGAATAGTGCTTCGCGCAGTTCGGCCTGTTCAGCCAGCTGGCTTTCCAGGTAGGCGTTCTCCGCCTTCAGGTAGTCAAGCACCTCGGGCGCGTCACGGTTCTCGATCCACTTGTAGGGATCCTGGCCTTGATCGACGCGGGCAATGGGGGCGGACATGCATGACTCCTGAAGAATGGCCGCGAACTGGCGCAGCTGAACGAGATTGGGGGCAGGCGCCGAGTGTACAAGGTGCCTCATCCGTTTGTGACGGTACCGGGCGCTGGTGGTTCATCGGCACGCGGCTAAAGATCAGTTATGTGAATGGCTGGCAATGAGACGAAACCGGGCTTCTGCTGCTGCAGCATTGCTGGTCTTGACTAGGCTTATCGATCGGATCGCAGATGAGCGCCTCGGCATGGATCGGCATCCGATTGACATTGCGACGCTTTTCCATGAAGGTGTGCTCACCCAAATCAAACGGGCGTATGAATCGAGCGTTTGCCACGCAAATGCCGTCAGCCCGGTTTATCGTGTCGGTGGGTGTCGTTTCACCAGGCGTCGCTACGCCGCTATCGGTGACGGCCTTCGGGCCGATGACGTGCGACGCGTAACGTTCAGCTTCCATACCGTGGAGATCAGTTGATGATTTACGAAGGTAAAGCCATCACGGTTAAGGCTCTTGAGAGCGGCATCGTCGAATTGAATTTCGACCTCAAGGGTGAGTCCGTCAACAAGTTCAATCGCCTCACCCTCAACGATCTGCGCCAGGCAGTCGACGCCATCAGGGCCGACGCTTCGGTCAACGGCGTTATCGTTACCAGCGGCAAGGACGTGTTCATTGTCGGTGCCGACATCACCGAGTTCGTCGATAACTTCAAGTTGTCGGATGAGGAGCTGGTAGCCGGCAACCTCGAAGCCAACAAGATCTTCAGTGATTTCGAAGACTTGGGCGTGCCCACGGTCGCTGCCATCAACGGCATCGCCTTGGGTGGCGGTTTCGAAATGTGCATGGCGGCTGACTATCGCGTCATGTCGACCAACGCCAAGGTCGGTCTGCCGGAAGTCAAGCTGGGCATCTACCCGGGCTTTGGCGGCACCGTTCGCCTGCCGCGCCTGATCGGCGTCGATAACGCCGTCGAGTGGATTGCATCCGGCAAGGAAAACCGCGCCGACGACGCACTCAAGGTTCGAGCCGTCGACGCCGTGGTTGCTCCAGAGCAGCTACAAGCCGCCGCGCTGGATCTGGTCAAGCGCGCCATCTCCGGCGAGCTGGATTACAAGGCCAAGCGTCAGCCGAAGCTGGACAAGCTCAAGCTCAATGCCATCGAGCAGATGATGGCCTTCGAAACCGCCAAGGGGTTCGTTGCTGGTCAGGCCGGCCCGAACTACCCAGCACCGGTCGAAGCGATCAAGACTATCCAGAAAGCCGCCAACTTCGGCCGTGACAAGGCCATCGAAGTCGAGGCTGCTGGCTTCGTCAAGCTGGCCAAGACCTCGGTTGCGCAGAGCCTGGTGGGGCTGTTCCTCAGCGATCAGGAACTGAAGAAAAAAGCCAAGGCCTATGACAAGCAGGCCCGTGATGTGAAGCTGGCCGCCGTGCTCGGCGCTGGCATCATGGGTGGCGGTATTGCCTATCAGTCGGCTGTCAAAGGCACGCCGATCCTGATGAAGGATATCCGCGAAGACGGCATCCAGATGGGCCTGAACGAGGCATCCAAGCTGCTCGGCAAGCGCGTCGAGAAGGGCCGCCTGACCCCGGCCAAGATGGCCGAAGCGCTCAATGCGATCCGTCCGACCATGTCCTACGGTGACTTCGGTCACGTCGACATCGTAGTCGAGGCGGTGGTCGAGAACCCGAAGATCAAGCAGTCGGTGCTGGCTGAAGTCGAAGGACTGGTGCGTGATGACGCGATCATCGCGTCGAACACTTCCACCATCTCCATCAGCTATCTGGCCCAGGCGCTCAAGCGTCCGGAAAACTTCTGCGGCATGCACTTCTTCAACCCGGTGCACATGATGCCGCTGGTGGAAGTAATTCGCGGTGAGAAGACCAGCGAAACCGCCATCGCCACCACCGTTGCCTACGCCAAGAAGATGGGCAAGAGCCCGGTCGTGGTCAATGATTGCCCGGGCTTCTTGGTCAATCGCGTGCTGTTCCCATATTTCGGCGGCTTCGCCCGCGCCATCGCCCACGGTGTCGACTTCGTGCGTGCCGATAAAGTGATGGAAAAGTTCGGCTGGCCCATGGGCCCGGCCTACCTGATGGATGTTGTCGGCATGGACACTGGCCACCATGGTCGTGACGTGATGGCCGAAGGCTTCCCGGATCGCATGAAGGACGACACCAAGACAGCAGTCGATGTCATGTACGAGGCCAACCGCCTCGGTCAGAAGAACGGCAAGGGCTTCTACGCTTACGAGATGGACAAGACGGGCAAGCCGAAGAAGGTTGTCGATTCCCAGGCCTACGAGCTGCTCAAGCCAATCGTCAGCGAGACCCGCGAGCTTTCCGACGAGGACATCATCAACTACATGATGATCCCGCTGTGCCTGGAAACCGTCCGCTGCCTGGAAGACAAGATCGTTGAGACCGCCGCCGAGGCCGATATGGGCCTGATCTATGGCATCGGCTTCCCGCCCTTCCGTGGTGGTGCACTGCGCTACATCGATTCGATCGGTGTCGCCGAGTTCGTGGCGCTGGCCGACAAGTACGCCGACCTGGGCCCGCTGTACCACCCGACTGCGAAGCTGCGTGAGATGGCTGCCAATGGCCAGAGCTTCTACGGTTAATCGAGCGAGAGTGAAGATATGAGCCTTAATCCGAGAGACGTCGTCATTGTCGACTTCGGCCGTACCCCGATGGGTCGTTCCAAGGGCGGCATGCACCGCAACACCCGCGCCGAGACCATGTCCGCGCAGCTGATCGACGGTTTGTTGGCACGCAACGCCAAGGTTGATCCGGCCGAAGTGGAAGATGTGATCTGGGGTTGCGTCAACCAGACCCTAGAGCAGGGCTGGAACATCGCCCGCATGGCGTCGCTGATGACCCGTATCCCACACACCAGTGCCGCGCAAACCGTCAGTCGTCTGTGCGGCTCGTCCATGAGCGCGCTGCACACTGCTGCTCAGGCGATCATGACCGGTAACGGTGATGTCTTCGTCGTGGGTGGTGTCGAGCACATGGGCCACGTCGGCATGATGCATGGCGTCGACCCGAACCCGCAGCTGTCCCTGTACGCCGCCAAGGCGTCTGGCATGATGGGCCTGACCGCCGAGATGCTGGGCAAGATGCATGGCATCACGCGCGAGCAGCAGGACGCCTTCGGTGAGCGTTCGCATCGTCTAGCGCACAAAGCCACCGTCGACGGCCTCTTCAAGGATGAAATCATCCCCATGGAAGGCTACGACGAGAACGGTTTCCTCAAGGTCTTCGACTACGATGAAACCATTCGCCCCGAAACCACACTCAAGAGCCTGGCCGCGCTCAAGCCGGCGTTCAACCCGAAGGGTGGCACCGTCACTGCGGGAACGTCCTCGCAGATCACCGATGGCGCATCGTGCATGATCGTCATGTCGGCGCAGCGTGCGCAGGACCTGGGCATCCAGCCGATGGCGGTGATTCGCTCCATGGCGCTGGCGGGTGTTGATCCGGCGATCATGGGCTACGGTCCGGTACCTGCGACCCAGAAGGCGCTCAAGCGTGCCGGTCTGACCATGGATGACATTGACTACGTCGAGCTTAACGAAGCCTTCGCCGCCCAGGCACTGCCTGTGCTAAAGGATCTGAAACTGCTCGATAAGATGGAGCAAAAGGTCAACCTGCATGGCGGCGCCATTGCGCTGGGTCACCCGTTCGGTTGCTCGGGAGCACGTATTTCCGGCACCCTGCTGAACGTGATGAAGCAGAACGGCGGTACCCTCGGCGTGTCCACGATGTGTATCGGCTTGGGTCAAGGTATCACCACGGTGTTCGAACGCGTCTAAGCTGTTCGGTGACACGGAAACCGGGGCCCTGTGCCCCGGTTTTCATTTTGTTGGATACGTTTTTTTCAGAGGCAATCGAAATGCAGGTCACGCCAGGCCGTTATCGTCATTACAAGGGCCCCGAGTATCGGGTTTATGCGGTTGCCCGGCATTCCGAAACGGAAGAACCGGTGGTCTTCTATCAGGCGCTGTACGGGGATTTCGGCCTTTGGGTGCGACCGCTCTCGATGTTTACTGAAACAGTAGAGGTCGACGGGGAAACGCTTCCCCGTTTCGCCCTGATCGAAGCCGAACCCAGCCGTTTTTAAGGGCTGCCTGGGCAAGCTGGCTTAACCCTTGCGCTTGACCTCGACTCCATCGCCACTATATATAGCGGTGCTTTCGGGTCGAGTGAGATGATTTCACTTGGTTTCGGACAGTAAAACCCCCGCCGGGCAGCAGGCTGCCAAAGAAATTGTCGTGGGTTCGAAAGATTTCCGGAGCAATTGAATGCTCTTGGCAGTCCCGTAAAAAAGGCTGCTTCGCTTCTTTCTGGCAGACTGGGCGTTTTCGACGTCCGGCGACTGTCGGTTCAATATTCTCAGTTCACCTCTCGATTCAGGAACTCTCCTCTCCATGGGTAAATCGCTGGTCATCGTGGAATCACCGGCCAAGGCCAAGACAATCAACAAGTATTTGGGCAACCAGTACGTGGTGAAGTCGAGTATCGGCCACATCCGCGACCTTCCTACCAGCGGTTCCGCGGCCCGCGAGCCGGCCAAACGTGGCAAGGCGGCCGCCGCCGAAGCGCCTGCGCTGTCGCCGAAAGAAAAAGCCAAGCGTCAGCTGTTCACTCGCATGGGGATCGATCCCGAGCAGGGCTGGAAGGCCAGGTACGAGATCCTACCGGGTAAGGAAAAGGTCATCGACGAATTGCGTCGTCTGGCCAAGGAAGCCGACACCATCTATCTCGCGACCGACTTGGATAGAGAGGGGGAGGCCATCGCCTGGCACCTGCGTGAGTCCATCGGCGGCGACGACAGCCGCTACAAGCGCGTGGTGTTCAACGAGATCACCAAGAAAGCGATCCAGGAAGCCTTCTCAAAACCAGGCGATCTGGATATCAACCGAGTCAACGCACAGCAGGCGCGACGTTTCCTTGATCGAGTCGTTGGCTACATGGTGTCGCCGCTGCTGTGGCAGAAGATTGCGCGCGGCCTGTCGGCTGGCCGTGTGCAGTCGGTTGCGGTGAAGTTGGTCGTCGAGCGTGAGCGGGAGATCCGCGCCTTCGTTCCGGAAGAGTACTGGGAAGTTCATGCTGACCTGGCCACGGCCGAAAACGCCAAAGTGCGCTTCGAGGTCGCACGCGAGAACGGCGAGGCGTTCAAGCCGTTGAACGAAGGGCATGCCATGGCCGCGCTGGAGCAGCTGAAAGGCGCCGGCTACAGCGTGACCAAGCGTGAGGACAAGCCGACCAGCAGCAAGCCATCAGCTCCGTTCATCACGTCGACCCTGCAACAGGCGGCGAGCAATCGTCTCGGCTTCGGGGTGAAGAAGACCATGATGATGGCCCAGCGCCTCTATGAGGCTGGCTATATCACCTACATGCGTACCGATTCGACCAACCTTTCGGCGGACGCCCTGGGCATGGTGCGCGGCTTCATCGAGGATGAGTTCGGCAATAAGTACCTGCCCGAAAAGCCCAACTTTTATTCGAGCAAGGAGGGTGCCCAGGAGGCGCACGAGGCGATCCGTCCGTCCGACGTCAATCTGCGGCCGACCCAGCTGTCCGGCATGGAGCGCGATGCCGAGCGCCTCTACGATCTCATCTGGCGTCAGTTCGTGGCCTGCCAGATGCCGCCGGCGCAGTATCTGTCGACCAGCGTTACCGTCACCGCCGGCAATTTCGAGTTGCGCGCCAAGGGTCGCATTCTCAAATTCGACGGTTACACCAAGGTCATGCCGCAGCAGAGCAAGAGCGGTGAGGATGATGTGCTTCCGGAAATGAACAAGGGCGACGGGATGAAGCTCATCAAGCTTGACCCGAGCCAGCATTTCACCAAGCCGCCGGCGCGCTACTCAGAAGCGAGCCTGGTCAAGGAGATGGAAAAACGAGGTATTGGTCGTCCGTCGACCTATGCGGCGATCATTTCGACGATCCAAGATCGCGGTTACGTTTCCTTGCACAACCGCCGTTTCTACTCCGAGAAGATGGGCGACATCGTCACCGAGCGCCTCTCGGAAAGCTTCAACAACCTGATGGACTACGGTTTCACCGCTGGCATGGAGGAGAACCTCGACGACGTCGCCCAGGGCGAGCGTGAATGGAAACACGTACTCGATGAGTTCTACGGTGACTTCAAGAAGAAGCTTGAGGTGGCCGAGGCCAGTGATAACGGGATGCGCGCCAACCAGCCGACCTTGACCGATATTCCCTGCAAGGTTTGCGGTCGGCCGATGATGATTCGCACGGCGTCTACCGGTGTGTTCCTCGGTTGCTCCGGCTATAGCCTGCCGCCGAAAGAGCGCTGCAAGTCCACCGTCAACCTGATTCCGGGCGATGAAATCGCGGCCGATGATGAGGGTGAATCTGAATCGCGTGTGCTGCTTGGCAAACATCGTTGCCCGATCTGCAGCACGGCGATGGACGCCTATCTGCTGGACGAAACCCACAAGCTGCATATCTGTGGCAACAACCCCGATTGCACTGGCTACGAGATCGAGGAGGGCCAGTACCGCATCAAGGGTTATGAAGGCCCGAGCCTCGAGTGCGACAAGTGTGGCAGTGAAATGCAGCTCAAGACCGGCCGCTTCGGCAAGTTCTTTGGCTGTACCAACGCCGACTGCAAGAATACACGCAAGCTGCTCAGGAGCGGTGAGGCGGCGCCGCCGAAGATGGATGCGGTGAAGATGCCCGAACTCAAATGTGAAAAAGTCGACGATACTTACGTATTGCGCGACGGTGCATCTGGGTTGTTCCTCGCTGCCAGCCAATTCCCGAAGAACCGCGAAACCCGCGCGCCGCTTGTGCGGGAGCTGATCCCGCACAAGGATGAGATCGATCCGAAGTATCACTTTCTGCTGAGTGCGCCGCAGAAGGATGCGGAAGGCCGCCCAGCGGTTATCCGCTTCAGCCGCAAGACCAAGGAGCAGTACGTGCAGACTGAGGTCAACGGCAAGCCGACTGGCTGGAAGGCTTTCTTCGATGGCAGCAAATGGAAGGTAGAAGACAAGAGCACCGGTAAATAAGCGGCAGCGTCGGGTTGAAGTCAGTAGGCTACTGCACTGGCTTCGACTCGCAGCGTTTCAACTCTTGGGAGAGCATCTCCATGGCTCATGAGCTTTACACCCGAACCAATCAGAAAATCTATTTCGCCGGACTCGCGCTCGAAAGTTGGCGACGGGCCGAAGAAAAAAGTGCGCTAAATGCGCCGGGTCTGATCCAGGCGGAGCGAGAGGCCAGCCTTTTTCATCTGTATGGCGCACTGCTTGGCCTCTGCCACGAGATTGCCGGTTACTACCGCCTGCCTGGGGCCAGCGCGCCGCGTCCGGAACTGCTGCTGATGCGTTCGCCGCAGAATTTATCGCCGAGTCCGGAGCTGGCTGAGTTGATCGAACTGGCCGAACACCCCGAGACCTGGCTGGCGCAGCTACTAAAGGCGCATGCCGCGCTATTCGAGCCGCCACGCGCGCCGGCCAGAGCCAAGGCCGATCCCGCCATGCCATTGATCGAAGCGATCAGCGTAGCTGACGAAGCGCCAGCGCTGACACGTGAAGAGGTAGAATCCTGGCGGCGTAACCTGAAGGATCTCGCCTTGCGCTTCCGTGAATCGCTTACTGAATGGTAAGCGTCAAAGCGGATAGTTCTTCGCGGCTTGGGTTGCTTCAAACCTGATGCTTGAGCCGCAATACCAAGGCGAGGCCTCCCAGAATCGCGAGCCCAGCGATTACCAATCGGCCGGTTAGGGTTTCCCCCAGCAGCAAACTTCCCGCCAGCGCTGTGAGAAGCGGTACGCTCAATTGCACGCTGGCCGCCTGTATGGCTGCCAGACCGGGCAATGCGGCATACCAGATGGCGTAGCCGATACCGGACGTCAGGCCACCAGACAAAAGCGCATAGATCACCCCAGCGGTGTCCCACTCGAGCCAGCTCAACGCCAGCAGGCAAAGCACAGCCATGATCGGCAGGGTGCGAATGAAATTGCCAGCGGTCGCGGCCAGCGGGTCCGGTGTTCCTTTTCCCAATAGCGAGTACGCGCCCCAGGCGATACCTGAAAGCACCATCAACAACGAGGCCGATACAGAGGGTGTGCTCGTGCCGGGCAGCAGCAGTGCGAGCAATCCACCTGCAGCCAGCACCAGCCCGACTATCTGCAAGCGATGCAGCCGCTCCCCTTTTAGCAATCCCCAAGTGATCATGCTCAACTGCACGGCGCCGAACAGCAATAACGCTCCGGCGCCGGCATCGAGGTGCAGATAGGCATAGGAGAAGGCTGCCGCGTAGATGAAGAGGGCGAGGGCGCCGTACCAGTTCCCGGATGCTGCCGAGGGCCCCTTTCGCAGGTAGAGCAGCAGCCACAGCGTCAATGCTCCAGAGAGCAGACGCAGCGCAGTGAAACTGGTCGGGTCAATCTGGCTATCGCGCAGTGCCGCGCGGCAAAGTAGCGAGTTCCCCGCAAAAGCGAGCATGGCCAACACTGTCAGCATTAGGGTTCTTGCTGTCATCTCGAAGATCCTTGAGGCTAGCCGCCCTGTCTGCCATCCGGGCCGCGGTAGGACGCCATCCTACTGCGCCGTTGCGCATCGCCGCACCTGCTTCTGCATCTACGGTCAGAACGGTATGCGACACGGTTCCTCACTCAAGGAAGCCAGGGCTGTCGATAAGCCGGTCGGCTGGTACAATGCACCGTTTCACGGGGAGCAGATTCATGCCAACGTCTTTTCTGGAAATTGTCGAGCTACCCGACGGCAGTATTGTGCTGCGTCGCGCTGAGGATGAAGGCGTACTGGTCACGCTGGATTTCTCTGACGATGCCAAGGTGTTCCTGCAAGGTCAGCATGTCGAAATCGCCAAGGCGATGTTCAATGTCGGCGTGCAGATGGCGGGGCGAGTATCTGAAGGGGAATTCGAGCGGGAAGAAGAGGGCGCGCGCGTACTGCATTAATGCGGGGGGCTGGTCGCCTTTGTGGCGGCCGGGTGGCACTTCCATATGCCGATAGATCGATATCAGTTTCCCAGGCGAATGTTCAGGCTTTGCGCGTTGCCCTGAGCGGCCGCTACGCGGAGTTTCAGTCGGCTAGCCTTGTCGAGCCGTGGGAACCAGGTGATGACGGTATGGCTGCAGCCTGACATCAGCGCCTTGCATGCCAATTCAAGTACACCCTGGATTTCACGAGCCTGCAACAGCAGAATGCGGTCGCGGTTGAGCCCGGTTTCGCGCAGCCAGCTTTGCGAAAGCATTGCAGGCGGCGCGATCAGTGTCAGCCAGCGTGTATCGGCCGCCTCGCTGAACTCACGCAGAATGGGCGCGAGCAATTGGCGGCAATGATCACCGCTGCCGCTTAAAGCCATTTCGCTTAGGCAATCATCGGCAGGTTGCGGGGCGCGAGCGACGTCTGCGAACGGTGCCAGGCGATGGGCGATCAGGCCTTCAAACAAGGAAAGCTGTGGTGGTTTGCCTGCCGTGGGTTGGGGTTGGTACTGCATGAACCTCTCCTTAGCGGCGAATCACGCCGACACTCAAACCTTCAATAACCAGTTCCTGTTGCTCAAGATCCACTTCAATGGGCGAGAACTCGGGGTTTTCGGCAAGCAGCCAGACCTTGCTCCCTTCACGCTTGAAGCGTTTTACGGTTACTTCATCGTCAATTCGGGCTACCACTACCTGACCGTTGCGGGCTTCACGCGTGGTATGGACGGCAAGCAGATCGCCATCGAATATACCGATATCCTTCATACTCATGCCCTGGACACGCAGTAAGTAATCGGCCTTCGGCTGGAAAAATGAAGGATTGATCTGGCAAGAGTCCTCGACGTTCTGTTGCGCAAGAATTGGCGCGCCAGCAGCGACTCGACCAATGACTGGTAACCCGCTCTCTTCGGTGACCGGTTCGAAGCCTGGAATACGTATCCCGCGCGAGGCGCCGGGCGTCATCTCGATAGCCCCTTTGTTGGCCAATGCCCTAAGGTGCTCCTCGGCGGCATTGGGCGACTTGAAACCCAGCTCTTGAGCGATCTCCGCGCGCGTTGGCGGATAGCCATTCTCTTCCAGGCAGCGCTTGATGAGGGCAAGGATTTCCGACTGGCGAGGGGTCAGCTTGATCATGAGTGGTCTCTGTTCTTTTATACAGTGACTGGGATTATATACAGTGTCTTGTGCTTGGCAATCCTTGTTTGGTTGAGGGGCGGGCCGGCTTGATGCAAGCTCTGGTGAGCGAAAAGGCGTTCAGGCGCTTTCAAGGTTGACTTGAAGTAGTTTGAAACGTAAGTTTCAAACGGGTGTTTGTCAGGGGAGGGGGCATGGCGCAGTCTGAAACAGTCGAGCGTATTCTTGATGCAGCGGAACAACTATTCGCTGAGAAAGGCTTCGCCGAGACATCGCTGCGCCTGATCACCAGCAAGGCCGGGGTGAATCTGGCGGCAGTGAACTATCACTTCGGCTCGAAAAAGGCCCTTATTCAGGCAGTCTTCTCGCGCTTTCTCGGTCCGTTCTGCATGAGTCTCGAGCGGGAGCTGGACAGGCGTGAAGCGCTGTCCGACAGGAAGGAAAGCCTTGAAGAGCTGTTGGATATTCTTGTCGAGCAGGCGTTAGCGGTGACGCCACGTAGCGGCGACGACCTGTCTATTTTCATGCGCCTGCTGGGCCTTTCCTTCAGCCAGAGCCAGGGCCATCTGCGCCGTTACCTTGAAGATATGTACGGCAAGGTTTTCCGCCGTTACATGCTGCGTGTTCATGAGGCCGCTCCGTCGATCCCGCCGATCGAGCTGTTTTGGCGCGTGCACTTCATGCTTGGCGCTGCGGCGTTCAGCATGTCAGGTATCAAAGCGCTGAGGGCTATCGCTGAGAATGATTTCGGCGCCAGGACTTCCATCGAGCAGGTCATGCGCATGATGGTCCCTTTCCTGGCCGCCGGTATGCGCGCGGATTCTGGCGTGGCGGATCCAAGCCTGGCCCAAGCGCATCCGATTGCTCGACGCAACGCATTGGCGATGCCTGCCAAGGGTTGAGGTGCATGGTCAGGGGCTGATCGGCTAAGCTTGCCCCCATGTCTGATCTCGATTTTCTTCATATATCCATTGCCGACCAGCTGCTCTACGGGTTCTCCGATGGCAGGCTGTGTGTCCGGCTGCCGGTATCTACCGCTCGTAACGGTGCAGGCGAACAAAACGGTTCCGGCTGCACACCGCGTGGCCGCCATCAGGTCCGTGCGCGAATTGGTGAGGGACTGCCTGTTGGGGCCGTTCTGCGTGGCCGACGCTGGACCGGTGAAGTCTGGAATCGGGAGTTGCACGTACGATTCCCCGGGCGCGACTGGATCCTGACTCGGATTCTCTGGCTCAGCGGTTGCGAGCCCGGGTACAACCGAATGGGCGCGGTCGACACCTTTCGCCGTTATATCTATTTGCACGGCACACCCGATTCGGAACCCATGGGTGTCCCGCTTTCCCATGGCTGCATCAGGCTGCGCAATGCCGACTTGCTCGATCTTTTTCCGCGGGTGCCGGCTGGCTGCGCCGTGCTGATAGGCGAAGCGGCATGCCCGGACTGGTCGAGCGCAACACTGAATTAAGGATCTACTCATCATCATGCAAGGTTCATTGATGCTGGACATCGCCGGCACCTGGCTGACCGCCGAGGATCGCCAGTTGCTGCGCCAGCCGGAAGTAGGCGGGCTGATTCTGTTTGCCCGCAATATCGAAAGCGTCCTCCAAGTGCAGGCGCTCTGTCGCGCGATTCGAGCTGTACGGCCCGACATTCTGCTGGCTGTCGATCAAGAGGGTGGGCGTGTTCAGCGGCTGCGGCGTGATTTCGTCCGCTTGCCGGCGATGCGCGAGTTTGCCTCGCATGTCGATGCCCAGGGGTTGGCTGAGGTTTGCGGATGGGTGATGGCCACTGAAGTACTGGCGGTTGGGCTGGACTTCAGCTTCGCGCCAGTGCTCGACCTCGATCATCAGCGCAGCGCGGTGGTTGGTTCCCGCGCATTCGAAGGTGATCCGCAGCGTGCGACCGAACTGGCCGGTGCCTTTATCAAGGGCATGCACAGCGCCGGAATGGCCGCCACGGGCAAGCATTTCCCAGGTCATGGCTGGGCGGAAGCCGATTCGCATGTCGCGATTCCGGTTGACGAGCGCGGAATGGACGAGTTGCGCAGCCATGATCTGATTCCGTTCCAACAGCTGGCGAGCCAGCTCGATGCGGTGATGCCAGCGCATGTGATCTATCCGCAGGTGGACGACAAGCCGGCCGGTTTTTCCCCGCGGTGGTTGCAGGATATCCTGCGCAAGGAGCTGGGTTTCCGCGGCGTGATCTTCAGCGATGACTTGTCGATGGCCGGTGCGCATGTCGCGGGCGACGCGGCGAGCCGCATCGAAGCGGCGTTAACGGCGGGCTGCGACATGGGGCTGGTGTGCAACGACCGGGGGGCCGCCGAGTTGGCGCTGTCGGCATTGCAGCGTCTCGGTGCGCAGCCATCGCCGACGCTCGCAAAGATGCGCAATCGCGCGTCGGGCTCGCTGGAATATAAGCAGGATCCGCGTTGGCGCGCATCCATCGCCGCGCTCAAAGCAGCCGAACTGATCGTTTGACCAAGGAAACAGAAGATGACTGTCCATGCCATTATCGGCGGCACCGGCCTCACCGAGCTGCCGGGGCTCGCGCTGCATGAAGCTGTACCCATGGAAACGCCATACGGCCCACCGTCTGCAGATATCCTGCGCGGCACCTACGCGGGCCGAGACGTACTGTTTATGGCCCGTCACGGCCATCCGCACCGCATTCCGCCACATCAGGTGAACTATCGCGCCAACCTCTGGGCGCTCAGGGAAGCAGGAGCACAGTCGATCATCGCCGTGAACGCCGTCGGCGGCATTCACTCGGCAATGGGCGCTGGGCATCTGTGCGTACCGCATCAGCTTATCGATTACACCTACGGCCGCGAGCACACCTTCTTCGAGGGTGATATCGAGCACGTCACCCATATCGATTTCAGCTATCCCTATGACGAGCCGCTGCGCCAACGTCTGATTGCCGGTCTGGCAGCCGAAGGCTATCTGTTCAGCAGTCATGGTGTTTATGGCTGTACTCAAGGACCGAGGCTGGAAACGGTTGCTGAGATTGCCCGAATGGAGCGTGATGGTTGCGACATCGTCGGGATGACCGGCATGCCTGAGGCGGTTCTCGCCCGTGAACTCGAGCTGCCGTATGCCTGCCTGGCGCTGGTCGTCAATCCAGCCGCTGGCAAAACAACCGGCATCATCACCATGGCGGAAATCGAGGCGGCATTGGCAGAAGGAATCGTCAAGACGCGGGCGGTGCTGGCGCGAGCGCTTGCTGGTTGAAAAGGGCGCGGCTGGCGGCTGCTTGAGAAAGGGAAGCCATTGCGCGGCGGAGGCGGTTATGGTTTCTGCGGGCAGCAACGCCAGCCGTAGCAAAGACGTAGCAGGGACGTGCTAATTTCGCCACAACCCATTGCAGCCGATCCGCCGCTTGCTACACTTGGCCGTCCTTTGGAGTACCGGAATGCTTTGCCACGCACCTATAAGAAGAATATCGAGAGTAGTGGTTTTGCTGGGGCTGCTATCCGGCCTTTCCGGTTGTTCGACCTGGTTCAGCAGTGATTTCCGGGATCCTCGCGTTCAGCTCACCGACGTGGAGATCATCAAGGCGAGGCTTCTCGAACAGCAGTTCATGCTGCGTTTTCGTATCGACAATCCCAATGAGCAAAGCCTACCGGTGCGTGGCCTGGTCTACACCGTTCATCTCAACGACATTGAACTGGCGAGCGGCGAGTCCAGTGGCTGGGCTACGGTGCCTGCTAATGGCTTCGATTACTACGAAGTCCCGATCCATACCAATCTCTGGCGGCACATGAAATACATCGTGCGGCTACTGGAAAAGCCGGACCGGCCAATCGCCTATCGTCTGGAAGGTGAGTTGAAAACGGGCCTGCTGCTTGGTCGGCGCGTGCACATCGCCACCAATGGCGAGATAATCCCCGGCAACTTTATCCCTGAGTAGGCAACACCGATGAACCATGAAACCCACGTGCACGGTCCTGATTGCAACCACGATCACGAACACGATCATGCAGATCAAGGGCACGTCCACGGCCCGCACTGCAACCATAGCCATGATCCGGTTCGCAATCCGCTGAAGGATGTCGGCCGGAATGATCCTTGCCCGTGCGGCAGTCAAAAAAAATTCAAGAAGTGCCACGGAGCTTGATCCGCCCATGACGCCCCTCGCCACAGTGCTGCTGATTTCCGCTCTACTGCTAATCGCAGCATTGGCCGGATATGCCCTGCATCTATGGCGCAGGGTTTGGCGCAGAGAGCAACAACTTGCCGACATGCAGGCGCAGCAGCATGCAGCCCTTGCGGCGGATCTGCGGGTGCTCGCCGGTAGCCTGCTCGATGAGCAGGTGCCCCTGATCGAGGGCGCGATCCGGATCAAGGTCCTGCTGGACAACTACGACTCGAACCTTGGCCAAGACCCGCGCTGCCAGGTCTTCCAGGTGCTCTTCGAGGCGACCGAGCAAGTGCCGACGCATGCTGCCTGGAAGGCATTGGATAAGAACGAGCGCCGTCGTCATGAAGCCAACTTCAGCGCGCTCGAACTGCAGCACAAGGCCGAGGCGCGCCGCTCCGCTCGCTGGCTGCTCGACGAAGTGCTGCCGAAAAACCGCCAAGCTGCCTGAGCGCGACGGCTTCGCATCACACCATCTATTCTCTCTACCTCGTAGTGCCCTGCCTGTAAGGAGCCGTTGATGTCTCTGCGTCTGCCGTTTGTTCTGGTTCGCCTGACCCTGGGCGCTGCATTGGTAGCCGGTGGCCTCGGCGGCTGTCAGGCCTATCTGGATAGCCGCTACAGCGACAGCCTGCCACCTGCGCAAGGCGTCCAGGCGATCACCGGCCTGGATAAGAGCGTGAGCATTCGACGCAATGCATTAGGGATGCCATTGATCGAGACGGCCACGTTTCATGATGCGCTATTCGGTCTGGGATACGTGCACGCCACCGATCGTCTAAGTCAAATGGTCAGCTTGCGTCTCTTGGCCGAAGGACGCCTGGCCGAGATGGCGGGACCTGGCGTGCTGGAGATCGACCGCTTCATGCGCGCCGCGAATCTTCGACAAAGCGCTGCGGTGCTGTATCGAGAAAGCTCGCCGCGGATGAAACGGTTTTTCGAGGTCTACGCGCGGGGCGTCAATGCGTATCTGTTCCGTCATCGGGACAAGTTACCAATGGATCTGGCCGCCGCCGGTTATACGCCTGAGTATTGGAAGGCTGAAGATTCGGTACTGGTGTTCTGTCTGCTGAATTTCGGCTTGGCGGTCAACCTTCAGGAAGAGATCGCCTCGCTGGCCATGGCTCAGATGGTCGGTAGCGACAAGCTCGCCTGGCTGCTACCCACCTATCCTGACGAGCCGCTGCCGTTCGGGGAGGCCGACAAGCTTAAAGAGCTGAAGCTGAGCGGCCAGATACCAGGGCTGACCGCGCTCGACAGTGCGGCCTCACAGGTGGCTTCGCTGAACATGCTTGGCGTCGCCGCTTCCAACAATTGGGCGATATCGGGCAGCAATACACGCAGTGGCAAGCCACTGATGGCCAACGATACGCACCTGCCGCTGTCGATGCCCTCGTACTGGAATTTCGTACAGATCCGCTCGCCCAAGTTCCAGGCCGCCGGGGTCACGATCGCTGGCGTGCCCGCGGTGGTGGCGGGCTTCAACGGTAAACTGGGCTGGGGCATGACCATGGTGATGGGCGATACTCAGGATCTGTTTCTAGAGCAGGTGCGCCGTGAAGGTGGACGCCTGCTGTATCTCGCTGATGGCAAGTGGGTGCCGGCTCGCGAGCGTCACGAGACCTTCTTCATCAAGGGCGCACGACCGGTTCGCGAGACCATCTACGAGACCCGTAATGGCCCGCTGCTGAACAGCGTGCTGGGCGAGCGCAAGCACCCCCTGCAACCGTTGCAACTGAGCAGCGGTTACGGGCTGGCGCTCAAAACGACGCAGTTCGAAGCCGACCGATCGCTGGATGCGTTTTTTGACCTGACCCGCGCTCAATCGGTGGATCAGGCGTTCGAGGCGACTCGCGATATCCGTGCCGCCGCGCTCAACATCGTATTTGCCGACCAGCAAAGCACTGGTTGGCAGGTGACAGGGCGCTACCCGAATCGTCGTGAAGGGGTGGGTCTGGTGCCGTCGCCGGGCTGGGACGGGCGATATGACTGGGATGGATACGCCGATCCCATGCTGCACCCCTATGATCAGGACCCCGCGCAAGGCTGGCTCGCGACGGCCAACCAGCGCACCGTGCCCAAGGGCTACGGTATGCAGCTGTCCAATTCCTGGTACTACCCGGAGCGCGCCGAGCGAATTGCGGAGCTGCTCGCACAGGGCAAGCAGGACAGCCGCAGCGTGATCGCGATGCAATACGATCAGACCACGACCTTCGCCGCCAAACTGCAAACCATGCTGCAGGCGCCCGGAATGGCTGAGTCGTTAAAAACCGCGATTGACGCGCTCGCCGAACCTGAGCGGGGCAGGGCGCGCGAGGCGCTTTCGATACTGCTGAGCTTCGATGGCAAGCTCGCCGCCGATTCAGGCGATGCCGCCGTGTATGAGGCATTTCTGATGGAATCGGCACGTCAGACCTTTCTCGATGAGTTGGGGCCGGACAGTAGCGCCGCGTGGAAGGCGCTGGTGGAAACCGCAAACGCCTCTTACTCGGCACAGGCGGATCATCTGCTTGGTCGCGACGACAGCCCGTTCTGGGATGATCTGAGCACGCCCCGCCAGGAAGATAAGCCCGCTATTCTGGCGCGTTCTCTGGCGGCGGCGATCAGCCGCATGGAAGCCGCCCAAGGCGCTGATCGCACTAGCTGGCGCTGGGGGAAACTGCATACCTATACGTGGCAGACGGGCACGACGCAGCTGGCACCCTACATGTCAGCCAGCCAGCGCACTGGCGTTAACGCAATCAGCAGCTATCTGGACCGCGGCCCGTACGCGGCGGGCGGCGATCACAGCACCTTGAACGTTTCGGCCTACCGCTGGGGCGATAACTTCGATAGCTGGTTGATCCCGGCAATGCGCATCATCGTCGACTTCGGGCGTGACGAGCCGATGATCGGGCTCAACAGTTCCGGTCAATCGGGCAACCCGGCGAGCCCGCACTACGCCGACGGTATCGAGGCCTGGCTGAAAGGCGGCTACGTGAGCTTCCCGTTCAAACCAGAGAATCTGGACAAGGTCTACGGCACCCAACGGCTGTTGCTCACCCCAGCACGTCAGTAGCTTCCGACCGGCTGGGGAGGGCAGTGCAGCAAGCTGGCGTTGCCCGAGCCTCAGTCAGTCGTTCTGACGCCAATCGAAATCCAATTGCCGGGCGGTGGCCTCGGCCAGCTCGCGGCCAGCGATTCGCTCGACCAGGTGCAGGCTCATGTCGATCCCGGCTGAGATGCCTGCCGATGTCACGTAACGGCCGGCATCGACCCATCGGCAGCCTTCGACGATCTTGAGCATCGGAAACATCGCTTTCAGCTCGGTGATGTCTTCCCAGTGTGTGGTTGCCTTATGGGCGTAAAGCACGTTGGCCTTGGCCAGGAGGAACGCGCCGGTGCAGACCGAGGCGGTGAGTCCGGCCTGAGCGGCGGTCTTCTCGATCCACTGCACGACCTCAGGGTTCTCCAGCTCGGCCGTTACAACACCGCCGGGAATAATCAGCAGGTCGATTGGCGGGTGGTTGGCGAAGTTGAAGTTGGGTTGCACCACCAGGCCGGCCCTGGCGCGCACCAGCCCCTTGCGTGCGGCGATGGTGGCGGTCGAGAAGGGCGGCGGCATCCCATCGCGAAGCGCTACCCGCGTAGCGGTGGTGAAGACTTCGTAGGGGCCTGCGAAGTCGAGTACCTCAACGTCTGGATAAAGGTAGATACCGACGGCTGTGGGCATGACGGTCACCTGTCCTGTTACGGTGTGTCGAAAAGACGCTGCATTCGATTCGTTGCGTGGGCGCCCTAAACAGGAGGCCCGGGAGACCGGCACTGGCACGGCACAGACTAGCCCTCTACCCGCAACACTTCCACTACCGTAATGGAAGCGGGGTCGGGGTAATGCCAGCGCACCTCGACGTCCCATAGGCGGGTGCCGTAGCGTCGCTCCGGTGCGGGCGCCTGGTAAGCCGGTCGCGGATCCTGCGCCAGACACTGTTCGATAAGCGCCTGCAGTGGCTCTTTCAGCCGCAGCGCTTCGCCGCGGGCCTGCTCCAAGCTTGTCTCGGTCCAGCGCACGGCGATGAGTTCCGGTGTGTTGTTGGCCAGGCCATTGCGCGCGTCGGCGACCGCATCGGCGTAGGGAACGTAAGGCTTGATATCCAGCACCGGCGTGCCGTCCAGTAGATCGATCCCCGACAGGTGTAGGCGGCCGGGCTCGATCCGTTCGAGCCTGACTACCGACTGGCCGATGCCGTTGGGCCGGTGCGTCGAGCGCGTCGCAAAGACGCCCACCATGCGGTTCCCGCCGAGACGTGGTGGGCGTACCCGTAAACGTGGCTCGGCTTCCAGGGCTTGGTGGAAGAGAAACAACAGCCAGACATGGCTGACCTGCTCGAGGCCGTCCAGCGCATGGGCCTGATCGAAGGGTGGAATCAGTTCGAGTACACCCCGTGCAGCGGGCGCCAATTGCGGCTGTCGCGGAATTGCGAACTTCTCCTTGAAACAGGAGCGGACGAAGCCAATGGGCGAAACGGAATAGGACATGCTTGCCGTTGTGGTGTGAAAGCGTGGGTAGCCATCTTACCTGCTGCTGTGGCGAGGTACGCCTTCGTTAGCGCGGCACTGATCGAAACATGAATGCAGCAGGCCGGGCCGGTAGCAGGTGTTTGCGATGGGAATCATGCGTTTCTGCAAGATGCTAACAAGTTCTATAGAATCGCCGCCTTTTTTGCAGAACATAGGCTATTTTTGAGTTGCCGCTGTTTCCCTCCAAAGCTTCGTGCGCCGTGCTACATGCCGGCCGACTCCGGCATACCACGGGGTATCGCCACTTGAGTTCAGGCAATCAAAGCGCCGCTCTTTCGGCAATCGAAACATAGCCTGCCGCAATCCATCGCACTGCGATGTCAAAAAAGCCAGAACAAGTTCAGGAGAAAGAACTGATGAACGAGGCTGAGCTCTCATCCGACAACACCGAGACATCACGAGACCGCATTAACCCAGTCGTTTTCTACAGCTCGGCAATAGCCATCGTGCTATTCGCGATCTGGACCATCGTTTTCAAGGAGTCCTCCCTTTCGGTCATCAACACCGTGCTGGGCTGGATTTCAAACACGTTCGGCTGGTTCTATTTTCTTGCCGTGCTGGTGTATCTGCTGTTCGTGGTCGTTATCGCCACCAGTCGCTACGGCAAGATCAGGCTTGGGCCTGATCACTCCAAGCCCGAGTTCAACGTCGTCACCTGGGCCGCCATGCTGTTCTCGGCAGGGATCGGCATCGACCTGCTGTTTTTCTGCATTGCCGAGCCCATCACTCAGTTCCTCGATCCACCGGTAGGCGAGGGCGGTACCGCTCAGGCGGCGCGTCACGCAATGGAGCTGACGTTCCTTCATTGGGGCCTGTCCGGTTGGGGTGTGTATACGCTGGTGGGCATGTCGCTGGCCTATTTCAGTTTTCGCCAGGGTCTGCCCCTGTCGATTCGTTCGTCGCTCTATCCGATTTTCGGTAAAGGCATCTACGGGCCCATCGGACATACCGTCGACACCGCCGCCGTGCTGGGAACAGTGTTCGGCATCGCCACCAGTCTAGGCATCGGTATCATCCAGCTGAATTTCGGTTTGAACTACATTTTCGGCGTGCCGGAAGGCACCTTGACCCAGGCGGTACTGGTCGTGCTGATCGTCGTGTTTTCGGCAATATCGGCTGCGACAGGGGTGGAGCGCGGCATCCGCCGGCTGTCCGAGTTCAATATGCTGCTGGCGGTGCTGTTGCTGCTTTTCGTGTTGTTCGCCGGGCAAACCACCTTCCTGCTCAATGCATTGGTGATGAACATCGGAGACTACTTCTCCAACTTCATCAGCCTGTCGTTCGATACCTACGCCTATGATCAGCCCACCGATTGGCTGAATGCCTGGACCGTTTTCTTCTGGGCCTGGTGGATCGCGTGGGGGCCCTTCGTCGGGCTGTTCCTCGCGCGTATCTCACGGGGTCGGACCATTCGCGAATTCGTAGTTGGTACCTTGCTGTTGCCGCTGGCCTTCATGATGGCCTGGATGTCGATCATGGGTAACAGCGCCATCGACATGGTCATGAACGGCGCAGTCGAGTTCGGCGCGCAAGCGGTGAGCAATCCAGGCTCCTCAATCTATCTGTTCCTTCAGAGCCTGCCCTGGGCTGGCTTGACGACTGCGGTAGCGACCGTTCTGGCGATCGTGTTCTTCGTCACGTCCGGTGACTCGGGCTCGTTGGTGCTATCCAACTTCACCTCGATTCTCAGGGACGTCAACAGCGATGCGCCGGTTTGGATGCGGGTTCTCTGGGCCGCCATCATCGGGGTGCTGACATTAGCGCTGCTGCTCGCCGGCGGCTTGACGGCACTGCAGGGGACCGTGGTGATCATGGGACTTCCATTCTCCATCGTCCTGCTATTCATGATGGTCGGCTTGTTCAAAGCGCTGCATGTCGAAGGAGAGATGGCGGACAGTATCCAGAAGAGTCTTCCTGGGCAGTTGTCCGGCCGCGCGACGCTGGAACATGCACACATGAACTGGAGCCAGCGGCTCTCGCGTGCGATGAGCTTTCCCAGCCAGTCGCAGATCCGCCGCTATCTGCACGAGGTATGCAAGCCGGCCATGGAGGAAATCCGCCAGGCGCTCGGTGAAAAGGGCGTGCCGGTGGAAATCATCGAGGGCGAGGCTGGCAACGAGCATCTGATCCTCAACGTCAATCTCGGCAGCGAGCAGGATTTTACCTATCAGATCTGGCCGGTGCGCGGCTCCATGCCTTCGTTTGCCGTACGGACCCAGAGCAGCCGTGCCCACTACTACCGCCTCGAAGTGCACCTGCGCCAGGGGAGTCTCGGCTACGACCTGATGGGCTACTCCAAACGGCAGCTGATCGAAGACATTCTCGATCACTACGAACACCACATGCAGTTCCTGCATCTGCAGCGCGAGAAAGGCACCCTGGCCGGTGATATATCCGAACCGGGCGCTGCCCCTGGCGCCAGCTGACGTAGTCACGGCGGGCCTACAGGTTCGTCCGTGGCTCCCCAACCCGTGGCAGCGGCCCACCCGGTCGCTGCCATCCGGACAACGAAAGAGGTAAATCATGGCCCGTTATCCACGGCAACAGCTCTATATCGATGGCGCCTATGTCAATGCCAGCGGTGGCGACGTGTTCGAAAGCGTCAATCCGGCCAACGGTGAGGTGCTCGCGGAGGTCGCTCAGGCAACCCGCGCCGATCTCGAACGTGCGGTCGCCAGCGCCGAGAACGGCCAGAAGATCTGGGCGGCACTGACCGGTATGGAGCGTTCTCGCATCATGCGCAAGGCGGTCGATCTGCTACGTGAGCGCAACGACGAACTGGCGCTGCTGGAAACCCTGGACACCGGCAAGCCGCTGATGGAAACCCGCAGCGTCGATATCGTCACCGGTGCCGACGTGCTCGAGTACTACGCCGGCCTCGCACCCGCCATCGAAGGTGAGCAGATCCCGCTGCGCGACACCAGTTTCGTCTATACCCGGCGTGAACCGCTCGGCGTGGTGGCCGGGATCGGCGCGTGGAACTATCCGATCCAGATCGCCCTGTGGAAGGCTGCGCCGGCATTGGCTGCTGGTAACGCGATGATCTTCAAACCCAGTGAAGTGACCTCGCTGAGCGCGCTCAAGCTTGCCGAGATCTTCACCGAGGCAGGGCTGCCAGCGGGCGTGTTCAACGTACTGACCGGCACCGGTGCCGAGATCGGCGCCATGCTCACCGAGCACCCGCGCATCGCCAAGGTGTCTTTCACCGGTGGCGTGGCGACGGGCAAGAAAGTCATGGCCAGCGCTGCCAGTTCTTCGCTGAAGGACGTGACCATGGAACTGGGCGGCAAGTCGCCGCTGATCGTCTGCGAAGACGCCGATCTGAATCGCGCGGCGGATATAGCCGTGATGGCCAACTTCTTCAGCTCCGGACAGGTCTGCACCAATGGCACCCGTGTCTTCGTGCCGCGCACGCTGCTCGGCGAGTTCGAGGCCAAGCTGCTGGAGCGGGTCAAGCGCATCCGCATGGGCGATCCGCAGGATGAGCAGACCACCTTCGGACCCATGGTCAGCTTCGGCCATATGCAGAACGTGCTGGGCTACATCGCCAAGGGCAAGGCGCAGGGTGCGCGCCTGCTGTGTGGTGGTGAACGGGTGACCAGCGGAGAGTTCGGCCGGGGCGCCTACATCGAGCCGACCATCTTCAGCGACTGTACCGACGACATGATCATCGCCTGCGAAGAAATCTTCGGCCCGGTACTGAGCCTGCTGCCCTATGACGACGAAGAGGAAGCGGTGCGCCGCGCCAATGACAGCGACTATGGCCTGGCGGCTGGTGTGGTGACACCTGATCTGGTGCGCGCCCACCGCATCATTCATCAAATGGAAGCCGGGATCTGCTGGATCAACACCTGGGGTGAGTCGGCCGCGCAAATGCCGGTTGGCGGCTACAAGCAGTCCGGCGTCGGGCGCGAGAACGGTATTTCTTCGCTCGCGCATTACACGCGTTTGAAGTCCGTACAGGTGGAACTGGGCGAATTCGCCTCGGTTTTCTAAGCCGCCCGAAGAGGCAAGGGGCGGCGATGCGTTCGCGCTGGCCTGCGCAACAGGAGGATTCATGGAGTACGACTACATCATCATCGGCGCCGGCTCGGCCGGGAATACGCTAGCGGCACGCCTCACCGAGGACGCAGGCGTCAGCGTCCTGCTGCTCGAGGCCGGTGGCCCCGACTATCGCCTGGATTTTCGCACCCAGATGCCCGCCGCGCTGGCCTATCCGCTGCAAGGCACGCGCTACAACTGGGCCTACAAGACCGATCCGGAACCGCACATGAACAACCGCCGCATGGATTGCGGTCGCGGCAAGGGGCTCGGCGGCTCGTCGCTGATCAATGGCATGTGTTACATCCGTGGCAATGCGCTGGATTATGACAATTGGGCGACGATGCCGGGGCTCGAGGATTGGAGCTATCTCGATTGCCTGCCGTACTTCCGCAAGGCCGAATCCCGCGACATCGGGCCCAACGACTATCACGGCGGTGACGGCCCGGTCAGCGTGACCACGCCCAAGCCCGGCAACAACGTGCTGTTCCATGCCATGGTCGAGGCCGGCGTGCAGGCCGGTTATCCGAAGACCGAAGACCTCAACGGTTACCAGCAAGAGGGCTTCGGCCCCATGGACCGTACGGTTACGCCGAACGGGCGTCGCGCCAGTACCGCTCGGGGTTATCTCGATCAGGCCAAGGATCGCCCGAATCTGACAATCGTCACCCACGCCGTGACCGACCGTGTGCTGTTCGAGAACAAGCGGGCGGTGGGGGTAAAATACCTGCGTGGGCGCGAACAGCCTACGATTGCTCGGGCTCGCCGCGAAGTACTGCTGTGCGGCGGCGCCATCGCCTCGCCGCAAATACTGCAGCGCTCCGGCGTCGGACCGGCAGCGCTGCTCCGGGACCTGAACATCGAAATCGTTCACGATCTGCCAGGGGTCGGGCAAAACCTGCAAGACCACCTGGAAATGTACCTGCAGTACGAATGCAAGCAGCCGGTCTCGCTGTACCCCGCATTGAAGTGGTGGAACCAGCCAGCGATCGGTGCCGAGTGGCTGTTTCTCGGCTCCGGAATCGGTGCGAGCAACCAGTTCGAGGCAGGCGGTTTCATTCGCAGTCGCGACGAGTTCGAGTGGCCGAACATCCAATTCCACTTCCTGCCGGTCGCGGTGAGCTACAACGGCAGCAACGCCCATGACGGCCACAGTTTCCAGGCGCACGTGGGCTCGATGCGCTCCCCCAGCCGCGGGCGGATCCAGATCCGTTCGACCGACCCGCAGGTCGATCCCAGCATCCTGTTCAACTACATGTCCCATGAGCAGGATTGGCAGGAGTTTCGCGACGGTATTCGCCTGACGCGCGAGATCATTGGCCAACCTGCGCTCGACTCTTATCGCGGCAAAGAGCTCAGCCCGGGGGCACAAGCGCAGAGCGATGCGGAGTTGGATGCCTTCGTCCGCGAACATGCGGAGACGGCATATCACCCGTCATGCTCGTGCAAAATGGGTACGGACGAGATGGCGGTGGTTGACGGGCAGGGCCGCGTGCATGGGGTAGAGGGATTACGCGTGGTGGATGCTTCGATCATGCCGCAGATCATCACTGGCAACCTCAACGCCACCACCATCATGATCGCCGAAAAGATCGCCAATCGGATTCGTGGGCAACAACCGCTGCCACGCAGCACTGCGGCGTATTACGTGGCCAATGGTGCTCCGGTGCGGCAGTCGCCACAGCGCAGCTGAGGCAGCACCGGAGGGCCCGGCTTCCTGGTTGCGTAGTGCCTGGCGTTACCGCTCGACGGGGTCCGTCACCTCGCGCAGTGCCTGTGCCGCATCGATGGCCCGGGGAAAGCCGGCCGTAACGGTGGTGAGGTAGATCACTTCCTTCAGCTCGTCGCGCGTGACGCCGAGCCGGAGCGCATAGCCGGCATGCACTTTCAGTTGCGGCAGATTGCCCTGCGCGGCGAAGGCGGCGATGGCTGCCACTTGCCGGGTGCGATCGTCCAGTCCGGTGCGTCCCCAGACATCGCCCAAGGCGTAGTCGGTGATCCCATCGGCGAGAAAGGGATAATCCTGCCGCAAGGCATCGAGCACCGGTTGCCCGGCGCCGCCGGACAGATGGTTCAGGACCTTCAGGCCGGGCTCCTGCCGTTCGCTGCCGACAGCACCCAGCGAGGCGAGCATGAGCGGCCCGAGTATTCCCAGCCAGGCGGCGATCAGTATGTTTTCGGTACGAATTTGCATAGCGATGGCCTCAGAAAGGGCTGGCGGTAGGGCGCACGATCAACTCGCTGACGTCGACATCGGCTGGCTGCTCGATGGCATAGGCGATGGCGCGGGCGATGGCATCGGCCGGGATGGCGATGCGGCGGAAATCGTCCATGACCGCGCGGGCGTTATCGTCTGAGATGCTCTCGGCCAATTCCGACTCGGTCACGCCGGGGGATACCAGGGTGACGCGAATGTCGCCGCCGACCTCTTGGCGCAATCCTTCGGAGATCGCCCGCACCGCATATTTGGTCGCGCAGTAAACCGCAGCAGTGGGACTGACCGCATAGGCGCCAATGGAGGCGATATTGATGAACTGGCCCGAGCGCTGGCGCTGCATCAGCGGCAGGCCGGCGGCGATTCCATGCAGCACGCCGCGAATGTTCACGTCGATCATGCGGTCCCATTCCGCGACTTTCAGGGCGTCGAGCCTTGAGAGCGGCATCACCCCGGCATTGTTGATGATCACATCGATGCGACCGTAACGTCGCTCGGCGAAGTCGACGAAGGCCTGGGTGTCCTCGCGGCTGGTCACATCCAGCGTGCGGCAGGTGGCGACGCCGCCGGCCTCATTGATGCTCGCGGCTAGGCGCTCCAGCCGTTCCAGCCGGCGCGCACCTAATACGACGGTTGCACCCCGCGCGGCCAGCAGGCGCGCTGTTGCTTCGCCGATGCCGCTGCTGGCGCCGGTGATCAGTACGATTTTTTCGTTGATGCTCGACATGTAGGTGTCCTCCGCTGGGTCATTCGTCGGCGCCGGTGGTGCCGTGAGATGAATGGTGGGGCGGAGGCGGCGGATGGTGTTATGTCGATCCTGCCGAGTGCTTGCCTGATTCTGGCTGGGAGCGGTTTACCGGACGCTAGCTTAGCGGCGTCCGACGCGTTGGCCGCGCCGGAGGAGTCCCGTCAGGAAGGGCGCGGTGGCGTCAGACCGCAGCCCTTGAGGATGACCCTGATCAGGGTCTCGGTGCCTCGTTCGAAATCCTCCTTGGTCACCCGGCGTTGGCCAGTGATACGGCGGATCTGATCGGAGAAGTCGGCATAGTGCTGGGTGCTGCTCCAGATCAGGAAGATCAAATGCATGGGGTCGATGGGATCCATCTTTCCCGCGTCGCTCCATGCCTGGAACACCGCGGCACGGCCGCGGAACCACTCGCGATAATCTTCGTTGAAATGCGCCGACAGGCATGCACAGCCGCTGATGACCTCCATGGCGAAGATCTTCGAGGCCTGCGGCTGCTTACGTGAGAACTCCATCTTGGTGCGGATGTAATCCGCCAGCACGGCGGCCGGATCGTCATCGACGCTGAGATGGTCGAAGGCGCTATCCCAGAGCTCGAGGATATGTCGCATCACCTCGACATAGAGCCCCAGTTTGTTGGTGAAGTAATAATGCAGGTTGGCCTTGGGCAGGGCGGCGCGCAGAGCGATCGCGCTCATACTCGTGCCCTTGAAGCCATGGCGGGCGAATTCTTCCGCAGCGGCCGAAAGGATCAGTTCCTCGTTCTTCTGGCGAATCCGGCCGGTGCGTCGGACGGGGGGTGACTTGCTGAGGGCGGCGTCGAAGGTGTTCATAGATCCTTCTCTGTGATGATGGCATCGGGCCCGATGCGCATTTCCTGATGCTCTAGCGTAGGTCAGCTTTGGGCGATTTCACACCGCAGTGGCCGATCGTGCCGCATTGCTTCGGTCGTGCGATGTGCAGGGTACGAGGACGAAATCGAACGTCGCCCCGCTCTGCGAGCGAATCGTGACTGATGCAGCTATTCAAAAGGAAAACCCCGCCATCCAGGCTGTGTGAAAACTACTGCGCTCGGTCATGCTGCGTTAAAAACCGGCTCAAAATGCTCATTTACAACTCGTAAACTGCGCTTTTTCGCCTGTTTTTGCCTTGCCTGACCTTCGCTCGCTACGTTTTCACACGGCCTGCATCGGCGGGGTTTTGGTTTCAGCTGGCCTCGATCAGATCGTCTCGGCCCAGAGATCGTACTCGTCGGCGTTGGTCACGCGGACCCAGACCTTGTCGCCAGGTTGCAGCGGTTGTTCGCTGTCAACGTAGACCATGCCATCGATCTCCGGTGCATCGGAATAGGAGCGGCCAATGGCGCCGTCCTCATCGACTTCGTCGATCAGCACTTCCATCTCCTGCCCGATTTTGCGCTCAAGGCGGGCTGCGCTGATGGCCTGCTGATGGGCCATGAAACGATCCCAGCGATCCTGCTTGATCTCATCCGGCACTGGCTCCAGGTCCAGTTCCTCAGCCGGGGCGCCTTCGACCGGCGAGTACTGAAAGCAGCCGACGCGGTCCAGCTGCGCTTCGGTCAGCCAGTCCAGAAGGTATTGGAAGTCTTCTTCGGTCTCGCCCGGGAAGCCGACAATGAAGGTCGAGCGAATCGTCAGTTGCGGGCAGATCTCGCGCCACTTCTTGATGCGTGCCAGGGTCTTGTCTTCGAAGGCCGGGCGCTTCATGGCCTTGAGTACCTTCGGGCTGGCATGCTGGAAGGGGATATCCAGGTAGGGCAGCAGCTTGCCTTCGGCCATCAGCGGGATCACATCGTCGACGTTCGGGTACGGGTAGACGTAATGCAGACGCACCCAAACGCCCATGCTCGACAACGCTTGGCATAGCTCCAGCATGCGTGTCTTGACCGGCTGACCATTCCAGAAATCGGTCTTGTACTTGACGTCGACGCCGTAGGCGCTGGTGTCTTGGGAAATCACCAGGATCTCCTTGACGCCAGCCTTGACCAGACGCTCGGCTTCGCTGAGCACATCGCCCACCGGACGGCTGACCAGCTTGCCGCGCATGGACGGGATGATGCAGAAGCTGCACGTGTGGTTGCAGCCCTCAGAAATCTTCAGATAGGCGTAATGCCGAGGCGTGAGCTTGATGCCCTGCGGCGGAACGAGATCGACGAAGGGGTCATGATCGATTCTCGGCGGGACCACTTCATGCACTGCATTGACGACCTGCTCGTATTGCTGCGGGCCAGTGACAGCGAGGACGCTGGGGTGCACGTTGCGAATGCTGTCCTCGGCGACGCCCATGCAACCGGTGACGATTACCTTGCCGTTCTCGGCGATGGCCTCGCCGATGGCATCCAGCGATTCTGCCTTGGCGCTGTCGATGAAACCGCAGGTATTGACCACCACCACGTCGGCATCCTGATAGGTGGGTACGATCTGATAACCCTCCATGCGCAGCTGCGTCAGGATGCGTTCGGAGTCGACGGTTGCCTTGGGGCAACCCAGGCTGACGAACCCGACTGTTGGCGTTTTGCTCATCGACAATGTCCTCGGAACAGCGCATGAAAAAGGCGCGCGAGTATACAGAGCTGGATATTTTTTAGCCATGTCGGCCGTCGTGCTCGGCCGATTCAGTTGCGCGTCTGGTTCGGCGGGCTCTTGGAGATTCGCCAGATCGGCGCGGGCACTTGATAGCGTCTGGGTGGCAGCGTCGGTCAGTCGTCCCGGTTGGTGTCGGCCGGTGGGTAATGGTCCAGTTCGGCGAGCTCCGAGCGGTTGCGGCCGCGCTGTTTGGCCAGGTACAGGGCGCCGTCGGCCAACTTGAGCACGCGCTCGATGCTGTCGGCGTGTATGGGCCAGATTGCAACGCCGAGAGAGACGGTGATGTGGCCGACGGGCGCAATCTGCGCTTGCTCGACGCATTGGCGCAATCGTTCGGCGACCTGCTGTGCCGATTCGGCGTTGGTGTTCGGCAACAGCATTAGAAATTCCTCCCCGCCGCTCCGGCAAAGAACGTCGGCGTCCCGCGAGCAGGTTGTCATCAGCTGTGCCAGGTGACGAATGACCTGGTCGCCAATGTCGTGGCCGTGGCTGTCATTGATGC
Organism: Pseudomonas sp. Q2-TVG4-2; assembly: GCF_013620795.1. GTDB lineage: Bacteria > Pseudomonadota > Gammaproteobacteria > Pseudomonadales > Pseudomonadaceae > Stutzerimonas. The sequence goes on along the minus strand of NZ_LGLW01000004.1, from coordinate 21,500 downwards.
GTTTGAAGTGATCGATGTCCAGGGCCACAACGGCGAACGAATGGCCCTCGGCGCTTAGCGCGTCCAAGGCCAGGGTAAGGCCGCGGCGGTTGTGCAGACCGGTCAAGGGGTCGGTCTGCGCATCGAGATTGAGCTTGCCGATGCGTTGATGCAGCAGGTTGATACCCAGCTGCATGGCACGTTTTAGCTGGGCGGCTTCGAAGTACCAGGAGCGGATATGCTGAATGCGTTCGGGGCTGTTGGTTTTATCCATCTCGCTCGCACTTTTCGCCAGTCGCCAGAGCGGTCGCGAAATCAGCCCTGACAACCACCAGACGCAAAGGAAGGTCAGCAGAGCAAGAGGAGCAGTCTGGCGTAACACTTCAAGCATCAGGTCATCGAGCGGGTGCAGCGTTACCGCGGTGGGGCGTTGCGCGACGATGCCCCAGCTGGCGGTCGGCACCGGTGCGAAGCCGGCCAGCATGTCATAGCCCAGACTGTTGATGACCCGTTGGCTACCCGACTCGCCGTGGATGACCCTGTCGATAACCGGGTTCTCCGCCACCACCGTGCCGAGACGTTTGGAGTCGGGGTGGTAGAGCAACCGCCGGTTCTGGTCTATTGCGTAAATGTAGGAACCGTCCTTGTAGTAATGCTCGCCAAGCATGCTGTTGAGGATGTTTGGCTCCTTGAGATTAATCGTGCCGCCGATATAACCGAGGTATACGCCGTCCTTGTCGATGATCGGGTGAGATATCGTGACGACGAGCGTTCCGATCGCTGAAATATACGGACTGCTGATCATCGGCTGCCGCGTCCGGCTCGCTTTGCGCGACCCAGGTGAATGCAGTCGATGACCGATCAGCCGGCGAGTATCAGGTGACGTCGCTCGCAACACTCTGTGAGCGTCAACGATGAATACGTTATTGAAGCTGTTCGTCTGCAGACGCAACCGTTCGGCCTCGCTGAGCAGCGCTTCGTCGTCATGGAACTGCGCGGCGAGAATAGCCGCGCTGTATCTGAGCTGCTGCTGCACCGCGCCGAAGAATGTCTCTGTGCCGACCGCAAGCTTCGCCGCATAGGCGCGATTGGCCTCGAGGGTGCTGGCGATGAGTGAATCGCGCTGTACCTGGTAGCTCGCATAAAAGCTGATGCTCAGCGTAATCAGTCCGCTGAGGATCGCCAGCGTCACGATCAGCCGTCGCAGGTCTACGCGGAAAAACGGAGCAAAGGACATGAATTCTGGTTGGTCGGGAGAAGGAAGTCGCCACGCATGGTAGGGCGTTTGGCCGCAGCGCTCCAGCAAGTCACAAACCTAATTGCCATCGATCCCAAGCCGTTCGCCTACCTGGAACCATGCTCAGGTTCTATATCCGAAAGCTGACCGCTGAGCGGATGCGCTTCGAACGCCATCGGGTGAGCGCGGACCAACCTAATACGCAAAGCAATGAAATGTGCGGGACGTTTGCTAGCATGGCCGCACTGACTTGAACGGATAGCTGCTGTGACCGATATCTATACCACCTCGCAAACGGGGCCGGCCCATGTTCCGACTGGGGTGCCGGGGCTGGACGCTGTGCTCAAAGGAGGGCTTCTGCCGCGAGCGGTGTATATCGTCCAGGGCGGGCCGGGCGAGGGGAAAACGATTCTTGCCAACCAAATCTGCTACAGCTGGGCGGCGGATGGGGAGCGCTCGTTGTATGTGACCCTGCTGGCGGAAACCCACCATCGCCTGCTGCGTCATCTGCAGAATATGGCCTTCATGGATAACCGTCACGCTGGTACATCCGTTGTCTATGAGAGCGCCTTCGATATTTTGCGCATGGATGGGCTGGAGGGCGTTCTTCGATACCTGACGCGCAATGGAAAGCGCCAGAAGGCCTCGCTGATTGTGATCGACGGCCTATTCGCGCTGGAAGAGAACGCCGCGTCCGAGCGGGCGTTTCGCGAATTTATCAACGACCTGTCGGTTTATGCGGATGTCGTCGGCTGCACCATCTTGCTGCTGACCAATAGCAAGCGCGACGCGGGTAGCCCCGAATTCACCATGGTTGATGGCTGGCTTCACCTGGGCAGCGACGAGGATCAGTCCCGAACCTACCGCTACCTGCAGGTTCGCAAATTCAGGGGGAGCGATTTCATCTCCGGTCGGCACATGAGTTCCATCACCAGCGATGGGTTCAAGGTGTTCCCACGGCTCGAGGCAGTTACTGGCGAGCTCGAATCCGCGCAAATGCGTGATCAGCGGTTGAGTACCGGAGTCGATGGTCTGGACCGGATCATCTTCGGCGGTATTCCTTACTCATCGACGACGCTGCTGGTTGGTCCTACGGGCGTAGGTAAAACGACGCTTGGGCTGAGCTTCATCTGTCAGAGCAGCGAAGAGGAGCCAGGTCTTGTCTTCGGCTTTTACGAGGACGCACATCGCCTGCGCCGTCGCGCCACCGCGCTGGGGTTGGACCTTGGATCGTTGATCGACAACGGTGCTGTCGAGGTCATTCACCGAACGCCGACCGAGCTCCTGCAGGATCAGTTAGCCGAGGACATCCTTGAGGCGTGCCGGCGTCGTGGTGTCAAACGGCTGTTCATCGATGGCGTGGACGCATTCAAGCAGGCGACGATCAATGTCCAGCGCCTCGGGCGTTTCTTCAGTACGCTGACTGCCATTCTGCGCTGCGAAGGCGTCACCACGATTTTCACCGCTGAACTGGCTGAGATCGTTGGCGGTGCGCATGGTCTGCAATTCCCTGCTGTCTCGGCCATTGCAGAAAATATCCTGCTGTTGCGGTATGCCGAGCTCGAATCGCGTCTCTACCGAACACTGGCGGTCTTGAAGATGCGCGAAAGCGGCTTCGAACCCTATGTCTATGAGTTCAACCTGGGGGTGGAAGGGTTCAGGCTCGGTGAGCGCATGGAGCGTACGGAGGGGGTGCTGGTCGGAAGACCACATCGCCAGCCTCTGTCGGGGGGAGACGATGTCTAGGGATGGCCGGGACGGGCTGGCGCCGCTCGTGCTGCTGGTCGAGGACGAACTCGGGCTTAGCAAACTGATGGTGATGATCCTGGAGGATGAAGGCTACCGTGTTATTGAGGCGGCAAACGGGGCTCAGGGGCTGCGCAAGCTGGAGCAGGAAACCCCGGCATTGATCATTACCGATTACATGATGCCGGAGCTCAACGGGGTCGAGATGGTCCGCGCCATCCGTCGAAACCCGGCATTCGACCATGTGCGCATCCTGATGATGAGTGCTGCACTTCCCCAGCAGATTCCCGGTCGTGACCTCATCGACCAATTTCTGCCCAAGGGCACAGGGCTCGATGCGCTGATCGAGACCGTTCGGCGTCTGGTCGGTGATGATGCCGAGCCAGAGGAACCTGGCTCAGGTGACCTCGACGTCTAGCGCAGCCTGAATCAGGGGGCTGGGCTGAGGCCTGCGCGGCCGATGCGCTGGCGGGCGCTGGGCAGGTAGCGTTTCAGCCGCAGTGCGGGGGATTCGATGAAGTGCCAGGACAGCGCTGCGACGGCGATGCTAGCCAATAGGCTGATGGCCATGAACGCGCCTAGCGGAAGCTGCGGACTGAAACTGTGCATCAGCAGCTGCTGGATCGGAAAGCTGAAAATATAGATGCCATAGGAAAAATCGCCGTGTCTGCCGAAGCCGGATAGCCGTGGTATCGGCAGGTGGGCCAGATAGATGGTCAGATAAGGCAGTGTCAGTACATGGATGTACAGCCAGAGCTCTGTCCTTGCGCTGAGCAGCGACAGTGCGAGCAAGGCCAGCGCAACCTTCCAGTTCCAAGGCAGGTTCCCCCGGTACAAGTACATCGCCGAGCCGAGAAAGAAAAACATCCCCAATCGGGTCGACTTGTGCAGCATCTCGCTTTCCAGGCCCAGATTCGGTGCCAGGTGGAAATGGATCGCGATGAGCATCATCGGCACCGCCAGTACGGCGATTCGCCCGAATACCTTGAGCAGCCCCATCACCAGCAATGATGCGTACATGAGGACTTCGTAGGGCAGCGTCCAGACCGATCCATTGACCGTATCCGGGAATGGATTCTCGGTGAATACACCAGGCAGATGAAATTGCGTAATCAGGGCCATGTTGGTCAGGTAACGCAGGGTCTGGCTGGCAAGAAAATACTCTTTCAGCGACAGCCCAGTCGCCAGCGGTCCGACAATCAGCACGGTGAACAGTACCGACACCGTCAATGCGGGAAAGATGCGCAGTGCGCGTTTGGCGGCGAAATCCAGCACGCTGCGACTGTTCATCCATGACGCTGCAATCAGGAATCCGCTCATCACGAAGAACAGGTTCACGGCGATGTCGGCGGTGTCCATTGATCCGGTGAAAAGCCTTACCGGCTCGATATCGCCGCCCCCCGACAGCCAATAGCAGTGGCCAAAGACCACCGCTGACGCGGCGAAGAATCGCAAAAAATCGAAGTTGTTTGCGTCACGCTGGACCGATGTGACGTCCATGGACAATGTCCTCGATGAATCGGAACGGAGTGGAGCGCTGACGGTGGGTTAGCGCAACGGGAAGGTCTTGCTCATACCCAGCACGCCGCTTTCACCGTCATGGATCGCCTGCTCGATCAGCGCCAGGCGCTCGCGGGTATTGCGGAGCCGGGCAAACAGGCGCAGCAGCGTGAGAAAGATCATGCGGTTGAGACGATGCAGCCGGGGTGAGGCGGCCCAGACGTTCTTGTCGAACCAGGCCTGATTGCGTGCGGCGTAGTAGGCGCGGAAGTCCGATTCGCCGAGTAGAAAGCTCTCGTAAATATTGCGAGTGCGCGCCTTGATGTTCCAGGATTGCTCGAGCTCGTCGATCACCGCATCGGTGAAGAGGAACAATCGGCCACCGCCGGCCGTGATGCGTCGGGTGTATTCGGTGTCGTCGACGTAAAGCACCAGATCCTTCAATGGCACGCCAATGCGCTGGTACAGGCTGCGATGTGCCAGCATGCCGCCATAGGGGGCAAATGGCAGACTGATGCTCGCAGGCCGTTTGCCTGGCCGCTTGGCCCAAGGCACACGGCGCCAGAGCTTGTAGGGTAGCTGGGCGATATGAAAGCCGAAGTAGCTGGAGCGTGGCTGGAGAATGTAGCGGGGGGGGACTCCCTGCGCGATGTCGGCCTGTTGCGTCGCGCGATAGCCCAGCACCGCTACTCGATCCCGACCGAGCAGACCGGTGAGCCGCGCAAGTTCACGATGCAGGATCGATACAGCAGCTGCGGTCGGAGCATTGTCATCGTCCATCATCCAGATGTAGTCAGCTCCGCCTGCCAGCGCTGCGTCTAGCGCTACGGCATAGCCGTTCGCCGAGCCGGTATTGTGCTGCAGCTCGATCAGCTTGACCTGTCCCGGCCAACGTTCAGGTAGCTGATCCAGGGGTGCGAGTGATGCATTGCTCACCACTACCACGTCGCTGATCTCGGCGAAGCTCAGCGCACGCTCGATTAGCTGCTGCAGGTAAGCCAGCCGATTGCCGTAGGTCACGGTCACCACAGTCGTCTTCGGGCTCATGGGTTGTCTCTGTGTGAAGCGTGAATGCCACCGAAGCGTCAGCGGCATGGCCATTATTTGGCGGGGTGGTTGCGGCGCTGCGATGGGCTGGTCAGCGGCTCCTTGTCCGGCGAAGACGCCGATCAGACGACCTTGCTGGGTACCTTGATCGCATCGGCTCGCACGCCTGGTGAATCGACGTCGCAAGCCTCGTTGTCACGGTCGGCCGTGAAGAATGCATGGAAGACGCTGATCAACCGATCTCCGCCGGAAATGCCTGGTCTGTCAGGGGTCTGGAAGATCTCTGTGTAGGAGTAACCGTCGGCGTAAACCAGCGATGGCCTGTTTTGGTCTGCACTGTTCATGGGCCCTCCAAAGGGTCGCAGGGTTAAAACGAGTAGCGGATGCTGTCGCTAGACGGGATGTATTGGTTACCGGAGAGCGGTCTCGCCAGCCGTATGGGCGGGGGCGTGATCGTTACGGAACCACGGGTGGCGGTGTTGCAGGACGGTGCGGTCTGGCGAAATTCGTGATCGAAGATGATCACGCGAGGGCCTTGACGGCCTGCGCAGCTTGGCCTGTCAGGGGCGAAGCTTTCGTGCCCCTGCCGGTACAGCTCACCGCCGGCATGTTCAGGTCCGTGGGCGGCATCCGTCGTCCCGCTGATCAGCAAGGCAAGGCTTAATACGCAGCTGGTCTGAATTCGGTGAGTTGCGGTTGCTGTGTTCATCCGTGAAACCTCGCAATGAGATGGGAGCCTGCTCAGGCGTGCTTCATGGGTACCGCCGCGGGATAGACCGGTGTGACGCTTACCGGCGTTATGATTGGGCGGTGCACTAGCGCGTCCTGTCCTTGGTTTAAAGAAACCTCGCGAACCCTAGTATCGACGAAAGTCTTAATCTCCTGCCTGAATCGTTCGGTTGAAAAACGCTCCGCGCTTACCCGGCAGGTGTTCGGCAGGATGTGATGCGCTTCCGACTCGAATTCGTTCACCGCAGCGATGAGCGACTCAGGTGTCTGCTCGGCGTAGAACACGCCTGTTGGCTCCGGGTGATCGATTCCCCGTACCGTTTCCAGAACGCCGCCTCGTCCATAGGCAATAACCGGTGTGCCACACGCTTGAGCCTCGATGGGTGCGATGCCGAAATCTTCTTCTGCAGCGAACACGAACGCGCGGGCGCGTTGCATGTGATGCAACAGCACGGCAAAATTCTGATAGCCCATCAGCGTCACGTTCGGTGTTGCGAGCTCCTTTGCTTTTTCCATTTCCGGACCCGTGCCGATCACGATCAGCTTCTTGTCGGGCATCCGCGAAAATGCTTCGACGATCATGGGGATGCGCTTGTAGGGCACCATCCGCGATGCGGTCAGGTAAAAGTCTTCTTTCTCGGCATATAGCGTGAACTGGCGGGTATCGACAGGTGGGTAGATCACCGTCGATTCACGTCGATAGCTCTTATTGATGCGCCGTCCGATGAAGTGCGAGTTGGCGATGAACTCGTCCACACCGCTGGCGGTACGCTGATCCCACATACGCATGTAATGCAGCAGCATGCGCGCCAGCTTTGCCTTGAAGCCGTGGTCCAGGCTGGCCTCGTGCAGATACTGATGCTGGAGGTCCCAGGCGTAGCGGATCGGTGAATGCACGTAGCTGATGTGAAGCTGGTTCGGCCCGGTGAGTACGCCCTTTGCCACGGCGTGGCTGCTGGATATCACCAGGTCGTAGGTTGACATGTCGAGCTGCTCGATGGCCAAGGGCATCAGGGGCAGGTATTTCTGATAATGCGTTTTCGCCTTGGGCAGCTGCTGGATGAAGGTCGTAGTGGCGCGTTTGCCGCCGAGGTTGGCGCGGTCTTCATCGGAAAGGAAGTCAATCACGGCAAAGAGGTCTGCTTCTGGCCAGGTCTCGAGTATCCCGGCAAGCACCCGTTCGGCGCCGGCGTAGGTTACTAGCCAGTCATGAACAATGGCGATTTTCATACGATAGCCTTTCGTGGGTATGAGGAGTGGCAGCGGATCAATCGTCGAGACGACGGCGACTGAGATTGGGCCTATTGCGGCGATGCGGTGAGTGGTTGCACGTGACGCGCCGGCTTTTTTGTCAGGCGTGGCTTGACTTAGTTACTGCTTCGGCTGGCTGAGCGGGAGCCGCCGAAGGCTCACTTTTCCGGGGTCACGCACCCCAGTGAACGCCTGGTCGATTAGCCGGGATACCTGCCGGGCCGACGCATTCCAGCAGTAGCGTGTGACGTTCGCTTTGCCGCGGCGGCGCAGATCCTGGCGCAGAGACTCGTCCAGCAGGACCCGCTGCATGCAATCGGTGATGTCCTGGACCTTCAGCGGATCGAAGTACAGCGCGCTATCGCCGAGAACTTCAGGAATGGAGGCGGCACGTGCAGCGATGACCGGGCAGCCGCAGGCCTGCGCCTCGAGCGGGGGAATGCCGAAGCCTTCATAGATGGACGGAAACACGAAGGCCGTTGCACCCTGATAGGCCTCCACCAATTCTTCGTCGGTGAGCCTGCCAAGCATGCGGATGCGCCGGCTGCCGGCGGCGTCGTGCAGGCTGCCGGAGAAGACCCGGTTCGAGTCGCCAATGATGCGCAGCTCCACTTCGTCGAGCCCTTCCAGTCGCAGAAATGCGGCGACCATCCTGGCAAAGTTCTTGTGCGCGCTGGGTGATGACACTGCCAGCAGGTACGGCGCCGAGCCACGGGGGCATTGGGCGGCACAAAAAGGCTGAAAGCGTTCATCCACGGCGTTGGGCACCACGCAAATATCGCGTGCCGGATAGTTATAGAAGCGGGCTATTTCTTTTCGCGAAAATTCGCTCACGGTAATCAGCGCCTTGATTCGTTTGAGCAGCAGCGGCGTCAGGTTGCGGTAGGTCGCCCGGAACGCTCGCGAGTAGCTCTCCGGATGCCTGACGTAGGTGATGTCGTGGTGGGTCGCGATCTGGTTGTTGTATGCCAGGGGTGCCGTGTTGCACAGCGAGACCAGCGGCGGGCTGCCATTGCTCGCCAGCCACAAGGGCAGATCGAGCTGCTCCCAAAGGTGTCCTCGGTGCCGGCCGATGCGGTGTACGCCTAGCTGCTCAGCGCTTTCATGCAGGCGTATATCCTGTGGCGCGACGAAGACGAGATCGTCGCGCAAGCTTCTGAGCTGTAGGCTGATCTGCTCCGCGAAACGCTGCACGCCGCGTATTTCCTGGGTAAGAAAGCGAGCGTTGATCACAATCATCTGAAACTCCTCTTTCCAAAAACCGTTCACGAATCGCTAAGGCTTGGGTGCGGATTTACCGAGGCTGAAGATCTTCGGAAATCCATTGAGCTCGACATTAGCGGTGCAGTTGCTCGCAGTGGCTGGGCATTCCCATACCGTGTCGCCTCGAGTTCGGCCGTTATCAGGAGTGGCGGTATCGATCCACTCCAGCTTGCCGGTTGCCCGGCCTGCGGATTCGATGCTGACCGAGCGGGCCTGGTCGGTGCTCCACCCGACCAGAAGTTGTTCGTCTGCGTTACCGAAGTGCAGCAGGACGGTGTCTTTCCCGGCCACGCCAGCATGACCAAGGAACTGGTAGTTCTGGATGATCGGGCTAACTGCCTTGAGCACTGGATACGCTGGCTTCAGCGAGTAGTCCTGACGGAGCAAACCGAAATTGTGCTCACGCTCACGCTTGTCCGTGCCGTCGTTTCGCAAGTCGTACCACCAGTAACCCCGCACGTTGGGTAGCGTCCTGGCGAGAAAGAAGCTACGTGCCAGATAAGCCGCCTGCAGGCGTTCATCGATGCCGCAAGACCCTTGATAGGCCGGCCAGCTCATCTCTGTCAGGTACAGCGGCACCGGCTCGCCAGCGGCGCGGGACAGCTCCAGATCAACCTTTGCAAGCCACTCGATCCAGGCTTCTGGGGTGTTCTTCCCGCGCCCGCGACAATGCACGTAAGGGTGCAGCGAGAGGCCATCGATCGATTGCATTACGCCGGCCTCGATCAGGCGCAGCGCGAAACCCGACTCGATGCCCTGGGTAGTCACCGCGCCGGCCAGCACTTTCGCGTTGGGATCGTGCTGGCGGATGATGCCCGCCGCATCGACGATAAGCCGGGCGTAATCTTGCGTGAACTGCGGGTCGGTCGGGTTTTCGACGTCCCACTCGTTCCAGACTTCGTAGTGTTTGATGCGGCCACGAAACTGCTGTGCGACGAACGCGACGTAGCGATTGAAGGCGGCGCGTACCGGTTCGCTACGTGGCTTTTCTCCATCGCCGTGAAAGCTATTGCCGTAGCCAAGGATAAAAAGGCTATCGAGCCCCTGTGCTTCGGTGCCGGCGAGATAGCGGTGCCAGTGCGGCTCCACCTTGAGCCGATCGCGGTTGCGTTCCAGAAACGCCCAATGCGCATCGGTCCGCACCGACTCGATACCGGCTTCTCGCGACAGAAGGTTCCCCTGGTTTCGATTGTCTCGCAGGTGCAGATCGTGCGATGCGACCCCGATGATGAAAGGTTCTTCCATTGGCTTTGCCGGCGCGTGCAATGCAAGACCTGAAAGGGCTGCGACAAGCGCCAACCGGCGATAACGGAGGCGGGTGCTCATGGCCACTCATCCTTGTGTCTAGGTGTGTGCGGTTCTAGGCCACCGAGCGGTTGTGCCGTGGCGATTGGGTGATGCGAGCCTCGACACGGAACCGTCCGGGGCGTCAGGACATGAGCGATCGCCATGCCTAGAAATAGCGTGGCGGTGGTTACCTCCAGTACGTCGGTGGCCCAGCCGATCAGACACGTACAGAACACAATGCCCAGTAAGGCATCACGAATGCGCGGCCCGCGATCATGCAAACGCAGCAGCAGCGGGAACAGCAGCAAATAGAGCAGTACCCCAAACACACCTAGCATTCCCCAGAGATACAGCGCGGTGTTGTCGGCGACTCTCAGCAATTCCAGCCAAGCCATGGGGAACGCTGCGGCACTGGCACCGACCGCCCCGAAACCAGCGCCCCACCAACCCCAGCCTTCATTGATGATCGCATCAATGAAATTCGGCCAGCTATGAATCAGGCGATCGTTGAAGGACGCAAGCATGCTGTCGCTATAGGCCTCGCTCTGCGGGATATTCAGCAGCAGGCTGGCAACCGGCAGCGCCATTCCCGTTATCACCGCGATAAAAAAAGCCGTGGCGCTGGGCAATCGATAGCCGGCGAGAAATAGCATCATCAGCGTCAGCAGATAGGCCGCCGCAGTGGATTTGTTGGTGGTGAGAAAGATCGCGCCAAAGGCCAGTGGGTAGAGCATCATCCGCAACAGCCGTGACCGCAGGAACGCAGCCAGGAACAGGCTGTACAGCGCGATCATCACGGCCAGATTGGTCGACATCCGGGCAAACCCGGCGAGGCGGTCCGTACTGCCGAAGGCCCAGGACTTGTTTGCGGTCAGTTCGACGTCACCCATCATGTAGCTGTACCCCTTCCATGGCACGCTGGTGAACATGTCCAGTGCGATGCCGAGTAACGAGGCGGCCAGACAGAACCCGATCACCCAGCCCAGTAAACCGGTACGGCGCTCCAGGTAGCTGCCGCAGAACACGCCGAACAGTAGCGGGACGTAGATGAACAGGCTGAAGCCGACATTCCCCAGCGAAGCCCCGTGAAGCAGCGCCAACAGGCCTGAAACCAACACGGCAAACAACACCAGCCACACCTCTGGATTGCTGCGTGCGCGTGGCAATTCCAGTCCAACCGCCGCGACACAGGCCAGCTTCGGCAAGTAAAGCAGGGCGGAGATACCCGCCATGTCCAGGTAATAGCGCAGCGCCCCTGCAAAGGTTTCGCTGATCAGCAGCGAGGCTGCGATCAGGGTCAGCAGGGTTGGCTTATCAATCGCCAGCGGGCTCGGCCTGGGGCGCGTGAAAGTCAGCGAACTCGAAATCATCGTGGGCTCTCCGGCCGTGCAGCGTGGCATGCAGGATCGACTGGTACTGATCGAGCATCCGGTCCATGTTGAGAAAAGGCGCAACACTGTCGCGGGCTTGCTGCGACAGGCGCTGGCGCAGGCCGCTGTCCAGGTAGAGCCTGAGCATCGCGCGGCCCAGCGAGTCAGGGTCGGCTGGCGAGCAGAGCAGCCCGTTGAGGTTGTCCTGGATGATCTCTGGCAGACCGCCCATGTTCGTCGCGATCACTGGAAGGTGCCGGGCGCAGGCTTCGACGGCGACCAGCCCGAAGGGCTCGGCCCAGATCGAAGGCACCACCAGCACGTCGATGTTGCGCATGAAGTTGTCGGCATGCTTATAGCCGACCAGACGGACCTTGGCTGGATCGGCCATGGCCTTGAGCTGCGCTTCGTAATCGAGCTTGCCGCGACCGGCGATTTCCAGCGTGGCGTTGATCGATAGCGCCTGAAACTGTGCAATCAGCCAACCCACGCCCTTGTTTTCCGACAGCGTGCCGATGTAGCCGAAACGCAACAGCCCGCTGTGGTTCTGGCGCGGCGCGGGCGATGGGTTATCGCCAGCTGTTGTGCTGTTGTGCACCACATGGCGGCTGGCCCGGCTGAAATATCCGCCTTCAGATACCCGATCGAGAATGAAGCGACTGACACCGATCACCGCAGCAACCTGGGCCGATGCTGCCCCATGGTGCTGGCGAAAGGCCGAACATATGCGGCACTGACGGCTGCAGCTGCGGCCCTTGCTGAACATGGTGTCCTTGGGGCACAACAGGTAAAGGTCATGCACTACCTGAACGATCGGTACGCCCGCCGCGCTGATCTCGTCCCAGGCCGAGACCGACCAGCCGGTCAGGTTGTTGCAGATCACCACGTCGGGTTGTTCGCGCTCGATCACCTCGCGAACATGCTGGCGCATGCTGCGGTTATAGCGATCGCGGTAATGCCAGCCGAGGCGCAGCAACGGATTGAGCCGGGTCTGGGTGTAATGCCAGTACAGGTTGTATAGACCGGCGCGATAGATCCGCACGCCACCCAGAATTTCTTCGTGCAGCCCGCGCTCGGGGCCGGTGGCCAGCACCGCCACATCGCAACCGCGGCCCAGAAGTCCTTCGGCCAGCTGACGCACAACAATTTCCGCGCCGCCGCCAATGTGGGGGGCATACAAACTATGCAAGAAGAGGATCTTCATGATCGTAATCCCTGGAGATCAATCGACGCGGCAGCCAACCGCGAGCTCCCGTGCGAGGCAACCGCTGAGGTAGCGTGTTGGCACACGGACTTTCTGCTCGCGCTGCAACAGGTTCAGCAGGATCACCGAACGTTCATCACCATCGGCGCTGACGAAAATCGCTTCGAGTTCATTGAAGCTTCCGCCATGCAGTTGCACGCGCTCGCCGGGTTGGAACGATGGTTTCTTAGCAGCTGAGGCTGAGGCTGAGGCCGCCAGGCGCTGGCGCAACTGCTCAATGAGCTCGTCCCGGACCGGTGTCGGCTCGCCGCCGAAGGACACAACTCGCGCAACGCCGCGGGTCGACCGGATGGGGTACCAATTATCCAGCTGTCGATCGAGACGGATGAACAAGTACCCCGGGAACAGCGGCTCCTCGGCTTTGCCATCCGACGGGCCGCGTTGCTTCTGCGGCCGGTAGCAATCGAAACTTTGTCGCCGCAGGTTCTCTTCAGCGCGGGCTTCCTGACGAGGTTTGGTTTGAATCAGGTACCAGCGTGGATTGCTGCCGAGTATTGCCATGTGAACCTACCGTCCATAGAAAAAGGTTGCTGACGCCCGTTTTGTCGATCGTTCATGCCCGCTACGCGGTCTGCTGTTCGATTCCTTCGAGTAGAGAGAAACGCTCAAGCAGGGCCTGTGTATCGCTTTGGCTGTTGAACATCAGCACGTCGATGATCGACAGCGAAGGCACGAAAGCTTGGTTGAGTTGCGGATAATTCAGATCGTCCATGCGCAGAAAACGCAGCGATAGGCCGTGAGCTCGGAAGAACGCCGGGCAGTACAGGGGCATACCGCCGATGGGGTTGATATAACGCTCTGCGTTCAGCTTTTTTGCGATGCGGATGATCCGCTCCTGCTTGTCCATGCGGGCCGGCAAGCCCAGCTCGGACCCGATACGGATGGGCGTCGTGATCTGAAGATAGGCACAGATGCAGCGGATGGAGTGTTCGGTGAACCGCGCCAGATTGCGCTCGGGATGGCCCAGGATCTGGCGGATCAGTGCGATCACCTCTTTCTGGTGCGGGGCGCGGGCATAGGCGAGCTCCAGCGTCCGCAGTAGCTTCTGGGCTTCGCGCGGAAAGTCGTCGCACAGCCAGCGCTGATTGATCGGGTCGAATTGACCGCCCTTGCGCAACGGCAAGGTGACCAGCTTCGGCTGCCCATTTACCAATACACGGTTGCGGTTTATCCACGAAGCCTTGATGTACTGGAGATCATCGCCCAGCACGAAGACGTCGCTGTGGGCGATCAGCTGAAAATAGCCAAGGTAGGGGAACAGGTAGGGCTGCATCATCGAAACGGTTCTGAGCACGGCGTTTCCCTCGCATGTGTCAGGCTTTTTGAGAGTAGCTGTAATAACCGTAGGCCCCGGTTTCGTAGGCGGTACTCGAAGCCCTGCGCTTGATGCCGTTGAGAATCGCGCCCTTGAGCATCACGCCGTTCTGCGCCAGGCGCCGTTTAGCGGCCTCGATCTGGCTGGCGGTGCTCAATCCATACCGGGCCACCAGCAGACAGGTGCCAGCCAGTTGTGCGACCAGCACGGCGTCAGTTACCGCCAGTACCGGCGGTGTGTCGATGATGATGAAGTCGTATTCGCGCTCCGCCTCTTTGAGCAACTCGGCGAAGTTATCGTGCATCAGCAACTCGGACGGATTGGGTGCGGAGTAGCCGCTGGCAACGAAATGCAGGTTGGCCTGATCGGTCTTGTTGACGACCGCCGCGAGGCGCAGGCCGCTGGCCAGGGCATCGGACAGTCCGTTGCGTGGCTCCATGCCAAACATGCCGGCGAGATAGCCGCGGCGCATGTCGGCGTCGATGAGCAGCACTCGCTGGCCCGCCTGGGCAATGACCGCCGCCAGATTGCTGGAAACGAACGATTTGCCCGCCGAAGGGGTCGGGCTGGTGATCACCAACACCTGATTGCGCGCCTCGAGCATGGCGAACTTGAGGCTGGTGCGCAGGCTGCGCAGAGACTCGATGGCTAAATCTGCCGGATCGGTGCCGCCCAGCAGCTTGCTTCTACCATCGCGAATTTTCCGCAGTCGGTACAGGTGTTCCTGTTTCGGTGAAAAGGGGAGGGCGGCGTACACGGGAACACCCAGGTTCTCGATTGTTTCTGGGCTCTCGATGCCGCGATAAAACACCTGCCGCAGCAGGATCACTGCAGCTGAGACCAGTAACCCAATACAGATGGCGATCAATACGACCAGCGGCTTGATCGGCTTGGCCGGCTTTTCCACCACCGCATAAGCACTGTCGATTATTCGTACATTACCAATGGTCCCGGCGCGCAGGATGTCCTGTTCCTGGGCCTTGTCCAGCAGCAGGGTGTAGGTGCGGGTGGTGACCTGCATGTCACGGTTGAGGCGCAGCAATTCCTGCTGCGTCATCGGCAAGGTATCGATCTTGCCCATTAGCGCATTCTTCTGCGCTTGCAGCTGGCCAATCTTGGTCATCAGGGTCTGATAGGTCGGATGTTCGGGTGTGTAGAGCTGGTTGTATTCGGTGCGCTTGAGGTTGTGCTCGGAGATCTGTGTTTCCAGCGCGACGATCTGGTCCAGTACGCCCTTGGTTTCGATACTGATGTCCACCGATTGCGCACTGGTCTGATAATCATTGAGCGCGGCTTCGGCCTTTTCCAGTTCCTTGCGTACCAGCGGCACTTGCGAGCGCAAGAACTCAAGGCGCTGTGCGGCTTCGGCGGAGCTGCGTTCGATGTTCTGGCGCACATACAAGCGGCTGATCTGGTCGAGCACGCGGTTGGCCTTGTCCGAATCCGGATCCTCCAGCGAGAGGTAGATGATTCCCGAGTCCTTGCCGGCTTCGCCCACCTTCAGGCGCTTCTGATAGTCCAGCGCGGTGGTCTGCGGACGGCTGCGCACGATTGAGAACTCCGTCCCCGGGCGAGCTTTGAGTTCGGCGATCTGCACGCGAAAACCTTCGTGCTGCACGGCTTCGTTGGTTTTACCGCTGAGCAGCAATTGCTCGTCCGCGTCATACAGGGTGAACTCGCCCGCGCTGCCGGCACGCAGAACCAGCTTCTCTCCCAGGTAGTCCTCGGGGACGTCCAGTTGGAACACGGCCAGTTTTTCGCCGCCCCAGGCGTAGCTGTCCATGCCCAGCAGAGGTGTAGCGAGTTCGCCATCCTTCGCCGGGTCGTGCAGTCGCGCCATGTAGCCCCCGAGCAGAGGGAGGTATTTGGGGCGCGTGGTGATGTAGAGCTTCAGGGCATCGACTGTTCGTCCCAGCACCGAGCGCGACTTGATCAGCTCGATTTCGGTCACCGCCTGGGAAACCGAGTTCGGTCTGGCGATGGCTTCCGGAACACCGGTTATTCCGGCCTTCTTCGGCTCGATCTGGATCATCGCGCTTGCTTGGTAGATCGGGGTGGCGACGATCGCATAGGCAACGCCGAGCAGCGCGAAGAAGGCGGTGATGGTGAAGATCAGTGCCTTGTGATCGAACGCTACGCGCAGAATACGCGCCAGATCGATGCGGTTGTCCCCGTCATATCCCAGTGAGGAGCGGGTCATGGCAGTCATTGCGGATCCTTCCTTGTTTGTAGCGCCATCGGTACGGCAAAGGTCAGCCATGCGCCTGTCAGGCGCCGAGGTTCAGCCGGCGTAACAGGTTGATGCTGATGTTCTGGAATACCTGGCCCAGCGCCTGAAGTTTGCTAAGCGGGGAGATCGATGCCAGCGCTTGAGCGAACACCTGAATCATGAAGTACTCGTAGAGTGGCTGATCGCCGATCCGCTGGTAGTAACGGGCGAGGCTGTAGTAGGCGTGCATGCTCATCTGGATGCGCTGTTTGCTGCTGCGCATGGAGAAGATTCCGCCTTCATGCACCCGGTAAGCGGCTGGCTTGATCGTCTCGATGAACTTGCCCTTGCCATGGGCGCCGAGCAGCGACCACCAGCAGATATCCAGCACCTCGACGCCATGCAGTTCAGGCGGCAGCTCCTGCACCAGGTTACGAAAGCACACCGTCAGGGTAGAAACGGGGCGCGCCTGCATTAGCTGGCGAGCGCTGGCGTCCCGCCGGAGCTTGCCCTGCAGATGCGGGGTGCGCACCACGCCCTGGCTGTTGAACATGAAGGCGTCGTGGTAAGTGATCACGTAGTCGTGGTGCCGCTCGAGAAAGTCCACCTGAATCTGCAACTTGCGCGGGTCCGTCCAATAGTCGTCCCCTTCGCAGTAGGCGATGTACTTACCGCGGGCCCGTGCGAACAGCCGGGTGCTGAACGGAATACCCTGGCGGTACTGGTTTTCGCGCTGATAGATGGGCTTGATTACGCTCGGGTATCGCTTGGCGTATTCACGAATGATCGCTGCGGTACCGTCGGTCGAAGCATCGTCATGAACGATCACCTCGAACGGGAAGTCCGTTTTCTGCAGGACGAATCCCTCCAGCGTTTCCCTTATGAAACCCGCGTGGTTATAGGCCAGGCAGACGATGCTCAGCAGCGGATCGCGGCTGTCACCCCAGGTCGCCATCAGGTCTTGTTCGCTTATTGATTGAAGATCCATTTCAGACGCTCGATTTAGTCATCAGTAGGTAGAGCCTCATTACGAGGGGCTTGGAAGTGAAGGCAACCAGCGCCAGGCAGATCAGCCCACTGACGGCCAGTCCCAAAAGAATGTCGAAGCGGTTGTCACTGGCAATGGCGGCGAACACCGGTTCGCCTATCAGCAGACCCAGGCCGGTCATCGCAGTAATGCGCAGCAGGTCCTGCAGCCACTGCCGATGTAGGCCGGCGGCAAAGCGCCTGTGCACCATCTGTGGCCAGATCAGGAAGGTCAGCATGCGCAACCCGAACCAGGCCAGCGCCGCGCCGTAGACGCCATGCCCAAGCGCCGCGTACACCACCAGCGGGATACTCAGTGCTGCACTGATCAAGCTGAACCACACGTGGAGGCGCAGCTGCCCGTAGGCGTATTGCAGGTAAAACTGGAAAGCGGTGACGGCCATGATCGCGCTGCCGAGCACATACCAGGGCAGCACCAGACGGCTCCATCGGGCCGCTTCCGCATCGCCAGTCCAGGCGAACACCAGCTCGGCGGAGTGGAAGGCGATCACCCCCGATAGCGGAAACAAAAGGCTGCAGACGAACCGGGTGGCGTTCAGGTAAAGCGCCTGCATGTCAGCGATACGGCCTTCGGCAACGAGCATCGTCATGCGCGGGAGCAACGTCTGCACCAGCGGGTTGGTGAGTGTCATGATCCCGGTCGACATTAGCGCGACCAATGAGAAGTAACCGTATTCTTTAAGCAGCAGCACGTTGGAAAGCAGCACCTTGTCCAGCTGCGTCAGAACAATCCACAGCACCGAGGTGAGCGAGATGCTCGCGGCGAAGGGCAGTACGGGCTTGACCACTGTCCAGTCGAAGCCGGTCAGGAGCTTCGGGTTGGGCATCAGTGTGTAAGCCTTGGCGGCGAACACCAGCGTCTCGATCAGCGCGATGGCCGTCTGGAAGACGAAGAAGTCCAGCGGGTCCTGACTGATTTTGGCGACCAGAAACAGGCCTCCGACGTAGCGTAGCGTGGCGATCAGGATGTTCGCGCCGTTCAGCCATGCGTGCAGTTCGAGCCCCTGCAAGCCGCTCTTGTATAGGGTGGCGTACAGCTTCAAGCCAACCATCAGCCCCATCAAACTGATGCAATGGACGATGGTGGCGGTGCTCAGGTCTTGTGCCTGCAGCCATTGGTGCGCGATCCAGCCGCTGGAAAAGTGGACGCTCAGAATGGTCAGCGATGCCAAAGGCAGGAAGATGATTTCGAATGAGCGCAGCAACTGTCCCGGTTCGTAGTGTTGTACCGAGGCCGTCGACCGGCCGCGAAAATGTGCAATCTGGCGGACCAGCGACGGCGACAGACCGGCGTCCAGCAGCTGGAGCCAGGCTTGCAACACCGCGAAGAAGCCGATCAGCCCGTAGGCTTCCGCACCCAGATGCCCTAGATAGAAAGGAAGAACAAGGATGCCGATGAGCAAGGCGTACGCCTGTCCTGCGTAACTCAGACCGGTGTTGCGAATCATCGATAACTTTCGTTCAGACATGTAAATCAAGCCGCCGCGAATGGGTCAGTAAATGCGCTTGCACCCGGGATCGGCCAAGCTGGAACGGTGCTCCATCAAGCCGACGGCATTGGCCTGCGGCCAGAACCGATCGGTTTGTGTCTGGCTGCGCCGGGATGCTTCGCTCAGCAGCGTCTGGATCACAGTGTTCTGGATATGCCGCGGCAGACCGGGATAGATCGGAAGGCACAGCACTCTGCGACTCAGGGAACGTGACTGTATCTGCGGCGGTTGCGGCTGCAGATAGCCGAGGGTATCCAGCGAGGGGTAGAAGTAGCGCCTGGGATTTATGCCCTTGGCGGCCAGCGTTGCGCGGCAGCGCAACAGCTGGTCTTCGTTCGCCGTGGCGATCGGGAAGTAGCTATGGTTGCGTAGGGAGTTTGGCTGTTGCTGCTGCAGATCGAAGTGATCCCTAAGCTGGTCTTCGTAGCGCCTGGCGATCTCTTCCCGCTGCTCCAGGATCAATGCCATCTCATCAAGGATGCACAGACCCATGGCGGCCGCGAATTCGTTGAGTTTGGCGTTGATGCCAATGCCATCGATGATGTCGGTGTCGACAATGCCGAAGTTGCATAGCAAGCGAATCCTGGCTGCTAATGCATCGTCATTAGTGACGATGGCTCCCCCTTCTATGGTGTGGAAGAGCTTGGTGGCGTGAAAGCTAAGCGTGCTGACATCGCCCCAATTCAATACCGAACGGTCTTTGTAGCGCACGCTGAATGCGTGGGCGCCGTCGTAGATCACTTTCAAGCGATGCCGCTCAGCGATGCGTGCGATGCCTTCCACATCGCAGGCGTTGCCGAACACATGGGTGGCTACGATGGCGCAGGTGTCGCTGTCGATCCGCGCTTCGATGGCTTGCGGGTCTAGGTTCCAACTGGCCTTGTCGATGTCGGCGAATATCGGGCGAATGCCTTCCCACTGCAGTGAACTGGTTGTAGCGACGAAACTGAACGGCGTGGTAATGGCGCTGCCGGACAAGTCCAGAGCTCGATAGGCGATCTGCAACGCCAGCGTGCCGTTGCTGGTCAGGATGATGTTACGGACGCCTAGATAATCGCGCAGACGATCTTCCAGTTCAGTAACCAGCGGCCCGTGGTTGGTCAGCCAGCCGGAGGCATAGATGCTGTCGACGTAGCCTAGAAACTTGGTCTTGTTACCCAGATACGATTTGGTGACATTGATCATCGCGATGTCCTTATCGGTGCCACCGAGATTGGAAAGCGGAAGTTAATGACCTCAGCCGGGTTCGGTCATGCGGTCGGTTGCGTGCCCAGGGCAGTTGCGCGCCGGGCACGGCGCTGGTTGAGCTTGAGAATCAGGCGGGTCGCAACACTCCCTGCATGTGGGTCGCCGTAATGAAAGATGGCGGTTGCGCGGCGGCTGGCCGGATCGCAGGGCTCGTTGGCATGCAGCGTGCGGTAGCCCCAGAACAGATACAGGTTGCCCGGAATCAGTTGCAGCTTCTCCGGCCGAAGCAAGCCGTGGCGGATGGCTGTGCTTATCATTTTCCGGCTAACGGGGTTCTGCAGCAGCGCCTTCTCAATCACGTTGAACAGAACGTTCGAGCGCACCCGGCGGAGGTTCGGAAACATGATCAGGTCACCGCTATCGACTCCGTTCTGGGGGATCTCGATGGGCAACAGCACGGTTACGAGGCTGGCGTCGTAATGAAAACAGTTGGACTCACGACGACCCGAGTCTCCCTGCACACAGCGCAGGACTTTGAGAATCTCGTCGCTATAGGCGGTTTTTCTGATCTCCGCCTGGTAGATAAACTCAAGTAACGCCCGAAACTCTGGCGCAGCGCCTAGAGCGCCCAGAATGGAACTTTCAATCTCAACACCACCGTGGTGCGCAAAGTATTGACCGCGGTGTTTCTCTGCGTCGAACCTGACGCTCTCCTGCAGCGATAAGAGTTGCTCATCTGTTAGAAAGTTGGCAATGCAGGAACTTCCCTTCGTCCACATTTCTCTAGCTATTAGTTTGTACGCTTCGGTATCAATGCTACGGAAAAGATTTTTCACGATACACCCCGGTTGGGTATTGCAGGAACTATCGTTAGGGCTTGCATGAGAGGAGAGTGGGGCGAAAAGTGCTCGTCGCAACTAACTAAATTTTATTGTTAATTACTCGTGCGCAACTAGCAGCGTAATCAGAACGACGCTGTGAATAAACCTTTCGTTAGGCAATGCTACCGCCACTGGCCGCTCCCGGTGCCATTTCGGCTGCTTTCGTGAAGAAGTTGTCGCGCCTCTTTTAGACAAAGCTACCGCACTCGGCGGTAATACGAGATAAGCATAAGAGAGAGTAGGGCTAGCATTGAACAGCGACAGAGCTGTAATGAGAATGCCATCCCTGCGCACGGCTTGGCTGCAATACCTTGGCGTCTATTTTGGCTGCGGCTCAGGAAACGTCCTGTCTCAACTTTGTGAGACGTAGTTATCATTCAGAACGTGATGCCCGTCAAGCCTGAAGGCGACATTTTTGTATGGGTTTTTTGCTCGTGCTTCGTAATCTATTGATAGTCAACGGAATAACAAACTAGTTCGGATTGTCTGGGCTCATAATGCTTTCAGATTCTATCCATCTTAAGAACTAAGCCGTTCGATCTAGCAAAGGCATATATAAAACAGAATGAATATTGGCAACTAGCGAGACCCCTAAACTACTTAGGCAGCGATGTGGTGGGGAAGTGAGAAAGGAGTGTGCAGGGGGCTTTCAGAAGTGCCATCAGGGAAACGAAAAAAGGCCACTCCTGAGAGTGGC